>OZ271918.1:130000-2190000 GCA_965602015.1 Salinispira sp. | reverse complement strand
AATCGTAAGATTGGTAGGTGAACGTTCTCGATGGCGCTGAAGGTGTGCTGTAAGGCATGCTGGAGCTAAGAGAAGTGAGAATGCAGGCATGAGTAACGAAAAGACGGGTGAGATCCCTGTCCGCCGAAAACCCAAGGTTTCCTAAGTAAAGGTCGTCTGCTTAGGGTTAGTCGGCTCCTAAGGCGAGGCCGAAAGGCGTAGTCGATGGGAAACGGGTTAATATTCCCGTACCTCGCAGTGTTTCGAAGGGAAGACGCATGAGGTGAAGCCCGGCCGGGCGATGGTTGTCCCGGTCCAAGCATGTAAGCTGTTGAGTCTGGTAGGCAAATCCGCCGGATGAGGTGAGCTGCGAAAGCGAGTGGAGCTACGGCAAAGCGAAGCGGGTGTAGTCAAGGTGCCAAGAAATACTCTCTAAGGTTAGGCATTGCGAGACCGTACCGAAAACCGACACAGGTGGGTGAGATGAATATTCTAAGGCGCGCGAGAGAACTCACGTTAAGGAACTCGGCAAAATACATACGTAACTTCGGGAGAAGTATGGCCTCTGTTGGATGTCAAAGTTTAACGGAGGTTGCAGAGAATCGGCAAAAGCGACTGTTTACCAAAAACACAGGTCTCTGCGAAATCGTAAGATGACGTATAGGGACTGACACCTGCCCGGTGCCGGAAGGTTAAGAGGAGCGGTTAGCGTAAGCGAAGCTGTGAATTGAAGCCCCGGTAAACGGCGGCCGTAACTATAACGGTCCTAAGGTAGCGAAATTCCTTGTCGGGTAAGTTCCGACCCGCACGAATGGTGTAACGACTTTTGCGCTGTCTCAACGTGAGACTCGGTGAAATTGAAGTATCGGTGAAGATGCCGATTACCCGTGGTTAGACGGAAAGACCCCGTGAACCTTTACTGCAGCTTGGCACTGAATCTTGGTCCGTCATGTGTAGGATAGGAGGGAGGCTTTGAAACCTGTACGCCAGTATGGGTGGAGCCGTTGGTGAAATACCTCCCTTGGCTGATTAGGATTCTAACTGTGGCCCTGAAGCGGGTCAGAGGACAGTGTCAGGTGGGCAGTTTGACTGGGGCGGTCGCCTCCCAAAGTGTAACGGAGGCGCGCGAAGGTTCCCTTGCGCTGGTTGGAAATCAGCGTGTAAGTGTAAAGGCATAAGGGAGCTTGACTGCGAGACAAACACGTCGAGCAGGTACGAAAGTAGGTCTTAGTGATCTGGCCGTGGCGAGTGGAAGCGCGGTCACTTAACGGACAAAAGGTACTCCGGGGATAACAGGCTGATCCTTCCCAAGAGTTCACATCGACGGAAGGGTTTGGCACCTCGATGTCGGCTCATCGCATCCTGGGGCTGGAGCAGGTCCCAAGGGTTTGGCTGTTCGCCAATTAAAGCGGTACGCGAGCTGGGTTCAGAACGTCGCGAGACAGTTCGGTCCCTATCTGCCACGGGCGTTGGATATTTGAGAGGAGCTGCATTTAGTACGAGAGGACCGATGTGGACAGACCTCTGGTGTACCAGTTATCGTGCCAACGGTAAGCGCTGGGTAGCTACGTCTGGAGGGGATAACCGCTGAAGGCATCTAAGTGGGAAGCCCTCCTCAAGATGAAATATCCCTCTATCTTTAAGATAGCTAAAGGGCCCTGGAAGACTACCAGGTTGATAGGCTGGAAGTATAAGCATGGTAACATGTTCAGCTGACCAGTACTAATCGCCCGTGAGGCTTGACCATATTTTTCGGTGATTACTTATTAGCGAAAACGGCGCATAACGCGCCGACTATCAGATCGTTTTTCTAACTTATGCGTATCGCAGCGCTAACGGGTTCGTACCACAGGCACAATGTGCCGAGGAACGACACCGAGCGGCGCGTGAAACGCATCAAGTTCCAAATTATGTTTGAAGAAATAAATTGGAACACCCACTCTATGAGCCCGCGGCCGGGTGGACTTCTGTGTCCAATAGCCGCAGGCGGTATAGTCTTCAAGGCCGCTTAGGCTGCTTCGAAGATATAAGCAAATGAAAATTTGCCTGGTGACTATAGCGAAGGGGTCCCACCCGTTCCCATTCCGAACACGGAAGTTAAGCCCTTCAGCGCCGATGGTACTGCGGTTCAAGCCGTGGGAGAGTAGGTCGTCGCCAGGCTTTTTTTATGCCCACACGGTGGGCATAAAAAAAGCCTGGGTACCCGTGTACATTGCCTAGCAATGTACCAGTCGCAGCGCATCCGAAGGATGCGCAAGAAGGCTTTTTTTATTTAAAACCCACCGCCTTAGGCGCGTGGGTTTTAAATATAGAGGTCCCTGGCGACGACCGTAAGCGTCAATTTAAGCCTGCACGATTGACTTCAGCTCCAGTAATTCGTCTTTGATGTTCCAGGGCAGCAGATCTTCCCAGTTCCCGGAATCCCCAATCTCTGGCGCTTTGGTGAAGACATGCACCAGATACCCATAGGGATTCAGTCCGTTCTGTCGGGCTGTCTCGATAAGCGAAAACATAAAACAGGAGCTTTCAGCGCCTCCCGGGCTTCCCGAGAACAGCCAGTTCTTTCGGCCGAGAACAAAAGGACGGATTGCATTCTCCGCGCCATTGTTGTCCGGGGTCAGATGCGGACTCTCTACATATTTCATGACCTTATCCCATTGCGACAGGGCGTAGGTCACCGCCTGCCCGACAGCGCTTGATGGACGAACGCTTAGCGCTTTCTTTTCGAGCCAGGCTTTGAATCTCTCTGCTACCGGGGCAATGCGGGCTTTGCGCTTCTGGGCAAACTCATCATCACTCAGGTTTTGGCTACGCAGCTCTTTCTCAATGCGGTAGAACTCGGCGATCTTCGATATGGCCTCATGAGCGCTTCCGGCTTTCTTTGAGGATTTGCCCGCTTCAAAGAATTTCCGGCGGACATGGGCCATACACCCCACGTGAATAATGTCAGGCCGGTCCTTCAATGTCGTTTCATACCCCACATAGCCATCGGTTTGCAGGTAGCCTGAAAAACCTGAGAGATAGGCTTTCGCATACTCCGATCCGCGGCTTCGGTGGTAGGCATAATCCACCACCGGTTTCCCAGGCGGACCTCCCCGGGCAAGCCACATATAGGACTTGCTGGTGTTGGATTTCTCCGGCTCGTTCATAACCTGAACGGTTGTTTCATCCATTTGAATGACTGGGCCGGATTCTAACTGCTGTTTGAGCAGATCCTTCAGCGGCTTCAATGCCTGATACGCCTTCTGCTGCCAATTGGACATGTCCTGCCGGCTGATCCTAGCCCCAACCCGCTCAAAGCGCTTTTCCTGGCGGTAGTACGGCAGGTGATCGACGAATTTATTCTGAATAATGAAGGCCAGAAGCTCCGGGGTCGCAATGCTCTTGGGGATGATGGACGGCGGAACCGGCGCAATGCGGAACACCGGTTTGTCTTCATCCCCGGAACCCTCGCAGTTCCGGCAGGCGTACTTGGGCCTGATATGCCGTTCGACGAAAAACTGCTCGGGGATGGTTTTCAGTTTTTCGCTGACTTCTTCGTCAATTTTGGAAAGCTCGTGCCCGCAGGCGCAGCGTTTCTGGTCTTCTGAGATGTCGTGGATCACATCGACCCTGGGAAGGTCATCGGATAAAGGCTTTCGCCCCCGCTTCTTCCGCGTATGTGAGGTGACCGTGGTGAGAGAACTGTCGGTTTCCGGCTCATCGGGCGGTGTTGACTGAATCTCCCGTTCCTCAAAGAGCATGGCCTGCAGCAGCTCTTCAGCTGATTCACTGCTTCGGGCAAACTTCCGGAACCGGGCCAGCTTGAGCTGTTCCTGAAGGTCTTCGATTTCCAGTTCCTGCTCTGAAATTCTGGAACCGAGTGCGACTATGTGAGCCTGGACTTCCTCGGGTAACTGTTCAATCTCCGCCGCACTCAGCATGGGTGAAATTCTAGCATAAAGGGATTAATCGATGGAAGAGGATTAGTTGCATTCGGCATACTGAACTGCTTTGTGGGCGTGCCAAAAATCAATGCCATCGAGCAACATCTTGAGTTCGCCCACAGTGATCTGCCGGGCCTGCTCCTCGGTGTTCGGCCAGGGAAAGCGGTCCTTTTCCAGACGCTTGAGCCATAGACAGAATCCGTTGCGGTCCCAGTACACGCATTTGATCAACCGACGGTCCCGGTTGCAGAACAGGAACAGGGAGCCTGACATCGCCGACCGGTTCATCTGCTGTTCAACAATAACAGACAGACCATTCACCTGTTTGCGCATGTCCGTTACCCCCGGGCGGACATAGATTTCCAATCCGGTGAGATCCAGCATCATACAAAAGCCGCCAGTACTTCCCGCAGGCGGGCGGAGGAGATTCCATCTGCCAACAGAATGCGAAACCGCCGATCGATCTCGATGATGATTTCCGTCGAACAGTCTGAGGTGGCAGGTGGCGTGATTCGGACCAACTCGGGTAGCGCTGCTTGGGCGGCCGAAGCCTTTTTTAGCCGCTTCATCCAGTAATGCAGGGTTGAAAGCTTGATATCCCGGGCCCGACAGAACTCTTTCTGCGTCTGTCCGCTTTCCCGCCACTGGCTAATGACCTCTTGCCACTGTTCAATCTTCGCATCCATAATTCCTCCAGGTGGAAGAATTATTTCATTTCAGGCTCAGGCTGTGCAGGGCCTGGTAAATTGACGCTTACCGACGACCGTGCAAGTGGTTCGGGAGCATAGCGAACGACACCACGTCGACGAGGGTGAGCGAAGGCTCACCCGAGTGAGTCGCCAGGCTTTTTTTATGCCCACACGGTGGGCATAAAAAAAGCCTGGCTTGCCTCGAGCACAATGCGCAGTATTGTGCGGAATCGAGCGGGCTTCGCAGAAGGCCGGGAGAAGGCTTTTTTCATTTAAAACCGACCGTCCTAGGCGCGTGGGTTTTGAATATAGAGGTCCCTGGCTGGCCGCTTGCCCGGGCAGCTTGCGCAGCCAGCGACCAGGGCGACGACCGTGCTCATTGGCTATGTATCCATTCGGATTATTATAACTGCTCGATGTGGATCCTATTATTGACTATTCTGTGAAATCAGCTTTTGCTTTCCTGTTTATCCCGCGTACATTTTCATACCAGGCAATTGTTTGTCTGATTCCCTCTTCTATCGGCGTTGGTTGTAGTCCGCTGTGCTTCTCGAACATAGCGCCGGAAACAACATAATCATTTTCTTTCTGATAGAGCATTTCCGGGATTTCTCGAATTACCGGATTAACTATGCCGGCAAATCGTATCACGGCTCGGGAAAGCCTTCCGCGTGTTGTTGTCTTACCGGAAATTAACATAAACCTGTCCGACAATTGGGAGGTGCTGGTTGTTTCGTTGTTCGCAACGATCCATGGTTTGCCGTGCATTGCTTCGTTTTGAGCTGCATATGCCAATGCCCGCCCGAAATCCCCGACGTAGGTATAGCTGTGAAGTTTGTCAGGATTGCCCATTTGCATGATTTTCCGCCCGGAATAGAGAGGGTCGAGAAAATACTTTGTTCCGAACACCGATTGATCGGTTGCTCCCGGACCGTAAAAGTCCGAGGCCCGGATGCTTACCCATGTAAGCCCCTGGTTTTTTCCTGCTGAGACGAGTTGATTATGCAGCACCAATCTGATTTGTCCTTTTTTGCTGGGAGGGTTTAACGGGGTTTTCTCATCTATAGGAATAGAATTTCTGGAGTACATATATAGATTCTCGCTGACAGACAGGACGGCATTATTCTCTACTGCGGCATGGATGAGATTCTCCTGTACTTTCGGGAGTATTTGGCTCCATTGGTGATACAATGGATTGATGCAATGAAAAATGTACTGGGCGCCTTTGGCTGCTGCTGCCGTTTGGCGGAGATCTGTGGCGTCTGCCTTGGCCAGTTCAATTCTGGCACGTTCATCTTTCGAGAAGAGAGACGTACGTTCATCATGTAGTGTTCCGCTCCGGTTTACCAGACGGAGAGTCTCACCCTCCCTCTGCGCGAGAAAATGCTTTGCCGTATGGAGCCCAACCGGACCTGTCCCGAATATGACTGTATCTATCATAACCGTCTCCCAAAAATAGGTATTTGTTGGCGTTGCCAACATTGACACTATACCCGGCAAAGTTGGCGATGTCAACATTGTTGGCGATGTTTACAAATATCCTTGTTATTTTCATCGCTGGGCGATATCCTGTGGCGATGTCATATCACCACGGTAATTTAAGACAGTCGCTCATTGATGCGGCAATGGAATCCCTTGAAGAGGTGGGGCTGGAGGAGTTAAGTCTGCGAAGCCTTGCGGAATCGCTTGGGGTATCAAAGGCGGCTCCGTATCGCCATTTTGCATCAAAACGCGATTTGCTCGTCGCCCTGGCTGCGGAGGGCTACAGCCTTTTTGCCGATTATCTTGAAAATGAAGAAAAGCGCATGTCGGGATTGACCGGCGACGATAAGATAAAAGAAATCTACCGCATTTTTGGTGATTTCGCATTGAACAGACCAGAAAGGTATCGGCTAATGTTTTCCAAACTGGGAAACAGCCTGCATTCCGAACGATGCCGAATTAACGCCCAAAGGGCGTTCTCCGTAATGGTCCGTCTGGTACGTCAGCTTCACCCCGAAGCCAAGGACCCCCTTCCTCATGTGCTTTCTCTATTCGCTTCCCTCCATGGATGGGTCATGCTTCTCATGGATGATTTGCTGCCTCCGGATACCGGTGTCGATCAACGTAACTGGTTGAATCACATTATTCCTGAAGAGCACAACTAATTAAGGTCACGTCCAAAATGCCCATCGCATGGCAGATTTCATCCAAAAACATATAATAAAATAAATATTAAATTATCGATATTAATTTCTTGACATACCCACCTTTCGAATATAATGTGAACATAGTCACATAAAAACGGCAATCAGTTTTATATTGTTGATTTATTCACATATAGGAGTTGGTATGAATCAAACCCTGAATACAAAAATGCGTGAAATCGTCGATAACTGCCTCGGCCATGAGCCTGCTTATTGTAGTGCTGCTTGTCCGATGCATACGGATATAAAAGGCTACGTCAATCTGATCGGTGAGGGCCGTTTTGATGAGGCGATCGAGCTTATCAGAGAGAAGCTCTTTCTCCCTGCAACTTTGGGACGGATATGTGCTCATCCCTGTGAAGCCGCCTGCAAGCGCAATGATATAGGCACTGCCATGTCAATCGCGAACCTGAAACGCTTCGTCGCAGATAATTATGATACGGCTGACGCATGGGACCTCTCCCGGCGGGCAAAGCGCCCAGAAAGCATTGCGATCATCGGCGCAGGCCCGGCGGGAGCACAAGCGGCATTTGATTTAGCCCGGGAAGGGTTTTCCGTTACGGTATTCGACCGGCTGGACCGGTTCGGTGGAATGATGAGGGTGGGTATCCCGGCCTATCGCTTGCCACGTCACATTATCGATTTTGAATATTCCATTCTCGAAAAGCTGGGAGTGGAGTTTAAGCTCGGCGTCGATATCGGTAACGATATTCCATTTGAAAAGTTGCGGTCTGACTTCGATGCGACCATCATTGCCATTGGCGCTCACCAGGGAGTCATAATACCGGTTCCCGGTCATGAACTCCCCGGAGTCACCGATGCTGTTGAATTCCTGAGAACTGTTAGCATTAATGAGTCTTTTGATGACCTCGGAATGGTCACTACAGTAATCGGGGGGGGGAATGTTGCGGTGGACGCAGCACGGAGCGCTCGGCGTCTGGGAGCTGAAGTTCACCTGGTAATGCTGGAGTCCGACATGGAAAGCGCTCCTGCCCATGATTGGGAACTCATCGAAGCTGCAGAGGAGGGCGTGCACATAGTATACGGCCGCTCTGCGATTGCCATCGACGGTGATGAGCGGGTGAACTCGATCAGCTTTCAGCGCTGCACCAGGGTCTTTGACGACAACGGCGCCTTTAATCCCCAATACGACGAGCGAAACGTCATAGAAATCAAAACTGATTCGGTGATTTTTGCGGTTGGTCAGTCGACCCAATCCCAGATTGCCCCTGATTTGAAGAGCGGTCGGGGCGGCCGTTTTGCGGTTGATGACCTCACTCTTCAGACTAAGGACCCACGAGTCCTCGTTGCCGGCGATGCGTCGGGACACTCGGTCATCGCGGTCGAGGCCATGGCGGAAGGCAGAAAGGCAGCCGAAACCCTCATTCGCATGTTCGATGGCAACAATCTGCGCTCCGGCCGGGATCACCGGGAACGGGCCTATGAAAGCGGATTAAAAACCGAAGTTCCCCTTGATGCGACCAAGCGGGCCCGGGCGGAAACGAAAAAGCTCAGTCCCGAGCTGAGGGTTAGTAATTTCGAACAGTACGACATGGGACTTACCGAAGAACAGGCCAGAATCGAAGCAGGCGGATGTTTGTCATGTGAATGCCTCAAATGCGTAAAAGAGTGCGAAATGCTTTCGGATTTTACCGAGTGTCCCAAAGAGCTGTTCGAAGACATGCTGCAGGCTCAGGATGATGTGGATCCGTTGATCCCCTATAGCTGTAACATGTGCAAGCAGTGCACCATCTCCTGTCCCCAGGAATTTGATATGCAGGGCATTTTCGGCGGCATGCGCGTGGAGATGGTCAGCAATAACAGGGGTAAGAGTCCCATGAAGGGCCACGGCGTTATCGACATGCACCAAGCCCTGGGCTTCTCAAAGGCGTTTAATACAACCGTGGCCGCTCCAGAAGGCGTGACCAAGCGGGTATTTATTCCCGGCTGTTCCCTGCCAAGTCACAATCCTCAGGCCGTGGGAAAAATATTCTCCCATCTCCAGGACCGCCTTGGCAACACCGGCGCAATACTCAAATGCTGCGGCAAGCCCACGAAGGCTCTCGGTCAGGCTTCCCAATTCAAGGAGCGTTATGCGGAACTCCAGGCGGAGATCGACAAGCTCGGCGCTGATGAAATAATCGTAGCCTGCCAGAGCTGTTTCCTTACCATGAGTCAATACAGCCCGAATCAGACGGTCAAGTCCCTGTGGGAAATTATGCCTGAGATCGGCATGCCCGAGGGAACTGTCGGTAAGGGAGGCGAAAGCCCCTTGACCTTTGCCATCCATGATAGCTGCTCGACCAGAGACAAAACAGAGATTCATGACGGAATCCGCTGGATCCTCGACGAACTGGGATACCAGACCGAGGAACCGCCGCACACCCGGGAAACCACGCGTTGCTGCGGTTTCGGCGGCATGGTTGTTCCCGCAAATCCCGAACTCGCAGGGCGGGTTATGTCCCGACGAACGGCGGAAGTGCAAAGTGATTCAATGGTCACCTACTGTGCAGCGTGCAGGGAATCCATGGTAAAGGGTGGAAAGCAATCGGCCCACATCCTCGATTTAGTCTTCGAGCCGGTAAAAACTGGCAGCGGAGATTTCGTGGGAACCCCTAATGGACCCGTAGGACCGTGGATGAATCGATACAAGGCAAAACAGGCCCTGAACCACGCAGGCAAGGCCCATAGCCGGCAGCATAAGCGAACCAAAACTCCGGAACTCTGATTCCGGAGGATGGAAAAACCAGAAACCGCCCGGGTTACCCGGGTTTACCGGCCCCCGACCGGGGCAAAGGAGCATAATAATGAAGAAAGCAGTTGCTATTCTTTCCGTACTGGTGGTCGCGCTTTTGACTACCCTTGGCTTCACCGTGTTTTCATCCCAGGAGATCGTGATCTCCCAGGAAGATATGGATATGGCGGAGATCCGAATCGATTCGTATGTCGACAGCGGTAACATTCTCAGCGTACAGACTGCCCGGACCATGATCGCCGCTATGGACGATATTGTTATTCTGGATATCCGCAAAGCTGCGGATTACGCCCTCGGTCATATCCCCGGCGCCCAGAATATTTTTCGCGGTGATTACAGCGCAGAATCAGACGTGTATCCCTTCGGGGGAATGCGGGGAAGCCGTGAACAACTGGAGGCCCTGCTCGGAAATTTGGGCGTTGGACCGAATACGACTATTTTTGCGTACGACGCCAAGGGCGATTACGACGCTGCCCGGATGTGGTGGCAGCTCGATATGAATGGTTTCCGAAATATTAAGCTCATCGACGGCGGTATCGTGGCATGGGAGGCCGCAGGTTTTGAAACCACCGTTGAGGTTCCCACAGTCACCCCCGTTGAGTTCCGCTTCACCGGCCAGCCCAACTCGCATCGGATCGCAACCCTCGAAGATGTGATCGCAGCGGTGGATGATCCCAACGTCGTTATTCTGGACACCCGTACCTTCGGTGAAATGACCGGCGAAGATTTGAAGAACGGCGCATTCCGAAAAGGACGTATACCGAGCGCTGTGTGGCTCGAGTGGAAGGAGACCCTCGGTGAGAACATGTGCTTCTTAGACATAGCTTCTCTTCGCGAGCGGTTCGCTGCAGTCGGAGTCACCCCGGATAAAACCATCATCGCATATTGTCAGAGCGGCGTCCGATCGGCCCACACAACCTTCGTACTCTCCCAGCTGCTCGGATTCGACAGCGTAATGAACTACGACGGCTCATGGATCGAGTGGTCATACCATGAAAACCTGGCAATCGAGACCGGCGTACCGGAAAACGTTCAGCGGGTTTCCAGCAATTAGGAGCTATTTGTGAACGCAAAGACAATAAAAGCCATAATTGCCCTGGTGCTCGTCGCTGTCCTCATTACCCTGGGAATCGTCTTCGATGTGCCCGCATACTTGAGCATGGCAATGCAGTGGATAGAAGGACTCGGTCTCATCGGCATATTCGCCTTTATTGCCCTCTATGCCGCCTGCACCGTGCTGCTCATCCCCGGGACCATTCCAACCCTTGCCGCCGGTGCAATTTTCGGCCTCGGCATGGGAACGGTATATGTTTCCCTCGGGAGCACAATCGGCGCGACCCTGGCTTTTTTCGTCGGCCGCTACCTCGCCAGGGGCGCGGTCGCCTCGGCGGTTGGCAAGAATCCGAAGTTCGAAGCAATCGACGAAGTCATCGGCAGGGAAGGGTGGAAAATAGTCGGTTTGCTGAGGTTGTCACCGGTGGTTCCTTTTAGTCTTTCGAATTATTTCTACGGAATCACCGCGGTAAAACCGGTGGGCTATGTGCTCGCTTCCTGGATCGGCATGCTGCCCGGCACCATAATGTACGTATACATCGGTACCCTGCTTGGACTCGCCGCCGGGGGCGGTGATCAGGGCATGACTACCGGCCAACTGGTAATGACCATTGTCGGACTTGCGGCAACCGTGGTCGTGACGGTCTTTATCACGCGAATAGCGAAAAAGGCTATCGATGAAAAGATGCAGACCCAGACGCAACCTGCTGCTATGCCCGTCGATGAGGCGAATAAGGTTGTCCCTGTCGCCGAGGGGTAAATGCTGTGCTGCTTCGTGAAGGAGCGTATAGCTGGTCATATTTGCATGCGGCTGCCGGAGGTTTTCTCCGGCAGCTTTTTTTTATGTATAAAGCCGGGCTTTGATGGGTAATGTGCACGAGCAGCGGAAGCACCGGGGCTGATAAACGCATCATAGGTCAGTGACAAACATCTATTGGAATCTTTCACAAAAATCAGTACTATGCCGTCTACCGGTGAGAGCGCGAGTGTTTTTACCGTAGATCCGGAGCTTTGGGAGGGTTTGATGAATCCAGTCAACATATTCGAGAAGTACCGTTCACAGGTTTTTGGAGTGTGCGAACGAGGTGTTTTGCGCGCTTCGGGATTCGCGGTGGACAAAAGAACGGTGGTCAGCGTATCTCACCCTTTGGAATTCCCCGATCACATCACGGTATGCGATGCCGAAGGTACAATCATGAAGGCTCAGGTTGTCGGTTGGGATAACCGCTATGATCTGGTCGTGCTTGACGTTCCGGATGTGGCTGATTTTATTCCGGCGGAGGTAATCGAAAACATTCATCCCGGACTCATCAGTTACTCCATGGGGTTTGATGCCCACGGGCCCCGGATTCATCAGGGCCTGATTGCACAGATGCTGAGTAAAAAAACTCTTCCCATGGGAGGTATTCTTCAGCCTTCAATTGAGGTCGATGGAACCATCAATGCGTCCATGAGCGGAGGGTTTTTAATCGATGCCGAGGGAAAAATTCTCGGAATGAATTCAAGCATGCCCCGGGGTTCAGGAATGACCATCGAAATACACCAGCTGCTGAGCCTGGTTGGCGAAATTCGCAAGAATGGAACTGCCAAGCCTGCCTATGTCGGGATTACAACCGCGCCGGATCTGGAAGGGCGACGGGGACTTGTTATTACCGAGGTAGAGGATGATTCCCCCGGAGCAACGGCGGGACTTGAAACCGGTGACATTCTCATCAGCTTTGACGGGAAAGAGGTCTCCGAACCGAAGGACCTGTTTTTTATTCTTCGAAGCCTGGCAGCCGGACAGCGTTCAGCCGCAGTGATTCAGCGCCGTCAGGAGAAGCGGACAATTGAAGTGATATTGGGCGAACGCTGATTTTTCTCCTGACTTTAAGGGGAGCCTTTTCTCATTGAAATTATCCGGCGGACGACTTATTCTTATACTATAACTTCTGGAGGGATATATGGCAGAAAACAGCCTTCAGTTGGTGACCTTCCAGCTCGGCAAGGAGTTGTACGGCATCGACATAATGGACGTGGAGGCAATTGTCCAAGTTGAAGAAATACGGGAAATCCCCAATTCTCCGAACTATGTCGAAGGTATTTTTAACCTCCGCGGGGAAATCATCCCCGTCATAAATCTTCACACGCGCTTTCATCTTTCCCGCCCGGAAATGTCTGAGGAAGACGAGCTGCTCAGCGGCTTTATAATCATCAGCATTGACGAAATGCAGATAGCGGTAATTATCGATAAGGTCAGCAGGGTTATCACCATCGATCTTGATGAAATCCAGCCTCCGCCCCAAATGCTCAGCGGAATCGGAGCCGAGTATATTCAAGGCGTGGTAAACCGGGATGACGGGTATATGATAATTCTCGATATTCGCAGGCTATTCAACGTCCGTGAACTACAGGTTCTCGAGAAAATGGGAATCTACTAAGAGACTATTGATGTACTAACCTGACTCAATCTACAAGGGCCGGCGCTGCGCCGGCCTTTTTCTGGTATTTTCTTCGGGCACTGTATATAATCCTGCAGCGCTTTACTACTCCCTATAGAGGTATGCTATGGCAATTCCGGTATTTCGGCCTTCGATAAAACGCAAAGACATGGATGCGGTTCTCACCTGCCTTGTGTCCGACCAGATCGGTCCGGGCAATTACTCGGAAGATCTTGTCCACTCGCTCTTGGAGCGCTGCGACGCCGACGCCGGAATTGTATTGCGCGAGCAGTTGCGCGGAATGGAAGTCCTCCTCAAAAGCCTCGACTGTAAACCCGGCGACCGGGTAGCCATATCCGCCCTGGGCAGCGAAACCTACCGCTTTGTCCTGGAGAAGCTCGGCCTGACACCGGTGTTTATCGATGCGTCTTCTTCCCTTCCGGTGATGAATCTGGACCTGCTTTTTGCAGCCCATGAGTCCCAGGCTCTCTCGGCGGTCATTCTTGAGCATCCCCTGGGATATGCTCCTGATACCGAACGTTTGGCTGAACTCGGGGCCCCGATCATTCAGGATATCAGCGGAATTCTCTATCACAGCCCTCGGCCGGAGTACATCGGCGATTTCTTTATTCTGAACCTCGAACCGGAGAACATAATCACCACAGGCGGAGGAGTTTTTATCGCCTCGGCAAAGCGGAAGGGCAGCAAAGCCCTCACCTCAGTGGTCGACGGCTATCCGAAGGATATTTACCTCCCCGATATGAATGCCGCCATGGGGGTTATACAGGTTCGTGAACTCAAGGGTTTTCTCGAAGTAAGGCAGGATCTTCTGGCCGTTCTTCAACGGAGCGTCATGGAGAGCCGGCATAAAATGATTTCCGTGGACGAGCAGCTGGTGCCTTCGGCCTTACCGGTGTTGTTGCAGGGTTCGCTCCAGGATGCCCAGCATTACGGTGTCAAAAAACAGGTGGAAATCCAGCCCGCTTTTGAAAACTCAGTGATCAGCGCGATGATGAGAAATTTCGATATCGATAATGAGGGCGACCGGGCGCCGGCCGAGTTGTATCCTGAAGCTGCCCGTTTTGCATTACGGACGGTGCTCCTTCCCCTATACCCCAGCATGGGCAGGAAGGAAATGGAGCTTTTACAGAAGGTCATCAAGACCCTGCCCTGAGAACCGGAAAATCCGGCTTTACAGGAGAATTTCTAGCAGATATAGTGGGCGTAATGGGCAAAGACAGCAATGGACTGCGGAACGTACTTATTATCGCCAACTACCAGAAAACCGAGGCCGAACCCCTTGCCCTGAGGATTCGCGACTTCCTCGAAGAGCGGAATATTGCTTCAGATATTTTCGGATTTTCCGGCAAGGCCGAACTGAACTGCAATAAACCCTATGAACTGGCCATTACCCTGGGCGGAGACGGCACCGTGCTCTTTGCCGCCCGTTCCCTCGCCCCCCTGGGAATTCCCATACTTCCGGTGAATCTGGGGAATTTCGGCTTTATTACCGAAACCAGCGTGGGCGAATTGTTCACCGATCTCGAAAAAGCGGTACGCGATGAGCTCGGTAAAGGCACTCGGCTAATGCTGGAATTCATCCATGAGCGCCCGGACAGCCAGGGAACGTTCCGCGCACTCAAGCAGGGAATTGCTCTCAACGATGTGGTAATCTCAGGTTCCGGCATCTCCAAACTTGTTCACCTCATGGTTCACTTGGACCGAAGCGAGCATATCGAGTACCGGGCAGACGGAATTATATTCAGCACCTCAACCGGCTCAACAGCCTATTCGGCTGCCGCCGGCGGGCCGATTGTGCATCCAGAAATGGAAGCTCTGATTCTCAACCCGATCTGTCCCTTTACCCTGTCCCACCGGCCTCTGGTTCTTCCCGCCCATGCACTGATGAGGGTTGAAATTCTCGAACAGCAGCGGACCAGCCTCACCTTGACGGTGGACGGACAGCTGAATTATGAATTGCTGCCCGGTGATCAGCTTCGAATCAAAAAGTCCGCTCAGCCGGTTACATTATTATATTCTGGTACCCGCAGCTTTTATGAGGTATTGCGGGCGAAACTGAACTGGTCGGGCGGACCGGAGTAGCGTCGGCCCGCGGAGGAATCTGTGCTCGAAAATCTGATTATTCGCAATTATGCACTTATCGATCATCTCGAACTGGAGTTTTCACCGGGAATGAACACCCTCACGGGCGAAACCGGCGCGGGCAAGAGTATTCTGGCTGGCGCTCTCGGTCTGCTTTTGGGGGCAAAGGCCACCACCGGCTCGATTCGCAGCGGATGCGAGCAGGCCGAGGTGAGCGGCACCTTCGCCCTTCCGGACGGTGAAAGCGATGCGGGTCGGGACAGCAGAATCTGGCTGGAGGAAATGGGAATCGAAGCCGACGATGACCGGGTGGTAATCAGGCGGGTGCTAAAGATAAATGGAAAGGGCAACTCCTATATCCAGGCTTCCATGCTGCCCAGGCAAAAGCTGGAAGAATTTACCGCAATTTTGCTCGACATGCACGGCCAGCACGAGCATCAGTCCTTGTTTAACATTCAGCACCATCGGCGCTTCATCGATGCATTCGGCGGTCTTGCCGCCCTGCGGGATAAGGTTCAGCGGGATTTCCTGTATCTTAACGACCGAAAAAATGAACTCAACACCCTTGAGAACGATGAAAAAGAGCGCCAGCGGGAAATCGAGCTTCTTAAGTATGCTATTCAGGAAATCGACGGCCTGAACATTCAGCCCGGTGAAGATGAGGGTCTGGAGGAGGAGCGCCGGAAACTCCAGCAATACGAAAAACTGTTCTCCCACATCGATACCTGCCATAATGCCCTCAAAGAAGATGAGGGCGGGGCCCTCGGTTTGGTATACACCGCGATGAACGCCCTAACCCGGGCTTCAGCCATCGACCAGAGCCAGAAAGAGGCCTCGGGGCGGCTTGAGAGCCTGTACTATGAACTTGAAGATATTTTCTCCCAGGTGAGCGGCTATTTGGATGATCTGTCCTATGATCCCAACCGGCTCGAGTTTATTGAAGAGCGCTTGGCGGAGCTTCAACTGGTTCAGAAAAAATACGGCCCCCGCCTGTCCGATGTCATCAAATACCGCAGCGAAGCCGAAAAGCGGCTCGATCGATTTGAGCATTCCGATGAATACTCCCGGAAGCTACAGAAGGAAATTGCCGAGCTGGAAACCGGGCTCATCGCTACGGCCAAAAGCCTCTCTGAAAAGAGAAAGGCTGCGGGAACGATGCTTGAGAAGCAGGTCCTGGAAAGTCTCTCCCAACTTGGTATGACAAAATCCCGCTTCGCGGTTTCGGTCAGTCAAAAGCTATCCGACGACAAGGTTCCGGTTGTGGGTCCTACTGGCATAGACCGAGTTGAGTTTCTCTTGTCGGCTAACCAGGGAGAACCGATGAAGGCCCTGCGAAACATCGCCTCCGGCGGTGAGATAAGCAGGGTCATGCTGGCAATAAAAACTGCCCTGGCCGAGAGCGATGATATTCCCAGTCTGGTTTTTGATGAAATCGATTCGGGAATCGGCGGGGAAGTCGGTCGGGCCTTGGGAGAGCATCTGCACAATCTCTCCCTGCGCAAGCAGATTCTTTGCATAACCCACCTTGCCTCTATTGCAGCATATGCCGACAATCATATTACCGTCAGCAAGAGCGATGCCCAGGGGAGGGCGATTACCACAGCCAAAAATATATCCGGTGACGAAAGGGTGGGGGAAATCGCCCGGATGCTTTCCGGGGACAGCAGTACCGAGGCCAGCCGCACCCATGCCAGGGAGCTGTTGAAGGCCGCAGAAAAATAATCCCTTCAATTTGTCGGTGTGACCGTCTATACTTGATAAGAGAGCGGAGGAAAAATGGGCAAGGTCAGTGCCGAAGCCAAACGCACCTATGCCGAAAAGGTGCGGGTGTATAAGCAGGAAATAGATCAGATTCTCCAACGGGAAAAAAGTCTTCTTCAGGTTATCGAAAAAAGCGACGATGACCAGCCGTTTAAGCGCATAGCTCTTGCCGAGGATCGTTTAAACCTCGCCGCCCACTACCTGCTCTTGAACAGAATTTCCGTTGCCATGCTCGGCATAAAAAATGAGGCCTTTCTCAACGACGCCCGCAGAAGCTGCTATGAAAGCATTATCCACATGGAGAAGGTGGTCACCGACGGCATCGATACGCCGTTTTCCGACCTGGACGAGGTCTGGGAGAGTATTGCCGATTTCTCCGATAGGAAGCGCTATGAGCTCATGCGAAAACTCGGCTTCACCATTGAATCGGTTATCGAAGGCTATGGGGAAAATACCAAATGGCGCTGGTCCTTTGTTGAGCTCAACGGACGCTATGCCGTTATATACAAGAATATCATCAACTTCAAAACCATAATCGCCGGTCTCGATCCCCGAATGGAGGACTATCAGGTTCGGGGAAAAATGCTTCAGCAGGTTAAGACCCTCTTATCCAAGGCGGCAGATGATTACCGGCTGAAGTATGAACTTTCCACCAGCAGGATAGACGATTTCAAAATCGCCATTCGGTATCTGTCCGCCCTGCGCCGCATCCATATTATCTTCGGCGAAGCCGAGGAAGGCGAAGAACTCAAGAAAAAGGCCGACCTGTGGAAGCAGAAAATGGAAGATGATGAGCGCAGCCGCAAAGCCAAAGGCTGATTAAGACAATCCCATGAAATACATCCGCATCCTGATAATATTGGTCTCCCTCAGCTATGTGATGCTGCCGTTTTTTCTCTTTCCTATGAGACTTCCTCCAGAAATTCTCGTGAGGGATATGTGGGTAACCCCGGAAGACGTCCGGGCAAGCCAAATTATTGCTCCTGAAACCTGGGTTGCCCTGCCACTGGGAGAGGATATTCTGTTCGTCAGTGACTCTGGTCAAGTCGGTCACCGGGAGAGCCGGGATTTTTACTGGGAATATGATGACCGGGGTCTGATTAATACCTCGCAATATCACTCGACCCTCATCCGACGCTCGCCCCCGGGAGACGTGCTTGAAACAGTTGAAACCCGGGGCTTCCCCATTTTCGCCGGTGACGGATTACTGACAATAGACCCCGACGGCCTGGGCTTGAGAGCCTATGACAACGTCAGAGAACTCCTGTTTTCCCGCCGATGGTCCAGTCCGGTATCTGCGGCGCAAAAGTTTGAAAATGATATGCCGCTGTACCTCATATCGCTTTTGGACGGCAGGGTGTTTGTCTTTAATGAGGGCGGGGAAACATTGGCCAGCTGGACAACCGGTGGCAATTCAGCCCACCCAATAAGCTATGGGGCCCGCATGGGAATCCTTCGCGCCACCGAAGAGCAGGCAAGTGACCGGGTGGTTGTGGCGGTTCTCGGCGGCTTTAGGCCAATGACCCTTGGTATTGTGGAGTTTGTTCCCTTCGGGGAGACTCAGGGAAGCTTGCGGATGATAGGCGAGCTGGAGCTGGACTTCCAGCTCATCTCGCCTGCAGCTATTAATCTGGTGTCCGATGCCGACGGGAGTCTGAGAATTTCGGTTTCAAGCCCGGAGGGCTCCTTCCTTGCATCGTTTTTCCCCGAGACGGTTGGTAATGAGGGCAGGATTGAAGGCGGAGTCCTGTTGCCCTCAAGCGTTAGGGTGGCAGCAGGCAGCCCCGAATCCCCGGCGGGAGTCGACTGGACCGTCCTGCAGGGTCCGCAGCAGAGCGGACTTGTTATCCATCACAGAAACACCAGACATGAGCTTTTGAGGAGGCAGTTACCCTTTGATGCGCGCATTGAGTGGCGGGGTGACAGAATCTTTATTCGGGGAAGCGGATTGCTTTCCTCCTTCATACTGGAGGAGGGCTGATGAGGATAGTGCTTTGTGCTGTGTGCCTGTGCCTGCTCAGTTTTTCGGCGTCGGCTTTTGATTGGCCCTCATTTGAAGAACCGGTAACCGAGTTTGCCGCAAGCGGTTCTGCCCTCTACCCAGAGGGCTTTCCCGCCTATATGGCCTTCGCATCCCGGGGTGATTTTTCTCCTTCGGGAACCGGCGAGGTGATTTTCCGGGGGCTATTGCCCAATGGGCTTGGCATGAGCGAAATGACCGCCGAGTACAATGGTATTCGCTTCGTGTATGCAAACCTCTCCCGCACTTCAGCTTCTTCTGATGGAGAGAACCGTCGCATCGCTACGGAAAATATCGATGGGCAGGGGGTCTTGCGCAAACCGCTTATCTTTTTTGCAATCGACAGTCTGCGCCACCGCATTATCAATCCCGAAATACTCTTCTCCGCCCCGCCGGGAAACCAGGCCCCCAGCCTCAGGCGTCTCAGATTTTCTTCTGTGCTGGACGGCGGGGTCCTCGGCGAAACCATAGATTTGTGGTCCTGGGTTCGCCGCAGCAGGATAGCTTCAGGGCAGTATCTGGTTAATCTGGACTGGGCAGACGGGCGTTTCAGCTGGAATGATGTGGATAATATTTTCTCACTGCGGGTCTACGCTAACGGCCAGTTAATTTTGCGTCAGGGTCTCGAGTATTTCGCCGAAAATGGAGAAGAGTTGTCATTAATACCAGGGCGTTCAGATAACGGCGACCGGCTGCAGATCAGTCTACGGCCGGGTATGAATATAATTGAGGTGTATCTGTCCGACCCGAAGGGGTTGTCTCAGAGTTATGAGTTTACCATCGATGGCGGGCCTCCTGGGCCTGAATAAGTATAGCTACAAGACGTTCAGCAAACGACCTGCCGACAGCGAGACCCATGAAGCGGTACAATGCCCGGTCTGCGCTGCCACCCGGATAGAGAACCACTGGAACTGCGGAGAGTTCTCGTTTTCCCGCTGTTGCGGGTGCGGACACCTCTATCAGAATCCCCGCCCGCTGAGCGGCGACCTCATCGACCGCTATGATGAGGAATACCGGGATTACGAGGTTGAAAACAGCCAGAATTTTTTCACGCTCATGCGTTTCGGTCTTCGGGATGCCGGTGTGTTTTCCCTGACGGCGCAGCATTTGGCGGATTCGGAAAGGAAAAGCGCGCCGCGGGCAATTGATATCGGCTGCGCCACCGGTGTCCTGGTCCAATACCTCAATGATTTGGGATGGGAAGCCGAGGGTCTGGAAGTATGCGCTCCGGCAGCCGAGTACGGAATCAAACACCGGGGGGTCCCCATCCATATCGATACCCTCGAGGCCGCCGGGCTTGAGAGCGGCGCGTATGATCTTATTCATTTTTCCCACGTCATCGAGCATCTGCCGGATGTCAATGCATTCCTTGCGGAGGTGCGGAGAATCTGCAGGATCGGCGGACATGTGGTTATTACGACGCCAAACCGGCGCAGTTTGCAGGCCTGGCTCATGGGTTCGCAGTGGCGTTCCGCCATAGCCGACCATACGCATCTTTTCTCGACGAAGGAGTTGCACCTGCTCCTTGAGCGCCACGGCTTTACTCCGCTTCGCAGTAAAACCTGGGGCGGCATACCAGTAGGTATGGCTCCGTCTCCGGTGAAGCGGGCCGTGGACCGTCTCGCTCGTATTACAGGTATTGGAGATGTTGTGATGGTTATGGGAAGGCGTGTGTCTTGACAGAAGCATGACAAAAACCTAGTATGCCCCAAGGTTCCATAACGGAAGCGGGGTATATGACAAGAGAACGAATTTCAAAATTAAGCGATAAAGACCTGGTCAAACTCGCCGAGCTTTTCTCCCTCGATCCCTTTGACGAGTACAATCTTGATGAGGACTCACTTGAGCCGATCCCTCAGGAAAGCCGCCGGGAGCTGGAAGAGCAGATCTTCGACGTAATGGAAGAGAGTCGTCAGGAGCAGCAGGAAAGCGATTCCCATCCGGTGAATTATCAGCAGAAACATTTCCAGAGCATAGAGGAAATATTCGGGCATCCCTTCGACGATGAGAATTCTTTTTTCACCTTCCCCGAACAGTATAATGTGACCCGCATTATGCTCATGCTTCGGGACCCCGAATGGGCCTACAGCTATTGGGACATATCAAATCAGGACCGAGCCAGACTGACCGGCCGCAGCGACTTCAAATACTTTTGCATAGTTCTGCGCGAACATGAATCATCAATTGCTGAGGACCGCCCCGCCGGCGAAACGGTGGAAGGCAGCTCCGTCGGCCCGTCACCCCAAGCGGAGGCTTCCGCAAACCGGGTTGAAATGAAAATACCCGTACAAATGAGCGACAGCAGCTGGTATATTAACATTCCCCGGCGCAACCGCTACTATAGCGTCGAGCTTGTCGCTGAATTAAACGAGGGGCATGAAAGCCTCGCCCGCTCCGGAATGATTTTTGTCCCCGGCGGGAATTTCAGCCGCAATCTCGAAAATATCAACAGTCAGGAAAGCGAAGTGCTTATAGCACTGTCGGGCATCGAAGATCTCGGGGTCAGCGCCTTTGAGGGAAGCCCGCGGCGCCTTGTGGAAATAATCGAACAGGACGAGCAGTGATATTCAAAAGGGAAATTCAAAAAAGTCCGGGAGAACGCCGTTAATGGGAAAGATTCAATTAGTACTGCATGCCCACCTGCCATTTATTAAACACCCGGAACACGAATCGTTTTTCGAAGAAACCTGGCTGTTTGAAGCGATTTCCGAATCCTATACCCCTCTTTTGCGAATGCTCCACAATCTCGATGCTGACGGCATTCCCGCGAATATTACCATTAGTTTTTCCCCGAGCCTCACTGCAATGCTCAAAGACGAACTCCTGCAGGAGCGCTATGTCAGCTATGTGGAAAACCTGATTGAACTGGGCGAGAAGGAAGTGCGGCGCACCCAGGACGACCCGCAATTTAACGGTCTCGCCCGCATGTATCTCGATTTATATCGCCAGAACCTGGATTTTTTCCTCAACCAGATCAACCGTGATCTGCTTTCGGGCTTTGATTATCACCAGAAAAAAGGCAATATCGAGATTATAACCAGTCCGGGCACCTATCCCTTTCTGCCGTTTTACGAACAGTACCCCGCAAACATTCATGCGCATATCGAGGCTGCCCTGGACAGCCACCGGGAGATTTTCAGCCGGGCCTCTAAGGGAATCTGGCTTCCGGAATGCGGATACTATCCCGGACTCGAGGAAATCTTGAAAGAGCATGGGCTTCATTACTTTTTCGTCGAGGCCCACGGTCTGCTATTCGCCAAAAACTGTCCGACTTCCGGTACATATGCTCCGGTTCAGACTCCCGCGGGACCCTATGCATTCGCCCGCGATGTGGCATCGGTGAACCGGGTCTGGTCAGATATCGACGGATACCCCGGGGAAGTGAGCTACCGGGATTTCTACCGGGATATCGGGCACGATCTAGATTTCGATTACATCAAACCGTATATTCACCTGGAAGAGTTTCGGGTGAATACGGGGTACAAATACTACGCCATAACCGGTAACACGGTCGAAAAACAACCGTATCAGCCCGAGCAGGCCAGGGGCAAAATAGCTGAGCATGCCGATAATTTTCTCTATACTATTCGGGAGCGGCTTAAAACCGCTGACGGTCTAATGGACGGCGAAGCCCTCATAACCGCGCCGTTTTCCGCCGAGCTTTTCGGCCACTGGTGGTTTGAAGGCGTCCAGTGGCTGGAGCAGGTTGTTCGGCGCATTCATGCCGACGGAACTATCGGCAGCACGACCCCCGGCGCCTTCCTGGAGAAAAATGCCGTTCAGCAAACTCTTTCACCGGTTTTCTCTTCCTGGGGAAACAAGGGATATGCTGAAGTGTGGCTCAATGGGGCAAATGACTGGATTTACCGTCACCTGCACTCGGCTATTGAGCACATGCAGGAGCTGGTCGAGCGGTTCCCTAATGTTACCGGCCTCAAAAAACGGGCCTTGAATCAGGCGGCCCGGGAGGTTCTATTGGCCCAAACCGTCGACTGGTCGGTAATCATGCGATCCGGGGTTTCCGAAGAGTATGCCAGGGCGCGAATCAGGGAACACATCGGAAACTTCTATTTTATCTACGAATCCCTCGGTCAGGGCAACCTGGGAACCGAATGGCTTACCCGCATCGAAAAGAAAAATAATATTTTTCCGGCCATCGATTACCGAACCTTTGAAGCCCGCCGCAGCAGGGATAACGGACGCATGGGTCATCCGTATGTGGTAACCGACCAGGTGATAAAGTAGAATTTTACCCTTTTTGAATAGTAAATTTCTCCAATGAACCGTCCTTTTTTAGTAATTCCTCCCCAATTATGATATAATCATAGTATATTTGCCGGCTGAGTCGGTAAATGTGCCGAAAATTAAAAAATGTTCATCTCCGTTTTTGCAGTCTTAATTCATTCTTTTGCTGGATCGTCGTATCCCTATTGTGAGGTTTTGTGGTGAGACCGAGGTTTCTTGCGCTCGTTTATACATTGCTATTGTTGTTCTCGATTTTCGCCCAGGACGGGGAGACCGCCGGGGTTTCTCCGTCAGAAGCTCAGTCCGCCGCTGAAGACGGTTTGGAGGTTTTTCTCCCGGTAGACGGCATCAATCAATGGCAAAAAGCATTCGATATCAGCAATCTTGATCCCGGTGTGTATAATGTTGTCGTGAGGGCCCGGGATATAGCCGGCAATGTGATTGAAGCAGAGCCGGTGGACATTCGTATTGATCCGGAATCCGACCTTCCCGTAGCGTCCATCACATATCCCGGAAGGGATTTGCGGATTACCGGAGACCTCACCGTACTCGGAAGCGCCCGTGATGATGATCAGGTTCAGTTTGTCGAAGTTCGCTTAGGAGATGAGGCTTTCCGCAGGGCGGATGGGGCGGATTTTTGGTCACAGCGAATTGAAACCGATTCCCTTGCCGACGGGCAATATACCGTAACTACCCGGGCCACCGACGTCAACGGATTGCAGGGAAGGGAAGTCAGTCAGCGCTTTTTTCTCGACCGCGACGCCCCGCTTATTTCAATAGACAGTCACCGCAACGGAGACCTTGTCAGCGGAAGATTTCAGATTGCCGGCAATACCAGCGACTCGAACGGGGTCGCTGCCATGGAATACTCTCTTGACGGCGGCGATTCGTGGCTTGAGGCCCGGATTCCACGCTCGGCCCGGGAAGGTCAGGCAGCCTTTATTATTCCGATAAACAGCAGGGATTTACTCGACGGACCCCAGATTCTCCTGTTTCGGAGCACGGACCTTCAGGGGTCAACGGCTGAGACTGCCCTCCTTTTGTATGTGGATAACAGCCCGCCGGTCATAGAGATTGTCTACCCCCGGGAAGATGAGCCGGAAAACGGGTACTTTATGGTTGCCGGACGGGCGTCAGACGATACCGGCGTGGAAAGCCTGTTCTGGTCGTACCGCGGCGGCGAGCTCCAGGAGATACAGCTCCCACCAGGCAATCCATTTTGGTCCATCATGGTCGATTTCGTCGGGAAGGACCAGATGGATCTTGATTTTATTCTCAGCGATGTGGCGGGGAACCAGACCGAGCTCCGCCTCCGACGCCCGCTTGATGTGGAAGCGGACAAGCCCGGCGTGCAGTTGCTATCTCCCGTAAGCGAAGGGGACAGCGAACCCCGCCTTGCCGGCTGGGTGAGCGATGATGACGCACCAGAAGCGGTGGTGTACCGGCTCAACCGGGGCGAGCCGCAACGCATTGAGTCCGACGGCAGCTTTTCCGTCGATCTGGAGGATCTGTCACCCGGCGATCACCAGATAAGCATCCGGGCCGTCGACCGATACGGATTCGAAGGCGATGAACAGCAAATCAGTTTTTTCATTCCTCCAGATGAACCGCAAATCAGTTTCCAATCCATGGCGGCCGGCGACGGAAGCACCTTGGCTTACCGCCCCGGGCTGGAGTTTCGAAGCGACCGGCACCGGATACTCAGCGGATCGGTGGTTTTCGCAAGCGGATCAGGCAGCGTCACGGTGAGTTTGCCGGGAGTCGACCAACGGGAAGTACGGCTCACCCGCGGCGATGAGCAAGGGGAGTACCTTTTCGCCATAGAACTTGGCCCCCGGGTCCCCTTCGGCTATCTTCCGGTTACCATTGTCGCCTCGGACGCCCTGGGAACGCAGATTGAACGAACTGCTTACTTGTGGAGCCGGAACCTCAGCCGTCCCCTGTCGGATTTTGGTTTCTATCTGGCTGATGGTGCCCGGGCGCAGCTCTCCCGCGGCGAGGCCTACCAACTGCGATTTATCGGTCACCCCTTGGAAACAATTGAAGTACGCGGCAGCGATGTTCTTGAAGCCCAGGTGCGGAACGGGCTCATTGAAATCCGCAGCGCGGAGCCCGGCGTGTATGAAAACCTCAGCATTTACGGCGTCACCGACCGGGGAACGGAATTTGAAGCAGATCTTCCGACGCTGGTTTTTGATTTTGCGCCGCCGGAATTCGAACTGTCGGGCGACGCCTCGGGAAGCTACGGCCGTAACCCCCGAATCAGCGGGAGCGTGGACGATGATGCCGGAAGGCCAACAGTAGAGTACCGGATAAACCGGGGAGACTTTTCCCCGGTAACCCTCAGGGAAGCTGAGGGTCGCTGGAGTTTTGATCTCCCGGTCGACGTGGCAGCTGCAGAGGGAGCGCCGGTACTGGTCCAGATCAGGGCGATGGACAGCTCCGGCAAGGGCCGTTCGGTGTATCGCAGCTTTGCCCCCACTGAAGACCCGGAAAACCCGCCCCGACCCGGGGTAACAGTACTCCTGGGAACCGGCGGCAACGGGCTGCTTCGCTCCGATCAGGCGGGCAGCGGAATGTACATCGCCGCGGCATTTCGGGGAGTCGAATCGGTTCGAAACATCCGCTACAGCATACCGGAAGTCAGCGAGGGCAGCATTCAGGGCTTCCCGGTTGCCGAGGGCTTTATTCCAGTCCCCGGCGAAGGCAGCTATACCCTGTCGCTCACGGCGGACTACGGGGAGGACAGTCAGCTCAGGGGCAGCGCCCGATTTACCGTGGTGGACGGATTTCCCCGGATAAGCGCCGTCGACCTAACCGCCGGAGCTCAAATTGTCCGTCAGGAAAACCTGTCACTGAATTTCCGGGTTCCCGGTACCTTTGCCCTCAGCAGAGTAGAGTACAGTCTCAACGGCGGCGAGACCCTCACCGCCCGTACGAGCCGGGGCGAGGGAGCCGGGCTGTTTTCCATTCCGGTCGCGAATCTGCCCTTCGGCCTCAATAGATACTCGGTCAACGCAACCGACGAGTTCGGCCGCAGCCATCGGGTATCCGGGCTGTTCTTTCTTGTCGCCGACTCCCAGAACCGGGCAATAAACGACAACCCCGGCTTGTACGGCCTGGGGAGCCGGGACGGCCGCCATGAATTCTATCTCAACGGCAGAGAACTGGCTTCCGCAGATTTTGAACAAGCTCCCGATGGTTTTGAGCTCATCACCGACGGGCAATATATCAGCCTGAACTCGACCGGGGGCAGCCGAAGCGGTCCTTTAACCATAACGTCAACGACCATCGACGGAGATGTCTACAGGATCGGACCTGCTCAGTACAGCGCCGATGTGAGTCCGCCGGAACTACGCATCGTCTCGGATGTGGCCGGAGAGCACTTCAGCTCGGAAGTTCCCATCCGGGTCAGTTTGACGGATGAAGACGAGACGGTTCTCGAGTACCGCCTCGATGACGGCAACTGGTCGGCCTTCCCCTTTGATGCTTCGGGCGAGACTGCAGAAGGTGAGACGGATGCTGACGATGGCGACGGCGACGATGCGCAAGACCGGCCGGAAGCCGGGGAAAGCGCCGGTATCAGTCCGCCGACCGATGGCAATTTTAGCGGCCGTATTCCCATCGGCGCCCGTCCCGACGGTCCCCTAACCATCACCCTCAGGGCCCGGGATGCATCGGGCAACAGCAGCACCCGGGATGTTCTTGTTTTCCGTGACGCCAGCGCGCCGGTGATTACCCCCATCCTGCCGGAAGCCGGAGAGGCCATAAACGGGGCCATAAGTCTCATGTTCCGCGTCGACGATAATTACGCCAGGGATATAGTCGGCAGCTTCGCCCTGGGGGACGGAATAACAAACCTCCAGGCGGATAACGGCTTCCTACGGCTCGATGCGGATTTTTCACCCTTTTCGGAGCTGCCGGATAATTTTGTCCTCAGCATGCTCGATGAGGCGAATAACGAGGGCGAGATTAGACCCGCCATAGCCTTCGATCCCGAATCCGATAAACCGCGGGTTCAGGTCCAGTTGCCGGTTCCCAACGCCCTGATAACCGGTGACGCTGTTTTCAGCGGAACCGTACTCGATGACGACGGCATATCACGCATAAGCTGGAGCCTGGACGGCGGCGAGCCCCGGGATCTCGACGGTGGCAACAGCTTCGAGCTTACGGTTCCTTTCGCTGATCTGGCGGACAATGAGCACCTGATGGAAATTACCGCGTATGATCTTCAGGGGGTTCCCAGCGATCCCGTGCGAATCCCGTTCAGGGTTTCCCGGCAGAACCCCGATGCCGAGCTCACCTCGCCGGTGTTGGGAAGCACCAACAGGGCTGAAATAACCCTCGAGGGTCGGGCCACCGACGAAAACGGAATCTCACGGATTCTGGTCTCCTTCAACAACGGCTTGAGCTACAAGGAGGCCAGCCTGCTGCCCGTCGTCGGCGACGATGCCCAGAATATCGGCGATGAGGGGGAGGTTGAGGATTTCGCTGAAATTACCCCCCCTGAGGACCCCTCCGTACCTGAGGCTGAGCGTTCGTGGGTGTATGCACTTGATTCGCAGGTTCTGGTGGACGGAACCTACATGGTGCTCATCCGCGCCGTAGACGGTTACGGTGTCGAGTCCGTGGCAACCAGCCTTCTCACAGTCGATAATACCTCGCCGTTTGTCGAGGTCAGTCTGCCCCGTGACGGTGAAGACTTTACCGAGGAGCTTCCCCTGCAGATGCGCCTGTCTGATGAACTGTCGGTCAGCCGGGTTCAATATCAGATCAGTCTGCTGGATGAGGAAGGAGACGGGGAGTCGACTGGTCTGGAGGGAAGCCTTGTCCCGCAACCGGTGGTTATAGAGCAGCTCGATATTACCTCTTTGGACCCAGGACTGTATAACCTCACCCTGTATGTTTACGACGATGCGAACAACGAGACCATAGTGTCCCGGGACTTTATCCGCCGGGTGAGCGTGGACCAATCAATACCAAAAATCCTCTATCCCCTGGACGGCGCGGAAATCCGCGGCCCCTTTTACCTGGAAGGCCGGGTTGAGGGCGACCGCATTCCCGAGACCGTCAGTCTTTACCGAAACGGCTCTGCCTTCGCGGTCAGCGAGACCGATGAACAGGGCTACTTTCGTCATCAATTAGCATCGGGAGATATTCCCGAGGGAGATCAGCGCTTTTCAGTGGCGATCGATCTTCCGGGCTCCGAGAGGCGCATATCCCGTGAGATACGGGTTGATTATGCGGAATCCGGTCCCTGGGTGATGATGAGTTCAATTCGCACCGGGCAGTTTGCCAG
The DNA here is from genome assembly GCA_965602015.1 of Salinispira sp. Classification (GTDB taxonomy): domain Bacteria; phylum Spirochaetota; class Spirochaetia; order DSM-27196; family Salinispiraceae; genus Salinispira. Next base: position 2,161,564 of record OZ271918.1, on the reverse strand, counting down.
TCAGCGCCCCTGGATTGAGGGGAGTGCGGGGTACAACCTGTCGGTATCCCAGGCGGATTCCGACGGCGACGGGGAGCTCAGCAGGGCTGAGCTTCGGCCCTTTGCCTTGGAAGCTCTGGAATACAGCCTGGACAACGGCCTGGTGTTTCGGGAAATCCGCGCCGAAGAGCAGTGGCGCTTCAGGCTCGAGACACAGGAAATAAACGACGGACAGCTCAGCATTCTGGTAAGGGCCCGATTCGCCAACGGCGAGACAGCCCAGGATACGGTATACGTCTTCGTCGACGATACCAATCCTGCTGTAACCATCCTCGACCCGGAGGAAGGCCTTGCCTTCAACGGAGAACTGATGGTCAGCGGAACCGCCTCGGATTCGAACGGGCTCTCTGATATTTCCGTGATGCTGCGTCCCCGGAGCAAAAACAGCTATGAGGTGCCCCAGTTCATTCAGGGACTGTACGTCGATGCTCACGTACTCGGAGCGACCATATGGGAAGTCGGCCTCGGACTTACCTTTTTTGACAACAACGTCAAGCTTCAAGCACTGTTCGGCCAGGCGCCTCCCGGGAGATTCAACGGTAATGTCCTTGGTTTCAAGATGCTGGCCAATGTGTTCAGTCTGCCGTACGGATTCCTGTTCGGCCCCGATTGGGATTTCCTGTCCTCAAGCATTGCCGTCGGCGCGGCCTTTGAGTATTTCACCATGGAAAACTCCCCGACGCCCGACCAGCCGGGACTGGTGCTGGGGGCCATTATTCTTCAATTGGAATTACTAAAAATCGAATTACAAAATGCCGGCATGTTTAACGCATATGCCGCGTATGTGGAAAACCAGCTGTGGTTCATTTCTTCCGACGTACAGGGAGGATTGGCCTACCGCATGGCCTTTGGGTTGAGAATAAATGTTTTCTGATTCAAGGGGGGAGAGAACTATGGGTACAAGTAAAAATAATACACGCATCGGATTCAAGGCGGCTGCGACGTTTATCCTCATTCTGGGACTGAGCACCTGCGATATTTTCCAACCCGGATTGGGCGAAGCAGTAGATATCAACGCTCCAACGGTCGTTCTCGAGAGTCATCGAAACGGCGACTATGTGGGCGGTCAGCTGCGCCTTGCCGGGGTAATCGAAGACGATACCTCGGTAAGTTCGGTGCAGGTGGAAGTGAACGGCAGGACTGTCAACGCCGAACTTGACGGGGATGCCTGGTCCGCCTGGATAAACACCACCACCTTGAGCGATGGAGACCATGAATTCACCATCAGCGCCACCGATTCCTCCGCCAAGAGAACAAACCTTAGAGTCCTGCTTACCGTCGACAATAATCCCCCGACGGTACTGGTGAACTCACCGAGCAATTATCTCAGCAGCGAGTTCAATAATACCCTGTTTATTTCCGGTGAAGCCCTGGATACAACCAGGGTTCAAAGCGTTCGGGTGTCGCTTCTCACGGCGTCAGGACAAGACCCCTCAGGGGACGGCAGTCTTAGCAACATTCTGGCAACAGGACGGACAAGCTGGTCCGCCAGCCTCGATGTGTCCGGGCTTCCGGTTGCGGATTACCGGCTGGTGGTCAGCGCTGCCGACCCCTCGGGCAATGTGAACAGCCATTTCTACCATTTTTTCGATCTCCTGAGTAATGCGGTCAATCCTGCGGACGTGCCGAGCATCGTCGATGTAAACGACGCTGACCTAGGCGCTGCAGATATTTCTTCAAGGCTCAGCGTGAGCCTGGCCAGCATACGCCACAGTCTTAATCAGAATCCCCTGATTATCCGGGTCGATCCGAATTCCGATCTTCCCCAATTCGATTTTATCAGCCCCAATGAGGGAGAACCCGCCTCTTTTACCGCCGCCCAGCAGGTATTTATCGGAAACGTGTTCGACGACGACGGTTTTTTCTCAAGCGACTGGGATATCGACCCCTACCTCTTTCTCGAAGTATTTGAGTACCAGGGGGTGTTCAGCTACAACGACGGCCTCGATGCCGACGGCAATCCCGACGGGAGCCCGGATGACCGGGTTCTGCTCCCCAGCAACGGATCCGGCGGAACCGCAAAGAGGGTGTCCTACGGCATCCAGGTGAACGGCAACCAATGGTCGTACACCGCATCGACCCTGGAAACGGGAAAGCAATACTACCTCAGGCTCACTGCGGTTGATCTCAACGGGGTCAGCGCGAGCTCGGATGCCAGCGCGAACGTCACCTTCTCCATACCCGAGGGCATTCCGAGCGTGGAAATTGTCTCGCCGTCACAGGGATCGTTCATAGGTCCCGGTACTTCGGTCCGCCTGCAGCTTCACCTGACGAATCTCAAAGGCGGCAGCATAGACCTCGACCTCGATGCGGATAACGACTGGGACGACGACGATGACGGCGTCGCCGACAGGCAATTCGACCTGAGCGCCACGAGCGACGGAGTTAACGGCCTGCTTCAGCTCGATTACGACGGCAATCCACTGACCGACGACGCACTGTACGGCATTGAGCTTATTCCCGGAACCGATTTTGTTTTGGCTGACGGCACCCAGAGTTTCAGGATACGCAGCGGAATTACCGACGCCTACGGGTTTACCATATTCCAGTTTGTCGGCGATACCCAACAGCCCACGGCGAGCATAACCGTTCCGTCCGAAGGGGCGGTGCTTAATGGTACGGTGAACTTCAACGGCCTTGCCACCGACGGATCAAATCCCCTGGAAAACAACTACCTCAAAATACTCTCAGGAAGCTTTGCAATCGGCGACCCGGAAACCGATCCACCGGCATCGTTTGATGCCGGCGACCTGGCGGCAGCCGGCTGGTTCAACCCCGACGGCGGCTCCAGTGTGAACTGGCAGGTCACCGCCGTGGATACCGAAAGCGATTCCCGCCTCAATCTTCCGGACACCGAAGGCGATTACACTCTGGTATATTACAGCCGCGATGCGGCTCAAAATATCAGCGACCCTGTAGTCAGGCATTTTTCCATCGACCAAAGTTCCGATTTTCCGGTGTTTAGCTTCACCAACCTGATTACCGATGGCAGCGTTCCGGTAAACGCCCTTTCCCTGGGAGAAGACATTTTCGGAGAAATCCGCGACGACGATTCGGTGGATGTGAGCACCTTGGAAGTGCGCATTAATCAAGATAATAATAATGACGGCGACACCGACGATTCCGGCGAAACCGGGGTGTGGCAGGCCCTCACCGGTCCCCCGGTATCCGACGGTGGTCAGGTGAGTTTCCGTCACGATACCGGCATCACCGATCAAAAGATCTATTCAATCGAGCTTCGGGTTGACGATATTTACGGCGTTTCGAGTCTGCCGGTCGGCCCGTATCTCTTTACTCTCGACCTGGGACCACCGAGCCTTTCGGGTCTCACTGAAGAGTTGGGAGCCCCTTGGGGGACTCTCACCCTGGCAAAACGCACGGATTTTGGATTCGCCGGGGACGTCAATGACGCCAATGGCGTGGAATCCGTGGTAATCAGCCAATCGAAGGACGGCGGACCCCAAACTCCTGTGGCCATTACCCTTATGGGGAGCCCCGGAGATCCGGCGCGAAGCTGGACGGCAAGCACGGATTTTTCCGCCGGAGAAGGAACCTATGTTTTTACCATAGAAATGACCGACAGCGTGGGAGGCCAGGGTTCGGAAACCAGAACCGTGCTCGTTGATACTACTGCGCCTGCTTCAGTCACAATAAGCAATCCCGCAGCCGGACAGACCGGACTAAGCGCCCTTGGCGGCTCGGCATTCCCTTTTGCCGGAACCGCAAGCGATGCGGCTTCGGGCATCGGCCGCATACTGTATGAAGTGAGCCAAAATCCCGCGGCGTCCACGAACATCGGCGATTACGTCCCGGTGGCTACCAGCGGCAACTGGAGTTTTACCGACGACTTCGATACTGACGGACCCGCCGCCGACACAGGTCGGGCAGAAGGCCGATGGTACCTCCACGTCATTGCCGAGGATTCGGCGGGAAATCTCACGCCCTTCGCTTCTGCGGCCAGCGTAATGTTTGATATTGATCAGAACGCTCCCAGCTTGAGCGAAACCAGCTCGGGTATTCCCGGCAGTTCGGTGGTCTACAGAAATACCACGGTGAACCTCGGCGGATCGGCCGCAGACAGCAATGCCCTTGCCTCAGTAGTAGTGGAATATTCCAAAGACGCCGGGCCTGCGGTTCAACTGCTTAACGACACCACCGACGACGGTTCCTGGGCGACGACCCTTACCACTGCCGGCGGCGACGGCGCCTATGAAGTGACCATCACCGCCACTGATGAAGTGGGACGGACGAGAGAGCTCATCCGGAATATTATCATTGATACCGCAGATCCGGACCTGACCGTCATCAGTCCCGTGGAAAACGAGTTCATCGACGGCGCAAATTACACCATCCGCGGTCAGGTAACCGATAACTCGGGGCGCGGCGTGGTATCTCTCGAGTACAGTCTGGACGGTACCAACTACACGGCGATACCATTGAGCGGACTGAACTGGAGCGCCGCAAACATCGACTTCTCACCGGGCGGCGAAGGGGCGAAGACCCTGTATGTCCGGGCCTCCGACGGAATCAATCCCTACGGGCCGGCCTCTGAAAAAGCCGTAAATATTTATTTTGATACCGCTCCGCCCAGCCTCACCGAGACGACGGCAGTGGCCGCTACCAACAGCGATCTGGTAATCTCAGGTACCGCCAATGACACCAACGGATTTAATGATGTGGTGATTACCGCAACCACGGACGGCGCGGATCAGGGAACGGTCTACACCAACGCCTCTCCTGGCGCCTACTCATATACAAAAACCCTGCCGGGGGACGGCAGCGAGGACGGCAGCTGGGTCTTCACCATCACCGCCACCGATGTGGCGGGGCGAAGCACCGAGCTCATCCGCGCCGTGGAAATAGACGAACAAGCGCCGGAATCCGTAACGATAAATGACCCCGGCGATTATCTGTCGGGCAATCTGGCCGCAATTCTAGGTACCGCATCTGACGCGGGTAGCGGCATTGCCGCTCCCTCGGGGGGAACCGTACAGTACTCGCTGGATTTCACCGACGACGGCAACGACGCCAACGACAGCTGGGTCAACGTTTCCGGCACCGCCGGCAACTGGAATATTTCCCTGGACCTGGATACCGACGGCACCGGGGCCGACACCGGTCTGTCCGAAGGCGCCCATCGCATATGGGTGCGGGCTCAAGACAGGGCGGGAAACATCACTGTGGCCAACGATAACGGCGATACAAGCGACGACTTCGCCAATAGGGTGTTCGTTGTCGATCAGGCCGCTCCATTCGTTTCCAATCTCAGGGAGGAGGCCGGCGCCGATTGGGGCGACACCATCCTCTACAAGGCGGCAGATTTTACCATCTCGGGCACGGCGAACGACACAAATGGGGTAAATACCGTCATAGTCCGCCAGTCGAAAGACGGCGGAGCAGCGGTTCCCCTGACGGTTACCCTCAACGGTTCCCTTGGCGATACCGCACGGACGTGGAATGTGGATACGGACATCAGCGCCGGTCAGGGTTCCTACGTGTACGAAATAGTCATCAGAGACGTGGTTGGCCGGCAGACCTCAATTCTTAAGACGGTTGTGGTGGACCAAAGCGCGCCGAACGCACCGGTGGTCAGCTCGCCCACGGTGGACCAGTGGCTCTCAGGCGCATCCTTTTCGGCCTCGGGGACCGCTTCGGATGTCGGCTCTGCGGGAATAAGCCGGGTGTACTACCAGGTAGATACCCGCGGCGCCACTCCTCCGGCAGACCTCAGCGACCCCAGCTGGAATATAGCCAGTGGAAGCGGAAGCTGGAACGGAAGTTTCTCCATCACCGGTGAAGGGGAGCGAAGTATTTTTGTCGTCGCTGTGGACAACGCGGGCAACGAATCTCCCATGACCACGGTGAATTATGGAATAGACCAGAACAACCCGTTGATCGCCATTACCGGAGGCGTTTCAACGGCGTATGAAAATGCAGACTTCTCTTTTAGCGGTACCGCATCAGACAGCAATGCGATTGGCGAAATCACCGTGGAAGAGCGCTACGGCGCCGGGGCATACGGGGCGCCGGTTAACGCAGTCTGGAATGCCGGACCGGGAACCTGGACGTACAACCGGACTCTGGTAGGCGGCGATCTCGACGGTGTGTACACATTCCGTTTTACGGCGGTGGATGCCGCGGGAAAAACCGTTTCTCTCGAGAAAGACGTGAGTCTCGACCGGGTTGGTCCGGTTATCGCGTTTGGAAATCCCGTGCCCTTTATTGACGACTTTCCTGCGGATTTGGGCAGGGTATACGGCAATGGAGTCATGAGCATAAGCGGCACGGTCAGTGAAGACAACGGGGTGGGGAATCTCGCCAGCCTGGAGTACAGCCTGGACGGCGGCTCGAGCTGGACACCCCTGGCCCTGGGGTCGGCATTTACCATTAACGGCATTGATACGACTCTCATTGCAGACGGTCTTGACCTGACAGTTCGTGTGCGTTCCGGCGACAGGAACGGCAATTCGGCGAGCCAGGACTACGTAATCCGCATTGATCAGGATTCGGACAAGCCGGTGGTCAGCATAAGCGCTCCGGGCGCAGGTGATACCATCGCAAGCCAAACCATCAATGTTTCCGGCTCTATCAGCGACGATGACGGTGTAGGTCTTGACCCCGACTCTGTGCAGTACCGGTTCTCCAGCGACGGCGGCAGCACATGGACCGCCTGGACCAATGTCAGTACCAGCGGTTCGATTACCGACCGGAGCTTCAGCTTCACAATTAACAGCGCGACCGACGGAAATAAGGCGATCGAAATCCGCGGTGAAGATGTTAACGCGGCTCCGGTGCTTTCCGATGTCGCCAGTGTGAGCTTCACCCAGGACACCGGAGCTCCGGATCTCACCGGACTCTTGCCGGCGGCTTTTAGTTATCAAAGCGGCGATTTTGCCGTGAGCGCAACGGCCACCGACAGCAACGGCGTTGAAAATGTGGCGGTGAGAATACTTCGGGACGGCACACAGATTCAGCCGTTCACCAACCTGACTGATTCAGGGGTCCAGATAAGCGGAATCGCCGGAGACAGCCCGAGGACCATCAATTTTACCGTGGACACCTCAAGCGGCGGCGGATTGTACCAGATAATTCTCCGCTCGGAAGACAGCGGCGGGAATACCCGGGAAGACAGCGTTCAGCTCTATGTGGACAAAACGGCCCCGGGCCTGGCCTTCACGTCACCCACGCCCGGTTCGACCCGCAACAACACCATAAGCATCAGCGGCACCACTTCGGATAATTATGGCGTTGCAAATCTCGATTTCCGCATAGTGGACGTGAATAACTTCAACAGTGAGGAGGTTCTGCCGACGGGAGTTCTCGGCGGGATTTCCAATTGGACTATTTCGGCTTTTGATACCCGCAATACGACCCTCTTGAACTATGCCAATGATCTTGGCGGCGGACTCTATGAGCTGACCCTGCGCGCCCTGGTAACCGACCAGGCGGGAAATGTGTACAGCACTGCCGGCGGCAACGATCTGGTCTTCCGCATTGATCAGAGTGAGGACCGTCCTCAGGTTATGTTGGATGATATCGCCTTCGACGGTTCATCGAGCATTACCAGCAGCACCATAACCGGTACGGTCACCGATGACGACGGCGTCTCAGCCATACTCATCGATGCATATGCTGTGGACAACAGCATTGCAGCCCAGACCGTTAATCTGGTCAGCGGCAGCTATGGAGACACCAGCATCGATTTTTCTGTGACACTGAGCAGTAATGAAAACGGTCTGCGGGGGATTCGCATCCGCGCCGTCGACACGGTTGATAACAACGGCGCCGACTACGGCGTAAACGATTTTTCACGAACCGATACCGGAGAAATCGACTTTCTGCTGGACACCCAGCTTCCCGACCTGGACATAACTTCGCCTGTGGCGAACATCACCTGGTCGTCGGATGACAGCTTCGATTTTGCAGGTACCAGCGCCGATGAGACCGGAATAGTGCTTTTGGAATACAAGTTCGACGACTCCGATCTCGACAGCGGGGCTGTTTCTATCGGCGCTCCATACGACAACTGGAGCTTCTCGGTAGCCCAGGCTGCGCTGGCAGACGGTCCCCACACCCTCTATGTACGGGCAACCGACGGGGTGGGTAAGACCCGTGTAAGCAGCCGCTCGTTTGTGGTAGACAAGAGCGCTCCGACCATTAACGTGACCTCTCCGGCCAACGGTTCGGCGGTTTTCGGACCCCTGACCATCGGCGGAACTACCAGCGACAATGCCGGCGGCGCAGGTGTGGCTAGCGTTTCCATCGGACTGGGAAAACAGATCGATCCGACCAATGCGGCGACCCTGGAAGCCAGCACCTGGATAAATACCGGCGGAACAACGAGCTGGAACTACAGTTTCCTGAACATAAATGACTACGCAAACAGCACCTTCTCCACCAACACCGGAGACCTGGACGGTGACGGCAACGTGGACGCCGGGGAAACCTGGACCGACCTGTGGGATTTCACCTTCTATGTCCGGGCTGAAGACAGCGCTGGCGTCAGCGGCGACGGAAATATCAGTTATCTGACCAGCTATCAGCTCCAGATTGACCCGAAACGGGACCGGCCCGAAGTGACCATCCTGTCGCCGGGAGACGGTTCAACGGTCGGGGGCTTTGTGCGGGTATTCGGTTCGGCCTTCGACAGCCAGTTCGTAGAAAAAATTCAAATCGCCATCGACGCCAACAACAACGGCATATACACCGACGATGTGTGGGCAGAAGGCACCCTCGATGAGACCGACGGGGGAGTGAACTGGTATCAGGTTAACGGCACTAACAGCTGGAATATCAACCTCAATGAATCCGGGGAATTCGATCCCAGCGTCGGATCCACCAGGACCATCACCTTTAAGGTCCGGGCGAAGGATTACAAGGAAACCCCCGGAGACGGTATTTTCGGTGCTGAAGAAGAAGTAAGCATCACGTTTAACAAGGACTTTCCTCAGTTTGCCGATATCAATCTGATCAGCGGCGACACGGTAAGCGGAACCTACGGCCTCAGCGGCCTGGTGCGGGATGAAACGGATATCGACCGGATTATCTACTCCAACGAGGGACCGCTTTTGAACAACACCATAATTTTCGACAATCCCGGCGGACTGCTGCCCGTCGGCGGGGCGAACGTCACCGGTCTCGAAACTCCGGCAGCCGCGGGCCTCGGCATTACCGTTGAGCTCCTGGGCACTGCAGATCCGGATTACGACCCGGCATTCCCCGGCTCATACCGCATCGGCGTACCCATCAACACCGAAGCCGCCGGCCTGTACCCCAATGGGGCGGGGTCCATGAGCGTAAAAATCACCGCCGAGGACACCACCAGTCCAAGCCCCTTCACCAATCAGAATCTCATCAGCTTCAGCGTGGATAACATCGATCCATCGAGTCTTACTTACACCGGCGACACCGAAATCCTCGGCACCGCTGCTGAGGTTCAGGGAACCGTGCGCGACACGGGAACCGTGGCGGGAATCGACCGGATCGTACTGTTCATGGAAAACCGCATCGGAGAGCTGGTGCGCCTCAAGGGCGGCACGGGCAGCATCGGCGCATTCGTTGCTGAAGATGTCTATGATCTGAGCAATGCGATCTACAACGACTACCGGATTGTCATCGACAACAGCCTTGAAGGCGGAGCGGTGGGCGACGACAGCCTGCCCTCGGGGGACAACGACGGTTTCGACGAGCGCCTGGCCTTAAGCGCCGGTACCTACCAGTGGTCCGCCCTCTTTGATTCAACCCTGGTTAGCGACGGGGCGGTAACCCTCCGTTACCGGGCCGTGGACCTGGCGGGAAATATGGCCGAGGACAGCACTGCGGCGTTTATCGCCAATAACAAGCCGTCCATCAATTCCCTGGTTTTGGGAACCGACCTGGACGGAAGCGGAACCGTGGAAGTCGATGAGCAGAACAGTATCATCAGCGCAGGATATGCGGCCAGCAACTTTACCGCCCGCAACGACCGCCTGTACATCGGCGTCAATGCCAGCGGAGGCAACGGCACCCTGCGCTACTCGGTAATCTACAATACTGTCGAGCAGAACGGAACGCTCACAGACGGAACCATAGAAATAGATACCAGCGGATTTACCGAATCGGCGGCGGATAACGACCAAAGCATAACAATTACCATCTACGACAGCACCACCAGCGACGACGCCGACGCCACCGATGAACTCAGCGACAGCCTTACTCTGGGATTCACGGTGGACAATGTGGATTCTACTCCGCCGAGCATCGCCGTGGCGGATTTCGGATTCAGGTACAGCGAGAGCAATAATGACGCTTCAAAAACCCTGGATGCCGTCGGCGACTATAACGAGAACATCGCCATGAGCGGACAAACCCGCCTCGGTCATGTGGAATACGGCAGCGACAGCCAGTACGACGGCGCCGACCCGGATGTTTCGGGACGAATCATCATTCGCGGAAAAGTCGAGGATAATCAGATCATCGACCGGATAGAAGCCGCAATTCCGGGCTACGACCCCGGCACGGGCCTGGGCAATCCCTTCGATGTGTATAGCGCCGCCGGAGGAGCGTTGAACACCGCCGATTGGACCTTTAGCGTCGACGGGGCGAACTATCTCACCGAATCAAACGGAAACGTGCTTAACTGGGCATTTGAATGGGACAGTTCGAGCATCGCGTCCATTGCCCAGTCAAACGTTACCGTCAGCTTCACGGTATACGATGCCAACGGAGTTCCGAACAGCGACAGCGATGCCATAACGGTGGACATCGTTCCCTACATCTCTCAGCTGCTGCGAAATCCCGGTTCGTTTAACACCAACCGAACCAAATACGGCCGGTATCCCGTTCAGCAGGGAGAGGCCGGGGTGGAAATACACGGTTTTAACCTTCTCAAAGCGGTGCCTGCGGACCCGGTCAATGATCCCAATGAATGGGTGCGGGTGTATAACGCGGCGGGAAGCGCAGATGACCGTACCACCATCACCTCTGCGGATGCCGACGGCGGACGGATCGTGGTAAGCCTTAGCGGTGTTACCCATTCCGGAATACTCAGAGTAAATGTCAATGGAATCGAAGCCATCAACCACATTAATGACAACAGCCTTGACTACAACAAAGAGGACGATGGAAACGGTATCGCTTCGACCCTCTGGACTGACGACCGGTATCTGTTTGTCTGGGAAACCGGCGACAGTCTGGCCAACTCGAATGACCCCGAGCATCCGTCGCTCCATGTGGACAGCACCGGAACCCTCTACGGCTCATGGGTGAATTATGCGACTTCCCAGGCCTACTACGGCACCACTGCGGCCAGAACCCTCATTCACAACAAGTTCGACCCGCCGGAGTTCACTGACATCTACCTCGATGCGGCGGACAATATCCAGGTGGCCTACCTGGGGAACTACTTCAACGGCGGTACCCAGTGGGGCTTCCTGACGGTCTACAACCCAGACGCCGATGCTGAGGGGGATCTGGGAGGATACAACGGCTATTACGTCGACTGGCTCGGCCACGACAATCTCCTCTTCCAGTTTCAAAACCCCCGGGTAGTCAGGGAAGGCAATGACATCCACGTAGCCTACTTCGACAATAATGAAAAAACCCTGAAGTACGGCTACATTCCCAACGGTCGCTCAAACCAGACCTGGGATGATGACGGCGGTCCCCTCATGCCCGACGGAAGCGGCGCCGGACTGGTGCAGCTGAATCTCGACGGCGGAAATGCCGGAGCCGGGCAGGGCGGCATTGCGCCGACCTCCCTGGCCGGCCAATACGTCGCGGTTGATGTCGACGAATTCGGCAACCCGGTTATTATGTATTACGACATCTTTAATCAAACTCTGCGGCTGGCCTATGCCAATACCACCAACCCCACCGCATATGCCGACTGGACTATTCAGACCGTGTTCAGAAACGACGACCCCAACCGCAGCTTCAGCGGACAATACGTCAGCATGAAGATCGATCCCAGCGGAGCTGTCCACGCGGCGTTCTACCGCACCAGCACTGGCGACCTGGTGTACATCACGGCACCCGATGCGGACGGTGTCGATTATGTATTCGATTATTCGCAAACCGTCGACTCGGAAGGTGCGGTCGGTACCTGGATAGATCTTGATCTTGAAGGTACCACGCCTCATATCTCCTACATCAATAATGCTATGGTGGGTACCTTCGACGGCTTGAAATACGCCTATCAGGATGGCGGTTTGGGTGACTGGGAATACGAAATGGTTCCCCTGGCCACGACCATTCAAAACAAGCGTACGGGAATTGTCCGCTTCAGCGCTGCGGCTTGGGGCGAGACTGCCATCGGATACGGCAGCAATAATTTCGACCTTGTATACCGGAAGGGTGAGGAGCCCTGATAGGGCCGGCTACGGCACCACAATCCAACCCACGGCGCTCCGGGCTGCGGCCCGGGCGTCCCGGTCTTCCCGGTTGAGGAAGGGGCCCTGCCCGACGGCGGGGGTCCAGCCGGTTTCAACTACCAGCTGTTCGGCGGCCTCCGGGCCGCTGAGCCGCTTCATGAGCTCGTCGGCGGTCTCGGCCAGACGTCTTCGCGGCGACAGTTCAATTTCCAGAAGTCGGGTAGTAAGCCGGTAATTCCGCCGTTCGGCCCCGGGAATGTCAGGGAGTACGGTCCAGTTAAAACTCACTTCTCTGCTTTGGGCCCGCCTCCAGGATAGCCGGGCGGGGAACAGGGCTGTCTGCCCGCCGCGAATGAGGGTGGTAAATGCCGCCTCGTCAAAATCGGTCCACTGGGGCGACAGGTAACCCGCCTCTTCCCATGCATCCAGCAGCGCAAAGGCCTGGTCGAACTGCCCGCTGCGGCGCCATTCTCCTGGAGCGGCCAGCATCTCATCCCAATGTTCCAGGGGGTAGCGGGGAATCCTCCCGCTGATATCCTCCTGCAGCTTTATGAGGATGGGCAGAAACAGCAGAGGCGCATCGCCGGGAATAAGCAGCGGATAGCCCTCTTCCGTCCAGTTTGCCGCCACTGCCGGAACGAGCTCCTGCAGACTGATGTCCCCGGTCTCCCTTTCCGGCAGATATCGCCGGTCGGCGATCCACACCAGCGGATCCAGGGCCAGTGCCGATGAGAACGACGGCAGCCGTTCGCCGGGGGCGCCGGGGCTGATGCGGATATCCGGCCGCCGGTCGGTGAAATGCAGCTCTATACCTTCCTCGTTAGATGATTCCTCGCCAGGCGATTCCGCGATCCGTGAGATGTATGAGGCGAAGGCTTCGTCGCCCAGGCTGACGCGAAGCCGATTTCTCTGCGGTGCGAGTATGGTAAAGATGAGAATCACAATGATGATGGCACCGAGAATTAAAAAGATGGGCAGCCGGTATGCGCGAAGGAAGTCTTTCATATACCCATTATAGCCCGCTGGCAGTCTCCCGGGGCAATAAACATGCCGGACAGCGAAGACCTTGTGTCCCGGCCCGTTCGGACCTATGATTAAGTTCGGGGGTTTTATGAACGACGAGCTGTTAGCGAGCATCAGCGATGAAATTTCCAGCTGGAGTGAAACCGAAGCGCTGCTTTTGGCCGGCAGCCGAACCGGGGGTACTGTCGACCGGTTTTCCGACACCGACCTCTACGTGTACACACGCGCGGAGATCGACCCTTCCCGGCGCGTCGAACTGGCCGGCAAGCTCTGCAGCCGTGCTGAAATAGACAACCGCTTTTGGGAAACCGAGGATTTATGGCAGCTCAAAGACGGGCTCGGCAAGGTCGAGTTGATTTTCCGGGATTATGATTTTATCCGGGGTGAACTCGAACGGATTTGCCGTCGGCATCAGGCCTATATCGGGTATTCGACCTGCATGGCGGCGAACTTTTTCTCATCCCGGATTCTTTTTGACAGGAACGGCCGGTTTTTATCCCTGCGCGAGGAGTTCGACGGGGAATACCCCGAGGAGCTGATTCAGAACATCATTGACGCCAATTTCCCTCTTTTATCGGACTCCCTCTCCTCCTACCGGGGTCAGATTGAGGTCGCGGCGGCCCGAGGCGATATCGTCTCGGTTAACCATCGGGTCGGGGCTTTTTTGGCAAGCTATTTTGATATTCTCTTCGCCTGCAACAGAATGTGGCATCCGGGAGAAAAAAAGCTTCTGACTATTCTCGAAAATCAGCGGCTTGATGCGCCCCAGGGCTGTAAGCGCGCGGTAGAAAAGCTGCTGTTTATGGCGGGAACAGCAGATTCCCAGCTGCCGGTTGCCATTGAACTGATGACAAGCCATATGGGACAGTGGATCGAAAGCCTCGGGTGGAAGCTACCGGTCACCGGAATGGCCTTCGCCGATCCCCCGGACAGCGGAAAAACCCTCGGCCTCGGTGGCGGGTCCGGGGAGCAGGGCTAGTGCTGGGGATAATCGGCGGAATGAGTTGGGAAAGCAGCGCCGAATACTACCGATACATCAACCGGGGAGTGGCGGAACGGCTCGGGGGGTTGAACTCCGCCGATTTGATACTGCGCAGCGTCAACTTCGAACCCCTGGAAAAACTGCAGCACCAGGGCGATTGGACAGCCATCGCCCAGGCCCTGTCTGAGGCTGCGGTTTCCCTGGAAAGGGCGGGTGCTGGAGCGCTTATGCTTGCGACAAATACCATGCATAAGGTTGCCCCGATAATCGAGGAAAGTATTTCCATTCCCTTCCTCCACATTGCCGACGCCGTGGGAAAAAGGATACGGGCGGCAAATATGAAACGGGTAGGGCTCCTGGGAACCGCTTTTACCATGGAAGAGGATTTTTACTCCGTCCGGCTTACCGACAATTTCGGTCTTGAGGTAATAATCCCTTCAGCGGCCGAACGGGAGTTTATCCACCGGGTGATTTACCGGGAACTTTGCTTAGGCATATTCAATCCCGAGTCCCAAAAGCGCTTTTTGGACATCATCGACGGTCTAAAGGCCAGGGGAGCCTCCGGAGTGATTCTCGGCTGCACAGAAATTCCCCTATTAATCACGCAGGAGGATTCGAGCATGGATGTGTTCGACAGCACCGCAATTCACTGCCGCGAGGCCGTCGAGTTTCTGTGCGCATCCGGAGAAGCTGCGTGCTGACCATAGGCTTGTTTCTCGGTTCGACTGAGGATTCCTACGGGCAGAACATCCTCAGCGGTCTCGACCGGATTTTTTCGTCCCGGGAGATTCGCCTGCTGGTTTTTACCAGTGGTTCCCTGCGCTCCTACCATGGCTTCGAAGCACAAAGAAACGTGTTGTACCGCATGGTCGACCGTGAAAATCTTGATGCCCTTATTATTACCGGAGCCATCAGTCACCACATCTCCAGTACGGATTTAATCGGTTTTTGTGCGGATTTCTATCCCCTCCCCCTTATCACCCTGGAAATCGAGGTGCCGGGAGTGCCGGGAGTCCATGTTGACAACTACATGGGGATGAGCGCAATGATGGACCACCTTATTTCCCTAAAGCGTTTCCACCAGTTCTTTCACTTATCTGGTCCCCGGGATCAGCAGGAAGCTGAGCTGCGCAAAGCCGCCTTCCTCAAGGCCATCGACCAGGCCGGAATAGATCTCGATCAAACCCGGATAACCGAGGGGGACTACACCATAGAATCCGGCTTATCTGCGGCAGCAGAACTTTCCAGACTCATAGTCCCGGGAGAATCCGTGGTGGTCTGTGCCAACGACAGCATGGCTGTGGGCCTGATGGAGGGGCTGACGGAACGGGGGTTTTCCATTCCCGGGGATGTTGGGGTTACCGGTTTCGACGACAGCATCGATGCCCGTTATGCCCAGCCGCCGTTGAGCACCGTTCGCCAGTCCACCGCCGATCTGGCTGCCCGGGCAGCGCAGTTGGCCTTGGAGATTGTTGACCACAAGAGCGTCCCGGCAGCGGCCGTCGTTAAAATTGCCCCTGAGCTCATAATCCGAAGTTCCTGCTCCCAGCGGTCTTCCCGGGATGTTCACATGGAGTCCGCCTCTCCCGACGATATGGAAAGCGAAACCCGCCTGCGCCTGGCGACCGAGCGCAAACTCAACCAGCTCAGGCTTCTCAGCGAAGCGCTTATCACCAGCATCAAACTCTCTGACGTGCTGGATGTCCTTGCGTACGAGCTTCCAGCATTAGGCATAAACTCCTGCTATCTTTCCATTTTCGAGGAGACGAACAGGGAAAGCCGGCGATCCCGCCTGTTGTTCGAACAACGGGACGGCGTCCGCCGGGAGCTTCCCAAGGCCGGAGTGAGTTTCGACACCATATCTCTGCTTCCCGGAGGACTTAAAGAATTGAGCCAATCGGCTCGGCTGGTAATCGTCGAAGCCCTCTATTCAAAGGACGAAAAACTGGGTTTCGTCGTGTTTATCACCGACCGCATATCCAGCGCGGTAACCGGAACCATCAGGAGCCTGCTAAGCGGAGCCCTCCAGTCAGTGCTGCTTCTGGACGAACGCGGCCGAAACGAAAAGCAGCTGCTCGAATACCAGGAGCGCCTGCGGGAAGGCAACCGAAAACTTATCAACACCCTCTCCTCCCTGCAGAACGCCCAGAAACTGTTGGAGCAATCGGAAAAAATGGCGGCCCTGGGTCAGATGGTCGCGGGAGTAACCCACGATCTGCGCACCCCCCTGGGAAACGCCCTCACGGCTTCCAGCCACATGCACAGCCAAAGCCTCGCCCTGCAAAAACGCTTCGAAGACGGAAGCATGACCCGTTCGGATCTTGCGGCCATGTTGGAACTCTTCGAGGAATCCAGCCGAATAGTCGCCGCCAACCTGGAGAGAGCAGAACAGCTTCTGGGCAGTTTTAAACAGGTCGCTGCCGATCAGGCCGGGGAGGGGCGCCGCCGTTTCCCGGTGAGGCAATACCTTGATCAGGTAATTCTCAGCCTAAAACCCCAATGGAAATCCTATGATCTCAAATTCACCATAAGCGGAGATGAGCAGCTGGTACTGGACAGTTACCCCGGCGCCTTTTCCCAGATTATTACAAACCTTCTCACCAACAGCTTGAAGTACGCCCTGAACCCGGGCCGTCGGGAAAGAATCGATATCGATTTCCGCCGGGACGACAAACAGCTGTGCCTGGTTTACCGGGATTCCGGCCCGGGTATACCCGGCGAGCACGGGGCAAAGATCTTCCAGCCCTTTTTTACCACCGGTATGGAACAGGGCGGTACGGGGCTCGGCTTGAGCATAGTCTACAATCTTGCGACCTCGGTGCTCGGCGGAGAAATCAGCCTGGTTAATCCCGGCGAACCGGGAGCCTGCTTCGAGTTGCGAATTCCCCTCTCGGTCCCCGGTCCCCGGGACTCCGGGTGACCTCGAAGCAGGTCACCGGACGGAATCTTCCCGCACAATTTTTTACTCAACAAATATGAAGATAATTATCTTCGGCTGTACTGCTTTTTATTAATTTTCTGTCTACTTGGTTGACATATGATTTTATTGTCGTAGTATAGGAAGAAGTGGTAAAAAGTGGGAGAAAACGGGAGAAAGTGGGAGTAAAGGGTGTTGACCGGGGAGTACAGAAACAGTCTTGACGAGAAAGGCCGACTCCTTGTTCCAGCGCGATTGAGAAGCGCAATCCCGGGTAACTCACTGGTTATCACTCGAGGGGTCGATCGCTGCCTGTGGCTGTTCCCCCCGGAAGAATGGCGCAGTCTGGCCTCAAGTCTGATGGAAGCGGCGAGTCCCTTCCAAAAACGGGCCCGGCTGTTGCAGAGGCGGATAATCGCGCCGGCTCAGGAAATCGAGCTGGACAAGGCGGGGAGGCTTAACATCCCCCTTACCCTGGCGGAGTCCGTCGGTCTTCAGCGGGAGTGCATGGTGCTTGGCATCGAGAAATACCTCGAAATATGGGATTTGGGGGAATATCAGAAGTATTTCGAAGAAACCGAAGATGAGTTTAGAGAGGCAGCCGAAGAACTGGGAGGGCTCGTCTCCTTTTAGGAGTGCTTGTGGAAATTCAGCATACGTCGGTCATGCCCCGGGAGGTCTTGGAACACCTGGAGCCGATAAATGCCGACGGAATATTCATTGACTGCACCCTGGGAGAAGGCGGGCATTCGGAAAAAATCCTGAACGCATTTCCGCAGGTCAGGCTGGCGGCAATCGATGCCGACAGCCAGATCATGGCCAAGGCCAAGGAGCGTTTGAAGCGCTTTCACGGTCGCTCTGAGTTTTTTTTGATGTACTTCGATGAATTCTTCTCGGATTATCCCCTCGAGGAGCCGGCACACCGCATCCTCTTTGATCTGGGGATATCCGTATTCCATTACGCCGAGAGCGGGCGGGGTTTTTCCTTTCTGAAGGATGAAACTCTCGATATGCGGCTTGATCCCTCGCGGGGCCGCCCGCTTTCAGCGGTCCTGGCCGACATACCCGAAAGGGAGCTGATGCACGTTCTTTTCGACTACGGCGAAGAGCGCTACTCCAGGCGCATCGCCTCGGCGATTGTGCGGGCCAGGGCCGAATCGGATATCTTGTCGTCCGCACAACTGGCGGGAATCATCGAGTCTGCGGTGCCCGCCCAATACCGGCGGGGCCGGATTCACGCCGCCACCAGGAGCTTTCAGGCCTTGCGTATACTGGTGAATTCCGAGCTCGACCGAATCCGTCCGGCGCTTGAGAACGCCTTTACCAGACTGGAGGTCGGGGGGCGCATCGGGGTAATCAGCTTTCATAGTCTGGAAGACCGGATTGTGAAGCATCTCATGCGGGAGTATGCAAAGAGCTGTATTTGCCCCCCGGAAATGCCGATGTGTGAATGTGGGGGCAAACCTCTGGCGAAGCTGCCCTTCCGCAAGGCCCTCGGGCCTTCCGATGATGAGGTAATTCAGAATCCCCCGTCCCGTTCGGCGAAATTCCGGGTAATGGAAAAGCTGCGGGACAGCAGGCATGATGCATGAGAAAAGGCATTATCGGCGCAATACTGGCTCTGCTGGTCCTGGCACTGCCACTGTTAGTTTTTACCAATGTGTGGTATGCATTCAGGTATTACGAGCTCGAGCAGACGATCGCCGAGACCGAAGAACAGCAGCTTGAGCTGATTGAACGAAACAAACGGCTGATTACGGGGATTTCCATCCTTCGAAGCCCCGGGCGGATTATTGACGAAGCCCGGGAGCTGGGAATGGAAATGGCGCCCCGGTCGCAGATTGATATAATACAGGACGACTCCTGACCAGAGGTGTTCATGTTTTCGGGGAGGGGAACATGACCGGCTATCCGGTGGCATATTCACAGGCGGAATTTATCTCGATGGTTGTGCAGCATCCCGAATGGCGGGATTTTGCTGTAGATAGCCGCGCTGTGGGCCCCGGATCTGTATTCTTCGCCCTTCCGGGAGAGCGGAGCGACGGTCACCGATTTATTCCCCAGGCCATAGAAGCCGGGGCCCGAGCCATAGTTCTCAATAAGGGCTATTTTGCTTCGCACGAACAAACCCTCCTCGAAGCCGCCGGGCTGGGGGAGCATTGCGATGAATCGCCGGTGGTGCCCGAGCTCACGCAGGGCAGCCAGCCGGTGATTTTTGTGCCGGTATCCGACAGCCTTGTATGCCTTCAGCAGGCCGGCGCCGCCCGACTTGATTCAACAAGCGGCATGCGCATCGGTATTACCGGGAGCAACGGCAAAACCGGTACCCGGGATATGCTCGCGTCGGTTTGCTCGCTGGCGGGAAGCAGCTATTACCGCAGCGGCAATTTTAATTCGGTAATCGGCCTGCCGATGGTCCTCGCCGCAGCCCCGGATACGGCGGATTATTATCTGTTTGAAATGGCCATGAGCGAGAAGGGGGAGATGGCGACCCTTGCTCAGCTGGTCCTTCCAAACATCGCCCTGATCACCAACATAGGGACTGCCCATATCGGAAACATCGGCAGCGTGCAGGGAATAGCCCATGAAAAATTTCAGATTTTTTCGGCAATGGGCCCCAAAGATTTGGCGCTAATCCCCAAAGACGACCCTAATGCCATGGAATACCTCAACGCCCATCCACTGCCATGCCGGGTGCGTTTTTACGGCTGCAGCGATGAGTTCGGCTACCGTCTAATCGAAAGTACCGGAAGCGAAAGCCGCTTTATGTACGAGGGCCGCCAGTACGTCCTGGCGGCCGGCGGTAAGCACATGATTCACAATGCCTGCGGCGTCATAGCCCTGGCCTCTGAACTGGGAATCGATGGGCATCTGATAGAAAACGGCCTGGAAACATACCGGCCTCCCCAAGGCAGGGGAGTGCTTATTTCCGGTGCCGTCGATATTCTGGATGACAGCTATAACGCGAACCCCGATTCCATGGCCGCCGCCTTTGCGACCGCTGCGGACCTGGCGACCCATCAGAAGACCGGGTCCCGCCGCATCTTTGTGCTGGGAGATATGAAGGAGCTGGGAGCCTTCGCCGAAGCCTCCCATCGGGAAACCCTGCGGGCGGCCCTGAATGCCGAACCGGACTTCCTGCTGCTTCTCGGAGAAGATTTCTACCGGGCTCAAAATGACCATGCGGCCGACCAGCATGCTTCACCAGCCGCCCGCCGGGTGCCCATCGGTTCCCATTTAAAAATTGAAGATCTTCAAGCCCAGCTTTTGGAAATCCTCGAGCCCGGCGATGTAGTTTTGCTCAAGGGGTCCAGAAGCATGGGCCTCGAACGCCTTATCCCCCGGATACATGAATTGTTTCCCCAGAACGCCCCAGGAGATGACCCCAGTGTTTAAAGAATTTTTGTACCCCCTCGTCGACATTTTCTCGCCGTTCAACATTTTCCAGTACATATCGTTCCGGGCGGCATATGCGGCGGTGACCAGCCTGCTCATAACCTTTCTCTTCGGCCATCAGATAATTGATATTCTCAAGCACCGGCATATCGGAGAGGGCATCCGCAGCGACGGTCCCAGTTCCCATGCCTTAAAGGCGGGAACCCCGACCATGGGCGGCGTGATGATTATTTTTTCCACGGCGTTTTCCGTCTTTCTCTGGATGGATCCCAGGAATTTGTACACCTGGATAAGCCTGCTGTCGATTCTCGGTTTCGGCGCCGTGGGATTTATTGATGACTACATAAAAGTGTATCTGGGCAACAAGAGCGGACTGCCCTCCCACGTCAAAATGGCTGGGCAGCTCATTGTCAGCACCGCGATAATGGTACTCTTATACGTAAACCGCAACGAGTTCACCACCCTGCTCTATATACCGATGATCAAAAACCCGGTGCTCGACCTGGGGTGGCTGTTTATCCCCTTCGGGGTGTTTTGGCTCGTGGGCTTCACCAATGCGGTGAACCTGAGCGACGGACTGGACGGTCTGGCCACAGGGTTGAGCATCATGGTCGGTCTGACCTTCGGGGGAATCGCATATCTCACCGGCCGCATCGACTTTTCCCAATACCTGGCCATACCCTTTCTGCCGGGCGCAGGGGAAATCACCATACTGGCCTTTGCCATGGTGGGAGCCAGCGTTGGCTTTCTCTGGTACAACAGCAATCCCGCAGAAGTGTTCATGGGCGATACCGGTTCCCTCATGCTCGGCGGCACCATCGGGGCAATGTCGTTGATGATCAAAAAGGAACTTCTTCTTATCATTGTCGGCGGAGTCTTTGTCATCGAAACCATGTCGGTAATCATCCAGGTCGCCAGCTATAAGCTTCGCGGGAAGCGGGTTTTTCTCATGGCGCCGATTCATCATCATTTCGAATTAAAAGGCTGGTCCGAGTCAAAGGTTGTTCAGCGGTTCTGGATACTCGGCGGCTTGTTCGCAATTTTGGGGCTGTCGACCCTGAAGATTCAATAGGAAGGGAAATGGGATCCATTCGGGCGGAGAAACTGCCCCGGGAAAAACAACAGATCGACCTCGTACTGCTGGCAAGCATGCTGCTGCTTCTCGGGCTCGGTCTGGCCATGCTCTTTTCCGCATCGTATTACCGGGCTGATTTCCTTTTCAACGACCCCTTCCATTTTATTCGCAGCCAGGCCATATACGCCGGACTGGGCTTCTTCGCGGCGGTTCTGGCCCTGCTTTTTCCCGTTCGTGCCCTGGGTAAACTGATTCCCCTCATGATATTCCTGTCTATAATTCTCATGGTCATGACCTTCATTCCGGGCATCGGTGTCGAGTATCTTGGGGCCCGCCGCTGGATATCGGTTGCAAACTACACCTTTCAGCCCGCCGAACTGGTGAAGCTCACCCTCATCGTCTATTTGGCCTACATCCTCGGTAAAAAGCAGGATCGCCTGGACGATGTGGTAAACAGCCTTTTGCCGCCGTTTATTATTGTTATCCTCTTTGTCGCCCTTATCTATCTTCAGAATGATTTTTCCTCCTCGATGTTTCTGGCATTTATCAGCCTGACCATGTTTTACGTGGCTGGTGTGAAAATGCGGCACTTTATCGCCCTGGGACTGGTGGTTATTCCGTTGGGTATCATCCTGCTTCTCAGCCGGGAGCATCGGGTGATTAGATTGATTTCCTTCCTCGAACCCGAACGGGACCCCAGCGGAGCGGGATTCCAGGTCCTTGCCTCCCTGTCCGCCCTGCGAAACGGAGGAGTCTGGGGCATGGGCATCGGGCAGGGTGTGAGAAAGCTCGGCGGGCTTCCCGAGGCCCAGTCGGATTTTGTATTTGCTGTTCTCGGGGAGGAACTGGGCCTGTTCGGGGTTTTGGGAGTCATCGCCCTGTTCGTCGTGCTGGCCTGGCGGGGATACCGCATCGCGGCCCGGCAGGGATCGGCCTTCCGAGGCCTGTTGGCCTACGGGATTACTTCAGCCCTGGTGGTGCAGGCGGCGATAAATATGGCAGTGGTCAGCGGGCTCGTACCGGCGACGGGGATCCCCATGCCCTTTTTCGCCTCCGGAGGTTCCTATTTACTGGTGACCATGGTGTTATCGGGAATTCTGTTGAATCTCTCAATGAGCGCAGATCACCGGGAAGTCGGCGTTGAAAGCGACAGTCCTGCGGCCCGATCTGTGGAGGAACACAGCTATGGCTGATTCCCTGAACTACCCTCGATACCTGAGCCGCCAGGCACCCCCGCCCGGAGCAGACTGGCCGGGGGAAAACCCGAATGGCAGAAGCGCCAGCGGTCCCGTCGGCATTGAGACCCCCGGAGGCTCCCGGAAGAATAGCACCAAGGATTCAGGCAAAAGATCAAAGGCACAAGGCCGCGGGGAGGCTTCTGTTCGGCGGGAGACCCGCGAACGGACCTTTCGCCGTATTCTCACCGCGGTGATCGTCATACTCATTGCGGTGCTCATCGGCGAGCTGCTGTTTCACCTGGTTATCTCGCCCCGCATGGCGCTGCGGAACATTCAGGTCGAGGGAAATGTCGATATCGGTCTCGAGGAGCTTAAACGGGCGGGCGGAATATACACCGGTAAACAGTTTTATCAGATCGATGAGGCCCGGGTTGCCGCGAACATCGAAGCCCTTCCGGACATTCACAGCGCCGCTGTCCGCCGTATCTTTCCAGACGGCCTGAGAATTCAGCTCAGCGCCCGGGAGCCCATGGGCATACTGATGGTCGAAAGCGCGGGAGTTATTCTGCCTGCCCTGGTCGACCGGGAAGGCGTCGTCTACCGCATCGGACTGGAAATCGATAGATGGGATCTCCCGATTATCAGAGGCGTGGAATTTGATGAATTCGGTCCCGGGGCGAAGGTACATCACAGCTATGCACGGATGATGGATGATATCCAAATGCTTCATAGCACAAGCCCTCAGTTAATGAGGGCCTTTAGCGAATTTTGCATTGAAGAGACCTATCCCGGGGTGTACGAATGGGTTCTTATCCCCATTCATGTGCCAGTCAGGCTGCGGGCCTCCGCCGGACTGGACAGCGATCGGGGTTTGTACATGCTGAAGGTCCTGGAACTGATGAATCGCCGGGGACTCGACGGTATCCGCGAGATTGATTTCAGGACCGGCGACGTGGTATACAGCAGAGAGGGGGCACGCGATGGCCAACAGTGATATTCTGGTCGGTCTCGATATCGGAACCACCAGGGTCTGCGCCATAATCGGTGAATTCAACGAAAATGATCAGCTGGAAATCCTCGGCGTAGGAGTCAGCCCGTCCCTCGGTCTGCGCAAGGGCGTGGTAATCAACATCGAAGCCACCCAAAAGTCCGTGCTCGAAGCCATCGAAAAGGCGGAACAAATGGCGGGCCGGGAGGTCGAATCGGTGTACGCCAGCATCGCCGGTCCCCACATCGAGGGAATTAATTCCCGAGGGGTCGTTGCGGTCAACAGCCGAGGCCGGGAGATCACCCAGAACGATGTCGACCGGGTTATGGAAGCCGCAAGGGCGGTTGTGCTGCCCATGGACCGGGAGATAATCCACCTGCTGCCCCAGGAATACCTGGTCGATGAGCAGCGCGGGGTAAAGGATCCCCGGGATATGATCGGCGTGAGGCTGGAAGCCGAGGTTCACCTGATTACCGCTTCAATTACCGCAGCCCAGAACCTGATAAAATGTATAAACCGGGCGGGCTTTAAGGTCGAGGAACTGATGTACGAGTCCCTGGCTTCTGCCCGGGCGTCAGTGACTCCCGAGGAAAAGGACATCGGAAGCCTCTTTATCAACATCGGCGGAGGGACAACCGACGCCCTGCTGTTTCTTTCCGGGGCTCCCCATTACACAACGGTTCTGCCCCTGGGCGGAAAGGAAGTATCCAGCGACATCGCAATTATCCTCAAAATACCCTTTGAAGAGGCTGAGAAAATCAAAATCCGGGACGGATTCTGTTTTGCCTCGCTGGTGGAAGAAGGATCCGAGCCGGTAATCGTTCCGGGAATCGGCGGCAGACCGCCTCTTTCAACGGACCGGAACACGGTGTGCAGCTATATTCAGCCGCGGATGACGGAAATCCTTGAAATGATTAAAAAGCGGGTCGAGAGCGAGGCCGGCTTCACCAACTGGCAGAGTCTGGGCGGCGTTGTGCTCTCCGGCGGCGGGGCAATGCTCCCGGGCACCGTTGAACTGGCGCAGTCCATTTTTCCCACTGCCGTCAGGATGGCCGAACCCTTCGGGGTAAACGGCCTCACCCAGGAAGTGTGCCGGCCGGATCGAGCCACCGCATACGGACTGGTGCTTCAGGCCGCCGAACAGGCCTTGCTAAACGGGGACTTCCACCGGGAAGTCAAAATCAAAAAACCCGGAGGCTTCAAAAACTGGCTGAAGAATTTTTTTGAGTAGTAATCTCTAGAACTTTAGAGATAACTGATATAGAATGAGAACTGGGAATTCACATCGGGCGCATTGCGCCGGCGATGGGTCATATTCGGGAGGGGAATATGAAGTTACACGTAATTGAAGAAGATACCGGGGCCAGAACTCCGGACACCGGCCAATCGTCGGACAAAAAGTCGGATCCCCGGGGATTCGCCCACAACGCCACCAGCCCGACGGTCATTACCGTTGTGGGCGTCGGGGGCGGAGGCAGCAATGCGGTCAACAGGATGATAGACGCCGGGCTTCCCGACGTTAATTTTATCGCCATGAATACCGACCAGCAGGCCCTGCAAGGCAGCTATGCGGGTAAAAAAATACCCCTTGGTCAGAAGCTTACCGGTGGCCTGGGAGCCGGAGGAAATCCGGAGATCGGCGAGAATGCCGCAGTTGAAGACACCGAGCACATTCGGGAACTCCTCAGCGGATCGGATATGGTCTTTATTACCGCAGGTATGGGTGGAGGCACGGGAACCGGAGCCGCGCCGGTTATTGCGGGAATTGCCAGGGATCTGGGAATCCTTACCGTTGCGGTGGTCACCAAGCCTTTCTCTTTCGAGGGAATCCGGAAGCAAAAAATTGCCCAGGGAGGAATCGACCGGCTCCGGGAGCAGGTCGATACCCTTATTACCATCCCCAACCAGCACCTGCTGAGCATAGTCGAAAAAAATACGCCAATACGCCAAGCCTTCCTTGTGGCGGACGACGTGCTGCGCCAGGGCGTTCAGGGCATTTCCGACTTGATCACCCAGGCGGGCGACATCAACATCGATTTCGCCGACGTCAGAACCATCATGAAGGGGAAGGGCGATGCCATTATGGGCATCGGCATCGGAACCGGTGCAAACCGCGCCGTAGATGCGGCGACCAATGCCATCAACAATCCCCTGCTCGAGGATGCGAACATCGAGGGAGCCAAGGGCCTCCTGGTGAACGTGTCCGGGGGAAGCAACTTCGCCCTCAACGAGTACCAGGAAGTTATGGACATCATAACCGCAAACGCCGACGACGACGCCCTGGTTATCGCCGGAACCGGCGTAGACGAGCGCCTCGGCGAGGAACTTCGGGTCACGGTAATCGCCACGGGTTTTTATCAACGTTCTTCGTCAATGCCTTCCATCAAGCGCAGCGACGTTTCCGCCAGCCAGACCCCTGCCGAAGGGGACACTCCGGCAGCGGCGGAGGAGAAGACCGACGGGGGTTATATCAGCCTCTCTGACTGGAACCGCATGACCGGCCGCGGCGCCGACAAGGCGGAACGGGAAGGATCGGATTTTATCGGCGGCCGGGGAATCTACCGGGATGATGAGCTGGATATCCCGGCGTACATCAGGCATCAGCGGCAAAAAGACCGCGATTGAGCCGGCAATGGATATTGCCGGGCTCTTTTCGGATTACTGCAGATACGAATTACAGCTTGCCGGGAGAACCGTCGAGACCTATGCCCGCGAGGCGGCTCACTTCGCCCGGTTTTTAGCGCAGCGTTCAGTGAAGGCCGAAGATGTGCGCGAGTCGGATATCCAGAACTATCTTGTTATGCGCAGGGAAGAAGGGGTGGATGAGCGGACGGTTTCCCGAATTATCAGCTCCCTCCGGCAGTTCTTTATCTTCCTGATAAAGGAAGGCCTGGCTGAAGAGAATCCCACCGCCGCCCTCGAAATGCCCCGGATCCCCCAAAGGCTCCCCGGCGTCCTCTCGGTGGAAGAGGTTGAGCTCATCCTCGAGCAGATCGATCCTGCCAGCCCCCTCGGGCTTCGGGACCGCTGTCTCTTTGAGCTCATTTACTCCTGCGGTTTGAGGATTTCCGAAGCCGTGGCGCTTACGGTAGAGCGGGTTCATGTTTCAGAATCCATGGTGCGAATCACCGGCAAAGGCGACAAAGAGCGCATGGTCCCGTTAGGGGAAGAAGCCCAATATTGGATGGAGCGCTACCTGCATGAGGCCCGTCCCGCCTTGTACAATCCCAAACGCAGCGGCAACTTCCTGTTCCTCAATCATTTCGGCGGCAATCTGTCCCGCAAGGGAATGTGGAAGCGCTTCAGGGAGATCAGCGAAAAGGCCGGTGTTAAGGCCAAGGTTCACACCCTCCGTCACTCCTTCGCAACCCACCTGCTTGAAGGCGGGGCAGACCTTCGGTCTGTGCAGGCCCTATTGGGCCACTCCGACATTTCAACCACGCAAATCTACACCCACGTGGACCGTGAAGAGCTCCAGCGCTATCACCGTCAGTACCATCCCTCCGGCGCCGAATAAGCCGAATCCCGGCACCGAGTCCCCTGAACCTGCCGAGGCCCTGGACATCCGTGGAATCTCCCGGTGCAAGGCCGGCCTCCTCGGTGTATACTGATATAAGAAACAATGCCTTTCAGGAGTATTAGTTATGGATATTGCCGCAATAGAAAAAGATCTGCGCGGATATTTTTCCCAACAGGGAATAAGCCTTCCGGATTCGTTTACCTGTCCGGTGCCTCAGCGCATCAGTTCTCCCCAGGACCTGAATTTGTATTTCGATCATACCCAGCTGAAGCAGACCTCGGGCAAGGACGCATACGAACAGCTCTACCGGGAAGCAAGGGCATGGAAGCCGTTTTCCGTCTGCGTACCGCCGGCTCGAATACCCCGTGCCATAGAGGCCCTCAAGGGCAGCGGCGTAAAGAGCTGCTCGGTGGTGGGATTTCCCTGGGGCTACGATTCCAGTTCAGCCAAGGCGGCGGACACTGCATGGCTGGTAGCCCGGGGCTGCGATGAAATAGACATGGTGATTTCCGTCGGCAGACTAAAAGACGGGGACTATGCCTACGTCCTCGAAGACGTAAAGGCCGTCGTCAAAGCAGCGGAAGGACGCCTGGTGAAGGTAATTCTCGAGACCGCCGAATTGAGCGATGAGGAAATTGCCATCGCGGGATTTTTGTGCGGATGGGCAGGGGCCTGGTTTATCAAGACCTCCACGGGATTCGCATCCGGCGGCGCATCCGTAGAAGCCGTTCGCATAATGAGACTGGTTGCCGGTGACATTATGGGAGTCAAGGCCAGCGGCGGGATTCGCGACCGGAAATTTACCGAGGAGCTCATCGACGCGGGAGCCGACCGGATAGGCGCTTCGGCCACCGGCGCAATTCTCGGCCTCGAAGCTCCCTCCCAAGGAGATTATTAGGCGCCGTGGCTATGCATGGTTTTTGCTACAGTCCAGATGGCCGGCAGCAAAGCGCAAGGACATGGTCCGGTCTGGGGCGGGTCAGCCGGGCGGTCAGGTCCATGCTGATGCTTTTATTATGTGCGCTCCTTGTTTCCTGCAGTCCCGAAGAATCGTCCCTGCTTGACAATCTCATACGGCTCTCCCCGGCCCGCTATGAGGATGAGAGGCCGAGCGAGGAAAAAATTGCCGAGTGGCGGAGGGATCTCCAGCGCTACGAGGCCATCGTCGAGGAGAAGATTAGCGCAGCGGACCGGGCTGCCAGTCTTCACAAGCTGCTGGCCGAAGAGTATTCCCGCCTGGAGATGTTCGGCCTGGCCCTCGAGGAGTATGAGCAGGTGCTGCAGTACGAACCGGCGAACTTCGTGGTTTTGTACTCCGCCGGCGTGGCCTCATCTCAATACGGGTTGTCCCGTCCGGGCAGCGAAGAAATGCGGGAGTACCTCGAGAGGGCAGCCCGCTATCACCAGCGGGCAATCGAGATAAACCCGGGCTACCGCGACCCCTATCTGGCTCTGGGGATTATTTATTTTCACGAACTCGATCGAATCGAAGATGCCAAGGAACTGCTGAGGCGGGCAGTCGAGCTTTTCCCCAATGAAAACAGCCGTATGCTCTTTGTGCTTGCACAGATAGCCGTCACCGAAGACCGTCTGGAAGACGCTATTGATATATACGACCGCATCGCCAACAGCAGCCGGAATCCCGATGAAAAAAATGCCGCCATTTCGAATCGCGAGGAGCTTTTAAACAGTCAATAAGGTACATGGTTGAGCTAATTGACTGCGCAATTCACCGTATTGGTCATCTTTCTACTGCGGAAAAGCTGATTCTCCAGGGCATGGCACTGACTCCGGCTAATTTCGAACATCTGGACCGGCGCAAGCTTCTTTCCCTGGGGCTGGGTTCTTCCCGCAACGGACGTACATTCGATTCCCGGCGGGCCCTTGAGCAGGCGCATAATGACATAAAGTGGTCCGGCGCACCGGGCTGTCATATCCTGCCGATCTGGCACAGCTTATATCCCTGGCTGTTGCGTCAGCTCTACAACCCGCCGTATCTTCTGTTCGTTCGAAGCAGTCCCTCTGGCCCGGATCCCCGCAGCGCGTTGAAAATTTTCGGTCTCCCGGCCATAGCAATGGTGGGAACCCGCCGGCCCAGCGCAGCAGGCGACCTGTGGGCCTACCGGCTGGCGGAAGATTTAACCGCCTCATCTCTGGTCATCGTCTCCGGACTTGCCAGGGGTATTGACGCCGCAGCCCACAGGGGCGCCCTCAGGGGCGGCGGCCTCACCGTCGGGGTGCTGGGTCATGGTCCCGACATGGTATATCCCCTTTCCAATTCCCGGCTCGCCGCGCAGATTATTATGAGCGGGGGGTGCCTGGTCAGCGAGTACCCACCGGGGACCCAGCCCATGGCTTTTCGCTTTCCCGAACGCAACCGGATCATTTCCGGGCTCACCGCAGGATTGGTAATGGTGGAAGCCCCGCAAAAAAGCGGCGCGCTTATTAGCTCGGATTACGCCCTTGAGCAGGGCAGGGAGGTCATTGTGTTGAGTCAGCTGCTTACTTCCCGCAGAAATGACGGCGGGCGAATGCTCAAGGACTGCGGAGCGCCGGTGGCGGGCAGCGCCGCCGAGGTAATCGGGTATCTTTCCCCCGACCTTTTATTTCCCGGCGAGGAATGCCGAAGGGTATAATAATGGAAGATATAAAACCCGGGCATTCGGACATAGAAGATTATTTGGAATACCTCGCTGTGGTGAGGAACATGTCCCCCCGGACCGTGGAAGCGTACCGGCGGGATTTAACGGAGCTTGCCCGCTGGACCGATGAGCAATCCGGGGAGCACTCCGGGGAGCATGGCCCCTCGAGCCTCGCGGAATTAGATGTCCGCACACTGCGCAGATACATCGCCGGCCTCGGCCGGAGGGGGTTGAGCAGCCGGAGCATAAACCGGGCCCTGTCAGCCATTAAAGGGTTTTACCGCTTTCGCCGCCGAAGGGTGGATCACGCGGGGGTCGGACCGGCAGCCGGCTTGAAGGGCATAAAAACCCCTTCCCATCTTCCCCGGTTTCTGTTCGAAGAGCAGCTGCACCGGATTCTCGCCGCTCTGCGGGCGGATGCGGTGGATTTTACCAGCTGCCGGGACTGGCTCATGGTGGAACTGCTGTATTCCACCGGCTGCCGGGTTTCCGAGTTGGCGGGCATCACGCTTGCCGATATAGACCGTGGACGGGGCCGTATGAAGGTTCTCGGAAAGGGCAACCGGGAGCGCCTGGTCTTCCTTTCCCAGCCCGCCCGGGAAGCCCTTGAGCTATACCTTCCCATGAGAAGCGACTGGGTCTCCGGCGCTGCGGCGAAGCCGGGCGCCTCGGTTGCCCCGCAGGCCCTGTTTTTAAACCGCAACCGGAGAACCCTCTCGGTGCGCAGCATTCAAAAACGCCTTGAAGATATCGCATTGCGCTACCCTCTGGGTGAAGGCATCCATCCCCACATGCTTCGCCACAGCTTCGCCACCCAC
Source organism: Salinispira sp. (assembly GCA_965602015.1). Taxonomy (GTDB): domain Bacteria; phylum Spirochaetota; class Spirochaetia; order DSM-27196; family Salinispiraceae; genus Salinispira. The sequence continues at coordinate 2,130,636 of OZ271918.1, read as the reverse complement.
CTCATGAACAATGGCGCGGATATCCGCCATGTTCAGGAAATGCTCGGCCACAAGAATCTCTCCACGACCCAGGTTTACACCCACACCAGTCTCGGGCAGCTGCGGGATGTGTACCGCTCCGCCCATCCCCACAGCCGGCGCCGGAAATAAGGCTGTTCAAAGCACCGGCCAATGGGTATCTTATCTCAGCGGAGGGCCTGGACGCAGGTACCGGCGGATAGTATCCCGCCCTTCGCCGCAAGACGATCCGCTGCGGGTGCATGCTGCTTTTGCCGGCGGAGCGATTCAGGAGAAATTATGGCTGAAAAAATCAGAAGCACCACGGTTATCGCCGTGAAAAAACACGGAGCCATCGCCATGGCCGGCGACGGTCAGGTGACCATGGGCAATGCGGTTATGAAGGGCAATGCGCGCAAGGTGCGGCGCATATTCGACGGGAAGGTTCTTGTGGGTTTCGCCGGGGCAACCGCCGACGCCTTTACCCTGTTTGATAAATACGAAGCCAGCCTGAAGGAATACAACGGCGATGTAACCCGGGCCGCGGTTGAGCTGGCCAAGCTCTGGCGAACCGACCGCATGCTGCGAAGGCTCGAAGCCCTGTTACTGGTCGCGTCCGTCGACAAGATCCTTCTGATTTCCGGCACCGGTGACGTTATTGAACCGGAAACCGGAGCCCTGGCCATCGGAAGCGGCGGCAACTACGCCTACGCCGCCGCCCTTGCGTATCTGGAAACCGGAGACCTCACGGCGGCCCAGATTGCCAAGCGCAGCCTGGAGATTGCCGGGGATATCTGCATCTACACCAATCAGAACATCGTTGTCGAGGAGCTGAGCTGATGACCAATCTTGAAGACCTTACGCCGAAAGAGATCGTTTCCGCCCTGGACAAATACATCATCGGTCAGGAAAAGGCGAAAAAGGCCGTGGCCATCGCGCTGAGGAATCGGGTGCGCCGCCAAAAACTGCCCGAGGATTTAATCGACGAGGTTGCGCCGAAAAACATCATCATGATGGGTCCCACCGGCGTCGGCAAGACGGAAATTGCCAGAAGGCTTTCCAAACTCACCGGCGCGCCCTTTGTTAAGGTCGAGGCGACCAAATACACCGAGGTCGGATATGTGGGCCGGGACGTGGAATCCATGGTGAGAGACCTAATGATGGTTTCGGTGAACATGGTGAAGTCCGAGCTCCAGGAAGAAGTGCGCGCCGAAGCCGAATCCCGGGTTGAGGACCAGCTTCTCGACCTGCTTTTGCCCGGCAGCCGCAAGCAGCAGCCAAAGGCGAACCTGGGCGGATTGTTCGGCGGACACGGCAAAGCGGACGCTTCCAAGCAAGGCGAACTTCCCGCGGCGGACTCGGACCGGGAAGCCGGTGAAGCCCCGGCAGCTTCGGACTCCAATATGGCGGGAACCCGGGAAAAATTCCGCCAACGCCTTCGGGACGGAAAGATGGAGGACAAGGAAATCGAGATTACCGTCTCTCAGGGAAACATGCCCGCCATCGAAATCTTCTCCGGACAGAATATGGAAGAGATCGATCTCAATCTCGGCGGTTTAGGCAATATTTTCGGGGGCCGAAAAAAGAAAAAGCGCACCAGCGTTTCCCGTGCCCGGGAAATTCTCCTTCAGGAAGAGATGGAGCGCATGGTCGACACCGACAGGGTCGCCGAAATGGCCCGGCAGCGCGTTGAGTCCTTGGGAATTATCTTCATTGATGAAATCGACAAGATCGCCGTCAAGGAGGGCCGCGGCGGCGGAGACGTGAGTCGCGAAGGTGTCCAGCGGGATATTCTGCCAATAGTGGAGGGGAGCAAGGTCAATACCAAGTTCGGGGTGGTGGACACAAGCCACATTCTGTTCATCGCGGCCGGCGCTTTTCACATGAGCAAGCCCAGCGATCTTATTCCCGAACTGCAGGGCCGTTTTCCCATCCGGGTAGAGCTGGAGGCCCTGAGCACCGAGGATTTCTACAAAATCCTCACCCAGCCCCAAAATGCCCTGACTATTCAATACATCGAGCTGATGAAAACCGAGGGCGTCCACATCGAGTTCACCGATGAAGCCATCAGGGAGCTCAGCAGGCTCGCGGCCGAAGTGAACAGCAGTACCGAGAACATCGGCGCAAGACGGCTTCACACAATCATGGAGCTGCTTCTCGAAGAGTTGTCGTTTTCCGCGCCGGAACTCAGTGGTCAGAGCATTCCTATCACCCCGGAATATGTCAATCAGCGCCTGAAAGACATTGTTCAGGATCAGGACTTAAGCCGCTATATTCTCTAAACCCCCGGTCGTTCCCTTCCGAAGATATAACAGAGAACAGATCTTCGGGAGGGAAGACGATGTTTACCAATAACAACTGGGGCAAAAGCCTCGACATTCTTCAGCGGAGCATGAGCGTCAATTTATACCGCCAGGAAGTCATTGCGAATAATATCGCGAACTCCGACACGCCGAATTACAAGCGCCAGGTGGTGAATTTTGAAACGAGCCTTGCCAAGGCCCTTGATTCTGAAAGGGAACCGGATTTTCGCCCCTTTCTCACCGATGACATGCATATGCCCTTTGACCGGAGCGTGGATTATCGGACCGTCGTGCCCCGCCGGGTCACCGACTTCCTGACTACGGCGAAAAATAACGGGAATAACGTGGACATTGAGGTCGAGACCACCAATTTTATCAATCAGCAGCTGGCCTACAATATGATGGTGACCAGCGTTAACCATAACTTCCGCCAGATGAATCTGGTGCTGCAGTAAAACGGAGTAAATCATGGGTATGTTTTCCATTCTTAATACCGCATCCAGCGGACTGACCGCCCAGCGGCTTCGACAGGACGTAATCGCCAATAACATCGCCAACGTGGAGACCACCAGGACCCCGGAGGGCGGCCCGTACCGCCGAAGCCGGGTCATCGTTTCACCCAGGACCGACAGCACCACCTGGAAGAGTCAGTACTTTCCAAAGGCCCTGGACCACGGGGTGGGAAGCGGCGTCGAAGTGGTTGAAATTCAAAAGGATATGGATGATCCGCTCCGTTTGGTCTACGACCCCACTCACCCCGACGCGATCCAGTCGGGGCCCCGGGCGGGCTACGTGGAATATCCTAACGTAAACGTTGTTGAGGAAATGGTCGATCTCATTTCCGCTTCCCGGAGCTACGATGCCAACATCGCCGTGGTGGACGGTGCAAAAAACATGTTTATGAAGGCCCTGGAGATCGGCCGCTAATTCCGGGTGCTTTTTTCCGCACCGCATTTTTTACTAAACTTCTCAAAGCGGCCGCCGATGTTCTAGACGGGAGAGGAACATGAGTATACAATTTTCAACAAATATGCTGAGTCCGGCACAGGTGAGCGGAGACGCGTTCTATCTGAAGACCACCAATCCGGATCATTTCGGCGGCGAGCAGGTACTGCCCGAGGGGCAAAAGAGCTTTGGCCAGATGCTCTTCGATGCGGTCAGTTCGGTGAACAGCGATCAGCAGTACGCCCACGATCTTTCGGTGCAGGCTGTGGTAGATCCCGATTCGGTGGACGCCCACGATGTGACCATTGCCATGTCCAAGGCGAATCTGAGCCTGAGCATAACAAAGAATGTGCTGGACCGGGTGGTTCAGGCATACAAGGATATAACGACCCTGCGTTAAGCCGGGCAAAGCTGCGCCGGCCAGGGGCTTGTCCCCCGAGCCGGAACCGCAGAGGTAAAAAATTACATTAATTAGTGTGTTGCGCCCGGTTTGACTGCAAGCTTTTCATCCGAGGCGCTTTTTTTTTGGATATTGGGGTGATTTCCCCGGGTTTTACTGGAACTTTTTTGTTGTTGCATGTAAAATTCTCAATGAATACGTGTATGTGTGCACAGACGGTTCTTTGACAATGCGTTTCGGCGGATCTCCGGTAGGATCCGGATTGCCGGAATGCACACAGCGGACTAGAAAACCCTGTCTCACGCAGGTGTGTGCAGCTTTCTTTCGCGTTCTGTTCTTTTGGGAGGGGATATGAACGAATGGTTGAAGAAGCTGTTTGACCAGGCCAAGACCATTTGGTCTAAGTGGTCAGTTGTACAGCGCTTTATTTTTATCGCCGTCGGCGTCGGAGCCGTGGCGGGACTTGTATTACTCATCGTTTTTAGCTCTTCGCCGAGCAGCCAGCCAATACTCACTCAAGCGATAACCGACGAAGCCCTGCGCCAGCGCATCGGCGCCCGACTGGACACCGAGGGCATTGACTATACGGTAACCGCCGAAGGGGTAATGATGGTTTCGGACCGCAGTTCGGCCTTGCGAGCCCGGGCGATAATTTCCACCGAAGGCCTGTTGCCGAACACCGACCCCTGGGCCCTGTTCGATATGGACCGATGGACGATTACCGACTACGAGCGCGATGTCAATCTGAGGCGATCGATCACCAATCAGCTCATTCAGCATATCGAAGCTCTTGAAGACGTGGATAATGCCAGCGTCACCATCGTTATGCCCGAGAAGACGCTTTTTGCCGAGGACCAGGATCCGGTCACCGCTTCAGTTATTATTACTCCCAAACCCGGTTCGGATATCACGGAAAACCGCCGCAAGCTCGAGGGTATTCAGGAGCTGGTGCAGTTCTCCATTCCGGGGCTTACCTCTGATTACATCACCATCACCGACTTGTCAGGCCGCAAGCTCAACGATTTTGACGGCCTGGAAGATCTCGACCGCCTGGCTATCAATCAGCGGGAACTGCGCCTCAAACGTGACCTTGAGCAGCAGTATATCCGGGCCATCAGGACGGCCCTGGCCGGAATTTTTACCGAAGAACGCATCGAAATACTCAATATCGAGGTTGATCTGGATTACGGCAATCGGGAAATGGAGAGGGAAGAGTTTACTCCCATCGAAGTGACTCCCGACAACCCCGCAACTCCGTTCTCCGAACGGGAAGTGGTGCTGAATGTCCTGAGATCCAATAATGAGTTTTCTGAAGATTACGAGGGAAGCGGCTTTAATCCCGAAGGCCCTGCCGGGGTGGAGGGGCAGACGCCTCCTTCGTATCAGGACCTGGAAGGCCTGGTCGGTTCATATAACCGTCAGCAGACCCAGAATAACTACGAAATCAACCGTCAGGTAACCCGGGAAACCGGTTCGCCCTCCATTGACCGAATATCCATCGGCGTCGCCATCGACGGCGTCTGGCGCTGGACCTATGACGACCGGGGCCAGGTGAATCTCAATCCCGACGGCAGTATCATTAGGGAATACGTGGAAGTCACGGAGGATCAGCTGGCCCGGGCCACCGAACTCATTCAGGGCGCCGTGGGCTATAATCAGAACCGGGGCGACACGGTCACCGTCAGGACCATCCCCTTCGACCGCAGCACCGAGCACCGCCTGGAAGACGATGAGTTTCGCCGCAGACAGCAGACCCAGCTGATCGTGTTGTACTGTCTGTTGGGACTGGTGTTCCTGTTGGTGGTGTTCATCGTTTTCCGTCTCATCACCCGGGAAATCGAGCGCCGCCGCCGGCTCAGGGAAGAAGAACTTGCCCGTCAGCATCAGGCCATGCGCGAGGCCGCCCTGCGATCCGCCGAGGAAGAGAGCGCGGAGGTCGAAATGTCCGTCGAGGAACGGGCCCGGCTGGAAATGCAGGAAAATGCGATCAATATCGCCAGGGAACACCCGGAAGATGTGGCTCAGCTCATCCGTACCTGGCTGATGGAGGAATAGTCTATGGCTAAGCAGGCTCAGGCCGGAAGCGCCAAGCGCAGCGGTCAGAAACGGGAACTCAACGGCCGTCAGAAAGCGGCCATTTTCCTGGTGACCCTGGGAAGCGAGATTTCTTCGGAGATCTTCAAGCATCTGAGGGAAGACGAAATAGAAACCCTGACCTTCGAGATCGCCCGACTGGAGAGCATAGAGTCCGAGGAACGGGACATGGTTTTGGCCGAGTTCCAGGAACTCATGATGGCTCAGGATTTTATTACCACCGGTGGTATCGATTACGCCCGGGAACTCCTGGAGAAAAGCCTCGGTTCGCAGAAGGCGGTGGATATCATCAACCGCCTCACCAGCAGCCTCCAGGTCCGCCCCTTCGATTTTATCAGAAGGACCGATCCGACCCATCTACTGAACTTCATTCAGCAGGAGCATCCCCAGACCATTGCGCTTATTCTCGCATACCTGGAGCCGAACAAGGCCTCGGTAATTCTGGGTAGCCTGCCCCACGACATCCAATCTGATGTGGCCAAGCGCATAGCGACAATGGACCGGACCCTGCCTGAGGTACTCCGGGAAGTGGAGCGGGTTCTTGAGAAGAAGCTCTCCACCTTGAGTTCCGAGGATTACACCTCCGCCGGGGGCGTCGAAAGCATTGTTGAGATTCTCAACCTGGTCGACCGTTCAACTGAGAAGGTTATTATCGAAAGCCTTGAAGAAGAGGATCCCGAACTGGCCGAAGAAATCAAGAAACGGATGTTCGTATTCGAAGACATTGTTATGCTTGATGACCGGGCTATTCAGAAGGTCATGCGCGAGGTCGATACCGCCGAACTGGCCAAGGCCCTCAAGTCCGTCGATGCGGAAGTACAGGATAAGATCTTCAGAAACATGTCCAAGCGGGCAAGCCAGCTCCTGAAAGAAGACATGGAGTACATGGGGCCCATCAGAATGAAGGATGTTGAAGAGGCTCAGCAGAAGATTGTGTCGATAATCAGAAAGCTGGAAGAACAGGGCGAAATCGTGGTCGCCCGGGCAGGCGAGGACGAGCTGGTTGTCTGATACCGGCAGGCCTACCCCGATGCGTGGTTGCGGGAGTTGATAGATGGCGAAAAATGTATTTCGAAACGGTGAATTCATCATTTCAGGCGATAAGGTTCAAATATCTCCCCCGGACAATCCCTTTCCTCAGTTGAGGCCTGCGCCCGGCGGCCGGCCCCAGAGAATTCAGGATCTCGCCGAGCTCGATGAAGTTGAAGAGTACGATGGCCCCACCGCCGACGATCTGCGCCGGGAGGCCGAATCCTTCAAGCTCCAATGGGAGGAAGAAAAATCCCGGATGATATCCGAAGCCCAGGCTGAAGCCGAGAAAATAATCTCCGATGCGGAAGCCGCGGCATTTGAAGAAGTCCGGAAAAAAACCGAATCCGCCCAGGAAGAAAAGGCGAAGGCCGACGAGGAAGCGGAAAAAATTCTCTCCGACGCCAGGGCCGAAGCCGAGAAGATTCTGTTCGACGCCCGCAAGGCTGCCGAACAGACCGAGAAGGACGCCTTCCAGAAGGGCTATGACGAGGGCCGGGAAAGCGGTTACGATTCCGGCCGGTCGGAAGTCGAGCGGGTAATAGACCGGCTGCACATGATTATCAGCAAGACCATTGAGCGGCGCAATGAGGTCATTGAAGAAAGCGAAGCCCAGCTGGTGCAGCTCGTGCTTCAAATCGCCAAAAAGGTTATCAAGGTCATCAGCGAAAACCAGCGCAATGTGGTCATAAACAATGTGGTTCAGGCTCTTCGCAAGCTCAAGAGCAAGGCGGATGTGATCATCAGAGTTAACATCAACGACCTGAGAACCACCACCGAGCACACCAAGGAACTTATGAGCAGAATGGAGCGGGTGAGCAATGTGACCGTCATGGAAGATTCTTCCGTAGACCCTGGCGGCGCAATTATCGAAACCGACTTCGGTCAGATCGATGCCAGGATCAATTCGCAGCTGCGGGAAATAGAAGAAGCCATACTCGAGCTCATGCCCATAGCGACCAAAAAGCTCACGAAGGACGGGGAGCTCATGATATGAGCGCTGCGCGCGGACCATATCCCGCCGGGTTACCGGCGGCATAATCCGCTTCGTGCCGATTTCCACGGGAGGGGAGATGAGGCGTTTTTCCAAATACGTTGAAAAAGTCAGTACGCTTGAGACCATACGCTTTATGGGTACCGTCCAGAAGGTGAGGGGAATGCTCATCGAAAGTCACGGGCCTCAGGCGGTGGTGGGCGAGCTCTGCGAAATCCTTCTCCCCGACGACGGAGGGTTGATCTACGCCGAAGTCGTCGGACTTCACGGCAAAACCGTTCAGCTCATGCCCTTTTCTGATATTCACGGAATAGAGGTCGGCTGCTCCGTTGTGGCCACCGGATCCAGTTTGCGAGTGCCGGTTTCCGAAAAACTGCTGGGCCGCGTGCTGAATTCAATGGGACGGCCGATAGACGGAAAGGGCGACATTCATTCTCCAATAACCTACCCGGCCATGGCCCCGCCGCCCGACGTGCTCACCCGGCGCTCAATAAACGATCAGCTGTCAACGGGCATACGGGCAATCGACGGAATTACCCCGGTGGGCATGGGGCAGAGAATGGGTATTTTTTCAGGATCGGGAATCGGAAAGTCCACCCTCCTGGGAATGATAGCCCGGAATACCTCGGCGGACGTCAATGTCATCGCCCTTATTGGGGAGCGGGGGCGGGAGGTCAGGGAGTTTATCGACCAGGACCTCGGCGAAGAAGGCCTCAAACGGTCGGTAATTCTGGTTTCCACCAGCGACACCCCGCCTGTGGCCCGTCTCAAAGGCGCGTACATGGCAACCGCCGTAGCAGAGTATTTCAGGGATCAGGGTAAAAACGTCATGCTTCTGTTCGATTCGGTTACCCGTTTTGCCCGGGCCCAGCGGGAAATCGGGCTGGCAATCGGGGAGTCACCGGCGACCCGGGGTTTTCCCCCATCGGTGTTCTCTACCCTCCCGAGGCTGCTTGAGCGCTGCGGAACCGGCGAAAAGGGCAGCATTACCGGGTTTTATACCATCCTCGTCGACGGCGACGACATGGATGAGCCCATAGCTGACAATGTCCGGGGAATTCTCGACGGCCACCTGGTTCTCACAAGGGCCCTTGCCCAGAAAAATCACTACCCGGCAATCGATGTGCTTCAGTCGGTTTCCCGCCTGGCGACCAAGATTAGTCCGCCGGATATGCTCAGCGCCGCCGGTCGAATGAAGGAGCTTTTGTCCCTGTACCGGGAGAACGAGGACCTCATCACCATCGGCGCATACGCCCAGGGCAGCAACCCGGAACTCGATACGGCAATCCGATTAAAATCCGGATTCGACCGCTTTCTCAAACAGGGCATAACCGAACAGTCAAGCATCCGGGAGACCCTCCTCAGCTTGTCCGAGAAGACAGGAATTGCCATTGATCTGCCGCCCGCAGGAGATGAAGCTCAGGCCGAGCCGTCTTCACAGGCAGCGCTGCCCGGCAAAACAGCCGGCGGGCCGGATCAGATCGATACCCAGGCCGATGCGGAAACCCCGGCATTTCCCGACCCCGTGCAGGCCGCCCGTATGGGCGCCCGCCCCCAGGCCGGCTCAAGCCCGTCGGGTAAACAGTCGGCTTCCCGAACTGCCGACGCCGGAGGGCAGGGGTGAAACGGTTTTCTTTCCGCCTTGAGGCGGTGTTAAAGCTCAGGGGCCACAAGGAAGAAGAATGGCGCAACAAGCTCGCTGCGGCGAACAAGCGCTGCGACGCCATTGAACAGGAAATACGCCTGCTTGTACGGGAGCGGCATTCGGTGTTCGCTGCAGACGGGGGAAACGACATCGCATATCATCAGTCCCGGGCCCTCTACCTGGGTAGAATAGAGGACCGAACCCGGCAACTCGAGTCCGAGCTCATGGAAGCTCAAGCCGCAAGGGAGACCGTCGCCGAACAATACCGCGAGGTCAGAAAGGATTACGAGGCCGCGCGCCGGCTCAAGGAAAAAAAATTGAAGGATTACAGAAAACAGTGGTTTACCGAAGAGGCGAAAGAAATAGACGACATCGCCGTTTCGCGCATTGCAGGAGGTTCCAATGGCTAGGGTAGGCAGGGTAAATGTGTTGCCGAGGATCTTACTGCTCTTTCTCCTGGTGGTTTTTCTTCTGCTCGGCGGACTGATATGGTTCGACATCCTTGGACTCGTGGACGCCCGGCCGGTTCTCGGTCCGGTTATGAACCTGATCGGACTGTCTCCCGAAGAGTCGACGGCTCCGGACTTTAACGATATGGAGCTCCTGGATTCCATGGGGGTTCAAAAGCGGGAATTGGCAATTTCCCTTCATCTTCAACAGCTGGAAACCAGCCGGGATCTGCTCAATCAGGACCTCAGCGATTATGAACAGCAGCTGGCACAGCTCGAGGAACGGGAAAAGATTCAGACAGATCGTGAAAATTCATTTAATGAACGGCTCAATCGTTACGATGATAGAAGAGCAGGCCTGGTTCAGAATGCAAGAGATCTGACCAGCATGCGTCCGGATGACGCGGTCGCCATCCTGAACGAGTACGATGACCAGTTGCTCATCGACACGCTCAGGGTGGTCCAGGAACTCGCCGACCAGGATGGAACTTTTTCCCTGGTGTCCACCTATCTGGCATTATTGCCGGAAGACAGGGCGGCGGCGATCCAACGGAAAATGACCCAAAAGCCGTCCCTGAGTCAGACAGCAGACTCATAAACCGACGCGTTGCTCAGGCCTGCAGGAGGATTCATGCAGAACCTGAGCGGTCTGGACCTGATCAGCCGATCAACGCCCCCCTTATTAACTTCGGGGTCACATACCATTCCATCCTCGTCGGAAACGGCTTTTAGCGATTATTTTGCAGCTCCCGCAGCTCCGGTTTATAATCCGACCCTGCCGGCCTTGTACACTCCGGCGAGTCAACAGCAGATATATTCCCCTCTTCAAGACCGGTATTCCGAAGAAAGACCCTCGCCGATATCAACGCCAGAACAATTTTATCCCTCAGTCCACAATAGCAATCAGAGCAGCGGTCAGGGCAATGAGGAAGCTGCCAGGGCTATCAGTGCCGATGATTCACCATCGACACCCGACAGTAGATCAGCCAACCCCGAGCCCGCGGATAACATGAGCGAGGGGATATCAACGGATCATGATCAGAATCGGTCCGCCGGCGATGATTCACTATCCGGCGTTACAGTGGCTATGGCTAATGAGGGCTCCGATATATCCCCTTCAGTTGTGGGTGCCGCCGGGGCCCGCGGTAAACGAGAAGGGACCTCATCTGTCGTTCCCGCTGATGGCAATGGGGACCCGGTGGCTGCTGTATCCAAAGGCAGGAAGGGCGATGTTATCGCCTCTTCTTCGCGAACCCTGCCCAGAAACAAAGATCTCGAGGCAGCGAAACAGGCCGGCAACAGGCTCCCCGGCGGAGAAACTCCATCCGCCGAAAATCCAGGCCTGACAGATGACGCCCTCGCGCCAGAAAAGGAGGGCAAGGCTGACATTGCAAAAACCGCTGTAAACTCCACCGCCGACGGCCTCACGCGCGAAGCCCGGGATGCCGGGAGCCCTGAGCAAAAGGGCCGGATTGCCAGCCGGGACCACGGACTCACCATTACCGGCAGCGGTGAGAAAACCGACGGCCAGACTCAAGCACGCCCCGAAATAAACGAGCATATAAGCGAATCACTCAACGAGGGGCGCGGTAAATCCCGGCTCATGGAGGGCCGGGGGAGCGCCGCCCGGCTCGAGGCCTTGCGAAACGGGCAAGGCGATGGAGTAGCACGGGCAGGGGAAGCCGCCGCTGCCGCCGGGAGCGACGCGGGAAATCAGGCTGGTGATTCAGGACAAACCCAGCGGTCCGGCGACTCCCGGGTTCTCGCCTCCATGAGCGCCGTATCTGCCGAGGAAACCCTTCAGCAGTCGGGGGGAGAATCCGGTTTTGGCGACAACGCCCGGCAGCAGGGAAATAACGACCAGCGCACATTTTCCAATCTCATGTTCCGAAGCGCATCGCAGGCCCCGGTATCATCGGGAAATGCCGAATTACAGGTATTTTTTGGTCCCGAGGCCCTTGCATCCGGCGCAGGTTCGACACCTTCCGGAACCGGAGCCGAGGGATCCGGTTCCCCGGCACGGATGAGCAGTGCGGAACTCATGGAAGCCTTTAGGGCCCAGTTCCGCGGGCAACTCGGTTCGGATATCGTGCGCCAGGCCAGATATGTGCTCAGAGGACAGAACGCCGGCGAGATATCCCTGATTCTCAAACCGGAAAATCTCGGCAGGGTCCGGATCAGAATGAATCTTGAAGATAAGAGTATAGCCGGGCGGATAATTGTCGAAAATAACACTGTGAAGGAAGCATTTGCCGAGGCCATGGACGAACTGCGCGAGGCGTTTACCGAACAGGGGTTTGACGACTTTTCACTGGATATTTCCCTGGAAAACGGCGACGGCGGCGACTTCAACGAGGCTTCCCGATTCACCATGACCGCCGACGGGAAAAAAGGCGCCGTCGATCCGGCGGGCCAGCTTGAGACGAGAATAGCTTCGGCCCAGGCTTATATCAGGGAATATAAAGACGTAAATATTTTAGCCTGACGACGGGGTATCCGTCGGAGGGAAGGCCGGGCAGCCGGCCGGGGAGAGAATACATGGACATTGGGTCATTGACCACAGATTCAGGCTCTTTGCGATTTCTGAACGGCATAGACCGCTCGGTGGTTAATCTGGGAACCGAAGCCGACGAGAATCAGATCCGCTTTGAAAATCTCTTGTCTGACAGCGAGCAGGCCCGCATTGAAGACGATGTGAGAAACAGCAACCGGAGTCTTCAAATTGAGGGACGGCAAATCAAGCAGGTTATGGATAAGGATGACTACCTGACCCTGCTGATTACCCAGCTCCAGAATCAGGACCCCACCAGCCCCATGGAAGACCGGGAGTTCATAGCTCAGATGGCCCAGTTCAGCAGTCTTGAACAGATGACCAATATTGCCAGCGGTTTCCAGAGCATGGCGGCGGTTCTCTCAGCCGGTCAGGCGACGAACATGCTCGGCCGCGAAGTTGAAGTGATCGTGAACGGCAGATCGTTCAGCGGCACCGTGGAAGCGGTTACCCGGGGCGACTATCCCCAGGTTCTGGTGGACGGAACCTATTACGACGTGTCAGACGTGTCGAAAATCAGCGCATTAGGTGAAAATACAACAGTTGCCGCCGACAGAGCGGCAGCCGTACAGGAACAGCCGGCGGAAGTCGCCGGAGCATCCAGTTCGGCAGCGGCCGGTTCCGGCCGTCAGCAATAAGGAGTTTGCCCTATGATGAGATCATTGTATTCCGGCGTTTCCGGACTTCAGAACCACCAAATCCGTATGGACGTAATCGGTAACAACGTCTCCAACGTCAATACTACGGGATTCAAGAAGGGCAGGGTAAACTTCCAGGACCTTCTGAGCCAGAGCCAGCGGGGGGCTTCCCGGCCGAACGAGCAGGTCGGCGGGGTGAATCCCCAGCAGGTAGGTCTCGGGGTTAATGTGGCGTCCATCGACACCATTTTTACCCAGGGTTCGCTGCAGACCACCGGGGTAAAAACCGACCTTGCCATTCAGGGCGAGGGGTTCTTTATTCTGCGCTCGGGAGATCAGGATTTCTACAGCCGGGCAGGGGCATTCAGCCTCGATGCCGAGGGTTTCCTGGTCAATCCGGCTAACGGAATGCGCGTCCAGGGCTGGACCTCTGAAACCATCAACGGCGTAACCCTCATAGACACCGGCGCCGATGTAGGCGACCTGCGGATTCCCGTCGGCGGAAAAGACCCCGCCCGGGCCACATCCCTCATAGAGCTGGCATCGAACCTGAATCAGCTTACCCCGGAAATTCCCGCCGGCGCAGGGGCTGAGGAAATCCGCCAGGGAACCTATCAGGTGAGCAAGACCATCTACGACCCCTATGGACGGGAGCTGACCATGGAAATTCTGTACACCAAGGTAGTAGGGGGGACCAACCTCTGGAACGCCGAGGTGCAGATCATCGATCCCGAGGGAAATATAATTATACCTGATATCTCGGTAGCCGGAACCGCAAACCCCGCGGGGGACAATAACTACCAGCTCCAGTTCGACAGCACCAGCCTTCTGGAGTCTGCTACCAGCGCAGGCGGGGGACTCGACGGCGACGGCCGGGTTAATGTGGAAATCAGCTTCCTGGTTCCCCAGACCGCCATTCCCGATGATCCCGAGGGCTTCGATCCCGCGTTTATCGGCGCCGGAGCCGCAGGAGATCCCATCACCCAGACCTTCACTCTGGACCTGGGTGAAGTCGGCGGAATCGAGAACTCCAGCACCCAGTTCGCCAGCGACAGCTCCAACAAGGCCTTCCGCCAGGACGGCTACGGAATGGGATACCTGCAGGATTTCCGGATTGACCAGAGCGGCACCATTACGGGTATCTACGACAACGGTACCAACCGTTCCCTCGGTCAGGTAGCCCTTGCAAGCTTTATCAACCCCGGCGGACTCGAAAAGGCCGGTGAGAACAACTACATGGTGAGCATTAACTCCGGTGACGCCAATGTGGGTCCGGTGGGCACCGCGGGCAAGGGTAAGGTTTTGGCCGGCGCCCTTGAAATGAGCAATGTGGACCTCGCCGAGCAGTTCACCGATATGATCGTCACCCAGAGGGGTTTTCAGGCCAACAGCAAAACCATCCAGACATCGGATCAGATGCTGCAGGAACTGCTGACCCTCAAGCGCTAAGGGCGCTATAATCGGTAATACGCGCCGGAGTCTATAGGGCTCCGGCGTTAACGCGGCGGCGGGCCCGGATTCCCGCCGCCAAAGTGAGGAACGCGCCGCTTAAGCCAGCGCCCCGGCGCTCAAGGCTATCAAGAGCGGCGCATTTTGCGTATGATTGAAGTAACCAGACTTGATGGGAAGGTCTATTTTGTGAATCCCCATCAGATAGAGTATATTGAATGCAACCCCGATACCACCCTGACCATGCTTTCGGGCAAACGCCTTGTGGTCCGGGAGGACTACGATGTGGTCGCCGAGCGGATTGTCGATTACCGCCGGCTGATCGGGGCCTTCAAAAATGAGGAGTAAGCCTCTATGGATTTAGCCACCTTAGTCGGTCTCGGTGTTGCGGTGGGAATGGTCGTCTTCGGCGTATTCGTCGGGGGCGTCGGTTTCACGTACTATGTCGACATACCTTCCATACTCATCGTAATCGGGGGCTCAATCGGAGGCGTAATGGCCTCGGCTCCCCTGAGCCGGATAATGGGTGTCGGCAAGTATATCGGAATACTGATGAATGTGCCGGACCTGCGGGAAGGCAAACTCATCACCGACCTGGTGGCATTTGCCGAGCGGGCCCGGCGCGAAGGTCTTCTGGCCCTGGAAGACAACCTCGACGAGGTTGAGAATGAGTTCATGCGCAAGGGCATACAGCTTGTGGTCGACGGCACCGATCCGGAAATTATCAAGAACATCCTGTACACCGAACTGAATCAGATCAACGCCCGGCATGAAGACGGCATTAACCTCTTCGGATTCTGGGGGTCCCTGGCGCCGGCCTTTGGAATGATCGGAACCCTCATCGGGCTCATCGCCATGCTTGCGAACCTGGATGACAGTTCGGGTATCGCCTCCGGTATGGCTACGGCTCTGATAACCACCCTCTACGGTTCCCTGGTTGCCAACGTCTTTATGCTCCCCTTTAAGCAAAAGCTCATGGATCGTGACAAGTACGAGACCCGTTCGAAGGAAATTGTCATTGAGGGCATACTTTCTATTCAGTCGGGGGATAACCCCCGGATTCTGCTCGAAAAGCTGTTGAGCTTCCTGCCCCCTCCGGAGCGGGAGCCAATACGGGCCGAGTCGAATCAGTAGGCCGCTAAGCCCCTTTATCCGTCGGCAGTCCGAATAGGGGGAACGAGGAAAGACTATGGCTAATGATAAAAAATGCCCAAAGTGCGAAGAAGGCGTCCCGGAGTATATGCTCACCTACGGGGATATGGTCACCCTTCTGTTGACCTTCTTTGTATTGATGTTCACCACCGCCACCGTCGACGGATACGAGTTTCAGCTTATTTTGGCCGCCTTTCAGGGACTGGGTAATTTCGACGGGGGAAATACCCTGGAAGCGGGCCGCCTTGCCGAGCTGGGAAATACCATAGAATCCCTTCCCTCGCTTCAAAGCGGCCGGGCGCTGGCCCGGGCCCGACAGGCCGCAGTCAGCTTGTTTCAACCGGAAATCCGCAGCAATCAGGTGAGAATCACCGAAGACGAGAGAGGGCTGATAATCACCCTTGCTTCTGATGCCTTCTTCGATGTGGCCAGCGCGGATATCCGCCTGGAAGATACCCGTGAGGTGTTGATAAAGCTGGCCAGCCTCCTTTCCGCGGACTACCTGGACGACCGTTTTTTCCGGATCGAAGGCCATACCGACGATGTGCCCACGGATCCCGACGGCCCCTGGCCGTCCAACTGGCACCTCGGCCAGGCCCGGGCCTTGAACACATTGCTGATCCTTTCGGAATTCGGCGCCGATGAGTCCCAGTTTCAGTCGGCGACCTTTGGCGAATACCGACCGGTCACTGAAAACGAAACACCGGAAGGCCGGGCATATAACCGCCGAATCGATGTCATAATTCTTTCAGAGGGCAGTCTGTAGCCATAAGCAGTGCGGCTTCTTCACGCGGTCTTGAAGAAGCCGGGCTGGCCCGTCAAGAAAGCCTTAAAAACATGGGAAAAACGCCGATACCTTAATATAACTCGTATTGTTATAATACGCCGGCCGATGCTACCCATCGGTCAGAGGTAATTCAACGCTCCGAATCAGGAGGGGATAATGGGTGATGATTTTTTAGATGGCGATGATGATGTAGTCTCGACCGATGATGTCGGTTCCGAGGGGGGAGGGGGTCAAAAAGTCGGTTTCCTCCCGGCAATTGTCATTCAAATTCTCAAATGGGCTGCGATCATCGTCGGTGCGATCATTTTTATCGTCACCGTGGTGGTGGTCGCCCTCAATATAATGGGAGCCGGTCAGCCGGCACAGGACCGGGTTCGGCGCTCCGAATCTTATGAGGGTCCGCCGCCGGAATACAGCTGGTATGAGGAAATTCCCGAGCTCCGGGGCGTGACCAGGGACGATGTCCCCCGGACTTTTGTGGTCACCGTGCGCCTGGGCTATGAACTTGAGAATGCCGCGGTCTCTAACTCGCTGACTAAACAGGATATCCCATTAACTGACATGCTCAATACCTGGTTCTCCAGTCAGTTCGCCAGTTATTTGCTCGAAGTTGATAATAAAGAGGAGATCCGGCGCAGGATTTTGGCTGAAGTTCAGAAAATCGTTCCGGAAGTGCAGCAGGTGGCCTTTACCCAGTTTCAGGTGCTTTCGTTTTAAGCGACGATACCGGAGCATGTAGCGGGGCATTGTGCGGCGGTACGTCTAGACCGTATGCATAACTGCTGCTATAGTGGAATTTGATGTAATACAGTTGCGGTAAACGCGCAACTTGAAATTATCACAAAGGTGTGAGAAAATTTGAAGGCGCGGACCTCCCTGTTCGGAGGAAAATGCGCCCGGCGGGGACAGCCAGAACACCCGTCGCGCATGAGGGGATCGAATGACTGAAGTACTGTCTCAGGATGAGATTGACCAACTTCTGACGGCAATTTCCTCCGGAGATATCGACGCGGCGGAGGATACCGGCAGCACCCAGCAGGACACCCGGAAGATCAAAATTTATGACTTCAAACGTCCTGATAAATTCTCCAAGGAACAGATCCGTACGGTCTCCATCATGCATGAGACATTTGCGCGGCTCACCACTACATCGCTTTCGGCGAACCTGCGCTCCCTGGTGCAGGTTCACGTGGCCAGCGTCGACCAGCTTACCTACGAGGAATTCGTCCGTTCCATTCCCAACCCGACCACTCTGGCGGTCATTAACATGGACCCCCTAAAAGGTTCTGCAATCCTGGAAATCGATCCGGCAATCACCTTTTCAATAATCGACAGGCTATTCGGCGGACAGGGCGAGGGTGCCAAGGTTACCCGCGATCTCACGGACATCGAGCAAACGGTTATGGAGGGTATTATCGTTCGAATTCTCGGCAATATGCGGGAAGCCTGGAGTCAGGTAATCGACCTGCGTCCCCGCCTCGGCCAGATAGAAACGAACCCGCAGTTCGCCCAAATAGTTCCGCCCACCGAAATGGTCGTTTTGGTAACCCTTGAAACCAAGGTCGGTGAAGTGGAGGGAATGATGAACTTCTGTATTCCCTATCTCACCATCGAACCCATCATTTCGAAACTCTCGGCTCAATACTGGTACTCTTCGGTCCGCCGGGGCACTACAACCGAGAACCTGCAGATCCTGCGCGAACGCCTGTCGGCCATAGAGGTCGACGTGGTTGCGGAAATCGGGAGCATGCAGCTCACCGTGCGCGATGTACTCTCTTTGCGCTCAGGTGATGTGGTCAGATTGCCGAATGTAAGAATAAGCGACCCCATGGCGCTCAATGTGGGAAACCGCACCAAGTTTCTGTGCAAGCCCGGCCGCAACGGAAAAAAGCTGGCTGTGCAGATTGTTAAAAAACTGGAAGACATCGAGCACGAAGAATTCGAAGAGCTCGCCGCCGAGGCCGAAGAGCTCGACTGAACACCCCGGGCGTTTGGCCCGGTACACGGCACTGAGCCTGTGATTGCTGCGAAGGAGTTAGTATGAGTGATGGATCACTCTCCCAAGACGAAATTGATGCCTTGTTACAGGGCGCCGGAGGCATGGACTTCGACGAACCCGCTCCGGCGGGAGCCGACGGATTATCAGACAGCCAGGTAAAAGGATTTTCTGACATCGTCAACGGGGTCACCGAAACAATGGGATCCAATCTCGCCATGCTCCTGAGCAAATCGGTTAGCGTTGGATCGCCTCAAGCGGATCAGGTAAACGGTGAAATGGTCGCCGCCAGCCTGTCTGACGAAGTAGTGACCGTCACCATGAACCTCACCGACGGGGTAGAAGGCGACCACGGTTTTATTCTCAATGTGGACACCGCATTGCAGATCGCCGGACCGATGCAGGGCATGGAAGGGGTTGAACTCGACGACGCCTCTATTAACGCACTTCAGGAAGCATTTCAAAACGTGTCGGGCCCCCTGCTCACCGCCCTTTCTGATAAAAGCGGCAAAAGCGTCATGACCGATCCTCCGGTGGGCGGAAGCGGTGCGAAATCCGAACTTCCCCTTTCCGGGAAATTCGTCCGCCTCACATACCCCCTGACAATAGAGGGCCAGGCCGTCGGCACCATGGTCCAGTTTTTCTCCGCGACCGCGGTTGCCGCAATGGTTCCTGCTTCCGGCGCAGCCGCAAGCTCAGGCGGCGGCATGGATATGGCTGCCATGGCGGGCGGCGGCATGGATATGGGCGCAATGGCCGGCATGGGCAACATGGGCGGCATGAGCGCCGGCGGACAGAACGGCGGCGGAATGAATATGGGCGGCATGAATATGGGCGGAATGAACATGGGAGGAATGAACATGGGTCCCGGGCCCTCGGTTCAGGGCGTCCAGTTTCCCGCCTTCGGCGGAGCGGGTTCCGGCCAGGCAGAGCAGGGTAACATCGGCCTGCTGATGGATGTCTACATGGAAATGACTGTTGAGCTTGGCCGCACTAAAAAGCTCATCAAGGATATCCTGGGCATGGGAGAGGGCACAATTATCGAACTCGACAAGCTCGCGGGCGAGCCTGTGGACATTTTGGTTAACCACAAGCTTATCGCAAAGGGCGAGGTTGTAGTTATTGACGAAAACTTCGGTGTTCGTGTCACAGAAATCGTTTCACCTATGGAAAGAATGAACACTATACAGTAGAATAGATTTAAGAATTGGCAGTGTGCCGGTTTCGCCGCTTTTTTCGGGGCATTCCGGCATAGTTCGGTTTCTTTGGGAGGGGAAAACTGAAACGCGCGATAATTATTGCGCTGCTGCTCACGGTCTCAACCCTGTTGTTCGCCCAGTCCGGCGGCACAGCCGCCGGGAATTCAGGCGTACAGTCTCAGGGAGGTACCGGTGAATCCGCATCTAACGATGCCGTTTCGCAGGAGCAGGCAGCAAACCAACCGGCCCCCGGTTCTCCGGCGGGCGACCAATCAAGTCAGCTAAACCGTATTGACGAATCTCTTTTGACCCTTGATTTCCAGGACGACGACGAAGCCGTCGCGGTTCCCGGCGAAACCACCACTGTTTTTGGCATATGGGAGCTCCTGCGCATGGTCCTTGTCCTGGCGATAGTCGTGGGGATGATCTACGGGCTCTTTTTCCTTCTCAAGCGGGGTAAAAAGGCCCAGGATGATCACAGCAGCTTTATATCCGTGCTTACCAGCCAAACGCTTCCGGGGGGGAAGCAGCTTCACATCATCGATGTAGCCGGTCAGGTATACCTTCTCGGCGCTGCCGACGGGGGCATTAATCTGATCACCGAAATCAGCGACAAGCCGACCATCGATGAACTGCGCCTCCAGGCATCCCGGCAGCAGCTCCAGGGCGGAAATTTTTCTCAAATGATCAGCGGATTCTTCTCCCGCAACTCCGACAGCGGTGGAACGGAAAATGAACCGGCTGAGGTGGGCTTTGACTTTGTCCACCGGCAGCGCGAACGGTTGAAAAAGCTATGAGACCGACGATTTCGACCGTCCGGAGGCAGTCATGAAGAGATTCCGACTAAAACCGGTGCTTTTGCCGATCATTCTGATGGTTCTCGCAAGCAGCCTGTGGGCACAGGAAGGCAATCTGCCCAGCGCCCAGCCGCCGGCGATTTCCAACAGCCTCATCGACGACGCCCAGGGAGGGCAGGAGATACAGATTCCCTTTGTCGATCTTTCGGTGCGACAGCCCCAGTCCGGGCAGGAAGTGGCGCTAAGTCTCCAGCTCCTGCTGCTTCTCACTGTCCTCTCCCTCGCGCCGTCGATTTTTATCATGATGACCAGTTTTCTGCGAATCGCCATCGTTATGGACTTCGTCAAACGGGCGTTGAGCCTGCAGCAGGTGCCGCCGACCCAGGTAATGATGGGGATCGCCCTGTTCCTGACCCTGTTTATTATGTGGCCCACCTTTCAGGCGGTGTATGACGAGGCCTTCGTGCCCCTGGCCGAGGGCGAGGCGACAGTGGAAGAGGCATTTGTGTCCTTTGAGAACAATATGCGTTTTTTTATGTACCGCCAGATGCAGGGGAATCCGGACAATATCCGGCTCTTTATGCGCATGAGTAACCTTGCCAGGCCCGAGACCCTCGCTGATGTACCGACCTATGTGCTCATACCCGCATTTATTCTCAGTGAACTTACCGTGGCCTTTCAGATCGGAATCCTGCTGTTCGTGCCGTTTATTATCATCGACATGGTTGTAGCCTCCACCTTGATGTCTATGGGTATGATAATGCTGCCCCCTGTCATGATTTCCCTGCCGTTTAAATTGATATTGTTCGTGCTTGTCGACGGTTGGGGCTTGTTGACCCAGCAGTTGGTTGCGAGCTTCGCCTAGGAGGGTGTAGATGGATTTAGGTACCGCAGTGAATCTCATCAGATCCAGCGTATTTCAGATACTGGTTTTATCCGCCCCGCTGCTCCTGGTGGGCTTGGTGGTCGGTCTGATAGTTTCCATTTTTCAGGCAACCACCTCTATACAGGAACAGACTCTCACCTTCGTTCCAAAAATCGCGGCGATACTGATTACCCTGATGTTTCTCGGTCCCTGGATGCTGGCCAGCCTGGTTAATTTTACCGCCAGTCTGTTTTCACAGATATCTACCATGGGAGGGTAAGAGCTGGTGTTCTGGACTGAGTTAAGCGCACAGGCAGCAGTATTTTTCCTCATTTTTGCCCGGGTATTCGCCATGCTGTCGGTGGCGCCCCTGCTTTCCTCCTCCAGTCTTCCCCGGCTCGCCAGGACTGCCCTGGCCTTTCTCAGTTCAATCCTCATTCTGCCCTGGATAAACCCGGCGGAAATAACCAGTCTCGAAGTTCAAACGCTTAATTTGACCGCGTTGGGGCTTCCGGCTGCCAACGCGGCCCTTGGGGAGTTCGGTCTGACCTATGTGTTCCTCCTGGTGGGCGAGGCGTTTATCGGAATAATCCAGGGGTTTTTTCTGCAGATGATAAATGCGGCATTTCAGACCGCCGGCCAGTTTTTCTCCACCCAGATGGGTTTCGGCGCCATGTCGGTGTACGATCCCATGGCTCAGGAAGAAGTGCCCCTTATGGGACAGTTTTTCAGCCTGGTCGCCATGTTGGTGTTTCTCCTGATTGACGGTTTTCAGAAGCTGTTTTTTACCGGCATTCTGGTCAGCTTCCAGGCTGTCCGGGCCGCCGACTTGGTGCGGGCCCGGGGAGTTTTTATGGATGTGTTCGCTTCGGGTCTCGGGGTGCTGTTTCAGCAGGCTCTTTCCATGGCCTTCCCGATTTTTGGCACGCTGTTCATCGTCTCCATTACCACCGGCTTGCTGGCAAAGGCGGCTCCCCAAATGAATCTGCTGATGCTCGGCTTTCCCATGGCGATCCTGGTGGCGTTTTTTATCCTCGTACTGGTGGTTCCCCTTCTGATGAATACCTTCGGCGCAATTTTGGAGAATTCATTCGTCATACTCGAAGACCTCCTGAAGCAGATGCGGGGAGGCCAGATATGATTTCCGCAAAGCGCGAGGTAGCCCGGGATTTCGGGGAGGACCTGCTGTTCTCCAGTATGACCCTTCAGTGGTTTGCCGCCGAGGATGAGGGGCGAACCGAGGATCCCACCGAGCAAAAAATCCGCAAGGCCCGGGAAGAGGGAAAGGTCGCCAAAAGCCAGGATGTCAGCTCAACCATCGTTCTGCTCGGCGGCATTGCGGTGCTGGCCCTGATGGGCAGGAGCATATTTACAACCCTTCAGGATATGATGAAGTTTTATCTTTCCCTTGTATCAGAGGCCCCGGTTCAGGGCAGCGGCATCCTCGCCAGGGCTTTTTTCGAGTATTTCACCCGGATCATGCTCCCCATAGCGGCGGTGGTATTCGTCGCGGCATTTGTGGGCAATGTGGTGCAGGTCGGCTTTCTATTCACCACAAAACCCCTGAAGCCGGACTTCAAGAGAATCGCCCCTAATTTTGCCAAGTACTTCAAGCGAAGCCTTTTTTCCAGCGAAGCCCTGTTTAACCTCGGGAAAAGCATCGTAAAGGTCGTAATCGTCGTCGGTATATCCTTTCTCAATGTGCAGGCCAGAATTCAGGAAATCCTCGCCCTGGTGCGCCGTCCCTTTATGGAGGGATTTTTTCTGATTTCAGACCTGGCATTCGCGATTATCGTACAGGCTTCCATTGTTATGCTGATTTTTTCCCTTCTCGATTACTGGTTTCAGCGACGCCAGCATCGGGACAGTCTGAAAATGACAAAACAGGAAGTTAAGGAAGAGCGAAAGAACTACGAGGGTGATCCTCAAATAAAGGCGCGATTGCGGCAGAGAATGAGGGAAATCCTCCAGGCGAATATGATGCGCAAGGTGCCCGAGGCTGACGTGGTGGTCACCAACCCGACCCACTTCGCCGTCGCCCTGGAGTATCGGCGCTCAAGCATGGACGCGCCCACGGTTACCGCCAAGGGTCAGGACCATGTGGCTCAGAGGATAAAGGCCATCGCGGCGGAGCACGAGGTTCCGGTTATGGAGAACAAGCCCCTGGCCCGCGCCCTCTACGCCGACTGCGAAATCGGCGATCAGATTCCCGTTGAACATTACCAGGCCGTCGCCGAATTGCTCAAACTTGTGTACCGAATGAATAATCAGAAGGAGGCCGGCTAATGGCCGATATCCAAAGCCAATTGTCTACAGCCTTTCTCAAAGAACGCAGCGACGCATTGGTGGCTGTGGGAGTAATTGTTGTGGTGATGATGCTTATCATCCCGCTGCCTTCGGTCATTCTGGACACGTTTCAGGCATCCAACCTGGTCCTGTCTCTTCTGATTCTTCTGATAGTCCTGTACACCGTCCGGGCGCTGGACTTTTCGATTTTTCCGACGATTCTCCTGGTCAGCACGGTATTTTCCCTGGCGTTAAACATCAGCTCAACCCGGCTGATCCTCAGCCGGGGTTCGGAGTTCGGCGGGCGCATCGTCAGGGCCTTCGGCAGCTTTGTTACCGGTGCGTCGGGCACCGAGGGTCTGGTAATCGGTGCGATTATCTACATCATAATCATCGCGGTCCAGTTCCTGGTTATTACCAAAGGCGCTACGCGGGTCGCAGAGGTCGCCGCACGATTTACCCTCGACGCCCTTCCAGGCAAGCAGATGGCCATCGACGCTGAATACAGCAACGGTTCGATTACCGAAGATGAGGCCCAAAGGCGCAAACAGGATCTTCAAAAAGAAGTTGATTTTTACGGCGCCATGGACGGTGCCAGTAAGTTCATTCAAGGCAACGTAACCGTCGGCATCCTTATTACCGTGGTGAACATCGTCGGCGGCTTGATTGTCGGACTCACCATTCATGGAGAGCCGCTGGACGTGGCGGTCAGCACCTATGTCAGCCTCACCATCGGAGACGGCCTGGTGAGTCAGTTCCCCAGTCTCCTGGTCTCCACTGCCACCGGTCTTATTGTTACCCGGGCTGTGAGCGACGGAAGCTTCGGCCGGGATCTTACCCAGCAGTTCGGCCGTCAGGACCGGGTCTACTGGATTGCCGCAATGTTCCTCGTGGTTCTTTCATTCCTGCCCGGATTCCCCTGGTATGTGCTCCTCCCGATGGCCGCCCTTTCGGCCGTTATGGCCTACCGGCTCGGACGGAAAAGAAGTGAGCGGGAACAGGCGGCTGACCAGGCCGCGCAGCAGAAGCGCAGCGCCCCGGCCGACCAGCCCGCGGAATTTCCCAAGGTCGCTCCTCTGGATCCCATTTCCCTGGAATTGGGCTACGGACTGGTCCCTTTGGTAGATAAGGAACAGGGGGCCGAGCTCCTCGAGCGGATCACCAAGATCCGCCGGGAAACCGCGCTGGATTTGGGGCTGATTGTTCCCCGGATACGGATCATCGATAATATGCGCCTGGAGCCCAGCGAGTACTGCCTGAAAATACGCGGAGTCGAGGTGGGCCGCGGACAGCTGCGCATGGGCAGTTACATGTGCATCAATCCCGGATCGGTGAGCGAAGAGATTCCCGGAGAGAAGACTACCGATCCGGCATTTGGCCTTCCCGCGCTGTGGGTCGGCGAGGCTGACCGCGACCGGGCGGAGCGCGCAGGGTACACCGTGGTGGATCCGCCTTCGATTATCGCCACCCATCTGACGGAACTGATAAAAAAGAGCGCTGCAAGCATCCTGGGGCGTCAGGAAGTCAAAAGCCTCCTTGACGGGCTCAGGGAAGATTACTCGGCGGTTGTGGAAGAGGTTCAGAACATTCTCGGCATCGGTGAAATACAGAAGGTCCTTCAGGGCCTTCTGTCAGAACAGGTGTCCATTCGCAATATGGTAACCATCCTCGAAACCCTGGCTGACTACGCCAAAATTACCAAGGACGATATTCCATACCTCATTGAGAAAGTGCGACAGGGACTGGGGCGGCAAATCTGTCTGCAGTACGCCGACGACGAGCGGGTAATCCACGTCATCACTCTCGAGCCGTCCCTGGAGCAGATGATCATAGAGAGCCGTCAACAGACCGCGGCGGGAGTTGTTCCGGCGCTGCAACCGGAGACCCATCGGCGCTGGATAAACGCAACGGTGAACACCGTAAAACGGGTACAGGAAATGGGGTACCTTGCGGTCATGCTGACCCAGGAAGTGACCAGGCCCCTTGTGAAGGCCGGTACCCGGCGGGACATACCGGATTTGGTGGTGCTGTCGGTTCCGGAAATAATACCCGAGGTAAATATCGAGAGTCTCGGCGCAATATCTATACAGGAAAACTAGGATAAATGAGCAAAATATGATATACAAGAGAATGGGTGGGGAATGATGAGTTACGAATATTTTACCGAAGTCGCGCCGTCCTACCGGGAGGCGGAAGATCTGGTGACTCAAAAATACGGCGAGCGCGCGACCATACTGCAGAGGCGGCAGAAGCAGATCGGCGGTTTCCTCGGGCTTTTCCGCAAGGATGCCGTGGAAGTCAGCGGTTACGTTAGTCTCGAACCGGTGCGCAGTTCGAACGCCGCGGCGCTTCAAAGGGCGATCGGTGCCCGCCGTGCGATCTCTGCGGCTCAGCCCGGTACCCTGCAGTCCGCAGCCCCAGGCTCCGGCGCTACGCGGCAGGGCGGCGGAGGCGATTCGTCCCTTGCCAGCGCAAAAGAGCAAATTCTCCGGGCGGCGGGAGTGAGCGATTCCTCGACCATGACCCGAATCCTCGCGGAGATAAAAAACCTCCGGGACGACGTACATCGGGTTAATGGAGACCAGGGGGCGAAAAATCGTGAAGAACCCGAATCCATGGCAAAGGTACGGGAGCTGCTGGAAGACAACGAGTTCAGTCAGAAATATATCGACCATATCATGAAGAAATGCCGCGATCTTTCCATCGCAGATCTCGAAGACTGCGACACCGTGCAGCAACGGGTCCTGGAATGGGTGAGCCAGAGCATCAGTATATATGAAAATATCCCCCGGTCCCGCCCGCGGATAGTCGTCCTGGTGGGTCCCACGGGAGTGGGGAAAACCACCAGTATCGCAAAGCTGGCCGCCCAGCATCACCTTGGTAAAATTGACGGACGAAGCAATTCGGTGCGCATCATCACCATCGATAACTACCGAATCGGAGCTAAAAAGCAGATTCAGACCTACGGGGAAATCATGAACATCCCCGTCGAATCGGCGGAAAACGCCGATGAACTAAAGAAGTGGCTCGATATTTACCACGACGTCGATATGATATTCGTCGACACCATCGGCAGAAGTCCCAGCGAAATCGAAACCCTCAGCAGGATGAATGCCCTGTTGCAAGTCTGCGGAAACCAGGCGGAGATACACCTGGCGGTGAGCGCCTGTACCCGCAGCTCCGACCTTCGCCGCATAATGCAGCAATTTGAACCCTTCAACTACCAATCCGTCGTGGTCACCAAGACTGATGAGACCACCAGTCTGGGAACCATAATCAGCAATCTTTGGGAAAAAAATAAGGAAGTAAGTTTTATTACCAACGGCCAAAGCGTTCCCCATGACTTGAGCGCTGCCGACAGGTCCCAATTCCTCCGGAGGCTTACGGGTTTCCGGGTAGATCAGGACAGGCTTGAAGAACAATACGCGGTATCGCAATCGGAGTAGAAAATGGCAGATCAAGCAGAAGCATTACGGGAAATCATGAAGGGTAACACCCAGTTGGCCAATTCCAAAACCCGGATTATCACGGTGGCCAGCGGAAAGGGAGGGGTGGGGAAAACCAACCTCTCGACGAACCTGGCCATCGCCTACGCGAAGCTTGGCAAGAGGGTGGTGCTGATGGACGCCGACCTGGGATTGGCTAATGTAAACGTGGTCCTGGGCATCATTCCCAAATACAACCTCTATCATTTAATCCGCAAGCAGAAAACCATGAAGGATATCCTCATGGATACCCAATACGGCATACAGTTGGTTGCCGGGGCAAGCGGTTTCAGCAAGTTGGCAAATCTGTCCGAAGAAGAGCGGATGACCTTTATTAAGGAACTCACCGAACTGAGCAGCGCCGACGTGATAATCATCGACGCAAGCGCCGGGGTGAACAACAATGTTCTCTCGTTCATAGCCGCCGCCGACGACGCCTTCATAGTCACCACCCCCGAGCCGACGGCAATTACCGATGCGTACGGAATCATTAAAATTATCGCAACCGAACTGGATAACATCGGGCTGAGCCTCAAGCTCATCGTCAACCGGGTCTCCAGCGTTACCGAGGGCAAGAAAGTAGCCGAACGGGTAATAAATATCGCGAGCCAGTTTCTTAATCTCAAGGTTGATTATCTTGGTTACGTGTTTGAAGACAATGCGGTGCGCGAAGCGGTCAGGAAGCAGAAGCCATTTTCGGTTCTCGAACCCCGGGCGAAGGCCACAGCCTGTGTGAACCAGATAGTCAGCAGGCTGGAAAAAATTGAGTACCGCGAGGGCGGAGGTCTGGGAAGTTTTCTCAAGAAACTTTTCAGCAGATGATGTCGGTTGACCTGAGCGCTCCCCTTGGCTTAAGGTGTAATATTAGGAGTAGAAGAGGTTAGCATGGACAAGGCACTGGGTTTTGCCCTGAAAACAGCGATTGCCGGTCTGATCCTCAGTTTAATCGGCGGAATTATCGGGGGAGTGGATTTCGGCGTTATTATCCTGAGAATGCTGATCGGAGCCCTGGTCGCCGGAGCCCTGGGTGCGGGGCTCTTTTTTCTCATTAGCAAATTTTTGCCGGAGTTGTTGACCATTTCTCTGAAGGACGATGAAAACCCGCTCGATGCGGGCCTGGATGCGG
Source organism: Salinispira sp. (assembly GCA_965602015.1). GTDB lineage: Bacteria > Spirochaetota > Spirochaetia > DSM-27196 > Salinispiraceae > Salinispira. Next base: position 2,102,449 of record OZ271918.1, on the reverse strand, counting down.
TAATCCAAACCGACGGTCCGGGCTCCAACGTCGATATAGTCATCGATGACTCAGGCGACTCTCGCAGCGACGCAGGTCCTCGGGATACTGATTTGGATCAGGCAGAAGATCTGCGTCGCGAGCAAAGAACCATTGAACAATCCGCCACAAGGAAGCAACAGGGTGCCGGCCTTGATTCTATGGATGAGGACGATATGGTTCCCATGGCGCCGGACGGGGGAAATACCCGGCCTTCTGCAGCGGGAAATCTGTTTGTTGACGATGAAAATACTATAATAGAAGAAGTCCAGGAGAATGCTTCCGTGCAGACTGCGGGAAGCCTTCCTGATGACGATGATTTTTACTCGGGAGTTCAAAATCTACCCGATATTTCCGGTATGTCCGACAGTTTCAACGATGGTACCTTCAGCGACGAGGATGAAGTCCCGGAGGGGGAGACCGGAACTGACAGCGACATGGGGTCGGCGCTGTCAGGTTTTAGCGGTTCAGAGACCTCAATCGGGAATAACCGCGGTGATTCCGATAGCGACCCGAAAATGATGGCTGATGCCATCCGAACCATTCTAAAAAAGGAATAACAGCCCAAAGCGAGGGGAGATATGGCTGAAAAGACCTACACTGAACAGGATGAACTCAAACTCTGGAAAGAATATAAGGAGAAGCGTAATCCTGAAATCAGAGACCGTATGGTCAAACAGTATGCTCCCCTTGTCAAATATGTGGCGGGCAAGGTCGCTGTCGGAATGCCGCAAAATGTGGAATTCGACGACCTGGTCGGCTACGGGGTATTCGGTCTGTTTGACGCCATTGAAAAATTTGATCCCGACAAGCACGTAAAGTTCAAAACCTATGCGGTTACCCGAATTCGCGGAGCGATTTTCGACGAACTGCGGGCCATTGACTGGGTACCCCGTTCTGTCCGACAGAAGTCCCGGGAAATCGAGGACGCCATCAGGCGGCTCGAAGCAAGTCTCGGCCGGGCGGCCACCGATGCCGAGGTAGCCCGGGAAATGAACATGACCGACAAAGAGTTTGAAAAGACCATGCTGCGGGTCAGCGGAACCAGCATTCTCAGCCTCAATGACGTGTGGTACACCGGAGAGGACAACGACAAGGTTTCCATAGCCGACAGCATTGAGAGTCCCGATAATTTCAATCCCGACAACATCGTTGAAAAGGAAGAAGTAAAGAGGGTCATTATTCAATCGATTCAGGAACTTCCGGAAAAAGAGAAAACCGTACTTGTGCTGTATTACTACGAGGACCTGACGCTTAAGGAAATCGGAAAAGTATTGGAAGTCACCGAATCACGGGTGAGCCAGCTCCACACCAAGGCCATCATGCGACTGCGCGCGAAGCTAACCAATATCAAAAAGGGAATTTTTTAGTGGTCGATTTTGCCCAGATCCAGGAATACATGCGTCAGCGTCTCAAAAACGACAGAGATCAACGCTACGTCAATGTCTCCGGCAAGGATCTGGAGGACGCCCTCCACCAGGCGGCTATCGAACTATCTCTTCCCATAAAAAAGATAGAGTACGAAGTCCTCGATGCGGGCTCCAAGGGCATGCTGGGAATGGGTAAAAAACCCTGCCTGATCCTCGCATATCCCGCGTCCGTCCCCGTTGAGGATGAAGCCCTCCCGATTGCCGACGGCGATTTTGACATCGCCTTTGAAATGGGAAAGAGCCGTGACGGCAAGGTATACATCAGGCGAAATCTCGACGGGGTGTATATGAAAATATCCCAGCCCCAGGGAGACGGCAGCAAGGTAACCGAGAGCATTGCCATGGACGCGGTAATCCGCCGCGGCATCATCGGACCGGATAAGGCGATGATCAGCAAGCTGGTCAAAAAAGCCGACAATATGTTCGTAAAAATCGCAGATTTTCGCCATGATCCGGTGCAGGATGCTCTGATCACCTTTGATCTCCAGGATCTGGAAATGAAGGCCTTTATTACCATCCGGGCTCCGGGGGAGCAGGGTGCCGATCCGGACAGGGATTCTATTCTGGCCTTCCTGCAGGCCAACGGGGTGGTGTACGGCTATCTAGACGATGCAATTCAGGATTTGTCCGATAATCCGGTCTACGGTCAGCCGATTTTGGTTGCCGAGGGACTTAAACCGGTGAACGGTGAAGACGGCAAGGTAATTTTTAATTTCGAGACCGATACCAACAACATCCGGCTCAAGGAAATAGACGGAAAGGTCGATTACCGGGAGCTCAATAAAATTAACAATGTGGTGGCCGGCCAGGTGTTGGCAAAACTCACCAAACCAACCAAGGGCGAGGCCGGTCAAACGGTCACGGGAAAACTGCTGCCCGCCCGAACTGGCAAACCCACCAATATGGAAATCGGCAACAACGTGCGGCTAAGCGATGACGGAAGCAGCGCCATTGCCGAGAAGAACGGTCAGGTCATACTCCTGAGCGGGAAGATTTCCGTCGAACCGGTATATGTGGTAAACAACGGCGTGGATTTGAAAACCGGCAACATCCTGTTCCTGGGAACCGTGCTTGTCAACGGCAACGTGGAAGACGGGTTCTCCGTGAAGGCCGCCGGCAATATTGAAATCACCGGTTCGGTGGGCAAATGCGAACTTGATGCCGAAGGGGACATCATCATTCGGCAGGGAATGAACGGCAGGGAGAGCGGCCTGATCCAGGCAGGGGGCAACGTATTTGCCAAGTTCATCCAAAACACCACCGTGGAAGCCGCCGGAATGGTGGTGGTGTCCGACGGTATCATCAACTCGAATGTGAGCTCTGATAAAAAAATTCTCTGCAAGGGTAAGCGGGCCACAATAGTCGGCGGTAATCTCAGAGCTGCGGAAGAAATAAACGCAAAAACCCTGGGATCTGTCGCCAACGTCGAAACGAACATGGAAGTGGGTTTCGACCCCAAAAGCAAGGCCCGTTTGGAAGAACTGTTGCATGAAGAGCGGGAGCTGCACGAGAAGGTGGACGAGCTCAAGAAAAATGTCGCCACCATCGAATCGGCGATAAAAGCAAAACGGAAGATTTCCGAATCGCAGAAAGATAAGTACAAAATAATGAAAAACGAGCTCGCTTCTTACCTCGAGAGAATCGATGAGATTGAGGATGAAAAAACCGATGTCCATTCCTATCTGGCCGAGCTCAAGGCGAACGGCAAAATTTCAGCATCGGGCAATGTGTTCGCAGGAGTGAAAATCAGTATCAAAGATGCGAATCTCGAGGTGCGGAACGAGTTCAAATCGGTGACCTTTGTTAATGAAAACGGTCAGGTGAAGGTTACCAAGTATGAAGAGATCGAAGACGACATTTCGCTCAAGCCAAAGTAAACAGTATCGCTTCAGCGCCGGCGCAATGCATGAGCTCCCGTAAGGAGATGAATGTATGTCATTAAAACCGATTGACTTGCAAAACCTCTTTGTCCGCCTCAATGAAATCAGCAAGCAGCAGGCTGCGCAGCAGGAAGCCGTGCTTCATGCCCAGCAGGTCGCCGGTCAGGAAATTGAGCAGCAGACAAAAATGGCCGATAAGCGGGTTGCAAAGACCGAAGAAACCAGTGACGGACCGGAAAAGCTTCACGACGATCAAACCGGAGGCGGCGCCAGACAGGCAAAGAAGGAACATCTGCGAGGAGATAAAGAAGAGGATGATGAAGCGGCTGAAGAAGAGGATCTGTTTAAAGACCCGGATCTGGGAAACCGCATCGACATCAACGGCTAATCTTCGACGATAGACTATGGATTTCGTTTTACTTCTTCTGATAAACCTCGCAATTCTCGCCCTCATGTACCTGGTTTTGCGGCATCAGCTCAGTAAAAATTACAGCAGTGAGAAGTTTTTGAGTACCCTGCAAAAAGAGGTCAACGCCATCATGACCGACCTCAATCAGACCACCGAAACCAGTGTTCAGATTCTCAGCAATGAGTCGGAGAAAATTAAACGGCTTCAGAACCGGGTGGAAAAACGCATCGAGGAGATGCAGCAGATTTTCTCTATGCTCGACAGGGCCGACGGCCGCTACAATGAAATAATTCTCAATTCGCGGCGAATCACCCAGAAGCTGTCCATACCTGAATCAGATCAGCAGGTTCCGGCCCCAAAAAACCCCATTGACGAAGCCAAACAGAACGGTGAAATCCGCGATTCGCAGCCCGCCGAGGATACGCCGCCTAAGCCCAGTGCACGGGAACAGGTTATCGGGTTGTATAATCAGGGCAGGGCTCTTGATGAGATTGCGGAAATGACCAAAATGCCTCTCGGTGAAATTGAGCTGATAATAGAACTATCGAAATGACGGGCATGGAAGAATATTACAGAGAGTTCGTTCTCGATGCCCAGCGGCTACTGTCTCGAATCAATGAAACCGGCGAAGCTTCCGCTGAGCTCGACCTATCCAAACCTCACGAGCGGATAGCTGTCCGTATGAAGCATCCCTATGCGGGCCTGCTCCACAGTATGAAATCAATGGCCTTGTATTTTGGCAAGGACAATCTCCACGACAGCTATGCCCGTCTCGAGGACTGGGTATTTTCCGGATCCGGAAAATATACCGCCCTGCTGCACGAGATTCACAAACACACCATGGCGCTCACCAAGCCGGAGCTCACCGCAGTATCTTTCCGAAAGGATAGCGGAGCAGAGTCCGCAGCAGAGCCTGGCGGAAGCGCTGCCCGGAGAGTCGGCCCCGCCTCCCGCGAGACTGGTGCGAGGGATGTTTCCCGGGATGACCGCGAGGGGCGCGAAGCAGGTCCTGACAACAATCAAAAGAGATATATCGTACGGCTTTTTTTCCATGAGAGCGAAGCACTCCATTCCGCACGACTAACGGTTCTTATTAACGCCCTGAGCGCCATTGGTATGATTGTTTCCATGAACCCGTTGCCGGAGGATGTATCCGTCAGTTCAGCCATCCCCCCCAAAAAAATCGAAATTATCCTCGCCGCAGACACTGAATCCGCTGCTCTGCGGAACCTAATAATTCGCTCGGGCTTTGTTCGGCCGCAGATCAGCATGCTCTCGGGCGTTCAAGATGACAGAGTAAGCGATTCTACGGAGATGGAAAATTGGCTGAGGTATCAGCGATTTGTGGCATACCATCGGCACATGCGCGGCGAAGAAGGGTTTTCCGCCGCGGCCTTTTACCTTGCCGGTGAGATCACCGAAATAGTCCGCCGCTCCCGGGTTTCCGCGTCTGCATTAGGGGCCGGAATACAGCGCTACTTCACCCTTGCCTGCAATCGACACGGCACAGACGCCTGGGAACTGTCGGTCCGCATTGATGACCTGCGCTTAGACCGACGACAGGCTTATTATTTGCTGCGTCTTTTGAGTCAGCTTATTAATAACAGCCTGTCCCACGGCATGGGGTCGGGAAATCCCGCAATCTATATCGCTTTGGAGCGTCGCGACATCCCCGATGCCGGCAGCGACATACAGCTGAGCTACCGTGACAATGGTCCATGGTACCGGGGGGAGAAGGATACCGGCGAATCCGGCTCAAACGGGCCGCTCTCAGGCAGAAGAATGGGAATGATTATTGCCACGCAGACTGCCCGGGCAATGCAGGCGGAAATGTACGGGCCGCCGAAGGTCCCAGGCCCGCTCTTGCTTCGCTGGTCTGAGGAAGCCGCGGGCATACTGTGCCTTGTTTTTTTCGTCGGTGAGGGAACGCCGGCAGCGCTTCCCAGCGCGTCGGTTCACCGGGTGGAGGCCATCTCTCAGAAGCGTATTTTTAAGAAACCCGACGGATCTTTATATTACAACCTGGGCGGAACCGCCTATCCGCTGTATGAGGCTCGGGATCCTGGTGCAGACGCCGGCGATGCGGCAACAGGTATTTCTGTACGGGATGGGGAAATGTGCATACTCGCGCAGTTCCCCGGAGGGCGAAAGCAGGTCGTAGTGGCAAAAAGCATTGTCGGCGAGGAAGTGCTGAGTCTCAGTCCCGGTAGTTCCGCCGCATTGTCCGATGAGGGATCATCCTGGAATTTATTATTGTAAAGCTTCAATAAGCTAATCCGGCGGTTTAGCCGTTTGGGCATAAAAAAACGGTATGCCTGGACGTCGAATGCATACCGTTTAAGAGAGGGACTAGCTCTCTATTACTTATTCTCGGATGCATTCGGTGAAAACTTGAATCGATTCTCGTAGCGGGTGATGAGGTTCATGTGGCTGTCGGCGCTTTCCTGGAGTTTTTGATACAAAAGATCCGAACGCTGTATCGCTTCATCGAGAGTTTCGGCAGGTTTGCCGGTGGCGAGGGAATCAGTGACATCGTTTATGAGAAAACCCGCAATTCGCCTGTTCTCCTCCGAGAGAATTTTCTTATCAGTCTCATCAAGGAAGGCCAGCAGCCCTGATGCCGAGTCAGGGGAATCGTGCTCCGATTCCTCAATGGCCTTCCGGGCCTCGCCGCAGACTCGGGATAACCTCTTGAGAAAGGCCTTCAGGGTAAAAAGACGGTTGTGAACCCCATCCTCTTCCGCGCTGCCGGGTCCGCCGCCGTCGATCACCGGTATATCCATTCGCTCCTGTATACGCCGATCAATCTCAGGCCGGATATCCGGCAGCTCCAGCAGTTCGCTGCAATCCGAAAGCTCGAATCCGGAAATTTTTCTGCTTTGGCCGTTTAGAGACCAGGTAGACAGCTGGGGATTATTCTTAGACTGAAGTTCGAACCAGTTACAGTAGACGTCCATACGACGGTCGCTGAGCATTGGCTCACCACGGTAATTTTCGCTTCGTTTAAGGGACCCCGAATACAGATATAATGCTGATACCTGCTCACATGGTTCCAGCCTGTGACCGGAATAGGCGATGCTCTCCTCGAAATACGAGCCTTTGAAGTGGGTCTGCCGGCGGGGAAAGCCCATATCCAGACCCGCTGCGTATATGCTGGTGCATCCGCTTATCCTCAGGAAATCCCAGGCAGTGGTCGCCACCGAACCGCCGGAGCCCAAGGGAATCCGCGGTTCAAGCCCGGCCTCGAAGAATCGCCCGAGGGGGAAAAGCGACTGGCTGAACACCGCTTCATTTTCAAGCAATCTGAAGCTTCGCGGGTGGGCCGATGATTCGGAGACAAGGACGGCCCGCTTTTGGAGCCTGTCTGCCTCATCAGGGGTAGTTCGGGCGCTTGCTTCGATGTGCTTTGTGTTCCAGTACTGGGGGTCCACGGCCAAAACAAAATCCGGTTCAACTCCCTCCCGAAGGCAGGGAAGGTAGGCGGTGTCCACCGCGACAATGATCATTTTCCTTCGCAGGGTTTCCAGGTTTGAAAGAACGTCTGTCAGACTTGGTCCGCCGGCGAGAATCAGTGCCGGCAGGCCGGAAAACGCCGCGATGAATCTGTTGATACCCCGCTCCTGGGGATGAAGCAGATGATTTTGAATGAGATTGCTTACCCAGCGGGTGCCAAATCGCTTCAGGGTGTTCCGGTTTACCTGCCGCCGGTTTTCATTCCGGTAGTGCAGGGCCTGAAGTGAGGCGCTAATCTCCGGGTATATCTGACGGTAAGGGGCAAGGCTGAGCAACTGAAAGTCCTGGTGCAGGTAGTCGTAGGCCCTCTCCTCCCAGTTTTCTTCGCTGCAGAGTATCAGCACATCGCAGTAGCTCCGGGGGTCCCGGCCGGCTGAACCGGCATTATCGATCCATTCGGCTTCGGGCTCGATGCAGATTATAGAAATCTTCTGATCGACTCGACGGATTGCCTCGAGATGGTATCCTAGACCCGCGCCGAACACCAGGACTCCGGGAGGGTCACCCTGTATGCCGCGCTCAATCAGGGAAGCGGCTTCCCGTTCGGGATTGCGGGTACTGTGAAGGGTTATTCCGTTAATGCTGGCGCAGAGTATGCCCCGTTCGTTTTTCTCAATAGAATACTTCACTCTTCCGGCTCCCGGTCGTCGTCGAGAAATAAGGTGAGCTCCATGCCTTCGGCGTAGGGGCTTCCCGGGGCCGGTTCCTGCCGTACCACCCAACCGCGGCCTTGAATTTGAACGAACATGTCTTCCCGAGAATACAGCGGAAGTACGGTCTTGAGGGGCAGGCCGCGGAAGTCCGGTATGGTTTCGGCAATGTCGGGCAGTTGGGGTTCGAAAATTTCCACATTCGGCGGCAGGGGCAGCCGGTTTGCTTCTCCTGAGTTTATCTGCAGGTAGGGGATGAGAAAGTCCGCGATTTCCTTCACGGCCGGAGCGGCGATTACCCCTCCGAGAAAACTGTCGCCCCGAGGATGCTGAATAACGACGTAGACTATGAGACGAGGGTTTTCCGTGGGAAATATTGCAAGAGTGCTGGCAATGAACAGTTCATCGGAGTATCGGCCGGTCTCGGGGTCGATTACCTCCGCGGTTCCGGTTTTCACGGATATATTTATGCCCTCGACGGCGGCTCGTCGCCCGGTTCCGTTGGGACCGCTGGCCGCAAGCATATACTGCAGCATCTGATCGGCCACCGAGCTCTGTATGACTTCCCTGACCGGTTCCCTGCGGGACTCGCTGAGAACCTCGCCGGAGGGACTGACGATTTTACGGATAATCTGAGGCCGGATCATAACCCCGTCGTTGGCGAGGGCGGTGGCGGCCTGGATCATTTGAATTCCCGTCACCCCGATTTCCTGGCCGATGGCAATGGTGGGTTTGCTTCGGCCCGACCAGCGGGATTCCGGGGCCAATAAGCCCCGGGCCTCTCCGTTCAGAGGGAATCCGCTGCGCTGCCCGAATCCAAACTGTCTCAACATAAAATAGAAGCTTTCCCGGTCGACGGTATCAGATGCGAATGCCGCCCCCACATTCGAGCTCAGTCTGATAATGCCTTCGGGATTCACAATCCCGTAATTACCCAGGTCGGTTATGGGAATATCGATTTGGCTATTGGTATACCCACCGGCGGTGTCGAACACCGAAGAACCGGATATTCCGCCCAGATGCAAGAAGGAGGCGACGGAAAAAACCTTGAAAACCGAGCCGGGTTCATAGGACATCTGGATAGGCCGATTGCGTCGGTCATCCTCGCTGTATTCTGAAAAGGAGTTGGGATCATAATCCGGGAGGCTCACATAGCTTAAAAGCTCCCCGCTGGGAGCATCAGCTACCAAAATCATGACGGAATCCGGATCGTGCAGATCCATGAGGCGCTCCCCGATTTCTTCCATCGCGTGCTGAATCACCGAGTCTATGGTAAGGAAAATCTGGTTGCCGAAGATTCGTCCGCCCGACGGGCTCTCGGGTCGCAAAACGGCGTTTTGCGTCAGCTCAATGCCTTCAAGGCCCACATTATCTATGCCGGTGAAGCCAAGCACGTGAGCAGCGCTGCGTCCCTCGGGATATATCCTCCCGAAATCCCGCCGGAGGTTTACCCCGGGCAGTTCGCCCTGCTGTTTCAGAAGCTCAAGCACCTCCGCCTCTGAGGGGGTGATAGTGCGCTTAATGATAACATCCCGATTTTCCAGGGAGAGGCTTGCGAGAACAACATCATAATCAAGATTGAGCACTGCTGCGAGCTGGCCTGCGGTAGATTCGCGGTCTTCGACAAACGGGGTCCATACGGTTACCGTGGGCAGCTCGGACTGAATTGCCATTAATCTGCCGTTTCGGTCCAGAATAGGACCGCGTTCGACGGCAAATCCCGGTCCGCTCCCTCCATCATTATCGGAGCCGGACAGCATTATGCCGGCGTAATGAACTACAAGGGCGAGAGCGAAGATTCCCAGAACTGTGGCGATAATATAGATTCTGCGGTTGCTGGCAGCGCTGTTCACCGCTTTATATTACCCGCTTCTAATTATCGTGGAAAGGCCGGAAAATCAATTCATGAGGCCGTTCAAGATTGACGATAGTTAGTATATGAACAGCCTCATCAAGGAACAGCACATAAATCGCCGAAAGGCTTCTGAAGACATCACATTTAACCGCCGACCTGACAGCTATACCAACCGCGATATTACTTTTCCCGCTGAAGCCGACGAAGCGCCGCTTTTGGAGCGCAGTCTGAATATTGAACCCTCCGGGCGAACCGAGCGGAACCGGACTGGCTCCCTACTGACCCGGGCCCGGGAAATTAAAAACCAGGCTAGCATCATTGACTTCCCCCGCCGGCAAAGCTTCACGGATACGTCGGCGGTGATCAATACCTTCGCTCCGTCGAGAGGTACAAGCACACGCAAAAGCGGTGAAAACCGGGTATTTACTGCCCTGGACGCCATATTCGTCAGCAATTTTTTTCTGTTTCTTGGAGTTCTTATAATTATTCTCACCAGTCCCTCGGCGCTTTTTCGCATTATCAGTCCGTCGAAGTTTAGCCTTCCCGGTAATGTGTATTCCGGCGCCTTTATTCGGGGCAACGCCCTGGCTTCGTCGGGGACGGTGGAAGAGGGAGAAGATTTTGACCTCGCGCGTTTCGAAGTACTCAGGGTTTCTGAGTATACCGTCCGGCCGAGAAACAGCGTCAGCCAGATAGCCGATGATCACGGCCTCAACATGGACACGATTATCAGCTACAACCGCCTGGAAAACGCCCAGAGAATCATCGAGGGCCAGGTGCTTTTGCTGCCCGACAGAAACGGTCTTCTCCATGATGTTCAGCGGGGAGACACCCTCATGGGCCTGGCTGCGGATTACGGGGTTAATCTCAATGCAATCCTGGACGTAAACGCCCTGGAGAGCTCGGAAATTCGCCCAGGCCAGGAGATTTTTATTCCCGGCGCTCGGATGAATGAGACTGATTTACGCCTCGCCATCGGCGAGCTGTTTATCTATCCCACCATAGGCCGCTTCACCTCGGGCTTTGGCATGCGCAATGATCCGTTCACCGGCGTCCGGCGGTTTCACAACGGCGTTGATTGGGCCAACCGTGTTGGAACTCCCATCAGGGCATCAATGGCCGGTACCGTCCGTCTCGTGGAGAGTCAGATAGGGAACTATGGAAGATTCGTGGTCATAGAACATCCCCGGGGCTTTCAAACCCTCTATGCCCATCTCAATACGGCAAGCGTTGTCAGGGGACAGTACGTCAGTCAAAATCAGATAATCGGATACATGGGTAATACCGGGCGTTCCACCGGGCCGCATTTGCATTTCAGCATGTTTAAGGACGGCGAGCCGGTAGACCCTTTGCCGTATTTGCATTAGAATAAAGCCATTCCTAAATGGCTATTTAATTATCGAGGGGACACATAATGCGACGCATCGCCATTGTCATTATTTTGCTGCTTGCGGTTTTCACTTTTATCAATGCCTACACCATCGACCGCTCGGGGGACGAACTGGTTGAAACTCGGGTAACCGCCGGAGAAACTCCATAGTACGTGAGCAAAGTCCGCTGTGGCAGAATGACGATCTGACGCCGCATCGCGGTATCGAGGCATCGCGGCATAAAAAAAGCAAAAGGCTGTCTGAGGTTTTCTCAGACAGCCTTTTTTATATGCTCGTCGCGGGTTTTCCGTTGGGAAATTCGCGTCGCAGGTTTTCGGCGCGATTTATGCGCCATGGCAATGCTTGTACTTTTTCCCGCTGCCGCAGGGGCAGGGGTCATTTCTTCCCACCTTTGGCTGATTGCGGGTAACCGTAACCACCCGTTGTCCCGGCAGAGGACCCCTGCTGCGCCGGGGAGCCGGTGCTGAACCGGCCTTGCCTGCCGCTGCTGGCCCGGCGCCCTGGCCGAGAAGGTTTACTTCCCGGTGGCTGAGCTGGGCCGTCGGCGCGTGAACCTGAACCGGATTCTCAAGCCCCTCAACTTTGACGTTTATGAGTTTGCGAGCCACGCCGCGGCGGATCCGGTAGAGCATTTCATCAAAAATCTGAAAGCCCTCGAGCTTGTACTCCAGCAATGGATTCTTCTGGGCATAGGTACGAAGGTATACCGACTCTCTCAGGGCGTCGAGACTCTCGAGGTGATCCTGCCAGCCCATATCGATGCTTACCAGGTATTCCCGGCGCAATGCCTGATTTAGAATATCATTTCCGATGGCCTGAACCTTCTTCCCGAGTTCCTCCGCCATATAAGCGCTTATGCGCTTCGCGGCTTGCGACGCGTTGAGGCCAATCAGTTCCTTTTCGAGAGTGCCGTCGAGGCTGTAAAATAGATCTTCCTTGAGGAAATCCTGCAGATCGCTGATATTGGCGGAATCGATCGGCTGCTTTTCGCCGTACTCTTCGGCCCATCCGGTAACGATGTCCTCCAGACTTCGCTGAACCCGCTCAACAAGATTATCGTCAGTGAGGATTTCATCCCGTTGGGCGTACACGAATTTGCGCTGTTCATTCAGCACATCGTCGTACTGCAGCAGGTGCTTCCTGATTTCAAAGTTCCGCTCTTCAACCTTGTTCTGAGCCCGCTCGATGGCGCGGTTAAGAAGGGGGTGGTTCATTGCCATATCTCCCTTCATGCCGGCGCGGGCCATGAGGGCCTTTACGTTTCCGGTTCCGCCCCCGAAAAGGCGCATGAGCTCATCGTCCATGGACAGGAAAAACCGGCTCCGGCCGGGGTCCCCCTGACGGCCGCTGCGACCCCGAAGCTGATTGTCGATACGGCGGCTTTCATGGCGTTCGGTTCCCAGGATATACAAACCGCCAAGATCCTTTACTTCGGCATTTTCCTTCTGCCAGCGCAGGCGTTCTTTTTCAAAGGCGGCCTCATAGGCCTCGTCACTGGCGTCGGTGCCTGCGGCCTTACGGGCCCGGAATTCCGGGTTTCCTCCCAGTTTTATGTCGGTACCCCGGCCCGCCATGTTTGTGGCAATGGTTACCGAGCCTTTGGCCCCGGCCTCCGCGACGATAAGGGCCTCCCGGGCATGATTTTTAGCGTTGAGCACTTCATGGCGCACACCGCGCTTGGTCAACAGTGCGGAGAGTCGCTCGGACTTTTCTATGGAAACCGTTCCCACCAGTATTGGCTGTCCCGCGGCGCTGACCTGTTTTATTTCTTCGCAAATCGCATCGAATTTGCTTTGTTCATCGAGAAATATCAGATCATCCTGATCATCCCGGATTACCGGCCGGTTGGTGGGAATAACCGCCACGTCCAGACCGTAAATCTTCATGAATTCTTTTTCTTCGGTGGCCGCGGTGCCGGTCATGCCGCTTATTTTGCCGTACATCCTGAAGAAGTTCTGAAAGGTAATGCTGGCCAGCGTACGGCTTCGCTGCTGGATCTGTATGCCTTCCTTCGCCTCGATTGCCTGATGCAGGCCCTCGGAGTACCGGCGGCCGTGGAGAATACGCCCGGTGAATTCATCGACAATTTCGACTTTGCCGTCCTTCACCACATATTGGGTATCCAGATGAAACAGCCTGGCGGCTCTCAGTGCCTGAGTGGCAAAGTGGATGAACTCAAAGTTTTCGCTGTCGTACAGGCTGCCGGAGAATACCCCCGCCTTGACGCAGGCTTTTTCCAGATTATCCAGTCCCGCATCGGTGAAGCTCACTTTTTTATTTTTCTCGTCGATTTTGAAATCGCCGACCGGCTCTTCGGGATAATCACCGGTATCCGGATCCTTATCGCACTCCCGCAGCTCCCGGATGACTTTTTTGGCCTCCCGGTACTTGCCTGTATCTTCTCTGGTCGCACCTGAAATAATGAGGGGAGTCCGGGCGCCGTCGATGAGTATGGAGTCGATTTCGTCAATAATGCAGTAGTTGTGCCCCCGCTGCATCTTTTCCCGGCGGGAATAGCGCATGTTGTCCCGGAGGTAGTCGAAGGCTATTTCGTTGTTTGTCGCATAGGTGATATCGCAATCGTAGGCTTCTTTCCGCTGTTCAAGGGGCAGCTGGCTTACCACATAGCCGACTGTAAGACCCAATGTCTCAAAAATGGGGCGCATCCAATCGGCGTCTCGTCGGGCAAGATAGTCGTTGACCGTGACCATATGCACGCCCTTGCCCGAGAGGGCATTCAGGTAGGCCGGCGCTACCGAGGACAGGGTTTTTCCTTCCCCGGTTTTGAGCTCCATTATCCTGCCCTGGTGGAGGGCAATGCCGCCCAAAATCTGGACATCGTAGGGACGTTCACCCAGTTTGCGCCGGGCGGCCTCGCGCACCATCGCGAAGGCCTCGGGAATCAGCGCATCCAGGTCTCCGTCTTTGTGGTACCGACCCTTGAGTCTCTCGGTTTCCCGTGGGAAATCAGCGTCGCCCAGCGACCGGGCCCACAGTTCTTTTTCATTCACCGAGTGGAGAAGGGGAAGAAGCTCTTTTAAGTCATTATCGTGTTTGGATCCGAAAAGGGATTCGAGTAAACGGGAAAACATGGTCTGAGTCTATACAGAGGGTACTGGAGGGTCAAGATTGACAGAGCAGCGGGCCATCATTAGTATCTGAGCATGCATCGGCCCGCTGCCCGTTTCCCGGGTTTTTCCACATCTGTGATTATCATATTGCTCATTGTGATGAGTGCTGTTACTTCATGCTCGCCGCTGCGCGACAGCGGAGAGATTTTGCCCGCAGAAAAGCTGTTTACCGTGAATATCGGACTTCTTGAGGATGAGATCGATCTTTTTCACCGCGGACTTGTCCTTCCCAACCGTAAGAACCGCGTCTTTATGTATCAGGGACTTATTTTTGTAGCCAACTCCCTGGGCGCCAAAATTATGGAGTTTTCATCCTACGGAGATTTGCTGTCCCTAAAATATAACGAGGATCAAAACCCCCGTCCGGTCCTTCTGTCTCCATTGCAGTCCGAGGACACCATCGTCAACCGCACTGCCGTGGTTTTTCCCTTTAACGATATCGGTGAAATCGCGGTGACCTCGAACCATGTACTCCTGGCCGAGGACCATGTTGCTCCGGAGCGCCGTCTGATTGATCAGGATAGTGCCGCAGTCCTTCAGCATGTGGTGCATCGCTTTGCCCCCGACGGGCAGCACCTCGACTACATTGGCCAGGAAGGCGTTGGCGGCACCCCATTTGCCCATATTATGGGCCTGGAAGTTACGTCGAACGATCATATCGTCGTCACGACCCGCAACGGTCCGGAATATGAAGTCTTTTGGTACAATGCCGAAGGGGATGCGCTGTTCGCCGTTCGGATAGACGAAGCTCATCTGCCGGCGGGGCCCGACCCTTCCATCAGTCCCTCACTATCGGGGATACGCCCGGATACCGAAGATCTCCGCTTGTACATGCAGATTGATTACATCCTTCCGGAAAACCGGGGCGTAGAGTCCCGGGTGTACAGCCTCGACCTCCCCGAAGGAATTTACCGGGATTTTTTCCTGCTGCCCGAAAACACCCAAACCCTTCCCGGCGCCGGCGGCATGCAGGAGATCCAGTATCTCTACGATTTTATCGGCACCGCTGACGGAGGGCACTTATTTTTCCTCGGCAGGACAAGCGGGTTTGAGCAGAGCCTGATTATCATGGACCGAAACGGGAATCTCATTTCCCGTCGAAGATTGCGAATTGAAAATCCCGAGATTTTCGCCAGTGATTACCAGGTGTCCCGGGACGGCATAATTACCGGTCTGCTGGGAGACCCGGAAGGCGTGGATATTTACTGGTGGAGGGCAGACAGGCTGCTTCGTTAATCGCCGAGGCGTTGGAAGCAATACGCCGGAACAGGGTGCGGGAGGAACAGCGGACGGGACCAAGCGCGGGCCACAAAGCGGGTGCTTGAGAAGCGCGAAAGCCCTGGCGCGGGAGCCGGAGCGCTTCAGCGAAAAATCCGAGGAGGAACCCGGAATGTTTGCCATTTCCAATGAGCAGATGAGGCGTTTTGATCATGACTGCGCTCAGCTCATTCCTGAAATTATCCTCATGGAACACGCCGGGCGCCTCATGGCCGCTGAAATTCTTAAATGGATTCGGGGCAGAGAGCTATCCGATCTGATAATCCTCGCTGGCCCGGGGCACAATGGCGGCGACGCCCTGGTGTGCGCCCGGCATTTGTCGGATCAGGGATACCCTTCGGAAATTTTCCTTCTTAAGCACTCTCTCAAGCCCCTGCCTATGACCATGCTCAGCACCTTGGACCGTTCAATCTGTACCGTTCGGGAAGATGGCCTTGATGCCGTACTGCCCCGGCTGGAGAGCTTGGGGCTCAGGGACAATCAAAGCGGCTTTGCAGGGCCGGGGGCCGGCTCACGGCCGGCGGTGTTAATCGACGGGTATCTGGGTTCAGGACTGACCCGTCCCTTATACAGTGGGGATACCGGCTCCCGGGATGGCAATTTCCCCGATGCCTTATCTGATCCGCGGACAAGAAGTCTGGTCGAACTGTGGAACCAGAGCCAAGCCATGCGCTTCGCCCTCGACCTGCCCAGCGGCCTCTCTGATGCATATCGCGGCGATTGGCCGATTTTATATAGCGATGTAACCCTGGCTGTCCAGTTCCCCCGTGCCTGTATGTATACCAGCCCGGCCCGGAACTATTGCGGTGAAATCCGCATCATCAAACCCGGCTTCCCGTCGCAGGTCCTGCGGGAGTACCGCGAAGGATGGAAGGCTGTCGGGAAAAGCAAATCGGCGGGGGTCGTAGGGGAGGCGGAGGCAAAGGCCCCCGCCCGCATCCTGGTTTCCGGCATTCTGCCCGATTTACTGAGCCCAATGCATCCCGATTCCCACAAGGGAACCAAGGGAAAAATCGATCTGTTCGGCGCCGGCAGGGGGATGGCTGGAGCAGCGGTTTTGGCCGGGCGGGCGGCATTAAAGTCCGGCGGCGGGATGGTGAGGGTGAACAGTCCGGTAGACTGGACCGCAGAGGCCCTGTCATCCGAGCCCGCCCTTATGTTCCGCCGGACAACCGATGATTCTGTGGACGACTGGGCCTCGGCGTTTTTGTTCGGACCCGGTCTGGGCCGGGAAGCAGACGATGAACATATTTTTATTCCCCTTTTGTCCCGGCTCCTGGCCGGGGACCGGCCGTTGATTATCGATGCCGACGGATTATACTGGCTGGCTGAGTTGCGCCGCCGGGGCGGCATTCCCCGGGGACCCGCGCCTGTCATACTCCTGCCCCACGCCGCCGAGGCCGCAATGCTGCTGGACAGTTCAACCGGGGATACCCTCCGACACCCGTCGGAGAGCGCCGGGAAAATTATTTCCCGCTTCGCCGGCGAATCCCGTGAATGCTGGGTAGCGATAAAATCTTCCGTTACCTGGATAGCCGGATCGTCCGGACAAAAATGGGTGTATGACGGACGCCAGCCCTCATTGGGCACTGCGGGAAGTGGAGATGTGCTGAGCGGACTCACCGCAGCCTTTATTCTCCGCGAAGGCGACGCCGGCCGGGCCCTGCCAGCGGCAGTGGCCCTTCATCAGCTCGCGGCCTCGCGTTGTTACCGTCGCAGCGGTCTGTTTACCGCTGCGGAGTTAATTCCGGAAATCGGGCGGCTTTGCGGTGAATTCGTCCAGCTAGAGGGGGAGAGAATATGAGCAGATTCAGCGGCTCAGAAAACTCGGGGTCGGGAGCCGGTGATCACGGTCCTCGGCGAGGCCGAACCGGCGGAAGCCGGGAGAATACCCTTCCTCGGGAAGAGGAAGAGAACCGCTTGCGCTTTCACTATCAGCGCGAGGACCGGCTGAAGCTTGCGGGCAACAGTGTTGGCAATGTCGATCAGCGGCCCTGGTATCGCAAGAACAAGGGCACCCTGATACTCCTGCTGGATGTGAGCATCATCGTCATTATTTTTATCATTTACAATGCCTTCCTCAGGCCGAATCTCGGCGTTAATGAGTTCGGCGATCATCGCTATGAGCTGCGGGCCGTCGAATTCGCCGATGAGATACTGGTCACTCTGAGAATAGCTGCGTTGAACGAATTGATTCCCGGGTCTGCAGGTCTGCTGGAGCTGGCGGCGTACCGCGAAGATCTCCCTGATCAGCTATCCCGGGCAAGCGAACTGCTTCCCGATCAACCCGGGCAGGACAGAATCATCAGACTCAGGCTTCCTGGGCCGGTGCCCGACGATCGGGAAAGCCTGAATATTCTGATGCAGATTGATGTACAAGCAGACGGAGACCGGGATTTGTGGGATTTTTCCCTCACAGCCCCGGTGGAACTGGAATAATACAGCGCACTTGATTACCTTTATGGTACGGACCGCGTGAAAAAGCAGTCCGACGGGAGGAATACATGTACCAACTTTTTACCCTATTTGCTCTCAGCCTCGGCTATTCCGGCCTTGTCCTGGGCTTTTCATTTTTTGATGAGAAACTGCGCTGCGGTGAACTTTTTCACGAAGAGGGATTATCCTCCCCGAGAAGCCTCATCATCCTTTCTATCGTGATGGGAATCCTCTCGGTGCTGAAGCTGATCTTTGCATTCCCCGGTGATATTCCGGTAATCGGAGACATACTTCCCGCCCTCGCAGGGATTCTTGCGTCGATTATGCTCATGGCCGAGTACTTTCTGAAGAAGGCGATGGAAGACGGACGAGAGCTCGATGGATTTTTCGCCCGCATAGAGGTGCTGTTTCTGGGGCGGAAGACTCTTATCGGAGTCATCCTAGTTATAATCGCCCTGGTTCACTTCATTATCCCCTCAGTTGTCGTCATCTAAGCCTTCAGGGGGACAGGCTCACCCGGACGCTGTCGGGAATCATAGCCTGAAACATTCTGTCGCCGGCGTGGCGTTTTCCCGGGGCCGTACTTTGCTGGCACTGCGGAAATCAGCCGGCGGCGAGATGGACGGCCGCTGGGAGCTGCCCGGCGGCAAGTGCGAGGCCGGGGAAACCCACTGCCAAGCTCTTATCAGGGAATTCGAAGAGGAATTTTCGGTTCGCATCCGCTGCGGCGAGTTCCTTGCAAAATGCCGATTTGTACATCGCCGTCAACACTACGTAGTCTCCGCCTATGCGGTCCATCTGAACGATAAAATCCTAAAACTGCGGGAGCACCGGGAAGTTCGCTGGTTTACACCGGCGGAAATCGACGAACTGCTTGCTTCGCCTGACGCGATTGTCTCCTCCGACCGTGACCTTCTTGTGCTTATGCGCGCCGGGGAAGGCAACGGCTCACAAACATGACACACGACATTAGTGACGTTCCTCGGCGGACACCCTTCGGCTGAACGGAAGCATTCTGATCACCCCGGCATTTAGTATCTGCCAGGGATGGTAAAAAAGCACAGGAAGAAGCGCCAGCCCCAGAAGATCCGGGTCCGAGGAAAAATATGCGCTGAGAAGGGGCACCCCCATGGCAAGGGTCTTTTGGGGCGCCGCGTAGGCGATGCTGATCTTATCGCTATCGTTGAAACCCGCCAGGGAGGAACCCGCCGTAGCCAAAGCAAGTAGAATGTAAAATGATGCCGCCAAAAACAGGGCGACCGGAAGAGACTGTCCCGCACGGGCAATTATTTCAGGATTGCCCGCGGATTTTGCCACCGAGAGCAGGACTATCAGCAAAATAAGAACATTGCTGATTTTCCCTATTGGTTTTTTTGCGGTTTTAGCCTGCTTCTTGAATCGGAGATGAAGTATCTGCCCGATAAGCATGGGAAGTATCATTTTCCACAACAGCGACCCGATAATCCCCGCGAGTACGGACATCGGCATTATCGTTCCGGCCTGACGTAAAAGCAGGGATAGAAGCAGGGGCGAGACAAATACTCCTGCTATATTTGACAGGGCTGAGTTGAACATGGTTCCGATTACATTCCCGCCTGCGGACTGGGTAAAGACGATTGCCGTTGAGACCGTCGTGGGCAGTACCGAGAGGGCCAGCAGTCCAATGCGCATTTCCGGCGAGAAGGGAAGAATACTGGTGGCCAAAAGCATATACCCCGGTATGAGAAGGAAAATAAAGCCCTGGAGAAAAACATGAAGCCGCCAGTTGGAAAAACCCGAGCGTATGGCTTCGCTGGGCAGGGTAAAGCCTATGCCCAGGAACATTAGCATGACGATAATGTCCGAGCTTATCCCCGAGGGATTCGCCGCCGCAACCTCCGGAAACGTAAAGCCGACGGCAACCGCCGCTGCGATGCCCAGCATGAACCAGTTACTTGCTAACCATTTTTTCATAGCGGAACCGGCTAAATTACCGTGCCGTTGGGGATGACGCTGTTTTTCGGAATGACAATTATTCCGTCCACAACATGATAGAAGCCATGGTCGCCTTCCTCCCGGGGTACATCGTCCAATCCAATTCTGCAACTCTCGCCGATGCGGGCGTTTTTGTCGATTATGGTTTTACGTATCATCGCGCCTTTGCCGATGCCGATATCCGGGCGGTTTTCCAACCTGTTTTGCTCCCGTTCTTCACCGGTTTCATACCAGTCGGCGCCCATGCAGATTACCCCGTCAAGGTTCGCGCCGGATTCGATCAGGGTCCGAATGCCGACAATGGAGTTGTTGATGTTTGCATTGGTAATGATGCATCCGTCGGCCGTCAGGGTTTGACTCACCGAGGAAAAATTGAACTTGCTCGCCGGCAGATCCCGTCGATGAGTGTAAATCGGCATAGCTTCGTCATAGAAATTGAACGCCGGATTAATGCTTGCCAAATTGAGATTGGTTTCGTAGAAGTTCTGAATAGTCCCGATATCCTCCCAGAAGCCCGTATAGATGTAGGACTGAACCTTTTTCTTTTTTATTATCCTCGGGATGATTTCGTGGCCGAAATCGGTAAAATCATTTTCCAGGGCTTCGTACAGGCAATCGGCTTTGAACAGGTAGATTCCCATGGACCCCAGGAAACGTCTTCCGGATTCCAGCATGCTTCGGCTGGGATGGATGCTCTCGGGAATAGCCATCCCCTCAATATCCTGGTCGAGGGGCGGTTTTTCCACGAATTCCTTTATGGTTCCCCGGGTGTTGGCGTTGAGAATGCCGAATCCCGCGGCATCTTCCCGGCTGACGGGGGTGGCGGCCACCGTCGCATCGGCGCCGCTTTCCACGTGCCGAAGGAAAAACTCGGCCAGGTCCATCCGATAGAGCTGATCGCCGGAGAGGATGAGGTAATGGCTGGGTTTTTGAATCTTAAAGTGGTGGAGATTTTTCCTGACTGCGTCCGCTGTGCCTTCATACCATCCATGTCCGGTAAAACTCTGTTCCGCCGCAAGGATTTCGACGAAGCCCTTGGTAAACGAATCAAAGATGTAGGTATTCGCCAGATGCAGGTGGAGGGAGGCCGAGTTAAACTGGGTAAGAACATAGATGTTTTTAAATCCTGCATTAATTGAATTGCTGATGGGAATGTCTACCAGGCGGTATTTCGCGCCGAAGGGAACCGCGGGCTTGGCCCGGTCCTTTGTCAGAGGAAATAACCTGGTTCCCTTTCCGCCTCCGAGGATAATCGTTAGTACCTGTGGCATAGTCCCTCCTGGTGTTGCACCTACTACCATATTGAAATAAAGTTGGTCGCTCTTCAAGGAAGATAGGCAAGATATACGGCGGAAAACTGTCAATTTTTTGCCAAAGCGGGTACTATACAAATTATGAGCATGAACAGCGCCGAGGTTATTCAGTCACTCCGTGGCGATAGTGATTTTATGAAGCAGGTCACCCATTGGGAGGTTATTCCTCCCCGGGCGGGCAGCTATGCACCGCTGCCCCCTGAGCTTCACCCCGGTATCGTCCAGGGGCTGAAGAACCGGGGAATCGGCCGTTTATATTCACATCAGGCCGAGGCATTCACCCGGTCCATCGCCGGGGACGACCTGGTCATTGTCACCCCGACGGCCTCCGGTAAAACCTTGAGTTACAACCTTCCGGTTCTGCAGACAATTCTACAGGAGCCCGACTCCCGGGCGCTCTACCTTTTTCCGACAAAAGCTCTGAGTCAGGATCAGCAGGCCGCCCTGAATGAATTGACTCTGAGTTCCGAACTGGGGGTCAAAATCGCCACCTACGACGGCGACACGCCGACCAGCCTGCGTAGCAGCGCACGGGAAACCGGACAGATAATTATCAGCAACCCCGATATGATGCATTCGGGCATCCTGCCCAATCACCCGAAATGGATAAAGTTCCTGAAAAACCTCCGCTACATTGTTATCGATGAACTCCACGCCTACCGGGGTATACACGGCAGTCATCTGGCCAACCTCGTCCGGAGAATCAGCAGGGTCTGCCGCTTTTACGGCAGCCGGCCGCGTTTTATCTGCTGTTCCGCCACCATTGGCAATCCCAAAGAGCTCGCCGAAGCGGTGACAAACCGCGGCATGACCCTGATAGACAATAACGGAGCGCCGTCCGGGGAAAAGCATCTGGTGCTCTATAACCCGCCGCTGGTCGATGCGGTTCAGGGCATCCGTAAGGGAACCGTGAAGGAAAGCCAGAAAATCGCCCTCTCATTGCTGCGAAAAGGGGTAAAAACCATCGTTTTCGCCCGCAGCCGGGTCAGGGTCGAACTCATTGCCAGTTATATTAACAAGAGTCTGGCGAATATGTACTCCGATAATGAACGCATCCGGGTGGAGTCCTACCGGGGGGGCTATCTTCCCAATGAACGGCGGGAAATCGAGAGAGGATTGAGGGACGGGGATATACAGGGAGTGGTTTCCACCAATGCGCTGGAACTTGGAATTGACATCGGCGGCCTGGATGCGGCGGTTCTTGCGGGGTTTCCCGGTTCCATCTCCTCGGTATGGCAGCAGGCGGGCCGGGCGGGGCGGACCAGCGCCGCGAGCCTGGCGGTGCTGGTGGCCTCGGCGGCGCCGCTGGATCAATACATGGTCCGGCATCAGACCTACTTCATGGGGCGGGGCGCCGAATCGGGATATGTCAATCCGCAAAACTTTTTCGTCCGCCTCGATCATGTCAAGTGCTCGGCCTTCGAGATTCCGTTTTCCGCCGAGGGCGATGAGGATTTTCCCGATGCCCGGGACTATCTCCAAATCATGGAAGAGGACGGCACCGTTCGGCTTTCCGGGGGGCGATATTACTGGTCTGACCGGGGGTACCCCGCAGAGGGCATCAGTCTGCGCTCGGCAACTGCGGACAACGTGGTGATCATCGACATCACCAAGGGCAGAAATCAGGTCATCGGCGAGATGGACCGTCCCAGCGCCAAAGAGCTCATTTACCCCCTGGCGGTGTATATGCACCGCGGTCGGCAGTACCTGGTACATGAGCTGAATCTGGAAGAGCGGCGCTGCTATGTCGAAGAAAAGGAGACGAATTTCTATACCGACGCGGTTACCAAGCGGGATATCAAGGTTCTCCTCGAGGATGAAGAGCATGTGGAAGCCGGTTTGCGCATCGTCCTTGGCGATGTTTTGGTTCGCACTCAGGTGTCCAAATTCAAAAAACTCAGATTTAATACCCACGAAAACATCGGCTTCGGCGAAGTAAACCTTCCGGAAGAGGAGATGCACACCCAGAGCTGCATTCTCATCTTCTCGCCCGATTCAGGTCCCGGAACCATGCTCTCTGGACTGGATAGTCCGCAGCAGACTGCAGTAATAAGCCGGATTGGGAGCCTCATACGCGAAACTGCCCCGGCCTTCCTGCTCTGCGATCGCAACGACCTGGGAATCTCCGAACGCATCCGGGATCCGCATTTCGGCGCGGCGGCAATCTACCTTTTCGACCGCTATCCCGGAGGATCGGGAGTGAGCCGGAGCATCATGAGCCGGCTGTCTGAAATTCTCCAGGCCTCCCTCGAGCTTGTCAGCCGCTGTGAATGCGAGGAAGGCTGTCCATCGTGTATCGGGCCCAGGCTGCCCGATGAGGAAATCACCACCAACCCCAAACCGCTGATAATGGAATTCCTGAGGCAATGGATCTCTACGAACGGCTCAAACGAATAAAAGCTTCCCGAAGCAGCCCGCTGTCTCAGGCACCTGCTGCACCTGCGGTTCCTCCGGTTCCTGCCTCGGAGCAGTCTTCACCTCCTGCGCCAATCCCGTCATCCGTCGACCCGCAGACCGACGAAGAGTCCTGCGCGTGGGAATTGATGGCTGAGTACGTGTGGCGCCGTCGCCGGATTATCCACATCGAAGCGCCGCAGGCTCCTCCCAGTACGAGGTTCTTTGCCTCCGGGCAATTTCCTTACGGGGAGCAGCCGTCATGGGACCAGATGCTCTATTTTGACAGCGAAACCACCGGTCTTTCCAGCGGCGCCGGCACCCTGGTCTTTCTGTTTGGAATCGGACGATTTGTCGGGCAGGGTGATTTCGAAATCATTCAATGGTTTCTCGGAGACTTTCCCGGGGAACCCCTCTTCCTTCGGGCAATTCTGGATGAAATTTCTCCCGGCGATCGGCCCGCTCCCATAATGGTCAGTTACAACGGCCGGAGCTTCGACAACCCGCTATTTACCACCCGGCTTCTCATGAATGGCATGCAGCCCTTGGAAAACGTTCAGCTCGATTTGCTGTATCCCGCCCGACGGCTTTATTCCACATCCCTGGAAAACTGCCGCTTGGGCAGTATTGAGCGGCACATACTTGGAATTAGCCGGGATATCGATATTCCCGGAAGCGAAATTCCCGACCGGTATTTCGAGTTTCAACGCGCCATGGCAGAACAGCCGCCCGATGCCGATCCTGCGATGATCCCTGTACTGGAGCACCACGCAAGCGACATCGGCTCCCTGGCGGTTTTCCAGATTCATCTTCACAAAATCCTCTCGGGGCTGCCAGGACTCCCCTCCGGTGAAGCCATGCCCGCACCGTCGGTGAGGGGGCTCGCCCGGCAACTGCTCGTGAGCCTCGATGAGCAAAGCGCAATTGACCTGCTGCAGTCGCAGTCCCGGGAAGCCGCGGATTTTTATCTTCTGGCGGTTCTTCTGCGCCGGCATCGGTCCTATGAAGGCGCTCATCAAATCTGGTCGCGGCTCTACCGGGAATTCGGGGATTTCAGGGGGCTCGAAGCCATGCTCGTGCATCTGGAGCACCGAGTGAGGGATTATCAGCAGTGCGCCGAGTTAATAGAAGAGTATCTCAGCGGCCACGAGCCGACCTTAAAAACGATGCAGCCATCGCTCATCGAAGATTTGCAGAGGCGAAAGGAACGGGTGCTCAAAAAAATTGCAAAAAGTGGGTAATAATCCCAGCGCGGGTTTAACCCCGGCGGGTTTTAATATCGAAGACTTTTAACCCCGCCGGGTTTCCAGCGCGCGGGCATACAATCCTTCATACTGTTCGGCGGCGCCGGCCCAGTCAAAACGCTGTTCCATGGCTCTGCGCTGTACTTCCTTATACAGCTCCTGGCGGTTGTGCCATAGATCCACGGCTCGTTCGAGGGCGGTAAACAGGTGCTGCTCTCCCATTTCTTCCTCAATCAGAATGCCCGTTCCCCCGGATCCCTGGGAAATATCCCTGACGCTGTCCTTCAGTCCGCCGGTGGGGCTCACAATCGGCAATGAGCCGTAGCGCAGGGCGTACATCTGAGTCAGACCGCAGGGTTCGTAAAGCGATGGCATGAGGAAAAAATCAGAGGCGGCCTGGATTACATGGCTCATTTTTTCATTGAAGCGGATATAGGCCCTGAGATTTTTCATTTCGGAAGCTACCTTGACAATGCCTTCTTCAATCCAGTCTTCTCCGGTGCCGAGAATGACAATCTGGAGGTCCAGCTCGCTGCATATTCTGCGCAGATTATCGCCGTTCTTTCCTAACAGCAGGGCAAAGCCTTTTTGGCTGACCAGCCGGGATACCAGACCTATCATTGCCGGCCTGGTTGAAATTTCGAGATTGGCTTCCTGCTGAACATAGTTCTTATTCAGGCTTTTGTTCTCAAGGCTCTGCATATCGTACGGATAGGGAATGAGCTGGTCCCGGGACGGATCCCAGGCGTCGTAATCCATTCCGTTGAGAATTCCCTCTACCGGGTTCGCTCGGGCGGAGAGTACCCCGTCCATACCGAATCCCAGCCGAGGCTGCTGTATTTCAAGGGCGTAGTTCGGGGAAACCGTGCTCACCGCATCCGCAGTTACCAGAGCCGATTTCAACGTGCTGATTTTTCCGTGATATTCCAGTCCCAGCGGGTGAAAATCCCCCTGTCCAAAGCCGAGGGTGCCCAGCTGATCTGCGGGAAATAGGCCCTGGTAACCGATATTGTGAATGCTGAACACTCCGGCGGTGTTGTTAAACTCACCCCTGTTTTCATGGCTTTTGAGGTAGGTTTGGGTCAGGGCGGTGGCCCAATCGTGGCTGTGTATGATATCGGGATACCAGTTTAGTAGACCGCAGAGTGGAAACGGAGCCATGGACAGGGCTGCAAAGCGCAGCAGGTTATCGGGGAAATCCCGGTTTTTTTCATCACCGTAAATTCCCTCCCGCCCGTAGAAGTCCTCATGTTCAAGAAAAAATACTTCAACGTTGCTCTCGGGAATGGCAGTGCTGAACAAGGCGGTCCAGATCTCCCGCTCCCCGAGAGAAATTTTTAAAGGCGCCGGATGACGGTCCAGCAGCACCCGCTCGATTTTGTAGTAACGCGGCATGAGGATTTTGACATCGTGACCCATACGGGCCAATTCGGTGCTGAGATGGGGAATCACATCGGCGAGCCCGCCGACCTTCGCGTAGGGATGGACCTCGCTGCTGACCATCAGAATCTTCATACCTCATATTGTAGCACATTCGGGGATATAAAAGATGAAAATGGATTGCCGGATTAGGCGCTGACCAGACAGAGGCAAGGGCGGGGAATTAACCGCCGGGAATCAAATGACCGCGATCAGAAATATCCGATGAGGAAACGGGAGCCAGGCTCGAATCCGCATTTTTCATAGACCCGCATTGCCGGCTGATTTTCCCGTTTTACGAAGAGACTAGCGACTTTCCCGTCGCCGCAGATGTCTCGGCTTATCTTCTCCACCAACATGGAACCAAGGCCTCGGTTTCGGTACTCGGGCAGGGTGTACACTCCTCCTATTTGCTCGACTCCCATACCTCTGGCATTGGTCTGAGCCTTTGCGACCACCCTGTCCCCATACATCAAGTGAAGCACCCGCTGACTGCTCAAAGAACGTCGAAGCTGGGAGAGCGTAAACGAGGGGTTGACCGACTTCCCCGGGATGACCACTTCCTCGGCCTCGTATGCCAGTTGAAGGGGCAGCAGGCTCTGGATGTCCCTTTGCCCTGAGCGGACGATTCGAAACTCTCCATCGTAGGAGAGGGGAGGGGCGGGTGCCTGGGGCGTGCGAAACATTACCACATAATCCACCCGGTGGTAGGGGGGCTTGCCCATCATCGAGATTGTCTGCTCGGTGTCGTCGCGGCCGCCCATAATGGAAAAGATGCGCCGGCGATGCTGGAAAAGTGCTTTTTCAAGAAACTCGGAACTTCGACGACTGGGGTACTGGTTTCGCGTCCGGAACTCTCCGGAAAAAAGGGGAAAGGTAAATCCGCCGCCGCCCAAATACAGCAGGGCGTCAATCTCGAGACTTTCCGGGCCATTGGCGGAGTGAAGATGCCCCCGATGGACTAAAAGCCGGTCTCCCCTTCCACCGGGTACTCCCAGACCTCCGCCGCCGTTGAGAAGCCGCGAACTCAGGCTTGCGGCGTGGACTTCTCGCGGCAGGAGGAATTTGTGGATCTCCGGGACCATGCTCCCCTCGGCGTCGGCCCAGCCCATCAGCTGTCCGGAGTTTCTTCCAGCAGCACCGGCAGCTGGCCGACAAAGGGGATGTTTCCCGAGAGGGCCGCGAAGCCCGCCTCGAAAGACTCGCTCCCCCAGCCGTAGACCGCCAGCGCTGACGCGACCCAAGGGAGTTCCTGGAGGTAAACCGGAGTGAGGCTTGAAAATACGATGATCTTGCTCCCGTGGTCCTCAAGAGATCGCAGGACTTCCAGGCTGTTGGGATTTGCGAGATTAAAAATTATTCTGTCGTAGCGGGGAATGATGGCGGACACCCTGGCGATGACATCGGGGTCGGCGTCGTAAAACGGATTGTAGCTAAAATGAAAACTCTCCGCACCGGGATACGCCTCCCGGCCTTCCCTGAGAAAATCGAAGTCCTGACCAACCAGCAGGATGCGCTCCCCCGGTTCGGGCAGCAAGGGAATATCCCGGTCTCTAATCAGGGTTACCCCCCGAGCCGCCTGTTCCTGAAAAAACGGCTCCCCGGAAAAGGTCTCGATGTCGTCGTACACATTTTCCGGATCGATGGTCAGGGGAACCCGCCATGAGGGTTTGAGAAAACGCAGCTTTACCCGCAACACCCGGGAGACCGATTCCCGAATCCGCTGACGAAATTCTTCATCTTCCCGATAGGTATCAAGCACGAGGGTCCAGATGGAATCGTTCAACGCCGGGGTCTCGGAGAGCATTACCATGTCATTGCCCGCCCTCAGGGCTTCCAGAACAATGCGGTCCATGCCCCATCCCTCCTGGTCGCCGTAGTCGATGGCCCCTCTCATGTACAGATCGTCGGTAATCACGATTCCTTCGAAATTAAGCCGGTCGCGAAGCACGGTTTGCTTGAAATAGGGTGATAGGGAAGCCGGCCTCTCGTTGCCGGTAATGTTCGGGAAATTTAAATGTCCCGAGAGTACCGCCGGAAGGCCTTCGCGGATCATCATCCGGTAGGGTAAGAGATCCCTCTGCCACACAGTTTCGAAATCGTCCTCGATTACCGGTAAATAGCCATGGCTGTCGCCGTAGGCGTTGCCGTGTCCCGGGAAGTGCTTAGCGGTGGCCATCACCCCGGCCATCTGCATTCCCTGGTAAAACGCCAGTCCCAGAATTCCGCTTTCGAGGGGGTCGGCGGAGAATGCCCTCGGGCCGATTACATGGGCATCGTTGTTTATATAGACGTCGACTGTCGGCGCAAAATTCATGTTGACGCCGATGGCTCTCAGCTGCTGACCGATGTAATATCCGCTCAGGTATGAATCCATGGGCAGGGCCGATGCGCCGATTGCCATGTTGCCCGGAGTGATGCTGGTGGTGTCCTTAATATGCCTGACCCATCCGCCTTCCTGATCGGTGGCGGTTATCAGGGGAATGCCCGCATCGTTGTCCATAGATCGGGCTTGCATGATGCTCAGGGCCCTGCCGAGGGTGGCCACGTTGTTGCCGTTCCAGCCGAAGACTTTTACCCCTCCGAGGCCCCGTTTCTCAATCCAGTCCATTACCGGACCCTCGGCGGTCTCGCTTTCCCAGCCTACAAGAAATACCTGCGAAACGATTTGCTCATCGCTCATATGATCCAGCAGCTCGGAGATTATTTCCTCGTCGCTGCCGTTCTGCCAGAAAATTTTATCTTCCGAGATTGGGGTTCTGTCGAGTCGGATATCTTCACTAATTTGAACCGGGCTGGCAAAGCCCTTTCCCGGAATATCCGCAGCGCTGTTTTCATGCGGGGAACTCGGGTCAGCAGGCGGTTGAGTAAAAACCGCCGCTACCGGACGGAGACCATCGGGGTTCAGGAGGTTTCCCAGGAAAATCGCCACGCTTACTATTGCCGCCAGGTGAACCGGTGCGTATTGCCGGAGACTGCTTTTATGATGTTCGGTTTGTTTATATAAGTCGATCATTCCCGTGGAAACTCTGTGGCAGAATCTATCCCGATAAACCGATGAAAATCAAGGGTCGCTGTGCCCCAGGCGAGCTTCAAGCTAGTCAATCCGGGGCTAAACTCATGTTTCCTTCTGCCGATGATTATAGAGAAGGAGCAGCTCATGACGGTTCAGGATTTCCAAAGTATTCTCGAAACCCAGACGGTGCTATTCCAGCAGCTTGCCGAGCATCAGTTGCGGCTGCAGGAAGCGGTATTCGACAAGGACTATATAGAAGCGGATCGAAGCATCTCTGCGATGAAAGAACTCTCGGAAGCCATCCGGAACTGCGAACTGCAGCGTCAGCGGGGTTTTGTCGAGTTACTCGATCAATTGAATATTTCCCGGGAATACGGACTTACCATGCTCTTTGCCACCCTCGATTCGCCCCAGCGCGAGAAACTCGGAGCCGCATTCCGGGACCTCAAAGTGGCGGTACTCCAGGTCCGCACGGTAAACGAGGGCATTATGGCCTACGCCGGCAGTCAGATGGAGACCATGGAATCGATTATCGATGAACTGTATCCATCCCGGAGGGACGGAACCTATACCGCCGCGGGGTATCGGCAGACCAGCAGCCAGCCGATGGTGCTGGACCACAGCCTTTAGGAGCAAGCGATGCAAAGTACTTTTTCCGGAATAGAACTCGGCAAGCGTTCACTGTTTGCCCACTCCCGGGCCCTGTCCACCGTCGGTCATAACCTGAGCAATGCGTCCACCGACGGCTATAGTCGTCAGCGGGTCCATATGTCAGCCACCGACGCCCTGTACCGGCCTCAGCTCAACCGGGCCCACACCCCTGGGCAGATCGGCCAGGGCGTCGACATCGCCCGCATCGAACGGGTACGGGACGAGCTGCTGGAAGGACGGATTATCGCCAATGCCAACGGAGAGGGGTATTGGCAGGCCAGGGACGCCTACATCCTGCAGATGGAGCAGATTTATAATGAACCCAGCGAGCTTTCGGTTCGGAACCTGATGGACCGCTTTTGGGACAGCTGGGAGGAGCTTTCCATCTATCCCGAGCAGATGGCTTCGCGCCAGGCAGTTCTGGAGAACGGCCGGGCCTTGGTCGAGGGAATACAGCTGAGGTATCAGGGCCTGGAACAGATCCGAAGCATGCTGAATGACGATATCCGCGCCAGCCTCGCCGAGGTCAATGAGCTCAGTGCGGAAATAGCCCAGTACAACCATGAAATTGTCAAAGTTAAAGCCGCCGGCGACGAACCGAATGATCTCATGGACCGGCGTGATCTTCTCATCGAGGAACTTGGTCAGCTCATCGACATAACCGTCGATTATCGCGACAGCGATGAAATAAATGTGCACAGCTCAGGCATTCAGCTTGTACAGGGCGCGGTTCGTCAGGAACTGCGTCTGGATACCGATCCGGGAAATTCCGGTCAAACCCGGGTGACTTGGACATACGACGGTGAGCAGGCGCATTTTAGAGGCGGAAAACTTGCCGCCCTCATTGAACTGCGGGATGTTGACATCCGGGAGGAGATTCAGGGGCTGGACAACATGGCCATCAACTTTATCGACCTTGTCAATGAAGTTCACCGGGAGGGTTTCGGTATGAACGGGCGCACCGGCCTGAACTTTTTTGATCAGCACCCCTACATCAATAACGTTAACGGCAATTTCGACGCCGACGGCGACGGTGAGTTCGACTCAACCTACATTTTCCGCATCCGGGGGCAGAACAGCCTCGACCCCCAGCAGGAAATCGGAATCGGCGGCACCATTACCCTCAACGGACCGTCGGGACCTGTCGATGTGGAATACCGCCCGGAAGATACGGTTCGGGACGTGATTCTCAGAATTAACAACTCAGGTGCAGAGGTGGTGGCCAGACTCGATAGAGAGGGCCGAATGAGCCTCAAAGCCACACCGTCGGCATCCATCGACAATCCTGATTTTGTTATTCGGCAGGTGCAGGACAGCGGACAGTTCCTCGTCGGGTATTCGGGGATTCTCCTGGCCAGTGGTGATGCCGGCGCGTTTAGCTCCGACCAGAGCGATGCGGTGGCGGCGCTGAGGGGCGGCGCTCTGGATTTCGAAGTTGCCCCCTTGACCCACCCATCGGGGTGGATCCAAATCAGCGATGAGGTCGCACAGGATGTGGGGAGCATCGCCACAGCCCTGGGCTCCCAGGACAGGCCGGGAGACATCGGCGACGGACGGGCAGCCCTGGAAATCGCCGCGATTCGCAACCAGCCGGTTATGGTGGGACGCATTGAGCGCTTTGATGATTACTTCGCTGATGTTGTGGCGGAGATCGGATTAAAGGGAAGGGAAGCCGAACTCGCCCTCGATACCCAGGAGCGGATCATGAAGGATTTGCGGGACACACGGGCTTCGATTTCCGGGGTCAATATCGATGAAGAGCTTGCTCAAATGATCAAGTACCAGCACGGGTACACCGCCGCATCCCGTTTTATCACCGAGCTCGATCAGATGCTCGATACCATCATCAACCGGATGGGCGTGTAAAAATAATATAGTCCGGCCCCTTGGGCCGTGAGCCATGCCGCAGTTGTGTGCGGCGGTGCATAAAGGACGGAGAGAATGAACAGGATCAGTACGAATCTGCCAAATGATAATCTGCAGTTCCATACCAGGAATCGCCAGGTGGAAATGAACGAATCGCAGAACCGGATGGCGGCCCAGACCCGGATTCTCAATCTTCGGGACGATCCGGCGGCCGCCGCCCATGCGACCCGTCACCAGAGCTATCTCAATCGCCTGGAGCGATTCAGCGACAATGTTCAAACCAGCATTCACCACTACCGCATGGCCGAGGGTCACATGCGCCACGGCGTCGACATTATGCAGGAAATCCGTCAGATCGCCGTAATGGGCGGCAACGGGACCTACGACGCCAACGATCTCCAGGCTATGGGCCGCCAGGTCGACGAGCTCCTGAAAGAGTTTATCAACACGGCAAATGCCACTGATTCCGAGGGGCTGAGCATATTTTCGGGCAACCGCACGAGAAATCTGCCGTATCGGGTGCTCGAGGGCCGCATTCCGGGATCCGGAGCTGCCATGGTGACCGATGTGGAGTACATCGGCGACATCGGCGTAAAGCGGACTGAAATTGCCGACGGCAAGTATATCGAACTGAATTTCCCGGGAAACCAGGTGTTCTGGGCCGAGAATCAGCAAATTTATTCCCAAACCCAGGCGGGGGACTACGTTGTTCAATCGGACAGTGAAATAACGGTGAACGGAACCTCCATCCGGCTTCGGGAAGGGGACAATGTGTACCAGGTGATGGCCAAAATAAATGACGCCGGAGCCGGCGCCAGGGCGAGCCTGGACCCGGTCTCCGCAGCCCTGGTATTCGAGACCACCAGCCCCCGGCAGCTTTGGCTCGCCGATGAAAACGGCACGGTATTGCAGGACTTGGGTATACTCCAGGACGGAGATGCCCGGCCTCCCCAGAATATTTCCCGGGACGCAAGGGTCTTCGGGGGCAGCGCTTTTGACGCCATTATTCGATTGCGGGACAACCTGCTGCAAGGCGATACCCTGGACATCGGCGGGGACGGAATACGGAGCATGGATTCCGCTCTGAGCAATATGCTCAGCAACCTCGGCAGTCTGGGTGCCCGGACAAGCCGGATGGAACTGGCCTACCAACGTCTTGAAAAAGAGTTCGTCGACGTGAGCGCACACCATTCCCGTCTGACGGATATCGATTTGGCCGAGGCCATCACCGAGTTTTCCATGCTTGAACAAACCCACCGGGCCGCCCTTTCGGTGGCCGCTAAAGTGATTCAACCCACACTGCTGGACTTTTTGAGGTGACAATGAAGACGATACAGGCCAGGGCCTTTGGCGAGATTGAAGTGGACGAGCGGCAGATTATCGATTTCCCCAAGGGAATCCTCGGTTTCGAAGAGCACCGGCGCTTTGCCCTCCTGGATGCGGCGCAGGCGCCGTTTTACTGGCTGCAGTCTCTGGGGGACAGCTCGACCGCCTTTGTGATGATCTCGCCGGACATATTCCGATCGGATTACGAATTGAGTCTGGTGAGCCAGGAATTGGATATAATCGGAATCCGACAGGAGGAGACCGGCGATCTCATTGTAAATCAGAGCAATGAACCCGCTGAACTCCTGGTTTTTGCAATTGTGACGGTAACCGGTGACAAAGACAGCATGACCGCCAACCTTCAGGGACCCATCGTTATTAATCCAGCCGCCCGGCTGGGAATGCAGGGAATACAGACCGATCCGCGATGGATGACCAAGCATTACATTCTTCAGGAAATGGCTGCCCGGGGAGGTTCCTGATGCTGGTACTCACCCGGAAAATAAACGAAGCGATTATGATAGGCGATGACATAGAAATTGCCGTAGTGGATATCAAGGGAGATCAGGTCAAGCTCGGAATTCGGGCTCCCCGATCGGTCAAGGTATTCCGTCACGAAGTCTACGAAGCCATACAGGATGAAAACCGACGGGCGGCCGAGTCGAGCGCCGATTTGCCTTCCCTGGGCGATTTTCCCCCCGCGCCGGGGAAAAAAGCCGGCGAATAGCAGCGTTAGCTCTTCCTGGTAATCCCCAACTCCGCTTCGGAAACCCTCAGATACTCGGGTCCTGAGTCATCGGTGTCGGCATCTCCGGCGGCGAGCTTGATTGCTCCGAGCTCTAAGAGGGAAGACGCCCATTCGCTAAAGCCCAGGTCAATTACTTCGCTACTTGTTATTTCCCTGCTCTTGTTAGCCATATGCTCAGGTGATTCAGGGAGGACAGACATAAGCCCACTTCCGTGGGGGCCGCACATATAAACTCGCCGGCTTTTATGAAGCTTCGGCAGCAGGGAAGCAATGTCCACGGGGGCCAGATCAGAATCTTCCAGGATGCGCGCGCCGTGTATGAATGCCGCGCAGTAAAAGCGCTGTTTGCGGGCATCCAGAATAGGCACCACCGGCTCCGGCAGCATCCGGTATGCGTAAGCCATGGCTTCAAGGCTTGGCACCGAGGCGAGGGGAATGTTTAACGCCGCCGCAAGGCCTTTGGCCGCCGCCATACCGATTCTCAAGCCCGTAAAGCTGCCGGGGCCCCTGCCCACCACCACGGCGTCGAGTTCTGACATTTTCATCTCGGCGCTTTCAAAAAGCTGCCGTATGGACGGCATCAGCAGCTCCGCGTGCTTCAAGCCTCTATTGATGACCATGGTCAAGATGGGGATTTGTGAAGCTGGTTCGACTTGACCCTTGCGACGTGCTTTTTCGAAATCCCCGTTTGCGCCGCGGGACAGGGCGAGTTGAAGATACTCGCTGCCGCTTTCTATAGCCAGAACCGCGGCCCTTCTTGAAGAAAAAATGCTTGTGTCATAGGTCATGAGTTATCTCCCGAAGGCGCTTTCCGGGGCCGCGAAAGCGAATGAGGCGTTCCATCTCACCGGTGATCTCCAGATGAACGCGTATTCGCGAAGCCGGAAGGAGCTCTTCAGCCCGGTCAGGCCATTCTATCAGGCAGATACCCCGGTCGAACAGCAGTTCCTCTCCCCCGATGTCGATAAACTCCTCGCTTCCGCCCAAACGGTACAGATCCATGTGATACAGCGGAGGCTCGCCGTCGTATTCCTGAATGATGGGAAAGGTCGGGCTGGTAACTGATTCCCCAATGCCCATTCCCTGGGCGAATCCCCGGGCGAACAGGGTTTTTCCCGCGCTCAAGCCGCCTTCCAGGGTAAAAACTTCCCCGGCACTCGCCCGGCTTCCGATTTTTCGGGCGAGTAAAAATGTGGCGTCGGGACTGCTGCTGGAGATGGAGAACTCTTCCAAGCTTGTTGATGACGGAAACGGCGGTTCTGCTGGCATGATGGGCTACTCTACGGTAAGCCGCCGTTCCTGTCCAGTTGGCTAATGTGGGTTTTTAATTCCCGGATGACCGGAATCAGGGGATACTCAAGGTTATCGAGAAACTGAATTCTGATATTCTTGCTTCCAAGCGGGGTGAGTTCAAGGGAGAACTCGATCTTGCATGTCTGGGAGCTGCCGTTCTTCCTCAGATCGAGTATGGCGTCCGCATGAAACTCTTCCCGGTAGGAAATAAGCATGTGTTTTTTTGTTATGTTTTCTATTGCCTGAACCATGTTCTCTCAATCCGGTGATGAATACATTAATACTAAGCTATTGTCACCCCTGGGTAAAGTTAGTCCTCAAAAAAACCATATACATAGCTTTGAATTTCATTGAGATGCCGGGTGCTGACCCTGGTGAATGCCACGTGCATAAGGGCGCCAAAGGGCTTGGTGGGTTCAACGCTTCGCACCTTGCCGAACGCGGATATCTCATCTCCGCCGGAAATATCAAAGCGTATTTTAATGAGGGTCCCTTTTCTCATGGGGTTTCGGCTGTACAGGGCGCATCCTCCCCGGCTGATGTCCTCTATTTGTCCCAGGTATCGCCGGTTTTTGTTGACCACCGCCCGTTTGACCGCCCTCTTGCCGCTGCCCTCTGTAATGATCTCAACCTGCTGGAAGTACGCCGGTTTATTGAACTCCCTGCGTGGGGACCGGCGGAGCTGGTTTTGCTCGACCTTGGCGCTGTGGTCCACCAGCATGTTTTCAATCCGGTCGACTTTTCGGTACTCCCTCAGCCTGGTGAGGAACACGTATACCTTGCCGTTGTCCCTGATAAAGCGCACCTTGAGAGGAGCTCCCGGACGGTACTTCATGGGCGAGCCGTCGGCGCTTCTCGGTGTTTCCAATGCCAAATGACTCTCGAGGTTTCCCGTTATTCGCGAATGACTCGGGGGTAGGGTCTTTGAGTAAATGGTGACTTCCTGCCCGAGCTTCAGGTTTTTTGTGTTCCCGTATCGCTTGACCTGATCGCCCCCGGCGGAAACCCGCCGTTTGATTTCAAACACCTCGGCGATAATCCGGTTCCGTTCGCCCTGGGACATGTCGCTGTCCTCGATATCCGCTATTGTCCGTTGAAGAATCTTGTTGAGGTAGCCTCCGCTTTGCAGAATCCTCTGAGGATTGGGGATATTCTGATCCCTGACGGCCCGTTGCAGCAGCTGGATATGGTGGCTTTCAAGTCCGAGATTTTTTGCGCTCTTCTTGAAACTGCCCTTGTTATAGCTCCCGCCGCCGCCGCTGGTACTCGGGTTTCCGCTGCGTCGTGCGCTGATAATAATCAGAAGTATCAGCGCTGCGAAAATAACGCCGGCGACTATCGCCTGGGTAGGATCGGCTTCCGCGATGAACTGGAGCGGCAGGAAATTCATTCTGCCCCCAATCGGGCTTCGGAAATTGACTGCATAAGAGCTTCCATGCTTTCCCGTAAGTCATATTCCAGAAGGTCGGAAAGAAGCACCATATCGCCTGCGGCGATACTGTTATTGATTTCCTCAATGGTCTGTCCGAGTTTGCTGATTCCTTCTTTCACTGCGGCGACTGTCTGACGGGGATCCTCCATGGACAGGCAATCGATTACGCGAACCAGTTTGGCGCACATTTCCGAAATTTTGAACACCAGATTGTACGCCTCTTTTTCCCTGCCGGTTTGCAGGGCGATCCCCGCTTCTTCCAGGGACGGGAGCATGCCGGCGATCAGACCGGAAATGCTGATAAGTTCCTGACCGGGATTGCTGTACTCCTGAAGCCGGTCGAGCAGCAAAATACGGAGCTGTTCGAGGCGCTGGGAGAAATCGCGGATAACCGGTGAGGCAGGCTGGCTGTCCTTCCCCAGCGATGCGGCAGTTTTTTCAGCCGCAGCGTCGAGCAGGGAAAAATCTTCGGAAAAACCGCCATCGCTTATCTGCATTATTTGGGGCAGGGCGGTCCTGACATGACGGTACTCGGAAAACGCCGCCTGAAACTCCGCGTTGAGCTCCTCCCCGTCCAGCATCCTGGGAAACATCTGAAGCAGCAGATTGATATAATCCAGGGCTGTCATGATCTGCTGCGCCCGGACGGCGTTTATGGTTCCCGCAGTAATTTCCAGATTCTCGGTATCTTGTATCGGAGTTTTTTCCCACTGGCCGGGGTCGCTTATTTCAAGAGCCCGGCCGTCGGCGGAGAGAGAAAGCGGGTGGAGCCCCGCCTCGTTTATCCAGGAATTGAGAGAATGATAGACTTCGCCAAGGGTCTCTTCGTTTTCAAGGGTTACATCCAACTGTTCGCTGTTCAGAAAAATTTGCACGGCGCCCCCCCTTTTCACCTATTGTATCGGCATATAATGACATATTTTGAGATAAAGTTAGAAGACCGGATTATCGGGGAGGAAGGCGGCTTTCTTGAGGGAAAAATCAGTTGTTGTTATTGTTGTTGTTTAGTCCCTGAAGCCCTTGAGATGCCTGCTCCATCGAATTTATCGCCGCTTCCATGGTTCCGAACTGCCGACGCTGCTCGGATTCAAAGTCCTGCAGATATTCTTCATAATCTGAAATGTCATCGTTTATGTCTGCTATTCTGCTGTCGTATCCGCTCGTCCTGCTTGCCAGTATACCGCCGATCTGTACATAGGGATTAACGAAGCTGTCCACCGCAAATGCCGCCCCCTCATCGATAACCAGATCCCCGTCGCTGTCCCGTCCAAAAAGGTCCTTCACAGCCAGAAAGTTCTCGGCCAGGGCGTTATCGAGTATATCCTCGTTTATTTCCAAATATCCCCTGAGACGGCTGACATTTACGCCGCTCGAGCCTCCCGAGGCATTGGTGCTGATGCCGATTTGGGCGAGAAGGGTCAAATCACTGCCGGCACGGGTTTCATAAGGGCTCATGGTAAGAGTCTGAAGCCGGCTTCTGAGGGTGTTCATGGTAATATCTCCCTGAAACATTCCCAGGCGCTCGGTGTAGGTTTCCCGCTCGTCATCGGTGAAGTATTCGATTTCATCGATGATTTCCGGGTTATTGCGGGTGTAAATGTTCACGTCACGAATTATCTGATTGTATCGGGCGACCCATTCTATGAGTGATTCCTTGACCAGCTCCCGGTCGGGCTCAACGGTGATTTCAATGTCGTCATCGGATTCCCGGCGAAGTTCCATGGTCACTCCGGGAATTACATCGTCGATGGAGTTGCTTTCCCGCTCTATTCGTATACCTTCAACCTCCAGGAGGGCATCACGGGCAGAACTCACGGCGTTTTTCGGCCGAAGGTCTCCCCGTGCATTAGGGTCGAGTACTTCGATGTTCCGGATTTGCAGGTCTTTGAGGCTGTTCGGGTTTCGAATGTTAAGTGCGTCTAGCCGGGCCGCCAGATCCGAAATATCAACCTCAACGGGTACAAAATTCAGGCTGTCGGATACTTCCGGCAGGGGAATGGTGTTGCTCCGGCTCAGTGCGTAAATAAGCTGGTTTTCTTCCACAATTTCCGGGGGTTCGGGTTCTCCGGCCTCCGGCAGATCGACGGCGCTCGGCAGGTCCGGCAGGGTAACGTCCTGAAGGGTTACCGAACCGGTTGACGGGGTGCCGGGTCCCGGAGGAGCTGCCGGAGGGGTAAAACGGTATGCTTCATTGGTTGTCAGGCGGACTTCGTAACGCAACACCATTCCGTCGCTAATTTGGACTGGTGACGGGAAGGGCAGGGAAAGCTCAGCGCCGGGACCCAACTGCAGGATCTCTCCGTCACGGGTGAGGGGCTGATTGTCCAAAGGTTTTGACCACTGGCTGACCCGGGTGTCCTGAATATTTATGGAGGCGCTGCTGTCCGGTGTCCGCTCGACCCAGCCGAGCTCCAGCGCCAGGTCCCGGGCATCCTGCTCAAAACCCAGGGGATTAGACGCGCCTTCCCGAAGGCTTTCTATGAGAATCACCTGGCTCCCCGGACGGTTATTTATAACCGAAGAGCGCAGCATCTCGGGGTTTCTCCGGTTGATTGCATCGGAGAATTCCTTGAGGCTGCCGCCCCTGAATCGCAGAGTCACCGAGTCATCCCCTACGGTAAACTCGTAAATTCCCTGGCCGACCTGCATTTCCCGGTCCACATCATCTGAAATAAAACGGTCGGCCCGGGCCACCTGGAGCACCCTCACTTCGGTCACCCCCTCTGAAGCCTCCCGGGTTGCGCTGGCGCGCAGTACTGCTTCATCGCTGGACAGGGCGTTGCGTTCATTAAAGGGGTTTTCAAAACTGTATAAGGTTCGGGCGCTCTGTCGAAGACTGTTCAGCCCGGAATTCAGGTCTTGCCAGACCCGTTTTTCGGTTTCGAAGCCTTCGAGTTCGCGCTGCATCCGCTCGAGGCGGACGCTTTCCGCTTCAACCAGCTCCTGAACCATGGCCTCGGTGTTGAATCTGCTTGATACGCCCGGTATTGAAATATCAGACATCGTTAATCCTCGTGTCGTATCCGATCGTTTTTACTTATCATGACTTCACAAAATATACTTACTTTTCGTCAAAAAAACCGCCGGGGTTGAGCTGTGAAGAAAAACGTTGACGGCCTTCGCACTGGAAGATGCCACTGACACCCGGAGGTTACGGCATAAAGGAGATGAGAAATGGAAATGGTGTGCAGCTCAGGCTTCTTCATCCACCAGCAGGCCGATAAACTCCTGAAGCCGGCTGTGAAATTTCTGCATCGCTAAAGGCGGCAGTTCCTTAATAATTTCATCGGTATCGGGATCGATGACTTTTACAATGAGCTCGTTTTCATCCCTGTCGATGGTGTACTTGAGCTTGTGGTTGAAGGTGAGATTGATGTCTTTGAGCTCTGCCAGTGCCTGCTGCACTTCGCGCTCAACATCTTCCCTGCTCGCCTGTTCAACGGCCTGCTTTTCCTGGGCCCTGATGGCTGCATCCCGCTCCTGTCTGGCCTGAGTCTCGGCACTAATCTGACTATCCCTGTTTTCAGAGCGCTGTCTGCTTTGCTGGGCAGCCTGAGCCACTTCCTGACGCCGGCGGTCGGCAGATTGAGATTGGGTTTGTTGTTGCGCGGGGCGGATGCTTCCCTGTCCGACCACGCTGTTCACGTCGAATGACATATTCTTACCTCCATGTAAGAAAGTACCCTCCCTCCCCGCGGACGGGGAGGGAAGGAGTGGATGGGAAAGAAAAGACGTCCAGAATTTTCTTCCCCGGAGTGAACGGAGAGTTCTGCCTGAACTTAGCCGAGGAGCTGAAGAACGGACTGACTCTGCATGTTTGCCTGAGCCAGCATGGCGGTATTCGCCTGGGTGAGGATCTGGTTCTTGG
Organism: Salinispira sp.; assembly: GCA_965602015.1. Classification (GTDB taxonomy): domain Bacteria; phylum Spirochaetota; class Spirochaetia; order DSM-27196; family Salinispiraceae; genus Salinispira. Next base: position 2,061,914 of record OZ271918.1, on the reverse strand, counting down.
TGAACTCAACCATTTGCGATGCCATGTCGGCGTCGCGAATCCTCGATTCAGCTGCCTGCAGATTTTCAGCAGCAATGTCCACACCTTTCTGGGCCATTTCAAATCGGTTCTGATAGGCTCCCAGGTCGGCGCGCTGCTTGTTGATCACGTTCAACGCGGTATCGACGGTGCCGATTGCCGCATTGGCTGCTTCGGGATTGGAAATGTTGATCATTCCCGTTCCGCCTTGAGTGTCGGTAAGACCGAGGGCGTCAGCAGTCATGGTTCCGATGAACACCTGCTCGTTCTGATCGATGTTAGCTCCGACGTGGAACTGCATAATCTGACCAGTGGTGCTGTCCTGTGCGAATGCACCGGTGAGCATGTTCATACCGTTGAACTGTGCATGGCTTGCGATACGATTAACTTCGTCGACCAGCTGGGAAACTTCCACCTGAATCTGCGTCCGGTCTTCAGCAGTGTAAATACCGTTTGCAGATTGAACGGAGAGTTCCCGAATTCGACCGAGAATATCACCGGTATTCTGCAGATAGCCCTCAGTGGTCTGAATGAAGGATACCGCGTTGGCGATATTTCGGCTCGCCTGATTCAATCCTCGAATCTGTGAGCGAAGTTTCTCGGAAACCGCAAGACCTGATGCGTCGTCCGCTGCGCGGGTAATCCGCTCGCCGGAGCTCAGTTTTTCAATCGAGCTCTGGGTCTGCTGTGCCCGCTCGCCCAATGTACGGTTTGCGTACATTGCGCTCATGTTGTGGTTAATTATCATAACCCCTCCTTGATATCTTCTCGAAGGCAATCCTTGCCTTCGGACCCGCTGTCTCGGCACATCAAAGCGCCGTCCTTTGCGCTTTGCTCCGTTCTGGCCGTTTTCAGCGGAGTGACCTGTCTGATTCGACGCAACTGGTGTCGTACGATTGGGCCTGGGGCCCGGGAAGCAATACTGTGCAGGGAATCAGAAGACCGCTCCGCTCACAGCAGAATTTTTTTAGTCAGGCAGTTCAAAAAGGGGCATAAATATGTCAAAGATCATTGCAAAGGTGCCGATATTTAACGGCTCCTTACTCATCTTAAGAGTATATCATCTCCGGTGACAATTCAAGAGAATCTCCACCGCTAATACCCATAAGATACGACTTCAGGCCTGCTCCGGAAAGAACCGGATTGCAGGCCTGAATCGGGGGAAACCTGATGTATCACATTGCGGTAAGACCGGGGTTTCCCCCCAGCGCTACGCTCTCCTGCTGCTCTAGCCCAGAAGCTGGAGAACTGACTGGTTTTTCATGTTCGCCTGGGCGAGCATGGCGTTCGAGGCCTGAACCAGGATCTGGTTCTTGGTGTACTCGACCATTTCCTTGGCCATGTCGACGTCCCGGATCCGGCTTTCTGCGGCCTGCAGGTTTTCAGCCCCGATGTCGATTCCCTGGATGGCCATTTCCAGACGGTTCTGGTAGGCGCCAAGGTCTGCCCGCTGCTTGTTTACCCGAAGCAGGGCAGTGTCGACAACACCGATGTTCGCGTTGGCGGATTCGGGATTGCTGATGGTCAGGATGTCGCCGGTTCCAAGTTCCTTGAGGCCCAGGGCCGCCGCGGTCATGGTACCGATGAAGGCCTGCTCCCTCTGATCCATGTTGGCTCCGATGTGGAAGGTCATTTCCTGTACGGGAGCCCCTGCTGCGTCGGGACGGGCGAAGCGGCCGGTAAGCATGTTCATGCCGTTGAACTGGGCATGGCTTGCAACCCGGTCGACTTCATCGATCAGCTGGCTTACTTCAACCTGAATCTGCATTCGGTCTTCGGTGGAGTAAATACCGTTGGAAGACTGGATGGACAGTTCACGGATCCGCTGGAGAATATCCTGGGTTTCCTGGAGATATCCTTCAGTGGTCTGAATGAAGCTGATGCCGTTTGCGGCATTGGCACTTGCCTGCTGCAGACCGCGGATCTGGCTGCGCAGCTTTTCGGAAACAGCGAGACCGGAAGCGTCATCGCCGGCCCGGTTAATCCGGAGACCGGAGCTCAGCTTCTCCATGTTCTTGGTCACGTTGTTGTTGTTAATGCCGTTCTGACGCTGGGCGAACATGGCACTAAGGTTGTGATTAATGATCATCTCATCCTCCTTGATGATGATGGTTGACTACCCGGGCGTCCATGCCCGGATGCGGCTATTCAGACCCGGGATCGAATTTCAGGAAGCGGGCGAGTACATCTTTTTACAGATATCCGCATCCTGAAATCTTCACCCGGACCCGGGTAAGACATCCCGTGAAATGCACATTACACATCGCAGCCAGGGGTATGTCTTGCCCGGAACCGTTGATTTGCTTAGCCCGAAAAAATCAGCAAAAAAACTTTTTTTTTGCTAAAGGTTAAATTCCGGATCCCGATACTCAGAGTAAGGGGAAGGAAGGTCTCCCCGGTAAAACCGGAGCGCAACTCTTCCACTACAGAGCATCGGCGTGCCCGCGGGAAAACTTGAGCAGATTTGGGTAATTAATATAAAAAAACCGCTGCGGCAGGCAGCGGCTGTGAGCATGAGGTACGGAGCCCGGGCGGGCTTCTGCAAATTACAGGCGCTCTTCGATGAACTCCAGATACTGCAGTGCTATCTGATCCTCAGCGTCGAGATCCAAAACCTTGAGGAAGGCCTCCTGGGCTTCATCCAGATTGCCCATTTTAATCTGACAGATTCCCAAATTTGAAAGCAGCTTTATGTCCCCGGGGCTCTCCTGAAGAGCCTGTTCCAGAAGGCTGGCGCTTTCCTCGTATCGCTCAAGTTCCATCGCGCAGATCGCCGTTTCATTTAACAGATCTGGACTGTTCCCCCCCCGGGCTCTCGCTGCGGAAAACGCATCGTAGGCTTCCTGATAGCATTCCAGCCTTCTCAGGGCCCATCCCTTGAGAAACCAGGCGTTCCACACATCGTCCTGGATTTCCAGAAATTCATCGATTTTTGCCAGGCCTTCGGTTTCTTTGCCGAGACGGATGAAATCAAAGGCCTCGTTGAACAGGGCGTCCCGGTCCGAACTACCCTTCAACTGATCGAGGATTTTCTGAATTTCCGCTTTTTTTTGGTCATCACGGCTAATTTGCAGGAAGCGGGAGAATTCCTTTTTTGCCCGGCCCCAGGACTGCTGACGAAGAAAAAAGTGTCCGGCATACATGTGAGTTTCGGGAAGTTCGGGCTTTTCCTGGAGGGCCTTGATGTATGCGCTGAATGCCTTGTCGGCATACTCTTTCTCGAGTTCGCTGTTATCCAGGGCTGAGTACCCTTCCGAGCGCTGGTCGTACATCAGTGCCAGATTCAGGGTTGCCCTGGGGTTGCCCGGCTGAAGTCCCGAGAGGGCTAAAAACACCTCTTCGGCAATATCCCAGTCCCGGTTTTGGGCCTTGAGTATTCCCGACTGGGTGAGCTCATCGATGATCTCGGGTTTCACCGCCAAAATAAAGTTGCGGTAATACTCGGCATTCTCATTTTCCCGGTCCCATGCGAGAATTTTCAGCATACCTGAAATGATCATTTCCCAGCTCAGGGTCTCGAGATTGAGATCGCCGCCCACTCCCCCGGTCTCAACGGGCAGCATTATGGTCGGATCCAGCTCAAATCCGCCGATTTCCTTGTGCATTGATTCGGGAAGGGAAACGAAAATGAGATCATCTATGGGGCTGGGGGAGTTCATAATGGGCTATCCTGTTATGCGGTTTATTTCTTGCGAAGTTTGAAGTAGCTGTTGAGACGGAGTTTATACTCGGTCGGCAGTTTTTCTTCGTCGAAGCTGACGGCGAAGGCCGCCAGGTCCTTCCTGCCCTGAACTTCTTCAAAACGGAGAACCGTGCCGGCAATGGTCACGGCCTGGTCCGGGTCTTCAAATCTGAGCGTGAGCTCTGCGCTTTTATTTACCAGAAAATGAGGTACTCCGAATATAATAACCTTGGCTCCGCCGAACGAAAGATCGCGGAGAATACATTTTCGGGGTACCTTATCAATTTTTATGCTCACCGGGTCGGAGGAATCAAGCTTGATTACGCGTTGGACCTCAGGATTGATGATGATTCGTTCATCCTTCCGGTCATTTGCCCTTGTCTGGGCTTCCAATAGCTCTCCCAATCGATAAATCAGCTCATCAGGCGGGCGGTGGGCGAATTCCAGGGTCATGAAATTGAGGTCAGGTTTCTCAGGATGATACGGTGAGTAGCTGACCACCTTGGATTTCATAAAAAAGCTCACCGGATTCGTGCGGTCCTTGGTAAGAAAGCTGAAATTCAGGCTGACCATACGGTTCGCCTTGTCCACAATCTGCTTGATCGGGCTTTTGACATTTATGATGATCTTCGCCGCCGTCATTGAGCTGGAGTACACGATGCAGGGCCATTGATACCCGAGGCAGCGGATATGAACGCCTTTGCTGTTGAGCATAAGGGCCCGGTTCACATCCTTGTTGAAGAGCACTTCTTCCTGAGAAAACGCGTTGAATAATTTTGAAATTTGTTGACTGGTAACTACTGACATGTGTGTGAAATAATAGTCATACGCCTGCCTGCAGTCAATTGCTATCCGGCGGTTTTACCTCGTTGTCGTTTTCTCCGGCATTCTGGGTAGCCCGGTCAATGCTGTTCCCGATCCTGTCGATGAGTTCGAGGGTAATGCGCTCGGCCTCGTCAAGTTCTTCAAGGGAAAACTGAAGGGCAGGGGAGGGATAATCCTCTGCCAGACCTTCGGCTGACCGCTCGCGGGTTTTAAAGAGCTCATCGGCTACCAGGATGCCCGCGAGTATCCCGAGCTTCACCGGGTCTTCGGTTTCCACGCTCGAGCGAATTTCTTCGAGTTTTTGAGAATAGAACGCCACCACCTTATCCAGATACTCGGGTGACTCATCGGATTGGAGGGTAAAACTGGTTCCCAGTAAATCGACCTTCATAACGAGGGCCTAAAAGATGTCCAGTTGACCGCTTTTATCCTCATCATCTTCCTCATCTTCTATCTCGATGTCATCTTCCAATTCATTGTCATCGGTATCCTGCAGAGCGTCGTCGATGCTATCCTCATCAAGGGATTCTTCTTCATCCATGAAGCCCTCGTCTTCGTCCGAGGATTCTTCTCCGGCTTCGTTTGTGATTTCCTCATCGCCGTCGTCAGTGGGATTCTCCGGAGCCGAGTCCCCCATTGATTCATCCCCGCCCGGAGTTTCTTCATCCGACGGCAGTTCAGAGTCGCCGGGTTCATCCTTCGCCGTATCAGGCTGTTCGGTTCCCTTCGCGGTGTCGGCGATATCTTCTCCGTCAATTCCGGCTTCCCGGGCTTCGATTTCCCGCTGAACGGCGTCGGCTTCCTGTTCAGCCAATGCGGCAGACGTCGCGTCGTTTTTAATTGATCCCACCACGTTTTCAAGGCTGTCCAAATGCTGAAGGGCTTTGATAATTCCTTCCTCAATTTCTCCCTGTTCATCCCGATACTGATCGATGAGATTCTCCAGCTCGGCTATGCGCCCTTCATAGTTGCTGAGGCGGCTTTTTAGCAGCTTGTTTTCTTCCTGATATTGGCTGAGTAGTTCTACCGCTTCCTGTATCTTGCTTTCTAGTTTTTTGATTTGGTCAATGCGGATCATTTCCCCCCCCCCGTATGCTGTGTTCTCGTTTCAGTATACGTTCTGGCCAAAGGTCTGTCCATAAAAGGATATTTCTGCGTGTGTGTGTTTTAAAACGAAACTGCCCGGGCAAACCCCGGGCAGATATTAATTCAAGGAATGTACTGGAAAGATGATTCTTAGAGGCTCTTTTTGGCCAGCTCAACCAAGGCCTGGAATGCCTTGGGATCTTCGATGGCCAGGTTGGAAAGAACCTTTCTATTGATTTCCACGTTGGCTTTGTTCAGCCCGTTGATAAAACGGGAATATGACATGCCCTCTTCGCGTACCGCTGCCGAAATACGGGCGATCCACAACTGGCGGAATTCCCGCTTTTTAACCTTGCGGTCCCTGTACGCGTACTGAAGACTTTTCTTCAGGGCGTCTTTCGCGGTGGTGTGCAGGGTGCTCCGGCGGCCCCAGAACCCCTTGGTCTGATCTAATACTTTTTTCCGCCGCGTTTTGCGACGGGTTCCGTCTACTGCTCTTGGCATTTGATCTCCTGTGTTTCGGGCTCAGCCGCAGGCTGCTTTCCCCGTTTCGAAATAATACAAACGCCGGTTCTTCGGTATGCCGTCAACCTCGAACCTGGCGACCGGAATAGCCGATAAGTAAACACATTCCGGTGCATTTTTACATCGCGGTCCGTTTCCTGCTTTCGGACCGTTAATCTGGCGACGGGTTATACCCCGTCCTGCCCCTGCTCGGCGGACTATCCGTAGGGCAGGAGTTTCCGCACCCGCATGGTCTCAGCGGGGCTGAGAATACCGGTTTTGCGGAGCTTTCGTTTGCGCTTGGTGCTCTTTTTGGTAAGGATATGTCGAAGACCCTGCTTCTTGTATCGAACCTTACCGGTAGCGGTCACCGTGTAGCGCTTGGCCGCAGCTTTGCGGGTTTTCATTTTAGGCATGATACCCTCTCTATTTTGTTTTTTTCCGGGGGCTGAGAATCATGCTCATAAAACGTCCCTCCATGGTGGGGGGGCGATCGAGGATGTAATTCTCTTCTCCCAGAATATCAAGTACCTTTAACAGTACATCCTTTCCTAAGTACGTGTGGGCCAGCTCCCGTCCGCGGAACCGTATGGTGACCTTGCATTTATTACCTTCCTGAAGGAATTCCAGGACGTGCTTGGTCTTGAACTGCAGGTCGTGGCCCTCGATTTTCGGCTGCATACGGATTTCTTTCAACTTGACCTGAGTCTGATTTTTTTTAGACTCCCGGTTCTTTTTATCCATCTCGTATTTGTACTTGCCGTAATCAATAAGCTTGCACACCGGAGGTTTGGCGTTTGGCGCGACCTCGACCAGGTCGAGACCCTTCTCTTTTGCCATTTCAAGAGCCTTGTCTGTGGCAACGACTCCGGCCTGTTCTCCCTCGTCATCGATCAGGCGCACTTCCCTGACACGGATCTGCTCGTTAATTCGATGGTTTTTTGCGGACAATATGCCTCCCTTTGGTTTGTGCGGAGCATGGCTATGCCAGTAGCCGAGGCTCCGAGAATACGGATTGTGAGCTGACAATGTAGCATTGTGCCGGGAAAAGGTCAAATAGGCTCGGAGCTCTCCAATCTATATTATCCGATAGGAACGACTTAGCCGTTTTTTCCTTCCAGGAGCATGCAGACCTGAGCCGCTCTGAGGTTCCCGCCCCTGCGTATTTTCCGCCCGTTGCTGGCCAGACCGATCTCGTCCACAATAGCGAGGTTTAATTCATCGCAGAGATCGACGAAGTCCTTCCGGGTGCAAAAGTGTATGTTCGGCGTTTCATACCAGGGGATGGGTAGCTGGCGGTTTTGGGGCATCCGTCCCCCGAACATCAGCTGCAGACGGCTTATGTAATGACCGAAATTCGGAAAGTTTACAATAATGTGTCTGCCGACCCTCATCATCTCCTGGAGAAGGAAACGGGGTTCCTGGAGCATCTGTAGGGTCTGATTGAGGATAACATAGTCGTAGCTTTTGCTCGGGTAGTCTTTTAATCCCTCATCCAAATCTCCCTGGAAAACCGAAAGCCCCTTGCTGATGCAGGCCAGAACCATTTCTTCCTGTCTGTCCACCCCGCGCCCCCGGCAACCGAGCCGCTCCTCCAACATAAGCAGGAGTTCCCCGTCGCCGCAGCCCAGATCGAGCACCGAGGCGCCGGGCTTGACCAGGTTGAGGATTTCCTCGTAGCTAAAACGGCTGTGGCTGATGCTGCTCATCGGCGGCCCTCCATGGCGGATTTGAGGAAACTCGAGACGATCAGCTCCTGACGGCCGGTTTCCAGGAGAAATGCATCGTGGCCGTAGGGGCTGTCCAGTTCGGTATACGAGACGTCCCGGCCCTGCCTCATCATGGCGTAGACCAGTTCTTTGGACTGATATGAGGGAAACAGCCAGTCGCTGCTGTATGAGATGACCAGGAACGAACATTGTGTTCTGCTCAGCGACTGGTCAAGTCCGCCGAAACGGGAGGAAAAATCATAGTAATCCATCGCCTTGCTCAAATATATATATGAGTTGGCGTCGAAGCGTTCCACGAAACGGTCGCCCTGGTACTCAAGATAGCTTTCCACCTGGAACTGATCGGAGAAGTCGAAATTAAAATCTTCCCTGGTCTGAAGCTTACGGCCGAATTTCATTCTCATTGATTCCTCGGACAGATAGGTGATGTGACCGATCATCCGGGCTATCGACAATCCCTGCCGGGGAAAACTGCCGCTGTCGTAGTACCTGCCCTGCTGCCAGTTCGGATCGAACATAATGGCGTTTCGTCCAACCGCATTAAATGCGATTCCCTGGGCGCTCAGACGGCCGGTGGAGGCGATGACGATGGCGGTACGCAGCCTTTCGGGGTACGCGATGCTCCATTCAAGAACCTGCATCCCCCCCATGGAGCCGCCGGCGACAGCCAGCAGGCTATCAATCCCCAGGTGGTCAATGAGCATTTTTTGCAGCTTTACCATGTCCTGAATGGTGATTACCGGGAAATCCATTGCGTAGGGCTTTCCCGTCGCCGGATCGGTGCTGTTCGGACCGCTTGTGCCCATGCAGCCCCCGAGGACGTTGGAACAGATGACAAAATACTGCCTGGTATCGAAGGCCTTTCCCGGCCCGATCATACTGTCCCACCACCCCGGCTTTTTATCCGAATCTCCGTGATATCCCGCTGCATGGGCATCCCCGGAAAATGCGTGAACGATTAAGATGGCATTGGTTTTTTCACTATTGAGACGTCCGTAGGTTTCGTAGGTGACCCGCACGGGGCCGAAATCTTGACCGCTTTCCAGGCGCAGAGCCTTTGAACTATCAAAAACCACTTCCCGGCTTTCCACCAGGCCGACGGACATTCTATGCTGATCCACTGTTTCTCCTGCTTCCCGCACTTCGGAATTATGATGGTATGTCCGCCGAAATGGGCTGTCAATACGGCGCGGTTACAAAGCCTTCTCACTTGCCTCGTTCCGACCAGCCGTGGTAGGTTCTGTCAGAACATTATGCAGGTATTTCTTCTCTTTTCCATTCCCTTGTTCCTCGGTCATCTTATTTATAGTCGACGGGAACAGATCAAGGACTTTATCCCGGTTCGCAAACGGGTAATTCGCGGCATGCTTGGGGCGGTGCTCCCCCTTGTGATCGTACTGCTTTTGCGCTTGTTTACCGATTATCGCATAACTCCCCTCTCTCTGTACCTCTACAGTTTCCTCCTGTACTTTCTCATTCCCACTATCTTTAGTCTTCTCACCGTATTGCGGTCTAAGGCAGATTTTGAAAGAGAAGGTGAGCGGGGACTGATGCTTATGCAATCTCAACTTTCGGGCTTTTTTATTCTCTACAACCTGGGCATGTATTTTATTTTTATCACGAGCCTGGATCAAATAAATCTTCTTTTTATTCCCCTGTATCATCTTTTATATGTTCATACGGTTTCACGGGCAATTTGGCGCTCTCCCCGTTTTGAGAAGGCCTGGCAGTTCCTGATGTACAGCTCGCTGATTATCCTTTTTATTCTGGCGCCGGGTGTACAGATGCTCTACGGACTCATCCGGCCTTTCTGGGCGTGGATATTGGCGGCAGGCATCCTCAGCGTACTGACGGCAACCGACAGGTTTTACTCGCGTCTTGAAGGAGATATTCAGTATCGCCTGTCCCTGGAGAGTCGGATTAAACCGATAATGAGGCTTTTTTACCGGCCGGGTTCATAGCCATTGATGAGCCGGATATTCAAAAACAAACGTCGAGCAACGTGGAAAACCAGTCACACATCTGAGCAGGGCCTTGCAGTTCTGTTATTAACCCTTGTTGCCTTGTGGTCCTGCGCGCCGCGGCAGGATCTGCTAATGGTTATGGATCCCGCAACGGAACGTTTTGTAGAGATAAACGAAGACGTTAAAAATCCCCGCAGGTTCCTGAGCCGTTCGGCAGGCCGGTCCGGTTTCTCCCTGACATTACGGCCCTTGCCGCTGCCCGGACCGGCGGAACAATTGGACGTTGAAACCCTTCCCGCGCAGATTACATTGCCGAATCAGGTCATTCTTCTGCCCCCTGCATGGTTTCCGTATCTTGCTGAAATTTTGAGTATCGCTCACGAGAGTTCGCGCATCGTCTACGTGGGTGATCCCTTGCGAACCGATCCCCGGCTGTCTCATGTGCGCTTTTATCCGGATTTGGAAGATTCCAGCTTTTATAGCTACCTTTCATCTTCCGGCATCAGCTGGACTATGTATGTTGATTTCGAATTTCTCGCGGGCTACGGCGATGGGCATAGGGAATCAAATGAGGCGGCCGAGGATGGCGGTCTGACTCCTGCCGCGTCAATGCTTACGAGACAACTGTTGACTCTTCCCGCTGCAACGCTTGAGGTGATCGATGTAAAAAATCCCGATTTTCAGGGTTCGGTGGTCGACGATGTTCGCCGAAGGTCCGTGGAGGCCGCTGGTGATGGGATTGTGCTGCTGTTGAACCCGGAGGAACTCCTTGCGATTATTCCGGAAATTGAAAACGGGATAGTCGAACATATCATTGCGCCCTACCTGCCGGTCGGGGGTAGGGTGTCAGCAGGGTTTCCCCTGCGCCTTTCTCTGCTGTTTGATGCCCTATCGCTGCAGCTGACAGAGGAAAAACGTGGAGAGGACGACCGTAATGCGGGGAAAATAGACATTGCGCTACCCTTCGACACAAGCGAAAGCAAATAACGAAAAAACCCGCCGGCTGTTCCCTTGATTTTGCCGATAAAATGATTAGTATTAAAACGTGCGTCTCTGTCCGATGTTTGACACAGGGGGGGAGACAACATATAATTTTTGACGTGGACTATGAGGGTCCGCGATTAGCATTCAAAGGAGTGGAGAATGAGACGAGGCAGCGTGCTCACATTATGCCTGATGGCTCTGATAATTCTACTTGCTTCAAATCTGTACGCCCAAAATGATACAGAGAATCTGCAGTCTCGTATAATTGAGCGGTTCGATGACCCTGCCGGCACCGATATTTACGGTACCAGACAGAACTTTCGATGGATTGTTCGAGGAAGTAAATTTATCACAGAAGACTACCCGCGGTTCGCGTGGGTGGAGACCTATCCCGAAGCGCTTTACAACCGCAACAATCCCGTTCCCCCGGGCGTTACTCCCCGGGCACTGGGTGTTGAAGCTGCCTTTGACCGGCAGGGTTACAACTACCTGGAATTCATTCCGGTTGCGGATGAAGACGATGCGGACGGCAATCCGGTTCCCCAGGGAATACCGATTCCCGGTATCGTAAAGAATATGGATTTCTGGGTTTGGGGCTCTAATTATAACTACTACGTGGAAGTGCATCTCCAGGATTACCGGGGCATTAGTCACGTCATCAGGGTGGACGACATCAATTACCGCGGATGGCGGAATTTGATGGTAAACATTCCCAATGCGATTCCCCAGAACGTTACCTATGTACCCCAGCGGAAAGGCCTGGAGCTGGTGAAAATTGTACTGTGGACCACGCCGAATGAGAATGTCAGCGGATTCTTCGTATACCTTGACCAGATAAAGGTTTTCACCGACGTGTTTATGCAGCCCTTCGACGGCGAACTGCTCTCCGACCCCGAAGAGGTCGAGGCACTATGGAATCAGGGGGTTAACTGATGAAGCGCTTAGTTATCGCATACATTGTTCTGCTGCTGCTTGCCGGATCGATTTTTGCGCAGGCAACCGAACCGGTGCCTTCGCAGATCGGCGTGGACAGCGCCCAGCAAGCCCTCCAGGAAGTTTCGGTTTCGAAGTTTGAAGATCCGGGTTTTTGGTCCGTGAGTATTCCGCTGGACGACGGCTTTGCCTCACATCGGCGATTCGAAGGCGGACCATTACTTAAAGAGCCAATTGAAGCCGAGGTAGAAGCGGGCATAGAAGAACCCGATGAATTCGTACTTGGCGTCAGGGTCGATTTTCTCCGTAGAGGAAATACCACAATTTCCATCGCTCCGGTCCGACCCCTTCAGGTTCCCGGAATAACCAAAACCATTTCGGTGTGGGTAGTCGGTCGTAACTTCAATCACCGATTGAACGTTGTCGTTGAAGATTTCTTCGGCCGCCGTTCAACCCTTCCCATGGGAACCCTTAATTTCAGCGGATGGAAGCGGCTGACCGTTGCAGTTCCACCGACCGTCGAGCAGCGAAACCCTCATTACAATAATCAGCAGGGAATTCAGATCGTCGGTTTTACCATTGAGCCGAACATGCTCGAAGCAATCGGAACATATTATGTATATCTCGATGATCTGCGGGTTTGGACCGATCTCTTTTCGGAAGATAACCGGGATCCCGACGATATGGACGACGGTTGGTAAGAACCAGCCAGAACAGGTTAAAAACCGCCGGTTTCCGGCGGTTTTTTTTTGTGCCACTACCGCATGTATGTTCCAAGGTCACACCCCGAATGACGGCAAAAATACGCTTTACAATGCGGAGATTAAGGCACTACACTGATCAGGCATGAAAAACACCGAGGCCTTTCTAAAAAATTCAGATTTCTTCAAGGTTCTTGAAGATCATGAAATTGCCAAAATATCACCCTACTTCAAACAGGCCGAGTATAGAGCAGGCGATTGCATTCTCAGCGAGAATGAGGCAGCCGACCGATTGTTCATCGTTGTGACCGGATTAGTCGAGATCTGGAAGAATCACGGTCATGACGACGGGGCTAAACTGGCGGAGCAGGGCACTGGAAGCATTTTTGGCGAGATGGCACTCATTGATGATGAACCCCGAAGCGCCAGTGTAATCGCCGCCAGCGATTGCACTCTTCGCTATATGCGGAAGGAAGATTTTTACCGCTTGGCAGAGACTTATCCAAGCATAATGTTTGCCGTGCTCAGAGCCCTGAGCCGAATGATACGAAAAAGTAATGACAGCTTTATTCAGAGCTTGAACGAGCAGAATAGGGAGTTGCAACAGGCCCTGGTAGATCTCAAAGCCGCACAAAAGGAGCTGATTCGAAGCGAGCGCTTTTCCAACCTCGGTAAGCTCTCAAGCCTGATTATCCATGACCTGCGTAACCCTCTTTCGGTCATTAAAGGTTACGGCGAGATGATGCAGGTTCTGTACGATGAGCCCGATCAGGTCCGCGAGTATTCGCAAAAAATAGTGCAGGAAACTATCCGGCTGAATCAGTTTGCCCAGGAGCTTCTCGACTACTCTCGAGGAGAATTGCGACTCAACTGGGTGTTTACTTCCTTCCCCATGATTTTCCAAAAGCTCAATCAGTACCTCACGAAGAATCTCGAGGGTAGCGGCATCAATTTACAAATTGAACACCTGGGAAATCGCCCGTTTTACGTGGATGAAGAGCGCCTGCTTCGGGCGATGATAAACCTCTGCGATAATGCGCGCAAAGCCATGTCGGAGGGAGGCGATCTGCACATCAGGGGTGTTCAGGAAAACGGATCCCTTGAACTGAGCGTTGCCGATACCGGAACCGGTATGAGCGAGGACGTGTTGGCCCACATTTTCGAGCCGTTTTACTCCAGCTCGCAGAAAGGCGGAACAGGTCTCGGTATGGTAAGTGTAAAAACCATTGTCGAAGCTCACGGCGGAGTGGTTCGCATTGATTCAGCAGTAACAAAGGGCACCCGGGTTACCCTGCAATTGCCTCATAACGAGGTATTGCCCGATTAAAATTCCGGCGCACCTGGTCTTTTAGTTCTTTACTTTCTAATCCACGAAGTTCAGCAAAAAAATCGTAGACATACCTGACATGAGTCGGATCGTTTACCTTTCCTCTGAGAGGCACCGGGCTTAAAAAAGGAGAATCGGTTTCAAATAACACCCGGTCCAGGGGTACCTCGGCCGCTGCCTGCCGGATATCATGGGCATTTTTGAAGGTAAGGTTACCCGCGAAGCTGATGTACATCCCCAACTCGGTAAACTTCCGCATCTGCTCGGCATTCGATGAAAAACAATGCATAATGCCCCGACTCTCCGACCCCCGTAAAATTTTAAAGAGATCATCATCGGCCTGTCGGTTATGAATTACCACCGGCAAACCGGATTCCGCTGCTATATCGAGTTGGGATTGCAATATATACCGCTGAAGCTCAGGGCTTCCATAGTTCCAATGATAATCGAGCCCCATTTCGCCCATCGCGACAAAGCGGGGGTCCCGAGCATGCTCGGCGACCACCTGCCTGAGCCTATGGAGTTCTGCATCCATATCATCCCGATCGGCATATGAGGGATACAGTCCGATACTGTAGCCAAAACCCGGAAAAACTTTGAGCCGGTTTTTTCTCTCTTCCAAATCCTCAAGGCCGACGGCAATGTCGATGCCGGCACTCACACCCGATGCTGTGAGTTTTTTCGCAAGAACCCCCATGTCCACATTCTTCGACTCGAGAATGGCGAGGTGAAAATGACTGTCTACAAACCCGTGAGCTATCGTCTCTTGATGCATATGCCCAGTATAGCAAAAGCTTGACCACGGATTAAGGGCCATAGTAGTATCGCCTCGACCGTGCCGGAGTGGTGGAATTGGTAGACACAGGGGACTTAAAATCCCCCGGCTCGAAAAAGCTGTACGGGTTCAAGTCCCGTCTCCGGTAGAATTAAAAAGCCCTCATCAGAGGGCTTTTTGATTTTAAAAAACCGGGACTTGAAACCAACGAGCGGCGCGACCGAATAGGGAGCGCAAAACGCCACGGAGGGCGTTTTAGCGAGGAAGGCGGCCGGAAAGAGGCGAACAGGAAGTGAGCCACTTGGAGGAAGTCCCGTCTCCGGTAGAATTAAAAAGCCCTCATCAGAGGGCTTTTTGATTTTAAAAAACCGGGGCTTGAAACCAACGAGCGGCGCGACCGAATAGGGAGCGCAAAACGCCACGGAGGGCGTTTTAGCGAGGAAGGCGGCCGGAAAGAGGCGAACAGGAAGTGAGCCACTTGGAGGAAGTCCCGTCTCCGGTAGAATTAAAAAGCCCTCATCAGAGGGCTTTTTGATTTTAAAAAACCGGGACTTGAAACCAACGAGCGGCGCGACCGAATAGGAAGCGCAAAACGCCACGGAGGGCGTTTTAGCGAGGAAGGCGGCCGGAAAGAGGCGAACAGGAAGTGAGCCACTTGGAGGAAGTCCCGTCTCCGGTAGAATTAAAAAGCCCTCATCAGAGGGCTTTTTATTTTTAAAAATACCGGGACGTAAAACCAACGAGCGGCGCGACCGTTCTGTGTAACACTGGATGAAATTTCCCCAAACTGATAGGGTGGGCGTGACCGTTTTACCCATATAGACGGGATTTTTTATCAGAGGATTTTTCATGAAAAAACGTAGTTTCACCACTGTATTTATAGCTTTGCTGCTCCTGATCGCCTCCTGCGCAGGCACAGCCGAAGTCATCAGCGTCAGCGAGGAAGAGCTCAATTTCGAAGTTGACCGCATGATGAATCAGTATGAGGCCCAAGGGGCAAACATCACCGAGGCACAGGTTCAGGATATGCGCAGCAGTCTGCTTGAGCAGATTGTCGAGAGAAAGCTCCTGGTGGCCGCAGCCAGTTCTGCGGGATATTCCCTTGAAGATGGCGAGCTGGATGCCGAGCTGGAGACTGTTAAATCACAATTTCCCGATGAAGAGGCGTACCTCAATGCTATTTCCGGATACGGATACACCGAAGAGCTCCTGCTTGCGGAGATTAGCGATGCTCTCTTAATTAGAAAATATATTGAAGAAAAAATTTACGGAGAAATCGAAGTAAATGAAGAAGAAATGCAGTTATTCTACCAGGAGAACCCGCTGTATTTTGAAACGCCGGAGACCGTAACAGCTTCGCACATTCTCATTCAGCTTGATCCTGATGCCGATCAGGCGACGAGGACTGAGGCAGAGCAAAAAATAAACGAGGTTGCCCGTAGACTTTCCGACGGCGCTGATTTCGCGGAGATGGCCCGGGAGTATTCCGAGGGACCGAGCGGGCCCAACGGCGGCGATCTCGGAGCCTTCGAACGAGGCCAAATGGTCGCACCCTTCGAGGAAGCCGCATTTGCCTTGCCGGTAGGAGAGGTGAGTGAGGTAGTAGAGACTCAATTCGGGCTTCACCTGATTTTTGTTCGGGAACGCAGCGAAGCGGGCCTCATCGACTTCGAAACGGCGAGGGAAAGCATTCGCAACTATCTCAGCGGTCAGAAAGAGCAGGAAGCCATTGCCTCCGAGCTCGAGCGGCTGCGGGAGAGCTATACAATAGACGTACCGGAGGTTTAAACATGAAGAAGTTGTCACCCGCTCTATCGATTTTCCTGGCAGTGGTAATGCTGGCAACTATGCTCGCATCCTGCGCCACCCTTCCCAGAGACCCGGAAGGCACGGGAGTGGTCGTTATGTCCGTCATCCGTGACAGCGCGGACCAGGGTAACTTTTTTATCGGATACCGCTTGCGTTTTTCCAACGGCATGTCCCTGCTGGTAAACCCCGACAGAGACTATGCAATCCGCGCAAGCGTTCCTCCGGGAACATACGTAATCGAAAGGGTAGAAGCATATTATTTCGATTCAGAAACCGATCTCGATTCGAGAGATGTTCGCATTGCTTTCAGGGTCAATCCGGGCCAGGTTACGATTCTGGACTCGGCATTTCGGGTGAATCTGGGCTTTAACTCCTCTGGTTTGCAATACCAGTCATGGAAGCTCATGGATTTGCCCCGTGGACATCGGGAACGGCTGGTCGAACGCCTTCGTTCGGACCGCAATGCGTCATCCTGGAGCATTCGCTAACCCCTCATGATAATCCGGGGACCCGTTCATTGGGTCCCCGGATTTCAGCGAGCATTTTGCTGTAGCAAAAGATTTAAATATACGCTACCATCCGCCCCCAATGAGTACCGAAATAGTAAGCGATCAAAATCTCCACACTGAAATAGAAAAGCGCCGGACCTTTGCTATTATAAGCCACCCGGATGCGGGAAAAACAACCCTGACCGAGAAACTTCTCCTATTCGGAGGGAGCATCAGAGAAGCGGGGGCGGTGAAATCGAATAAAATCGACCGTAGCGCCACCAGCGACTTCATGGAAATTGAGCGCCAGCGGGGAATCTCGGTTGCCACCTCGGTTATGAGCTTCGAGTACCGTCATAAACTGATTAATATTCTCGATACTCCCGGACATAAGGACTTTGCCGAAGATACCTACCGAACCTTGACCGCCGTCGACAGCGTCATCCTTGTTGTCGATTCGGTGAAAGGTGTGGAGGAGCAAACCGAGCGGCTCATGGAAGTCTGTCGAATGCGGGCCACTCCGGTAATTGTATTTATTAATAAAATGGACCGGGAAGGTCTCCCCCCCCTTGAACTTATGGATGTGTTGGAAGAAAAACTTAACATCTCGGTCAGACCGCTCACCTGGCCGGTAAATCAAGGTTCCCGATTCAAAGGGGTATATAACCTGGCGGAGGATAGTCTTAATCTCTTTCGTCCCGGGGCAAAAACCTTGCAGGATGACGGTATTCTCATCGAAGGTCGGGATCAGGGTGAATTGGCAGAACATATCGGTAATGAAGATGCGGCGCGGCTGACTGAAGATGTCGAACTTATCGAGGGAGTCTATGGTGATTTTGACCATAATGAGTACCTTGCCGGTCGGCTTGCGCCAGTGTTTTTTGGCTCCGCCCTCAATAATTTCGGAGTGCGGGAGCTCTTGAACACCTTTCTGGACGTGGCCCCTGCGCCGCTTGCCCGGAGCTCAAATACCCGGATAGTCGAACCCGATGAACGGCGTTTCAGCGGATTCGTCTTCAAAATCCATGCAAATTTGGATCCCAAACACCGGGACCGCATTGCCTTCCTGCGAGTCTGCAGCGGTACATTTGAGAGGGGCACCATGTATCAGCATGTTCGCCTCGATAAAAAGCTGAGATTCAACAATCCCTACAGTTTTATGGCGTCCAGAAAGGACGTAGTCGATAGGGCTTTTCCCGGCGATGTGGTCGGATTGTACGACCGGGGTGATTTAAAAATAGGAGATACCCTCACAGAAGGTGAAGACTTTTATTATCAGGGTATTCCGAGTTTTTCCCCTGAACAGTTTCGGGAGCTGGTTAACGCCGATCCCCTGCGCAGTAAACAGTTTGAAAAAGGTGTCCAGCAGCTCACCGATGAGGGACTGGCACAGCTGTTTATCCAGGATCAGGGCCGCCGGAAAATCGTCGGTACGGTAGGAAACCTTCAGTTTGACGTTATTCAGTACCGTCTGCGTCATGAATATGGTGCCGACTGCAGGTTTACCAATCTCCCGTTTTTCCAGGCCTGCTGGATAACCAGCGACGATGGCAAAAAACTCGACAAGTTTATCAATTACTATCAGCGGAGAATTGCCGTCGATCGCGACGGTGAGACGGTATTTTTTTCTGAGGGTCAATGGGAGCTGAATTACGTGCAAAGGGAGAATCCCGATATCAACTTTCATTTCACCAGTGAGTTCAAGCTGCGAAGGGAAGATGAAGCGGTCCTGTAGATTTTTGCGCAAATGGACTTGCGTTGCCGGTGCAGATTCCCTACTATTAAGGAAGCCATAATCCAAGGAGGCACAGATGAAAAAATCTGTACGACTTATTTCCCTGGCAGTGCTGGTTGTCCTTTTGCTCGGCTCTTGTACAACCTTCCAGCTTTCGGGAATTCAGGTAACGAAGAATCTTCAAAACTATACCGCCGTCGGTGAATTCGACATTGAGGTAAAGGTTTGGGAGTTCCTCGGAACATCCGGTGGTGCGAACCTCGGCAACGTTACCGCAGATGCCATGGACACCGCGATCTATGATGCGGTTCAGCGGGAAATCAATAAGTTCACCGCCGACGCTGCAGTAAATGTTACCGTAACCTATTCCGCAGGCCTCGTAGATCTGCTGATTAATGGTTTCACCGGCAGCGTTCTTGCTCCGGCAACCGCACGCATAACCGGTGTCCTGGTGAAGTATAACTAGGGTGTTCTCTACTACGAGAGGAAGGAGGGGAAACCCTCCTTTTTTTTATTGCCTCGCAGCAATCATCCCCATTATGGTTCTCATTTCTTCCTGTTCCGGCGATGCGCACAGTGTGGCATTGCAGGCGGACATGAATGATCTGCTGAGGGCAGTCCGATTGGGAGATACCGAGTCCGCATCAAAAATTACGCCGGATTATCCCGTGCTTTTCCAGCTGGACCGAAATGGATTATTGGAAATCTCATCGGGTGACAGCCCCCCTGCCTTTACCATTGTAGCCGGTGAGGATGAGGGCGTGTATGAGGTGGTCTTCGGTGGAATCGTGTTAATTGCCGAACCTGGGCAAAACTCACGGTGGCGTTTTCGTCCTGAAATTGTGCAACGCAGTATCGAAATTATCCCCGCTCAAAACTCCGACTAAGCATAATTAGACCAGGGGCACGAACGAAAACCCCGGATACTCATAAAAGCTGAGTTCTTCCCTGGAATCCCGTTCGATTTTTACTATAGAGTTTTTCACCGGAATGACCATGATACCCGGAGCATCGATCTGATCGAGGAGTACATCCGGGAGACTCTTCGCCGCGGCGGAGACCAGAATGCGTTGGAATTTTCTGCCGGGTATGCCCGGCTGCTCTCCCGCCGGGCATATAACCTCAGGGGACAAGCCCCAACGCGCAAGATTTTGCCTTCCAAAGTCGGCGATGGCGGGTATCCTCTCTGTGGCAATCAGCGGCGCTGCGGATCCCGCTAAAACGCTCAACAAGGCGGTACTCCATCCCGAACCGCAGCCCACATCCAGGATGCTCATTCCCGTTTTTACACTCAGCAGTTTTAGCATAAAGGCCACGGTATAGGGCTGACTGTTGGTTTGTCCGTACCCGATTGCAATGGGATGGTCGGCATAGCTGTCGGAGCTTGGCGGCAGAAAACTTGCCCGGTCCGCCGCCAAAAAAGCCTGTCGCAGGGATTCACCCAATCCCAGTCGGGCGTCGAGTTCACTCACCATGCGGGCATTATCATGTGGCAATCCGGGCTTTTTTATCACTTCTCTTCGACGGCGGCGAAACGAGCTTTCATGAGCTCAAAATAGTCATGAGCTTCTTCCTCGCTTATCTCCGTGTCGGGTTCCTTTATATCGATGAGGTGCTCGGGTATTTCTTCTATGAACCGGCTGACGTTCATGCTCATCAGGTCTCTCATGACCTTTCGCTGCTGGCACACCGTCAAATACAGCTTCATCTTGGCACGGGTCAGGGCGACGTAAAACAAACGCCGCTCTTCCTCCAGATTTTCCTCGTAACTGCCCGCATCATTCTCTTCAAGACTGCGCTGATGGGGAATGATGTTTTCCTCAACGCCTGCTATGAACACCACATCGAACTCAAGCCCCTTTGCCGAATGGATGGTCATGAGGTTTATTTTTCCCTCTTCACTGTCCTCTTCATCTTTGCCCGCAAGGGTGATCCGGTTCAGGTAGGTAAAAATAGACGGATTTAGATTATCCGGATCCCGTTCCCATTGTTGAATCATTCCTGAGAACAACTCGACGTTTTTCATCCGGAATTTGGCAATTTTGTCGTTTCCCTGAAACTCGCCGACCAAATGGCCCCAGTAATCGATTTTTGCGATGAGATGGCGCAGGGTATCGGCGATGTTTCCCGGTTTAAGAAACTTTGGCCGGTACTCTTCGAGTAGTTCAATGAATTCTTCGAGATCGGCCTTTGATCTTTTACCTAAAGGGCTATCCTCAGCCAGGGTGAGGATTTTCATGGCGCCAAAGAGGCTTGTCCCGGGCTGGCGGTCCGCGAGGCCGGTGAGGTCCTCCAGGGTTTTTTTCCCGATTCCCCTTCGGGGCGTGTTGAGAATCCGGAGAAGGCTGATATCATCATCCGGATTGATCACCGCACGCATGTAGGCAATCATGTCCCGAATTTCTGCCCTTTCAAAGAAACTCTGCCCCCCGGTTATGCGGTAGGGCAGGTTTCGCGCTAGCAGCTCTTCCTCTATCGGCCGGGCCAGGGCATTGGTCCGGATTAGCACGCAGATGTCGTGATACCTGATCCGTTCCCGCAGGTTAAGGGTCTGTATCATGTCGCAGATAAAACCCGACTCAGAGCGCTCATCCGCCGGCTGGTACAGTTCGATGGGTTTCCCGCCCTCGCCCCCGGTCCAAAGGGCCTTTTTCTTCCGGTTTTTGTTGTTTTTTATTAGGTGATTGGCAGCCTCGAGAATTGTTCCCGTCGACCGGTAGTTCTGCTCGAGTTTTATCTCGACGAGCTCGGGAAAATCCCTTTCGAAATTCCTGATGTTATCGAAGTTCGCACCCCGCCAGGAATATATGCTCTGGTCGTCATCTCCCACAACACAGATATTCCTGCTACCGTCCGCAAGAAGTTTCATCATCTGATACTGCTGGGTCGAAGTATCCTGGAACTCATCCACCATGATGTAGCGGTAGCGCTTTTGGTATTCTTTCAAAATGGCCGCATGGTTCATGAGAATTTCGATGGGCAATTGAATAAGATCGTCGAAATCCAGTGCGTTGTAGAGTTTCCGGTGACTTTGATACTCCTCGTAGAGCGGCTGGAGACTGTCATCGATTTCGGGGTCTGCCCATCGGCTTCGTCCGGTTTTTATCCGCGAAAATGTGTTGAGGCAGTGGTTAAAATCAAGGTACTCCAGGTTCCATTTGAGTTCCCTGGCACATTCCTTTACAAGACTCTTTTGGTCATTGTTGTCGTAGATGGTGAAGTTCTCCCGCCAGCCGAGAACAGAAATATGCTTTTTGAGAATCTGAACCCCGAAAGAATGGAAGGTCGAAACCGTTAGCTGGGGAAGCTTGCGTCCCACCAGCTCTCTCACCCGGCCGGACATTTCCCGGGCTGCCTTGTTGGTGAACGTGAGGGCAAGAATCGCCGACTGGTTCACCCCCTGTCTGAGCATTTCGCTTATTCGATAGGTGATGACCCTGGTTTTCCCAGATCCCGCGCCGGCAATAATCAGCAGAGGACCGTTTACCGTGCTTACCGCTTCGTATTGCTCGGGGTTTAAAAGGTGTTGAAGCTTGTCGGACATATCTGCCAGTTGTATCACAAGGTCGTCTGAAATTAAAGCTGAAATCTACAGTAAATACCGGTACTCAGAGTTTTTTGAGCCGCGAGAAATACATGGGTCCCCGGCCGGCTGCCTTGTCCGGCAGGACTGCGAAACCAAGAGCGGTCTCCTCCACCCATTCGGGAAGCGGTCTGCCGACCCCGTCGGCCCCTTTCCCTTCGTATTCAGGTGCCAGAGCGGCATAGGGGCCGGCGATAATCCTCCGATTATCGGTCATAATTGACATGTCGCCTTTTTTTTGCGCTCTGCTCATCACCCGGTCAATGACCCCGTCGTTTTCTCCGGTCGAGAGGGCGCAAGTGGAATAGACCACCAGGCCGCCGGGTTTAAGGGCCTGAAGGGCGGACAGTAAAAAGCTGTAGGCCTGCTGGGCCAGTCTGTGGCTCCGGGAAGGCGACCATTGCCCGAGGTGTTTCGGACTCTTCAGGACATGCCGCTCGGAGGAGCAGGGGACGTCCAGCATGATGCGGTCGTACGCTTCGGGCTCGATCTGCCCCCATCTGGCTGCGTCGTGTCCTCGAACCTTTACGACCTGGGCGACTTCTTCCGGCAGGTGGCTGTGGAGGACGGTTTTTAAGCGGCCCCGGCGGCTGGCTGACCGCTCGTTCGCGGTGAAATCCAACCGGGATGCACATTCCTGGAGAGCTAGTTCAGGAGCTGCTGCGGCGGCCTCTGCCAACATGTTGGACAGGATTACCAGGGTCTTGCCGCCCGGGGCGGCGCAGAGGTCCAGAATACGGTGCTCTACGCGGGCTTCAAGATAGCTGCCGCTGAGGTATGACGCGGGGTCGAGGAAATACTCGCTGCGAAGGCCCGCGACCAGCCTGTGGTAGGACTGACTACCCTGCATGGCCTGCTTCAGTTCAGCCCATCTTCGAGGATACATTCGGGAGTAAAACTGTTCGAATTCTTCGGTTTTGTCAGTATTGCTTGCCCGACGCCCTTTTTTAGCCATTTGACCGATCCTATCATATAATGAGAAGAGACGACAGTTGACAGATAACTCTGGGACTTCGTAGTATTTGCAGCAAACAGATCAAGCTGCAGTTCGGCGTCCGGTTATGGGACGCCCAGGAGGAATCATGGATACCAAGGCCATCATGGAACGGGCCAAAGAATATGTAGATCAGGAACAGCACGGTGATTTCCGTTCAGAAGTCGAAACCCTGATTAAAGAAAAAAATACAGAAGAGCTTTTTGAGCGGTTTTACACCGATCTGAGCTTTGGAACCGGCGGTATTCGCGGTGTAATGGGCGGCGGCTTTAACCGCATGAATCCCCTGGTAATTCAACGCACCACGCAAGGATTGTCCAATTATCTCCTCAAGCACGGCATAAAAGACAGCAAGGGCCGATTATCGGTCGCCATTGCCTATGACAGCCGGCATAACTCCCCGCTCTTCGCCCGAACTGCTTCGCAGGTATTGGCTGCCAACGGACTCCACGTCTACCTGTTTTCTGCACTCCGGCCTACGCCTGAGCTGAGTTTTACCGTTCGGGAGCTGGGCTGTACCAGCGGCATAGTCTGTACCGCCAGTCACAATCCCAAGAAGTACAACGGGTACAAGGTATACTGGCAGGACGGGGCCCAAATAACCGCTCCTCATGATGCGGGAATTATCGGCGAAGTAAAGGCGGTGACCAGTGAAGTCCGCAGCATGGATTTCGATGATGCTCTGGCCAAGGGGATGGTAGAATACATCGATGCGGATCTCGATAATAAATTCGTCGAAATGGTAAAACGCCAGATTGTCAGACCCGATATGCTCATGCACGGTCCCCACGACATCAAGGCCGTATATACTCCGCTTCACGGAACCGGAACAATGATGGTCGAACGGGTAATGAATGAACTGGGAATCCATGTTTCCATTGTTCCGGAGCAACGGGATCCCGACGGTGATTTTCCCACCGTGGAATTTCCCAATCCCGAAGAAGCCAGCGCGATGAAACTCGCGTTAGACCTGGCAAAGAAGGAAGATGCTGATATTGTGCTGGGTACCGACCCTGATGCTGACCGGGTAGGTATTGCGGTAAAAAATGACGCCGGAGAGTTTGTGCTCTTGAACGGAAACGAGCACGGCGTCCTCCTTGTTGATTATATTTTCGGATCCATGAAGGAGCTGGGAACCCTCCCGGAAAAGCCCGCCTTCGTAAATACCATTGTCAGCACAGACCTGCAACGGCGGATAGCCGCTAAGTACGGAGCGCAGGCATTTGAGACCCTCACAGGTTTCAAGTGGATTGCGTCAAAAATCCGGGAGTTCGAAGCTGCAGGAGGCCCGCAGTACGTAATGGGCGGGGAAGAGAGTTACGGATTCATGATCGGCACCGAGGTTCGTGACAAGGATTCCATTACTGCCACGGTGGTAACCATCGAAATGGCTCTGTATTACCGCCGCCAGGGCAAGACCCTTCTCCAACGGCTTGCGGAAATTCACCGTGAATTCGGTTTTTATCAGGAGACCCTGATCAGTAAGTATTTCGAAGGGGCCGACGGAATCGGCATTATGAACAACATGATGGCCGGTTTGCGCAGCAATCCCCCGAAGGAAATCGGGGGCATCGCGGTTGCAAAAATGAGAGACATTTCCGACGGTACCACCCTGGATATTACCAGCGGAAAAAAGGTAAAAGATATCGACCTGCCCGGTTCCAACGTTCTACAGTTCATTTTGGCGGACGGAAGCATCCTTAATGCCCGGCCTTCCGGAACCGAACCGAAGATCAAATTTTACACCTCGGTTAAAGACGAGCCCGGGGTGGAGCTGGAACAATCCCGGCGCGAAGTTCACAAGAAAATTGAAGGCATCGAAGATTTTATCGAGTCGGTTATTGCGGCGGCGAAAAAGTAATCGCCGCTATGTTCGAATCAGACGGTGGTGCTGCGGCGCCGCCGTCTTGCGGCCTTTATTTCACTGAATATTTGGCGGATTTTGACTTCATCGGCGCTCCCGTCCAGGAGCTCGCGGTCGAGATCTGCTAAATACCGTTCTTCCATGTTGTATAGTGAGTCCTCGAGACTTTTGTCCCAAATCATTCGGATTAAAATTTTTGGTTCCTGATAGTGAGATAATACTTCTTCTGCTCTGAGAACCGAAAGGTACCAGCGGACGTCATCGATTTCAACATCGTATTCTTCCATTAGTAACTTGCTGTTCATGGTACCTCCTGGTTACATTTGATTATCAGGAAGGATCGTTTTTATGTCAAATAGCACTTCAGCCTCCGATGCGGCCCTCAGCCGCGAGGAGCGCCTGCGTTCAATGCCGGTTTCCCGGTTACTCACCAATCTCTCGCTCCCGGCAATGTTCGCCATGTTTATCAATGCCCTCTATAACTTCGTCGATGCCATTTTTGTCGGACAGGGTGTGGGCCCCCTGGGAATCGCGGCCCTTTCGCTGGCATTTCCCATTCAGATGATAATCGGAGCTGTGGGACTAATGTTCGGCGTTGGTGGAGCATCCATGGCCTCGCGTTTTTTAGGCGCGGGAAGGCGGGAAGATGCGGACCGGACCCTGGGAACCGCCATCTCCTTTGTCCTTGGGCTGGGGGTCATCAGCTTTGTTTTGCTCCAGCTCTTCCTTGATGACGTGCTTGTATTCGTGGGGGCGACTGAGGAAACCCTTCCTTATGCCCGGGACTACGCCCGCACGGTTTTATTCGGATTTATCCCCCTGAGCATGGCAATGACCGCCAATAACTTTATCCGCGCCGAGGGGAACGCCCGGATGAGCATGCTGATTATGCTTTCCGGTGCGGTATTGAATATTATTTTGGACCCCATTTTCATTTTTGTATTCGGCTGGGGTGTTCGGGGAGCCGCCCTTGCGACAATTTCCGGACAGTTTCTTAATTTTTTCCTCGGATATTCCTACATCCTCAGCAAAAAAAGCAATTACCACATAAGACTTCATTACCTGCTGCCTCGCCTTGCCCTGGCCCGGGAAATCAGCGGCCTGGGTATTCCCACCTTTCTTCGCCAGAGTGGAACTTCAGCGCTTTTAATTGTGGTAAACAACGTGATCCGCAGCTATTCGGCCCAGCCGGATATTCTTATTGCCGTCATGGGGGTTATCAATCGCCTGATGATGTTTTCCCTCATGCCGCTTTTTGGCCTTGTTCAAGGAATGCAGCCCATTGCCGGTTTTAATTTCGGAGCCAGGCAATACGCACGGGTAAAACAGGTAATGTCTCTCTCATTCCGCAGGGGTGTGATTATTTCCGGAGCATTTTTCGTAGTTTTCATGGCATTTCCGGGGCAATTGATGCGTTTATTCAGCAGCGATTCACGGCTTATTGAATCAGGGATATATTTCCTGAGGGTCGTTTTTCTCATGCTGCCTCTGGTCGGGTTCCAGATACTCGGGGCCTCGTATTTTCAGGCGCTGGGGAGGATGTGGCCTTCATTTCTTCTCTCCACCAGCAGACAGTTTCTCCTGCTCCTTCCGTTGGTTGTGGCATTTGCGGTCCTCGGCGGAGTACGGGCAATGGCCTGGGCCTTCCCGGTGGCAGACCTCATTACGGTGGGCATTACCATGATCTGGTATAACAGGGATTCCAAAAAACTCTTTACCCAAGGCGGTGAATTGTGATACCTAGGTTTTATGGACATGAACGCATCGGTAGCAGATACGGTTTTTACCGCATTTGATTTTGAAACAACGGGGCTTCACTCGGGTAGCGACAGGATAGTTGAGTTCGGAGCCGTTAAATTCCGGGGCGCTGAAGTTTTGGGCACTTTTGGTACTCTGGTTAATCCCGGAATCCCAATCCCCGAAGATTCGGTGAAGATTACCGGCATCAGCAGCGAAATGGTGGCGGACAAGCCGGCGGTGGAAGATGTACTGGATGAGTTCCTGGCGTTTGTCGGCGACAGCATACTCGTCGCCCATAATGCGAGTTTCGACATGGGCTTTCTCAGAGCGGCTTTGGCGGGAAGCGGTCGCCCCGACGTCAGCAATCTTCTCATCGACACCCAGCAGTTGGCGAAAAGAGCCTTTCCGGGCCAGAAAAGTTATTCGCTGCAAAACCTCGCGGCATTTCTCAAGTTTCCCCTGAACAACGCCCATCGGGCGGTTGATGATTCGATTCAATGCATGAAGCTTTTTACTTCCTGCGCACAGGAACTCAGTTTTATGGGAGAAATCAGCATTAAGGAAGTACTGGCATAAAACCCGGACATTGACAATGTTTGCTGTGAATAGCGGGAGTTTTCTACCTATGCCCTATCTTCCGAGGACTTTGAGAAAGTACAACTGAATATATTTCTCCAGATAATTGCGGTCGCGTATTCTGTCGAAGGTACCGTTGCCCGCCAGCCGGTGGGCCATTTCGCGAATAGCATCGGCATCCGGGGGCGGTTTGCGGTATGAAATTCTCAATCCCCTGATAAAATCCCTGCACATGGCATTGACGTCTTCGACCAAATCCTTGCGTTTCGCCTCATCAAGGATGGGATTCCATTTATCAATCAGTTCCCTTAGGGTCATTTCTAGACTCTTGCCCCGTTCAAGGAACTCAGGTTCCAGCCGCTGTACCTTCTTTTTAAACTCCGCCTTCTGCGCCTTGCTGCTTTGAGGCCCGGAGGCAGCTACCTCGGCTTGAGCTTCCCGTGCCCGGACCCTGGTGGAGTCATCGCTTCCGCTTCGGCTGAGGGAACCGAATTGTTTGCTGGCTGTCTCTACACTCTGAGCCCGCCGCTTTTTCTTTTTAAGGCTTTTTTGGTCTTCGTGGTCAAAACGCTCGGCGTGGTAGCGGTCGACGAAATCCCTTCCCAAAAAAATCCTTCGAAAAAGATGGACTATGCCTCTCAAAACCGGAATTGACATCCAGAACGGCAGCAGTATTCTCGCATCCTGGAGAATTTTGCGCCGGTCCAGTTCAAGAATCTCATCAAGTTCCTTAATCCGTTCATTATTTAAATCGAGATAGCGCATGCAGGTCTGTTTTATTTCATCGGGGTTGCTCTTCTCCTGAGTCATCAAGTACAGAAGTTCGAAGCGGAGCAGGGAAAACAACATGGGAAAACGTTCGCGCAGCCGGTTATAAATATGGTTGCGGAATGCCTCATCATCATTCATTGTTGATAATTCGTCATTTTCCATGAGGGCGGAATACCAGCTGTTTTTGTAGAACTCCCGAAATGATTTGCTCGCTCTCATCCTCTGGTTTTCCAGGACCTTGGCAACGCTGGAGCGGTATATATAGACCTGGCTGTTATTCGGCAGCTGCAGATTAAGCAGGGGCGGGAGGTCCGAGCCCTCGGGGGTTTCGACCTCTTTGCCGAGGAATTCCATCAGGGATTCCTTGCTGAATTTCTTCAGAAGTGGAATCCCCTTGTCGTCCTTGAGCGCTTGGATCTCCGTGATGGTAAAGGCATAAGGCGGGCGCTTCAGCATGGTGACAAGGGTCTTCATCGCCCCTTCCTGATCCTTCTTCTTCTGCTCCCGGCCCTTAAAATACACGCAATAGTAACCGATCAGATATGCAGCCTGGCAGTAGTTGTGTTCTTCCTCGAGTTTGTCCACCTTGCCTTCGTATTCCTTAATGATAAAGGTGGACAACTGCGTCCAAGCTTGAAACGAGAAATCCGACGACTGTACTACGGTCCTGGTGGCGCCTTCCGCTGATTGGGTAATGAGCCGCATCAGGTCCCGAACCGCTACTTCCCGGCCCTTGAAAACCGGAATCAGTTTTTGCGCAATGTAACTGCTGTTTCTCTGTTGCTGAAGATATTGCCGGATTTTTTGTATTGAAGCGGTGAGCAAGGTTTTTTTCATGAGGGCATTGGTGGCTATGACACTGCTGATGCCCGAGGGAAACAATAATCTGATGATTTTGACCCGTTCGCTGTCGTCCCTGAGCCAATCGACAAAGTCTTTTTTTATGTCGATGGCGTGAATTCTCTCCTCCGGTAACTCAAGCCGCAGGCTCTCTTCGGTCGCCAGGGTATGCTTCGGATCTTCCAGAACTTTTAGGTAGTATTCATTGATTTTCTCATGAAAGTACTCTTCGAAGAAAATGCTGACAGGCTGATCCTGGCTGCGCTGAATCTCAATTCTTCCTTTCTGCTCGAGGCTTCGAAGATGATGAGATAAAACCCTATGGGCATCCCTTCTCAAATCTTCAAAATGAGGATTATCGAGTTCATTTTGTTGGACGAACCGTTCGGTATATGCGAGAAGCTGGCTATAGCTAATAGCGGGATTTCTATGGGTTTTTAAATATCCGGATAACAGCCGAATTACATCTATCGGTGAAGACATCTGCTGCGTTCGCCTCCGTCTGTGAACAAGTGTATACCATGCTCAGGTTTTTGCTAACAATGTTTGACAAAAAAGAAATAAAGTCGCTATCATCATACTATATGGTACCGATCATTATTAAAAGGGTCATTTTCATACTGTTTGCCTTCCTCCTCACGGGGTGCCCGAGTGCTCCTGAGGTGGTTGAAAATCCCGAGGATGCCCGCGAAGAACAGGTCATCGATGAGGTCGCTTCAGAAGAAGCCCCTGAGCAGGATGAAGCCGTTGAGCAGGCCCCGGAGCAACCAGATAAAGAAGAAGACTTCGTCGTCACCGAAGAAGTCTTCGTGGAAACCTTCCAAGCCGTGGAAGAGGTAATCGGTGAGTTAAATGCGTTAATTCGCGCCGGGCAGTACGACCGATGGATCGGGTATCTTACCGAGGAGTATATCAACACCTTCAGCGATCCGGATTTACTGGCTGAATTATCCCAATCCGACAGATTGCAGGCTAACGGTATAGTCCTCGAAGATTTACAGGACTTTTTCACCGAGGTGGTTGTACCCAGCAGGGCGAATCTCCGCCTTGATGACCTGGTCTTTATTGATGAGGATCAGGTCGAGGCAATAATGGTGATACGGGATCAGCGAATATCAGTCTACCGGCTGAGATTAATTGATAATGAGTGGAAAATAGAAGGTTGATAATCTACAATACAGGTAACTGTATGAACTTTGCAGACAACACAAGGAGCGTGTTATGAAGAGCAAGAGGGCGTTGGCAATATTTGCCCTGATTCTCCTGACGACGGCGATTACCGCACAGAATGAAACGGGTTCGCTTACCATCGAAGAACTGTTCCTCAGTTCCGATATTGAAATTCAACTTCTCCGGTCACAGGCAGTTTCTGAAAACCGGGAGAATAAATTGCTGGCCCTGCAGTCCATCCGTCAAATGGTGGGCGACGGGAGGGTGACCGACTCGGATCAGGCAGTACTAACAGTACTGGACTCCCTTGCCGGAGAGGGCGTCAGCAGTACGGTTCGATCCGGCGGACGGATCATCAATGACTTTCCCGAGATTCGTCGGCAGGCTGTTCAGCTGCTGGGCGAAATCGGGGGCGACGTCTCCAAGGATATCCTTTTCCGGGTTGTTCGGGACGATCCCGAGCCCATGGTGTTGTCCGAGGCGGTCTTCG
This sequence comes from Salinispira sp., assembly GCA_965602015.1. Taxonomy (GTDB): domain Bacteria; phylum Spirochaetota; class Spirochaetia; order DSM-27196; family Salinispiraceae; genus Salinispira. The sequence goes on along the minus strand of OZ271918.1, from coordinate 2,031,325 downwards.
CATTGGGAGTTATCGGCGAAAACACCAACATGGAGACCACGCTCTATCTGGCTGATGTCCTGAGTCGTAACTCTGCCCGGGTTACTCCGGACAACAACCTGGCCTTCGCATGTTTGCTCTCTCTTGAGAAACTCATGGATTCAGAAGAGGGTATAGCCGATCCCGAGGTGCTAACTGCATTACTCGATGTCGTCAGCGGCAACTATATTCAGTCGGTGCGCTTAAAGGCCCTGGATGTTATTTACAAGCTCCGCGACAGTAATAGAAGCTAGTCTTACACAATGGTCAACACACAACCCCCGCATCAGCGGGGGTTTTTATTTTTCCGTTATCCCACTATAATCCCGTTCCGATAACATGAAGGTGTTTCGGTTTTTTTCAAAATTTTTTGCTATCAGCATACCCCTTCTTCTGCTGGTTCTGGTGATGTCGTACAGTATTATCAGTAATCACAGCAGGCAGCGGATATTCGATGACCCCGCATTGGTGCCTCCGGTCAAAGTTGGTTTGCTCCTCGGGACCAGCCCGCGAACCCGCAGCGGCACCGCCAGCGAATTCTTTAACAACCGCATAAGCGCCGCGGTCGAATTGTACAATAGTAGAACAGTAGAATTTATCCTCGCCAGCGGAGACAACGGCAGCATTTTCTACAACGAACCGGTGTATATGCAAAAAGAGTTGATGCGTCGGGGTGTTCCGGCAGACCGGATCGTTTTGGATTACGCCGGTTTCTCGACCCTTGATTCGGTTATCAGGGCCCGTCAGGTCTTTGGTCAGGAAGAGTTAATCATTATTTCCCAGCGCTTTCATAACGAACGGGCGTTGTACATCGCTTCAAGTGAGAACATCAGGGCATACGGTTTTAATGCCGACTCGGTAGGCGGGTATGCCGGCGCCTCGGTTCTAGCCCGTGAAGTACTCGCCCGGATTAAAGCGCTTCTGGACGTCCACATTTTTTCCCGGCAACCGAGATTTCTCGGCGACCCGGAGATCATTCCTTCCGCCGGAAGTGTTGAGCCCGGCGCACAGCTGCCATCTGATGAAACAGGACCGGGAGATGCTCAATGATTAAACGGGCGGTAATTGCCTGGCAGCTGCTGCTTCTCGCCGCAGTAGCCTTCGGATTTGATCCCGGAGAATTGAACCGGGTGAGCTTCTCTAATCAGACCGGCTACGATATCGAATATCTGTTTTTTTCTCCTGCGGACAGCGACTGGTGGGGACCGGATATACTCGGCTCACGCAGGGTGCTGGCAGATGGTCAGATCATCAGCTTCTACGTTCACTATCCCGAAGCACGTAATCGCTTTTCCGTCTTCGCCATCGACGAGGCGGGCGATGCTTATTTTCTATCGGAAGTGGAAATCAGCGACGGGCAGGAAGCCCTGGTGGAAATCACCCTTGAGCTTTATGATCCTCACGGCTACGACGATCTCTATTTTTCCGAGCTGATTATTACCAACGCCACTGAGGCGGACATTTGGTATCTGTTTCTCAGTCCGTCGGATTCGACAATGTGGGGGGTGGATATTTTGGATGATGAAACCATATTCGCCCGGGGTGATAGTTTCAGCATCCTCGTACCCAGCGGAAGCGATCCGGTAATCTATGATTTACTCGGTCTCGACGAGCACATTCGAACAATGTACCGGCAGGTGAGCATTTCGCGCAATCAGGATGAATGGTTTGTCGACATCAGCGAGAGCGATCTGAGATAAATCTGTCCAAATCGGAAATTACGGAGGCAGGGATCGCGTGGCCCCCGGAGAACTCCGCATAGTCAATCGGAAGTCCTGCGGACTCCAATTGGTCGCGCAAGGCCCGGGCTCCTGAAAGCGGCAGAATCTCATCGGAACTTCCGTGCCGCTGAAACACCGGGACAGGCTCGCATCCATTCAAAAGCTCCTGAGAGCCGCTCCTGTCTACCAAAGAGCCTGAAAGCAGGATGAGTCCTCGAATCGGCAAGCGGTGCCGCAGCCAGGTCCTCAAAGCGATCATTGAACCCTGACTGAATCCTCCGAGAAAGCTGCGGCTCCAGTCGATGTGCATCTCCCCGCAGTCCTCGACAAGCTGATCACAGCGTTTGTCCAGCTCACGGCTATCGAGGGTATCAAGCTCTGCAAAGAACCGGCCCTGATAAACCGCCGTCAGCTCTTCCTGACTTGAGGGGAACCATGCATAGCTTCCCGGCTGAAGCCCAACTGGTGCCTGGGGAAAAAGCCAGTTTCCCGGGACCCGGCATTCGGCGGCGATGGGCAGCAGGTCGTCCATGTTGGCTCCGAAACCGTGAGCCAGAATAATGGTCGGGTGTTCCGTGCGCTTGGCATCGCCGGTGATGGGTTGTTTCCATTGTAGATTCATTGCAATTCGGTCCTGTATTTCATTACATTGGTAGAGTATCATGCTGGAGGCTGACATGTCTGGTCAGAATGGCGGATTTACGAGGGCGGTAAGGAAAATCGCCGTAATACCTATTGAGTTGTATCGAAAAATTATCTCGCCGCTCTTTCCCAGTACCTGCCGGTACAGTCCGAGTTGTTCGCGTTACAGCCGGGATGCCATCCTTCGTTTCGGGATTCTGCGGGGAGGGCTTCTGGCTCTTGGCAGAATCCTGCGTTGCTGGGGCTGGTTCTCCGGCGGAAATGACGATTTGCCTGAACGGTGGAGCTGGGCCGATATTGGCCGGGGATACCGAAAATTCTACCGGGGGCCCGGCAGCCGGGGCAAGGAATAGAACGATTTTAAAAAGCTGATGTACGCATCGGAGGGAATATGAAAAAGACAGCTCGAACCATGGGCTTGATAAGTGCGGTCGTATTTGCCCTATCATCATGCAGCATTCAGGATTACACCATAGACCTGGTCTCGGATGCATTGACCGGGGACCAAGGCAGCTCGGTGTTTCTTGAAGAGAATGATCCCGAGCTGGTAGGAGATGCGCTTCCCTTTGCCATAAAGTTATATGAGAGCCTGCTGGTTCAGAATCCCGGGCATCCTGGACTAACGCTTAGCATCGGAAGTCTTTATATCATGTATGCAAACGCCTTCCTTCAAACACCTTCTCTCTACCTCCCGCCCGAGGATTATGATGAACGGGTGAGAATGCTTGCCCGGGCAAAAAACCTGTATCTTCGCGGAAGGGACCAAATGCTCGATTTTCTCGAAGACAGATATCCCGGCCTTGAAAACGCCATTGATTCCGGCGAAGGGCTGGACAGGCTTCTTGCTGATTTTACAACAGAAGACGTTCCGTACGCCTATTGGCTCGCCGCCGGTTGGTTCGGCGCCGTCTCAATAGATTCGTTTGATATGCAGCTTGCCTTCCGGATTCCCGCACTCATGGAGATACTCGATCGAGCCTATGGGCTTGATCCTGATTTTAATAATGCGGCCCTCGATGAACTATACATTCAGGTTTACGCCTCGATTCCCGAAGCAATGGGCGGCAGCAGGGACCTCGCCGAGCAGTCGTTTTCCCGGGCTGTGACAAAGCAGGAAGGAAGCTCAGCTTCACCGTACGTGAGCCTGGCCACATCTGTCGCCATCCCCACGCAGGATCTGGAACGCTTTGTCTCTTTGTTGGAACAGGCATTGGCCATTGATCCCGATACTAATCCCGATTTGCGTCTGTTGAATACCATTAGTCAAAGAAGGGCCCGTTGGTACCTGGACAATCTCGAGGACTATTTCATATTTTGACGAGTTGCAGTTTCAAGCGACCCTTTCATACATGGTGAGCTATACTTGGTAGGAAGGGGCGCTTTTTCCTGTAAATAGGATGTTCTACTGTAGGGGATAATAGCTACCGACAAGGAGTTTATGTGAAACCCACGCGAATTGCCGTACTACTGCTGCTACTGCTGCTTTTTGCTCAAAACATCGGCGCTCAGGTCATTCGAATAGCCTCTCTTGCCCCGGAGTCAACGCCATGGGGGCAGGGACTGAACCGCATCGCTGCCGAGTGGTCGAGAATCACCCGTGGACGAATCCAGGTGAGGATTTTTCACGGAGGCGTTGCCGGTGATGAAAGCGATACCATTAGGAAAATGCGGCTCGGTCAAATCCAGGGGGCGGTTCTCACAACCGCGGGACTTGCAACCGTGGTACCCGCAACCCTGGGGCTTTCCGTGCCCGGAGTCATCGAAAGTGAAGATGAGCTCGATCTTGTGCTGGCAGAATTGGGAGATGAGTTAAACAGCCTTTTTTCGGAAAACGGGTATGAGATACTCGGCTGGTCCAATGCCGGGTGGATAAAGTTTTTCTCAACCTCGCCGATTATCCGACCTGATGATCTGGTTTCTGTTAAAATCGCTTCGGGAACCCTGCCTGAAGAAATAAATCAGGTGTTCAGAAATCTGGGAATGCAGCCCGTACCCCTGACTTCCCCGGAGATTCTCGGAGGACTGAATTCTGGTCTGATTGATACGGTTATTTATGCTCCGCTCGGGGTAGCGGGGTACCAGTGGTTCGGCGTCGCGGATAATATGCTCGAACTGCAGGTTGCCCCGTTTTTAGGCAACATCCTCATGGATCAGAGGGCATGGAACCGCATCCCCGAGGAGTTTCACGATGAGCTCAAGGCGGCGACCGATCGCATCGGAAGGGAAATCGCCGGAGAGCTTGCAGGACTGGAACGGGATGCCATGGAGTTGATGACCCGCTTCGGCCTTCAGGTCAATGAAATAACACCTGAAATTCGCCAACAGTGGATGGGGGTATTCGCACAGCAGTCCCAGCAGATAGAGTCGGAGTTGCTCAGAAACGATTTCATGAATCAGGTTTTTGATGTACTTGAGGAGTACCGCACGAGATGAGCGAGTCCCAAAGCGTTAAACGCCGCCCTTGGCTGCTGGAGAGCATTGAGTCGGGATTCGGCATCCTGTGGTATGCCCTGCTGGCTCTTGTTCCGGTTATCGCCTGGCTGGTTCGCTTGGTCGGCGGATCTGATCTGCCGTATCAAAATGAAATAGTCTTTCATCTCATTGTGATGATAACCGCGTTGGCGGGAAGTTATGCCGAGAGTCAAAACCAGCACCTCAGTCTGAATCTGGGGCTGGACAAGAAAAAGCATCCGTTGATAAAACCGCTCATTGCCCTTCGCAATGCTGCGGGCAGCTTTATGATTATCCAGTACATAATTGGAAGCCTGGAAATGCTCTTTGTGGCTTTTCTGGATGAGCTCATCATGTTCATTCCGATACAGGTCTTTATTGCGTTTATACCCTTGGGCTTCACGGGAATTTTTTATCACTGGCTAAAACGCAACCTTGGCTCCGATCCGTGGTGGGCGCATCTTGCGGGAATTCTCGCCGGCATTGTTACCGCGCTTCCCTCCCTGTTGAATATCATGTATGCCACGGCTTCAGCCATACCGGACTGGATTTTTACTCTGGAGGGTATGTGGTACAGCGTCATACCGCCGGTTTTGCCTGTGATGATTGTGCTCCTTATTCTGCTTGCGCCCACCGGTTTGCCGCTGTACATCGTCCTGGGAGGCATCGCCACCCTGCTGTTTCTCCGGGGCGGGGTAGGCCCGGGGGTTGTTCTATATGACGGGTATGCGGTTTTGGACAATTCCGCAATTTCCTCCATAGCCCTGTTTACTCTCACGGGGTTCCTTCTCTCCGAAAGCAAGGCCAGCGAGCGCTTTATTGAAGTTTTTCTCGCCCTCTTCGGCTGGATGCCCGGAGGCATGGTTTTAGCTGCAATCCTGGTGTCCGCTGTCTTTACCACCTTCACCGGTGCCAGCGGGGTCACGATTCTCGCCCTCGGCGGGCTGCTCTACGCGGTGTTGCACGGCAGCGGACGGTATAACGAGCGCTTTTCTATCGGAGTGCTCACAAGCTCGGGGAGTATTGGTCTCTTATTTCCTCCCAGTCTGGCGATAATCCTGTACGGCTCCGTGGCCGGTATCAATATCCGCAACCTTTTTATCGCTGGCATCCTGCCCGGCATCCTTATGGTTCTCAGCAGGAGCGTGTTCGGCATTGCCATTTCAATGAAGAACCACAACAAGGCAGTGCCCTTTGAACCAAAACGGGCTTTAAAAGCCGTGGTCTCCGCCGCCTGGGAGTTAATGATTCCCCTGCTGACCATCGGCCTGTACTTTACCGGCGCCGCCACCTTGCTGGAGACCGCGGCCATAACCCTCATGTATACCGTGGTAATCGAAGTTGTGGTCAAAAGGGAAATCCGGGGCCGCATGCTGTATCTGGTGATCCTCAAGAGCATGAGGATAATCGGCGGCGTGCTGGTAATACTCATGCTTGCCAAAGGCCTCAGCACCTTCATTATTGACGCTCAGATTCCCCAGAATCTCGCGCTGTTCGCCCAGGAGAACATCGCATCCAAACTCGTATTTCTGCTCATGCTCACCGGCGCGCTGCTTATAACCGGTACGCTGATGGATATCTACTCGGCGATTTTTGTGGTTGTGCCCCTCATTGTACCCCTCGGACAGGTGTTCGGCATAGATCCTTTGCATCTGGGGATTATTTTTCTCGCGAACCTGGAGTTGGGGTTTATTACGCCGCCTGTCGGCCTGAATTTGTTTCTCAGTTCGTACCGTTTTCAGAAAGGGTTGCCGGAGGTCTACAGAAGCATTATTCCGTTTCTGATTCTTCAGTTCGCGGTGGTGCTTATTATTACCTATGTTCCGTGGATCTCTTTGGCACTGGTTCCCTAGTTCCGGGGAAGAGCCTCCAAGGAGCGTCCGGAAATGGTTTATTTGGGGGCCCGAAACCGGGGGACTATCGCTTCATTACGATGGAATCGCCGTCGTCTTCGCCGGTAAAAAGACTTTCCCCGGGTGCCGCCTTTGAGTTTTTATGCTCTTCCCGAAGCCTCAGGCCGAGAAAGGGTATAAGGACGCGGATAACTTCCTGAATTGCAGGTTCAAATACGGTGAAGTCATCATGTCCGATATCAAGATCCCGGGGAAAGAGGGTAAAGCTGCCACCCAGAGCCTCGGTGAATTTCTGGGTCTCGGCGGCAGATACTATACGGTCTGCTTCGCTCGCCAGGCCGAGAACCTTGTGAAGCACCGGCAGCCGCAGTTCGTCGGTGTGAAACCACTTCGGTTCGGCAACTGCCTCCTGAACCGAGAGGGATTCGGGAACCGCATTATCAAACAGTTCCCGCTTGAGTTTTTCAGGCGTCCTTTTCCCGAAGAACTGGGAACGAACAGCCCATCCGGGAATGAGCCGAAATTTCAACATAAACTTTACTATGGGGTGCATTCCCTTTCTTCGTTCGCCGTATGGGGATGCCATGATTATCAGGCTGTCTATTTCTCCGTCATTCATTTGCATTCCGGCCATGGCCGAAAGTATGCCGCCGAGACTATGACCGAACAGAATCACCGGATGGCCCGATTCCTGGGCATGAACTCTTGCCAGCTGCTTTACTTCCGATATGGCGCTTGGGATGTCCTGCATGGTGAGGTCCGGAGTAATTACGTGCTGGAAATACCGCTCCAGTTCCAGCTTGATTGGTGTCCAGAAAAAGCCCCGGACTCCATATCCGTGTATGCAGATTATTCTCCGCGGATCCTTCACAATATCCTCCAGGATTGCTTGTATGCGTCGGCATATGATACGTATGTTATACGGAATGTTGGGTCATGTGTCCAGTAAAGCCGGGATGCTGTGGGCTCTTGAATACAACGATAAATCGCGATATATTGATATCTCTATAATTATGCAGGTGGTAGGATGAAATTCCGAGAAAAAATACAAAACGGCATAGTCCTGTTTGACGGCGCCATGGGTACCCAGCTTCACGCCCTTGAACCCAGCGACGAGGATTACCAGGGATTGCTGGGCTGCAGCGAGATACTCAATGTCAGCATACCCGAAAAAATACAGCAGATACACGAGAATTATTTTGCCGCAGGCAGCGACATCGTGGAAACCAACAGTTTTGGCTCAAATGCTATTGTGCTTGCGGAGTACGGCATTTCTCAGCGGGCGAGGGAGCTCAGCCGCTTATCGGGGGAGATTGCCCGTCGGGCTGCGGACAAGTGGCAAAGTACGGAAAAGCCCCGTTACGTTGCCGGCTGCATGGGCCCAGGCACCAAGCTTATCAGCCTCAATCAGACAGACTGGGACAGCATGTATGCCTCGTACCGGGATCATGCCGGCGGTCTCCTGGAGGGTGGCGTCGACGCCCTGCTTATAGAGACCTGCCAGGATCCCCTCCAGATAAAGTGCGCTGTCCTGGCAGCCCAGGATGAAATGGAAGCCCTGGGAATGGATGTTCCCCTCATGGTTTCATTCACCGTGGAGACAACCGGCACATTATTAGTGGGAAGCGAGCTGCCGGCGGTGTTTGCCGCAATTTCTCCCCTTGGAATAGACACCCTGGGCATGAACTGCGCTACCGGTCCAGCCGATATGAAAAATTACGTCCGACAGCTCAGCCAAATCAGCCCCCTTCCGATCTCGGTGTATCCCAATGCCGGACTGCCCCAAAACGTAGGGGGAGAGCTGCAATACACCCTTCCGATTGACGAGTATGTGACCGAAATGACGGGTTTCATCGAAGAAGACGGGGTTTCCATTGTGGGGGGCTGCTGCGGAACCGATCCCCGGTTCATAAAGGCCCTCGCGGATGAAATCACCCGCCGCCGGGAGGCGGATTCCTCCTGGGGGCCCGCAGTCAAGGAGCCGTCCTTTCCCGCGTCGGTCGCGGGAATTTTTTCCGCCCAAAGTCTGAGACAGGAAAATTCCCCGTTTTTTATCGGCGAACGAACGAATACCAACGGTTCGAAGAAGTTCCGGGAACTACTGCTCGAGGAGAATTGGGACGGTCTGGTTGATGTGGCCCGGGAGCAGGTTCACAGCGGCGTTCATGCCCTTGATCTCTGCGTAGCCTACACCGGACGGGACGAGGTACGAGATATCAGCGAGACCATGAAGCGGATGGTAACCCAGATACCCCTGCCGTTGGTGATTGACAGTACCGAGTTGCCGGTGATGGAGCGTGCCCTGCAAATGTACGGCGGGCGGGCCATTATCAATTCCATAAACCTTGAGGACGGGGAGGATAGGGCACACCGGGTCTGCACCCTCGCCAAGCGCTATGGTGCGGCCTTGATTGCCCTGACAATCGATGAACAGGGAATGGCCAGGGAACCCGAGCGGAAGCTGTCGATAGCCCAGCGGATTTATGCAATAGCAGTGACCGAGCACGGGTTGAAACCCGAGGATCTCATTTTTGACCCGCTGACCTTTACCCTCGGGGCAGGGGATGAGTCCATGACCGAATCGGCAATGGCCACCCTCGAAGGAATTCGCCTCATTAAAAATTCAATTCCCGGTGTAAGCACGGTGCTCGGGCTGAGTAATGTGAGCTTTGGCCTCTCCCCGGCCAGCCGTCGGGTTTTGAATTCCGTTTTCCTGGCCGATGCGGTGGAAGCGGGGCTCGATATGGCAATTGTCAACCTCCGGCATATTCTTCCCCTGGCAAACCTGGAGGAGCAGGATATTCAGGTAGCCCGGAATCTTATTTACAACAAAATGGACCAATCGGACTCGGCGCCGGAGGGAAAAACTCCTCTTTTTCAGTTTATCGCATACTTTGCCCAGCGGGCGGGAATAACCGTCGATGCCGATGACTCGGCCGACGAATCCCTCCCCCTTGATGAACGGATCGGCAAGAAGATTGTCCAGGGGTCCAAGGGGGGAATGCAGGAGCTGCTGGCCCGGGCGCTGGAAAACCACGGTCCTATCGAGATTATAAACGGCATGCTTATTCCCGCCATGAAGGTGGTCGGCCGGCTTTTTGGTGACGGAAAGATGCAGCTTCCCTTTGTCCTTCAATCCGCGGAAGTGATGAAGTATTCGGTGGATTTTCTCGAGCCTCACATGGAGAAGAAAGATAGCAGCGAGCAAAAAAGCATTGTACTCGCCACGGTCCGGGGAGACGTGCACGATATCGGCAAGAATCTCGTGGACATCATCCTGAGCAACAACGGCTTCAAAGTTCACAACCTGGGAATCAAATGCGAAATCGATACGATTATCCGGAAGGCCGAGGAAGTCAAAGCCGATGCCATTGGCATGAGCGGACTGCTGGTTAAATCGACAATAATCATGAAGGAAAATCTGGAGGAACTTCAACGGAGGAAAATAGACATACCGGTGCTCCTGGGAGGCGCCGCATTGACGCCTTCCTACGTCTGGGAAACCTGCGGCGCAGTACTTGATGCCCCGGTTGTCTACTGTGCGGATGCTTTTGCCGGCCTGCGGGCGATGAATCTCATTAAGGATAAACAACTCGATGATTTTGTCGCAGCTGAGCGGGAAAAGCGGGCCAACCGTCCCGCACCCCGGCCCAGAATCAAACAGGATGGACCCGAGCGAATAGAGGTTGACCGCAGCGTTGTTATCCCCGAAGCTCCGTTTTTTGGCAACAAGGTGGTGGAGGGCATTGATCTCGATCTGGTCTACGATTATCTCACTGAGGAGGTGCTGTTCCGCGGCCGCTGGGGATACCGGCGGGGAAAGCTCAGCAAAGAGGAATATGAAGACCTCATAGAGAACACCGTCCGCCCGGAGTTTGAAGCCCTCAAAGCCGACGCCCGTTCCCGGCAATTGCTGGAGCCCAAGGTGATATACGGGTATTACCAGTGCAACTCCGACGGAAATGACGTGATTATGTACCGGCCGGGAAGCGAAGAAGAGTTAGCCAGATTCTCATTTCCCAGGCAACCGGAGGCTCCGCGGCAGTGCATTGCGGATTACTTCCTTCCCCTTGAGAGCGGAGTGAAAGACATCATAGCTCTTCAGATAGCCACCGTCGGTATGGCCGCCCACGACCACAACAAGAACCTGTATGAAGCTAACGAGTACAAGGATTACCTGCTTTTTCACGGATTGAGCGTGGAAACCGCCGAGGCACTTGCGGAGTACTGGCATTTGAAGGTTCGTCAGGAACTCGGAATTACCGAGGAGGACGGGGAAGGTATACAGGACTTTGTCATCCAAAAATACCGGGGGAGCCGCTACAGCTTCGGGTACCCCGCATGTCCTGATCTTGCCCAAAACCGGGTGCTCTGTGAAATTCTGGACAGCTCCCTCATTGGGGTCACCGTAAGCGATGAGGAGCAAATGGTACCCGAACAGACAACTAGCGCCTTTGTGGTTCATCACCCCCAGGCGAAGTATTTTAATGTTGAATAACCCCGTCGGGACTCAGGTATGATTTGAGGAAATAATGCTGGCCTGAAGGGTGCAGTGAAGATAAAAATTTTTAGCGCATTTTTGGAGGATCAAAATGAGATATATCTGCTCAAATTGCGGGTACATATACGACCCGGAAACCGGGGATCCGGAGGGTGGAATTGAAGGGGGGACGGAATTTGAGGACCTCCCGGAGGATTGGACCTGTCCTATTTGTTACCAGGACAAGTCTTTTTTCGATATGCTCGATTAGTATGCGGAATACAACACAGCGCGGGTTGTCTGTTTGCAGGTGATGTGTTAGCGAATGACTGCGGCCTGCAGTTGCGAAAGAAAAGCCTTGGCGCGCTCCTCCAGCAGATCATGTGTCGGATGCCTTCCTGAATCATCGGCCAGCGTAATGCTGCCCTGCCAGAGCGGCGCCTTGCCTCCGCCGCGGGCGTCCTGGGGATCCAGAATCTCTTTTTTGAGTTTGGGGAAATCAAGCGGAGGTTCATCGTCCCATAAGAGGCACCAGAAAATCTTGCCCGGCTCATCCCGATGGGTTGCGCACAACAACCCTTGGGTAACGCCTTGTTTTTGCAGTCGTTTTACCGAATCTCTCAGGAGGTTCATGTCCGCGTCCTGAAGGTACAGCGCTTTGTTATCCCGGGCGAATGCCTCGTCTAATCTTTGGTAAACGGCTGAGCGCTGCAGGTCCCTGACCTGTTTTCGCAGCGAAGCGATTTCTTCGCTCATTTGTGCCACCCTGTCGGGCAGGTCGGGTACCGACCTGCTGAGAAGGGTCACCAGATTATCGGAAATGCGGTGCTTCAGATCGTAATCAACCAGAGCGCGGTTTCCGATTTTCCAGTACAGCCGGACCCTGCCGCGAATTCTTTCGGTTTTTACATGCTGAATTAGCCGTATTTCTCCGGTTCTGCGGCAATGAACTCCCCCACAGCCAACCCTGTCGAAGGGAAGGGGCAGTGAGAATCCGTCGTAATGAAGTCCATGGAGAATCGCCTTCGAGTCGGCTGCGGAGGCATTACCCGTATCACCGGCGGCTCCTATTTCCAATATCCTGATGTTATCACTGACCTTAACGTCGCGGCGCAGGGAGAGCTCTTCCAGTTGCTCTCGGCTGACCGTTCGCGAGACGATGGGAAGATCAGCGAGGATGGCGGCATTTGCCAGTTCGCATGCCCGGATAATATCACGGTCGGGGATGTCCCCGGCTTCAAATTCGATGGTTGTATACTCTTCGCCCTGATGAACCGAGACCGTGGGATACTTTCCGATATGCCAGAAGGCTGCCGACAGAAGATGTTGCCCGCTGTGCTGTTGCATGAAGTCGAAGCGACGAGCCCAGTCCAGCCGGAGCTCGACCTCGCTGCCCCCCCGGGTCAGGCCGTTAAGCGCGATTATATGAATGATTTCATCGGCTGCCGACTCTTCCGCAGGAATTCCCAGTTCACCGGCTTTTTTTGTGTCCAGTATGGGATGATCGCCGAGCATACCCCGATCGCCGGGTTGGCCGCCGCCTTCAGGATAGAAAATCGTTTTATCCAGAATGATGCCCGTGCGGGGAGGCTGAAACGTCGGCAAATGCAGGGTTTTTACGATGCGGGCCGTGAGGGTCTGTTTATAGGGCTGTTCAAGATAGACCGCTGTACTCAAAAGCCTACCTCACGAAAGGCGCCCTGGTCTGCGCTTGTGGCGTGTTGAGCGTAAATCTGCAACGCCCGGCTTACCGTTCTGCTTCTATTCAAGGGCGTCCAGGCTGCCTTGCCCCGCGCCAGCTGAGCCCGGCGGCGTTCCTCAAGGACATTGTCGCCGATGTCCAGGGCAAGGGTTCGCCGGGGAATGTCGATGATTACCCGGTCGCCATTTTCGACCAGGGCGATAACTCCTCCGGCTGCGGCTTCGGGGCTCACGTGTCCGATGGAGAGGCCGCTGGTTCCTCCGGAAAATCTGCCGTCGGTAATAAGCGCGCAGCTTTTCCCGAGTTTCATGCTTTTTAGATAGCTGGTAGGATACAGCATTTCCTGCATCCCCGGGCCGCCCTTCGGACCTTCATAGCGGATAATAACCACATCTCCGGCGGCGACTGCGCCGTTGAGAATTCCGGCGATGGCATCCTCCTGGCTTTCAAATACCACTGCAGGTCCGGAAAACGTGAAAATGCTTTTATCGACTCCGGCAGTCTTCACAATGGAACCGTTCTCAGCCAAGTTTCCCGATAGAACAGCCAGGCCGCCGTCGGGGTAGTATGCATTGTCCACGCTTCGCACGCAGCCGTTCTTCCTGTCCAGATCCAGCTCGCGGAATTGTGAGTCCTGACTGCCCATTGTAAGGTTTTTTACGCCGCCCGGGGCAGCGGAATAGAAATTCTGTATTTCTTTACCGGCCAGCCCATTGCCCGATACAAGGTCAAAGTTTGCCAGGGCTGCTGCCAGGTTCGGAAAATCAACCCTGCCAGCCGAGGTATCGATAAGTCCCCCCCTGTTAAGTTCACCGAGAATGCCCATTATTCCGCCGGCCCGGTGAACGTCTTCTATATGATATCTGCTGTTGGGGCTGACCTTGCAGATACAAGGCACCTTCCGGCTCAGCTCATCGATATCTTCCATTGTAAAATCGACCCCGCCTTCCCGTGCGATTGCCAAAAGATGCAGCACCGTATTGGTGCTGCCGCCCATGGCAATATCAAGACTCATGGCATTGAGGAATGCCCTCCGGCTGGCAATGCTGCGGGGGAGAACGGCTTCATTGTCGTTGAAGTAATACTCCTGCGCCAGCTCGACAATGCGTTCGGCAGCCTTATCGAACAGCCCAAGGCGCTCCCGGTGGGTAGCCAAAACAGTGCCGTTCCCCGGAAGCGCCAGTCCAAGGGCTTCGTTGAGACAGTTCATGCTGTTCGCGGTGAACATTCCCGAGCAGCTTCCACAGGTGGGGCAGGCGTTTTCTTCTACTATCGATAACTGCCGGTCGCTTACGCTGGAATCCGGACCCATGACCATCACATCCACCAGATCATAACGCTCATCGCCGACCCTTCCAGCTTCCATGGGTCCTCCGCTGACAAAGATTGCGGGGATGTTTAAGCGCATTGCCGCCATGAGCATTCCCGGTGTGATTTTGTCGCAATTGGAAATGCATACAAGGGCATCGGCACAATGGGCGTTAACCATGTATTCTACGCTGTCGGCGATAATTTCCCTGCTCGGCAGGGAGTAGAGCATGCCTTCATGCCCCATTGCGATGCCGTCGTCTACCGCTATTGTGTTAAATTCCGCAGCAAAACAGCCGGATTTCTCGATGATCGACTTTACCCGCTGACCAATACTGTGAAGATGGGCATGCCCGGGAACAAACTGGGTAAATGAATTGGCTATGGCAATGATGGGTTTTCCGAACTGATCTGATTCCATGCCGTTGGCCCGCCAGAGGGAACGGGCGCCGGCCATATTCCTGCCGAGGGTGTTAGTGCTGCTTCGCAATCGGGGCATTCACGACTCCTGCATAAATATACAAAGACAGGACAATCTACCCCGACGGTCGCCGTTGTGCAAGGGGAGGTTTTACCGGGTTTCTATTAGCCGAAAAGGCTCTCTGTGAGCTGTTCGATATTGTCGTAGCTCGTGCCGTCAATGTTCATCTCTTTGGCAAGAATAAGAAGATGACGGCGAAGGACATCGGCGTCCCTCGGGATGTGCCTCTGAAGATAGGCGTAGGCGATATCGACAATTTCTTCCGCGCTGCGGGTTTGGCCTTCGGGGGAGGAGGCGGAAGTCATCTCTTCCCAGAATTGCTGGCACAGGTCATGAAGCTTCGGCATGGCCCTAGTATAGCATAGCTCAAATTCTCCTGCGATATTTTCTGGACAGTTTTTCGGTGAAACTGCATATTAAAAACATGAAGATTGCCATTTTAGACGGTTACACCATGAATCCCGGGGATCTCAGCTGGAGTCCGCTGGAACAGCTCGGGTCGCTGAAGGTTTTTCCCCGCATGCAGCCATCCGAAGTCGTAGAAAAGGCTTCCGACGCCGAGGTCATCCTTACCAACAAGGTCCCCATCGGCAGGGACATGATGGACCTGTTGACCCGCCTGAAATACATCGGGGTTCTGGCCACCGGGACAAACAATATCGACCTTTCATATGCAAAGCAGCTCGAGCTGCCGGTAACAAACATCCCCGGCTATTCACGGGATTCGGTGGCCCAATCGGTGTTCGCCTTTATTCTGAAGGTGTGCAATGATGTTGATGATTATAACCGATCGGTAAAAAATGGCGATTGGGAGACATCCCGGGACTTCAGTTACCTGAGGACTATTCCCATCGAGCTCACGGGAAAAACCCTCGGCGTAGTGGGCTATGGCGACATTGGCCGGAGAATCGCAGATATCGCCCGGGTTTTTGGAATGCGGGTACTTACTTCAGCCAAGGGAGACGGATCACCTCCTCGCCAGGCAAAGGCCGATGTTGACCGGGGGGCTGTGGAAGTAATTCCGCTGGAAGATATGGTTGCCGAATCCGATTTTATCAGTCTGAATATCCCCCTCACCGAGGCGACGGGCAATCTCTTTGACGAGCGCCTTCTATCCAGATGCAAAAAAGGTTCGGTGCTGATCAACACCGCACGGGGAGCCCTGGTCAATGACGATGCGGTCCTCGATGCCCTTGATGACGGCAACCTGTCCTGGTACGCGGCGGACGTGTACCGCGAAGAACCTCCGAAGTCAGGATCGCCGCTTATTCACCATCCCAAGACGATATTCACTCCGCACATTGCCTGGGCCAGCATTGAAGCCCGCAGCCGCGCGGTTAAAATTGCCATCGAAAATGTCCGTGCGTGGAAGGATGGTGCACCGGTCAACGTGGTAAATGGAGTGAGCCGGGGAAGATAGGTCCCCGGCCGCTATTCCTATTGCCGGTCTATGCGGGGACCCAGGTTAAATACCCGGTATATTGTGCGGGGATCAAAAGCTGTTCGTGGGCGGTATTGCCGTCCGGCGAGTAGACCCGTACGGAAATTCCCTCGTCATTTTTTCCGAGAATATCAAACTCATATTCCAGGTTTACGTCGTGCTCATACACGTAATCCAGCAAGCCCTCGTACTCTTCCCCTTCCTCGGTTATCCTTATAAAACGGACTCTGCTGCCCTCGTCAGCGCTGCTTAGCGGAGGGGCTGCGAGAATTTCCTCCTCTCCATCTACGCCGGGAATCGGATTCCCGTGAGGGCAGGTGAGGGGTTTGCCAAGAACCTGATACATTTTCTCTTCGAAGTTGTCCGAAATGCTGTTTTGAAGACGCTTCGCTTCCTCATCTATTTCATGCCAGGACATATTGAGATTATTCATAAGAAAATGTTCCAAAAGATAATGCCGGCGAAGCATTTTTCTGGCGAACTCCCGGCCCCTGTCAGTCAGGACAATTTCCGAATAGCGTTCCTGGGTGATCAACCCGAGCTTTTTGAGCCTGGTTACCGCTTGGCTGACCGCCGGACGGCTGACATGAAGCCAGGCGGCAAGTTTGGAGTTGGCCACAGTACCGTGATCCCGATCTATCAAATACACAGCGGACAGATAGTCACTGGCCGCAGGAAAGGTCATCATTATTTCTTCGTATGTCATATTCATTGCCAAAATATATCGCGTTTTTTCGTGCTTGGACAGGGTAATTTATGCGGATTACGTTTTTCCCGCCCTCAGGAGATTTGTCAACGGGGTGAGTAGCCTTGCGAAACGTATGCCAGGCTTTTGACTTGTCATAGGGGGCGGGATATACTGTGTTCAGTACCGGATCAGGGGAGGTCCAATGAGCAAATCTCTACTATGTACTGCATTATTTCTTGCTGTGTTTATATCTGCTCCGTTGTTTGCCGGGGGAGGTACCGAAGAACCGCCTCAGGAATTTGATATCCCCATCCCCCAGGTTCCGGATAGCCCGCAGTTGCCGAGTGTGCTGAGAAATGAGGACGACTTCAGCCTTGTTCTGACCGCATATGATGACCTTCTGCTCTTTGTTGAACCGCTGGTTGACTCCCTGATTTTTAATGGCATTGAGGCAAATGAAGTTCCCCTTGCGGGAATTCAGGACCTCACCACCTGGTGGCGAAATTACCTGCGCAGATTAAAAATAGAAGCCGACGGCCCCGATGTTCGCACGGGTGAAATTGACGAGTTTCTGGGCGGGCTGATCATTCGTGATGAGCAATTTCAAGCCCAGCTCGACGAGTTGAACAGAATCATCGAACTGGAAAATGAAGAAATCGCCGATAGCTAAACGCTAACCGGAACCTGATATATAACAAGCAAATACAAGTCTCTATCCTCTTTGCTCCCCTCGAATCCCGAGCCTGAAAAAGGCGTGACATAGCATTCATATCGGGCCGGAGTAGGGGAAAAAATCCTGAACGTTCCCCGCTGATAGGAGCCGAGCCCAGCTGCCCGCTCGAAGATTTCGTTGAGTTCGGTGCTGCGGATGTAGGTGATGAGATTTTTGCCGATGTATTGTGAAGCCTCGGATTGGGGTGAACTTGCGGTGTTCTTGTACTTTTCCTTGGCGGCGGACTGCGGGACAGCGGAAATTTCCCGGCGGTCTGTGGCGTTTTGCCTGGGGGGAGATACCGGCTGGTAGGCGCTGTCGGCCTGGTAGGCGCTGTCGGCCTGGTAGGCGCTGTCGGCCTGATAGGCGCCCGGTCCAACTCCTTCGGCCTTGAGGAATCGCAGCGACGGCGCATTGCAATTCACGATGTTTTGCTGACTATCCAGCACAAAAACCGGATCTTTTTGGATATTGAGAATCTGCTGTAAATCATTTCTCTGGGATTCAAGGCTGTCGATTTGGCTCCGGAGCTTTTTTGCCATTTTCTTCATTGCATGGGCGATTCGGGCAAACTCATAGGGCCTGAGAATGTATAGATCAAGGTCCCATTCGTTTGCCTCGATATGCTCCGCCGCCTTCAGTATTCTGGCGATGGGTTTTTGAATTGCCCGTATCTGGAAGTAGATGACTATCCCCGACAGGAGTATTAGCAGCAGGCTTAGTGCCACAATCAAGCGGTAACTTGAGAGGAGGGTATTTTCCAATTCGATCTTTGGAAATGCTGTTCTTAGTATGAGCCGGGTTTCCGGACTTTCCCTCAATTTGAATTGCCTGGCGTGATACAGTAGATCGTAGCCCAGGGTGTCGCTAAAGCGGCTGATAAAGGTCGGTCTGCCCATCAGCGCCTGCCTTACCTCCGGCCGGTCAATATGGTTATCCATTTCACCGGGATTCCCCTCGCTGTCGGCGAGCACTCTGCCGGACTCGTCGATCACCGTGATCCGCATTACCGAACCTGCTGCAAGGCCATTGATGTAGTCATCGATGTTCCATGCATCCAGGTTTGGGTGGCGAATGCTCTCGCGAATAAGGGCCTGCTGATACATGGTGTTGCTCTCGAACAAGCGCTCCTCTAAAGACCCGATAGCAGTGCTCCGAAATAACTGTGCCAGGGCAAGGCTGAGGATTACCAGGCTTATCAGGCTGACGGCTGGTAAAATAATAAAGCTGCGCCTGAGCCCTTGTCCGCGTTCCAGTCCGTAGAGCATTATTTAATCATTATGGCCGCAGGTGAAAAAACCATCGGAATGTGTACTCCTATAGCAGGGACAGAGCCAGGGTAACCATATCGGTCATTCCCTTTTCACGGTCGTTCAAAATATCGTGAGAGGAGTCGACCAGGCTGTCGCTTATCGTGAGGATTCCAAGAGCTTTTCGCTGGTACAACGAGCCGAGAGTCAGGAGTTCTGCGCTTTCCATTTCAACGGCGAGCACGCCGTATTCCGCCCACTTTTTCCACATATCGGGTTGGGGATCGTAGAAGCTGTCGGTGGACAGGACGTTTCCCACATGCATCGGCAGCTTCATTGCTGCGGCCGCTTCCCAGGCGCGGCGGAGCAGGTCAAAATCCGAAATAGGGGCGAAATCATTTCCCGAGAAGCGACGGCGGTTCATGGAGGCGTTTGTACATGC
This sequence comes from Salinispira sp., assembly GCA_965602015.1. Taxonomy (GTDB): domain Bacteria; phylum Spirochaetota; class Spirochaetia; order DSM-27196; family Salinispiraceae; genus Salinispira. The sequence goes on along the minus strand of OZ271918.1, from coordinate 2,012,136 downwards.
TCCCTGAGCAAGCACAATGTCTCCAACCTTAACCGAGCTTTGAAGAGAGCCTGCGCTGCCGATCCTGATTATTTGCTGAACGCCATAATCCCGGTACAACTCATTCGCATAAATGGATAGCGAGGGTTGACCCATCCCGGAGCCCATGGCTGAAACAGCTTTGCCTTTGTAGGTGCCGGTGTAGCAGAGCATGCCGCGCAGCTCGTTGACGCAGCGGGGATTCTCGAACATGGTCTGGGCAATATGCTTGGCCCGAAGGGGATCTCCGGGAAACAGAACCGTGGGCGCGATGTCCCCTTTTTCCGCCTTAATGTGAATACTCATGTCTAACCTTCCTTATTTGTAGTCTCACCTCAGTATCAGGAACGGGTTTTTTGATCAAGCCGTGGTCTCGGCCTTGTCGGAGGGATCATCAGTGTTGTCTGAGGCGGATTTGTGCTCTTGCCGTCTCTGTTTTAGGAGATCAGTCATGGGAATGAGAATATCAGTCAATGCTGCCGAAAACTTCAGTTTCGGTGTGATAAGTTTAACCCCGTCCTGGTGGGTGTTCTCGACTTCGCTCTCGAGTTCCGCGGTGACTGAAAAAATCGATGCATTCCAATTGCACTCGATACTAAAAATCTCTCCCGCCGGCGGCAGTTGGGGCTGAAGCTTTTCGGAGATGTATATTTCGGCCCTGCCGATTGAAAGGCTTTTGAACAGGCAACGATGCCTCCCCTTGCCCGGTACGGAAATGTGCGTCGAGGTGGAAAGGCCGAGCTGCTTGAAAAAGGTGTTGGGAATAGCGGTAGGATCATCCATCCTCTCCCCGTATTCCTTGCTCAACCGGTCATGCATAAGAAACAGCTCGATGACAATCTCCTTGAAATCGTCCGGCGTAGTGAGAAACTTCAAGTCCACAAGAACATAATTGCCCTTACCCACGTCGCTGTTGATAGCGCTAAGCTGGGCCTTAATAAAAAAGCCCATTTCTTTGCCAAAAAGGGGGCTATTAAATCTCATGCGCAATTGCTGCGGCTTGTCTTTTAAACTATCGAGAAGGTCCCGCTCCCGTTCGCTCATGGCGATAAGTATCTGTCCGCTGTCAAAGCCGAGCCGGGTCGGAATGGCGTACAGGAAAAAGTCTTTTACCTTTAAAAACGTATGCTTTTGCATGAGGCCCATCTTGGAGATATAAAAAGCATCAATTTTCAAGCTGTTACCGGCATACATTTCCTGGTAACGGGAGATGAGCACCTTGTCCATATGATCCTATTATAATGCCATTGCCGATCAGGGCAAGGAAGGATTTTCTTTCTGGCCTGCAGGTAAGTATATTATGATCACACGAGGTTGATTATGAAAAATAAAAAAATACGCGGCATTGGGTTTACCCTGCTCATTCTTATAGGAGTAATTGCTGTACCGATAATTACGGCATTACCCGGCTCGGAAGAACCCGGGGACACGGCGATGAATCCCAGCGATACCCGTCAAATAGGAGCAATTATGGCAGATCTCAGCGGATATTCGGTAGCAACCATCGGGGGTGGTTGTTTTTGGTGTGTGGAAGCGGTCTATGAACCCATCGAAGGCGTGGTTCATGCTATCTCCGGATATTCCGGCGGTGAAGAGGAAAATCCCAACTACCGTTTGGTCAGCAGCGGCAGGAGTCGCCATGCCGAAGTTGTTCAGTTGTATTACGACCAATCAAAGGTCAGCTATGAGCAAATTATCCAGTTATTCTTTCGGGCCCACGATCCGACAACGCTGAATCGTCAGGGCTATGATGTCGGCCCCCAATATCGTTCAATCATACTCACCCATGATGAAGAGCAGGCCCGGATTGCCCAAAAAGTCGCGGCAGAGGCTCAGGAAGACTGGCCAGACCCCATTGTGACGGAGATTGTTCCATTCGAGCGATTTTATCCTGCGGAGGATTATCATCAGGATTTCTATGAAAATAATCCGAACTACGGGTATTGCGCTGCGGTTATCCGGCCTAAACTGGAGAAGCTCGGGTTGGAGGGCATTGAAACCATTGATATCCTTGATGTGGATTTGTAAGGAGCATCATCAGTCCGAACATTATTGAGCTGATCTTCATCAGCCGTCGGGAGTTGGGTATGGGTACTGATCAGCAACACATTGAGGAACAACTTCGAAATCTCTTTGGGCCTGATAGCGAGCTGATTTCGGCGGCGAAACTTTATCTTCACGATGATCGCCCGGACGACATTCCGGGCGAAGCATGGGGCCTCCTGCTGATAAGCGGAGACGGCGAACAATTGGTTTTCTATCACTTTGATCAAGACGGTTGGCTTGAGATGATGAGCAGCAAAAGGCGGGTAGTTGAGGATTTGGCCATCTGTTTTCCCGCTTCCGGCCTCACCCTCGAATACCGCGAAGAGCCCGGCTTCATCAAAAGACTTATTCGCTCTGATGTGGGAAAGATTCGCCTACGCTCCAACGCGATGATAAAAAAGACTTTTGAGGGAATGAGGGAGGTGGGAAGAGAGGATTACAGCGGTCCGTGTGGTTTCACCCTCGATGTTGATTCCGTCGGCAAGGTTGCCGATGCTATTGTTCGGATTCTTCCCCGGAACAGCTACTCGGAATAACCATTACAGGACAGCATGATTCGGCAACTATTCCTTCGCTCACCGAACCGAGAATGACCCGTCGCAAGGGGCGGTGACCGTGACTTCCGATAATTATAAGGTCGGCGTTTTGCTTCTCCGCTTCTTCCAGTATGGTCTCAACAACAGGCCCCTGCTTGAGCAAGGCGCTTACTCCTATTTCAGATTTTAGTTCGCCAACGTACTTCATGAGCTCATTGTGTTCGTTCTCGAGCTCCTGTTTTATGACTTCCATAACACCGTCATCGCTGAAATACATCGGCATTCCGGCGCCAAGCACGTCCTGCGAACCAAGATTGTAGCCGATGTATAGATCGCGAACCGCCGTAGCCACATGCAGCAGAACCAGCTCAGCCTCAAGCTTTGATGCGTACATCTTTCCATATTTTATGAGGGCCTTCGAAACCGGTGTGAAATCCAGGGCTACGATAATTTTTTTCATAGAGGGCTCCTGGTTTCATTGTAACACCGATGCCTGCTGTTGCAAATTTGCGATTAGGCTGCCCGTTTAAAATCTTCCCCGAGATTTGCCCGAAGAAGGCGCACCTGCTTCCGCAGACGGTTTCGATAGCGAACCTCGTCCAATACGCTTACGAGTTTCTCCACGCTCCCCAGAAACAGAATAATCGGGATAATCGCTGCCGCTACTATCAAGGTGCCCTCAATTGCCGTTACCGTTATACTCATTGTTACCTCCATGTACGGGTAAATAATGCTATATCTATGCCAAGTCAGCTGCTCGTCGGTAATTTGTCATATTTTGTACAATTCATTGTGTTTTGATTCCAACGGCCTGGATATATGGCTCAACAGGGGTATATGAGGGTGCATAGTGCAAAATGATAAGTAAAAAAAGTTACTAAAAGTAAAAATAAGCTTATGTGTTTGTCGGGATTCTAGCTGGAAATGTTGCTGCGGTATACGGTATATTTATTCGAGAGACGATCTTCCATCGTAAAATTCAGGAGGCCGCCGGTGCGTACCAAAGAGTTCACTATTGTCAGGCACACAAGAAACTATCTTATAATGCGAAAATTTTACGAGGAAATACTCGGCATGAAGGCTGTGCGGGAATGGAATCGGGGGACCAACGACCGCGGTGTCCTTCTATCCCCCGGTGAGATGAGTGGCAACGCGCTAATTGAAATTATCCAGCTAAATGATGTGGCAGTACCGAGCGCCCCGGCTCCGGTGAATATCGAACTAAGTCTTGAGGTCGATGATGTCAGCGCCGTGTACAATCATCTGTCGAAACACAAAATGCCTATTGCGCGCAAACTTACCGATGATCCCTGGGGTCACAGCAGCTTTGGTATCGATGATCCCGAGGGTTTGAGAATCTGGGTTTACCAGGTCCATCCAAAATAGTAAAAAAAAACTTCTTTTTTCCTCTCATGGAATTGCAGCCCTGTGGCGATAATGCTATATTGGCAGAGATGACGCTATATATGGTGTCGCCTTTGAAAAGGGGCTGCTATATGTAGGGTTTATACCACACAAAACTGGGAGGAATCATGGACAAGGTCGTCGACGTTCAAGCACTCGATATCGCAGCGGATAGCGGACTGAACATCGTGCTTGAGGAGGGGTTTTCCATGCCCGCGCATATTCTCAAACGCGATGGGAGCAAACAGGATTTCGATCCGTTGCGAATCCGCAACGCCATGCATAAATGTTTTCAAAGCACCGGGGAGAAGCCGAAGGCCGATCTTGACGAACTGACTAACCAGATTGTCAATGTCGTTGCGGTAAAATATCAGACTCCCACGGTGGAACAGGTCCAGGACATTGTGGAGATGGTACTCCAGGCAGCAGGTGAATACGCCGCCGCAAAATCCTACATACTCTACCGGGCATCTCACGCCGAAATTCGGAAATCCCGGCCCGTTCCGGCGGAAGTACAAAAAGCTTTTGATGAGTCTGACCACTATTTCCCCACTCAGCTCCAGAAATTCCAGTTTTATGATAAATATAGCCGTTTTAATTATGAATATGGCAGACGGGAAACCTGGGTGGAAACCGTGAGCCGGGCGGTGGACTACCTGAAGGAAGTCAGCGAAAACAAGCTTTCCGAGGCCGATTACGACCGTCTTCACCGGGGAATCCTGGAAATGAAGGTCATGCCCTCAATGCGCCTTCTGGCGATGGCGGGAGATCCTGCCAGGCGAAGCAATATCGCTATCTATAACTGCTCCTATCTTCCGGTCGACAGCATCGACTCTTTTGTCGAGGCTCTCATCATCTCCATGAACGGCTGCGGAGTGGGGTATTCGGTTGAGCGTCAGTACATCGAACAGATGCCCCGGATTAAGCGTCAGACGGGAATCAAGCGGGATACCTACATTGTGCAGGATACCTCCGAGGGGTGGGCCGATACCCTTCGCTACGGACTAGAGACCTGGTTTGCCGGCGAGGACGTGGATTTTGATTACTCCCTTGTTCGTCCCGCGGGGGCCCCGCTCAAAATTAAGGGAGGCAGGGCCAGCGGTCCCGAACCCCTTCGTCAGATGCTCCTGTTCGCCCGTGACAGGATATTTGCCCGTCAGGGCCGATTTATGACCAGCCTCGATGCCCACGATATTATGTGTTCCGTCGGCGGAGCAGCGGTGTCCGGCGGAGTCAGACGAACCGCCATGATCAGCCTGTTTGATTACGACGACAGCGAAATGCGTCACAGCAAAGACGGGGACTTCTGGATAAAGAACAGCCAGCGTTGGAACGCCAACAACTCGGCGGTATGGCCGAACCGCGAACTGACCCAGGAAGAGATTGCCCGCTTCGTACTCGACATGGTGGGCTCGGGAAGGGGAGAACCCGGCATTTTTAACCGCCGGGCAGCGGTGATGAACCGCCCGGACCGCCGAAAAGAAGCGGACTTCGGCACGAATCCCTGCGGCGAGATTATCCTCAGACCCTATCAGTTTTGTAACCTGACCTCCGCCGTCGCCAGAGCCGACGATAGTTTTGAGGATCTCAAGGAGAAAGTCGAGCTGGCATCCATGCTGGGAACGATTCAAAGCATGGCCACCAACTTCCCCGGTCTGCGTCCGATCTGGAAGCAAAACTGCGAGGAAGAACGGCTTCTCGGGGTGGATTTGAACGGACAGATGGACAGCGCCCTGGCTCAGGACTCGGACGTTCAAAGCCGGCTGCGCTACGTCGCCGTTGAGACGAACCGTATTTACGCAGAAAAGCTCGGAATAAATCAGAGTTCTTCGGTTACCGCGGTAAAACCCTCGGGCAATTCGAGTCAGCTCCTCAATTCATCTTCCGGGCTTCACTCACGATGGGCTCCCTACTATGTGAGAAATGTGCGGGTGGGCGCTCACACGCCGATTTTCCGGGTACTAAAAGATGAAGGCGTTCCCATGGATCCGGAAAACGGACAGAGCGTCGACAATGCGACCACCTGGGTTGCCCATTTCCCGGTAAAGAGCCCGGCGAGCGCACGGACCCGGGGCGACCGAAGCGCCCTGGAGCAGTGCGAATACTGGCTGCAAAACAAGGTCCACTACACCGAACACAATCCCTCGGTTACCATCACCTACAAACCGGATGAGGTGATCGATATCATCCAGTGGATATGGGCGAATCAGGATCGCATCGGCGGCATGGCCTTTCTGCCCGCCACCGACGCCCAGTACGAGCAGATGCCCTATGAGGAAATCGACGAGAAGACCTATAAAAAACTCGCCAAGGAGTTTCCGGTCATCGATTTCGCCAAGGTATACCGTTATGAAGAAAAGGATTTGACCACCGCAGCCCAGGAACTCGCCTGTATGGCAGGACACTGCGATATTTAACACTCAAGAGACCAACGGCGGTGACGGTTAGCTACTGTTCACCGCCGTTTTTTTTATCCCTGCAGTATTCCTTCCATTTTTTCAAACAGCTGTGCCGCAACAAAGGGTTTGGTGAGTACATCGTTCATCCCGCTTTCCAGGAAGGATTGAATTTCTCCGGGGTACACATGCGCCGTCACCCCCAAAATGGGGATGTCCCGGCGGGAGCTGATATTTTTCCGGCGAACCAGGTGGGTGAGCTCCTGACCGGTAATTTCGGGCATGGTGATATCGAAAATCAGTATATCAAAATCCATGGTTCTAATGAGGTGCTCAGCCTCCAGGCCGTCGCCGGCGGCGGAAACCAGGCATCCCTGCATCTTCAAAAATCGCACCAGAGTTTTCCTGTTCAGGAAGTCGTCTTCTGCGACCAGCACCCTCAGACCCGGAAACCGTTCCCGGCGTGCGTTTGGGCCCCTTCGTTCATTGCCGGAAGACTGCGAACGATCGCTGACTTGTTCTTCCTTCGCCGGAAGAGTAAGGGAGAATGTAGAGCCCGCGCCAACCTGTGAACTCAAATCCAGTTTGCCCCCCATTAAAACCGACAGCCGACGGCAGATGGCCAGTCCCAAACCAAGTCCTTGACGGTATTTAGTGTAGGTGTGTTCCAATTGGGTGAAACTATCGAATATCCGCCTCTGCATTTTTTCGGGGATGCCGATGCCGCTGTCCTTAACCTCAACGATGAGCTTGTGCTTTTCCAGGACGTAGGAGATAGCGACCCCTCCGCTATCGGTAAACTTAATCGCGTTTGAGACCAGGTTGCTGATTATCTGCTGAAAGCGCATGGCATCGCTGAAATATAAAAGCCGGGAATCAGGGCTGTCGATTCTCAGATACAGGCCCTTTGCCTTTGCATCAGCGCCGTGGTTCTGAACGACACGGGACAGTACGTCGAACACCGGAAAGAAATCCTCATCCATTTTGAGTTTTCCCGAATCGAGGCGGCTGAAATCCAGTAAATCCTGAATGAGATTGTTGAGGTTTTCCACAGAATGCCGGAGGGTTTCCACGAGATCGTTCTGCTCGGAATCCAAACTGGTTTCCTCCAGCAATTGGGCCATTCCATTTATGCCGTTGAGGGGGGTGCGCAGTTCATGGGATATGTTTGAAATAAAATCGCCCTTTGATCTTTTTGCCGCCTCAGCCTGATTTCTGGCGAGCTCAAGTTCATCTTCAAGGCGTCTGACCGAGCTGACGTCCCAGAGCAGGATCATCGAGCTGTCCTCCTCCGCATCGATCTCAGTAATGTTGAAATACACATGCATCCCATCCGGCTTTGTGTAACTGTACATCACCGGAATTTGCCGCGATTCTTCCTGTTCGAAGGGGATGCGAATGAGGTTCCTGATGTTTTCAAGGTTTCGGCCGAGAAGGGTTTCCTCCTGGAGACCGAAAAAATCGCAAAAGACCGCGGTGCATTGGGCGATACGCCGTTGCGAGTCTAAAACCGCCACCCCCAACTGGGTGCCGTCCCGGTACCGGCTGAAGTTGTGAAGGCGAAGCATGATGCGCGCCTTGGCCCGGTTGCGAACCAGCTGTTCGCCCAAAAGCTGGCCGAGATATTGTATCGGCGGCAGGGCAAAGGGCCGCAGGGCGGAACGGTCGGGGAGGGCCAATGCAATGACTCCCAGGTGTTCCCCTTCCTCAGTCACCGAGATGCACAATACCGCACCGAGATCTCCCGGCAAATCTACTACATTGATTTCCCCCGAGTTCTCCCCGGTCCTGTCGCCTGTGGTATCGATTACCTGTTTGAGTTGGGCGGCGATGGGCTCATCCACTTCCTCGGGCCGGTAGAGATACTCTGAGGCATACCCGGGAAAAAAGGCGGCCGCCTGTTTCACCGGGACCATGCCCGACAGGAGCTCAAGGGTGAAGGCAATAAGCTGAGGAGCCTCGACCGTCAAATCCCGGTTTTTCTGCCCTTGTTCAATAAGATAGGTATTAAAGGCGAGACGGGAGCTTATGTCTTCAAGGCGGGCGATGAACAGAGAGGCGTCGGCGCAATCCTGGGCGCTGCCGGTTAAGCGAATTTCCCGCGCCTTGCGGCTACCGGTGTAGACAAACTGGTGCATTATTTCCAGGGAGGCGGCCGGTCCGGTGAGCAGCTTCAGGCCGGGAAACCCCCGGTGGGACAGCTTGGAGATGTTGTCCGGAAGGCCGGTGTGCGCATCCAGTTCAAGCATTGCGGCGCAGGCTTCGTTGATCATGAGGAAACGCCCGTCATTAGTATCTACGGCGAAATGCGGTTGGCGATGTCGGGAAAAAATCCTGATGAAATCGGCGCTAACCAGCTGTTCTTGCACTTCTCCCTCGCATTTTTAGTACTTTACCCGCATAATTATAGTATAACTCCGTTGCCGATTGCAGCTTTGTGGAAAAAGCGATCGCATAGATAGTCTAACAGGAGACCGCATGAGAGCCTTAATCGTTAAAGATGACATGCCCAGCCGGAAATTTATCCAGAAGGTACTTGAGCAGTATGGCGAATGTGATTACGCGGTAGACGGTGAACAGGCCGTCGAGAAATTCGTCGCCGCGTATTCTACAAAAACACCCTACGATCTTATATGCCTGGATATCATGCTGCCAAAGTTGGATGGACAGGAAGTTCTAAAAAAAATCAGGACCTTCGAAGGAGAAAACGGGGTTAATGGTCTCGAGGGAGTAAAAATAATCATGACCACGGCCCTGCGGGACAGCAAAAACATCATAGATGCCTTTACCCAACAATGCGAGGCGTACCTGGCAAAGCCCATAGAACGGGATGCCCTGCTTGCCGAGCTGAGGGCTTTTGGGCTCATCGATTAGGTTTACATGGAGCTATCGGTAGCGGGTATTTCCCGGGAGACTATTGCGCGCAACCGGCGACTGGTTAAAAAAACCATTCAGCCGAACAGCTTTTTTCAGTTCATATCATCTGAACTGTTGAAAATTCGCGAGTTCAGCAGACATAACGGAATTATCCATTTCACATTTTTTCTCTTTATGCGCCTCGATTCTAAGCTTCCCGAGCGATTTATCCAGCAGATCCAGAGAAATCTTGCCGAACCCCTGCACAAAGCGCTTTTCCCGGTCGTGGATAACGGGTGGAGGGTATTCGAAAAGCTCGAATACAACAAGCTTGTTTTTATCCACGATTTTGCCAAAGCCGTCGCCGGGGTAAAGCCTGAACAGCTGCAGAGTCCGCCGGGGCGAATCCTTGAAACGATGAGGGGCATTGAGCAGGCCTTTTTGATTCTGTACTCAGATCCCGCTATGCTATCGAGCCTTGAGCGCCAGCTGAGCCTCTATGCCAAACTCGGCCACGCCGACAACTTCCCGGTAGACGGCATTGTCCGGGCCATGCAAATGATACTTTCCCCCAGCATAAAGCGTCTCACGCTGTACTCGCTGTTTGTTTCGCTGAACTCCATGCACGCAATGAAATATGTGGACATCGGGGATATGCTGAGCGATGAAAAGCATCTGTATTTCAGCTCTGAAGATTTTGACCTCGATGAACACAGCCGGCTTCTGCTAATTAATTACAGCCATGAGGTGGTTGTCTCAATTCAAAAACACCTGCGGAACCACGGCGAAATAGCCCTGTACCGTGGTCTCATACCGATTAGCGAGGGACTCTCGGTTTCCCATGATATTGCGTTGTTGAAGCAATTCTACAATACCGGAGCGGGAGATCAGGACCGATTCGGAGCCGACTGGACCAATGTGCTGAATTTTCTCGTCGGTTTTTGCCAAAGAGTTCAGGATGAGTTTCGCCGCTTTCTCACCTCGGACTTTAAAATCAAGGGCGGTTCGGACAAGCGGGTGCAGGTGTTTGATGCGACGATGTTCTCAAACTACCTGGTCCGTATGGGGTATTTGAAAGAAAAGCTCGATAAAACCATTCTCAAGATGCCCCGATTTGACCGGGGGCGTTATCTGAGGATTCTCTCTGAGGGAAATCTCAGCGTGAATGCCGGCGAAGAGCCGGTGGTTGCCAATATCTCGGAGCTCCTCAACATTTTTTTTCAGATTTCCCGTACCCTCGCCCTGATTTTGAAACACGGTAGCTCGGCAAAAAAATCCGAGAATGTGCCCATGCTTCGTCCTCTTGCATATGGAGATGTGCAGTTTTTTATCCCCCATGAAAAGAGCATCCAGTACAGTTCGGTGTTCCTCGCCGGCCAGAGCGTCAGGAAGGCCATGGAAACTGTGGCCAGCGTTCTTTTGCTGCTGTGCCTGGAACTGCGGGAATCCGAACTGGTCACTATTCTCAGAAAGGATATGCATACCATGGATTCCCTGAAAAAGCTCCTCAAGGAATTACGGAGGGTGTCGACGCCCCGTCAGTATGAGGAGCATCGTTCGGAACTGGGTTTGGAAGATTTGGAAAAGGATATGGAATGATTGAACTGCCAATGGGAAATGACAGCTACCGCATCGATCCCCGAAAAATCATCGCCGTGGGGTTAAATTACGCCGACCATGTGGTCGAAAGCCTGAGTTACGATCATGAGAAGCTCGACCTGCCCACAGAACCGGTGCTGTTCGCCAAGACTCCCAATGTGCTTATCGGTCCCGGTGAAGCCATCCGGGTCCCGAAATTTCTTTTTGAGTTGGGTTTTCCCGAGCCCAGGGTGGATCCGGAAGCCGAGCTGGCCATCATTATTTCTAAAACCTGCTCCCGGGTGAAAGCCCCGGATGCTCTTGATTTTGTCCTGGGATACACCTGCTTTAATGACGTCAGCCAGCGAAATATTCAAAAAAGCGATCCGTCCGGCTGGTTCAGGGGAAAAAGCCTGGACAGCTTTGGTCCCATCGGGCCGCGAATAGTTCCACGGGAGGAAATTGCCGATCCGCAGAATCTGGACATAATCTGCCGGGTAAACGGTGAGGTCCGCCAGTCATCAAATACCAGAAACATGATTTTTCCCGTCGAAGAACTGATTTCCTATATCAGCCGTCACATTCGCCTTGAGCCAGGCGATATTATCGCCACAGGTACTCCCGAAGGTATCGCTCCCGTCTTTCACGGTGATCAGGTGGAAGTGGAGATTCCCCCCATCGGGGTTCTGTCGAACTCCGTAGAATTTGAGAACTAAGGTTCGGATGCCCTATTATTACTATCAGGCGGTGAATGAATGAGTGAAATTTTTAACGGCTTTCCCGGAGACCGGGACACTGATTATCTGCTGTTCGATAACCGTATACGGAGCGCGGCGGTTCGAAAGGCCCGGGGCCGTTTCAAACGCCTGTATCGGAGATACGGAAACCCGGACAATAAATACTACCCTCTGCAGATTTCAGAACGGGCAAAGGGATCTTCGCTTTTCGGCATGCGCTATCTCGTGCCCGCAGATCGAAGTCTCGAGTTTAGCAAGGCGGTGCCGGTTAGCCACTGCGATTTTTCCCAGATTGATAGACCCCTGATTATCGGGACAATCCGTATGGGTTTCGGGCACTACCGCATCGCCCTTGCCCTGGCATCGGTTGCCCATTTTATGGGATACACTCCGGTCTGGCTCGACTTGCTTGAGAATCCCCGCTCCATCGCCAGCAAGGTCATAACCGGTCTTGAGGGCTTGTACAGCTGGGGCAGCCGCCTGAGCGAAAGTCTGCCGCTTTTCAACGCGCTGGTGTGGGAAAAGGTGACTGATACCGTTGCGCGAAAACTGGATTACCAGCTCAGGGACTGGCATATGAGCCGGTTTTTCGCCCCCTCCTGCCGGGCGATTCCTCCGGACATTCCCTTTCTTTCGGTACACCCCTGGGCTGCACAGGCGGCAATCCACGCGGGAATTAAGCGAGTCATCACCGCGATCCCCGATAACCTGGCATTGGCATTTCACCTGGCGCCCGGATCAATCCACTGCGTGCAGGGACCCTCTGCATACATGGGCTATAGAAGCCTGCGGAACATGGGGGGCGTTAACGAAATTCTCAAGCCCATGAATCCAGACCAGGTCAAGTACAGCGGACATTTTGTCGATCACGAGCTGGTGGCCAATGCTCAGGAGGATTGCGAAAAACGGATAGAACGCTGCGAAAACGGCAAACCCCGGAGATTCCTGCTCACCATCGGCGGCGCGGGCGCTCAGATGAAAAAATTTCAGTTTATCATTCAACAACTGGCCCTGCGCCTGCAGCGGAAGGAACTGTGCTTATTAATAAACCTCGGGGATCACCGAAAGTTGTATCAGCCGCTTGCGGCTTTCCTCGACTCAATAGGTCTGGCAAGCAAGCTATATGAGCGTTGGGAGGACAGTTTTGCCTTCGCCCGGGATCTCTACAACCGGGATATTCAGGGAATCCATATTTTTCTCCACGACGACGTCCTGCCTGCGGTGTATGTAACCAATATTCTCATGCGATCGGCTGATTTGCTGATTACCAAGCCGAGCGAACTTTCCTTCTATCCCATACCGAAGTTCTTTATCCAGCGGGTCGGCCGGCATGAGGCCTGGGGGGCAATACGGGGTTCGGAAATAGGTGACAGTACTCTTGAAACCGTCGGTGAAAACAATCTTATTCAAAGTCTGAACATGCTCGTTGACAGCAGGGACCTTATCGCCATGCTCTCCAGGAACATTCTGAACAACCTCGAGGCGGGCATATATCACGGCGCTTACAAGGTGCTGGAATATGCCTCGGATTAGGGTAGGGCTTGGCCTCGCGCCAGGGTGAGAAGGGTATACCATTCCTCCCTTGAGAGAACCGCGTTAGCCGCCTGGGCACATGCGTGAATGCGGTCGGGATTTGTGCTTCCCACCACAGGAGTTAATGAAGCGGGTATCCTGCAAATCCAGGCCAGCGCCAGTGCCTCCGGGCTGCACTGCTTTTTCACCGCCAGAGCGTCCAGATACGCTTTGGTTTCGAAGGCAATTGAATCATCCGCCCCTGCGTTGCCGGTGAATCGGCCTCTGGCAAGCGGCGACCATGCCTGAAGGGAAATGCCATTGCTCCGGCAATAATCCAGCAAACCCGCAGCCTGGCATATTGCCCCATCGGCATCCTGGTTTGTCAGAATTTCCGCTTCCACCAGAGCTCGGTGGCCAAGACTGAATTCGAGCTGGTTAATCTCGATGGGCTGATCCACGTATGATTGAAGATAGCGGATCCTGGCAGCCGAATGGTTGCTGACTCCAAATCGTCGGACTTTACCGCTTGTGAAGAGCTTGTGGCATGCTTCGGCGAATTCCTCGCCTTCTACCAACGCATCGGGCCGGTGGAAGAGCAACACGTCCAAGTATTCGCATCCCAGACGGGCGAGGATCTTATCCACCTGAGAAAGAACGTAATGCGCCCCAAAGTCGTATCGGCCGGGGGAGTCCGGGTTGGGATCACCTGCGAAACGTATGCCGGTTTTGCTCTGAATGATTATCTCTTCCCGGGAAATCTCCGGATGGGCGGCGAGGTATTCTCCGAACAGGCTTTCGGATTTCCCCCTGCAGTAAATATCCGCATGGTCGAATCGTCTGAACCCCGCTTCAAATGCGGCATCCAAGGATAAAAAAGCCGCCTTCCGTTCATCAGCGCTGGCTTCACGGTCTTCCCAATTTCCGCCGATGTTCATGCATCCGTAAATCAGGTTGTGACTGCTATCGTCAGCTTGTATATCAGTTTTTTTCAAATCGCTCATGGTTCAGCCTACCTTGCTCGAAGGCCGTTTTGTCAAGTAGTATTACCCCCATGGCGCTGCTCTACAGCTGGCTCGGCATGAGCGACATGCGATTAATTGATCAGGAAGCAGTGGAGGACCATCAACGGGGTCCGCTATATTATGCCCTCCTGGACAACAGGTTCACCGCTCTGGTGTTGCTCTCAAATAGCAGCAAAGAGGAAACCGAAGGATATGTGGCCTCCCTGAAGAGCCGGCTTGCGCTGCAGGGACGGGAAATCGCCGCGGAGACCGTGTATTTTGTCTTAAAAGATCCCACAGACTATTCCCGGATATACTACGAGGTTAAGCAGCTCCTGGACTCCCGAAGCGCCGGTGAGGACCAGCGATGGTTTCACCTGTCCCCCGGAACCCCCGCCATGGCCGCTGTCTGGATCGTCCTGTCTCAGAGCAGCCACAAGGCTCAGCTCATCCAGACTTCCCGTGAGCAGGGCCTGGTTGAAGTAGAGCTGCCCTTTGTTCTGGCAGCCAGGGAACGCAGTTCATTGAGCAGGATGTTTCAGGACTTGATGGTCGATCAACGGCTAGCCGGCCAGGAATTCCGGGCGATAATTCATCGGGACGCCGCGATGAAGCGCCTTATTGATAAAGCCGCCAGAGCTTCGAAGTTCGACGTGCCGGTGCTCATAAGCGGCGAATCGGGAACCGGGAAAGAGCTTTTGAGCAGAGCCATCCACGCCTCCAGTCCCCGATCTTCAAAGCCCTTTGTGGCGGTGAACTGCGGTGCGATTCCCTCCGAACTCATGGAGTCCCAGTTTTTCGGGTACCGCCGCGGCGCATTCACCGGTGCGGATCGCGACAGTCCGGGTTTCTTTCAGCAGGCGGACGGAGGTACCCTGTTTCTTGATGAGGTCGGCGAACTGCCCGCGCCCATGCAGGTAAAGCTCCTGCGTGCCCTGCAGGAATCGGAGGTCACTCCGCTTGGATCATCCGCTCCGCAGCAGATTGATCTGCGAATTATTGCCGCCACCAACCGAACGCTATCGAAGGAAATCAGCGCCGGGCGTTTCCGATCAGATTTGTATTACCGCCTCGCGGTTGCTTCTTTGCACATCCCTCCTTTACGACAGCGCCCCGGAGACATTCCCCTGTTGATTCGCCGGCTGCTTACCCAAATTAATAGCGAATTCTCCCTGGCCGATCCTCAGTGGCAGGATAGGGATATCGCTCCGGAGGCGGTGAAGCTAATTTCCGGACTCATTTGGCCGGGGAATGTCCGGCAGCTTCTCAATTGCCTGAAACAGGCTGTGCTGTGGAGTTCTTCGCTGATCATTACGGCGGATGAAATCCGGGATTCCCTGGAGGAGAGTCCCGAGTCTGTGCTGGATCAACCCAACGAGTCCGGCCGAGTTCGTGATGCAGGCGCCAGGAGTAGCAAAGACAGCTTCACAATTCGCGGGCATAGCTCCCTGGAAACCGGCCTGCAGAACGAGCTCGATGAGCTTGCCCGGAGGCGGATTCTCGCCGTTCTTGAGAAAAACCGCTGGCGAAAAAAACAGGCGGCGAGGGAACTGGGATTTGCAAATCATCAGACCTTATCAAACTGGATGAGTCGTCTCGGCATAGAGTATACTGATACGTGATGATACAGCTTCTGTATTTGTTCAAGACATTTGCCCTTCTTGCTTCTCTCGGAATGTTTTGGCTTGCCGCCCTGTGGTATTTGCGGCATCCACATAGGCTTATCGGTAATTTCACCATTCTCTCGCTGATTCTGCTCGTCCGCTATGTAACGGTCGAGCTGCTGTTCATTGGCTATTACAGCGGCATTCCTCATTTCCTGACGTACTTTGCCGTTGGTAAGGTTATTGATACTTTCAGCTTCATCGCCCTGGGTTACGTAGTTTTCCTCCTGGTTGAAGATGTCCTGAGGCTCGAAAAATCCGTCGAATGGCAATTCCCCAAAAAAACGCTGACTGTCGGCCTCACGCTGATTCTGCTTGTCTTGAGAATTTTTCGATGGATCGGGGGTTTGGATGACAGCAGTTTTTTTATAGCGACCAAGCTGCTGCTGACCGCGGTGGGGATTCTCAGTTTCGTAATCTTTTTCCGCCTCATGAAGAGGCGCCCTGAAAGAAGCATGCCGATTGAACGATCGGTGTGGCAATCCCTGGTCCTTTTGACAGGACTCTTCCCCTTTGGCATCCTGATAGATGAACTTGTTCCCTCGGTCCTTTCTTTGTATGTAATCGGTGAGTATTTGACTCCCCGTTGGTTCAGCACGTTATCGGTAATTATTGCCCTGCTGCCTTCCATCTTTCGTTTTGCCAGCACCATAACTATCTACCGATCCGCCATTGCCTTTATCGATGTGCAGGCTGCGCTTGCGTACCTCAAGCGCAGCTGCCCGCTAAGTGAAACCCAGGAAGAGATTTTGAGATACTTCTTTGAACGGGGCTGGGGTGAGACGGTTCAATTCTACGGGCTGTCCACTCTCAGAAAGGAGACCAGACCCATCCTCGAAAAAATGGGTCTTCGATCGGTGCATCAGCTGCTCCACATGGTTCAGCTCGACCAGTCGGATGGACTTCCCCTGGCCTGAGCACATCAAAGCTTGCCCATGCTCGCTCGTGAATTATGGGCTTACGCCTCGTCGGCCATTGAGTCCTGAAGAATATTCTGTTCGCAATAGCTTTGAACTTCATCGAAGCTGACCATGAGTGACTGAAGCAGATCGAGGATTAACCGCCGGTCGTCATGGGTTTCCTTAGATGTATCTTCGGAATCGTCGCGATCATCCTCGGTCATAAGGTCTTTGAGGCGCAGTTCGAAAGCTTTCGCCTGCTGGGCGAGGGGAGCGGCAAAAAGCGCTTCTGCGCCGTTTTTCAGGGAATGGACCAGGCGGTGACTTTCCTTCCAATCTTTCTGCTGAAGGTGGGTTTGCAGCTGTAGGAGCAGGCGGTCTGATTGCTCTAGAAACTGCTCGAGTAATTCAATTGCCTGTCGATTATCCCCCGACAGCTGTTCGATGATTTGATTCATGGCAATGGGACGTTTTCCCGGCGGTGAGGCGGTGACCCGCCGGATGCAATCCTCAAGGGCTTTCCGGGAAAAGGGTTTGACCAGGATTTCCGTAAAAATCGGAATATCCCGATCTTCCGTCGGTGATGCAATGCGGGAACGCAGTTCCCCATCATCGCTGGCGCTGATGGCCACGATGGCCGTGCGCCGGTTGGCTCCTTCTGCGCGTATGGCTTTTGCCGCCTCGATGCCGTCGATGCCCGGTAAGATGATATCCATGAGGATGGCGTCGAATTTTCGCTTTCTGCCTTTTTTGATAGCGTCCTCGCCGCTTGAGCAAATCACTAGGTCCTTCGCCAGGTTCTTGAGATATTGAGACAGCAGATCCTGATTGACCGGGTAATCGTCAACCAAAAGAATGCGATACTGTTGTTGCGCGCCGTTGTTTTTCTGTTGAGGATTTTCACCGGCTGACAGGGGAAGCGCCGCACGGCTTGATACCCGATGGCGCACAAGCTCAGGATCCGCAGGGTGCAGGGGGAGGGTGAAATAGAAACGGCTTCCGGTTCCCGGTGCGCTGTCGAGGGAAAGCTGGCCGCCGAATAGCTCGATAAGTTCCCTGGTGATGTTGAGCCCCAACCCGAAACCCTCGGTCAGGCCCCCATGGTCCGAGGGGAGCTTTTCGAATGGTTTGAAAATCAGTTCCCGCTTTTCCTCCGGTATTCCCGGTCCGCTGTCCGACACGGAAAAGTACAGGCCCTGTTCGCGCTTGCTTATTTCGATGACCACCGAGCCCTTCTCGGTGAATTTTAAAGCGTTGGCCGTCAGGTTACTGAGAATTTGTTCGAGACGAAAACCATCGCCGTTGCGAATGGGCTCTATTGATTCATCGAAGCGTATACTAAAGCTTAGACCCTTTTTGCGCGCCAGCGGGGTAAACCTGCTGTTGACGGCCTCGAGAATCTCGCTGAGATCAAAAGGACGGGTGTCCAGTTGGAAATGTCCCTGTGAAATCCGGTGGATGTCCAGCAGCTCATCGATAAACGTCAAGAGCCGCTCACCCTCGTCCCGGATAATTTCCAGACTTGCGAGCTGCCTGCTCCGGGGTATTTTATTGCCCCCGAGAATTTCTGCGTATCCCATAATCGCCTGAAGCGGGCTTCGCATTTCGTGACTCACCTTGGCCAGGAACCGGCTTTTAGCCTCGTTTGCCTGCTTAAGCTCCTCGGTACGCTGATCCACCCTGTCTTCCAGCTCCCCGTGATACTGTCTCAGACTGTCGCTCATATCCTTAATTCGCTGAACGATGCTTTCAATTTCCCGGGAGACGAATCTTCCGGGAAAAACCGAGGGATATCCTCCGTGTTCTATGACCTTGAGAGACTCCTGAATTTCCACCAAAGGCCGGGTTAGGGCCCGAGCAAAGAAGAAGCCTATCACCGCAAAGATCAGGCCTGCGCTGCCGGTGAATAACAGAATAAGACGGCGGTTCGCGATGAGGTCCCCCATGATATCGTCCTGGGGAATAAAGAGTCCGATTTTCCACAGCCAGTTCGGATTCTCAAGGGTGCGGAATAGGGCGTGGTAGACCTGGCCGGCGTGTTCGAAAACAAACGGCAGGGACCCGCCGGAAAAACCGTCGGCAGCTACCGAATCGAACTGGGAGAGGGCTGTACGGTATATCGGATCATCAATATCCAGAACCGAGAGTAATCCCGCATCCACATCTCCTGATATCCCGTCGAGGCGGTCCCGGTCAGAAAGGGCCAGGAAGCGGTCATCTTCATCGAGGATGAAGGCTGCGCCGTTTTCCGAGATTCGCGTTTGTGCCACAAAGTCCGAAAGATCCCCCAAGGTTAAATCGACGCCGAGAACCGCAATAACTGCACCGCTGCCGTCCCGTACCGCCAATGAGGTGGTGATTCCCGGCTGGCCGCTGGTGAAAAACATGTAGGGGCGTGTCCATTGGGCGTTTTGGCTGGAAATCCCCGATGAGTACCAGGGCCGGGTCCGGGGATCGTATTCATCTTCCGGTATGTCCTCCCGGGCAGTAAGAATCCCCTCGGAATCATAATAGCGGTATTCCACGCTTCTGAGACCGCCTTCGCGATTTCTGATATCTTTCGTAAAGTATCCGCTGGAGTTCCGGTCGTTGTACCGGCTGGCCATGAGGAAATCTCCGTTTGGTTTGCCGATGAAAATGCCGGAAATCTGTGAGTTGATGCTCATAAAACTGTAAAAGCTGTCTTCAAGGGAATTCTGGTTGCTGTGATTCACCACATCGGCTTCTGCAAGGCGGGTCAACAGGGCAACCGCATCACTGGCCGAGCGCAGGTGGGCGGATGTCTTATCGAACATATACCCCCCAGATCGGGTCATGATTTCCCGGGAGTGTTCAAGATACGTTTGTCGGCTGCTGATGCTGTATACCGCGAGAATGGAAAGGATCGCGGCTGCTATAAGTAAAAGAAAGAAAATCGGGATAATGCTGTGAAGGGATAGGCGTCGGGACATACTGCATTGTATCAGATTAATCAGTAATAGGAAGATAGACCGGTCGGCAATTTCCTGCGGCCTATAGCTGGGCCTGGATTCCCTCTATAGCAGTATTGAGCCGTGCTGCGTTGGCCTCAAGGGTGCTGAGGATGAGTTCCTTTTGCACGGTTTTTTCCCCCCGCATCCGCAGTTGGTGCCTGAGCTCGGAAGCGGACAGCTGTACCAGGGCTTTGTGCAGTTTTTTTAATTTCTCAAGGATGTAGCGAATGTGACCCGGGCTGGTTCCGTAGCTCACCACGTTAGCCAGTTCGGTGCGAAGCTCCTGCATATCCATTTCATTAAAGACCTGGGGGTGAAAACCGTGAATCAGCCAGGAATGATCGAATTGGGCGTCTACGAAGGATTTTATTCCCGCTATTTGAGGACTGAGAATATCGTTGCTGTAAAGTGTTGCGTTCATCACTTCTTCCTCCTTTTTTACCATCGGCAGATCCGGCGGACATACTAAGGCATTTTCGCTCTCGGCATAAAAAAGGCAGTCCGGCTCAGCCGGACTGCCAATGGATGGGTTCATCCTTGTCGCGACGGATTT
Source organism: Salinispira sp. (assembly GCA_965602015.1). GTDB lineage: Bacteria > Spirochaetota > Spirochaetia > DSM-27196 > Salinispiraceae > Salinispira. Next base: position 1,991,961 of record OZ271918.1, on the reverse strand, counting down.
ATCCGATAGCGACCTCTCCTTTTTCTCCGCTCCTAATGCGGATAACTTCATCCAGGGAAGAGACCAGAATCTTGCCGTCTCCGATTTCCCCGGTTCTCGCGCCTTTCACGATTGCATCGACCGTGGGCTGGACGAAATCGTCGTTCACGGCGATTTCAATTTTCACTTTTTTCAGCAGATTTACCTCGTATGCGATACCGCGGTAGGTCTCGGTGTAGCCTTTCTGCTGACCGGCTCCCAGAACGTTTGAAACGCTCATCTTAAAAATCTCAGCCTTGTACAGCTCGTCCTTCACTTCGTGAAGCTTATGGGGCTGGATGTATGCCGTAACTAATTTCATTCCTTATGCTCCTCTTTACCTCAGCTGACCGGTGGCTTACAGATTTGAGAAAATCTGGAATCCGGCGTACGAATCAGTAGCGTGCTCACTGATGTCCAGACCTGTGCGCTCATCCTTTTCATCGACCCGAAGACCCATGGTGGCTTTGATGATGAAGAACAGGATAAATCCGGTACCCAGAGTCCATGCAAGGTAAGCCAGGACGCCAATCGCCTGTACGCCAAGCTGCTGAAGACCGCCGCCGTAGAACAGCCCTACTACCGACGAGTCATTCACACCGTCTGCGAAGAGCCCGACTGCCAGGGTACCCCAGGCACCGTTGACGCCGTGTACAGAGATTGCACCGACAGGATCGTCAATGTGCAGCACCTTGTCGAAGAACTCGACGGAAAGTACTACCAGGATACCGGCGATAAGACCGATGATAATCGATGCTCCAGGACCCACAACCCATGTACCGGCAGTGATACCGACCAGACCTGCAAGAGCGCCGTTGAGGCTCATGGAAGGATCGGGCTTTCCGAACCATACCCATGAAACGATCATGGCTGCAATCGCACCGGCGCTGGCCGCAAGGGTAGTGGTTACGGCGATATGACCGATGGTCGCATCATTACCGCTGAGTGTAGAACCGGCGTTGAAACCGAACCAGCCGAACCACAGGATGAACACACCCAGGGCTGCCAGAGGCAGACTGTGACCGGGAATCGCCTTTGATACCACTTTGTTGCCGACCTTGGTGTACTTGCCACTCCGGGCGCCGAGTACCACCGCGCCTGCAAGGGCTGCCCAACCGCCGACTGAGTGAACCAGGGTCGAACCGGCGAAATCATGGAATCCCATTTCAGCCAACCAGCCGCCGCCCCAGTGCCAGTGACCGGCGATGGGATAGATGAGCGCCGAAATAAATACGGAATACACCAGGTATGCGGTGAATTTTGTCCGTTCCGCCATGGCTCCCGAAACGATGGTCGCTGCGGTTGCGGCGAAAACTACCTGGAAAATCCAGTCACGGTAGATTTCCTGCATAGTGCCTACACCGTAGCTCGACAAACCTGCCGCATCGTAATTCAGGAAAAAGGCGCTTCCGCCGATGAATCCTCCGATGCTGTCGCCGTACATAAAAGCCCAACCGATGGCCCAATATGCAAGCGCCCCGACGGAAAAGTCCATCAGGTTTTTCATGATGATGTTACCGGCGTTTTTCGCTTGGGTGAGACCGATCTCAACCATGGCAAAGCCCGCCTGCATAAAGAATACCAGAGCGGCCGCCAGAGTCAGCCAGATCATGTCCACCGCGGCTGCCACCGCGTCAGCGGAAACCGAATCCTGTGCAAAAAGCACACCGGTGCTGAGAAGAAGGGCTACTACAATGAGTATCGCCGAAATGCGGAATTTCCCCTTCATACGTCCTCCTACAATTGTTTCACAGCCCGACGGTTTGCTGCTGTGCGGAGCCTACCGTCATGGGAACCGTTTTCCCAGGCCTATTTTTCACGTCATCTGTGTAGTGCAGATTTCGTGCCAATAATGCATAAATATCAAAAGAATTATGTATAAAAATGTAAATCACTATGCCATGGAGATTTATACCTGCAAATAATTTTGCTCAGAAGCAACGTGTTTGTATATATCGCAATAAAAAAATACAGAAATGTAATTATTAAAATGAAATACTACATAAATGTATTAATATTTTGCTTCTGTGCCGGAAATGTCGGAGTTGTACGGCGAAATTGGCGTACAGACTTTAGAAAAGAAAGCCAGGGTGTTGGACTCTCGGAGCTGATGCTTCGAAACCGATATTAACGGAAGATTCTCGAGTCGATGTTGTGTTTTTTCACCCGAAGACCCATCTTCCGTTCTGTAAGGTCGAGCAGGCGGGCGGCCTTGGCCATATTGCCCTTTGTGGATTTCAGGGCATCTTGCAGCAGTTCCCTCTCGAGGCTGTCCAGAGCCTCCTCAAGACTTTCCTGAAGCCGGGTGCCCGTCGATTCCGCCGATTGCAGGCTTGGCGGCAGGTGATGAGAGTGTATCACCCCGTCGATGCTGAGCAGCACCGCCCTCTCGATACAGTTTTCCAGCTCCCGCACATTGCCGGGCCAGTGATAGTTTGAAAGAAGCTCTATGGCCGGAGTGGAAATGCGTCGGACGCTTTTGACGTTCTGCTGATTGTATTTTTCAATAAAGGCATCGGAAAGCAGTAGGATATCGCTTTTCCGCTCTCTCAGGGGCGGTATGTGGATGGGAAACACATTGAGTCGGTAATAGAGATCTTCCCTGAACTGGTTTGAGGACATGGCGGATTCAAGATGCCGATTGGTTGCGGCAATTACCCGCACATTTGTCCGAATGGTGTCGTTTCCTCCGACCCGTTCGAACTCTTTTTCCTGAAGCACCCGCAAGAGTTTCACCTGAGTTGTGGGTGAAAGATCTCCTATTTCATCGAGAAAAATTGTGCCGCCGTTCGCCATTTCGAATCGCCCTTTTCGGGTTGCAATGGCTGAGGTGAAGGCGCCCTTTTCGTGTCCGAACAGTTCGCTTTCAATGACGGTTTCCGGCAGGGCGGCGCAATTGACCTTGATAAAGGGTTTTGAAGATCGGTGGCTGTTGTAGTGAATCGCATGAGCGACCAGTTCCTTGCCGGTGCCGCTTTCGCCGCGGATCAGCACTGTGGCGTCGGATCTCGAAACCTGAGCGATCATGTCAAACACGTTCTGCATGGATTTCGAATTGCCGATGATGTTTGCCGGTCTGAACCGCTCCTTTAATTCGTCTTGAAGGCGCTGGTTTTCCTCAACAAGCACACGTTTTTCTTCCATAAAATCCCGCCGGATTTTCACTGCCTGGGCGAGCATTGAAGAAATGACCGAGAGCAGGGTGGTGCGCTGTTGAAGCATTCCCTCGCTTTCCGGACTCGGGATATCTACGGAGAATGCTCCGATGGTGCTGTTCCCGATTTTTATCGGCACGCAGATAAAGGCGTGCTCCCGCTCCGGTGCCGGCGAGCGGGCCCCGGTGCGATTGAGAAATTCAAGGCTCTCGGAAATTTTGGGGATGATTTGAGGTACGCCGGTTTGGACGACCTTACCGGTAATTCCCTCGCCGAGCTTATACTGACCCTTTTCCATTTCCCGATTGCTGAGTCCGTATGCGGCTTCGATAAAAATCTCGTCGCTGTTGCTGTCAAGCAGAGATATGGTACCCCTCAGCATGCCGAATTCTTCTCCCACTGCCTCGAGCACCGGATCGATTACCTGTTTGATATCCAGACTTTGATCGAGTATTTGACTAATGGTAAAGAGGAGAGATAACTCTTCGAGTTGCTGGGCTTCTGTTTTCTTGACGTTCGGGCTCACCGTACCACCTCGCCAACATACTACATTAACGTATGAATTGGGGCAAGCAGGTACTTCCGCGTATGTATGTCAGTTTAAGGGATTAATCGTCTGTATTATCGCTGTCCAACAGGATTGAAAACTCCTCCTGGCTGACAATGGTTTTTTCTTCTTCATGGCGGCTGTCGCTGTTGAGACTGTCATCAATAACCATCATGTCTTCTTTCTGACTGCGGATAATCTGTTTTAATCGGCTGTGGTATTGCTTGATCTCTGAGGAAAACTCCAGGCTGCCTCCTATGAGATCCTCAAGGAGTAAAACCAGATCGCGTTTGGCCAGATAGGTATCCCGAAGATACTGCTGCCGGTTAACCAGGAGGTCATTTTGGTTCAATCGGGCATACAGGCTCTTTAACACGCCGTCCACGAACATGATATCTTCGATTATTTTGTCGAGGAAAAATTCCTGGTCGATAGGAATGCTGACTCCCCGCCGGATAACCCTGATAATCTGGGAAAGATAGAATATATCTGAATCGTAATGAAACTGGGAACTCACGCCAAACCTCTCGCTACACAGCATCGGCCTACGGCGGCAAATCTTGACAGTGCCGGTGCTCTGTGGTAGTTTATCGCTTCCCGAAGGGAGTTAACTCCCGACAGGATAATGCGATAATACCTGACATCATAAAAAAAGAACAGAGCGGCAATGTCTCTCTGCCTCTTTACCATTCCGGCTCGACCGCCTCCGGCGGCAGCCCTCCGGTCCGAGGAATGGTCGATGTCACCAGTTGCGCTTCATAGGGGAGCGCTGCTGATGATTGGTCCACGAGGAGGAACCATGCGCAAGTACGAAGCAGCCTGTATTTTCCGCGCGGAGGAAGATAAATTCCGACCCGCCAAGGAAGAAGTACAGAAGGTGCTCAACGATCTCGGTGCCGATTCCCTGAAAGATAATGACATGGGAGTCCGCACCCTCGCCTACCAGATTGAGAACGAACTTCAGGGTCACTATGTTGTGTTCGAATTCAACATGGAACCCGCATCCGCCCATCAGATCGAAGACAGGGTGAAATATTTCACCGACCTGATGAGAATTCTCGTAACCCGGCACGACGACTAAACCGGAGGGTCTATGGCCACAGATCTCAATTCAGTAACCATTGTCGGACGGCTCACCCGCGATGTGGAACTCAAGTACAGCACTTCGGGAACCGCAATTGCCCGGCTTTCCCTGGGTACCACTCAGAGCAGAAAGCAGGGGGAGCAGTGGGTCGAAGAAAGCCATTATTTTGATGCGGTCATGCTGGGTCGCCGGGCCGATGCCCTGCAGCGTTACCTCACCAAAGGTCAGCAGGTGGGCATCATCGGAACCCTGCAGCAAAGCCGCTGGCAGGATAAGCAAACCGGGCAAAATCGAAGCCGGGTTGAAATATTGGTTAACGACATCCAGCTTCTCGGCGGCCGGGGTTCCGGCGGCGGGTCACAGCAGGGACCGGCTAATTCTGCCGGCTCATCGGGCTATGGCGGGGGCGGTTACCAGGATCAGGGATCAATGCCCGCAGACGACGGATTCGACGACGATATCCCGTTTTAGGCCTGCCGGCGACCCACTAGCGCTTTTGGAGGAAAACAATGAGCGATAATAATCAGAACGACAGAAATAGCGATGACCGCGGCGATCGCCGCCCCCCCAGAAGGGGAGGAAAACCCTTCTTCAAGAAGAAGGTCGATAAGATTGCAACCCAGAATCTGACCATTGATTACAAGCATCCCGAGGTGCTGCGCCGCTTTGTCACCGAGAAGGGGAAAATCCTGCCTCGGCGGATTACCGGCACCAGCGCGAAAAACCAGCGCCGATTGGTACGGGAAATAAAAAAGGCCCGTTACCTGGCCCTTCTTCCCATGGGTTGATCCGCGCTTTGAATAAGACACTCGGGGAGGAAAAAAACTCCGGGCTCTGCCCCGGATGTCTGCGGACCCTCATATTTAGTGCGGGGTTCAGCGGTTTCCTGTTGGGTATCGGTGTGGTAAACATGCTGTACCTGATTCCCCTGCAGTTCGCAATGGCGCGCCGGGGGCGAAAGACCTTTGTCTACGCCACCGCCGCCTCCCTTGGGCTGGGCGGGCTAATCTGGCTTCTACGCGGACCGGAATCCACGGAAGTGTTGATTTACCTGTCAGCCCTCGGACTGTTAGCGGGCTTGTACGCCCTTAACTGGAATGCCGTCGTTCCGCGAGCTCGGATTCTTCCGTGGGTTCGGATTCTTGCCGCTGCGACAATTTCCGCCGGGGCTACATTGCTTGCGGTTATTTCCCTGGAGAATCAGGGTGTGTGGGATCAGTTCTCCGACATAATGCGGGAAAACCCCGATTTCGCCAGAGTACTCGAAAGCCTGCTTCCGGGGCTCAGCGCAGCCGAGGCGATCGCCCTGACCCAGGCTATTCTCTACCGGTCCCTGGTATTCAGTTCCGGGCTGGTCCTGCTACTAGCCTATGCGTTAGGCAGGTCTCTGGCCGGAGGTACGGCTTCGCTTTTTTACCCGCTGAGCAGGTACCGCTTGCCGGCGGAAATGATCTGGGGCTTTATCCTCCCGGCGGCGGGACTCATGGTTTCCGAGCGTATGGGCTGGATGATTCCCGCATACCTGTTCTGGAACGGGTTTCTGTTAGCAGCCCTGCTGTACCTCATTAGGGGTTTGGGTATAGTGGCAGGCTTTGCCATTCAAAAACCCCTGATCCGGGCAGTATTGCCGGGAGTACTTATTTTGAGCGTAATCGCGCCCGGGGTGAATTTCATCCTGGCGATCGCGTTGACATTACTGGGTATTTCGTCCGTATGGATTAGATATTCGGATGGAAGCGGTGCAGCGCCTACGGGCGGCGGTACCGCTTCGGCGGAAGATTCCTGAGCCGTCGGCTATAAGGGTCTTCGAAGTGGGCAACGGCATATGCCGAAGTCCAAGAAGAATACACTAAAGAGGTGACATGAATGAAGGTTATTTTGAACACCGACATTCCCAACCTTGGCGAGGAAGGGGATATCCTGAACGTATCCCCGGGCTATGCCCGTAATTACCTCCTTCCCAAGGGTCTTGTGTCAATGTACAACAAGACCAATCTTTCAATTCTCGACGGTAAGAAAAAAGCCATCGAAAAGCGCCGTGAGGAAAAGAGGCAGCATGCCCTTTCGCTCAAAGAGAAGATTAAAACCGGCAGAGTTGAGTTTGCAATGCCCGCCGGCGACAACGGCAAGCTCTTTGGAGCGGTAACTGCTCAGATGATCGTCGATGCCCTCAGCGAGCAGGGTATGGAAGTCGAAAGAAAGAAAATCGACATTCCCGGCCACACCATCAAAGCGGTCGGCAACTACAAGATCCGCGTTCGTCTGTACGGTGAAGAGGAAGCCGAGCTGCCGATTGAAGTTAAGCCCGAGGGAGCATCCGCGGGAACCGGCAAAGAGCAGGCGGCTTCTAAAAGCGCGGCCAAACCCGCCGAAGCACCTGCCGCCGTAGCAGAACAGGCTCCTGCCGAAGAAGCCGATACTGAAGAGCCTGCTGCCCCCGCGGCAGAAGCCCCTTCTACGGATGATGAAGCCGTTTCTGCAGAATAGACGCAGCTGACATGCTATACTGCACATCCGCACAAGCGGATGTGCATTTTTTTTCTCCGGGCCTATCCGGAAAACCACTATTTCTGAGGTAAACAGGGTGAATGACGTTCACGGGGGGGGAAGGGTTCCTCCTCACAATCTGGAAGCCGAACAAGCCTGTCTCGGGGCCATTCTCCTCGATCCGGAAAATACCATGGACCGGGTTTTGCTCCAGTTACGGCCGGAAGATTTCTATCGAAATGCCCACCAGCGAATCTTTTCCGCAATAAAAGACCTGTCTGCAAAAAATGAAGCGATCGACCTCATAACCCTGACCGATGAATTGTCGGCGCAAAAAATACTTGATCAGGTGGGCGGGGCCTCGTATATCTCTGAGCTGACATCCATTGTTCCCACCAGCGCTAACGTTCAATATTATGCAGCCATTGTCCGCGACAATAGCCTGAGGAGAACTCTTCTTCGCATCTCTGCGGAAATCAGCAGCGAAGCCTTCGACGAGAGCATGGAAATTAGCCATGTAATCGACGATGCCGAACGAAAAATATTCGACATTACAGACGGTCAGGTTTCCGAGGGTTTTAAAAAAGCCCGGGATATCGTTAACCTGGCAGTTACCACCATTGAGAGCTATTACAAAAATCAGGGAAACTACACCGGTATAGCAACCGGCTTCCCGGTGCTCGACGACATGACCGACGGACTCCAAAACTCCGAGTTTATTATCCTCGGTGCCCGGCCGTCCATTGGTAAGACTGCCCTGGCTCTCACCATGACGCGGAACATCTGCCTTCGCCACAAAATTCCCACGGGTTTTTTCAGTCTTGAAATGGCGGATATGCAGCTCATGCAGCGATTAATTTCAATGGAAACCCATATCAGCGGGGGAAATCTTCGCAAGGGATTACTCAAGGCTTCGGATTTTCACTCCATCATGGATGTGGCCAGCGAAATATACGATGCGCCGTTTTACATTTCCGACACCCCGAATATGAGATTGCTGGATCTCAAGGCCCAGGCCCGCCGGATGAAGGCCCAGCATGATGTAAAAATCATTTTTATCGATTACATCTCGATCATCACCCCGGAAAACAACATGATGGACAGACACTTGCAGGTTGCGGAAATCAGCCGGAGCCTGAAAGCCCTGGCCAGAGAGCTCGAAATACCCGTGGTCGCCCTCAGTCAGGTCAGCCGGGATAGCGAGGGAAAGGCGCCTCATTTGGCAAGCATTCGGGAGTCCGGAGCCATAGAACAGGACGCCGACCTGGTAATGTTTCTTCACAGAGACCGCAGCCATGACAAGGAAATGGCCGATGCCATGCAGGGCATTGAGACTCAGCTTATCCTGGCCAAGAACCGAAACGGCCCGGTGGGTACGGTTGATATTAACTTCCTGCCGAGTTATGCTGAATATGTGTCGTTGGACAGACACGGAATGTAATTCGACGGGAGGGATAAATGTCTCTGGAAGCACAGTATAATTTTGAAGATCTGTACAACGCTGCTGAGGAACTGGTATTCCGTGAGTTGGAATTACAGCTCGATTCGGCAGATGCTTCCGTCCCGCGGGATCAGGATTCGGTGGTCGACATGGCTGCCTTCGCCCTGAATCTGGTAACGCCCATGTACCGGGCGAACCTCTTGGGCCGAATCTATGAGCCGGCGCTGTCGGAAGAGCATCACAAGGAAATCGAGAAGGCCGTTGCAAAGGCAATCAAAAAGATTTCAAAAAATCCGCCGGAAATTGCTTAAAGGACTGGCATAGCCCTGCGAACTGCCGAAAAAAAACGGCCGGGGCTGCGGCCGCTTTAACTCGCTATCACTGCTACCTGCAGCATAGCTTCGCGTTTTTATCCGTCAGATCAGTCCGCATCCTGCCCTTCATTTTCCGCCGAACCAGGGGGATTTTCTCCGTCACTATCGGCATCAGTATCGTCGTTCTGCTCGGAGCCTTCAGTCTGCTCAGAATTCTGATCAGCTGTCTGTTCATCGGATGGAACGGGATTTCCGGAATCATCGTTTTGACTGTTTGTGTTTTGTCTATTTGTGTTTTGGCTATTTGTGTTTTGGCTATTTGTGTTTTGGCTATTTGTGTTTTGGCTATTTGTGTTTTGGTTGGCAGCGTCCTCTCGCTCCCCGTCGGTATTAACGCTATCACCTTCGGTTTGCTGATCGGATGTCGGTTCTGCGGGGGTAGTCTGCTCATTTTGCTCTTCAACCCCGGGAGATGGGCCTAAAAGTATCCTGTTCATCGTCGGTCTTGATGAGCGCATTACCGGAACCATAAGCCGTTGATAGTCCACAACAGGCGATCCCGCCTGATTTTCCAATGCCAGGAAGGAGGCGTGTTCATTCATCAGCACAAGGTCGCCGTTGGGCAGGCTGATGATGCGGTGTGTGAGCCGGCGGCTCCGGTTATCCCACACTGAGAGGCTGCCGTCGGCATTGATTGCGAAGATGTGAGCCCCCGAGAGGAAGACCTGCCGTGGCAGGTTATTGTTGCCCTCGGTGGTTCGCAGCCTCCGGTTTTGGTAGATGCTGACGCTTTCCTTTCCGGCGGATGTTACCAGGGTGTTGTTGATCGTATTAAACTCGAGACCCGCATCGGTGTCCTCGCCGTTGAAGCGCATCAGCGTTCGGCTTTGGTCGGGGCGGCCCTGGGAAAATTCCCGAACCACTGTGTATGACCGGTTGTTATCGCTGTTGATCCCGATGCTGTAAAAGCCCCTGCCGCCCGGGTCGTCGGCAAACTCGAACACTACTGTGTCGTCGCTTTCAACAATGCTGGTCTCACCGGTGCGGGGATTAACTTCAATAAGACTCGAATTAAAAAAGCCCGACTGGTTTTTCCCGATGAGAATAAGTCCGTTGTCAAGTTCAACCGCATCGATGAGTCCAAGGGTCTGATAACTAAAACGCTGGCTGTAATCGCTTCTGTCCAGAAGATGCAGGCCGTTTTCCGTATCGAGGACGATGATATACCGTTCGCCGACCCGGATATTCCGCACTGCAGCCCGGAGTTCGACAGGTATCCGGGTTACCTCCCGGGTAAAATTATTGTATTCAATAATTCCGTCCAGACTTTCCCGGTCCCATGCGAGAAATGACACATTATTAAGCGGGGCCATGCCCCCTGGACTTACCAGGGGAAGATCAAGTTTTTCGATAATCGGTTCATCACTCGATTGTATCCGGTCCACGTTACCGGCGCTCTGACTGAGTATATCGGCGGAAAAACGGCTGATCCCGTCGGTGCTCTGTACATAGAGGTACTCTCCAAGGCCTGCAACCGACTGAATCCGACTGACCGAGTTGAGTCCCATCAGCGTGACGCCGTTATCGCCGATCAGTCCGATGTTTCCGTTATTATTGGAGAACACCCCGGAAGAACTTCCGCTGGCGAAGTAGCGGTTTATTCCGGACATGCCAATGCTGTCGGTGCGACTTATGCTCAACTCGGCAGACGAACCGCCGATCCGGACTTCAAGAGGGTAGAGGCGGTGACGGCCGCCGCTTTCTTCCGCCAGAAAGTACCGGTTTGCCCCGGGGTTTACCGGAATGATTTCTTCCACATCGCCGACTTCGGCCCTGGCAAGGGTCGAACCGTTGAGTACATCGACCAGGAACAGCGTGCTGCCCCGAAGACCCAGGGCATGCCGCCGATTCGGAAGCAGGGTGAAGTGCACCAGATCTCTGACAGTTTGGGTTTCGTGATTGAGCTGGCCGTTGGATAGCTCTAAATAGCGAATGCTGCCGTTGGTAGCGCTGTAGGTCATGATTCTCGCTTCGCTGTTCGAAACCGCGGCAAAGTGAACAATCCCGAACCCGTCCTCGAGATAGTCGAGTTCCCGTGCCCGGGCGCTGTCGAAGAAATGAAGCGACCGCCATTGAGGCAGGGCCATGGTGAGCAAACCGCCCCGGGGGCTGTAATCGAGGAAAAGCGGCAGGTCTTCCAGGGTTCGGGCAAAACTCAGCCGTGATTCTATCCAGTCCCACACTGAAAGACGGTATTCCCCCTGCGAGCCCTCTTCCACTATGGCCACTTCATCGCCGGCGGGGCTAGGGGCGATCATGATAATCGGCTCCGATGAAATCTGAAGGCGCTGCAGGAGTTTTCCCGCACCGATGTCCCAAACTTTTAATACGCCGTCGCTGCTTCCCGAAAAAGCAAGTCCGGTTTCTGAATTTATCGCAGTAGCGGTCACCGGACTGCGATGGCTCTGGTTGACCAGGAGGAAGTTGCCCGGAACCGCATCCACGGCGAACAACGCGGAGGAGAGCAGCAGGAGAAGCCACGCTGATGCACTTGTCTTTGTAATCATGAAAAAACCTCTCAACCCGTTATCTGGTGAAGATAAACAGTAAATCTCCGAATAGAATAAACGCTATCAACGCGAAGACGATAACCGCGCCTATGCTCTGATACCTGAAAAATGCCTTGGTCCCTATTGGCGAACGTTTAATTATCTCGGCCAGGGAAATGATAACCTGCCCCCCGTCGAGAACGGGAATGGGCAGCAGGTTCCCGAAAAAGAGGGCTACCGATAGAAGACTCAAAAGGTGGAAAAAGGCTCTGATTCCTGTGGAGATACCTTGAGATAGACCTTCCGCGGTAATTTCCCCGACCATCATGGTTATTTTTATCGGCCCGGAAAGGGCGTTCATCGGGTTCAGTCCCCGGAACATCAGCCCCAGCCCCTTGAAGGTCATGGCCAAGGTTTCCCACACCTCATTCCATCCGGATGCCAGGGCATCGAAGATGCCGTCAGATGCTACCCGGTATGTTCCCTGCTGATAGTAAAAACCGAGCAGCAACATATTGCGCTCAGAATCGTACATCAGCGGGTGGACCAGTTCACGCGCCATTCCGTCCCGCTCGATGACCAGATCCGCATTGACCTGTTCGGCACCGACGGCGATACCATCAAGAGCACGGCGCACCTCGTAACTGTTTCCGACTTCGGTGCCGTTTATGCTCAGGATGCGGTCGCCGATGCGTAGATTACCCGTACTGCCCTCGGCCAGACCGCCGACTATCGGCTCTATATACGGGTAAATGCCAAGTATGCCCGCCCCGGATTCCGGGTCGAGGAGGAGTTCCGCCGTCCGGGTAATCTGTTCGCCGTTTCTGAGAACGGTCAATTGAACCTCATCGAGGGCCCTGGTCGAGAGCTCCTGGGAGAGGATTTGAAAATTCTCCGTGGTAGTTTGATCCACCGCCAGAATTCGATCTCCGGAGGACAAGCCCGCCCTCAATGCCGGCGAGCTTTGGCCTTCAATGGCGGAGTACTCGGGGAAATCATCGCTCAGAACGATCCGGTTAGAAAAACTGCGGTACTCGTATCCCCCGAGATTAATCAGCGACAGCACAATGAGAGCGAAAATAAGGTTCATGGCGGGCCCGGCCAGTGCGACGATGATGCGCCGCCACGGCGCCGCTCCGAAATACGAGTCCGGTTCCGCGTCGATCAGGTCTTTGCCCTCTTCGACGGCACTCTGATACGCGGTTTCTCCCTTCATCTTTACAAAGCCGCCCAAGGGTATCCAGGAAATCCGGTACTCCGTGTCGTTCCGGCGGAAACCAAACAGCTTTCTGCCCCAGCCGATAGAAAAGACCTCAACCCTGATTCCCACCGCCCGGGCGGCAAAAAAATGACCCGCTTCGTGGATGAGAACCACAAGTCCCAGACCGATAATTCCGTATATCAATTGCATTGCACGTACCTCGAATCGTCGTTTGTTTGACCGGTTTGAAACAGCATTATCCGATTAGGCTAGCATCAATCTAAATTACCCAGATGCCGTTTAAAAGCTGATATGCGTAGAAAAACACCGGTGCGGTGAATAAGATACTGTCCAGGCTGTCCAGCAGGCCACCTCTTCCGGGAATTGCAATTCCAGAGTCTTTCTGCTTTGCCGAGCGCTTGAGGCCGGATTCTATTAAATCGCCGACTATGGTGGTGAGCCCCACCAAAGCCCCCATGGTTAGGGCCGCAGGCAGGCCGCCGGGAAAACTGGCGTTGTCAATGAAATACACCACGAGAATCCCGATGATGCTAAAAATGTACCCGGTAATAAAGCCGACCAGTGATTTATTGGGGCTGATGGGAACCGGGTGTATGCTCCGCCTCCCGAAGAGTCTGCCTCCCACATAGGCCATGGTATCGTTAGAAAAAACTCCCGCGATAAAGACCATATAAAGGAGACTGGCATTCGGCAGGGCGGTAATCATTATCAGGTGAGACATTAAAAGGCCGGGATAGGCGAGAACTGCCAGGTGCTTGCCGATTCCCGGAGATATTTTTTTAACTTTGTTTTGCTGGCGGAATACCTGGATGAACAGAATTGCCATGGCCATGGCCGTATACACGGGAAAGAGCATCCTTGTCTGGATGACACCCGTAACCCATAAAAAGGCGACCGTAGGCATCCCCAGACCGTTGAGGGTGACGCCGATGGTCCGCGGAAGGGTTTTTCGCGGATTCATGCCAAAAAGACGGGCGGCTTCGAATGCGCTGGGGACTGCAATGAGAATCAACACGGCATTGAGCGGCCAGAGGTATGCTTCGGGGGCAAGAAAAATAAGGGCAATGATCGCCGGAAGAGCTACCGCGAAGAGAATAAGGCGGACGATGAAATTCGAGCCGCGCTTCTGCGGAAAGGGTGTTTTCTCGTCTTTGTTCTGGTTCTGCGGCGTAATTTCCATTACAGGCCTCCATAGCGTCGGTTCCGGCCTTGGAACCAGTGTATTATTTCTTGAAGTTCCCCGGCAGTAAAATCCGGCCAGAGAGTGTGGGTAAAGTAGATTTCCGAGTAGCTGCTTCGCCAGAGCATGAAGTTACTGAGGCGCTGTTCTCCTCCGCTGCGTACAACCAGGTCGAGATCGGGAATGTCCGCCTGGTCGAGATGCGCTCTGACCGTTTCCTCGTCAAGCAAGTCGACCCCTCCGAGTGTATCTGCTGCGGTTTTTACTGCCCGCAGAATTTCGTCCCTGCCGCCGTAGTTTATCGCCAGGTTCACGGTGGTGCCCGAAAAGTCTTCGGTATCCTTCTCTACATCGCGAATGACCTGTTTGATATCATCGGGAAGGGAGCTGATATCGCCCGAGTGGACAACCCGGATATCATTGTCTAAGTAGAACTGATACTCTTTTCGAAGGTTGTTTTTGAGGAGCTTCATCAAAAAAGATACTTCTTCTTCGGTGCGCTTCCAGTTTTCCGTTGAGAAGGTGTACAGTGTGACATAGCGAATGCCCAGATCGTGAGCGGCCTTGACGACGGCCTTGGCGGCTTTTAGGCCCTCCCGATGGCCGGCGCTGCGGGGCAGATTTTTCTGACTCGCCCAACGGCCGTTACCGTCCATGATAATGCCCAGATGGAGCGGGGGGGAACCGGAACTCAAACCTCCATGATCTCCTTTTCTTTGGCATCGAGAATATCGTTTATATCTTTAATATAGTTATCTGTCAGTTTCTGGGTATTGTCTTCACCGCGTTTTAAATCATCTTCGCTGATTTCGCTGGCTTTTTCCATTTTCTTCAGTTCGTCGTTGGCGTCCCGGCGGATATTTCGGATGGCTACCCGGCTGCTTTCGGCAATCTGCTTGGCGTGTTTTACCAGCTCCTTCCGGCGTTCCTCCGTCAGCGGCGGAATGCTGATCCTGATCACCTTGCCGTCATTTGCCGGATTGAGAGACAGCTCGGATTTCTGAATCGCCTTTTCGATCTCGCCGATGAGGGCCTTGTCCCAGGGCTGAATAACAACCAAGCGGGCTTCGGGAATGGAAATATTCGCAACCTGGTTCAAGGGGGTAGGGGTGCCGTAGTAATCAACCCTGATCTTGTCAAAGAGCGACGCGCTCGCCCGGCCGGTCCTGAGATTGTTAAATTCCTCTTCAAGATTCTTGATGGTTTTTTTCATTCGGTCTTCGTGGTTCTTTAATGCACTGTCCATTTTAATCCTCCGGTTGCCGGAACTGGTTCCGCATAGTAAATGGGCCCCACCAGACCTGATGGAGCCCTTAAATAGCATTATACAGTAGTTTACAGTTCTTCGCCGGCCCTGTATACCAGATAGTTGGTTAGTTTGATATCACCACCCAACTCCTTGCCCAGGTCCGCCAGGACCTGGTTGACCGAGCGCTTTTCATCTTTTACAAAGCCCTGTTCGGTAAAACAGATTTCCTTGAGATGCTTCTTGAGCTTACCCTTGATAATGCCCTGAATGACATTTTCGGGCTTGTCCATGTTCTCAGCCTGAGCCTTGAAAATCTTTTCCTGATCAGCCAGGTAAGCGGGATCCACTGCTTCCTCATTGAGGTACAGGGGATTAAACGCTGCGGCGTGCATTGCCAGGTCCTTGGCGATGCCTACCAGTTTTTCGTTGGTTTTCAGCGAAGCATCTGAAAGATCAAGAACCACGATGACCCCCAGGCTTCCGGCTTCGCCGTGGATATAATCCACCGCCAGCTGGTTATCGGCTAAATCGAGGATCTCCAGACGGCGGACGCTCATGTTTTCCTTGATTGTCGCAGCCAGTTCGGCGACCTGGGCACCCAATCCCTCGTCATCGGCGGGCAGCTTCTTAACCACCGCTTCCTTGACGAGCTCGGCACCGGTGGCGGCGAATTCTTCGTTTCGGGCCACGAAATCGGTTTCGCAGGAAATTTCCATGATGCCGGCGCCTTCATCGCCCACATAGGCAAATACCCGGCCTTCTTCTGTGGCCCGGCCGGAGCGCTTGGCTACGGCGGCGAGTCCAAGTTCTTTCAGGATCTCCTCAGCGCGGTCGAAATCGCCGTTGGCTTCCTTGAGAGCCTTCTTGCAGTCCATCATTCCCGCGCCGGTTTTATCCCGCAGTTTTTTTACGTCAGCAGCACTAATTGCCATGTAAAACGCTCCTTAGTCTTCTTCGTTGAGTTTGTCTTCGTCGATTCCCGCTTCGTCGGCAAGCTCCATTTCCCGGGGCTTTTCGACGGTGACCTTTTCCTTGTCATCCGGAGTGTAATCCGAATAATCTTCCGCGGCGAAGCCTTCATCGTCGGAAGCTTCTTCGGCTTCAGCTTCAGGGGCGGCAACCGTGGCAACCGGAGCGGTAATTTCATCGTCTTCGTCACGGTCCGCATTGGCATCGGCTTCGGTTACTTCTTCGTCTTCGTTGAGGCTTTCGATGACCTGGAGACCGGCTTCATTGTCGGCTTCCACAACGGCATTTGCCACAATTTCGGTAAACAGGGTGATGGCGCGAATTGCGTCGTCGTTGCCGGGGATGGGATAGTCGATTCCTTCGGGATTCGAGTTGGTGTCGACCACCGCGACAATGGGAATGCCCATTCTGCGGGCTTCGGCAACCGCGATTGCTTCCTTGCGGGTGTCAATAATAAAAATGATACCCGGAAGATCCTTCATGTCCTTAATTCCGCCGAGGTTCTTTTCGAGCTTGGCTTTTTCCTTATTGAGTTTGGCAATCTCCTTCTTGGTGAGGCTGTCGAAGGTGCCGTCAACTTCCATTTTCTCGAGCTTTTTTAATCTGAGTAGGGACTTCTTGATGGTCGAAAAGTTGGTAAGCATACCGCCGAGCCATCGGTTGTTTACGTAGAACATGCCGCAGCGTTCGGCTTGTTCCTTGATAGCTCCCTGGGCTTGCTTTTTGGTGCCGATAAACAGCACGGATTTATTCTGCAGAACAGTTTTGCGGACAGCCTCATAGGCTTCCTTGATGCATACGATGGTTTTCTGCAGGTCGATGATGTGAATCCCGTTTCGCTCAGCGAAAATGAATTTCTTCATGCGGGGGTCCCAGCGCTTTGTCTGGTGACCAAAATGTACTCCTGATTCCAGGAGATTCTTCATAGTGACTACCGCCACGTTTCCTCCTCGCGGAACACCTTCCGGCTTACCCCCGAGCTCCGGACTCGTGGGTTCTGGCTGATGTTTCCGCAGCCTTCTCTGTATCTCATACCGCTTTTGTGACCACTCACTCGGGTGAACGGCCTCCAGCCGATATGGAAATTTCTTCTTTTCCGCGATTGTGCGCAGCACATTGCCGTGGCGGTTAACTATCCACCCAAAAAGAAGTTCGGCGGAGTATGCCATATAAGACTTCGATTGGCAAGCCCACCACATTGGTATAAGAGCCGGACATTTCATCGAGAAAGCAGCCGGCCCGGCCCTGAACCCGATACCCTCCGGCAGCACCGCGCCACTGTTCCCATGAGAGATAGTCCTCTATTTCCCCATCATCCAGGGCCTTCAAGCTGATTCTGGTGACTGCGGTACTCATAACGATGATGCCGTTTTCCCCGTAGCCCCGGGGCAGGTTGCCAAGCTCCGAGGGTGCAATGGTGGTGAATGCCGGCAGACCGTCGCCACTCATTTTTTGTATATCGGGTCGTATTCGGTGTGGAATGTACAGCGCTTGTGCGGTGAGCACCTCATGGGTTCTGTCTGACAGGGCTTTGAGGAATTCTCCCGCTTGCCGCCGGTCAACGGGTTTTCCAAGTCTGTGGTGATCCAAAGCCACGATGGTATCGGCGGCGAGAATCACCGCATCGCCGGGATCGGGCATGGTCTCCTGTCCGACCGGCGAAGCGATAGTCATTAGCCGTTTTTCGAGTTTTTCTCTGGCGAGGATTTGCACCAGTTCAGCGGCGTCGCTGCCCTGATCGTGGTCCTCCTCGATTTCTACTGGAAGAATCTTCGCATGAATGCCTATTTGCTCCACAAGCCGCATCCGCTGGGGCGATGAGCTTGCAAGAACGAAGGGTATCTGCTGTTTTTTCATGTCGCTACCTCTGTTTTTCATGTCGCTACCTCATAACTGGGGATAACAGGTCATTTCAGATCAGGCGCGGATGAACAGGCGGTATCCTAGCAGTGCGCCGAGAATTGTGCCGGGATTTGCCCTGAAGTACAGTGAGATGACGTAAAGGTCCGCACCCAGGGGGCCAATGCTCAGGTCAAGAGGGATTCCGGCGAAGCTAAGCAGCCGTTCGATAATCGCCCAGCTCAGGGTGCCGATCACCACCCCTAGGAAAATGAAGCGAGTCAGATATGAGCCTGTTTTGCTGTTGAGTTTCATAAGCGCCAAATTGTACACATTCACCATCGCCGGAGCAAGGAAGAAGTGGTCAAACGCGTTATGGCTTATGTCTTCCCGGGAATCACAGCTATTGACAGATTTGCACCCTTTCATTTAAGTTCTTTTCATTAACTATGGGTTCGTAGCTCAGCTGGATAGAGCGTCGCCCTCCGGAGGCGAAGGTCGTGGGTTCGAATCCCGCCGAGCTCATATGTTATTTTTATTCCGATTGGATCCATGCCCGGCAAAATCCCTAAACCGCTAATCAATTACTATTCAGAATATCTCAAAGATCGCTTCGCATCCCGGGTGCAAAAAATCAGCATCCATCTGGGGACCAGCTGTCCGAATCGCGGCCCCTCGGGTCAGGGCGGCTGCAGCTACTGCAATCCTCAAAGCTTTCTCCCCGCCAATGCCGACAGTTCCATTCCACCGGCGACACAGCTGGAGCGGGGAATATCCCGGTTTTCTGCCAAGTATCCCGGGCAAAAGTACCTGGCGTATGTACAGGGGTATACCGGCACCCTTGGCTCGGTAAGCCTTTTGGACAGCCGGTATCGCCAGTTGCTCGATCATCCCCGCTGCTGCGGTCTGATTGTCGGCACCCGGCCCGATTGCATCGGCGATGATGTGCTTCAGCTTTTTCAAAATCTCTCACGGGACTACAGTCAGTCCATGATTCGCATTGAACTGGGCCTTGAGAGCTTTGAAGATTCGGTTCTGCGGCTGGCCAACCGGGGCTGCACCGCCGCTCAGTCACGCGATGCAGTGCGCAATATCAACGAACGGGGAATCCCCGTGGATATTCATATGATTCTGGGGCTTCCCGGCTCGGACGGGAAATCAAACCCGGCCGATGACATAAACAGACTCCCGGTATCCATGGTGAAATTTCATCAGTTCTATCTCATCCAGGGCAGCACCTGGGGCAGTCTTGCGGATAATCCGCCGGCGGCAGATGGAGGAGATTCTGCCCTGGCCGCCGAGCTTCGGCGTTCAAGCGGGGTGACGGTGGACTCGTATATCGATACATTAACAACGGTGCTGGCGCAGCTTTCGCCGGAAATACTGATCGGCCGTCTGTGTGCCGACGCGCCTGCAACTATGGTGCGCTCTCATTCTTCATGGCGTAACATGAGAAATTACCGCCTCACGGGCCTGGTTGAGTGGCGTTTACAGGAAAAGGGCTGGCATCAGGGAGTATTTTTTGAAAAACACTAAAAAGGATACTGAGGCGCCGATGCCAAAAAATTCATCCACAGAACCAGGTCCGGCCAGGGAAGGCATTAACAACCGGGAGATGCGAATGCGTTCTATCGCCCTGTTCGCCGCGTTCAGCATGTTCGCCGCCACCCTTGAGTACCTCTTTCCCCGTCCCGTTCCGTTTTTCCGCCTGGGCCTTGCGAATCTCCCGATTATCATGGCGTTCCCCATTCTGGATTTTCCCTCATTAATAGTGCTGACTCTTTTGAAGGTCCTAGGCCAGGCGCTGATAAACGGAACCCTTGCCAGCTATGTGTTTCTCCTGAGCCTCACCGGTTCCTTTGCCTCATTTTTTATAATGTACGGTCTCTACCGTCTTGCCGGCAGGCGAATCAGCTATCTTGGCATCAGCCTCGGCGGTGCATTGGCCAGTAATACGGTGCAGTCGGTGTTCTCCGTGCTGGTGATTTTCGGGGAACAGGCCTGGGTCATTCTCCCGCTATTTTACGGGCTGGGATTCGCCGCCGGGATGGTAATCGGCGTTTTGGCCGAAATCCTTTCACGACGTTCCCGCTGGTTTTTTCGTGAATATCTCAGGGTTTCAGGAAAGGATGGGCCTGCCCGCCTTTCCCGTTATTTTGGGACTCTCACGGCGGAGGGTGCCGGGTTTTTCGAGGCGACAGGCATTCAGGATTCGCCTCCAGGGAACAACCCCGGGGATACTGCAAAATCTGCTACCGCCAGGAGGCGTACGACGAGGTTTCCATCCGTACTGGTTACCCATCTGAGCACCCCTGGGGCCTTCGCAGCCGGCGTACTCAGTATTCCCCTGTATTTGCTTGCGACCGAACCCCTTGCGCGCATCATCCAGGTGGTGATTCTCGGCGTTTTGACCCTTATGGCGGGAAAACGACTGTTTTACGCGTATTTTATTTTTCTTATGCTTTCGGTGACGTTTTTCCATATTCTCATACCCCAGGGGAGGGTGCTAGGAGAAATTGCCGGTTTCGCCATTACCGAAGGCGCGCTGTTATCCGGGCTCTACCGGGGGAGCACCATAATCGGTCTGGTTTTCCTTTCGCTCTTCTCAATACGCCGTGATTTGCATATTCCCGGCAACTTTGGCAACCTGGTGTCCCGCACTCTCCGGTATTTCGAACACATTTATGAATACCGTCGTGCGGCTAGCATCGGGGGGCTGGTTCAGCGGCTTGACAGGGTGCTCTTCGAGCTCAGCGACAGTCCGCCTGAGGACGCTGGGGACAGCCAGGTGAAACGGCTGCCCAGAGCGGCGGACTGGCCGGTTATATTACTGATTGTCGCCTCGCTAGCCCTGCCGCTCTTGCTCCAGACCGGGGTATTTTGATGGTATAATACGGGGAAGCTGTCTGCCCGGGATGTATCACACGACAGGGAATAAAGGAGTTATTGTGAACAGTTTTTTGGAACATCTTACTACTGAGTTAGCGTCAATCCGGAAATCCGGATTATGGAAACACGAGTTTGAAATAACCAGTCCCCAGAACCCCAAATTCACTCTCAAGGGGCGGGACGGCGAATATATTAACTTCTGCGCAAATAATTACCTCGGACTCAGCGATCATTCCGATATTGTTGCAGCGGCTGCCGCGAGTCTTGAAAGCCGGGGATTCGGCATGAGTTCGGTGCGGTTTATCTGCGGTACCCAGGATCAGCACCGGCTGCTCGAGAGCCGTCTTGCCGCCATGCTCGGATTGGACGACGCGATTCTCTACTCATCGTGTTTTGACGCCAATGGCGGGTTGTTCGAAACATTGCTCGGAGCCGAAGACGCCATTGTCAGCGACGAGCTCAATCATGCCAGCATTATCGACGGAATCCGGTTGTGCAAGGCCCGGCGCTTTCGATACAAGAACCGCGATACCGATGACCTGCGCAGAGCGCTTTCACAGGCCCGGGAAGGCGGGGCCCGCCATATTCTCATTGCCACCGACGGTGTATTCAGCATGGACGGCACCTATGCGCCGCTTGGCGACATTTGCGATATAGCGGAAGAGTATGATGCCATGGTCATGGTTGACGACAGCCACGCCGTCGGCTTTGTGGGCCGAACCGGCGCCGGTACAGCGGAAATGTTTAATGTCATGGACAGGGTGGACATCGTTACGGGAACCCTGGGCAAGGCCCTGGGAGGAGCCTCCGGAGGCTATACCGCTGCCCGTCAGCCTATTGTCGACCTATTGAGGCAGCGCAGCCGCCCCTATTTGTTTTCGAATTCTCTGGCACCTCCCATTGTCGCCGCAAGTCTCAAGGCTCTTGATTTACGGGATAATAGTCCTGAGCTCAGACGCAGGTTATGGGAGAACACCAAGTATTTCCGCGACGCCTTGACCGACATGGGATTTACCCTCCCTGACCTCCCTCATCCCATAATTCCCATCATGTTTTACGATGAGCAGACGGCGGTGGACGGGGCGGCAGCCATGTTGAAGAAGAATATTTACGCGGTGGCGTTTTCCTACCCCGTGGTGCCCCGGGGAAAAGCCCGCATCCGGGTGCAAATATCAGCGGCCCACAGCGTGGAAGAGCTGGATGCGGCTATCGCGGTAATCCGGAGCATAAAGGCGAGTAATTAACGCAAGTTCATAAAATAGAGTTGTTGTGCCTGCGTTAAATCGCGCTTGACAAAGGGGTGCTAATCTCCTAATTTTTAAGGACAACGCAAGAGTGGAGGCAAGGTATGGTAATCGTGCTGTACGTAACCCTTCCCCTCGCGGGTTTGATTCTAGGTTGGACCATACGCTGGCTTTATGCCAGATTTCAGCTCACCTCTTCTGAGCAAAAGAGTGAGCGACTTAAAAGAGATGCCGTAAAGGAAGCCGAAGCCCTTAAGAGGGAATTGGTATTAGAAACGAAAGATGAACTTCTTCAAGAGAGAAATCAACAGGAACGGGAGTTCCGGGAACGCAGACAAGAACTCAACAAAATTGAGAAACGAATTCTCCAGAAAGAAGAAAACCTAGAGGAAAAAGTAGCCTATGTCGACAAGACCCAGGCTAGTTTTGCAGACCGTGAGAGGAACATCGGCGAGCGGGAACGCGAGCTGGAAAAACAAGAAGATAACTGGCGCAACGAACTCGAACGTGTTTCGAGTCTGACCAGAGAGGAAGCGAAAAAGCTCATCATTTCCTCCCTGGAAGATGAGGCGCGCCATGACGCCCAGGCGCTTATTCACAAAATCGAACAGGAAGGTCAGATCACTGCCGAGCGAAAGGGCAGGGAGATCCTCATCTCTACTATCCAGAGAATGGCCAGCGAAGTTAACGCCGAAGTTACCGTCGCCTCGGTCAATCTTCCCAACGACGAAATGAAGGGACGCATTATCGGCCGGGAAGGCCGGAATATCCGGACCCTGGAGACCCTCACTGGCGTCGACATCATTATTGACGACACCCCCGAGGCGGTGGTTGTCTCCTGCTTTGATCCGGTGAGGAAGGAAATAGCCCGGAGGAGTCTGGAACGGCTCATCAGCGACGGGCGCATACACCCCACAAGAATCGAAGAGGTGGTGCAAAAGGTTACCCAGGAAATCAGCCAGCATATTTTCGAAGAGGGCGAAAAAGTTCTCTTCGATTTGGGCATACATCACATGAAACCCGAGGGTATTCGGGGAATCGGACGCCTGGTATTCCGAACCAGTTACGGTCAAAACGTGCTGGCTCACTCAAAGGAAGTTGCGGTATTCGCCGGCATGATTGCCGCTGAGGTCGGAGCCGACACCGAAGTCGCCCGGAGAGCCGGGCTTCTGCATGACGTGGGCAAGGGCATCGAATCCGACGGCGATTCGAACCACGTTGAACTTGGGGTGGAGCTGGCAAAGCGGATCGGTGAGGATGAGAAAGTCATCAACGCCATCGCCAGTCATCATGGCGATGTTCCCCACAGCTGTGTGGAATCGGTCATTGTGCAAATCGCCGACGCCCTGAGCGCTTCCAGACCCGGAGCCCGTCGCGAGACCCTGGATAACTACATCAAGCGCCTGGAAAATCTCGAGAAGATCGCCGAGGATTTTGAGGGAGTGGACAAGGCCTACGCAATACAGGCAGGGCGCGAGCTTCGCATCATGGTTGATCATGAAAAGGTCAGCGATAACGAAGCGCGGGAAATTGCCCGGGAAATTGCCAAGCGGATAGAAGCAGAGCTGCGCTACCCCGGCAGGATCAAGGTTACCATGATCCGGGAGACCAGAATTGTAGAATACGCCCGCTAACAGCATTTTTCCCGTATTAATAAACCGTCCGCCCAGCGCGGACGGTTTTTTATTGCAGTGTGGTAAGAGCCTCCCCGTCGATTGGTCACAGGCCCGATGGAGCGCCCGGCTTCTCCCAAAAGTACCTTATCTGGTACAATTCGAGCTCAAAGGATGGCATATGCAGAAGACAATTCTTATGGTCGGCGACATCATCGGCCAGCCGGGCATGAGGGCAATATATTCCCAGCTGCCGGCATTAAAGAAGCAGCACAAGGCAGATATCTGCATTGTAAATGCTGAAAATGCCGCTGACGGTTTTGGTCTGACACCTGAACTGGCAGAGACCATATTTGCAGCCGGCGCCGATGTCATCACATCGGGAAATCATATCTGGCAGCAGAGGGAAATATACCGATATCTCGATGAACAGCCCCACATTCTTCGGCCGGCAAACTACCCTTCGGGAAACCCGGGCCACGGATCGGTGATTGTCGAACGCTCAGGACTCCGATTCGCCGTTCTCAACCTCCAGGGCCGCCAGCGAATGTGGCCGATCGATTGCCCCTTCAAAAAAGGAAAGGATGAACTGCGCAAACTCAAATCAGAGTATGATGCGGTTATTATTGATTTCCATGCCGATGATCCTCAGGAAAAAGAGGCCATAGCCTATCATTTTGATGGCTCGGTGACTGCCCTCGTCGGCACCCACACGCACATCCAGACTGCAGACCAACGACTGTTGCCCAAGGGCTTGGCATATGCGACGGACCTGGGTTCCACTGGGCCCGATCAAAGCATCATCGGCTTCGATCCTGATATCGGAATACAACGGCATTTAACCGATCTACCGCTGCGCAACGAGGTGAGCCAGAATCCTCCTAAAATACAGGGGGCGGTTATCCGTTTCGATGATTCGGCTCCGCTTAAGGCAACTGACATCAGCATGTTTTCAGAGGCGGCCGGTCTCTGATGAAAAAGGCCGGACGTCGGACCCTCATTGACCTTCTGTGTCAACGACATCCTGAGCACACCCGTCAGTGGCTTTATGCCCGCATCCTTCACGGTGACGTGTTCGTCGCCGGTCACCGCGAAAAAGACAGCAAACGGCTACTGAGTCCCGATGTGGAAATCCGGGCCCTGTTCGAACCCGCATTCTCAGGCAATGATATGACGGCTGAAACCGGCCCGACTGAACGGAAATCTTTTGGATCCTATGGCCCCGATGAACCCGTTCACCCGGGCAATCCCGGTGACGCAGATTACCCCGGTGACGCCGATCATGCCGGTGACCCCGATCATGCCGGTGACCCCGCTGACCCGAGAAAAATGGTTCCGACGGGAACGCCCCAAGGTCACGGAAGCTATGTCAGCCGCGGGGGAGACAAGCTCGCGCCGGTGCTTGGGAAAGCCGAGCAAGCGGGCTTTGATTTTCGCGGACGGGTAATCCTGGACGCCGGGGCCTCGACCGGCGGTTTCAGCGATTGCCTATTGCGTCACGGCGCCAAAACGGTGCATGCGGTGGATGTGGGCTACAACCAGCTAGATTACCGGCTGCGAAGTGATAACCGGGTAATCACAAGAGAGCGATGCAACATCATGTCACTGGAACCCGGTGATCTGACGCCGCCCCCGGAACACGCCGTGGCCGACCTGTCGTTTCGCAGCATGGAGGGGGCAGCGGCCCGGATTCTGGGCCTGGTAAATACCAATGATACCCGGCGCAGCGGTCTGCTTCTGGCTTTGATAAAGCCCCAGTTCGAGCTGGAGTATTCGGGTTTGACCCCGAAGGACTTTGACGGTGTGCTGCGGGACCCGGATCTTATTGAACAGGTGCTTGAAAACACCCTCAAGAGGCTCGAGGGGGAGAGAATCGAGAGAATGAACCGCTGGCCAGCAGGGCTTGTCGGAAAGCAGGGAAACCGCGAACAGTTTTGGCTATTAAAAATCAGGGCCTGAGAAGCCGGTAATTTTGCAGGATCTCCCGTTCGCTTACTTCCCGGGACCAAATTCTCACATCATCCAGTATTCCGTAAAACCCTTCGGCTCCGTCCCAGGCCCGGCCGAACACGATATTTCCGTTCGCCCCCGCCAGATCCACCGGAGAGAATGTCCGGTTTTGGAGATTCGCCTCGAATGCAGTTTGAAGGGGTAGGCCGTCCACATAGAGCCGCAGCCGATCCTGACTTTTTACAACGGCAAGGTTATACAGGCGGTTGAGCTCCGCTGGCCCGCCGCTGGTGAGGATTGTCGGGTCATCAGGATTCGCCGGGTCGCCGAGAATTATTTCGATGTGCTGATCCGGTCGCTTTCGTATGGCAAGAACGCTTGTCCCGCCGCTGTCGGGTCCGTCGTCGCTGTCATTTGAATCCATATACAGGATGTTCTGGTACTGATCCTCCAACAGCGGCCCGCTGAAAAACTGGACCCACAGCGAAATGCTGTAATCACCTTCGAGAAGTTCCCGTTCGCCGGAAGTCGCACCGTCATTGCCGATTGCGGTATCCACGTACTCGCCGGCCCCCGAGAATGACAGCGAGCCGGGGTCCGTGCCAAAGCGGTCGGGCAAAAAGTTCGCCGCCGTGGTGCTTTCCGCTGCTATGGTCTCGCCGATGCTGTCTGGCAATCGAATGCTGTCCGCGTCTCCGTCAAATTCCCAGAAAAAGTCGCTCTCGGGCACCACGCTGCTGGCGGTGTATCCCCGAACCGGGTCAAAGAGGAAACTGTTGCCGTCTGGATCGCTGCCGGCCACATAGACCCAAAACCCCGAATCCGGGCTTAAGCCGGTTCCCGGTATGCTGGCAGGAGAGCCGCTGCCCGCAGGCAGGCTATAGCTGAGGAGCGCAGTATCTTCCACCTGGGCCAGACCCAAAACCTGATCGGCCAGAATATATGTACGGTAGCTTATGTCCGCGGGAGTCTGATCATCGGTCAGTTCCGTCCAGCTGAGGGAAAAACCGCTTGTTAGAGTCGGGGCGCCGTCGGCCTCCGGGGTGAAGACGAGGGACTTATTGTCCCCGCTCGAGAGATAGGGATAAAGGGCGGAATTGAAGCGTATTCTATTGTACAGCAGACGGTTGGCCGCCTGATCGCGGGCGATCACCGCAATGAAGTACAAACGGTTTGACTCAAGATCACGCAGTTCTACCGACGTTGCTCCTCGTATATCCTGGCGGGTCAAAAAAGCCTGGCCCCGGGATATCAGTCCGTCGAGTTCCGCAAGATCGGTAAAATCAGAAAGGGATGAGACAATATCGTAGCGGATGTCTTCCGCGGAGGTCAGGTTATCAGCCGCGGACTGCCATGAGAGCCTGAGAAAAACCCGGCCCTCAGTCCGATCGATGATTGTCTCTTCCCTTCGAATGCTGCTGTCCGCTGACACCGGAGCCACAGTATCGTAGGACGGGTCGATGACCGGTTCGCCGGCGCCGCCGGAGTATTCGATTCCGATAAAGGTCCCGTCACTGTCAAAAACAAAGATTAATGCCTCCCCTCGTCCGTCGGGAAGGCTTGTGAGCAGGGGAATACCCGAGCTGTTTAGCCGCAAATATCCGTCCGGAGTGTTGTCGCCGTCGATGTCCAGCAGGTAGTGTTGTTTTTCCGGGATATGCTCGAGGGAAATGTCCCCGGTGTTGTCGGCATTAATATCAAGAGCATCAACGATACCGTCGCTGTTATCATCGATTATTCCGATTCGAAGTTGGTCTCCCCGGGAGTCCTCCACCGTGATGATGCTTCCCGGCACGATGAGCCCGTCAGCGCTGCGGCTCGCTTCAGATAAAAGAGGAGAGCAGGAGGTCCATGAGAGTAATAAAAGAAGGATACCGGCTGGTGGAAAAAGATTGCCCTTCATCAGCTGCCTTCCCATAGCAAGCGGTGCATTAGCAATAATCCCGCCTGGTTTACGGTATTTCCCTGCTGGAAATGAATACTTAGGGTGGGCGCCATGAGAAATCCTATTGCGGGCCGTCCGCTCCTACGGGGCCGATTGTGATATATAACCGGGAGTTCGACCTTGAATCCGCCGTCGGCATAGCTTTGGGATTGATCTGCCAGGTTTTGGTTTTTAATGATGTACACCAGAATGCTCCCGTTGATTCCCAGGCCAAAAGCGAACCGGTCTGAGATGCGAAAAAGGGCCCGTACTCCCAACTCGGGTTCCACTATGGCGATGCTGCGGTAACTCGCTTGGTTCGGACGCAGCATGCCGAATCCCACCCGGCCCAAAGCGGAAAAGCTTATCGCGCCGAGATCAGCAAAAGCAGGGGAGAAGGTCCCTTCGATACTCGCAGCAAATCCGCTGTCGGAAAGCGCAAGGATGCTTCCGAATCCCCAGTTTCGCTGAACGCCAAGGCCAAGGCTGACGGTCGCCGCGCCCCTGTCGCTGCCGCTTTCGGGTATCAGCTGATCATCCTGGGCGGTCAGGCTCGAGCAAAAAACGAGAAGGTAGAAGCCAAGTACTGGCCATTGTCGCCGAATCTTTCGTGACATCATTAGATAGAAAGTATAGTACAGCAAGAGCGCGGTATTATCCATCGGAACATCTCTACAAAGACATTCCGACTTGTTTAGCGAAAATCTTCTGGAGCGAGTGGCTGGCCGATAAAGGTGCCTTCTCCGCCGAGGAATTCAACCCGTTGGCCCTCAATAAGAATTTGAACTCTGTCCACTGTGGGAAATTGCACCGCTGTCGTGACAATTTGCCGTATCTGAAAGCGCTGACCCTCAACGCCCATGGGATTGAAGCGGAACTGCTCGTTAAAATCCATATAGGCAATCCCCTCCTCAATCCAAATGCGTTCAAGCCGGGTACCTGCAGGAATGAGGTTGCGCACCCGGCCGCCTTCGGATTCTGCGGGGTAGTTCAGGAGGGTTTCAATTGTCTTTGTAAGCGGGGAGGTGACAAAGCTGATAGTTCGCTCTCGGGAAATAATTGCCGTGGAACCGTCTTCGCTGAGCTCAACGAGGCTGATGACATAGCTGCGCTCCCGGGTTTGCTCTTCCTGTTCGCTGGTGTCGCTCTCGGGCTCATCACCATCGGGGGAAGCGTCTCTGTCCCGGCGATTTTCCCGGGATTCGCTGGCTGCTTCGTTGTCATTTTCCGCCGTCTGTTCTGTTTCAGTGGTCTCATCCATCTGAGTCTCGCTGGCAGAGTCCTGCGATCCGTTCTCTTCCCGTTCGGGAGCCGGGTCTTCATCGACGGCATCCCCATCTTCCCCTACAGCCTCGCTCTGGGCGTCCGACTCAGCCGAGTCATTATCCCCGGCGGAGTCGGGATTATTTGCAATGCCGTTATCTTCCGGCGTCTCTTCGGTTCCTATCCGCTGATTGATTACTTCGACGAGGCCGGTGCTCTCCATGACCTGCTCGATGTTGCGTCTGTTAAAAAGAAACACCACCAAAATGAGCAGAATTGCGGCAATCCAGAATAGGACGCCCAGTGATGTTTTTCGCTTTCGATCCTGTTTTGACATACTATTCAAGCTATCGGAATTTTCTCTCAGGGTCATTAAGGCGGAGTTACATCATCAACAGCTAATTTGACGGAGAGCAGGCTCTGATCTATTATTTGAGATGTCATGATAGAACTACGGGGAATTCCGGCAAGTCCAGGCATAGCGCAGTGCTCAGTCCTCCTTGTAAAAGAGGAGCAGCGGGATATCCCCCGGTACGCCATCGATGAAGAGATGGTCAGCTCGGAATATGACCGGTTCAACGCCGCCGTCAGTAATGCGGTCGATGAAATAGAGAGCATAATCAGCCAGTCCAGTCAGTCCGAACTTCCCCTGCAACCCGGGGAAAAGCAGATGCTGGACACCCACAAGTTAATGCTCAGCGATCCGGATCTGGGCAATAAAATTCAACAGGGTCTGTACGAGCACCTGCTTAATGTGGAGTTCGTGCTTTACACCCACATGCAGGACCTGGTGGAGAAACTGGGCTCGGTAAAAGATGACTATTTAAGAGAGCGCACCGCCGATCTTCATGACGTCGGCAAGCGTATAATAAATAATCTCCTGTCCCGCGACCGGGTGAATCTGGCAAAACTCGACCGGGAAGTCATTGTGGTTTGCCACGATCTCATGCCCTCAGATGCCATTGCCATGGATAAAATGAAGGTGAAGGGTATCGTTATGGATGCCGGCGGGAAGACCAGCCATACGGCGATTATCGCCCGGGCTTTTGAAATTCCCGCTGTGCTGGGCTTGGGCAACATAACCGAGCGGGTGTCCACCGGCGACTACGTTATCGTCGATGGGTTCAAAGGACAGGTCTACCTCGACCCTGATAAAAAGGCCAGGGAAGAGTATCTGAGAAAGTATCACGCCGCGCAAAAGCGTGAAATGCAGCTTATGCGCTTCAATGAGCTGGCTGCGGAAACCCGGGACGGCAAGGTTATTAGTCTGAAGGCAAATATCGAGCTTCCCGAAGAGGTGGATGCCGCCGATACCCACGGGGCCGACGGCATCGGGCTGTACCGCTCAGAGTTCCTTTTTATGCGCTCCGATCATCTGCCCGATGAGGATGAACAGTTCGATTCCTATGCAAAGGTATTGTCGGAAATGAACCCCCGTCCGGTTACCATCCGGACCCTCGATTTGGGGGGCGACAAACTTATGCACAGCCTCCAGGTGCAGGGCGGCGGAGAAAAAAATCCCATCCTCGGATGGAGGGCCATTCGCTTCTGTCTGACTCATGTGGATATCTTCAGGACCCAGCTCAGGGCGCTTCTCAGGGCCAGCGTCTACGGGAAACTGAGAATAATGATCCCCCTGATATCAGGTGTTCAGGAACTCAAGGAAGCCCTGGCGCTCATAGAAGCGGTTAAGATTGAGTTGCGCAACGAGGGAATAGCCTTCGCGGCGAATATCCCCACGGGCATCATGATAGAGGTGCCCAGCGCGGCCATGACCACCGATATTCTCGCCCGTTATTCGAACTTTTTTTCCATCGGAACCAACGACCTCATTCAGTACACCCTGGCAGTTGACCGGGGGAACGAACATGTGGCATACCTCTACGACCCGCTGCATCTCGGCATCCTGCGCAGTCTGAAGATGATTATTCAGAACGCCCACAACGCCGGAATTTCTGCGGGCATGTGCGGCGAAATGGCCGGCGACCCCTTATACACGCTGATCCTCCTGGGACTGGGACTCGATGAATTCAGCATGAGTTCCTTCGGGATACCGCGGATCAAGCAGATTATCCGGTCGACATCTATTTTGGAAGCAGAAGAATTCGTCGGAAGGGTTATGGAATTCGAAAACCCCGAGGGAATTCCCGACTTCGTAGCCGCCGCAATGGAGGAACGTTTTGACATTACAGGATAAAGAGGCGCTCATTCGCGAACTCGACACAATAGAAATGGCAATTTTGCCCCGGGTAGCCATTGTCGGCCGGCCCAACGTGGGCAAATCAACGCTTTTTAACCGCTTCGTGGGGCGGCGCAAGGCAATAACCGATCCCACTCCCGGGGTCACCCGGGACCCCATTTTTCACCGCACCGAAATAGAAGGGCGTGCGTGCATGCTCATCGACACCGGCGGCCTCACCGAATCCAAAGATTACCTGGACACTCTGATTACCAGTCAAAGCCTGTCAACCATTGAACAGGCGGACGTGCTGGTCTTCGTCCTGGACGTGATGGAAGTGACGCCCGAGGATGAGGAGTTTCTCGGCCGCCTGCGCCAGGTCTCTGACAGAATCGTTCTTGCGGTCAATAAGGTCGATAATGAAAAGCGCGCCCAGATGATTTACGAGTTCTACTCCCTCGGTTTCGACACCCTGTATCCCATTTCCGCAACTCACGGCGAAGGGGTCGATGACTTGGCCGAGGAGCTTGTTAAGCGGATAGAACACGCCGAACACCGGCGCATACGGGATCGGGATTTAAAAACCTCGGACATCGAGGACCTGCGGGGCCGGGTGAGAGCCCTGCTGGATGCGGATATCGCTCAGATCCAGGCGGATGCCGAGGCGGAGGGCATTATTATTGACGCCGAGAAGCTGGTTCGGGCGGACCGCCGGGCCAGCCAGCCCTGGGATATAAGCGTTGCCATTCTCGGGCAGCCGAATACCGGCAAGAGCACCCTGTCCAATCTGTTAACCAACAGCAGCAATTCCATCGTCAGCGAGATAGCCGGCACCACCCGGGATGTCCTCGAGGGCAGTTTTTCGATCGATGGAGTCAAATATCGTCTGTTGGACACTGCGGGCATCCGGCGAAAAAATCGGGTCGATGAAGACCTGGAGTATTACTCGGTGACCCGGGCCATATCGGCTATTGAAGAGGCCGAAGTGGTTTTTCTCATGGTCGACGCGGTGAAGGGACTGTCTGATCAGGATAAAAAAATCGCCGCGCAGGTCGTAAAGCTGGGACGGGGGATAATTTTGGTGGTGAATAAATGGGATCTTCTGGACGATCTGCCTAATCAGCTTCAGGCGGTGACCGACCGAATCAACTTCCTGTTCCCTGTGCTGGAGTTCGCGCCGATCCTGCCGCTATCAGCCAAAGAGGGCAGCGGCGTCAAAGAACTGCTCGACACTTCCCGCAAGCTCCAACGGATGCTGTACACCCGGGTCGACACCGGCCTATTGAACCGTAAGCTGAAGGCCTGGCAGGAGCAAACGCCGCCGCCGTCACGCAAGGGTTTTTTCTGGAAGGTGAAGTACATCACCCAGGTGAGCGTTTTGCCCATGAAATTCATCCTCTTTGTAAACCGGAAAAAGGATTTTCCCGAAAGCTACGTCGGTTTTATAAAAAATCGTATCAGGACTGACTTTCATATCAACAAGATTCCCATACAGTTCGAGTTGAGGGATTCGAGGCGAAAATGAAGCATCGGGGCTTTTTGCTCTCTGAAATCTGTCAGGTGCTGGACTGCAAGGTTCATCACATCAGGTATATCGAGGAGCAGCTTCCCATTATCAGCACGGCCTATGACAACCGGGGCCGCAAAATATACAGCCTCAAAGATGTCTTTCTCTTTTCCCGGATTCTCACCCTGACGCAAAACCGGGGGCTCGGTCTTAAGGAGGCCTCGGACCGGCTGCTGGCCGAGCTCGAACAGCCGAGTCTGGATCGTACCGCACGGTTTATGCAGGTTCGCCACGAGCTGCTGAAGGCCAGGCTGCAAAGCCGGCAGGCGGCGAACCGGATGGCCCTCAAAAGCGACAGCTCCAGGGTGAGCGCCCGCCTGCACTCCCTGCATCTGCAGTCCGCCCTGAGGGGCGCTGACGCGGGGGCCGACAGGGCAGCTACAGAGTTTTCTCCCCTCGGTCATTTTTCCGATGACGGATTATTGCCCGGGGACAGCTTCTCCGCCCTGGAAACAGAGCTTGCCCACTTCATCGACCACAGGCTTAGCGACGGCATTGGGGCATCAGAGCGCCAATCTCTGTCAAACGGTCCGGGCAATGAGGGCCGCATCTCCCCGGCCTCCCAAAAGTCCCCGGCACACGGGGAGCTTGACGCCCTGTTGAGTTCCGGCACGTGGCTGGTTCTCACCCCCGACCCCTACCGCCCTCACCGCGGCTACCCTGGTTCGGCTCCCGCGACCCCAATTAGACGGCTTCCGCTTTTGGAGTACATGGCGGAAAACATCATTGCTGCGTCAAATGCCTACGGCAGGCCGCCGCTATGGGTGATTACTGTGCGAAAATCCCATTTTTATGAACTGTTAGCCTTCTTAAGCGACCGGGATTTCTTTTCGCTGCCCCCATCCCGGGTCGTGCTGCTTCCTCAGCCGGATTACCGGGACCGCAGCAGCGGCGATGCGGGAGCGGTATTTGCCCTGGAAAAACTCCTCTTGTCACAGCTGGAAGACCGGGGCTATGGATTCGGTCTGGTGTACAGCATGGAACATCCGCTCATTCCATTGCCCGATGAAGAGTTAGCGCTCCGTCTGCTTTCAGGCGGGCAGAGCAGTCTGCTGGCCACCTTGAGAAGCGGTATGACCGGTGAACTGTACTTCAGAATCCGCCGACGGGATTTTCCCGAACCGGGAAAAATCAGCCCGGGCCGTATCAACACCGCCCTTGTTTCCTCCGATACTGGTATTACCGACAGTCTTGCGCTGCATTTTCCCGGCGGCATACAGCCGAGGGTTTTTCGCCCGTACCGGTGGGAGTTCATGCCCCCGCTTTACGGCATTCATCGATGGGATTCGGCTCTTTTGGCCGCACATATGGCAAAAACCCATGCGAGCTGGTTGGGCCTGCCCGGCGGCGATGCGGAAATCAGTCCGCTGTTCGCCCGGGACCGAAACGAGCTTGTGCGCCGCCTGGGAGCGAGGCAGGGCAGACCGGGACTGTACGCGTGAAGGGGCATCACAATGAAGCGTTTTGCTTTGACAATAGTATTGATTCTCACGGTCACTTCCGCACTCTCCGGGGCCATTCCCGATAACTCCACGGTACGCCGAAGGCTGAGCGAGCTTATGCTTTCACCGGTGTCCCTCATCGGAGTTGACCAGGGCCGCATCATGGAAGATCAGTTTTCCCGGAAGCTGGTGAAGTTCGAAGTCGAACGGACCGACGAAAAGCTCTATCTGATTTTTCTCAACCAGCGCAATGACGCCTTCCCCCTTATCAGCTCAGGTAATTTCATTCTCCGGCGGGATTTGAACAATGGTGCGGTGGAACAGATTAAGATCTATTTGGACGATATCGGCGCCTTGGTGCTTCGCATTGCCCCCATGGGCTTTCGCAGTCAGGTAAGCCTCTCGCTGTTCGATGACGAGCTTTACCGGCGAATACCCATCGGCGTTTCGATTGAGCAGATAATCGGGATGGATATCAACCGGATCATGGATCTCACCGCGGGCATTATAGCCTGGGACCAGCTCTTCCCGGCAGTGGAAGCTGGTGATTACCGGTACATGCTCGATGTCCTTAGCCAGATTCGGCAGGTTCTGCCCTCCTTGCCCGACGCTGAAGACGGGGCCATGGACGAATTCGGCAATCTCGTCCGCATCGAAACCCTCAGGACCAACGATCTGCCGGGGTTTAATTGCTCGGGATTTGCAAAATTTCTGGCTGACGGCATTTATGCCGCCCGCACCGGCGGATTTATGAGCATTGAGGCTTTAAAAACAAAGCACCCCGAATACCGGGGCAATGATATCTCCCTGGAATATGAGGATGAGCGGGATCCCTACTTCGGACTGGACTGGACCAGAAACATCGCCGTCAGCCTGGCTGCCGCTGCGGGGGACTCACCGGATAGTCCGGAATTTGCAGACGTACGCCATCTGCCGTGGTACAGCTATCGGGAAGACCTCGGCTATGCTGTCGAACATATCATTCCGGTTATGTACCTGCTCGCCCTGAGAGACCCGGGCAAAATATATTTGGGCAGCATCAACGGGGAATTCGGCTCGGACCCGGTACTCTGGCAGCATTACCACGTGGTAGTCTTTTTTCCCTATTTCGACGACCAGGGAAACTTCAGGGTCGCGGTTTTGGAACGCAACGTCGAGAGTTCCCTTTCATCCCTTCAACGCCGCTATCCCAGGGAATTTGTCCACCTGGTGGCCCTGGAACCCGCCCAGGAGTACCGTATACCCCGGTTTTAAGCTGCGCTAGCATTGAAATACCCGCGAACGAAAGCTATTCTTACACACAATATGATGCGTAGAACCCTGTTGTTGATCAGCGCTGTGTTTGTTGTTGCCGGGTCTCTCGGCGCCCTCGGAGACGAATCGGCGGAATTTGCGAAGTTTCGGGAGTTTCTCCAGGAAGGACGGTTCGAAGAGGCGGAATCGGGGTTTTTATCACTCATCGAAGACTTTCCCCTTTCCCCCCGCCGATCAGAGTACCTGTACTACCGGGCGCTGAGCCTGATTCGGATGGCCGGTGATCCCGGCTTCGAGTCCGCCGATCTCCAGCGGGCCGCCGACCTGCTGAGGCGCTCTGAGCGATTTCATCCGGTCGCCGTCGATGCCGGCGAGTACCGGTACTGGGAAGCCGAGATAGCGAGAAGAAGCGGCGACCTTCCCCGGGCCCTGGAACTCCTGTCAGATTGGTTAGGCTCCCCTGAGGCGTTGCAGGAGGGAACATCCCGGGCCGGAAACGCCGCGGCGCTTAGCCCGGAATCTTCCGGCACCGCCTCGCCGGCGATAGGCACCGAGATTTTCGCCCGGGCCTGGATTCTTCGAAGTTCTCTGGACAGCCGGATCGGCGGACTCGCCCAGGCTGCAGCAAAACTGGAGGAGCGGCTCCTTCAGAGCCAGGAGGTCGATCCGGTTATGACTCCCCGGCTGGTGGAGCTATTACACCGCCTGAACGAATACCGGCGCATCGCCGATTATCTTAGCCCCCGGGTGTCCGACATCAAAAGCCCGGAGCTAAAACGGGACCTGTCATTTCGCCTCGCCGAGGCCAAATACGCGTTGGGCGGAGACGAGCGTATCGGCTCCGAGGCGCAGTATCTGGATTTGCTTGGCCCCCAGGACGATATCAGCCTGGCGTCCTATTTGAGATTGTTTGATATTTACCGGGCCAGGGATGACGACGGCGAATCCCTTTTGGCCTTTGCCCGCCGGGCCCAGACCGAGCTATCCCGTCGGCCGGAGGTGCTGAGGGAATTCTATCAGCGAATCGTTGCCGATGCGTTTTCCCGGGGGGATATTGCCCTGGTGGTCGAGTACCTCAACCGTCTCGGAGGCTTCAGCGCCGGGGAGCGGGGATTTATCGCTCCGTACTATCAAGCGCTTCTCATCGGCGGCGATGAGCCCCGCAGGGCCCTTGAAATCATCAACGGATATTACCGGGAAGGCGGCGAGCGCCATCCCTGGCTGGAATTTCTCAGAGCCGAACAGCATTACCGACTGGAAGCGTATGAAACGGTGCTCCAGATTTTCGCCGAAACCCGGGATTCTCCCGAGTTTGAAAGTCTCAACCGGCAGCGAAACCTGCTTAGAGCGTATGCCCTGTACAATCTCGGCCGCAACGATGAAGCGCTCAGCGCGGTGGACGGAATAAACCTCGCCTCCGCCCGTACTCTCAGGAGCCGCATTCACGGTCAGTCAGGCCGTTACTCCTCGGCCATAGCCGAGCTTGAGCCTTTGGTGGGCTCTGCTTCATGGAGCAGCGAACTCGATGTGGAGTATAGCCAATACCTTTTGGCCGACCGGCGCTATGGCCAACTTGTCCGATACTATCAGAGCCTTTCACAGCGCAACCCCGCGCTGGATTATTTCTACGCTCAGGCCCTTATTCAACAGGGCCGGGTTGAAGACGCATATGAGGTTCTCACAGCCCTTGATTCCCTTCTTCGTCCCCTGAGAGGAGAGGCGGAAACTTCGCAG
Source organism: Salinispira sp. (assembly GCA_965602015.1). Lineage (GTDB taxonomy): Bacteria > Spirochaetota > Spirochaetia > DSM-27196 > Salinispiraceae > Salinispira. The sequence goes on along the minus strand of OZ271918.1, from coordinate 1,954,848 downwards.
CTGTATTATTTTTCCCGCTATTATTTGGGATGGACGGCGTACCGAAGCGGTCGCGACGATGCGGCAATAGGGGCGTACCGGGAGCTCATCGAAAGCTCGTTTGCCCGGGAGCTGCATCTCAGGGCGGCGTATGAAGGCGCCTGGGCGGCGATCAGGCAGCAGGATTACCAACAGGCCCTTGCGTTTATCGACTTTGCTGAAAATGCTTCGGTTTCCGGGGCGGGCAATGAAGACATAAGAATCCGATCAGCCTACCTCCGGGGAACCGTTTTTCGCCTCCAGGGAGAAGGGCAGGCCGCGTTGGACAGTTTCTCGGATTTTCGCCGCCGTAATCCCCGGCATCCCCTGGCCGACGATGCGCTGTTTGATTATGCCCGCATTCTGATTGCCTCCCAGCAACAGGAGCGGGGAATTCGAAGTCTTGAGGAGTTCGGAGAAATATATGCGGATTCTCCCCTGGCGTCTCTGGCAGCCTTCACCCGGGCCCGCAGTCTTCTTGATATTGGGGAATATGAGCGGGCCAGGGAGGCATTTATCGCCTATCGGCGAACGTATCCCGACGGGGAATTCGCTGAAGCTGCGCTGTATTTCAGCGGTGCGGCGTCCGCCGCCCTCGATGAGTCCGGCGCAGCCCAGCTGTACTGGCGGAGAATACTCAGCGACTATCCCGATGGAAACTATGCCCAGCTGACCCGCTACGATCTGGCTGTGCTTCAGGATGAGCGGCGGAATTTCAGCCAGGCCCTCACGCTTTATCGAAGCTATCTGGAAGGCAGCGTCGCATCTTCCACCCGCAGGGATGTGGAGGCGCGGATTCGCGAGCTTGAAGTGATTACCGGAGGGGAGGACGCGGAGCTCGCCAGGCTCTGGGCACGGGTGCCTTCTGACGCACCCCTGGGAACCCCCGCATCCCGGTCGGCGGTTCTCGAACTGGGAAACCGAATCGTAATAAGCCGAGGCGGAATCTCCCCGAGACTCGCCGAGCTGGTCGGCCTCCTTGAACGGATGACCTCCCAAAGCGCCATCCCCCCCGCCGACTCGGCGAGGGCGAATTACCTTCTCGGCCGACAGTTGCTGCAAACCTCTGCGTTGCAACAGGCGGCTCAGCGCTTCCTGGCTGCCGCGGCAGCAGATCCGAGAAACAGTGAACTGGCATCACAATCCCTGTACTTCGCGTTGGATGCCTACCTGTTGTCAGGGCAGCTGGCCAGCGCCCGGGCAATACTGGCTCAGCTTGAAGCCAGCTATTCCAACAGCAGCTGGACAGCCGAAGCCCGGCGGAGAATGGCAGAGTTGCAAAGCGGGGGAGGGCGAAACTGATGAACAGACTACAGCATACACATACAATCCGTGTTGGCGTCCTGTGGGCACTGCTGACATGCCTGATTGCCTTTCAGTCCGTTGCCCAGGCTGGCCAGGTCCAGACCGGCGACGCCCGATTTGGTGATGGCGGAGAGTCCTCAATCAGCACCGACGATTTACTCAACGATGCCCTCCCCGTGGAAGACCTGGCTCCTCCGGAAACGCCGCTGTTTTTGCTTCCGGAGGTCATAGTCGATCTACAGGATCCCGAGTATGAGGATGTGGAAACCCTGCTTTTGCAGACTGACAATATCGATTCGGATTTTTCCGTCCTGCCGGACCTTGGAGGGGTCAGCGGTCTTGGCCCCGATGATTCTTTTCCGGGGAACGAGACGGAAGAAGCTGAGGAACAGGAATCAAACCCGGCGGGGGCAGAGTTTAGCGCCTACCTCGGCGGAGGTTTTGCTCCGGGTATCATCGGCGGCGGTGAACTGACATTGAGATTGCCCGGCGAAGGCCGGTTTTTTGTGGAATCGCAAAACCTCTGGTATCTGGGCAGCCTGTACTCGAGCTTGCGGACTGACAATGAAGGGCTGTATCAGAGGGAAAACCTGCTTACATCGGGGTACCGGGGAACAGGGACCCTTTCTTCCTTTGAAATGCAGGTCGACTCCTTCGCCCTCGGTGCGTTCGAGGAGAATGATTTATCCCGTCTCCGTCTTATCGGCGGAGAAATCAGCGCCGATTTCCGGCTGTGGGAAACCCGGGACCAAAGGCTAACCATTGCCGCAGATATCGCCGGCTCGTGGTCCCGCCGGCGATTGGCAGCCGAGGCCGGAAGCACCCTGGAGGAGTTCAGCAGTGATTTTATCAGAAGCGCTGCGGGCCTGCACCTCAATGCCGCGCTGGCTCCCTGGATTTTCACGGCTGAACTTGGCTATTCCCTGGCCGCAATGCCCGAAGAGCCTATTCTTCACCGTCCGGGCGTCGGCCTGGGCGCGGTATACGCTCCCAGCGACCGTCTGTCCGTCGGGCTTGCCTGGAAACCGGTGTTTACCCCGGGTTCAGCGGTCTTGTACAATGTGGAAGCCCATGCGCTGTTTACTCCGTTTAGTCCGGTGGAACTCCTGTTCGAAGCCGGGCACCGGGTGCGGGAAATATCCCCGGTGACCATACATCGGCTGTATCCCCTGCACAGCTACACGGTGGGGGAAAGCGGCGGATTACTCGAGCCGGCCTGGTTCTTCAGGAGTCTTGTCACCGCAAACCTCGGCAGCCAGTTTCGCCTTCACAGCGATGTATCGCTGAGGTATTCCAATACGCTTCTATCAGCCGAACCGGCAGACATAGAGAATCCGAGAATTATCGGCAAAGAAGGATGGTACGCCGGCAGATCGGTGGGCATTGCCTGGTTTATCTCCGAAGATTTCCGCACCGAGCTCGCATTCGGCGGTTCAGTAATCGGTGAAGATATCGGCGATAATCTGCGTCTGATTTCGGCGAAGCTTGAGTATCTGCGCGAGCGCTTTGCCGTCGATTTTACCGTCGAACAGGGGCTGTATTCCCAGCTGCGGCTGCCGGAAATCAGTTCCGCAGCCCGTTTTGCCCTCGGCCGCGGGTTCGGATTGCGGGTGGATCTGATCGATCCCCTGGCTCCCCTGCTGCCCCGGGAGTCGGGGCAGGGAAATCCTGCGTTTGATAGTCCGGTAGGCCGGGGTTTTTCAATTGATGTTGTGACCACATACCGGAATTGATGTTCTGTAGAGAGATGAGGAGAAACTATGTCTGAAGTGCTGACCAGCGGCAATATTATCTTGGCGCTGATTATTCTGTTATCCATTTTGGGAATTAGCATCATCATAGAGCGGCTACGCTACTTCCGGCAGAGCCGGGCGGACGAAGACCGGCTGCTCGGGCGTATCCGAAGCAGCCTCGAAAAGGGATACTACGATGAAGCCCTCTCGATCTGCGAGCAGAATCCCGGACCCTTGAGCGACCTGATGAGGGTTGGCATCGAGTACCGGCACTACTCGCCGGAGGTTATTCACGACCTCATCTCCGACGCGGCGAATCTCGAAGTTCCTAAAATGGAGAAAAACATCGCCCTGCTGGGAACCATTGCGCATATAACTCCGCTGCTCGGCCTGTTGGGGACCGTTACCGGGAATATACAGGCGTTCGGTGTCCTGTCGGATTTCGGAGCCGCAGCCGATCCCTCGCTGCTCGCCGGCGGCATCGCCGAAGCCCTTGTGACCACTGCGGCGGGTATCGTCGCAGCCATCCCGGCTATCGCATTTTACAATCAGCTGGTGAGCCGGGTAAATCACAACCTTATCCGACTGGAAAACCGGGTAAGTCAGTTGGTGGTACTGCTAAAAGGCGACGTGGGTTCAAAATCCGAGGGGTAATATGAAATTTCGCCGACAGCTTAAAGCTCAGGTCCAGCCCGACCTCATACCCATGATCGACATCGTCTTTCAGCTCGTGGTGTTTTTTATGGTTTCCAGCACCTTTGTTGTGGCGCCGGGAATCGGTTTGGCGCTACCCGAATCCAACACCGAGGAGCAGGTGAATCTCGACCTCTATCAGGTAACGGTCACCCGCGACGGGGTGCTTTATTTTCAGGATCAGGAAGTCGATGATCTGGCCCTCGGTGAGCAGCTGGCTTCCCTGAGCGACGAACAGAAAGAGCGGGTGATTGTTCAGGGCGAGGCGGATGTCAGTCTTCAGCAGCTGATCTCGGTTCTCGATATGCTGCGCAGTCAGGGAATTCGCAATGCCAGTATCCTGGCCAAGAATCCCCTGCCTGAGGAGGATGAAGAGCCCTAATGAAGCTCAATTCCCGGGACCTTACATCTTTTGGCATCTCACTGCTTCTTCACATTATTGCTGTCGGTTCGGTGTTGGTCATTATGGCCCTGGCCCCCAGGCCGGAACAGCAGATCCGGCTTGAGGTTTCCCTCACCCCGCTGAGCAGCGAAGCGCCGATTACTCCCCAGGCGGCTCCCGAGGCCGGCGGCCAACGGTCCAGGGCAATAGAGCAGCCGCAGCAGGAGACGACCCAAGCCGCTGAAGCCCCGGCGGAGACCGCCAGCGCTCGAAGCGAGGCAGCCCCCGCCGCAGCTCCTGCCGCTGCCCCTGTTCAAACACAACCGGCACAGCAGAGCCGGCCAGCGCCTGCTCAGCCCCAGCGCCCGGCCGCTCAACAAACGCCGACGCCACAAACCGAGACGGCGGTCCAGCCAAGCAACCCCCAAAGCACCACCGATGGCGGGCTGGAGGTCTCGGAACCGGCACGGCCGAATCGCAGCGCCACGGACATCGGAAGCTTCCTTAATACCGACAGCGCCGACGCTTCTGATCAGCAGCCCCCCGAAGGCTTTATTGACCAGAGCGCCGAATCTCCGTCCAGCCCCCAAAACCGCCCTGCGGATCAGGCGGATACCAGTGCCCAGTCAGCGCAGAGCGTCGATCCGGCGGTTCAGGCCCAGCTCGCTGCGCTTCAGCAGAGGATGAACAGCAACTATGCCGACTCGCCCTCGGACAGCCCGTCCCCCGCATCTCCCTCGGCTTCAAGCAGCCGGGGATCGAGCCTTAGCGATAATATTACCGGGGCGATCCGGGACAGCGGTCGGGGGCTGTTGAATCCGAATCAGTTTGACGGCCTGCGGGACCTTACGCAGCGACGGGAAAACTGGCCCGCAAGTCTCAGGGTTGATTTCCATGTAAACGAGGACGGTTTCGTCCGGATATTGAATGAAGCGGATGTCTCAATCTATAATGAGCTTTCGCTAAAAATTTATGAAATGTTCTCCGGACCGGTTTTCGAGTCGTCTCCGGGAGCCGAACCCGTTCAAGGCAGCATCAGCTTCCGGCTGCGCTGAGGCTCTGAACGCACTTCCGATTCCAGGATTATCACATGAAAAAAATCAAGGCAGTGGCCTTCGACATAGACGGCACCTTATATCCCAACAGTCGCATGTACCTCGCAAGCACGGGCTTCGCCCTGAAGAATTTCTCGCTGCTCAGGCGGTTTCGCGCCGTCCGGGCTCAGCTCAGGAAACTCGAGCATATTGACGATTTTTATCAGACCCAGGCAGAGCTGTTGGCACAAGAGCTTGGACAGGATGTCGATGAAACCAGGGCCCTTATCGACCGGACGTTCTACGGCGATTGGGAACGGGTTCTCGAACATGTCAATTTGTACCCCGGCGTGATCGAGCTGTTGTCTGTTCTCAAGGAACGTCAGCTCCCCTTGGGGGTATTGTCCGATTTTCCCGTGGTGACCAAGCTCACAGTGTTGAATATTGAGAATTATTTCGATGTGGAGTTGAGCTCTGAGGTCTCCGGGCGGCTCAAACCCCATGCCCGGCCTTTTGAGCTGCTCATTGAACAGCTTGGCGTTGATGCCGCGGATATCCTCTACGTGGGGAATAGCTACGAGTATGACATCGTCGGTGCCCATGCCGCCGGTATGCAGACCGCCCATATTACCAGGCGGGCAAAAGCCCATTCCCTTGCTGATTTTAGCTTTTCCCGCTATGCCCAACTCAAAGACTGGCTGATCCCGAGAATTTAGCCCGCAGCAAGCACAATACCCGCCGGTCCTCTCGGGAAAGCGGAATCTGATAGTCTTACTCAGGATTATTGCCTCCAGAGAATGATTTTCTTATTTTCTACCCAGTGCCCTATATAACTGGAGGTCTATATGTCAATTCGTCCTGTAAAGCAGATATCAAGCGCACGGCCTGCCATAGAAGGAGCCGGGGTCCATCTCCACCGGGCGTTCGGTTTCGGGGGCGAGGAGCTCACCGATCCCTTCCTCCTCTTCGATGATTTCAGGAATGACGATCCTAAAAAATACTCCAAGGGCTTTCCCTGGCATCCCCACCGGGGCATCGAAACCATAACCTATGTGTTGTCCGGGGAGGTGGACCACGGCGACAGTCTGGGCAACACGGGCACCCTGACCGCCGGCGATGTTCAATGGATGACAGCCGGAAGCGGCATCATTCATCAGGAAATGCCCCGGGGCGACGCCAAGGGGTCTATGCACGGGTTTCAGCTCTGGGCCAATCTTCCATCGGATAAAAAAATGACCCACCCCCGATACCAGGACATACCTGCCGGAGAAATCCCCGAGGTAACCGAGGACGACGGTACCCGGGTGAGGATCATCACCGGGCATTTCTGGGGGAAGCGGGGCCCCGTAGAGGGAATTGCTGCCGATCCCCGCTATCTGGATATTTCCGTTCCCCCTAATACCCTGCGCCGTTTCAAAGTAGACCTGAGCCACCAGGCCTTCGCGTATGTATTTGCCGGTTCGGGAGAGTTCCGATCTGCCTCCGATCCCCTGCTTGCCCCAACGGAGTACGTTAATGAGCAGGGAACCACCGAAGCGATTCCCGCCCACCCCGCGGAAAACCGGAATCTCATACTCTTTGATACCGGCGATGAGGTGGTTGTCCGCTCTGGTGAACAGGGGATGCGCTTCCTCCTCATTTCAGGCCAGCCCCTCAAGGAGCCCGTTGCCTGGCACGGCCCCATCGTCATGAACACACAAGAGGAGCTTCAACTCGCCTTTGAAGAATTTCAACGGGGTACATTTCTGAAAGAAAGCGCAGCGGATTTCCGGGGCCGGTAGAGTCGGCCTCGATTCGCCCCAGGGCAGCCATCGCCTGGCCCCGATTGCTTCCGCACTCAACAGATATCTAGACCTTTCGCCCGTCATTAATCATATTTCCCTCCAAAACAGGGAAAATCCCAGCCAGACCCTCGTCAAATTTCCTTTTTACTGTATAATATAGATGACCCGTTTATTCGGGTTATGGGAGAGGGAACACATGATGTTTACGCTGGGAGACCTGCTCGTCCTTAGCGTGGTGGTGATACTTATATTCATTTTCCGCCACCTGGACCGAAACAACCGGTCTCTGGAGAAGGTAAAGCGCTTTACCGATCGTCTCCAGGGAGAACTCGCGGAAATCGCTGAAGAAAAATCTCAACAATTAAAAGACATCTCTATCGGCGTGGACGTGCATCAGCAATCCGCCCGGCGGGCGATTGAACGCCTTGAAGCCTCCGCTGAAGAGCTCAACGAAAAAGCAGCCAATATCGATGAAATTCAGCATAGGATCGATCAATACGATTTGGCGATCAAACAGCTGGTCGAGATGACCAACCGGGCTGAAGTCAACATCAAAGGCATTCAAAAAGAATCAGCCTATGTGGATACGGTGGGACGGCGAATCAAGGATGCCATTAAGCAAATGGATGGCATCGATCAGCAAATTCCCGGATTGGTCGCCAAATTCGACGCCAGTAACCGGGATATCCTTGAGAAGACCAGCGCTGAAGTGCTTGGCGAAAGCAAGCATATGACAGAAGAGCTTTCCCAGGCAGTTGAGAATGCCCGAGCTGACGCCCACAGGGTACTGGAAAACTTCGAATCCCGGAAAACCGACCTTGAAAACGGCATGAGCCAACGCTTTTCCGATTTTACTTCAAAGCTCGATGAACGCTTCGCCTCACAGCAGGCCGAACTGGAACGGACCGAAGAAGATTTTAGGCGAAGAATGAATGAAGTTGCCGGCAAGGCGCGGAACTTCGAACTCCAGGCTTTTGAAGACCTAAAAAACGAGCTCGACGGACTGCGAAGCTCCATGTTCGAAGAATACCGGCAGGCTCTCGAGCAGGGATTTGCCCGCCTTGAAAGCGAACTCTCCGCGGCGGACAAGGAATTTGGTATAAAACTCCGCGACCAGAGCGATGAACTGGAAGCCCGGGCCTACCGCATCGAGCAGGATACCGAGGCGAGGCTGAAGGAATCCCTCGATGAAGGTCAAAAACTGGCGGACCAGCTATTGACCCAAATTCAAACTGATATGACATCCCGTTCTGACGACCTGCGGCAGACCCTCGAAAGTCAGCTTTCCGAACTTGATACCCGGGTGAGCGCCTCCCATCAGCGAATTGAGAACAGCTTTATCGAAATCAAAAATCAGCTTGAGCAGTGGATGGAGCGCGGTGACGGCTATATACATGAGCTCGACGGCCAGTTCAGCCGTCTCAGCGAACGAAGCGTCCAGCTCGAGCAGGAGCATTCCCAACGCCTGCGATCCGTCGAGGAGGAAATCGCCCGAACCGAAGCTGAGGTCAACCAGCGCTTTGAGCAAATTCGCAACGACAGCGCCCGGCTGGTCGCCGAATCGGCGGACCTGGTAAACCGGGAAATCGCCGAGGCCGGACAGGTCAATCGGCAAAATCTGGAGGCGAAGTTCGCCGAACTCGACGGACTTATCAGGGATACCCAGGAATCCGCATATCAGCAGGCCGATAAAATCCGGGAACAGATCGACGTATGGCGGAGCGAGCACGATGAAAACCTCCGTGCGGCCGCCGCAGCAGGCGAAGCCGAAATTACCCGAATAGAAGGCGATTTCTCCGACCGGAGCCAAGCCGTGGTCCGGAAAACAGCGGAGCGCAGCCAAGAGTTTGAAGCAGCGGTTCAGCGGGACTTCGAGGCCCATGCCCAACGGGTTAAGGATCAGCTGGAGAAAACCGGGGCAGACATCCAAAGAATCGAAGGTTTGAGCGAGCAGGGTTCCCGAAGGCTTTCCGAGCTCGATGTGAGCATTCAGAGATCCCTGGAAGAGCTGGGGACCCAGCTGACCGAGAGCCACCATGCCATCGGGGAAAAAATAGAAGCCGACAGCAGCCTGTTGGAACAGAAAATCCTCAGCGATCTTGAGAAACGCCTTTCGGACTACGAGGGAAGCATCGGTTACCGACTCGCCCGTCTGGAAAACCTCAGCGAGGAGCTCGAGCAACTTGACCGCCAGGTACACCAGTCCATGGAAGCGATGGACAGCGATGTCAAGGACCGCCTACGCAGCTTCAGCTCCGAGATGCAAAAAAGCTGGAGCGAGGACCTGGAATCTGCCAGGGCCGAGCTCGCCGTACTCAGCACAGAGGTACAAAACCATCAGCAGCTGCTGGAGCGGATGAAGGAACAAAGCCATCAGAATATGTCCGAGCAACTGCAGATTCTCGAGCAGGATTTTTTTACCGACTTAAAGGCCAGGGGGCAGGGGCTTGATGAGAGGCTTGAAAGCTGGACCGAAGAGTTCAACAACACCCTGGACGGCATCCGCAAGGACAGCGAGGATCAGCGGTTGTCCCTTGAGAAGAAATATCTAGACGATTTTTCCGCCCGTCTGGAAACCCTGAGAACCGGTGTCGGCACCCGAATTGATGAAGTTCAAAGCGAATTCCGGGACCGGGAGTCGGTTATCAGGGAGGATCTTGACGTCATCTATCAAAAACTCGAGAACGTCAGGGGCGGCGTGGACAAACAGCTTGAGGATCTTCAGAGCCAATCCCAAAACCTTATCGACCGGCGCTATGAGGATATTCAGGAAATACTCGGCAACCGGTTCTCCGACATGCAGCGCGATCTGGAATCCCGGGTTAAGCAGATGAACCTCAAGATGGATGAACATAGCAACGAAATTCAGGGATTGCACGATGCGGTTCGTTCCGATGTCACCCTCTGGCAAAATCAGATCCTCCAGCGCATGAAGGGTTCGGAAAGCGAAGTAGAAGAGCAGATGTCATCCTTCCGCATCAGAATCAGCGACACGGTTGCAACCCTCAAGGAAGAGTTCGAATCCGAGAAAGACGGCATTCTCAAGGATGGGGAAGCCGCCCGGAATGCCCTGCAAAGCGGCATACAGGACGCATCGGTCCAGCTTCGTGAGCTTCAAAACAATCTCTCAAGCACCGGCGAGGAGGCGTTGAACCGACTCAGTCTCGATATCCAATCCTTTCAGCAAGAGTACCTCAGCCATAAGGCGGATTTTACCAAAGAGATAGACGACTCCACCCGGGAGTTCAGGGCCTTTGTCAGCCAAACCCGGGAAGAATTCGAGGGAACCCAAAAGCGGCTAGTCGAACGACTGAATGAAGATCTGCGGGTACTCGAGATCAACATCAGGGAGATCGATAAAAAGCAGAAGAGCTTCCTTCAGCAGACGAAACTGTTTGAACGGGCAGACAGCCTGAAGCAGGCCCTGCAGGATGATATTTCCCACATCAAGTCTGAAATCGATCGGCTTCAAGGAGAGGGCAAGCAGGTCATCGAAATGCAGGGTGAGTTTGGCAAAATGAAGCAGCTGGCCGACGAGGCCAATGAAAAATTCTCCCGTTTTATGGTAGAACAGCGCAGGCTTGAGGGAATAGAAGATAATTATAAGAAGCTGATAAACATGTCCCAGACGGTGGACAGCCAGCTGAGCAAGGTGACGGCTAAACACGATAACCTTCAGCAGGTGCAGCTTGCCATCAGAAACCTCGATGAGCTTCAGAAGGAACTGGATCAACGCTATGACCGGCTCACCAAGCGCAAGGAAATTATCGACACGACCCTCGAAGGTGTCGACCGAAATTTCCACAGTCTGACCGACCTTGAAAACCGTATCGCCGACCTCGGACGGGGCATATCCGAAATGGGAGACAGCATGTCTGCAATGAAAGGCAGGCTTGACAGTCTGGCCCTCAACAAAAAGGAATCGGATATGGCCATGCGCAATCTTCAGAATCTCAACGCCATGATGGCCGAGACGGAAGAACGAATGGAGTCAATGCAGAAAGCCCGGGAATGGCTGGCCCGCACCGAAACCCGCCTGGAGGAAGTGGCCCAGCAGGCGGACCAGAGGCTGGAAATACTCGGGAGCGTGGCTTCGGGGAAAAGCCTGCAGCTTCAGGATGATAAGCCCGCGCCATCGGTATCCGTCAGGGATATGGTGATTAAACTCAAACATCAGGGCTGGAAAATCGAAGACATTGCGAAGTCTTGCAAGATTTCCCGGGGGGAAGTCGAACTGATACTCGAAATGGCCCACCGTTAATCCTGCGGTCGGGCGGACCAGGCAGCGCCGGCTTCCAACGGAGCCGGCGTTTTCTTTAGGGTTTTTGGTGAATCGGGGAATGAGAAAATTTCATCTTCACTTGACCATGTAATTCTCTCTGTGTATTTTCTTCCTACCAGAACTCGTCCAAAACACAACACAAACTATTCTTATTGGATATTTCGTAGGAGGTATCGTGGCCGCCGAAGAGAAGGATCAGACCATAGATACAGAAACACCCGAAGGCTCCGAACAGGTTGAAGAGAACACCGGAACCGGAATGCCGGAAGAGGGCGAATCTTCCCTCGAAGAGCAGCTCGTAAAAAAGGAACGGGAGATTGAGAAGCTGACCCAGGAAGTTTCCGATCTCAAAGACCAGTACCTGCGCAAACAGGCAGATATGGATAACTTCCGAAAGCGTCTTCTTCGCGAGAAAGAAGAGGCTATTGCGTATTCCAACAAGCAGTTACTGGAAGACCTCATCACCATAATTGATAATTTCGAGCGGGCAATCCAGAGTTCGGAAAGCGCTAAAGATTATACCTCGTTTCACGACGGTATAGTCATGATCGAAAAGGAATTCGTCGGCATGCTCGAGCGCAAATGGAATTTGGTTCGATTCGAAGCCGAAGGTGAAGAGTTCGACCCCAACAGACATGAAGCAATGATGATGGAGGACAGCGCTGAACACGACAAACAGGTTGTTCTTCAGGACTTCCAAAAAGGGTACATGCTTAAGGATCAGGTGATACGCGCCGCAAAGGTGAAGGTCGCCAATCCCGTCGGGGGTAGCGGCGACGCTGAGGAAACAGAAGAGACATCCTCATAAAAAACGGTCGTTGCAAATTTAAATTCAGTATATTTTAAGGATAGTCCGTCGGACGAAGACGGATGAGGAATTAAGGAGATTTTTATGGGTAGAATAATCGGTATAGACTTGGGAACCACCAATTCGTGTGTTGCAGTAATGGAAAACGGCGAATCCGTCGTCATTCAAAATGCCGAAGGACAGCGGACCACACCGTCAATGGTAGCCTTCACCGGAAAGGGTGAGCGCCTTGTCGGACAGCCGGCAAAAAACCAGATGGTTACCAATCCCGATCACACTATTTACTCCATCAAGCGTTTTATGGGCCGAAGAGGCAATGAGGTAGACGTCGAAATCGAGATGGTGCCGTACAAGGTAGACGTGAGCGACAAAACCGCACCGGTAAAGGTACTGGTCGACGACAAGAAGTTTACCCCCCCGGAAATATCCGCCGCAATCCTTCAAAAAATGAAGGAAACCGCCGAAAGCTATCTCGGTGAAACCATAAGTGAGGCGGTAATTACTGTTCCCGCATACTTCAACGATGCTCAGCGCCAGGCTACCAAAGACGCCGGTCGAATCGCCGGGCTTGAAGTAAAGCGTATCGTCAACGAGCCCACTGCCGCCGCCCTGGCCTACGGATTCGGCAAGGAAGGAAAAGACGAAAAAATCGCCGTTTACGACCTCGGTGGCGGTACCTTCGATATCTCTATTCTGGAACTTGGCGACGGCGTTTTCGAAGTAAAGTCCACCAACGGCGACACCCATCTCGGCGGCGACAACTTTGACCAGAAAATCATCGACTGGCTCATCGCCAATTTCAAAAGCGATTACGGCATCGACCTCAGCAAGGACCGGATGGCGCTTCAGCGGCTGAAGGAAGCGGCGGAAAAGGCAAAGAAGGAACTGTCTTCCACCAGCAGCACCGACATCAATCTGCCGTTTATCACCGCGGATGACAGCGGTCCGAAACACATGCAATACAACCTCAGCCGGAGCAAATTCGAGCAGCTGGTTGACGACCTGGTTAAGCGCACCGCCCAACCCTGCCGGGCCGCATTGAAAGATGCGGGACTCAGCGCGTCTGACATTGACGAGGTAATTCTCGTCGGGGGTTCTACCCGGATTCCCGCGGTGCAGGCCCTTGTTAAGGAAATTTTCCAGCGGGAACCTCACCGGGGAGTGAATCCCGACGAGGTCGTGGCACTGGGTGCGGCAATTCAGGGCGGTATTCTCGGCGGCGACGTCAAGGATGTACTGCTTCTCGATGTAACTCCCCTGTCCATGGGTATCGAAACCCTCGGCGGTGTTTTCACCAAGCTCATCGAGCGCAATACCACCATTCCCACCCGGAAAACACAGATATTCTCCACCGCGGCGGACAATCAGACTGCCGTATCAATTCACGTCCTCCAAGGTGAGCGGGAAATGGCAGGGCAAAACCGCACCCTGGGCCGCTTTGACCTTGCGGATATTCCGCCGGCGCCCCGCGGCGTACCCCAGATTGAAGTGACGTTCGACATTGATGCCAACGGTATCGTTCATGTAAGCGCCAAAGATTTGGGTACCGGTAAGGAACAGAAGATCCGTATCGAATCAAGTTCCGGTCTCAGCGAGGACGAAATCAACCGGATGGTTAAGGACGCCGAGGTAAATGCGGAAGAAGACAAGAAGCTCAAGGAAGGCGTCGAAGTCCGCAACGAGGCCGACGGTCTGATTTACGCCACCGAGAAGTCCGTGACTGACTACGGCGACAAAATCAATGACGATGACAAAGCAAAGATTAATGAAGCGGTCGCCGACCTAAAGAAGGCCATGGAAGGCAGCGATGTCGACGACATCAAGGCGAAAACAGAGGCTCTGAAGCAGGCCAGCTATAAGCTTGCTGAAGAAGTCTACAAGGCCCAAGCTGCCCAGGGCGGAGCCGAAGGCCAGGAGGCCGGCGACGGTCCTCAGGGTGAATCGGCTCAGGAACAGGACTCTCAGCAATCCTCTTCTTCCAAGGACAACGTCGAAGACGTCGACTATGAAGTGGTCGACGAGGACGATAAGTAAGAATGGCCAAAAGAGATTATTATGAAGTCCTCGGGGTGGGTAAAACCGCCGCCGAGGACGAAATTAAAAAAGCCTATCGAAAACTCGCCGTAAAGTATCATCCAGATAAAAATCCGGGGGATCGTGAAGCCGAAGAACGCTTCAAGGAAGCCTCGGAAGCCTACGAGATTCTCTCTGATCCCAAGAGACGGCAAACATACGACCAGTTCGGCTTTGCCGGTCTCGAAGGAATGGGAGCCGGAGGAGGAGCCCAGGACTTTTCCAATGTGTTCAGGGACTTCGGTGATATTTTCGGCGACTTCGGTATTTTTGACTCTTTTTTCGGAGGCGGACGCGGGCAAAATCGCCGCAGGAGTTCGGCGGTCAGGGGCTCTGATCTGCGCTATGACCTGAGAGTACCGTTTAAAGACGCGGCCTTCGGCACCAAGGTGGAAATATCCTATAACCGCTCTGTGCAGTGCGAGGTTTGTAACGGCAGCGGGGCTAAATCCGGCACCGGCAAGAAAACCTGTCCCACCTGCGGCGGATCGGGTCAGGTCCGCCGTTCCAGCGGATTCTTTTCAATTGCTTCCACCTGTCCCACCTGTAACGGCGAGGGAACCATCATTGAGAATCCCTGCGATTCTTGTCACGGCGTCGGAAGAATTGACAAGCATACCCGAATCAAGGTTTCAATTCCCCCGGGAATCGAAAACGGCAAACGCATCAACATCCCCGGTCAGGGTGATGCGGGCAAAAACGGCGGTCCATCCGGTGATCTCTACGTGTTTATCAATGTCGAACCCCACGAGTATTACGAAAGGGACGGGGCGGATCTCTACTGCGTTATTCCCATCGACGTGGTACAGGCAAGCCTCGGTGCGGAAATAACCGTACCGACCCTGGAGGACAAACGGGTTAAGCTCAAGATTCCCGCGGGCACCCAAAACGGTAAAATACTCCGGCTTCGAAATGAAGGCATTCCGCATCTGAACAAGTCGGATCGCCGGGGCGACCTCTATATAAAAATCCAGGTTCGGACTCCCCAGCGCTTGAGCTCCAAAGCGAAAAAGCTCATGGAAGAAATCGGCAGTATTGAAGGTACGGAAACCGCTCCTAAGCCCGTTCTTCTACGGGACCTGTAAACGCTGCTGCGGGTAAAGCGCTGACTGGCATATGCCGATGTATAAGACGGGACTCAAAGTCCCGTCTTTTTTTTGCGATAATGCCAGGAGAGTTTATGTTCACAATAAATGGAAAGATTTTTTCCGCCGCCTTTACCGGGCTGCTGTTGACCAGCGTGTTGTTTTCAGCCACTTCACACCCGAGTATGGATAATATGGGTTCATACCACCCCCTTCACGAAGATCTGTCTTTTGATCCCGCTGATTACACCGACGGCTGGATTGTCAACGACGAGGACAGCGACGGGGTGATCGATTACGGGATCTTCTTTAATGACGAGGGTGAGAAGGTATACGAAGCCTCGGATTTTAACAAAGACGGACAGATGGACGATTTTTACTTCTACTCGGGCGGAGTGCTTGTGCGTCAAGAAATCGATCAGAATGCCGACGGAATGATCGATCTGTGGGTCTACCTGAGCGAAGGGGTCTACGTCGAGGGATATGAGCGGGACAGCGACTATGACGGTCGAATCGATGTGGTGAAGCTCTATGCCCAGCAATGACAGCATCCTCTTTTCCCTTCACGACATAGAGGAGTACCTGCGTTCCCGATCGGGGGGAGGGGGCGAGTTGCTTGTTTCTCCGTCTCTCAATCGTCGTGAAAAGGAAATACTAAAAAGGGCGGGGCAGGACAATATAAAAATACGGCATCTCGATGAAGGGGCTTTCGCGAAGCGAGCGAGCGAGCTTCTGGGTTCTCCCCTGCCGAAGGGTCTTCGTCATCTTATGCTCGCGGTTTCGACCCAGTATCTTGAGAAGAGAAGGGCTGACAGTGATCTCTGGTCCATTCTCGAGGGGAGTCAGAGAGCCAATCCCCTGGTTCTTATTCTCGACGGCATAACCGATCCTCATAACCTGGGGGCTATTTTACGTTCGGCTAATTTATTCGATGTTGAAGCCCTTGTTTTGCCAAAGAAGCGCTCTGCCCAGGTAAATGACACGGTTCGCAAGGTCTCCGCCGGAGCCAGTCACCATACTCCGGTGATTTACGTTCCCAACCTTGTACGAGTAATCGAACAGTTAAAAGAGCGGGATTTCTGGGTTTACTCTGCAGATCTCAACGGTTCAGCGCCGTCACAGGTGAGGCTTTCGGGGAAAATCGCCCTTATTCTCGGCAGTGAGGGCAGGGGGCCTTCCCGGGAGGTTTCCCGCCACTGTGACCAGACGCTGACTATCCCAAGCGGCGGTCAAATTGATTCGTTCAATGTTTCGGTGGCGGCGGGTATTCTGATGTATGAAATTCGCCGTCAGGCGCCTGTTTGATTTTAATTCAAATCAGGAAGTTTGGTGCTACCACGGATGCCCACCCATTTTCACGTATTGGGTTTGGTGACTGGGCCCGCCTATCAAAAGTGAATACTCTGCTGACGGTAGGTTGAAAGAGTAGGAATGAATGGGGCGCGAGGTTTCGCGCCTTACTCCCTATGACTTGGGCTGTGCTGTCTGGCTTCCCTCCGGATTTTCCCATTGTATCTCTCAGCTCATCGCGGTCAAACCGCACTTCGATTGGTCCGTCACTGACTGATGTATGTCCAAGAACTCGTTTGTCGGCTCAACCCCATAAGAAGGATACTTGGAGCTGACGCCGGGATTGGATCCGGTGCAGCTCAAGTCAGTCTTATGGGGGGGCTCAGCTATTTTGAACTCGGAAGCAAAAAACCGATAACTAGAAGAATAAGCATAAGTGTGGCCATAATAAATCCAATTATTGCGGATATCTTCGCCACTCTTTTTAGTTTCTCCTTCTGATTTTTATCTAAATCATCACGAGTTTTATCAATTTTGTCAGGAGTTGATTTTAAAAGCCCAACCGACATGAAAATTATAATTATTATTGTGCCTGAGATTAAGTAAAAATCTATCACTATTCCGTCCTTATTTTTCCAAGTTCTGCAATTGGCGGCGTAATGATTTGCTTTAAATCCTCGATTACAGTTTGGTTTGTATTTCCAGTTACTCTGTTTAATCCATGTGCCAATAGAGCGCTCCCAAATAATGTGCCATTGTAGCCAACCATCGCTGATGTCCCCCCTGTTGTAGGTGCCAGCGAAGCTGCTGAAACCCATGATAATCCAATTACTGTTCCACCACCGATAATTTCAGCTATGCCCCATATTGTATTTCGATTTATTTCCCACGAAGCGCTTTGGTGCCCATTTGATTCGTTTAGTGCTAAACCAGTGAGCACTCTATCAGTGTCATACCCCGCAGCTTCATAATCCTGGATTCCTTGGAGCAGCTCCTTCGCTAAATCCTGCATCTCTTGTTGGAAGGCAAGAAATTCATCAATCGTCATGCCGCTGGTATCTTGTTGTGATAGCTCAGCTAATTTTTCTGTCTGTCGGGTTATCGTGTCCTGGGTAGAGATACCAGTGGAGACGTGATTGATCTGCTCAGTAAGATCCTCATAGGTAGCAACTTCTGTCGTTGTTTCTTCTGCGTTTTCATAGTTCTCACTACTCTCTGTATGAAATTCCCCGGCATCGAATATGCTCGTACCCCAGCTCACTTCATTCAATCCGGTTGGATCGAAGTATTTGAGGGGATTGCTCGCTGCATACCGATACCAGTTCGAACCGAACCGTGCAGGATCCTCGCTTATAAACCGCCCGGTCCCCGGGTCATACCACCGTGCATTAAAGTAGTACAGCCCGGTATCTTCATCCAGGTCCTTGCCGGTGTACATGAGGTGTTCTGTGTCGGCCATGGGTCCTAATTCTGATACCGAGTCGCCGAAGGGAGTGGTTTCTGCTGAGAAGACTTCGTTGCCGTCTTCGTCTGTCATCAGCACGGTACTTCCCAGGTGGTCTGTGCCGTAGAAGTAGATCTTTTCGGTGTTTGTGCTGTGGTCAACCACCCGTTTGGCGATGTGGCGGAGGTTTCTGAATATGTAGTATTCACTTCTTTCGTCGGTGTGCCGCTCGATTCTGTTGCCCTTTTGGTCGTAGACGTAATGGGTGATTTGGCCGTGTCGGTTTTTCTCCCATATCCTCAGGTTATTCACATCATAGCCGTATTCTTTTATTACTTCCAGATTGCCTTCTTCATCGAGCTCTTCGACGTTTTCCAGGCGGTTTAACAGGTCCCAGCTGTAGTGGCGGTAGGTTAATGTCCGGTTAATGGTGATTTTAGTGCCGGTGATTGTGGCGCTGTCTCCCCGTTCTGTGAGGTTGCCGTTCTCATCATAGGCATAGTAGTAGGTTCCGTCGTATTGGAGCAGGTCTGAGTTGGGGTAGTACTGGTATTGTTCGCTCTGCATGCTGCCGGCGAGGATGCTTCGCATGGAGCGGTTGCCGTCGGGGGTGTAGTTGTAGAACTCGTTGCGGCCCATAAGTTCGGCGGTGAGAATTTTCTAAAGTCGGGGGGATGAGAGAAAGCCACGTATCAGGGAGTTGGGGTCTACCACGTATCAGCACCAATATTCACGGATTTGGTTTGGTGACCGGGGCAGTTTGGTAAAAGGGATTTCTCTGCCGACGGTATGTTGAAAGAAAGAAATGAATGGGGCGCGAGGATTCGCGCCTTATTTCACGGGCTTGAGCTGTGCTGTCTGGCTTCCCTCCGTTTTTTCATTGTATCTCTGCGCTCCTCGCGGTCAAGCCGCGCTTCGCTCTTCATATTGGCGTTCCTCGCCATGCATGATGGCTGCGGTACGCCAATTATCGGGCATTGACCGCTCGTCGCTGCGAGACTGCTTCCTTGAAAAAGGAGGTCAGCATGGCTGAGTATCTTTTCAAGGAACTGTCATACACGGTGGTAGGGGCGTTGTATTCGGTGCACAACATCCTGGGTCCCGGGCTTTTGGAAAGCGCGTACGAGGGGGCTCTGGTTATTGAGTGCCGGAGGTTAAATCTCACGGTGGAACAGCAGAAGGTCTATCCGGTGTACTACAAAGGGGAGCTTGCCGGAGCATACATTGCCGACCTGGTGGTCGAGGGCAAGGTCATTCTCGAGCTCAAGAGCGTTTCTAAGCTTACGCCGGTCATGGAAGCCCAGCTCATAAACTACCTCAGGCTTTCTGGGCTGCGGGTGGGCTACCTGGTAAACTTCAACGGTAGCCGGGTGGACTTCAAGCGTTTTGTAGTGTGAAGTTTTTCTCTTCTGCAGGCTGCTGAAAGCATCAGCGGTCTGCAGAAGAGTTCTTGCCCGGCCGGAGCAAGATGCTCTTCGATTGGTCCGTCACTGACTGACGTATTTCAAAGAACTCGTTTGCCGGCTCAACCCCCATAAGAAGGATACTTGGAGCTGACGCCGGGATTGGATCCGGCGCAGCTCAAGTCAGGTCTTATGGGGAAAATGCTTTATGGTAATCATGATAAATGATTGTTTATGAACTTTAGAGCAACATCTTTTTTTTGCAATGTGTTTCAGACTGAACCGCCCCGGGAATCCCGGAGAGTGTTTTGTATGACTACAGCCCGCTGGCTGCGTCTTGCAGTTGATCATAATATGCCTTCTCAAACTCTGCCGGAGGCATATATCCCAGGATTTCATAAATCCGTTTATTGTTGTACCAGCTTACCCATTCCAGCGTAGCAGCCTCAATAGCATCCAGGTTTTTCCACGGTCCTTTACGGTAGATCATTTCGGATTTGTACAGTCCGTTTATGGTTTCAGCCAGCGCGTTGTCATATGAGCTGCCTACACTCCCAACAGATGGGGCAATGCCTTCTTCTGCTAAGCGGTCAGAATACCGGATTGACAGATACTGGCTCCCACGATCACTGTGGTGGATCAGCCCATTTTCAGGTTGCCTTGCCCACAGGGCTTGTTCCAGAGCATCCAGCGTCAGCTCTGCGCTCATGGACCTCGAGGCACGCCATCCGACGATCATTCGTGAAAATACATCGATGATAAATGCCACATATACAAAACCCACCCAAGACGCGCAATAAGTGAAATCCGCCACCCACAGCTGATTCGGACGGTCGGCACTGAATTCCCTGTGCACCAAATCGAGCGGACGTTCATTTTTCGGGTCCGGTACTGTGGTTCGCACCTTGCGGCCTCGTATGACGCCTTTAAGCCCCATGACAGCCATGAGACGGGCCACGGTACATCGTGCGATCTGGAATCCTTCTCGCTTCAGCTGGTGCCAGACCTTGCGAACGCCGTAAACCTCATAATTCTCATCCCAAACCCTCTGGATCTCTGGCTTCAGGATTTCATCGCGCTTTACCCTTGCGGGAGCTGTTTCAGGGTGTTTTACTCGCTTTTTCTGTTCGTAGTACACCGAAGGAGCGATTGGCACCTGAGTACAAATCGGCTCGACCCCATAGTCATCGCGGTGTTCATCAATGAAGCAGACTATTTCTTGTGTTGGCGGTCGAGCTCCGCCTTCGCGAAATATGCGGAAGCCAGACGTAGAATCTCATTGGCTTTCTTGAGCTCCCGGTTCTCCCGCTCGAGCTCCTTGATTCGCTTCTTCTCGTCGGTTGTAAGTCCCTCCCGACTACCATTATCTTTCTCGGCTTGGCGAACCCACCGCCGTAACGTCTCTGCAGTACAGCCTATCTTTTCAGCTATCGACTCAATTGCGGCCCACTGAGAATCATATTCACCTTTGGCGGCGAATACCATGCGGATTGCCCGCTCCTTAACTTCCTCAGAAAACCTGCTGTTTTTCTTTACCATGACTCCATCCTCTCACAAGATTTTGTCTCCGGTAAAGCCGGGGCGGTTCAGTATCTTCATCCAGGTCCTTTCCGGTGTACATGAGGTTTTCTGTGTCGGCCATGGGTCCTAATTCGGATACCGAGTCGCCGAAGGGGGTGGTTTCGCCGGAGAAGACTTCGTTGCCGTCTTCGTCTGTCATCAGCACGGTGCTTCCCAGGTGGTCTGTGCCGTAGAAATAGGTCTTTTCCGTGTTTGTGCTGTGGTCTACCACCCGTTTGGCGATGTGGCGGAGGTTTCTGAAGATGTAGTATTCGCTTCTTTCGTCGGTGTGCCGCTCGATTCTGTTGCCCTTTTGGTCGTAGACGTAATGGGTGATTTGGCCGTGTCGGTTTTTCTCCCATATCCTCAGGTTATTCACATCATAGCCGTATTCTTTTATTACTTCCAGATTGCCTTCTTCATCGAGCTCTTCGACGTTTTCCAGGCGGTTTAACAGGTCCCAGCTGTAGTGGCGGTAGGTTAATGTCCGGTTAATGGTGATTTTAGTGCCGGTGATTGTGGCGCTGTCTCCCCGTTCTGTGAGGTTGCCGTTCTCATCATAGGCATAGTAGTAGGTTCCGTCGTATTGGAGCAGGTCTGAGTTGGGGTAGTACTGGTATTGTTCACTCTGCATGCTGCCGGCGAGGATGCTTCGCATGGAGCGGTTGCCGTCGGGGGTGTAGTTGTAGAACTCGTTGCGGCCCATAAGTTCGGCGGTGAGAATTTTCTAAAGTCGGGGGGATGAGAGAAAGCCACGTATCAGGGAGTTGGGGTCTACCACGTATCAGCACCAATAATCACGGATTTGGTTTGGTGACCGGGGCGGTTTTGCAAAAGGGATTTTTCTGCTGACGATATGTTGAAAGAAAGGAATGAATGGGGCGCGAGGATTCGCACCGCATTTGCCCGACATTTTCAGGCTTTTTTGCCTTGGCTTCCCTCCGTTTTTCTCAAGTGTATCTCTCCGCTCCTCGCGGTCAAGCCGCGCTTCGCTCAGGGGCGTTGACCACTCGTCGCTTCGTGTCATCACCGGTGCTAAATTGCAGGAAATCACCGGACTAAAATTGCAGACTCCGGCTTGAAAAAAAGGGCGATGCTACCTTGTAATGGTTGTTACCACACAATCATTCAAGTAAGGAGCACGCCCTAAAATGCTGGAGCTACTGATGCATGAAGCACAGATGTTGAAACAACAGGGTAAGAGAATCGGTCAGATCGCCGAAGCCCTGGGAAAAAGTGAACGCATGGTTCACTACTACCTTGCAGAGCCTTCAAGGTCTCGAAAGAAGCGGAATTACACGAGCAAGCTCGATCCGTTCAAACCCTACATCGACACTATACTCGAGGAAGACCCGTCCTTCAATCGGGAGGTTCTGTTGAGGAACCTGCGAAAACAGAAATACGATGGCGGGGTCACAATCCTCAGGGATTATGCTGCCAGGAAGGCTGCAGATATCACAAAACAGGCAGTTATCCGGTTCGAAACCGAACCGGGCTACCAGGCTCAGGTGGATTGGAAAATCCTGGGAAAACAGCTGGTGGACGGACGGTGGCAGAAACTCTATGCCTTTGTCATGGTATTCGGCTACTCGAGAATGCCGTTTGTCATTCATACCACGAGCATGGACATGGCCACCTTTCTGATGTGCCACGTATTGGCATTCACATATTTTGGCGGGGTGCCGGAAGAAATCCTGTACGACAACATGAAAACCGCCTTTATCTACCAGGCCGCAGAGGAGAAATGGCAGGTCAACAAGCACCTGCTGTCTCTGGCCCGGCACTATGGATTCACACCCCGCCGATGCCAGGTCCGCCGGCCTCAGACCAAAGGAAAGGTCGAACGGTTCATCCAGTTCTACGAGAACAACTTCTGGATCGAGCACAAAGCACTGCCAGCTGGACTGATTGAGTTAAACGAAGCAGTCATCACCTGGTGCGAGGATATCAGCCACAGAGTCATCGGCGGGCTCAATGAAAGCCGATCAGAACGCTTTACGCATGAAAAGGCTTTCCTTACCCCCTTACCAACGCAGCCGTTTGATTACCGGAAACCGACCAATGTGCGTGTCTCCGGTGAATCTCTGGTACGGGTGAGAAACAACTGGTACAGCGTTCACCCGCAATTCATTGGTGCAGAGGTAATTGTACGTATCGATCCGCTCACCGGTGAGGCCGAAGTATCATCAGAGGATCAGATCATCCGAACCTTCATGCTTAACCTCGAATTGCGAAATCAACGGTTCTACCTGGCTGAACACTCAGCGGCGCTGACCGAGCTCTGGAAAAGGCAGTACCGGATACCCAAGAGAAGAAAACGGATAAAGGTTTCTACCGATGTTGATGTCCGCTCACCTGGGGAGTACGACCGCTTGTTTGCACTGCAGGAGGCGGCCTCATGACTAGTAAAAGCACAATGATTACAGCCCGTATGGAAGAGTTGGGTTTGAGCTTCATGGCTGCCGGTCTGGACAGTTTTCTCTCAAGCCAGGTGAATCAGGATGCGCCTCTGATTGAAGCGATCGGAGAACTCATTGATCTGGAACTGATTCCCCGAAAGGAACGAATGGCCAAAACCCGCTTGAAGGTTTCAGGAATTCCCCAGGGAAAGAATCTTGAATCCTTTGATCTGTCATGGCCGAAAGGCGGTCTTACACACAAGCAGTTCAACGAACTGTCCACCCTTGCGTTCATTGAACGTAAAGAGAATGTCATTCTGCTTGGTCCCAGTGGATTGGGTAAAACGCACCTCATGACAGCGCTTGGACAGAAGGCATGTATGAATGGGTATACGGCCTATTTCATCAGCTGTCTTGATTTGCTTGAACGATTACAGCGTTCCCGGGATCAGGGAAGATTGAAAAACAAACTGACCTGGTTTGGCAAACCCCACGTTCTGTTGATTGATGAAGTTGGGTATGAAAACCTGAATGCTGAGCAGGCAGCCTTGTTTTTCCAGCTGATCAATACCCGCTATGAGCATGGATCAATCATTCTGACCAGCAACAAAGTATTCGGGAAGTGGGGAGAAATCATGACTGATGACGCAGTTGCTACGGCCACTTTGGACCGGCTGCTTCATCACTCCCATGTGATCAGCCTGAAAGGAGACTCGTATCGGATGAAGGATCGAATGAAAATCGGAGTCGTTGACTTCTAAAAAATTTGCCGGAAGTCTGCAATTTAACTCCGGTGAAAAACTGCAATTTCATTCCGGCGTTGACACTTCGAGACTGCCTCCTGAAAAAAGGAGGTCAGCATGGCTGAGTATCTTTTCAAGGAACTGTCCTACACGGTGGTGGGAGCGTTGTATTCGGTGCACAACATCCTGGGTCCCGGGCTTTTGGAAAGCGCGTACGAGGGTGCGCTGGTTATTGAGTGTCGCAGGCTGAATCTGGCGGTGGAACAGCAGAAGGTGTATCCGGTGTACTACAAAGGCGAGCTTGCCGGGGCGTACATTGCAGACCTGGTAATTGAAGGAAAGCTCATCCTCGAACTAAAAAGTGTTTCCAAGCTCACTCCAGTTATGGAAGCCCAGCTCATAAACTACCTCAGGCTTTCTGGGCTGCGGGTGGGCTACCTGGTAAACTTCAACGGTAGCCGGGTGGACTTCAAGCGTTTTGTAGTGTGAAGTTTTTCTCTTCTGCAGGCTGCTGAAAGCATCAGCGGTCTGCAGAAGAGTTCTTGCCCGGCCGGAGCAAGATGCTCTTCGATTGGTCCGTCACTGACTGACGTATTTCAAAGAACTCGTTTGCCGGCTCAACCCCCATAAGAAGGATACTTGGAGCTGACGCCGGGATTGGATCCGGCGCAGCTCAAGTCAGGTCTTATGGGGTGTATACGGCAATACAAGAAATGAACTGAAATGCAGCATGCTATTAATTAGAATTTCAATTTTTCTTACGAAAAAATGAAGTTCACACATGCATCCTCAAATTTCTCCCCTGGATACACCTCAAGAATTGTAATTTCATAATCAGATTTGCCTTCTACAGGTAGCACGAAGTACTGTAAGTGAGGCGTATCCTCTAAATCAACAATAAAGCTTTCATCGGTTAACAAAGAACGAACCTTGATAGATTTTATCCTGCTGTTCCATTCGTATAATTCTGGGCGTGAGTATGAAACAAAGCCATTTGAAAGAGTGATAGTAGTATCAGCGTTTCTGACAATAATTGTTTCTCCGACGCCAAAACCTTCAACTCCTTCACACCAAGGCTGAAATAACTCTATACGCCCTAGATTTTCGGGGGGATACATTTCTTGCCCAAATTGATAATATGAGCTCGCTTCATAGTCTAACGGCAAATCTCCTAAAACCGAAAATGCAACCAAATCACTCGGGTGCGAAGTAATTCCGATAAATATTGGATCCTTTCGATCTCCATCATATAAAAATAATAACCAATCATCTTGGATAATTAGATATTCGACTTCGTAACCATTTGAATCTAAAATCAAATAGTCAACCCCTGATCTGTTAGCAATTGAGTAATTTACAATTCCTGTTGGTCCTGTGTATGCAGTGTCGTCATATTGTTCAATCATTACTTCTGTCTTTTGGAATCTGAACGTAATATTCCAAGCTGTGTACTCTCTACCAGTTAAATCTAACGCATTTATCTTGTTGCAGCTTAAAAGAGAAAAAAGCAAACTTATAAATATAATTGTCTTTAAATTACATTTCATACATTTTAACCTCAATAAAAACTAAATCCATGAGAGCTGTATTCAGACTCTGGCGGTAGTGCATCTCCATATATTCGAACATCAATATAGTGCGACGGTTTTACTTCAGTTGCACCACGAAATGGGCGTCTACCTTCAAAACGATATCCCCCTGATTTCATCCTATCGGAGAGTTCATTGTAGTCAGTGCGGTAGAGCATCTGACATGCCCAGCTCAATGCAGACAGTGTGTTACTACCTAAATGTAAATACACACCTGTATTCAATCCTATACCAAGTTCCGGATTTTGGAGCCATATATATTCATCATAAACTTCGCTATAATGATCATCATATAAACCTCCTGAATATCTTCCTGCAGGGGCATAGATGACATTTCTTGAATCTTTCAGATTATCAGTTGCAACTGTCTGTACAATTAATGGATCATCGAATAATGAAACTCCGAAAGCTTGTAAATCCAGCAATCCGTCATAATACTCGCCATCTGGGTGCTTCACTTGAATAGTTGTACCATCTGAACGTGTATAAGGAAATGAGTAAGGAGTACCCCGCGCACCCCGCCGAATAACTATTTCAGTATTTGCCTGAACAAACGTAAGCGTCAATTTACCAGGCCCTGCACAGCCTGAGCCTGAAATGAAATAATTCTTCCACCTGGAGGAATTATGGATGCGAAGATTGAACAGTGGCAAGAGGTCATTAGCCAGTGGCGGGAAAGCGGACAGACGCAGAAAGAGTTCTGTCGGGCCCGGGATATCAAGCTTTCAACCCTGCATTACTGGATGAAGCGGCTAAAAAAGGCTTCGGCCGCCCAAGCAGCGCTACCCGAGTTGGTCCGAATCACGCCACCTGCCACCTCAGACTGTTCGACGGAAATCATCATCGAGATCGATCGGCGGTTTCGCATTCTGTTGGCAGATGGAATCTCCTCCGCCCGCCTGCGGGAAGTACTGGCGGCTTTTGTATGATGCTGGATCTCACCGGATTGGAAATCTATGTCCGCCCGGGGGTAACGGACATGCGCAAACAGGTGAATGGTCTGTCTGTTATTGTTGAACAGCAGATGAACCGGTCGGCGATGTCAGGCTCCCTGTTCCTGTTCTGCAACCGGGACCGTCGGTTGATCAAATGCGTGTACTGGGACCGCAACGGATTCTGTCTATGGCTCAAGCGTCTGGAAAAGGACCGCTTTCCCTGGCCGAACACCGAGGAGCAGGCCCGGCAGATCACTGTGGGCGAACTCAAGATGTTGCTCGATGGCATTGATTTTTGGCACGCCCACAAAGCAGTTCAGTATGCCGAATGCAACTAATCCTCTTCCATCGATTAATCCCTTTATGCTAGAATTTCACCCATGCTGAGTGCGGCGGAGATTGAACAGTTACCCGAGGAAGTCCAGGCTCACATAGTCGCACTCGGTTCCAGAATTTCAGAGCAGGAACTGGAAATCGAAGACCTTCAGGAACAGCTCAAGCTGGCCCGGTTCCGGAAGTTTGCCCGAAGCAGTGAATCAGCTGAAGAGCTGCTGCAGGCCATGCTCTTTGAGGAACGGGAGATTCAGTCAACACCGCCCGATGAGCCGGAAACCGACAGTTCTCTCACCACGGTCACCTCACATACGCGGAAGAAGCGGGGGCGAAAGCCTTTATCCGATGACCTTCCCAGGGTCGATGTGATCCACGACATCTCAGAAGACCAGAAACGCTGCGCCTGCGGGCACGAGCTTTCCAAAATTGACGAAGAAGTCAGCGAAAAACTGAAAACCATCCCCGAGCAGTTTTTCGTCGAACGGCATATCAGGCCCAAGTACGCCTGCCGGAACTGCGAGGGTTCCGGGGATGAAGACAAACCGGTGTTCCGCATTGCGCCGGTTCCGCCGTCCATCATCCCCAAGAGCATTGCGACCCCGGAGCTTCTGGCCTTCATTATTCAGAATAAATTCGTCGATCACCTGCCGTACTACCGCCAGGAAAAGCGCTTTGAGCGGGTTGGGGCTAGGATCAGCCGGCAGGACATGTCCAATTGGCAGCAGAAGGCGTATCAGGCATTGAAGCCGCTGAAGGATCTGCTCAAACAGCAGTTAGAATCCGGCCCAGTCATTCAAATGGATGAAACAACCGTTCAGGTTATGAACGAGCCGGAGAAATCCAACACCAGCAAGTCCTATATGTGGCTTGCCCGGGGAGGTCCGCCTGGGAAACCGGTGGTGGATTATGCCTACCACCGAAGCCGCGGATCGGAGTATGCGAAAGCCTATCTCTCAGGTTTTTCAGGCTACCTGCAAACCGATGGCTATGTGGGGTATGAAACGACATTGAAGGACCGGCCTGACATTATTCACGTGGGGTGTATGGCCCATGTCCGCCGGAAATTCTTTGAAGCGGGCAAATCCTCAAAGAAAGCCGGAAGCGCTCATGAGGCCATATCGAAGATCGCCGAGTTCTACCGCATTGAGAAAGAGCTGCGTAGCCAAAACCTGAGTGATGATGAGTTTGCCCAGAAGCGCAAAGCCCGCATTGCCCCGGTAGCAGAGAGATTCAAAGCCTGGCTCGAAAAGAAAGCGCTAAGCGTTCGTCCATCAAGCGCTGTCGGGCAGGCGGTGACCTACGCCCTGTCGCAATGGGATAAGGTCATGAAATATGTAGAGAGTCCGCATCTGACCCCGGACAACAATGGCGCGGAGAATGCAATCCGTCCTTTTGTTCTCGGCCGAAAGAACTGGCTGTTCTCGGGAAGCCCGGGAGGCGCTGAAAGCTCCTGTTTTATGTTTTCGCTTATCGAGACAGCCCGACAGAACGGACTGAATCCCTATGGGTATCTGGTGCATGTCTTCACCAAAGCGCCAGAGATTGGGGATTCCGGGAACTGGGAAGATCTGCTGCCCTGGAACATCAAAGACGAATTACTGGAGCTGAAGTCAATCGTGCAGGCTTAAATTGACGCTTACGCATCGTATGCATAGTAGTAGGTTCCGTCGTATTGGAGCAGGTCTGAGTTGGGGTAGTACTGGTATTGTTCACTCTGCATGCTGCCGGCGAGGATGCTTCGCATGGAGCGGTTGCCGTCGGGGGTGTAGTTGTAGAACTCGTTGCGGCCCCCGGTGATGGCGGTGACGATGATTTCGCTGGCATCGGCCTGGAATATCGTACCAGTATTTCGCTCATCCCCATCGTCAGCGAGGGTGTGGACGGTTGAATGGAGTTTGACGTAGCGGGTAAACACTGGTGCCGGAAAGGTGATGGTTACGGTGTTGTGGCTGATGCTTATGTGAGCCTCTTCCTGGCGTTCGTATGCTATTTCGCTGTTGTATAGCGCGGTATAGACCTGGAGGGTTTCCGGCCTCATCTGGGCTGCATCGAGGGCCTCAAAGGGTATTTCAATGCGTTTGAGGGTGTAGCCGAAGCCGGTGTCTATGACCAGGCTGTCTGCGGTGGTGGTGAGTTCCAGGTCCCTCTGGTCTATGGTGAATGGTGTGGTGCCCAGGACGTCGGATTGCACTACCCCATGGCTTCGCTGAAGGGGATTGGGTTTCCATTCTTCGCTTCCGGCTTCTGTGATGATCATTGCCGATTGGATTTGGCCGAGATTGTAGATTTTTGGTCAGCAGCGATAAGGTTGGTAAGCCACGTATTAGGGAGTTGGGGTGTACCACGTATCAGCACCAATATTCACGGATTTGGTTTGGTGACCGGGGCAGTTTTGTAAAAGGGATTTCTCTGCTGATGGTATGTTGTAAGAAAGGAAAGAATGGGGCGCGAGGATTCGCGCCTTATTTCACGGGCTTGAGCTGTCTGGCTTCCTCCGTTTTTTTCAAGTGTATCTCTCCGCTCCTCGCGGTCAAGCCGCGCTTCGCTCTTCATATTGGCGTTCCTCGCCATGCATGATGGCTGCGGTACGCCAATTATCGGGCATTGACCGCTCGTCGCTGCGAGACTGCTTCCTTGAAAAAGGAGGTCAGCATGGCTGAGTATCTTTTCAAGGAACTGTCATACACGGTGGTAGGGGCGTTGTATTCGGTGCACAACATCCTGGGTCCCGGGCTTTTGGAAAGTGCGTACGAGGGTGCGCTGGTTATTGAGTGCCGGAGGTTAAATCTCACGGTGGAACAGCAGAAGGTCTATCCGGTGTACTACAAAGGGGAGCTTGCCGGAGCATACATTGCCGACCTGGTGGTCGAGGGCAAGGTCATTCTCGAGCTCAAGAGCGTTTCAAAGCTCACGGCTGTTATGGAAGCCCAGCTCATAAACTACCTCAGGCTTTCGGGCATCCGGGTGGGCTACCTGGTCAACTTCAACGGCAGCCGGGTGGACTTCAAGCGTTTTGTGGTCTGACGTTTTTCTCTTCTGCAGGCTGCTGCAAGCATCAGCGGTCAGCAGAAGAGTTCTTGCTCTACGGGAACAAGATGCTCTTCGATGGGTCCGTCACTGACTGACGTATTTCAAAGAACTCGTTTGCCGGCTCAACCCCCATAAGAAGGATACTTGGAGCTGACGCCGGGATTGGATCCGGCGCAGCTCAAGTCAGGTCTTGTGGGTTGATCATGTATGCTCTATTTCCATTAGCAAATCAAAAAGCGAATAAGAATATTTTGTCCAAATAATTATTTTTTCTCCAGAATCAAATCTTAGTTCGAGACCAAGGTCAAATAATCCTTTCTTTTTTTCAGTGGATACCAGATTACTTAGATCCTTATAGAGCGCAGTCCTACCTAAAATATTGACTTGAATCGAATTTTCAAAAATTCTCAGCGATGCAAATGGAGCTGAAGCGCTCAACCCATTATACCTTACACCACAAATAATACCCTTCTGAGCTTTCTCCGATGTGATCCTAGCTTTTGCTTGATTCCTCTTTCTGATTATTATTATTGATAGAAGCACGATCAGGAATGATAAGTACATAAAAAGTGTTTGAAATATCATTTTCGGAATGGTCTAAAATCGAATATTTTGATCGAATCAGTCACTGTTGTTTGACCTCCATAAATATGAAATTCACCTGGAATCGGGAATTTTATTGTAGCACCGTATGATCCAGTCAAGGTTGGATTAACACCCTGCTGAAAAGGAAGAGCTATATCAATGCCCATTCCTTTTCCTTCACCCGCAGAAAGACCAATTTGTAGAAAATTGCCAGCAAGGACATCAGGATCAGTTTCCATAGGTGTAATAGCTAAATACCCACCAGCAAACCCAGATGCACCAACTAATAGACCTGCGCTTGGGGCTGCAGAGAAATTCATTAAAACATCCCCGTTGTTAAAATCTATACCAAAATTAATACCTCCAGATATCGAGGAGCCACCACCGGCTCCTATAAAACCTGTGAAGCCAAAAGAGATAATAAAACCACGGCTATCGATATCGATGTTTTGATTGTTCTGAGAATTTTCGTTTTCATCTGAATTTGAGCTATTATATCCCGCTGCACGATAATCCAGGATTCCTTGTAACAACTCTTTTGCTAAATCCTGCATCTCCTGCTGGTGAGATAGAAATTCATCAAGAGTCATCTCACTGGTATTTTGTTGTGATAGTTCAACGAGTTTTTCTGACTGCTGGGTTATCGTTTCCTGGGCAGAAATACCAGTGGAGACGTGATTGATCTGTTCAGTAATTTCCTCATAGGTGGCAACCTCTGTTGTTGTTTCTTCTACGTTTTCATAATTCTCATTTTCAGGGGTATCTGTGTGATAATCCCCTGCATCGAAGATCGTTGTATCCCAGCTCACTTCATTCAGTCCGGTTGGATCGAAGTATTTGAGGGGATTGCTTGCAGCATACCGGTACCAGTTCGCGCCAAACCTCGCCGGATCCTCGCTTATAAACCTACCCACCGTTGGGTCATACCAGCGTGCATTAAAGTAGTACAGCCCGGTATCTTCATCTAGGTCCTTTCCGGTGTACATGAGGTTTTCTGTGTCGGCCATGGCTCCTGACTCAGAGACCGAGTCGCCGAAGGGGGTGGTCTCTGCTGAGAAAACTTCGTTGCCGTCTTCGTCTGTCATCAGCACGGTGCTTCCCAGGTGGTCTGTGCCGTAGAAGTAGGTCTTTTCGGTGTTGGTGCTGTGGTCTACCACCCGTTTGGCGATGTGGTGGAGGTTTCTGAAGATGTAGTATTCGCTCTTTTCGTCTGTGTGCCGTTCGATTCTGTTGCCCTTGTGGTCGAAGACGTAATGGGTGATTTGGCCGTGTCGGTTTTTCTCCCATATCCTCAGGTTATTCACATCATAGCCGTATTCTTTTATCACGACCAGATTGCCGTGTTCATCGAGCTCTTCGACGTTTTCCAGGCGGTTTAACAGGTCCCAGCTGTAGTGGCGGTAGGTTCCTGTCCGGTTGATGGTGATTTTAGTGTCGGTGATTGTGGCGCTGTCTCCCCGTTCTGTGAGTTTTGCCCCAGGTCGCAGTCTGTGATGGAGTAAAGATGTCCTCGGTGGATTGTCATTCCCCGGGGAACGCTTAGCCGATGGAGTTATTGCCGAAAATGCGGTTGCCGATGTCCTTTCTGAACCAGGCCCCTTCGAAGCGCACCTTTGATGCCAGCTCGTAGCTCCGCTTGCGGGCTTTCAGAAAATCGCTCCCGGTTCCCACTGCCGCGAAGCAGCGTCCGCCGTTGGTTCGCAGAGTGCCTTCATCGAGATAGGTGGAAGCGTGGAAGAGATGAGTGGTACGGTCCTCGCTCGCCTGGACGAGATCGACTTGCAGAGATTTTTTATAGGGGCCCGGATATCCCTCTGCCGCCACAACGACACAAAGGCTCTGGGAGTCCGATACGTCCAGGACTATATCCTTGAGCCTCCCGGCCGCCACGGCCTCGAACAGGTTGCAGAAATCGTTTCGTATCAGCGGCACAAGGGCCTGGGCTTCGGGATCGCCGAAACGCACATTGTATTCCAGTACCTTGGGTCCTTCCTCAGTAATCATAAGGCCGATATATAAGATGCCCCGGTAATCTATGCCGTCACTGCGCAGTCCGGTAAAGCTGGGCTCGATTATGTGCTGGCGAATCTCCCCCATAAGGCCGGTGTCGAACCAGGGCACGGGACAAACCACGCCCATGCCCCCGGTGTTGGGGCCGCTGTTGTTTTCGCCGGCCTTTTTATAATCAGCCGCCGCGGGCAGGACCAGGTGATTCTCGCCGTCGCTCAGGGCGAATATCGATACTTCATATCCCCTGAGATATTCTTCCACCACGACCTGGCCTTCACCGATATACTCCGAGGCGAAGGAAATCGCTTCCTTATACGACGTCGTTTCAAGAACGCCCTTGCCGGAGGCTAGTCCGCTCTTTTTCACAACGAGGGGGTAATCCGCAGTTTTGAGATAGGTTTCCAGTTCATCTGCCGTGGAAATAACCCGCGCCTCAGCCGTCGGGATGTGGTGGCGGAGCATAAAGTCTTTGCTGTATGCTTTACTTGATTCAAGCTTGGCCCCGTCGGCGCCCGGTCCCACGCAGAGAACCCCTTTTTTTCGAAGTTCGTCAGCCATTCCCATCGAAAGCGGCAGCTCGGAACCGATGAATACCAGGTCAATGCCATGTTCCTCTACTGCCCGACAGACTCCGGCTGTGTCGTCGGAGGCAATGTCTGGTAAATTTACGGCAAATTCTGCGGTGCCCGCATTGCCGGGAGCGCAAAAAATCCCGCTGTGGCGGGTGCTCTGGGAAAATTTCCAGGCAATTGCGTGCTCGCGGCCTCCGTTACCAACTACCAGTACTTTCACTCATATCCTCCGATTTATTCCCGGTTACCCGTGCCCTGGTTCGGGCGGGCACTATCCGAGGTGTGCTGGCGTCAGGTCTCTAATAGTTCCCTGATTATTAGAGGGTACCAGAAATGTTCCAGTTCATGAATACGTTTTTCCGCCGCTTCAAGGGATTGGACTTCGCTTCGGTGAAACGCCTGCTGAACAATGACCCGCCCAGTGTCAATACCCCGGTCAACATAGTGAATTGTGATTCCCAGGTAATCATCATTGCTCAGCCAGCTTCTCTCTATGCTGTCGAGCCCGGGATGGCTTGGGAGAAGGGAAGGGTGGATATTGATTATCCGTTGGTCGTACTCGTCAAGGATGACAGGGCTGAGCAGTCTCATATAACCGGCCAACACCAGAAGCCGCGGTTTGAACTCTTCGAGGGCGGCGATTATTTCCCGTTCGACATCTTGCGGGTTTTTTCCTTTATACGGCAGATATACTGCTGGTATTCCCTGCTCCCGGGCGTAAACGAGGGCCCGGGCTGCCTTTCGATCGCACACCAATACTGCAATTTTATGACGGCCGTCTCTGCGCAGGTCTTCGTGAATTGCCTGAAAATTGCTTCCCCGGCCTGATGCGAAAACCGCGATGTCAGCCACGGACCAGAGATCCTACCGGTAGCACGGGTATTCCGGCCTTTTCGGCGAGTTTTTCAAACTGTGCCCGGTCACCCGCCGAAACCATCATCACAATACCCAGTCCCATGTTAAATACCCGGCGCATTTCGTCCGTTTCAACTCCTCCCCGGCGCTGCAGCTCGGAGAAGACCCGGGGAATTTCCCAGTCCCAGCTGAAGTCGGGCACCAGACCATCGGGGAGCACCCGCTGAACATTGCCCGCTAATCCCCCGCCGGTAATATGAGCCGCAGCCTGTATACATCCGGTCTCCAGGAGTTCGGCCATTTCCCGGACGTAAATTCGGGTCGGGGTGAGCAGTTCTTCCCACATCGGCATATCAGCATCGTCGACGAGTTTGCGCGCCAGCGACAGGCCGTTTGAATGAATGCCCGATGAGGGGAGGGCGAATAGCACGTCGCCTTCGCGTAAATGTTCTTTTTTTGGCAAGAGACGGGATTTTTCCCCCACGCCTGTGCAGAATCCTGCAAGATCAAAATCTCCGGGTCCGTATAAATCGGGCATTTCAGCGGTCTCCCCGCCGGCCAGCACGCATTGCGCCTGCTCGCATCCCTGTACTATTCCGGTGATTAGCTCATGAAGCAGCCCCTCCTCGAGCTTTCCGCAGGCAATGTAGTCGAGGAAAATCTGAGGCTTCACTCCGGCCACAATGAGGTCGTTGACGCACATGGCAACCAGGTCGATGCCCAGAGTGTGGTACTTTCCCAGTTTTCGGGCAACCAGCAGTTTGGTGCCGACGCCGTCGGTTGAACTGAGCATTACGGGGTTTTCTATTCCCATTAAGTCAAGCTCTATTCCCCCGGCAAATCCGCCGATGCCTGAAGATACCGCCGGCGACTTCATGGCCGCGATGAAGCGGGCAAACGCGTCACCTTTTTCAATGTCCACTCCAGCTTCGGAATACTTTTTGGGTTTCATACGTTCTCCTGAGGCAAACTATGCTCCGAAGGAGCGATTTTACCGGAAGCTTATCTTCCTGCGGTTTTATTATCTCTGGGATACAGCCGCCGGGCCTCCGGCCGCAGCGGCACGTCGAAGGGATATGTACCCGTGAAACAGGAATAACAGAATGCCCCGGGCGAAGAGCTGTTTTCCTCGAGATCTCCCACCTCCAGAAACATAAGCGAATCGGCCTGGAGCTCCTCTGCAAGCTCATCCGGCGTTTTGAAGTTGCTGATCAACTCGTCGCGGGTGGGTATATCAATTCCGAAAAAGCACGGCCAACGGATCTCCGGCGCTGACAAGCGCAGGTGGACTTCGGCGGCGCCGGCTTCTTTAATAAGTTTTACCAGTATTTTCGCGGTGGTGCCCCGAACCAGGCTGTCATCGATCAGGAATACCCTCCGGCCCTTAATTACCGATTTGACCGGATGGAGCTTGAGACGCACCATCAGTTCGCGCTCCGCATTGCTCGGCATGATAAATGAACGGCCGGTGTAGTGGTTTCTCGTCAGACCCATTTCAAACGGCAGACCGGACTCCTGTGCATAGCCCAGGGCGGCGATTGTACCGCTGTCGGGAACAGGCACCACCACATCTCCCGCAGGGAAGGGCCTGCTGAGCAGCTCCCTGTCCCGTCGCGCCAGAGCGGCGCCGATGCTCTTTCGGAATTCATGCACCGATCTGTCGTACACCTCTGAGTCCGGTCGGGCGAAGTAAATCATTTCAAAAACGCACTGATGTACGCCCTCCGGTTCCCTCTCGATCCGATAGCTATGGCGGCCCGATTCGTTTATGACAATGACTTCCCCCGGCTCTACCGAACGGTATTCCGTTACCCTCATCATATCGAGGGCAACGGTTTCCGAGGCGAGATACGTCACCCCGTCCAACTCGCCGATGTACAACGGGCGAAAACCCCAGGGATCGCGGATTGCAATCAGGCTGTTGTCGTGAACGGCGGTTATGGAGAATGCCCCTCTCAGCCTGCTCAGGGTTTCCATGAGCGCTTGCTGAAAGTCATCGGCGCGAGAACGGCTCAACAAATGAAGAATGACCTCGGTGTCTGAAGTCGTCTGGAATATGGCGCCTTCGTCAAAGAGTTCTTTTTGCAGTTCGCGGGTGTTCGTGAGGTTGCCGTTGTGGGCAATGGCAATCTCGCCCTTGTTGCTGTTCACCAGAAGCGGTTGAGCATTTTCTTTTTTGTTTCCCCCGTGGGTGGAGTAGCGCACATGTCCGATGCCTACCCGGGAAAGATGTTCAGAATCGAGGTAGCTGCTGAGAACGGTGCTGACCATGCCAAGATCCTTGTGCACGATTGTTTCGTCCGCTTGCCGGAATGCGATGCCGGCGCTTTCCTGCCCCCGGTGTTGGAGCGAAAAGAGGGGGAAATAAATTTTTTCCGGGATGTTTATCGGTTCGGGGCTGTATATTCCAACAACCCCGCAATAATGTCCGGGCTTTTCTGCATTCACGCTAGATTGTATACCACCTTGTTTTTACCAGGGTCAAGTGTGATAAAAACCCGCAAGCGGGGCCGATACGCGCAATCTGAAAACACATAATAAAAAAACCGCAGCGCTTTGCCGCTGCGGTTTTGTGACAGGTTTGCCAGTAAAAGCGTTCGCCGCGGACCGTATGGGCCTTCCGGCGTACAGCTTAGCTGATATTAAAGAGGGTACACGCGTTGGCGTAACTGGTCTCCGCAAACTCCTCTGCGCTGATTC
This sequence comes from Salinispira sp., assembly GCA_965602015.1. Classification (GTDB taxonomy): domain Bacteria; phylum Spirochaetota; class Spirochaetia; order DSM-27196; family Salinispiraceae; genus Salinispira. Next base: position 1,918,203 of record OZ271918.1, on the reverse strand, counting down.
CCCGTAAATCCGCGAGGAATTCCGCAGTGCTTACCATATAGCTCGGCTTGTTTCGTTTTCCCCTGAAAGCCGCCGGGACCATAAAGGGACTCTCCGACTCAATGACAATGCGCTCAAGAGGCATGTTTTTGGCGGTTTCGTGAAGATTTCGCGCGTTTCGGTAGGTGACATTGCCGGCAAACGAAATATACAGGTTGAGCTCCAGGGCTTTCTGAGCGAATGCCCAATCCTCTCCGTAACAATGCAGCACGGCGCCTCGGGAGGGTATTCTCTCCCGCAGAATATCGAGAATATCGGAGCCCGCATCACGATTATGAATAATAACCGGCAAATCGAGCTTATCAGCGAGTTCCAGTTGGCGGATAAACAGTTCGACCTGACTGTCCTTATCGCCGAATTTGCGGTAGTAGTCCAGACCCGTCTCGCCGATAGCTACGACCCGGTCTAGGGCGGCGCCCTGCTCGATTTTTCCTTCCCAGTCGAGGCCCGGATTCTGTACTTCAGAGGGAGATACGCCGACGGCGTGATACACATTGTTTGCGGTCTTTAGATTTTCATAGACGGCAAAAAAATCATGCAGATTATTGCAGATGCTGATTATGCCTTCCACGCCGGACTGGCGGGCTTCCTGAGTAATAATGAGCTGTTCGATCGGGTCTTCGTGAATCAACCCGATATGGGCGTGAGTATCAAATAACTTCATATGATTTCCAGTAAGAAAAGATGTACAACACATGCAGTAGCATGGTGTTATTGCTTCAAAGGTATCACGCGGCAAAGTGATCGTCAATATCTATAGATAAAACCCCTAATATTTGACAAATGCGTCGCTTTCGTGGTACATTTTCGTAATTAATCTCGTATAATGTGCTCAAAATTAAAAAAATATTAGGTATTGGTATAATACTGTCGAAACATATAGAGGGTACATCTATGCTCTTTTCACGGAGTACTGTACAATACCGTTAGATTTATTTTGCTAGCGAAGAGGCGGAGGACCAGACGAGCCCCATGCGGTCAGACAAGCACATCAAAAAAACAATTTTTAGCGGCATCAACACACTCTTCCGACGCACAGGCTCATGGTTTACTTCAATTATGAGCCAGAAATTTACGGTCATGTTTATTCCTCACTCCGAAAAAAAAGTGGTGAATTTCCAAATGAGCACCCTGCTGCTTATTTTCCTCGCCGCGGTTTTTATGGGTATGGTTGGCGGCTTCTTTTACATGACTACCCATTTTACCGGTTCTGAACAGCTCATCAGCGAACAGCAGGATGATTTAATCATCACTCAGGGAAATCTCGACGCCATTCGCGACGAGGTAACCGACACGGTCAAGGTTTTTGAATTATTCGAAAGCAGCATGCTCAATACCCTTCGGGAGCTGGAGTTGAGCGCCAGTGAGGACAGCTCCATCAATCAGGGCGGCGATTTGGCCTCAATCAACAATCTCCAGGAAATAAACAACGGAGAAGCTCGGGAAATCTACGATCTGCGCCAACTCAGGGAGTCTCTCTCCGGCGCACTCGATCCCCTGAATAATATCGCCTCGGCGCTCCAGACCAGATCTGAAATTATGGCCGATCTCCCCACCATGTGGCCGGTAGTGGGCACGGCCCGTTCCATAGTCACCATGGAATTCGGGCCGAACATTCACCCTGTGTACGGAAACTGGTACATGCACAAGGGAATAGACATCGCCGCATCTCAAAGCCTTCCCATCGTTGCGGCGGCAAACGGCAAAGTTATCGAATCAAAGTTCGGTGAGACGGGCTTTGGAAATTACGTGCTCATTGAACATAAATACGGTTTCAGAACCCGGTACTCCCACCTCCAGTCCCGATCAGTTAACGCCGGCGACATCGTCTATCAGGGCCAGAGAATCGGGGTCATGGGAAACACCGGCCTGTCCACCGGGCGCCATTTGGACTTTCAAATAATGCTCGGTACCGAGGTTTTGGACCCCACAACCTTCCTCAACATCAATAACGACTTTATCCGCTGGTCGAACAGCACCCGTCGGTGATATAATCCCGTTCACATGGAACGATTCCCGGAAGAACAGTATGTAAATTCTCTCATCGGTTTCGGCAGCCGCTTTAAAGGCGATATAGAAATAGAAGGTCTTTTCAGGGTAGACGGCGACTTTTCAGGATCAATAAAAACTGAGGGCAAGGTTCTCATCGGCACTCACGGGCGGGCCGACAGCACAGTCAATGCCCGGGTGGTGGTAATCGGCGGGGTTTTCCGCGGAACGATCTACGCAACTGATAAAATCCTCATCCTCGCTTCGGCGGTGGTTATCGGAAATCTCTACACTCCCAGGCTGATTGCAGAGGAGGGGGTTCTGATGCACTGCTCCCTGGTGATTACCGGCAAAAGCGATAAGCGGCAGAAAATGATTCGAACCCGGGCCGGGCGGTCAGGCGAGTCCCTGCAAGCCGCTGAAGCTCCGGCGTCAAGGCAGCTGTCTGATCCCTCTGCCGAAAGCAGGCGGGGGAACACGGCAGATCAGTCGTCCGATGAACCTTCGGGTTCCAAATTCATTCGCGGTTTTCGTCGGCGGCGCAAAGATGCCTCCCGGTCCAAGGGTTCCGGCGGCGGAAGCCATGGAGAAAATTGACGGCACCAGCGGCCTGCCGTTCCGCCCAGATTATACGCCTGAAAAAAAGAAACAGGAAAAGACCGGTAAATCCGGAGGATTTACCGGAGTGCTGGGAAAGCTGTTCAGTTCAAACCAGTCGGCCGATGCGAGGCTGGACTCGGTTCATCCCATCAACAGCGACCATGAGCTTCAGGAGATAATCGGGGACATTCAGCGCCTCGGAGAGGAGCTGGTTAAATACCCGGGTATAGATAATCTTACCCGATACAAGCAGGCCATCCGGGATTTTATCGCTCATGTTACCGATAACGCGTACAGCACAGAGGAACATATCTCACGTCGTACCATTCTGAATCAAAAAAAGTACACCATCATAAAAGTAATCGATGAACGTCTGGATGATCTCAGCCGAAAGGTCTTTGTCAGCCAGTCAAGCCAAATCGACATGCTCGCCAACCTGGAGGAAATCCAGGGCCTGTTGGTGAATATCCTTCATAGAAGCTAAAAAAACCCCGCCGACAGTCCGGCGGGGGTCCTTGATGGCGCTCGCTGATTGCCAGGATGGGTTAGTCGTTCCGGCCCGTCAATTCGTTCATCCACCAGACGGTTGCGGGGAATCCCGCATGGCGGGTGTAGCGATGGGTTGCTTTTGGATACACCAGGAAGCGAACCTGACTTCCCCGTTCCCTCAGGCCGTCGACAAATAGCGCCTGGCTTGCAGTGGTGACAATGAAGTCCCGGCCTCCCTGGATAACCAGCGAGGGCAGGCCGTGTCCGCTATGCCCGCTGTGGTTCTCCGCCATAAGACGATGTATTTCGGGGAAATCCCTGGCTACCGTCCGGTTATTCAGGGCGTCGCGGAATTCCGGGGTAAATACCCGCTCCTGCGAAAACCCGTAGGTCGCTTGAAATTGGGGCAGCCTTCCCTGGGCCTCGGTTTCGAAGTTCTCGAGCCAGCGCGGCAGCAGATACCGGCTAACATCTATTGAGTCTTCACCGTAGATTTCCCGATAGGAGTAGAGGATGAGGGGGCCGTAGGCCACACCCTCCCTGAACAGGGCTTCAACATCGTTAGTTGAACCGAAGGTAATTACCCCGGTAAGAGGCACATCCGCCGCATAGTAAGGCCTCAGGTCGGCAGCGGCCATAGCAGCATGGCCGCCCTGACTGTAGCCGGCGGTAAACACATGCCCGTCGGGGCTGACAAGGACGTCGGCTGCATCTTCCGTATCAAAAAACGACAAATGCGCCCGGATTGCGTCGAGCATCATGTATCCCTCGGCAAAGCGGCTGAAGTAGCGTTGGGTGCGCTCCGGATCGTTAAAGCCCGTGTAATCGGGAAACATGACAATAAAACCCTGTGATGCATAGGCGAGCATGTTTTGGGTATACCATCCCCAGCGCTCTTCAGTGGGGATCTCTAATGACGGAGCGCTTTCGTCCCCCAATCCGGTGGTTCCCGACGCAAATACATAACTGGGAAACTGTTCGGGGACCTGGGTAACCGGCGTAAAAAACTGGGCGCGTATCTCTACCGGGCTCCCGTCATAGTCCGTGCTCACGAAGGTGAGGCTCCAGGATTGGACCGGATACCGGGGTACGGGCACGGGATAGAATTCGAAGAATCCCGGAATCGTCTGACTAAGATCTTCAATGCTGTGAAAGCTGCCCTGCCGTATTTCCACCAGGGTTCCGGCCGAAGAGGCCGGCTCTACGGCGATCTCTTCAAGCGGTCGCGGCTGAGCGGTGAGCATTGAAGCCAGAATCAACAGAAACCCGAGGATACATAGCATCCTGCGTTTCGGCGATGTAGTGTACATGGTAGTTCCTCCATAAATCTACGGCGCATCCGCCGCATATGTTACTATCTGTCGGGATGGTTCCCGTTCACCGGGCTACGCCGGTGCTTTCAACGTCTTTTTTTGTCTGAATATGCCCGTCCATCCACTGACGGAATTGATTATAGGAAATCTGTCGGGTGTCATGACGGGCGGAAGGATAAAAAATCATTTCCGCCTCCAGCCCCCGCTGCTGCAGACTGTCGAGAAATGCCCTCTGGGTATCTGGGAAAATTACGATGTCGTTCCCCCCCTGCATGAGGAGAATATCTGTTCCGTAGCTTCGATACCCGACAGTATTATCCGCCATAACCCGGGCAAGTTCGGGGTACTCGGATTCCACACTTCCGTTTCGCAAGGCGCGGTAAAACTCGGGGGTGTACAGGTCCTCCGGGTCATGAGGGTAGTATGACTGCATACCTCCCACGCACTGGCTGAGGACATCGTCTTCCAGGAAGTCCGCATACTCCGGTCTGAGTATCCGCCAGGGATCCACCCTGTCCCTGCCGTAGAGTTGCCAGTAGGTGTACACAATCATCGGCGCAACTCCCGGGTACTCCAGCATAAGCTGGAGAGGATTGGCGGTGGCACCGAATCCCACGACGCCGGTTAATTCCAGTTCAGGGGCATAACGGCTTCGAAAATCCGCGGCAGCGAGAATAGCATGGCCACCCTGGCTGAAACCCCCGGCGAAATTGACAGTCTCGCTCACATAGCGGTAGTCGGTGCGCATAAATACTTTTTTCATCGCTCGTATGCTGTCCAGCAACACCGCCGCCTCTGCTTCGGCGACCATGTAGTATTGATACCTCTCAGGATCGCGAAACCCCAGATAGTCGGGTTGAATGGCTATAGTTCCTCGGGCGGCGTGGCTGAGCACGTGGGCCCGGTACAGTCCCCACCTGATTCCCGCCTCGTGTTCCCTGGATGCCCGGCAGTTGTCCAGAAGTCCGGTAGAACCCGGAGCAAAGACATATAAGCCCCGAAAATCCCGTTCTTCATTGCCGAAGCGGGGCAGAAAAACCTGAGCGAATGCCCGGGCGGGAGAACCGTCGGGATAGGTGCTTTCGAAAACGAGCTGATATACGTCTACCGGGTACAGTGCTTCAGGCGTTTTGTATCCGTCATACAGGGTGGAAATGAAATTTTCCGTCTGGGCCGGGGTGAAACTCCGTTCGAATTCCAAAGATATAATATCTCCAGGCATGGCGCTGAGCGCCGGACTCAAACAAGCAAGGGCGAGTGCAAGGTAAACCGGTAATCGGATGGGAAAAATTGGCATAGTAATGAGACACTATCAGAACTCAACGGGGTTTACAATAATTTAGTAGTGCCCCCAAAACAGCTGATCGAATCAACATAACTCTTTTGCCAGTAGTCTTCTATGACACGATTACCAGTTCATAGGAGATTACCATGGCATTTCACCCCCGTTTCTGTCCGTACTCGGACTGTTCTCAGCATCATCGCGACAGAGAATCAAGCCGATGCTGGTTTGTCCGAAACGGCCACTATCACTGCCGCCGCCTCGGTTCTTCCCAGCGCTATCGCTGTAAGCATTGCCGTCGATACTTCTGCGAAAGCGCGTTTCACCTCGATTATCGCGCACATCATCGCCTCGATTACCGGCGCATCTTCTCTTCAATCAACTCGGCTTCCGGCATCCGCGACATTGCCCGGGAGTTTTATGTCACCGACAAGGTCATTCTCAATCGGCTGAGCCGCCTGTCCCGTCAGGCGATCGCTGCCATGGCCCAGTTATTGAATGATCATACAATCGATGAGGATATTGCCGTTGATGGGTTTGAAAGCTTTGTATATAGCCAATACTGGCCGAACAACTTCACTCTCGCGGTGGGTTCCGACAGCCAGGTTGTCTATGCGTGCGACTATGCGCAGATGCGGCGCAAAGGGCGGATGACCCCCGCGCAAAAGCGCCGGCGCGATGAGCTCAATCGCCGGTATCCTATTGCAGGGGGACAAATTGCGCGATCTTTCCGGGATGTGATAAACACCATTCTTCCCCGGTGGAAGGCTTATTCATCGAAGAGGCCATGCTATCTCTTGAGCGATGAAAAACTCGAATACCGCCGTGAGCTGTGCGCTCATCGGGACTGGGCGGCGTTGGAAAATGCAGGGCGGGTTATCCATCACCGAACCTCATCGAGGGTTGTCAGGACCACTGAAAACCCCCTGTTTCCGGTGAATTACCTGGACCGGGAGATACGAAAGGATCAATCCTGTCATGTCCGCCAGAGTGTCCAGTGGTCAAAATCGGTGAACAACAGCATGGAGCGGATGATGATTTACATCGCCTATCATAACCTGCTCAAGCCGTATCGGATAAACGGAAGAAACGATATCAGCCATGGTGAGGTTGCGGGGTTTGACCGAAGGCGGGTACTCACGTTGGCAAAAAGGATGTTTACACAGCGGGCATTCGTTCATCATCTGGTGCTGGACATCAGCCAATGGAAGACCTGGCACCGGATCTGGAAGACGCCGGTGAGTGCGTTGAAGATCGACCTACCCGGTTATGCGGTGGCCTGAGGGGCGGAAATCAGCTGTTTTGGGGGCACTTTCTACTTCAAACCATTTATACCCTGTGATAGTATTGCCCCTATGTTCGAACCTGAGTCCTTACCGCATTGCTCCTGCTCTACGAGATATTCCCCAAGGGTGTTGATGGTGCTGATGCTGCTGCTGTTCACCGCTTTTTCGCTATCTGCCCAAAGCGCATCGCTGTACGGTTTGAGCCTCGACGATTCGGCCATTCTGGTGCGCCTGATAAATCTCCGGAGCCAGGACAGCGTGAGTTTGCGTCTCGGTGCCAATCGCATTTCCCTCGATGCCCCTGGTGACATCAGCACCTATTACCCCATTCCGGCCGATGTGTTTATTTTGCGTCACCATGGTGAAAACACCGAGTTCCTTCCTCAGCAGGGCACAGTATACAGCATCCTGCTTTTTGACGATTCTCTTGAGATTCTTGAAGACCAGGCCCACAACGATCCGATTCGCTGTCAGCTTTACGTCTATTCGGGGTCTTACCAGCAAAAGCTGTCCCTGCGGACCGCCGACGGTAATCAGACGCTTATTTCTGACATCGATGCGGGTCGGTCTTCCTTCGTTTCGGTCAATCCGGTTTCCGTCGAACTAGCGATATTTTCTCAGGATGGCCGCCGCATCAGCGAAGCCTTCGACCCGGCCATGAGCAGGGGAGACAGCATTGCCATAGCTCTGCGGGATTCGGAAGACGGAACGCTTATTCCCAGCCTTCGCAGAGCGGAAATCCAACAACCCTAACCATGGTTTTTAGTTCCCCACTTTTTTTATTCCTTTTTCTTCCTCTGTTTATGCTGGTGTACTACCCAATAAAAAAAACCATGCTCATACCGTGGATTCTTTTTGGCAGCTGGCTGTTTTATGCATTCTGGCGGATAGATTTTCTTTTTCTGCTCATTTTTGTCAGCGCCATCAATTATTTCGCCGGTTTGCTTATGGACCGAGTTCCCGACGGCGGAAGAGAGCACGGGTCCGACACCGGCAGCTTCGATTCATTCTGTCACAGGCTTAGGGCTGTGGTTTCCTCAAAGCGTTTTATTGTGGTTACAAGCGTTGTGGTAAACCTGTCCATTCTTGGGTATTTCAAATACGCGAATTTCGGGGTGGAATCCTTTAACAGCCTGCTTGAGCGGGCATCTCTGCCGGCCCTGCCGTGGACCGCGGTCATACTCCCTGTGGGCATATCCTTTTATGTTTTTCAGGCCATGAGTTACAGCATTGATGTGTACCGGGGAGACGCCAGAAGCGCGAAGAACTTTATGGAGTTGTCCGCCTACATCGCCCTGTTTCCCCAGCTGATTGCCGGGCCCATTGTCCGGTACAAGGATATTGCAGATCAATTGACAGAGCCCCACCGTTCACCCGGCCGCCTCGCACGGGGTTTGCGGCGATTTATGTTTGGCTTCGCGAAGAAAATTATTCTGGCTGACAGCCTTGCCGCATTGGTCAGCGGAAGCTTTGCCCTGGCACATCCCCACGCCGCCGATGCCTGGATAGGGGTGCTGGCATATTCCCTGCAGCTGTATTTGGACTTTGCGGCGTATTCCGACATGGCGATAGGTCTGGGCCTCATGCTCGGTTTCCGCTTTCGGGAAAATTTCCGTCAGCCCTATCACTCGGCAAGCATTACCGAGTTCTGGCAGCGCTGGCATATCAGCCTTTCAACCTGGTTGAGGGATTATTTATACATTCCCCTGGGGGGTAATCGAGTTTCACCGTGGCGCACCAGGGTAAATCTCTTTGTGGTAATGCTGCTTGGGGGTCTCTGGCACGGGGCGAACTGGACGTTTCTATTGTGGGGCGCATGGCACGGCCTGCTTCTCCTGGCGGAGAGGAGCGATGATCAGCAGCTCCGGCTGCGCCGGCGTCTCGTTTCCCGGATGCCGGGATTCTGGTTGTACCGCATCATAACCCTGGTGTTTGTAGCAATCGGTTGGGTGTTTTTCAGATCGCCCGATGCGGCATCAGCCTTGGGAATGATTTGGGGGCTTTTCGGAGCCAATGGCCTGACCCTGTCCGATGCCTATGCCTGGCAATTCGGAGTCGGGGAGCGAATTGTTTTCTTCCTGGCCCTGAGTTTTGTCATTGCCGAACCGGCGCTTGTTCGATGGTTTCGCTCGATGCAGGCATCACGGACGCGCGCAGCATGGTTACACCGGCTCGAAGGCAAAATCATCACCGGTGGAGCTGCCCTGGGCTTTTTTATCCTGGCAGTGGTGAAGTTACTTGCTGACAGCTATTCGCCGTTTCTGTATTTTCAATTCTGATCGGGAGATAGGTCCGTGGATAATAGAGTTAAAAAACAGGTTTTACATGCCGGTCATGGTGATAATAGCATGCGCAGGACATCTAGGACCAAGCGCCATTTAACCGGGCTCTACATTCTTCTTTTTTCGGTGATTATTCTCTTTGCCGGCGGCTTTTCCCTGTTCACCATGCACCTTCCCCGACCCCGGTCATTTGACCAGTTTGTCAGTGGGGGGTGGGCTCTTCGTTTTGAGCAGGAATTTGAAGCGGCTCTGCCTCTGAGGAAGGGACTAATATCGCTGTGGAATGCATCCCGGTTTTTGATCACCGGTGAGGGCGCCGATGGAGTGCTTATTGGCGAGGGAGGATGGCTGTACACTGCCGAGGAATGGCGCCAGGCGCCGGAGGGCGCCGGGGAACTGCTTCGTTCCATCCCCGAAATTCAGCGGCGGCTGGCAGAACGTGATATTGAGCTGGTAATCGTTCCGGTTCCCGCAAAAAACACCATCTACAATGCCCAACTCTCCGTGCCCATAGATTCGCAGCTACAGTCCGCCTATGAAAATTTTCTCAACCATATGAAGCAATCGGGGATTCATGCGCTGGATCTCAGGACGGTATACCTTCGGGAGCGCTCCCGGCATGCTCTGTATTTGCGGACCGACACTCACTGGACCCCTGAGGGCGCCCGAATTGCGGCGGAAGAAATACGCCGGCACCTGGACTATAGCAGGCTGTTGGACGGTATTCCCCGGGGACAATTCGCATCCCGAAGGATAAGCACTGGTTATTACCGGGGCGACCTGTTCGAGTTTCTGCCGGACAGCTCGCCGAAGATCGGAGTTTTTTCCCGGTCCTTACCCAGGGAGGACCGCATTAGTCAGTGGGAGCATTACACGGTGGAATCGCCGCAATTCGGCTTGTTCGATACGCCGCGGGTTCCCGTGGCTCTCGTGGGAACCAGCTACAGCGCAGGGGAGGCCTGGGGATTTGAAGGCTTTTTGCGGGGAGCCCTGGAAGCCGATGTTGTTGCTTTGGCCCGGGAAGGCAGGGGGCCCCTGGAACCGATGCTCGAAGCCCTTGAGGGACAGTCCCTGACTGAGTTCGGCGTATCAATCCTGCTCTGGGAGATTCCCCTTCGGTACATCGGCGCTGTGCTGACAGAGGTAATTCCTGAGTAATATAGTAATAAAAGTCCAAAAATAATAGTAATCAAAATACCTTTAATTTTTCCTCCCGATGGGGTAGTATGAGAGTAATAAAAAGATAAGCCCATTCGGGAGAACATATATGTCGCAAAATTCACCGGCCTGTACGGCCGCTGCCAATCAAAACACCGGGGAGTATTGGGTTTTTTCCGTTCTCGATACCAAGGAAATTCTTTTCGGAGAAATAAATGCCGATCTCGGACTCGACATCGGTGATCATGTAATAGTTCCGACAAAGTTCGGACTGGATCTTGCCAGGCTGACGGGAACCAGCGGTGATTGCCTCGGATGCCTTTTGCCGTCCAAGGATAACAACAGCGATGATGTTTCCCTCGTGGTGCCCGAGGGCAAGGCTGCGCCCCAGGATCTTGAAGAGTACCGGGTAAACCGGGAAAAGGCGAACGAAGCCCTGACTATTTCGCGGGAGCTAATCGAACAGCACGGGCTGAACATGAAGCTGGTCAAGGTGCACTTCGTTCTCCGAGAAAGCCGCATCGTCTTTTTCTTCACCAGCGAAAAACGGGTGGATTTCCGCGGTCTCGTTCGAGATCTGGTCAGCCATTTCAGGGCCAGAATTGAGCTTCGACAGATCGGGGTGCGCGACGAATCGCGGATGATAGGAGGCCGGGGAGTGTGCGGCCGATCATTATGCTGTTCCGCTGTGAGCCATAATCTTGAACCGGTTTCCATTAAAATGGCGAAGGTTCAAAAGCTCAGCCTTAATTCCCAAAAAATCTCCGGCCCCTGCGGTCGTTTGCTGTGCTGCCTGGCATTCGAATACGAGACCTACCAGAACGAGCAGCGGGGTTTGCCCCGGGAAGGCCAATGGATCAATGAAGGCGATTCGCGCCTTCGAATTTTCGAGGTTAACATACTCAATAAAAAAGTCTACGCCAGCGACCGGGACGGTATTCGGCGGGAGTTCTCCTCGGAGTCTCTGAGATTCCTGAGAGAAAAAAACGTCTGGGAGCCCGTACCCCTTCGGGTCGAGAGCTAGGCTCCCATACGGTTAAACTGTATTTCCTGCAGGGCATGATACAGCCCTCGTTTCTCCAGGAGTTCTTCGTGGTTTCCCGACTCCACAACCTTTCCCCGATTGAGCACCAGAATCCTGTCGGCATCCTTGATTGTCGACAGCCGGTGGGCGATAACGATTGAAGTTCTGCCCTCCATAATACGCTGCATCGCCGCCTGGATTTTTTGCTCGGTGTCGGTATCGATGTTCGCCGTGGCCTCGTCCATAATGATTATCCTCGGGTTCTGGATTAATAGCCGGGCAAATGACAGGAGCTGGAGCTGACCTGCGGAGAAATTCCCGGAGTTTTCCGCAACTATGGTTTCCAGGCCCTTCGGCAATCGCCTGATAAAGTCTCCCGCCTGGACCTCGTCGAGGACCGCGTATATTTCTTCGTCGTTCAGCTCGTTGCCCAGAAGCAGGTTGTCCCTGACGTTCATATGAAAAAGGGCAACATCCTGCTGAATCGGCTGGATAATCTGCCGCAGGCTGTCCAGAGGTATATCCCGGATATCGGTGCCTTCCAGGCTGATCCGGCCGGAATCGTATTCCCACAGGCGGGACAATACATTGGCGATTGTGGTTTTGCCCGAGCCTGTATAGCCCACGAGGGCAATGCGCTCTCCGGCGGTGCAGGAAAAACTGATATCCCTGAGAACGTCTTCGCCCTGCTTGTAGGCAAAGCGCACATTGTCAAAACGCAAATCGCCTCGGACCTGGGAAGCGACTGGTTCACTCTTGCCCTCCCTGTCTTCCTGGTGGTCTTCATCCAATAGGGCGAAAACCCGTTCGCTTCCGGCCATTGCGGATTGAATGAGGGTGAATTTCTCCGCCATATCCTGCACGGGCTGGTAAAAGCGCTGAATAAGATTGATAAAGGCAATCAGAACCCCGAGGCTCACCAGACCCCTGATGAGGGATGAAGCTCCGAAGTAGATAATCATGGCGACGGAAGCTATGGCCAATAAGTCGACCAGGGGCCGAAAAACCGTGAACACATACAGCTCGCCCACATTGGCCTTGTACAGCTTGGTGTTCCTATACCGGAACTCGCTGTTCACCCGCTTTTCCTGAACAAAGGCCTGCACCAGGGAAACGCCGGCAAGGTGCTCGGAGATGTATGCGTTCACCGAAGACACCCAGCTCCTCACTTTCCGGTAGGCATCCCGGGCCTTCACCCGGAAAATCAGCATGAGAATGATAACCGGCGGCAGGATTACCAGGGAATAGAATGCTAATCGGGGATTGAGGAGAAAAAGGGTGATGACCACCCCGATCATCATGACCACATCTGAAATGATGGCGCTGAGCACATTGGTAAACAGCTCGTTGATGGTTTCCACGTCGCTGGAAACCCGGGTCACCAGCTTACCGACCTGCTGGTCCTGGAGGAATCGCAGATTCTGGTTGACCGTGCGGGAATAGAGGTCCATTCGAAGGTCCTTCATCACGTTTTGACCTGCCAGCGCCATGAGGAAAATCTGCAAAAAGCTTGCTGCCAGAACAACCACCAGGACTCCCAGGTACTGCATGGCCTTTTGTCCCACCCCATCGATATCAGCGCTCCGAAGAAGATTTTTGAGCTCGCTGTCCAGCCCGGCATATGAAAGCTCGGACAGCGCGACGCTGCCGCTCATTATGGTCACACCCTCTGTTTCGGCCAGCCGGACAAGCTGTGCCTGGCTCATTTCCGTTTCGTCCAGGTCTATGAGAAAGTGCAGTTCAATGTTTTCATATCGCGAGCGGAACCAGGGGCCGCCGCTGTTTTCCGGGATGAACACCCGTTCTCCCAGACGCCGATACTCCTGTTCTATCCGCGGGTCAAACTCGAGAATCTCGGGTAAATCCGATGCCGGGGCGCTGAGCCAGGCGGGCCTCAGGTGCTCATCGACAGTGCGCTGAATAATCACCGGAAGCAGGAGCTGACCGCCGGTGGAAAGGAGGATAAAAAGCATGCTTAATCCCACAAGAAGCCAGTAGGGCTTCATGTAGTTCAAAATGCGTCTTACCGTCGCCGGGTCATATCCGCGGATTTCCGCCTCTTCGCTGTGTATCACTGTACGCCTCCCAAGGTCGCCGCTTCCACCTGCTGGATATCGAAAATGGTCCGGTAGTAGCCCCCGCCTTCCTTTAACTCATCGTGACTGCCCCTCTGAGTGATTGCTCCGCCCTCCAGAACCAGAATTTCGTCGCAGTGTTTCAACGTTGATATTCTGTGGCTCACAATTACCGCGGTGCGGCCTTCGATGTTCTTGAGAATTTCACTGAGAATCCGCTCTTCGGTATCCGCATCGACGGCGCTGAGAGGATCGTCCAAGAGCAGAATCGGGGGCTCCACCGCCAGGGCCCGGGCGATGCTCACCCGCTGCTTCTGTCCGCCGGAGATGGTGATTCCCCGCTCGCCGACGACGGTATCCCAGCCCATGGGAAACAGCTTGTAATCCTGATCCAGGCTGGCAGCGTGAATAAGCCGGTCGAGATCTTCCTTGGCGAGGGTTTCATTTCCAAAGGAGATGTTGTCCCTGATGCTGGCGGAAAATAAAAAGCTTCTCTGGGGCACGTACCCGAATTGGGCCCGTAAATGACCCAGATCCACGCTGCCGATGTCCTGCTTCCCGATGCGGATAATCCCCGAGCTCGTATCGCATATTCTCGGAAGGGTATTTAACAGGGTAGTTTTTCCCGCCCCGACCGGCCCGGTTATTCCCAGCAGGGTTCCCCGACGCAGGATGAAGGAAACATCGTTCAGGACTTCGGCTCCCTCCAGTTCCACGCTGACGTGCTCAAGCTGTATATCTCCCTTAAGGGGGCCGCTAAAGGCATTTTCGGGATTTTGAATTGCGGGGTCATATTCCATTATGCGGTTGATTCTCCCCAGGCTCGCGGCCCCCCTCTGCAGGAGGTTTACCGTGAAGCCCGCGCCGAGCATCGGCCAAATGAGCATCTGAAGGTAGCTCAGGGTCGCAACCAGCTCGCCTGGAGTGAGCTCTTCGAGGATGGCCAGCCGCCCGCCCACCATGAGAAGGATCATCATTGTCAAACCCGAGAGGAACATCACCACCGGGAAGAGTACGCCGTGAATCGCCGTGAGCCGCATGTTTTTCGAGCGGTATTCATCATTTAGAACGGCGAAACGGCGGGTAAAAAAGCCTTCCTTGACAAAGGATTTGATAATCCGTATTCCCGCGAAGGTTTCCTGGCTGTGATCGCTGAGTTTGGAAAAGCCCTCTTGAACGCTTTTGAACAGTGGTCCAATGAATTTTCCGAAGTAAATCAAAAGCACCGTAATGGCCGGAAGCGGGATGATGACCAATGACGCCAGCCGGGCATTTTGACTGAAGAGGATGATAAGCACAAATACGGTAATAAACAAACCGTCGAACGCGGCGACCAACGCGATACTGGAAGCCATCCTGATGCTCCTCATATCATTGGTGGCCCGGGCCATCAGGTCGCCGATGCTGTTCTCCTGATAGAATCGGGTATCGAGCTTCATCAAATGGGTGAACAGATCTTCCCTGATAGTCGCTTCGATTCTGCGGGAGGTGGTCCCCAGAAAAAACCTCCAGCCCAGCCGGCCCAGACCCACCACAGCGGCGGCGGCAAGCATGGAGAGGGCAATCCTCCCGACGTCAGCCAACGCGAACTGTGGCAGGGTCAAGGTGTCGATGACCCGGCGGATGAACTGAGGTATCAGCAGCTGGAAGCCGTTGGTGGCAACCAGGCTGACGAAGCCGGCCAGGTACCACCAGCGGTAGGGTTTCATGTGGCGAATTAATGTGCGGTATTCCTTGAACAACAGTGCCTCCCGGGAATGATGTGCCGTGCGCAGTAAGGCTTGGGCTATGCGGGTTGTCCAGAGCCCCAGCTTTCCAGCTGATCCTGGATTCGATTGCGGGCGGTTTCGAGGTCAGCGGCGATGCCCTTGGGGCTGGCAGGCGGCGGCAAAACTGATACGACCCGTATGCGGTAAAAATACGCTTTTTTGCGAAGAAAGTCTTTGAAATGGCTGAATTTCCACCCGCCGTCAATGGCTAGCACAACCGTCGGCAGCATAAGGGGCTCCTGCACGAATCGATATGCCCCCGGATGGAATTTCTTGAGCTTTCCGTCCAGGCTCCGGGTTCCTTCGGGAAAAATGACCGGGCACCAGTGCCGGCGTTCGCATCGCCGGGCGAATAGCTTGAGCGCCGCGGCGGTCTGCCTGAGGTTGCTTTTTCTGTGTATCAGCGCATGGCGGCCGTAGCGCAGGACCCGGGACGCACCGGGAACCAGGCGCCCCAGCTCGCGCTTTGCCACGAATCTCAGGGGCGAATCGGGAAAACCGGCCAAGGCAACCAGAATGTCCAGCAGGCTTTGGTGATTGGCGAGCATCACGAACCGGGCGGGCAGGGGTTCCGACGGGGTCTCCATTCTCACCTTGAGGCCGATAAGCCGCTCTCCCCAAAACAGGATCCACCGGGAACCGAGGACTCCCTGGCGCTGCACAGCCAGATCCCTCCGTCGGTCTTTGAGAAAAATGCTGATCGCCGCAAGGCGGATATCTATTACAATGAGATAAAACAGGACAAGACTCAGGAAAATCAGCACATTCATATGACCTCGCATATACTATTGACAGCTAAAGATTTATCTGATAGTTTTTGCGCCTGTTGCACGGCAGCGATGCCCATTGTAACGCAAAACTCATCGGAGGTTAATCCTTGGCGAATTCAAAAACAGCTGAAAAGCGTCACCGCCAGAGTGTGGGCCGTCGCATGCGGAACCGCACGGCGAAGAGCGAAATCCGCAGCGCAATCAAGAAGTTTCTCGTATCGGTAAACGACGGTAGTAAAGACGGTGCGGACAAGCAATTTAATGCTATCAAAAAGCTGATGGACACTGCTGTGAGCCGCGGCATCATGCACAAGAATACAGTAGCCCGCAAGAAATCACGTCTGGCGAAACACCTTAACAGCATGAACTAATTCTGAAAGCTTTTGCCCCGGCGTTTTGACGGGGCGGAGTTTTTATCCTTCACCCGTTTAGCCCGACAGATGGTTCCCGCCAATGGGAATCCTCGAGCGGGCCATTTTTTATACCGGTGATGAGGAGTTTTTGTGTCCAAAGTAAAAATGACTAAGGCGGAGATCGTCGACAATATTTCTGAGTCGACAGGTCTTCCGAAAAAGAGCGTCCACCACATCATCGATTTGATGCTGATGCAGGTGAAGGACGCCCTGGCTGAAGATCGGATTATCGAACTCCGGGGCTTCGGCACCTTCGAGATCCGCACCCGCAAGGGAAGGGAAAAAGCCCGCAATCCGAAAACCGGTCAGACTGTGAAGGTTGAGGATCACGGCGTGGTAAACTTCCGTCCGGGTAAAGAGTTAAAAGACAGCGCATGGCCGCTGAGAAAATAGGAACTGTTTCGGGGTAATTTTGTGAAGGCTTCCACAGTACATGCAACGGAAACAGCGACGTCTGGCGCCCGGAGATGGAAATCTCCGGCCCGGATAATACAAGAACTGACGGCCCTTTCGCTGTCAGTTCTTTTGTTTTATCTGGCTTTTCCGAATGACATACACTACGACGGGTTCGGGTTTTTGGGGTTTGCAGCCCTTCTTCCCCTGTTCTGGGTGGTTAACCGGGCGCCGCTGTGGCGTCTGTTTATCTACGGCCCCCTGACCGGTTTTGCCACCTATGCGACATTTAACGTATGGCTGATTAATTTCCACCCGATGGCGATTTTTATCGTTCCGGTCATATACGCGGCGTATTACACCATCCTTCTGCCCCTGCTCAAGCTTCCGGTTTTGGCTTTGGGACGGGCGGCATGGCTGGGGCAGCTGGTTATCTGGCTGGCGTATGAGTTTCTTCGAACGCAGGGCTTTCTCGGCTATGCCTACGGTATTATCGGGTATACCCAGTATCTCAATATTCCTCTGGTCAACTTCGCACAGTTCACCGGGGTGTGGGGGGTCTCGCTGGTGGTGTTGGCTCCCCAGATTTTCCTGGCTTCCCGCCTGGAACCTGCCGCAGCACAATGGAAAGAGGGGATCGGCGTCTTCCTGAAAGAATTAGCCGCAGGGCGAAGGACCGAAATCATCGCACTTGTTTCACTGGTAGTAGTGGCCCCCCTGGCCGGTTTTTTTTCCCAAGTTGACTACAGCGACTCACCCCAGCGAAAAATGATTCTGGTACAGCAAAATGTCGACCCGTGGATAGGCGGGACCCGGGCATACCGGGCATCAATGGACGCGAGCATCCGGCAGACTGATTTGGCCCTGAACGAGGCTCCTGATGCGGAATTCGTGGTGTGGTCCGAAACGAGTTTTATTCCCTCTATTGACTGGCATAGCCGCTACCGCACCGACCCCGAGCGCTACGAGTTGGTGGATGAGCTGCTTGATTACATCGACGGGCAGAGCCGGCCCTTTATCATCGGCAACGGGGACGGTCAGCTGGTGCTCAATGATGACGGGGAATTCGAGCGTCATGACTATAACGCCGTGTATGTGTATACCAACAGGCAGGACCGGGAAATATACCGGAAGCTCCACCTCGTTCCGTTCACCGAACACTTCCCCTATGAGCGTCAGTTCCCCTGGCTTCATCGCCTCTTGGTGGAGAACGACACCAGCTTCTGGTACCAGGGCGACGAGTGGACAATTTTTGATGTCAACGGTCTCAAATTTGCCACGCCAATCTGTTTCGAAGATACCTTCGGCTATCTCTCCAGGGGATTCGTCAGGCGGGGGGCTGAGGTCATCATCAACCTCACCAATGACTCTTGGTCCGAATCGGTTCCCTCGGCAACCCAGCATCTTGCGATGGCAGTCTTCAGATCAGTTGAAAATCGGCGGACAATGGTCCGGTCGACCAACGGCGGTATGACCGCGGTTATTGACCCCAATGGTGTTATAATTGACAGCAACGAGCCGTTCACCGAGAGCTATATCGTCAGCGATGTCCCGATCTACACCGAGCGCACCGGGGTATACACCGTTATCGGTGACGCCTTTGCGTATCTTTTCCTCATCCTGGGAATACTGGCGATTCTCATCAGCCTGACCCTGTTGATCCGGCGGCGCGCTGGGCGTGATATCCGCTAAATCAATGGTCAATTGACAGAATAGGCAGTTCCTGTGAAAATAGACATACGCCACCTGGGGGTATAAGGCATGAAAAAAGAGAAAATTTTAATAGTTGATGATGAGCAGATAAACCTCGATTTCTTTGAAGTCATGCTCTCCAAACTCGGTTTCAGCGTTGAGAAGGCGGAGGACGGCGAACGGGCTCTTCAAAAAGTGAAAGAGTGCAACCCGGACCTCATCATTCTTGACAACATTATGCCCCGGCTGTCCGGCTGGGAAGTGACAAAAATCATCAAGAACGACGCTGAGTATGCAGACTACGCGACAATTCCAGTGGTCATGTTTTCCGCCATGGATGACGTGAAGGATAAAATCGAGGGATTCGAGCTTGGTGTTGAAGATTACATCACCAAACCTTTTAATTTTTCCGAGGTACTCGCGCGAATCAAGGCTGTCTTGCGCAACCGCGACCTTACCCAGCAGATCCTTCAGCGGGAAAAACGCATCGCATTAACCGAGAGTCTTAATCAGTCACTATTGTATTTTACCAATCACGTGAAAAAACCCACCGCCGACCTGCTCGATCAGGCTCAAAACATCGATGTGGGCAATGCCGATGATGTGAAAAAATTTGTCCAGTCGGTAATCGCCGAAACCGAAGAGACCCTGGCAACAATCCGGGGGCTTGAAGAAAAGGTCGAAGACCTGCAGGCGCGTGGCGACAAGCTCAAGGAAGATGAAGTTAGCCTGGAAAGCCTTGAAATGAAATACCAGAAGCATTTTAATAGTTATAAGGCTAAGAACGTAAAAATCTGATCCTGGGCCTAAGCGTAGTCGGGAGCGATATATGATAACCGAAGAAAAAAAGCAGCTGCTGGAGTTATTCGCCGAGGGACGTCGTCAGTATAAGCTGATGAATTTCGAGGAAGCGCTGAAGTTTTTTCAAAAAGCCAGGACAATCGAACCCGATGACGGCCCCTCCAGGGTCTATGAGGTGCGCTGCAAGCACTACCTAAAAAACCCCCCCGAGGAAGATTGGGACGGGGTGTTCACAATGAAAACAAAGTAACGCCCGCCGCGTTTATATCCGGAGTTTCTATGCCCTCGTCATTTGATAAAAGTGTCCTCGAGCAAACCAAGACCCGTCTTGGTTCCCAGACGTTCTTAAACGGTGAACTCAAATTCGACAGTTCCATGAAAATCAGCGGACGGTTCAAGGGAAAAATCTCCTCCGGCGGATTTTTGTACATTGAAGAAGGCGCGGAAATTGAAGCGGATATTTTCGTACAGGATGTGGTAATCGGCGGAACCGTAAAGGGAAATATCGAAGCCTCCGGAATGGTGGAAATGCTCGAGAGCGCCAGAATTTACGGGAACGTTCGCTCGGTAAAACTGCGCATCGCCGACGGTGTGGTATTCGAAGGCCGATGCGAAATGATACGCAAGGCGGAAAACCTCGACATTTTCTCATCTCCCGCCAAGGAACTCAGGGAAAATATCCAGTCCGGCGAGCATAATTAGTCCCAAGCGGTGTTCTTTGGCCGATAGGCTTTCCTGCCGCATCCGGGGAGAAAAAGGCTGCAATGCACATATATTTTCCGTTCTCCCAAAAAATAACCAAAGCACATTTTACTCGCGGCGGCTCCGGCAGCCTTGGCAGCTCCGGCAGTGAGATAATGCGAGATGACTCAGCTCTGATTCTCACGCTTCCCGATTCCCATAGCGCATCGGACATCTCCTGGGAATCCGTACGGGAATTGGTAGCCAAGCGCATCGTTACCATCGGAAGGGCAGAAGGGCTTACCGTTGCCGCCGCGGAGTCCTGTACCGGCGGCGGCATTTCCCGCGACCTCACCGAGATTCCCGGAAGTTCTTCGGTGTTTCTCGGATCAGTCGTGAGCTACCACAACGACGTCAAATCCCGGCTCCTTGGGGTTTCCCCCCGGGTGCTCAATAACTATGGCGCTGTTTCGGCGGAATGCTGCGGCGAAATGGCGAAGGGGGTTTTGCGCCGTATTCCCGCAGATATCGCCGTCGCGGTGACTGGAATTGCCGGACCGGGAGGGGGCAGCGATGAAAAGCCTGTTGGCCTGGTCTATATCGCCACAGCAGGTAATTCTGAACGCAGCGGAATAAACGGAGAGCCCGAAATTATCAGGTGGGAGTTTGACGGCGACCGACGACAGGTGCGGAGCTTTGCCGGAACTGCCGCTTTGATGCAAATTCTCATGAGCATGAGCGGAGCTTGACAGTTGTTGAAACAGCATACTATATTTGACGTGCAGTCCAATAATTCCTTGATTCCTTTCAAAAATCAGCAATTGCGCGACATACACCACCGATAACATTTCTGGAGTTTTTTACATGCCAATTATCAGAAGAAAACGAGAGGATAATGCTTCCGACGACGCATTGTCCTCAAACGAAAACCCCACCAACGGCAATCCCGGCGATGAGCAGAACGGGCAGACCGAATCCTCCGAGCAATCAAACAATCAAACCCCGTCTGACCAGGCATCCGCCGCACAGAGCGAACATGCTGCTCCCGACGAAGGTTCCCAACCAGGCGCTAGTTCCCCTCCCCAAGAATCTGACACAACAGACAAAAGCGAAGGTGAAAAGAACGAGGCCGCCGACGGTGAGGAAGCCACTGCAGATGCTTCTTCCTCCCGGGAAGCCAGGGAAAAAGATTCACCACGAAAAAATTCAGGCCGTTCGCGCAAGCGCAAGGTTAGGGTCGAGGTGAAAAAAGACAACGGAGATAGCCGCGACGACAACAGCGCGTCAGACTCCGCCGAGCGAGCCAACTCCAAGGGAGGCGGCGGCAATGGAGGGTCTTCGGGCACCGGTCAGAAAGCCATGAGCCGTTCCCTGAGCATCAACGACCTGATTACCACCCACATGCAGGGGCTGAGAGATTTGGCCGGACAAATGGGAATCAGCAAGGAAAACATGCTGTCCCTCAAGAAGCAGGAGATAATTTTCGCCATTCTCAAGGCGCATACCGAGCGGAACGGCACCATTTACGCCTACGGAAGCCTTGAAATACTTCCCGACGGGTACGGCTTCCTGCGTTCGCCGCAAAACTCCTACCTTCCAGGACCTGACGATATTTATATTTCCCCGAGTCAGATACGCCTCTTTAATCTAAAGACCGGCGACACGGTGTACGGGCAAATCCGTCCGCCGAAAGACGGCGAGCGGTTTTTCGCCATGCTTCGGGTTGAATCGGTCAACTTCGACAATCCCACGGTAGCTCAAACCCGGATACCCTTTGACAACCTCACGCCCCTGTATCCCGACGAGCGGCTGAACATGGAGACAAAAAACGGGGAAAAATCCACCAGGATGATAAATCTGTTTTGTCCCATCGGTAAGGGCCAGCGCGGGCTTATTGTCGCCCCCCCGAGAACCGGTAAAACCATTCTGCTGCAGAGAATCGCCAATGCCATTACGGAAAACCATCCTGAAGTCTACCTCATTGTCCTGCTCATCGATGAGCGTCCCGAAGAGGTAACCGACATGCAGCGAAACGTTAAAGCCGAAGTCATCTCCTCAACGTTTGATGAGCAGGCTACCCGGCACGTGCAGGTAGCGGAGATGGTGCTTGAAAAGGCCCGCCGCCTGGTTGAGCACGGCAAGGACGTTGTTATTCTGCTGGACTCAATTACGAGGCTTGCTCGGGCATACAACCAGACTGTTCCCACCTCGGGTAAAATTCTCTCCGGTGGTGTGGATTCCAACGCACTTCATAAACCGAAGCGTTTTTTCGGAGCCGCACGGAATATTGAACACGGCGGCAGCCTTACCATCGTGGCTACCGCCCTCATCGAAACCGGGAGCCGAATGGACGAGGTTATCTTCGAGGAATTCAAGGGAACCGGCAATATGGAGGTCAATCTCGACCGAAAAATGGCAGATCGCCGGCTCTTTCCCGCCTTTAATATTAAGCGCTCGGGCACCCGCCGGGAGGACCTGCTGCTTGCAGAAACCGAACTCCAAAAAATGTGGGTCCTTCGCAAGGTTATCAACCCCATGGAGGACACCGAGGTCCTGGAGCTTCTTATTGACAGGATGAGGAAAACTAAGAATAATGAGGCCTTCCTCCGGTCGATGAATACCTCGCCGACTGGAGAGTAAATTACTCTTTCCCGGGGAGCAGCGTCGGCAAAAGTGCCGCACAGCATCAGCCTCGCACGGCGGGGAGCAATAGCAAAGAGAGGTTTGTAAAAATGAGAAAGGACATCCATCCTGACTACCGCCTGGTGGCCTTCAAGGACATCGCCAGCGGAACCGTATTTCTTACCAAGTCTACTGTTGAGACAAACAAGACCATGAAGCACGATGACGGCAACGAATATCCGCTCTACGAGCTGGAAATCTCGTCGGCATCCCATCCCTTCTTTACCGGCAAGCAGCAGCTGGTCGATACCGCGGGCCGGGTCGAGCGTTTCAAGAGAAAGTACAATATCAAGTAAGACGTATAGCCTCCCATATGCGGGAGCGGAAGGAAAAGGCCGGGCACTGTGCCCGGTCTTTTTTTATGCAATCACAATGCAGGCGGTTTGCGAATTTTACATGCGCTCAGGGGCGGACCGAAACCTGGTCATTCACCCTGTACTTTTATCCTCCAGGTCCAGTTTGCGCTGTACCAGGAAACCAAACAGCAGCAGTACCATAACCCAGGCGAACCAGTCTCCGAACCGGGCATAAACCGTGAGAGGTCTGTGGTCCGGAATGATTATCCTCTCCAGCAGGAAGGCCTCCTCGAACATGGGTATCTCAGCGAGGATTGTGCCGTCGGGAGATATGATGCTCGTCACACCGCCGTTTGTCGATCGAAGAAGGTATCGGCGGTTTTCAATTGCCCGGTAGCGGGCGGATACCAGGTGCTGCATTTGGGCGGAGCGGGTTTCGGACCAGGCGTTATTTGTCAGGTTCAGAAGCACATCGGCGCCGGCCCGGGTAAAATATCTGGTGTTGGAGGCGAAGGAGTCTTCGAAGCATATGGGGGTGCCGAGCTTTATGCCCTTGTCGAGGGTGAACAGCTCAACCGATCTGCCCGGAGTCCAGCCGCTGGCTGGTATGCCGACAACGCCTTCCAGGAAATCCGCCAGCGGCTTGAAATCCGTAAAGGGGACATGCTCGGCGAAGGGGATGAGCTGAATTTTACCGTACTCGCCAAGGAGCCTGCCTTCGCTGTCGATATGGATGCTCGAGTTGAATGCCGTGAAGGGCTGGATGCTTTCTATTACCGGCGCTCCGGTTATGAGTTCCGCTGAGCTCGACTCCAGGAAATCCCGCAAACTTATGGGGCGAGGTCGATGCTGATAATAACTTCCCTCAGGAGAATACGGGTAGGTGAGGCTGGTTTCGCTCCAGGCAATGAGGTCGGGCTCTCTGCCGAAGCGCTCTGCGGATTCGTCGATGCCCTGCATGCTCAGGTCGATGGCCCGGCTTACGCCGAGGGTGCGGTCTTCCTGCGCCCAACTGTCAACATTTTGCTGCACCAGCAGCACGATCAGCTCCTCTCCGGAGCCACGGTCATCGGAAGTAGCGAAGCTGCTCATTCGTATAAGCCCGTAAGCTCCAATAAGGAGAATCAATGCCGCTGATGCGAAACGGTGCTCCGGGCCGTAGAGGTGAAACCTCATACCTCCTCGCCCCATGATGAGCAGGTCTGCGGAAGCCGCCTGAAGGTATAGAACCGCGAAGCTGATAATCCATACTCCGCTTAGCTCGGCTATCTGGTTGAAAAACACCGCTTCGTGGAAGGGAAAGGCCGCCAGATTCCACGGGAAGGCCAAATAGCCCCGGCTCCGGAAAAATTCAAACGCCGTCCAGGCGACGGCGAAAATCAGCGGTCCTGATTCCCCGGCAGAGAAAAACGTCTGCGCTTTGGACTCTCCGACACGAAGGTCTCCGTCGGAGGAATTGGATACAACCGGCCGCGGTGACCGGGCAAAAAGATGCTGCATCATGCGGAAAAAAGCCCGGTAAAAAATCAGGTATACCAGGGTTACGCCGCTTATGGTCCACAGCGAGTAGTCTCCGAAATTTGTGAGCCAGAAATACGAGCTCAAGGTATTGATAAGGGCATACAGCAGGCCGAGCCGACCGGAGCTTCTGATACTGAGGGGAAATGAAGCAAACATCACGTACAGCGGGATATAACTGATCAATCCGAAAAACCAGTTGCCGCCGACAAACAGCTCGTTTGGTTGGGAAAGCCAATTCAGGAGAGCTGAAAGAAGAACGAGGGCAAGCGGTTCGAGCAGGGATGATTGTTGATTTTTCATGTTGAGTCAGGATAGCAGAAAAATGGGTTTTAATTGATACGTTTTACATAATCGGGTACTATATTTTTAGCCCAGGGGGAGTTATTGGATCAGGACTACCGAGCGCTACACATCAGGGAATATCAGGAAGATCCCGAAGTCATGGTTTCCGCCCCCGGAGTTGCCAATGTTTTGGGCGAACACACCGAGTTCGCCGAAGGCCACGGTCTTTCATTCGCTCTTCCTTTTAGAATGACCGTCGCGGTATCCCGTCGAGGCGATCACAGTTTCCGCTTTTTCGCTCCGGACTACGAGGAGCGCAAAAAATGCAGTCTTACCAATCTCAAATACAAACGGGAAGACCGTTGGGCCAACTACCTTAAAGGATCTATTTACGGACTTCAGAACATGGGCTGCCCCATCGACGGACTGAATGTCACCGTCGGAGGCGACGTCCCCGGGGGCATCGGTTTGGGAAGTTCGGCCGCAATAGTGGTCGCCGCAACAAGGGCCATAGCCGAACTCGAGAATTTTGACCTCACCGAACTCCAGTTATTGCAATGCGCCCATCAGGCTGAAACCGCATTCCTCCATGAAGACACGGGGTTTCTTCCTCATTTGGCCAGTCATCACGCCCGGGAAAAACACATCAGCTTCATCGACACCCACAATCTGACCGTTCAGCACATTCCCTTCGATCCCGCTGACATACGCCTTCTGCTGGTAGATACCAGGGTGCCGTCACAGGAAGCCGAAGAAGACCGGGAAGAGCGGATTGAACTTTCCAACCAGTGTATGACCCAGTTAAAAAACCGGCTCGGCGGACGGGACTACCGTCACCTGAGTCTGAGCGAAATCCGTCAGAGCCTGGGAATTCTCCCCGAATCCCGCCGGCGGGTGTGCATTCATGTAGCCCAGGAGTTCCATCGGGTCAGCGAGGTCAGCGCCATGCTCGCCGAAGGGGATTTTGAACATGCGGGCAAGGAAATGATGCGCAGTCATGAAGGACTCAGAGACCTTATGGAAGTATCGGTTCCGGAAATCGACTGGATTGTGAAACGAGGCAGCGAAATGGACGGTGTTCTGGGATCCCGGCTCAGCGGGCGGGGGTTCGGGGGCTGCGTGTTAGTCATGATACGCCATGACGCCATGGACAGTTACCGAGATAAAATGGAAGAATACGAGCGCATTTTTGGCTTCCATCCGAATATCTACCCGATTGTGCCCGGGAAGGGCAGCACCCGGGAAATATAGGCAGCAATGAAAATATTACTGACAAACGATGACGGAATAAGCAGCGAGGGTCTTCAGCTTCTGCGCGAGGTTCTTCTGAGCGATTATCCCCAGGCAGATGTATGGATCGTCGCCCCTGACGGCGAGCGCAGCGGCAATTCCCATTCAATTTCCCTGAAGGACGCAATTCGCAGCCGACGGCTCTCGGAGCGTCAGTTTCAGACCAGCGGAAGCCCTGCGGACTGCGTCATGACTGCTATTTTGGGGATCATGGATGGTCCGCCGGATATCATTCTCTCGGGAATCAATTACGGTCCAAACCTGGGAACCGATTTGACCTATTCGGGCACCGCCGCTGCAGCCCGGCAAGGCGCTTATATGAACATCCCCTCAGTTGCCATCAGCCTGATATCCACTCGCCCGCCGTATAACTTCATGCCCCTGGCCCGCATGGTCTCCCGGAATGTCGGCGGGTTTATCCGCCTGTGGGATGAGCATCATTTTATCAATATAAACGGTCCGGGCCATGAAACCGGAGACATCAGAATAACCCACCCATGTAAACGGGTGTATAAAGACGCCCTTCACAGCTTCGAGGCTCCCGACGGCGACCAATACTGGTTCTTGTCCGGGGTGCCGGATGAGAGTCTGGAAGACCCCGGTTCGGATCAGGAAGCGGTTTTGGCTGGAGCCATCTCCATTAGTCCCGTACATCTTCATCCGGTGAATAATCTTATTGATGAGGTGTATAAAAAGGCCGAGTTTAAAGTGTAGATGATGAAAAAGGGAATCGAGCTCTACCGGAGCGGAAAATACAACGAGGCTCTCAGGCATTTCCGGAGTATCCAGGCCAATGAGGACAGCTATGCCGAAATTTCCTACTACCTGGGACTCTGCTACGCTCAGCTTGAACAGTTTGACGAGGCACTGATTTATCTCGACCAGGTGGTGGCATCCTCAGAGGATTTCGCCCAGGTTTACCAGAGCAGGATGCTCATCGGATATGTGTACGCCAACACCGGCCGCTACCGTTTGGCTGAATACGAGTTCCAGCATCTTCTCGATGAAGGCTATGACAGCTCAAAAGTGCACGCTGCCTTGGGGTATATCCTCTACAAACAGGAAAACATTCCCGCCAGCATAAAAAATCTGGAACAGGCCCTGGCCATAAATCCGGAAAACGCCACCGCATTAAATTCCCTGGCGTTTATCATGGCCGATCAGGGCATCCAGCTGCCCAAGGCCAGGGATTATATCCGCAAGGCCCTGGAGCTCAAGCCAGATCATCCGGCCTATCTGGACACCTTCGGCTGGGTTCTTCATAAAATGGGCGATCCGGTAAACGCCCGCCGGGTCCTCAACAAGGCTGTGGACCTGGCTCCCAAGGAAAGCGAAATACGCGAGCATCTTGAACTGGTGAAAAAAGCTGGTATGATTGACGTATGAAGTACTTCCGCCGTCTCCAGCACATTGCAGCCTTATTCTTCCTCATTGCAGTTTCCGCGTCCCTGTTTGCCCAGGTGGATTTTGATGTCCTTAACGCCGACGAGAGCTTTCGCGAAGGAGTGGTCCGCTTTCACAGGGCCAGCTACAATGAAGCGATTCTTTCCTTTCAGCGGAGCTTGAGTTTTGTTCCCGACGACCCGCTGGTACGCCTTTGGCTCGGCAGGGCGTACTATTTTTCCGGTTTTGAGGATGCGGCGCTTAATGAATGGCAGGACCTCGAGGAAGAGGGGCTGGCGGCTCCATTCCTTCGGGCATTTATCGATCACCTGTTGGCCCGGCGCAGTCTTGCGCAGGAACTGCAGGAAGACCGGGATTTTCTCATCGTCGAGCAGTTTGAGCGCAGTGAGTACTCCAATTCCATGGTTTTTCCCGGCGGAGTTTTGCCCGATGGACGTGGAAGGATTCTTCTCACATCCTTCGGCAGCAACAATATCAGTCTGATTAATCAGAGCGGGAGACTGCTAATAAATCTCAATGGCGGATTTTCGCCCCTTGCAGGCCCCTTCGACAGCGACCGCTATGAAGATGAAGTGTTCGTAACGAACTTCCTCGGCGATTTTATTTCCGTTCTCAGCAGTGATGGGAACACCATCCGGCAGTTCGGTTCTAGCGGCATAGGGGAGGGGCAGCTTCTCGGTCCCCAATACATCAGCGTATCCCGGGAACCTGCGGTCTACGTCAGCGATTTTGGTAATCAGCGGATTGTGAAATACACCACCGGCGGTGATTTTCTCTTCCACTTCGGCGAGCCCGCGGCTTTCAGGAGGGTATCGTCGGAATTTCCCGGATTCAGCCGGATAGCCGGAGTTCACGCCGACGGTGATCACATTTTTGTCGGTGATAATCGGAACGACCAGTCGATTCTGTACCGCTTCGATGTCAGCGGCAATCTTCTCGAGGCATTCGAGCTGCCAGGGGTCAGCGACCTGGAAGATATTTCCGCCGGCGAAAATGGTCGGCTCCTTTTGACCAGCCGGGAAGCCGTGTACTCCTTTGATCCCTCGGCTCTGCGTCTCACCCCGCTTCATCGGGCCGGCGAACGGGAGAACGCCCAGTTCGTATCTGCGATATTTGACGATAACAGCAATCTCATCATCAGCGATTTTCGAAACAGTCGGGTCCTGTATCTCTCAAGGCTTTCGGGCCTGTATTCCGGATATCAGGTCGAGATACTTCGGGTCGAGGCCTCTGATTTTCCCCGTGTCTCCGTAGAAGTTTCCGTTCGGGATATCCTGGGAAATGATGTGCTCGGTCTGGAATCGGAAAATTTTATCCTCACCGAGGAAGGGCTGACCTTCGATAACTGGGATTTGGACTACAGCGGTTCATTCGACGAGCTCAGCAGTGTCGCGATGATTGTAGAAGCAAGCGAACGGCGCTCCGACGAGTTATTCCGCTCAAGACAGCAGGAAGCCGCCCTTCAGGCCATTCAAAATCTTCCCCCCCAGTCAGGGCTGAG
The DNA here is from genome assembly GCA_965602015.1 of Salinispira sp. Classification (GTDB taxonomy): domain Bacteria; phylum Spirochaetota; class Spirochaetia; order DSM-27196; family Salinispiraceae; genus Salinispira. Next base: position 1,889,171 of record OZ271918.1, on the reverse strand, counting down.
GATTTTTTCCGCGGGCCTCTCGCCGGTTTTGGAATGGGACCGGACTGACAGTGCGGATGACATCATTCCCGTTCTCCGGGGCATCGCCGGAGACGGCCAGTGGCGCCTCGATCAGGCCATCCGTCTGGCGGGGGACCGGCTTCTGCTCGATCAGGCCAAGCGGGAGATACTCTTCGTTTCCGGTGGCCAGCTGCCCGATTGGGCATTCGAAAATATCGGGCTGACTCAATCCCTTGCCTATCTGCAGAATAATCACATCCGCTTTAATATCGCCCATAGTTCACAGGCGCCGCTGGACAATGCTCTTCGCTTCCTGGTTGAACAAACCGGCGGCCACATCTATACCATTTTTGCTGAAGCGGGCCTCGCCCCGCTGCAGGACGATTTCCTGAACCGAAGGACCGGCATTTATACCCTCAGCACCACTTCATTGTTTGACGCTGACTTTGGAAGAAAGTATCTTCCTATTGAAGTGGAGGTTTCCCATTTCACCAAGAGTGGAAGGGATGAAGGCGGGTATTTCGCACCTCTCGAATTCTAGGATTTCGGAGGCAATACATGCCGGAGCTCGGCGGTCAGGGTGACGTAAAAACCAAGAAAAAGACCGTTATTAAAAAACCGGAAATGTACAAGGTCATCATGCTCAATGATGATTACACGACCATGGAGTTCGTGGTCGAGGTTTTAATGAAAATATTCAGGAAAGATTCCCATGACGCCCAACGGATAATGCTGGAAATCCATGAGAAAGGCGCTGGCGATGTGGGAACCTACACCTATGACATTGCCATGAGCAAAATCCAGCAGGTCCATAGATACGCCAAGGAGCGGGAATACCCTCTCCGCTGCCGTGTCGAAAAAGCATAAGAGGTAGATATGAAAGTTAGTGGCGAAGTTCAGGATATATTAAACAGCGCGTATCAGGAAGCGCTGAGCTGGAAACACGAGTTCCTCACCCCCGAGCATGTTCTGTATGCCGCGTTGAACTACCCGTATCCCCGGGAAGTGATTTTGCAGTGCGGGGGAGAGCCCGATGAAATCCGGGAGACCCTTCGGGCCTTTCTTGTCGACAATACGCCTTCGGTAGATAATCAGGAGCCTCTTTCATCGGCCTCGTTCAATCACGTGTTTGAGCGTGCCGTGCTTCACAGCCACCACGTAAGCCGGGACACCATTGAGCCCGGCGACATTCTGGTGTCGTTATTTGAAGAGCCCGAAAGTCACGGCCGCTATTTCCTCGAGCAGGCGGGCATAAACCGCCTTGCGCTTTTGGAAGTGATCAGTCACGTTCTCGGCCGCAGCGAACAGGACATGAACGATGATGAAGGTCCGGAGGGCGATGAAGATGACGACGGTTTTTTCTCCGGCGAGGAAGAGCCGGAAGAAGGGGAGTTTCAGGCATCGGAAGATGGGCAGCAAAGCGGACGAAAGAAAAAGAAAAAAGCCCTCGAAGCCTTCACCCGCGACCTGGTGAGCGCCGCCAAAAACGGCGAGATCGACCCCATAATCGGCCGTGCATCAGAGCTGGAGCGCACCATGCAGGTGCTTATGCGCCGCATAAAGAACAATCCGGTCCTCATCGGAAAGCCCGGTGTGGGAAAAACCGCAATTATCGAGGGTTTGGCCCTTGCCATCGGAGAAAACGATGTCCCCGATCTTCTGAAGGGATACAAGCTGCTGGCCCTGGACATGGGGGCCCTTGTTGCCGGAACCCGATACCGGGGTGATTTCGAAGAGCGGATGAAACTGCTTATGAAAGAAGTGGAGTCCGAGGATAAAATCATTTTATTCATCGATGAGCTCCACACCGTCGTTGGCACCGGTGCCGCCTCGGGCGGAACCATGGATGCATCGAACATGCTCAAGCCGGCCCTGGCCTCGGGGAAAATCCGTATTGTCGGCGCCACAACTCCCGAGGAATACCGACGGTTTATCGAGAGGGACCATGCCCTTGCCCGGCGGTTTCAGAGCATCGAGGTCGATGAGCCAAACATCGATGACGCCTTCGAAATCCTGAAGGGCCTGCGCAAGCACTACGAAGAGCATCATCAAGTCCGCTACTCTGACGATGCCCTGAGACAGGCCGTTGAGTTATCGTCGCAGTACATCAATGAGCGCTTTCTTCCCGACAAGGCCATCGATGTCATAGATGAAATCGGCGCGTTGATCCGTCTAAAGACCTTTAAACTGCCTCCGGAACCGGAAGAGAAAGCAACCCCGGAGTCGGCGCCTGTCGGCGGGGAAGCCCCAGCCGCCCTATTGACCGACGGCCGGGAACATCAGGCAGGGGAGAAGGACGCAGAGGCTGAGGACAGTGCGGATAATACAAGCGCTGCGGACCGGGATCAGTGGCCGGAAGTGAGTGTTGAAGATATTGAAACGGTAATCTCGAAGATCGCCCGTGTTCCCCGCAAACGGGTATACGGAAATGAACGGGATAAGCTCAAAACCCTCGAGCCGTCGATACTCGGTTCTCTGTACGGCCAGGATGAAGCGGTCAAATCGGTGGTGGAATCAATCAAGCGAAGCCGCGCCGGTTTTCGCAAGGGAACCAAGCCGGTTGCCAACTTTTTGTTCGTCGGACCCACCGGGGTCGGTAAAACCGAACTGGCTCGACAGCTAGCGGATCAGACTGGAGTACAGCTCCTGAGATTCGATATGACCGAATATCAGGAGCGCCATTCGGTGAGCAGGCTGATCGGCTCACCTCCGGGATACGTTGGGTATGAGGAGGGTGGCATGCTTACCGAAGCAGTACGGCGTAATCCCCACGCGGTTCTGCTCCTGGATGAGGTCGAAAAGGCCCACCCCGACATTTATAACATTCTTCTGCAGATTATGGATTATGCCACTCTCACGGATAATTCCGGAAGAAAGGCGGATTTCAGGAATATCATATTAATTATGACCAGCAATGCCGGTGCCAGGAATATCGGTAAAAGCCTCATCGGATTCGGCAACCGGGTCACCGACCGCAGCGCAATCAAGGAAGCGGTGGACAAGGCGTTCAGCCCGGAATTCCGCAACCGCTTGGATAAAATCGTGGTGTTTAACGGACTAAGCGAACGGGCCATAGTTGAAATCGTCGAGAAGGAGATCAACGAATTCCGCGATCAGCTGGTCGATAAGTCCGTGGAAATTGATGTGAGCCGCGAGGTAATCCGATACATAGCTCGTGTCGGCTATTCCGAGGAATTCGGCGCCAGAAATATCAGCCGTACGGTGGACGACCTCATCCGCGGACGGTTCATTGATGAGGTGCTCTTTGGAAAGCTGGAAAACGGCGGCCGGGCGAAAATTACCCTCAAATCAGAAGACCTGGCGCCTGAAGAACGGCTCAAGTTTACCTTTAGCCGTTCACGCAAAAAAAAGAGCGGTAAAGGAAAGGCTTCAAAGGGCGAGCAGCTGGTCGATGCGTAAGACAGGCCGGCGCCGGGGTCCCCGGTGCCGGCGCGTAAATCTACTTGTGAGGCGGCATATGCCGCATCCAACGCTGAGCAATCCCCATGTATAATTTTGACGGAATACCCGTTCTTTCCCAGGACTACCGCGTACCCTTACCTGACCCCGAAGAATGTAACGATGAGGGGATTATCGGGTTCGGAGGCAATCTTTCCCAGGGAGTTCTATTGTCGGCCTATGAGCAGGGGTATTTCCCCTGGTTTTCTCCCGGCGATCCGATAATCTGGTGGTCTCCCGACCCCCGATTTGTGTTGTATCTCGCCGAACTTCATATATCCCGTCGCACTCTTCGGGAGTGGAAAACAGATTCCCTGATACTGCGCTGCGATTCCATTTTTTCTTCGGTAATTCGCCGCTGCGCAGAAATCTACCGCCCCGGAGAGAACGGGACATGGATCAGCGAGGACATGATAAAAGCGTACTGCAGCCTGCACGAGCTCGGCGCAGCGCACTCAGTGGAAGTTTTCGACGGGGAATCCCGGCTCGTCGGCGGCCTGTACGGCGTCAACAGGGGTGGCATGTTCTGCGGTGAGTCTATGTTCAGTACAGAGCCCGGAGCCTCAAAGCTCGCCCTTGCCGGACTGGTTCGCTGGCTTCTGCCCAGGCAGGGGTCTCATTTTATCGATTCCCAAATCAAGAATCCGCATATGGAGCGGCTAGGCGGCAGGGAAATACCCCGCCAAGACTATCTTGAAGAGCTGTCGCGTTCCGTCGCCAGGGACGATTTACACGGGTGGGAAGACCTGTGCTGGAGCTCGGGAGAACTGGCTGAATGGTACCGTGATTTTAATCTGCAGAGAAAAGCTTAGTACTGAAAAACGCTTCCGCCCACAAATTCCCGGAGAATGGAATTATCAGGTACAAAGTCCCGGGGAACCGGCAGAAACGACTGGAGGATCTTTATCAGCCTTCGGGCTTCCCCGTAATGTTCGGACCCCGGTTTGATTTGCCGGAGCACCGATTCGGCCTGTTGTTTGAGCACGGCGAGCTCATAATCCAGGGCGGAGTTGAATGCGCTGTCCGCCCGGTCCTGGAAGGGGAAAATATTCCGTTCTTCCCCCCGTCTCACCGACGGCCAGCGCATCAGGGTTTCCCCGGCGGAGTAGCCCCGGTATCGATAATCCCTGACGATTCGGCGGATGAGGCGGTTGTCAGTGGTGCTGATGCGATTCGCCTCGTCCAGGTTGATTTGGGTGAGTGCGGAGATGTAAATTTTATATTTTTGCTCCTCGGGAATGAGGGGTGTGAGGGCATCGTTTAAGCCGTGTATGCCTTCGATTATCAGCACTCCGTCGGGGCTAAGCTGCAATGTCCTTCCCTTGTATTCGCTGCGCCCGGTTTTGAAATTGAAACTGGGAATCTCCACCGCTTCGCCGGCTATGATGTTTACCAGCTGTTTGTTGAGCAGATCGACGTCGATTGCATGCAGACTCTCGAAATCGTAGTTTCCTTCCTCATCGAGAGGCGTCCTGTCGCGGCTGACGAAATAATCATCCAGAGAAAGGGTAAGGGGTTTGAATCCCAGGCTCCGCAGATAAATGTTTAAGCGCTTGGCGAAGGTTGTTTTTCCGCTGGAGGAGGGGCCGGCAATGAGCACCAGCCTGGGTATTGTATCGCGTTCGGCGATGAGATGCGCAATGGCAGCCAGCTTCTGGTTCTGAAGAGCTTCAGCCACCCAGATAAATTCGCGGATCTGTTTCTTTTCAACCTGTGAATTGAGCTTGCCGACGGTATCCACTTCGAGAATTTCCGCCCATCGATGATATTCGCTGTAGGTTCTCGATAACACCCGGATATCCGCGAACTGCGGCTTATCTTCGATATTTTCCCCAGGCGGGTAAACCAGGACAAATCCCTCGCGGTGTCGCCGGATTTCATAGTTCTTCGCCAATGAGGCCGAGGGAAGAAGGGGCCCGAAGTCCAGGTCCATATACTCGGCACATTGGTAGGCGCTAATCATGGCATCGGTGTAATGCTGAAGAAGCAACAGGCTGTTCTCCCGGAAATTGCGTTGAAAGTACTGCTCAAATTGCTGATGCTTGACCAGCTTTTGCTCAATTGCCGGACCTTCCTCGATGAGCTTCGCGAGGATTATCTGGAGTTCCTGAAGATCGCGTTCTTCCACCTGATTGCTTCCCCGGTAAGAGAAAAACATGCTGTCCCCGATGGAATGTCCGATTATCAGACGGCGGTCCGGGAAGCATCGAAGCGAGGCCATGGCAAGGAGGAAATTGAGCGTTCGCCGGTAAATCCGCACTCCCTCGGGATCCTTCAACAGGATCGGGGCGATTGTACCGTCGCTCATCAGCGGTCCGGTCAGGCAGCGGATTTCATTATCGAATACGATGCCCACCGGCGTATCCCCGAGGGGAGGATCGGAAAACAGATGGCTATACATCGGCAGGGAGGCGAGGGCTTCACCGCCGGAAATACCCTTTTTTAGCTGATGCTGTCTTCCGTCGGGGCTGTGGATGAGAATGTCCATCAAAACCTCCTGGGCGGCGGATCAGGATGTGGCCAGCTGCAGGGCCTCCCGGAGTTTTTTCGCCTTGCTTGGAGCAAGGACGGAAATTATACGGTAGTCGTTGTTGTTTGTATTGACTATGGGGTTTTCCAGATATCGTTCTCCGTTTGGTCCCAAGAGCAGCTTGACATGGGGAGTCTTGGGGTTTTCCTGGAAGGTTTGGACGACCATCCCCTGGGCTCCGTTTTGCACATTCACAAAGGTGCCGATGGGGTACACCGAAAAGGCCTTTATCAGAGCCTTGAGAACGAGCTCATCGTAGCGGCTTCGGCCGTGCTTCAGGAGTTCGAGCACCGCGTGGTGTCCGTCCAGCGCCAATCTGAAGGGTCTGTCGGAATTCATTGCCGCATAAGACGAGGCCACCGCGACGATTTTGGCATACATGCTGATTCGTTCGCCCGTGAGGTTTCGGGGATACCCGCTGCCGTCTATATGCTCGTGGCTCTCGAGGACTCCAAGGCATATTGCCATGGGGTAGTCGTGATTTCTTAATATTTTGAATCCAAGCGCCGGATGGGCGGATATGGCTCGGCGCTCCTGTTCACTGAGGATTTTATCTGTCATGTACAGCTGGCTGGGAAGCTTGATCATTCCGATTTCATGGAGAAGACAGGTGGTTCCAAGCTCGATGAGCTTGAAGGGCGGGAGCTTTAACTCCATGGCGAGTATGATGCCGATTATGGTTGTCTTGACTGATTGAACCACGATGTAGTTAATGTTGCTGTCAAATTCATTGTAGCGAAGCATATAGGGGCGGGACTGGCGTATGACCTCGGCGAATTCCTTTACCCTCTTGGAGATAGCGCCGTGGGGAAGGTCGCCCCGGGTGACGAATTGGGTAAACGTTCTCTCGGTATACTCCACCATGCTTCGAAACTCTTTTTCCGCGCTCTCCAGCTCTTCCTTTTCTTTAAACTGGGAGTTGAGATTTGCTACCTCGACATCATCGCCCTTTGCGGTAGAAGTTGCGCTGCCCGGCCGGTCGGTCATGTCGCCATTGGAATAGAGGTAGTTGTAATCCCATCGCTTTAGCCGCTCAAGCAAGGGTTCGCTAACGGGAGTCTCGGGGGAGAGCAGGATGTAGTTTTCATCCAGAAATGCTCCGAGATTGAAGTACTTTCCCTCCTCAATCTGGCTCAATAGAAAATCGTTCATCGTAATCCTTTCGGCGCCGCCCTGCAGGCCGCGGTGGCCGGAAGTAATATCTCTTGTATCAAAAAGCTAATAAAATTATACTCCCTAAATATATTATAGGAGCAATAGCTATGAAATTTAAGCTGATTTTTATCATTTTTAACGCCATCGTGCTCTTTTCCTTTCTGTTCATAGCTCTGCTCCCCATTTTTATGCTCGGCTGGGATTACGCGGCGCCGTTTTGGCAGCGGTCCTGGTACTTATTGCTGCTCTTCCTGGTAATTCTCGGGGGGCTGGACTGGTACTTCATCAGAAACTGGAAATTTTTCTCCCTACTGGAAACCCAGAATTGGGACGATATTCGGGATTATTTGGAGACCCGGGTATTCGAGGAAAAAAAAGTAGGAGAGCAGGCGGTTCAGATACTGTTGACCGTGTATGTTCAGTCTAACCGTCCGGATGAAATTCAGCGCCTGGGCGAACTGGTCCGGGAAATCCGGCCCAGGCTGCACACTAAACAGCTCTTGAATTTCTCTCTCGCTTACCTTCTCAGGGAGGATTACAATGGCCTCGGTGAATTTCTCGCACCGGCGGTCAATGAAAACCGCATTTCACTGGGCGGATGGATTGACTGGTATTGGGCCTTCGCCCGGCTGCGCAGTGGATTCCAGGAAGAGGGAATCGCTGTGCTCAGGCGCATTGCCGAGCAGAGCCGTGATGATCTGCTGCTTGTGCTCAGTTTGTACATGCTGATTTCCGTAGTCGGGGACAGCCAATCTGCAGAGAAACACCGCGGGCAAATAGCAGCGGTAAAAAAGAAATACAGCCCGGCCCTGTGGGCAAAAAAAATTGATTCCCGCAAGGACCGGCTCTATATCCTCACTCTCAGCGCGGTATTGCAGCAGGCGGGCGACTGGCTGATTAAAGATTATGAAGGGCAATCCACGGCGGTTGCCAGCGCTGAGCCGATGGAAGAATCACCATGAGTGACGAAGCGGCAAAAAATAACCCCAATTCGGAGGATGTATTAGATCAGCAGCTCTCCAGGCTCTACTCCAGCGAACCCGAGGCGGGCCAGCGGCTTCATGTGAAAAGCGGCAAGCTCGCCGACGTTCTCTACGACATCCGCGGACCGGTTCTCAAAGAGGCCAAGCGAATGGAGGAAGAGGGCACCAAAATCATTCAGCTCAATACCGGGAACCCCGCCCCATTCGGTTTCGAAGCCCCTGATGAGCTCATCCACGACGTTATATATAATCTGAGAAATGCCCAGGGGTACATCGAGAGCAAGGGGCTTTTTAGCGCCCGCAAAGCCATTATGCAGTACTATCAGACCCGGGGCATTCCCGACGCAGATTTAGAAAACATCTACCTGGGCAACGGAGTGAGCGAACTTATCGTTATGGCCATGCAGGGCCTGGTTAACGACGGGGATGAGGTGCTTATTCCCTCGCCGGATTATCCTCTGTGGACCGCGGCGGTAAACCTCTCCGGCGGACGGGCTGTGCATTATATGTGCGATGAATCCTCGGAATGGAATCCCGATATACGCGATATTCGCTCGAAGGTCAGCTCCCGCACCAAGGCGATCGTTGTCATCAATCCGAACAATCCCACCGGCGCTGTCTACCCACGGGAAGTATTGGAAGCCATTCATGAAATCGCCGCGGAGCATCAGCTCATCGTGTTTGCCGACGAAATCTATGACAAAATAACCTATGACGGTCATGAGCACATCGCCATGGGCTCTATTTGTACAGACATTCTCTGCGTCACCTTTAACGGTCTGTCTAAAAGCTACCGGGCGGCGGGCTTTCGCAGCGGCTGGATGCTGTTCAGCGGCCGGCTCAACTCGGCCCGTGATTATCAGGAAGGCATCGACATACTCGCGTCCATGAGACTATGCGCGAATGTGCCGGCCCAGTATGCGGTACAGGCGAGCCTTGGGGGCTACCAGAGCATCGCCGATTTGACCGCCGCCGGCGGCCGGCTTGAGGAACAGCGCAGCATCGCCTATCAGATGATCAATGAAATCCCCGGCCTCAGCTGCGTAAAGCCCAAAGGCGCTCTCTATCTGTTCCCCAGGGTTGACCAGAATAAGTTCAATATCTCCAACGACCAAAAGCTTATTCTCGACCTCCTTATCGAAAAAAAGATCCTGTTGGTGCAGGGCACCGGGTTTAACTGGCCCCGGCCGGATCACTTCCGTCTGGTTTTCCTCCCGGAAAAAGATGTTCTCAAAAAGGTTATTGCAGACATGGCCGACTTTTTCAGCTGGTACCGGCAATAGCGCAGGGGGTTTGTCACGATGAACGAAAATATTGACCACAGGCGGAAACTGCGGTTTTCAAGTGAAACCGTGCGCCTGCGACCCTATGACCGCAGCGACATCGATGCCATTCTCGGGTTAATAAACGATGAATCGGTAAAACAGTTTCTCATGCCCGGGGTGGCCATGCTGTTCACCCGGAAGGACGAGGAAGGTTTCGTGGACCGGCAAAGCGCCATGAACCCCGAAAGTTATTCCTTTGCCATCGAAAACCCCAAAACCGGAGATTATATGGGGGGGTGCGGGTTCGTCGGCGTTGACTGGAAAAGCCGCCACGGTAAACTGGGGATATTTCTCGGAGAGCGCTTTACCGGACAGGGTTTCGGAAGTGAAGCCATGAAGCTGCTCCTTAACTTCGGTTTTTGGGAAATGAACCTCAACAAAATCAAGCTCGAAGTGTACTCCTTTAATCCCCGGGCGATCAGGGTCTATGAAAAACTGGGCTTCTCCCGGGAAGGCGTGTTACAGCAGGACATTTACCGACACGGCGAGTATCACGACATTATCCAGATGGCACTTTTTCGCCGGGACTGGGAATCACTGAATCTCTAGCCAGTTCGCCGATCCGAGTTCTCGACGGTTTTCCGCCCCGCATATCCGCCGGACAGACCTTTTGGCGGCGCGACAGCTCGCCGGTCTACGAGGGCAGAAAAACCAGCTGTCCTTGACCGCGAATTCCCCGCTGCGTATAATGGCCGCCTATTGCTCTGAGTCAGAGCGATGTCCTGCCTGCGGCGGGATAACCCACGTAAACGGAGCACTCAATGAGCGTCCGAGTCCGCTATGCCCCGAGTCCAACGGGGTTGCAGCACATTGGGAGTCTGAGAACGGCTCTATTTGATTATTTCCTGGCTAAAAGCAGGGGCGGGAAATTCATTCTCCGCATCGAAGATACCGATCAAAATCGCTTTGACGAACGGGCCCTCCAGGATATTTACGATACCTACGAATGGCTTGGCATCCATTGGGATGAAGGTCCCGACGTGGGGGGCAGCTACGGCCCCTATATCCAAAGCGAGCGGGTGGATTTGTACCGAAAGTTTGCCCGGCAGCTCATCGACGAGGGCAAGGCCTACAAATGTTTCTGTACAGAAGAGCGTCTGGCAGCCCTCCGGGAAGAACAGGCAAAATCTAAAGACAGCCATCAGGGTTATGACAGAAAGTGCCGGAACTTGACTGAGGCCGAGAGGGCCGAAAAAGAAGCCGCCGGCGAGCCCTTCGTTGTGCGCTTCGCAGTGCCCTTGGAGGGAGAAACAGTGGTCGCCGATGAAATACTCGGTTCTACCCGGCGTAAGCACGTTGATATCAATCCCGATCCTGTCCTCTTAAAAAGAGACGGTTTTCCAACATATCATTTGGCAGTGGTGATCGACGATCACCTTATGGAAATTAGTCACGTGCTGCGGGCACAGGAATGGGTCAGCTCCGCTGCCCTTCATGTGCTCCTCTATGAGGCATTTGGCTGGGAGGTGCCCAAGTTCGTCCATCTGCCTATGGTCATGGGAAAGGACGGCTCGAAACTCTCAAAACGTCACGGCTCCACCAGCGTCATTGAGTTCAGAAAAGACGGGTACCTGCCCGAAGCATTGATGAACTATGTAACCATGCTTGGCTGGGGTTACGATGAAACGACGGAATTCTTCAGCAAGGAGGATTTCGAGCGGGTTTTTGCCGACGGCAAGATCAACAAGGCTCCGGGAATCTTCGATTACAAAAAGCTCCAATGGTATAACGGACAGTATATCGCCAGGGCGGACGATGCCCGCCTTGTTGAACTGTGCAAACCGTTTCTCATCGCCGATGGACTGATGGACAGCTCTGAAATTGACGCTCCCGGTGACAAGAGCGGACTTTTGCTCCAGGTCATGCCCCTTGCAAAGGAAAGGATGAGGCTCTTGTCCGATATCTCATCGGTGGTGGGCTTTCTCTTCTCCGAAGTGACCCTTTCGGGACCCGAAGATCTGGTACAAAAAAAACAGGAACCCTCTCAAACCCTTGATATTCTTAAAGCAATCCGGGATGATTTCGATAAAATAGCGAATCTCGATGAACAGGCCTTCCATGCTTATTTTGAGCGGATGGCCGAGGCCTTTTCGACCGGCATGGGGAAGGTCATGATGCCCCTTCGCATGGCGATAACCGGAAGCAAGGCCAGTCCGCCGCTCTCGGATTCTATTCGCCTGATGGGCCGGGAGACCGCCCTGCGGCGTCTTACTGCGGCTATCGAGTTGCTTCAGGATTAATCACCGTATAAATCCGGCAGCCGCCGGAGTTTACCATGCTGGAATATTCCGGCCCAACTACTCAGGAGTTTAGCAATGGCAAAAAATGACGTGACCCTTGAAAAAATAGTATCTCTGTCCAAAAGGCGGGGCTTTGTATTTCAAAGCTCGGAAATCTACGGCGGTCTTTCATCGGCCTGGGACTACGGTCCCCTTGGAATAGAACTCAAAAACAACATTCAAAAGCGCTGGTGGAAGGAAATGACCCAGCTTCACGACAACATTGTGGGGATCGACGCATCCATACTTATGCACCCCCGGGTGTGGGAAGCTTCGGGTCATGTGGAAAATTTTCACGATCCCATGGTCGACTGTAAAAACTGCAAGGCGCGGTTTCGGGCTGACCACATCGATTTGGCCAAGGCATGCCCGAACTGTGGCGCCAAGGAGAGTTTTACCGAACCCCGTCAGTTCAATCTTATGTTCAAAACCACCATGGGCCCCACCGACGAAGGGGGCACTACTGTGTACCTGCGTCCCGAGACCGCCCAGGGCATTTACGTAAATTATAAGAACGTGCTGCAGTCCGGTCGCGTCAAGATTCCTTTCGGTATCGCCCAGGTCGGCAAGGCCTTCCGGAACGAAATCGTCACCAAGAATTTTATTTTCCGAACCTGTGAATTCGAGCAGATGGAAATGCAGTATTTTATCAATCCCGAAGAAGACGACCAGGTTTTCGAAACCTGGAAAGCAGCCCGTATGGCCTATTACGAAAAAATCGGTATCCGGATGGACAAGCTGCGCTTTGCCGAGCACGGACCTGACGAACTGGCCCACTACGCCAAGGCCGCATTCGATATCGAATACGAGTTTCCTTTCGGCTGGCAGGAACTGGAGGGTATACACAACCGCACAGATTTTGACTTGAAGCGCCATGCGGAGTTTTCCGGCAAGGATATGAGCTACCTCGATGATCAGACCCGGGAGCGCTTTGTTCCCTACATTATCGAAACAAGTGCGGGGCTCAGTCGATCTCTTCTTATGGTTTTGGCGGACGCGTATGAGGAAGAAGAGGTCTCCGAAGGAGATGTGCGAACCGTTCTGCGCTTCCACCCCGATCTCGCGCCGGTTACCGTCGGCGTTTTTCCCTTGGTAAAAAAGGATGGTCTTGCCGAACTGGCCCGGAGCATCGAGAAGGAACTGCGAGAGGATTTCTCTACCTTCTACGATCAATCCGGTGCCATCGGCCGCCGGTATCGCCGTCAGGATGAAATCGGCACGCCGTTTTGCGTGACCGTCGATTACGACAGCAAGGAAGATAACACCGTGACCCTGCGCTACCGGGACAGTATGGAGCAGGTCAGGGTACCGGTGAGCGAATTGTCGGCCTTTATTAGGAAGGCCGTCAAAGAATACAAGCGGGTTTAGCCCCATACCGCAGGCCGCTTATTCCGGCGGCCGCGGAATGCTTTCAGGGAATCCGCAAAAGGTAAACCTACAGGTACAACGCATGATGCAATCAAAAAAACGACTCAAAATGGCCGCCGGGGGACCTTCAGGCCCCCCGGAAGTCTCCAGCGCAGGCATTTCCGAGACCGGCTCACAGGCCGCGGCTCCCTCCTCTGACGGAGATTGGACCGCTCCGGGAACGCATATTTCTGATAAAAGGGTACATAACGAAGCCCTCAAGGTTTTGGCCGAACGGGGTTTTCTCAAGCAGTGCTCAGACCTCGAAGGGCTGGAAAAACGGATGAGCCAGGGACCCGTGACCCTCTATGTGGGGACCGATCCTACCGGGCCGAGTCTGCATGCCGGCCATATGGTTCCCATGTTCGCCGTTGCCCATCTCGCCCGTGCAGGTCACCGTCCGACGGTTCTTATAGGCGGAGGCACGGCGATGGTCGGAGACCCGAGCGGCAAAACCGAAATGCGCAAGATGATAAGCAGCGATGACATCGAGGCTAACGGCAAACGCTTTGAAAAGCAGCTCAGTTCGTTTTTTGCCCGGGCGGGCGTTACCGAAGACGTGCAATTCGTCAACAATGCCGACTGGCTTGCCAACCTGAACTACATTGATTTCCTTCGGGACATCGGCCGGCATTTCTCGGTAAACCGCATGCTCAGCTTCGAAGCGTACAAAATGCGAATGGAAACCGGACTTTCTTTTATTGAATTCAATTATCAGCTGCTGCAGAGCTTTGATTTCCTCGAACTCTACAGAAAGCACAATTGTCAGCTGCAAATCGGCGGCGACGATCAGTGGGGTAATATCGTGTCGGGAATCGACCTGATTCGCCGGGTGGAGGGATCCGAGGCGGAAAGCTACGCCCTGACCTTTCCCCTGGTAACCCGCTCCGACGGGAAGAAAATGGGCAAGACCGAAAAAGGTGCGGTATTTCTTGACGCCGAGATGTTCACTCCCTTTGATTTCTTTCAGTACTGGAGAAACGTAGCCGATGCCGACGTGATTTCCTTCCTGAAACTGTTCACATTTTTGCCCATGGATGAAATCAACGAGATGGCAGAATGGAAGGACCAGAAAATCAACCAGGCCAAAGAGCGATTGGCTTATGAGTTCACTGCCCTGGTTCATGGAAAGGAGACCGCAGACAGTGTGCTGGAGTCTGTTCGCTCAGCGTTTTCCTACGGCGCCGGTTCTGCCAGTATTGATTCCATGCCGACGGCTACTATCAGCGCTGAGGTTTTGCAGCAGGGGATAGGCGTACTTGAACTGTTTAAAATCGCCGGTCTCTGCAGCTCAAACGGGGAAGCCCGCCGCCTTGTCCAGCAGGGCGGGGCACGGGTCAACGATGTCAAAATTGATAGCCCGGATCATCTGGTTGGAAAAGCCGATATGACGGAAAACGGCATCGTGCTTAAGGCCGGGAAAAAGCGCTACGCCCGCCTCGTCCTGGAGTAATTGAGCTATGGAGTATTCACCGCTACTGTCCTGGATTACCGCAGGAATTGAAATAGGCATCATCATCGCCGCACTGATTCTTCATAAAAAGAAGGGCGGGACATTTTGGGTGTTAATCGGAATTCTCATTCTGCTTGGGGGGTATCAGATTTTCGAAGCTCTGAACTGCAGCCCTGCCACCTTGGGCCGCTTCGCCCGGGCTGCCTTTATTGATATTACCTGGCTGCCTCCCCTGGGCCTGGTGTACATTGCGCTGATGATGCCCAGAAAGGGCTACCGCATAACGGCTTTTCTCTATATTCTCGCGGCCGCTGCCTTCAGCCTGTGGTACGCCTTTTTTAATCAGTCGGTGATGCTCCGCCACTGCGACACGGTTATCGCCCTTTACACCAGCCCCCAACCCGGACGGGCTCTTTACGGCATCTACTACCAGTCCGGCGTCCTCCTGCTGATGCTCTTGCCGCTGTTCAGGAAAGGTCTGGCGCTTTCCCCGGCTGAGGGTCGCTCTCTAAGCCTGTTTCAGCTTGGAGTATTGGGATTTATGCTTCCCAGCGCAGTGACCGCCTTGATTTTTAGCCGGCTGCAGCGGGCCATGCCCTCGCTTATGTGTCACTACGCCTTAATTCTCGCAATATGTATCGCGATATTGCTGTTCCTGGATGCCCGGGATGGAAGGGACGATTAGTGACAGATGCTCAGCGCTTCTGGATTATCCAGCAGCGGTGGGGTTTGCGTTTGATAAAATCTTCGGGGATGGTTTTGTTTGTGATTTCATCCACCAAAGCGAATTTATCGAGCAAATCCTGATAGAGCTTAAAACGGCGGAAATTATTGCTGAACACCAGTATACCCCGCTTGGAGAGCAAGCTGACGCACTGTTCGATGATGCGGGGGTGATCTTTCTGAATATCCAAAACGCCGTCCATCTTTTTGCTGTTTGAGAAGGTCGGCGGATCGCAGACAATGAGATCGTACTGATCCTTTCTCGATACTGCCTGATCCAGCCATTCCAGTGCGTTTGCGTTTACCAGCCTGTGGAGATTTCCCGTTGGGAAACCGTTCCGCTCCAGATTGCGCTCCGCCCAGGCGCAATAGGTGTTGGACATATCGACGCTCGTGGTGCTTAAAGCGCCTCCGTGGGCGGCGTACACGCTGAAGCTCCCGGTGTAGCAAAAGAGATTGAGCATCCGCGCACCCTCGGCGATATCCCGTACCAATGAGCGGGTCGTTCTATGATCCAGAAAAAGTCCGGTATCAAGATAATCTGTAAGATTTAATTCAAACTCAAGCCCGCCCTCATGAACGACGGTTGTAAACCCGTCCCTGGCAAATTTTTCATACTGGTTGCAGCCTTTTTGCTTTCTACGGGTTTTAATAAATACGTTTTCCTCGGGAATTCCAAGGGCGCGGGCGGCGTTTTCGGCCATCAGCACCGTCCATTTTTCCTGCTGGAATTCATCCTTATCCTTGAATTTGATCAGCTCGGCGATGTGCAGATATTTTCCGTATATATCGATCTGCAGGGGAACTTCGGGGATGTCCTTGTCGTAAATACGGAAGGCTTCGACCCCTTCGCGCTTCGCCCACTTTCTTAGGTGTTGGTGACGTTTCTTCACCCGGTTGGCGAGCATGGAAGCCTGCTCCGAAGTCTTTGTGTCAATGGTAGTATCGTCTGACATAGAGGTGGTATCGTCTGACATGGGTCAGCTTGTTACTGCTTTAGGAATGCGGGCCATCTTGACCGCCAGGACGGCATAGCCCGAGGAGAGGTCCTCTTTCTGGACGACGATGTGATTGGGCACCTTGAGCTTTACATTGGTGAAGTTCCAGATTGCCCGGATTCCCGCCTTTACCAGCAGTTCGGCGACGGCCTGTGATTGGTCCGATGGAACCGTGAGGATGGCGATTTCCACCTCCAGTTCCCTGATCTTGTTCACCATTTGATTAAGGCTGAACACCGGAATACCATTGATGGTGTCGCCGATTTTTGTGCTGTCCGGATCGAAGGCAGCCAGGATGCTCATGCCATGCCGCTTGAACTCCGAGTACCCCATAAGCGCGGTTCCGAGATGACCGGCTCCGACGATAATTGCCCGGTGCGTCTTGTTCCATTCCAGGAAGGCGTTGATTGCGTCAATGAGGTCCGCTACGGGAAAGCCGATACGGGGCTTGCCGACGATTCCGGTAATCGCCAGGTCTTTTCTCACCTGGATGGGTTCAAGTTCGAGTTCCTCGGCAATAATCGTTCCCGATATAAATTCCCGGCCCTCTTTCAGGGCGCTTTCCACAACATGGAGATATGAAGGCAGCCGCTTTATAGTCGGCAGGCTAGCTAATTTCACACTGGGCATGGCTTACCTCAATTAGTATAAGTGAACGGTATTCCGCAGTATATCCCTAATGACCCGCGGTTCACAAGGGAATCCGGTGATTTCGCCAGCTATTACCCCCTGGTGACAGGCAGCTCTTTTCCTCAGCCGGTCGGCCAATGTACAATACCCTCAATGAACGCTGATCCTGTGCAGAACGAATACCATATTGAGAAAATCCTTCCCGGCGGAGTCGGGTTAAGCAGGGATGACAATGGCGTTGTGCTTGTTTCCGGTGCCGCGCCGGGAGACCTGGTGCGACTCGGGCCCATTCGAAAGAAAAAAGGTGCCCGCAGGGCAGAGGTGGCTCAGATAATCACTGCCTCCCCGGATCGCACAGAGCCGCTTTGTGAGCACTACGGAATTTGCGGGGGCTGCGACTTTCAGCACATCCGCTATGAACAGCAGCTAAGCATAAAGGAAGAAATTCTCCGCGACGCCCTGGTCAGACAGGGCGGGTTTGACTCCGGTGACCCCTTAATCACGGACCTCATGGTGGTACCCAGTGAGGCATGGAACAGCAGAAACCGTCTTCAGTTCCATATGACCGCGTCCGGCCCCGGTTTTATGCGGGCCGGCAGTGATGAAATCGTGCCGATACAACGCTGTCCGGTATCCGAAAAAGCTGTTCAGGAATTTCTCGACGGCGGCTGGAAATCCCTTCCGGTCCACTTAAAGGAGGAGGGCGTAAGGCTTCCGCTTTTTAGCCCCGGACCCTATGGGCTCACTCCCCAAGCCGGGAGGACCATTGCCGGGAAAGGGGAGATAGAGCTCTTTATCGCCGGGGTGAAATTGCGCTTCGATGTCCGGGGTTTTTTTCAGAGCAATCTTATCGGCCTTGAAAAACTGCTGGAGTATTTTTTGACGCAAATTCCGCTGCGCGGTGCAAAAGCCGTCGATATATACTGCGGCGCGGGATTATTCGCCGCTGTTCTTCCGGAATCCTACAGCGAGGTGCACGCTGTTGAGAGAAACCCAAAAAGTCTTGAGTATGCCAGGAAAAATATCGGCGCCAGGGGTCGCTGCCATTCGCTGTCAGTGGAAAAATGGATTGCGGCTCGTAAAACGCCGAATTTCAATGATATAGACCTGGTAATTGTCGATCCTCCCCGGAGCGGCCTCGACTCGCCACTGAAGGACCTGCTTGTCCGGCACAGGCCCGGAAGCCTGGTCTACGTATCATGCGATCCGGTCACTCTCGCCCGTGACCTGGCAACATTAAAAGCCGCGTATCGGGTGACGGCTATCCGGGGTTTCGACCTTTCTCCCCAAAACCACCATGTCGAAAGCCTGGTTACCCTGGAGCCTTTGAGGTGAGCGCAGTGCCCCGAAGCTTGTTGAACTCTAGCGTATTGCGCACAATACAGGGCGCGCTTTTTATCCTGTTTTTCTTTTTTTCTATTGTATTCGCTCCCTTTCTGTCCGCCCAAAATGATCAAGCCCTGGAGACCATTCCCACGGAATCGACTATTCCGACGCCGGCGAACCGGGACGGCCAAAGCTGGTACGACAACCTGGTTCTTACCGGCCGGCTTCTGCAGACCCCGGAGGTGATGATTGACGGGTCGGGAAGGCAGCTCCTTTTACTTCTCACCGAAGACCGGCGCATTCTCCTTCAGGATTTCGAGCGGGGAGCGCTGTGGGAGTACCGCCTCCCGCGCTTAGCGGCGGAAAGATGGTATGCCAGTCCCGGGGGCATGCTTCATGTACCCATGCGCAGCGGCGATGTTCAGGTTGTATCCATTCGGGACGGAGAACCGCGGTACCGCTATGAGGAACTCCCCCTGGGAGAGGGAGGTTCGCCTGAGCTGTTTCGCTCCCTGGCCGACGGCCGATTGCTGCGGATTTTGCAAAACGGACAGCTGCACCTCAGTTTTGATGCCGGCGGGCGAAGGGGAGGGGACCTGGTCTTTGCACTACAGATCTCCGGCGATTCTCACATCATCGCTGGAGAGGTCAATGATGTGTATGCAATAAGTGCCGAAAAAATCAGCAGATTTTCTGCTGACGGAGCGTTACTCGGCGAGGTTGCTCTGCCATTCACCCCGGACCGGAGTTTTGTGTCATCCAACCGGCTTTTTCTTCACGACGATGAATCGAGATTGTGGTCCGGCTACAGCCCTGACCTCAGCGAGGTAGACAGCGGCATTTTCACCGGCTCAGGGCTGCTCTTCCAGCCGCTTCTGACCGGGCGGGACCGGTACGGCCTTTATATATCCTACGATGCCAATAGTGTCTGGCTCAGTGACGGTCTGGGCAACGAAGTTGAACTTTTGCGGCTCGAGGAGCAATGGACCCTTACTCATGTGGTCATCAAGGGGTCCTGGTTATACCTGGCTGACAGCGCATGGCGGGTTCACCGGATCGATCTCGAGCAGACCGCATTGGATTTTTTTGATGCGCGTCTGGTTATTGGCGAGAGAAATATCCCTGAGGCGCAACACTGGCGCTTTCTTTACAACCTTTTGATAAGCAGTTCAGCCGATGGTACCGAGCTCGAACGTCAGCTCGACTCCATCATCCTGTCCGCCCGGCGGGGGGCTCTGAGGGGAAGACTTTTCTCCTACCAAAAAGCCCTGGAGAATTTCCTCACCTGGTCCTACCGGCCTGCAGAAGGAGGGGCGTATCAGCTAAGCGATCCCGCTCTCCGGTTAAAAGTGATCAATGCCAGTCTGAGCCTGGGAGGAGACGGTCTCGCTGCGGCCGTCGTCGAAGGGATTCGTAGGGAAGTCAGCCCAGAGGTGATAAGTGCGGTTCTTGATGGGCTGACAGGACGGACCCATCCCGCTGAGCTGCGCCTGGTAGAGTTTGTCGAGGGATTTCTTCTTTCATCACAGGAATGGCAGCGTCCGGGGTATTTGCTCGAGAGCTATTACCGCTACCTTATGGACCTGGCGGACGGGGAATCCGGGGTAGTTCGCTCGGCCGAGTATCGGCGGCAGGTTGTCGACGCCCTGGAGCTTCTTTTTACGTTTCTCGATGACCCACAGGCCCGCCGGCGCATCCTGCGCATGAATTCCTCTCGCAATGTACGCGATGACACGCTATTATCTATAGTAAAGGGGTGATCATGAAGTATTTCTCGCATAAGCTGTGTTTTTTCCTGCTCGTAGCCATGGGCTTTTTTGTGTCCGGACTTTTCGCCCTCGAGGTCGATGTTGAGGAATTGGAAAGCACTGTCACCGATACGGTGAATTTTATCAATTATACAGGGCCCTACGAAGATATCGATACCATAGATGAAATCCGCGGCATCGGGGTGAGTTTGTCTTTCGAAATTGCCTCAGGCGAGAGCCGGGATTTCGCCGGGAAATACCGGATTACCCACATTCTGCCTTCACCGGATTCGCCTCTTCGGGGTGCCGATCTTCTTGAGCTTCTTCCCGGCGCCCGGGTCGATCATATCGACAACCTGAGGAGAATTATTTCAGCCTATTTGGAAAGCAGATACGCCTACACCCGGGAGGATGCCGAACTTCTCGGCCGCCTGGTCACCATATACAACGCGGTTCATCGGGGAAATCTCACCAAGTTTTCTGAAGCCTATGTACCCGAGCTCGTCAGCCTCCTGAGGCCCGAAAGCGCAGGTCTCTCCCTCATCTGGAGCGAATGGGCCGGCGCCTCACAGATCGTTATTCCTCTGGCATCTGATGCGGCTCCGGGGCAACTTTCTTCGGTTCCCGCGGATGAGCTGCTCGACGAGGCGGTGGAAGAGACCCTCTCCGATGCCGAGGACCAGGGCCTCGAGGACCGAATGGAGGCCGCTGACCTCATAGACCGCACAGTCGATGAAGAAACGACCGAGATTGAGGAAGAAGAGCAGCAGATCGCCGATGAGCGGCAGGAGCTGGCTCAGCAGGAACGGGAAACCGAGCAGGCGGTGGAAGAACTCGAAGAAGAGATAGCCCAGCTGCCCGAAGAAAGCCCTGAAAGAGAAGAGCTTGAAGAACAGCTCGAACAGGAGCAGGAGAGGCAGGAGGAAATCCGGCAGCAACAGGAAGATCTGGATGAGCGGGAGACGGCCAACGAGCAACGGGAAGCGCAAACCGAAGCCGCAGACGAGCGGGCACAGGAAATCCGTGAAGAGGTGGCCGAGGACATAGAACAGGCATCTACCCAAACCGTCGTCAATCCGAATCCCGTTCGGCTTACCCGGGCACGGGTGTCCGGAGACCGGTTGTTCAGCACCATCGTCATGGTTGACGCCAACGACGGTGATGTTATCACCAGCGGAGAACGGGAGATTATCGGCAGGGACTACGTGGCCACCCGACAGGGAATCGTCGCGATAAGCGAGGAGGGCGGGAGCCCGGCCCTTGTGTTGTTCGACAGCGAAGACCTGAGCTTTGTGCTCGCGGGTAATGCTGAAGTGAGCGTATACAGCCCGGTGATCGCCGGAAGCGGAGATGACCTGTATGCGGTTATCCGCGACGGTGGCGAATGGTACGCCGGGCGCTTCGATGCGAATCTCAATCTGCTCTTCCGTTCGGTGATCCCCGTGGATCAGGCAAGCGACCTGGTCATCGAAGGCGGCGCCCTGCTGGTTCAGCGCAAGGACGGAAGATTTACTGCCCTTGATCTGGACGAACTGAGAGTAGGTCAATAAGATAGCCCAGATATGCGGCAGAAATCGGTCTGCCGCCCACCTTATTCTTACGGAGAAATGCCCATGAGCTCAGTTTTTGCCGGCCGGACAATTCAGATCGTCCGGGATCTGCATTCCGATGAACAATGGTACCTGTATCAGAAAACCCGCCAGCTGAAGGATGCACTGAGAACCGGCGGAGACCTGGAGCACTTCAGGCTCAATAATCCGGATTTGGGCATGTATTTATTTTTTATGGAGGATTCCACCCGCACCAAGGAGTCTTTTCGCAATGCCGGCAAATTCCATGGGGTGAAGCTCAACGATTTTGATGCGAAAAACTCCAGCTTCCAGAAAAAGGAAAGCATCACCGACACCATCAAGATGCTCGTGGGTTATTCAACCTCAGCAAGTGTTTTTGTTGTCAGGAGCCGCATCGAAGGAGTATGCCGCTGGCTTGAAGGCAGCATGAGCGAATACGCCGAGAAAATCGGCGTGCCGCGCCCGGCCTTCATTAATGCCGGGGACGGCCGTCACGAGCATCCGACCCAGGAATTTCTCGATGAGTTCAGTTTTCTCGAACAGCTTGATTGGAAACGGGAGCACATCCACATCGCCCTGGTCGGTGATCTTTTTCACGGCCGGACGGTTCACTCCAAAGTGGACGGTCTCGAAGTATTCCGGGAGGTGGAGGTCGACCTGATCGCTCCGCCCGAGCTTGCCATGCCCGAGCATTACATACATGCCATGAAGGCTAAGGGTTTTGAAATCCGAATTTTTGCATCGATCGATGAGTATCTCGCCCAGAAGAAGCAGGCTCCTATATGGTACTTCACCCGACTTCAGTTGGAGCGCATGGGAGAAAAACTGCTGAATAAGGCTGAACGGCTTCGCCGCTCGGTGACGTTCCGCCGGGAGCAGCTCGATGTGGTAGATGAAAATCTGCGCTTCTATCATCCCCTGCCGCGGCATTCCGAAACGCCAACCATACCAACCTTCCTCGATACCCTTCCATTGAACCGATGGGACGAGCAAAGCATGAACGGCTATCTGACGAGGATTATCGAACTGGCAATGGTCGGCGGAAGGCTCGGGGAGGATTACCAGGGGGAGAGTCGGGAGAGCGAAAAGTATACCGATGACTTCATCAAGCAGGCGACCCGCAGCTCATCATCCAAGCCCGATTTTAAGGTGGGGATAAAACCGGTGGAGAAGGGTATCGTCATCGATCACATCGCCAAAAACAAGGAGCCCGGCGATATTTGGGAGCAGATCACCAAGATACGTCGGATTATAGACTTGAACACCATGGGCTCCCATGGAGTATTTCCCAGCTTCAAAGAGGGTGCCTATAAGGGAATCATTTCGCTTCCCGACCAGGCCATGCCCGGTGAAAAAAAGATGAAGATGCTTTCTGCAATCTCGCCGGGAGTTACCCTCAACGTTATTTCCGATCATGAGGTGATTGAGAAATACCGCCTGAGCACTCCGCCGAGGGTATACCGATTGCCGGGGCTGCGCTGCAAGAACGAGGCCTGCGTCAGCAATCCGGACAACCACGAACCGATTTTTGCGGATTTCGTGCGCTCAGGGGAGAACCGGTTCACCTGCCGTTACTGCGAAACCCCCCATTTATTCAGTGAAATCTGGGACCAGTGACAGACAGACGGTGACGGGTTCGGCAGCCGCATTGCGATTGCGGTACTTAGCGCTTTTTTCTCGTAAACAGTCGCTTAAAAAATTCCGCAATGGCGCGCAGGATTTTGGAAAACCATCCGGGGTTGCGCATTTTTTCAAGCTGCTCGTAGGCGTCCGCCAATTCATCAGCGCTTAGATTTTTCCGGTAGAGATTTTCATCGATCTCCATTTCGAGTTTCTGGGCGGAATCCTCTTCATCGATTATCCTCACCGGCACCAGGGTCCATCCCAGTTGGCGGGCGGACTCCAGTCGGCGGTGGCCGGCTATCAGCTCGTTCTTTCCATTAATGACAATCGGATTGAGTATGCCGTGGCGGTGGATAGACTCCTTCAAGCCGCCGATGTCGCCGAGATTTTTCCTGATCCGGTTTTTTACCAGGATGTCCTGAATCGGAATCTGCACAACTCGCTCCTCGTTACTCCCCGCCGCCGGGCTATATCAGTCCAAATACGGGTTAAAACCGTCGTCACTGGTACTGCCGCCCTCGGGCGGAATAAGATCCCGGTCTTCCTCGTCATCAAAAAACGGATTTGAAAAATCATCGTCAAAACTCAGCGATTGGGAGCTCTCCGCCTGATCAGGAAAGACCAGCGGATCGAGTGTCAAGGAGAGATCCAGGTTGAGTTCCAGGCCGAAGTTCGCCGAACCGATATTCCGCCCGTTTATGGTGCTGATATCAAGGCGGCCTTCCTGAATATTCACTTCCAGTTTCTGGGTTCCGCTCTCGGCGACATTTTGGTAAAACTGCTCGCTGCTGTCGAAGACCCGGGGTTCGGTACCCTCCCTGAAAATTTCCGTGTAGGTCGAGCCCTGGAATCCCGCCGGAGGCAGGAGTCCGTTTCGGCTGGTGACTTCCAGTTCGACCAAGCCACTGGAGGGTCTGACAAACGGCCGGGGCTGCATGCCCTCGTGTACCCGTTTCATGTACCACGCCCAAATCGGACCGGCGGTGACGGCTCCCGTTTGGTTAACGCCGAGGGAATTGTTACCCTCATCGAAGCCTATCCACACCGCGGTGGTGTAATAGGGAGTGAAGCCGACGGTCCATAGGGCAGACCAGTTCTGGGTGGTGCCGGTCTTTCCGGCAATGGGCATGTCGTCGAATCCGCCGACAAGACGGCGACGATTCGCCAGGGTGCCGTAATCGATGGTTGATTCGAGCATGTTTGTCATCATGTACGCGGTCTGGGGACTGATTATTTGAAGCTCCCGCCCCATTCTTGCCTGTTCTTCCCGTAGCTGCCTCTCAGGCTCGGCGATTATCCGGCCTGTCCGGTCTTCGACGTAGCGGACAAACAGCGGAGTAACCCTGCGCCCCTCATTGGGAAAGGTGGCGAAGGCCTGGGCCATCATAATCGGCGACACGGAAATAACCCCGAGGCCAATGGGATACTTGCGTACCAGCCCGTGACCAACCTGGTCCCGCTCGTCGATGTTTAAAAGCCGGGAGGTAATGTCGATGGCGTCGTCAAATCCGAGCCTGCTCAAGATCCTCAAGGAAGGAACATTCATACTTGTTGCCAAAGCGTATCGGGTGAGCACCGGACCGTCCCATTCTCCCCGGTAATTTGTGGGAGTGTAGGGAGTTCCGTCATCGTTCCAGAACACAACCGGGCTGTCGTAGATCATGGTCGCCGGGGTGACCACTTCCTCTTCGATGGCCGCTGCGTAGTACAGCGGCTTGAAGGAACTCCCCGGTTGAACCGATGCCTGGAGGGCCCGGTTAAACTGGTTCGTCTGCTCGAAGCGGTTGCCGCCTATCATGGCGACAACGTGACCAGTGTCGTTCTCGAGGGAAATTATGGCCCCTTCGACGGTATTTTGCTTCTGGTTCTCTTCCTTGGACTCATAACTTACGGCGGTGAGCTCCCGCAGGCCGCCGACATTTGTGCTGTCGGTAAGCAGGGTGAGCATATCGACCATGGGAGTCAGTTCATTTTGAAAATACTGCTTGGCTCCCTGCAGCTGTTTTTCACCGGCGACCCTAAGCTGCTCTACATCAAAACCCAAGGACAGCAGGTCTATAACCGGAACGAACACCTCGGTGGCAAAACTCGCCCTGGCGGCGGTGTTGCGGTCGTAGATTTCGTTGGCGCTGGCTATGCCTTGTTGAAGTTCTTCCCGGGCGATGTCCTGATACTCCAGGTCCAGCGTGGTGTAGACGCTGTATCCGTCCCGATAAATGTCCGAACTTCCCAGGAGAATTTCGTTTTCCAGGAGGAAGCGCACATGTTCGCTGAAGTACGGTGCCCGGTCCTGGCGTTCGAAAAAGGCTGTCGTGGTCCCCGAGCGGGTATAATCGTAGTTCGCCCAGAATTCATCGAAGGAACGGTCCACCTCTTCCTGCGTCGCATAGCCCTGGACCACCATCTCATTGAGCATTTCCCGTTGGCGCTCCCGGGCCACATTGGGGTTAACAAGGGGGCTGTATCGCCTGGTGGAAGAAAGCTGGATCGCCAGCATCATGCTCTCGGCGATTGTCAGGTCCCGGGCCGAATGTCCGAAGAAAAACTGGCTGGCGGCTTCCACCCCGTAGGTGTTGTGACCGAACCATGATTTATTGAGGTATTCCTCGAGAATCTCGTTCTTCGACCAGTTCCGCTCAAGCTGAAGGGCTATCCATATTTCCCGCAGTTTCCGACTGACGCTCACATCGCTTTTATCGAGATAGAGCATGGTGGCCAGCTGCTGGGTCAAGGTTGAACCGCCGCCGACAAAATTGTCGGTGAAATAACCGATGGCCGCCCGGGTGGTGCCGGTAATGCTGACGCCCCAGTGCTCGAAGAAGTTCCGGTCCTCCCGGGTAATTACCGCGTATATAAGGTGGCGGGGGAGTTCTTCGATGGATATCAACTCGCGCTTTTCATCGGAGAAGAATTCCGTAATCAGGCGCCCGTCCCGGTCGTAGACCTGAGTCGGCAGGGCGGCGCTGGATTCATTAAAATCGCTGAGTCCTTCGAGGTTATATGTCGAACCGATGGCGATGCCGATTACGGCGGCAAAAGCCACAACAAAAAACGCCAGTACTCCGGCGATAATTTTTATTCGGGTTTTTCCTTTTTGAGATAAAGCCATACAGGGTAGAGATTACGCCGTTCCCCGAAGGAATGTCAATCGGGATTGGGCGGCAGGAAAGGGACAGCAGTAAAAAAAAGGCCGGTTCGTTAGAACCGGCCAACCCTTAAGGGTATCGACCAGGAAATATAGCAAACTGGGAGGGGAACTATACCCCGGCCGACACTGCTATTATCGTAAATTCCCGCCAAAACGTTAATAGAAAAGCACGCAATAGCAAAAAAAATCCTAATCCCGACGAATGTAGTCCTGGGGATCGCGATTCCGCTTTAAATATCGTATTTCGAAGTGAAGATGGTATCCCGTGGAAAGCCCGGAGGAGCCCACCGTCCCGATACGCTCTCCGCTCCTCACGGTCTGCCCGATAACCGGAAACATTTCATCCAAATGAGCATAGGTGGTCTCGTAGCCCCCGGGATGCCCGATGCTGAGGTAGTTTCCATAAATCGGATCAAAACCCCGGTCGATTATCGATCCCTCCGCGCTGGCCCCGACCTCGGTGCCCGCCGGCGCAACCATATCGATTCCCATGTGAAACTGGGGACGGCCGGTTATGGGGCTCAGCCGGGTACCGTAAGGTGATGAAATCCGGCTTCCCGGTAGGGGATCGCGGAACAGCACCTGAAGGAAGGCCCGGCGCTCAAGGGATGTAAAATCACCGGCCACAATAAATCGCCAGGCTTCGGTGGTTCCGTCCTTGCCGGGAATGCGGAAGACCTCGCTCAGCTCGAAGCTTCCGTCCTCCCGTATTCGGGAACTGAGTATCCGCTCGAAATCGCTTACCGCGGTCTCGGGGATAAAAATGCCGGGGATATTCGGTACGCGTATGAGGCTTCCCGGGGGAGGCAGGTCAGGGTTGTCCAGCCGGTTAATGGTCGCCAGACTTGCCTGAGGAAGATTTAATCGCGCGGCCAGGGAAAACAGGGTGTCGGATTCTGCGATCCGGTAGTGATAGATGCTCAGCCGCGGCGACTCTTCAACCCCGGCCTCCCAGCGGTAAAAGGCCTGAATGTCATCTATTATCTGAAGGAAGATGGGATCGCTGTTGGTAAGGCTTTCCAGTTCGGGAAAACTCTGTCCGTTAACGGGGAGAATGATAAATAGACTTTGAAGCAGCAGTGTAAAAACG
The DNA here is from genome assembly GCA_965602015.1 of Salinispira sp. Taxonomy (GTDB): domain Bacteria; phylum Spirochaetota; class Spirochaetia; order DSM-27196; family Salinispiraceae; genus Salinispira. Next base: position 1,861,723 of record OZ271918.1, on the reverse strand, counting down.
GAAGCTCGAAATCTGTTTGCCCATGACCTCTCCCGGGAGCCTGTCACAATCCCTCCAGAAACTCATCGCCGATCTCCATCTGCTCAATGCTGTGGTGCCCTAAGCGCTTGTGGGGCTGATCGGGATGGTGAAAATCGCTTCCCGCCGTGGCCAGGATACCAAAATCTCTTGCGATGGCCTGAAACTTCAGGCCGTCCCGGTATTTTGTGGAGGAATGAAATGCCTCCAGTCCGTCAAGGCCCAGGGTTACCCATTCGGCCAGCTCCCGCCGTAGCTTTGACCAGCTCAAATGGAGACTCGATGGATGGGCTATTACGGCCTTCCCCCCTGCCAGATGGATTTTTTCGATGGCTTCATCCAGGGGAATGCCTTCCCGGGGCGTGTACAGGGGCTGGCCGGGTCCCAAAAAGCGCTCAAAGGCATCGGCGGTATCGACGGCGAATCCCTTCAGAATGAGATATTCGGCAAAATGCGGGCGGCCGACCACAGTTCCCCGGGCAAGTTTGACCACATCGGCGTACGAGCCGGGAACGCCGATGCGCCCCATCTTTTTTGCTATTGTCCGGTTCCTCATTTCCCGGTCTTGTATGATGCGGGGAAGGATATCATCCAAAATTCCCTTGTGAAAACGAACTCCGAGTCCCAGCAGGTGAAATGCCCCTGAGGGATGAGAAATCTCAATCTCGATGCCGGGGATCACCTCAAGATCGAGGGTGGCTGCGGCATTCTCGGCTTCTTCGATTCCCGCAATGGTATCGTGATCGGTTATGCAAATGCTCGCCAAACCTTCCTGCGAAGCCCGGGTGACCAGTTGCGCGGGACTAAGGCTGCCGTCGGATGCGGTGCTGTGACAATGTAGTTCGTGGATGGCCATGTAAGGTCAGCATATTCTCAATACGCCGCATTGGCAACAAACGCTTGATTTTAGCATGCCGAGCAATTATTGTAGATTTTAGGAGTTTCTGTGCCGAAAGCGATGCGCTACAATGCCAACTCGGTGGTGTATTTCACCGGGGATATGGGCGATAAGATCTACATCCTCCAATCCGGAAAGATCATTCTCAAATCCGTTGACATCGAAACCGGTGAAGAGCTTACCGATCTGATTCGCACCGGCGAGTTTTTCGGAGTGAAGTCGGCCCTGGGCCATTATCCCCGGGAGGAAGACGCCATTGTACTGTCGGACAGCGAATGCCTCATGTTCACCGTGCCGGAATTTGAAATCCTCGTCAGTAAAAATACCCGCATTATCATGAAAATGCTCAAGGTTTTTAGCAATCAGTTGCGGAGAATACACGGGAAGGTTCGCAATCTTTTGGCGATGGGAAAGCGGGAAGTTCCCGAGGACGGGCTGTATAAAATCGCGGAGTACTACCTGAAGAAGCAGGCGTATCCCGAAGCCATCTACACGTTGAGAAAATACCTGGAACACTTTCCCTCAGGAGCCTATGTTTCCCGGGCTGCGGGCTACTTAAAGACTGCAGAAGAGTATGCCCAGCAGTACGGACGGGGCAGGGGGCCGGCGATTATCGCCGGAGCGCAGGCCGCGGGAAATAATCCAAACCTTGCGCCGAAGGAAAAGCCTCAACTCAGCGAGGAAGAGCAGGAGTACTACAAGGCCGAAAGCTTTCTCGGTCAGCAGGATTACCTCAGGGCGGCGGAAATCCTTGCGGACATCATTAAAAAAGGTCCAAAGCACGGTAACTTTCACGATGCTAATATCGAAATGGCGAAGGCGTTATTGGGACTGGGAAAAAGCGAGACCTGCGTGAAACACCTGTCGGCATACATCCAGAATAATTCGGATAACCGCCGGGTGCCCGAAGCTCTGGTGTATCTCGGCGAAGCATATGCCCACTCAGGCGACCGGGCCCAGGCAGCCAAGGTATATCAACGGGCGCTGCAGCTGCCGTCCATCGACGAAGCAAACCGTCGAAAAGCCAACGCGGCCATCCGCAAACTGGAGGGCAAGGCATGAATTTCAACACCGCGGCCTTCGAGCGTTTCGCAGTGAATTTTCAAAAAAGCGACATCATATTTTGCGAGTACGAGCCCGGCGACGCTTTCTACTTGATACAGGAAGGCCGGGTACGAATCTCAAAAATTATGGGGGACATCGAAAAAACCATCGACGTTCTCTACCCCGGGGAAATTTTCGGAGAGATGGCGATTCTGGAAGAAGCTCCCCGCTCTGCAAGCGCCATCGCCCTCGACCGGGTCAAGGCCCTGGAGTTCAACCGGGAGAATTTTGAGATTCTGCTGCAGGGCAATCCTCAGATTGCCACCAAGCTGTTGAAGCTCTTTACCAAACGGATTTACGATCAGCGTCGGCGTTTTCAGATACTCACCCTGGACGACAACCAGGCCCGGATCGCCGATGTGTTTCTCATGCTCAGCGAACAGCTTCCCGCCGATCAGGCTGAACGGAATCAGCAGGTCTTTGAGGTGTCAATCGATGACGTGGCACATTGGGCGGGTATCTCCCCGGAAAAAACCCGTGACATCATCAATCAGCTTATTACCCAGAATAAAATCGAGGTAACCCCCGGTCGCATCATGGTGCGAAATATTCACGATCTCAAGAGATTTGTTCAAAGCCGCCGCCGGGAGCGCTAATCAGTTCTGCGGGGGGGCTTCGTAGGCCGCCAGAAGATCTATCTCTTCCTGCGACAGCACCGCATTAAAAATAACCAGATCATCGAGTCGTCCGGTAAAACCCGGCACCGCCGCACCCTGGCCGTTTATCTGCATCTGACCGGCGGTATTGTGTATGGCGCCAAGAGCGGTGCCTACGCTCACATTTTCGGCGACAGGTTCTCCATCCAGGTATATATCCAGCTGGCTGACGTCCTGATCGTAGGCAATGGCCAGGTGATACCAGCTGTTGACCTCAAATGTCGCCGCCGGATCGGCGATGCCGCCGATGAACTGATCGCTGTCCGCCACGACTCCGAGTCTGCCGCTGGAATCGCTGCCCAGGCGCCAGCCCGGAGCTGTAGCGGCATCACCGTCATCAAAAGATACAATCGCGCTGCCGTCAGCTGGTAAGACGGAAAAGTATATCCATACTGACAGGCTGAAGTCGCCGTTGGTCGCATCGGCGGGGGAGAGAATCAGTTCTCCCGGGCTGCCGCCGTAAAAATAGCTGTTGGCTGTTGAGAGTAGGAGGGCCGACGAAGCAAGACCGTAGCGGTCTTCATCGTATACTCCGCCTCCACCGTTTAATTCGCTGCGGGGGACTCCTTCGCTAAACAGGTCCGCGGTGTTGCCGTCAAAGTTCCAGCCGGCCTCCGCTTGAGCGAGGCTGCCGCTTACGTTCCCGCTCGCGGGGGTATTCAGGGTAATGCTGTATTCGCTGCTGAGGCGGCCGTCGCTCAGGGTCGCCGACAGAACATATGTTCCCTCCACGCCGACCACGGGAGTAAACTCGCCGCGGCTTCCCGCCGAGGTCACGAGCTGTGAGGAGGACCCCTCGGGTACCGTCAGCTGCCAGCTTATTCCGAAGGGGTCTTCATTGGGGTCAAAGCTCGAGCTCAAATCCACAATGACCGGAACTCCCGGGTCGATGAGGCTGGCGAATGCTATACCCTGGCTGGCAGTTACCACGGCCACCGGCGCCTGCGGCCCCTGAAGCCCGGGGACCCCGAGCTCGGTGAGCAGGTTGCAGCCTCCGAATACCAAAATTGCGGTGAATAGCATTGCGGCGCCGGTCGATGTGCGGCGGATGTGATGAACTATCATGTAATTATAGTAGCAATAAGCTACATAAAAATCCATTCCCGCCGATATTCGGAGTATGATACGCGGAATGTATACCGGAGCCGCCGGTATGGTGGTTCAACAGCACAGCATGGATACGATTTCAAACAACCTGGCCAATGTGGATACCACCGGATACAAGGAAGACCTTTCGGTTCACAAGGCGTTTCCCGAACTCCTTCTGCGCAGAATGCAGGTGGAGGAAACCCATCTGCCGATAAGCAGGACCGCGCCTCACCTGGGTTCGGTGGACCGGGCTCCGGTTGTGGGAACCCTGGGAACCGGCGTGGAACAAAATGAGGTCTATACGGTCTTTTCCCAGGGCTCGTTCAAAGAAACCACCAATCCCTTTGATCTCGCATTGGAAGGCGACGGATTCTTTACCGTTCAGACCCCATACGGCGAGCGGCTCACCCGCAACGGCAGCTTTCACATTGGTCCCGAGGGGCTTTTGGTTACCAAAGAAGGCTACCCGGTCCTCGGCGAAAACGGTCCGGTAAGCGTAAAACTGAATAACTTCATCGTGGATCAGTCGGGGAGAATTTTTCAGAACGATGACTTCGCTGAAGATCCCCGGCGGCTGGTGTCCATCACCGAGAACGATTGGGCGAATACCGTTCAGGTCGATCGCCTACGCATCGTGCATGTGGATCGCGAACGCTATCTTGAAAAACAGGGATCAAGTCTGTACCGAACCACCTGGGATAGCGGCGACGCCTTTGTCGCCGAGGGGGAAGACAGGGCGCTGGTTCGCCAGGGCTTCCTGGAAACAAGCAATGTAAATGCCATCAAGCAAATGGTGAAAATGATCGAGGTCAACCGGGCCTACGAAGCCAATCAAAAGGTGATTCAGTCCCACGATCAGGCCACCGATAAACTAATAAATCAGGCAATGAGATTCTAAGAGGCGCGCGTGCGCGCGCTGAATACATAGGGGAGCGATAGGGTATGATGAGATCACTATGGACTGCGGCGTCAGGAATGATCGGCCAGCAGTTTAACATCGACACCATCTCGAACAACCTTTCAAACGTCAACACCACGGGTTTTAAACAGAACCGTCCGGATTTTGAGGACTTGCTGTACCAGACCCAGCGCACCGCCGGCACTCCGGCAACCGAACAGACCCTGGTGCCTGTGGGCGTCCAGGTTGGACACGGGGTGCGGGTTGCGGCAACCCAGAAGATTTTTACCCAGGGCTCTCTCCAGAATACCGGGAATGTCAGCGACATCGCCATAGAGGGCGAGGGCTTTTTTCGAACGCTGCAGTATGACGGCAGCTTCGGTTATACCCGGGACGGAGCATTTAAAATCGATAGCAACGGTCAACTGGTAACCAGCAACGGCTACCGGGTTCTTCCCGAGATTATTATGCCCGAGGGATTTATTCGGGACAGCATCGCCATATCCGCCGACGGCCTGGTGACCGTACGGGTCCCCGGTCAGGATGACCCCCTTGATGTGGGGCAGCTGGAGCTCTACCGCTTTGTAAACCCCGCCGGCCTTCAGGCCATTGGAGAAAATCTTTTCCGGGTCAGCAATGCGTCGGGTGACCCCATCGGAGGCCAACCGGGTTTCGATGGTATGGGAAAGACCATCCACAAGTTTTTGGAAATGTCCAACGTACAGACCGTCCAGGAAATGGTTAACATGATCGTGGCACAGCGGGCATACGAGTTCAATTCCAAGGCGATTCAAACCTCGGACACCATGCTGGGCATAGCCGCGAATCTTAAGAGATAGGATAGGATCGAACAATGTCTGATATAGCCTTAAGCCGGTTAGACGCCCTCAACAGCAATACAAATCTGCCGCGCATTGAGTCGGCGGGAAACCGCGAACAACTTGAAGAAGTTGCCCAGGAATTTGAATCACTTTTTGTGAAGATGATGCTCGATTCAATGCGGGACACCAGGAATCAGGAAGATAATTTCACATACGGGGGCATGGCGGAGGATATATTCGAAGACATGCTATATACTGAATATTCGAGGGACATCGCCAGACGGGGAGACTTTGGGATTGCCGACATGATTATCAACCAGTTTTCCGGGTCCATTGACGGCGGAGAGAATTCATAAATAAGAATATAATCACCAGCACTGTATAAAATAGTATACAATTTAATTCGATATAGCCGGGTTAAGCGCCCGGTTTTATTTATGTCTTTACAGGATATAGAATTACATCTCTTGAAAAAATAGTCAAAAACTGGCACGGAAATTGCATTATAGTCCTCGGAGGACATTATGTCAGATACCGTTGCACCAGTAGCTAAAAGCTCTCGACGAGCAAACGCCGACGACGTACTCCAGGCGTATTTTACGCAGATCAAGGATAACCCCTTGCTGGAGTTCGAGGAAGAGCTGGATCTTTCCCGTCGTATAATGGGCGGCGATGCTCAGGCGCGCCAGCGTCTGGTCGAATCAAATCTGCGGCTGGTTGTTAAAATCGCCCGACAGTACCTGTCCTCCGGCATCGGATTGCTCGATCTGGTTCAGGAAGGCAACCTGGGACTGTTGCACGCGGTGAGTAAATATGATTACCGAAAGAAGGTGCGATTTTCAACCTACGCCTCCTGGTGGATCAAGCAGTCCATAAGCCGGGCAATCAGCAACAAGCGGCGTTCAATCCGCATCCCTCACAGAAAAGAAGATGTTTTGAAAAAGGTGCAGGCGGCGTTTAATGCTCTTTCCCAGAAAATGATGCGCACCCCCACCACTGAAGAAATCGCCGAATACCTGCACATTACCCGGGAAGAAGTTGTAGATATCCTCAATATTTCCGAGCGCCTGGTCAGCCTCGACAGCCAGCTCTCCAACGAGGCGGGGACCATGTACGACTTGTATGAGGATTATTCCTATGCCCCGGAAAAAGAGCTGCTCGACCACTCCATGAACGATACCATGCGCGAGCTGCTTTCCAATTTGGAAGACCGGGAGCAGTTCGTAGTGATCAACCGCTACGGGCTCTGGGGGCAGGAAAAGCTTACCCTGAAGGAAATCGCCGTCATCCTCGAGGTCAGCCCGGAAACTGTCCGGCAAATTGAAATGCGATCCATCAGAAAACTCCGCCAGCATGCCAGCTCCTTACAGGACTTCATCGACGCCTGATCCGCTATTGCGGATCGGGGTGGAACGTGCTCGCAGTTCACTGCCTAATATCCGCAGCTTTATAGGGCGTCCGAAGCGGTGCGACCCGGCTTGACCTCATTCACTTAGCCGGAGTAGTTTCAATAAAACCTATGGCGTCGAGAAAAGCTCATCCTGAAAAAACATCCGCATCGGAAAAAACGCCGGCACAACGGCGGGCGGAGTACCTGCGCCGCCTGACAATCCTGTTAAGCGTCATCTCCTTCAGCCTTATTGTCATCTTCCTGCTTTTACCTCCCTCAGGGGGCGTTTCCCAGTCCGGGCAGATTGCCGTGGACAGGAGGGCGGGGGATAGCAGTCCCCGGGGCAGCGGGTCGACGCAGGACCGCAGCGTTCCGGATTTTGAGCCCGAGTACCGGGATGCCCCTGATTCGCCAGGGAGCATGGGATCTCGATCAGACGAGGGGCAGGCGGGGACGCCGGCAGAAAACGGTTCGCAGGAGGGACCGGATTCCGCAGGCATGACGGAAAAAGATCCGGAAACCGGAGACCGGGGCGCAGCAGCCGGCAGACGACCCAGCCTGGTTTTGGTTATTGACGATGTGGGATACAACCTTGACGGGCTAAAGCCGTTTTTGGATATTCCCGTTCCGATAACCTTTGCCGTTCTTCCCCAGCTGGATTATTCTAAAGAGAGCGCTCGACTCATAGCCGAGGCCGGTCAGGAGATTATTCTCCATCTGCCGCTGGAAAGTCAAAGCGGACAGAATCCCGGACCGGGTACCCTGCGCTCGGATATGTCGAACCGCGACTTGCGCAGGGAACTGGAGCGCAATGTAGACTCGGTTCCCGGTCTGGTCGGCATGAACAATCATATGGGAAGCCGGGGCACTGAAGATGTGAGGATTGTACGGGAAGTGCTCCAGTTCGCCAGCGAGCGTTCCATGCTGTTTCTCGACTCGCGCACCACCGCCCAGTCAGTGGTGCCGCTCATGGCTGAGGCCGTTGAAATACCGTTTATTGAGAGGGATGTGTTTTTGGACAACCAAAAGGAAAAGGCCTACATCATGGATGCCATCGAGCAGGGAAAAGCTGTCGCCCGGCAGAAAGGACATGCAGTGCTAATCGGGCATGTGTGGACCGAGGAGCTGGCCGAAGTGCTGCTGGAAAATTACGATTTCATTCTCGATGAAGGTTATGACTTTGCCACTCTCTCCACGGTAATTTTTAAGGGCGAGTAATGCTGATCCTCGGAATAGAAAGCTCCTGCGACGAGTGCTCTTTTGCTCTTGTACGGGACGGCACCCACATTATCTCCCACATCGTGGCCACACAAATAGATTTTCACAAGCCATATGACGGAGTGGTACCGGAAATCGCTTCACGCAAGCACATCGAAATGATTACCCCGGTCTACCGGCAGTGCATGGCCGACGCCGCCGCAAAGGGCATTGGCCCCGCAGACATCGATGGAATCGGCGTGTCCACCCATCCGGGTCTCACGGGATCCCTTGTGGTGGGACTTAATTTCGCCAAGGCCCTCTCATTGGCTCTCGGCGTGCCCTATGCCGGAGTAAACCACATCCTCGCTCATTTATATGCTCCCCAGTTGGAGGCGGAGATTCCCTATCCCTACATCGGGCTTCTTGTATCCGGCGGGCATACCATGATCACCCTGGTCAAACACTATGACGATATCGAGGTGCTCGGGGCGAGCATTGACGACGCCTGCGGAGAAGCATTTGATAAGGTCGCCAAACATCACGGATTGGGGTATCCCGGCGGCCGGATAATTGACGAGTTGGCACGCAAAGGCAATGCCAGAGCCTACGATTTTCCCTTTTCAAACCTCTACAAGGGCGGACATGACTACGATGTGTCCTATTCGGGGCTAAAAAACGCCGCAATCAATCAGCTCGAAAAATTTTGGGACGGCAAAAGCGAGCAGAGTTTAGAAAACATTTGCGCCAGCTTCGAGAGGGTCGCAATCGACAGCCTGATAAAAAAACTGGAGAAGGCAGCGGAAGATACGGGCATAAGGACCATAGTTGCCGGCGGAGGGGTGGCGGCCAACAGCTACCTTCGTTCCCGTCTGGGCGAGCATCCGGATTATCAGGTCTTTTTCCCCGCCATGGAGCTCTGCACGGATAACGGGGCGATGATTGCCGGAATTGCCTATCAGTATTTAAAAGACGGCAAAAGCAGCCCTTTGGAGCTGGGAGTCTCCGCCCGGGTTAAGGGGTTCAGAAAAATCTGATATACTGCTCAAGGTATAGAGAAACGAACCGGCTCAGCAGGAATGCGCTAGTACGGAAGGAGAACACATGAACATCAATGAATTTGACCAGGCTATCCGCCGGGTGCCGAACTTTCCCAAGCCGGGAATCAATTTTTATGACATTACAAGCATATTGAGTAACCCCCGGGCGTTCTCCTACAGTCTCGAAGAAATGGACCGTTGGATCGACGAACTTAAGGTAGACTGCCTGATGGCGGTGGAAGCCAGGGGATTTATTTTCGCCGCGCCCCTTGCTCAGAAACGAGGCCTGCCCCTGGTCCTTGCGAGAAAAAAGGGAAAGCTTCCGGGAGAAACCTGGTGCCAGGAATACAGCCTGGAGTATGGTACCGACACGGTTTGCGTTCACAAGGCCGACCTCAGCGCCGGCTCCCGGGTTCTGCTTGTGGATGACCTCATAGCTACCGGCGGTACGTTGAAGGCAGCGGCCCAAATTATTACTGAACAGGCGTCGGCGGAAGTGGCTGGTTTTGCCGCGGTAATCGGATTGCCTTTTTTGGGCTACGAGGAAATACTCAGCTCCGCCCCGATTAAAACGATCATCAACTATCAGGGAGAGTAGGGCTGTGGGAAGCCGCTGCACATCGCGCTTCCCTTACTATCCCCAGAGCTAAAAAAACTCCGTTATTATTGACAAGCCAGGGCTGAGTCTGGTACCTTCCTTTTCGATCATTTCCCGGTGGTGTAATTGGTAACACGGCAGATTCTGGCTCTGTTGTTGGGGGTTCAAATCCTCCCCGGGAAGTACCTTGTTTCAAATCCGGCTTGAGGCCGGTTTTTTTTTAGGTGCAGCCTCAGGCCGCACCGGGAAACGGCCTCAGTCCGGCTGCGTTATATGGGCAGAGGAGGTTTCTCATGACGGAACGGACCTATCTGGTACTGGAGAACGGCTCCATCTACGATGGAAGGGGGTTCGGGTATCCCGCTCCCCTTGCCCGGGATTTGCAGCCTGGCGTTCCCAGCTTTAGCAATGCCGGCGAAGTGGTTTTTAATACCGCTATGGTGGGATACCATGAAGTTCTCACCGATCCCTCCTACACCGGTCAGATTGTCTCAATGACCTATCCACATATGGGAAACTACGGACATCTCGACCAGTGGAACGAATCCGGGCCCATAAAATCCGCAGACGGCGGAGCCAGCTCCACAAGCTGCGATACCCGGCCGGTTAAGGTAGCGGGCTTTGTGCTTCGAAGTCTCTACCGAGGACCGGTTCCCACTGGACGCATCACCCTCGACGAATATCTCAAGCGCCATGAAGTACCCGGGCTGACCGAGGTCGATACCCGGCGTCTCACCCTTGAACTCCGGGATAAGGGCTCGGGCAACGGCGTTATGATTCGCGCAGAAAACCCCGAACTCGGACTGAGCCCCGACGAGATACAGGCCGCCACCGCCTACCTGCAGGCATTCCCGAAAATGCAGGGCAGGAATCTGGTGGCGGATGTGGGCAGCGTTGAAACCATAAATCTGGCCGGCAGCGATGGACCCTACAAAGGACTTCGCCTGGCCCTCTACGACTGCGGAACCAAAGCAAACATAATCCGCGAGTTCGAAAAACTCGGATGCGACGTTACGGTCTACCCTTCCACCAGCACGGCCTCAACCATCCTCGGAGGCGGACATGACGCCGTGATGCTGTCAAACGGTCCGGGAGACCCGGAGGTTCTTCAGGATCAGATCGCCACCGTCAGGGATCTCATCGGCACGCTGCCGGTCTTCGGCATTTGCCTCGGACACCAGCTCATCGCCGAGGCCCTGGGAGCCAGGACGTACAAAATGAAGTTCGGTCACCACGGCATAAATCATCCGGTCCGGGATGAGCGCAGCAAAAGGGTTTTTGTTACCAGTCAGAATCACGGCTTTGCAGTGGATGAAGAAAGTCTGCCTTCGGGAACAGAAGTGTGGTTCCGCAATGCGAATGACCGCAGCATAGAAGGGCTGAGGAACGACGAGCTTCCGGTGCTTTCGGCCCAGTTTCACCCGGAGAGCGCTCCGGGTCCCTATGATTCCCACTGGATTTTTGAGGAATTTCTGAGAGCCGTAGAGCGTGGCGACAGAGACAACAGCAGTAAAAAGCGGGGAGCATAAGATGCCGGCACGGAAAGATATCAAGAAAATACTGCTCTTTGGTTCGGGTCCCATCGTCATAGGCCAGGCTTGTGAGTTCGACTATTCGGGGAACCAGGCGGTCAAGGCATTAAAGGAAGAGGGCTATGAGGTTGTTCTGGTCAATCCGAATCCCGCAACAATCATGACCACCCCCGGAACGGCGGATGTGATTTACATGGATCCCCTTGAGGTTCCATATGTGGAAGAAATCATAAAAAAGGAAAAGCCCGACGCCGTCCTGCCGACCATGGGAGGGCAAACCGCCCTAAACCTGGCGCTTGAGCTCGGAGAAGCGGGTATTTTTGAGAAGTATAAGCTCGAGCTGCTCGGCGCGGGGTTAGAAAGCATACGGGTCGCCGAGGACCGGGGAGAATTCAAGGAACTGATGACCAAAATCGGTCTTCAGAGCGCCAAGAGCATCATAGCCAATGACTTTGATTCCGCCATGGCCTTCGCTGAGAAACAGGGCGTGCCCCTGATTATCAGGCCGAGTTTCACCCTGGGTGGCCGGGGAGGTTCCATAGCCGAGACCTGGGAGGAAGTTGCTCCGAAAATCCGTCGAGCCCTGGATGAATCTCCGGTGCATCAGGCCCTTATTGAAGAAAGCCTCCTCGGATGGAAGGAATTCGAGATGGAGGTCATGCGGGACAAGGCCGACAATGCGGTGATAATTTGCTCCATTGAAAATGTCGATCCCATGGGCGTTCATACCGGCGATTCCATCACCGTTGCTCCCATCCAGACCCTCTCGGATGTGGAGTATCAAAAAATGCGCAGCGCATCTATCGATATCCTGCGGGCGGTGGGAGTTGACTGCGGTGGATCTAATGTCCAGTTCGCCTACAACCCCGAAGACGGCCGTATGATCGTCATCGAGATGAATCCCCGGGTCAGTCGGTCCTCGGCTCTGGCGTCGAAGGCCACGGGATTTCCCATCGCCAGGAGTTCGGCCAAACTCGCCGTCGGCTATACCCTCGACGAGATAATAAACGACATCACCGGAAAAACCGTCAGCTGCTTCGAACCGAGCCTCGATTATGTGGCGGTAAAGGTTCCGCGATTCGAATTGGAAAAATTTCCCAAGGGCTACGCCACCCTGGGCACGCAAATGAAAAGTGTCGGCGAATCCCTGGCATTGGGCCGGACCTACAACGAAGCGCTCAACAAGGCGCTGCGCTCCTGCGAGCTGGGTGTGCAGGGTCTTGAGGACCAGTATTCCAGCAGCGATGAAGAGTTGGCTCCCATGATCGCCACCCTACATCCCAAGAGAATATTCGCCTGTTACACCGCCATTAAACGGGCATTTGAAGGCGGTCGGGGTCTTGAGGCCATTGAGGACATCCACGGCAAAACGGGCTACGACCGGTGGTTTCTCTACAATATGCTCGAGCTGGCCGAACTGGAAAGCCGGATTGCCGGACTGCCGGCTGACGTCCGCTCGGGCTGGGATCCATATCTGCTGCTCGAAGCTAAACGGGCCGGATTGTCGGATATTCGAATCGCTGAGCTCGTCGGTCGAAAAACCGGAGCCCAGATTGGTGCAGAAGAGATTGCTGCCTTCCGCAGCTCCATGGGGATTCAGGCGGGATATCACTTTGTGGATACCTGCTCCGGGGAGTTCGAAGCCTCCACGCCGTATTTCTATTCCACGTGGGGGGAGATAAACGAGTCCCGTCCCATGGAAGGGAGGGGGGTAATCATACTCGGTTCGGGCCCCAACCGCATCGGACAGGGTCTTGAGTTTGACACCTGCTGCACCCTTTCATCCTTGGCGTACCGGCGGCAGGGACGGAAAACCGTTATCATCAATTCGAATCCCGAAACCGTGTCGACGGATTTTAACGTATCCGACCGGCTGTATCTCGAGCCGCTGACCTTTGAAGATGTGACTGAAGTCATGAAAACCGAGGGCATCCGGGATGTGGTGGTTCAGCTCGGGGGTCAGACCCCGCTGAATATGGCCAAGCAGTTAACCGAATGGGGCGCGAACATCATCGGCACGCCGGTGGCGAGCATTGAAGGCGCCGAGGATCGGCGTCAGTTTGCCGAGCTGTTGGGCAAGCTCGGTCTCACGCAGCCCGACAACCGCAGCGCCGTAACCCTTGCTCAAGTCGAGAAGTACGCCAACGAAATCGGCTATCCGGTGCTGCTTCGCCCCAGCTATGTCCTCGGCGGGCGCAGCATGATGATCGCCTTCAACCGCGAGGAACTGGAAGAGTTCATCAAGCGGAATGTGGAGGTCAGCGAGAAAAAACCCATTCTCGTCGACCAGTTCCTCGATGACGCCTTTGAATACGATGTTGATGCCCTGTGCGACGGGCAGAACGTGTATGTCGCCGGAATTATGCAGCATATCGAAGCCGCCGGGGTCCACTCCGGAGATTCGGCCTGCGTATTTCCCGCCTATAAAACCACCCCGTATATCCAGGCTGAGATTGCCGAAGCCACGGCGAAAATCGCCCTTGAGGTAGGGGTCCGGGGATTTTTGAATATCCAGTTCGCCGTCAAGGACGACGTTTTGTACGTCCTGGAGGTGAATCCCCGGGCGAGCCGCACGGTTCCCTTTATCTCCAAGGCCAGCGGGGTCGATCTGGTTGATGCGGCAGTGAAGCTTTGGGAAGGTGTTGATCTTGCCCAGCAGGGTCTTCTGGAAAATCCTGCGCTTGGCAGCGACGGAAAGGCGCTAAAAGCCGTGGGTATGGGCGAGTGCAGGACCGGGTGGGCAGTAAAGGAAGCAATGTTCAGCTTCGACCGATTCCAGGACACCGATCCCATGTTGGGTCCGGAAATGAAATCCACCGGCGAGGCCATAGGCCTGGGGCAGAGTTTTGGAGAGGCCTTCGCCAAGGCTTCCAGCGCCACCGGAACCAGGCTTCCGACTGCTGGAAGGGTGTTCGTTTCAGTGAACCACTTCGACAAGGAAGCGGTCCTGCCGATCGTGAAGGACCTTGTGGAGATGGGATTCGAAATAATGGCTACCCGGGGCACCGCTCAATATCTCTTTGATCAGGGCATCATGAGCGAGGTGGTTCTCAAGGTTCATGAGGGGAATCCCAATGTAGTCGATCACCTGGAAGCCGGACGGGTGGATCTGGTAATCAATACTCCCCGGGGCCGCTTTACCCAGATGGATGACGGATACCTGAGAATCCACACTCTGCGATACAAGGTACCCTATACCACAACCATTTCCGCAGCCAGGGCTGCGGTCGAAGGTATCCGCTATCTGGTCAGCGGTGAGCTTCGGGTTCAAGCCCTGTGACACAGAGTTTGCCGGGGTTTATGCCCGGGCTTGAGCTGAGCCGTCGCTTCGAGTACTCGATTTAAACTCTCTGGCCATGGATATCAAGCTCAATGCTCAGGGTGATGATTACAATCCCTGTCCAGCAAATCCGCGATGATTAGGCGATAGTCCTCAAGCCGTGCGGAGGGTCGGGGATCCATGAGCAGATCGCTCAGCGGGTCGGATTTGGACCTCTGGGTTATTTCGAGATTCTTCCAATGATTATACATGGCCTGAGCCCGGCTTTTCTCACTCTGGCCGCGGCGGTATTCGTATCTCCAACGCTCGGCAATGAGTTCCCGGTAGGAAAGCCCGTCGGGAACCAGGGGAGTACATCCCGCAAGTACGGCCTCGACCACAGAAATCCCGAAAAATTCATGGTCGGCCGTGGAAATTACCCAGCTGTTGTCTGTTTCGCCCCAGTGTCGTAAAAAGCCGTAATACTCCGCCGTATCGGCAAACGGCACGGCACGCACAATCTGGCGGGCATAGGCCTCAAGTATCTCGGAGATTTCCCCGGGAACAGTGCGGAATTTGCGGCCGAGCAGACTCAAGCGAAAATCATGCCCCTGCTCATCCATGGTTCGGCAAAACTCCTGCAATGTGCCCGGCCCCTTGTCGTATTCCCAGCGATGAGGCCAAATAAAATGGGGGACGGAATTGGTGCGAGCTGTTAACTGCGTTGGCGGCCGGATCTGCAGTACGGCGGTGCCCGAATCCCGCCGATCTCCATGCCGGGTAGCCGAGCCTGCCTCATTTTCCCCGGGCACAAGGCGGGGGTCAGCAACCGGCAGGTATATGACCCTGCTTTTTTCTTCGAGAATCTTCGAAATGCCGGGACTCATGGCTTCCGGGAGGGCGTTCAACAGGCCGTTGACTCCCTCCAAAAAGCTTTCCCGGTTCCAGCGGGAGTTAAAAGCGATGCAGTCGGCGGCCAGTGCTGAATAGAGCTGAGTAAGGCAAAAATCCCGCTGCTGCTCACGGCTCCGGTAGGCCCCGGGCGGATAGACGAACTGGTTCTCGTGGAAATATAAAAGGCATGGCACAGCCCTCATAGCGGGGAACCAGGACCGAAGGGAAGTGAGGTCAGTGCTGCTGGTGGCTATGAGCAAGTCCGGAACACAAAGGCCGCTTTCTGAAAAATAATCCCAGAGGCTCAAGGGCGCTGCTTTGAGCCGAAATGCGAAGTGGCGGGGAGGCAGGGAACGCAGATTCCATGTTACCGCAACGCCCCGGATTTCTCGAATGCCCGAAATCAACTGATCTGCCCAATACGCGTGGCTTGCGGCGTGATAGGGCGACAGCAGCAAAATCTCGATTGAGTTCTTTTTCCTCCAGGCTGGCCCTGGAGAATTGCCGCCGCCCTGCACAGATTACGGCTCGACGTCGTTGTTGAGGTAGTATTCAAAACTGTCCAGAAGAGCTTCCCAGCTGGCCTCGACGATGTTTTCATTCACCCCCACGGTACCCCAGTCCCTTGT
Source organism: Salinispira sp. (assembly GCA_965602015.1). Taxonomy (GTDB): domain Bacteria; phylum Spirochaetota; class Spirochaetia; order DSM-27196; family Salinispiraceae; genus Salinispira. The sequence goes on along the minus strand of OZ271918.1, from coordinate 1,845,700 downwards.
TCCGTCCGAACTGGTTATAAAAACCCTGACCTTCGCTGCCGATGCGCTCTCGGGGTTGAGAACCCTCACGCGGTAGTCGATGAGTTTGACATTTTTCAAAAGGGGATAGTGGGGATACAGGGCGTTTCGAAGGGCGCCGTCCAGGGTTTCCACCGGTCCCACTCCTACCGCGGCTCCCATCACCTCGGTTCCGTCATCGTCGAGGAACATCCGACCGACAGTGTGGCTCTGCGCGCTGGCGGTTTTGTAGCTTTCAAGATGATAATTCTTAAGTTGAACAAGAGAAGTGTATTTGCCGAGAGCCTTGCGCATTAGAAGATCGAAGCTCGCCTCGGCTGCCTCGTACTCATAGCCGTCATTTTCCCTTCGCTTTAATTCCTCGATGAGCTGCTTAACCACATCGTCGTTTTTAGAAAAATCACCGTACTTTTTAAGTTTTTCCATTATGGTGGATTTGCCCGCCAGCTCGCTGAGCAGCACCTGCCGGGAGTTTCCAACCAGCTTTCCGTCCAATTGCTCCATGAGGTGGGGGGCCTTTATTATGACGTCGGCATGCTGCCCGGCCTTGTGGGAGAATGCCGCCACGCCGACGAAGGCCTGACGTTTGTCCGGGATGATGTTTGCTTTTTCGGCGACGAATCGGCTCATTGAAGTGAGGTGCATCATGTGAGGTTTGCAGTTGGCCTCGTAATCCATTTTCAGGGTGAGATTCGGCATAATGGCGCAGAGATTGGCGTTTCCGCAGCGCTCGCCCCAGCCGTTGATGGTGCCCTGTATGTGGTTCGCGCCTTCGTTTACAGCGGCGAGACTATTCGCCACCGCGGTACCGCAGTCGTTGTGGAAATGTCCGCCGAGATTTTCAAATCCGGCGCTCACCAGGTCCCGATAGATCTGCTGGACTTCGTGGGGAAGGGTTCCCCCGTTGGTGTCGCAGGGAACCAAAACGTCGGCGCCGGCATCCCGTCCGGCGGAAAGCACTTTTATGGCATAATCGGGGTTTGCCTTGTAGCCATCAAAAAAATGTTCCAGATCGAATACCACCTCGCGGTCCTGTTTTTTCAGAAAGCCGATGGAATCGGCAATCATCCTCAGGTTTTCTTCCAGGTCTGTGCCGATGACCTTGGTGACGTGTTCTGTCCAGGTCTTGCCCACCACCACTACCGTTGGCGTTTCCGCTTCGAGAAGGGCTCGGATGTGGCCATCGCTGTCCGCCGACCCCCCGGCTTTACGGGTGGACCCGAAACTTGCAATCGACGAGTGGCGGAAATTCATTGTTTTCACTCTGCGAAAAAACTCTGCTTCCTTTTCATTGCTCATGGGGAAGCCGCCCTCGATGTAATCAATTCCCAGTGCATCCAATCGCTGGGCGATTTCAAGTTTGTCTTCCAGGGTATAATTGATTTCGATTCCCTGCATGCCGTCGCGAAGCGTTGTATCAAAAATCGCTATTTTCCTGCCCATGGTTCCTCCTCGCCGGGTTTAACATAGTTCCGGCTGCAGAAATATTTTTTCCAAAAAAAAGCCGCTTCCCGGGGAAGCGGCTTCTCGCTGCATGTGCCCCCGCTTAGCTGCTTCGGTCAATAATAATGAGAGCAATGGCAATTATTGTTGAGATGCTGCGGGAAGCTGATGCAAAAATATTCGTATTCATGTATGTATATACAATCGCTGGATGGACAGTCTTTGTCAAGGCTATCCTCGGAGTTTACCCATTGCGGGGCTGGAGGCAAGGTGGAGATACATCGCAGTAATAAACTGATTGACCTCGCCGGTTGGTACATACTCGATAACCGGACAGACAGATACCGCCGTCCGACAATGATTCTTTCGGGCAGAAAAATCGGCGACGCCGGCCCTTCAGGCATTTCCGGAGCCCCGCGGAGACAAGAGATTCTGGGGGATTTTCTCCCTCATACCCGACCCTCCGGAAGGTTTCCCCTTATTTCCACAATGCAAATTCACAGCATGAATATCCTTTCCATCGAACTCGACTCAGAAGGCAATCGGCAGATCAGCCTCTTGGGGGCGGCATGGAAGGAGAACGAGTATATTGAACATCTCCCGGTTCCGCTCTTTAGCTGGAATGCCCGGGAGTTTCGCCAAAACTGGGCTGATCTTCTCAGCATAGAGGCCGACGGCATTGTAACGAATGATCCGACTCTTCATCTGGCGGTAACCGTAGCCGACTGTATGCCCATATTTGCGACTCAGGGCGATTCCCGGGCCTTATTGCACTCGGGCTGGGCGGGCACGGGCATTCTCCGCCGCCTGTTCGGTACCGCCGGACTGAGGCGGATAGGAGCCCGGGTGGTTCTCGGACCCTGTATTTCCGCACAAAAATACCAGGTCTCCCAGGATCGCGCAGGCCTTTTTTCTCGGAGATTCGGCCTGGTTGCCGCGCAGGGCCGTTATCTCGATCTACGGGCGGCAAATACTGCCCTGGCGACGGAGATTGGCCTGGAGCGCCTGGATATCTGGGACAGTTGCACAGTCTCCCATTCTGGTTTATTTTCATACCGGCAGGACGGCAGCGAGAATTACTCACGCATGCTTGCCGTTTATGCGGCTCCCTAGTGTAGCTACGCGGAGATAACCCAAAGGATTGCAAAATGAAAGCCTTCAAAGAAGCGATGATCGGCGCAGTTCATGCGGCGATAAGCGAGTTTGCCCACAGTAAGAATGTCGAGACCCCGGTCCCTATTGAGCTCATAGCGGTGGAGACCCCACCGAATCCCCAGCTGGGGGATTTGGCATTTCCCATGTTTCCTTTTGCCAAGATTTTGCGGATGGGTCCTCCGGTAATCGCCGCTGAGCTCGCCCGAACTCTGAGCGAGAACGGTATGGAGGCGGCTTCCGCCGGGCCCTATGTAAATGTGCGCCTTGACCGCGCCGCCCTGGCCAAAGATACCCTGGATGCCATGAGCGTTCAGGGAGATGCCTACGGCCGGGGATCATCATTTGCCGGTGAAAAAATAATGGTGGAGTTTTCTTCGCCTAATACCAACAAACCCCTTCATCTCGGTCATCTGCGGAATAATGCCTTGGGGGAATCGGTGGCCCGCATCCTGAAGGCGAACGGCGCTGAGGTAAAAAAAGTCAATCTGGTAAACGACCGTGGTGTTCACATCTGCCGCTCCATGCTGGCCTACGCCGAACACGGCGATGGGAAAACCCCTGAATCCGAGGGGAGGAAGTCCGACCACTTTGTTGGCGACTTCTATGTTAAGTACAACGAGATGGCTGCCTCCGACCCGGATGCGGAGAGGCGGTCCCAGGAAATGCTCGGGAAGTGGGAGGCCGGAGACCCGGCAACCCTGGAGCTCTGGGAAAAAATGAACCGCTGGGCCTTGGACGGAATCGGAGAAACCTACAAACGAACGGGGATTCACTTCGACGACATTTACTATGAGCATCAAACTTATAAACTTGGCAAGGACAACGTGCTCCAGGGCCTGCGTGACGGAGCTTTTTATAAAGATGAAGAGGGCACCATCTGGATCGACCTGGAGGACATTAAGCTCGATAAAAAAGTGCTGCTGAGAAAAGACGGTACCAGCGTGTACATGACACAGGACATCGGCACCGCCATCAGCAGGCACAGCGATTGGCCCTTTACCAGACTCGTGTATGTGGTTATGTCCGAGCAGAATTATCACTTCCGGGTGCTTTTTCACATAATGAAGAAACTCGGTTACGAATGGGCTGAGAATCTATACCATCTGTCCTACGGCATGGTGAGCCTGCCCGACGGACGCATGAAGAGCCGCGAAGGTACGGTTGTGGATGCGGATAATCTTCTCGACGAGCTGCATGACGGGGCCCTGGAAGAAATCCGGGAAAAGGGCAGGGACGCCGACTTGGAGAATCCCGATGCAACGGCTGAAGCGGTTGCTTTGGCGGCCGTCCACTATTACTTGCTGCAGATTAGCCCTGCAAAGGATATGACTTTTAATCCCCGGGAATCCCTCTCGTTCAACGGAAACACCGGTCCCTATCTTCAGTACGTTGGAGCGAGAATATCCAGCATGTTTCGCAAGTACAACAGCGAGCTTCCGCCCGTAAAGGAAATCCGTTGGGAGTCCCTGACGCAACCCGAGGAGTGGGAGTTGGTGAAGCTCCTCGCGCGCTACCCCGAGGTGGTGGAGAGCGCCGGAGCGGATTACGATCCATCTCAAATCGCCGCATACCTCTACGACCTGGGGAAGACCTTTTCCCGTTTTTACCACGACCACCCGGTGCTTAACTGTCCCGATGAATCTTTGCGTTATGCCCGCTTATATCTGGCTTGGGGGGTAAGGGCGGTCCTCCGCTCGGGATTCGACCTGATAAATGTACCCTTTCTTGAAGTGATGTAAGCGCAATAAAAAAACAGTATTGTAGAGAGGGCGGTGCATCGTATGTACGATGCACCGCTTTTTTTGTATTTTTATTCTCAATGTACACAGAAAACATTACGCAATTTTACTAATCGTGCTAAATAAATTGGCGCAAATATAGTAATTATATTATTTTATCCGGCAATGGCTATAAAATCTACCAAATGGTAGTCTTGCCTACCAAAATGTAGTACGAATTTGTGGAAAATCCCGCGACTTCGGTAAGAATTCGCACAAATAGACGACTATTTGCATATTTATCGATTTTTCAGGGAGAAATTGTTTACCTCGAAGAGTATTTTCGGATATTATCGCGGTCAACATCTGTTTGGCATTATTTTTGCATCTTTAAACTACTTAGCCAAAAACCTGTCTGCGGCCTACGAAAATGTCATGAATCCGATGGCTGCGGAATATAGGAGTAGACATGGTATTCAGACAACGTCCGAAAAAGCAGGGGCTGTACGATCCTCAATTTGAGCACGATGCCTGCGGTGTGGGTTTTATTGCCCATATCAACGGGAAGGCAAGCCATAAAATAGTAAAAGACGCCGAAGAAATCCTCATTCGAATGACTCACCGGGGAGCTGTCGGTTCTGAAAAAAATACCGGTGACGGGGCGGGAATCCTGACTGCTATGCCCCATGATTTTCTTCACAGGGCCGCTAAAAAGTCCGGCATAAGCCTGCCGGCACCGGGCAGCTACGGTGCAGGCCTCATCTTTCTTCCCCAGGAAGATACCCTCAGGGCCAAATGTATTCGTGAATTCGAGCTCATTGCGAAGGAGGAAGGGGTAAAACTGCTCGGGTGGCGCGATGTGCCCACCGACAATTCCCTGATCGGCCCGTCGGCCCTGGCCTCGGAGCCGGTTATTAAAACTGCGTTTATCAGCGCAGAGGGACTCAGCCAGGATGATCTGGAAAAAGCCCTCTTTCTCCTGCGCAAACGGATTACCCATCTCGTACGGGGAAGCGAAGAGTTTGATCCCGAAGACTTCTTTTACGTATGCAGTCTTTCTACCAGGGTTTTGGTGTACAAGGGTATGCTCATGCCCGAACAGCTCTTCCATTACTTTCCCGACCTGGAGGATGAGGGCTTTGCCTCCCACCTGGCGATGGTTCATAGCCGGTTCTCCACCAATACGTTTCCCAGCTGGGACCGGGCCCAACCTCTGCGCTATATGAGCCATAACGGCGAAATAAACACGCTTCGCGGCAATGTGAACAAAATGCGGAGCCGGGAGGGCACTCTGCGAAGCAGTGATTTCGGAGAACGCCTGGAAAGCAGTTTTCCGGTGAATGAACCTGACCTATCGGACTCGGGGAATTTCGACAACGTGCTCGAACTGCTTATCATGACGGGCAGAGAGTTGCCCGAAGCAGTCATGATGATGATCCCTGAAGCCTGGCAGCGCCATCCCACCATGGACCAGAAGAAAAAGGCCATGTACGAGTACTTCTCAACCATGATGGAACCCTGGGACGGGCCGGCTTCTATTGTATTTACCGACGGAAGCTACATCGGCGCCACCCTGGACAGAAACGGCCTGAGGCCGAGCCGCTACTACGTCACCGACGACGATGTGGTCGTCATGGCCTCCGAGGTCGGTGTTCTCGATATCCCCGAAGAGAAGATCACCGCAAAGGGCAGGCTGCAGCCCGGCCGGATGTTCCTGGTAAATTTCGATGAAGGCCGGATAATCGACGATGAAGAATTAAAAGCCCGTTACAGCGCGGCCAAGCCCTACGGCCAATGGCTTGAGTCCCAGCGTCTTACCATAGGAGAGATTCCCGTTCCCCAAGAGGTGGCCGACCTGGATGAGCGCAGCCTGCTTCAACGGCTGAAGCTCAACGGCTTCACCTGGGAACATCTGCTGGAAGTGCTCAAGCCTATGGCTGAATTGGCCAAGGAGCCCCTGGGTTCCATGGGTAATGACGCTCCTTTGGCGGTTCTCAGTGATAACCCGAGGATGCTGTACGATTATTTCAAGCAGCTCTTTGCTCAAGTCACCAATCCGCCTATCGACTCGGTACGGGAGTCGGTAATTATGAGCCTGAAGAGTTATATCGGACCGGAGGGGAACATCCTGGAGCCCGGCGAGGCCCATGCCCACCGTCTTATGCTCGAAGAGCCGGTGATCACAAACGATCAGCTTGCGGCCCTCAAATCCATCGATTACCGCGGCTGGAAAAGCCGCACCATAGACATTAGCTATCCTGTGCGCTCTGGAAAATCCGGCCTGATCAGTGCTCTGGACAGAATCTGCAACGAGGCCGAACAGGCCATCAGAGAGGGGTATTCGCTGGTTATATTATCCGACAGGGAAGCCGGCCGCAGCGCAATTCCTATTCCCGCCCTCCTGGCGGTTGGAGCTGTGCATCAGTATCTGGTAAATCAGCATAAACGCACCCAGATCGGCCTGGTTCTCGAATCCGCCGAGCCCCGGGAGGTACATCATTTTTGTACCCTCACTGGTTTCGGCGCCGACGCGATTAACCCCTATTTGGCCTTCGAGGCCATGTGGAAAATGCAGGATGACGAACTCCTGGACGGAGAGTTGAGCCGGGAAAAAATCGCAGACGATTACCTGAGGGCCATTGAGTACGGCATGCAAAAGGTATTTGGCAAAATGGGCATCTCCACCCTGGAATCCTATAAAGGGGCCCAAATATTCGAAGCAGTTGGACTGGCCACTGAAGTCGTAGAAAAATGCTTTACCGGAACCTCAAGCCGTATAGAAGGGGCGGGATTCGGCCAAATAGCCGAGGAATGCCAACGCCGACATGATTTGGCCTTTCCAAGCGGAAATCCGACCGTCGGAGATGAGTATTTGAATCCCGGTGACTATTCGGTCCGGCACGGCGGCGAAGGACATATGTGGGACGCCGAATCCATCGCCAGCCTGCAGATTGCGGTGCGCAATAATGACCGGGCGATGTTCAGCCAGTTCAGCCAACGGCAGAATCAGCGCAGCAAAAATCAGTACACCCTGCGGGGTATGTTAAAATTCAAGGACGGTCTCGAGCCCATTCCGCTGGATGAAGTGCAGCCTGTTGAAGAAATTCTCACGCGCTTTGCCAGCGGTGCAATGAGTTTTGGTTCCATCAGCCAGGAGGCCCATGAAACGCTGGCAATCGCCATGAACCGAATCGGCGGGAAATCGAATACCGGCGAGGGCGGTGAAATGACCAGCCGCTTCACGCCGTTGCCGAACGGCGACAGCAAGCGATCGGCCATTAAACAGGTGGCTTCGGGCCGTTTCGGGGTAACCAACGAGTACCTGGCAAATGCCGATGAAATTCAGATAAAAATGGCTCAGGGCGCGAAGCCCGGCGAGGGCGGGGAACTTCCGGGACATAAGGTATTCGAAGTAATCGCCAATACCCGGCACACCACTCCCGGTGTCGGTCTGATAAGTCCGCCGCCTCATCACGATATTTACTCCATCGAAGACCTGGCCCAGCTCATCTTCGATTTGAAAAACTCAAATCCCAAGGCGCGGATCAGCGTTAAGCTGGTTTCAAAAGTCGGGGTGGGAACCATAGCTGCGGGAGTTGCCAAAGGCCACGCGGACCATATTCTCATCTCCGGGCATGACGGCGGAACCGGCGCCAGCCCCTTGACCGGCATAAAACACGCCGGTCTGCCATGGGAACTGGGCATTGCGGAGACCCACCAGACGCTGGTGATGAATGACCTCAGAAGCCGGGTAGTGCTGCAGACCGACGGTCAGCTCAAAACCGGACGGGACGTGGTCATTGCTGCAATTCTTGGCGCCGAGGAGTTCGGCTTTGCGACCAGCGCCTTAATTACCATGGGCTGCATCATGATGCGCAAGTGTCAGAAAAACACCTGTCCCGTCGGCGTGGCCACTCAGGACGAGAGGCTTCGAAAAAAATTCGCCGGCGACCCCCAGCACGTGGTTAATTTTTTCCGTTTCATCGCGGAGGAGACCCGGGAGTTGATGGCCAGCCTCGGCGTTCGAAGCATTGACGAGCTGGTAGGCCGGGTTGATTTGGTCGAATCAGACGAGGCGGTCCGAAACTGGAAGAGCCAGGGCATCGATCTGTCCGCAGTGCTTAATCCGCCCATGAACCAACGGGCAAAGAGCGGCACAATCTGCTGCATCCCCCAGGAGCACGGCATAGAGCATGTGCTTGACCGCCGTCTGATCGAGCTCTCAAAGCTCGCCATCAATTTAAAGCGCAAAACGAACCTCGAGCTGAGCATCCGCAACACCGACCGGGCAGCGGGAACCATGCTCAGCCACGAAATCGCCAGGCGCTACGGTTTGGCCGGATTACCAGACAACACCCTGGACATCAAGCTCAAGGGCCATGCGGGGCAGAGCTTTGCCGCCTGGCTCGCTCACGGCGTAACTCTTGAGCTGGAAGGCGACGCCAACGACTATGTCGGCAAGGGCCTTTCGGGGGGAACCGTCAGCATCTATCCGCCGAAACACTCGGTTTTTAAGGCCGAAGACAACATCATCATCGGAAATGTGGCGCTGTACGGCGCCATCAGGGGCAAGGCCTTTATCCGGGGCATGGCCGCCGAGCGCTTCTGTGTGAGGAACTCCGGCGCCGAGGTTGTTATCGAGGGCGTGGGAGACCACGGATGTGAGTACATGACCGGAGGCCGGGCAGTAATTCTCGGAAAAACCGGACGGAATTTCGGCGCCGGCATGTCAGGGGGAATCGCATATATCTGGAACCCCGAGGGCGAGTTTGAGCAAAACATCAATCCCGGCATGATCGAGCTATTCTCCTTGGCCGATCAGGACAAGGACGAAATAGCTCAGGTGCGGGCCCTTATTGAGGAACACCTGGATTGGACCGGTTCCGCCCGGGCACAGGAAATCCTCGATAACTGGGAAACAGAGACCGCCCGGTTCGTCAAGGTGATCAGTCCGGCATACCGTCGGGTCCTGGAGATGCGCGTCCAACGGGATGCGTCCCAGGTATCGGCGACGGCGAAAACAGCGAGCAAGGAGGCCGTTCATGGGTAAGCCCACCGGTTTTTTAGAAATAGAACGCGACAAGGTCCGATGGAGAAATCCTGAGGAGCGCTCCCGGGACTTTGATGAATTCCAGATAGAGCACGATGATAAAAAGCGTCAGGAGCAGGGGGCCCGCTGCATGGACTGCGGCGTGCCCTTCTGTCAATCCAGTTACGGCTGCCCCGTTCACAACCTGATTCCCGAGTGGAACGATTTGGTGTATCACGGCCGTTGGGAAGAGGCATACTGGCGGCTCAGACTCACCAATAACTTCCCGGAGTTCACCGGGAGAGTCTGCCCCGCACCCTGCGAAACCGCATGCGTGCTGGGCATAAACGAGCCCGCGGTGACCATCAAGGACAATGAAGCCGCAATAATCGACCGGGCATGGACTTCAGGGCTCGTTCAGCCCCGGCCGCCGCGCTATCGCAACGGGAAAACTGTGGCGGTTGTCGGTTCGGGACCCGCGGGTCTGGCCGCTGCAGATGAGTTAAATCAGGCCGGATATACCGTAACAGTATACGAGCGGGCAGACAGAATCGGGGGCCTTCTAATGTACGGCATACCCAACATGAAGCTCGATAAAACCGTTGTAGAACGGCGGGTCAATCTGATGGCCGAGGAAGGCGTTGAATTTCGTACCGGAGTGAATGTGGGCGTTGACATTTCGTCATCCGAACTTCGGGAAAACCATGACGCAGTGTTGCTTGCCGCCGGGGCGACAAAACCCCGGGACCTGCCGGTCCCCGGCAGGGAATTGAACGGCGTGCACTTCGCCATGGATTTTCTCACTGCGAACACCAAGAGTCTTTTGAACTCCCGGCTTTCCGACGGACAGTACATATCCGCCAAGGGCAAAAAAGTCGTTGTCATCGGCGGCGGGGATACGGGCAACGACTGCATTGGAACCTCTGTCCGGCATGGCGCCATCAGCGTGATAAACTTTGAGCTGCTCAGCCGTCCGCCCAAGCTCCGCGATGCGTCTCAGCCCTGGCCGACCTATCCGAGGCTTGAAAAGTCGGATTACGGACATCAGGAGGCGGAAAATGCCTTCGGCCGGGACCCCAGGGAGTACGATATCCTCACCAAGGAATTTGTCGGTGATGAAGAGGGCAATCTAAAAGCCTTAAAAACTGTCCGGGTGAAGTGGAGCAAAAAACCCGGCGAGCGGCCAAGCTTCGAGGAAATTCCCGGGAGCGAAGAAACCTGGGAAGCAGATCTTGTTTTCCTTGCCCTTGGATTCCTCGGTCCGGAACAGTACCTGGCCGAGGAACTCGAACTGGAAACCGATCAACGCAGTAATTTCAAGGCAGAGTACGGTCAGTATGCCACGAGCATCGACAAGGTATTCGCTGCAGGGGATGCACGGCGCGGACAAAGTCTGATCGTATGGGCGATAAATGAAGGGCGCGGGGCTGCGAAGGCCATTGATATCTACCTCAATGGTTCCAGCAACCTGCGGGGATAAGCTGCTCACAAAGGAGAACCGCCGGGGCTGTCAGCCCCGGCGTTTTTTTTAGCTTCTTCTGCCCTCCAGCTCCGCCTCGAGCCGGTGTCTGAACGGCAGGACCAAGAGAAAGTTTCCCGCCGAGGCATACAATGAGACGATAATCAGTGTCGCCAGCCCTTTTGCCATCTGTTCGCTCGGCGCGAGATGGGTCAGAATTGCGATGAGTCCCATGAGCATGCCGAATATCGCCAGATAGATAAAATTCCTCCCCAAGCCCCGCAGTACCGAGGCCGCCCGGGCAATCTCCCCGGATGATATACTGGTGAGTTTCTTACCTGCTCCGAGTCGGTATCCCTGTGACAGGCCCGCAGCGCCGTGGCTCATGAGACTGATGCAGTAGCCCCCGACAAAAATAATTATCGCACTGGGAATATCAATGTAGTAGGCGATTCCCACGCCCGTTACCCACACGGTGCCAAAAACCAGGGCGACCACCAGGGCTCCAAAAATCCATTGTGAAACCTTCATTTTTTATTGCTCCTTTTGATTACCCTGCTTTGCCAGGCTTCGGCCGCAAGCTCAAGCGCAGAGTTAACCGTTTTATTGACCTCGTAAATATGTAATCGCTGCCGGCTGGCATCGACTGCCCACGGGGGAGGGCTCATTTCCCATTCGCCAATGCCCACTGCAAATAAAAGGATTGCGGCGGCAGCAGCGAGAATCCCGTCGGTCCGGGATTTTCCTCCCGGCCGTAACCGAGCCACCGACGGATGCCTGCGGCTTTGTAATCGGCGCCGCTCAAATGCACCCTTGTCGGGTGTTTCCGCAAAATCCGGAGGCATGGCGGGGGCGGGACCGGCGCGCTTGATTTCATTGCGGTAATAGTCGGAAAGGCGTTTATTTATATCCATAGTCATCCTCCAACTCGGACGCGAGCAACTTTCTTCCCCGAAATAATTGGCTTTTTATGCCGGACATGCTTCGCCCGCATATGGCAGAAATTTCTGCCAAGCTGTAGTTTTCCGCATAATGCCAGTAAAACAGCTCCCGCTGGGTATCGCTCAGCTTGGCCATAGCGCGGGTGAGATCGATGGCTGCGTCCCGGGAAGCTGCGGCATCAGGACCGGTGTGGAGGCACTGCGGAACTTCAAGGGGCACCCGCCTTGCAGCGCTTCTGGTGTAATCAATAAAGCGGTTTCGAGCAATTCGGTACAGCCAGGTTGAAAACGCATAGCGGGGATTATACCCATCCCTTTTTTCATGCAGCGTCATAAAAATATCCTGAATGCAATCCTCAATATCGGACTCCGTGAGCCCGGAAAAGCTCTTTCCGTACACCCGGAGTTTTGGATAGTATGTTTTCCAGACCGTCTCAAAGTTGTCCATCTGCTGGTAGTATACGTCTGACCGGCCGATCCGGTTGCGCACTCTTTTTAATTTTTGCTTTCTATTGACTTATGCTCCCCGATCTGCTAAATATTGTTCCTCAAAATATTTAAATTGTAAGGGACCAAAATATGTACGCAATGGTTGAAATCAAGGGCAAGCAGTACAAGGCTGAGAAAGACGCCCTGCTAAAAGTTGATAGACTCGCAGAAGAAGCCGGCAAGAAAGTAGAATTCGACTCTGTTCTGCTTGTTGGCTCCGAAGGCGATGTTAAAATCGGTACCCCTTATGTCTCCGGCGCTAAGGTAGCTGCCGAGGTCGTTGAACACGGCAAGGACAAAAAAGTCATCGTGTTCAAGTACCGCCGCCGCAAGGACTCCATGAGCAAGCAGGGGCACCGTCAGCAGTATTCCATCATCAAGGTTACCGATGTAAAAGCCGCCGCCAAAAAGGCGTCTGCTAAGAAGACCGAAGAAAAGGGCGAAGAGTAGGAAGTACAGCGCGGTGATTCGGTGCACGCTCGCCACAATCCGCGGAATCATCAGCCGGTTCGAATCCTCGGGTCACGGATCGGTTGACAACCCGGAAGCCCGGGTCAGCATTTCCTGTGCGGCGGTAAGCGCGCTTATTCGAAGCATGGGGACGCTGGTTGAAAAATCTGATTGTGTGAGCATCGAGCTGATACGGTTTCAGCCCGGTGATATTGCGATGCGGGTCGGGCATGTGGATGAGAATGCCGAAGAGTGGCTTCGGGGGCTCACCGACATGCTCGCCCAGGGGCTTGAGGATGTTCGACGGGATTATCCCGATCAAATCGAATTCTTGAGAACCGCAGAAGAACATAAGGGAGATAGCTATGGCTCATAAGAAGGGTGGCGGTAGTACGAAGAACGGCCGCGATTCACAAAGTAAGCGCCTCGGCGTAAAGCGCTACGGCGGACAGCTGGTCAAAGCCGGCGAAATCATCGTGCGCCAGCGGGGCACCAAAATCCATCCCGGCATTAATGTCGGCCGGGGCAAGGACGACACCCTGTTCGCAACCGCACAGGGAACCGTTGAGTTCAGCGAGAAGCGCGGACGTAAATTCGTCAGCATCAACGCTGCCGAATAACAGCATACCGCCGAACGAAACCCCGTCCGGAGCTTGTCTCCGGACTGTCCAGCCCGGATGGCAGATGCCGCCGGGCTTTTTTGCGCCTGCATCCGTTCCCGTCCTCACTCAACCGAGTTACGGCGAAAAGGACAGCGCACGTGAACGCACAGAGGTACAATGAACTCGTTTATCGATGAAATGACAATTTCAGTGGCCAGCGGCCACGGCGGAGCAGGCTGTGTTTCGTTCCGTCGGGAAAAGTACGTTCCCAAGGGCGGTCCGGACGGCGGCGACGGAGGGCGGGGAGGGGACGTGATTTTTACGGTTCGCAGCAACCTCAAGACTCTGACCCACCTTCGCCACAATAAAACCTACCGGGCTCAGAACGGACTGCCCGGCGAGGGCCGCAAGCGGCATGGACGCGACGGCCAGGATATGATTATCTCACTGCCGCCGGGAACCCGGGTGAAAGACTTTGAAACCGGCGAGGTGCTTATCGACCTGATAGACGAGGGTCAGAAACTGGTGTTCCTCAAGGGGGGAATCGGGGGGCAGGGAAACAGTCATTTCGCCACCAGCCGGAACCAGACCCCGCGCTTCGCCCAACCCGGCATGCCCGGTGAAGACCGGAAAATTCGTCTGGAGCTCTCGCTCATAGCCGACATCGGTTTTGTCGGCTACCCAAATGCGGGAAAAAGCAGCCTGCTTGGGGTGCTCACCAGCGCAAACCCGAAGGTCGGCGCCTATCCCTTTACCACGAAAATTCCGAATCTGGGGGTTTTACGGGCCTATGACCGGGATATCATTCTTGCTGATATTCCCGGAATCATCGAGGGGGCGAGTCAGGGCGCGGGCCTGGGATACCGGTTTCTCAAACATATTAGCCGCACTGCCGCCCTCCTGTTCCTCATCGACCTTAGTGATTATCAGGATCCCGTGGCGGTTTTTGAAAATCTCAAGGCGGAACTATACGCCTTTGAGCCAAGTCTGCTTGACCGGCCCCATTATATACTGGCCACAAAGATGGATATTCCCGAAGCCCGGGAAAAACTCGGGGATTTCCGCTCCAAAATTAAGGAGGAAGTCCTGCCACTGTCATCGGTCACCCGTGAGGGGGTTGATGAGCTGATCCGTCACCTGTTCTCTTTGGTGGCGCCGGAAAAAAAGGTGGAGGAACAGCCCGACGTCCCGGACTACTACAGCTGGGACGGCGGTGAAACCCCCGAGGATGACAACGCCAATTCACAGGGCAATGGATAGACCCGGCGGCCCGGAGGACTCCGGTAGAAATCCGCCGGTGCTTGCAATTCTCGGCGGCAGTTTTGATCCTCCACATGCGGGCCATGAACATATGGCTATCTCGGTCGTGAAAAGCCTCCATCCACGCAGGCTGTGCATCGTACCCGCGGGATTGTCGCCGTTCAAAACTGAGCATTCGGCGACTGCCCGGCAGCGTCTTGAAATGGCGGAAATCATGGCGGCTGTCATCGCCAGGCATACAGAGGGTCTGGGATGCGAACTCGAGGTTCGAGGTGATGAGCTTAGCCGGAAGGGCAGCAGCTACAGCTGGGAAACAATAAAAACCCTCAAGACCGAGTACCCCGGCTTTGAACTGCTTCTGATAATCGGAGAGGACAATCTCGCCAGTTTTCCCCGCTGGCGGAACTGGGACTGGATTTTATCACAATGCGGTCTGGCGGTGGTTCCCCGTTTTCAATGCGGCGCTACGCGAAGTCTGCCGGATGAGCTTGAAGATTATGCCGATTCGGTGCATTTTATAGAGAGCCCGGTCGTCCCGGTCTCGTCTACTGAGATACGGAGCATTATGCGGTCCGGGGAATCCCCGGGAGACCGGATCAATCCGGAAATACATGAATATATCAGAAAAAATTCTATCTATTTGGTATAAACCCCGTATCAAGAGGCTGGATCGCTTCCTGCTCGCAAACTGCTCGCCGGAGCGTTATGAGCATATTCACCGGGTTACCGCAACCTGTGTCGAATTGGCCCCCACCTTTGCCGTGAGCCCGGTGAGGGCCCGATTCCTCGGTCTGTCCCACGACATGGTCCGGGAATGGCGGGACGAGCAGTATCTCGAGCTGGTTCGGTCCGTCGGCTATGCGCCGAATCCCATGGAACTGGAAAAGCCGATGCTGCTACACGGGAGATGCGCCGCCATTCTGGTCAACAGGAATTTCGGAATTCGGAACAAGTCCATGCTTTCAGCCCTGGAGGACCACACTCTGGGGCGGGCGGGAATGGACATGACCGGCATACTGCTTTTTGTGAGCGATTATCTGGAGCCCGGCAGGAAGTACACTACCGGGGAATTTCGTCAGAAGGTGAAGTCCCTGCCTCCGTGGGAAATGGTTCTTGCGGTAAACGAGCACGCCAAGGCCCGGGGGAAGAAAAAAAGCCCCCAGACCCATGAACTTCACGTGTACGCCAGGAAAATGGCCGGCCTGCAGATTCCGGAAGTGTACAGTGCCCAAGGAGAGCTTCGTGCCTAGAAATCAAAAACGGGTGGATCCCGCGGTATTCGTTATTCTGGGAATAGTCGTTATTCTCGCCGGCGTTACCGCCGTAATTCTGATCAGCGTGCAAACCGACAGCTTCACCGCCAGAATTGCCGAGAATCCCCAGGTGCCGGTGTTGGTACTGTTCAGCGAAGAAGAGCGGCTGATTTCCGGCCAGCTTTTGCTCATCGACAGTAATACGAATAACTTCGCGGTGTATGATATTCCCCGCAAGCTCGGGGCCATCATCCCTGCTCTTGGCAGGGTGGACCGTCTCGATAATTTATATGCCGAGCTCGGGGCTGAACAACTTGCCCTTACCCTTTCCTCAATTCTGAACCTGGAGATTGACTTCTATCTCGATCTGGATTTGGATGATGTTTCGGTGCTCGTTGATACCATTGAAGGAGTTTCAGTTTTCCTCCCCCTTCCGATAGAGGAGATTAGCGAAGATACCGTCATCCGCATCCCCGGGGGAAACGTTTTACTCGACGGCGACAACATCCGATCGTACATCGCTTATGAGGGTGAGGATGAACGGGAGCTCGAGTGGATCAGCAGACGCTGGACATTTCTACGGGAACTGATACGCTCCAGCTCGGAATATCAGCTTTTATATCAAAATGATTCGATTCGAAACCGCTATATCCGGCACCTGTCTGCGAGTTTCGAAAACGAGGCGTCGGCTGCTTTTATCGAAATCTTTCCCCGTCTGGAAATCGATAACATGATAACCCAGCGAATTCTGGGAAATGAACGGCAAGTTGAAACCAGTCAAGGTCAGCAGCCCATACTGTTTCCCCATTTTGAGGGGCAGCTGCTTCGGGATTCAATAGTCCAGGTGCTGGGGAATCTCGGCGCCCCCGAGGCTGCCTACAGCGCGGCCTTGTCGACCACCATTGAGGTGCTGAACGGCACGGACCGGAACGGTCTGGCTGCCCGTACCCAGGACCTGTACCAGAATTTCGGTTTCGAGGTCCTGCGGATTGGAAATGCCGATCGAAATGATTATATCAACACCATCATCATCGACCGGGCGGGAAACTCCGATGTGGCCCGCAGAGTGGGGGAGCTTATCAGCGCGGATAATATTCTCGATGGAACTCCGTTAGCGGATAATCCGGAAATTGACATCACCATAATTCTCGGAGAGGACTTTGACGGCTGGCAGGTAAATACCGCTGAACAGTAGCTCTGTGAAATCGGCAGTACAAGCTGCCGGTTTTATCGTACAATGAAAAAAACAGGAGCGCCTACATGGCAGCAGAAACACGTAAAAATCTAGAGACCGAAGCGGTCAAGAGTGAATTGGATGAGGTTCTCGCCACCGCCGGTCACATGCGGGATATCAAACTCAACGATGTAAAGGGCCTGGATTTGCGGGGCCGTTCAAGCGTTACGGACTTTTACCTCATTGCGACGGTAAACTCTTACGGTCAGCTGAAAGGGGCGGTGAAGCAGCTTCATGAGTATTTCTATCAGCAAAAAATCGACTGTAGGGGCGGCAAGAAGCAATCCCAGGAGGACAACTGGACCCTTCTGGACTGCGATTATTTTATCATTCACCTCATGACCGAAGAAGCCCGAAAGTTTTACGATCTGGAAAAACTCTGGTTCGAGGCTCCGGTTCTGGAAATAGCCGCGCAATAGAACTCACTGGAGAAACAAGATGGATATCAGCCGGCACGATTTGCAGGAAGACTTCAGACAATTGCTTGAACTGGCAATCCGGGAAGACCTGGGTGAGTCCGGCGATGTAACCTCATCGGTGCTCTTTACCGACCAACGGGTCCGCGTCGGCCTGTATTCCCGGCAGAGCGGGGTTCTCTCGGGTCTTGGCTTCGCCGCCGAGTGTTTTACCGCCATCACCCCGATGGCGGATTTCCAACTGGTTTTTCACGCGACCGACGGCGAAGAAATCAGCGACGGTCAGCTAATCGCTGAAATCAACGGTCCGGCGGCGGCGATTCTCCGTGCGGAGCGAATTGCCCTGAACTTCCTGGGTTTTTTGTCCGGTATCGCGGGCACTGTGCGTGAACATGTCATGGCCCTCGGAAGCTCACCGACGAAAATTCTCGATACCCGTAAAACCCTTCCAGGGCTGCGCAGGCTGTCGAAGGCCGCGGTCATCGACGGCGGAGGCGGGAACCACAGGATGGGGCTGTACGATATGGTTATGCTCAAAGACAATCATGTGGACGCCGCAGGCGGGCCGGCCCCGGCGGTTGAACGGATTCGAAAAGCCTGGGGCGACCGCTACAAGATTGAGCTCGAGTGCCGGAATCTCCATGAGGTTAGCATAGGGCTGGACCTGCACGCCGATGTCATCATGCTGGACAACATGAGCTACGAGGACTGCCGGGCCGCCGTATCCCTTCGTCGGGAAAAGGGGCTGGAAAAGCGCTGCGCGTTCGAAGCTTCGGGAGATTTTACTCCCGAGAAAATCGCCCGCTTTGCGGATTTGGAGCTTGATTTTATTTCTGTGGGCGGCCTGACCCATTCGGTAAAAAACCATAATTTTTCAATGCGCTTCCCCCGGAAGGAGGGCAGCGATGGATAGGGCCTCCTGCGACCTTCTGATCATCGGCAGCGGCATTGCCGGACTTGCCAGCGCCGTTACCGCGGCGGATGCCGGAATGAAGGTAACGGTCCTCAGCAAAAGCGGAGAACTTTCCGGCAACAACACCTGGTGGGCCCAGGGGGGCATAGTGAGCCGCGGCATAGACGACACCCCCGAGCTGCTTGCCCGGGATATTTTCACCGCCGGAAGCAATATCAACAATGCGGAAGCGGTGCGCATCGTCTCCGAAGAAGGTCCGTCGGTGGTTGAGGATTTGCTTCTCCGCCGGGCGGCGATTCCCTTCGAGAAAAACGCCGACGGTAGCTTCGATTTTACCCGCGAGGGCGCCCACTCGGTTCGCCGCATTCTTCATGTCAAGGATCAAACCGGAAAGGCCATCCAGGAAGGCCTGATGAACCTGGCCAAAAGCAGCGGTAATATCAGCTTCCTGGATGATATGCTGGCCATCGACCTCATAAGCAATACCCACCATAGCAGCGATGCTCAGCAGAAATACAAAAAGCGCAGAATCCTGGGAGCCTATGTTCTCAACGAGGCTAACGGAGACATCATTCCCCTGTTCTCACCAGCGGTAATTCTGGCGACCGGCGGGGTGGGCTCCCTGTACCTCCACAGCTCAAATCCCCCATCGGCCACCGGAGACGGCATCGCCATGGCCTATCGGGCGGGCTGCGAAATCATCAACAGCGAGTACATCCAGTTCCATCCGACCACCCTCTACCATCGGGACGCCGAGCGTTTTCTCATGACCGAAGCCCTCAGAGGTGAGGGCGCCCGGCTAATGAACCGGCGCGGACAGTATTTCATGGAGCGCTACAACCCCGAATTGAAGGACCTGGCGCCTCGGGACGAAGTCGCCCGGGCCATCTATAGCGAAATGGACAGTTCCACGGGATTTGTGTATCTCGACGCCCGAAGCATCGATGTGGATCCCTCCGAGCGCTTTCCTGCCATTCATTCTAAATGCGCTGAGCTCGGCCTGGATCTCCGGAAGGATCTTATCCCGGTGGTGCCTTCGGCCCATTATTTCTGCGGAGGCATTAAGGTTAACGCCAACGGCAAAACTGAAATCAAGGGTCTGTATGCCGTCGGTGAAAGCGCGGGTACCGGGGTTCACGGTGCAAATCGTCTGGCAAGCGTCAGTCTGCTCGAGGGCCTGGTGTTCGGAGTGCGGGCCGCCCAAAGCATCAAAAAAACCGAGTATCGATTGCGGTCCGAACTTATCGACAGCATCCCCGACTGGGTCTTTCCCGAACAGGTAGTGGACTTCGATCCGCTTCTGATCGCCCATGACCTGCAGAACATTCAGACGACCATGTGGAATTACGTGGGAATTCTGCGCAATGAACGGCGGCTTGACCGCGCCCTTTCAGATTTGAATTACTACAGCCACCGCATTGAAAAGTTTTATCAGCAGGCGAGGGCCGGGCGGGACATTATACAGTTGCGCAACGCGGTGCTCACCGCCGCAGTCATCGCCCAGTCTGCACGGGCAAATACCCGTTCCCTCGGCTGTCATTTCCGAGGATAAAGGTACATTGGACCGGTTCGGGTTTTCGTGAATTAATTGGACAGGCATTATCCCATTACCTATACTTGAATTGACGGCGCTGTGCGTCGTGCCGAAACTTCAGTCCGGTTCGGATCGCCTACATCAAGTGAAAGGAGCTGATAATGCAGATCACTGATATCCGAGTACGGCGGGTGAGCTCAGAGGGAAAACTCAAGGCCTATGTGACCGTTACCTTTGATGACTGCTTTGTCGTTCACAATGTCAAAGTAATCGAGGGCAAAAGCGGTATTTTTATCGCCATGCCCAGCAGAAAAACCAAGACCGGAGAATATAAAGACGTGGCCCATCCGATAAATTCGGATTTCCGGAACGAACTTCAGGAAAAAATTCTCATGGCCTACGATACCCAGCCGGATGACGGAGCGTCTGACGGGGATTACGAGGACTGAAGCAGTCTCTCTTCTTCTTTCATAGCTATGTTCCCGCCCTGAAAGACTTTACGAATCAGCTCTCCCCCGGTGAAATCATTTGACACGTATCGGTATTTTACGATATTGTAACCACTCTAAAAATATCTATGGGATGTAGCCAAGCGGTTAAGGCACCGGGTTTTGATCCCGGCATGCGGAGGTTCGAATCCTCCCATCCCAGTTCAGCGTATGATGTTTATGCGCAGCCTTCTGGAGGAATTTAATGTCTGATAAAGTTTTGCATGTTGAAGAACGAAGTGCCAAGGGCACCGGCAACAGCCGCCGGGCCCGGGCTCAGGGGCTCGTCCCTGCCGTGGTATACGGTCATGACGCACCTCAGCACGTTTTAGTTAACCGCCGGGAGTTCAACGCGGTTTTTAAGCATATTACCGAAAGTGAAATCATCACGCTGAAGCTCGGGAAGAATGATATTCAGGTTCTTATCAAGGACTACCAGATGAACATCATGAAGGGCGAGCTTATTCATCTCGATTTTTATGAAATCGAAGCGGGTAAGACCCTCAAGACCCGGGTGCCTCTGCACCTTCACGGCACTCCCGCAGGTGTTCGCGAAGGCGGTATCCTTGAAGCTCCTCTTCACGAGCTCGATATTGAGTGTCTTCCCAAGAATTTGCCCGCTTCTATTGAAATTGATATTGCCGGTCTGGTCGAAGCCCTGCATGTCAGCGATGTCACTGCACCGGCAGGGGTAAAGATTCTCACCAATGAAGATCAACTGGTTGCGGCTATTACTCACGCCCGCGCCGAAGTTGAAGAAACCGAGGGTGAAGAAGAAGAAGGCATGGTCGATGAGGAAGCCGAAGCTTCTGAAGAATGATCCTACCGGGGATGAATCGTCCCCCGACGCTCCTTTTACACCGAGTCATGGCCCGGCCGACGCGTCAGGTCATGACTCTGCCGCTATCAGTAAAAATAACAGTACAGTGCAACGCGATATTCTCTGCATAATAGGCCTGGGAAACCCCGGACGGGAGTACCGCAAGACCCGACACAATGTGGGCTTTTGGCTTATCGACGTCCTGGCTTCCCGGTTTCGTCTGCGCCTCCGTCGTCCGTGGTTTGCCCCGTATGAAATCGCCGAGCTGCCCGCTTCCCTGGTATTTGAGCATGAACGAGACGGAAAGCTCTCAGGTCAGGCCGGCAGCCCAGTCGATTCGCCTCGATTCTCGTGCATACTTCTGGTGAAGCCCCTTACCTATATGAATCGCAGCGGAAAGATCATTCCCCACTTGCTGAGGCGCTACGGTCACAATCTTCAATTCGCTGCGGCGGTGGACCAGTTGGATCTGCCTCCGGGGAGCGTCAGGTTTAAGAAAAGAGGCGGAACCGCGGGACATAACGGATTAAAATCCCTCGTTTCCTACCTCGACAGGGATTTCTGGCCGCTTTATATCGGAATCGGCCGACCGGATTCCAAGGATCAAGTTATTAGCCATGTGCTCGGAGAAGCTCATAAAACCGAACGCGAAGTACTCGACGCCTCGATTAGCCGCCTGTCCGATCACCTTCTCCTTTTGCTTAGTAGGGATGTAGAATCAGTCATCCAGGATCTTCACAGCCCCGCGGGTGAACCCGTTGAATCACAGGGGTAAGGCACAAGTCCCCGACCCCGGCAAGCCGCTCAGCGATCGGGTGGCGGAAAGTCTCATTAATTTCCTTCGGACATACCGCCGGGACAAGCGGCTGTCCGGAAAAAAAACACTATGGCTCGGGCTTTCCGGCGGCAGGGATTCGGTGACGCTTTTGCATATGCTCGCAATGCGCCGCCGGGAGCTTGAGAACGAAGGCTGGGAGATCCGGGCACTGCACGTTGACCATGGAATTCGAAGGGAGAGGGATTCTGTTTCCGATCTTTGTGTGATTTCATCCCTCTGCGTCTCTTTTAGCGTACCCCTCATTGTGTACCGCGCCCCGCACGGGCTGGTTTTATCGTACTCAAAAGCCCTTGGAGGCACCGAGGCTGCAGCGCGTACGCTGAGGTTGCGAATTTTTCGCGACGCTCTGCAATCTGATTTCCCCGCCGCAGCCGGGGAACTTGTCCTCACCGCCCATCATGCGGATGACCGCCGGGAACAGATGCTTATGTCCTTTCTGCAGGGACAGGATCCGGTGCGCACGGCATTGGCCCCGGTTTCGGGAAACATATTGCGGCCGTTTTTACTGGCGACGCCCCAACTCTCACGGGCCGATATCATCGAGTACCAGCAAAGCAACGGGCTGAGCTTTAACGAGGATCCCAGCAACTCCCAGGAGAAATTCCGCAGGAATTATGTGCGCAATTCTCTTTTGCCCGAATTGGGACGGCACTTTGGAAATATCGATGCCAATGTAGACCGATTGTATTTCTCCTCGTGCCAGAACACACAATATGACGCATATGCCGGGACTCCCGCGCCCGGGCATGTGTCTTCCTCACCTGACGGCGGGCACAACAATTTCTGGAGAGCGGGAGCAGTGCTCGGACAGGGGCATATGCATATTGGTCTCGAAGAGCTGAGAAGTATGACCGCTCAACAACGGCGAATGAGTTTTTTCTCCGCTTCACAGAAGTGCGAGGCGCAGTATGAGGACCTGAGGATTCCCGCCGAAGTTCTCGATGCGGCCTTTGATGAGCTATGCACCTCAGAGGAGACATCTAAAAGACTCCTCCTTCCGGGATACGGCCTCGGGTTCTTCACCGCCGCGGGCCGTTTGCACTCGGCACTCTCCCTTGCCGATGACATAAAAAAAGGGTACTTTCTACCACTGTTTCCCGGAGGGGTCCGGACGCTTTCTCCGGTTTCCCGAGCAGCAATCAGTGTTAAACGGGAAAAAGATCAAAAGGGCCCGGGAAGCAATAAGAGGTCAGTAGGAACGATAAACCTGGTACCCTGTGGCCGGTTTCTTTTGTTCCAAAATTCCCTTAATTCCTGGCAAGAATTTTGGTATCTTTTAACAGGAAACCGAGGGGTATTAGAGCACTTCGGAGAATGGATGCGGCCGTTTTTGCCACTGATTCTTGCCGATGGAAAACCGGCAGCTGTTATTGCTCCAGATTTTGCCTTGGAGCGATGGCAAATACTATGGTCAGGCGGCGAAAAACTGCCCATTCGCATCATAAATTCGGAAAAAACGTGGAGTACAGCAGGTGAACGATAATAATCAAAACAACGACAAAAACAATAACGGCGATCCTAACCAGCCGTTGAATTTCAATTTCCGGAATAACCGTTTCGCGTTAATCATGCTGATTGCCGTCCTTGTCAGCTTTGTTCTCTTTCTTCTCCCGAATATGACCCCAACGGGTACGGAGATCAGTTATTCCCAGTTTAACAGTTTTCTCCAAAGCGGAATCGTCGAGGAAGTGAATATAGTGGGCAACTCGCTTATTGAGGGTCGCCTGCGGAGAAACAATGTTGAAGAGCGCTTTACCACCAGAATTCCCTATGCGGATCCGGATTTGATCTCACGGATTTCCGCCCAGAATGGGGTGGTACTCAACGGTGAGGAAAGCCCCGTAAGCCCCCTGGTTGTGCTGTTGAACCTGTTTCCCTGGGTAATCGGCATATTTTTCATCTGGTTTATGCTCCGTCAGGTCCAGGGAAGCGGCAATCGGGCCTTCAGTTTTGGCAAGAGCAAGGCCAAGCTGTATCAGGAAGATAAAAAGAAAATCACCTTTGCCGACGTCGCCGGCCAAAAAGAGGCAAAATACGAACTTGAAGAAGTGGTCGAGTTTTTGAAAAACCCCAAGAAGTTCGAAGATATGGGAGCCAAAATCCCCACCGGCGTTCTCCTTGTCGGTATGCCGGGCACCGGGAAGACCCTTCTAGCAAAGGCAACGGCCGGCGAGGCAGGGGTGAAGTTCTTTCACATGTCCGGATCAGATTTTGTGGAAATGTTCGTGGGCGTCGGCGCCAGCCGGGTCCGGGACCTTTTTGAACAGGGCCGGAAGAACGCACCCTGCATTATATTTATTGACGAGCTCGACGCCGTCGGCAGAACCCGAGGTGCGGGCATGGGCGGCGGTCACGACGAACGGGAGCAGACCCTCAACCAGATGCTCGTTGAAATGGACGGTTTCGATACAAAAGACGGGGTCATTATCTTGGCTGCCACGAACCGGGTCGACGTTCTCGATCCTGCGCTTCTGCGTCCCGGCCGATTCGACCGGCGGGTGGTGGTGGATATGCCCGATGTTCAGGAACGCCATGCTATCTTGAAAATACATGCCGCAAAGGTCCCCCTCGACGGGGGGGTAGACCTGGAAATTATTGCCAGGGCAACTCCCGGAGCATCCGGTGCCGATCTTGCGAATTTGGTGAACGAAGCCGCCCTTCAGGCTGCCCGGAATAATAACCGTTACGTCACCCGCGATGACTTTGAAGAAGCCCGCGACAAGGTATTTATGGGCGTTGCAAAAAAATCAAAGACTGTTACTCCTGAAACTGCCCGAATGACGGCATATCACGAGGGGGGGCATGCTCTTCTCCATTACTATCTTGAGAATGCCGACCCGCTGCACAAGGTAACCATAATCCCCCGCGGCATGGCGGGCGGAGTCACCTGGAGCCTTCCGGAGAATGACCGGAGCAACCACACCCAGCGCTGGTTCGAAGATCGCATTTGTATATCTTACGGTGGCATGATAGCCGAGAAGCTCGAATACGACGACACCAGCGACGGGGTGGTTGGAGATTTGAAGTCCGCCACGGATATCGCCCGCAAAATGGTTTGCGCGTACGGCATGAGCGAGCTCGGACCTATTTCCCTTGGTCAGGACGACCAGCCAATCTTTTTGGGGCGTGAGCTCGCTCAGCACAAGGACTATTCGGAGGATTTGGCACAGCAAGTCGACGATCAGATCCGGAAAATACTCAACCAATCTTATGATCGAGCATTTAAGATTCTGTCCGATAATAAGGATAAACTGGATACCCTGGCGGACGAGCTGCTCAAAAGAGAAACCATGAGCGATGAAGAAGTCCGTGAATTACTGGGGTTAACGCCGGTCAAGAAGACTGAGGAAACCCATGCTCAAGAATCCCGGGAAGCGGACAGCGCCGAGTAATACAACAGATAATCTCAATGCATGGCAGCTGCGGCATATAGCCGCAGCTGTTTTTTATTTCCTTTGCAGCGCTTTGCTCATGGCTCAGGATACTGTCCACGCACACAGCGATGTACATGACGCCATGAATCGCAATATCTCTTCCCGGGTCATGGCGGAATTCCTTCGGGAACCGGGCCATAGTCCGATGCGGGCCGAGGAGCTTCTGCAAACCGCCCTGGAATACAACCCGGACAACAGCGATGCCCTGTTCCATTTGGGCCGTAAACGCGTTCGCGAGGGACGTCGGCTTGAAGGCGCGGAACAGCTGAACAATGCCTTGATTTCTGCCCGATGGGAGTACACCGCCGCCGTCGACGCCGAGAGGGAATACATTGGGCTGCTGTTGCAGATGAAGCGCTACGACAGCATTTATTCCCAGTACATTGCAGACGGGCGCTGGATGAGCTACCTGAACTATTCGGATATTCTGGTAGATTTGCTGCACAGCCTGTATCGCTCCGGTGATTCCGCCGGCGCAGAAAGGCTTCTTCAACGGGCGCTTAGCCGATACCCGGAGGATCGCCGGTTCAAATCACTGAATATAATCTTTCAGGAGCTGCCGTTGATCAGCGATTACCGCTGGCTTCTCCAGGCCTGGCAACGCTATGACCGGGGTCTTCTGGATGAGCGTGAGCTGCCCTATATTTCCCGGGCCATGTTAACGTATTTACTGGGAATGGAGGTCGGGGAGGCCAGGCAGCGGATGCTTGCGGCATATCGGAGTTTTCCCGACCCCGATCCCCTTTCGGAGCTTATCTATCTTGAGGAACTGCCCTATACCCGGCGTCGAGCCTATCTCGCTGATTTGGAAGGCGGCTTGGCTTTGACGGATTACATGCTGCTTTCGGCGGTTCGCGAGCTGAATCTCGAGCAACTTGCGGATTCCCAGGAGTTTTTCCGCTTCCAGTTCGAGAACTTCCCATTGCTGTCCATCGATCCTGATAGGGACGGCCATGCGGAAATTGAGGTGCAGTACCTCAATCAGGCCATTCATCTTGTACGAAGCGATTGGAATCAGGATAACATCAGGGAGCGGGAAATCTTGTTCCATCGGGATGATGCCGGCACGGTGGTTCCCTATGCACTAATCATCCGCGAGTCCGACATGACCCTGGAAATCGTGTATGAGCGCTACCCCGATGTTCATCATGCCCAGCTCACCAGGATCAGCGATGGCCGGGACGAAGAGATCAGTTATTTTCTCTCGGGAGAACAATATCGCCTTCCTGCAGTACGCATACAAAACCGGGATTTTGCGTTTAACTTCCGTGCCGGTATTCTGGATATGCTCCAGGGACAAAACGGTCCCGAGGATTTTTTTCTCTATTCCGAACCGGCGGTGAATCAGGGCCTTTTTCTCAATGAACTTGAGGATATACAGACTCTCATTGATGATTTCGCCCCGTATATATATCTTGTAGAAAGCAGGTTTTCCAGCGGAAACTCCGCCGGAGAGATTCACCAGAGCCGGTATGAGAGCAACCAGATAATTGCATCGCGGTACGATACCAATGCCGACGGAATATTTGAGTTGCTACATTATTACCGGGATGGAGACCTGCAATATCGTCTCAGAAGGGATGACTTGGGCACCATATACCTGGCTGAGTTTGTCAACGGCACTATAAGCGTCGAACAGCTCATCCCGGCCGACAGATATTCGTCACTGCCCCGGGAACTACGTCCCGCAGAGTCATCGGCCCTCTGGAGAATGCCGGAGTAGGATTTTGAAATTATCCTCCATATCTTTGCCATTGCTATTGCTGCTCACTGTCTCCTGTGCCAGTCAGACAATCGTCTTTGCCCCCGACCGTGAGCTTGAGCATCAGGATTTTGTCATTTCGGAGCTGGAACGCTTGTCGGAAGGCGAAAGCACCCGCGACCTCCTGGATGCCGCAGCTCTTTTGAGCCGGGAGCAGTTTCGCGCCGAATTGCCTTTGCAGGATCGCGTGGCCGCCCTCGACCGCATCATCGAAGGCTACAGGGCCCTCCTTCCGGGGGACAGTTCCGCCGACCGATCTGCCCAGACCCCCAGGGATGCCGGTGACATATTCAATGAATATACTCTCCTTCAAAACTATCGGCTTCTGTTGAGTTATCGGAATGAGATTGAACCGTCTCCCGAAGGTTCTTTTGCCTTTGATTCAGCCGACATTCCCCAGATGAGCGGATTGTTTCTCTCAGCCGCCGAGTATCACCGAAGCGCCGGCGAAGGCAGTCTTGCGCTGTTCTATTTTTCTCAGGCTGCAGAAGAATTGGGCGAGTCCGGAGTTGTTGATGCCGGACTGGAGAAAGAAGCCCTCGATTTTTATTCTGAAGAAGCCTTGCGGCACAACAACAGGAAACTTCTTGCCGTACTCCTCAGCGCTCTTGAAAGAAACTACCCCCTGGACACCCAAAGCGAACCCTACGGGTCCTATCGCCGGTATCTTGAGGCTCCCTGGGAGGCTCAAATAGGCGTAGATGCCTCGGTGACCGTGTGGGTAGACAAGGGCATCAGGGTGCAAAATCGCGTCGGATTCCCCGAGCGAAGCATCGGCACGGCATTCTACGTGGATTCCCGCGGCTATTTAATTACCAATTATCATGTCATAGCGTCAGAGGTTGACCCGGAATACGAGGGAAGAAGCGAATTGTTTATCCGTCCCGGTGAAAACCCAGACCTGCGCATACCCGCCCGCGTAGTGGGCTATGACAGGGTGTTCGACATCGCCCTCTTAAAAGTCGAGGGATCGGCGAGGGGGCTGCTGAGCTTTCAGAACGGGGACGCCCTTCGTTCGGGCAGCCAGCTGTTTGCCGTCGGCTCTCCCGGCGGCTTGGAGAACAGCGTAACCTCCGGCATTGTCTCCGCCGCCGGCCGGCGCTTTCTGCAGCTCGGTGATTCCCTGCAGATTGACGCACCGGTGAATCCGGGCAATAGCGGCGGACCCCTCTTTGACCGCCAGGGTAATTTAATCGGCGTGGTTTTCGCCGGAATCGAGCAATTCGAAGGGGTGAATTTTGCCATTCCTTCGAGCTGGATCACTCTCATCTACCCTCGTCTGTTTGACGGGGGCGAAGTGCAGCATCCCTGGCTCGGGCTGGCTCTCAGGGAAGACGCCTCCGGTCTGGAGGTTCTGTATGTGTCTCCGGATTCGCCGGCATACCGGGCGGGATTTGCCGTCGGGGATGTGATTACCTCCATCGACGGGGCTGACCCTGGAAGAATCCCGGACGCCCAAAGACGATTATTGCGCGGCGGCATGGACCGGCTCTACCGAATCGAAGGTTTTTCTTCGGACCAGGAGAAATTTATCAGGTTGGCCGCCAGCGGCCGCCGGCCTCACATACCCCTGGAAGCGGTTTTGGACGAACGTCGCCTTGTTGACAGCTGGCTTCCCCCGCTTTTTGGTATGCAGGTGGAGTCCCTTTCCCGGCGAACCAGACTGAGCGAATACGTCATTACCGATGTCTACCCCGGCGGCATAGCCGATGAATCGGGCCTGAGCGAAAACGATCCCTTCCAGCTCATCGACTGGTTCTTCGATCCGGAGCAAAATATTGCGGTACTACAGATAATTATCCAAAAACGCAGCGGCGGGTATCTGAGGGAGGGGCTCCAACTGGCAAACTTTATTGAATTGAACAGCTTCCTGTAATACCATTAAAAAAAAACCACGCTCTGCGGGGTTTCAAGGGAAGGTTATTGTGAGCGCCAGCGACCGCAGCTGCTTCCATTCGGCGTACATCGAAGAAAGTCGGCATCTCATTGGGGGCATCGAAGCCCTCCTTCGCCCAATGATTCAGGGCGAACGGTCAGCCGGTAACGCAGAAGCGCTGTACCGGGGGTTTACCGCGTTGTCGGCCTCTGCGGTCATGTTCGGCTTTGAGCCTATTCAGCCTCTTGCCGAGACCGTACTCGGGCTGATCAGGCGTTTGAATCTCAAGGACGGCGAATACAGCGATGAAATTCCTCCGCCCCGAGCCAGGTTTATGCTCGAAAGCCTGCAGCTCATCAGGGAGTATGTAAACTCCGAAATGGACGAAGCCGAACTTTCAGGCAAGATGTTCGAGTTATATGCTCGAATTCCCAGCGGACCGGTGGAGATTCCCGAGTGAACAACCTCCTGGTACTGCACAGCTCGGCGTTGATCCGGCAATGGCTTCAGGGGGTGTGCAGGGATTCCGGGCGCTTTAACCAGGTGCTGACTGCGGCCTCACTCGATATCGCCATTGTCAAGTTTGAGCACTGTGTACACAACCTGCTCATAGTCGAGGACAGGCTGCTGGACCGGCGGAGCCGGGCTTGGATAGTCGACCGAAGGCATCGTCTTGATGAGCATATTCTGATTCTTCATCGGGAGCAGCGCGAGCAAAATCAGGCCAACGCATTTACCCTCGAGCACAGCCGGGTTATTTCAGACCTGGAGCCCTACCGCGAAGCGCTGATCGAACGGGCTTTGATGATTGGGTCGAACCGTCATTATGAACAGCTACCCGATGAAAGTGACCGGGAAGACCTGTCCCGGGTTAGGAATCCTCAATTCGCCGAACAGCTTGAAAAAGTACACCCGGACTCCCTGCTGCCATACCAGGACCGGGCACACAACGGTTCGAAATCACAGGTTATCGTTATCGGCGCTTCCACCGGCGGAACCGAGGCGCTGTTTAGAATCCTCAAGGATGTACAGGTCAGTCACCCGCCTATGGTGATGGTACAGCATATGCCCGATTCGTTTATCGAGCCGTTCGCCCAAAATTTGAGCCGGCGCAGCGGAAAGGCCGTGGAATTGGCTGTCGACGGAATGACCGCCCAGAATGACCATCTCTACCTGATACCAGGCAGCATGCACGGTTGCGTGTACAATTCACCGGATGACCGAGTACTTTTCAAGCTGATTCCCGGGCCGCCGGTGAGCCGGCACCGCCCCTCGGTAAATATGCTCTTTCGTTCGGCGGCCATGTGGTTTGCCAACAGGGCGACGGGACTCCTTTTAACCGGGATGGGTGATGACGGTGTTATCGGTTTGGGAGAGATTTTTCACGCCGGAGGGCATTGCATAATTCAGGATGAAGAAAGCTCAGTGGTATTCGGTATGCCCGGTGAGGCTCGAAAACACGGTTATTGTCATCAGATTCTTCATCTAGACGTAATTGCCCAAACACTGAATCATATGTTTTCTCCGCCTCTCGGGGCTACCGGGATAAAGTAAAAAACCCCAATGCCATTTTGTGGTGAATCCTCTATACTGTAAAAATACATGGATCAGAACATATCGAACGATTTGACGGTTTCTAACATCTGCGTACAGCTCATTGCCAATCCCGATTTCGAACCCGATCTTGAGCTTTACAACGCCTTATGCGATGCGGGATTCCCCAACATTCGAACCATCAGTCTCGATGAACTGGTTGATTTCTTTGCCTCGCCCGTGGCCATGGATTGTGCTAGTTGCCTTCTTATCAATCCTCATGCTGAGCCGTCCCTCACTCCGTGGCACCCGATTTGGGATTTAAAAAGTCATTATTTGATGCCGGTGATGCTGTACGGCGAACCTCCGGGAGATCCCCAGCATCGTGAGATGTATCGGAGATTAAAGAACCTCTATCGAAGCCTGATTCCGCCATATAGCCCCGATTCGGTTAAAAAGCAAATTCTCGAGGTTATCGGAGATTTTCACAGAAGCAGGGACATGTACAGCAGCAACGCCTGGCTGGCGAACGGCAGCGCATCGGTCGATGAGGGGCTGCTTATTGTCGATAACAATCGGAGGATTCAGTACGTCAACCTTGCCGCTGAAAGGATTTTGGACACTTCCGTGTTGAGGCTGTTCAACAGCGGAATTGATGATGTGGTACAGCTCGAAAACATTGAGGAATCCGAATCCCGGCTTGGCGGCATGAGCCTGCTTGAACGGGCCGATCTGCTGTGCTCCGACGGCAGCAGAATCCCCGTTGAGGTTGAGCAGAATGCTACCTATAATCTTCGAAAGGAGCCCATCGGTACCCTGGTGGTGATCCGCGATAAACGGAGCGCTGAACAGTTCGCCACATCAATACGGGAAGCAAGTCACCAGGAAGAGCTTCATGCGAGATCCCGAAGCGAATTCATCTCTAATATGAGTCACGAACTTCGCACCCCCCTTAACTCGATTCTCGGCATGGCCGAGCTGGCCCTCGAGCTCTCCGAGAACCCGGAGCAACAGGAATTCCTCTCGCTGTTAAAGAGTTCGACCCGAAACCTGTCTACCTTGGTTACCACCATCCTCGATTATGCAAAGCTCGAGGCCCGTCGGCTGACCCTGGAGTACGAACGGTTTCAGCTCGCCTCCTTGATCGGCAAAACCTTGGAGCCGCTGATTAGCCGGGCACAGGGAAAAAACCTGCGGGTGTACATGGAAATCCAACCGGGGATGCGCAGCATCTATCGGGGAGATAAGGGCCGCATCGCCCAGATTATGGAGAACCTCTTTCAAAACGCCGTGAAGTTCACCCCGTCCGGCTGGATTAGCTGCCGGATACATGAGCGTGAAGCCCCGGATGCCACCACACTGACGGAAATTCGTCAGCCGATGGAGCTGATAATTGATATAGAGGACAGCGGTATTGGAATTCCTGAAGATCAGCGGGAGAAGATTTTTGAGCCGTTCTACCAAATCGACGCAACGGCAACGAGAAGCTACGGCGGAACCGGATTGGGCCTGTCCATTGCCAAACGCCTGGCCCTCAGGATGGGCGGTGATATTCTCTTTTGCGAGGGAGGGGGCGGGGGGAGCCGATTCTCCGCATCAATTATTGTGAACCGCGAAGATTCGGATCTTTTATTCCTCAACAAAAAGCTTGTTCAGGATAGCGACGAGGTCAGTGACCTGCTTCCCGCGGAAATACGGAAGAGGATAGGGCATTATGAATGGGTTTTTATTGGTGATGACCCGCGATGGTCCGAATCCATGATGCGCTGGTTGGATTTTCTGGATTTAAAACATCAACGCTGCGATACCTACGCCGAACTCACCCGGCTCGAGATAACTCCCGGCATAAAACCAGTCTTCATGCATGATAGCCGCAGCACGTGGAACCGGGAGGCAATTGTTTTTTTCACCCAGAAGGAGAGCAGGGACGATACTCATTTTTCCCATATGGTGTGCAAGACCCCGACAAGCCGCGGTTTGGAGATATGGGGCCGAAGCGGTTTAGACGTCCTTTATGTCGCCGAACCGCTTCAAATTGATGAGATTCTCCGCCCTGCCCTCGTGGCAACATCCAAACGACCGGCCGGCAAGTCCGAGAGTGAATTACCGCCGCTGCGCAAAGTCTGCATCGCCTATGGCAGACAGCAAACGGAAATTCCCGCGTCCATAGTTGATTTGTTTGATTCTTTGCGAAGCGCCGAAATCCAGGTTCGCGGCATCTCGGATTTGCGTCTCGTGGATGACACTGCGGCGGTCGACCTGGTCGTCAGCTTCGACACCAGCATATCGCCTGAAGGCTTGCTGGAGCCCGGCGAGAGCTTGCGGGAATTTACCTCGGGCATTGAACAGTTGAGAAAACGAAGTGGCCACAACTGCCCGGTCCTCGTTTTTCTCGATGCCGCCTTTCCCGTTCAGGAACTTATTACCCGGGAGGAACGATACCGGGCTTCCGGCTTTCTGCCCGTCCGGACGGTCGACTTATCGCCGGAGAATTACCTGGCTCTGCTGATGAGCTTCGGGAAACGAATAGCCGAGCACAGTGATCGAGCTCATACGGGTGTGCGACAGGATATCCGTCAAAAGCTTGAAGCCATAAATTCCGAGACCCTGTCGGGCAATTTTGCCGAAGTCGCCGAGCTGGCAGGGACATTGCGCAATTATTGCGCTGAACGCGAACTCGATTTGATGGCGAATGATCTATTCAGGATTCAACTTGCGGCCCGGCGTGAGGATAGCGAGATAGTTTTTGATATATTGAATAATATCAGAAAGGATATCGAAAAGATGTCGAATATACTGTAAACTAAAGGATAGAACGACGGGGGCATCAATGCGTTTTTTGATAGTTGAAGACGATTTCGGAAGCCGAAGATTACTGCAGGCAATTCTCAAAGAGTACGGTGACATCGAAACCGTTGTTGACGGTGAAGAGGCAATCGACGCGTTTAAGCTTGCCTGGAGCGAAAAGAAACCCTACGATTTAATTCTCCTTGACATCATGATGCCCAAACTTGACGGGCAGCAGGCTCTCCAGCTTATACGCTCCACCGAGAAGGAAATGGGCATCAATTCCGCGGAGGAAGTCAAGGTAATTATGACCACTGCCCTCGAGGATCCTGCGAATGTGATTCGGGCATTTAATCGGGGCGGGGCAACGGGCTACATCGTCAAGCCTATCCAGAAAGACATACTGCTGGAAGAAATCAGAAAATCCGGAATCGAACTTCCGTAAATCCTCTACCGGGGCGGAATTGATACGGCCCATCGATTCTGATATAGTGCCATCCAATGAGCCAACACGACATCTCCCTGATACGCAATTTCTGTATCATAGCCCACATCGACCACGGCAAATCGACCCTGGCCGACCGCTTTATTGAAAAATCACACATTATCGCCGAACGGGATTACAAGGATCAGATTCTCGATTCCATGGATATCGAGCGCGAACGGGGAATCACAATAAAGAGTCAGGCCGTTACGGTTCCGTATACCGCTGCAGACGGCAAGACATATCAGCTGAATTTCGTTGACACCCCGGGCCATGTGGATTTTACCTATGAGGTTTCCCGGGCCATTTCCTCTTGCGAAGGCGCGCTATTGCTCGTGGATGCCACCCAGGGGGTGGAAGCCCAAACCCTTTCGAATCTCTATCTGGCTCTGGAACATGATCTCGAAATCATTCCGGTAATCAATAAAATCGATATGCCCGCCGCCGACATTCCCCGGATAATGAAGCAAATTGATCACGACCTGGGTCTGGATGCGGATAATGCTGCGCAGATCTCCGCAAAAATGGGAGTGGGAATCGAGGAGCTTTTTGAAAAAATCGTTCGGGATATTCCCTGTCCTCAAAGTGAGTCCGAAGCGCCGGCGAAGGCCCTGGTGTTCGACTCCCATTACGATCCCTATCGGGGTGTAGTTGTCCATTTCAGGATTTTTGACGGAAGCTTTAAAAAAGGCCAGGAGATCCTGTTTATGGGTTCCAATTCCCGGTACAAGATTGACGAGATCGGGCGTTTCAAGATCGGACTGGAACCATGCGCCGAACTCAAGGCCGGGGAAGTCGGTTATTTCCTTGCGGGAATAAAGACCATCGGGGACATTAGAGTAGGCGACACCGTAAGCGATGCGAAAAATCCCGCTGCGGCGCCTATGCCGGGTTTCCGGGAAGTTAAACCTATGGTCTACTCATCCATTTATCCTGTAGACAGCAATGATTACGATGAGCTGGCGGCAGCCATGGACAAGCTGAAGCTCAATGACGCCAGCCTCTTCTTCGAAAAGGACAGCTCGGTCGCTCTGGGATTCGGTTTTAAATGCGGCTTCCTCGGCCTTCTTCACCTCGAAGTTGTACAAGAACGTCTTGAACGCGAGTTTGATCTATCAATCGTTTTTACGGCTCCTTCGGTGCGCTACGAGGTATTTCTCAATAACGGTGAAATGGTCGAGGTGGAGAGCCCCACGGAAATGCCCGAATCCACAAAGATCGACTACTCCAAGGAACCCTACATTAAGGCGAGCATCATTACCCCGACGGATTACATTGGAAATCTCATGAGCCTCGCTCTTGAGAAACGGGGAATTCAAAAAGATATGATTTACCTCGATGAGAAGCGGGTGGAAGTTATCTACGAGATGCCTCTGGCTGAGGTGCTGTTCGAGTTCTATGACCGGCTGAAGAGTCTCAGCAGGGGATACGCAAGCTTTGATTATGAAATTATTGATTACCGAAGGACCGACCTCGCCCGGCTCGATATACTCATCAACGGAAAATCCGTCGACACCCTTAGCCAACTGGTGTTCCGTGATAATGCGGCGTACCGCGCCCGTAAAGTCTGTAAAAAGCTCACCAGGGAAATACCGCGCCACCAGTTTCAGATTCCGATTCAGGGAGCCATCGGTTCGACGATCATCGCCCGGGAAACTATTCGGGCCCTCCGCAAGGATGTTACCGCCAAGTGCTATGGAGGTGATATCAGCCGGAAGCGCAAGCTGCTTGAAAAGCAAAAAGAGGGCAAAAAGCGCATGAAGATGGTCGGAAACGTCGAACTGCCGCAGAGCGCCTTTTTATCCGTGCTGCGCACCGACGACGAGGATTAGCGCTACTTCGCCCCTGTTGCCATGTTTACCGCCTTCCCGCGGCTTTCCAGACGACGTATCTGCTTCGCGATCTCACGGATCCAAAACGGAAGGCTTTGGGAAACCAGGGTGACAAAACGGGCGCTGTAGGTAATCTCGGTAATCCCCGGAAGAAAACGCCAGATAAAATCCCGTTTTTCGAGCAGCTCTGCGGTTTGAGCCCAGATGGATGCGGACATCCCGCTGAAGGCGACTGCAGCATGGCGTTCCGCCGGCGGGGCAACCTCAAGAAGCAAGCGGGCGAACCCTTCTCGAATCTCTTTTAGATCAGAATGTATGCTCGATAGCCAGGTATGCACGAGTTCCCTGTCGGGACCGGGAACGGAACCTGTGCGCGGCTTGTTAGCCGTCCGGGCCGTGCTATGGGACCGGGAGCTGAGCAATCCCGGGGGGAAGGCAAGTCCGCTGTGAGCGCCGGCACAGACCCTCCAGTGGCCGTACAGCGCGATGACTTCGCAGAAGCGTTCAAAGTAGCCCTCCATAGTCTTGTCGCTGAGAAGATATCCACCGGCCGGGGATCCGGCGCCTCCCAGGTATTCTCCCTGTACCCGCCGATGTACCGGCTGTTCTATCGCCCACAGTGCGCTGGGCTCAAGTCTTCCGGATATCCGTAAAATTCTCTGGTGAAAGGGTGCCTGCCTGCAATGAGTGCGGCCCGGCGGGAAGGCAAAGTCAAAACCCTGGACAGTTATCTGCCCGTGGGTATGTCGCAGGAGCAGGTAGAGCGCCGCAACCCCGACAGATCCAAGAGGCGGAATCTCCTCCGTTACCATGGGCAGGTCGGAAAAAAAGGAGCTATGAGCAAAAAGGCTGGTAACTGCAATACGGCGTGAAAAACGGCGGAGTGTCGGGGGATGACTGGAAATATCGTGAACAACCGTACTTCTCGCATCCTCCAGACGTCGAAAACCGCCGTCGCAGATAAAATCATCCATATTTGCAAATTGAGCTTCGAGCATAAAAACCAGCTCGGGCACGATTCCCTCGGCAAGCAGGGCGGGGAGGGCGGTGTCTACGGCGGCTATAAGCAGGTCTTTGCTCTTGCGGGCTTTGTCGATTTGCTGAATTGAACCTTCGAGACTGATTCCCGCACCGCAAAGCAGGACCTCCCGTCCATTTCGCAGGGTCTCCATGTGGGATAGCGCTCTAGTCCCCGAATGCTGTTGGGAGATTCGGATATCTGCACTCCAGTCCACAATGTTGCGCACTATATTGCGAATCCAGAGTGGCGCCATATACAGGGCCGTCGAATGATTTTGCCAATGCTGTCGGATTGTCCGAACTGCGTCGGATTCGAGAACATCGTACTGTTTTTTTATTCCCTGAGGATGTGAGCAAAAGCGCAGAGCCCGTACCCGGCGGATTGGCGAAGGCAGGGCGATGAGGTCCTGGAGCCATCGTCTCTGGGAAATTATGTCCCGTGCGGGACAGAAGCTGATGTGAGGCGCATTATCGAGTGCGCTCTTTAACGCCGGGAGCTTTAGTGCTTCGAGTGCGGGGTCGGATTCTCTTTGTTGCCGGGTTTCTTCAGCGAAATACAGATTGTGGAGAGGCCCCCAGCCTTCGAAAATGAAGAGTCTGCTGCCTTCGGGCAGATCATGGTCAATGAGCCAATCGACGCCGTAGCCAAGCCCCGGGGAGAATAGCAGGTAGAGGCAATGGGATTCGCGAAACAGTCGCGAAAATCGATGCCGAAACTCAGCCCTGTCGTGAATTCTCGGGTAAAGCATGCGGGTTTCTACAACGATATTGGGTAATTCGCCTTGGCTGTGATCCATTCGGAAAACAGAATAGCAAAAAAAAAACCGGCTGTCTCCAGCCGGTTTACTATTTCACCATTTTGCTTAGTTCGATCCCATAAATAGGGTGGTGAAGGTATCGTCAAAATTGTCCCGAAGATTTTCCGGTGATGAATAGCTGCGCTGCATTTCCGCTGTGAGATATTCCTGAGCGAGGAAGGGAATGTAGAGCCGGAGAAAATCGTTCTGACCTGTGGTCTGCTCTCCTTCTTCGGCGTAGCGTACCAGGACTACCCGGTCGCGGAGCTGTACCGGTTCGCTAACCTGACCCAAATCGAGGGAAAACAAATCGGCAATAAGGGTTTCCCTGCTGGAAACTCCGGAAAGTACTCCCGCACTCACCGACTCGTAGTTGGGAAACAGCGGCAGATCACCGTAGTTCATACCAACGGCGCTGGTGGTAGCGGCTTCAAGGCCGGATTCCACAAGGGCAGATGCCCAGCCGATTTCCTGGATGCGCCGGGAAAGCTCCTCGGCTTCCTCACGGAAATAGTCCGAGACAAGACCCCGTTCAAGGCTGAGAACATAGCCCTTAACCTGCTCGAGGACATCACGGTTTTCCGGGTCGGGTTGCCGGACTTCACTGTCCAAGCGGAACACCGCGAACTTCTCCCCTCTGACGGCAAAAATCTCTCCGGCCTCGCCTACCGGCTGGGAAAAGAGGAGCTGTGCGGCGCTTTCATCTTCAAAATCCCGCTGAATGTCGTAGAACCATACGGTTCCACGGGATCCGCCTTCAGCGGAAAAGAAATCCGTGCTCAGCGTAGCCGCAAGATCTTCGAAGCTTTCTTCGCCGGTTTCAAGTCTCGCAAGTAGTTCTTCGGCTTCCTCTAAAGAATCCAGGGTAATGGAAGAAATTTCTACGTTTCGGAACAGTTCGCCGTTATTTTCGAGGTAAGCTTGGAGCTGATCGTCGGGAAAATCGGTGAAATCAAAACTCACAACATCGAAAATGCGGCGCGGATCACCCATTGAGGCGATGAACTCAACCTCAGCATCGCTGAGATTTGCCCGGGAAAGCATATCCTGCTGAGCTTTGTCAAAGATGATATCTTCCCGAACTGTCTCGCGGAGGTTCGGATTATTCGCCAGGGCGGACTGCAGCAGTTCAGAAGAAAAATCGCCGTTCTCGTCCCGGAAACCCGGCGCATTTGCGAGGGTCTCGATCACCTCGCGGGTGGAAACGACCATTCCCGCCCTGCGGGCTTCATCAATGAGGGCAAGGCGAAAAACCGTGGAGTCATAGGCGTTTCGGGCGGCGGTATATACCTGTTGAAGTCCGACGGTGCTGCCGTTTTCTTCGGCCTGCTGCTGAAGCTGATCCAACTGACCCTGATAGGCCCGCACAAAGTAGCTGCCCTGGGCAAACTCGATTTTTTCGCCCCGGAAAACCCCGAACACAGTGGAGTTCGGATTGGCAGCACCCTGACCCAGAATGGGCCCGATTATAAATGCCGCGATGATCACCACCAGCACGATAATGGAAAGAGCGTACAGGGCAGGGTGGCGCATGGCCGCCGTCTGCACCTTTTCTTCGGAATTTTTGAGATTATTCTTTTTGGAGGGCATGTATGTGTTCCTCAGTAGTGAATTACAGGCGCAAAAACGGGGGAAAACCCCAGCACCCGTGAGTGAAATAAATTAGATTGAAAAAAATACCACGGCAAAGTACCAATGTCAATTGAGATCGACCGTCGTGGATAAGCCGTTCTGACCCGATCCGGGCCGGTCAGAAGCAAATACATGAAGTCCGGTCGGCCGGTAAAAGCCCGCAAAAAAGGGAATCTTTTTCGATTTAATCGGTTGACAGCAAAACGGCGTTCCATGTATATTGCGTGAGCATTCGGGCGATTAGCCCGGATCTGAACGGGGGTGTAGTTCAGCTGGTTAGAACGCCGGCCTGTCAAGCCGGAGGTCGCGGGTTCAAGTCCCGTCGCTCCCGTAAAGGGATGATCGAGAGGAAAGCCTCCAGATCATCCCTTTTTTTACCCCTTCAGAATAGCTCTGGAGGATATTATATAAATCGATACCGCGGCATACCGCCGCGGTCATCTAACGGGGTGTAGCGCAGTGGCTAGCGCGCGTCGTTCGGGACGACGAGGCCGCGGGTTCGAGTCCCGCCACCCCGATGACAACAAAATCCATGGTCCGAAGGGCCATGGATTTTGTTGTATATAGGGACGGGACTCGAACCGGAGGAGCGGCGCGACCGAATAGGGAGCGCAATCCGCCAGGGATGGCGGATTAGCCACGGAGGCGGCGCGCAGGGAGCTGATAGGAAGTCAGCGACCAGAGCGGAGTCCCGCCACCGAGGCAGCTTGCCCGAGCAGGCAGCTAAGCTGCCGACCAGGGCCGATCACATCAAAATCCATGTACCGAAGGGCCATGGATTTTGTTGCATATAGATATAGGGACGGGACTCGAAGCGATAATCGGGTCCTACCGCAGCCTCCCAGCGAGGAACAATCTCGAATTGAGCCTCCGAGCAAATAGCAAGGACAAGCGCCCGGATAGGCGCGGCAAGCGACGAGACGGCGCACCGGGAGGACGACTACTCGTCGAGCTGAGCCGGGCACAGAAAAAAATCGATATTTTTATACTAAATGAGCGCAATTACGACATGACGTTGTCATAATTCATCCTCTATGATTCGAATCAACGTAAAGGATGGAGGATTACACAGATGAGCAACGGACATGGCGATTTTTTGTCTTCACAATCTGTCGGTGAAATCGCTCAGTTCATAAAAAATCTCGTGCCGGTGAGTATACCTGCGGACTACGCGCTGAGACCCTGCTTTGACCATGTAGCAGCTGAAGCCGATATTCGAGATGGGGTTGTTTCGTACAGAGATTTCCTGCTCCGGTTTTTTGATCGTCTCATGTACGACGGCCAAGACTATTTCTCTGTGCCGAGCAAACCGCGGAGTGCAGGCGATTATCCTTTTCTGTTAACAATCGCAGATCTGCTGTCCGACATCGGGTACTACGGGATTCAAGACGGCGATGCTTTACGGATTAATCAGCTCCCTTCGTTTGTCGCCATTCCAGTAAAAAGCAAAAGTACAGGAAAACCAAAGAACTCTTCCTCAAAACTTCTGTTATGTATGAGGTTTTTAGCTCTCTGCGGATTCGCTTTTATCGGCATTGATGTAACGATGAACAGGCTTCCGACGGCGGAACTGCCGCCAATTTCAGTTACATACCCGAAAGCGCCTCTCCTGTTAATCGGGCTCAAGGCCCTTTCGATTGCGGACAGAGATCTCAGAATCAAGCGCTATAAGAACGATAATAATCGCGACAATCTCCTGCGCTGCGATTATCATCTTCTCAAAGCCGAAGGCAGTGATAACATCGAGATAGTAAAAAACTTCGTGCATCCCTTGCCCGAACATGTCAGTGAGTTCGCCCTCGAGTTGCACCAGCGGCACGTGGATTTGGGGATGACTTGTACCGCAATCATGTCCCCGTTCGAAGCCCACATTGCGTATGCACAGCGAAAAAACACCGGGCAAAACCTTTCATCCCGAGATGTGTACAAGCGTAGAATGTGGGAGTTTTCGCTTTCCACAAGGCACGGATACTGCCTCGTGGTACGGCCAAAAAAAGCAGATACATACGGGGACCTCATCGAAACATTTCCGCCCGCATTACGGGAACGAATTATCCGGGGGTATGGCTGCGACAGGACACTGCGGGATGAACCCTGCCAGGTGGGTTGTCAGGGGATCCGCCTCGCTTTGGACGATTCGATCCTCGAACGTAGCCATTACATCAACAAATGGCTTGCAAAAGAATATGCCTGTCAAAGATGACCATGTGCGACGTGTACAGGTCGTAAAATCTGTAATGTGAACGTAAGGGAGTTACGTATGGAAAAGTATGAAAAGGCCATCAAGCTATTGGATGAGCTTTGTGGAAAGGGTAAGGACAATGTTATCGCCTTATCCACGATGTCTCTTTTACCGAGCGAAAAGCCCCGCCCCCAGGTCCGGATGGTCGATGCCTATTATGAGGACGGGCGGTTTTATGTATCTTCATCGTTATCAAGTCGTAAAACGCTGGAGATTTCGAAAAATAATGAAGTCGCGATTGCCGGGCTGGACTGGTTTACCGCCGACGGAATAGCCGAAAACCTTGGTTGGGTCAAAGATGAAAAGAATGCTGACATCCGCAGGAAAATGAAACAGTACTTCGACTGGTTTGATCATCACGGCGATGAGGACAATCCGGATTCAATCGTTTTGCGCATCACCCTAACCAATGCTAGGATTATCGACCACGAGCAGCGATACAACGAGCAGAGGTATGAGGTTGATTTTATGAATAACACTGCGAAGTAAAACACGCGCAGCCGGTGATGACTATGGGAAGATGTGGCCGCGGATGAGTCCGTGAATATGGCCAGGGATCCATATCTGCACCCTTGCCGACGGAAATCGACGCTTCTATAATCAGGTATCCGCTTGTATATGAGGACTCCTTGGGCATGAAGATCGACAGACTGATTGGTATCCTGATGATGCTGATAAACGCCAAGAAGGTCACCGCCAGGGAGCTCGCAGAACACTTTGAAGTCTCTGTCCGTACCATCCAGCGAGATCTCGATACTCTTACCATGGCCGGTGTTCCTCTCTATGCCGATGTTGGTGTACATGGAGGGTATCAGCTGCATGATAGTTTCAGGCTTGATAAGGGCTTTCTCAGCAAGAATGAAGCAGGAGTGCTTTACGCCTTTCTCAAGGAGCTCGAATCGCACATGCCGCATGCCGAAGTGAGTTCGATCTACCAGAAGTTTTCAAGCCTCGATGCTCACGATATCAAAGACTCCAAGCTTTTTGTCCAGGTAAATCCCGCCCACTCAGCTAGTGATTTGAAAAAAAATCTATCGGTCCTTTCAAAAGCACGAGACGAACAGCGCAAGGTCGAATTGACCTACCTTGATGTGCGATTTACCATAACTATGCGGACCTTCTGTCCCTACAGCTTGGTATTAATCGACTCGCGCTGGTACAGCTTCGGATATTGCGACCTCCGTTCGGATTTCAGGATGTTCAAGCTGGGCAGAATAGCCGAATGCAGGCTTTTGAATGAAAGATTCCGGGTGAGAGACCTGCCTGAGGAATTACCATGGGAGAGCGGGAGAGATGTCGGGGTGCGGGAAAAAATCATCCTCGAAATAGACCGCAACAATCAGCATATATTGCCCGATTTTATCGGACCGATGAACTGCCGGGTAGAGAATGAAAGGATAATCGTACACCTGTATTTCGAGGTGAACGAGTGGCTGTATACACAACTTTTGGCCATGGCACCCTATGTCAAAGTCATACAACCGGAATCACTTAGAGAAGGTTTTGTTGATTTGCTCATGCAATCCCTCAAGAGAAATATTGATTCTACAAAGCTTCTCAAAGCCGGTTCTGAAAAGAAGTGATCGGTATATCGGTAGATTTATTGAGATTTCGTCCCGCTTGGCCAGAGGATTACAACGACTGACATGATGGGCAGAAATAGATGCTGCCGCCCATGTACTGGGCCTTTGTAATTTCGGTTCCGCAGC
This sequence comes from Salinispira sp., assembly GCA_965602015.1. Classification (GTDB taxonomy): domain Bacteria; phylum Spirochaetota; class Spirochaetia; order DSM-27196; family Salinispiraceae; genus Salinispira. The sequence continues at coordinate 1,802,532 of OZ271918.1, read as the reverse complement.
GCGGACAGGGTGTACCAACGGTTTTTCTGCTGAGGATCGTGTGGTACCCGCCGGCATTGCCAAAGAGATCCTTCTCTGTATCTCTACCGCCATCTTCTATCATTTTCTGAAGGGTGCTCCGTATCGCATAAAAAAGTGTTTCTGCCTCCGAATCCGCCAGGTCCGATAGCTTCTTTTTTGGATGGATTCCCGCGTTGAATAAAATGTCCTGCAGCGAACCGTTGCCCAGGCCGGGAATCCGCTGTTCCGTTGCGAGGAAGGCCTTTATGCTCATCGACTTCGAAGTTACCGAGGCGACAAGACTTTGAAAATGCTGCATATCGAATGTATCCGAAAGGATTGATGGAGCGTGAACTGCGGCCAGGTAGTACGGGTTATCGAAGGTATCCTTTGGGACAGCGATAATACCGCCGTACATCTGGATTGCAAAGCACAGATGACTCTCGTCTGTGAATTTGATCAGTAATTGATGCTTTTTTGCAGGCTTTTCATCCCGCTCAAAATAGCGGATCGCGACTCCGTCGCTGAGAATTATTGAGATTTGAGCGGCAAGGATTTCAACCATTCCGCCGATCGGTTTTGCCGTGTCTATTGTGAGGCCGGTGAGAAGTGCGGGGTATCTCATCGGATCGCCGTTATACCAGGCGAGTTTGTTCGGAGATTTCAGCGGAATCACCTCGGCTATTGTCTTTCCTTTTATTCGATCGCCGATTTGCTTCGAGATTGTGTGGGCTTCGGGAATTTCCAGCATTGCGGACTCCTGGGAATGGCAATCATCCATGATATGAAATATACTTCGAAGTGAACAGGCATTTACTTCCTCATTCAGGATACTATTCCTTACTGATTGTATATCCCGATCATTGCGCGGTAGTTTCTGCAGGAGCGCAAACATGAGTAAAAAAGCAATTAGACTTCTCTATTTCAGCGGGACCGGCAACTCACTGGCTGTAGCGGAGGAATTGGCCGAAGGGTTGGATTCACCGCGGCCGGAACCGCTGTCATACTCCGGCGGCAGGATTGAAGCAGATGTTCTGGGGATTATCTCTCCGGTGTATTTCGCCCGCCCGCCGGTATATGTGGAAGAAATCATCGAGACGATGGATTTCGGCACAATCGATTATGCCTCTATTGTCCTGACCGGCGGGGGGCTGTTCGGCGACGCGCTGAGCATGCTGGCGGACCGGCTCGGTAACAAAGGCGTCGATGTCAGCGCGGGCTTTCTGATTCCCATGCCAGGTAATCATCCGATGATTGCCGCATTCCAAAAAAGATCCCACCAATCATACTACCGGCGGGCTTCAAAACGAATCTCCACAATCATAGATGCTGTGTCTAACGGCATAGAGAATTACCGTTCAATGAGCTTTCATCCTTTGGGGTCTTTTCTGTCCAATATGCTCTTTCGGGGGCCATACCAATTGTCCCGTGAACACCGCCTCGATGAGGTTTTTTGTGTTAATACAGCCTGCGACTCATGTGGCGTCTGTGAAAAAGTCTGCCCGACTAAAAATATTTCGCTGTCACCATCAACAGGCTATCCGGTCTGGAATCATAACTGCGCCAACTGCGCGGGCTGCTACCATCTTTGCCCCCGGGAGGCAATAGAGTTCTCCGGCATCCCCCGTCAAATGAAACGCTACTGTCATCCAAGGAGGCATGAGGGAGCAGGCAGCTAAGCCGCCGACCAGGGCACGGTTGCATGAGGGAGCAGGCAGCTAAGCCGCCGACCAGGGCAAGGTTGCATGAGGGAGCAGGCAGCTAAGCCGCCGACCAGGGCACGGTTGCATGAGGGAGCAGGCAGCTAAGCTGCCGACCAGGGCAAGGTTGCATGAGGGAGCAGGCAGCTAAGCCGCCGACCAGGCCAAGGTTGCATGAGGGAGCAGGCAGCTATGCCGCCGACCAGGGTACGGTTGCATGAGGGAGCAGGCAGCTAAGCTGCCGACCAGGGCACGGTTGCATGAGGGAGCAGGCAGCTAAGCCGCCGACCAGGGCACGGCTGCCTGGCGGGCAAATACAGAAAAATAGCGCTGTTCTGTGTATGTGAAAGTCAGGGCTTTCTGACGTATACTTAGAAACGAATATGAATCAGAGCTTTACTCAGCGATTCCTCGATGCGTACATGGGTGAATCAGCCCTTACATACCGAAGAGCCCGGGCGCTTTTTTTTCTCCACATGTTGTTCGTGCCGTCCGCGCTTACGTTTACCGGTCTTGCATGGGTTCTGGAAGGCTATACGGCAAAGATCCCGATGCTGGCCATCCTGATCGTGCTGCTGCTTGGGAATCTTTGGCTGCTTAATCGGGGCGGCTTCACTCCTGCGGTGCTTCTGACCCTCTTATATTCCTTAAGCATCTTGAGTTCAACCGTATACCTCGCCGAGCCGCCGAGGCATGAGCTTCTCTATAATCTCGGTCTCTTTTCCGTGCTCACCATACTGCTCGCAGGCTTGATCAGTCTCAAGCGTCGGGACAGTGTGCTCATCGCCGGCCTGTCGCTTGCGATAATCAGCTATTACTTTTTTGCCATGGTTGTTCCCGAGAGCAGCATTCCAATGGAAGAGTATGCCCATAATTATTTTGCGGTTATCATCCTAATAATTCTGGCGGCGGTTATGGGCACTTCGATCAACGAACAGACGAGAAATCTGTTTTCTGAATTGGAAGGCATTAATGAAAAACTGGAAGAGACGGTTCAGGAACGCACCAATGCACTGGTGGAATCGGAGAAACTTGCCGCCCTGGGGTCCATGGTTGGGGGTATCAGTCATGAAATCAACACTCCCCTGGGAAACAGTGTGACAATCGTCAGTCACCTCCTTAATGAGTTCGAATCAATATCCGGCAGCATTTCCTCTGGTGATTTAACCCGTTCGCGGCTTCAGGATTTCACCCGTACCGGTCTTGAAGCCGTCCAGGCTGCCGAGAGGAATCTCGGGGCGGCCCGGAATCTGGTGACCAATTTCAAACGCATCGCCGCAGATTTGCATCATCAGACCGCCAGCATTGTTGATATCAGGGATGAACTGGAAATGGTCGTGGGCAGTTTGGAGGGGCAGCTCAGAAGCCGCGGAGATCTCGACGTGAATGTTCAGGGACCCCAAGGTCTGCGCCTGGCAATGTATCCGGGGCTTCTGTGGCAGGTGTACTCTAATCTTATCAGTAATAGCCTGACCCACGGGATTAACAGCCATGGCGGACGCATTACTATTTCATTTGAACTTCGCGCCGGGCAATTGGAACTGGGCTACGCCGATAATGGATCGGGAATGGATGAGAAGACCTTGAAGCATCACTTTGAACCGTTTTTTACCACAGCCAGGGGCAAGGGCAGCACCGGACTTGGAATGAATTTGGTCTATAATCTGCTGGTGGCCGTCGGCGGCAGGATCAGCGTCGAAAGCAGCCCTGGCAACGGCGTCAGCTACCGCATGACAATACCCCGAATTGAGGTTCAAGCCCCACAGAGCCAATCGTAAACCCGTTATTTGCTTATACGCTGACTGGTTTTACTGTTCCTTCGCTGATTCGGTAATCTCGAACCGCTGCTGTTCAACCACCCAACTGTCGGCCACAAGGAGCGGAATAAACTCGGAGGGCGGACTCATGAGGTGTCCGTAACCTACGGCCAGCACAAGGGTCTGCGGCCCGGGATTCTCCAACAGGTTCTGGTCAATCACCGAAACCCAGCGTTCTTCCCGGGGTTTCCACAGCCAGCTGCTGGAGAAATTATTCAAAACCGCACGGAGCTCCGCGTCAAGTTCATTCCAGGCTCGGTCATCATGCTCAAAGTCATAATCCTCAATCCTAATAAGCTTTCCCGAGCTCCAGCTGTCTGCATATAACTGCAGCTTTTCAAGACGATCAGCTTCGATCTGTTCCCGCTGCATCGGAAAGCGAAGCATGCAAAATAAATACTCCATAAACGCGTCGTCATCCGCCAGGGTATCCTTCAGTTCCCAGATCATTAACTGGTCATCGAGCGCATTGTCCGCAAACCCTCGCTCCTTTGCCATAGTTTTATAGATGGAATCTATCGAGAAGTTTACGGGCATTCCCCAGGCTCTGGGGATAAGATCAGTTTCAAGAAAATCTACCGCATAGTGAGGCCTGGAAGCATAAAGCGTTGCCTGACGACCCGTATGGTCCAGGAGGGGGTAGTCATTTACCAGATTTTGGAACTCCTCTCGCATCGGTGCATCCCATAGGCTCAGCAAATCTTCAACGCTCGGGCGACCGGCGCCGTCCCCGGTTCTTAGCTTTTGCAGCTGTTCAAACTCAGCCCTCGTCATCGGATCACCACCGGCTTCGGAAAAAAACATGGTCGCCGTATCAAAAAAATACTCCGCAGCGATTCCCCTTGAGGTTATCTCCGAATACATCGCCTCGGTCATTTTGTGAAAGGTACCGAGGATATGAATGGTATCATCTTCTCTGGTCAATGTAATCGAGGGCGGGTCGATGGGTTCGGGAGCACTGCAGGAGAAAAATAAAAAAAATGCGAAGCTCAGCGTAATGGTCAAACGATGAGTATTTGTCATAATGCCGCCTATAGAGTTTTTGATCAGAAAACGATACCAGACATAGCAAAGCTGTTCAAGATTCCGCTATACGGTAGAACAAGGCTCCCCCCATTACTACCATGGTCATAAAAATGAAGTAGGAAATTATTGCGATTTTTCCCCTTTGCCGGCTTTTTACGGGATCCCAGGTGGCTATGATGAAGCCCGGGGTAAACAGGGCGGTCGCGCTTGCAGCGAAAATTACCATGCCTCTGCTGATAAAACCCGGTACCCCGGAATCCGAGGACTCCAATGCGCCGGTGAGTATCATTCCAGAGACCCCAAGATTAGCCAGGCCAATTGCCGCGAAAAGCAATTTGGCGGTAAGCAGCCCCCATGAGACGGCAATTGATTTGCCGCCGCCGTCCCCATCGCCGCGAGCATCAAGAATATCGCCGGCCAGTTCCAGCTGCAGGCTTATCAAAAACACCAGGGGCAGGATCACCGGCAGAAGCCCGCCGCTCACTGCCTCACGGATTTGTGCGGGGGCGGATATTGCAAAGATAGGATAGGCGAGGAACACTGCCGCCACAGAGAAGCTCACCTGAAGATTGGGTATAAAAGCAAGGCGCTTCTTGAACAGGCTGTACAGGCTAGAGTTGATGTAAATTATCGCGCTAAAGATCAGGGCGGGTAAGCCGGCAGATACGGCGACAATCAAACCCAGCAGGCTGTGTATCCCATGAATGGCCAGCGCGCTGCCCGGGCTGATCATGCCGGAGGGCAGAGGACGATCCGGCGCATTTATCCGGTCTGCGGAAATATCCATGAGGTCATTGAGCGGCATGGTCCCCGAGGCGAGAAAAAACACTGTCAGGACCATTGCCACGAGGGAGGCTGTTTCGAGTGCGTCGCCTCCTATTGTATGTCCGCTGAGAAGGGCTGCGGCCAGCGCGCAGACTGCGGCGCTTGAGGCCAGGGGTACTCGAATTATCCGGATGTAACCGGTGATCAGGCGTTTACTTCCGGTCATTGAGCCTGTTACCTTCGCGCTGAGCTAATAGTATCATTGGGCGTTTTATCGCTGCGATGGGGGGAGAGTCGAAGTTTTTTTGACCATGATCATGGTCATATCGTCATCCTGTTCAGTCTGAAAGGATGTTACCGCAGCCCTGACCTCCCGAAGGGTCTCCCTGGGGCCTGAGGCGGCGGTCCGTTGGAAAATTGAGGTCAGGCGCGATTGACCGAACATGCCGCGGGATTCGGAATTGGCTTCTGTGACGCCGTCAGAAAAAAGCAGAAACGCGTCATTTTCAGCCATGGGAATTGAGGTGGTTTTAGCGTACCCGCTAATGTCGTCTGTAATGCCGAGCCAGCTTCCGTACACCGACAGGGTTTCTACCTGGGTGCTTTTGTGTCGATAGACGATGATGTCCTGATGATGGCCGGCGATGTGCATGGTATCGTCTTCGAGCTTGATAACGGTCATGGTCATGTAATGGTTTGCCCCGAGTCGCTGAATATTCTCCCGCAGGACGGCGTTGACGCTTTGCAGCACCTCCGAAGGCGAGCAGCCCTCATTTCCCTGGACAACAGTCATTACCGCGGTCTGGGCCATCATCATAATGAGTCCCGAGTCCAAGCCATGCCCTGCGACGTCGCCGATGGCGATGTACCGCGAACCTCCGGGAGTTTGAATGACGTCATAATAGTCGCCGCCCACCTCTTTGGCCGGTTCGAAGGTTACCGAGATTTCATAACCCTGTATGTGTAAATCCTGGGGAAGCAAAGCGGTTTGTACCTGTTTTGCAAGTTCCATTTCGCTCCAGAGGGCGTCCCTGGCCTGTTTCAACTGTACCAGCAGCGAGAATTCCGTTTGGATCAGGCTGTATCGGACGTGATTGATGGCAACGGAAATGATTGAGGTGCCCAGGAGGAAAAACAGGTTGTTCGCCGCGCTGATCCAATCGACGGTGTCGCTGAATATCAGATTCAGGCTGACATACATGCCAATGATTATGGCCACATTAATCGCCGTGTGTTTGGCGTGCCATGGCATCAGCAAGTTTGCGCCGATGATGACCATTATCAGTCCTACATAGTAGCCGGACTGAAACCCCCCGAGATACACGGTCATCAGCGCGATGACTCCCCCAACATGGAGGGACACAAAATACCCGTGAAGGAAGGAGTACTTATGCGGCCGGGTGTGGCGGACCACCAGGTATTGAGCCAGTGCGATAATGGTGGAACTGGCCCGAAAAATCCCGAAATCCAGGAGAAGGTCGGAGGGAGTGACCACAATATCGAGTACAAAGAACAGGGGGACCAAAACGAAGGTGAGGGCGGTTATTATTTGAAGCCAGGAATGGACAATATTTTGCTGGTACCATTCAAAGTCGTTGCGGTCAATAGCCTCATTTGCCGGGGTGTTGTCCAGCTTTACCCGGTCGCCGAACCTGCTACGCTTGTTTTTTACATCGCCGGAAGTCGTCATTCCGCTTTCGCCTTATTAATCCGGAGAAACAACTGGATCCCCGTAGCATCCACCCCCACCTCAGTGTGGGCGCCGGGAAGATCATCGCCGAGGGCGTACATTTCTTCCCTGCTTCTATATATTATAGACCAGTCCATCCAATATGCCATGTAGGTTTTGGTCGGATTGTCTACTGAGAAGTTCCCGATGATCATCTCGCCGCCGGGAAGCAGCAAATTGTACAGTTTTTTTATTACCGCCTTGGCAACCGGAGGAGTGAGGTAATCAAACAAACCCATGGAATAGATAAAATCGAAACGCCCCCATCTATCCTGCAGCTCCCGGGTTACCAGCATGGTTCGAACCGATTCCTTGAGAAAGTCAACCGAGATGGGCCTGTCGAGCTTTTTCTCTATGCTCTCAACCACAGAAGCGGCTTCCTCCAAGGCGTGAGGGTCCTGATCGAGGAGGGAGAAATGAAGCCTGAAGCAATCTTCACGGGTTTTTATTATATCCGAAAGCTCCATGGCCGGACCGCAGGCGACCGAGAGAACCCGCATGGCATCTTTTCCCCCCTGGCTCTCCTGAGGTTCCCACCCATCCATAAACCTTCTCAGAATTTCGGACAGATCCTTGCGGCGATTGCGCACCGCCTGGGCTGCGGGCTGATCGACTGAGTACTTGTGCAGAATCTGCCCAAAGGTGCTGGCGCCCTGATAATCATTGAGATAGATCATATGCATCATCTCGGAGTCGCCGATATAGCCCCTGGGCTTGGTGTTTGTCCGGGTCATGATGGGCGAGCTGAGAATGATGCTCCATAACTGGCGCCGGAAGAAATAGCCGTGATGCTCGTGCTGTTTTTCCGTCCAGTTTTCCGTAATCCGGATCAGGGTTTTGTGTTTCTTTTCGAGCACTTCCATGAGATCACCGCCGACGCTTTCTATAATTCCAGAACGGATGGCCGAGCGCACGGGCTCTGGTTCATCGGCGATGTTCTCATCTATCTCATCCAATGTGGCGCGAAAAGCGCTCAGGTCATAGGTCAGGTCCGACACAAACAGCGAGAAGTCCGTATCGATGCTGTTTTTATAGCTGAGAATGAGCGGAAGATTGAGGGCTGCGGACTCGAGAATCGAAACTCTGGAGCGAAACAGCAGTTTTTCAAAGTCAGTAATTGACCGCAGGGGGATGAGGCGCAACTCTCCGTCCAGCCCTCCGATATCCGAACGCAAATCACAAGGCCCCATTTCAACAGTCCGTTCCTCTAGTTGGAGCTTGAATTTCTCAAAGCGCTTTTCGACGATCCGGGGTTCCCTGCCGACAAAGCGCAGCCATAGGGAGTAACGCGAAGCGATGCGCACCCTTACCGATAGTGATTTCCCGCTGTCGACAAGGGTGCCGGAATAGCTGAGGTCGTCTCGGGACATTTATTCGCTTATCCCCTTGACGGTGACCCGGCCGTCATCGCTGTCAAAAATCATGAGCGCCGTGAAGGACACTGTCTGCCATTTGGCGTTTTGATCGTATATCACCGTTACCGAGGCCTTGCCCAGTCGGGCTCTTTCCAGCGTTTTGACAAGCGGGGTAAAGGTCGATGAGTTCATGTACTCCAGGGATGAAAAGTCCAGGACCAGCCGGGATCCGGTGTCCTCGGCTTCCTCAAGCAACTCGAAGAGCGCCGGCTGCAGGAGTTCAGATGGATCCCGGACTATGCTTTTGCCGGAAAAAAATACGGAAATCTGATTTTCCCCATCTTTGCGGATAACTTTCAGGGGCCCGTCCTCAATGCCGTTAAATCTTTTCATGACTCACTCCTATTTTGAAATTCGTGCGATCGCCGAGACTTCGAGGGTATCGTCCTCGCTGAGGACAAAGTCAATTGCCGCCCGGGCTTCATATGCGATTCGCACAATTCCCAGACCGCTTGTGCCCTTATTTGAAGGTTCCTTCGAAATTTGCTTGAGACGTTCAATATATGCCTGGAAGGGATCCTGAAAACCGCGGATCCATTGAAGCGTCCTGTCCAGTTCTCTTAGATGATAGCCGTTTTCACTGCTGGTGCTGTTGGATACCTGAATGGTGATGGTCTGACCATCGATATCAAGAGCGAGTGTGAGGGGAGCATTTTTTATGTTTCCCGTCCCCCCGTACTTGATGCCGTTTTCTACCAGTTCGCATGCCACCATGGTAAAGGTGTCCACGGTTTCCCGGGGGAGATTGCAGCTTTGGAAAAACCGCCGGGCCTGCTCATTTACCCTGAGCATTTCCATCCAGTCTGAGGATATCGTAAGGCTAAAATCCTTTTTAATCATGCATCATACCACTCAGTAAAGGGTATCACACCGACGACAGCTCGCTGGCCATCGACAGTGCTTTGTCCGGCTATTTTACATCGATTTTCCGCGGGAAGCCTACTTATTCCATTAAATTTTATGCTCATAATAAAAAAACACTATCCCTAAACATCCATAAGCTCGCATCTTCATGATGCCACGTTATGGATTTCATGTCATACTTGGCGGTAGACACGACATTCCCGGCTGCCGGGTTGGTTTTTAATTCCCGGCGCTTAAAGAAGGACGGTATTGATGAGTAAAGTGATGCAAAGGCTTTTGAAATTATTCCCGCTGATTGCGGTAGTGCTGTTTTTAGCTGCCTGTACGAGTACCGGCAGCCAGGCCCTGCCTCCTCCGCCAAGCGCCCCTGCGCCGGACCCCAATGAGGATCTGTCCCGGCTGGAAGACAACAAGATGATAATCTATCAGGTAATGACGCGCCTGTTCGGAAATACCAATGACAGCAACGTCATTCACGGAACCCTTGAGCAAAACGGAGTTGGAACCTTCAACGACTTCACCGAGGAAGCCCTCGGGGAAGTGAGGGAGATGGGATTTACCCACATCTGGTACACCGGGGTTATTGAACATGCCACCATGAGCGACTGGAGTGAATACGGAATCGAACGTGATGATGCCGACGTCATTAAGGGCATTGCCGGCTCTCCCTACGCCATTAAAGACTACTACGATGTGAATCCCATGCTCGCAGAAGATGTTGATAATCGCATCAATGAGTTTCGCGCGCTTGTCCAACGGACTCATGATGCGGGGCTAAAGGTCATAATCGATCTGGTGGGTAATCACGTGGCTCGGGATTACGGTTCCGACATTCTTCCCCTTCTGGACAGGGGAGTAAGCAACCTGGGAGCCGAGGACGATCCGACGCTGCCCTTCCACCGGGACAACAATTTTTACTACCTTCCATCCGGTGATTTTGAGGTGCCCGCCGGTCACGATCCCATGGGACCCGATCGGACCCATCCCCTGGAGGACGGGATGTTCGCCGAATCTCCGGCCAAGGCTACGGGAAACGATGTATTTTCTCCCCAGCCGAGCATCAATGACTGGTTTGAGACCATCAAGCTTAACTACGGGAGAAATTTCTCTGGCGGGCCCGACGCGTCATTCGATCCCCCTCCCTCGACCTGGGTAAAGATGCTTGACATTATGCGGTACTGGCTCGAGATGGGGGTTGACGGCTTCAGGGTTGATATGGCCGAAATGGTGCCCGTCGAGTTCTGGCAGTGGTCGATACCCCAGGTGAAAGCTGATTTTCCCGATTCAACATTTATTGCCGAAATTTACAATGTGAGCCAATACCGCCCGTATATCTCCCGGGGCAACTTCGATGTGCTGTACGACAAGGTGGGGCTGTACGACGCCCTGGTGCCCCTTATCAAGGGCGGCGGAAGCCTGGTAAGGCTGCAGCAGGCGCTGCGGGATGCTGAAGGGATTCGCCCGAATATGCTGTACTTCCTGGAGAACCACGATGAGATGCGGATTGCCAGCAGCGGGTTCGCCGGGGAGCCCCGGGCAGCCCTGCCGGCCATGCTTATGAGCGCGACGATATCAAGCGGGCCGGTTATGGTGTACTTCGGACAGGAGCTCGGAGTGGCCGCCGACGGCCCCGAGGGTTTCGGCGGAGATGACAATCGCACCACTATATTCGACTACTGGGGCGTGCCGGAGTTCCAGGCCTGGGTCAACGGGGGCGCTTTCGACGGCGGAGCTCTGAGTGAAGCTCAGCTTCAGCTTCGATCGGACTACCGGGACATCCTGCAGCTTGCGGGCACCAGTCATGCAGTGCGAAACGGCAGTTATTATGAGCTCCATTTCGCGAACAAGGCCAATCAGTCCGACGGGTATGCTCAGCGGCGCATGTTCTCCTATGCCAGAATAAGCGACCAGGAAGCCCTGCTGTTTATTGTTAACTTCGACGACCAGGTGCAGGACTTCGTTTTCAAAGTACCCGAGACAGCACTTGAACTGGCGGGTCTCGAAGCACAACAGCAGATTCAGCTGACCGAAAGAGGCTCGGGGAGCGTGCAGACCGTCAGCGCCCAAACGCTGACCAATCGCAGTGACCCGGCCCTCGGCGCGCGCTACACAATGCAGCCCATGAGCGCCCTGGTTATTTCCATGGAAGCCGGGGAATAGCCGGCGTAAAATCCGTTGATTTGTACCAAGATAGATTGTTCATTTCTCCGGTCCCAGGGATTACCCGGACCGGAGATTGATGTATTCCAGCTGCCCCGATTCTGATGTCTCTCCCAGTTTCCGTAAAAATCCATGACACCAACGGTAATCCTTCGTATGTTCTAACCAGAACCCCATTCAGGAGGCAATACGATGAAATTACGCGGAAAAACCGTCGGCATGCTTGTGGGACCCGGCTTCGAAGAGCTCGAGTTCTGGGCGGTCTACATGCGGGTAAAAGAAGAGGGAGCGGACATCAAGGTTATGGGACTGGCTGCCGGCGATGTGTATCAGGGCAAACACGGGGGTATGACGGCTGAAGCCGAGTTTGGTCCGGGGGATTTTAGCGCAGACCAGCTTGATGCGCTTCTGGTTCCCGGCGGATGGGCACCCGACAAGCTCAGGCGGGTGGAAGAATATAAAAGCCTTATTCAAGAGCTTGACTCTCAGGGAAAGGTCCTGGGTTTTATCTGTCACGCCGGATGGTCGGCAGCAAGCGCGGGCATAGTCAAAGGGCGCAAGGCGACCGGCTCTCTCGGCATTAAGGACGATATGATTCATGCGGGAGCCCAATGGGTTGATGAAGCGGCGCTTATTGACGGGAACATCGTATGGGGAAGGGTGGTGGAGGATATTCCGGATTATAATCGGTTACTCATCCAGCGCCTGAGCGAATAGCACCGAACTGTCGCCCGGCGCCATGGGACCGGGACCGCGTTTCAAAAGGCCGGTCCGCCGGCGTTTGAGCATCAGGGCGAATACAGCATTACCGTCCCGGCATTCCATCGAGATGGATCCCCAGTGAAATGATGCGGAGTCCGGGATTTTCGAAGCTGATGAGCGGGTCGCTGATTCGCTCAACGCTGGCGTACACACTCCACTTGCCCCAGCGGTAGCCCAGACTAAGGGCGTAATCCGGAACGGCAAAGCCCGGGAAATACCCATAGACCCTGGCCCACAGCCCGGTTACATCCGAAAAGCGCAGCAGCTCTGCTTCGCCGGCTATTCGCAGAGGCAGCAACCCCGGGACCTCGGGCTGATCAGGGAGGATTGCCGGCAGGCGATACTCAATATCAAACCCCGCGGTCATACGGGGCAGCAGTCTGCGGTCAGCTGCCACAATCGGCATTTCAAGGCCCATGCCGATATGCTGATAAATGACAAGCCTGCGGAACTGATCAAGATCGTGCTTACATGAATGGCGGAAGTATGTCGACAATACGCTCTTATTCTTAAAGTGAATGCCGAGCCTGGGCCGGAGCTCCGAATGGAATGCCGACGCCAAAAAGTTCCAGTAGCCCAAAGGCGACTGCGAGCTGAGGAATGCCAGCCACGCCCGCAGGTCGAAGACCAGTTCAGGTCCGTCAAGGGCAAGATTTCCGGAAAATAGTTCCAGTTCTCCGCCCACATTATACAACCATGAATACTCAGCTTCCCCAGGCGGCGATTGGGAATCCCCGGCGCTCTCTGCAGGAAGCTGCGCCTCGAGTTGGGTAATATACTTATCTAACGACAGGAAAAAGTATTGCCCGCTCTCATGCCGCGGGGAAAGATCAAACAAAGGCGGCGCAAACACCTCCGGAAAGGCCGGGGCCGGAAAAAAGAAGGCGAAACTTATCAAATAAGCGACGGCAGTCAGGGTGCGTGTGGCAGATGGATTCATACCTTCTATTGTAATGCCGCGGAGCGATTTTTACTTGCGTAATAATGCTCTTACCGCAGTAGCTCCTTTTTTTGTACAGGTATATAGTACATAAGCGGGCTGATAGGAGATGCCATGAAACGTCGAATTATTCTCTGTGTAGTATTGCTGTCGTTTTTTCTAATCCCGGTCAGCGGGGAGGACCTGATAATTTCCAATGGCCGAAGTGCGGACCTGTATACAGAATATCTCGGCAAACCGGTACGGGTAGAAACCGAATCCGGGGCGAGCTTTCAGGGTACCCTTACCATGGCGACTGGGGAGCGCTTGGAGCTCCTGAGTCCCGACGGCCAATACCTTCTAATCAATAGCGAAATGGTCGAAACCATGACGGTAATACTCGAAGAAAGCGACCCTAGACAGTTCTATCAGGATTCGGTCTCCAACCGGCTCCTCTTCCTGCCGACGGCCTTCCCCATGGGTGCCGGCGATTTCCACGTTGCCGCCCAGGAAATAATTGTCATCACATCGAGCTACGGACTCAGCGACAGAATGTCGCTATGGGGTGCGGTGTCGCCGTTCGCCGGTATGATCAGCGGGCGGTTTTCCCAGCCTGTGGGCTCACAGTTTGCGGTATCCGCCGGCGGGCTGTTTATTTTCGACTGGACCGGTGATTTTTTTGATGATCTCAGCCCGGCGATAATGCCGTATGCCCTGGCATCCGGAGGCAGCGAGGATAATAACATCACCGGCGGAACCGGCGTCATTATCGGTTTCCCCGACAGGAGCATCGGTATACAGGGAGTCGCCGCAACTCTGGGCGGAAAGCGGGTCATTACCTCGACCTTGGCGTTTATCAATGAGAACTGGTTCTTCCTGGGAAGCAATGAGGGCCGCTGGAACAGCGGTGCGGGTATAGTGGGGCTAGGATTCCGCATTGTGGGTAACCGCTTCAGCTGGGATATTGGAGCGCTCACGGTGATTACCTTTGACGAGTTCGGACCCCAGCTCCTGGAAATCCCCATACCCTGGTTGTCCTTGAGCTATCGGGTCCAATAGCTCAGGTTACAAAAATCGAGTAGCCCAAATAAAAGGAAATGCTTCCGGCGAGCACGAACATATGCCAAATCAGATGGCTGAATTTCAGCCTCTGCCAGGCATAGAAGATAAAGCCCAGGCTGTAGCTCACTCCGCCGATGACCGCCCACAGTATGAATCCTGCAGGAGCAGCCTGCAGAAAGGCCCTGCCGAACAGCAGAATCAGCCAACCCATGGGTAAATACAGGGCGTCAATGTACACCGTGGGCTTCTTCAGGATCCAAACTTTCATAATGATTCCGAAAAGCGCCAAAGCCCACACGATGGCGAACATCAGCCATCCCTGAGTTCCCCTCAGAATGATAAGCGAGAGGGGGGTATAGGTTCCGGCAATCAGCAGGTATATCGCCGCATGATCAAGTCTGGCCAGATAGGTTCTCACTCGGGGGTAGGGCGCAAAGCCGTGCAACAGGGCTGAAGACAGGTACAGCAGTATTTGGGTTGCCCCGTAGACGCTGAAGCCCAGGTATTTCCATGGATCGGGATTTTCCGCGGTCAGGAGGATGAGAACCACAAGCCCGGCAATTGCCATGCCCGCTCCAATCGAATGGGAAATGCTGTTGAGGATTTCTTCCACTGCGCCTCCGGCGCTGTAGCGGATTTCACTGGGCGCGTACTCCTGCGGCAGTCCTTCGGTCTCGAAATCCGAATCCACAGCCTTGTCACGGGTCGCTTTGCTCACCTGATGCCTCCTGAATCTTAATTGAATAATAATTCAACAAACCATTCAGGGCAAGAATCAAAAAAAAAACCGGAGCCCAGCTTCGGGCTCCGGTAATACCTGGCTATACGGATAGTAGCTTGTTATTCCCCGGTCTCAATAAGCAGAGTTCCGCTAGCTGCCGTGAATGATACCTGGCTGTTTTCAACCACAGCTGTTTCACCAGAGTAAAAGTCCCGGAGGACCGTTCCGTCCGCCCAGATCTGACCCACGGGAACCCGCAAAGGACCCTGGGCTCCGGTGACCACCACGACCGAGTCAAGGCCGTACCAGCTGCGGGCGAAGGCATACCCGGCGTTTCTTACCTCAATAGCCTGGTGTACCCCTGCGCCGACGGCGATATGCCGGTTGCGGAACTGACCGAGCTTTTGCCAGTGCTCGAGGATTTCCTCGTCGATGGCATCCCAATCCATTGGAGTCCGGGTGCCCTGGCCCGCGTCGCCGACCAGGTAGCGGCCGTATTTACGGCCGATTTCATCGCCGTAGAAGATCTGAACCGCCCCGGGCGCCATGAGCAACACCGTCCCCGCAGCCTTCTGCCGTTCGGCGGATGTGGCTCTACCGTTGACCCGGTAGCCGTTATTGCTCACCGTCGTATCGTTGAACAGAACCGTATCGTGGCTGCTGATGTACGAGAGCATATTAAACCCGGGGTCGCTGTTGATGCTTTCCGCATAACGAGTATAGAGCGGGTCGAGCATTTCGCCGTCAATGACGCCGTTGGTGTCTATCGCCCGGTCTGCGGCCATCTGAAACTCAAAATTGATCAGCGAGTCAAAACCGTTGTCGAAATAGCTGTTGCGGTTAACGCCCTGGCTGAAAACCTCCCCGGTCATCCAGAAATCAGTGTCATCGATAACCTTGTCGGGATTAGCGGCCTTCCACCGGTCAAACGCAGCCTGGGCTTCTGTTTTGAGTTCATTCCAGGCATCCAGCTCCACATGCTTGGCAGTGTCGGCCCGGAAACCGTCGATTCCATATTTTTCTACCCACTCGACGAGCCAGTGGATGAGGTAGTCCCGAACAGTGAAACCCTCAATCGGCTCAACACCGCTGTTTCCCGCCGCGGCTTTTTCCAACAGGAAGACCGGAAGGTCGACCGCTGTGCTGGACTCGGTCCTAAAATCCGGCAGAAGACCGACGCTGTTTGTCAGGTCGTCGCTGCCCGCCGGGGTGTAGCCCGGAAGTCCGGCCCGTATCCACTGAGGTCCCCACCATCGTGCCCACTGGTCAACGCTGCCGGAGTAGTCGATAAAATCGTGATGGCTGTGCCAGTTGCCGTTTTGGGGCACCCAATCCGCAGGAAGGGGATCGCCCTTCCATCCGCCGAAATCAAACTCAATCATATCCCGGACGCTGTTGTAACCCGGGTGATTGAGCACCACGTCAAGGACTACGCGGATTCCCCGGCTGTGAGCCGTATCGACGAACTCGGCGAAATCCTCTTCGCTTCCCATGTTGGCATCGATCTGCGTGAAATCCTTGTGGTAATACCCGTGGTAGGCGAAATGGGCGAACGAACCGTTGCCGCCTCCGACCCAGCCATGGATTTGCTCAAGGGGGGACGTAATCCAGATGGCATCCACGCCCAACTCGGTGAAATACCCCTCATTGAGCTTCTTGGTCAGCCCCGCCAGATCGCCGCCGTTGAAGGTGCCGATTTCCTGGTCGCCGTCCTGGAATCTGCCGTAGCTGAAGTCATTGCTCGGATCCCCGTTGTAAAAACGGTCGGTTATGACAAAATACACGGTGGCGTTGTCCCAGCTGAACCGGGGAACCTCGGCGGGTATGGAAGGCGTTGTTTCGCCGTAGCTCAGGGGGAGGGGGTCGGGCAGGCTTGCGCAGCCGCTGACCGCCATTATCAGGACCAGGAATACCCCCCCTGCAACCTGTAAAAACATGCCGCGCCGATGTTGTCCGACGCCTTGGTAAAACTCACTGTTCATAACAGTTCTCTCCTTTCTCGCGCCGTTCAAGCCGGCTTCCCAACAGGATGCCCGGTGTGACGACGTCAGTCTGGTATTGCTCGCGCAATCGGTAAAGATAAATATCGTGGTGAATATGCTCGGCCAAAACCGAAACGAAGAGGGGATTCTCCGAGTAGGTGCCCGAAAGTTCGCCTCCCCGGGGACCGCTGGCCAACAGGCCCCGTTTCATATCGGCCACAAGCATGACCCGCCTGACAATGCATGGGTCCGGTAGCGGCCTGTCGTAGATGCGGCAGGGGAAATCGGCCTCAGGCAGGGAATCAAAGGTAAAAATCCAAATGCCCACGCCCCTATGCGCTGCATCCCGTAATTCGGGATAGAAGCGGGAGAAACTGCCTGCGCAGTTGATGTACAATTCATTTTGGCTATTGCGGATTATGTCTCCTATCCGTTCTTCCATGGCCTCCGGGGAGCTCATATTGATAAAAAGGGATTCCTCGGGCGGGCGGTGAAGGGCGGCAAGGCTTTCGCCTATGTGCCCTGCGGTTTCCTGTAGTCTTCTTCCCAATGCCGGGAAGAGCTCCGCGGGGTTGCGGGCAATAAACTCCCGGGTTTCCCCCGGCGTCTGTTCCACTATTCCCCTGGCGTATAGCTGATCCAGAGCAGAGTACACGCTCGAGCGGGCAATATTAATCTTTTTTGCCAGCTGCGAACCGTTTGATTTACCATGGACCACAAGATCGCAATAGACCTGCGCCTCAATCCGGGAAAATCCGAGGGCTTGCAGCTGTTCAATTATTTTTTGCACCTTGACCGCTCCCAAAACCGATTGTAGTATGGATTGTACTACAAATTGCTATTCTGTCAATGGAGACGTACATGAAAAGCACTGGAAACCTCTTCGTCGTCGTTCTTTGGGCCGGGTTGCTTGTTTCATCTTGCGTCAGCTCCCCGCCGGCTGTCATTGTTGAACCGCTTCGCGATAATTTTATTATAGTGACGGAAAAAAACCGCGAAGCAGTCTCCCTGCTCTTTACCCCTCCGGCGGGAAGAGGATGGACACATCAGGCGATGATAAGCCCGGGGCCGCTGCCCGGTCCGGCCGATGCCCTGGAGTTTTGGCTCGGGGCGGAGAAATGGGGCGACAGCTTCGCTGCCAGCCGCATTTCGCTTTCAGGACAGCTGCCGCCGGACCGCCTCAGTTACGTTAATATAGTCTCTCATAATGAGGACGGCCGGGTTGCCCTGTACCGGCCAAGCGCCATCAGCGGCTGGGCGCAGCGAAGCTATGAACCCCAGGTGGCCGTGGAGGCTCGGGAGTCCGTCCTGCCAGCCGATTGGTGGCGCGGCGCAGTGTTTTATCAGGTTTTTGTCCGCAGTTTTTCAGACTCCGACGGCGACGGCCACGGGGACCTCAGGGGATTGATTGAGCGGCTGCCGTATCTCAAGGAGTTGGGAATCGGCGGCATTTGGATGCTGCCCATTCTTGAATCATCGGACAACGACCACGGATATGCCACCATCGACTACTTTGATATCGAAGATGATTACGGAAATTTCGATGACTTTTTTGAGCTTGTAGACTCGGCCCACAATCTAGGTATGGGGGTGATACTTGATTTTGTGGTTAATCACTGCTCGGACAGCCACCCGTTTTTTGTCGATTCGGCCCGGGGCCCCCATTCTCCATACCGCGACTGGTTTGTCTGGGAACACAGCTACCCGGGGAAATGGTCGGCGCCTGATGCAGCCGAGGATGCCTGGCATCGGCGGGGGGACGGCTATTACTTCGGTTCGTTCTGGTCAGGTATGCCGGACTGGAACTACCGTAATCCATCGGTTGAACATTATCTTCAGGACGTGTTCCGGTTCTGGCTCAATGCCGGAGTGGACGGATTCCGCTTCGACGCGGTTCACCATCTTATCGAAAACGGACCGGGTAATGTGGGCTATCAGAGCGATAACCACCGCTACTATGCCCGATACCGGGAGATTGCTGATCAATACGACAATATCTTCCTCATCTGCGAAAACCAGGATCCGGCATACATCAATGAGCGCCAGTTTCATTCGGGCTTTGCCTTCGGTGCCAATCACTTTTTGCTGGATATGATAGACCGGGGAAACGCCGAAGAGACTTCGCGGATGCTGACCGCGCTTATGCAGCTTGACGGCCTGGATCCTTCGGGGACCAGGGGCTCGGTGCTCGCGCCGTTTCTCAGTAACCACGATCTGTTTGCTGGGCTTCGTCCGGTTCATCGATTTGCGGGGAATCGGGGAAAGGCCCGAAGCGCTGCTGCGGTGCTGCTGACCATCCCGGGAGTGCCCTTTGTGTATTACGGCGAGGAGATCGGCATGACCAGTCAAAATTCACTCCAGCGTGACTATTCACTGAGAAGCCCGATGCAATGGTCCGACGCTCCCCATGGGGGATTTAGCGATGTGGTTCCCTACCGGGCGCTTAGTCCGGACTGGACGGTGGTGAACGTGGCATCCCAAATTGGTAACGAAAACTCAATGCTGGAGCATTACCGCCGATTGATACGCCTGCGAAATTCAACTCCGGCCCTGCGATACGGCGGCTTTTCGGATATCCCTAATCCCGACCCGAGCGTGTATGCCTTTCGCCGATATTACCGCAGGGGAGGAGATGCCCAAAGTCTGCGGGTATATGTGAATTTTTCCGGGTCCACATGGAGCGGTCGGCTTGAAGCCGGCGAAGTGCTTGCGGGAGATGGGGAGTTGGGCACAACTCGGGAAAACGAGACCACGGCGCAGGCAGCGATACCCGGTTACGGTTACCTGATCGTTTCCGACTGATCTGCCGCCGCAACCGGCAAGCCTGCCCCACGGCAGAGACCGGCGGCGTCCAGGACCGCGTTAGAACGGGTAGACTATAGATTTTCTCTATGCACCAAGAGTTAGAATCAATTGGTACTATTTCTGATTATCGTTTAGTATTACTATCAGGTTTAGGAGCTCCCAGTGGAAGATAAGACACGGTCACCGTTCGTCCGAAAGGACGGCAGCATCAGGGTGGAAAAACCCTTAAGCAGAAGCAAACACATTCTCTATAACAGCCTTGGTATTGTGTTTTTGATAACCGGGCTCGTAGGAGTTGTGCTCCCGGTGTTGCCGACCACCGTCTTTCTTATACTTTCCAGCGGTTTTTTTATCCGTTCTAATCCCGGTCTGTATCGCTGGCTTCACAATAACCGGCTGACCGGCAGCTATCTGCGGGTTTACACCCGGGGCGAGGGCATGAGTCTCAAGAGCAAGGCATGGAGCATAGGGATTCTCTGGTTTACCCTCGCTGTCTCCGGCTATTTCGTGCGCTCATCATACTGGATCCTGGCCGTGCTGGCTGTGGTAGGTGTTTCGGTGAGCTGGCATGTGGCGACCATCCGTCCCCGCATAATCAGCAGCCAAAAACTCGAGGCCCACCGCCGAATTATGAATGCCGACACCAGCGATGAAGTTCGGGGAAACGCTAAACCGACAAAGAGTGCGGCGGCGAAATAAAAATCAGCGTCAAAAAAAGACACATAATCCGCCACAGCGTACGTAGAGACAGCTATCTCAGGAGGACATATATGAGTACACAGGGATCTTGTCCGGTAACCGGACAGACAAGCGCGGCCCGGGGAACCGCCAACAACGATTGGTGGCCAAATCAGTTAAATCTCAAGATTTTGCATCAAAACCCCCCGGCTCTTAACCCCATGGATCGGGACTTTTCCTATGCGCAGCAGTTCGCCACGCTCGACCTGGATTCGGTGAAAAAAGATCTGACCGAGCTGATGACCGACTCCAAGGAATGGTGGCCCGCGGACTACGGCCACTACGGTCCCTTTATGATCCGCATGGCCTGGCACAGCGCCGGAACCTACCGGTCGGGCGACGGCCGCGGCGGGGGCAACACGGGGAACCAGCGCTTCGCACCGCTCAATAGCTGGCCTGACAATGTCAACCTGGACAAGGCCCGCCGGCTATTGTGGCCGGTAAAGCAAAAATACGGTCAGAAAATATCATGGGCAGACCTGTTTATTCTCGCGGGAAATGTGGCCCTCGAGTCCATGGGCTTCAAAACTTTTGGCTTCGCCGGTGGCCGGGAGGATATTTGGGAACCCGAAGACGATATCTACTGGGGGACTGAAACCGAATGGCTGGGCGACAAGCGCTACCAGGGAGATCGGGAGCTTGAAAATCCCCTCGCCGCGGTACAGATGGGACTCATTTATGTCAATCCCGAGGGCCCCAACGGCGAACCCGATCCTCTAAAATCCGCCGTGGATGTCCGTCAAACCTTTGCCCGGATGGCAATGAACGACGAGGAAACCGTTGCGCTGGTGGCCGGGGGGCATACCTTTGGTAAATCCCACGGCGCCGGGGACCCTGGACTTGTGGGCAGGGAACCCGAGGCGGCTTCCATTGAGGAGCAGGGCCTGGGCTGGAGAAGCAGCTACAAAAGCGGAAAGGGCCCCGACACCATCAGCCACGGCATTGAGGGGGCTTGGAAGCCCAATCCCATCAGCTGGGACATGGAGTATTTAAAAGTGCTCTTTAAATACGACTGGGAGAAAAGCACCAGCCCGGCGGGAGCCGTTCAGTGGCTTGCCATTGACGTGGACGATGAGGATATGGTGATTGATGCCCATGATCCTATAACAAAACACCGGCCCATGATGACTACCGCCGACCTTGCCCTGAAATTCGATCCGGCATATCAGAAAATATCCAGACGCTATCTTGAAAATCCCGAAGAGTTCGCCGATGCCTTCGCCAGGGCCTGGTTCAAGCTCACCCACCGGGACATGGGGCCTAAGAGCAGGTACCTGGGAAGCGAAGTTCCCGCGGAGGATTTAATCTGGCAGGACCCCATTCCCACCGTCGATCATCCCCTGGTGGACGATTCGGACATCGCCGCTCTGAAGAAGTCGATTCTGGCATCCGGTCTCAGCGTGCCGGAGCTGGTCAGTACTGCGTGGGCATCGGCGTCCACCTTCCGCGGTTCGGATTACCGGGGCGGGGCCAACGGGGCCCGGATACGCCTGGCACCCCAGAAGGATTGGCAAGCCAATGAGCCCGAAACATTGCGCAGGGTGCTGGAAGTGCTGGAAGGCATACAGAATGAGTTTAATGCTTCGGCAAAAGGGGGCAAAAAAATCTCCCTGGCCGACCTCATCGTACTCGCCGGCGGCGCCGCGATTGAACAGGCGGCCCGGGACGGCGGCACCCGGATCAGCATTGACTTCGCCCCCGGTCGGATGGATGCCACCCAGGACCAAACCGACGTGGAGGGTTTTGCTGTTCTTGAACCCTGTGTTGACGGATTTCGCAATTTTCAGTCAACCATGTACAGCGTTTCGGCTGAGGAGCTCCTGCTTGACCGCGCCCAGCTTCTGACGCTCTCTGCGCCTGAACTGACTGTGCTGGTGGGAGGTCTGCGGGCCCTCGGGGCTAACCACGGCGGTACGGATTACGGAGTATTCACTGAAAAGCCCGGTACTCTCAGCAATGATTTCTTTATCAACCTTTTGGATATGGAAACCGAATGGAAACCCCTTGATAAGGGCGGACACGCCTTTGAAGGGGTGGACCGGGCGAGCGGAAAAAGAAGGTGGACGGGAACCCGGGTAGACCTGGTGTTCGGCTCCAACTCCCAGCTAAGGGCCCTGGCTGAGGTGTACGCCTGTGCAGACGCACAAGACAAGTTTGTGGCTGACTTCGCCCGGGCTTGGACTAAGGTGATGAATCTCGACCGATTTGACCTGAAGTAAAAACCGGTTAAGTGTCTGCCCCCACACAATAAACGGCGGGATGTCCGAGAGGACATCCCGCCATCTAATATCCGAAGGGCGGTTTTACTACTGGCCTTACAGCGCCGCGTCCAACCGAGTGCGGACAATAATCATCACAATAGTCGAAACCACAAACGCCGCGACAAACAAGCCGGCTAAAATTGTATTTGTCCATTTTTTCATTCTCATTCTCCTTGTTGAGCTTTGTAATCATCGAGCATAGCCCCGAGTTCCTCGCTGCTTATTTCAAGCAGATCGAGGCGTTTTTTGAGCCAGGGCAGGACGCTGCTTATGAACTCGTCCTTCATCCGTGTTCGGGATTTTTGATCAGCTGCGTCGGCAATGAAGTAGCCGATTCCCCGCCGGTTTTCCAGAATCCCCTCATCCTGCAGCAGGGCGTATGACCGCTGGACGGTGTTGGGGTTCACCCCGAGCCTCACCGCCATATCGCGGACCGAGGGAACCCGGTCTCCGCCATTCCACTTGCCGCTTATTACGTACACCTGTACATGCTCCATTATCTGCTCATAAATCGATGAGCCTTGGGTAAAATCCATACTAGACCTCTGTCTCTCTCAACCGCAGCCAGCTCAAGCCCCAAAGAACGGCAATCCAGACGGCGGCGAAAACATGGCGTAGATCATAAACCTGCTGCAGATCAATGCCGAGCTGCTGCTGGATAAAGTCGATGGGTGTGAAGCTATCATAAAAACCGAGGCGTGTTTCAATACCCACGAGCAATGCGGGATCGGCGAAATACGGGGCGAAGATCAGCCGCGCTGCCAGGGTGTTGAGAACCATCAGGGCAAAAAAGCCCAGGGCGGAAAACAGCAAAAGCTTTCCGATGGCGTTGCGCTTGAAATATACCGCAGCGAAAAACACCAAAGCATGAATGCTCAGGTAAGAGTACAGTGTGCGAAGACTCGTTCCTAAAAATCCCCGGGGAAAGAGGGAGCCTTCAATGCCAAAAATCGACCGCATCAGCTGCAAAAACAGGAGGCTGAGAAGGTAGCCGATGGTCATAAGCGCCCAGTACCCCACAGTGGTGACAAGAACGCTGGCAGCCACTTTTTCCGCCCCGGATGCGGGCCGCAACAGGTATTCGATTTGCTGGCTTTTGGCATGAAGCGATAAAAAGCTTCCAGCGGTGAGAACCAGGGCCCAGATGATAAAAATCAGGCCATAGCTGTCTCCACTTTCCGTTTCGGTTCCGTTGAGTTCGAACGAACTTTCGGGTGACATAAATAACCACGACAGAAGGGAAAGTATAATAAATATTCCCAGAATTCCCGCAGCGCTGATGAAGATACGGCGCTTTTGGGAGTACACCTCGAGCTTCATTAACTGCCATATTCTCATTACTGTTTGTTTGACTGAATTCATACCCTGCCTCCTGTTGCACCGGCGGTTTCTTCGGCGAACAACTGGTCGATTGCCCGGTGATTTTCGGTCACCGCCTGGAACAGAAGCTCGATGTCGATTTCTCCTCCGGCGGATTGGTATGCACCGGTCCGGGGAACCAGTACCGACATTCCGCCGACAGCGGGCTGCCAGGCGAGGGAGTCGGGCGGCAGTTCATCCTCAGCCACCCGGACCACTGCCAGTCGTCGGTTGATTGTCTCAAGGTCAGCATTAAACACCACTGTTCCTTCATCCAAAATGACGATGGGATCGATAATACTCTGCACATCCCGCACCTGATGGCTTGAGATGATAAACGCCCGCTCTTCGTCCGCCACTCCGGCGAGGATCTTCCGAAGAGCCTGCTTTCCGGGAATGTCCAAGCCGTTTGTCGGTTCATCGAGGACTACCAGCTTTGCTCCGCTTGCGATGACGAAGGCCAGAAGGGCTTTTTTGCGCTGACCGAAGGACATCTGACTGAGCTGATTCGACGCTTCCAGTTCAAACTGGCCGAGATAATCCTCCAATGCGTCGGCGTCAAAGCCAGGATAGAAGTCCTTCAGAAGCTCGAAATATTTCGCCGCGCTCATTGACGGCAGTTCAAACTCCTCCGGCACAAAGGCGATCTGCGAAAGCTGTGAAGGGGAGCGGTCATGGGCGGGCCTGCGGAAGACTTCACAGCTGCCGGTTTGGGGAAACAGCAGGCCGGTGCTCAGCTTCAAAAAGCTGGTTTTGCCCGCGCCGTTTTTCCCGAGCAGGCCGTAAATACCTCCGGAATCGATGCGGAAGTTCAGGCCTGAAAATAACGGCGATTTCTTCCCGTAGGAGAAGCCGACATTTGTCAAGTTAATCATTATTGACTCCTAATAAATTAGTGTACTAGTGTTGTAGTGCACTAAATATATAAGTTAAAATTACACCTGTCAATAAAAACCATCGAGAAAATACAAGAAATAGGGAACTATCGGACGGCGAAGGCTTAGGGAAAGCCAAGTCAGACCTTTTTAGGGCGATTGAACCTCGGTGACCGGTTCATGGTCCTCTGCTGTCATGTGATCATTCAGCGCTTCGGACTGTCGGGTCAGGATTTGAGCCATTGCGAGAATTTTGGTAGCCGCCTGGACAATGCTTTCGCTTTCCCGGGAAATATCAGCGGCCTCAACCTTGAGTTCTCCGGCGACGCTTCCCCCATGTTCAATATTTGAAGCGATAATTTTGTTGTCCCGGGTCACCTCTCCGACAGAATCGAGGACATTCGTGGTCAGACCGCTGAGGTTCGCCGTAGCCTTGAGTATCTCTCCGCTGCCGCTGTTGAGCTCTTGGGTGCTGGAGAAAATCTCGTCCATGGCGTCGGCTACCTGCTTTACCTCGGCCTGGATCTCCGAAAATGAATCTCCGGTGTCTGCCACCTGGCCTCCGGCGGTTTCTATGCTGGAAATCAGTTCCTTCAGATTATCCGCGATGCTCTTGGCGTTTACCGAAGAATTTTCCGCGAGCTTGCGGATTTCGTCCGCCACTACGGCGAAACCCCGGCCCGCATCGCCGGCATGGGCCGCCTCGATGGCCGCATTCATGGCCAGGAGGTTGGTCTGCGCGGCTATTCCGCTTATTAGGCTAGTAATTTCCCGTATGTTGGTAATCTTGTTTACCACCTCGTTGAATGAGTTCTCGGTACGCTTGATTGTTTCGGTTCCGCTGTCTGCGGTGCGCTGCAGGGCCTCAACGCTGGCCTTCCGCTGGTCTATGATTCCCGCCACGCTGTTTATTGAAGTGACCATCTGTTCGATGGCCGCACTGGACTCGGTGACGTTAGCGCTTTGCTCCTGGGCCCGGTCTGACAGGGTGTCCATATTGGCCCCGATGTCCTTGAGGGCTTCCATCATATCTGTGAAAATCGTATGTAATCGTTCAACCTGGGCGCCGATATCCTCGACCCTGCGGTTAATCTGGTGGGTCGATGCCTCCGCGGATTCGGCCTCGGTTTTTAATCCCAGAGTCCCTTCAAGCTGTGCCGCTGCCTGACGCATGATGCCGTCCATCGCCTGCCGCTGCTTTTCGCTCTGCGCAAACTGGCTTTCGGCATCCTGGGTGACCAAATCGAATACCCGCTTCATCTGGTACAGAACTATTATTCCCAGGGTATGAGTGAATCCCGCCACATCGAGCTGACTGACAAATGGCATATCTACCCGGGCCGACTGACCGCTTACAACCACGAATAATACATACCCCCAGAAACTGAGCACTGCGAGAACAATGTAGAGACGGAATATCGAGCGTTGGCGGATAAGCAGCGCAATGAGGCTCAGCAATGCGAGCTGAAGCAGGGCGAACTGCGCAAAGGTCAGAGCGTTGCTGTAGCCCTGAAGCACAAATTGATTGAGAATCATCACCGTTGCCGCCGAAGCATTGAATACCCGCACCGAGAGGTCGTAGCGGCCCCTCAGAAGTAGCACGAGGGTAAATATAAACACCCCCGCCAGCACGAGTATTGCGATACCCTGAATCGCCGAATCTTCGGCAAACTGGATAAGCGCTAAGGGTAATAAAAGAAGGGCGACCCCGACCTCGACGGCTGCTGCTATAGGGGCTTTTAGGCGTATTTCATAACTTGACCCAGCATAAATGCCTGCGATTTTGTTCATCAGATCACCTTCCTCTCATCCAGTATAGTTCAAAAAAATATCGGCCGGTACAGATTCAACCCAATGTCCCGAAACCCGCATTGCGCTATCCGCTTTCCTGGTGTAATCTCCCGGCCTATGAGGGAAAACCGACGGGACAGACAGAAACGGCGGATAAAGCGCCTGTACACCTTCATGACAATATTCGCCGCATTGGGTATGGCAGCGGCGCTTAGCTTCAGGATATTGTGCGCCGTGGAAAATCGCTTTGCCGGCGGAACCGTCACGCCCAGCGGTTACATCAACGGGGAGGTGGGCTTTGAGCTTGATCTGGTGCCGGGCATGGCGTATGCCGGTTCAAATGTTGAGCAGGGGGACTATAACTTCGCCATCCTGGGCAGGGAATGGTTTCGTCTGTATTTTATGCCGGAATTTAACCGGGGAATGGAAGTTCAGATACGCCTGAGAAATGTGGGCGATTCAAGCCATGATTTTATCGTGGCGCGGACGGTGGCGGATTACCGGCGCCAGGGTTTCGACTTTTACCCGACGGGGGAACTGGCCCCCGTCATCAGGGAGAGCGGGACCCGCCACAGATTTTCCGTTTTTCGGCGCAGAGAGCTAATCCTTCGGGACATTGCCGAAGCGGCGACCTATCTGTTTATTCGCCGTCACGGAAACGTCATGATCCAAATTATCATTACCCGGTACGACCCGATTTTTTCCGACCATCTTATCAGGCTTCTTCAATCGATCAGGATATATAACCCCGAAAGAAGTTCGCCCGAGCTGGTTGCCTCCACAGATAGCCTTGACCGGGAATATCTGTCCCAGGCGACATCCCGCTTGTCCGACGCCGTCCTGAACGAAATGATGAGAAACCAGGATATTTCCGGCATAAGCCGCTATGCCGAATATCTGGGCCTCTATGGATTTGACGGACATGACTTCCACCGAATAAGCGATCCTTCGCTGCTTGCTGATTACAACCCCTCCCAGCTACGACGGGTTGAACAGCTGTTTCCCGATCTGGTGCTCCACCATGAGTCTTCCTATTCACGGGGCCGTCCATAGACCGGCCTATAGTCTCGGGCCGGCCGCGGCGAGGGCAGTCTTTCCCTCGGTCTCGTATGCAGTGAAATTCTGAATAAACAGCGTTGCCAAATGATCTACAGCCTTGGCGTATGCCGTTTTATCTTTCCAGCTTTCCTCGGGCCACAGCATCGAATCGGGAACATCCGGAATGTGTGTCAGCACATCGAAACCAAAAACCGGATGCCGCCGGACCGGGGCATGCTCCAGGGTCCCGCCGAGAACCGCCGAAATTATTGTCCGGGTGGTTTCAAGGGGGATGCGCGAACCGTCTCCGTAGCCTCCGCCGGTCCAACCGGTGCTAACCAGCCACACCCGGGTGTGGTGTTCTTCGATGTACCGTGCCAGAAGTTCGGCGTAGCGCAGCGGATGCCAGACCATGAAGGCCGCGCCGAAGCAGGCTGAAAAGGTCGCCTGCGGCTCGGATATTCCCTGCTCGGTTCCGGCGATTTTGGCAGTATAGCCGCTAATAAAGTGATACATGGCCTGTTCGGGGTTGAGGCGGCTTACCGGCGGAATAACCCCGAACGCGTCGCAGGTGAGAAAAACAATGTTGTCGGGATGCCCGGCGAGGCAGGGTATCTTCGCATTTGCTATGTAGCGTATGGGATACGAGCATCGGGTGTTCTGCGTAATGCTGTCGTCCGAGTAATCCACAGTCCGGTGCATGGAGTCATACACCACATTCTCCAATACCGACCCGAATCGTATTGCGGAATAAATCTCCGGTTCTTTTTTCTCATCCAGATCGATGCATTTGGCGTAACAGCCGCCCTCGATATTAAATATGCCCTCGGCGGTCCAGCAGTGCTCGTCGTCGCCGATGAGTTGCCGGCGCGAGTCTGCCGAAAGGGTCGTTTTGCCGGTTCCTGATAGGCCGAAAAACAGACATACATCTCCCCCGTTGCCCTGATTCGCAGAGCAGTGCATTGATAGCATGCCGCGTTTGGGCATCAGGTAGTTCATGATGGTAAAAACGCCTTTTTTCATTTCTCCGGCGTATTCTGTACCGAGAATGACCATTTCCCCCCGCTCGAAATTAATGTCCACGCTGGTCTTGCTGGTCATTCCGCTGGTATAGCGGTTTGCGGGAAACTTCCCCGCATTATAGAGGGTAAAGTCCGGTTCCCCGAAGTTCTCCAGTTCATCATCGCCCGGCAGGATTAGCATGTTCGACATGAACAGGGCATGGTAAGCCCGCTCACAGATTATTCTGACCTTTATTCGATGGCGCACATCCCAGCCCGCGTAGGCGTCGACAATGAATATCCTCTCCCGGGTATTGAGGTAATCAATTGCCCGTTCCCGGTTGATCATAAAAACCCGTTCATCCAGGGCCCGGTTGATTTCTCCCCACCAGATATCGCCGCTGCTTTGCGGATTATCGACTATTCTCTTGTCCTTCGGGCTCCGTCCGGTCTTTTCACCGGAGCGCACGGTCAGCGCTCCCTGGGCTGTTATTGCAGAACCCTCTTCGTATTTCAACGCATACTCGTACAGTTTTGCCGCTGGCAGGTTCCGATAGGCTTTTGGATGGGAAATACCGGCGGTTTCGATGGCATTCACTGATCATCTCCTATTACTACCTTAGTAGTTAATTTTAATCATAGACCCACTTTATATAACGGGCAAGAAAAACCCATCGTCCCTTGCTTGATGATGTCCACAGCAGTAGTTTCACGGTATGGACAAGAGCGCCCCATTCTACGCGGGAATAGATTTAGCCTGGACATCCGGCGGGCAAAGCGGAATTTGCGTAATGGACAGCAGCAAGACGGTCCGTCATTGCAGCGCATCGGCGTACAGCGATGACGACCTGATTCGAATCCTTGCGGGGTACAGCTCCATTGCTGCCCTCTCAATCGACAGCCCCCTGGTGGTACCGAACAAAACAGGCGGCAGGCCCTGCGACTCTCAACTTATGCGCTGGAGCTTTCACGGGCACAAGCTCAAGGTTTTTGCAACCGGGAGGGACTTCATGCAGCGCCGTTACGGCGGCATTCGCGGCGAGCAGCTGGCTTCGCTGCTGAAGGGGCGGGAGGGTATGACCCTCGGGGAGAGGCTATGCGAAACCTTTCCCACGGGAATCCTTGCCGGTCTGTTTCCCGGCAGATATCCCCTGGCGTACAAGCTCAAATCCGGACGGAATACCCAATCCTGCACAGCTGAAGCACAGCTACTGCTCGAGCAGCTGGAACATGTCGGTCT
Organism: Salinispira sp.; assembly: GCA_965602015.1. Taxonomy (GTDB): domain Bacteria; phylum Spirochaetota; class Spirochaetia; order DSM-27196; family Salinispiraceae; genus Salinispira. The sequence goes on along the minus strand of OZ271918.1, from coordinate 1,772,502 downwards.
GGGCGACCTGCCCGAACTGCCACAAAGCTCTGACGGCCTCAGCCCCCGGGAGTACAAAAATTTCGAGGACCGCCTAGATTCGGTTCTCTGCGCTCTGAACTCCTATATGTGGAAAACCAGCGGGCAATGGGTATCTTTTGGTGACGGCGAAAACTGTTGGACGGTAATAGCCACGTCTGCCGACCAGCTAGGGTGATTCCGCGACTGTCTCAGCAAAAAACACCATGGTCCAGTCGTAATTGGCCGGAGTAATGATGAGGTGATCCTGTCGAATTGTATAGGCTGTCATATTGTTAAGTCCGGCGAGAAACACCGGTTCAACCGCCGAGGGGGGGCAGAGAGCCCGGGTTATGGCAATCGGCCCGACAAACAGCTCGCCGCCGGCTGCCGAGTATGCGGCGCTTATGGCGTTGCAGTACACGGTTCCCGACAGCCGGTCATCGCTGCCGAAAATAAGCCGGTACTCCTCGTCTTCCGCCGGCGCCAGCCGGGTACCGCTGCCGTATTCAATATATTCAAGTATCCATTGGGTATCACGAAGAGGGAAGTCCCTCTGTGGTTCAGGAATTGAAGAGACGCCGGCGCAAGACATGAGCACGACTGAGGAAAGCGCTAATAATATATGGAGCATGAGCTGGCGATTCATTTCGCCCCCCTTGGATGGCTGTAGTACTATAATAATAGAGCATTGTACTGGGTATTTCGAATACACAATGAGGAGGGATGTATGAAACGGCGGCGAGGGACCCGCCCGATTGCCGTGAGCCTCAGCCTGTGGTTTATTGTGATCGGATTGACGCCTCTTTTCTTTCTCTCGCTGGTCGCGGGTTTTCAAACCCGCGATGCTCTGCGCACCCAGGCCGAGCAGAAACTCCGGGAGTCCTCGCTCCTCACCGCCGAGCATGTGCGGGATTGGTTTTCCGAGCGCATCGGCGACCTGAATATCATCAGCGGCTCAGCTCTGCGACGTGCGGGCTTTGAGCAACTATCAGCTGCCTACGAAAACAGCGGGTTACCCCTGGGGCAGTTCGTCGAATCTCAGTCATACCTCCCGGCGACGGAAAATCTGAGACGGGAATTAGCGTCCATTTGGGAATTCACGCCGATGATATACGACATTTTCTATATTGATTATCGGGGCAACATTCTGTTTACCATGGCCGGAGAGGCGGATTTGGGGACTAATCTGCTTTACGGGCCCTATAGCCGAACCCTATTTGCCGAGGCCTTTGCCCGAAATCTTCTGGAAAAACGAATCATCCTCTCAGATGTTGAGCGCTACCGTCCCTCCGCCGATATTCTGGCCAACTTTATTGTTACGCCCCTGTTTTCCGAATCTGGCCGCTACATCGGTTCGGCGGCAATTCAATTGAGGCTGGATGACCTGGTTGATTTCTTTGGCAATTCCGGAGACCCGGAAATTGCTCATTTTATCGCCGGTTCGGACGGGAGGTACCGGGTTCTGCCCGGGGGAGAGCGGGAGAGCATTCTTACCACCGATATCCCCGCCCAGCTGAGAAGAATTCTTCAGGATAACAATCTGTTCACTAATCTCGGACCCGGTGAAAGCTTTGCGATTCCCTATCAGAACGAGCGAGGAGAGCCTCAACTTTCTGTTGTGGCTCCCTTGATTCTCCCGGGGATTCGCTGGGCCCAGGTAAGCGTCGTCGATCAATCCAGCGCCCTCGAGCTGTTATACGGTTTTTACCGCTTGATCAGCATCGCAGGTCTTGCAGCGGTATTGTTCACCGTTCTCGCCGCAATCTCAGTATCCCATTATATTGTGGCGCCTATTTTAAATCTCAACGAGTTGGCTCACCAGGTGAGCATGGGAAGGCGGGACATCCGGGTACAGGTAAAAAGCAAAAGCGAGTTGGGAATTCTCGCCCAATCGTTTAATGAGATGCTCGATGAAAATCAGGAGCAATTGCGTCTCCTGACGGAAAACGAGCGCCGCTTTCGCACCCTTGTTGCCAATATTCCCGGAGTGGTTTACCGATGCATCGACGACGAGCGCTTGACCGTGCTGTTCATATCGGATCGCGCGGAAAAGCTGTTTGGCTATTCTGCCCAGGAGTTTTACTCAAACCAGTCGCTCAACCCGGTTTCCCTTATATTTACCGCCGACCGGGATCGACTGGTACGCGCACTGGCTGCGGTAGGGGACGGTCTCTCGGATTTTTCTGTCGAGTACCGGATTATCAACAAAAGCGGTGAGATTCGATGGGTTAAAAACCAGGGCACCGTTGTGGGTGATTATGGCGGAGGACAGCGACATATTGACGGCGTGTTAATTGATATCAGCGATCAGCGCGCCGCAATGCACCAGCTTGAGGAGGCGCGCCTCGATGCCGAGGATGCCGCCAGGGCAAAAAGCGATTTCCTCGCAACGATGAGTCATGAAATTCGAACACCCTTGAACGGGGTGATGGGTATGCTGGGTCTGTTGCATAACAGCACGTTGACGGACGAACAGGAACACAAGGTCCGGGTGGCCGAGGAAAGCGCCGCAGCCCTGCTGACTATAATCAACGATATCCTTGATTTTTCAAAGATCGATGCGGGGCGCATGGAGCTGGAAACCTATGATTTTGACCTGCCGTCGCTGTTCGGAGAGAGCATACGGGCTCTGGCGTTTCGGGCCGATGAAAAGGGTCTAGAGCTCATTCTCGATCTCAGGGAGGTGCATGAGCGGGCGGTAAACGGCGATCCCACCAGAATACGGCAGATAATCGCAAACCTGGTGAGCAATGCGGTGAAGTTCACCACCGAAGGTCAGGTAACCGTTTCGGTGAGATCCGATAAAACCCAGGACAATGCAATCAGGCTTTCGTTTTCCGTCCTCGATACGGGAATCGGAATACCCGATGAAGGCCTGGAGAGGCTTTTTGACGAGTTCACACAGGTGGATGCGTCTACAAGTCGGCGCTATGGGGGCACCGGACTGGGGCTGGCAATTACCCGCCGTCTGGTCGACCTGATGAACGGCGATATTGATGTGTCCAGCGAAATCGGAAAGGGAAGCAATTTCACCGTCACCCTCGAACTCGCTTTGCCCCGGAATGAGGTCAGGCATTTTTATCGGGTACCCCTGGACGGGCTGAGATTTCTTATTGTGGATGATAATCCGGTTAACCTTGAAATCCTTGAGGAATTCGTCCAACGGCAGGGGGGAATCGCCGAGTCCTTTTCCCGACCGGAAAACGCATTGAGGGAACTGGAAGAGGGAAGCGAGCCTTTCGATTTTGTTCTTCTGGACATGAACATGCCCGGTTTTACCGGTGAGGATTTCTGCCGCGCATTGGAAGAGATAAAAGGCCCTGACCATTTGCATCTCAAGCTCGTCCTGCTCACCTCCGTCGGGGCAAACTACCCGGAAGACGGGCTCTGCCGCTGCGACGGGTTTTTAAGTAAGCCCGTTGTTCCCGATGAACTGGAAGATATGCTGTCTATCCTGATAGGGCGGGACAGTCAAACCGGTCCGGGTGAGATAAAAAAACCGACTATCACCCGAAGCTACATGAGCAGTCTTGTACGGGAATCCGGGCGTCAGGCAAGCATCAGTCCCTGGCCCGCGGAATTCCGCATTTTGCTTGTGGAAGACAATCAAATAAATCAGCTGGTGACCCGTGAACTGCTTGAATCCGTCGGGCTGCACTGCGACGTGGCGGGCAACGGATTTGAAGCCATTGCCAGTTTGCGTCAGGCGGAAAAGTCAGATCCCTACCGCCTGGTGTTTATGGACTGCCAGATGCCCGAGCTAGACGGATATGAAGCGACCCGGATGATCCGCCGCGGCAAGGCCGGGGAGCTGCACCGGAATATTCCCATTATCGCGCTGACCGCCCACGCCCTTGAAAAAGACCGCAAGAAGGCAAGGGAAGCCGGAATGGACGACTACCTCACCAAGCCGGTCTCCCGGGCTGATATCCTCGGCGTCCTTGAGACATGGAAACCTGATACTGAAAATCCCGAGATATCATCTTCCCTGCGGGACGGGGCAACTGAAGGCGATGCCGACAAGGACAGGAGCCGGGACGAACAGGTGATCAACGGCATTGTATTTCCCGACGGCGTCGATACGGCACTGCTTTCGCCGGATAATATATTGGCAATCGCCGAGCCTTTGGTAGTCGTGCGGGCCCTCGAGATGTTCGTGGACCAAAGCGATTCGTTTATCACCCGTTTACAAGAAGCCGGGGAGAATCCAGAGGTACTCGAGAATCTCTTTCACGAAATGAAGGGCTCCAGTGGAAATCTCGGTATTACGGCAATCTACCGGGCATCGGAAAAGCTCCACCGCAGACTGCGCACGGATCACAGCCTCGATCAATCGGACATCGCCGATTTCGAAAACCTAATGACTCATACCATCGACGACATACGGGTGCTCATCAGAGCAAATTCCGGGTAGCTTTGCCAGCGGATTGTGAACGCGCTGCGCCAAACACGTCTTGTACAAAGTCCCGGGTAATCTTCGCAGTCATGCCCCACACCAGATTTTCCATACCCTCGTAAAAGTACACCGGCAAATCAGCACCTCTCCAGGAGCTTTGGTAGGGAGAGCCCAGATTATACCGGCTATAGGGAATGCCCCGATCATCGGGATCACTGGTGAAGCTCGTCGCAATATGGTACTCGGAAATTTCCGCCTCCAGGAGCTGTCCCAGGCTGAGGGTAAAAAGCTTTTCCACCTCTTCGTTCGGCCTGGTTTGGACGTCCGGATGAATGCCTGCATAGTAGATGTACAGTAGCCGGCCACCGGGATTCACCAGGGTACCGTAGAATCCGGAAAACAGGATATGGGTCTCGGTGATTCCCGTCTCCTCATCAAGCTCGCGGAACGCCGCTTCAAACGGACTCTCCCCCTGGTCGAGCTTGCCTCCGGGGAAACAGCTCTCGCCGCCCTGGGGTATATGAGCCGCCCGCTTCTCGTACAATATCTGCCAATCTTCTAATCGCTTTCCGGGTATAAGGGGGATGACCACCGAGGACGCCCGGTATTCCGTGGATCCGATTATCCGCCCTGGAGTAGAGCTAATCTGGCTGAGAATTACCTTCATTTCATCAATAGTCATTGCTTGCAGTATAATAAAATTGGCCGGAGCGGGCGACGATTCAGTTCTTGTGGCTGAACCTCCAATGGTGCATACTTTCCCAATGGATGCCCCTGACAGCAATGCCCTCGACGACCTGCTTCGCCGCCATGCACCGACCCATCGCAGTTCTTTTGGCCTGATAAGTGTGGATCCCGGAAAAAAGGAGACATCTCAAACCGGGGTTTTCTACCTCTTCCTCAGCACTCCCGAGAGCGCAATCATCGTTTGCACCGGCAGCCTCCGCATTGCGGGGCAAACCGGGGTTCTTAATGAAATTGAGGAGGTACACCAACCCCGGGCCCAGCGGGCGCTCGAGTTAATCTCGTCGGATCTGCCGGATGACGGCGGCCTGGCCTGGGATTTGTCGAATCTCCGTCTCCCGGGCAGCATACCGCGTCTGGACATTCGCGAACTGACCCCCGACCTTCAAACGCGTATTGTCGAAGGCGAATCTCAGGACCTCTTTTGGAGCGATGACTGGAGCCCGGATTTTTATCGCAGGCAGGCCAAACTGGGGTTTATTTCAACAAGCTACAATGATGAGGGACGGATGATGCTCATCCCCGAGTTGCAAAAGGACTATGCGGTTCTCGACTGGCAGTCGCTCCGTCCGGACCCTGCTGTCAAACGAATTGTGAAACGGGGAATCGCCCAGGAACTTGATGTCCGACTTTTGATAATCGACGATCCAATCCCCGCCGTTGAGCAGCTAAACCGGGTGTGGGGCGCCAAAAGCTGGCTGTGCGGACCCTATATCGATCTTTTGAAGCGCTTGAGCGAGGAAACATCCAGGGGTATCGACCGGAATTTCAGGCTATGGTCTGTAATACTGCATGCGCAAAAAGCCCCGCAACCCGGGCAGGGTGGCGGAACAAGCCACCGATATCCGGCTGCCGGCGAATTGGGGTACAGCATCGGAAAAACCTACACTTCTCTCAGCGGTTTTTTCCACCGGGGAGTGCCCGAGTGGAATAATTTCGGTAAGCTGCAGCTCTATGCTCTTGCGGACCACCTGAAAAACAGGGGCGTTATGTTCTGGAATCTCGGCCATCCGCACATGGACTACAAAACCCGGATGGGAGCATCGATAACCCCGAGAAAGCGCTTTGTGCAGCGCTGGAACCGCGCAAGTACGGGTCCCGCCGTCGATCTTGAAGTCTCCCGCTGCACGGTGAATATCCCGGGCTAACTGATGACATGCCGATTCTACGCAATTTCTTTAGTAAAATAGTGAGAAAGTACTCCGCCATATCCTCGCATGTATTATGCTTTACCTAATATTCCCAAAGCCTATCCTCATGGTTTTACCAGCGAATCATACCATATGTCATAGACCGAGGAGGAGTCATGATCAAATTACTGCTGTCATTGCTTATTTTCCTTTGCCTTTTGCTCGTCATTTCCTGCGTTCCCGAACCCTTGGACCAAACGCCGCCGGACACTGAGCCCTTTATTATCAATGTAAATGTGGATGTGTTGTAGGAGGTCGAGATGAAACGGTGTAGTATCTTTGCAGTTCTTTGCATACTCGGCGCCGCATTGAGTGCAGACTATGTATTTATGAATATAGATGGAATCCGATTGACCATTGAAGGCATAGAGTTGGGAAACGGCGGCATTGACGATTTTGTCAATGTGGCTTCAATCAGCGTAAATTCGACCATCGATTTGGTTTCAGATGACCTTTCCAATGCATTCAATCAGGACCTTGAAGTGACGTTTTTTGATGAAGAAGCGGTCACTCAGGATATCTCAACTATACAGATTTTTACTGCAGGCGGTTCGGCGGTAAAGGCGTATGCCTACATCGAGTCGCAAGGTCATTTTGTCTATACCAGTCAGTCGGGTATTGAGACCCGTGTTTCTGCAGACGGCAGCGACTGGGCCGAGCCAACGGACTACGACTACCTTGCGTACGACTATGTGTATTTCCCCAGGGATGGAGGCCGGGCTGTGGAAACGACTTTTCTTCCCGAATCCATTAATATTCTTGAGCTCGAGAGCATAGAGCTGTCTCTTTTGGTCGACACGTACAAAACGGTTTACTATTGGGACGGTAGTGAGGCAAGCAGGCTGGGTTTTGTCGCAACGGAACATCTCAATGATCCCACAGCATTCCCCGGCGGCACCGCCGTCGTTGGTCTGACCTATCTGCCCCTCTATGTGGCCATAAACCGCGACCTCGAAGTGGAAACATACGTGGTAGCCCAGGACAATTCCAGCAACGATCCAAATACTGCCCTCAGCGGAGCTGTCGCCGATGAATTTTCTCCCGACGAGGTTATGTTTATGACCCTGACCTTTGATCGGGGGTCCGGTGAGTTTTACGTCGGACGAACGAGCAACTGGGACGATTTCAACGGAAGTTATGGCTGGCGGTTTTCCCAACTTGTGAGAAGAGGCGAGATAAACGGCTCTGATTACGATCTTGCTCTGACCAATGATTTTAGTGCGATGCCTGACAGCAGCGCCTTCGACAGCATAAGCGGTTTCACCAGGATAAATGTGGGAGACGAGTCTGAGGCTGTTTTTGGCGATCAGTCGGAAAGCCAGAGCTACCCGTTTGATTATGTCCGGGTTCGCTGAGTGATAGAGCGATAGCGGCCTATACCCTCTGGAAAGCACCGGCTTCTGCGGCTATACTTGTTCCTGATGGGGGATTCATCATGAAAAAAATTGCCGCGGTTCTCATCTTTTGCATTCTTGTTGCTCAGCTATCCTTCGCCGATGAAGCGCTGTACATCCTTAATTTCGTCTATGTGGAAGGACAAAGTCTCGAGCTTGATCCTGAGCTGCCCTTTCCCGACAGGATTGAGTTTCCCAATTTTATACGGGGCTCAGAGAGCATTTCCTATCGCCTGGTCTTTTCTTTCCTCTCCGAGGAAATCGAGGGGGAGCTTCTGGCTTCCCAGGCCAGACGGTTCGGCGAAAATTCCGAGGTGTATCCGCTGGCTCTCCCGGGGGAAGAAGACCTCAGGGTGTTCATCGATTACGCTTCGCCGCAAAACCTCATCGTGTACACCTCAACGGCTGTGCTGAGCTATGCCCTGGTAGAGTGATGAGCTCATGAACCAACCAGACGATACTGAGCCGATGCCGAGGGATATTGGGCCGATAATGTGAAGGATCCCCTGGATCCGGGAGGCGGAATGATTTCCCCGATGCCGGGAAATGACGACCACGACATTCGATACCTCATGTTTAAAGTCTACTGCCTGGCTACGGCATCACTCGGCCTGCTATTTGCGTTGGTAAATCTGATAAATCGCAGACCTCCGGTAAATATAATTACCGGTGCAGCAATTCTGCTGCTTTCGCTTTTGTGGTATTTTATGGCAAAGAAGGGCGGTGGGTGGTACACCGCTGCCCGGCTTAGTTTTCTCATCGTGTTGTCGGTCTTGTGGGTGCCCTTCGGGTATCTCACGTCTCCGGGAGCAGATTCGGCAATGCCCTACCTGGTTCTTCTTGCGGCGTTTATCACTACTGTTGCTGCCCGCAATAGCTGGGAATACGTTTTTCCCGCTCTCATGATCATTCAAATGCCGTTTTTGTTTCATAGTGAATTATGGTTTCCCGAGTTGTTTCCCGCCTATGGTGATCAGGCGTACCGAATGCAGGACTTGAGTCTCAATTTTACCGTGGCATCCGGGGCGGTGGTTGCTTCAACGATATATATGATAAAGCGGCATGCCCGCTTCACCCGCGATGTGTATGAACTCAGCATCCACGATGATTTGACCGGCTTGTACAATAAGCGTTTCTTTCTTGATTATATGGATAGGGAACACGACAGAGCCATGCGCATTGGCAAGAACTACAGCCTGGTGATTATCGGGCTAAACAACTTCAAACAGCTCAATATAGAGTTTGGCCGTCACTTCGGCGACCAGATTCTCAGCGACCTTGCTTCGCTGATACATAGTAATATCCGCAGCTATGATATCTGCGCCCGCTACGGCGGAGATGAGTTCATTATGGTTTTTCCTGAAACCGAGGAACCGGGAGCTCAAAACCGGATGAGGGAGCTCGATTCCCTGTTCAGGGACTTTTGCGAACCGTACAAACAGTTGGGTTTTTCTATAGTCTATGGAATTGCGGGAAGTCGCGGTAAAACGGTGAAGCAGGTCATTCACAGCGCAGATGAACTGCTCTATAAAAAAAAGTCATAAATACCTCAAGACTTCGGGTACCACTGGGAAAACCTGGCATTCTCCTGTAATCTTGTCCCATGAATTTTTCTGAAGCGATTACCCCCCGGCTTGAGGGAGAGCGGGTCAATTACCTGACTCACTTTGCCGGGTTTATTATATGGATCGGATTGACAATCTGGCTTGTTCTTAGCGCGTGGGGACATCCGGATCTGCTCGCGGCATCCGGTGTGTACGGCGCATCGGCGATGTTTATGTTTTTTTCAAGCGCCCGCTATCACTATTACAAAGAACGGGAAAATGAACAGTCTACCCGTCGCATCCTGGATCACATGGCGATTTTTGTGATGATCGCCGGTTCGTATACGCCCATAGTGTACATTTGGTATGAAGACCCCTGGCGGGTCCTTGTTCTCGCGCTTCAGTGGGGCCTGACCCTCATCGGCGTGCTGTATAAACTCATTGTCGCCAAGCCTCCGCGCTGGGTTGCACCGCTCATCTATGTTTTAATGGGTTGGGTGGCCATTGGGGCAATAGTACCACTGTCCGGCATTATGCCACCGGAAATTTTTTGGTCCATGCTCGGCGGCGGAGTGCTTTATACAATCGGGGCTGTCATATATGCAATAAAACGCCCCCGAAAATCGGGGGCGCTGTTCGCCTTCCATGAAATCTTTCACCTGTTTATTTTGGGTGGTGCGGCGGTTCACTTTGTCATGCAGCTCCTTTCAATTCGGGCGGCGATGACCTGATGCATTGTGTAGCACGCTATTGCTTCACTTGAGCGTGGAGTGAAGCATCCAGAGCGTCTTCTCATACCGGCCGACGTACCCTGCCATGAGATCCACCGTGCCCTGGTCGCCCGCATCTTCGGCTAGCGATAATACCTTCCTGGTTTGCTCAAGCATGACCGTAAAATCTGCCGTCACTATTTTTAACGACTCCATCGGGGCGATTGCCGTGCTTTCAAGCTCGCTTAAGGTGGCATTGGCCAGGAAATCTTTCAGGCTAGCCAAAGGTCTGAACCCAAGGGTGAGAACCCGTTCTGCCACATCGTCGAGATCATCGCCGATATAGTCGTAAAATTCTTCGAGTTTGGCGTGTACCGAAAAAAACTCTTTGCCTTCGACGTTCCAGTGAAGATTGTGGAGTTTAATGTCCAATAGTCCCAGATTTGCGAGGTAATTGTTGAGTTCCTTGGCTACGCCAGCCAGTTTGGCTTCATCATTGTTCATGTACGCTGCGCTCATGTGCTGCTCCTTTAAATTATTGATTTCGATTAAAAAATGTAATCATTACAAAAAAAATACAATAACACCCAAGCTGGGTCAAGAAAAATCTGAAAAAACTATGCGTGGCAAATAGCGGGAAACTAAGAAGGCAATTCCGAAATTATTCGGTTTGTGAGCTGCAGGCGGGGCAGGTACCGCTGAAGTGTATGCTCTGTTGCCTCACGCTGTAGCCCCGCAGGCTCGATGCGCTGGCTACCGGCGTTTCAAGTTCTATGTCGAACAGTTCCCCACAGATATCGCATCTGAAGTGGGCATGCTGGCGGGGATTAAATAAATCATAGCGCTTTTCATTGCCCTCGATAGTAATCTCCTCCGCTATGCGCTGTTCGCAGAAGAGTTTGAGGGTGTTGTATACCGTGGTTTTCGAAAGACTCGGTATTTCATCCACCAGGTCGAGGTATATCCGCGAGACCGTCGGGTGGTTGTGCTTTTCCACCAAATACTCGAGAATGCGCTTGCGGGGATACGAGGGGCTGATTCCGTGCTCCCGTAAGTGCTCTGTTGACCTTTCCTTATTTGAAATCATTACACAATTAACATAGCAAAAACTTGCTAATCTGACAACGTCATGTAGTAGGTGAAAATTGTGTCGTTTTCCCTCATGCCGTCGAATCGGTAATGGCGGCCTGAGCTTTGTATATAAATATCGATGTCATCGCCGGCAAAACTCTCACGCTGAAAGAGCACATCCATTGTCCGGGGATAATTATGCTCCCAAAAGCCGGCTTCAAAGCAGTCCAGACACCAGCTGACATAACGGGAGTTGTTGCAGTGGCCGTGCATATCGACATCTGAATATGCCACGGTTCTTCCGGCCTGTCTTTCGCCAGGCATAAGCTCGGGACCCCGGTAGCTCAGGTCGTCCTCAAATAACGGCTCTCCTACAATCTCAAAGTGGCGATGCAGGGGCAGGGGTCTTCGGCTCTCTTTGCTGACCAGGAGCCACAAACTGTGAGCCCGCAGCAGCTCAACGCCGCCATCTGTGAGAATGAACTGGCGGTCGGCCTTTAATCCTTTGCGAAACCACGGTCTTGAGATGCATTCCAGTTCCCTTCCCAGCAGGGGTGGGGATTTGATTTCGAGCAAAAAGCGGTGGACTACCCAGAACATACCCCGGGCATCCATATCGTAATATCCGAAGCCGATTTCTTCCGCATGGCGGGCCGCGAGATCCGCCAGGTAATTCATGATTTCATTCGGCCGGTAGCGCAGCGCTAAATCCACATCGCGGGAGCTCGGCCGGTGACGTTCAATTTTTTCCATAATCCCTCATGAATATCTCCAATGGAATCTTAACATTGCCAGTCGGCCCGGAAAAGGGCAGAATGAATATCCGTCCGCAAAATGGGTACAGTATAGAGTCCCGGGAGGTAACATGGAGCAGACAGTGCTGGCAGGCCGCTTTTTAGTTCAGGAACTCATCGGTTCCGGTGGGGTATCCTCGGTCTATCGGGCATATGATGAAGCAAAGCGGAGGTCCGTCGCAATCAAGGTTCTTCATCCCCACCTCTCCCGGGATGAAAATGCAAGAAAACTGATTCGCAACGAGATCGATCTGACCGAAAGCATCGATTCCCCGGCAATAATCAGGGTGTTCGGGGTGCACGAGGATTCGGGACATTTCTTCGTTTCCATGGAACTGTTGGACGGCGGCGACCTTCGCGACAGAATTCTCGACCTCGGTGCCTTGCCGGTTTCCGATGCCCTCTCAATTGCCAGGCAGATAGCCGAGGGTCTGGATGCGGCTCACCGGCTGGGAATCATTCATTGCGACATCAAACCGCATAACATTCTCTTCTCCTCAGACGGAAGCCTCCGGATCAGCGATTTTGGTTTTGCGAGAAGCATTTCCGATACCGCAGTACACCGGGGAGATAATGTGCCCGCGGAAGCCAGCCCATCCCCCCTGTCAGGAGGCGCAGGTACGCCGGATTACGCCGCACCTGAGCTCATGGGGGGAGGACTGCCAGATCCCCGGGCGGATATCTACTCACTCGGTGTTTCGCTCTTTCAAATGCTCACTGGACGGCTACCCTTTCTTTCAAGCAGCCCCCAGCAAACCCTTCATAAACATCTGGTAAGTCCCATACCGCAACTACAAGATTTCCGGTCCGGGCTGCCGGGGGAATTGCAGGGCCTGATAGACCGGGCCATGGCCAAGCTGCCGGGCGACCGGTTTCAGACCGCAGCAGAGTTTGCCGACGCGCTTGCAAAAGGCAGGGCGGCTCAGGTTCCCGGGCATTCCGAGACAGAAAACTGCCCGTCATGCGGTACATTGATGTATCGGGATTTTCCCCTGTGCGTGCGCTGCGGCTATCTGGAAGCCCGGATTGCCCCGGCGATGTCACATTCAGGAGCAAAAAAGACCACGGCGGGAACCGCCGACATCCTCATCGTCGGCCCGGGCGAAGCCGGTGACCGGCTTGATCTCGAACATCGCCACCGGCTCGTAGATTACCTCAAGAGGCTTGGAAGCGATGCCCGGCGATTGGAAAAACAGATTCCCCGCCTGCCTTTTTATCTGTTTAAGGGCCTGGAGGCTGAGAACGCCCGGGAGCTCGGAGCTTCCCTTTCGGAACTGGGCATCCTTAGCCGGGTGATTCGACGGAGTAACCGGGAGGAAAAGCGGTTCGCTCGTCGCGCAATCTTTAAGAAATTCACCGCTCTGTACCCCCGGATCCTCCTGGTTGGGCTTGGCTTTTCAGGCGGGTTTTGGTCTCAAATTTTTAATGCCCCCCAGTTTTTTATTCCGGCCATCCTCGGCGTTTTGCTGGTAGGCGCCCCTAGCTATATTTTGGCTGATTTTTCCCGCGGCGAGGCTAAAGCCGGCGGAAAAAACCAACGAATCAGCTCTGAAGCCCTCGCCCGGATGGCGGCGGATTTCCATCAGCCCCAGGCACGGTCCATAATTCAGCGCATTGCGCTTTCCCTGATTATGCTTGACGCCATGCCGGGCCAGGAGAAAAAAGCCGTTGAGTTCTACAACGGTTTTTTAGAGTTAATTTCCCAAGCCCGGGAACTCGACCGGCAGCTGTCGTTGATGTCCGGCGTCAGCCCCGAGATCCGCGGCGCCAGCGAGACTACCTTCCAGCGATACCTGGACCGGATGCTGCGATACAGTGTAATGATCGACCGCTACCGGCTTGGACAGGCGGATGTGGAAAAAGAGCACGAGGGCCGCCGTGCCCTTGGCTTGCCAAAAAAGGAGAAAATCGGTGGACTTATCTAATCTGCGATCGGGGAAACCGGACTTCGCGGCAACGTACCGACTGGGAGCCGAACTGGGTTCAGACTCCCTTACTACCACCGTGGAAGCAGAGAGTCCGGAAGGACAGGTTTTCCACATCCATCTTCTCCACCGGCATCTGGAACAGGACCCGGTAATTCTCAACAGCTTTCTCTATGAGTATCGAGATTATATGCGAATGGTTCATCCCGGACTGCCGAGGGTAGTGGAGGTGTGCCAACAGCCGCCGGCAGCAATTGTTGAAAGCGGAAGATGGCGTCGATTACATGAGGCATCTTTTCAAAGTTTTGCGGAAATCCTCGAGTTTACCCGTTCGCTGTCGGGAATTCTCGATTATGCTCATACCCAGGGCTATGTGTTCCGGGACCTCAACCCGTCAACCATAGCTATACGGGATGATGGCACAGCGGTCATACCTGACGGTCCTCGGGGGCGTATCCGTGACGTATTGGCTTTGAGTACCACCACCATGATCAGCTCAGCGGCAGAATACCTGGCGCCGGAAGTGCTCTTCGGCGATAACTGCGATCCCAGGTCGGATCTTTTCTCTCTCGGCATGGTGGTGAAGAGTCTGATATCCGGCGAACCGGGAATTCCCGCGCCGCGCTGGTTTCTCGACCTTCTCAATGCCCTCTTCGGGTCATACGCGAAGCGGCCGCAAAGCGCTGCTGAGGTTTTGGATCTGCTCATCCGCGAGAGCAGCGTACAGGCGGACCCCGGACTGCCCTGCTTTTATTGCCTCGAGGAGTATTCACCGACCCTTCCCCTGTGCCCCGCCTGCGGCAAAGCCCCCCCGGTTTTTAACAGGTTTGAGCATCCCGATGAGGGTGAGATTTTGGTGCTCAAGCAATTAAGTGAACGGGAGGAGATCATCACTCCCTTCCTTCGACGGCTTGCCGCCCTTTCAGGTGATCCCCATTACACTGCAAATATTCTTACCGGGGATCTGCGTATGTACAGTAAGGATGAAAAAAGCAGGGGCTTCCAGCTGCCGGTAATTGTAGCCGACCGACTGGATGAAAAGGCGGTCACCGAGCTTATTTCCGGGCTCGAGGCAGACAAGAAATCGGAGGTTCATCTGGTGCGCTACCCGTCCCCAAAGCGCACAAAATTTAAAAACGGAATTCTCCTTCCTGATTTGAGAATGAGCGCCATGAGTGACGAGCTGCTCGCTCAAGCCAGGCAGCTCATGAGCTCATCGCACAATACCAGTTCAGCAGTGCATTCCTCCCAAGAGGGGACTATGGCTTCCGGCCTCCCGGATTCTCACCGGGAAGCCGTCGATCTGCAGTTGCGGCTCATGGGTGCCCTCAGTTCAGAGCAATGGAACAGTCCCGAGCTTCTTGCGACCCGTGATCGGATTGGGGAAATCGATGATGCCCTGCGGCGTCTTGACGATGTGCTGGCAAAACAGAACCTCGGAGATGTGTACAATCGCATCCACAGTCTCAACCGTCGCATCCGAACTCAGACCGACAGCCGGGAAACCGCCAGGCTCATCGACGAGAAAAATGATCTCGTTGAAAGTTTTAGGCGCTATAGACAGGCCGAAACTGAAAAAATTGCCCTTCGCGGAGAACTTCGTGCCATCGCCAGGGAGCTTCTCGGCGGCGGCAGCCGGGAAAAGCCGGATTCATAAGCGCATGCTGGAGATCCGGTCAGAAGTTCGACCGGAACTATCAGTTGATGAAGGATGAAAAGAAGCATATGCTGGGCTTCTGTGCTTCAGTACTGCCTGAGACTCCCCATGCTTATTCTCCTCTGTATTGCCGGAACCGTCTGGCCCCAGGATTCCCCGGGGCAGGGGCTGTCGGGTTCTCGAAGTGCAAGCCGGCGCATTCTTATCATTCATTCTTATAGTCAGGATTTTGCCTGGACAGAGAGCATAAATCAGGGTCTGTTTTCTTTGCTTGACGGTGGACAGTTCGAGCTGTTTTTCGAATACCTGGATGCTAAACGGTATCCCCACGCTTCTCATCTCGAGCTGATGGGTAATGTCATTCGCTCTAAGTATCAAAATCAGAGTCTCGATCTGATTATCAGCGTCGATAATATCGCCTATGACTTTTTTATCCAGTTGCGAGATGAAGTGTTCTCCTCGGTGCCGGCCCTGGCCGTCGGGCTGAATGCCTCAGTACAAAACCGAGTGCCGAACACCGGCTACATCATCGAAAATAATGACTATCGGCGGAATCTCGATCTGGCCACGTCAATGCATCCGGATGCCCGCAATATCCATATAATTCTCGATCAAACTGTTACCGGCCGAATCATACGGGGTCAGCTGGAGGAAATTTTTTCCTCCGGTGAGTATCCGCCCCCGGTCTGGATTGACAGCGGGGGCAATGACGAGATTCTTCCCCGTATAGCCGAAATACCCGCGGGCGACATTCTTATGTACATTTTATATTTCTCGGACCGAGGCCTTCCAATTGATAACGCGGCCCTGCTCTCGGCGGTCTGTCGCCAAGCTCAGGTGCCGACCTACGCTTTTTGGTCCTTTGCCGTGCCTGACGGGGCAATGGGCGGATACGTGTATGACGGTTTCACCCTGGGCAGGATAAGTGCGGAGCAAATCCTCGAGCATTTCCAGGCGGGTGATGTATCCGGGCTCTACATCGAGGAACCCCTTACACGAGGCGTTATTGATTATCCCACCGCCCGCCGTTTTGGCCTCGATATACCGGATTTTCCTTCTGACCTGGAATTCCTCCGCCGCCCGGAAAGCTTCCTTCGCCGCAACGCCCTTGTTCTGAGCATATCCGCCGGGGTTATTGCCTCGCTGGTGGTGATCATAGTGCTGATCCAGCTTAATCTCCGCCGGCAGCAGGCGATCAACCGTTTCAATCAGAACCTACTGGATACCCAGAGGGAGATAATGTTTAACCTGGGAAACGTCATTGAGCGAAGATCCCGGGAAACTTCAGACCATTTGAAGCGAATAAGTTTTATGTCCCGCTTCCTGGCAAAGAAAATCGGGATAAGTAAACAGGATCTCCAAATTCTCAGCTTCGGGGCAGCCCTGCACGATGTGGGAAAAGTCGGGATTCCCGATGAAATCCTGAAAAAAAGCGGAAAGCTATCGGCGAAAGAACTGGCGGTGATTCGCCGGCACCCGGAAATCGGCTGGGAAATTCTGGGAAGCAGCAATAACGAGCTAATTCGCAAGGCTGCCATTGTGGTCCATCAGCACCATGAGAGTTGGGACGGCAGCGGGTACCCGCGTGGCCTTTCAGGCCGGGACATAAGCATCCTTGCCCGTCTGGTGACCATAAGCGACGTTATTGATGCCCTGCTATCCGAGCGAAATTATAAACGGGCTTGGGAGCCCGATGAGGTAAAAGCGTACATCCTCAAGCACAGCGGTACAATTTTTGACCCGGACCTGGTGAATATCGCCATTCAATCCTGGGATGAATTGTATAAAATTTGGCGACGAAGCGGTCAGGTACTATCTCATGAATAAAAAAATTCACCCTGGAGCAGGGGGCGCCGGTCTTATTGTCCTGGCATTTATCGCGTTTATTTCTCTGGGAATGCCCGACGGGTTGCTGGGAGTCGCCTGGCCGGGTATCCGCAGCAGCTTCGGCCTGCCCATAGACGCTCTTGGCCTTCTGCTGGTTTTTGCGACTGCCGGATATATGACCAGCAGTTTTTTCAGCGGTGCCCTGGTGCGCCGGTTCGGAATCGGAGGCTTGCTTGCCTTGTCGGTGGGAGCCACCGCGATCACCCTGTTGGTGTACGCCCTCACTCCCTGGTGGGGACTCTTTGCGGGCTTCGCAGCCCTGGGAGGCCTGGGGGCCGGTGCCATCGATGCCGGTTTGAACACCTACATTGCGCAGAACCACAGCGAAACCCTTATGCAGTGGCTCCACGCAAGTTTCGGGGTGGGAATAACCCTTGGACCGTTTATTATGACCCTGTCCATCGCCCTGGGCGGACGCTGGCAACCAGGTTACCTCGTGGTTGCTTCGTTTCAGGCCTTGCTTGCCCTCCTGTTTTTTTTCAGCAGGCGCAAGTGGCAGGGCGGAACAACCGAACTGCACGCTGAACAACGGCCGGAGAACCAGGCCAGCCTTGGGCAGACCCTCAGGCAAATCCCCGCGCTGCTGAGCATGCTGATGTTTTTTATTTATACCGGAGTGGAGCTCGGGCTCGGACTGTGGGCGTACTCCCTATTGACCGAATCGAGGGGAGTTGATCCGACGCTTGCCGGCGTGGTCACCGGGGGCTATTGGGGAATGTTCACTCTCGGCCGCATTATCGCCGGAATTTATGCCCTTCGCATACCCGTCAAACCGATGCTTTTTTTCAGTATCGGCTTCGCATCCCTGGGAGCCGGGCTCCTGCTGCTGAATCTGGGGCCCGCAGTCAGCGTTGCGGGAATCGCCCTGACGGGCTTCTCCATCGCGCCCATCTTCCCCGGCCTGGTTTCCGACACTCATAACCGTGTGGGACTGAAGCACCAGGCGAATACGATCGGAATGCAGATTTCCGCCGCGGGACTTGGTGCCGCGGTCATTCCTTCAATTGCCGGTGTTCTGGCGGGAATCTACGGGCTCGAGGTCATTCCGGTGTACCTGCTGATAGCCCTGCTGCTCCTGTTTCTCAGTTTCGCCTTTTCCCATCCCCGCAGCCAGGGACAAAAAAAAAGCGGTGAATCATGATGATTCACCGCTTGTCTGTTTAAGGTTCGAACGTCAGCGTATCGGCTTACAGTTCGCGGACAGATACTGCCCGGGGACCCTTGTCGCTCTGCTCTACAGTGAACTCCACTGCTGCGCCTTCGCGAAGGGTACGGAATCCGTCGGCTACAATGCCGGTGTGATGAACAAAAATGTCCTCACCGTCTTCCTTGCTGATAAATCCAAAGCCTTTGCTTTCGTTAAACCATTTTACGGTACCTTTTTCCATAAAATGCCTCCTTATAGAGTATTAATACAAGGATAGGGTTTTGCTGATATGGAAACTACAAGGACAGTGCGGCTTTAACGAACGTCAAAGGGCAGATGTGACTGTGTACTACCGATATCGCGATACCTATACTTCTGTATCAGTCAACATGCTACCTCATCTTCTTAACCGTGTCAACTCGCAATGCCCTCACTATGGATTTCCTTCAAACGAAGCTCTCTGTATTCCTTTACTGTGATCACACTGAGTGATAGATATTTTGCACAAGCAATAAAATACTGATTGATTTCATTATGTGATATTCGTATTTTTTCACAGAGACAAGAAGTAAAGGATAAAGCGCATGACTATATCGGCGAGTGATACAAAAAGCCCGCAGAAACAGAAATACACAAGAGGAATAGCTGCGATTGCTCTATTGATGAGCGTGGTTATTAACGCCTGTGCTCCCGCCGAAGATGTGCAGGCGCTACCGGCCGAGGAGACTCAAGGGCTCACAAACGACACCGAAGCACTGGCCGTCGAAACCGTTGCGGTCCGCCAGGGCAGGCTTCGGGATAGCATTGAGGCCAGCGGAACCATCCAAGGCATTCAGGAAGTCATTCTCCGGCCGTTCACCAATGGCGTAATCCAGTCAGTGGACTTTGAGCTCGGGGACCAAATATCCGCAAACGATACCCTTGTACAACTTGATAGCCGGATAGCCCGGCTGACCTGGCAGCAGCTCAGCGGCGAGTATCAAAGTGCCGTTGCAGACCTCGAAAGCCAGCGCAATCTGTATAACCGGGGTTCGATTTCTCTTAATCAGCTAAATCAGGTTCAGGCCCGGGTAGACGGATTGGCAGCCCGGCTCGAGCGGGCCCGGGATGCCCTCAATTTCACGGCAATCAGCAGCCCCATCTCGGGGCGCATCGCAGAAAAGTCCGATAGCCTGATTCCCGGCGACCTTTTAGCCAGCGGACAGCAAATCGCCCGGGTCGTCGATCTCTCAAGGCTCCGCATTCAGCTTTCCCTCGGTCAGGATCAGATCTTCCTCGTCCGGGAAGGCCTGCCCGCCAGCATTGTCATCCCAAGCCCCCAAGGCAGCATCGGCGCCAGCGGTCAAGTATCGGCGGTCGCCGCCGGCAGTGACCAGCGCACCGGCAGTTGGAGAGTTGTGGTTTCCTTCGACAATCCCGACCCTGAGCTGTTAAAGGCCGGAATGAGCGGTCAGGTCAGCATACAGAGCGATATGGAGCCGGTACGGAAT
The DNA here is from genome assembly GCA_965602015.1 of Salinispira sp. Lineage (GTDB taxonomy): Bacteria > Spirochaetota > Spirochaetia > DSM-27196 > Salinispiraceae > Salinispira. Next base: position 1,752,553 of record OZ271918.1, on the reverse strand, counting down.
CTTGTGCCCCTTTCCTCCTTGGTTATCGATGATGATACCGCTACACTGTACGTTGCCGAGGACGGGGTGGCCCGCATGGTTTCCGTCGAGCTGCTTGACAGCTATGGCGAACTGGCCGCTGTTCGTGTCCTTGATGAAGAAACCACGCTGCTCGGCAGCAGGGTTCTCGTTAGTGGCCTCAGCCGGATAGAAGACGGAGACCGCATAGTGTCCGACCTTCGGGATATCGCGCAGAATTAGGAATCAGGATAGTTACATGAAAAAACTCGAAAACCTGAAGCCCGAACAGTTTCGGGGTATAGGGTCGCTTAGTGTCAAAAACCCCGTACTGGTCAATATCCTTATGGTTACGGTTATCGCCCTCGGTGCTTTCAGCATGCTTCGCCTGCCGCAGGAGCAGTTTGCCGAAGTGCCCTTTTATTGGGTGAACATCATCGTTCCGTATCCCGGGGTTTCTGCCGAGGATCTTGAATCCAGCGTCACCATTCCTGTTGAAAACGAGTTTCAGGGCATCGACAGCCTGAGCTCAATAAACTCGACCACCAGTGAAGGCCTTGCCATAATCCGGGTGGAGTTTGATGACGGCATCTCGCAGCAGAAGTTTGATAACCTGTTTCAGGAGGCCCAGACCCGCTTCAACCGCGTTCGGCTGCCGGATGGTGTACTGGATCCCGTGGTAGATGATTTCTCCTCAGCGGATTTTGCTCCGGTTATCGAAGTGGTACTTTCGGGAGACATTCCCTATCCCCAGCTGCGCAACAGCGCACTGGACTTTCAGGACGCCATTCTCGGTATTAGGGATGTGTCATCGGCGGATATTGTCGGCTTGAGAGAGCGGGAGATTATCCTCGACCTGAGCCCCGAACGCATGGCCGCCCTTGGCCTGAGCACCATAGAACTGCTTCAGGCCGTACAGGACCGCAACTCCAGCATTCCCGGCGGCCGGCTAAATACCGAAAGCAGTGAATTTTTACTTCGCACAATGTCCACTATCGAGAGCATCGAATCCTTTAACGATGTGATAATCAGGCGTTCGGGCAACGGCGAGGGAATAATCAGGCTCCGTGATGTGGCCACCGTTATCGACGGCTTCGATCCGGACTCCAGCATAAACAGGCTGAATGGCGAAACATCGGTAGCTCTCAGGGTCACAAAAGTCCCCGGCGGCAGCTCCATCGATGTGGTCAACGGTATCCGCAGCTTCCTGGCGGAAGTGGAAAATGATATCCCCGACGGCCTGGTGGTTACCCTGCTCAACGATTCCACGGTCCAGATTACCGACAGCCTTTCGGTTCTCACCAGCAATGCTGTCATCGGTCTGCTACTTCTCGTCATCATCCTTGCGCTGTTCATCGGAGTAAGGAACGCGCTGATGACCGCCCTTGGCATTCCGGTTACCTTCGCCCTGACATTCATCGCCCTTGAATTCTTTGGTGAAACCCTTAACACAAACACCCTCTTTGGCCTCGTTCTGGTCCTCGGACTCATTGTGGATCACGCTATCGTCATTATCGAAAACTCATACCGCCTGCAGCAGCAGGGGCTCAGCCGCCACGACGCAGCCATCATCGGCACAAATCAGGTAGTCTGGCCGGTTATCGCAGCCACCGGCACCACCGTCGCAGCCTTTCTCCCCCTGATGATCATCCCCGGAACCATTGGCCGTTTCCTCAGGGTTATCCCTCTCACTGTGGCAATCGCGCTGATCGCCAGTACCGGGGAAGCCCTGTACTTTCTTCCAAGCCACTTCGCCGACTGGGGAAAGGATAAAAAGCGCAAGAAAGAACCCGGGGCATGGTTTTCAGTCATCAGACTGCGATTCGATCGCCTCTTTTCAAGACTATATCCCCGGCGAGCCATTGTCCTCGTCGCCGCCCTGCTTATCGCCATTGGCAGTTTCGCTCTGATACCGTTTCTCGGACAGGATTTATTCGCCGCCGAGGATTTTACCTTTTTCACCATCGACATAACCATGCCCCGGGGAACCAGCCTTTCCCGCACCGATGAGATTTTGCGGAGATTCGAAGACCGGCTTCTCACGAGGGTGGGAGACGGAGAGGTGCTCTCCATTCTAAGTACCGGGGGCAGCCTGACGGGCCAGACATCCGTAAGCAACAGCTCAAATCTGGCGCAGATCAATGTGGATCTTACGGAAATAAATGAAGGCCGTACCCGGTCTATCGATGAAATTATCGAAGATGTGAGGCAAGATCTATCAAATATCGCAGGGCCCGAGGAGCTGATATTCCGCAAGGCAACCAATGGTCCTCCCACATCGGCGCCGATCACTTTTACCCTCAGCGGGGATGATTATGGTCAGCTGATATCCGCCACCGACTCGCTCACCGAGTTTATGCGAAGCCGGCCAGGAGTTTTTAACGTCGAGAGTGATTTTCAATCGGGTAATCCCGAACTTCGAATACGGGTGAATCCCGAACGGGCGACCGCTCTCGGTCTTTCCGTCGGCACCATCGGCAACTTTGTTCGGGCTAAGTTCGACGGACTCTTGGTCGGGCGCTATTTTCAGGATAACGAGGAAATCGATATCGTCATGCGCTACGATGCCGGTCAGGCCAACGACTACGACGATTTGGTACAATCATTTATCCCCAGTGCCGACGGGCGCCTTATTCCCTTCAGTTCGGTCGCCAGCGTTGAGTACGGCACCTCGGCGGGCAGCATTCGGCGGGTAGAAGGCAAGAGACAGATAACCATCACTGCCGACGCGGTCGAGGGCCTCGATTTAGGTCTGGTGAATGATCAGGCGCGTGGCTTTTTTACAAACAACCTTTCCGAGCGCTTTCCCGATGCGGTATTCGGCGTCGGGGGGGAGTTCAGCGAATTCCAGGACCTGCTCATCGAAATTCTGCGGGTGTTTGTCCTCGGAATATTTCTTATTTATCTCATCCTCGGAGCACAGTTTAAAAGCTATTCCCAACCCCTCATTATTCTCCTGTCGGTTCCCTTTGCCTTTGTAGGGGTAATACTGTATCTGGCAATAAGCGGCACACCGTTTTCCACAACGGTACTTTATGCCGGAGTGGCGCTGGCGGGAATTGCGGTGAACGATGCTATTGTGCTCATCAGTTTTATCAATGAACTTCGCAGCGATGGAGTACCTATTTCCGATGCCATCAAAACCGCCGCCGGCACCAGGCTGCGGCCAATACTTCTGACCAGCCTCACCACCATTGTCGGTCTCCTGCCGACCGCATTGGGAATCGGAGGGGAGTCGGTGGTGTGGGGACCCATGGCCAGCACAATAATTTTTGGCTTACTGTTTTCGACCATAACTGCCTTGATCATCATACCTTCGCTCTACGGCGTATTATATGACCGCAAGAAAAAGAATGCCGGGAGTTCATCGAATTCGGGTTCGCACAGCGGGCAGGCCGATGATCAATCGCTACCGGCAGAAAGCGCTTCTGCAGGCGTGGCGGGCATTGCCAGCGCGCTTGCAATGCCCAAGAAAGGTGCAGGACTAATCGCGCTTGCGGCGATTATTTTAATTGTTGCTGCCCCCTCCGGTCTCTCAGCCCAATCCGCGGCGCCTGTAGGCGCACAGGAGTCCAGCCTTTCGCTCGCGGGGTTTCACGACGCTCTCCCGGAATCCCGGACTATCGAAACAGAAAGTTTTACCACCCGGACTGATGGGGATCTGTTGAATGAGATTGAACTCAGGAGTGGTGAGTTGTTTGTCGAGCTGTTTGAAGGCGTAACCCGCACCGATTACCAGGAGCTCTACGGTTCCCTGGTCGAAAGAATTGCAGAGGGATCCGACGGCCGCATTTTGGCCTCGGTTGCGCGGTTGGCGCAGGCCGGACTGGATAATACCTTGTCCAAGCGCCTGCCGGTCCTGTCAATCAACAGCGGTCAGGGTTCGGGAGCATTGCTTGCCTACAGCCGCGGTCCGGGATTCAGCGGATTCGGCGATCCGGGAGATGAATCAATTGAATACGGCCTCAATCTTGGAATAGAACAGGCTTTGCCCACCGGCGGCGTGGTTTTCGGCGGGGCAGGGGCGAGAGTCAATGCCAGCAGGCCAGCGGACAATAACAGCTGGGGAGCTTATCAGATTACCCCGTCACTTACCCTTGGAGTAAATCAGCCCCTGTTTCTCGACGGTCGCTTTATCGCCGCCGACGTGTTTCGTACCGGTCTGGCTGCAGCGGTACATGAACGCGATGCAGCAGCCGAGACCCTCGAAAACACAAGCCGGAGCATTTCCCTGCAAATGGTAAATCTTTTGGGCCGCCGGGCGTCGCTGCGGGAGCAGTATTTCCTGCTCGGCGAACGCCTGGAGCTTCAGAATATTTTGATCCAGCAGGCCAGACAGGAATTTGATCTCGGTTTGATTTCAAGCAGCCAGCTTGAGGCAAGAGAAACAACTCTCAGACTCCAGGAAAACGGTTTTCGCGCCCTGGCCGGGCAAATCGACGATCTCGAGCTGAGCCTGGCGTCTACGCTCTCAATTACTGCGCGTGAAATCGATGAACTGGCAAGCCCCTACATGCTGCCGGACAGCGCATCAATAAACTACAGCCCTGACTGGGAATCCCTGATTCGTAGTCTAATAGAACACGACCCTGACATTCTGGCAGCCCAGAGGGCTCAAACAAGCGCTCGTTCCGCATTGCAGGAGGCGGGAAACATCGATGCGCCACGGTTGAACATTTTGGCATCATTTATCGACACTCCCGGTACCTCGGGAAACGACAATCTGGCTGACGCACTTCAGGAAGACAGGCAGGGGAACCTCAGCGTATCGGTCAGCCTCGATATTTCGGACCCGTTCCGACGGAGTTTTGCCCTTCAAAAACGCATCCACGACGAGCGGCTTACCCAGGCATCCCTTGAGATAATAAGCGCCGAACGGGCAGTGGAAGATAGGGTTAAGCGCTGGCAGACAGGGCGGGCTGAGCTTCTCTTTGAAATTACCACGGCGTTCGACGAATACGATCTTGCCCTCGACGCTTGGCAACAGGAACGCGTTTTATACGCCCAGGGATCTTCAAATGATATCCCCCTTCAGGAAGCGCTGATAGCGGTTCACCAGTCGGGTTTTAGTGTCCTGGACAAGCTGCGAAATCTTGCATTTCTTCACCGGGAAATCAGAAGTTACGAGAATTAGGTTTAGTTCCGCAGTGTTTCGCGGCTCACAACAGAAAACGCACCATTATATGGGCGCTGGCCCCGGCAACGACTCCTCCGACGCTATGCGCCGCAATGGCCTTCCCGGTAAGCTCGCGGAAACCCAAGGAATCCATCATTGCCACATGTGTTGATAAATAGCCCGACAAGCACATCCCGATCGCGGTAAAGACGGCGATATCAGTTCCGCCGATAAGCCCTTGCTCAAGGAAGTTGGGCACCAGGGCAAGGGCGGCCCCGACGGCTCCCAATGCGGTGACCGGAAAGGCAATGGCGTCCGGACTGGTGAACCCAAAGACGAATCTCACGGGCACCCAAAATATCCGACCGATAAATGGAATTACGGGAATGCCCTGATATGCAGCGCCGTTATACCCGCCTTCACCGGGACCGAAGGTGAGCATCAAAACCATGGTGCAAATAACGAGAACCCCGGGTACTATCTGCAGCCCGATTTCCAGGCCGTTTTTGCCTCCCTCAAGCAGACAGGTAAGAACCCGCTGAAAGAGGGACCCGTCACTTATCTCCCGGGTGCGGGGCAGGCGGATCTCCGTCTTGTTGCGAATTGTGTGCTTCATCGAATCCGCTGTGACTCCGAGGTGGCGGCGGGTGAGATAGGTCATAATTCTCGTTGAGAAAACTGATCCGATAATCGCCCCGACATTTCCTATGAGGGCTTCCTGCAGGAAGCCCTGGGCCATCATGAATGCCGTTACCACCAAGCCCATGCCAAAACTCGTTCCGAAATTTGTCAATGCGGGTTTTTGCCACTCTTCGAAGTACTCGATAAACTGCTTTTCCTTGGAAAGAGCAATTATAGCCGGATTGTCGGAGATATACGTGGAAAGAGCGCCGATTGCCGCACTGCCGGGGAGCCTCCACAGCAATCTGACCAAGGGTGCCAATACGGCATTGAGCAATGCGATGATGCCGAACTCACTGAGAAACGCGCCAAGTGCTCCGGCGAGAACCGTTATGGACATGATAAAAAAGACGGTATTTAATAACAGGTCATGGGCGGTGCTCATTAAGGTGGAAAAGAAGTTTGCCACTCCCATGGTGAATGAAAACAACAGCAGAAATCCGGTCATCAGCAGCAGCAACGCTACAGTGGTCCACGAGTAAGCCTTAACCGTTCTCACCTAGCCCCTCCGACATGCAGATATTGGTTACGTTCGCAGAAGACACATCAGTATATCCCGCATTGATTTTCCCGCAATCATATTTTTTACCGGTGTTTGCCTTTCTTCTTTGGGACACTACGCCGTTGTTTATCGCAATGCCGCTGCGGTTCATGTATAAAGGAATGGAACGAAGGGACCTTATTCCGGTGAGGAAAACCGGGTACTATCCCGAACTTCTCAAAGATGATGATCAAAGTGGTTTCAATCGATACGTCGGATACTACTCTATGATCACCAACCTGATGAACTCGGCGCTATATAGGTGCAATCCCGCATCACTGCATCTGGTATATGAGATATAATGAGAGCCAGATCGCTACAGAATGAAGCGACCCACCGAACTTGACACTTGCTTAGCCCGTTCGAAGGCATTCTCAGAAAGCTGATCGACATTTTTGACGGTCTGTTCGATATTTCGCGTTTTTCCATTGATGGTGTCTATGCGACTCTCCACCTGGCGGGAGCCTTCAACCAGTTTACCCATGGTTGTTTGGATCTTTGCGCTGCCTTCTGTCATGACCCGGCTGCCATTCTGTACCTGGCCGGTGAGCTCAGTTATTACCTGAAAAGAATCCAAGACCTGCTTGTTCCCCGCGCTTTGCTCCTGCATCGCCACTTCTACCTGTTTCTGCAGGTCTACAACAGTCCCAATGGCACCCTGAACCGAGGCGAAGGCTTCTCCGGCTTCATCTGATTTGTCGACGACGTCGTGAATCGAAGTTTGCAGGGTCTTCAACACTTCTGAAATCGAACGGGACTGCTGGGCTGAGTTCTCGGCGAGATTCCTGATTTCCGCTGCGACGACGGCAAAACCGCGGCCTGCCTCGCCGGCGTGGGCCGCTTCGATTGCAGCGTTCATTGCAAGAAGGTTTGTCTGAGCAGAGATGTTGCTAATCAGCTTGTTCGTTTCTAAAACACCATCGGATTGACTGCTGATGCCATCGACCATTCTGTTAACCTGCTGGATAATCTCCGCCCCCTTATCGGCAACCACCTTGAGATAATCAAAGCGCTCAGAGCTTTTGCTAAGCAAGTCGGTAATTGAGGCAATGTTCGCAATCATTTGCTGTACCGCGGCAGTACTGTCTGCTATGGTATTTGCCTGTTTTTCAATCGCTTGGGATAACGCAGCGGTATTTTGTGCGATTTCCTCTACGGTAGCCGATACTTCGGATACTTGGCCGGCCTGGGTATTGGTGACTTCATTTTCGAGTTGATCCATTACCCGGGATATTTCACTCACTGCCTCTGAGGTTTCTCTCATCTGGTTTTTTAATTCGCTACTCACGCTGTCGAGACTTTCACTTCCCTCCTTTACCTGAGAGATAATGCCCCGAAGATTAGCGATGAACTGATTAAATTCATCGGAAAGCCGGCCGACCTCATCATCAGATCGTACATCGAGCTGTTTTGTGAGATCCCCATCCCCTTCGGAAATATCCCTAATAGCGCTGTTAATATTTCTAAGAGGGATAATGGAGCGGATTGACCATAAAGCCAGGAGAGCGCCGGCGAGTAGGGCGGCACCGGTTGCAATAAGGATGATTCGAGCATAACCGTCGGCTATTTCCCTTGTTCGGGTCGCGATAAAATTATTCTGCTCCTCCTGATAATCGATGAACACATTGATTGCGTCCAACCATGACGTAAACAGAGGCCTTGCAGATTCCAGGAGCAGCTCCCGAGCTGTCTCGATGTCTCCGCTCTCGCGCAAGCGGATAATCTCCTCCACAACCGGCTCTGTCCTGGATTCTATCTGTTTTATATTCGTTAAGGCGTTTCTTTCCACTTCGAGAATTGTTTGATCCTCAGCAAAAATTCTGTCGAGGGGATCTTCTGAGTCCTCGTAAAAGACCTTGAGCCGGTCAATATTTTCATACACCGATTCAAGAAGCGCTCGGTCGTTTTCGATGAGGATTACATCCCTGATGTCGATGGACCGATCGTGAACGCTGCCTCGAAAATTAATAGCATAGCGCTGTTTTACTGCATTAACGTCGTTAATCCTTGTGAGGTCCCGGTTTATCTGAAGGACCCGGGTTATCCCAAATAGCGCCAGACCCACCATTAAAACAAGGATTCCGCTAAATCCAATGATGATTTTTGTGTTAATATCTACTGACCGCTTCTTTTTCATTTTTACATCCTAATAGTTTTTTCGGTACACGATTTGTGATTTTTTCTATATTAAAAATTAGTTAATCCCTGACTATTTGTCCAATATTTTCGAATCAGCGCCAGATTTTTATGACAAGCTATCAAGCGGGCTAATTACTCCTAACTTGTTTTTTGCCGCGACATGTGTGTACACCATTGTTGTGTTGAGATTGGAATGGCCAAGCAGCTCCTGTACTGTCCTCACATCATACCCCGTCTCGATAAGATGGGTGGCAAAACTGTGCCGCAGGGTATGAACGCTGGCCTGCTTCGGGATTTTTGCGCGCAATACCGCTGTTTTAAAATCCTTTTGCAGGGCCCCGGGAAGCACATGATATCGGCGGACAACGGCGCTTCTTGGATCTATGGACAATCTGTTTGCAGGAAAAAGCCAAAACCATCCCCATTCCTTTCCCGCATTTTTATATTTCCGTTCAAGAGATTTTGGCAGCTCAACTCCATTTCGGTCTTCTTTTCTGTCCAACTCATACCAGTAACGAACTTCCCGTAGATGATTTTGGAGCTGTGGAATGAGCCTGGCCGAAAGCAGGGTCTGCCGGTCTTTATCACCCTTTCCCGAACGCACATTAATCAGCTGATTATCAAAATCCAAATCTTTGACTCTCAGGGACAGTAATTCGGTAATTCGCAAGCCGCTGCTGTATATCAACTGACACATGAGTCGATGTTTTTCTTTCAGTTGGCCGAGGATCAATAAGATTTCATCCTTACTCAGAACAACCGGCAGCCTCAAACTGTGCCGGGCGCGAATAACGTGTTGAAGATTAGAAATTGAAATTCCTAAAACATGCCGAAAGGCAAAAAGCAGGGCGTTAAACGCCTGATTTTGGGTAGCCTTTGCCACCCGTTTTTTATCCGCCAAGTATGTTAGATAGCGTTTTACATCACCCTCACAAAGATCGTTCACAGGCTTTCTATTCACAAAATCTCCGAAAGAGGCCAACCAGCGGAGGTATGATTTTTCCGTTTGGTATGCTTTGTTCTGGAAGCGCAATTCGTCTCTGGTCTTCCCGATAAATTCTCGCCATGCTTCTTGTGGTTCATCCAATGCAAAACGAAACACTTCCGGCATAGTCTGTCGCAGATAAATGCGGATTGCCCTGTTCGCTTGCTGTATCTGCCAGCCTTCAAAGCCCGACATTTTCCGTTGCAGGAATTCCTGGATAAGCTCAGTTGTAGGCTTGTGATCGGCACAATGGCGACGGAACATTTTGACCCACCTGATGTAATGTGGTATTTCCTTCTCCTGAAGGCCCAGATCGCGAAGCAAATACTCAGAGAAACTGCGCGCAGTTGTTTTTTTGGTTGCTTTTGGGTTATTCATCAACTAACCAACCGATTTTTTTCCTGATTTGATTCAAAATGCACTTAAGCAGAAAACCAGATATCTGCAATGACTTATCTACCTTTTCACAGCTTTCGGAGTTATGCTACAATTCAGCATGCAAGGGTTTTCAGCATAAGTGGGTTGTTATATGGACGAAGTTTCATGTTCTCACAATTTCTTGAATACCGGGCTTCTTCGGGCTTTAAAGATCATTCGCTCTTCATTTTATTACTCGAATCTGATTGGAAAATTTTTGGTGTTTTTGCTTGGGCTTCCCTGGAAGATTGGAATTATGTAAGTGATTCCCTCGGCAAGTAACATCGGGGTGGAGGTTGAATCCTGAAATGTTTTGAAATTGGATTCTCGTTTGGATTAGGGGATTCGAGAAGTAGACCGGGGGTTAATCTGGTTTTTCCCTCACTCCCGCAGCTACTTCGGTGAGATTATTGAAAATCTGCGTAGTTTAGTGGATCATAATTGAAAGCGGGTCGAAGGTTGGAAACAAGGTGTAGGGAACTGATCTTGGTTGTTGAAAGATTTGGCCATATAACAGGCACTTCAACCTGATTCGCCTATTGTCACGGTTTTTGCATTCGCAAAAACGCGCGCCAATGTACGGCTCACAGGTTAAGTGGTTGTTATGCAGACGCAAGAATGATTTATAGGATACACCGAGTATGAAATTTCCAGGAAAACCCTTACTATTCATGCTTCTCCTGGTATTCTTATATTTTCTTACTCTCGTATTTGCATCCACAACAATTACCCAAAATGATACTGGATATAATATAAGCATCAATCCATCTTCACAGTTTCCCGAACGGGTAGCTATTGGAAAATTTATCTTTCTAATTCTTATGCTATTGCTCCCAAGCAAAAGATTATTTTCGAATGTATTTCAAAAACCGGAGATGGATCCCTTTCAGGTATTGATTATGCTATTTTGGGGAATAAGCTTCATCTCATTTTCATGGAATATCGGACACATATTTTTTCCCGGACAAGCTGAAATTGAAATATCCCAGATAATTCAAATGTATGACACAGGAGACAATACAAGAAAAATATTCACTCTGATCTCAATTGGGATCCTATCACCAATTATTGAAGAGCTAATCTTTCGGGATGTCCTGCCGTTTACCGAAAATTATAAATATACATCGCTTATTGTATCCACAATCTGTTTTGCACTTATTCATGGCACCATCCTCCTTATTTCATTTACTCTTGTATTAGGATTTTTTCTTGGTTGGATTATTATTCAAGGTTATTCAATTCACTTCGCAATTCTAATTCATGGAATCGTAAATTTATCTTCTCGATATATTGGGGACCTGTTTTTAAATACATTGGATTTTCCATCGATGATGCGATGGATAGTCACAATCTTTTTGCTTGGAATCTTGCTTTTGTTGACTCGATTCATGATAAAGGGCAACAGCAGTACCATGAGGAAAGAGGTCGCTGCATAACAAGCGCTTCGAGACGGACACGCCTATTGTCATGGAGTTTGCTTTTCCCGCTGCGCGGGGCAAACTCCACGCCAATTGACGGCGTGCCGCTCAAGGCGTTGTTATACGGACATAAAATTTGATTCACTCTCAGAAAACGATCTTGACAAGTTGACAAAATAATTAGATTATTAATCTATGAAAACCTTTGCCGTTGGAGAATTTAAAACACACTTTTCTGAAATTCTTAAAGAAGTTGAATCTGGAGAAAAAATTATAATCACATACGGCCGGAATAAAAAAAGCGTTGCAGCGTTAATTCCGATCTCTGAATTAAATCAAAATCATTCAGTTAAAATTGGCCTCTTGAAAGAACACGAAATCGCATTCACAAATGATTTCGAAATGACTGAAGAAGAATTAATTGGCCAATGATGTATCTAGTTGATACCCACATCCTACTCTGGACACTTTTCAACCCCGAAAACTTATCAAAAGAAATTCTCCAGATTTTGGAATCATCCTCAGATCAGAAATTCGTGTCGGGAATAAGTTTATGGGAAATTTCAATTAAATATTCTCTTGGTAAACTCGATTTGGGGGATCTCAATCCTGATCAATTATTGATCCAAATATCAAAATCGGGGTTTGAAATTTCTGAGATCTCCAATGAGATTTTGACTTCGTATTATCGCTTACCCAAAAAAGAAAACCATAAAGATCCGTTTGATCGAATGTTAGTCTGGCAGGCGATTGAATCTGGATATACACTAATTTCACACGACAAGAAAATCCAACAGTATGTAACTGATGGGCTTAAATTGATCTCAAATTAAATAAATAATAATCAAAATACTAAAAAGATGATAAAATGCCGTATAACAAGCACTTCAACCTGATTCGCCTATTGTCACGGTTTTTGCATTCGCAAAAACACGCGCCAATGTACGGCTCACAGGTTAAGTGGTTGTTATATGCACACTCCAGAAATATCATTCAGGAAACTGCTGTCAAACTATGATTGATTCAAGATGGCAAATTCAGGATATCTCTATTCAACCATATACCCTGGAGAATTGTCATGACTTTTATTTAAGATACGTGGCAGATCCGTTAATGACGAATCAAGTCTTTCATTATGATTCTGAAAGTGTTGACTCGTATTATAAATCAAAAATTTCAGACCCAAATCGGAGAGTCTTTGGTGTCTTTCTCTATTCTGAAGTTGTAGGCGAAATCCAACTAAAAAAAATTAACTACCAAAAACAAACAGCAACCCTAAGCATTATTTTGGCAAATGATAAATACAAAAATCTTGGAATTGGAACTCAAGCTGAACGGTTAATTTTGGGTTTTGCAAAAATTAGCCTTGGACTTTCGAAAATTTTTGCGGATACAACATCGAGGAATTTGCCTAGCAAAAGAGTTCTCGAAAAAGTTGGATTTAAATATATGTATGATGAATTAGATATGAGCTATTTTGAAATTGATTTGGATGATTTAGTAATGTAATTATGTATGAGTAGTCGAGGCGGCATATAACAAGCACTTCGAGACGGACTCGCCTATTGTCATGGAGTTTGCTGATCCGCCTTGCGGCGGGCAAACTCCACGCCAATAACGGCTCGCCGCTCAAGTGGTTGTTATGTAGATCCAAAAATCTGCTCTTGGAAAAACCCATGCAACAAGAGAAGTATGTCGGACGAAATGGCCATTAGTTTTTCCATATTGAAAATCACGTAATATTAATATATATTTGTACGTGAGGTTACCATGAATAAAAAACTTACACTAAACGTGGACGAATCGTTAATAGATTTTGCACATGAATATTCTAAGAAAACACATCAATCGATTTCCAATATCGTCGAAAAATATTTTTTAAATTTGAAAAGAGAAATTGACACCTCAAAAATATCCTCATCAGCAAAAGAAATTTATGGAATTCTTGAATCAAATCAAGTCCCAGACAAAGATGAAATGAGAAAGGAATTCCATGAAAAGAGTATTAATTGATTTAAATATAATTATAGATATGCTCAATAAGAGAATGGATCATCAAGCAGCATTAATGATCTATGACTTATGTAGCAGGAAAATAATTAAGGGATATATCGCAGCGCATGAAATCACCACGTTGTCATATTTCCTTGACAAAGACAAAGCAACGATAAATAAAAGAAATAAAATTATAAATAATCTGCTGGACAACCTCTCAGTACTTTCTCCAAATGAATCGACCCTACGAAGAGCATTGGATTCAGATATCAAAGACTATGAAGATGCAGTAATCGATGAATTGTCGAAGAGGGAAGAACTGGATTGGATTATTACCAGGAATTTTAAGGATTTTTCGAAATCTCAGACTCAAATCTATACTGCTCGTGAAGCGATTGAGATTATAAGTGAAAAAGGAAGGACTACATAACAAGCACTTCAACCTGATTCGCCTATTGTCACGGTTTTTGCATTCGCAAAAACGCGCGCCAATATACGGCTCACAGGTTAAGTGGTTGTTATGTAGACTCAGGGAGACTTAGTGGAAAAACTATCATTTTTGGAAGTAGATTTCCCTGATCCGAATGACTCGAAAATTAAAATAGCATCATACAAAAGCATCCGTGGAATCATATTCGATAAATCTGATTCAAAATTGCTTTTAATCAAGTCAAATAAATTTGGCGAATACAGTTTCCCTGGTGGCGGCCAAGAATCAGGCGAAACAAATGAAATGACATTGATTCGTGAAATAAATGAAGAGACGGGATATAGGATAGAGGAAATTCGCGATTTAGCGTTAATCACCGAGGAATTTAGAACATCGTTTCTGCCGGAGTATGATTATTTTCATATGATTTCTTACTTCTATGTGAGCACAGTATATATGGATAAATTCGATGAAGTTAATCTGACAAAGATGGAACAAGAGTACCAAATCGTGCCTGTATGGGTATCACCAAACTATGCATTTCAGAAAAATAAAACCCTAATGAAACCGGGGGCAAATCGAAACTTCCCTTGGATCATAAGGGAAACTAGTGTACTCAATTACTTAATTAAGAACCAAAATGAGAATTATTTGACTAACTTATAAGCGCTGCCATTAGCAGAAATAAAAAAAGTCAGTAGTACAGGTTGCGCTGATGAAAAAGGAGCTACATAACAAGCACTTCAGCCTGATTCGCCTATTGGCATGGAGTTTGCTTGTCCTGCCCTGAAGGGCAGGGCAAACTCCATGCCAACGTACGGCTCACAGGTTAAGTGGTTGTTATGTCGACAAAAGATTAAGTATTGGACCAAACTGATATGATTTTTTTAATGAAATGGATAAAAATTATCATGGGATTATTGATCATTATCATTTCAATCACGTCATGCACATATTTAAGCGAGTCAAAAAGGCTATATAATTCACTGAACGAAGATTTATCCGAAATTGGGTACAGCGACATTCCAAAAATAGAATTTCGAACGACAGATCTCCTAATATTCTATGACAGAGCAAGTAATACTATTGTGGTACCCAAATATAATGAACTGAACACTGAGCAGAAGCAATTTATTTCATCAAATCTAACCGATCCCGAGATATTTCATGATCTCTTTAATTGGTTTTTTATTGCTCATGAATTTGGTCATTACATTCAAGTGCAGAATGATATATGGGAATTATCACCATATGAAATGGAGTTAGACGCAAATAAGTTTGCAGTTCAATATCTCATCAGGTATGACAAAAATAAATTGCTAAAGCTGAAAAATGATTTATTGGATATTAGAACAAATTCAATGATGAGCGAGGTAATTTTAACTAGGGAAAACTTTGATGAAAACTATATTGAGATAGCATTGGATCATCCTGAGCAATATTTAATGTATCAAATCGAAATGATCTTACATCACCTAGAAAATGAAATAGGATTTTAAACCAGACAACTTAAATTATTGCGAGAAATAAATTTCGATAATGCAGGTTGAAGAAAGGAGATTTATGAAATGAATAATGCTGGAAGAATTGTACTTTTCTCTGGAGGAATTGCATACATATTGCACCTCTTAATTTCATTTTCGCATGATTTTCTTCGAGGATGGTATGTCGGAAGATTTGAGGTAAGGCAAGATGGAGATCTTAATTTCCAAATCGAACAACTGGATAATATATTTCGATATCTTCAGGGGATTCCTCAGTTTATTTTTGTTTTATTGGTGATTATTCTTTGGTTATCCTATTATCTGAAATTGAAAGGTAATATTGAAGGAAAATTTCTCAACAAAATAATATGTATGAGATAAAAAGGGGCGACATAACAAGCGCTTTGAGACGGACACGCCTATTGTCATGAAAAATGCTTGTCGCTGCGCTCGGCATTTTTCACGCCAATTGACGGCGTGCCGCTCAAGCGGTTGTTATATTGACTCAGGAAATGCATAAACCGAAGTTGCAGTCGAATTTAGCCGCTTCATTTATTTTGGTTCTGGAATTCTGTGACTGCTGAGTCAACGGCTATAACGCCTGATTCGTATTCTGCCGAGGTTCACAGCTCAAGTCATTTTTGGCGCACTGAACTGTGTGATCCGATCGGCAAATAGTGCACCAATCTATGGTCTCTGAAAGGCTCGAAATTGCCGCGTGGCTTTATTACAAAGTAATCAGTGATTTTCGGTCATTGTCCTCGCATCTCTTGCCAGTGATCTATTTTTTCTGATTCAGATCGAACATCGATTTGAAAGCCAGGTGCTATTTTGTACCCTGCGCAAATTGAAATGATATGAAAAACCGAAATCAAAGCATAGCAGATTGCCGCATCCGGCAAATTCATCCGCGCTTTGGTATTTGGCTCGTGGGATACTAAACCTATCTGCTTGTATTCACTGACTGCGATCATATCGAAAAACTGCTATATCCTGAAAGCCAAAAACCAAAAAGATTGCCTAAAGATGTGCGCAATATAACAAGCACTTTGAGCCGACTCGCCTATTGTCACGGTTCTTGCTTGAGCGGTGAGGGGAACTACGGGTACAATCAAAAGAAGAAGCCTGCAGGGAGGTACGGCGCAAGAACACGCGCCAATTACGGCTCGCGGCTCAAGTGGTTGTTATGTGGACATAATTTAGGAACAATGAACTTTTTAAATCTCGATGTACAACGCATAAAACTTGCTCCTCAGCTAATCGATAAGAGAGATGTGATCTTGGATATCGGAGGTGGCGGAGAAGCAATCATTTCAAGAGCATTTACTCAAAACAGTGTCATTTCAATGGACAATCGTCGGAGTGAACTTGAAGAGTCAGGTTCGGATGGAATTAAAATAGTCATGGACGCAACTGACATGAAATTTCTTGCTGAAACTATCAATGTTGCTACTTCATTTTTTACTTTTATGTATTTGCCGGCAGAGAAAAAAATGTCTGCGCTCAAGGAAATATTTCGTGTTCTAAAGCAGAGTGGAGAGCTACTGATTTGGAATTCAAATATAATGATAGCAGAAGAAAACTTGAAGTATGATGCAGTTATTGTCAACTTAGAAATTGAACTGCCAAACAAGCAAATGATTTCAACTGGCTATGGTATTCCCTACCAATATGATTTTGAGATATCCGATACCCAGCTTATTCGAATGGCCAGAGAGATAGGATTTGTAATTTCTGTTCACCTTACTGATGATTCTTCACTGTTTTTTCTGAAGATGCAGAAAAAATAGATAACATATAGGTAGATATTTAAGGGACGATTTACTTCAATTTCACCAAACTTTGTGAAGTTTGATAGGCATCGATACTAAATAAGGAACTATGGCAATGCTAATTTTTTACATAAATGAAAAAACTAGATAATTCTGTAGCAGAACAACTTCTTGAAGATGCCAGCACCCTAAATCCAGGGTTATGGATTGGGCACTCAAAGAATGTCGCACTTGCCGCGTTTAGAATCGCCCATAAATTATCCATGGATTCCGATTTTGCATATCAGATAGGACTACTTCACGACATTGGGCGTCGGTTTGGAATCTTTAAAGTAAGACACTCATATGATGGCTTTAAATTTTTAGCAGGTCTTGGCTATCATGTGCATGCTCGAATTTGTATCACACATTCCTATACACATAAAAATATGGCGATCTATGAAAATATGGATGACTATACCAGTCCTGAACGAGTTTTCATCTTAAAATTCCTGAAGAATACCGAGTATGATGATTATGATCGTCTAATACAACTTTGTGATTTTCTTGGGCTGCCTGATCGACTATGCCGAGTGGAGGATCGAATTGAGGACGTACTCTCACGTGTGACAAATCCAAATAAGGCATTCATTTCTGCGATAAACTATAAATTGAAATTGCGAGATTACTTTGAAAATAAAATGGGCTGTGATCTTGAATTTATTTATGAAGGATAATTCGAGCGGTGGGGTTTAGGAATGAGCCACATAACAAGCACTTCAACCTGATTCGCCTATTGTCACGGTTCTTGCATCCGCAAGAACGCGCGCCAATGTACGGCTCACAGGTTAAGTGGTTGTTAAATGCACCAAAAAAGAAAATAACCGTCTTTTTCATGTTCCTGGAATGAGTAACAGAAAAACTCGTTGAGTACTGAATCTCTACAATATATAATATCATTATATGACCGAATTAAAATTGGATTCCAGATATGCAACTGATGTTGAAAAAGCAATTTCCTATTTAAAAGACATCGGTTGCTCAGAAATTTATATTTTTGGATCTGCCGTAACTGGAAAAGCAAACGAAAAATCAGATCTCGATATAGCCGTGAAGGGAATACCCGCTGAAAAAATTTTTGAAGTTTATGGAGAATTGATGTTCTTGCTCGAACATCAAATCGATCTTGTCGATCTGCAACTTCAGGAAAAATTCGGCAGAATATTGCTACAATCCGATGAAATTCTCCGGGTGGCATAGATGGATCCTATCCAAAAAATACAGATTGAAATTCAGAATATCGATGAAGAAAAGTCATTTATCGAGTTGTATGCAAAGAAAATAGAAAATAAAGAACTAGATGAAATTGAAATTCGCGGATTGGCTCTTACAACAACTGCAATCTATAACGGAATAGAGAAAATTCTTCGATTTGTATTGGAATCCAAACAGATTCTGATTGCCAAAGACGATTCTTGGCATCTGAACTTATTGAAATCATCTAAAGACAATCAGATCATATCTGATAAGATCTTTGACGAACTTAAATCTTTTCTCAGCTTCCGTCATTTTGTCAGGCATGCATATGCGTTTGAACTCAAAAAAGATTCGATCGAATCGATTATTAAGAAGATTCCATCCTTAACAAATCAATTTCTTGAAGAGATTGAAAATATAATTGGGAAATGAAATGGGCATTTAACAAGCACTTCAACCTGATTCGCCTATTGTCATGGATTTTGCTGTTCCTGCCCTGAAGGGCAGGGCAAACTCCACGCCAATGTACGGCTCACAGGTTAAGTGGTTGTTGAGGCTGTAGAAAAAGTCCCGCTTCTAGTAAATGTAGTTCCATGGTAAAATTCATGTATCAGCCAGCCTATGGGAGGGACGGCATGCCTCGATACAAAGACTATTCCTACGATCAGCAGTTAATGCTGCCGGTCAATCTGTCAAAACAAATTCTGCCTGGAACATTTGAGCATACACTCCACATCCTCTTCAGCAAAAAACTTGATCTTTCTATTTTCGAGTCGCGGTGCCAGAATGATATTACCGGTGCCCCGGCCTATAACCCGGCGGTGCTTTTGAAGATTATTCTCTTTGCCTATTCACGGGGGATAACCAGCAGTCGCAAGATTGCCCGGTTTTGTGATGAGAATATTATCTGTATGGCTCTGTCCGCCGATACACATCCGCATCACACCACCATCGCCGATTTTATTGCAACTATGGATAGTGAATGTGTCGATTTGTTCACCAAGGTGCTTGCCATCTGTTATTCAGAGAACCTGATTGGCAAGGAAATGTTTGCCATAGATGGCTGCAAGATTTCATCAAACTGTTCCAAGGAATGGAGCGGGACCAAGGCGGAGCTTCTGAAGAAAGTCAGGAGTATCAGAAAGTCCATCGCCTACCTGGTTGAAAAGCATCAAAATGAGGATGGTCAGAAATCACCTGCTGAGAATCAAGTTCAGGAAATTGCAGCAATCAAAAAGCTGGAAACCAAGGCAGATAAAATCAACCGCTGGCTGGATGATAATGATGACAGGCTTGGTGCCTCAGGCAAACCGGTGAAGAGTAATCTCACCGACAATGAGAGTGCAAAAATGGTCAGTTCCCATGGTGTCATTCAAGGCTACAATGGAATTGCTGCAGTGTAGCTTCGCACATTAAATTAGCCTAACCCTCGCACGTACAGACAAACAATTTTACAAGTAAAACTGACGAAGGGTACCCCCTGCCGCATTCGCGGCAGGGGCAGCATTTACATAAAAATCTCGGTGGAAGCGACCCGGACGTGTTCTGCAGAAACAGTCTGTCCACCATCTCCGGCGCAGGCAAGGAGAGCCGTTTTCGCCAGGGAGTTGGCTTTCCGCAAGAGACCACCGGATCCCTGATGAATGGCAAAGATCGCCTCATCACTGAATGCTTTCTTTGTTCCCCCGGCCAGGGTGATGTGATGATTCAGGTAATCTTCCATCACCTCCTTCTTAATAGACTCCAGATGATTCTTGCCCAGCACCCGGGACGCCAGAGGCCGAACTGAGTTAGCCATCAGATGATCGAGCAGGAAATCCTGACCGCAGAGAATCATCGGCATGACCGGTTTGGAATCGAATTCAAACTGAGCAAGGGTATGCAGCTGGGTAAACACTGACCGTTTCAGCAGATGAGCCTCATCGATTACCAGCACCGGGATGACATTGCGGGATGCAATTTCCAGAATAAGCTCCCGGATCTTCGAGATCATGATCGATACCTGGAACGACATATAGCTCATGCCGAAAGTGAGCAGGATCTGCCGGTACAGTTCCATGGGTGAGAAGTTCCCGCCGACAATGGTAATCAGTTCATACTCACTCGAATGGCATTTGCTTGAGACATAGCGCAATGACGTAGACTTTCCCGACCCCACATCTCCGGTGATGACGGCAATGGCTTTCTGCTCCAGGGCAAAGAACACCCGCTGCCGCAGGGGTTCCAATGCCGGTAAGGGGTACAGGTCCTTTACCGCTACATTCTGCGGGAACGGGTTGTGCCGGAATCCAAAGTGGTGGCGCAGCGTATCCATTAGCTACCTGCCTTTGAGCCCAGCTTTTCAAAAAGAGCTCCCCCCGAAGCCGACGGCATGACCGGACCCGTGCCGTCCCGCTTAATGCGGCTGTTCACTCCCTGATCCAGATCCCTTAAGAATCCCTTTGACTGATTCTCGAGAAAGACTTCAATCCGGTCGTAATTCTCAAAACGCAGGACGACTTTCATGCCAACCAATCCCGCAGGGGCTTCATACAAACGGCCATCGAGTTTCACCGTCCGGTCGTTGTTTACCGTTCGCTCCTCGCGTTTTCGAAAGTATTCAGGCAAGTTCTCCGGCGCTTTTCGCAAGGCATGGGCATCCTGCAGGTAACGCTCCAGGGGCTTCTGCCCCGTACCGCCATGGATCCTCTGGTGATAACCGTTTTCAATGTAGTGGTGAAACAGCCGGTTGATCTCATCCAGAGGAAGTTCATCAGGCAGCTCGGGGATAAACTGGCTACGTACGGTACGAAAGAACCGTTCAATCTTGCCCTTTCCCTGGGGTCGGTACGGCCGTGCATAGCGCAGCCCGATTTCCAGCGAAGCACATCCCAACTGGAGCCTGTGCGCCTTAAATGATGCCCCGTTATCGACATAGAGCTTTCGGGGAACTCCCCGCTTGCGTAACGCCGTCCATAAGCAGTCCAGGTAATTTTCCAGTGTTTCAGCCAGGTAGAACTGGCCATGGGTAATGAGCCTTGAATGGTCGTCAATGATTGCAAACAGATAGGTCTTTCTCAGTTTCCCGCCATGCAGAACTTTCGGACCGTGCATGCAGTCTGACTGCCACAGGTCGTTGGGCAATTGTACCTCGAACTTCCTCATGTCAGACTCGACTTTGACCCGTTGGGCTTTGCGGATCTTCATGAGCCGGTAAATGCTGGCCATGGAGACCTCTTTTCCGGACGGAAAGACGCCGTTTCCTTGAGCAATTTCAACCAGACGCGGGGTGGAGAGTTTTGGATGCTCTTTTCGAAGCAGCATGAGCGCATCGATTTGTTCATCGGAAATGCTTCTCATCCGGCCCTTGTCGCCGCGATTCTCAGGAAACAAGGCTTCAATCTTCCGCCCGCCATCTTCGTAGCGCTTTACCCAGGTCAGGATGGTGGCCTTGCTGATGTAGTTTCGGTTTGAAAAGGGAATCTCCCATTCCTTGCTGACCAGCTCCCGCAGGATTCGCTCTTTCTCTCCCCAATACTGGTGTAGGTCTTTCTCCACAAGCGGAAAGATGACCCCGAAGCGGAATACTGCGATCTTTTCTTTCTTTTCTCTGTCCATTTTCTCCTCCTTGAGAGTGATACGTTTTCTCACTCAAGGCTAAATGGACGCGGTTTCACTGTCAGCGCAAAAGGCAGGTAGGGTACGCAGGCTTCTGACCAGATCTCACGGTATATTCGCCTGGTTGTTACTGGTATTTGATCATCGCTCTGCCTGCGGAGGAAAACCGAATGTGGGGCAGTCCAGTTGCCGCTACGGCGGCAGTGGTTGAGAAATGTCTTCCACCAATGCTGCTGGATCTGCCTCGACACAGTTTGAAGGAACGGCTTTCCTGCAAGCTTTGCTTCCAGGCTGGAGATTTGAGTTTGAACAGGATATTGCATCCCCGGCAAGAACTGCTGTGGCCTACAGGTATGAACCCCATGGCAGTCCGGACATCGATACCGCTTCATCCACAGTCCTTGGGCAAACCCGACAAACTGCCGAAGAACGAAGCCGTGCCCCCATAGCCGTATGCTTCCACACTCGGGACAACATTCAGGTTTTTTCCAGTGGAACTGTTTCCCAAGCGCTTGAAGTTTTTCCAAAACTATCCGACAAATAAGTAACGTTTATTTGCCCCCTTTGGGGGTGAGGTTTTAAGAGCAATGGGGAGTCGGCAAACTTCAACACCATTGCTCTTTTTTTGTCGGCAGATAAAATTTCCGGTCTAAGTGGAATGAGAGATTGTTTAACTGTTTGTGAGATTTTCTATGCTGGTTTGATCAATTTAATTTGAGAGGCTACAGCAGTTGATGATAAACATCAGGTCATTGTATGGGCCGAAGCCTATGGTGATATCAATGAATCCGGTCATTTGCCGGAAATCTTGACTGGTATTAAGAAACAATGCCGCAGTACCGGGATCTCATCTGACATTTACGGGAAAACCGTGATCACAGCAGACTCTGGGTTTCATAACGCTGTGAATATGAAGTATCTCATTGAACATGGGATTGAAGCATATATCCCGGATAATCAGTTTCGCAAGCGTGATATCCGCTTCACTGGCAATGAAGTTCATAAAAAGAAAACTGATAACTGGAGGGCGGTACATACCAAACGCTACTTCCAGCCCTCAGATTTTCACTACGACCGGAAAAAGAAAATAGCTACCTGTCCGGCCGGGCATATATTGCGGCTAAACATGAAGAATTTCAAATCCGCCGACGGAAAGCTCGTCGGGGATCGGTACAGGGCAAGCAAAGAACAGTGCAGCAATTGTGAGTTGCGTAGCAAGTGTATTCGAAAACCTGCAAGTCCATTCAGGCAGGTGACGTTTTTTAAGCGGACACAAACGCCACAGACCATCGATTACCTAAAGATTAGTCAGGACAGATTTGATACCTCAGAGGCACGAAGCATTTACTCCCGGCGAATGGGGGCGGTTGAACCGGTGTTCGGTGATTTATGCGGAACCAAGGGGCTGAACAGATTCACGGTGCGAGGGAAGACAAAAGTAAATACCCAGTGGCGGTTGTTTTGTATGGTGCACAATATAGAAAAGCTGAAGATGTGCTGGCAGTAGAAAAGAAAGAGAGGCATACTGGAGATTCCCAGTGCAATCCGGAAACACAGGGTGGCGTAGTCGCTTTATTAAACGAAGGCCATTTTATGCTTTGCCTATAAAGGCCTGTCCGGGTAGAATTATTGATGGCTGCAGGGACTTTTTCTACAGCCTCGTTATATGGACGAAGTTTCATGTTCTCATAATTTCTTGAATTCCGGGTTTCTTCGGGCTTTAAAGATCATTCGCTCCTCATTTTATTACTCGAATCTTATTAAAAAATTTTGGTGGTTTTGCTTGGGCATACTATGAAAATTGGAATTATGTGAATGATTCCCTCGGCAAGTAACATCGGGGTGGAAATCGAATCCTGAAAAGTTTTGAAATTGGATTCTCGTTTGGGTTAGGGGATTCGAGAAGTAGACCGGGGGTTAATCTGATTTTCCCTCACTCCTGCAGCTACTTCGGTGAGATTATTGAAAATCTGCGTAGTTTAGTGGATCATAATTGAAAGCGGGTCGAAGGTTGGAAACAAGGTGTAGGGAACTGATCTTGGTTGTTGAGAGATTTGGCCATATAACAGGCACTTCAACCTGATTCGCCTATTGTCACGGTTTTTGCATTCGCAAAAACACGCGCCAATGTACGGCTCACAGGTTAAGTGGTTGTTATGTACATGTATAAAAAAATCTAAAACTTAACAATTGTTGAGTGGAGCGCAACTAAATATTGTGCTAAAATAATTTCCATCGGGGGGGGGCGCTATGAAATTTCGTCTTGGTGAACTGTTCTGCGGACCAGGTGGTATTGGTTATGCGGCAAAAACAGCATTGGTTAATGATCCAAATTATTATATAGAGCATGCATGGGCAAGCGATTATGACAAGGATACATGTTCTACTTATGCAGAAAATGTTGCTTCTGATAAAAATACGGTTGTTTGTAAAGATATACGAAAATTAGATTATACCATCCTTCGTGATTTATCTGAAATCGATGCCTTAGCTTTTGGTTTCCCTTGTAATGATTTTAGTGTAGTTGGAGAGCAAAAAGGAATAGATGGTGTTTTTGGTCCCCTGTATTCATATGGGGTAAAAGCGCTAAAGGAATTTTCTCCTAAATGGTTTTTAGCCGAAAATGTTGGTGGCCTCCGAAATTCAAATGATGGAAAAGCTTTTTCCAAAATCCTTCAAGAAATGGCGGATGCTGGT
Organism: Salinispira sp.; assembly: GCA_965602015.1. Taxonomy (GTDB): domain Bacteria; phylum Spirochaetota; class Spirochaetia; order DSM-27196; family Salinispiraceae; genus Salinispira. The sequence continues at coordinate 1,728,048 of OZ271918.1, read as the reverse complement.
TATTCTCTATATCCGCATCTATACAAATTCAATGAATATGGAATTCCGCAAGCTAGGCATCGAATTATTATTATTGGAATTCATAAGAGTCAAAATGTAACTTTTCAAATTCCATCACCCAATCCATATCAGACAAAGTTAAGAACCTGTAAGGATGCTATAGAAAATCCACCTATCCCTGAGAATGCTAGTAATAATGAGTTTACTAAGCAGTCCCCAACTGTGGTTGAAAGATTAAAATATATAAAACCCGGACAAAATGCATTTACAGCGGTTATTCCAGAGCATTTACAGTTAAATGTTAAAGGTGCAAAAATTAGTCAAATTTATCGTAGGTTAGACCCTACAAAACCGTCATATACAGTGACAGGAAGTGGCGGTGGAGGAACACATGTCTACCATTGGAGTGAAAACAGAGCTTTGACTAATCGTGAACGAGCACGGCTTCAAACATTTCCCGATTCATTTACTTTTATAGGTTCCAAAGAAAGCGTGAGAAAGCAAATCGGAATGGCTGTTCCTGTTGATGGCGCAAGAATTATTTTTGAAGCTGTTTTGAAAAGTTTTTCCGGTGAACAATATGAGTCGATAAAACCAAATTTTGAATCTATCATTCTTCCAGAGCATTTAGAATTATATAATGAAACATCGAAGGAGCAGTTGTACATACTTGAAAAAGAGGATGTATACATAACGAACTAATGTTAACAAAAAAACTTTACCATGAATCGTTAATTGTACCAGCTCGAGAAGGGGCAGATGAATTATTAATCATATCTGGTTATGCTACGTCTGCTATGGCTTTTCACCACTTATCAGAAATTTCTGAGATTAATTCTGACATCAAGGTATCACTACTAGTTGGCATGGTACCTTCAGATGGTATTTCCATTAGCAATCATAAAGGTTTTCAATCAATAATGGGCACTGATTTTCAAAATCGGTTTTCATGTGGTTATGTTTCTGAAGCTCCTGCAGTTCATAGCAAATTATATATTTGGAAAAAAAAGAATGAATTGTATAAATCATTTATTGGCTCTGCGAATTACACACAGAATGCATTTTTAAAGAATGAAAGAACTAAACAGAGGGAAATTCTGTCTCAGATCAGTGATCTGGATGTGATAGATTATTATAATGAGATCGAAAAAGACTCCGTTTATTGTAATCATTCGGAAGTCGAAAATTATATAACTGTATATAGCGATTACAGATATTATCGTAAACATACAACGGAAGAGCACTCCGGCACTGCTTCTCAATCCAATTTAACTAACGTTGAATCTGTACGAATTCCTTTAATTTCTTCTCGTGATGGTGAAGTGCAAAGTAAAGGTGGTTTAAATTGGGGGCAAAGACCAGGGCGAGAACCAAATCAAGCATATATTCAATTGACACCGGATGTTTATAGAAGCGATTTCTTTCCACCAAAGCCTCAGCATTTTACAGTCGTAACTGACGATTCTAAAGTATTTAATTGTGCACGTGCACAAAAAGATGAAAATGGTCAAGCAATAGAAACACCACATAATAATAGTTTATTAGGTGAATATTTTCGTCACCGATTAGGTTTGGCAAATGGGGCTTACGTAAGTAGATCGGATCTAGAGCGATATGGAAGAGTCCACGTTACTTTTTATAAAATCGATGATGAAAACTATTTGATGGACTTTTCTAAAACAGATAATTATTTCTAATGGATAATCTAACTCCTGAAGAAAGACATCTAAATATGAAAAATATAAAATCTATTAATACTCAGCCGGAGAAAATGGTTTTTAAGGAATTACGTAAAAGGAAAATATATTTTACAAAGCATGTAAAAAAAATAATTGGAAAGCCGGATATTGTCTTTAGAAATGGAAAGGTTATTGTATTCATTGATTCAGATTTTTGGCATATGCACCCAGAAAATTTTAGTATGCCAAAAACAAACGTGGATTACTGGACACAAAAGATTTCGCGAAATAAAGAGAGAGACCGGGAAGTTACATCCAGTTTAGAACATGATGGTTGGAAAGTTCTACGCTATTGGCAATCAGATATTAAGAAAAATTTATCTGCAGTAGTTGATGATATTGTGGAAAAACTTGGCGAGAGACGATCAATAAATTGAAATACAGTACATAACAAGCTGTTCGAGACGGACTCGCCTATGTCACAAAACTTGCTTTTCTGGCTTCGCCAGGCAAGTTTTGCGCCATGTACGGCTCGCCGCTCAACAGGTTGTTATGACGACGTAGAAGATTTTCTTACTGTTAATTAATGGTATTTATGATACTATGTTTGTAATCTCTAAAATTATCGGGATGCTCCATGAATCAGTTTGAAAATAACCGAGCCTTCTTGAAAAAAGAAATCACACGATTAAAAGCAAAGCTTTCGGAAATAGACTCAGATTCCGAACCGACGAGTGTAGTTTGTGGTCACGATGTTGCATTAGAAAACCTAAAGAAAGTAGTCCATGAAAATTCCCATCAAGGATTATCGCAATTGCTGGCATATGATTTGGAAAATGGTTGGTACACAACAAATCTTCCGACATATGCGATCGGAAATTATCTCGAGGATTTTTCTACTGTTTCTGATTTCTTCTCTCTTCTTTCAGAAAAGGCAAATTGGAAATTATTACAACAATGCTATTTCAAGAAAGAACCCGATGTAGAAAATAAAAATTATAAGATTTTGAAAGAAAAGCATTTTATCGATGAAGAAAATCATCTTACCGAGAAAGGTTTCCTAATTTATGCTGCGGGTGGACACCTATGTTATAACGCTACCTTGAAGCAAGAGATTCCGAAGACTTTTACTATCTCACAACATATCTATGAAATCACTGGGAAACATTATGGCGAAGATTTATCAATGTCGGCAAAAGAAATAATTCAATTACTAAAGAACAGCGATAGATGGCAACTGATTGAAAATCAGGGTATAGATGAAAAGGATATTGAAATTTACCTTCATCAGATGAACTGCCATAAAAATAAAGGCGCGTCATAACAAGCACTTCAACCTGATTCGCCTATTGTCATGGAGTCCGCTGGTCCTGCCCTGAAGGGCAGGGCAAACTCCATGCCAATGTACGGCTCACAGGTTAAGTGGTTGTTAAATGGACGTAAAAAATTTTCAATCAGAAATCAGACAGTCATTTCCAGGAGTGTAATAGGAAACAGATAACCCGGGTTGTTCATGGATATTTTTTCGCCACGCCAGCGAAGCTACATAATGTCGCAAATCCATTCGAAAAACACAAAGCCCGAGGTTTTAATAAGATCCATTCTTCATAGAAATGGATATAGATTTACTATCCACAATAAGAAATTGCCCGGTACCCCAGATATTGTTCTTCCCCGATTTAAGACAGTGATATTGATCAACGGTTGCTTTTGGCATAATCACAAATGCAAAAGAAGAAAATCAATTAGTAATAATCGGAACTATTGGCAAAAGAAATTTCGTGACAATAAGCGAAGATCACGTCCAATAATGTTCGCAATTTAGAAAAGTAAAAGGAGCCACAATTCTCTCCGAAGGTTAAGTAGCGATACACAACCAGAAGGAGTAAGTAATCATGGCCCCAAAAAACTCTACCGCAGATTTCAAGAATCTGCTATCCCAATTCACCGGTGAATCCGATCCCTTGTTTGAGATGCTCAAATGGACAACAGAGCAGCTTATGAAAATCGAAGTCGAATCCAAGGTCGGTGCCCCCAAAGGTCAGCACTCCCACAACCGGGCTACTCACTTTTCCGGAACACGGGTTCGCCGTTTTGATACCCGATTAGGTACCATGTATCTGGTGGTTCCAAAGCTCCGAAAGGGAGGGTATATCCCCTTCTTTGTCACCGAGAAGCGCCGGTCTGAGCAGGCGCTTCTTCAGGTTGTCCAGGAAGCATTCATTAACGGCGTTTCAACCCGGAAGATTGATCGTCTGGCAAAACAGCTGGGAATCGAGAATATTTCCGCAAGCCAGGTTTCAGAAATCAACAAAGGTCTTGATGAACAGGTTGATACATTTCGCAATCGCCCCCTTGAAGCGGAGTACCCAGTAATCTGGATAGACGCCCTGTATGAAAAGATCCGGGATGACGGGAGAGTCTACAATCATGCGGTTATGGTCGTGTGCGGCCTCAACAGGGCTGGAGAACGGGAAATCCTGGCCATAGAGCCCATGGATGCTGAAAATGAAGACAATTACCGGTTCCTGATCCAGAGGTTGAAGGAGCGTGGCCTTCGGTCCGTGTGGCTTGTGGTCTCAGATGCGCATCTGGGATTGAAGAATGCTATCCAGAAAGAATTCCTTGGTTCCAGCTGGCAACGCTGCAAAGTACATTTCATGCGGAACGTGTTGGCAAAAGTGAGAGCCAAACACAAAGAGCATGTTGCCGCCCGTATCAAACATATCTGGCTTCAACCGGATGCCGGTACCGCACGGGAATATGCCAAACAGGTGATGGATGATCTGGAATCGCAATTCCCTGAGGCGGTGGAAATCCTGGATAACGGACTTGAAGACTCACTCCAGTTCTATGAATTTCCAAAGCTCGATCATCGGAAGGTCGCTTCGACAAACATGCTGGAAAGACTGAACCGGGAGATCCGTCGGCGGTCGAAAGTCGTCGGGATTTTCCCATCTCAGGATTCTTACCTGAGATTGGTGACCTGTTTCCTGATTGAATACACGGAAGACTGGACAGCCGGCAAGGCCTATATTAAAAAGGAAATACTGGATGAGCAACGAGATCTCATCCCGAAAATAGCCGCTTAACCCGCTGGAGGAAGCTGGCTCCTACATGAAATTGCGAACTAATTTGGACACCATTTAAGCGAAGAGATCGCAATCAGTTGCGTGATCTCAGAAATATGGGTTGGCGCGTTATTGTGATCTGGTCTTGTGAGCTGAGTTCAAAGAATCGAACCTATATCACAATGAAGCGTCTTCTTTTTGCTCTATCAGTTATTAAAATTCGAATGTTATTTGAATGAATTCTTTGGGTTGCAAACTGTTAACATTTAAGTTAACATTATCTATGCGGCAGATTGTCTTTTACAAAACAGAAAACGGCGAATCGCCCATTGCTGAATTCTTGGATAATCTAAAAGCTAAAGATGCCGAGAAAGTAACTTGGGTCCTTCAATTGATAGAAGACCTGGATGTGGTTCCAAGTTCATATTTCAAGAAATTGAAAAACACGGACGACATTTGGGAAGTTCGGGCCCCAAGCTCAGGGAACGCATATCGTATTCTGGGATTTCAAAATGGGAACAAGTTCGTGGTATTAACGAATGGATTTTCCAAGAAATCACAGAAGACTCCAGCCAAAGAAATTAATTTGGCCGAGAGGCGCAAAGCAGATTGGCTGAGGAGGAACACATGAGTGATCTCCAAAAATATATTAATGATCGCAAGCAGAAGGATCCAGAATTTTCTCTTAATTATGATTCTGAATATGAGAACTTCAAAATCGGTGCCCTACTGAAACAAGCTAGAATTGAAAAAGGAATGACTCAAGAAGAACTGGCCGAGAAGCTACATACCAAGAAACCTGCGATCTCCCGAATCGAGAATCATGCAGAAGATATCCGGCTTTCCACGATCGAGAAATATGCGAGGGCTCTGGATCGAAAAATTAAAATCGTGATCGAATAGTCGTTGATGATGGAGCGCCATTTAACAAGCGCTTCGAGACGGACACGCCTATTGTCATGGAGTTTGCGAATTCCGCCTGGCGGCGGGCAAACTCCACGCCAATTGACGGCTCGCCGCTCAAGCGGTTGTTATATTCACGCATGATATCTGTGTGTTGTTTAATGGAATCGATAGATAGCTCCAATCTAGATGGGAGAGATGATGAAACGCTTCTTATGTATTTTGCTCATGATTATATCGGCAAATATTTTTGCGCAACAATTTATTCCAACGCACTATGTCACCTACAACCTAAGGATTAGAGAAAATCAATCGCTTAATTCAGAAATAATCACCACGCTACCACAGTTTACCGCCGTGACGATTTTGGAAACGGGGGAGGTGGAAACGATTAATTCGATAACTGCCCCCTGGGTAAGAGTGCAGAGCCAAACAGGTTTTTCCGGCTGGTGCTTCTCCGGCTATATTGAGCAAATAGAAACGAATATTGCTAATGAAATCTCATCAAGAATCGCAAATCGAGTTCCGGGGACTTATCCCAGATTCCAACTCCCGGAGACCACAAACATTGAGTCCGTACAGGAAATAACTGAGTTTGAAGGTTTCTACGTCCAGCAATTACCTCGTAGATTCCAAGGTTCTGGTCATGCACCAGAAATATTGGAACTTTCAATCTCAAACTCGATGGTTGTTATCAGTGAAATCGATATTTTTAATGGTAACAAGATAATCCGCAATCAAATAACACTCGAATTTGATGGACGAACGTTTTCTAATGGGAATAACTATTTAAAGACCGACGGAGATCAGATTTATATCTATTATCAAGAAAATGTACCCGATAGGAAATGGCTTGGAACTTGGGAATATAGACAACCTTATATTTTTGCCGGTTCGATAGATGCTCCCCTTCAACTAATCGTTCAGCAATTTACATCAGATTACCTTACAAATTTCGCAGGTAGATATGTTTATGAATCACACAGTATTATGGAACATGAAAATTTAGAGTTTGATATTGAACAGATTCAAAATTCTGAAATTGAGCTAACATTTTCCAGTGAAATGAAAAGTCTAGTCGTACCAATCAGGGCTCTCCATAGAATTTATGCAGAAAATTCTCGTGTAGGTGATTTCGATTTATATTTTGTCGAAACTCAAGCAGATACCCCATTCCATTGGACATTCGGAGAAGGCGTCGGATTTCGGGAAGTACGACTATTCTTCTATAAAGGAGGAATCGCATTAACCTTCGAAGAAAATGGAGTTGAATTTAATGACGATCGCGAAGTCACAGCAGAGACATCATTGAAGTATGTAGTGTACTTCACGAAGGTTGAATAGAAGCGGAATATAACAAGCACTTCGAGACGGACTCGCCTATTGTCATGGAGTTTGCTTGTTCCGCCTGGCGGCGGGCACACTCCACGCCAATTGACGGCTCGCCGCTCAAGTGGTTGTTATACGGACATAAAATTTGATTCACTCTCAGAAAACGATCTTGACAAGTTGACAAAATAATTAGATTATTAATCTATGAAAACCTTTGCCGTTGGAGAATTTAAAACACACTTTTCTGAAATTCTTAAAGAAGTTGAATCTGGAGAAAAAATTATAATCACATACGGCCGGAATAAAAAAAGCGTTGCAGCGTTAATTCCGATCTCTGAATTAAATCAAAATCATTCAGTTAAAATTGGCCTCTTGAAAGAACACGAAATCGCATTCACAAATGATTTCGAAATGACTGAAGAAGAATTAATTGGCCAATGATGTATCTAGTTGATACCCACATCCTACTCTGGACACTTTTCAACCCCGAAAACTTATCAAAAGAAATTCTCCAGATTTTGGAATCATCCTCAGATCAGAAATTCGTGTCGGGAATAAGTTTATGGGAAATTTCAATTAAATATTCTCTTGGTAAACTCGATTTGGGGGATCTCAATCCTGATCAATTATTGATCCAAATATCAAAATCGGGGTTTGAAATTTCTGAGATCTCCAATGAGATTTTGACTTCGTATTATCGCTTACCCAAAAAAGAAAACCATAAAGATCCGTTTGATCGAATGTTAGTCTGGCAGGCGATTGAATCTGGATATACACTAATTTCACACGACAAGAAAATCCAACAGTATGTAACTGATGGGCTTAAATTGATCTCAAATTAAATAAATAATAATCAAAATACTAAAAAGATGATAAAATGCCGTATAACAAGCACTTCAACCTGATTCGCCTATTGTCACGGTTTTTGCATTCGCAAAAACACGCGCCAATGTACGGCTCACAGGTTAAGTGGTTGTTATATGGACTATTCGGAGAACGGAAATCTATCTGCAATAAGGAAAGCTGAATAATAAATATGCCGTACACCATTTTGCATCTTGAGATTGCAGACAGAATTCTCAACACGATCAATCTTGATCGAAGCCAGTTCCTGATTGGGAGTATAGCTCCCGATGCCATCCACATGAGAAAAAACGCTTCCCTTGATGAGAAGCGAGCCATCCATATGTATGGCCCTAGAGATATTTCAGTCCGATTTCAAAATCTGATGAATTTCTACCAGAAGTATGAGGGCCAGATTAATCACAGCTATCTTTTTGGATGGTTGTCTCATCTCCAAGCTGATTTCCTGATGTTGTACTGGCTAAATTGGCATTTTAAACTTCGATACAATCCCGAGATGAGTAATAATATTCGGGAACAGCTCTACCGAACGGAAAATTCTTTTTTGGAATCGGCAATTTATCATGGTGATCCAGATAAATTTGATGGCATTCTCAATTCGATTACAGACTCTGAGATAACCGAGATTCCCGGTATTCTCACAAAAAACGAAATTGCTCTGTGGATATCTGATATCCGTACGCGCTCGTATGAAAAATCAAATTTGGATAATTCATATTTCACGATGTCCAGGACGAAGCAATTTTTTGATATTGCAACATTGATAATTATCAAATCGATCCGAGTGAAATATGATGAATCTATTTTGAAATTTATAGAAGGTTACCAGGAAGATTATCTGGTAGAATATTGAGGGCCATATAACAAGCACTTCGAGACGGACTCGCCTATTGTCATGGAGTTTGCGCATTCCGCCTGGCGGCGGGCAAACTCCACGCCAATTACGGCTCGCCGCTCAAGTGGTTGTTGAGGCTGTAGAAAAAGTCCCGCTTCTAGTAAATGTAGTTCCATGGTAAAATTCATGTATCAGCCAGCCTATGGGAGGGACGGCATGCCTCGATACAAAGACTATTCCTACGATCAGCAGTTAATGCTGCCGGTCAATCTGTCAAAACAAATTCTGCCTGGAACATTTGAGCATACACTCCACATCCTCTTCAGCAAAAAACTTGATCTTTCTATTTTCGAGTCGCGGTGCCAGAATGATATTACCGGTGCCCCGGCCTATAACCCGGCGGTGCTTTTGAAGATTATTCTCTTTGCCTATTCACGGGGGATAACCAGCAGTCGCAAGATTGCCCGGTTTTGTGATGAGAATATTATCTGTATGGCTCTGTCCGCCGATACACATCCGCATCACACCACCATCGCCGATTTTATTGCAACTATGGATAGTGAATGTGTCGATTTGTTCACCAAGGTGCTTGCCATCTGTTATTCAGAGAACCTGATTGGCAAGGAAATGTTTGCCATAGATGGCTGCAAGATTTCATCAAACTGTTCCAAGGAATGGAGCGGGACCAAGGCGGAGCTTCTGAAGAAAGTCAGGAGTATCAGAAAGTCCATCGCCTACCTGGTTGAAAAGCATCAAAATGAGGATGGTCAGAAATCACCTGCTGAGAATCAAGTTCAGGAAATTGCAGCAATCAAAAAGCTGGAAACCAAGGCAGATAAAATCAACCGCTGGCTGGATGATAATGATGACAGGCTTGGTGCCTCAGGCAAACCGGTGAAGAGTAATCTCACCGACAATGAGAGTGCAAAAATGGTCAGTTCCCATGGTGTCATTCAAGGCTACAATGGAATTGCTGCAGTTGATGATAAACATCAGGTCATTGTATGGGCCGAAGCCTATGGTGATATCAATGAATCCGGTCATTTGCCGGAAATCTTGACTGGTATTAAGAAACAATGCCGCAGTACCGGGATCTCATCTGACATTTACGGGAAAACCGTGATCACAGCAGACTCTGGGTTTCATAACGCTGTGAATATGAAGTATCTCATTGAACATGGGATTGAAGCATATATCCCGGATAATCAGTTTCGCAAGCGTGATATCCGCTTCACTGGCAATGAAGTTCATAAAAAGAAAACTGATAACTGGAGGGCGGTACATACCAAACGCTACTTCCAGCCCTCAGATTTTCACTACGACCGGAAAAAGAAAATAGCTACCTGTCCGGCCGGGCATATATTGCGGCTAAACATGAAGAATTTCAAATCCGCCGACGGAAAGCTCGTCGGGGATCGGTACAGGGCAAGCAAAGAACAGTGCAGCAATTGTGAGTTGCGTAGCAAGTGTATTCGAAAACCTGCAAGTCCATTCAGGCAGGTGACGTTTTTTAAGCGGACACAAACGCCACAGACCATCGATTACCTAAAGATTAGTCAGGACAGATTTGATACCTCAGAGGCACGAAGCATTTACTCCCGGCGAATGGGGGCGGTTGAACCGGTGTTCGGTGATTTATGCGGAACCAAGGGGCTGAACAGATTCACGGTGCGAGGGAAGACAAAAGTAAATACCCAGTGGCGGTTGTTTTGTATGGTGCACAATATAGAAAAGCTGAAGATGTGCTGGCAGTAGAAAAGAAAGAGAGGCATACTGGAGATTCCCAGTGCAATCCGGAAACACAGGGTGGCGTAGTCGCTTTATTAAACGAAGGCCATTTTATGCTTTGCCTATAAAGGCCTGTCCGGGTAGAATTATTGATGGCTGCAGGGACTTTTTCTACAGCCTCGTTATATTGACCCCTGAAGGATTCCGGATTACAATTACATTTGCATGAAAATATACTAATATTTCATGAATAATACGTGTTTGGGAGGAACCTCATGGCAAATCTCCAAGTGAAAGACATCGATGATAAATTGTATAACTCGCTGAAAGAACGGGCGGCGATGGAGAAGCGCTCGGTTAGCCAAGAAGTCATATTAATCATCCAAAAGTATTTATCTACACCGGAACAGTTTCATAAAAATCCGACAAAAGAATTTCTTCAAATGGCAGGAAGCTGGACAGATGATCGATCTGCGGAAGAAATAGTAATGGATATAAAACGGTCCAGGGGAAATTCCGATCGCTTTGAGAACTCGAATGAATTATTTGATTGATACGGACATAATAGTCTATAGCCTCAAAAATCACTCCACGGTTATATCGAACTTCGAGAAAAATATAAACTCACCTAAATCTCTCTCTGTTATTTCCTATGGTGAATTAATATATGGTGCTAATAAATCTACTCATAGAGAAAAAAATCTGGCCAACATTCATCGAATCGCAGAAATATTTCCTCTGCTGCCAATTACTCATTCAGTTATGGAAACTTTTGGCCAACTCAAAGCAAAACTTGCAATGGATGGAAACATTATTGCAGATATGGATTTATTGATTGCCTCGACAGCTATTACACATAACCTGATTCTTGTAACAAACAATGAAAAGCATTTCGGCCGGATTACTGAGTTAGAGATAGAGAATTGGGCAATATAACAAGCACTTCAACCTGATTCGCCTATTGTCATGGAGTCTGCTATTCCTGCCCTGAAGGGCAGGGCAAACTCCACGCCAATTACGGCTCACAGGTTAAGTGGTTGTTATATTGACTAGGGCACCTCTGGAAACTCGAAGAATTTACAAAGGAAGGCAATAAACCTAGAATAACCGGAGATTGCATCCGGAGGATTTATATGGGATCCCAATTATCATTTTCAGACAGTGAAGAAAATGCCAGACTTGAGCGCCTTAGAAAGCGTAACAAGCTACTGCAGCTGAATGAACACATTAATTGGGAAATTTTTAGGCCGATTATCCGCAGAGCCCTCAAAAGCATCCCCAAAGGACCGGGTGGACGCCCGGCTTTCGATGAACTGATGAAGTTTAAGATGCTGATTCTGGGACGCATATATAATCTCAGCGACGGGGAACTGGAATTTCAGGTTGAAGACAGAACAAGCTTCAGAGATTTTATTGGCCTTCGCAGCGGTGACAAGGTGCCTGATGAAAAAACCATCTGGGAGTTTCGAGAGAAGCTGACAAAAACAGGAGCAATGAAAAAGCTGTTCGGGAGATTTGATGCTGTTTTGTACGACAACGAACTTATCCTGAATGATGGACGTATTGTTGATGCGGAGGTTATTGAAGCGCCGAAACGTCATCTTAAGAAGGGTGAAAAAGAGAAATTTGAAGCTGAAAGTGAGGATACTGAAGAAAGTGAATCCAGCCCTCGTCGAAGTCAGATTGATATGGATGCCGGTTGGACCGTGAAACACGGTAAGTCCTATTTTGGCTATAAGAATACTGCAAAAATAGATAACGGTTCCAAGTTAATACTGGACTACCATTCAACAAATGCGTCAGTCCATGATTCGGAGTCTTTTGCGCCGGTGCTGAACAGGGAACAGGATTTTCGTCAGGAAGTATTCGCGGACAAGGGCTACTGGGGACAGAAATGTTTAACCGCGGTAATCCGGACAGCAGGAAAAGATTGTGCCCGCATAATGCACAAAGGAAAACGCGGTACCCCGATTACTGCGGAGCAGAGCAAAGAAAATGCCTTGTGGTCTAAAACACGCTCCCGGGTTGAGCATGTATTTGCTCACAAGAAGCATGTTCTTAATTTCCGGGTAATTCGGAGAAAAGGATTACAACGAGCAGATTTTGAGATTGGCCTTGGAAACCTTGTGTACAATCTTCAGAGATTCTGCTTCCTGGTTAAGCAACCAGTGGGGTAAACCACCGGAATAGATAGCAATGGATCGGTGACCGCAGTTACCGATGTGAAAAAGTAAGCGGGTAAAAAGGAAAACCAGGTGTTATGCGCATCCAGGCGGCTGAACATCGAGTTTCCAGAGGTGCCCACTAATATTTTACTAAATGTGATATATTTTTTTTTATGATAGAAAATCTTAAAACACATTTTAGTGTAGTTAAAGACTTTATTCTTCTGAATAAAAGACCCCTGATTCACTTCGCCGTTTTTTCAATGGTTATATCCTTCGGACAGCTGATAGTTCGCCCTGGAAGTATACAAGGAGATATTGAAACGCAGTCGATTGGAGATTATCTTTTCATTGCTATTTTTGGGATTCTATCCAGCATAGTTTATTTATACTTCTTTCTTAAATTATTAGAGCCGGTCGAATCACCTCGGGCTTCAAGTAATTTGCTATTTTTTGTTATACGCAGACTACCAAGTCTTTTAGTTACAATATTATTTATATTGATTAGGCTGATACCTTATTGGTTATTAGCAGTAATTGGTGCGATGATTCCAACAGTATTACAAATTGCCTTCCAAAGTGACAGCAATATTTTTTTAAATATATCTATAATTGTCACTTTTGTACTTGTGTTATTTGGCATGGTTCGGGTCGTGCATATCCTACCCGTTGCAACAGTAACAAAATATCAATTTTGGTCTGCTACAAAAATTGGAATTAAAGTTTATAAACAAAATACTCTACATACAATCCTTGGAATAGTTCCATTTTTAGTAGTCTACGCTGCAACGATAGTTCCAATTGTGATAATTTCAGTGACACGAGGTGAGAATTTAATGCACTCCAGTTCTATGAACATTATTTTCACTCTTCTGTTAATTCCTACGACAGTTTTCTACCTTGCCAACCAGGTAATCATTTTTAGAAGACATTTTGATAAAGAAGAATTTCAAGCAATATAACACATATAAGGCCCCCCGACGTCAAGGGACGTTTCTAACCCGGCCCCGAAAAATTTCCGTTTCCACAGCAGATTGCTGACGACCTGTGCCGAAAGTCATTCATTGTCTGAGGGGATTATTCTTCCCTGGGTAGCAGAACTTGTCTGCACCAAACACATATAGACGATCAGGCAGTCATTGCCAGCCGTAGAATTAATTCAGTATCCGTTTCAGCCTGATTCAAAAGAGGAGGTCGAAGGCAGATGCCTTGCCTCAGTTACATATGCAGGTTCTTAAACGGTCAGACAAGCAAATGACCAACGGCACACTTCGTATTTATAAAAGGACACAGGACAGCTCACCAATCAAGGACAAGGGATTCAGCGAAACGGGCATCCTACAATGGAAATATTCGGCGGTCGCAATGCCGCATGTTTTTCTTCCATTAGAACACGACGCCCCGCTATGGCGAGATAGCGTCCAAAAAATTTCGCACATTCAAAAAAGATATTGAAAAAAAATGTCCTCCAATGCTGAAATGGAATCACCACAAGACCATTCAACCAGGAGGACAGAATGGAACCGAAGAACGATCCCACTCGGAGGATCATACAAATTGATGAGGGTCTCGTACAGAGTCAGGTAACCCAGATGGTCAAAGAAACCGTCGAAGAAACTCTGAATGCCATGCTCGATGCAGAAGCCGATCGGCTGATCCAGGCAGAAAAGTACGAGCGCACAGATGCGCGCAAAGACACCCGAGCCGGGCACTACAAGCGAAAGCTCGATACTACCGCCGGTCGAGTCGAGCTCAAAGTTCCCAAGCTTCGAAACTTGCCCTTCGAAACTGCAATAATCGAGCGCTACAAGCGCCGGGAAACTTCTGTCGAGGAAGCGTTGGTAGAAATGTATCTTGCCGGGGTTTCCGTCCGCCGGGTAGAAGATATCACCGAAGCGCTCTGGGGAACCAAAGTAAGTCCCTCAACAATCAGCAATCTCAATCAAGAGATCTACGAGAAAATCGATGCCTGGCGCAATAAGCCGCTAACCGAAGACTATCCCTATGTCTACCTGGACGGTACAATTCTCAAGCGCTCCTGGGCCGGTGAAGTGCGAAATGTCAGTATCCTGGTGGCAATCGGTGTCTCAGAGAGCGGATATCGCAGCGTATTGGGCATTGTTGAAGGTGAAAAGGAAGATAAAGCCGGTTGGAGCAATTTCTTGACCCATCTGAAAGCTCGTGGATTGAAGGATAGTCAGCTATTTATCACTGATAAATGCATTGGACTTGTAGAATCCATCAAGGAGTTTTTTCCGAAAGCCCGTTGGCAACGGTGTGTTGTTCACTACTACCGCAATGTGTGTAGCTTCGCACATTAAATTAGCCTAACCCTCGCACGTACAGACAAACAATTTTACAAGTAAAACTGACGAAGGGTACCCCCTGCCGCATTCGCGGCAGGGGCAGCATTTACATAAAAATCTCGGTGGAAGCGACCCGGACGTGTTCTGCAGAAACAGTCTGTCCACCATCTCCGGCGCAGGCAAGGAGAGCCGTTTTCGCCAGGGAGTTGGCTTTCCGCAAGAGACCACCGGATCCCTGATGAATGGCAAAGATCGCCTCATCACTGAATGCTTTCTTTGTTCCCCCGGCCAGGGTGATGTGATGATTCAGGTAATCTTCCATCACCTCCTTCTTAATAGACTCCAGATGATTCTTGCCCAGCACCCGGGACGCCAGAGGCCGAACTGAGTTAGCCATCAGATGATCGAGCAGGAAATCCTGACCGCAGAGAATCATCGGCATGACCGGTTTGGAATCGAATTCAAACTGAGCAAGGGTATGCAGCTGGGTAAACACTGACCGTTTCAGCAGATGAGCCTCATCGATTACCAGCACCGGGATGACATTGCGGGATGCAATTTCCAGAATAAGCTCCCGGATCTTCGAGATCATGATCGATACCTGGAACGACATATAGCTCATGCCGAAAGTGAGCAGGATCTGCCGGTACAGTTCCATGGGTGAGAAGTTCCCGCCGACAATGGTAATCAGTTCATACTCACTCGAATGGCATTTGCTTGAGACATAGCGCAATGACGTAGACTTTCCCGACCCCACATCTCCGGTGATGACGGCAATGGCTTTCTGCTCCAGGGCAAAGAACACCCGCTTCTGCAGGGGTTCCAATGCCGGTAAGGGGTACAGGTCCTTTACCGCTACATTCTGCGGGAACGGGTTGTGCCGGAATCCAAAGTGGTGGCGCAGCGTATCCATTAGCTACCTGCCTTTGAGCCCAGCTTTTCAAAAAGAGCTCCCCCCGAAGCCGACGGCATGACCGGACCCGTGCCGTCCCGCTTAATGCGGCTGTTCACTCCCTGATCCAGATCTCTTAAGAATCCCTTTGACTGATTCTCGAGAAAGACTTCAATCCGATCGTAATTCTCAAACCGCAGGACGACTTTCATGCCCACCAAACCTGCAGGAGCTTCATACAAACGGCCATCGAGTTTCACTGTCCGGTCGTTGTTTACCGTTCGCTCCTCGCGTTTTCGAAAGTATTCAGGCAAGTTCTCCGGCGCTTTTCGCAAGGCATGGGCATCCTGCAGGTAACGCTCCAGGGGCTTCTGCCCCGTACCGCCATGGATCCTCTGGTGATAACCGTTTTCAATGTAGTGGTGAAACAGCCGGTTGATCTCATCCAGGGGAAGTTCTTCGGGAAGCTCGGGGATAAACTGGCTACGTACGGTACGAAAGAACCGTTCAATCTTGCCCTTTCCCTGGGGTCGGTACGGCCGTGCATAGCGCAGCCCGATTTCCAGCGAAGCACATCCCAACTGGAGCCTGTGCGCCTTAAAT
This sequence comes from Salinispira sp., assembly GCA_965602015.1. Classification (GTDB taxonomy): domain Bacteria; phylum Spirochaetota; class Spirochaetia; order DSM-27196; family Salinispiraceae; genus Salinispira. Next base: position 1,711,670 of record OZ271918.1, on the reverse strand, counting down.
GATGCCCCGTTATCGACATAGAGCTTTCGGGGAACTCCCCGCTTGCGTAACGCCGTCCATAAGCAGTCCAGGTAATTTTCCAGTGTTTCAGCCAGGTAGAACTGGCCATGGGTAATGAGCCTTGAATGGTCGTCAATGATTGCAAACAGATAGGTCTTTCTCAGTTTCCCGCCATGCAGAACTTTCGGACCGTGCATGCAGTCTGACTGCCACAGGTCGTTGGGTAGTTGTACCTCGAACTTCCTCATGTCAGACTCGACCTTGACCCGTTGGGCTTTGCGGATCTTCATGAGCCGGTAAATGCTGGCCATGGAGACCTCTTTTCCGGACGGAAAGACGCCGTTTCCTTGAGCAATTTCAACCAGACGCGGGGTGGAGAGTTTTGGATGCTCTTTTCGAAGCAGCATGAGCGCATCAATTTGCTCATCGGTAATGCTTCTCATTCGCCCCTTGTCTCCCCGGCTTTCGGGGAACAAGGCTTCGATTTTCCGCCCGCCATCTTCGTAGCGCTTTACCCAGGTCAGGATGGTGGCCTTGCTGATGTAGTTTCGGTTTGAAAAGGGAATCTCCCATTCCTTGCTGACCAGCTCCCGCAGGATTCGCTCTTTCTCTCCCCAATACTGGTGTAGGTCTTTCTCCACAAGCGGAAAGATGACCCCGAAGCGGAATACTGCGATCTTTTCTTTCTTTTCTCTGTCCATTTTCTCCTCCTTGAGAGTGATACGTTTTCTCACTCAAGGCTAAATGGACGCGGTTTCACTGTCAGCGCAAAAGGCAGGTAGGGTACACAGGCTTCTGACCAGATCTCACGGTATATTCGCCTGGTTGTTACTGGTATTTGATCATCGCTCTGCCTGCGGAGGAAAACCGAATGTGGGGCAGTCCAGTTGCCGCTACGGCGGCAGTGGTTGAGAAATGTCTTCCACCAATGCTGCTGGATCTACCTCGACACAGTTTGAAGGAACGGCTTTCCTGCAAGCTTTGCTTCCAGGCTGGAGATTTGAGTTTGAACAGGATATTGCATTCCCGGTAGAAAAGTATCTGGCCTGCAGGTGTGAACAGCATAACAGTCCGGGCATCGATAGCGTTTCATCCACAGACCCAGAGAAAACCCGACGAAATTCCGTAAGACGAATCCATGCCCCCACAGTCTACAGCTACCGCATTCGGGACAGTTTCCTGGCTTTTTCCAGCAGTACTGCTTGCCTTCCTCTTGAACTTTTTCCAAATCTATCCGACAAGTAAATAACGTTTAGTTTTTCCCCTTGGGGAGAGATGTCAGAGCAATGGGGAAGTCGCCAAACTTTCGACCCATTGCTCTTTTTTTTTATTTCGGTAGGGGTAAATTATTGCCTAAGCAGATTGAGAGATTGTTTAACTGTTTCTGAGATTTTCTTTGCCGGTTTGCTCAATTTAATGTGCCAGTCTACACCGGGATTTCCGGGGCGGTTCACATCTCTCTCCCGGATGAGTAAGACTGCCGCTTCACTGAATGCCCATTTCAGATGTGCATTTCCGATCTTGTTATGTCCTCCCTTAGATCGTTTTCCCGCTGACTCATGAGCGCCTTTGACCAGGCGAGAATAGGAGATGAAATTGCCGACCTTGGGGAAGTGTTCTATATCACCGACTTCATAGAGAATAGTAAGGGCGAGTACTGGTCTAATGCCTGGAATTGAGCGCAGGAGGTTGAGCGCGTATGCATCATCCGCTTTTGCTTGGCGCATGACTGTCGACTCAATATCAAGGATTGCTCGGTCGTAATGATCGAGTAAATACTTGTCCGCGAGAATCGATTGTCGAACTGCTTCGGGTTCGAAGCGATCTTCGATCCCTTCTCGATTCGATGCACGCAGCAGATTCGCTTTAATGGGTAGATTGTTGTACTGGGTGTTGGTATCAGACTTAGATTTGCTCCTCATCTTGAAGGCGCTATATATCCATATGGTAATTATTTTAGATTTGTCCAGGGTCCTATGTCCTTGACCCGTTTATACCCCATCTCTAATAGCTGCTTTCGGGCTGTTCCACTTCTGCTACCGCTGGCGCAACATACCCAAATCTCATCTAAGCGCTGTGCGTACTTTGAGATTTTACTCCTGAGTTGTCCTAATGGAAGGTTTCTGCTTCTGGCCACATGTCCGTTACTGTATTCTGCTGCACTTCGAACGTCGATTATGATTCGTGCCATATATTCCTCATATATAATTAAAAATTTATATATAAATAGGATAATATTAAATATGCGTCAAGGGAGACATAGAATTATGTTAAATACACCTTGCCCGGAAGCTTGTTGAACAAGGCAATTTTATTCCGTATCTCGTGCGGGACTCCCGTTTCAATCCCGGTATCCTGCGAGCTCTTAATAAATTCAACAAGCTTAGGGGCATATCTGAAAGCGGTGCCTCCCCGCAAGAGTTTTCAATGTTCTATTACAAAAATTCTGCAAATCGGTTTTGTCCGAGTCATATCTCCGCCATCCACGTGGCATGAAAATGTCCTTCCAGGGGTGTCGCAATCACTTTGCACAGCCTCGTATTCGCGCTGTAGCCCCAAAAACGCGCTTACCCCTGTCTGGACAAACCCGCTAATGCAGGATCTTTGTAATGCTGTTCTTTCTGCAATATCCAAAATATTGCTTCTGCTAAGTGCCGTGCCACGGCGATTATTGCAACCTTATGATTACGTTTAGTACGAACTCTCTTGTAGAGTTTTACCGTATGTCGGTTCGCCCAATTTCTTTGATTAAGACAGGTTACATTAGCTGCTTCAGTAAGTGCCCACTTCAAGTATCGATTACATGCTTTCGATGTTCGACCATAATGAGTTTTACCTCCGCTCGAGTGAACGCGCGGCGTTGTACCACAGTATGATGCAAAATGTTCAGCGGTCTTAAAGCGATGTATGTCTCCAATTTCATGCACAATGACTGCGCTGAGAATAAATCCGATCCCGGGAATGGATTTCACCAACTTCATTTCAGCATTTTCATCAAACGCTTCATGCATTCGTTGTTCGCAGTCGGTGATAGATTGCTTAATAAACGCGAGATTATCGAGCTTGAGTTTCATCATGGTGCGGGTATGCTCGGGGAGTTTTGGCATTACCTTCTTCATGGCTTCTGTACCTGCTTTTCCGAACAGATCGCTCACATCATTGAATCGAAACCCATATTTCTCGAACCCGGCATGAATTTGGTTCTTTTCACGTATCAACTCCTGAACGAACTGCATCCGGGTTCGATAGAGTTCTCGTTTATCACGCAATTCTCCTGGTGGAATCCACACAGTAGGCAGTGTGCCTGCTTTTTGAAGTGAACCGCCCCGGCTTTACCGGAGACAAAATCTTGTGAGAGGATGGAGTCATGGTAAAGAAAAACAGCAGGTTTTCTGAGGAAGTTAAGGAGCGGGCAATCCGCATGGTATTCGCCGCCAAAGGTGAATATGATTCTCAGTGGGCCGCAATTGAGTCGATAGCTGAAAAGATAGGCTGTACTGCAGAGACGTTACGGCGGTGGGTTCGCCAAGCCGAGAAAGATAATGGTAGTCGGGAGGGACTTACAACCGACGAGAAGAAGCGAATCAAGGAGCTCGAGCGGGAGAACCGGGAGCTCAAGAAAGCCAATGAGATTCTACGTCTGGCTTCCGCATATTTCGCGAAGGCGGAGCTCGACCGCCAACACAAGAAATAGTCTGCTTCATTGATGAACACCGCGATGACTATGGGGTCGAGCCGATTTGTACTCAGGTGCCAATCGCTCCTTCGGTGTACTACGAACAGAAAAAGCGAGTAAAACACCCTGAAACAGCTCCCGCAAGGGTAAAGCGCGATGAAATCCTGAAGCCAGAGATCCAGAGGGTTTGGGATGAGAATTATGAGGTTTACGGCGTTCGCAAGGTCTGGCACCAGCTGAAGCGAGAAGGATTCCAGATCGCACGATGTACCGTGGCCCGTCTCATGGCTGTCATGGGGCTTAAAGGCGTCATACGAGGCCGCAAGGTGCGAACCACAGTACCGGACCCGAAAAATGAACGTCCGCTCGATTTGGTGCACAGGGAATTCAGTGCCGACCGTCCGAATCAGCTGTGGGTGGCGGATTTCACTTATTGCGCGTCTTGGGTGGGTTTTGTATATGTGGCATTTATCATCGATGTATTTTCACGAATGATCGTCGGATGGCGTGCCTCGAGGTCCATGAGCGCAGAGCTGACGCTGGATGCTCTGGAACAAGCCCTGTGGGCAAGGCAACCTGAAAATGGGCTGATCCACCACAGTGATCGTGGGAGCCAGTATCTGTCAATCCGGTATTCTGACCGCTTAGCAGAAGAAGGCATTGCCCCATCTGTTGGGAGTGTAGGCAGCTCATATGACAACGCGCTGGCTGAAACCATAAACGGACTGTACAAATCCGAAATGATCTACCGTAAAGGACCGTGGAAAAACCTGGATGCTATTGAGGCTGCTACGCTGGAATGGGTAAGCTGGTACAACAATAAACGGATTTATGAAATCCTGGGATATATGCCTCCGGCAGAGTTTGAGAAGGCATATTATGATCAACTGCAAGACGCAGCCAGCGGGCTGTAGTCATACAAAACACTCTCCGGGATTCCCGGGGCGGTTCAGTATTTAATATAGACCCTGACTGGCAGGATCTCGGGGGAGGCACCGCTTTCATACCATCACTCAGAAAAATTTGCGCAGTACACGATTTTCTATTCCGAAAGCTGCGAGGGCACGGTAATTTGCAGCCCTGAAAATACGATGACAGACTACATTATTCTTACGACAGTGTTTATCAGCGGGTTCCCAGATAATGAAGGCCGTCTTGCCTGGGATTTGCTGTTCCGGTCATTACTCTACAGCAATACTGCCCAACTTCCTCTGCGGAGAGCCAATTTTCGATGTTGTCTATTTTGCGTTCCCTGGTTTTGATCGGTTGTGTTGCGATTACCGCGGTGATATTCACATTGGTGCCATGGGCTTCTTCCCGAAGAACTTGCGCCATCATTTTCTCGGCTGCGGCGAGAACCGAGTTGGCTCCTGCCTCAGGGGCTGGAACCTCTGCGGCACCGCCATTAATCATGATGTACTCACCGGCGTTCCGGGCATAAAAATGTTCGACTACCGGGCTCATGAAAACAAAATGTGCAGTCAGATTGTCTTCAACAACACGCTGCCAATCCTTCATGGGCATTCGATGAAGACTGAAGCCGTAATGCCATCCCCCGAGGGAAGCAACTGCCCCATCAATTGCTCCAAACTTCTTTACTATGTCATCCACGAGCTTATCCATACTTTTTTCATTGCTCACCTCAGCAGGGTAAAGAATCAAATTCTGTAAAAGCTCAGGTCCCAGTCGGGCTTTAAGAGAATCGGCTTTTTTTTCATTGCGATAGGGCACAACAACCCGAGCGCCCTCTCGCAGAAAACTGGAAACAAGACCTTCGCCAACATACCCGGTGCCACCGGCGACAATAATTACTGCATCTGTTAAATTTTCCACACTTCCTCCGGATTCAGCTCGTCTGAACTTGGATTTGCATCTATAAGTATAATCATTTTGCTCATAAAAATTGTGTTTTTTGGGGGAGCGTCGCACAATCCGCAGCTTCCATCTACTCCTGAGTGATGGAATGGTAACACTCCAATTTAGCCCCAATAAAGGAAACCATGCTATTTATCATAATCTTTGGGAGAGCCTAGATACTTTGAAAGAAATGATATGATATAAGAGGGGGAGATATGAGCAGATTGTTGCGTATTAGTACGAGAAATTCCGAATTTCAGATTATCGAATCGTTAAAAAATAATCGATCCAAGAGAACAAAGCTGAAACAAGGCTTTATTGAAGGGACAGAAAGCCTCAAGCAGGCTGTTTCCGCAGGCTGTCAGTTCACCCGGATGATTTATCAGAAAGACAGAACCTTGAGTGATTGGGCAAAAGGTATCCTTGAATCCTCGATTGTCGAGCATGTCATTGAGATGGATGCACTTCTATTCAATGAGCTGAGTGAACGCAGCGAGCCTTCTGAACTGCTGGCAACCTTTTTATACCCCATCAGGGAATTCTCCACAAACATAACTCGACCCGAATCTGTGTTTTTACTTGTTGACAGACCGAGTGATAAAGGCAATCTGGGCTCCCTCATTCGTACGGCAAATAGTTTTGGGGTCGACGGGGTGCTTATTTTCGGACATGGGGTCGATCCCTTTGATTCCAAGGTTATCAGAGCATCATTGGGCGGCGTTTTTCATACTCCGATCTATCAAATCCAGTCGCTGGATGAGCTGGTTCAATGGATCGCATTTTTTCGGAGTAAATTTTCCGGATTGCTTATTGGATCTGACTCAACTGGGGAAAATATTGCCTCGAATGTGGAGTACCCCTTACCGATAGTGCTTGCGTTGGGAAATGAAGCGAAGGGAATGAGCCGGTCAATCAAGGATTTATGTGACTTTGTGGTAAAGATTCCCGGTGACGGCAATGTGAACTCTCTGAATGTGGCATGTGCCGGATCGATTCTTCTCTGGGAAATAATCAAAGCAGGTAAAGGCTCCTGGTAATTGCAGTTCGTTTATTGCGCGCACAAGTTTTGATAAATCTCCGAGGCGTTCGAGTAAAAAAAGAAAGCTTTTGTCTTTTGCGATTCCTCAATTCGTGATATAGTTATAATAATTCAAAAAATACCCGGGCACCTCTGGAAACTCAAAGAATTTACAAAGGAAGAGTAAGAATCTAGAATAACCGGAGATTGCATCCGGAGGATTTATATGGGATCCCAATTATCATTTTCAGACAGTGAAGAAAATGCCAGACTTGAGCGCCTTAGAAAGCGTAACAAGCTACTGCAGCTGAATGAACACATTAATTGGGAAATTTTTAGGCCGATTATCCGCAGAGCCCTCAAAAGCATCCCCAAAGGACCGGGTGGACGCCCGGCTTTCGATGAACTGATGAAGTTTAAGATGCTGATTCTGGGACGCATATATAATCTCAGCGACGGGGAACTGGAATTTCAGGTTGAAGACAGAACAAGCTTCAGAGATTTTATTGGCCTTCGCAGCGGTGACAAGGTGCCTGATGAAAAAACCATCTGGGAGTTTCGAGAGAAGCTGACAAAAACAGGAGCAATGAAAAAGCTGTTCGGGAGATTTGATGCTGTTTTGTACGACAACGAACTTATCCTGAATGATGGACGTATTGTTGATGCGGAGGTTATTGAAGCGCCGAAACGTCATCTTAAGAAGGGTGAAAAAGAGAAATTTGAAGCTGAAAGTGAGGATACTGAAGAAAGTGAATCCAGCCCTCGTCGAAGTCAGATTGATATGGATGCCGGTTGGACCGTGAAACACGGTAAGTCCTATTTTGGCTATAAGAATACTGCAAAAATAGATAACGGTTCCAAGTTAATACTGGACTACCATTCAACAAATGCGTCAGTCCATGATTCGGAGTCTTTTGCGCCGGTGCTGAACAGGGAACAGGATTTTCGTCAGGAAGTATTCGCGGACAAGGGCTACTGGGGACAGAAATGTTTAACCGCGGTAATCCGGACAGCAGGAAAAGATTGTGCCCGCATAATGCACAAAGGAAAACGCGGTACCCCGATTACTGCGGAGCAGAGCAAAGAAAATGCCTTGTGGTCTAAAACACGCTCCCGGGTTGAGCATGTATTTGCTCACAAGAAGCATGTTCTTAATTTCCGGGTAATTCGGAGAAAAGGATTACAACGAGCAGATTTTGAGATTGGCCTTGGAAACCTTGTGTACAATCTTCAGAGATTCTGCTTCCTGGTTAAGCAACCAGTGGGGTAAACCACCGGAATAGATAGCAATGGATCGGTGACCGCAGTTACCGATGTGAAAAAGTAAGCGGGTAAAAAGGAAAACCAGGTGTTATGCGCATCCAGGCGGCTGAACATCGAGTTTCCAGAGGTGCCCACCCCTTTATACATTTTTTGGAGACATTATGAAAAACACGGGCAAAGCAATTATTGTAATAAGCGCAGTTATACTTTTTTTTACCGGCTGTGATTTTATTTTGGGGCCGGATCTCCCCGAGCCATCAGCAGAATTGCGGATTACCAATAACTCAAGCGATGAAAATATCGTTATTAATTTTGGGGATTATTCTACCCGGGAAGCTCTGGCAGTTTCACAACCCGTGGCGAGCGGATCGAATGTCATGTTTGACCAGGTGCCGCTGGATCAGTCTATAAACATCTGGTACACCCATGTGCTTGGCAATACGAATTACACCACCCGCCTGATCTCATCGCTTACCGGTGATACCTTCGAATTCCTGTTTGAGGATGGCGAAAGCTATGAGCTTATTATTAATGAAGATACCTTCAGCTTTATTCACAATGGTGTTGATGTAAACGCTCCCCCCCAATCACAAGTCGCCTCGCCGGAATTTAATATACTTGGAGGAAACTATAGTTCCCCGTTAGAAGTGGAGTTAAGTACCACCGAGAGCAGCGGGACAATCTACTACACCTTGGACAATAGCGATCCGACAAGCAGCGCGACTCGCAGTGTCTATGTTTCCCCAATTTTACTAAGCGAAACCACGACTGTCCGGGCGGTTACCCGTCTTTCGGGCGAATATTCCGAAGAGGCTATTGCAACCTATACCATTACCATATCCAGCGGCATCAATGTCGATATCCGCCCTGAACCTAATCTCTTACGCACCAACGAATCTCCCATTCTTTTTCTCTTAACCTTTGACGGTGAAATCAGCGACCTCAGTGATGCGGACTTTGACATTACCAACGGAACAGTGAGCTCGCTGACGACGGCTGACAATATTGTTTTTTCCCTTCACGTCACGCCTATTGCCGACGGGGATGTGATCGTATCCCTTCCGGCCGACACGGTTACCAACATTGATGGGGCTTCAAACTCAGCAGAGACATCCACAATCGAATATGATGGGACTGCGCCGAGCGTAACGATCAGCGGACCGTCAGAAAGCCCCTACTATTATTCTTTGATCGATTTCGAGGTGCTTGTCGATGAAAATACCTTTTCTCCGTTAAGCTCATCGGATGTTAATGTTGTAAATGGGGTAGTCGAGAGAATCAACAGAGATATGGACTACTCCCCTGGTATGCGGTTTATTGTTCAAGTCATTCCATCATTTCAGGGCGACGTCAGTATTGAAATTGTGGAAAATACCTTTGAGGACAATGTGGGGAACGGCAATACAGCTACTGCTTCGGCAGTGGTGCCCTACATACCGCTGGGGGAAATTACCGAGCTGACCGCTTCCGGTGATCCCCAATGGGTCTACGGCGTGGATTATACTCAGCATCACCTCGTGAAAATTGACGTGAATAATGAAAGGATTGATTCACTCATCGATCTACCCTATACAAACCCCATTTCCATCGGATTTTCCCAACCGGACAACAGCTTATACATAGCCTATGCATTTAATGATCAGATAAGCCGGTATAATCTGGGAACATCGTCTTTCCTGTCTGAGTTTGATTTCGATTCAGGAGCTGAGACCCGGAAAACCCGGCAGATGGAGATTGCACCTGTTAGCCGCCGAATTTATGTGCTCACCGAGGGAGAAGATCTTTTTGTCATCGATATGGATAATGGAAATGATATCGCAAGCGGTCAGGCGGACGGAACGCTTTTGGCTATTACCGACTCAAGTGGTGATATCCTAACCGGCGACGAGGGTATCTCCTCCGCCACGCTGAAGTCCTGGGGCATTTCCGGAAGCTCCATTACGGAATTGAGCGTACAGCGGGACTATGGGGGCAATGGACAATTTTTGGTAACCAGCCCCGATGAGGCGAGCCTCATCTATGCAATGGGCGGCGGCAACGGCACGGGATATACAATGTTTGACATCAATCCGGGGAATATTTCCGCGTATGCAGGGGAGTGGAACTCCGGTGCTTATCCGAGATACGCTGCGTTCAGCCCCGATGACACCTATGTTTACACCTACGGAGATGGTCTTAAGATCTTCAATCGTTCGTATGTGCACGTCGGTACTGTTCCCTACGATGATTCGGTCAATACTTCTGACAAATCACTTTTTACTACCAACAGCGACGGGACTGTGCTGGTAATTTTTTCCTTTGATGATTATGTTGACCCGCACAATCACCGATTGTATTTTTTCGGCGATATTCGCCCGTAGCCCCAGCATATAAAGAAGGTTGTCCAGGATTTTCAGGACGACCTTCTTGTTACACCGGGCGTTGCGTCGGAATGCGTATTTCGAATTCCGTGCCCGCTGTGGTTTTAATCTCCATCGTCCCGCCGAGCTGCTCGACAATTCCCCAGATAAGCGCCATTCCGATTGAACCGCTTCGGGCTTTTAGCTTATTGATGTCAGCGGATTTCCCGTTGTCGGCCAGTCGAATTCTGATGGTATCTGATATTTCCTCCATCGAAACCTTGATATTGCAGTAATTATTCTCCGCAAAAGCGTATTTTATGGCATTGATTAATAGCTCGGAAACGACCAGACCGATTGAGACTGTCCTGGAGGAATCGAGGGTGATGGACTGCAGGTCGAGTTCAAGATCGATCTCTACCGTACTGTGAGAATCAATGATCTGGTGTATGACGGTATGTAAGTATTCCGAAAGACTAACATCGTTCGAACTTGGACGGGCAGAAAGCTTGTCGTGAACCAAGCCAACGGTGAATATTCTCGATTGAATTGTATCGAGGGTATCCCGGACTCGTGGATCATCAATCTGTGAAGTTTCGAGGTCGATGATGCTGTTGATTATGCTCAAGCTGTTCTTAACACGATGGTTCATTTCTCAATGGTGTCCAAATTAGTTCGCAATTTCATGTAGGAGCCAGCTTCCTCCAGCGGGTTAAGCGGCTATTTTCGGGATGAGATCTCGTTGCTCATCCAGTATTTCCTTTTTAATATAGGCCTTGCCGGCTGTCCAGTCTTCCGTGTATTCAATCAGGAAACAGGTCACCAATCTCAGGTAAGAATCCTGAGATGGGAAAATCCCGACGACTTTCGACCGCCGACGGATCTCCCGGTTCAGTCTTTCCAGCATGTTTGTCGAAGCGACCTTCCGATGATCGAGCTTTGGAAATTCATAGAACTGGAGTGAGTCTTCAAGTCCGTTATCCAGGATTTCCACCGCCTCAGGGAATTGCGATTCCAGATCATCCATCACCTGTTTGGCATATTCCCGTGCGGTACCGGCATCCGGTTGAAGCCAGATATGTTTGATACGGGCGGCAACATGCTCTTTGTGTTTGGCTCTCACTTTTGCCAACACGTTCCGCATGAAATGTACTTTGCAGCGTTGCCAGCTGGAACCAAGGAATTCTTTCTGGATAGCATTCTTCAATCCCAGATGCGCATCTGAGACCACAAGCCACACGGACCGAAGGCCACGCTCCTTCAACCTCTGGATCAGGAACCGGTAATTGTCTTCATTTTCAGCATCCATGGGCTCTATGGCCAGGATTTCCCGTTCTCCAGCCCTGTTGAGGCCGCACACGACCATAACCGCATGATTGTAGACTCTCCCGTCATCCCGGATCTTTTCATACAGGGCGTCTATCCAGATTACTGGGTACTCCGCTTCAAGGGGGCGATTGCGAAATGTATCAACCTGTTCATCAAGACCTTTGTTGATTTCTGAAACCTGGCTTGCGGAAATATTCTCGATTCCCAGCTGTTTTGCCAGACGATCAATCTTCCGGGTTGAAACGCCGTTAATGAATGCTTCCTGGACAACCTGAAGAAGCGCCTGCTCAGACCGGCGCTTCTCGGTGACAAAGAAGGGGATATACCCTCCCTTTCGGAGCTTTGGAACCACCAGATACATGGTACCTAATCGGGTATCAAAACGGCGAACCCGTGTTCCGGAAAAGTGAGTAGCCCGGTTGTGGGAGTGCTGACCTTTGGGGGCACCGACCTTGGATTCGACTTCGATTTTCATAAGCTGCTCTGTTGTCCATTTGAGCATCTCAAACAAGGGATCGGATTCACCGGTGAATTGGGATAGCAGATTCTTGAAATCTGCGGTAGAGTTTTTTGGGGCCATGATTACTTACTCCTTCTGGTTGTGTATCGCTACTTAACCTTCGGAGAGAATTGTGGCTCCTTTTACTTTTCTAAATTGCGAACATTATTGGACGTGATCTCATTTCTCGATGAAGCAGCTTCACATGTTCATTTGCGGAATTAAGTTCTGTATTCTGCTTTTCTAACACCTCGCGGTTTTCCATGAGCCGGCGATGCATCTCTTGTCTCACGGCTGCATATACCAGACATAAAATCGAAATTACCCCGTAACTAAGGACAAAGCGGGTGCGGTAGATTGCGGATACATTGTAGCCTGGAACGGCGGGTGAAAACGGCATAAAAAGAAAACCGAATATAAACAGCAACAGGAGGGTGTTGATTATCAGCGCCGGCTTCAAACGCAGGAGGAAGTACAAAGCCGGCGGTATGCTCAGTATCCAGAACATCCGAGATACATCTTCCTCCGCAGTGACAAAGAGATACATGGTGGCAAAAATGATGATGATGATTCCGATTTGAAGTTTGATTTTTTGGATCAGCTCGGTTTGGGCGAATACCACAATAAAGGCAAGGATTAGAACGATATTTACATTAATTATTACCTGTCCGATTTCTCCCCGGAGAGCAAAAACCACAGCAAACACGGCAAACAAGCCTATGCCAACAAAACTGAAAATATACAGCATCAGTGATTTACTGAGATCTTCCAGCTCGGTCGGGCTGGCGTCCCTGAAGGACATGGTTCTCTTGACCTGATACAATAAATTTCGTTTCATAGTGTATATACGTCCAGCATAGTTGAGCAGATTGCATAATTCAAACAGGAGAACGACATCATGGTTTCACAACGGATAAGCGAGCAATATGAAGATTCGAGAAATCTGGACGCGAGGATAAGTATTTACGATTACGCACTGCGCAAGGAGACCCTATCCCAATGGCTCGTTAGCAAATTTCCACCACAGGAAGATATTCACATCCTTGAATTGGGATGCGGCACCGGCATGTTGTGGAAGGATCTTCTCGGCTCATTCCCGAGAGCCGAAATCATTTTGTCGGACATATCCGAGGGAATGCTTGTCTCATCGCGAAGTATGCTGGGCAGCGAGCGATTCATATATAAAACTATCGATTACCATAACATTCCATTTCCCGATTCCCGATTCGATATCGTCATTTCAAATCACAATCTCTACCATGCAGAGGATGTGAGCACAGTGGTCTCGGAGATTTTTCGGGTGCTAAAGCCCCGGGGAACTCTCTATGCCACCACAAACTCGATGCTCCATCTTGCGGAGTTGCGAGACTTTATTGGTATATCCGGTGAGAGCTTATGGCCTAATACCCTGATCACCGCCTCGTTTAGTGCAGAATCCGGAGAGGCTGCTCTTGCTCAGTCCTTTCCACAGATACAAATCGAAAGGTACCGCAATACCCTTTTGGTGACCGACTTTGATGCCATACAGAATTATTTACTATCGGTAAAGGACGAGAGGATTTCCGAACTGGTACGTAAAAATAACGGCGATATAAAGGCGAGATTTAACAAGAAGCTGACGGGGGAGGGCGGTCTAAAAATACGCGCTGATGTAGCCCTTTTTATAGCCTCAAAGGGAATCTGAGACGTATTTTGGTTTTTTTTGCCGGGAGCTGACCGGTGGATAGCAATCATTGATTTTAAATGCACCGCACTTTTTATTGGAACCTCATACTAAAAACGCGATATTGATAGTATGGAAAATATTCTTATAACCGGAGTATCCCGGGGAATAGGGCGGGAGTTTGCGCTGCAGTATGCTAGCGCGGGAAACAAGGTCTATGGTGTCGCCAGAGACATCAGCGTGCTCGGCGAGTTAGAGACTGCCGGTATTAATCTGATTCAAGGAGATGTGACCGACCCGCTGCTTGGTGAGAAAATCCGACAGCTTATCGGTGATGAGCGGCTGGATATCTGTATTAATAATGCGGGAATTTTGCCTGCTGCCCGGGTTGATGGTTTTCCCACCGATGAAGATCTGATGAGCAGTTTCCGCACAAATGTAGTAGGACCAATGAATATCGTGAAGGCGCTGCTTCCCCATGTAAAAACCGACGGAAAGTTCGTCATGCTTTCTTCAAGCCTTGCCAGCATAGCCATGGCTGATGGGGACTATGCTGTAGCCTACAGCGTGAGCAAGGCGGCCCTCAATATGCTTGGGCGCAAATTGCAGCACCGCTTACAAGGTCAAACTATTATCCTGATTCATCCCGGATGGGTGAAAACTGATATGGGCGGATCCAACGCCTCCCTCGAGATAAAGTTTTCGGTATCGAGCATGATAGAAACCATCCGCAAAACCGATCATTTTGGCTTTGTTGATTATCAGGGCGGGAAATTGGCCTGGTAGCGGGTCCGGAAGCAATGTCAAAACGCGAACAGAAAAGAAGCAAAGAACTCGTGGATGATATCATGAAACTTTCTCGGGGCCAGGCTAGCCGCAGACGTATCGGATCGAGGGCAGTTCCGCACCGCTTACGGGAAAACGAGCGACGGGATTTGGAGCGGGCCATGAATCAGGGCTATTTGAGTACCAAGGGGCTGCGTCCTGCATTGCTCAACACGTACTCCGAGCTCTGTTTCGCCCTTGAAAAGCCCGCGATAATCCACGAAAAAACTGCAGAGGGCGATTTCCTCCACATCAATCCATGTCCCGGTGATACCAGAAATCCCGCGGAACTCTTTCCACAGGGCACAGCTTCATCGATTACCAATCAAGGATATCGCTATGGACCGTTAGAGAGAGACCTGGTTAAATCCCTGATACGCGATGTAACTCCTACATAAGCTCTCCACATCGCGGGGGATTTGATGATACTTGTCTCCAAGCCTACGAGCTATTACAGTTAAGAGATGGACGTATTTCACCCAAAAAATAAGACGTTTCCCCTGCTTTTTATTGGGCTTTTTATTACGATACTGCCCCTTGGGGCTGTTGAAGGGTTACAGGACGTGGTGGTAACCCATGAAGTAACCCGCCTGCTTCTCCAACTCGGAGTAATTCTTCTCGCCGCCAAGGTTTCGGGCAGGATCGCACGTTGGCTCCATCTGCCCGCCCTTATGGGGGAGGTGACTGTTGGAGTAATTCTCGGTCCTTACGCCTTAGGGAGCCTGCCCATCCCCGGATTCAGCGACGGTTTGGTTCCCCTCAGCCAGGGGGCTTTTCCAATACCCCTTCAATTATATGCGTTCGCGGCGGTAGGCGCGGTAATTCATATACTCGTTGTGGGGCTGGAATCCGACGTCGGGCTTTTTTCCCGGACCCGCAGAAGGGGTTTCGCGGTGGCTATGGGAAGCAGCATCCTGGCCTTGTTGGCAGGAGTGTTGATCGGAACCATGTTTTTCGGATTTACCCTGTTGGATCGTCGGGTATTCTTCCTGGCAGCCCTTTCGGTTTCCACATCCTTGGGGGTACAGGCGAGGATTCTGCATGGACAGCATCAAATGGTCAGCCCCGAGGGGGCAACCATTGTCAGTACTTCATTGCTCCAGGACGGTTTTGCCATTGTCATTTTAGCCATTGCCGTCGCTGTGGGTGCTGTGGAGCTCGGAAGCGAACCCGGCGGTGATGTGTGGGCCGCGGCGCTGCCGGTTACCTTGGGAGCCATCGGCATGCTGTTGGGCGGAACCCTGTTCTCATTCCTTATTGCGCCTCACCTTGCACGAGTTCTCAGAAGATGGGGAAATCCCAATCTCTTTCTTGTCTTTGTACTGGCCTTTTCCCTTGCGCTCTCCGGGATCTTTGAGGTCTTTGGAGTCGCGGCTATTATCGGAGCCTATGTGGTAGGTCTGTCTTTTTCCCGCACGGATATGGGGGATGTTCTCGCCGAGAAGTCTCAGTCAATATCTGAGTTCTTCGTACCGGTGCTGTATGTGGTAATGGGAATGCTCGTGGACTTTCGGGTTCTCATGGATCCGTCTATCATACTGCCGGGACTCGGGTTTGCTCTCCTGTCGGGCTTCGCAAAAATTGCCGGTAGCGCGGTGCCTGCACTGGCTTCGGGTTTCACCGGCTGGGGTGCTCTGAGGGTCGGGCTCGGCACGGTTCCCCGTGGCGAGGTCGCATTGATAATTTCATCTCTGGGGCTTGCCCTCGGAGACTTTTCCCTTGAGGTCTTTCAAGTCATGGTTGTAATGATTGTCTTCTCGGTAGGCCTCGGGGCCCCGCTTTTTGCCCTCTCCTTAAGACGTGGCGGGGCGGGTACAAAAGGCAGCTGGGGGAGGGTACAGACCGAAACCTCAACCCTCGACTTGCCGAATGAAGAAATAACCTCATTAATAACCGACGGTATTCTCCGGATTGCTGAAGAAGACGGATTTTTTGTTCATCGGCTGGAAATCACCGGCACGGTATATAGGCTTCGCCGGGATGAAATATATCTCACAATTCATCGCCATGAAAAACAGATTGAAATTGTCTGCGCACCACAGGATATCGGCATAGCAAAGACCCTTCTCTATGAGGTCATTGTGCATGTACGGGAGCGAATGGCGAGAATAACCGCCATAAATGTTCCTGAAGAGCTGCGAAGGGATGTTGCTGCTGGCTCGGGTCGAAGCACCATCAAGCTCGAGGATTTCCTCATACCGACCCAGGTTATTATACCACTAAAGGCTCGGGACAAGGACGGTATTATCCGCGAACTTGTCGACTGTCTCGCCCGGGAGGGACGGCTTGAGGATCCTGATCTTGTTCTCAAGGATGTGTTCGAGCGGGAGGCCAGTTTCAGCACCGGAATGGAGAAGGGCCTTGCGATTCCCCACGGGAGATCGGAGGGGGTTAAGGGGATGGCCCTTGCCGTCGGCGTTGTACCCGAAGGAATCGATTTTCAGAGTCTTGACGGACAACCGACGACCATAATTTTCCTCATTGCATCAGGAACGGAAAACCGCCAACCCCATCTGCAGCTCTTAGCCTCCATTGCAAAGACCATGCGAGATGATGAGATGAGGGAAGCCCTATTAGCTGCAGACGGGGCGAGGGCTTTTGTCCGCACTATCCTCGGGCGGAAACTCCCAGCAGAGTGAGTAGCTCAGTTTGGGCAGACGCTTATGTCTCGAAGGGAAGTTCAGGATTGTTTCCCCATTCGAGCCAGGATCCCGGGTAATTAGCCACATTGGTATAGCCAAGATGCTTCAGGCTGAGATAGGTGTGGGCTGATCGGTTTCCCGACCTGCAGTAGCAGATAATGCGGCTGTTCTTGTCAGATGCCGCATTCTCGTAGCGCGCGGATAGTTCCTCCACCGGTTTGAAGCGGGGATACAATAGATCGCTGATGTTTTCCTGCCAATCCAGATGAATGGCACCGGGTATGTGCCCGTTATGCAAGGCCCCGGGAATCTCGCCACTGTATTCACCAGCGCTTCGGGTATCGATGATTGTTCCGTTACCGTTCTGTATGATTCCCAGTATTTCATCCGCATCTGCGATGAGACTGTGCTGCAGGTTTACGGGAAACTCCTGTTCTTGTCGGGGTATAATTTCCCGTTCTACGGGTAACCCGGCGGAAACATAGGCGGCGAATCCGCCGTCCAACACTCTGGCACCACTAATTCCAAGCACATCTAAGATCCACAGCAGTCTGGCCGAAGGCACCAGACCGCTGTTGTCATACATCACCACCTCACTGTCCGGTCCGATCCCCCGGCTCCCCAAGGCATCGGCCAGTTGCTCCCAGGGGAGCAACTGGCCGCGGGGAGACTCCCGGTCTATCCAGTCGGAAGCGGGGTAGTTAACTGCCCCGGGGATATGGCCTTTAGAAAACTCTGCCGGGGACCGACAGTCAATCGGAATCCTGTGAATATTCGCTTCTGCGGTGACAAGTTCATACGGCTCCAGCAGCAGTTTCATGTGCCTATGCCCTCTGGATTATCACAGACCAAATTCCCGGCCCGGATTTGTCCACTGAAATAACATCATGACCTTCGAGATCCAGGGTCCGGGGCACATTGGCAGCGGATTCGCTGTTGCCCAGGGTTACTTCCAGGATTTCCCCTGGGGCCAAGGCCTCAAGGGCAATTCTCGATTTGATGAGGGAAAAGGGACAAACTTCCACTTCCAGATCAAGTTTTTGCGTAACTTCAGGTTTTGCAGTCTCTTTGCGCATCATTCTATTCCTCTACACTGGGTATCAATTTACTTCAATCGGGAGGGCGGAATCATTACCCCATTCGGCCCAGGAACCGTCATACAGTCTGACATTTTGGTACCCTGCAATCCGCAGCGCAACATAGCTATGGGCTCCTCGTACACCGGTCTGACAGAGGGTAATGGCTTCCCCTTCGGTATTCACAACTGTCTCGTACAAACCCGCCAACTCGACCGCCGCCTTGAAGGACTGTCCCTCGCCGAGGTTTTCCCGCCATTCCAGGTTTACTGATCCGGGAATCCGGCCGCCTCGCTCGGCACGGACATCGGTCCCGGCGTACTCTCCCTGGCTTCGGGTGTCGATGACAACGATATTGTCACTACCCAGGCTGTCCAATACATATTCCCTATCGGCGAGAAGTTCAGTCTGAACATTGGCAGTGAAATTGCCGGCCTCGGGAATCTGCACGTCAATAGAGCTGGCAAAACCTGCTGCCTCCCATGCCGCAAAGCCGCCATCGAGGATGTGTACCTGCGGATGACCAAGGTACTCCAAAGCCCAGAAAAGTCTCGATGACCAGAGGGCATTCCCGGAATCGTAAATCACCACCGGTTTATCGCTGGAAACCCCAAGAGCGGCCAGGTTTTCTGCGACCAAATCAGACTCCGGCAGCATTCCGGATATACCACCAACTTCATCCCAGGTCAGGCTTCGCTCCGCCCACGCTGCACCGGGTATATGACCCTCCAGAAAATCATCCAGAGAACGACCGGCATCAATAATGGTGATATTGCTGCCCTGATCCTGAATCCACGCGGCATCCACCAGGATTTCTTCACCGGCTGTGCGGGTGACATCTGCGGCAGCGCACCCTATCATTAACGCCAACAATCCAGCAGCTAGTATTCCCCGCCCAATAAATCCCCGTAATATATGAGACTTCCAATTCCAATTCGCCATGCTGTCCTCCTATAGCGAGGCATCAATCCTTGATGCTCTATTTTCTTTGTAATCCAAGACCTGTGCCAATAATCAGCTTACCGCCGGCTTCGGTGAGCCCGCAGCCGCCTGCCGTGATTCGCTCTTGATAACTACCCATGTTGCAATCCAGCATCCACTCATAATCGCTCCAACGGCGAGCACTGAACTGATACTCAATACCGACAGACCGGTAACCCCGTGTCCGATATTACAACCACCGGCGATCGCCGCCCCGACTCCCATTATTAAACCGCCACCTGCCTGACGGACCATTGCCCCGGGACTGCTCAGGGTAAAACGGGCCTCACCTCTCGCTTTGGCGGCCAAAAACGAACCGAGAGGTACTCCGAGCAGGATATAGGTCGGAAGACCGATGGCCCGCCCATCTCCGCTCACCAGCAGATCCATCAATGCAGCTCCGGGTTGAGTGAACGATAGTCCGAAATTGCGTCCCTGGAGGCCAGAAACAATCCACACTGCCAGGGCTGTCAGGCCGACGGCAAGCCCGGTGAATTTCCAACTCCAGCCCAGAATGAACTTCTCCTTTGGTGCTCGGAGCACAAAAATGAGAAGGGGAAGACAGATCACAGCAACTACTATCCACTGAATGATGGGAGTTTCCGCTCCGCTAAGGGTAAAAAGGGTAACTGCCTCCTCCTCCCAGGAAGACGGGCTGACTCTTAACAGTTCCAGTACAGGGTTTAGGGGCCCGGTAAATACGATTGCGCTCCCGATAAGAAAACCAGTCAGCGCACCCCAGGAACCGAGCATGCCCCGGGCGGCGCGATACCAGGTGCCGCTGGCGCAACCGCCGGCCATTACCATCCCAATGCCAAACAGCACTCCGCCGATGAGCAAGGCTGGCCAGAAAAACGGTGAGGAAATGGGGTCTACTACTCCCAGCTGGGTCAGAAGGGTCACTCCCGGAATATTAATTAAAAGCACCAGGAACCAGGCCCGAAGGAGGCTCTTATCCTTTTCAAATATCACGCTCCGAAAAGCGGTGTTCATACAAAACCCGCCACCCTGAAGTGCCCAACCTAAAATAGTTCCTGTTATCGTTCCGCTTATTATTGCAATCCAGTTCATCTCATCCCCTAAAAGCAGGCAAAGCTAGCGCCTTCCCGCCGAAAAGCGCTTGCGGTAATCTCAATCTGATCGATTTCACTTCCGTCAACCTGATATAGTTGAAAGCTGCGGCTCACGCGCTGATTTTCAATGACTGCTACAAATCCCCGTTCTGACACTGCCCATAACACCCCCGGGCCCGCAGAAAGTATAAAATCAGCGGAGAAGCCCAGCGGCAGATTTGCCGGCGAGGAAGCACTTCCGTTGGTCTTAGATGCATATGCTATGGCTGCTCCTCCATCCGAGCTGAGGGTCCATATGAGGTCTTCATTTACCACCGGGACAGCGTTCTCCCGGAGCGCGTCCTCAAAGGTCAACACTGTCCCGCCGCCTTGGGCATTGATAAGCAGACCCCGATGCGTTCCTTCATCGGTCGAACGAACGGCAAAAAACAGATCGTTCTGCTCGGCATAAATGAGGTTACGCAAGTTCCCAATATCCCCGGAACCCGATTCTTCCTGCGCAGCCTGCGGGAGGAGGTTAAGGCGCGACAAGGCAATTATGCCGTTGGAAGATGCCCGATGAAGAAAAGCTCCCCGGTTACCGGGCACAAGGGGACCTTGCCCGCCTGGTGCGCCCACCGTCCGGAACTCACCAAACGTCAATAATGAATGCGAGGCCTCGGCCAGCAGCTCGTTGCCCAATGAGTCTTCACCTATCAGATAAACCCTCGATCCGTCAGGGGAGAAACTCATCTGGTCTACAGAAGAAAGGGGGATGTCATTTCTTCCCTGATATTCGAATGTTTGGGAACTGAAAATGTCTACATAGCTTTGGTCCCGATAGTGGACAAATACTGAAACACCGCCGGGCGTCGGCACAATACCCGAGGCTTTGCCGCTAAGTGGATAGCTACGTATTGTATAACCCTGTACGTGGTCGATAATATGCAAATTGTCGTTCCGCAAAAGGAAAACCGCACCCTGAGCAGATGATCGAGCCATTCCGGAAGACACTGACCTCCCCTCAAATGATGCTACGAATAAAGTAAACCCGAGAAACACTGCTATGACACCGGCAATGCTCACGAGGTTTTGATGTTTTCCACCCTGCTTGCCACTCACGATTCCCGCCTTTTTATACTTGACTTATTCACTATGTTAACTAACTTGATTAAGAAGGTCAAGAATAGGGCGTAAAAAATTATTTTCTCATCAATAAAATCTGTAAGTCCGGGCAAAAAATGCCCTGAATCGATACCATGCTACAATGGTGGAGGAGGAAGGAGATTTTCCCAGGAGGTTAATGATGAGTGAACACAGGCGTTATTCCGGCGGGGCTAATATTGCCCTGAAGCTGCCAAAAGACCGCTATGATCAAACTGTATCATTTTATCGCGATGTGTTGGGCTTTGCGCTAACGCCGGTGGATAATCCGGCGAGACCGGTATCTGTTAGTTATCGCCTCAGTTTCGGCCCAATCACCCTCTGGCTTGACTGTGTGGACCGATATCCCCAAGCTCAAGTTTGGCTTGAACTGCAAACTGCTGAACCGCATGCCGCAGTAAAAGATTTGGTATCTCACGGTGCTCGACTGGTAGATGAGCTTGAGGATTTACCAGATGGAATGCACTGGATAAAAGACCCTTCCGGTACTGTGTTGCTGCTCAACAGAGCTGATACAGACTAGAGCAAAGGTAGAGGACGCAACTTTTTATGTTCGTATTGCCTGATCACATGTACTTATCGATACTTATAGCAGATGGCTAACAGGGATTTTGTCGACAGTCAGCTCCACCGTTTTCGCAGGAAGGTATTGCTGCCAACCCTCTCTGTTTTTAGCATAATCATTCCCCTTGGAACCATTATTTCACTCATTGCAGGAAGTCTGGCGGACTACTATTTCATCCCGCTCATCGCCCTGGTAACCACCTGGGCTGGACTGATTGTTCTTCTCCGTTCCAATCGGATTCGGCGGTCTTTTTCACTATTTAGTTCAGGTCTGGCAGTCGTTCTTGTGCTCTTCCCCCTGGTAACCGACGATCCACTCGCCACCCTAGAATTTTTCCTGCTTTTTATTTTCGTTGTCTACAGCCTGCTCACCTTTTTGGCGGGACTGTTGGGGACCCGGTTGATAATTAATCTTTTTCCGGCCCTCTTTCTTTTTCAGCTGATTGTTACGTTAACGGTCTTTGGTGATATTCCTCTTTGGGTGCTTTTGGCCAGCGCAAATCTTTTAGTGCCGTTTTTGGTTCTCATGCTTATTAGCCTGTTGGCACAGGCAAATAACCGGGAATTCGAGCGAATAATCACCAGGCTGCTTCGCTCGGAAATTCAGAACCGCAACCTCAGCTCAATGTCCATGACCGATCCATTGAGCGGCCTCCTAAATCGCCGGAATTTCGACGACCTTCTCTTGAGCGAATTTGAAAGGGCTAAAACCGGTGATGGCGACCTGAGCTGTATCATGTTGGATATCGATCGCTTTAAGTCCATAAACGATAGTCTCGGCCATCAGTTCGGCGATCAGGTGATTGCCCGTATTGCCCGGGTTATAAAGGACAACAGCCGGAGCGAGGATATTTGCGTTCGTTACGGCGGCGAGGAATTCCTTATTCTCTCGAGAATTAAACGTAATAATGCCCGACTCTTCGCAGATAAAATGCTGGAAGTGGTACGTCAAACTACAATTGATATAGATGGGGAAGTTCGTTCTATTACCGTGAGCATCGGCGTGGCTTCGATGGAAGACGGTCCGGTGGATGCCTATGATTTGGTAAAGCAAGCGGACCGGGCTCTCTACCGGGCAAAGCATCAGGGGCGAAACAGGGTCGCCATGACTGCGGCTGCTGAGTAACCCGTGGAGAATGCAGATGAAACGAGGGAGCCGGCCAATCACTGTGTAGACTGGCTACTTTTCAAACGTGAGAATGACAAAACTCCCAGGCTTCAGCGGCAGATCGTGGATAGCTTCTGCATCGACGATAGATTCGGTAATCTCCACTTCCGTGGCAAAGCGATTAGTCGCCCGGGGATCACCCTCCAGTGCATAACGAGTAATGACAGTTCCCGACCATTCTGGAATATCGATGGCGGTAGTGATAGTCTCCGTCAGGCTGCGGTTCACCAAAGCCACGGAAAACGAATCGTCATTTTCAAACGAGTATGCGCCTAACAACGGCAGGGTTTCCCCGGCCCAGTTGATCATCGGGCTGTTACTTACCGTGGTTTCACGCATTGAACCTCCAGTATGCCGATTGATAAGGGTCAGTGCGAGCCATCCGGGATGCGGCCGCAAACCTCTGCGAAGGCTAGTGTGGGAACTCCAATGGGTACCCTGAGTAAAAGCATGATACGCCATTTCCCGAAAACCCTGGCTTCTGGCGCCAAGCCAACTGTCGGCGGCGGCTACGCCCATGGCCAGGCTCTTACCGTAGGCCTCGGCAATTTCCCGCTGTTCATCGCTGTCCTGGCCAGGAAGGGCATAGCCGCTTGGGCCGCCCTCATAACCGAGGATTTCATAGTTCCGGTCTTCCGATGCAGCCCGGCTGCGCAGTGCGGAATACCGTGCGAACTCGGCATCCAAGCCGGCGATATAGCCCAGAAGGGTAGCCTGGTACCCTTGATCATTCAGTTTTGGGATGACGTTTTCACCCTGTTCCCAGCGGGGTCCCACATATGTGGTGTGGCCGATGGCGGCGATTACCGCCGGGTCATCGACGGATTCCAAAGCGCGCTCGGCATAATCATCATAATTGCTGCCCATCACCAGGCGAATGGAACCCGATACTATCGCGTCGGTAAACCACGGGGAGTTTTCAGATAGCCATCCGGTTAAATACTCAACCCATAACCCGAATTCCACGCTTCCTTGATGTACGTGGTAGGCCTGCGCCCAGCCCTGCCATTGGGATTCCACAGCGCCGTTATGCCAGGTCTCATTGGCGAACTCGACGAATATGCGGTCGAACGCATCTGTCCATGGTTCAGGAGTCCCCCTGAGTTGATAGCGCAGATATGCCCAGGGTTTTGCCGCCACATCATTTGGATCATCAGGATCAATGGGAGCAGCGAGATACTCAATGAGCATGGCCCACTCCTCCTCGGAAGCCCGTGAGGAAATATTGAGCCAGGGCTTCATTCGCTGTAAAGGATCTTCTCCGGTTAGCGCGGCGTAATTTAGAAATGCCGGCAGAGTCATTGCTGACGCTCCGTTAACCGCCAGATACCAGTCGTAGGTAACCGAGCTATCGGCAAAGGGAGTCAAGAGGCTCTGCATCCGCGCATTATTCATCATAACGTACATGCTCCGCAGTACGCCTTTGGGTCCCTCTGCCCCCTGGCTGTTAAGGAGCAGCTCCATGCTCCGACGGCTGGGTGCAAAATCAAAGGCAGGTTCCTGTGAGTTTTCTGCTGGCGAGCTGTCTGGTCGCGCGCCGGCAATTACCGGGCTGTACCTGCCGTCTTCCACCGGGTAGAGCCGGATATTGTCCACAAACAAACGCGCCGGACCGTCGAAACTGATTGACGGGCCGCCATGCCACCCGTCGAACCGTGGCGCCTCAGGTGCGGTAAAGGTAAAGCTGTACTTTTCCCAGTCATTGCTTATATCAAACTGCCGGGAAATACCTTCGTACATTGAGAAAAAACCGAGGACCGCCCTTGTGGAATTCACCGGTGATTCGCTGCGCATCCAGGCTTCATAGCGGTAGCGCACCCCGGGTTCCAGGGTTCCATACCAGTCTCCTTCAGTGTTTTGATTAAGCGGAAAAAAGATATACGGGCCGTTCGCCTGAAGCCGGCCTGCGACTTCGGAAGAAAAGCTCATGACGCTGTCACCCTGCCACGGAAACTCTCTGGCAACATCGGTTTTACGGCTTTCGCTTTCCAGGCTATCGTGACTAATCCGTTCAATCTGAAGATCCTCTTCATCGAGCCCCCAACCGGGCCGCCAAGTTTCTGCAACCTGATCAGAGTGACCGCTGTCATCGAGACGGGGATGCGACCAGTCGGGATCCGCCCGGAGAATCACCTTTTCAAAGACGATGTAGTCCCACTCGACGGGGGCGGCACCGTCTAAATAGATTCGCTTTTCGCCTGGCTCGTCAACAAAGCCCCCAAGGGGAAGCCCGGGCTCGCCGGCCTCAGGCACCCTGCCTTCGCCGATTCGAACCATTCTTTGTGCCATGGATAAATCGAGGTATCCCGCGTTTGCGGGCAAGGGCAAATCATTTTCATCGACAAGGCGATAAAGCCGATATGTTGCTCCGTTGAGGAAGCCTGTGGTGACCAGATCCCATTCAGTTATTCCTCCGCCATCGGTTTGCATCCAATGGTATCTGACACCTTCCCTTTCAACGGTGCCCCTGGATTGAACCCGGTACAGCCGCCTGATGGAAATCGGTTCGAATCCGGCATCCGGTATAAGATTGCCGGCTGCATACGCCGTTCCTCCGCTGTCGCCGAACTCATTCACCCCGATATTGGGAATATAGTTGTTGATGATTCCGGTTCCGACCCGTACCTGCGTAACTTCAGGCTTTTGAGATGTCGGACCGTCTGCCGCCCTTACAGGATTCTCTGAAGATGGTGAAGCAAACATACTGCCGGTGATCAGCAAAACGCTCATAAAGACGGTGACATTTTTCATTGCGCAGAACTCCTTGTGAGTAATGTACAGCACGCTATACTGGATTTCCGAACACGATAAAAAACTGCGCCTGACATCCTTAAGAGCAATGACAACACAAACGGCATTGGGGTAATATTTTTAAATTGTTAGCAATGTAAAAGGAGCTAATATGATAAATTCC
The DNA here is from genome assembly GCA_965602015.1 of Salinispira sp. GTDB lineage: Bacteria > Spirochaetota > Spirochaetia > DSM-27196 > Salinispiraceae > Salinispira. Next base: position 1,685,640 of record OZ271918.1, on the reverse strand, counting down.
AAGGCAGCCCTGGCTATCGAGCACCGCAAAAACCGCTTCGAACTCCTTGAAGCCCAATCCAAAGAAATAAGGGACCGCAGCGGAGCCTGGACTCCTGCTCAGGTGCTAGAGCATATACTGTTGACTGAGAAAAGCATAATCGCCCTGTTATCCCGACTCAAGGTCAAAGCCAAGTCGCCCGAGGTTAGGGAGAGCGGAAAACCCTGGCCTATACGAGCAGAATTGCTGACCGATTTCGGTCCTGGTGCAATGGAAGTCCCCGCATTCAATGGAACCGAACCGGCGGGCAGTATGTCTCCGGACGATTTACGTGAGTTTTCGAAACTCAATACTGCCGCACTCCAGGATTTGATGGATTTCGCCGATGCTCACGAGGTGTCAGATGTCAGCTTCCCTCATCCGTATGTGGGAAGGATGAATTTCTATGAATGGCTGGTATTTTCCGCCGTTCATGAACGGCTGCACATCGACTCGCTCAAAGCGGATTTGCTGTAATACCAGCTGTCGGTTGTAAAAAGGTTCATAGTTCTCTTATGACAAAGAAGGGCTGCCTATTGCTACAGGCAGCCCTTCTTTTGCTAAAATGCGAATCGCTTTTTGCCCCTATTGTAAGGCATTGACCTCTGCGCTGTTAATCGCTCTGTGGTATATCCTGAAATCATCGTAAATTCCCGGGGCTGCGCCTAAATTGCTCTCGGTTCTGCCGATGGTAATCGGATTATTGGCGGCATCAATTGCTCCGCTGAATGCCTGGTCGATTTCAAGCACCCCGTTTACATATATTCTTAAGCGGGAGTTGGCTCCGTCAACAACGAGGGCAATGTTATTCCAGCCGCTGAGACCGGAGGCATTCCAGATTGCCGACACACCACCTCCAAAACTAAAGCGCAGACTGCCGTTAAAAACGTCAACCTCCCACAGTTGGGTACCGCCGCCGCCCTCAGCGTTTCGCCGGGATATTATGCGTCCGTTGCCGGGAACACCCTCCATCCAAAATATAATCGAAAGGGATTGGCTGGAGTTAATAATATTAAACTGGCCCGGCACGGTCACCAATCCTTCATCTACGCTTGAAATCTGCAGGGCGTTGTTCGCTTGGTTGAAGCGATTCGTGGCGCTGGTTGCGGGTAGGGGGTACGGGGCATTGGCCACAAGATTGTTAAACGGAGATGCAGAGTCGAGATAATTTCCTCCAAATGCCCATTGAGCCCATAATCCGTCAGACAGATTTACCGGTAGTTCAGTGGTGAAATTCCACACTTGTCCCACTGTCGTTATGCCAAAGCTGCTGGTTGAATCCACCCTCCAGAAGTATTGGGTGTCCGCCTCGAGAACTTGTCCCTGGGCTGCCAATGCTGCTGTCATGTCAGCGGCGTTGACCGGGCCGGCGCCTGCATTGCGGTTTTCAAACAATAGAAATGTCGGGGGATTTGACGTCCCGAAATAGATATCTACCGTCGAGGTGTCTGCAGAAGAACTCCAATTCAGCCCGGTGGCCAGCGCTACATCTATCGCCGAATTGGCAGGCGATGGACTTCCTGCCTGGCCCGGACCTCCCCCTATATTAGCCACCGGTGCGAGATCTGACAGTGCTTGAATTTCGCTGGCATTCACCGGTCTGCTGTACAGACGAATGTCATCAAGAACTGCATTGGGACTGCCAGACAAAGCGCTATTTCCAATGCGTATTGGGTTGGTCGTGCTGATATCGTTGGCAGCCGACCAGGTGTTTTGATAGTACTCCGCACCGTTGAGATAGAAGGTGTAGGTATTGCTAAGCTGGTCAAAAACCCATGCCAGGTGATTCCAATCATCAAAAACATTGTCGCTGTCGGTATCGAGATCACTTGCCGAAAAGGTAATTCCGATTACACTTCCGGCAAAGCTGGTTCTGATTCCTGCTGCAACCACATCGACCTCCCAGCTGGAATTGCCCGGGCCGTTCCTCCGGCTTATGAGTCTGCCGGGAGTCGGTAGTCCCTGAACCCACAGCGAAATTGACACACCGTCGGGGGTGCTGTTAATTGCCGCATTGCCGGGTTGTTCGAGGCGATCATTTGTCCCGGTGAATTGGAGGGCGGAATTTGAGTTGTTGTCCCGGTCTGAAGCGCTGCCTTCGGGATTACCCTGAATGATATTCAGGTTGTTGAAGTTACCCGAGCTGTCTTCCGTATTACCGGTAAAATCCCATCGGGCCCACAGAGCGTCAGACAGATTTACCGGTTCGGAGGTATCACTGAACGATATAGAATAGCTGGCGGGAAATCCGCTTCCGTCATCAACGCTGATGGTAACGTCATTGTCCGCCTGTGTAGGCGTAAACTCGAACTGAATAGATCCGTCGGCAAACGTTGTAGGGGTGATGCCCGCTTCAGTTTGGACTGACAGACTGCTGTCTACCGGAAGGGCAACAATAGTCAATGCGGTACCAAAGCCGAAATTGGCTTCGGCGTTATAACTGAAGATATTTGAATTGAAACCGGTGATCTCAACACCTTCCACCAAAATGGAGGATAGTCTGGGAAGAACACTGGAGTCCAAGGTAAAAGAGACCTGGTAATCTTCCGTACCGGCTCCATCAGCTGTGATAACCCGGACAATTGCCACAGTGCTCGTTCCGTCTATGAGAAATTGAAAGCCGGTTTCCGCTAAGTCGGCATCCGCCAATGGATTTCCAGTTTCGTCAATAAAGGAGACGTCCGAATCAGCTTGAGTTGCCGAGGCGGCTATTGTTACAAATTCAGAACCATCGTTATCGGTGTCGCTGATGGAGACAAAAAAGCCGCCATCAGGAGCGCTCTGACCAGCGGTAAACGCCGCCGGGGAAACACCGTCTATCAAAAGGTTAGAAAGGGTTGCATCGCTCGTGGAACCACCGCTGCCGCCGCTCCCGTCATCGGCAATGACTTCAACCCTAACCCTGTCTTCAGCATCGGAGTCGCCGTCGCTAACCAAGAGCCGGAAAACGTAGACACCCACAGCATCAGGGGTTATTTCTGTAAAAAAGCCCCGCTGATTACTAAAATCAAGCTCGGTTATGCCGGAATCCGAAGGCCTCGAATCAACTTCCCAAGTGGCTGAGATTACATCCCCATCAGGATCAAATGATTCATTTCCATCGAGACGTACAACATCCCCAAGGGTCACAATCTGATCTTCACCGGCGTCGGCTACCGGCTCGCCGTTTATTATCCCTGTGAGAAAATCACATCCCGAAAAAACTACGAGGATGGACAGGATAAGTACTGCTGTTCGAACCACGTGATTGCCATTTTTCATTTCTCCCCCCGAAAGCGAGTAGTTTTGCTGTTGTACACAATAATTTCTGCCTTTTTTACTAAGATAGTGCATGGGACTAAAAGTTTCCTGTAATGTTGAGTAATTTGAGCAGAAAACAGGCGGTAATCAGAATCGAGCATGGGGCACATTGAATTTACCTGACTATCCGGCTAATCTTTATACATGACACAGTTATCCCGAACCATGTTGCTCCTACTTCCTGTCTTTCTGTCTGTTATCGCTGGTTGCGACTTGTTGAGAACCGAGGTAATCCGCGATGTCAGGGGGGCTTACGCCGAGGACGGAGAATCTCTGCTCATCGTTCAATCGCGCTACAAAACCATGCGACCATCGAATCCGCATTTTGCCGATCAACGAGCCAGAGATTGGATGGTTTTTCTGTATGAAGCGGAGGATCCGGGAAATCCTTCGGAAGGCAGACGGCTTCTTGCCTCATTCCCCGAAGGCATCCAATATGACTCGATTGTCGCCACCGGCGGAGGGGCGCAATACAGCATGGTGTTCTGGAACAAGGCCAAGGGATTTGTGGTTTTTTCGGAGGCCAACCCGTTTATTTACCGATTAGACGATGGGTCAGCCCGGCCTCTCGAAGTCGGCACAGCCCGTTTACGCCAGGCCATTCAAACTCATCCACGACTTAACGCTCCATCGCGTCCGGCTGAGCTGACCCCAGACCTCCTTGCGAACATTTTGACGCCTACGGCAGCTATTCCATCCCCGGATGGCCAGCTCATCGCCTTACAGTATTTTAGCGTGCTTCAGGAAGGGGCAAGTGTCTTTGATCCCTTTGCTCACTACCGCCTCGTGGTTTTTCTCGATTCGGACAATCTGGAAATACAGGGAACGTCCTGGGTTACGGGAAATCCGTGGAACAACGAAGCACTTCTTGACTCCTGGGAGCTAGCAGGGGAGGACGAAACGGGAAACTACAGCAATATGGCCTGGCTTCCCGATTCATCGGGCGTGCTTTATTATCTTGGGTTTGGTGATAGTCCGCCCAGCGAACCATCGCCGGAAGGCGGGGTTGCCCTGATTCCCGCTCCCGCTTCACCGGTGAATCAAAATATCCCTTCAACAATCGTATATTCCGACGGAAGCATCGAGTGCCAGGGCTGCAGCGGCACTGATCCAAGCCCGGTGATGTTTGATGTGCCGCTGAGGCCGGTTCCCGGGTCGGGCGGACCGGTGAGCCGGGACGGCGGCCGGGTCGTAATTCTGACGTATCCTCAGGGACAGCCGGGTAATGCAACCAGGCTGGAAAGCCTCGCGTATGATTGGCAAGGACCTGGTTTACCTGCGCACACAAGCGGAGAGATACATGGTCCGATCGAGGATCTGCTTCTGCCGGCGGACGATTGGTTTAATTGGCTGGGTTCTCAAAACCGCAGCACTTCGCGATTTAATTTTCTGTTCTGAAGGAAAGAGTGGCTGCGGCAAAGATGGAAATTTATCCTTTTGGCCTGCCTCATGAGCAGCAATTCGGGCTATACTCTGAGCAAATATATGCATCCAGGAGCCTTGTGATGATCGAACAATTGAAATGGATAGGATATCTCACCGAGCGGGAGTATACCGCCGGCTCATTTAATGGTCCGGCATTTATCCAGACAGTAAAAAAACTCAGCCTGGAGCAGGCTTCTGATACCGGCACCATAGACGGTTTTTCCGCATGGGCCGTTGTACTTCACGACGCCTTCTTCAAATGGAAGGTCCTCGAATATTTCCAGCCCGGGGAGCATCCGTGGCCGTATGAAAAGAAATCCTTTCCCGCCATACCTGAGGTTACGGATGAGAATTGGCAGAGAACTATCGGGATCAGCGATGACATTCACGCCGAGTATATGAAGCTGCTTGAGAACCTCAGTGATGAAGACATTGAACGGAGAATCGATGAATGGGACTGCTCGGTTGGTCAGGCGCTGGCCTGGATCGCCACCCATGACAGTTATCATGCCGCCCAAATCCGCAATATGGGAGTCCAAGGTCTGTAGCAGTGCACTATTTTCCTGAGCAATGCCGAAAACGCCCCCGGAGAAATCCGAGGGCGTTTTTATGTCAGACAGAATCAGGGGCGATACGGGTATACCTGGTTATTCCAGGAGAGCACATAGATATCGTCTGACTGCCCGTTATATGCTCTATTGCCACCGTCCCAGTTGCCGTTGCTGTTGGTGAAGCAGAACGTGAATGTTGGCGGGGGATTGCTGATTGACGCCCGCCACCAATGTCTTCCGTTAATATAGCCTTCGTAGGACATCGGAATATCCCCCGACAAACCGTCCCACGCGTGGATGTAGTACAGGGCTGCGGACTCAAATTCTGCATAGTACACAATCAGGTCACTGCCCGGCATGGCTCCGGTGAAATCGATGCCCGTGGCGTTTCCTGTCTGGAGCGTAACTTCCCGACTTCCGGGCGAGAATACCAGGCCATCACCCGAGGGGCTCACGCTGTAGTTCCCCGGCGAAAGATTCGCAATTTGCCAGCTGCCCTGGGAATTCGTTACCGCTGAATGGGTCCCGGTACTGACAATAATTCCCTGGATTCCGTCGCCCGATTGGTCCGTTACCCGGCCCGAAATGCTGTAAGAGCTTGGCAATAATTTTGTGACCACAAAGGTTTTCCCTGCGTCATCAAACTGAATGAAATAGTTGCCCGGTCCTTCGGTGATAAGATAGTCCTGTGCCGGATAGTTTTCCGTCCAGTTGCCGTATCTGTCGACCTTGAATCGCGCATTATCTCCCTGGAAATACTGGGTGGTTTCCCACATCCTTTCGGAGTCGTTCCATGTCATTTCGCTGGTGCCCCATCCATTTGGAGTCCCTCGAAAAAATGCCCCATCCCAGTGATCCGATCCGCCGGAACCGCTGCCCGATCCGCCGCCCTGACCGTTGGAACTTGTCTGGAAAAAACCGGCTCCTAGTCCGCCGATGAGGCCCGGACCGTCGAGAACGTAAATTCCCGCAGAGGCGGAACTGACATCAAAACTGAGACTTCCCGAGGAGCTGATCTCGGCTCCGGTTACCGCATCCCGGTAGGTTCCGGAGGGCAAGCCCTCAAAGGCAAAACTGACTGTGGAGTTCTTCGCCAGACCGACGGCAATTACCTGGCCATTGTATTCCCTGACATATCCGACACCGTCGCCGCTGGAAGGATTACCCGCCCAGTACCAATTGCCTTTTTGAAGAGCGGGCAGGGCGGAACGGATTTCATTCATCTTTTTGATGTGCTGGTACAAGGGATGGCTTGATGCGGTAAAGATATTGTCGCCGTAGTAGGCCCGGCCGGTGAGGTCGATGGACCGGTTAATATCCGAAGCCTCGTGGATATCCGTATAGGCACCACTCATAAACTGGATTTCGCTGCCGTAGTAAAGTGTTGGGATTCCTCTCCATGTCCAGGTGAAGTTGACGTAGCTGGCCATGGTCTCGGCACTGCCGGAAAAGCGACGGTTCCAGTCGTTATTGGGACCGAAGTCATGGTTGTCGAGCCACATGACGTTCGTGGACGCATCGGAATACAGGTGGTCGTAGCGGGCTGCCGCCCTGGCTTCACCGAAGGATTGGTTGTATTCAAATACTCCATGAAAGGTCGCCTGGGCGTAGAAATCAATAACGGCCATTCCCGAGTTATTCGAGTTTCCAACCGGTCCGTCCCAAGTATACCAGTGAGGATTGATTTCCTCCACTTGATGGAGTTCATGCCGTTTTTGCGCGACCTCGCCAAAGATAAACAGGTCGGGATCGTGATTTTTAAACGCGTCGATGAAAAAGAGCACCGAGTCCCGGTCCATATGTTTGACCGTATCAACCCGGAACGCATCGACACCCATGTCGATATAGCGCGTATAGGCGTCGACAAGATACTGACGCACCACCGGAGATTCGGTGTTCAGATCAGGAGTGTCATCCGCCAGCGCCCTGTTGTACAGATTTTCTGTATCATCCCAGCCCTGTGCAAAGCCGTTGCCCGAATGATGGTACCAGGCAGGATCAGAGGTGTTAATAAAACTTTCTGTGCTCGGCCAGTTGTACAGGCTCAGGTCCTGATTATACGGCGGCGGCATAGGCGCGATGTTCGCCCGGCTCCAGATTTTTCCATCCCAAGGGTTCGGGGTGATGCCGTCGTATTCCCAGTCGGGATTTGGCGGGGCGTACCACGGCGCGTCGGGATCGGTATTGTATTTGAGTTCCGCCACATCCTTGATGCCGTATCGACCCGAGTGATTCCAGACCACGTCCTGAATGACTTTTATGCCCCTATCGTGAGCCGCGTTAATAAAATCCTGGTATGTATAGCCGGGAGTCTCTAATCGCGGATCAACGGCGTTAAAATCCCATGCGTGGTATCCGTGATAGTCCAGTGGACTGCGGTTGTGGACGATGGGCGTGAGCCAAACTGCGGTGAAACCCAGGTCCTGGATGTAATCAAGCCCGTACTCAATAAGCCCTCTGAAGTCCCCCCGCCATGTCACGTCGTTGGGATCTGTGATTTCCGAGTTCGGGTTGTCAGGATTATAGGAGCTCCACTCGGTGGGAACATTGTTGCTTGAATCCCCGTCGTAGAAGCGGCTGGGAATCAGGAAGTAGATTGATTCTTCGCGGAAATCGACCGAGGAACTCGGGATTGGAGCCCTGCTGACTGCAACGCTCGAATAGTCCGATGATGTATCGCCAGGAAGCGAACATCCCAATGCGAATAGGACTGCTGCAGAAAGCAGCAGCATAGCTGTCCTGGTCAGCTTTGACCGTATAGACATAAAACCCCCTCGACGCCGCGGCCGGGAGCTATCCGATCAAAGGGTTCCTTATGCTGTACGGTTCCTAAAGCCGCAGTATTTCCCCAAATATTTGCGGCCTTCGAAGGGAATTATCAGGCGTTGGCGCCTTGATGCTGCTTTGATTTTATTACCGAAAATTGCATCCGTCAAATAGTTTAAATCGGTAAGTATATATAGATAATAGATTTATACACAGGTCTGAATCTGCGCAGTTCTGTGTACAGTACATTTATGGTAGATCAGCGTCAGACGTAGGCGATCTGCCGTAATTGCTCTTCGAGGTTGAGGGCAACGGCGGCCGCGCTCCTGAAGGCTCTGGATGTGGAGTTCATGACATGTTTTTTCCGAGATTGCGCATGTTTGCTCACCACGCCCATCCGAACTATACTTGCACTATACATAAAGAGGTCGCGGCATGAAAAAAAAACAGAACGGTGAATCGGGCCAGTCAGCCGATATAGGCGAGCTGCGGCGAGAACTTGCCGAGGCCCGGGAAGAAGCACGTAGATTTCGCGCCATTCTTGAAGAAATGCCCGGGCTCGCCTGGATTAAGGATTCGGATCATCGCCTGATATACATGAACCCCGCATTTGAGCGGTATTTCTCAATAGACCGCTCTGATTGGCGCGGCAAGGCTGCTGGGGATATTTTCCCCTCTAATGTGGCCGAAACCATAGTTGCCAATGACCGCGAAGTACTCGCATCACAGAACACTGTGAAGGTTATCGAGTCTGTGGGAACCGGACCGGACCAAAAGCATTTTCTTTCGTTTAAGTTTCCTCTCTCAGACACTGGCGGAAAATATCTTGCCGGGGTGACCATAGACCTGACGCAGCAGGTGTCAACAGAGGCAGCGCTGAGGGAACAGGTAACATCCCTCGAGCGGTCCACCGCCGTACGCGACCGGCTGCTAAGCGTTATCGCTCATGACGTCCGGGCCCCCTTGGCAACCCTGTCCCAGTTCGCTGAGCTGCTGGACAGTGAAGCCGACAGCCTGAGCGTTTCCGAGCTCAAGGAGAATCTCAGCCACGTGCGTTCCTCGGCGGACAATACCCAAAAAATAATTACCCAACTTCTTCAGTGGGTAAGAAGCCAGGATCAGCGCCTCGAACCACGCTTTCAGGCCGTGGATCCGGCAAAAATATTCGCAAACTCCTGGGAACTGCTCATCGATGCGGCCCGGAATAAGGCCATCAAATTTCACAATGAAATAGACCCTGCTCTGCGACTGGTAGGAGACCGAAACATGTTTGCCACCGCGGCGCGCAACCTTCTGTCCAACGCGGTAAAGTTCACAGAAAACGGCGGAAGCATTTCCGTACGAGATGAAATTAACGACGATGGCTGTGTAATCACCGTCAACGACACGGGGGTGGGCATGCCACAGAAGGTGATCGATCAAATTCTGGGCGACGGGGTCCTACGGTCAACCCGGGGCACCAACCGGGAAATGGGTAGTGGTCTGGGGCTTGGCCTCGTAAAGGATTTTATAAAAAAGCAGAACGGGACCTTCTCCATCCGGAGTACCGAGCACCGCGGGACTTCCGTGGGAATCGGCCTTCCGCTCATCCGCAAAAATGAGGATCTTTACCAGCTCATGTATCAAAGTGAAGCCGCGGCCGAAATGGATCTGCTTCGTTTTCAACAGCTCAGCCGGGAATTCGCTGAAAAGAATCACGATAACCTGGTCACCGGTTTGCTCATTTTTGCGAACGGTACGTTTCTTCAGCTGATAGAAGGTCACCGCTTAATTGTTTCTTCCCTGTATGAGACCATAGGCAAGGATCAGCGCAATAGGAACTGCATCAAGCTATTTGAGGGCCCCGCCACTCAGCGCTTGTTTCCCGACAGGTCGATGCAAACCTATGTGCCGGCAAAGGGGGGAGAAGAGGAGATCCGCACGTTCTCCGCTTTTCTTGAAGAGCGCTGCATAAACGTTGATGACGACGTGTGCAGGGACCTTTTATCTTATTATCGTTCCATGATCTCCAGGCAATAAATTACAAGGCACTCGAGTACAATGAGTTATCTACAATCAATCCGCAACGCCTTTTGGGAGTTATTTGCCCGTAAGCCGTTGCATAAAAGCACAAGCTTTCACAAAGAAATGATGCAGACCCGTCCGTCTTTGCGCCATTCACGTATCGACGACGCCACATACGAGGACCTCCATGTATTAGAGGTAAAGGAGAGGTTTTTTCATCCTCAAAGCTCATCTGGGGACGAAGTCCTCGATCACTGGCTCAGGTGTACCAAGGGTAAAAATGAGATCAGTCTCATACAGCAGGATTTACGGAAATTCGGTGATGGTTCCCGGGAAGGCAAGGAGATTGATGTTCTGCTTAAACGGCTTGGCAAGCAGAATCTGGGCTTCATTGTCAGTGATCTCTGGAATGGATTCGGCATCCGATCCAGACTAATAAAAATCAGTCCCCTGCTCATTCTCGTCAGCTATGCGACATTTATTGTCTTGCTGATGGTGCTTACGGAATTTTTATTGTATTGGCTAATTATTTTTCTCGGGATTAACCTGGCGACCTTTGTGCTGGTGGACCGCACCAGCGCCCGATTGTCGGGTTCAATCAATTACTGCATTGCCGGTATTCGTTTTCTGGATAAGCTAAAAAAGCGGCGAGCGGGGGTCCTCACTCCGGCTTTTCCGAGTTACCGGGATTTGCGGAAGATTAAGGGATTCGGCATATTCTTCAAGGACGGGTTCGGTGGCGCCGGCTCGGAGGATATCGCAGCGCTACTAATTGATTATCTGCGCATATTCCTTGGGCTTCAAGTTATAGCCTTCTTCTTTACGAACAGGATAGTTCAGCGGAACATTGCGTCAGTACGTGAGATTGTATCATTCATAGGCTACTACGATGTGATCAGCTGCGCTGCCCGGGTTATCTCCGACAACCCAAGCTGCTACTCAAAATATAGCACGGACAAAGCCATCGGTTTTACCGGACTCTATCATCCCCTTGTTCAAAATCCCGTTGTCCAGACCCTTGATTTGCCCAAAGGGGCGGTAATCACCGGCTTGAACATGGCGGGCAAATCAACACTGATGCGGGCCGTCGGAGTGAATCAGCTTTTGGCAACAAGCTTCGGTTTCTGTTTCGCCAAACGCTATTCAACCCGCGATCTGGCTATCGTGAGCTCCTTCCGGGTTCCTGACCGGCTATTGGAGAGCAAAAGCCGGTATTTTGCCGAAGCCGAACGTCTGGCATCCTTAATCCAGAAGGTTAAATCAAGGCCATCCCTGGTTCTAATAGATGAGATTCTCACCGGCACCAATTGCGAGGAGCGTATTTATGCCTCGGTCAAAGTGCTGAGCCATCTTTCCGAGTTCGAGGACTCGATTGTGCTGTCGGCAACCCACGACCTGCAAATCGCCGAACAGCTGGATGGGAAATACCTTCAAATCTATTTTGACGGCAGGGTCGAAGGAGATGTCATCAGTTTTGATTATCTTCCAAAAAAGGGAATCGTTTCAAAAAGAAATGGACTTCGTATTCTCCAGGCCTTGGGAATAGAAGTGTAGTGTAATCGGGAGGAAAAATGAAAATAACGGTGTGGGGGTGCCGGGGGTCGGTGCCCGTGCCTGGACAGGGCAGCGTGCGATTCGGGGGCAATACCTCGTGCGTTCAGGTGGAACTCAGCGACGGCAATCAGGTCATCCTCGACGGGGGCACGGGAATCCGCCTGTTGGGAAAGCGAATATCGGCTGACCGCAGTCCCAGGGATTTTTATATTTTCCTTACCCACAGCCACTGGGATCATATTTCAGGACTGCCGTTTTTCCTCCCCATCTTTTCCGAGGGTTTCCGCATTCATTTTCGCGGAGGACCAATTGCAAAAGAAACGGTGCAGGACTACCTTCTGAGTTCTCTTAAAGCCCCGTTCTTTCCCAGCACACAAAGACGGGTAAAAGCAGAGCTCGATTTTACCAGAGGTGTTCCTCTCATGAAGCCCGTAGGGAAGGCCGAATTGCATCCGATTCCCCTGAACCATCCGAACGGAGGTTTTGGGGTCAAGATCCGCGATGGGGGCAAAACTTTTATTTACATGCCAGACAATGAACTTGAAGGCGCGGAGTATCCACAGGGAGAAAGCTACTACGAGTATATACAACACTTTAAAAATGCCGATCTGCTTTTTCACGATGCCCAGTACACGCCGGAGGAGTTCCGGCAGAGAAAGGGCTGGGGCACAGCTCCGTTCTCAGCGCGGTTGATATTGCCCATACCGCAGGAGTAAAGAAACTCGGCCTCTTCCATCACGATCCCGATAGAACCGATGACCAGATTGACAAGCTCGCCCAGGCCGCAGAGGCCTACGGCCAGAGAAAATCCACCAAAACGCAAATTTTTCCGGTCCGGGAAGGCATGGAACTGACCATTTGATTTTTAGTTCGCGCTTGGGTAGAGGACCGGGATAATATCGCGCACATTCCTCCCGGATGGGATTCTGGCCGGGAAAGGAGCCATGAGCAATGTCGAACATAATAATGTACCAGGTCGACGCCTTTGCAAAGAGAGTTTTCGAGGGAAATCCCGCTGCCGTGTGTCCATTGGAGCAATGGCTGCCGGACACCACGCTCCAGGCGATAGCCGCCGAGAATAACCTGGCCGAGACAGCGTTCGTTGTCCTACGGGGTGAAGAATACTCCATTCGCTGGTTTACTCCCCGAATGGAAGCGCCCCTCTGTGGTCATGCCACCCTGGCTGCATCCTTTGTGCTATTCTCGATATTGGGGGTGGATAAGGATGAAATCCGCTTTACGTCCCAAGCGGGGCCTCTGAGCGTCCGCCGGGATGGAAAATGGCTCGCAATGGATTTCCCGGCCTATGCGCTAGAAGAAATTGAAGTTCCGGGCAGAATGCTCGACGCATTCGATATTTCACCTGACAAAGTCTTTCGCACTCGTGAAGATCCTAACTATCACCTGATATACCGCAGTTCCGATGAAGTGAGAAAGCTCATGCCGAACTTGTCTTTTTTAGAACAATGGCCGAATTACGGTTTTGCAGTCAGCGGCCCGGACCGGCAATACGACTGCGTTTCCCGCTATTTTGCTCCCGGCGCCGGGATCCCGGAAGATCCGGTTACCGGCTCAATTCACTCCGCACTGGTGCCGTACTGGGCAGAGCAGCGCGGCAAAAACCGAATACATGGGTATCAGGCGTCCGCACGGGGCGGAGAGCTGTTGTGCGACTACCGGCCTGAAGCCCGCCGGGTGATCATCCGCGGGGAGGCTGTTTTGTATCTACAGGGTACGATATCTATTCCATGACTTCATCCACCGCCATTAGATAAAGTGTTCCGCCATACAAGCAAGAAATCAAAAAAAAAATCTATGTGCACTTGCAAGAAAATATATGAGTGTTATATTCAGCTTTGTTGAACGCGATTCGAGATTAGGAGACAGCAGTAATGAAAAGAGCAGGGTGGCTACTTTTGGCCGTAACACTTCTTACAGCAGCACTGACGGCTCAGCCGGCAGGTCAGCAGGCCTTATTCGAGTTTATTGACGGGGAAGTATCGGTTCTCCGGAATGGGCAAAACATCGAAGCCTTTATCGGCGATCTTCTGGCGGCGGAAGACAGGATAATAACCGGAAGCAACGGGGTTGCGGTTATTGCGTTGGGGGATCGCGGTGTTTTGAAATTGCAGCCGAACACCGAATTACGCCTTGAAGATTTGGATCTGAATATGACCGTAGAGTTACGCAGCGGATCCTTGTTCTCCCGGCTGGACCGTCTGCGAGGGGGCAGCTTCAATGTGCGTGCCGGCAGCGCCCTGGCAGGAGTGAGGGGAACTGAGTTTTTCACGGCATTCGGGAAAACCATCGAGGACCAGCCGGATGTCTGGTTGTGCGTAAATGAAGGTCTTGTAGAAGTCCGGCTTGATACCGGTGAATCGGTGGAGGTAGGCGAAGGTGAGGGGATAAACATTCTCTCCGGCCGGGATATAACACCGCCCCAGTTCTTTGCCTGGACTGAAAATCTCAACTGGAATATGGACCCCGAGCTCGGCGATATCAGGGACAATACTGATTTGAACAGCCTGTATGATGATCCTTTGGACTTTGATTATGATTGATATGAAGCGCAAATTTACCTTATGTGTTGTAATCCTGGTAGCATGCTCAGTCATGCCGCTGTTTGCCAGCGAAGGGGGAACCGGTGAATCCCCGGCTGACGGCATTGAGTTTCGCTTTGGCGTTCGTACCCTTTTGCTTGCCGATGGGGGGCAGCTTGATCCCTACCTTGAGCTGCGGGGCGAATTTCCCGGAAATAGCGCATTTTTGGGCTATGGCGCATTAACAGCCGGGGCCTATTATCGTCTTCATCCCAATCTCAAGATCGGCGGCTTTTATCGACTGCAGATCGGTGGCCGGCATGACGAAGACTGGATCCTCAACGCTGACGACCACTGGGTATGGGCAGACAGCTCCGCCCGCGCCGAGCATTTGCTAATCGCTGATTTAAGCCCCCGATTCCTTCTGGATTTTTTGCCGGGACGCGACTGGGTGGCTATGTTTAAAAGTCGGCTAGTTTTTAATACGTACAACGGTCATTTGTCCCTCTATACCCGTCCAGGACTGAGCTACAGTCATTTCCGTGATCGCACGGTTCTTTTTGGCTTCGGCATTCACTATGCCACGGGCTGGAGCCTGAATTTCGGGCAATCCGCCCAGTATTCCCAGCAGGCCTATGCTGATGGAATACTGCATTTGTCGGATGTATACAAACTCCAGTGGCAGCTCTCCTGGAATGAGCACCGATATGCCGGCGAGTTTATGGCGCGTCCTTTTGATTTCACCGAGCGCTTTATTAAGGCTGAGTTTTCCGCCATCGTTGTTCCCAGACTTGTTCGGTAATACAGGGTTTTTACAGACAGAAAAATCGGTCTTTGCTCTGCGCAGGTAAGGTATTAGCTTTTACTCCATGATTTCTTTTGCGAAAAACACATTATCGCGTGTAGCCCTGGCGATGCTGGTTCTGCTAGTGGTTTTAACCGCATCGGCCTATGCCGAGTCATGGGGTGGCATAACTCAACGTGAAATTATCGGCTACTCAGTCCAGGGGAGGGAAATTTCGGTGGAGCGTATCGGCAACGGTCCCATCGACTTACTCATAGTGGGGGGAATCCACGGGGGCTATGAAGCGAACTCGGTGGTGCTCGCCCGGGAAGTTGCGGACTATTTCCGGATGCGTCCATTAGAACTTGGATCTTCTGTAACCCTCCATGTAATCGACCTGATGAATCCCGATGGGCTCTACCTCATAGCTGGAGACGCCGATCCGTCGAGTTTTCCTTTTATGGATGTAGAGAGGGTACCCGGCCGATTCAACGCCAACGGTGTTGATCTGAACCGTAACTGGGATGCCGATTGGAAAACCGTCAGCTACTGGGGTACCAGGGAAGTAAATACCGGCACCGGGCCGTTCAGTGAACCGGAAACCAGGGCGGTGAGGGATTATTTTACCCGCATTGAACCCGAAGGAAGCATCTTTTTCCAGAGTGCCGGAGCTTTTTTGTGGTACAGCGGCGCCGAGTATGGATGGGAGCCTGCTGGAGAACTGGCCGGCGTTTATGCCGAGGCCAGCGGCTACCGGCTCGCTGCGCCCCGGATTCGTGATCCCGAAGAACCCCGGAGATTCGATATCACCGGCAGCTCTGATGACTGGTTTTACTCAATCGGACACCGTAACATCACCGTCGAATTGACAAATCATTTTGACACGGAGTTTGAGAGAAACCTCATGGGCGTAAAGGCGGTAATTTCCAGGCAAATTCAGGAAAGCATGGTAGAATAACAACAGTGCAGGAAATGGATTAGCCAGGCTGTCACTCCCATCAATCGATAGAGAGGATTCAGAAGGTGAAAGCACAATACCATCCGTCAAAAACCCGCAGCGCGCTGCTGTTTCTCGCAATGATTGGCTTCATTTCGGCGGGAATCACCATACGGGCAGAGCAGCCCGTTCTGGGCTGGCTTGGAATTATATCCGGCTCGCTTGGAGGGGTTATGTTTGTTATCCAGCTCATACCCGGCAGCGCTTTTCTTGAGATTGACGAGAACGCTTTTCGTTACCGGGTGTATTTCAAGACCTACGAAGTCCCATGGAGTAAGGTATCGCGCTTTACCTCCGTAACCATGCGGGACGGAAGGACACAGCGCATCGGCTGGTTCTATTCCGATAGCACAGCTTCTGCTTCGCACACCCGGGAGTCCAATCCTGGGGAACGCATCCCGGATGCATTCCTGCCGGAGTTATACGGTCAAAAGCCTGAAGATCTTGTCAGTGATCTCAGAAGTCATCTAAAGCCCCGCAGCGTTTCAAGGAAATAAATCCCGCTAACAAAAATCACAAATGATGTCCCCCGCCGCTTGTATTGATTGACTCGTGCACTCGCCGGTTACAGATTGGACGCCAGGGGATAGAAAAAACCCCGGCACAGTGTAACGCCCTTCGGGATGAGATGTATCCATTGATGTCGGTCTCCGGAAAATCCATTAAACTGATAAGGATAGGAGTTCAGGTATGAAGAAGGGATTATTTTCGATTTCAATAGTAGCGCTCATCGCCTTGTTTATTACATCCTGTGCCAGCGCAGAGGTCAGGGCTGTGAGACAGGGAAACCTCGAGGATCTCCAGGAGTACATCCGGGACGGCGGTGATCCAAATGCAGTCCAAAACAACGGTCAGGCTCTGCTTCATATTGCGGTTGAGTTTGATCAGCTTCAAAGCCTCCTCTTTCTTCTCGACAGCGGAGCCCAGCCCGATCCGCGGGACCGTCAAGGGGCCAGCCCTCTTCTTTTGGCGGCGGGGAAGGGCCGTCTCGACATGGTAGAAGCCCTGGCCGCCAGAGGGGCCGATGTGAATCTCCTCGATAACGCTTCTCGAAACTCACTTTTTTATGCGGTGGGAAGCGGTCGTTTCGAAGTGCTGCAGTTTCTCCTCTCTTCAGGGGTAAACCCCCGTCACCGGGATGGCCGGGGACGCACGCTGCTTCATCTCTTGACTTCCAACAGCCAGAGCAGCATCGCCGCGAGGTTGATGCTGGTCGGGAGCGACCCGTCGGCCCGGGAAACCACCAATGGCTACAGCGCCCTCCACATCGCCGCCCGTGCAGGGGCCTATGAACTGGTGGAACTGTATATTGATAATGATGGTCCTGAAATTATTGGTATTGAGGACAATCAGGGAAACCGCGCCCTCTTTCTTAGTTTGAATCCCGATGTTTCGCCTCAGGATGGGCGACGAACACTGGAGACTCTTTTGGTCAACGGTGCCGATCCAAATGAACCCGGTCGTGGCGGCAGGCTGCCGATTGTCGAGGCGGTGGAAAGGCTCGACAGCCAACGGGTGGAAATCCTTATTGAATATGGGGCAGCGCTGGAACCTCAGCTCGGCAATGAGGGGAGTTTGCTGCACATAGCTGTTCGCCGGGATGATCCTGGCATAACTGAGGTTCTTCTTCAATCAGGGGCCAATCCAAATATTCCCGATGGCAATCGCCAGACTCCGATTTTTATCGCCGCAATCCAACCCTCTACCGCCGTGTTTTCCCTGCTGCTGGAAGGCGGTGCACAAGTAAATCGTTTTGACGACATGGGAATGACTCCGTTTACCCTTGCCCTGGGTCAATCGGCAGATCAGGCCGCAGGGCTAACGGCGCAGGCTCGGATCATGCGGGATCAGGGCGCTGCGCTGAGCACATCGGAAGAGATGCTCGCTCCGATTCTCGCGCGAAGCCTGTTCAGGGGAAATGAGGAAGTCGCCGACATCATCTTCGGCAGCGGATTTGATGTCGATTACCAGGATGACGAGGGGGCCAGTCCGCTGATCCGGGCAGTAATCGGCCAACGGGTGAACATGGTCAATGTGGTGCTCGATTATCAGCCCCGTATAGATATCGGTGATGATGTTGGGAAGACAGCCTTGATGTATGCCGTAGAACGGCAGTCCAATGAAATAGTTCGAATCCTGCTCCAAAATGGGGCGAATGTATTTGCGGCGGACCGCCAGGGTAACTCGGTAATCCATTTTGCGGTTATCAGCGGAGATCCTGAATCAGTGCGCGCCCTGTTAATCGCGGGAGCCGACCCCAACCTGCCAAACCGTCAAGGACGCACGCCGTATCAGCTGGCGGGCTCAAACCCGCGAAGTGCTCAAGTGAGGGAAATCCTGATCCTTGCCGGGGCCGTCGTGCCAGCCGAAGCTGAAATACAGAACCCCGGCGATTCGACCCAGGATTCCGGTGATGCCGCGAATGAGGATCAGCCCACCAAAGGCGGGGAATCTTCTTCTGAAGAACGGCCCATAGCGGGTACCGAAGGCACTCAGGACGAGGCAGGCGAGGATCGGGCGGATAAACCTGCTGTTGTGGTTCTTCGTCCCCCTATGGGCAGGGCCGCCGGCGATGATGGGGTGCAGGCGCCCGGAGAAACCAGGCCTCGGCCCCTGAGTCCTGCTCAGCCGGGAAACGGGCCGGGAAGCTCTGCAGTTGATCCGGATTCTGATGCCCGGGGCGGGAGGGCCGGTACCGACGATTCATCGGGAACCAATCCCGGTCGGGCGGCACCGGTCGGAGGTGACGCCGATGATGATAACCGGGACGATGACGACGACGACGGCGATGATGACGACGATGAGGCCGAGGATGACAACCGGGACGGTGACGACGGTGATGACGACGACAGAGCCGACGACGAGGATGACAACGACGACCTCGACACTGATGATTTTATTTCCCGCCCGGATATTCGCCTGACAGAACTGTTCGATGATGCCGACGAGCCCCGACAACTCCGCGGTCCCCGAACCAGATTTGAAGGTTATTCCACCCAGATTTTCGCTCAGTACCCCCGGAATTTCTTTTCTCAGGAAAACAACCGGGAGGTTAGGCTGTATTTTTATAATGATTCCGGACAAAGCGCTGAACTGTTTTTTATAAATGCCACGGGAAATCCCGTACCGGTTTACCGTCTGGGTGAAGATGAAGAGCTGTATCTCGATACTCTGCAGGGAAATGTCATCGTGATTTACGGCCAAGACGGTTCGTACTTTGGAGAAGTGAGGACAACCGGACAGGCTGTGCAGGGCTTTCTATTGTTGTCCGAGGAGGACTAATCCGCGTAGTCTGGTATGAACATGGTGATACATATTTACCGTGACCTGGAAATTGGTGAGGATGAGCTGGAGTATACGGCTATCCGTTCGCCGGGCAAGGGCGGTCAAAACGTTAACAAGGTTTCGACCGCCATATGTCTTCGCTTCGACATCCCATCTTCCAGTTTGCCGCCGGAGATCCGCAGTCGTCTGCTTGAATGCGGCGATCAGCGCATAAACAACCGGGGAGTTCTAGTTATAAAATCCCACGGTCACCGCAGCCAAAGAGCCAATCGTCGTGAGGCGGAGAATCGACTTCGGGAATTCGTCGCCCGTGCACTATATCGGCCCGCCCGTCGGATATCCACCAAACCCGGACGGTCAGCGGTGGAACGCCGGCTAACACAAAAGAAGCGCAGGGGCCATATTAAGCGGCTTCGGGGATCGGCGGATCCGGACTGATCCGGACTAAGACTGTCCTCGCTTTAGGCTGGGTCGATGACAGAAAACTTGCCGCCGGAATTACAGATTGATATTTTTATCTCAATGAAAAAATCAACCACGCATACCTTTTTTAGATATAACGATAAAGATGGGAAAGGTCCTGGAACCGGTGCCCTCAGGGTTGCGGCTCTTGCCCTTTTGGCAATTGGCGTAACTTCCTGCGGCTCCCCCGAACGGGTGCCCGAAGAGTTTTTCCCCAACAACTCTCATGATGAGTATCTCTACGCTCTCGAACAATTGGGGCTGCTGGAATCCAGCATGGGGAGGCTTTGGGAGTCTGCGGGAAACCCCCGGGAGAATCCCCGTTCCCTGTCACTGACCCCGTTTGAAGAGATTCGGGTTTTTTCCGCCGAGCAGCCCGATGCAGCCTGGTATCTTATTGAGGGCATCAGGGGGCAGGAAATCTCCATTGAAATCGAAAGCCAGTCCACCGCGGGTTACTTTGCCGACGTCCTCGCCATTGAAGGTGATTGGGATCCCCGGGATTCCCAGGATGGAGAATGGCGGCAGCTGCGCTTTACCACCGTGGCCTCGGCAAAAACCATGTCGCGGCTTGAAGACATGGGAACTGCCGGCGGCGATGGTCAGTCCTCGGGGGCCGGTATTCCAGATGTATCCCCACAATCCGTCGGGAGCGCCAGGGCGCTGCAGGGCAGCGGGGTGATGAGCTTTGAACCCCGTCAACAACGTTTTTATCTTTTGAGAATTCAGCCGCGGCTTTTGGAGGGAGGGCGCTTCGTCATCCGGGTATCCGCAGACGCCAGCCTGAGCTGGCCCGTCAGGGACAGCGGCCCCGAAGATGTGATCAGCGTTTTTGGTGCGGACCGCGACGGGGGCCGTCGGGTGCACCATGGAATAGACATCATTGCTCCCCGGGGAACCGACATTCTGTCAGTCTCTCCATCCCTCGTCCGACGGGTTGGGGAGAGGGAACGGGGCGGAAGGACCGTCAGCCTCAGCGATGAATGGCGGGGTCTTATGATCTATTACGCCCATATGGAAAGCTATGGCGAGCTGCGCGAAGGCCAGCGCATCGATGACCGGGTGGTGCTTGGCACCGTAGAGGACAGCGGTAATGCCTTAGGCGGCCCGCCCCACCTCCACATTGGAATCTACGACCGCAGTTGGCGCCGTCCCCTCGACCCCTGGTATTTCTTTATCCCGGTGCCGGTATCAGATGTACCACCGGCGGCAAATGAAGTCGCCGGATTTGAGTTCGGGTCACAGTTGCGAAGCTCTCAGGTAACCACGCTTTTTCGGCGGCTGCCGGGAAGTAATCCCACCCTTTCAAGTCCCAGCATCATTGGCTACGATGGTGAGCGCATTCCCGCGGAGGCAAAACCCGTTCTCGAACAAGGTTGGGGCGAGGAAATTGTCTTCCCGGCAGGTTCCATAATCGGGCGCTTGGTTGCAACGCGCAGCCAGGCTGCGGGACTTTTGGACGATGAACGCCGGCTGTTGTGGATTCCCATTGATCAGCTACCCGCGCTCGAGTTAGCCGATGAAAGGACGGAAGCGTGAATATTCGGCCGCGAGCTTTGGGGAAGTCTCTGACGTTGGCGCGCAGACCCACGTCGTGCTTCGTAATTGGCCGTGAGCCTGTGGATGAGTCCCCGCAGTATTCGCTCAAACCATTTCGCCGCCGACCCGTTCATCGCTGATATTCCAGTAGCGTTCAATCTCCTGCTCCAGGAATAAAACTTGCGCTCGGTCATTCAAGCCGCTGAGCAACTTGATATCACGCCCGTCTGTCGTCAGGGTACGAAGTTCGTAGCGAACACTGGTGCCGCCTCGGCTCGATCGGCTGACCCGCTCCTTCCCGTACACCTGACGGACCTGATGATGACTAATGGGCTTCGGTGACGGCCAGGGGACGGGACCGTGTGTAATCGTGAGTTCCCCAGTGCTAACCTTTACCGTGGTTCGATTGATCATTTTCGCAATTCCGCTGTATACAAGAAAGACTCCGGCGGCGATATGTATGGATGCGAAGGCAATCATGATATATTCGCCGGTGGAGATGGCAATGCTGATCCAGACAGCCAAAAAACCGTTCCAAAATATGGAAAATGGAATAAGGATAAATGCCGTCAGGTCGCGCCATTTCCGCACAATGGTAAGCCCGTCAAAATCCGTTTTCTTCTCGAAGTTTTTTGGCATACCCACTTCCGACTTGCGGGCGAACGGCATTGGTTCGCTTTGCCGATTACCGCGCTGAGCTGCCAGTTCGGAAAGATTAAATACCGATCTGCAGGTGCCGCATTGGGCGAAACCGTCCTTTACCGAAATATCTTCGCCGGCTATGCTCCGGCCGCATTTTGGACAAGTTAGTGTCATACCCAAATACTTCGATATTCTCCGTCGCAAATCAAGTTATTTTTTTATTTACCTGAATTAGATTCGGTTATATCGGTAGAAGTTATCTATATCAATCATATATACTGGCCAGGACCGGCGCCGAGCCGGATAGCACTGGAGGAGCACCGATGAGTCAAACAAAATCAGGTAATCTGACTGAGGATCGCCTCATATCGTTATATCGCCACATGCTTGAAGCCCGGGAACTCGACCGGTTAGAGGACGGTTTTACAAAGCGGGGCGAGGCATTTTTCCATGTGTCCGGTGCGGGTCATGAGGGATCTGTCGTCCTGGCGGATATTCTTGGACCTCAGGACTGGCTGCACTGCCATTACCGCGACAAAGCGCTTATGATCGCCCGCGGTGTCAGCGTCGAGATGTTTTTTCACAGCTTGTTCTGCAAGGATGCTTCGCATTCCCGGGGACGACAGATGAGCGCTCATATCAGCTCACCGGAACACAACGTGCTCAGTCTTGTCGGTCCGGTAGGGAATAATGCCCTTCCGTCGGCGGGAATCGCTGCGGAAGTAAAAGACCGGGACGGTGCGCCGGTGGTGCTCTGCGCATTGGGCGACGGTATGACCCAGGAAGGCGAAGTCCTTGAATCCATAGCCCATTCTGTACGGGAGAATCTTCCGGTTCTGTATTTCATCGAAGACAATGTTTACGCAATATCCACCAAAACCGGGGGCCAGACATTTTTTTCAAGACCTGAGGGAGAGGCGGACTCCTTTTACGGCATACCCATACATAGAATAGACGGATGCGACCTGGCAACGGCCCACAGCCAACTATTCGAAATTGTCGAAGCCATGCGGAATGACCGCAAGCCCGCCATCGTTATTTTCCAGGTCGACAGACTAACCAATCACACCAATGCGGATGATCAGAGCGTCTACCGGAGTTCAGAGGATATTCTCAACGTCCGGGAAGCCCGCGATCCCATCGCCCACACAAGAAAACGGCTCATCGAATCGGGCAGGACGGAAACCGAGCTTGAAACCCTGGAGAAAGACGTTGCCGAACAGGTGCGCGCAGCCGCAGAGTCGAGCCGCAGAAGCCCCGAGCCCGCAGCGGTTCACGATGCCAAGGCGCCTTTGAATCCGGAATACCTGGCGAGAGTAGAATACCGCGGGAACGCCGGCGGGGTGACCATGCTGGAAGCCATACGGGAAGCTTTTCGGCTACAGCTCGGCAAGGATGAACGGGTCAGCCTGTTCGGCGAAGATCTTGAAGATCCCAAAGGGGACGTGTTCGGCATAACAAAGGGTTTGAGCACCGCCTATCCCGGCAGGGTTCAGAACAGCCCCTTGAGCGAATCAACCATTGCGGGAGTAAGCGTGGGCCGTTCGCTGGCCGGAGGCCGGCCGGTAGGATTTATCCAGTTCGCCGACTTTCTCCCCATAGCGTACAACCAGATTTTTTCCGAAATGGGCAGCATGTACTGGCGCAGCGATGGAGGCTGGCAGGCGCCGGTCATTCTCATGATTACCTCCGGAGGGTACAAGCCCGGTCTCGGACCCTTTCACGCATCCAGTCTTGAGGCCTTGGGAGTGCACACGCCGGGCGTCGATGTGGTGATGCCCTCTACTGCGGGAGATGCCGCCGGTCTGTTGAACGCGAGTTTCGCATCGGGGAGACCGACCATGTTTTATTATCCGAAAAATTGTCTCAATGATCGGGCTCAGGCAACCAGTGAAGATATCGGTGATCACTTTGTACCCATTGGAAAGGCGCGGATCGTTCGAGGCGGTTCCGACTTAACCCTCCTGGGCTACGGGAACACCATGGCCCTCATGTACAAAACCGCCGCCGCCCTTGAAGAATTAGGCGTCGAGCCGGAGGTCATCGACCTCAGAAGCCTTTCTCCCTGGGATAAGGACTGCGTTATCTCGTCTGTGAAAAAAACCCGCAAAATCATCATCGCCCATGAGGATAATAAATCTGCGGGTTTTGCGTCCGAGGTGCTGGCAGAATTATCTGAAGCTATTTCCGATGGATTCGAAGCCCGTCGGGTCGTCCGCGATGATACCTATGTCCCGTGTAACTTCGGCAATCAGCTCGAAGTTCTGCCCTCATATCAGCGCATACTCGAAACCGCAGTCGATCTGCTGGGAGGCAGCATTGAGTGGGACAAAGCGATTGCAGCGGAGGAGGGCAGTTTCCTCATAGAGGCTATCGGCTCGAGTCCGTCCGATGAGATGGTGACGGTAATTGAATATCTGGTTAAGCCCGGCGACGTCATCGAAGAAGGTCAGCTGGTTGCCAGCGTGGAAGCCGACAAGGCCGTTACAGAAATCGCCAGCCCCATGTCCGGCACCGTGGACTCCTTTATCGCCGAGGAGGGCGATGAGGTGGCTGTCGGTAAACCGCTAATTAAGATTCTCACCGAGTCATCGGCGGTTCCCAAACCTCCCACACGGGAGGAGCCCGGGACGCCGAAAATTCAGTTCCGTTTCCGCCGGTTGTCCTCCAGCGGAAAAGCCGACAGCGCAACAGAAACCGGCACGGCTTCCTCGGGCCCAGCTGCGGCTAAACGGGTGGGAATCGCCGGGGTCCGCAGCGTCACCGGCAAGCGGGTGGTGAGCAATGAGGAAATCTCCACAATGTGTCCCACCTGGAGCCCCGAGGACATCGTCAAGCGCACGGGAATCAGCAGCCGCTTTTGGGCCGATGAATCCCAGAACCTTACCTCGATGGCCGTTGAGGCCGCAAAAAAGCTCTTGAGCGACGTGCATATTGCACCGGCACAGCTCGGCGGCATAATCTGTTCAACCGGCACTCCGGATGAAATAACCCCCTCGTTGGCCTGCCGGGTTTTGGACGCTCTGGCCGGCGATGAAGAGCTTGAAATTCCTGCCGTCGATATTTCCGCTGCCTGCTCGGGCTACATCTATGCCCTTCAGCAGGCTCATGATTTTATGCAGGCTGATAGTGCGAACCGGCCCCTGCTTATTATCAGCGCTGAATTGCTTTCCCGCAGAATCGACACCTCAGACCCGGATACCGCGCCGGTATTCGGCGACGCCGCTACCGCAAGTCTGATTTGCGTCGAAGGGGGTGATGTGGTTCCCAAAATGATAATCCGCCGGCCGGTCACCCTTGCGGCGGCGGATCGAAACCGGGCGTTGACCGTTCCCGCAGTGGAGGGAAATGCCGATGATGTGGTGACCATGGACGGGCCGGCGGTATACCAAAAGGCGGTGCGGGCAATGATAAAGTCGCTTGAGCTGGCGGCGGAGCAGTCGGGGTACCAAAGCGATGACCTGGATCTCATTGTACCTCACCAGGCCAACCAGCGGATAATAAACGCCGTTCGTCAGCGTATGAAGGTCGACAAGAAAAAAGTGTACTCCATGATTGCCGTGTACGGTAACACGTCATCATCGACCATCCCCCTCTGTCTGGAGCGCATACTCGATGATCCTTCATCTTCAGCAAAGACCCTTGGACTCACGGCGTTCGGCGGAGGGTTCACGTACGCCGGGGCGGTGCTCGAACTGGTATAGATCCAGAGCTGCCCTGGTCAAAGCAGCCGCGGCAGCGATAGAACGGCGGGTGAAAATCCTATCCGGCGCACGGTTTACCGGAGGTAACGCCCTTTGTACTCGTCAACCCGGCAGCAAATGGGGCACGCAGTTTCATCGTGTCCCCGGGCAGGGCAATACTCCCGGCCGAAGTAAATGATCTGCAGATGAAGGGCATTCCAACGGCTGCGGGGGAAAAGGCGTTTTGCATCGCGCTCGGTTTGAACGACATTTTTTCCCGAGCTTAGACCCCACCGGGCCATCAGTCTATGGATATGGGTGTCCACCGGGAATGCCGGGATGCCGAAGGCCTGACTTATCACCACCGATGCGGTTTTGTGTCCGACACCTGGCAGCTTCTCGAGTTCCGTCA
Organism: Salinispira sp.; assembly: GCA_965602015.1. GTDB lineage: Bacteria > Spirochaetota > Spirochaetia > DSM-27196 > Salinispiraceae > Salinispira. The sequence goes on along the minus strand of OZ271918.1, from coordinate 1,659,678 downwards.
AATCCCTGGGCACGATTTCGGGAATTTCTGCCTCCGCCAGGATTTTTGAAAGGGCACGTATGTTCTTTGCCTTTGTGGGCGCAAGCCCGCAGGGCCGGATTATCTTTTGGATTTCTTCTACCCCAAGCCTGGACATCTGCTGCGGAGTTGAAGCCCGGGCAAAGAGCTCGGGGGTTACCGTATTGACCCTGGCATCGGTGCATTGGGCTGAGAGCAGCACCGCAATCAACAGCGTATAGGGGTCGCGGTGATTTAAGGGAATATCCTGGGTCGGATAAAGCGTATCGAGGGTTTGTACCACAAGCTCGGACATATGATGTTCATAGGGGCTGATTACGCTGTCGGGTTCGCTATCCACCTTGCCCATACCTCTTGGATGATTCCTGATTTTCCGCTGTGTGGTTTTCTATCTGCCACCCGCGATATGCACAACGTTGCACGATTATCAGGAAAGATTACAGAGTTCTTCACTGAGTTTCCAAAGCCTGGCGACGGTTTTAACATCTTTGCTGCGTGGGCTGCTCGGTGCCACCTTGCACTTGGCAAAGTATTCACCGCTTATGCCCGCGACATCGGGGCTCTCGGCCAGATATACACTGGTCTCAGCGCCTTTCTCGTTGGATACGGCGGCAAAGCTCAATAGGCGGAAAAGCAGCGGCTGCTTTCCGGTTTTACGATCTCCGGAAAAGTTGCTGCGGACGAATCCGGGATGAACTGCATTGACCGTAATGCCGCGTTCTTTTAGCTCAGACGCAAGGGAACGGGTGAACAGGATGTTTGCCAGTTTGCTTTGGCTGTACGCAACAAACGGACGATAGTTTTCCTCGAGCATTATATCGTCAAAATGTATTTTGCCCGCCCAATGTGCGCCGGATGAAAGATTTATGATTCTTCCAGACTCCGCCTTCTCCAAAAGTGGAACCAGCAATCTGGTCAGGAGAAAGTGTCCGAGGTGATTGGTCGCAAACTGTGACTCATACCCGTCCGCACTGAGCTCCCGCTGAGGCAGGATTATACCCGCATTGTTGATCAGCACATCAATGGCGTTGTTTTCCCCGAGCATTTTGCCTGCAGCCTCCCTGACCGAGGACAGGGAATTTAAATCCAGTTCGAGAAGCCTTGGGGCGGGTCCCCTAGCCTCACGTGCGATGTCTTCCAGAGCCCGTTGTCCGCGTTCCCGGTTGCGGCATGCCGCGATAATCTCCGCCCCCTTGCCTGCCAGGATTTTTGCGGTAGCAAATCCAATGCCGCTGTTCGCTCCGGTTATGAGCACTCGTTTGCCCTGCATCATCGTCGATCTTCCAAGGCTGCGATAAGTTCCGCAGAAATTTCATGCCACATTCCATCGCGGTACCACCCTGCCATCAGCTCCATAAAATCCCGGTACATCTTCGGCCAGGCTTTTTTTGCCTCAGGATCGCTGTCTTTACTTCGATAGGTTTCCATAAACTCACTGTGCTGTGCCTTCCACTCGTCCTTCATGGCGGACACTTTTTCCGGGGCTTCGATCCATCGTATGAGCTCGTTTCCCTCGCCGTCCCACAGGCTCACAGCGGGGATGTGATCGTCACCGTCGCGTTCATAACGCTTCTTCAACGCGGGGAACTCCGAGCCGCGGAATATCCGCATTTCTATGCCCGAGCGGCTGAATAATTCTCCCAAAAACGGCGCATTACACGCCCAGTCCCCGCACCAGTCTTCGGTGTTGACGGTGGCTCTCACCGGGGCCGGTAACGGTGCAATAAGCGATTTGAGCTTTTCGACGCTGCTTTCCAACGGATCAGCGCTGAGCATAAGTTCCTTGATAAAACCCCGGTAGTTCCGTGTCGTTCCGGCATATTCGGGGAGGGTCATTCCCTGTTCGAAATAGTGTTTATCGAGTCGTTCGAGTATTTCCACTAGTTTTCTCCTTGTGGTTATGAGAGGGTGCATTTGTAAGGTATGAAGAGTTGAGAGAAAAGGCAAAGCCTTCAATACCATGGTACAATTCAGCCTTAGCTAAAGGAGCATCGGATGAAATACCCGCGTACATGGAACCTGGAAGTAGTCTATCAGTCAGTTGAAGATTCGGCCTTCACCTCAGATTTGAGCAGGTATGAATCCCGCATCGACGGCCTTAACCTCGAAGTGAAAAAACTTACGCCGTTCACGACCCACGAGGATGAGACCAGGTCGGCAACCCACGCGGACGGATGGGCATCATTCATGGAGCAATACTCGGATGTGCAAATGCTCGGCAGACAGTTGCAGGTGTATGTAAACTGTCATGCCAGCGCGGATGCCCAGAACAAGGCCTACGCCGGTCTGCTTGGTACGCTCAGCGCCCTGTCCGCCGGATTGTCCGAGGTGACTATTAGTCTGAGAATCCAGTTGAAGCAGTCTGATTTTACCGCTTTTGAAAAGGCCCTGAAGGATAACAGCACATTACAATCCATAGATTTTGCATTGCGGGAGCTTTATCGAAGCAGTGAGCACATGATGGATGAGGCGAGGGAAGCCCTCGCTGCCCGGCTCGCAGTCGACGGAATCAGTGCCTGGGGACGTTTTTATACCCGAAAAAGTTCTGATTTAACGGTTGCGATTATGGAAAAAGGCCGGGTTGTGAAGAAATCGGTTTCCCAGCTGCGTTTTGATCACCCGGAGCGGAGCTACAGGGAGAATACCTTTTTTGCCGCCGATGCCGCATGGCAAAGCATTGCCGATGACTGCGCCGATGCACTAAATCATATTTCGGGAACCCGTTTAAGTCTCTACAAGCAACAGGGCTACGGTCATTTTCTCGACAAGCCCCTTGAAGACAACCGGCTTCAGCGAAGCAGCCTGGAGGCCATGTGGGATGCCATAGACCGCCGAAAGGACATGCTCAAGCCGTGGTTCGATATCAAGGCCGCCCAGCTGGGAAGGGATAAGCTGAGCTGGTTCGACCAGAGCGCTCCAATGCCCGGGGGCGGATCGGTATCATTTGATGAGGCCCTGGAGGGCATTATTGAACAGTTCGGCTTATTCGACCCCCAGATGGGCGAGTTCGCCGCCGAGGCTGCAGCCAGCGGCTTTATAGAGTCGGAGGATCGCTCGGGAAAGCGCCCGGGAGCATTTTGTACCCGATTCCACCGGCGCCGGGAGCCGAGGGTGTTCATGACATTTAAGGAGAGCTATGGTTCCATGAGAACCCTTGCCCATGAGCTGGGACACGCTTATCACGGACATGTGCTGCAGGACCAGCCCTTTGCACATCAGCTGTACGTAATGAGCACTGCGGAGACTGCCAGTACCTTCGCCGAGGAGATCATAAACGATTATCTCATTACTCATGCAGAAGACCGGTCGCTTAAACTGGCGATGCTCGACAACAGCATCCGGATGTCCATGGTCATGCTTATGAACATACACGCCCGATTCATTTTCGAAAGCGGGCTATACAGCGCCCGGTCAGGTGGGGAACTGCAGACCGCTCAATTGGATGAGCTGATGCTCGATGCTCAGAAAACTGCCTATCGGGATCTCCTGGACAGCTACGATCCGCGTCTGTGGGCCAGCAAGCTTCATTTCTATATCTCGGGACTGTCGTTTTACAATTTTCCCTATACCTTCGGCTACCTGTTCAGCAACGCGCTGTATGCCATGGCCCGTGAGGAAGGCCGGGGTTTCGCCGATAAGTACCGCCGGGTTCTCATCGATACGGGCTGCAAGCGGACCGAGGATGTCATTCAGGATAATCTCGGATTGAATATCGCCGAGGGCGATTTCTGGAATCGCAGCCTAGACCTTATTGAAAAACGGATTTCCGAATTTATCGAACTGTCGAAATAAAATTACTAGTTTCACAACAAAATACTTGTGTAATTTTTTATTGTGCCCTATTATGCAGGTAAATAGATAAAATATTATCTATTTGACAATTTTACTCAGCAATTAGGAGGGCACATGAAGAAAATTGCATTTTTTTCAATAGTGCTTTTTATTGTGGCCTTGGCCGTCAGCTGCGGTCAACAGGCTCCTCCCCCGGAGGCAGCGGCGCCGGCGGAAACGACGGGCATTACCGTCGATAATGCCTTTTACTGGACCCACGTGAACGGTCACCGGGAAGAAACCGAAATGGTAGCCTTCGTGCTGTTCGAATACGAGCAGCTCGAGACCGTAAAATACCAGGTTGCCTACATCGCCTGTACCTGTAGGGCCCCGCAGGTGAATTACTGGTCGGTGGCATACGTCGAACTGAACAAGAACGACGGCGCCGTTGATTATATTTCCTGGGAAATGGATTCAACTGACCACTATCAGAGCGGTCTTTACGGCGACAGTGAAGTCAGCTGGGACGGAACTCCGGTCAAGGAACTAATGGCGATGTACACTGCGGATAATCTGTTCGGAGCTTCCCAGGAATCCATCAATGCCATCGAACCGATGCACGGAGAAGCAGATGCCTACACCGGCGCGACGGTTACTCCGAACAACGCGGTACGGGTGCTTCAGGGTCTGTTCAAGTACCACAATGAACGCTACATGTGAGCGGCAGCACGAAAAGTAATCGATTATTTCATACAAAACAGTACGCCGGATGATCCGGTAAACAGGAGAGAGCAATGAAAAAAACAGTAGTATTTCTTGTAACTCTGGTGATGGCCGTTACGCTGGCCAGCTGCGGTTCTTCAGCAGCCGAACTCAGCGGCAATGAAGAAATCACCATGGCAAATATCGACAATTATCTGGCATACGATGCCCGGTTCATCGATTTGCGGAATTTTTCCGATATGTTCAGCGGCGGCTATGTGGCCGGATTTGAAGTGGTTCCCTTCTTCGAATACCTGGAGGGCAGGGCGCTGGTTAGAAACAACGGATGGGAGTTTTCTGATTCTGATGTAGTCAGCGAAGCCATGCTCACCAATGTTTTCGGACCCAAGGACGAAGCAGTCGTGCTGATGTGCGGTTCGGGGACCCGGGCGGGATATACCAAGGCTGCCCTGGAATCCATCGGCTACACCAAGGTTTTCAACGCCGGCGGTATCCGCGATTACGCCGGTGAGAACAAGATTCTGGGAGACGGCGAATTCGCCGGCGAGTCTGCTCTTCCCGCAGAGGTGACCATGGCCAACATCGACAATTTCCTGTATCGCGACGGTGCGAAGTATGTCGATCTGCGGAATGTGGGAGACCGGTACACCGCCGGCTCGGTGGACAGCTTTGAGTTTATCTCATTCTTCGAATACCTCGATAACCGCGCGCTGACCAGGAATACCGGTTGGGATTTTACCCCCGCGGACATCACCAGCCGAGCCATCCTCCAGAATATTTTTGGAGACAAAAATCGGGAAATCTTCCTGATGTGCGGATCGGGAACCCGGGCCGGATACGTCAAGGCGGCCCTCGACGAACTGGGCTACACCAAGGTCTATAATGTCGGCGGAATCCGGGATTACCAGGGCAACCGCCGCATACTCGGCGACGCGGAGTTCACTCTGGAGATCTAAGGGCCTAGACGCTGAACCCGCACAGCTGTTCTCACAATCAACATCTTTTCCGGACCCTGCGATGCAGGGCCCTTTTTATTCAACAATTTTGTCGACGGCATATCCGGGGGGCAAGGGTTCGAGGGTTTCTCCCGGAATGACTTCGGTGAACCACTGAAAATTCTGGGTCGTGCGAAACTTGGGGAAGTATCCGGCGTTTGCATCCCGAAAGAAAAATGCTCCGGTTCCCAGCTGCACCGCCCGTTCGTTTAGCAGGTTTCTCCGATGTCCGAACGACGACATCCACAGGCGAACTGCCCTCATGCCGAATTCATGGTAGCTGAGCACCCTCAACGGATTGTCAGGGTTGTTGTCGTAGCTAAAGACGCCGTCTCCATGGACGTAAAACGGCGTGTTTGATACGTAGTCGAGGGCAAAATTTATTCCCAGGTTTTCCTGAATTTGCGGATTCGCAACCCCTGCCAGCTCGGCCCGGTCGCGTGGCGAGCGTCGTCGTGATGATCCGGAATAATGGGCAAATTCAAATTCGTCCACCATAAACAGCGAATGGTTGTATGCCGTTATTTCCAGATGAAGATTCCACTCAAGGGGCGGCAGTTCATTCTCGACTCTGGCCCGGTTTGACTCAAAGAACATGGCGGCATGGAGCAGGGGATAATCGATTGATTGCAGATCGATGGGTTCGGAAAACGGAGGGAAATCCAGATAGCTTGTGTAATCATATATTTCATAGAAGTCGGGAGACCAGCTTGAGGGGTTTTTGGCATGTTCTACCTGATCGACCCGGTACTGGGCGAACAGCAGGGCAGGAAGCAGAACCATAAGGACGGCTGCAGAATACTTTTTTCGTTGCTCCATAGAATAAAGGTATAGTAACGAGGGCGACAAAACAAAGTTTTTTGACCCGGGGAAATCTACTCCCGGGCCTTTTGGCACATAAAAACCACAAAGCGATGATCCCGATAAAGTTCTTTTACTTCAGCAAACTCTAACTCCAAACGTCTACGGTAGCCCAGATGGGCATTGCTGACCACTACTGCCCGCCCACCCGGCTTCAAGGCACGCCGGATCTGGGAAAACAGGGAGAATGCGGTCTCAGTGGTTTGGATATTGGCATGGTGAAAGGGGGGATTACAGAGCACCGCATCAAGACTCTCCCCGGAAAAATCGCCTAAGCCGTCGCTCCATATAAAGCGGGCCTGTCTGCCGCCCATATGACGTTCCCAGTTTGCTTCTGCGCTGAGAACCGCGGGCTGGTACTCATCGATAAAGGTAAACTCGGCCTCCGTCAGCACAAGGGCTGTTTCAAGTCCGAGAATTCCGTTTCCGCAGCCCAGATCGGCAATTTTTGCGTTGTTCGGAAAATCCCCGGTAAACACTGCTATCATCTTGAGCAAAGCGGCCGCGCCGGGGTCCAGACCACCGGCGGAAAAAACACCGGAGAGCTGATGGTATTCCCGGTTTTTTTCCGAATAGAAACTCAGGTCCGATCTGAGCTCAGTGCAGATTGTATCGATGCGGGGAATATCAGCCGGCCGATAGGCTATCCAACGCCCCCGCCGAATAAACCGGCCCGGCAGACCCGGCCCCAACAGCTGTTCAGCGGTTTTACTCATGGCCCGGCTCCACCTCTTATCCATCCCCCCGACGTACACCATTGAACCTGGTCGCGCAACGAGCAGGGCGGCCCGGAGGTAACGGCGCAGCATGGCCGCCGAACGGGGAAGCTTGACCAGGACATTCGGCCCAGCCGTTCCCTCGTTATCGCTAAGGGGGCCAGAGCGCTGGGCCGCACACAGGCTGTCGACACTGCGGCGCTGTTGCTCAGGAATCAGGACATGGTTTTTTTGAAGGTTGTGCTCAAGGGCCCGATGGGCCAAATAGGAATCGCTGATAAACATCGGCGGGTTTTCGCCAAAGCGGGCCACGGCGCAGCTCAGGGCTCCGAAGTCCTCGCCGATGACCGTCCAATTCCCGGAAATTTTGTCCCGATATTTTGCTTCGGCAGTTCCCGCCGGGCTAACAGCAGGGGAAAATACCGGGGCGTTTTCGCCCCCGGCCAGGTGCTCCAAAATCCACTGATCCGAAGCATCCCAGGCGCGGTGGCTCTTCTCGCCCGGGTAGGGAAAGCGCTCCAGGTCCAGTGAGCCAAAAGGGGTGTTCCAGGTCACGGGAGATTATAACTCCAGTTCATGGGCGAGGCTTCGCCTTTGGGGCCTGAAATAGGTTTTTGGGCTGTATTCGTAGAGGTCGGAAACCTTTGTCATATACACGCAGGCATAATTCACCAGCTGGTCGGCGTAGCGGCTCTCCTCCATACCCGCCCGCAGCACTTCTCCCCAGTAGGGATTAAAATTACTGCGGTACTGGGTGAGCAGCTCGGAGATTTGATCATTTATGCGCTCTATCTTTTCGAACAGGGTCTCCAAATGCTTGCGGTCCGTGGCGCGTCCCTCGTAGTCGGCGATATCGAGTTCGTTAATTTCCCGCTCCAAGGCGGCCTTATCCCGGCTCAATCGATCGATTTCCTGCTGCACCGGTCTTGCCTTTTCTATGCCGTGGATTTCGCTTTCAAGATCGGCCAGTACCAGGCCGGTTCTCCAGTCGCAGAGCTTCTTGATTGCCACAACATCGCCGTAAATATGGTCTCCCAAATAGAGAATCTGGTTGCCCAGCAGCCCCAGGTCGTCCTGCAGCTTGCCGAACCAGCCGCCTTGAAACACCCCGCTGCTCACCGCCCCTTCGTGGTTGTACATGGCTCCTGTTGCCGGGTCGATCCTCAGAAAACGACGGGAGTCCTGAAAGAACTTCGGTTTTTCCGCCAAGGTAATTACGATATCAAATACATCTTTCCATGATTCGTGACGCTTCAGATGGGGGGTAATTGCGTAATCCAGGAGGCTGCGGGTGTACTCGTAGTCGCTGTTGGTGATGATCATGAGTTTTTTGCCGTAGTTCTTGTAGCGCTCGAGAAGCACGGCCACCCGGGGATCCTCTATAACAAAGCGTTCGAAATCAGAGCGGACGACGTTTTTTATTGATCCGTCCCGATGAGCCTGGTCAATTGCCCTTCCGACGTCCCGGGCGATTACCGCGAAGTCCGGGAGAGCGTCATTATTCCGTTTGAATTCCACCAACTGGCTATATAAAACACCGTAAGAAATGGCAAAGCTGGTGTCCAGGGGGATAAACACCGGATCCCTCAGTTCCACCGCCACATTTGCATAGCGCTTTTTCACTTCACGGTAGTGAATTTCCTGGAGACCATGGTATGCGCTTTTGACTTTCCCGAAGCGGCTGAGTTTGAGCAGATTGCCGTTTCTGGTGTCGATAACCAGGCCCACAAGCGCCCGGTTATAGTCAAAATCAAAGGTTCTCAGTTCTGGCGGATATCCGAAGTCCTCGACCATGATTCTCGCTGCCTGGGAATGAGCCAGGGTCTCAAATTCCCTGGTTCGATAGCGAACCAGGGTGTAGTCCATGTCGAAGCCGATGAGCTGAATTTTTTTCAGGTTTAAAACCCTGTTTACATATACGGGCATGTTTATTCAAAATCCTCCGGATAGAGAATAATCTCGCCGTAGGTCGCATCGGTCAGCCAGCGCCGCAGCGAGGAACTGAGATCATCAGCGGTCAGGTTGTCGTACCACTCAAGTTTATCGGTGGCGTAATTCCAGCCGAGATCCTGGGTTATCAGGAATTTCATCTGTGAACTCCACCAGCCATTTCGTTCCAGGTTTTCCCGAAAATTTATGCGCTGGGATTCTGATACTTTCGCAGCGTAGTCCGGATCTATTCCTTCCTCGGCTATTCGCTCGATAATTCCGTTGACCAGGCCGATGAGCTCATCGACCCGGGCGGGCTCCGAGCTGAACTGGACGATGAATCGGTAATCCTCGTCGGGCACATTGTCTATGCTGAAAGTGGAATAAATCGAGTAGGTACCCCCTGCGGCCTCCCGAACTTCTTCGATGAGCAGGATATCCAGCGCTGCGCTCAGGGCTGCCATATCATACAGGTTGTCGTAGCTCCACTCCACGTCTCCGTGCCATACCTGGGTGACGATGGATGCGGTTTCGATGCCCCGGCGCAGTTCGCTGCGTATATCTTCAGCGAAGTAGTCCATTCCGTTATCTCCGGGGCTTTCATTGCTTCCCGTGGCCGGCAGCCCGCCTATCCATTGCTCTACAAGCGGACGAAGAAGCTCCAGGTCGACGTTGCCGGTAAACACAAAAGAGAAGTCTCCGCCGTCAGCGAAGCGCTGCCTATAAATCTCTATGGCGCTCGTGAGGTCAACTTCGGCCACATCCTCCGGGCGGAGGTTCCTCGAGCGGGGGTGATCCTCGTACAATACCTCGTTTATTCGGTTCTGATACTGATAGCGGGGGTCCAGTTCCTGGTTGCGCAGGAATTCCGCCAGACGACCGGAATACGAGTTCCATGCGCTGTCATCCCTGCGCGGGCTGGTAAAAAAGAGATAGTTCAGCTCCAGCAGGGTCTGGAGATCAGCCGGGGTAGCCGAGCCGCTGACCCCTTCTTCATATTCGCTGATGTAGGGACTGATGCTCACGTTTATGCCCGCAAGCAATTTGTTGAGATCCACCAACGAGTACTGACCAACGCCGGATATCTGGGCGATTGTTGAGGCGAGGCTTCCCGATACGTACTCATCATCGGACACCAGACTAAGACCGCCGGGACTGAATGCGCTGAACAGTATTTCGTCTTCCTTAAAATCCGTGGGTTTTACATAGACCCTGGCGCCGTTAGACAGGCTCCAGCTGTAAATGCCGGCATTTTCATCATAATCTTCTGAAATGATTTGACCGGCAGCAGGAGGATTCTCCACGAGCACACCGTCCGCCAGTTCCTCGGTCCAGGGGTTCTGATTTGACGCAAGCGCGGTAGCAAAAATCAAGCGGGCTTCTTCGGCCGACAGGGGGAAGCGGTTTATCTCCTCCGGCCCGCTGACGATCACGATTCTATCGTCATCCGCCAATCGGGTTTCGATCAGTTCGGCAAAATCTCCGAGCTGAATTTCCGGGAGCCAGCGTTGAGCCTGCTCCCATTCCCAATCTATGTCCGGAAGCGGGGTTCCCGTTAAATACGCTTCCTGAATCGAGCCGAGAAAGGATGCGCTCTCCCTGTTATCCCGGTCCTTCCAGAACGATTCGAAGCCGCTGAGAAGATTTCGTCGGCTACGGTCCAGCTCGGACTCGAGGAATCCGTGCTGGGAGATTCTTGCGTATTCCGCAGAGATGGCTTCAAGGCCCCGGCTAATGCCCGAGGGGCTTACAAGAGCCGTTATTCCGCTGTGAGTGGTCCACCTGGTGTATGAAGACTGATAGGCGCTGGCAGTGAGGAAGGGTGGGTCTTCCCTCTGTGCAATTTCGGATAAGCGGGAATTGATCATGGAGTAAAACAGCGAATCCACCAAAAGCTCTTTGTAATCCTCGGGCTGCCGTAATTCCGCGGCGTCATAGCGATTGAGTATTTCAACTGATGCCACGCTGGATTCGGGGTCGCTCTCGAAGGCAAATAAGGGCTCATCCTGGCGGGGCACGTCAAATCGTTCCCGTTCGCGGGGGCTATCGGGATTGGAATAGCTCGAGAAACGTTCGATTATCTGCCGCTCCACATCCTCTGCGGAGAAATCGCCGACGGCCACAATGGCCATGAGCTCGGGACGATACCAGTCGCGGTAAAAGCGCTCCAGCCGCTGCCGGTCAGCGCTGACGATGATTTCTTCGATTCCAATGGGCAGTCGGACGGCGTATCGGGAATCCGCAAAAAGCACCGGAAGAATGCGGTCCAGAATTCGCTGATTCGCACCGCGTCCCAAGCGCCACTCTTCAAGAATGACGCCCCGCTCTTTTACCACTTCTTCGCGGTCGATGGTCATATTAAATGCCCATTCTTCAAGAACCTCAAAACCCTGGGAGAGGAGTCCTTCCCGATCGGTGGGGACCGACAGCATATACACCGTCTCATCAAAACTTGTGTAGGCGTTGATATCCGGGCCGAATTCCATTCCGATTTCCTGGAGAAACGAAACCAGTTCATTTTCCGGATACTTCTCTGTTCCGTTGAATGCCATGTGCTCGAGAAAGTGGGCAAGTCCTCGCTGATCTTCGTCCTCGAGCACCGAGCCGGCGTTCACAACGAGGCGAAGTTCCGCCTTGTTCGCCGGCCTGGCATTTTCCCTAATATAGTATGTCAGGCCATTTTCAAGCCTGCCCTGCAATACTGCCTCATCCTGCGGAATGGCGGATTGGCCAACCGGTTCCGGGGAAACCCCATCGGTGGCGCAGGAAATTATTGTTAAGGCTGTGATTATCGTCAGAAAAATTGCTGTAAAATACTTCTTCATCATCGATCCTCCCAAAGTTGCGTGGTCATAAGTATTCCGACTAAGCCGGCATTCTGTCAAACCTCGTGTGATTAAAATACTCAGTTTTTTCCCCGATGTGGAGCAACAGGGGAAATATGACCCATTTGTCATGCCTCGCATCAGGTAACATGTGGGCGGTTTACTACGGAACTGTTGTAAATCACTGCATAATAGTGATTTAGCTGCTTTCGCGATTTGTAAAAAGCAAAACTGGTTCCTGGCATGTAATTTGCTTATTACTCTCAGAGGTATATATGGGATCAATAGTGTATAATCGTCACAGCATGAACGCGGCCACCATCCTGTTAACCGGGGTCTTTTTTGCTCTTCCGGCGCTGGTGCTCGGTCTGCCGTCTCTGCTGTTTTTGGCCGCCTTAGTCCTGCTGGGCAGCGGCGTCCTCGGTGCTTCTAAGGTCGACCCCGAGAGAATTCCCGGCGTGCACCATCTGTCGCCGTACTACAACGGACCGCTTTACGCCATTGTTGCAGACTTGTCGGCCCGGGCCCGACTCGATCGGGTACCTGATGTGTATATCAGCGAGCAGCCATCGGCAAACGCCGCCGCGGTAGAAACCGAAGAGGGCCCGGCGATCATCGTGAGCAATCAACTGATTTCTTCACTGACCAGACCTGAACTTGAGGCGGTGCTGGCTCACGAGATTAGTCACATCAAGCACGGGGACATCCGACTGCTCACCCTGCTGGCTCATTTCAGATCAGTATATACAGCGGTCCCCAGAATGATACTCGCGTTGCTCATTTTCGCCCCCCTGCTGCTGTTCTTTATACCGATTACCCAGTCACTTCTCGCCTTGGGTGTCACTGCGGTTCTCGCGGTCCTGGTGGAACGGACAATAATGCGCCTGCGGGAGTACGGTGCGGATTATTCTGCAGCCCAGCTTATTGCCGATCCCATGAGCCTTACCAGCGCCCTTCACAAACTGGAGAGCGCGCCGGTTTACGTCAACTGGTTCGGACGTCAGGTTGCGGTGCCCCGAAGTCGGATATCCGAGAGCAGGGGAATAAGCGGACTGTTCAAGTCCCATCCTCCCACCACATCCCGAATCAGTTTTCTTACCCAAATGGCCCGCAAGCTCCGGGGATTCCGTCAGGGATACCGCATTATTTCCCATCGCTGAGGCTCGGCGGGTTGAGGCTTTACGATTTGCTCCTTGGTGAATAGCCATTTTCCAAAGCGGCCGACAGTTGTCGGTGGACCGGACTGCCTTCCTCGCAAAAAAACCAGAGCAGCTCCATTGCCCTGGTGGAGGCAACGTAGAGCAGGTTAGATGCGAGCCGCTGGTCGTAATGTTTGCCGGTGTAAATATCGCTGGGGATATACGTCAAAACCCCCGCGAAATCCAGTCCCTTTACCGAATGGAGGGTGGACAGCCGAACCCCCGGGGTTTGGGAGAAATCGAACTGTCTCCCCCTCACCGGGAATGCGTTTATGCCTCGCTGCTCGAGAAGCTGGCGAATACCTTTGAGTTCGTTCCCCCTCGGGCTGAGGATAACCAGGCTTTCAGGGCTGTAACCCAGCTCGGAAATGGCGAAATCGCAGCGCTCCACGACCCGCTGCAGGCCTTCGTCCGCGGCCGCATGGGGAAACAGCTCCACCGGCGGACCGGTCCGATGACTTAATGCCGAAGGATCTTCGGTTTCCCGAAGACCGGCGGCAAAGCGCTGTATGCCCTCGCTGTTCCGGAAGTTTCTCCGGAGAATCGCGCTGTTCCCCCTGCTCAGCATAACGCCGGCGGACTCGAAGGAAAAGCCGCCGATAAAAATGCTCTGGTCCCGGTCTCCGGCCATCACCAGGCCTCCGCCGCAAATATTTTTGAGAAGCATGATGTCAGCGAGATTTAAATCCTGTATTTCATCGATAAACAGTTTTTTATAGGGCGGGGTAAAAGTTCCCAGCGACCTTCGCTGCTCGATATTCTCCAGCAGACGTATCCTCCCGAAATTTCGGGTGTACCGATGGGTATCCTCCATAAGCTGAGAAAATCGGTCTCTCTGATTCCAAATGCTTCGTCTCTGATCGAGCGAAAGGGGTTTCTCCCGGCCCCGCCTCAGCACGGCCTCGTCAATATATATTCCCCGGGAAATGTTATGGGCAAAAAGGTAGTTCTCAATTTCATCCAGGGCGTCGGGGGCGTCCAGGCCGCAGTCCGGATGATAGGCCTGTAAAAACATGGGAAGGAAGTCTTCTGTCGAATAGAGTATGCTGCGTCCGTCGAGCTGCTCCTCCATCAAGCGGTTCAGCAGGGCATCCACCGTCGAGTAGCGGATTTCAAGGCTGCTGTCTCCAATCAGACCTGCCAAATATCTGTTGTACTTGGTTAAGGTCGTTGTATAGGTCAGGAGGCTTACCCGTTCGACGGCTGCCGAGAAGTCGAGTTCGCCGGCATGGTTCCGCACGTAGTTTGCGAGGGCGAGGATTAGAAGCAGGGTTTTACCGGTTCCCGCCGAGCCGCTGACTAGGAAATCACCCTCCGACGGTATTCTGCGTAAAACTGCATTTTGCTCGTCACTGGCTTCTATCAGCTGCCGCTCGAAGTCCCTGCGGCTGCGGGCATACATACTGAGGCGCCGGAGGTGGCGGATATACGAGGATTCCCGGCTGTTGTCTTCAGGCAGCTCGTTGAACGTTTCTGATGGGCCTGATTGCCTCATTCGATTTATTTCGCTGATACGTCCGTCGAGCTGGACCCGAAGCAGACTGTTTTCCTGCAGGCTTCTGGTCAGCTCAAAACCGGTCTCGAGCAGCTTTTGAAAATCTTCGAAGTGACTTTTTCTGCTGTTCCATACATCCAGGGATTGCTCGATTCGCTTCAGTTGCCCGGATATTTCATCTCCGGGAATATTGAGCCGCCGAATAAAGGCGAAAAGCCTAAACAGCGCCGCTTGCAATTCTTCAGCGCTGATTTTCGCAAAGTGATGTCGGACATTGTTGGCAAGCCTTTGGTAGTGCAGCAGCTCGACAGCGCTTCTATCGGCCGAAAGCCGGTAGGTCCCGGGTTTGAAATACGACTCGCCGAACCTTTGCATGAGCTCGGGCATTGAGGTTCGGGGGGAGAAATCATCGAGGTACTCTCTTAGCAACGACTCGACGAAGGAGAGCACTGCCAGAAGCGCGAAACCGGGATCCGAGCCCTGCATATTCTCCAGCCGCGTCAGCCGGTCAGAAAGGATTTCTGCGGAAAAGGCCATAGGGCATAGTGCCCGGAAAGGCTTGAGGGACACAAGCAGTCGCATATGCTCGTGCATGCCGGCCCGGTTATGCTATCATCGTGTAATGCGCCGCTATGAGATGTTCTCCCGCTATTATCACTACCACTGGGAAGAGTACAGTCAGGATTACCCTGAGTTCATTGAAGAAGCCTTTACTGAATTTCTTCCCCGGGAAACTCCCCGGAGCCTCTGCGATATGGGCTGCGGCACCGGACATGTAACCCGGCTGCTTCAGGAACGGGGTTTTGACTGTTTCGGAGTTGATGTGAGTTGCGAAATGATTGATGAAGCAGTATCGCGATCCCCTGCTGACGGGCCCAGATTTTATCAGGGAGATATGAGAACCTTCACCTTTCCCCACAGCACCCACTGCATTGTATTGGCATATGACGCCATCAATTACTTACATGACAAGCGCGAGGTCATTGCCTGCCTCCGGCATTTGGCTTCGCAATTGGCGCCCGGGGGCCTGGTAATCTTTGACAGCAATACCCCGGAAATCTACTGGAGATACCACGGGGTGCGTGAGGAGTTTAGTGTTCCCGACGGAAGTATCACCCAAAAGACCCGTTATCGGCCCCTGAAGCGACAGGGAGTTACCGTCTTTACCTTTGATATCGGCGGCGAGCGGTATATCGAAGAACATGTCCAGCGGGTATACTCCCCAAAAGAAATGACCGCAATGATTCGATCTGGCGGTCTTGACCTTCTTGCCTGCTTTGACGATTTTTCCTTTCGCCCGCTGCATTCCCGAAGTCAAAAGCCAATTTTTATCGCCCGCAGAGCTCTTACGTGAGAGGGTGAAAGCTGCCCCGAGGAAGTGAAAGAGTAATCACAAAGTCACCGTCGCTGTTTGCATATTCGACCCGACCATTGAGCTGAGCAAGATAGTTTTCAACCAGAATGCTTCCCAATCCGGCGGGGGCGGGAACGTTGTTTTCCAAGCGGCAGGAGCTGTTTGCCTGCCGGATCTGAATGATCAGCGCTTCCCCACGGGATTCTCCGGTGATTTCACATCGTATGCCATTGCCCCGAGGGCCGTGAACCAGGTTATTTACTATCAGTTCGTTAAAAATCAACGCGGCGGCTACCCCTTCATGGCTTCCCAGTTCGTATCCCTCGGGAAGTTCGATTCGCATCCGACTGTGGTACGCGCTTTCCCCATAGACTCCGGATGCATAATCGATGAGCCGCAAGATCAACTCCCTCAACTCAAATCCCGCAGCCCGGGTGTCGCCTCCCGCATCCACGGTCCGGCGGTAATCGAGATACAGCAGTTCCTGTACGAGGGCGATGGCGTGCACCCTGGTCATCAGCCGCATCGACGCCTCTTCCTTGCTAAGCAGCGCGGCGAAGTCGCTTTGGAGATTTATCAGACTGAGCACCAGCTGGAAATTATTCTTAACCCTGTGCATCTGCTCTGCGATATACTTTTGATGTTCTGCGTTGTCCACTACCGCCCCCGTCAAACCGCTGTGCGTGTCTCAAGAAGGGGAGTCGGCCGGGCGAGAACGAATCCCTGGGCGTACTCAACCCCGATTTCATCGAGAATCCGTAAAATTTCCATATTCCCGACGAATTCCGCGATGGTACGGATATTGACCGCCTTGGCGAGCCGGTGAATCGCCTCGACCATGGCCCGGGATATGCTGTCCTCATGCATATTCCGGACGAAGCTGCCGTCAATTTTGAGGTAATCGACGGATAGATATCTCAAGTAATTAAAATTAGAGAATCCGTTCCCGAAATCATCCAAGGCAAAAAGACAGCCGAATTCCCGCAGCTCCCGTATGAGCTCGGTGGCATTGGTCATGTTCGATATTGCGGCGGTCTCTGTCACTTCCAGACAAATCTGACGGGGGTCCACCTCGTTCTCACTGATTTCCCTGATAATAAAATCCTTGAGGCTGCTGTTGAGCATTGATGATCCGGACAGATTGATGCAAAAAACCGTGTTCTCCCTTCCCACCGCCAGTTCTGCCTGACGGAAATTTCTTAATAGGGTCTTGATTACCCACTGGTCTACCAAATGCATCAGATCGTAGCGCTCCGCCGCAGGGATAAACTCGCCGGGCGGGATGATTTCATCATTTTCACCTCTGAGCCGCAATAGCAGTTCGACCTTATAGCCAAGATCTGAGTCCTTTCGTATCGGTTCGATCGGCTGGTAATAGAGTGAAAATCGGTCGGACTCAAGGGCTTCGGTGATGACGCTAATCCACTTCAGCTCGCCTCGCCGCTTGAGAAACACTTCATCCTCGAGGCTGAGCAGACGAAAATACCCGCTGACATCTTTTTTCGCCAGGAGGGTAGCATCGATAGCGATGCTCAACAGAACATGGGAATTCAGCACTTCCTTGCTGAAATGAGTCATTCCAGCGGTCAGACTGTAGGGGAACTGTTCGCCCTGAAAGTCGAACTTGCTGTAATTGATTTCCTGAAGGAACTGCCTGACCTGACCCTCATTGCTGGTTTGCTCCTGGTTTTGCAGAATAAGGGCAAACTCGTCATCACCCAGCCGGGACACCGACAGGGCATTGGGGAAGGACGTCTGGAGCCGGCGGGCTACGGCCTTGAGAAGTTCATCACCGGCGAGATGACCGTGCAGTTCATTCACCATGGTGAATTGATTAACGTCGAAGAAAACAAGGCTGCGCTGCTGCAGATCCTCCCAGGACTTACCCAGCTCCCTGTCGAGGTCCGCCTGAAACTCGGTTCGGTTCACCAGCCCGGTGAGGCGGTCGTGGGTTTCGTGAAATGCAACCTGTGCTTCCATCGTTTTGAGCTGGGTGTTGTCATGAATGACGATGAGGTAGCCTTTGCTCTTGTCGTCGCTTTCGCTGAGCATCAGGCGGGAAATGCTCAGGTCGACGATGAGCAGCTGCTCATTTATGCTCAGCAGGTGGTTTTCCCATCTCTGGGAATGGCCGGTGCCGGTTCCCAGCAGCTTGCGGCAGAAATCTTCCAGTTCTGTTGAATAGCCTCCCAGCTCCCGTTGGATGGCGAAGTTATCGATATTAAGAAGTTTCATTGCTTTTGGGTTCATAAACTGGATGCAAATATCCTCATCCGTTGTGATGATGGCATCCTGGATATTATTGAGAATCGAACTCTGCATTTCTTTCTGGGTACGAAGTTCGGACTCCATTTGACTCTTGTATACCGCTATGGTGATGGTTGCGTAGATTTCGTGTTCTTTGAAGGGTTTGAGGATATAGCCCATCGGTTCAGCGATGCGGGCCCTCTCCAGGGTGGCCTCATCTGCGTAGCCCGTTACGAAAACCACCGGGATGCCGTAGCGCTTCCTGATGATCGCCGCCGCGTCGATACCATCCATCTCACCGGGTAAGCGGATATCCATGAGCACCAGGTCGCAGCGCTCTTCACGTAGATGATGAAGCGCCTTTGGCGCATCTGAGAAAATATGAACTGTCTGGATTCCCATCCGGTTGAGGCGGCGCTTAAGATCAAGGCCTATAATCGCGTCGTCTTCAATAATTACCAGTTCGAGTTTGTCCATAGTTTACAGGTTCTCCGCAGGTCCCTCTGTTATCAGTGTAGTACAAGAAGCAAAAAATTTCCCGACGGTTTTTCCCGCAACCGCCATGGAGCCGGATTTGGGCCTTTATGCTGTGATATATTCTGCCGATGAATAAATGGGAGCATCAGGAGGAAACAGCTATGCCACTGGGAAGAGTCAGAGGTCTTATCCTCGGTTTTGTTATCGTTTGTATTGCCGGTGGAACAGCGGCCGCTGAGAATCTTGAGCATCGTGTTGTTCCCGGCGATACCCTGTACTCCATCGCGCGGCAAAACGGCGTCGATGTCGATGAACTGATGGCAATCAATGGTATTGAAGATGCCCGAGAACTGCGTGTCGGCCAAATCCTGAGAATTCCCGGAGAAGAACAGAAGGTCATTGCAGAGACCTATGATCTCGAGAATTACGAGATCCAACTAGGCGATACGCTGTTTGGAATCTCCCGCAGAACCGGCATGTCGGTGTCCGAAATACGTTCAATCAACAATTTGCCGGACAATACCATCCTCCCCGGACAAATAATCAGGGTCAAGGCCCTGGAAAATCCCGCTCCGCCCGAGGAGACCAGCGTCCAGGCTGTCTCCGGCCGGGATGACCGGGCCAGGGAAGGAACCCTGCTGTCAAACACTCCGTCAACCGGCGGCGACGAGCTTTACTGGCCCCATCCGGGGCAGCGATTCGAGTTCAATGGGAAATTCCCCGGAGTGGTAATCCGCGGTGAAACCGGCGACGATATCCGATCGGTGAGTTCGGGACGGGTAGTGTACAGCGGTCCCCACTCGACACTTGGTAATGTGGTTTTTGTCCAGAATCCACGGGGGTATATTTTTATCTACGGTGGTAACCGCGAGCTCTTCGTGGAGCAGGGGCAGGAAATTGACAGCAGCGACCGCATCGGCACCCTTGGCCCAAGCCCGCTCCTGTCGGAGGTGCAGGTCTATTTCAGCGTCTGGAAGGAAGGGCGATATGTCGACCCGAACAGCGCACCCCGCTGAACGGTGGATAAGCGGTGGACCACTTGGGAGCATCCCGAGGCGAAATGGTGATAATCCGGTGGTTTCCTTGAGAAAAATAGTAAATATTTGATGAATTCCTGGACATTGATAATTTTTGTATTACACTAAACCATACGGTAACTATCCCCTTGGAACACGGAAGTTCCAAGCCCACACAACAAATGGAAGGTACACCATGAATAACGCTCCCGCTCATGCCGCTCCGTCCAAAAAGCTCCGCAACGATGAAAAAATCAGTTCGAACGGATACGATACTGATCTTCTCGCCCTCTACCTCAAACAGATTGCTCATTATCCTCTGCTGACGGTTCACGAGGAAAAGGATCTCGGCGAAAAAATCGCCCGAAAGCGTGAAGAGCTGCTGGTTCTACGCGAGGCCATTGAAAATGCCGAAAAAAGCGTCACCCGGTCTATGGTCAGCGACGCCGAAGAGATGTTTCGCTTCTATAAAAATAAGATGATCAATGCTAATCTGCGCCTGGTCGTTTCCATCGCGAAGAAGTTTCAGCATAGGGGGCTATCTCTTTTAGACCTTATTGATGAGGGCAACATCGGCCTTATTGAAGCTGTTGAGCGTTTCGATTATACCAAGGGCTGCCGCTTCTCCACCTACGGCACCTGGTGGATACGACAGGCAATTATCAAAAGCCTGGCGGACAAGGGCCGGGTTATCCGCATACCCATCCACATGCTTAATACCATAAAAAAATGCTATTTCGTCGCAAAACATCTTACTCAGGAGTTGGGGCGGGACCCGGATGTTCACGAGCTTTCGGAATACCTCGATTTCCCCCCGGAAAAAATCAGGGACATTATGAAACTCAGTCAGGAGACTGCCTCCCTGGACACCACGGTTGATGACGATAACATGACCACCCTTGCGGATTTAATTATGGACAGCAATTCCGAGGAACCCTTTGAGCGGGTTTTCCATCTCACTCTTCAGGACACCCTCGACGAGGTGCTAAAGCAGCTTTCCGAGCGTGAAATGAAAATTATCCAGCTGCGTTTTGGCCTTGCCGGTGAAGGTCCTTTCACCCTTGAGGAAACGGGGAAATATCTGGGTATCACCCGCGAACGGGTACGGCAAATCCAGGAGAAAGCCATGAAGAAACTGCGGAACATGACCAAAATCCAGGACTATCAGGGTAATACTGTGTAACTTCATAAAAAAATCCCTATACGCCGGAATTATATGACGGCGGCAGAATTAAATGAGTAGATTACGAGAGCCCGGTGAACGGGCTCTTTCTTTGACTACGGAGGCGTATTGATGTCAGTGGATTTTGAAATGATTACCACCCGCGGGGGCGACGGGGGCAAATCCGGATTATTCGGCGGCGAGCGGCGATTCAAGTATGAACCGGTGTTCTCGGTACTCGGAGATATTGACGAGCTGGTGTCGTTTATGGGGCTCGCCCGATGCGCCCTGTCCGCCGATTCTGCAGAAGAAAAGACCATGGCTCGGGAGTTGCACAATATACAAAAGGAACTGCAGAACATTTCCGCTGTGATTGCTACGCCGGTGAGCGGAATCAATACTATCAAGCCATTGGGAAAGAACGAAACCGCATGGGTGACTCACCTTCAACATGCCCTTGAATCTCTGGAGAAGATTGAGAAAAGATATATGCAGCACATCAGCCTCGACGGGTTTATCATTCCCGGATCCAGTGAAGTCTGTGCCCGGCTGGATGTTTGCCGGACCGTGTGCCGCCGAGCAGAACGCCAGATGGTTTCATATATAAAAAATCTCGCCACGGAATACCTGAGGCTGGCTCATAACTATCTCAACCGGCTATCGGACTGTCTATTTGTGTACGCCCGGTACATTGAGCAAAATCTGCAGTAAGGCTCACTATTGCAGCGGACTACGGCCTATCTTTGACGGGATGATCCTGCTTCAGGGATGCTCCTGTTTCAGGCATGATCCCTGTGGGGATGAGCCGGAAGACCGCTTCTGAAATCATATTGAATTTGAGCATGCCGGAGAACATCATCATCGAAGTAAAAAAAGGCCGAGAACTTATGGCCGAGTAGTACCTGGGGCATCCACAAGCGATCGTCGGCCCACATTCTGCCATAAGGCATGTTCGCCGGTTCGCACCAGAAGGGTTTTGCTTCTTCGGTTTCTATTTCTTTCCCGTCATACTCATATGACCAGAAGACCTCACCGTACATCCGGTATCCGTCCGCGAAGGTAAAATAAAGCCGTCCCATGAGTTCGGGGTTGCGGGCCACAAGGCCGACCTCTTCCCGGCATTCTCGAATCGCCGCGTCCATAAAGCTCTCGCCCGCCTCAAGCTTTCCCCCCGGCCCGTTCACCTTGCCCGCTCCCAGGCCGCGCTTTTTTTCAATAAGCAGAACTTCGCCGCTCATTCCCCGTCCCCCGCGCTGAATAAAAAGCAGGACGGCGTTGTCATCAGAGCGATAGTCCTGCAGCTCTCCGATGCCCCTGTCCAGATCATCGAGAACGGTGGACGGCGTCATGCCGCTGATAGGGGGATGGCTCATATGTCCTTTTGCCATGGTGATTTCCTCGGGGAAAAATGATTGCGTTGGTCTTGTTGCGATGCTATCATTTTATCTAATCTTGGGCAATTTGCGGTAATTGCCTCACTGTACCTGTTATTGCTGCAGTCCGGGATAATTCAGCCACCGAGGGTACCACGATGTATGGATTGGTGATTATCGGCATTGTAGCGGCGTTAAGCTTCGCTGCAGTCAATTATTACGGCGTCAAGCGCCTCGACCCGGGAACCGAAACGATGCGGGAGATCGCCGGTGCAATCCAGGAAGGGGCCGACGCGTTTATCAGGCATGAATACAAGGTGATTTTTTCCATTGCCATTTTTATCGCCATCGGGATCGGCGCCCTGGTGAGCTGGTATACCGGCGTGTCGTTCATTCTGGGCGCCTTGATGAGCGCTTCCGCCGGCTGGATCGGCATGAAGATTGCAACCATTGCCAACGTACGGGTATCCAATGAAGCGCGGAAGACAGAAACCCTGGGTAGCACCTTGAAGGTTGCCTTCAGGGGCGGCTCTGTGATGGGGCTGTGCGTCGGGGGTTTTTCGCTTCTCGGTTTACTTGTAATCTATATTGTTTTCGGCCGGGTCCTCGGTCAAACAGATCCGGCGAATATGAAAATCGTCAGTAACTACCTTGGTATAAACTTTATTCCCTTTACCATGAGCGTTTCCGGCTACGCCCTGGGCTGTTCAGTCATTGCGATGTTCGACCGGGTAGGGGGAGGCATCTATACCAAAGCTGCTGACATGGGAGCGGACCTGGTCGGCAAAACCGAGGCCCACATCCCTGAAGACGATCCCCGTAACCCGGCGACCATCGCCGATAATGTCGGGGACAACGTCGGCGATGTAGCGGGACTCGGTGCCGACCTGCTGGAAAGCTACGTCGGCGCAATCATTTCCTCGGTTGTTCTGACGGCGTACATGTACTACACAATGAATGCCCAGGGCATAGGTTTCAGCGACGGGCTTATGACCAGTCTTTTAAACTATCCGATGCTTTTTGCTGCCCTGGGAATACTGAGCAGCATACTCGGCATCGCGTTTCTCCTCCTCAAGAAGACGGGGGAGCATCCCCACCGGGAGCTCAATGCGTCACTGTTCAGTTCGGCCATTCTCACACTGGTAAGTACGGGTGTTATGAGCTTTTTGCTGTTCCGCAGCGTAGAAGCCAGCCAGTTTGAGGCCCTGGGCTTTCGCCTGGGTTGGATTAGTCCCTGGTTGGCCGCGGTCCTGGGAATCACAACGGGCATCGTTATCGGCCAGCTGGCCGAATACTTCACCAGCTATAATTTCAGCCCGACGAAGGGCATATCGGCCGCAAGCCGGGAAGGGACGGCCCTCAATATAACCGAGGGCTTGGCCGCGGGAATGAAATCCACCTTCTATCCGCTGCTGGTGCTCAGTCTGGCTGTCATCGGCGCTCATGCCCTTGCCGGTCTTTACGGCGTTGCCATGGCTGCCATCGGCATGCTGAGTTTCGTCGTTTCAACGGTCAGCGTTGACACCTACGGGCCGATCGCCGATAACGCGGGCGGCATCTCCGAAATGTCCAAGCTCGCCCCCCGTGTTCGGGAAATCACCGATGAACTCGATTCGGTTGGAAACACCACCGCCGCAATCGGCAAGGGATTTGCTATCGGATCCGCCGCCCTGGCGGCATTGAGTCTTTTCGCTTCGTTCCTGTACAGCCAGGTGGGTCCGGAAACCGCCAACAGTTTCCAGGGCCTGTTGCTCAATATGATTGATCCCATGATTCTCGCCGGAGCTCTGGTGGGAGCCGCCCTTCCGTATCTTTTCAGCGGTATTCTCATAGAAGCGGTCGCCAAGGCCGCCCGCAAGATGGTTCAGGAGGTCCGCCGTCAGTTCAAGGAAAAACCGGGCATACTCACCGGTGAAGAAAAGCCTGACTATCGCCTCTGTATTGAAATCAGTTCAGCCGGTGCTATTTCTGAAATGAAGGTGCCCGCTCTTATTGCCGTGCTTACCCCCATCGTATCCGGCTTTGTTCTGGGGCCCAATTTCGTCGGAGGCCTGCTTATCGGTACAACTCTCAGCGCGATTATGCTGGCCCTCTTCACCGCAAACTCGGGAGGAGCCTGGGATAATGCTAAGAAATACATCGAACAGGGCCACCACGGAGGAAAGGGTTCGGAGGCTCATTCGGCGGCAGTTATCGGAGACACGGTTGGCGATCCCCTGAAAGACACCGTGGGACCATCGCTGGATATTCTTATAAAGATTATGGCGGTTATTTCCCTTATTACCGTATCGATTTTCCAGCGCTATAACATACTTGATCTGTTTTTTTGATTTAAACCGCGTGGTGCGTATGCAGCCCGTCGAAAGGCGGGCTGTTTTTTTATGCGCCTTGCTGAGGCAATGGCGTGGATTTAGATGTGCAATGTGTATACAATTTTGCTATGCGACCAGAGGAAATTATAGCCGATGTGTATCGTCAGATCAGCCTAAAACGCGAGCAGGGGAATGAGCCCGACGCCGTTCTTATGAATCTCAAAGACTACCGCCTGCTCGAATGGTATCGCAATTTTATCGGCGAAGCCGGAGACAGCGAGCTTGATTATCTCGGCCAATATGAATTGTTCGGCGTTGAGATTTTTATAGAGGACATAGCAGCGCCGCTTGTGCGCTGATGAATTATTTTCGCCTGTGAAAGATAAGTCCGGGACGGCAATGTGACAATACAGGACGCATGCCGCTCCTGGGAACTATGTTCAGGGTAGTCGGTATATAAAAAAAGATCAGATGCCTAATGGCATCTGATCTTCTGCAGCTCCCCCACCTGGACTCGAACCAGGGACAAATAGATTAACAGTCTACTGCTCTACCAACTGAGCTACAGGGGACCGTCGTAATGACGAGTGCTAATGTACCGGATAGCTAAATTTGTGTCAATAATCTTGCGTAAAGATTTAGAAAAACCAGGAGCTGGGCCGGGAGAATTGAGTCAGACTTTGAAGGGTGTCAGGCTGAACGCTTCTGCCCCTTTTCGCACCCAAATTTTCATCACCCTAATGGATTCGCCTTCGAAACTTACGAGGTTCTCAAGCTCTTCAATATGAATAATATCGTTCAGGCTAAAGTCATAACAGACCTGGTCATCACCGTCCAGTATTCCCGACAGAAGAAGAATACGCTGGGCATCATAGGGGTGTTTACGGGGTGAGCCCTGATACTCTTTGCCGTCTTCGCGGTAGTTATGCGCCGAGCGGATTTGCGGCAGCTGATTTTCCACTGGAAACCATGTGAGATATTTCATAGAAACGCCCCTTGAGTCGGCATTGCTCCGCCAATGTGCCCTTCCGCAATACTAATGAATTTTATCCGATCTTGCCATGAAGGAGGTTGCTTATTACCGGAATGTATTCCTTCTCGGGCTCCTGAATAACCAGGCCGTAGCGGTCAGTCATTTTCTGCAGCTTAACATCGAGGCGCAGGGAATGCTCTCCGATCTTCAAGCGGCTGCCCTTTATTATTGTGCCGCTGGGTAGGTCAGCGAGGTCCCGATCCTTAGCCGGGGAGAACTCTATACTGTCGGGATCAATGGCCAGCACTTCCCCCCGTATAATTTTGAGATTAAGTGGATGGGACATGATGAGACTGATGGGGCGATCCTCCATCGGCTCGAGACGCAGCAGCTCAAGGCTTTCCCGCATATTGCTGAGGCTTGGCTTTGCCTCCGCATCCCCCTGCGGCCTGAATGCACCGGCGGAATCTTTGCCGCTCTGGCCGTTGTCCTCTGCCGGAAAGTTTGCCAACGCCTCGGTGAGGACATCTTGTCCCTCAGGACTGGATAAGCCCTGTTGAATGATTCCCGCAACCTTTAGGGTGTGGGCCTTGTCGATTTCCTTTTCTTCGATGCTCCGGTTCGCATAGAGTACCATTCGGAGATTTTCCATGCCCGGTATACCATCGGCGAAGGGAATCAGGGTCTTCCAATGCCGTGGAAAATCGATAATGCTCCAGACAATCAGATCGGGCCGCAATTCTTCCAGATTATCGATGGCTTTGAGGGGGTGATAGTAGTGAAAGAGCAGAACGTCGTTCCTGCCGGAGAGTTTGAGGAAGGACCTGAGCTTTTCCGAATCTGAACTTTCCGGACTGACAAGGATGATTTTCATTATTCCGTCCCGAGATTAATAACCTGATATCGTACAATATACCAAATTCCGTCCCGGCGTTCGAGTTCGTATGTGAAACGCTTTATTTCAGTAAACTCTCCCTGATCGTATCGCTGTTCAACCGTCACGGTTCCAAGATTCGGACTGTAGCTGGTTCGTTGAATTTGATAGTTGATCGGTATGAGACTGATGCCTTCGGGAGTTCTTGAGTTCCACAACTCATCCCGGTAGGCTTCCAGAACATCTCTGCGACGAACCGCCGAGAGTCTGGCATATTCGGCTTGTCGCTGGGGATGGTCGGTGTACAGGCGTTCCACATCGAGGTATTGAAGGAATCGCTCCCGCGCTGAGCGCATGCGTGCATCCAGCATGTATGCCACCACTTCATCAGGGGGCAGGGCGGCCTGCTGCATCTGATCCATTACTGCGTCCTGAACCCGGATTTCGCTTGCATTCTCCCGATCGAATCCCTGCCGTACCGAGAGGGTCAGACTGTTCGACATCAGAACATGCTGGTCAGCGATATCTTTGAGTTCCGGAAAAAATCGCGCGTGAATGACGTAGATGCCATCCTGCAGGTTTCGGTAGCTGCTCAGGTCCTCCACAAATGAAAGCTCTTCACCGGGCAGCAGGTCGACTTCCCGGTAACTCACTCTTTGCGAGTCATTTATCATTGTGATAAACTGCTGACTTGGCGCGGCGCTGCTATTGTCCATTCCCCGAACATCGAAATCGACATTGTGAAGACGACGGTCGGCGAGTTTGAAACGATAGGTATCCGGACTGTCGTTGCTGATGGTAAGGCGGATGAGAACAGGGTCGTTCGGGAAGTATATTCTTTGATCATACAGGCGGACGCGCAGGTCAATACCCTGATGACTTTGGGCAAATAACTGGCCAGCGGATATCAGGCAGGCGAGTAGGCATGTCATGGCGATTATCTTCGTTTTTTTCATTGGCGCAATGATCTCCCGTATATACTGTTACAATTATCGGATGTAAACATGAAATCATTATTGTATTCCATACTATCAAAAGAATTAAAAGCCTACCGGCCCTACAAGGAGCTATTTGAAGCCCTCGGCGATGGGCGGTTTCCCCTGCATCTTCAGGGTGTCCATGGAGGCTTGAACGGCCTGCTTTTTGCAAAGATGAGGGAGCGCAGCGGCAGGCCCATGGTCATCGTATTGCCCACCGAGAGGGAGGCTGAAACCCTTGCCGGCGATCTTGAGCAATACGGGGTCAATACGGCGGTTCTACCCTGGTGGGGCACGGTACCATACCGGACGGTGGCAAGGAATTCCCCGCTATTCGGCCAAAGGTTGCGGGTGCTCGACGGCATGCTGGACCGATCGATAGATGTTATCTGCACCGGAATACGGTCCTTTCTCGCCCCCCTTCCGCCCCCGGATTACATCCAAAGCCGCTATGTCAGCATCTCGAAGGGCAGCACCTTCGATCCTCAGGATTTTGCTTCGCGATTAGAAGCCGGGGGATACCTCAGGGTGCAGAGGGTCTCGGTGCCGGGGGAGTACGCTCTCCGAGGGGAAGTCTGCGATGTATTTATGGCCGGCGATGATAATCCCATCAGAATCGTGTTCGGATGGGATGAAATCGAGCAGATACGCCGCTTTGATGTGGGCAGCCAGTCCTCGCTTGAGACTCTCGAAAATATTTCCATACGTCCCAGCCGGGAGCTCATCTGGGATGAAGAGCGAATCGCCATACTCCGCAGCAATCTGGAAAAACTCCCGGAAATCCGCGAACGGGCCGATGAGATCATCGAAGCTTGGATACTTACCGAACAGGAAGGCCATGAGCGGTTTTTTCCCCTGGCATTCCGCACCCAGCGACAGTCATCGATCATGGACTATCTGGGAGAAAAATGCCTCACCGTTCTCGGTGAATATGAGCGCTGCTACGCCGCCGAGGAAAGTCTTCAGCGGGAATACGGGGCGATGTACCGTAAGATTCGGCACAGTGAACCGATTCCCCGGCCTGAGCGGCTTCTCATACCCCTTGAGGTTTTGGAAAACGATTCACCTTCGCTGCTTCGAATGCCGCTTCTTAAGTCTGCCCATCCGGAGGACCATGGGGTCTCGGATGACAGCCCCGTTGAGTCTCTTATGGAGGATGAGCGTCCCATTGACCGCAGCGCCCGTCCGGCATTGCTTCCCGCTGCCGCCGAGGTCCGCTTCGACTCTGACGGCTCACGCAGCTATTTTGGCAATATCACCTTTTTTAAGGAAGAGCTCGAGAATATGCTCTCCGCGGGATACCGAGTAATCATCCTTGCGGATTCAGATGTCCAAAAAATGCGTCTCGACCACCTGCTTAACGAGTACCAGTTGGAAATTCTTCCGGAGAATATCTCGGAGGGCTTCAGTATCCGGGATCGCTCGGTCATGGTCATCCATGAAAACGAAATCTTCGGCCGGAAGAAGCGGGTACCGCGCTCGGTCAAAAAGGTCAAGAGTGAGGCCATAGACAGTTTTGTCGAACTCGACGAGGGAGACCACGTTGTCCATGTGAACCACGGTATCGGGAAATTCCGGGGTATTCAGCGGATAACCGCCGGGGGTAACGAGCGGGATTATATCAAGCTCGAGTATGCCGGAGAAGAATACATTTTCGTCCCCATTGAGCAAGTGAATCTTATCCAACGCTATATCGGCAGCCAGGGCTCGGATCCCCGCCTCGACACCATTGGGGGAAAGAGCTGGGAAAAGCGAAAGAGCCGGGTTTCCAAACATGTGGAAGATTTGGCTGAGCGTCTGCTTACCCTCTACAGCAAACGCAAAAAAGCCACCGGCTACGCCTTTCCCGAGGACAGCGAATGGCAGATTGAGTTTGAAGCTTCCTTTCCCTTCGAAGAAACCGAGGACCAAGTGCGCTGCATCGATGAGGTCAAGCGGGATATGGAACGGGCCGTTCCAATGGACCGGCTTGTCTGCGGAGATGTGGGATACGGAAAAACCGAAATCGCCATGCGGGCCGCATTTAAGGCCATCAGCGCCGGCAAGCAGGTCGCCTTTCTCGCCCCCACAACCATCCTTGCCGAACAGCATTTTGAAAATCTCGAGGAACGGCTCGAAAAGTTTCCCGTAAAAACCGCCATGATGAGCCGGCTTGTGGGAAAGGGTGAACAGCGAAAAACCCTGAAGTCCCTTGAAGAGGGCGAAACCGACATGGTGGTGGGAACCCACCGCATTATCCAAAAGGATGTGAAGTTCGCAAATCTGGGGCTATTGATAATCGATGAGGAGCAGCGCTTTGGGGTTAAGGATAAAGAACGGCTCAAGGAATTAAAGGCCTCAATTGACTGCCTCACACTTTCGGCCACACCCATACCCCGAACCCTGCATATGAGCCTGCTGAAGATTCGGGATATGAGCTTATTAAAAACCCCTCCGTACAACCGACGTCCCATTGAGACCTATGTCGAAGCCTTCGACGAGGAGCTGGTTGCCCGGGCAATACGACGGGAGGTTGAACGGGGAGGACAGGTATTCTATTTGCATAACCGGGTGGAAACCCTTGAGAATGTCCAGCTCTTTCTACGGAAGATCGTGCCCGAGGTCATGGTTGAAATGGCTCACGGTCAAATGAATCCCCACGAGCTCGAGGATATTATGCACCGCTTTATCCACGGCGGCTTCCAGGTGCTGGTGGCCACCACCATCATTGAAAACGGCATCAATATACCTAATGTGAACACGATTATTATCGACAGGGCTGATATGTACGGAATCAGTCAGCTCTATCAGCTGCGAGGACGGGTAGGGCGCAGCGGGCGGCTCGCCCATGCCTACTTGCTGTACCCCGAACAGCGGGCGCTGAGCGAACTGGCGATGAAGCGGCTTCAGATTATTTCTGATCATACCGAACTGGGTTCGGGCTTTAAAATAGCCATGAAGGACCTGGAGGTCCGGGGGGCGGGCAATCTGCTCGGTTCCCAACAGAGCGGAGATATATACTCGATTGGCTTT
Source organism: Salinispira sp. (assembly GCA_965602015.1). GTDB lineage: Bacteria > Spirochaetota > Spirochaetia > DSM-27196 > Salinispiraceae > Salinispira. The sequence goes on along the minus strand of OZ271918.1, from coordinate 1,629,369 downwards.
GACTTGTACCTGCGTCTCCTTGATCAGGCGATCCGCCGGCTTAGCGACGAGCAGGAAGAGCTGCCCTCGGAAATTTACCTCGAGATGGAATACAGCGGATTCATCCCCGATTCGTATATTTCGGATACCATGGAAAAGATGGAAGTGTATAAAAAAATAGCCGCTGTCACCTCCCAGGAGAATCTTGATGCGGTGCACGCGGAAATCCTGGACCGCTACGGTCCGATTCCCGATGAGGTGGCCAGTCTCCTGTCTCTTGCGGAAATCCGGATTCTCTGCTGGGACCTCAATATTTCAATGATCAGGGAGCGCAGGGGTTCCGCCCGGGTCCATTTTGCCAAGGTCGCCAAACTCAATATCAATAAAATCATGGAACTCATCCGCACAAGCGGAGGCAGCGTGAAGGTCGATCCCAAGCACCCTGAAGTGCTTATTGTCGACACCTCAGTAGTCGGCTTGAAAGAGAAGAGCGAATATCTGCGCGATCGCCTGTCAAGCATTGCCGGGTAGAGCTCGGCCAATCCCACGCTACCCAAAAGCGGATTAATCCTCTATTATGGTAGACCGATGAAAAGCAGGAACCGGCAGATCGACAAGATTCAAACTCGCAGCTTTGACCTTCTTTGCAATATGGCGGAGCTGACCAGCATTTTTGAGCGCACCGGCTCGATACCCGAATTTCTTTCGGACGTGGTCGGCATGGTTTCCCAGCACATGCACAGCGACGTCTGTTCCATCTATCTCTATGAAAATGCCCGGGACCGGCTTATTCTCCGGGCCACCAAGGGTTTGAATGATCAGCTGGTCGATACCCTCGAGCTGCAGGTCGGGGAAGGAATAACCGGCCTGTCTTTTAAGGAAATCCGCCCCATCAGGGAGGGAAAGGCCAGTCAGTCGCCGTTTTTCAAAGCAATTCCCGGCAGTTCGGAAGAGCGATTCGAGGCGTTTATCGCCGTGCCGATACGCCGGGGAGTCAACAAAATCGGGGTGATCACCCTTCAGCACAAACGGCCGAATTATTTCACCAAACAGGACACCCGGGCCCTTCGGGCAATCGCCAGCCAGTTGGCTGCGGTTTTAGAAAATGCGGAAGTTCTCATGGAGCTCTACCAGGAGAGAAGGGAGACCACATCCCGGCTTCCGGAGATTATGGCAGGCGTCGGTGTGGGGCGCGGGGTGTGCATAGGACGCTCGGTCATCCTGAGAAGGAAAGCCCAGAGTTTTCGCAAAATGAAGGCGCCGGAAGTTCATATCGATGTGTCCGATCTCGAGGCCCTGGGCGCCGGGAACACTTCAGCAACGAGAAAATCAGATCCGGTCACCGAAGAGCTCACCCGATTTGCCCAAAGCCTGAGCAGCACAAAGGAGCAGCTGGAGGATATTCAGCGAAGCCTGGGCGATGCGATTGCGGAGGTCGCCGACTTAATCTTCTCGGCACACATGCTGATGCTCAGGGACGACAAATTCTCAGGAGCCATGCAGGCGGAGATCGAAAAGGGCAACCGGGCCGAAGATGCAATTCAGGATGTGGTAAACCGCTATGTCGAACTGTTCTCTTCCCAATCAAACCCCCGAATACAGGAAAAAACCCAGGATGTTCTGGATTTGGGTCACCGGTTGATTCGAAATCTGGATGCCGATACCGTGGCAATTCGGCGGGACTTCTCCGGACAGATAATTGTGGCCGCCGACATTTTCCCTTCGGAAATTGTCAAGTTCGCCGCCGAGAAGGCGGAAGGATTGGTAATGCTCGGAGGCGGCGAGACTGCCCACGTTGCCCTTCTGGCGAGAAGCCTTAATCTGCCGACCATTTTTGTTCGGGAGGTGGGAATCCTCGACATGGAGGACGATGTCCCCCTAATCCTCAACGTCGATGCGGGCAAACTGTTTATAAATCCCGCAGTACCGGTAATTGAGCAGTACGAGCGGATTCAACGGGAATATGCGGTGGTCACTCAGCGGACGATAGACATTCCCGAACGCTGCAAGACCCCGGACGGGACGCGGGTCAAGATTCTGGCCAACGTCAATCTCGTTCAGGATGTTAAGTTCGCCGTCGAGCAAAAAGCCGAAGGTATCGGTCTGTACCGCAGCGAGTTTCCCTTTCTGGTTCGCAATGACTTTCCCTCCGAAGAAGATCAGACGAGCATTTACCGCCGGGTACTCGAGCCCATGGGAAAAAAGGAAGTTATTTTCCGAACCCTGGATGTAGGGGGCGATAAACTCATCGGCATCAATCCGGAGCATCGGGAAGCCAATCCCTTCCTGGGCTTTCGGGGCATTCGCTTTTCCCTCGGCAACAGAGAAATCTTCATGGAGCAGATCAGGGCCATACTCAGGGCCGGGGAAGGCCATAATGTGGGGATTATGTTTCCCATGATCAGCTCTATAGAGGAATACCACGATGCCCGGGATATGGTGTATCGGGCCATGGACGAGTTAAAAAGCGACAAGATTCCCTTCAACGACTCCCCCCGATTAGGAGCAATGATCGAACTGCCTGCAGCGGCGGAAATCGCCGGCGACCTGGCCAGCGACAGTGATTTTTTATCAATCGGAACCAATGACCTGATTATGTATCTGCTTGCGGTGGATCGCACCAACGAAAAAGTTGAGGACATGTACCGGCCCTACCATCCTGCGGTCCTGCGGGTGCTGGACCGAATTACTGAGAGCGTCGGAGATAAAATCGGCGAACTCTCGGTGTGCGGTGAAGCCGGCGCGGATCCTGCACTGCTACCATTCCTAATCGGACGGGGCTTGCGAAAAATCTCCGTAGATCCGAAGAAGATCTCGGACCTCAAAAGTTTTATCGGGAGCTATGACCGGGTACAGGCGGAAAAAGTGTCCAAAGACATGCTCTCCCTTCGCAAATTGTGCGATTTAGAGGAGTATATCAAAACAGAGGTCAGCTCCTATATTCAGGAGCCCGGAAAATGAGGGATATTCCAAAGCCGGTGTATGACGGAGAGGGGCGGCGCCTGGTTCGCTCCTTCGTCCGTCGTCAGGGCAGGATGAGCGTCGCTAAATGGGAGCGTTACGATCAATTGGCAAAGCGCTATATCCTGCCCTTTGCCAATTCGCTTTCCGATCCCCGGCATTTCTTTGCAAGCGTCAAACCGCTGGTTCTTGAAATTGGTTTCGGGATGGGACACGCAACCATAGAGATAGCAGAGAGCAATCCTCACATCAACTATCTGGGGGTGGAGGTCCACATTCCGGGTGTTGCCGCACTCATGGAACGGATTGATGATCGCGGTGTCGATAATCTCAAGATCATTCAGCACGACGCCGTTGAAGTTTTAAAGTATATGATACAAGACGACAGCCTTTCCGGTGTGCATATTTTTTTCCCCGACCCTTGGCCCAAAAAACGACACTTTAAACGGAGACTCATACAGAGGCAGTTTCTTGAGCTTCTGACGCCAAAACTTCTCGGCGACGGCTATATATACCTCGCCACTGATTGGGAAGATTATGCCATCTGGATGCAGGAAGTCCTCGATGCCTTTCCCGGAGTAAAAAACCAGTATGATGGCTTTGCCGAACCCCAGAGCTGGCGGCCTGAAACCGCGTTTGAACGGAAGGGCCTTGAAAAACGTTATACGATTCGTGAACTCTTTTATCGGAAGATTGACTAATCGCCGTATATCGCCAATTAGGTTGTATATACATGCAAAATGCCCCGTGATATACTTATAAATATCCCATAAAGCAGCTATGCAGGAACGGCGCTAGTGAAAGTGCCTTGCCAAGAACGCCTCTTGAAAACGGAGAATATACAATGAACGAAGGCCGATTTATCGATGAACATGCGAAGCTCATCAGCGGCGCGAAGGTAATAACCCCCGCAGAATATCAGAAATACTCGGTTAAACGGGGCCTTCGCAATGAAGACGGCACCGGCGTCCTGGTCGGCCTGACGGAGATCGGCGACGTCCACGGCTATATACTCGACGAAAATGAAAAAATCCCCGTGGAGGGACGGTTGCGCTATCGGGGCATAGATATTTCCGATATTGTCGCCAACTTCCAAAAAGAGCAGCGTCACGGCTTTGAAGAGGTAGTCTACCTACTTCTCTTCGGGCGCCTGCCCAATGGCGCCGAGCTCGAAGAGTTTACTTCCCTTATCGGCGCCCGTCGTACCATGCCGCCGGGTTATTGGGAAGATATAATTCTCCGTAGCCCCAGCCCGGACATCATGAATAAGCTGGGCAGGGCGGTTTTGGGAACCTACAGTTATGATAAAAATCCTGAGGACAACGGTTTGCGGAATGTCCTGCGCCAGTCTATCGAGCTGATCGCCAGATTTCCCGCAATGGTGGCCTACAGTTATCAGGCTACCCGCCGCTTTTACAATTCCGAAAGTCTTATAATTCATGCGCAGAATCCCGAACTCTCGTCTGCAGAAAACTTTCTCCATATGATCCGGCCCAGCGGCGAGTACAGCGAGCTGGAGGCCGAACTGCTGGATTTGGCCCTGGTTCTTCATGCGGAGCACGGCGGGGGTAACAACTCGGCCTTCACAGTGCATGTGGTTACTTCGGCATACACCGACACCTACTCGGCTATCGCGGCGGCGGTGGGCAGCCTCAAGGGTTCCCGGCACGGAGGGGCCAGCAACCGGGTCAGGGAAATGGTCAATAATATCAAAGAGAATCTCAAGGACTGGGATAACCGCCGTGACGTGTTGGCTTATCTCAAAAAGATCCTCCAGGGGGACGCTCATGACGGGAGCGGGCTTATTTACGGTATGGGCCATGCCATCTACACCCTATCGGATCCCCGGGCTGAACTGCTCAAGGCCAAGGCGAAGACCCTTGCCGAGTCGCTGGGCGGAGACGCCGAGAGGGAATTCCAGTTATACGAACTGATTCGAGAACTCAGTCCCCGGGCGTTCGCCGAAGTTAAGCAAAATGAGAAGGTCATCAGCCCGAATGTGGACTTTTACTCGGGCTTTGTGTACAGCCTGCTGGGTATTCCCGATCAGCTTTTTACCCCAATTTTCGCGGTAAGCCGAATCGCCGGATGGTGCGCCCACCGCCTGGAAGAACTCTCCCTTGGCAGCCGGATATACCGCCCGGCATATAAAAATGTTTTGGGCGGCCGTCCCTTTATTCCTATGTCCGACAGGCAGTAAATCGGGTAACAAGACGAACCATTCGCTCAGGCAGTCCTGGAAGGCGCGCACGAGGCTGCAAAAAAGCCGTCCGGCAGTACCGGACGGCTTTTTTTTTGGTGCTCGGGATTGCGTTCGGGCCTATTCAGCTTCGCTTCGGGCTTTTGCATCCGCAACAATGGCGTCGGCAATTTTTCCCGTTACCGGCTCATAGTGACTGAATTCGAGTTCGAAACCGCCGGTACCGCTGGTGATCGACCTCAGGTCGATGGAATAGCGGAGCAGCTCGCCGTGGGGAACCTCGGCGACGATTTCCGTAATGCCGCCTCCCAGGTCGTTCTGAGCCTGTACTCGGCCCCTTTTGGAGCTTAAGTCGCTCAGGACGTCGCCCATGTAGGTATCCTCAACAAAAACGTGAAGCTTAACAAAGGGTTCCAGAAGCTTCGGCGACGCCTTGGCATAGGCATCCTTGAGCGCTCCCCGGGCGGCCAGCTTAAAGGCCATTTCCGATGAATCGACAGGATGTTCCTTCCCGTCGAAAACCGTCGCTGCAAGGTCGACCACCGGATAACCCGCAAGAGGGCCTTCCTCCATGGCTTCCAGCAAGCCTTTTTCGATACCCGGCATGTAGCCTTTTCCAATTGAACCGCCCCGGATTTCATTGCTGAACTGGAAACCCTCGCCCCGCTCAAGAGGGCGGAACCGCATATTCACCCTGCCGTACTGACCGTGACCGCCGGACTGTTTTTTATGGGTGTATTCAGTTTCGATGGGTTTGGTGATGGTTTCCCGGTAGGCAATGCGGGGAGTGTCGGTGACCACTTCGATCTTTGCGGTTTTTTTAATGCGCTCAAAGATGAGGTTGAGGTGGAGCTCGCCCATACCGCTGAAAACCGTCTCTTTTGTTTCCTGATTGTATTCCAGACGAAGGGTCTTATCCTCTTCGGCGAAGCGCTGCAACAGCTCGCCGAGTTTGTCCTGATCCTTCTTACTCTCAGCGGATATGGCCACTGAGTGAACAGGCTGAGGAAGCTGGAGCGGCTTGAAAACCAATTCGTGATCTTCCTCGCTGAAGGTGTCGTTTGTGTGAGCCGATTCGATTTTGTTGATAATTCCTATATCGCCGGCGCACAGGCCGTCGACTTCGTCGAGTTTCTTGCCTTGGCAGGTATAAATCTTGCTAATCCGTTCTTTTTTGCGCTCCCGAATGTTGTACACTTCCATGTCGGGAGTCAGGCATCCGGTAACCGCCTTGATATAGCTCAGTTTACCGGCGTACTGGTCAATACTCGTTTTGAAACTGAAGCCGCTGAATTTACCGTCCTGACTAATCGGAGTGTGATGCTCTTTCTTTTCCAGGTCGTAGCGGACTTCATCGATTCCCGTCGGGGCAGGGGCGGCGATGTTCAGAAAATCCAGTACTGCCGCAATACCGCTGTTCAGCAGGGCGCTGCCGCAGAATACCGGCACAACCTTGCCCTCAACGAGATCTTCTGTGAGACCCTTGATGGCGTCGTCGACCGTCAGGTCCATTTCTTCGAGATATTTTTCCGTCAGGTCATCGTCGCCAAGGGCTGCGGCTTCGATCATTTTTTCATGGTACTCTCCGGCGCTCTCCTTGAGATCCGCGGGAATTTCCGTCGCGCTGCTTTTTTTGCCTGCGCCCGGGCTGAGGTAGGCCTTCATATGAATCAGGTCTATGATACCCTTATAGTCCGAGCCGCTGCCGATCGGCATGGTGACGGGGACGAATTGAGCGCCGAATTTATTTTCGAGGTCTTCAAGGGTGCGGGCGAAGTCCGCCCGTTCCTTATCCATTTTATTAATAAATACGATGCGCGGTTTTTGGCGTGCTTCCAGACGGCGCCACAACTTAATTGTTTCGATTTGAACGCCGGACTCGGCATCGACCATCATAACCGCGCTCTCTGCGGTTCGAAAACCCGCTACAACCTCACCGACGAAGTCCGCGGCGCCGGGGGTGTCCAGGATGTTTATTTTGTGATCCTTCCAGAATATGTGGGAAAGGGAGGTGTGCATGGACATGCTGTGGGAAATTTCTTCCTCGGTGAAATCGCTGACGCTTTTACCCGACTCTACGGGCTCCGGCCGATCGATTCCTCCGCCGTCAAAAAGCAGATTCTCCACGAAAGTGGTCTTCCCTGTACCGCCGTGGCCAGCGACCGCGATATTCCTGATGTCTTCGGTCCTGTAACTCATATACCCTTCCTTTTTCGCAGCTAGCAGGCTCATAGGTGAGGCAGGCTCGAAAGAGATAGGCATATACCCTCCGGCGTTACCCCACCAGCGGGTCTTGTTCCCAGGAAAAAGACCCGCAGCATGCAGGTGCGAAGTCACGTGATGTTAAACCATCTTCCCCCGGAAAACCTTCGATGTCAAACGGAAAAAAGTAAATTATGAGGGTTTTGTTAGGCGTTTCTCCGGCTTACTCTGCCAGGAGAATTCGACCCCAGTTTGATGGTATATCCATCCGTATGCTCCGGTCATCGCCGACCTCGAAGGCCTGTCCCCGGTTGAGCAGATCCACCCATTTGCGCGTGCCCGGGCTTGGATTTTCTATGGTAAGTTCGCGGGAAGCATCCTCCGAATTGACGATTATAAGAATGACCTGGTTCCCACTTTCCCGCAGAAAAGCGAACTGTCGATGATCGACAAAAACCTGGCGATAGCTTCCGTCCTGAAGCGCCGGATTCGCGGAGCGAATCTGCCGCAATGCAGTTATGGTTCTGGGCAGATCCGCATGACGCCCCGCAGCAGGCATTGTATCTATGTGAATCCGGGGCCGCAGTTCCCAATCATTGCTGCCTTTTGCTCCTGGATACCCGGTTTCCGAGCCGTAGTACAGGGATGGCAATCCGGGCACGGTGAACAGGAGTATGTGCAGGGGATACATATGAGCCCGGTCGTCGAGCCTATTGGCTATGCGGTCTACATCGTGATTATCCACAAAGTTGTAGAGTTTTTTTCCCCGGTAAATACCCTGGGATCCGAACTGGCGGTTGAGTGTCCAGGCGAGTTCGTAGTAATTCCCGTCGTTATGCGAGCTGTACAGCCCCTTATACAGTTCATAGTTGGTGACGCTGTCAAGCATGCCTTCCCGGCAAATATCCGAATAATCGCCAAACACCATTTCGCCCATGAGCCAGAACCGACCTTTATTAAAACTGAGGGGGCGGCGGGGGCGGTAATTGAGGTCGCCATGAGCTCTCAGCAGCGGCCAGAGATACGGGTCGATGACGTCTGCGGCATCCATCCTCAGGCCGTCTATTCCGAAATCCCTGATCCATAACTCGAGGGCGGAGAACAGATAGCTGCGGAGCTCCGGATTTCTCAGATTGAACTTTGGTAGAGAGGGATGGCCGTCCCAGCACTCGTAGGCAAAACCGTCGCCCATGGGACCTTCCTGGGAAAAATCGAGACCCGAATACCAGTGCCGATAGGTCGAGTTTTCTCCCTTGTGGATCAAATCCTGAAATGCAAAAAAATCCCGGCCGCTGTGATTAAATACCGCATCCATAACCACGGCTATGTCGTTTTGGTGCAGTTGGTCACATAATTCCGCGAAGTCTTGGTTGGTTCCCAGGCGAGGGTCCACGCTGTATAAATCAATGCTGTCATAGCCGTGAGATGAGGAGTGAAGTACGGGACCGAACAGCACCGCGTTGGTTCCCAGCTCCACAAGGTGGGGAATCCAGTCGGCAAATTCGCGGATATTGTGGCCTCGGAGAACCGCTTCGCGGCTATCATGGGATGCTCCGTGAAGGCCCAGGGGAAAAACGTGATACAGTAATCCTTCAGCGGTTTGGGTAGCTGTCATGTTCACAGTATGCTCCTTGGCAGCCAATGGCTGCAATAGATAAACTGAGTTTATATACCGAACGGTAGGTATGTCAAGGGGATAAAGGAAATACTTCTCATTGATTACGGTGGCGCTGCAAGCGAGTGAAAAGAATTGTGTTTAGGAGTCCGGCAGGGTGAGTCGCTCAAGCAGAGTGAGATAATCCATGGCATGGCTACGGCTTGTTCCGCACATCTGGGCAGAGGGTTTAAGGCCGCTGCATACCGAAGGATAGTCTGGTCCGCCGTGCAGACGGCAGCAAAGCGTATCATCGAGATTAACGCAAGGAATGCTCGCGGGTTTTCCATCGGGCATTCCCGGAAGCGGGGAGGAGATCGAGATGGCTATGCAGCAGGCGCCGCACCCCGGTCTGCAGTCCATCAGAAAATCCCGTACATAAAGCTCTGGGTTATGCGGGTGAGATCGTCATCGTTTGGCGGTGATGCGGCCTCGTTCAGCAGGGACCGTACGCCCATACTTTGAGCAAGGAATGATGCGGCCAGCGCCGCCTCTCTGCCTTTGAGATTCCCGTGATCGAGTGCCGCTTGCGAAAAAAACGCCGCGAATTGCTCCATAATCCCGGTGAGCAGGGGCTGGGAGATTCGCCGCTCGGCGCTTTCCTCACCGGAAAAGAGGGTTGTCAACACCAGGCGGTACTCCCAGGGATTAGTATGGGCAAAACCAAAGATATCCGAGAATAGGGCGCGGATATTTCCGATAAGATCGCCGGAATATCCGATTGACCCGGAAAGGGCAGTAAAAAACGACTCCCTCGAATGTTCCAGGCAGGACAGGAAGAGGTCGTCTTTTCCATCAAAATGATAGTAGAGGCTGGGTTTGGTGATTTCACACATCCGGCATACCTCGCTGACAGCCGTCCCCTCGAAGCCCTTAAGGGCGAACAACCGGCAGGATTGGTGTAGAATTCGTTCCCTGGTACCGCCGGTTTCCCGGCGGGCTTCCTCTTTCATTGATAATCTCTTATATCTTCTGCTGGAAGTGACTGAATTCCATTGCGAAGGTACCGCGGCCCTGTGTTGTGCTTCGTAAGGCGGTGGAGTAACCGAACATCTTCTCCAGCGGAGCCTGGGCGTGAATGTGCTCCACGGCAACTCGCGATTCGATTTCCTGAACAATGCCACCTCGCATGGTCATTCCGGAGACCACGTCGCCGATGAACTCTTTGGGACACATGATATCGATGCGCATAACCGGTTCCAGCATAACCGGTGCCGCCGCCGAACAAGCCTTGTCAAACGCCATGCTGGCCGCCGCCTCGAAGGCGAACTCGCTCGACGTCTCGGGATCAAAAACAACGGATGTCAGGGTGACATCAATATCTATGCAGGGATATCCGAACTGGATGCCTCCGCCAAGGCTCGACTCAAGCCCCCTCATGGCAGCCTTGAGCATTACCTCAGGAATGCCGTCTGGGGAAACTGTGGACCGCACCGAGTTTCCCGCCCCGCGGCCCGCAGGCTTTACTTCTATGGTCAGCTCGGCGTTTTGCTCCTTGCCGGCAATAAGTTTACTAAAGGTTTCCCGGTGAGTTTGAGTCTGGGTAATGCTCTCGCGATAGGTTACCTGAGGCTTACCCATTCGGGCATCAACTTTGAAGTCATCCCGAACCCTGGTGGTCATGACGTCGAGGTGGAGCTCACCCATACCGCTGATGATCAGCTCGCCGGTGTCATCATCCTCCTTCCAGAAAAAGGTGGGATCTTCCCTTGCGAGCAGATCCAGGGTGGTCTTGAGCCGGTCGCGGTCGCTCAAGGTTTTGGGTTCGATGGCCGAAGAGATTACCGGTTCGGGAAAATGCATTTTTTCCAGCAGAAGCTGAGCGCCTTCGCTTCCGATGGTGTCGCCGGTCTGAGCCAGTTTGAATCCGATGATCACTCCGATATCTCCGGCGCGCATCTCCTCAACCGCTTCTTCACTGTTGGAGTGCATGCGATACATGCGGTTTATCCGCTCTCGTTTGCCTTTGCTGATGTTAAAACAAGCCTTGCCGGCCTGGAGTACCCCGGAATACACCCGAAAAAAGCACATCGCCCCCGCGCTGGGGTCGTGTTGAATTTTAAAGATCAGCGCAAGGGGGTCGCCGCCTTCATCTCGGGGAACTTCCACATCAACAGCCTTTTTGATGTGATGAGCCGTCACCGGCGGAAGTTCCTCCGGCGCCGGAAGATAAGCCGAGACCGCGTCGAGTAGCGGTTGGACGCCGATGTTTCTCAGTGATGCGCCGCAGCTTACCGGTACAAGGGTCTGCTCCAGCGTCGCTTTTCTGAAGATTGAGTGAATGAGCTCTTGGGGAATTTCATTGCCTTCAAGGAAAAGCTCTGTCAGCTCATCTGAATGCTGACTGAGTTCATCGAGCATCTTCTCCCGCATCTCATCTGCTTTGTCTTGCATCTCTTCCCTGATATCTTTCTCAACAAGTTCCCGACCCTCAGGCCCCTCAAAATGAAGTTCCTTCATTTTGATCAGATCTATGACTGCATCAAAGTCCGACTCTGCGCCAATGGGAATTTGCCATGCAACGGGATTGCACTGAAACTTTGCATCCATTTCTTCCAGGACCGCGTAGAAATCAGCTCCGATCCTGTCCATCTTGTTAATATGGGCGATGCGCGGAACATTATAGCTGTCTGCTTGATGCCACACAGTTTCGCTCTGGGGCTCAACCCCTCCCACCGCACAGAAAATCGCAACCGCGCCGTCGAGAACCCGCAAAGAGCGCTCGACCTCAGCGGTGAAGTCCACGTGACCCGGAGTATCGATGATATTTATTTTTGTGTCTTTCCAGTAGCAGGTGGTTGCCGCGGAGGTGATTGTTATGCCGCGGTTTTGCTCCTGAACCATCCAGTCCATGGTGGCCGTGCCCTCGTCGACTCCTCCCATTCGATGGCTTTTCCCGGTGTAGAAAAGTATGCGTTCGGTGGTGGTTGTTTTACCCGCATCGATATGGGCCATAATTCCAATATTTCGGGTTCGCTTAAGATTCATAAATAAAATGCTCCAGTTTTGATTCAAGTCAGAATGGACTCAGATAATATCATGATAACCTTGCAGCTACAATCCGCTGAACCTCGGCCAGCGCAGCCGCCTGTCAGAAAAAAAGACAAAACTATCGATTAACTTTTTTACTATAGTCGTTGACATAAGAGGCAGCATTTTGATACATTCTCCTTCGTTGCAAAACGCAGGAACGGGCGAATAGCTCAGTTGGGAGAGCGCCTGCCTTACAAGCAGGATGTCGGGGGTTCAAGTCCCTCTTCGCCCATTACGAAAAAAGGATCATCCCTCAGGGATGGTCCTTTTTTCGTATATGAGATAATTGGACTTGAAACGGAAATCGTGCGTACCGCAGCCATCATGCATGGCGAGGAACGCACGAATAGGCGGCGCGACCGAAAAGGGAGCGAAGAGCCCCAAGGATGGGGCGAATTGCCCCGAGACGCCCGGAGCGACCGAGACAGGAAGTCGAGGGAGAGGAGGGCAAGTCCCTCTTCGCCAAAAAAAGGCTGCCGGGTCTATATCCGGCAGCCAAAAAATCGAATTTCAATCTTACATTACATCCCAATGGCAAAATATACTTTTAAGCCTGCGCCACTGACGTTGAAGAGGTTGCCCAGGTTGACCGAATTGAAGCCCACATCGAGGCCGATCTCGGTCACCCACAGGTTAAACTTCAAACCCAGACCGGTATTCCACATGTTCCGGTCATAGCCGAAGCTGGCGCTTACGATATTGAACGGGAAGAAGCTGCCTTCGACAATTAACCCGGCGCCGAAGTACACGGGCTTCTCCAGGTAAAGCTGGGCGTGGCCTATGAGATCTATCAGTGGAATCGCTCTCAGACGGTAGAAACCTCCAAGCTGTATCGGCATAAAAATTCGCTGATCAAGACCGCTTTCATAAACCGGTTCCACCGCGAACTCGGGAAGAACCACAAGCTCATTTGAGCCTTCTCCTTCTTCACCGAAGTTGCCAAGGGGATTTTGAAGGACGATCTGCTCTTCTACATTGATGGTTACGCTATTGCCCACCGTTGCGGGTTGAAGGGTTATTCCGCTAATGTTAAATCCGTAAATCGGCTTCCTGCGGTCTCCCCGGACGTACCCGATATCCAGTTTGACGCCGTTGAGTAAGGAGCTAGCTGAATTGGGATCGAAGCTGTCGAGGTTTTCGAAATCCAGGGCGGAATAGGCAATAACGTTTGCACCGAGATCAACGACGGTGTTGGAAGTTTCGGAATCGGTGGAAAAGCCGAAGCTGAGTTCCGATGCGTTGTCGGTATAGAACACCGGTGCGAATGCCCCGACTTTTACTCCGAAGTAGTGATCGCGGCGCAAACGGTACCCCGCATACACGCCGGCATCTGCAAAGACCCTGCCGCGTACCCGGGATTGACCAAGGAGATCCTCATCTTCAAAGGTGCTGCCGTTGGCTACAAGATCAAAAATGGAATTCGGGATACCGGCGGAAACCAGCCCTTCGACATTCGAATACGCGCCTATGGAAATACCCAGAATCGAAAACACCGCATGGGCTTCGGCAGAGACCGTACTGGCAATACGTAAATCCCTGTCTCCCAGATTGCTGTATATGTCATTGAGATCGATGACCAGATCTTGAACCAGGGTTTCGGCGAGATTAAAGTAATTGTTTCCCAGATTAAATTCGGGACTCATGCCGATTTCGAAAATCCGCCGGTTCCTGATACCCAGGAGTGCTGGATTTGAATCGTGGTTCCACGATCGGGGAGGGTCTGCTATCAGGCTTGAAGGAACAATAATAAGCATGAGAGTCACAAGAATTACAAGTTTTTGCATAGTCTGATTTTTCACGGCAGCCTCCTATTCTTCCGATCCGCTGAGGTCGAACACGTATTCAACGTCGCTTTCCACCAGAATAGATGCGCTGATGGTCACCGTGCCGTCGGTCAGAATCTGATGATTGCCCTCCGCAATAAACAAGTGCACTGCGGGCCTGAAGTCGTAGTCATCGACAATTCGCTGGATGTCTTCAGCAGTGAGTTCTATGACGTTTGATCCGGAGATCAAATCGATTTCTTTTCTGAACTCACCGGGAGTCGTACCAATGGCATCGTCCACGATTGCCGCCTTGATTTGAATGCCCAGATTGTTGTCCATCTCATAGTTCAGTGCCACCCGGCTTGCGAAACCGAGGAAATCCGCGATTCCTCCGTCGGGCTCGGCAGCCGTTCGGCCGAAAATGTCTTCGGTCCCCGCAGGGATTATGGGATCGCCGGTGTCCGGATCCGTGAGTTCCGCATCCGAAGAAGCGTTCATCGCGAAATTGATTCTTCCGTCCAGCACTGCCCCGAAGCGGGTTTCTTCGGCGGGGTCGTTTATAATAGTGGCACCGCTGACGCCGACCTGATAATCAAAGACCAGGTTTTCCGGTGCGGCGTTGATAACCACGTCCATCCCGACTCCCGGTGTCAGGTCGGCTTCGGAGAGAGGGATATCGACGCTGAGGTCGGTAAAGTCCGCCATAGTCGGCGAAGCGCTGGTACCGCTGCCGATCAGCACCATTTCATCGATGATGGCATCGCCATCCTGATCATAACGGGCATTAAGAAACAGTGAGAGAGTTCCGACGAAGTCATTCGGACTGAGCTCGAGATTGGCGGTAATGTCGGTCAGGGTAATCTCAGGGGGCAGTATGCCGCCAATGCCGGAAAGGTCGATGGGAACATCCGGCAGGGTATCCAGGGGTTGGGTGAAGTTGGCAATTACCAGCTCGTCGATTTCAAGGGTCGCATCAACCGATCCGCTCAAGGTGTAGGTCTGGCCCGGTGCAACATTGCTCAAGGTCACGGGGTCAGCACCTCCTGCCACGGTTACGCTAGGAGTTACGGTAATTTGCGCAAAGTCCATGGTGACCGTCCGGCTTGTGAGTTCCCAGAAATTTGTGGTCTCTGCGCCCGGAGGAAAGGAGCTGGAGCCCTGGGGTGCCAGGGCGAATCCCGCGGGTACCACGGCGAGGTTGAGGTCGATGTCCACCCCGGCGGGCAGCTGGTTGTCGAGCCGGACCTGAAGGACCGGATTGACGAAGGTTGCGGTATCGACGAAATCCTGCACTTCCTGCGGTATTGCGATGGGATCGATGGCAATGCCGCTGGTGTCGATTAATGAAGCGGGAACGTCGAGAGATGAGAAATCGATGATGTCAGCCGTGACGTCGACGGTTACCTCGTCGGCCCCAGCGTCGAGGGCGAAGGTAGCGTTAGTGCCGGTGATGTCAACGGTGTAATCCACGACGATATCCTGATTTGAGATTGTCAGCCCCGAAAGATCGAGGGGGCCGCCGCTCATATCGTACGGCCAGGTCACCCCGGCGATGGGAGAACCTCCCTGATTCAGGGTAATGGAAACATCGGTCCCGATGCCCGTAAACCCCGGCAGGAGGGTGGTAGTCAGATCGAGAGAACCCGAACCTATTGTGGCAGTTTGAAAATCCGCCGAGGCGCTTGGAATGGTGGTGCTTCCCCCGACGCTCTCGGTGAAGTCGACTCCTTCGGCGGCGGATATTGTAGCCGCAGAGAAGGCAAAGTTAAGGTTCATGTCAAATGCAGAGGTATCCCCCCCATCGGCATTTGCTATGAGTTCAATGTCGAAACTGTCTGGGAGGGTAATTCCTGCCAGGTTAAAGGTGATGGTAATATCGGTGATGCTGGTAGCAGTACCGGTGATTGAAGCAGCAGCGGCGATGGGAGTGCCTCCGCCGGCCGGAAGTATATCAGCGCTGGTCACGTCGACCGTTAAGCCTCCCGAAGCATTTGCCAGGCTCAGAACCGCCTCAAGGGTCCCTCCGTCAAAGGTTACCGAAGTAAATCCGCTTGCGGGAACCGTGGCGCTGATCGCCGGTAGGGCTTGAGGGGCCGGTGGCTCAACTCCGGGAAAAGACTGGGGGGGTATGGAAATGGACCCGGGCAATGCGATCGGGGCAATGTTGCTGGTAATTGAAGGAGTTGTCAGGTCAATGCTGGGGATATCAAAACTGACGTTTATTGTCTGACTGACGGCAGTGGGGTCAAGGGTTTCTCCGGCGAAATCATCAAGGGAGATGTCTATTAATTCCTTCCTGAGATTGAGGGCCAGCGGTTCACCGGGGGCGGTGTCCGCAAGGGAAATGCCGGTCTCCGGATCTTCTATACCGCTGAGGATGTCTTGAAAGCCGATGAGACCAAGGACATCCACTTCGCGTACTCCGCCGGGCACTTCCAGGGCAGGTGCGCCTTTAATGGTAATGGTTTCCGGGATTGTCAGGTTTGCCAGGTTACAACCGGTAATGGCCGCGACGGCAATTACCGCAATTGCAAGTATCAAGGTTCTATTTTTCAAGATAGAGCCTCCTTTTTACATGTAGTGGGACTATAACAACATATACCATATTGAAGTATCATTCAATTTTACTCCGGGTTAATTATTATCAGAAAGCCGCCGGCGGATTACCTATTGGAGGGTGCGCTATGCAATTCGGGCCGCGGCATATTGGGCTGCGCCGAAACAGGCGCTATCGGGGATCTCGTCTATTGCCCACTCAACCCGTACATTCCGCAGGTGGGGAAAGCCCGCTTCCAGGGTCTCGCGAATCCACCCAATGGCATCGGATTTGAAACGCTCGTAGGCTGCCTCGGAAACCCCTGCTTCCCGCTCCTGGGCTCCTCCGGATATAACGATGAGGTTGCACCCGAAGGCGTTGGAGATAATTCTTGAAAGGACACCGAGGTTAGCGAAATAGATTCTCCAAATGTCGGTGACATCGCTCAGCGGCTGGTCTTGTTGGCTCAGACGTCTGAGAGTTTTTGCCACCGTCATGGGCTCTCCCTGCAGCTCAAGGGGTACATTGCCCAGGGCCTGCCTCCGGCGCACGAGATTTCTCAGACCCATCAGAGAGGATTTGGTTTCCGCGCATCCTGTGGCTCCGCAGCCGCAGTGATCAGCATCAGAAGATGAATCGGTTGGTATGTGACCCAGCTCGGTGGCCGGCAGGGGGCCGACAAGAATATCGCCCGCGATGATTACCGATCCGCCAAGACCGGTGCCGGTTATCAGTTGGGCCATCAGGGGCGATTCAATCTTCCGGTCTTTTCGTACCTGATACTCCCGATAGGCTGCGGCGTCTCCATCATTGAGAAGCAGGGCAGGTACGCCGAGGGTACGGGATAACAGCTCTTTCACATTTACGCCCCGCCAGGAGTCGTCGATATTTGTCGGGTACACGCACATCCCCTCCAGGTCAATCGGCGTGGGGCAGCAGGCCCCTGCGGCGGTCAACGCTCCGGCGCTGAGCCCATGCTGTTCCAAAATGGCGCTGGATGCGGATTTGATTACCTGCATTGTGGCCTCCGGTCCCTCGTTGGCCCTGGCGGGATAGTCCATCCGTGTGCCGATGATGCCTTTTGACCGGTGATACAATCCGAGTTTGACTGTGCTGGCACCAATATCAACTCCCATATAATACGCCATAACCTGCTCCCTTCTGCGGCGGTACAACCTTTCCGGCATGATCGCCTGGCGAACGCTGGACCTGTGTAAATATGCGTTCAATATTAAATACCGATATTCCCGGCTAGTCCACTTTTTTCCGCTGTCTGATGCGCCGCTTCACTGCTTTGTGATACAGTTGTCGGCGATGGAAAAACCCAGCACCGGCAGCGATCAGCTTATTGAAGTCTTGAAATCCACCTTCGGATACCAGAGTTTCCGCCATCCCCAGAGGGAAATCATCGAGCGCTTGCTCGAGGGCGGCGATTGCATAATTCTTATGCCCACCGGCGGGGGCAAGTCGCTGTGCTATCAGATTCCGTCGCTGGTCAACGAGGGTGTGACTCTGGTGATTTCCCCCCTCATCTCTCTCATGAAAGACCAGGTCAACGCTCTTCAGGCCAACGGGGTGGATGCTGCGTTTTATAATTCTACCGTAAAACCCGACGAAGGCCGAGCTGTATTGGAACGGGTCCGCAGCGGAGCAACCAAACTATTATATGTAAGTCCAGAGCGGGCTCTAAGCGCTGGATTCCTCTCCGAGCTTCCCGGCCTGCCGATCCGGCTTCTGGCCATCGATGAAGCCCACTGCGTCTCCAGTTGGGGGCACAGTTTTCGTCCGGAGTACCGACAGCTCAGACGGCTGGTCGAGCGATTGCCCGGCGTGCCGGTCGCCGCTCTTACGGCGACTGCGGACCGGGCAGTGCGGAGTGAAATCGGCGATCTTCTGGGCATGAAAGAACCCGAATCGTTTATCAGTTCATTCGACCGGCCGAACATCTCCCTGAGCGTGTTGCCGGGCCAAAAAAAGTATCAGCAGATACTCTCGATCCTATCCCGCCACCCGCTGGAGAGCGGTATTATTTACTGCGGCAGCCGTCGGGCCTGCGAGCAGCTCTCAGATAAACTGAACTCATCCGGTCATAAGGCAGAGGCCTACCATGCGGGAATGAGCGATGAGGACCGTGACTCGGTGCACGATCGGTTCATCGACGGTCGCACACCGGTCATTTGCGCCACAATCGCCTTCGGTATGGGCATAGACAAACCGGATATCCGATTTGTGAATCATTACAACATGCCCGGGAACCTGGAAAGTTATTATCAGGAGATCGGCCGGGCAGGGCGGGACGGCGATCCTGCCGAAGCCTTTCTCTTTTATAGCTATCGGGATGTTCAGACACGTCAGGGATATATCGAAGAAATATCCGACCCCGATTATCGGCGGATTCAACGGGCTAAACTCGATCGTATGCAGGAATATGCCGAAAGTTCGGTCTGCCGACGACGGGTACTGCTCTCTTATTTCAGCGAGGCGGTCAGCGAGCCCTGTGGAAATTGTGATGTTTGCTCCAATCCTCCGGAGTATTTTAACGGCAGCATTCACGCACAAAAAGCTCTTTCCGCGGTCATCCGTGCCCGGGAGAAACTTTCAGTCACCACCTTGGTCGATGTTTTGCGCGGTTCCGCTACCCGCGAAATTGAAGAGCGGGGCCTTCATGCGATCAAGACCTATGGGGCGGGACGGGAAACTTCGGCCTTTGCCTGGCAGCTATATATTCAGCAGATGATTCAGCTGGGCATTCTCGAAATAGATTACCGGGATCATTTCACGCTTAAGTTCACCGAATTATCGAAGCCCGTCATGTATGGTCGGGAAGAAGTCCAGCTCATCAGTTTTGATACTATTAAGCGCCGTCAGGAAGACCTAAAAAAAGCCCGATCCCAATTTACCCACGAGGCCGATGGGCCTCATGACCATGAACTGTTTGAAAAACTTCGGGAGCATAGAACGGCGATTGCCCGGGAAATAGGCAAACCTCCCTATGTGGTGTTTTCCGATGTGAGCCTCAGGGATATGGCGCGAATCGTGCCCCGCAGCCTCAGTGACTTTCATCGTGTGAGGGGTGTGGGTGAGCACAAGGCCCGGGTGTACGGTGAAAGTTTCCTCGACGTCATAAACCAGTATTGTACGTCAAACAACCTCTGATTATTAAAAAATCGCAGGAAATTGCGAGTGATGTTTCGTGAAGTATACAAAATCATACATATAAATAATGACCACAGGTTAAATTACAATATGTACCATCCCAGATTCCCAACATCGTTAACA
The DNA here is from genome assembly GCA_965602015.1 of Salinispira sp. GTDB lineage: Bacteria > Spirochaetota > Spirochaetia > DSM-27196 > Salinispiraceae > Salinispira. The sequence goes on along the minus strand of OZ271918.1, from coordinate 1,609,759 downwards.
GGTAATTTTCTTTATCTTTACCTTGATAGCTATGTATAGAAGTGCTATACATAGAACTGCGAGGTAACATGAATGTATCGAAGGATCTGGTTGCAGCATCGGCGCCGCTAATTGTGCTGTCGATTCTCATGAATAACGATTCCTACGGCTACGAAATAATCAAACAGGTGGAACAGCTGTCATCAAGCCGTTGGCAATGGTCCGAAGGCATGCTGTACCCCATCCTGCACCGGTTGGAAAAATCCGGATGGATCGAATCATATTGGCAGTCCGGCGCCGGCAACCGGCGGCGAAAGTACTATCGGGTGTTGGATGCGGGACGCCGGTCATTTGATGAACTCTGCGTTCAATGGGATTTTGTGGCGACCATGATAGACCGCATCAGGCCGCAGGAAGGTTAGAAACTATGGATATACGAACTGAGATGCAGCTATGGTTGAGTCGGATTTCTGAGCGAAGCGATCTGGGCGAAGAAGACCGGGAAGAACTCGAAAGCCACCTTTTGGATTCCGTTGATGACTTGGTTTCAATGGGGTTGACTGAGGATGAGGCGGCAATCATCGCAATCAGGCGCCTTGGCAGCGAGAATGAACTTATCAGTCTGCAGGTACAAAAGCGCAGCGACAAACTATGGAAGAGCCTGGCAGGCCGGAAATCCGGAGCCGTCAGTGATGCTGATGCGGCATCCTTGAAAGAACGTATTCTTGCCGGCGCCGGCCTGGCAGCGGTTATACTGCTGTCTCTGATTCCCAGCTTTTCCCCCGGCGGGATTACCGGGAATTTCTGGCGCTACTTTCTTAACCTCTCCATGATGGTGTTGCCGGTAGCCGCCCTGTATCACATCGCCAGACGATGGATTCGGGGAGAGCGTCCGAAAAAAACGCTTATTCTCCCGGCCCTCCTGCTGCTATCGCCCCTTTTGGTAAATTTCTATCCATTTCCAGAAGAGAGTCAGACCCTGATTCTCAGCGGGCTGCACATTCCCCTGGGGGCCTGGATCATCTTCTCTGTGTTCAGGGATCCGGATATTCCCCTTTCCGTTGACGGGAAAATGGATTTTATCCGATTCAGCGGAGAAGTTACGGTCTACTCGGTGCTCATCGGTCTCGCTGCCGCTGCCCTTTCGGGATTGAGCGTTGGTCTCTTTTTCCTCATAGATATCAACATTGAGAATGCAGTTCTCCAATGGATATTTCCGGTTGTTCCCCCCGCATTGTTGTATATAGGGATGCTCTTGGTTCAGCAAAAACGATCCCTGGTTGAAAACTTTGCACCGGTGTTGGCACGGATCATTGCCGTACCGCTTTTGCTAATTCTGCTGCTTTTTTTGGTGCTGTTTGTTCTCGGAGGGGCTTCCTTTAGTGTTGATCGTGATGTGCTGATTCTCATGGATGCCATGCTTCTGGCGGTCATCGCCGTCGTGGTGTTTTCTGTGAGTACCAGGGGAGATCGTGTTAAATACCGGTTTCAGGACGCGGTTAACCTCGGGCTCATTGTTATCGCACTGGCAATCGATGCCTTTGTATTGGCCGCCATGGTATATCGCCTCGGCGAATACGGCATCAGTCCGAATAAAATAACTTCCCTGGTGTCCAACATTCTTTTGCTGGGGAACCTGTCGTTATTAGCGCTGTTCAACTTCAGGCACCTGCGCAGCGGCGTGCCGGCGGGAAAACTGCTTACGGTTCAGGGGAATTACTTCATTGTCTACCTGATCTGGTTCATGACTGTGGGGCTGGTTTTTCCCGTGGTTTTTTCATTTATCTGAGTAGCGAGGAGGGGCGTCATGCAGGAAAAAACAATTGATCACATCGGGATAATTATGGACGGAAACGGGCGCTGGGCCCAGCGTCGGGGAAAGAACCGCAGCGCAGGACACAAAGAAGGGCTGGCAACTGCCAAGCGAATCGTCAAGGCCTGTGCAGACGAGGGAGTTGCCTTCTTGACCCTGTACACTTTTTCAACGGAGAACTGGAAGCGCAGCGAAGAGGAAGTGTCGTTTCTTATGAACCTTATCCGAAACAGCCTTAAGCGGGAATACCGCTTCTACCGCGAGAACAAAATTCGGGTGCTTCATTCGGGGGACCTTAGCATACTTCCGCCGGATATCCGGGCAGAGATACAGGACGTGGAAGAGCAAACCGAAGGATTCGACGGCATGGCGGTGAACCTGGCAATAAACTACGGTGGCCGTGATGAAATCCTCAGGGCCATGCGCAATGCCTGGGCAGCGGGGGTGGATCCTACTGATTTAAGCGAAGAGCGAATTCACGCATACCTGGACCAGCCCCAGCTTCCCGACCTGGATTTGGTGATACGAAGCGGCGGAGAGAGGCGGCTGAGCAATTTTATGCTCTGGCGGAGCAGCTATGCAGAAATCTATTTTTCCGAGAGCCTCTGGCCGGATTTTTCAGAAAAAGAGCTTCGGGATATTCTATCGTGGTACCGGGGACGCTCCCGGCGTTACGGCGGAGTCTTGTCCGCCGTATGATTCAGTTGCACTCGGGCCCTGCCTCTAGTACTCTTAGTCAGGTCACAGGAATAAAAATAAAGGATAGCGTGCAAAAAAATGGGAACTGACAACCGGGTAAAATACGTGCTGACGTATAAAAAAATGGGAGAGACAATATCCACCGACAGCTTCGAGTCGGTGTTCGACGCCCTGAGTTACTGTCAGAAAGAACACATCGAGGAGCCGGTAGATATCAAACGGGTGGAAGTTATCGAAGAGCGGATGCTGAGCAGGTCGCAAATCCTCGAGCTGCTTCAGAGGCCCGAATGACCGCGCAAATAGTGTTTAACAGCTTCCTGCTCATCGCAGGCCTAGTGCTCTTATATTTCGGGGGCAACTTCCTGGTAAAAGGGGCAGGAGGGCTTGCGCTAAAGTTCCGCATTGCCCCCCTGGTGGTCGGCCTCACCGTCGTAGCCTTTGGTACCAGCGCGCCCGAGCTGTTCGTCAGCCTCATTTCCGCAGTACAGGGGTTTAAAGAAATAAGCCTCGGAAATGTGGTCGGAAGCAACATCATAAATATCGCCCTAATTCTCGGGCTTTCAGCCCTCATAATCCCCATCCCGGTAAGCCGGGGAATTATCCGTAGAGACCTTCCGCTGATGTTCGCAAGCTACCTGCTGTTTTTTGCCGTGGTGCTTCCCATGCCCTGGGAAGGCCTGGACGGCGGGGCAGGGCGGATTTTCCGCTATGAGGGCATCATCATGATCGCCGCTCTTTTGGCCTACATCGTGTTTTTATACCGTTACGGGATGGGCCACCAGGACGAGGTCGGCGAGCTTGTCGAAATGGATGAGGTCGGGGAATCCGATACGCAAAAGCCGGTCTACCTGCTGCTAATACAGGTGGGAATTGGCATCGCAGCCCTCGGTTTTGGTTCTGATTTTCTCATCGACGGGGCTTCGTGGATGGCACGGGAGCTCTTTGGAGCTTCAGAGCGCTTCATCGGCATTACGGTTGTTGCATTCGGCACCAGCCTTCCAGAGCTGATAACAAGCGTCATCGCTGCGACAAAAAAGCAGATGGATATCTCCGTCGGGAACATTGTCGGCAGCAATATTTTTAACAGCCTCATGGTCCTCGGTGCAACGAGCCTGGTTACTCCCCTGGATATTTTCGCCAGGGGCTTTACCGTCGATCTGGCGGCAATGATAGCCGTCAGCCTGCTTTTGTTTCTCATTACACTGATGCGGCGGCGGCTTGAGCGATGGAGCGGAATACTCTTTTTGGTTTCCTATGCCGGCTATTTTGCATATCTCTTTCAGAGCCGGGGCATGTGATGCGAATTTCCGTCAGCTGTCTTCCGGGTATGGAGGAGATTCTAGAATCAGAACTGACCGCCATCGGAGGCAAGAGTCTGATAAAGCAGCGCCAGGCAATCAGCTTTGACGGGAATGATAGGATGCTGCTCCAATGCCTGACGGACCTGCCCTCGGCCCTGAGGGTCTACCAGGAAATCACCGAGTTTCGGGCAGCCAGCCAACAGGACCTCTACCGACGGCTGGTGACGGTTGCCTGGGAGCGTTTCCTTCGCAATGACCAGAGCTTTTCCATTGAAGTGATAGAGAGCGGGGGAAGGGCGCCGGGCCCTGTGCGGTACATCACCCTCAAGGCAAAGGATGCCCTGGTGGACCGGATCCGAGACAAGACCGGAAACCGTCCGTCTGTTGACCGCAATAATCCGGATATTCGCTTTCTCATAGTCTTCGGCAGTGGCGGCGCCTCGCTTCTCAGAGATGCCTCCGGAGCCCCCTTGAGCCAGCGGGGGTACCGCCTTCGCCACAGCGGCGCCCCTCTCAACGAGGTTCTGGCCTGGGGGCTTCTGAATTTCAGCGGTTTTGCCGATGCCGCCGCAAATTTTACCGGGGGCAGCCTGATCGATCCGATGTGCGGCAGCGGAACCATCAGCATCGAGGCCGCCCTGTACGTAAAACGGCTGGGAATTCCGCCTCATCCCGTCTCCTCGGAGCAGGAAGGCGTTCTGGAGTTGCTGAACGGCACCAATGAGTCAAGTCCCGACGAATCTATGTATAAGGAATCCGGCTCTGATGGACTCCCCATGGAAAAAAAAGCACTCGCGGATTCCAAGCCCCGCCCGGCAACCGCTATCCCCCCGGGTAAAATAGCGCCATCCTCGAAAAAACCAAAGGCCGTGCTCATTGCGAAAAAATCAAACGAGTCCGCCGGACGGGATTATATGTGCTTTGCCTGGCCGGACAAGGGCTCGAGGCTTCGGGCAATGATCAAAGGCCAAATAAACGAACCCCCACAGAAAAAACCCGACATGGGCGGAACTCCGTCCCGGTCGTCAGATAGACCGAGCTGCCTCATTATCGCTTCGGATATCGACCAGAGGGCCGTGAGTATTGCCAGGGAGAATGCCCGCAGGGCGGGTGTGGAAGAGTATATTTTCTTCGCGGTTGATAATTTTATTGACCTTCGGTCAAATTTAGAGAAGAGTGAAGGCAGGTTTGCTGACCTGCTGAACCCCGAGGCGGATAACGGGTTTATCATTCTGAACCCTCCGTACGATAGAAGACTGACCCTCGATGAGGATGACCGGCTGTACGAGGCAATTGGCGACTGCCTCAAACAGGATTGGAAGGGATACAGCGCCCACGTTTTCTCGGCAAACAAACAAGCCCTCAAACAGATCGGCCTTCGAAGCGAAAAGCGGAGATCGCTGAAAAACGGGCAGCTGGAAGCCAGCCTACATTCCTTTTCACTCTACTAAGCGTTATTGTTATGTTTTTACCCACTAATTCAATACGGAGCAGATTATGAAACCTGAAACACACGCAGTACATAAGGTCGGTGAGGATTTGGCGGCGTACATTGACAACATTCCCACAGCATTTCACGGCGCCAGAGAAAGTGCCAGGCGTTTGGAAGCCGCCGGTGCCCGCCGCCTTTATGAAGATGAAACCTGGAAACTCGAACCCGGTTCCATATATTACCTCATGAGGGACGGATCGGCGGTAATCGCATTTTCCACCGCCGATATGAAGCCCAGGGGAGAGGGGGTATCGATTACCGGCGCCCATCTGGATAGTCCCCTGTTAAAACTCAAAGGGACCCGGCTCGAAGTGTCGGGAAATGTTCTCACTGCCGGGGTTGAAGTGTACGGCGGTCCGATTTACGCCACATGGCTTGACCGGGACCTGCGCCTGGCAGGGCGTTACATGGTAAAGAATAATAGTGTTCTGGAAGAGCGTCTTTTCTCATTGGAAAGTCTGACCGCAATTATTCCCAATGTAGCAATTCATATGAACCGGGAGATCAACAAGGAATTAACATACAATCCCCAGAAAGAGTTCAGGGCATTGCTCTTCCACCGTGACGATGCCAAAGATACGAATCTCATCAGCATTTTGGCCGCTGAAGAGGGAGTGAAGGGCGAGGACATTCTCGATGTGGAGTGCTTTCTCGTACCCGTCGAAAAAGCCAGCATATTTGCGGGATCAGGGTCGTCATCGCTTATCCGATCCGGACGGATTGATAATCTCGCGGGCTGCCATGCGGCCCTCACCGGCTTCTTGCACAGCGCGCCTGAAACTCACAGCAAGCCCGGATTTGTCTGCCTGTACAACAGCGAGGAAATCGGCAGCCGCACCAGATCCGGGGCAGCCAGCCGTTTTTTTGATCAGGTGCTTGAGCGCTTTTTTATCGCCTGCGGAATGAATCAGGAAGATCAGCTCATCGCCCGGCAAAAATCCTTTCAGATATCCATTGACGGAGCCCATGCCCTGCATCCCAACTACAGCGACAAGCACGATGGACAGTACCGGCCGGAAATAAATAGGGGAATCGTTTTGAAGCGCAGCGCCGGGTATAAGTACGGCACCGATGCGGTGGTGGCCAGCAGATTGTTCTCCCTCAGCACGGCAAAAGAAATACCCATCCAGGAAATGGTTAACCGGGCGGACGTACCCTCAGGTTCTACCATTGGGACTATTTCCATGACCCTGCTTGATATTCCCACCGTCGACCTGGGCATTGGCATGCTGGCCATGCATTCTGTAAGAGAAACTGCAGGGCTTGGCGATCAATGTGACATGATAGCCCTCATGGAGGCTTTTTACCGCCAATCGGTGCCCCCGGTAGCGAGGGGCTGATAGCCGGACTATATCTTCGCCCGAAGCTCGGCAATCCAACTGCTTCCGGGAATAATACGCTCGGCTCTTTCCCAGGCCGACAGGGCTTGACGGTCATCTCCCAAGCGCTGATTGGCAATTCCAAGCCACACCAGCATCTGGAATTGAAGCTCCGCTTCGCTCCCCTCAAGGGAATCCTCAAGAAGCCGAGCCGCCTCAGCCGGATTCCCGCCGACCAGTGGAGGGACCGACGCGAGGAACACCGCCCGGGAAAGCCGTGCCCGGCGGTTTTCAGGGTGGTATTCCAGGGCCTTGATGGGGTAATCGCGGAATTTCGCTCCGTTGCTCATCTGAAAAAGCGGACCTCTGATATTCGCTAAAAACAGGTAGGCATCGGCCGCGATGCGGTATGCCTCGGAAATAAGTTCCCCTGATCCTCCCTGGGCAATAACTGCTTCGCTGTGCGAAATCCCCTGCTCGAGGAGCTCCCGGGCAATGCTGTCCCGGCCGCCATTCATTTCAAAGTAGCCTGCGTGCACCGATGCCTGGGCATTCATCAGGCGGCGCCATTGGGGGTCGCGGATGCGTTCCCGCGCGTCGAGATGTGCATCGAGGATTGCCCGGGCTGCGGCGATATCATCCCGGGAGAAAAATACCCGTTCTGCTTGCCGGTAGCTGCTTCTTACTTCGGCGATTTCCCGACTGTCTTGTGCTGCGGCTGGTAAACTCATACATACAAGCATAATAGCCGCAAGGAATCCGGTGAAGGATTTTCTCGTGCGCGGATCTGGTCGTGTTCCGGCTTTTTTCATCAATATTCCTTGCTATCGTTTTGTGCGAACAATGCATCAAAAAGCCGGGAGTAGCCTTGCATGCGCAATCCTTCAGATTCAAAAAGCAGGTCGTGCCGTGCCTGTTCAATAAGGTAAACATCATTGTTGGGTATGCGGTGACTGAGAAAAGGCAGATTATAACGCCAATCAACAACGGTATCCCGGCCTCCCTGGATTAACGTGACCGCCGTGCCCGAGAACGCCTGAGTCCAGGACTCTCTCGGCAGGTTTTCGAGTTCGCTATTCCAGCGGATCAAGGCGTCGATCCACGCGACGGGAATTCTCCGATGGGTAAACAGATCCTCCCTGCGCATAAAGCGCATAAATTCATCGTCTCCGCTGCTCTTTCGGATAAGCCGGGGAATGGTGCTCATCCGCGCCGGGCGTATGTCTATGCTGGTTCTGCTGAGATTCCATGCCGCCGATCTGATGAGGGGAGCAAGGAAGATGTATGAGTCAAAGGCCGTTCCGTAGCTCAGCGCTTGGGAGATGTATGCGCTGGCGCCGGTGCTGTGGCCAAGGGCAATTTTTTTGCTGCCAATCCCCTCCAAATGAGGTGAATTGATGAGGTCGTTGATGAGCTCACCATAGCGCCAAAAAGAGGGAATTTCGGCGCGGGGGCCTGAGGACAGCCCGTGACCCGGGAGGTCGAAGAGCACCACGTCCCATCCCAAATCGCGTAATCTGGCGGCAAGGGACAGGTAGTACCCCTGACGGTGCAGGTAGCCGTGAGCAATCCACACGCTGCCGGGTTTGCTCCGGGAGTTCCCGCGAAAAACGCTGGTAAAAATCTCATATCCCGCAGCCTGAATAAAACCGCTGGAGGCGTAGCATAAGCATTCGCCGTCAGGCACATATAGTTCCACATAATCTTCAAAGGATTCATAGCGCAGCATGGAATCGGGAAAGACCATTTCCTCCGGGGCCCTAACGCCCTCTGCGGTTCCCCGGGCATACCCGGTGGTTGGCAGGGCAAGCAGGCTTCCCAGGTACAAGGCAGTAATTGCAAGATACTTCAAGCGAAGGTTTTGTATACCGCGGTCGTTTCCTGCGTCACTAAAAGCATGTATCATAGGCTGGTATTATTCCCTGCGGATGGCATGAACGCAAGACGTGCTCATCCTCCGGCTGCATTGCGCTAATGCGAATAGATAGAAAGAAAAGCCTGTACACTCAAAATTTTTTGAAAAATTCTATGGAGGAACAATGTTTCATATTTTTGTCTACGTGCCAAAGGCTGACCGCGAAGCGGTCAAGCAGGCCTGTTTTTCCGCCGGTGCCGGGCGAATCGGAGATTATAGCCATGCCTGCTGGGAAACAAGCGGAACCGGGCAGTTTATGCCCCTGAACGGCGCATCACCCCATATCGGACGTCCGGGCAGATTGGAAACTGTCGAAGAGGTTAAGCTCGAGTTTATAGCAGATGACAACTGCGTAGCCGAGGTTGTTACGGCCTTAAAGAATGCTCACCCGTATGAGGAACCTGCCTGGGGGGCAATTCGGCTGAGCGCTATTGAAGATGTGGAAGCTGCAGGAGCTCAGTGGTTGTGAATGAGCTGTACGCCCGCCCCGAGCTTTACGACTCGCTTTTTGCGGACTATACCGATGATTGGACTTTTGTTCTTTCACATGTTCAAAAAACCGGCTTTTCGCCCGGAGCCCACATATGCGAATTGGCCTGCGGGGGCGGGCGGGTAATCGGAAACCTCGCTTCATCGTCTGAGTTAAAAGACCCTTCCCGGGTGTTTTCCGGCGTAGATCTTTCACCGGCCATGTTGGAGTTTGCCGGACAACGCTGGAAATCCGCAGCTGATGTCCGATGGCACAGCGGCGACATCCTGAAAAGAAATCTTGGCACGTCTGAGACCCTGCCCCCGGCCGATGTGGTCCTGCTCATGGCGAACAGCCTCGGACATTTTATATTGCCTGCGGAACGCAAATCCATTTACCGGAATATGGCGGATGCAACAGCTCGCCGCGGGTGGGGAATTATCGCGGTGCTCATTCAGGAAAGCTTTGCAGACAGCGCTTCCTCGGCTGTTGAAGTCGGCTGCGCGGTGGACCGCTCGGGTATGCGCTACGATGTGTTTGAGCAGAGCCGGATTCTGGACTCAGATCGTCAGGAAGTGGACTGGTATTTTGTCTGCGAAAACCCGGAGTTGGATTTTTCTAACCGCTTTGCTTTGGCGCGCTTTGAAAAAGGGCAGGTAGCCCGGGAAATGCACGAGTCCGGGTTGAACGTCGTCGAGCAATACGACGGGTTTTCCCAGGGGGAAAGTTTCTGGGATATCTGTGTTTACAGAAATGGATAAAACTGTGTAGATTGTCACAACCACAAAGGGGTGCCCCAGCCGATGCTCACCAGCAGCCATTCGTCAGATGCAAGCGAGTTTTTCAAGAGCCTTGGTCTGCCGAACGTACAAATCCATCATGCAAAAAACCACTTTGATTTCACCAAGCCTGCCAGGCGGATTTTGGTGATAGGACCCATGGGATCGGGTAAAACCGAGTACAGCGCCCAAATTTGGCGCGATGCCCGGGTGGCCATGAACAAGTCCGACCGATTTGCCCGACAAACCCGTACGGCTGGTGCAGACCGACGGAACGTGTTTTTTATTCGTTCCATACTCGACACCCAGCGTTTTTCCGAATACCCCGAAGATGCGCTGGCATATCGGGGTGGGTTTGAGCGCCTCGGTGAAAATATCGCCAGAATCGCAGATTCGTTCGGCCTGGAGCAGGTCATCGAGGCGAATCCCCAGGCGGGAACCTGGATACTGGATGAAGCAAGTTTCTATGATGAACGGATCGCCTATGTTACCCGCAAGGCCAGCGAGGAGCGCGGTCTGGTCTTCGTCTATCCCACGCTGATTTTGAATTTCCGTAAGGACATTTTTAACTCAACGGCCCGCCTGCTTCTTGATACCGCAACCGATGTGTTCCCCCTCACTGCATACTGTGAGCACAAGGACTGCATGGCCGACTCGTTTTTTACCTATCGCTACTACAACGTCAACGGCGTCGAATGTCCCGCCCTGTATTTTGATCCCCTCATAATCGTCGGCGGTGATGATGTTAAAAACGATCCACGGGAGCCGAATTACTGTACCCGCTGCGAGCGGCATCATTATCTGCCCGGCAAGGAATACACCTTTCTCATCCTCAAGCCCCTGGGCATTGAGGCTGCCCGGGGCAATCTGGAGCCTCTGAAGGGCGAGCTCAGCCTGCTCAAGGGCGATATCGACTCGAGCGCCCTTGCCAGCCACTTCCGGGAAAAATACGATATCGACAGCGAATCCGGGGAGGCAAATCACAATGCCCTTCGCGCTGCGAATATTGCCGAGAAAGCCCTTATCTACCTGTTTATCGAACAGAACCTCATCAGCGAGACCACCCTTGTCGACCTGGCCCGGGAGCTTTCTCTGGATGAGGACTACATCGGCAAGCGACTTGAAGATAACGGCAGGGTCGTTAATTGGTGATAAATTTGCTCCCGGCAGGGCAGAAGAGGTTTGACCGCCGGGAATTATCAATTTAGTATGACAGTGGCAAAGCCACAAAAAAAAGGAGAGGTAAAGTGAAAAGAATTGCACTTTTACTCGTAACAGTTGCACTGCTTGTATCGATGGTTTCTTGCGGCGACCGGGATGCGGCAGATGAGACCGTATTGGTCGGTATGGTAACCGATGCCGGTACCATTGATGACAAGTCCTTCAACCAGGGAACCTGGGAAGGAATTCTGAGCGCTGAGGCGGATTTCGATATAGAAACCCGGTATCTCAAGCCCGTGGGTACCACCGAGGCGGATTACATCCTTGAAATCGGTAACCTTTATGACGGCGGCTATCAGTTCATCGTTACTCCCGGATTCAAGTTCGAAACCGCAATTTACCAGGCTCAGGAAACCTATTCCGACGCATATTTTGTATTGCTCGACGGCGTTCCCCATGCCGGTGATTTTAACGCGGTGGTGGGGCCCAACACCGTATCGATTTTCTTCGCGGAGCATGAGTCGGGATTCGTTGCCGGCGTCGCGTCAGCCCTGCAGCTGCAGGAAGGCGAAGTCGGTTTTATCGGCGGAATGGCTATTCCCCCGGTACAGAAGTTCAACTGGGGATTCCAGCAGGGAATCGACTATGCGAACGAGAACCTCGGCACCAATGTCAGCTACTCTGCCGCGAATTTCGTGTACCAGGGTTCATTTGATAATGTGGCGGCCGGGCAGCAGATTGCCGCGCAGATGTTCGACCGCGGCGTCGATGCGATTTTCGCAGCAGCCGGCGGCGTGGGTGTCGGCGCGATCAACGAAGCCAAGAGCCGGGCTCTCGCGGGCGAAGAAGCATGGATTATCGGCGTAGACGTTGACCAGTATGACGACGGAATCTACGACGGTGAAAATTCCATCATCCTGACCTCTGCGGTCAAGAAGATCGATCAGGCGGCCTATGACATGATCGAAGCCTACCTGAACGGTACCTTCCCCGGCGGTCAGATCCTGACCCTTGACGCCACCAACAACGGCGTCGGAATCCCCGCGGTGAACCCCAACCTGGATGACAGCGTTCAGGCTCAGGTCGACGAGATCTTCGCTGCGATTGTATCCGGCGACATCGTTGTCAGCGACCTTCAGGGTAACCTCATTCCGTAATATCTTCAGAGAGCTGCGGTCTTGGTACTGCGGTCACGGAGAAAACAGGGGCAAAAATGCCCCTGTTTTTTTTTGCCTAGCCGGTTTATGATGTGGTTCAACACTGCTGTCCGGCGGTCTTCCGGGTGGCGATACCACCTCTGAACAGAGGTGATGTAAAAGGGAGATCTATGGAAAAGATCATCGAGATGCAAAACATCCGCAAGGAATTTCCCGGCATCGTCGCCAATGACAACATAACCCTTGGACTGAATAAGGGTGAAGTGCATGCCCTCCTTGGGGAAAACGGAGCGGGAAAGTCGACTCTTATGAGTATCCTTTTTGGCCTGTATCAGCCCGATCAGGGGCAGATTGTGGTCCGGGGGGAAGCTGTTCAGATAAAAAATCCGACCATGGCCAATGAGCTGGGAATCGGCATGGTGCACCAGCACTTCAAGCTGGTGCACAATTTTACCGTGACGGAAAACATCATTCTGGGCATGGAGCCCATGAGCGGCGTTTCCATCGACCGAAAAGGTGCGGCTTTAAAAATCAAGGAACTTTCGGAACACTACGGATTAAACGTGGATCCCTATGCGAAAATTGAAGACATCTCTGTGGGCATGCAGCAGCGGGTGGAAATTCTCAAAATGCTCTACCGCGACGCGGAAATTCTCATTTTTGACGAGCCCACCGCCGTTCTTACTCCCCAGGAAATACATGAGCTGATGAGAATAATGCGCAACCTTCTGAAGGAGGGGAAATCCATTATTCTCATCACCCACAAGCTAAAGGAAATCAAGGAAGTCGCTGACCGATGTACAGTCATACGGCGGGGCAAGGTCATCGGAACAGTTGATGTCAAAGAGACAACAGAAGCCAAGATGGCCGAAATGATGGTCGGGCGGGAGGTGTCATTTCATGTCGAAAAAGACGAGTCCACGCCTGGCGAAGTGGCCCTCGAGGTGAGCGACCTGGTGGTTATGGGCAACCGGGGCGAGGAAGCCGTAAAGCGCTTTTCCTTTACTCTTCAGCGGGGAGAGATATTGGGTATAGCCGGGGTCGACGGCAACGGTCAAACCCAGCTGGTCGAAGCCCTGACCGGTTTGCGAAAGGTTGAATCAGGGACCATAAACCTTGCCGGCCGGGATATCTCGGGCCTGAGCATCAAGGAGCGTTTTGAAGCCGGCCTGGCGCATATTCCCGAAGACAGGCAGGTAAGGGGCCTGGTACTGGATTATTCAATCGAAGAGAACATGATTTTGGAAATACATCAGAACGAACCGTTCAGCAAACGGGGATTCCTCCAGTTCGATGAGATACGCTCCTACAGCGAACGGCTGATCAGCGAATTCGATGTGCGCTCCGGTGAAGGTTCGGTTGCCAAAGCCCGGGCGCTGTCCGGCGGTAATCAGCAAAAGGCCATCGTCGGGCGGGAGATCAGTCACAATCCTGAAGTCCTCATTGCGGTTCAGCCGACCCGGGGTCTGGATGTGGGTTCCATCGAATACATCCACAAGCGGCTTGTCGAGCAGCGCGATGCCGGCAGGGCCGTTCTGCTGGTCAGCCTCGAGCTCGATGAGATTCTCGATTTGTCCGACCGCATTGTCGTAATCAACGGCGGTGAAAAGGTCGGCGAGGTCATCACCAGCGAGACCGATGAAAACGAAGTAGGCCTCATGATGGCCGGCATCGGGAAAGGAGCCTGAGTTGAAACGATTAACCACATATAAATTCCGACTTCCCCATCAATTGCAAATCGCCCTCATGGCCATCGCCTTTGGAATGCTGATCGCCGGCGTACTGATTGTTATTACCGGTAACAATCCGTTTACCGCATACTGGTTCCTCTTCAGGGGCGGACTTATGAGCGCGAAGCGGATCGGGAACACCTTGGCCGGGGCGACAACCCTCATTCTCACCGGCCTGTCGGTGGCCTTCGCCTTCCGGACCGGACTGTTTAATATAGGTGCGGCCGGGCAAATGCTTTTCGGCGGTTTTGTGGCCACGGCCCTCGGTCTGACTCTGAACCTGCCCAAACCCATACTCCTTCCCATCATGATGATCGGAGCGTTGCTGGGGGGCGCGTTCTGGGGCTTTATTCCCGGCCTCCTAAAGGCGAAGTTTAACGTCCACGAGGTAGTGGCGACCATAATGATGAACTTCATAGCCCTGTGGATTACGTACTACGGTATTCAGGGCACCATTCTCAAAGACCCGAATCAGGAGACTCAGTCGGCGCGGCTGCCCATGGAGGCAAGCCTGCGGGTTCAGTGGCTGAGGGATATTACCGGGGATTCATTTCTCAACCTGGGTCTCATTCTGGCGATAATCCTCGTGGTGATTATCGCGGTGATAATAAACAAAACCGTGCTTGGGTATCAGCTTAAGGCGGCGGGCTATAACCGCTTCGCCGCCGAGTACGCGGGTATGAAGGTCAACCGCAACATCGTCTTGTCGATGGCTATTGCCGGGGGACTGGCAGGCCTTGCGGGCTTCACGTTTTATGCCGGATTCTCAAATAACGTAGAAATTGGAAAGCTTCCCATACAGGGTTTTGACGGAATTGCCGTCGCTCTTCTCGGGGGAAGCACGCCGGTGGGAGCCCTTTTCGCCGCATTGTTCTTCGGAATACTCCAGACCGGCAAGGGATTTATGCAGTCCATGACCGGGGTTCCGCCGGAGGTCGGCGATCTCATCATCGGCTTTATCCTGTATGGAGCAGCCTGTCAGATCCTCTTTGAGCGGATAATCAAATACATCAAGAAAGGGAGGAAGAGCTGATGGAAGTAATTCTGCAGATTTTTCCCTATGCAATTGCATATACCATTCCGCTTTTGATCACCGCCCTGGGCGGACTGTTCAGCGAGCGTTCGGGGGTGGTCAATATCGGGCTCGAGGGACTGATGGTAATTGGCTCATTCGCCACCGCCCTTACCATACGGCTCCTTCAGGGTACCATGGGACCCTCGGTAATTTGGCTGGGTTTGTTTTTTGCCGCGTTGGCGGGGATTGCCTTTTCCATGCTCCACGCCTTTGCTTCGGTCACCCTCAGCGCCAATCAGATTATTTCCGGTACGGCCATAAACGCCATCGCCGCAGCCCTGACGATATTCTTCGCACGGGGCATCGTCGGTTCGGGAAACATTCAGATTATTCAGGGACTTATTCGTTTTGATATTCCTCTTCTGAGTGAGATTCCCATTATCGGCCGTATGTTTTTCCAAAACAGCTATGCCACCACCTGGGTCGTTCTCCTCATACTGGGGATCGCCTACTATGTTCTGTACTATACGCCCCAGGGACTTCGTCTGCGCTCCTGCGGCGAGCACCCCCATGCGGCCGATGCCGCGGGAATCAATGTAGCGCTCACCAGGTACATTGGAGTGGGCCTGTCCGGCGCCTTCGCTGCCCTCGGCGGAGGAATAATCATTGTTACCTATTCAGGGCAGTTCAACGGATCGGTTGCAGGACTGGGATTTTTGGCCCTGGCATCATTGATTTTCGGGCAATGGAAACCGTTGGGAATTTTGGGTTCGACCCTGTTCTTTGGTTTTGCAACGACCATGGCGAATGTCAGCCAGGTGATTCCCGAAATGCGGGTGATTCCCGAAGTAATCCTCAAAGTCTTTCCCTACGTGGCGACCCTTATCGCCCTGGTCCTGTTTTCCAAATCATCCCAGGCGCCGAAGGCAGTGGGTGAGCCATTCGAACAGGACAAGCGCTGACCGCAACATAGATCACGGACCGATTCACAGGACACCCCGTCTCCGGCAGCCGCCGGAGGCGGGGTTTTTTCATTTGGATACGAATCTCACATGTACTTTACTCGTCAAGCGATGGTCAAATCCCCGGGAATCCTCCGGATGGGCGGCAATGATATTTTTGCCTTGAGCCCCTATCGTGTTTTTGATAGAGTGCAGCGACAAAAACGAGAGTCGAGGTGCCAAATGTCTAATGAATTGCTGTGGATTATCATGCTTCTTTTTAACTTTGTTGCGATTATTCTGATGTACCGTTTCTTCGGGAGGACCGGACTGTATATTTGGATACCCATCGCTGCAATCGTTGCCAATGTCCAGGTTATCAAGACCGTCGACCTCTTTGGGGTGGCCGCCACACTGGGTAACATTGTGTATGCCACCAGTTTTCTGGTCACCGATATTCTCAGCGAGAATTACGGGAAAAAAAGCGCTCGAAATGCGGTTTTTTTCGGTTTCTTTTCACTGATAGTCGTTACCCTTTTGATGAACCTCGCATTGATGTTTGCGCCGAATTCATTCGATTCTTCTCAAAGCCATATTGCCGCTATCTTCGGATTTTTTCCGGCGCTGGTTGTGGCGAGCCTTACTGCTTTCGGAATAAGTCAGCTCCACGATATCTGGTCTTATAATATTTGGAAGAAGTTCCGTCCGGATACCCGTTTTATCTGGCTGAGAAACAACATCAGCACCCTGGTCAGTCAGCTGCTGGACAGTCTTATATTTACCCTGATTGCCACGGCATTTGGTGTGTTTCCCTGGGAAGAATTTCTCGTTCTGTTCGCATCAACCTATGTGCTGAAGTTCGTGGTAGCCCTGGCCGATACCCCGTTCATTTACCTGGCTGCCTGGATGAAAAAAAATCAGAAGGTGAGGGAACTGGAGATTATCTTGAAAGACGAAGACCAGGCCCCTGCGGCTTCGTAACAGTATTATTTACCGGGGGTCGGGAAAATCTCGTCCCCCGACCTATCCCTTCCAGGGAAAGACCATTCCCTTGAGTGACCGCTTCCCGATTCGCTGCCGGTCCTCGTGTACCAAGGCAGACCAGGGTATTTTTCTGCCTCTGGATGCGGGATTCTCTTCAAGGTAGTCGTACTTATACAGTCGGAGTTTAAACGCCACCTGCCCCAGCAGAATTACTCCCGCGGGCCCGAATAGCACAAAGGCTGTGACGCCGGAAACCAAAAGCACTATCGCCGAAATAAAGAACAGACCGATGCTGAACAGTGCGTTATCAAAAAACACAATGAACATTTTGCGCAGGGATTTTCCCGATTCGCTGTGGAGCTGGGCGCGGATGGGGAAATAATACTGCATTGCGAGAACGAATATCACCAGCGTCCAAAATAAAAACGCCAGTGCAGCCAGACCCCCGAGATTATCCATGGCAGAGTAAAAGGGAAAGGTGAACCATACAAGCAGGACTACGGTGATCCAGATTGAAGCCCAGAGAAGTCCGGATTTTGCACCGCTTTTTATAAACGCAAAAAACTGCCTGACCTCAACTCCCCGATAGTGGGCAATTTCATTGACGTAGAGGGATACCGCCGAAGCCAATACTCCCAACCAGAGAAGTCCTATGATGAGCACAACAAGGGATACCAGGGGGCTGAAATCGAGGATGAGTCCCGGAAGAATTGTCGGGATAGCCAGGGAAAATACGATTACAATATTAAGAATGGCAAAGTGAAAGAAATTGTCCCAGTAATCAAAGAACGCTTTTTTTAGCATGAATCCGAACATTGACAGTCCTGTAAATAGTTTTTTCTGTTTATGAAAACCAGTTGATTATCCGATCGGCAACATCTTGCCGGTCTACGTCGTCCACCACAACATGACCGCTTTTTTCCAGCATCATGATTTCCACCGATCCGGCAGATACCAGGCGTTTTCGCAGGTAATCTGCGCAACGGTATGAGACGGTCTTGTCGCTTTTTGAGACGATTATCAGGCTATCAGACTGAATCCGTTTCAGCGCTGCAATTGCCCGGCGTCTCAATCGGATAAGTTCGCTGCCCTGGCGGTACCAGTTCCAGCCCTTGTATTCCTTTTCGAGAAGGAGACGGTCGCCAGTATACTCTTTTACATCTACCGACCCAGTCCGCGACGATCCGATAGCCCAGGAAAACACCGGAGTGATCCATAGATATGATGCTCCTGAACCGGGAGTGAATGTAAAAGCAGGAGCAGCCAAGGCAATCTTTTCCACGCCGAACTGTGCGGCGAGCATGGCAGTGATAGCCCCTCCCATGGACAGGCCTGCGATGTACACCCTCGAACAGCGTGAGCGAAGCTCGAGAAACGCATCGGCGGCACCGCGGTACCAGTCCTTCCATCCGCTGTTTTTGAAATCTTCCGCGTTGGTTCCGTGGCCCGGAAGCCGCGGCACCGACACGGTATGGCCCTGGTTTACCAGTCTTTCGTACAGATAGACCATATCGTGGGGGCTGCCGCTGAAGCCGTGCACCAGCAGCACTCCGGCTTTTTCCGGATCCCCCTCGGAATACAAAGGAGAAGAGCAATCCATTACCCGGCTGTCGGAAGGGATTTTGAGGGGTGTCACGGTACCTCCATGGCTTCGCCGTTGAAGAATCCAACAAGATAAGAAAAAAGTAACCCAGCTTCTGAATCTTGGCAAGTCAGGTATTGCGCTGTGAAGCAATTAATACTAAACATATGTTGATATGTTAGTAATGATTCGCACATACTTCACCCTTCTTCGGGGCTGCATCAGTCCCGAGGATGCGGCAGCGGCGGCCCAGGAGCTCGCCGGAGTATTTGATTCGCCCAATTCGGTGAGCCCGCCGTCTGTAGTGATTCTCGATAGGCTCAATTTTTATGGAGTAATCCGCTTTGTAAATGCCTGCATACGAAAGGGAATAAAACCCGTAGCCGGCATGGATATCTCAACGGATCCGGAGATTCCCCTGGCCGTGCTGGCCTCCGGCCGCCGAGGATTTGCCTTGCTTAACCGTCTCGTTACCGCCCTGGATAGGGATGAAAAGAAAAAAGACCGCCGAGGCACCGGAAGTTCAATGACAAACCCTTGGCAAAAGGATAGCGGCGCTCAACCGGCTGCTAACGCCAAGCCTGCGGCGCACGCTCAACAGGCTGCCAATGCCGGAGCCGGAGCCAGAGACGAAGCCGCAGCTAACGCCGCAGCCGCAGCCGAGGTGACGGGTGCTGAACCTGCTTCCGGAGTCTCCGTCGGCCGGGCATGCCCATATCGGCCTGCGGCGCGCGCTCAACCGGCTGCCGACGCCCAGTCTGACGCCGGAACAGGGCCCGACGGATCGCCCCCCGGCACACGTCTGCCCGCCGGCGAGATCCGCAACGGTCGGCCTGCCGACGAACCGCAGCCCGGCACATCGCCGCCCGTTGGTCTCCTTGATAATCTGCATCGAATGCTGGACTGCGATCCCACAGTCGAAGAGCTTGCGGAGCTGTATTTCATCCTCCCCGGCGATTCCTCCGAGTTGCTCGAAGACGGAGCTCTGGATGGGCTGCTTAGACGGCTTGACGGCCTCGCAGCCCGGCGGACCGAGGATTTCAATCCTGATGTCGGCCAAAGGGAAAGCCGCAAGGCCGCCGAGCCCTCAGCGGAAAGCCGCAAGGCCACCGAGCCCTCAGCGGAAAGCCGCAAGGCCGCGGTGTCTCAAAGCGCAGCCCGGCGGCCCGTCGGGAACAGCAGTGCCCGGCAGGGCGGCGACACAGCCCTGCCTGACCGGGCCGCATTCGATGCCCGACGGCGGGATACGGCCGACCATCACCCGAGCCTTTGCAACGAGGGGAAAATGCCGTCGGAGTTCCAGGGCCCCATCGTTTCCGCCGCGTACCGAAGCCGGCATGTCTACATCGGCATGTATGCCGGGCGGCCGCGAAGGCAGGCCCGGGTTCTGGCGGCAAAGTTCGGATTAAAAACGGCAGCGGCGGTCTGGGGCAGCTGGCGAAGCGATGAGGAGCGAAATCGAATCGATTTGCTTACTGCCATCGACCTCTGCGTCCGTGTCGATTCATTGAAGGATTCCCAGCGCTGCGGCGACGAGCTGCGCATTCCCGCCGCCGGGGAGATCACGGCCCAGTTTGGCGGGGAGATCGAGGCCCGGGAAAGCGCCCGAACACTTCTCCGTCGCCTGGACGGCAGTTTTCTGCGACCGGATACCTATGTGTTTCCCCGCTTCGAAGGACTGAGCGATGATCAGGCTTTTTCCCGTTTAACGGCCCTGTGCCGGGAAGGCGTGTTGCGGAGATTCGGCGCAATGAGACCCGACATCCGCCGGCGCCTGGATTATGAGCTCGACATAATCCGGGCCAAGGGGTTCTCCAGCTATTTCCTGGTTGTTCACGACATCGTCTCCCGGACCCCCCGAACCTGCGGCCGGGGTTCTTCGGCGGCCAGCATCGTCAGCTATTGCCTGGGAATCACCCATGTCGATCCGCTCAAGTACAACCTTTTTTTCGAGCGCTTTCTCAATATGGGCCGTCGGGATCCTCCGGATATCGACGTCGACTTTCCCTGGGACGAGAGGGCGAAAACCCTTGAGTACGTTTTTGAGCGCTATCCCGGCCGTTCGGCGATGGTTGCCGACCACGTGACCTTTGGTCCCCGGTCTGCCATTCGGGAGCCCGCCAAGGCCATGGGTATCCCCGATGAGGAGATATCCCGCTTTATCAGATTGTGGAAATTGGGGCAGGGCGACCGGCTCCCGGCCTGGCTGCGCAGAGAGGCCTCGGCTATACGCGGGATTCCGCGTTTTCTGGGCACCCATCCCGGCGGAGTGGTCATCACGCCGGGCCCCTTGAGCGACTGGAGCCACAGTCAGATTTCTCCCCTGGGCTGGCCGGTTATTGCCTGGGAGAAAGACGCCACCGAAGACGCCGGGCTGGTAAAAATCGATATTCTGGGCAACCGGAGCCTGGGAGTCCTGAGAGATTGCATCGACATGATAAATCGGCATCACGGTGGCGGCTTGAGCTGGGAGAAGCTCAGCCCCCTCGAAGATGAGGATACCCGCCGCTTCATAGAATCCGGCGATACGCTTGGAGTGTTTTACGTCGAGAGCCCGGCGACCAGGCAGCTGCTCCAAAAGATGCGCACCGGAGATTATCCCCGTCTCGTAATAGCCAGTTCAATCATCCGCCCTGCGGCAAACCGTTACATTAACGAGTATGTGCGTCGCTTGCACGGTCAGCCCTGGCAGGCGGTGGATCCCCGGGCGGAATCGGTGCTTCAGGAAACCCTGGGAATCATGGTGTATCAGGAAGATGTGTCCCGGGTGGCCATCGCGGTCAGCGGATTTTCCCCTGCGGAGGCCGACAAGCTTCGCAAGGTTCTCAGCCGAAAAGATCGGGACCTGAGCCTCGAATCCTGGCGGCGCCGTTTTATTCAAGGCGGACTGCAACGGGGCAGCAGTCCGGACGCCCTGGAAAACCTGTGGGACATGGTCAGATCTTTCGAGGGATACTCGTTTTGCAAGCCCCACTCGGCGTCCTATGCACTGGTTTCCTACAAACTGGCATGGATCAAGCGCCATTATCCCCTTGAGTTTTACACCGCGGTGATCAACAACGGGGGCGGTTATTACTCCCGGCAGACCTATGTAAACGCCGCCCGGCGCCTGGGGCACCGCGTTCTCTTGCCCGATGTGAATCGGGGCGAAATTGCCTACGCCGTTGATTATCGGCTGCCGGACCGGCCGCTGTTGGCCGGCCTGTCTCAAATCAGCGGCCTTTCGGCGGCTACCATGCAGCGGATAGTCGAAGACCGCAAACGGAAAGGACCATTTAACAGCTTCAGCGATTTCTTTCAACGCATCCGTCCGGATATTCTTCAGATGAGGGCCCTCATCCGTTCGGGAGCCTTGGACAGCTGTGATCCGTTTATCTCCCGGCCGGCGATGTTTTGGATTCTGGGTTCTCTGCGCAGGGAAGGTGATCAATCAGCAGCGTTCACTGCGCCGTCCCTTTTTGAAACCCTGCCTGCGCCGCCGGACATTGCCGATTACTCTGTCGCGCGGAAACTGCAGGACGAGGCGGAATTCCTCGGCCTCTTTATAACCCTCCACCCTCTGAGTATCTTCCGGAACCGGATTCGTCAACTCGCCGAGCGGGAAAACCTCTCGCCGGTTATCGATTCCCGATCAATTCCCGATTATCTGGATTCGTCGGTTTACATCCCGGGCTATATGGTCAGCGGTAAAGAGGTGTATACCCGGGAAAAACAGCCCATGTCGTTTATCAGTTTTGAAGACGAGTTCGCCCTGTTTGAGACCGTATTCTTTCCAGAAGCCTATCAGCGCCTGATCGCCGTGCTGGACAGCTCATCGGCCTTTATCGTTCAGGGAATTGTCTGTCAGGAACTGGGAGCATTCAGCATTCACTGCATTAATCTTTTTCCCCTGAGTCGCCGATATTCGAAGAGCAGGTATTTATCTGATATGTTTTATACTGTACCTGCGAGGGGGAGTAAGGGTGATCGAAAGGCCGGATGATGTCAGAGTCGGAGTGGTATTTCTTTCCAGTTCCTCGGTGGACGGAAACCGCCTGCTTCAGTTTTTGGCCAAAGGCGTAGAGCAAATTCAGGGACTTGAAATAGGCAGCAATTGGGAAGACCTGGACGGCACGGAGCTGAGCTTTCAATTGGGGCGCTATAGTCATGTGGTGATGATCCTGGACGAGCACACGCGCAAGTCCCGATGGCTCGCCTTTATAACGGGATTTGCCGCCGGCGCTGACTGTACCATGTATTTCTACTCCGATGATGCGGCGGACTTGCCGGGCTATCTCAACCCGGTTCGCCGATTTACCACCGACCACTCACTTCTGAGCAGTCTCCAGGAAGACATCGAAGAATACGAAACCTACCGGCTGATCGACGAGGCACGGGAAGAATTAATTGGCAGAGGCTACGGGCTAAACGACGAAGCATTGGTGCAGGCCTTGATAGACGACGAAGAAGATGTTGTCGATCTGTACCTCAGTATCGGGTTCAGCGTAGATACCGTCGACCGAGCAGGGGTGCCCCTGCTGAACCATGCGGTGCGCAACGTCCACGGACACATGGCGACCCGGCTTCTGGAAGCCGGAGCGGATCCCAATCTGGTGAGCGAGGACCGGGGCAATACGGCGCTTATGGACGCGGCTGCTCAGGGTCTGGAGGATATGGCGGCGATTATCCTGGCTGCCGGGGCGAACTGCGATGTGCAGAGCAAAAGCGGTCAAACCGCGCTGATGATGGCTGTGGGCGACGGCCACGTTGAGATAGCCCGCAGAATCATTGAAGCCGGCGCCGATCTGAGCCTCAGCGATCAATTGGGAATGACTGCGGAAAAATATGCCCGCTTGTTTAACAAGAGCGAAATGGTTACCTTATTTCCCGAACATGAATGACAAAACAATGTACATCTACCATATCAGTGATTCGAGAAATCTCCCGGTCATAATTCATCCTTTTGATGAACGGCAACAGCTATCCTCCCTGGATGAAAAGCAGCAGATCGAGGGCCGATACGGAATTGATCCGGAGGTCGAGGCCATGGCCATGGTAAGAAACCTTCTGTATACCCAAATTGATCGCGAGGTCAGGGAGTGGATGGCAGAGCGCCGGTTTTTCCCCCGATTCCTCCTGGCCGTCGGGGTGTTCTTTGTCAGTTTTTTCTTCACCGCCTTTGTAATCCGCGACCCAATTCCGCTTCTCGATGAGTTGCTGGTAGCCAGCGCAGCTGCTGTGGCCAGCTATTTTATCGTTGAGCGCAAGGGGCAGGTAAGTAAGCCCGCTTTGGAAAAAAAGATCCTGCTAAAAAAACGGGTGGACAAAATCAGCTTCTCTCCGAGTGATGCAGTCTCCAGTCTAGAGCAACTGTTTATGAATATAGATGCTTCGCTCCGCGGAACGGAACAGTCTTCCACACGGCAGTCTGCCGATGAGCTGCAAGACAAACTAAAAGAACTGATTAAAAATGACGAATTTCGAACTGAGCTGAGCCAGCTTTCAGCGTGTATCGATGTGCCGGCCCGGAGAAAAAAGCGTATTATTCAATCGCTTCAAAGCGGAGCCCTGGATTTGGGGAAAATGAGCCGGGAAGAACTGCTGTATGCGGTTACGGAGTCTCAGCTTCGGGGGATACGGCTGGGCGATTTTGCTCGAATTCCGTAAACTGAGCTTCCCTCAATAAGGTGGTTTGGGCAAGATCCCGGGTTTCCCTCGCGGGGGTAAAACTGGGGTCTATTCCGTTTTCCGGATCAATAATTTGCTCACACAGTTCGATGACCCGTTGGTATTCACCGTTTGACAGCGCGATGAGCGCTTCAATGTATAGCTCGTCAACCTGTCTTTGCAGCGCTGCCCGGCCGTCATCGCCGAAATCAAGCTTCGCCGTAATAGAGAAATTATCCAATGCGTTGGACGCGGTGGTCAGATCGAGTGTGTAATTTACCACAAAGCTTACCGGTCGCAGATCTATGTCCGCACCGACGGAGAATCGGGGATTAAAGCCTCTGAGCTCAAGACCGGCTTGAATGGAGAAAAACTCCACGAAGCGCAAATCCAAGCCAGCAGCGAACCCGATTCCTTCAGAGTTTCCGAAGTCGACGAAATTACCGAGGTAACTTATATCGGAGGTAAGCATAAGAAATCTCAGCGGCCGGTAAGACAGCCCAATGCTTGCCTCGCTGGGCAGTGGGTCGCCCTTCACCGGAGGACCGAGGTTCTTTGCACTCAATCCGATGGAAAAATTCTTTTCCCTGCCCGAGAAAAACTTCCCGAAGTTGAATCGGGACAGCAGTCCGATGTCCACCATAAAGGCAAATAAATTCTGACTTCCCGGCGCCAGGTCAATAAAGTCACGGTCGAACAAGCGGTTGGGAACATTTCTATGGGCGATTTTGAGGTTTATTCCCGCCGCCAACCCACTGAAATAATAGTTATCAAAAAAATTGTATGAGGCGTTTGCACTGAACAGGAGCTCGCTGGGGTAGGCCGATGCGAGCTGATTCCCTCTACTGTCCAGGGAGGTAAACTCAAAATGCAGAAATTTACCGGCAAATCCATAGCCGAAGTTATTTTTCCTCTGGCTGTACATAACCGAGTCCATGGAAACATCGCTGATGAGATTCCGGTGAAAAAATGCGAGTTCGGTTCGCTCCAGCAGGGAGCTGGCGGCAGGGTTGGACTCGAAAAATGACACATCCCGGGCAACCGCAGTATAGGCGTTGCCCAGATTGCTTCGCTCACCGCCGGGACTGATTTCGAGGATAGGGAGGGTGGTGAGTCCGGTATTTTGCGGATCCTCAAGGCCAGGCAGGAGGTCCATCAGGGAATCGAGGAAATCCTGATATTCCTGGGCGGATACGGAAAAGCACAGAAGAGACGTGTAGATTAAAGTTGTGAGAATGAGCCGCAGTAACTTTCCCATATCTTCTGATATTATATCGACGATAGCGGTAAGATTCTATCGGATTATTCCGATTTAGATGATAGGGGCGGGTGTATTCCCGCAAATGGAGGTTTTCCTCTGACGCCGCCGATGCCGGGTCTTCGGCATGCTACAGCCGGTATTTTTCTCATTGTGCTTTTTGCAGCAACTGCATTTGCAGGCGGCGGGGGGGAGGAGCGCATTGAAGCCGCCGACGATCTGTTGCGTCAGGCCCGCGTTCTTGAACGCCGGGCGGAAGCTCTCTACAGTAGCGGTGAGCGGGAGGACGGGATAGAAGCCGACTCGTTAAGTGAGGAAGTCGGCATTCTTCGGGAAACAGCGGTTTCCGACCTGGAGAATCTCCTGGCGGAGCTCTATGCGCCTGCCTGGTCGGAGTTTAATTCATTTGCCGATGAGGGGCTTATCGAGGGGTTTCTCGATGAAGTTCTTACCCTGTACCTCGAGACTGTGGACGCCAGGCGGTCATCCGGGGCTGCCGCCATTGCTGAAGCCGATGCCCTGGACCAGATTCCGCCCTTTACCCGCTTTGTTGATTTTGCCAATACTCTTGATTTCAGCAGCGTTTCGCTGGTGGAGCGTCTGCTGATCCAGGGGTTTTTCGGCCGGTTCCTCGAATCGGAGTCCGACCAGCTTCAAAGAAGTTCCGCAGCTGCCGGAGAAGATCTCATAGTCGAATTCGATGTTTACGAACAGACCGAGTTTCTCAATGAAAACCTGTCTGTTCTGGAAAGCGGAGCAGACGGTGAAACCCGCATCGAGCCGGCTCGGGAGAATCTCGCGCAGCTTTTTTCCCGATACCGGGCGGTGGTGGACCACTATGATTTTGCTCATATCATCGCAATAGAACAGCTGCAGTTGCCCGTCGATGGCACCGAGCGGGTGCTGAGCCAGCTTCGACTCACGCTCTCCCGGGCCCTGCAGGCAGCCAAACGGTACAACCGGGCAGTAGAAATGCTTTCCATCGTCATGAATTTGCACCCCCGGTACTTCGAGGATGCGGAACAGCAGATCGCCCAGATACGCGCGGTGCGAAGCGAGTACAACGACCTGCTGCAGCAACTGCTCACCGAACTCCAGAAAGACCCCAACGACCCGGATGATCCCCTGGATGAGGGACTGGCCCTGGCATACATCGCCCAGCTGGAGTCCCTTTTCCCGGAAATTACCGGAGAGGAAACAGATGAACTGCGGGCCACAGTAAAACTTGCTGTTGACCGGGGGTATCGCGACAGAATCCTCGACCTTGCCCACGAGTTTATGGAAAATCAGGAATACCTCCTCGCCATGGAGCGCTATTTAAGCCTAAGCGGCCTGAATGTGGAGGAGCCCTACCAGGACTCGGATTCCAGTTTCCGCCTCCAAAGAGAAGAGTTCGCATCGCTGGTGGCCCAATATCAGGTATCGCCCATATATGTTTCACAAATTGCAGATCTGACCGGGAGGGTTGCCGGCGAGACTTCCGCTCTGATTGCCGAGGATGCGCTGTGGTCAACCATTGCCCAAAATGCCCAGGCCACACTTGCATCGGCGTTTCCCGCAGAGCCCTTGGAGATCTCAGCTTCGCTGACCGATGGACTTGATACCGACTCGCTTTCCGACTTTTCTTCAGCGATATCAAATGACAACAGGCTTTTCGAACTTTTTGACGGGCTGGCCAGATACTCCCGGCTACGCGCTACAATAGAATCAAGCGCGAACCAGGCTCTCGAGCTGCGCGAGCGCTTCCCCGAATTTTTGCCCCAGTCGGCTGAAAACCGTGATCCGCCGTATCTTTTGTACATCGAGCAGTTCGTCGCCGGACCCGCCGAATATCCCGGCGAAGGAATCGTGGGAGCGGCCTACCGTCAAAGCCGGCGCTACTTTGATGATCTGTTCGCGCTGACCGAGGTGATTGCGGCTAACTATGAAAATGTGTTCGCCGATGCATATGAGGAGGCCCAATATCAGCTGGTTTTGGATTTAGCCGCCTCCTTGAACGCCTTCGGACTTGTACAGAAGCAACTTTTGCATTATCAGGCGCTTGGTGAAGCGCAGCCGGCGGCGGGACCGGCCAACCTGGCTTCTGCGGTTCAAAGGGAAGACCGCCCGGCGGTGCTTGCCATCTCCATCAGAGAAGAATCGCGAAATAGCCGGGAATCTCTCTCTCGACTCGCATTGAACTATGAGAGTCTGGCAGGGCAGCAGTTTGCCCTCAGCGAAAATGCCTTCGAGAATTACCGAATTGCCCTTGACCTCAGAGATGAGCTCCTTATTTTTAGTTCGGCCTTCCAAGATCTTCTGGAGCTTCGCAGGGAGGAGCTTTCTGCGTTTTCTGAAACAGAGGGTTCTTTTGCTGACGACATCGGCGATGCCCTGAGTCTGCATCTTTCAGACGTTGATCGGTTGAACGGTGAGATTACAACCCTGGCTATCAACTACTTCAACCAGTATCTGGCTCTCGAACAGGAAAATGCGCCCCAGAGACAGGCCGAGGCGGTGTCGCTCGTCGATGAGGCCGACTCAGATCTCGCCGGCATCCTCGATGAAAGCGGGGCTACCCTGCGTTATCCCGGCAGGGCAATCGATAAATACGAGTCTGCCACCGAAGAGTTCCTGAGCGTAATTACGATATCCCAAAGGCTTCAGGCGGAAATCGATCAGGCACCGGAGTTTATCAGCCGGTCCGCAGCGGTTTCCCAGCCGGGCGAAGAGTACGCCCGACTTGTGGCGAACGCTGAATCGGAAATCCGTTCCATGCAGACCAATCTCTCTCTGGCCAGACAGCGGCTTGAAGAGTCTCTTTTGCTGTTGCGGGATGCCCGGGACTTCAGAGCCGATGTAGAACAGGCCATCAGCCGTCAGGAGGTCGATGCGGCTGACCGCTTGTTTGCCTCCATGGATGAGCTGTATCTCTCGTCTATCTCCATAAACGCCGATCCGGCGGTGGTTGAAGAGCATCGGCAGCTCACCGAAAGCGACGGGTCCCTTTTTGCCCGGCTTGAAGAGTTGAAGATTACCATCGCCCGACAGCGCCGGGATGAGGCCATTGCCGCGACGGTCCAGCTGATAGACGAGCGCGAGTGGATTCTGGCAAATAATGCGCTTCAGGATGCGGTAGACCAGGACCGAAATCTGCCCGAAACCGAAAGCGATCCAAGAATTCCCACCCTTCAGGAAATTATCAACCGGGGAATTGTGCTGGCAAATCAGGGGGATCTTCGGGAAACCGACTCGAATTACAGCCGCCTATCCACTTTCCTCAACAATGCGGCGGTCGGACTTGTTAATGCCCGAGAGGCTCGAAGCGGCGGGCAGGAAGGGGCCTTTCAACGCTATGTCCGGGATGTGCGAATAAATCTCGACGGGGTCTTTGCTCAGCTACCTGCAAACTTTGAAGCGAAAATCATGGAGCTCGAACTGCTGCAGCTGCGCCAACCCGAGCAATTCGCACAAGAGCTCAATGCGGAAATAGATGAGCTTATCGGAAGCATCGGGCAAATTGTCGGCACGGGCATATACGATCTTCAGTCTTTGGAGCGGAATTATCAACAGTATCAGCAACGCCTGTCTTCCTCAGATCCGAGTCTGGCGGAGCTCCTTACCAATATCCGCGCGTTTCAGGAATTCATCGGCGCAAATACAAACCGCGATCTGGACCAAGCCTTCTACTACCTCCGGCTGGTCGCCGGGGAAATCAATCCCTTGCCCTGGGCGCCGGATATTCGGCCTTTGATTTCCGAGTCCCAACGCCTCAGGCGTCTCGCTCAAAATAACAGGAATGACGAACAACTTTATCGATCATACCTCGAACAGGCCTTGGCAAACATTAACGAGGCCCTGAGAATCGACCCCTTAAGCTCCCAGGCGAACATCGAGCGCCGCCAGGTAGTCATCGCCTACAGCGTGTTCAACCAGATAGTCAAGCTATCCGCACCGGATGAGCTTCGCTTCAGTCAGGCTGTCGACCTGCTGAACAGCAACCAGATTCTCGAAGCCGAGGCGATAGTTCGGGACCTGTGGTATGCCGACTCGGACAATCAGCTGGTCAGGAAGCTGAGAGAATTAAAGGAAGATATAGAAAGCGCAACGGGAAGAACCATATAATGGGAGACATGACGGTTCGACGATTACTGCTCAGCCTTGTTCTTGCCGCGATAGCCGTCCAGCCCCTTGTGGCCCAGCGAGTGGGTACAACGGCAATCTACCTTGAGCCTCAGGCCCTGCTCAGCGACGATGATGTGCGCTTCCCCCAGCTGATCAGCTTTGGGGATTCCCTCCTGCTATTTTATCAACGGATTGTTACCGATGAAGACGGTCAGCGCTTTATTTCCCTTCGGGTCAGGCGCAGCGAGGACGGGTTTGACTGGCAGGATGAGCAGAATATCGGGAGACCTATTCTGCTGGAGACCGTATTTGTCCCTCCGGTGTATTCGGTGGCCGCCAATGAACGGGGGCTTTCCCTGGTTCTTTTGGGTTCCGACGGATCGCTGGGCCATTTTACCCTCGGATCAAATCCCGGCGATCAATTATCGCTCAGCCGGGAGTTCGAAATTGATAACCAGATTTTCGTAGAGCCCAGGATTTACTCCACCTCCTCAGGTTTTTTTCTCTTTGTTTCTCGGCTCGAGGCTGATGAACAGCTGCAGGCGGTACAGCCCAGAACCGATGTTTTGTACAGCCGGTTCGAAGACGGTCGGGGCTGGGGTGACTTTACTCTCCTGGATAATCCCGACCCCGCGGATAACTCATCGGTGCTGAACCCCGTTCTCCTGGAGAGCAGGGATCGGCTCTACCTGGTTTTTCAGCGGCAGGCGATTGCATCTGCCCCCATCGGGTATTATTCCGAGCTATACAGCAGCATCAGTGTGGACAACGGGCTGAGTTGGAGCCAACCCCGGCTTATCAGTGGATTTGAAGATCCGGAGGATTCGGCGATAGCAAATATCGAGCCCCGGTTTTATGTGAATCAGAACCCCCGGCTGCTTGCTTCCCCCGACGGCTCGCCCCGCCTGGTTTTTGAGCGAAACCGCAGCGGTGCAAACGTTCAGATACACACAGCCCTCCTGGATTCCGAGGGAAGCATGGAGAGCCGCATCATACGGGCAGTAGAGCGCAACTCCCTGCCGGTAAGCGACGGAGGCCGCTCGGCGAGCTACGGGGGATATTTTATCCACCGGGATGAAGAATACATACTGTATTACTCGGATTTGCTGCGCCGCTCCCAGGTGCTCCTGGCCAGCCCGGACCGAAATGGAATTTGGAGTTCAGATCAGCTTTCCGATGACCGGTCAGCCTATGCATTTCCCCGGGCAGCGATGTTCAACGGCAAACCTTATTTCATCTGGCTCCAAAGGGAAAACTGGAATCAGGATCTGGCCGGAGATTTCCGCCGGCAAATCAGCTCGCTGGTAATTCGTATATCCGATATACGGGCGGATGCTCCCCGGGCCATTCCCCTGAGCTATGTTCCCGGAAGAGAGTACAATCGTTCCGACGTTGAATACCGAATCGCAATTCCCGACGACCCCGCCGGTGTGCGCAGCATCAGCTATGCCTGGTCTGCCGACGGTCCGCCGGAATCCGGGGATTTTTTTGACATCGGTTTAGCGGACAGCCTTAATCTGGTAGCCGACGCCCACGGCACATGGACCCTTTATCTGCAAACCCTCGACCGGGCGGGCAACCGTTCCCCTGTGAGCCGCATCAACTATGATCTGGACCTGATACCCCCTGCACAGGTCCGCTTTGGCCGTATGCCCCTCGATGAGGACGGCTTTCTGCTTTCAAACAGCATCGCCCTTAACTGGATTCCCAATACCGAGGACGATCTGTCGGGTTACCAGATCCGCCTTCAGTACTTGGGACGGGAAGATGCCCAACTCGATAGTTTTGAGCAGGCTGCGACCCTGGTGAGTCAGGGATTTACCCAATCTTCAGTGATCAGCAGGACGGAAAACCGCATTACCCTCAACAACGAGGACAACGGACTGTGGGCCCTGGCGGTTCGCGCGGTCGATCGCGTTGGGAATGCGGGAATTCCTGGCATACAGCTCTTGCGGCTGAACAAGTATGTGCCTGTCACCCGATTAACCAGTATAGCCGTTCGTGAAAATATCATCGGCGACTTGGTTTTTCGCTTCGCGGGGAGGGGCTTTACGGCAAACGGGCTCATAAACCGGATTATTTTTGACCGAGACGGTCGGGAGCCCTGGGACTATGTTTTAAACAGCGCTTCCGGCGACTACCGGCTGGTTTCCGACCGAGTCATTGAGGACATAACACTTGGCGGCTTTGCCAGCGGGGATTATCAGCTCATTCTGGATCACAGCGAGCGGGGACTCTACCGCCATGCAAGCCGTCTCAGTCTGGATGCTAACGGGGCCATCAAGCTCGGTGATTTCGATATCTTCACGCCTCCGGAAGTCAGCCTGATAAATGACGGGCAATTGAGCTTTTCCGTACTCGATATCAGCATCATGCTGATTACACCGCTTTTGATTTTTATCATCGTTGTCACGCTGCTGCGGATCCGGGGAGTTGTCCGGGACAACCGGGTCATCCAGGCGGAGGTCGCTGCGCTGGTCAGCGGAGACGCGGGTCCGATGACCTTACAACAACTTGAGGAGAAGGTAAGAACTATGCAAAGACAGGGAATGGGCCTCAGGGCAAAGTTCACCATATTTATGCTCATCCTCGTATTGGCAGTTGTCGCGGTCATTTCGCTGCCTCTGAGTAATTTCATCCTCTCCAACCAGCAGCAAATTCTCGCCCAGGGATTGTATGATAAGGTGGAGTTGACCCTCCAGAGTCTTTCAATCGGTGCCGCTGATATTCTGGAATCAGATGACCTGGTATTCCAAAAGGCCCGGGATTTGAGAGCTTTGACTAATCAGGTGGCTGCCCTGGAGGAAATCGACTTCGTCACCATTACCTCCGGTCCTGCGGGAACTCTCGCGGTAATTGATGATCAACAGTACGAGCTCGATCCCGCCGGCAGGGAGTATATCTGGGTCACCACCGACCCGATGCTTTTCGCCAACGATCAGCAGATAGCAGATTATCTGTCCGGTGCGCTCTCCGAATTGCCGGAAGATCCGGCGGCGGCCGTGCGAAGCGGCGGCGGAGATCTTCCGATGTTTTTCCGGCGCTATGACGACCCCCGGAGCCAACTGGTCCGTACTGCCCAGGTTCAGATTCGCGATCCCCTGAGAGAGTTGATTCAGGGAGCCGGTAATCAGCCCGCCGAGGGGAGCGATATCGCCCGTTTTAACGCTCTGGCCTCCGATGATGAGTATCGGCAAATCCAGCAGCAGGTGGTTCAGGCCGATGAGCAGCGAAGCAGCGCCACTACCAGCCAGGAGCTGCAGGAAATCGAGGATCAGATAAGCATCCTCCGCAACCGCCTGGATGAAAAGCTGGCTGAGGGTATTTCAATCAACTCTTCCCCCGAGTACTCTGTGCAAAACTACGATACCGGCGTGTCAGACTATCTCTTCAGTTTCCCCGTATACTGGTACGAAGCTGATTTCAGCAGCAGTTACCAGGGAAGCGTGCGGCTGGGAGTTTCGACCCGGTTGATAAACAATCAAATCGCCAGTACCACCAGGACCATCATCATCCAAATCTCGATTTTTGCAGCGGTCGCTATTGCTGCCGGGGTGGCAGGAGCCCTGCTTTTGGCATCCATAACGGTGAACCCGATCCGCAAACTGGTAGCCGGGGTTGAGCTGATACGAGATACGGAGGTTAAGGAGGACCTCAAGGGCAAACCCATTGAGATCAACACTAAGGATGAACTCCACTTCCTGTCGGAAACCATTAATCAGATGACCGACGGGCTCATCGCCGCTGAAAAGGCGAACAAGTCGGTAATGATGGGTAAGGACGTGCAGAAGATGTACATTACCCTCGACCCCAACCCCCATGACGACAAAACCAAGGCGACCTTCCGGCAGGACACAAGCTCTTCAGACCAGCTGGAGTTCTACGGGTACTATGAGGGCGCCAAGGGCGTCTCCGGTGACTACTTTTATTACGACCGCATCGACGACGAGCATTTTGCCATGATCAAATGCGACGTTTCGGGCAAGGATATTGAAGCGGCGCTGATAATGGTTACCGTCGCCTCGCTCTTCCTGCGGCAGTTTGAGGGATGGTCCGAGGAATTCCGCAAAAAAAACAAGAGCAAGGGCACGGGTTACCGGCGCGAGCTCTCCTCTCTGGCCGACAGCATCAACGATATTATTTACCGTCGGCAGTTCAAAGGGAAATTCGCCGCATTTAATATGCTCACCCTGAACGAACGCACCGGCGAACTGGCCTTTTGCAACGCCGGTGACAATCTGGTCCACATGTACCGCCGCAAGGAACGCAAGGTAGTCACCATCGAGCTGCCCCGGACGCCGGCGGCTGGTGCAATGCATGAGGAGCTGGTGGGAATGCCCATCACTTTTCCGGTGGACACCGCGCGGATAGAGAAGGGAGATATCCTGCTCCTTTTTACCGACGGAATTGATGAAGGGCGGCGCTATCTGCGCCACGACGACTGGACGGTGTACCGGAAGGAAGAATTCGAAGCGGTACCCGACGCCGACGATGAAGAGCGCAAACGCATGAAGGACGCCAAACAGGCCCTGGAAGACGAAATGGCCCCGATAATTCTCGGAGAGGACGAGGGAGGGCTAGGCGAGTCCTTTTCGGTTCCCCGGATTATCGAGGTTGTCGAATCTGTTATGAGCCGCAAGGTTTACGAACTAAAAAAGTTCCGCAATCCCGCCGGCGATGAAGAGCTGACCTTTGACTTCTCCAATCTGGAATCCACTCTGCCAAATCTCATCCTGGCGCTAATGTCCGTCGAGAAGGTGTACCGGTTGGTTCCCATGCCGAACCTCACCCGTGAGGACCGGATTTCAATTGATAAAAAAATTGACGACTTTCTCAAGGAGCATTTTCTGCAGTACCGGGTATATTTTTCCAACCCCCTCCCGGAAAATGAAAAAAGCCTGTACCGGCGATACAGCCACATTTATGAGGATTCCCAGTATGACGACCTGACCATCCTCGCGGTGGAAAAGAAATGAGGCGGCAGCGAACTTGAGGCACAGGTCTGCGGCGCAATCTGCCGAATATTGTAGTAATATGGATGGTGGGACTATGGGAAAGCGAAAAACAGTACTGATATTTACCGCGCTCTTTGCTCTTTGCACTGCGGCTGCAGCTCAAAGCGCTGCGGTGGGATTTTCAAATCAGAGCAGCGGCACGGCCTTCGTAATCAGCCTGCCAACCGACAGCCGGGAATTTGCCGAACTGCGGCAGTCTCCGAACGCTCTGAAGAATCTCATTCGCCAGTATGCCGACCGCATTGTGGCCGTTCCCTCGGGAGGCGTCTATTCCAGTCTGCCGGTGTATCGTCAGGACACTGCTGTGTTCGGCTATGTGTTTCTCACCGGCGAGCTCATCCACCCCTTGTTTATTATTCGCATTCCTTCGGGCTCCGGGGGCTCTTATTTTGCCTTGCGGGATAGCGATCTTATGAGGGGGGCCGGCGGCGCATTCCTCGGATTCAGCGGGGTCGAAGAGGACCTGCCGGCCAGAGGCCGTTACCAGGTCGACGGGAGGATTCTCGACTGGCTTCAGGCGGATGACGCCTTGCGATTTGCCAGGGATTTTACACCCCGACGTATTCGCCGGGAAAGCAGCGATACCTCGGCTATCATCGCCCTCGATGATTCGGTATATTGGGGCAGGGGAGGCACTTCCCTTGACCGCCTGAGGCTCGCACTGGATGAGCGGATGTTTTACGGAATGCTTACCGCCTTCCAGGAATTTCAGGAAGGCTTGAGCGTGCTGATGTATTTCTATGTGGAACGCAGCGACTCTGCGCGAAACCTCTACGCCATAGAAATTCCCGTTCTCGGTGAAAAAGGACAGGTGCTGCTCTGGACCCGTGAGGAACAGGCGGAAGTAGTCGGAAACTTCCATCGGGGAGATTTTGTTCTCGAGTTCCAGATACACAGGGAGTTCCTACCCCTTGAAATTCAGCAGGCGTTGCAGGGTTTGAGAGACGGGAGTTTCGACATTTCGACGGGCTTCACCGACGGGGAAATATACGAAGAGTTTCTCTATGGTAATCTCCCTATCCGAAACCTATTTTCAAACAGTGAGGGTTTTTAATGGCGAAGGTGCATTTTTTCTGCGAACATTGCGGCAAGGAGGTGAAGGCCCGTGATAAGGTCTGTCCTCATTGCGGAAAGTTTTTTTCCCAGGTGAGATGCCCGGAGTGCGATTATCAGGGGCCCGCTGATCATTTTGCCCTCGGATGCCCCCAATGCGGGTATTCCGGCGCGGGAAAGGTGGAGCCGGTATATGAAGATGTGAACATTGGCAGTTCGTCTTCCCGGCGCCAGCCCAGCTACATGAAAAAATCTTCAAGCCCCATTCCTGATTGGATCTTCGCGCTGGTCGGCGTGGTGTTTTTTATGGCGTTTATCGCCATGGTGATAATTTACCTGGTCACCAGGTAATCGGACGGAGATATGCCGGGAAATCGCAAGCGATTGATAGATATCAAAGCCTTTTTCACGACGCTCAGAGGCCTTTTTTCCGACTTCCGCCGGGAGCGCCTTTTTAGCCTCCTTCTGGTCTTTTTTGCGGTGGTAATTTTCGGCGGCCTGATCACCTATCTCATTGAAAGTTTGATGGAGGCCGGGAATTTTTCCTCACCCCTGGATGCCTTGTGGTGGGGAATGGTCACCCTGACCACTGTGGGATATGGCGACTTCTTTCCCGAATCCATGCCGGCCAGGCTTCTGGCCGTTCTTATGATGCTCAGCGGAATGGTCATTGCCAGCATTTTGTCGGGGACAATCGCATCTATCTATGTCGAGCGGAAAATTCGGGAGGGTAAGGGTTTGCAGGATATCACGTATAAGAATCACATCGTACTGGCGGGATGGAATAGGTATTGCAAGGGTTTAATAGAATCCCTTATTTCCCGATACCCGGAGGATGATTTCCGTCTGGCGCTTATTAGCGAGATGACTCCCGAAGCCTTTGATGAAATTCGCGTGGGATTTCCCGATCTCGAGGTAAAATTCGTCAGGGGCGATATCGCCAATGAACTGGTGCTCAAGCGGGGTAATCTGGCTGCAGCCCGGGCTTGCATTATCGTACCGGATGAATCGGGGGGGAAATCGTTTTTGGCGGCCGATGACAAGACCATCCTGTCCGCCCTGGCGGTGAAAAGCATCAATCAGGATGTTCACCTCACGGCGCAAATTGTCCACGACCAGAACGCTACCCACCTCCAGCGCGCTCAAGTCGATGAAATCATCTTCGGCGACGAGATTATCCGGCATCTGCTCACTAATTCCACGGCAATTCACGGTATTCCTGACTTGCTCAAAACCATGCTATCCCCAGACAGTCCGAACCGGCTGCATATAAAAGCCATCCCCGATGATTTTGTCGGGCGCAGCTTCAAAGAGTATGCCCTCGCCATGATGGAGGGTGACAAGGGTATTTGCATCGGTATTCTCAGTGAGGAAAAATCCATCGGACTTGTAGACATCCTGAGCGAGGACTCTTCGGGCATTGATGCCTTTATTAAGAGGAAATTTCTCGAGGCCGAAATCAACCTCGAGGAAGAGCAGGATGTGAACCTGAGCATCAATCTCAATCCCGGCGGCGGATACAGCATAAAAGCCGGAGATTCTGCCTTTGTCATCGGAGGGCTTTTATGAGTACGGTCAGTAAAAATGAATTCGCCGCGTTAAAAAAAATCAATATTCTGAAAGATCTGGATGAAGAGGAATTAAAAAAAGTCGTTTCCATGACCAATAGAGTAGAAGCCGATGCGGGCACCGTTCTGATGGAGGAGGGAAGCGTCGGCGACACCATGTACTTTTTTGTCCGGGGCGTCGTGGACATTACGAAAAACCTCACATTGAAGGTAGCCACCAAGGGCTTTGAGAATGTCGAAAAATCCATGGTTAAACTGGATTCCAACATCGTTTCGTTTTTCGGAGAAATGGCGATGATCGATGAGTCGCCTCGGAGCGCCAATGTAACCGCATCGACGGATTGTCTCCTGCTGGAAATAAAAAAAGCTGATTTTGAACAGCTCTGCGAGCAGTATCCGGCCATCGGCTTAAAAATGCTCAAACGGATATCCCAGGTAATGAGCCGCAACGTGCGTAAGGGCAACGAAGACGTGTTAAAACTTACCACGGCGCTCAGCATCGCCCTGTCCAGACAATAGGATCATCGGAACGACGTTATGAAGCGCCTTGCGCCGCGTGCAACAGGACTTTTTATTCTCCTCATTTACCTGCCGACGATTGTCTGCGCCCAGGATAGCGGGGCGGCCCTGCCGGAATCGCTACCAGCGGACCCATCAGTAACCGAGATTTCCCGGGCCGATTCCCCGGGGAACCGGCCTCTGCCCCGGGGTTTTTTATCCCTGAGCCTCGGCACCAGTCTTGAGGAGGCGAAAACCCTCCTTGCCGCCGAAGCGATGTTTACCTACCGGGGAGATCCGGATATTTCAATGAGACCGTTTGATAACCAGCCGATCATCAACAGCGGCGGCACGGGCATGATGGAATCCGGAACATTTCAGTTCCGCGATGACAGGCTCTATTCCATCACCCTGGAAATCGATCCTCGGCAAATGGATTATTTCACCATGTACCGGGATCTGGTGTCGAAGTACGGCGAGCCGGACTACCTGGATCCCGAGCTCAGTTACTGGGAACAGGACGGCGTGAGAATGACATTGGAAAAACCGGTTACCGTCAAATACATCAGCATGGATGTGTTCAACGAGATCCGGGAGGCAGGCGCAGCCCAAGAGAGCCTTTTAGATATTTCCCGGGAACTTTTTCTCGACAATTTTTAGCTGGAAATTACTCCGCCGGTATTGATATACTCGTCCCGATGAAGACCATGATATCCCGCCGGCTGATCTATATGACTGTCATACCGCTCTTTTTTGTCTCTTGTCAAAATGCCCAGGCTGACCTTTTTCCGCTGCAAATCGGCGATCAGCTGTTCCTGGTCGAAGTGGCCGACAGCCCCGCCGAACGCCAGCAGGGGCTTATGTACCGCCGAACCTTGGAAAGCGACCGCGGCATGCTTTTTATTTTCGAAGACAGTGATTTCAGGTCGTTTTGGATGAAGAACACCTACATAGATTTGAGCATTGCGTATATTGATGAACAGTGGCGGATAATCGATATCCTCGATATGTATGCCCTTGATGAATCATCGGTGCCCTCAAGCCGTCCGGCAAAGTACGCCCTGGAGCTTAACCGCGGGGCTTTTGAGCGCCACGGTGTTTTTGAAGGGGACCGCCTGGACCTCAGTACGGTGCCCGGAACCGAGTAATTACCACAGCCGGCATATAGTTTTGCCATGAGTTTTTCTCAAGGCTCTTATCCATCGGAATTATTGCCCTGAGGTATCGAGTTCTGGAAAGAGTTCCAGCACGGGCTTTTCTCCCGGGGCTGATGGCGAGGAAACCAGTTTTTCTATTCGTCCTTCGACGGAGTTGAGTTCCTTCTCCAGGCTCCGGGCAAGCGATATGCCCTCTTCGAAGAGCTCCGTCGCCTCGCCCAGTTCCACCTGGCCGCTGCGGATTTTCTCGCTTATTTCTTCAAGCCGTCGTAGGCGAACCTCAAAGCTCTCTTCGCCGCTTTTTGCCTGATTTTTATCGTTCACTGTTCGCCTCCGTCGCCTGTTTTTCGTCTATTTTTGCCCCCAGTACCCCGTCGTGGAAGTGGAGGGAGATGTCCCGGTGTTTGAGCCCTTCGCTTCGACTGGCGATGATCCGTCCTTCCTGATCCCGAACCATGCTGTAGCCCCTCTTAAGCACGTCGAAGGGGTTACAGGCCTCCAGCTCCCGTCTGGCCAGTTCAAGACGCTGGCGCCGGCGCATCAGGAAGTCCTCCATGGCTGTAGTGAGTCGCTCACGCTGGTCATCAATGGCCTGGGCATGAGGCTGGAGCATTCTGATAAAACTGTCCGAGAGTATCTCGCTTTTGAAGGGCTTTAATGCCAGCTCCAGCCGGGTCTTTAAACCGAGAAAGGAGTGAACCATGGTCTTTCCCGCTGCCATGATTCGCTGATAGAGCTCATCGGCATTGCTGCAAAGCATCTCTGCAGCGGCGCTCGGCGTGGGAGCCCGCAAGTCGGCGGAAAAGTCGGTAAGGGCCCAATCTATTTCGTGGCCGACGGCAGAAATTACCGGCACTCTGTACTGTCTCACCGCCCGTACCAGGGCTTCATCACTGAACGCCAGCAGGTCTTCCAAACTGCCGCCCCCCCGGCCGAGAATGATTACCTCGCCCAGGGAGAGCTCGTCAGCGGTCTGGAGTGCCCGGATGATCTGCGGGGGGGCCTGTTCACCTTGTACGGGTATGTTCACCACCCGCACCATTAGCCATGGGGCCCGCCGCCTGAGAACCCGGATAATATCCCGGACGGCGGCGCCGGTCTCTGCGCTGAGAACCGCCACGCTTCGGGGAAACAGGGGCAGCGGGCGCTTGAGCCGTTCATCAAAAAGCCCCTCGGAGGCCAGTCGGCGTTTGCGCTCCTCGAGCACCTGAAGGATTTGACCTTCACCGCCGTATTCGAGGCTGCTGCAGATTATCTGGTAGTTGCCCCGCTGGGGATACACCGAAACCGTGCCCCGGACTCTCACCACCTGACCGTCGACGGGCATCCGGGGTATTCCTCTCTGGGAATTGCGAAACATCACCGCCTGGATGATGGCGTCGCTGTCCTTGAGGCTGAAATACCAGTGTCCGCTCGAAGCGGCTTTGAAGTTGCTTATCTCGCCTTCCAGAAATATCTGCGGATAGGCTCCCTCAAGCATCTGTTTTATCTCGCGAGTGAGTTGGCTGACACTGTAGGGACGTTGTACAAGGTCGGACATCGCGGTTAAGATACCCTGAGAGCAGCCGCCTGACAATAGCATCGGAGGATGAACATGGAACTGGAACCGGGAAAAATCAGCCTGGGGATTTGCTGTAATGTAACATTGGCACATGATTTTTCTCCGGAGTTTCCCCGGGAAACCGTCGATTTTATCGGCAATTTTGTACAAAAGGCGGCGTGGTTTTCCGGTTCAATTTACATCCTTCACAAGCCCGGCTCGATGTTCTCCGCCGACATAAAGCGAGCACTTGTGGAAAAGGCTGCTGTTTCTGAATTGCGGGTTGAAATGCTGCAAATCTCGGGGGATGGTATGGGATCCATACTATCCTGCCTCTCGGAGATTGACCGTCCCGGAGAGAGTGGAATTTTCCACTTTTGGGCCGATAGTGCCTTTCTCAACCATGAGGTGAATAGCGAGGTCCTCGATCTTCATCTGAAGTACTTCAGCGACTATGTGTTTGCCGAGGGCTACCCCGGAGGCATTGCCGGGGAGATTCTCAGCAATGAGCTTATTTCATCTCTGGCCTCCGGTGAAAACCTGCCCGGGCTGCAGCGCAACGGGATATTCGAATCGGTAAAGCCGGTTATAAATTCCTGGGATGTGGAAACCGCCGTATCCCCTGAAGACCTCAGGATGTATCGCCTCGAGCTGTTCCGGGACCGAAAGAGAAATATCCGCATTGTTGAGGCCCTCAAGGCATTTATTTCTCCCGACCAATCGGCCCGGGAGCTGTGCGATGTCATCATGGAAAAAAAGGAAGCATATCGCAGTCTGCCGGCGTTTTTTGCAATGCAGATAACCGCCCGTTGCCCCCAAAGCTGCGCCTACTGTCCGTATCCCCTGACAAATCCCGGCCATCTCTCGGATCAGCGGTACGTAAAGACTCATGAGTTCGAAACCATGCTCGATAAAATATGCGCCTTCGTCGATGACCCGGTCATTAGTCTCTCCGTATGGGGCGAACCTTTCCTCAACCCGGAAATCGAATCAATACTAAAGGCTGCCGCAGACGCCCCTGCCGGCTGCCGATTTTTGATGGAGACTTCTGGAATAGGCTGGAATGATGCGAGCAAGAAGGCCCT
Organism: Salinispira sp.; assembly: GCA_965602015.1. Lineage (GTDB taxonomy): Bacteria > Spirochaetota > Spirochaetia > DSM-27196 > Salinispiraceae > Salinispira. Next base: position 1,568,499 of record OZ271918.1, on the reverse strand, counting down.
GTCGGCGTTTCCACCCGGGCGTCTCGAACTCATCGTCAGCCTGGATAGCATCGATCCCGATCTGTATGAGCGCTTGCGAGGACCGGGCTTCCGTGAAGCCATGGAGTTCATAGATTGGGCGGCTCCGGTTTTTGGAGATCATCTCTATGTCCAGGCGGTGAGGATGAATGAAAACGAAGACCACCTGTTACGCTTTCACCGTCACTGGAAGGATAAAGGCATTAAATTCATCATTCAAAAATACTCGGACCACGGAGGTCTTATTCCCGGCCGCCAGGTGGCCGACCTTTCACCTTTGAAACGCCACGAGTGCTGGCATGTTAAGCGCGATCTATTGATTGATCTCAATGGCGAGTGTTTTTCGTGCAGTCCCCACAGCGTACGGAAAAACAAGGACTTCAGTTTGGGCAACCTGCTTACCGATGATATTGATAAGATCTGGGCCCGTGGTGAAAAACTGTACTCATCGCATCTCAACGGAGCCCTTCCGGAAATATGTGTGAAATGTGATGAATGGTACAGCTTCAACTTCTAACGCTTCAGTAGATTTTACGGTTCTTGGACGAGGGCCTCAGCCGTCTCTTCAGAAGGGAACCGGAGCCATCTCCCTGTTGAGCATCATCCGCGGACGGAAGTATCAGCGCCGGGAGGATATTCAGGATCTGGCGTCTCTGAACTACTTCGATACTATTATCATGCTTCCCCGGGACAACGCCCTGCGATACGAGGAGCTTGTCGCCGACCACCCCAATATTCGCTTGTTTCTCTTTGATCCGGGATTCTTCTCAACAGGCGGGAGCGCCGGAACTCTTATAAATCTGGGGATTCGGGAGGCCCGGGGCGAAGCAGTGCTGACGGTGTGGGGGGATTCCCGTCCCAGCCTGAGCGATGCGAGTCTTCGGCAGATATCCAGCGACGTGCTGTGTTACGCACCTATGCTGCGCAAGCCCGGAGCCAGTGTGCTGCCGAGCCTGTTTATTCCCGCAAAATCGCCGGGAAATGATCCTGACCGGCCGGTCGAGCCGATTCCCGTCATCCCCGACGGCAGGGAGCAGGAGAGTCTTTTTCCTTCGGACAATATGGCCCTGTACATCAAGGAGCGGTTTTTGCGTGTCGGAGGCTATGATGAGAGCTTTCGAAACAGCTATTGGCAGCGGCTCGAATTCGGGTTTCGAAGCCGGCTCTGGGGCGAAAAAATTTTGTATCTCAATGGCCTGCGGGTCGATTACCTCAACGACCCGGCTGTGGAAATCAGCACACCTGATGAGGACTACCTGAAGTTTTATCTTCGCATCATGGCAATCCGCTATACCGGCGACAAAGCCACCCTTCCGGTAAAGCGATTCTGGCATTTTTACCGGGCGGGAACCGTCGGCCTGCTCAAAGCCTGGGAGCGCTTTTCCATGCAGCGCCGCTGGGTGCATAAACACCGATATCACTACCGCTTCGACGTAAGGCAGCTGGTGGAACTCTGGGGGGAGCAATGACCAACGACAGCAGCGCAGTTTTTCTCCAGGCCAGACTCGGCTCTCAGCGCCTTCCTCACAAAATTCTGCTCGACCTGGGCGGGACCACGGTACTCGAACAATGTATGATCCGCCTATCGAAGGTTCATTGTGACTATTTTGTGGTCCTGACTGACAAATACAGCTACCCGGTGCTTTCCCATATTTGCCGGCGGCATCCGGGCTGGGAATGTTTTGAAGGACCGGCACAGGACGTTCTGGCCCGATTCGTCTTCGCCGCCCGTCATTTTGCCGTTAATACCATTGTACGGGCTACGGCGGATAATCCGCTGGTGAGCCACGATCTCGCAAATATGATCCTGGCCCGGCAGCGCCGGGAGGGCTGGGACTATGCGGCCCAGACCGGAATGCCATACGGAACCGGAGTGGAAGTCATACAATCCGCGGCCTTGGAACAGGCCCTGGCGGATTCGATGGATCCCTATGACCATGAACATGTGTGCCCCTACCTGTACAATCACGGCGAGCGCTTCCGCATTCACCGGGAGGAGGCGCCGGAGGCATACAGGCAGGCTGACCTTCGCCTCACCCTCGATACCGAAGAGGATTACCGGTTTCTGAAATCGCTGTACAGCCTCTACGGGCTCGGGAAAAACCCCGGTCTTTCCGAGATAATAAAAAGCATGTATTCTGTCGCAGTCTGAACTGCAAATCGCAGCTCAACAGCCTATTTCCAGGGGACAGCTCATGAATCACATTCTTCTCAAACCATCGCTGCGCCCGCAGGACGGTGGCGGTCATTTCCAGCGCATGCTTCATGTACACCGATCCCTCAGCAACTCCTATCTTTATGTTCCGTCCGCAGAACGACCGCGCTTTAGAGAACTGAGCGCTTCTGATCCTGTTGAGCGGCTGACTGAAGAAATCGGGACGCCGTCGCTGATTGTCCTGGATGCCCCGGTCCATGACCCCGATTCCATGCGCGCTCTCTTGGGGGTTGCCCCGGTTATGGCCGTCGATCTGGGGGGAAGTTCCCGGGAAATGGCGAGCTACCTGGTCGATACCCTCCCGTATCCCGGAAATCATTTGCATCAGCGGTATTTTGACCCCGAAAAAAAAGCCGCGGCGGCAGAGAATCAATCGACCAAAAGCCTCACCCGCATACTGGGGCTGGAAGGCCGGATGAGCAGCAGTTGGCAGCGCCCGAATGTCTACCACCCCGGTCTGCTGCCCCGGCCCGCCAGGGTTAAAGAGCCGGACTCCCGTCTGGAGCGGGTGTTGGTGAGTTTCGGGGCAAGCGATCCGGCGGGGTTGAGTTCCGCTTTTATTGCCGCACTGGCGGACTCAGAAATTCTGCCCAATGCCCAAGGAGATGTTGTTCTCCCCCCTGGTTTTGACGGCGAGCGAAAAGCCCTGCCGTCCGGCTGGTCGTACCGGGAGTACCGTCCCGGTCTCAGGGATTCCTTTGCGGATTATGATCTGTTTATCGGGGCTTACGGGCTGTCAGCCTGGGAAGCTCAGTACGCCGGGGTAAAAACCCTGGTCATCGACGCCTCGTTTTATCACGGGGAACTGGCCCGTCTCTCGGGATTTCTGTCACTGCCTCCCGAGAGCATGGTATACGCCCTGGGCCCCCAGGCGCTTGAGGATATGGTCACACGCCTGGTCGCCCAGACAGAGCGGGTTCGGGCGATTCCCGAAGCCTCGCTTTCCGATCTGATAAAAAAAATCACTCCACAGGGAAAACACGCATGTCCATGCTGCGGGGAGTCCGATTCAATTCGGCTTATCTGCCGGAACGAGGAGCGCAGCTATTTTCGCTGCGGGGTATGCCGCACCGCGTTTCAGCTTCGGGTATTCTCCGATGATATCAGCTACGATAAAAAGTATTTTTTTGAACAGTACAAAAGCCAATACGGTCGAAGCTATCTCGATGATTTTGATTATATTTTTAATATGGGCCGACGCCGAATGGATAAAATTACCGAGCATCTTGATCTGCCCTCGGAAAACTATACGCCGCGTCTTCTGGATATCGGCTGCGCCTTTGGTCCTTTCCTGGCAGCAGCCGCCGAGCGGGGCTTTAAGGCCGAGGGAATAGACATCAGCCCCGATGCGGTGAGCCATGTGGTCAACATGCTGGGCCACGAAGCGTTTGCCGGCGACATTGCCGATGCGGCTTTCCGTTCGGGTTACGGCAAAGGGGCTTACGATGTCGTTACCATGTGGTACGTCATTGAGCACTTCCCCGAATTAACTGCCATCCTTTCCTGGATTCACCGGATACTCAAGCCCGGCGGTGTGTTCGCCATCGCCACGCCCAACAGCATGGGCATAAGCGGTAGGCGTAACCTCACCGGGTTCCTGTTTGACGGACCGGCGGATCACTATACAATCTGGCACCCGGACCAGGCGTTGCGGGTGGGAAATCTCCACGGTTTTATGCTGAGGGAGTGGGAATCCACCGGTCATCACGGCGAGCGGTTCCCCGGGCTTTTAGGCACTCGTCTTCGCGGATTTTCCCAATGGCTCAGTCGGCGGCTTTCTCTGGGCGATAGTTTCGAGGCGCTGTATATCCGCCTTCCCGGTGATGAATAATCCAGTGATGACCATGCCCGGTATTATAAAACAGATAATCACTAATCCGGCCTCCGATCGCTACCAGCGGCTCTGGAAGGAGCGCTACGCCGGCAGGAAATACGGATTGTTATTCCTGGGGGCCGGGCTCCTGCAAATTCCCGGCATCCTGGCCGCAAAAGCCATGGGCATATACCTCTGCGCGGCGGACGGTAATCCCGATGCCCCAGGGGCCTCCCTGGCAGACGAGTTTTTTCCCGTCGATCTCAAGGATGTATCCGGGCTTGAGACTTGTGCGGCGAAATTAAAGCATGAGGGAAAAATCCACGGGGTGCTGACCATCGGTACGGATTTTTCTGCATCAGTCGCCTATGTGGCCGATGCCTGCGGATTTCCCGGCATAGGTTATGAGCACGCTCTTGATGCAAGCAGGAAGCACCGCATGAGAAAGGTGTTTTCCGAGGCCGGGCTTCCCCAGCCACAGTCTGTCAACCTCAATATTGATTCGGAAGACCGTTTTGAATCTTGTGTTTCAGAATTAAAGTATCCTTTGGTAGTCAAGCCGGTGGATAACATGGGCGCCCGCGGGGTGCGCTTAATTCGAAATCAGGATGAATTGGGGCCCGCCATCGAGCAGGCATATAATCAAAGCCGGGAAAAACGGATAATAATCGAAGAAAAAATCACAGGCAGCGAGTACAGCCTTGACGCCCTTATCGACCGCGGCCGGCTGTATCCCACGGGCATAGCGCGGCGTCATGTGGAGTATCCTCCTGTTTTTATCGAACGAGGACACAGTTTTCCCTGCGATGTGGATGAAACGGCCAGGCGGCAGATGTTCGACCTGCTTCTCGCGGCAGCCGACGCCCTCGGGGTAAAAAGCGGAGCGGTAAAAGGTGATATATTCTACGGCCCGGATGGCCCGCTCATCGGCGAGGTGGCCGCCCGTTTGTCCGGCGGATTTATGTCCGGTTGGACCTTCCCGATGAGCAGCGGTGTGAATCCGGCAATCGGTGCGATCCAGATCGCCCTGGGCCAGGAACTCATCCAGGATTTCGATCCGGGCTATTTTACTTCGGTAACGGAGCTTCCGGTTAATGAGCGGGGGCTCATTTCCGTTCCGGGAACCGTCTCCCGCATCGTGATGCCGGAAAATCTGCCGGAAGAGGTCCTGTTTTTTCCCTCGGTCAGCCCGGGAAGCAGGGTGAACTTTCCCCGAAATAATGTTGAAAAATGCGGGAACCTCATCGCTCCCGCAGATGGGCGGCAGACTGAAGAGCTTCTGGCGAAGATTCTCGTTCTACTGAAGCCGGCCGGAATTGAGGGGCTCCGGTTGATGTTCGCTCAGGAGTACCCGCCGGCGTATACAAAACTTTTTTCAACTGTCAAATCTGATCTTTCATCCAGGGCACTAGTGACAAGCGGGCCCGATCAATCTTCCGGCGGGCAATATGTATTACCCGCCTATGTGATCGGCAGCGAAGAGCGGGATTGGAATTACCGGAGCATCCACAATAGTCTGGGGCTCATAAAACGCATCATTCCAGATTTTACCTGGCTCGCAGATGCCGATCCTCAAAAACGCATCCCGGGCTCGGGCAGGTCACTGGCCTTTTTGCTCTGCCTGCTGGCCGGCGGTGCCCAGGCCGCTATCTATTACCTTGAGCTAGAGAAGAAAAATACCGAAAACTGTAGTAGTGAAGTGTTGGAAATCTTCGGAGTATACAGTGTTTAGTAAAATCGCCGCGGTGTGTTTTGCGGCGTTCTGCCTCCTGCCCGGGGCTATCCATGGGGAAATGCCCCTCGATGAGTATCTTCGTGAAGAACGTCTGGAGTTATACTGGGACGACCTCACGGCCCGGGGTATTATTTGGCGTGGCGATGAAATGGTTTCCTTCCTTCTGGATTTTCCCGCCATTATGCAAAATTTCGAGGAGCCGGTAGCAGCGGAGCCGATTTTTTATTCAGGCGGAGCCCTTATGCTTCCCGAATCGACCAGGGATCAGCTCGACGGAATCTTCAGAAGGGACTCGGGCATTGAATACCGGGAAGTATCAAAAATCTTTATTGACCCCGGACATGGCGGCCGGGATCCCGGCACAGTCGGTACTCTGGCAAGCGGAGACCCGATTTACGAAAAGAGCATTGTACTGGACGTCGCCCTGGACCTGGCGGAAATGCTCAGGCAGTCATACCCTGACAAGGAGATTATTCTCTCCCGGGACACAGACGTGTACCTCACCCTCGAACAGCGAACCGAGATGGCAAACAGCCTTTCAAGCGGTCCCGATGAAAAGATCCTGTTTGTAAGTATTCACGCAAATGCGGCGCTTAATTCCCGGGCCAGCGGAATAGAGGTCTGGTATTTGCCTCCTGAACATCGCCGTCAGGTTCTTAATGCCGAGGACATCGATCAGGACAGTTCGACGGTGTTGCCCATCCTCAACAGCATATTGGAGGAGGAGTATACCGTTGAGAGCATTCTGCTGGCTCAAAGCATTGACCGGGGAATGATGAGGGAAATCGGCGGGTTTACCCAATCCAGGGGCCTCAAGGAGATGGACTGGTACGTGGTTCGCAAGGCGTTTATGCCTTCAGTTCTGGTGGAAGTGGGGTTTGTGACAAATGCCGAGGAAGTCGAGCTGTTGAACAATCCCCTCTACTTGCAGAAGATCAGTCGCGGCATTTATAATGGCCTGACCGATTTTATTCAGGACTTCGAAAGTGTATCTCAGTAATAGTAAAAAAACTTTTATTTCAGAAAACGTCTGGCTACTGGTTTTGATTGCCACTTTTATCATCTCTTTCTTCGCATATTTGGGCAGCCACTTCAGCCGCGAACGGGTGGTGCTCTACTTTCCCGATTCTGTGAGCAATGACCTTGTGGGCGAATACCGGGTTCTTCCCCGGGAGCGGGGGCGGGCCGACAGGATGGCCCAGCTGGTTGAGGAAGCCATACTCGGGCCGGCCAATATCCGGTCTTATAATGTCTTCCAGCGGGACACCAGTCTGAGGTCGGTGTTTCTCATGAATCGGCGAAGCCTGGTTGTGGATCTCGACCGACAGGCCCTTGCACGCATACCGGATCGCGATCTTACCGTCGCCGATTCCTTGGGAATTCTCCGGAAAATCATACGGGCAAATTTCCCGGGGCTGCGCAACATCTATATTCTGGTGGACGGCCAAGAGCCCTTTATTCCGACCTACAGCGGGGAAGCAGGTGCCGATCGGGAAAATTTCGGAGCTGCAGAACCCTAGAAGTACAAGTAATTTGGACTATCTCGCGTATTCGCGGGATTTTGTTTGACAAAGGAAACTGATTAGCTATAATTCTACATAGCGAGTACATCAAACAGGCTTGAAAGTAAAGGAGCGCAGGATGAAAAGGTTCTTCATTCTATTTCTAGTAGCCATAATCGCAAGCACCGCGGTGTTTGCCGAGCAGGCGACACTCATCGATTTTAACACCCTGACTGCGGATTATCCTGCGGATAATCCCACGCAGAACGAAGCTACTCTGATAGACTTCAGCAGCGCTGCAGGGTCCAGTTTCACTGACGAGGAAAAGGCTCAGATGAAGACTTCTCTGTTCATTGAGAATTGGGAAGTAATGCTGAACTCTTCTGCCCGCACAGTTGAAAATCAATCCATGTCGTATACCGCGGCCGCACCGATCTCAGAAAATGCCCGCAACTATCCCGGCGAAACCGCTTTGGGCGTAAGGGTACGGTTCCCCGTCGAGCCCTTTAATGCCTGGGCGATGGTTATTCCTCCCTTTGAGATCCCGGCATATTCCGATGTTAAGACGGTTAATGCCGACGGCACCCTCACAATAGATCCCGCCGATCAGGGCCGGGGCGAACAGTTTGACAACTTCGGCGTTGTTAAAAACGTTGCGGTGATTAAGAGCATTTCAGTAAATGTGCATGGTCTCAACTTTCCGCAGGGTATGAGCATCGTCCTGCAGGATCATGAGAACATTGAGCGGGAATACTTCCTCGGCTACCTCAACTTCGACGGTTGGCGGACCATGACCTGGAGCAATCCTGCGTATATCAGCGAGGTGCGAAACCGCGAACTGCGGAGCTTCCCCCTGTATCCCAACCTTGCACCCATGGTTAAGCTCATCGGTTTCCGCATCTACCGTGATGCGGCACAGCAGGGCGGCGACGTCATCACCTACATCAAAGATGTAAACATTGTGTATGACAAGGCTGTTCTCACCCTCGAGCGCGATATCGAAGATGAGGCTATATGGGGTATTCTCCAGCAGCGCGAAGAAGCCAGGAGAAATTCCGAGCTGTCCCGATTGGGTAACCTTCAGGTACTGCGTTACCTCGAATCCCAGCTGATCGATGATCCCAGCACTCGGGAAGACCAGCAGTAAGACGGTTAACGTGAGTAAGTAAGGCAGGGCATGTGCCCTGCCTTTTTTTTCGGAACTGATTTATTACATTTCAGTATTGACTTAGCATTTCAAACGTATATCATTTAAACCATGAGTGACTATCTTGATCCGAATAATGAAGAACTGCTAAAAGACTTTTTTGTCGAGGCAGAAATGCAGCTCGAGTTGCTCGAGCAGAATATTCTCGTTCTCGAGAACGATCCCAAAAATGAAGATTCCATTGATGAGATTTTTCGCGCAGCCCATACCTTGAAAGGCGCTTCAGCCACTGTTCAAATGACGGAGCTTTCGGAATTCACTCATATAGTCGAAGATGTCCTCGATGACATTCGAAGCGGAAAACTCGGGATTGACGAAGTCATTACCGACACACTGCTGAACTCAATCGACATCATAAAAGCCATGCTTGACGCCCGTTCACAGGGTGAAATCTATGACGATGACATCAGTGGTACCAAGGATGTTTTAAAATCCTATCTAAGCGGCCAAAAGACAGCGGTTAAAACCAGCGCAGCTCCTAAGCCGGTTCCAGCTCCAAAGCCGGCTGCGGTAGCCAAAGGCTCGAATAAGAAACTGTCCGAATACGATGTGCTGGAGCTGCAGGAAGCGGCGGAGGACGACGAGCAGGTATATCAGATCGTCGTCGAGTTCAATCCCGATAATCCGATGAATACCGTCGGAGGCATTCAGGTGTTTGCCGCATTAAAATCCATAGGCAAAGTGTTAAAAACGAGCCCTGACTTCGAAGCGCTGTATGAAGATACCTTTTATCCCACGGTGGTGTACTATGTGGCCACAAAAGAAGACCCTGAAGACTTTTCCGGGGTGCTCTCGATAAGTGATGTGACCATCGGTTCAAACATCCAGGTTTTAGGCAATATTGACTCTGAACCGGTCATTGAAGCTCAGCAGCCTGAGGCAAGCCCGCGAGATGAAGCGGATGATGATATGCCCGATGAAGAAAGTGCTGCAGTGGCCGAAGACTCGGGTTCCGAAGGCGATATTCAGAACGCCATCGATGCGGTTAAATCCAGTATTCCGGACCAGACCGGAGGAGCAAAAAAAAGCTCTGAGCACAAAAAGGTCGCTTCCAGTTCAATTCTGAGGGTTGAAAGCAAACGCATCGATGACCTGCTCAATTTGGTAAGTGAAACTGTCATAAACAAAGCTACATTCAATCAGGTCTCAAATCAGTTTTCCGAAAACCTCACCGAGCTACAACATGTACAGAATCAATACCGGGGAATTATCAAGGATCTTTTTGATGCCCTGCCGGAGTATCTCGAAGAGATTCAGCGCGGTGCGAGCATTAAGGATATAAAACGCCGTATGCTTGAAGAGTTTGGTCAGCTCAGCAGTTTCTTTGACGGTTTTCACGGTTCGATCAAATCATCCATAGCGAAGTTTCGGAATACCGCTCAAAATCTCGGACGAATTACCAGCGAACTACAGGAAGGGGTAATGCGGATCAGGATGGTTCCCATTTCCCAGATATTCTCTCGATTCCCCCGTCTCGTGCGTGATCTCAGCCGTTCGCTAAACAAGAAGGTTAATCTTACTATTGAAGGTGAAGATACCGAGCTCGACAAGTCGGTAATTGAAGACCTGCTGGATCCGTTAATTCACTGCGTGCGTAACTCCCTTGACCACGGCATTGAGAGTCCTGACGAGCGGAAGAAAGCCGGAAAAAGCCCAGAAGGCACCATACATCTCAAGGCCAGCAATGAGGGGAACATGATCCTCATTGAGATTTTTGATGACGGAAAAGGGATTGACGTCAACATGGTCAAGAAGAAGGCCATCGACAGAGGGGTTATTCATCCGAATAAAGTTCTCAACGACGTTGAGGCTTACAATTTAATATTCGAACCGGGGTTTTCTACCGCCAAGCAGATCACCAACATCAGCGGACGTGGCGTCGGTTTGGATGTGGTCAAAAAGCAGATTGAGAAGCTCAATGGTAATGTGAGCGTATGGTCATCGCCAGGCAAGGGTACCCGGTTTACCATCAAGATCCCCCTGACCCTTGCGATCATCCAGGGTCTCCTGGTCCGGGTAGGCAAGGAGATGTACGCTATTCCCATTACCGCCGTCCTTGACTCCCACCGTATCAAGCCGCAGGAAATACGGATGATCGATAACTATGAAGTATTTAATGTCAGGGAAGATGTTGTCAGCCTCATGCGGCTCAACAGGATTTTTAATATTCCCACTGATGAGAACAAAGAGCATTATTTTGTTGTTATTGTGGGCAGCGGCGACAAGAAAATGGGCCTGATTGTGGATCAGCTGATCGGTGAAGAAGATGTGGTAATAAAGCCCCTGAGGGATCATTACACCAATGCCCCGGGAATTGCGGGAGCAAATATTACCGGGGACGGAACAGTCTCTTTGATCATTGATGTCAGTCAGCTTCTGGAGCTGGGACAGAAAATCGAATTGGAAGCCCGTCAACGGCGGGAAATCTCACCCCGTAAGTAAGGAGCGGCAATGGATGTGACACAACAGCGCAAAAGACGCCGGAAACGGGGCTTGGAAAATATCGAGGCGAAGGTTGAAAATATCGATTTCAAAATGGTCACCTTCACTTTGGCCGGTAAGGATTACGGCATCGATATTATGAAGGTGAAGGAGATCGCCAAGTTCGTTAATTTCACCTACGTGCCCAACACTCCTCCATTCGTCCGTGGAGTGTATAATCTCCGCGGCGAAATTATTTCAATTATCGATCTGCGGGAAATGTTCAACCTCCCGTATGAGGACGAAGATTCCGTCGATGAAGAAAACGGACTTATTCTCCGGTTGGAAAGTAATATGATTGGGGTAATCGTCGATAAAATTGACAAGGTGGTAGGTATTTCACGCGATACCATTCAGCCTCCGCATCCGATTTTTGGCGACATTAACATCAAATACATAAACGGGGTCGTAGAAAATGAAGGCAGACTCTATATCATCCTGGATGTAGAGAGAATACTCGGCAAACCCGAAGAGAAAAAAGATCAGGACGCTGCTGCCGAGCGGGGCGTATTGTCGGAAATAGCTTCCCGTCAGGCAGCCCCGGGACCGGCAGCCGCCGCAAAACCCGCAGCCGCCCAAAAGAGTTCCTCAGGGGTTAATGAAGATGAGGTGAATAAGCAGTTTATTACCGAGACTTTACAAACCTTTGAAGAGTTTTATGTCAGCGATATAAATTCGAATTGGTTTGAACGTCGATTTGCCGCATGGAAAAATGAGCGTTCCGGTGACGATATGCAGCTAAAAAACCAATCAGATGCGGCCCGTTTTATGGAAGGATTCAGCTCTCCGTACACCTCAAGGCTATGGGAAAAAGACCTCTTCGATGCGGTATACTCTGCGCTGCCCGATAAAGTTGACAATCAATTGCACATCTGGAACCCGGGCTGTGGAAAGGGCTATGAAACCTACTCACTTGCGGTTTTAATGAAGATGAAATATCCTTCTGCGCAGATAAAGATCTGGGCGAGTGATAAGGACTTGCTCTCGGTTTCCGGCGCACCAAACGTTATTTTTTCCGAGCAGGATGTTCCTGATTTCTATCGTGATTTTATGGTTGCAGGACCAAACGGGCTGTCTTTTAATCAGGAGATAAAAGATTCCATCCTGTTCGAATATCACGATATTGTTAACGCACACAGCATGCCGCCCATCCAGCTGCTGGTAGCCCGCGACTTGCTGTCCTACATCCCGCTGGATCACTCAGAGCGAATTCTCGAGGAACTCGATGAGAGAATGAAAACCGGCGGAATTATTATACTTGGTAAAAATGAGCAGATACCTGCAAATTATTCATGGAGCCCGGTCACCTCAGGTGACGTTACGTATTATCAAAAAAAGTAAGCAGTAATAGGAGACCTTATTTATGCGCGTAGAATACATCAACCCGTTTGTCGAGTCCGCCTACAATGTGCTCACCGAAGTTTTACAGACCGAAGTAAAGCGCGGCGAACTGTATCTTAAGTCCACCAGCATGTCAGTCCTCGGCGTAGCAGCCATTGTGGGCCTTGCGGGTGATGTCGAAGGTCGGGTGCTCTTCGATATGTCTAGGGAAACTGCCATGGCAGTGTGTAACGTTATGCTTCAGTCGATGGGCATGGATCCTGTGGATGAAATGAGCGACATGGCAAAGGCGACGATTACGGAAATGGCGAACATGATTACCGGACAGGCGGTAACAAAACTGCACAACCTCGGGTTCCGATTTGACCTTACTCCGCCGGCCATCCTCACCGGCAACAATATGGAAATCAGCGACAACAAGGTAGAAGCCCTTATTGTCCCGATGGACATGGAAATGGGAAAGATTGAGATTAATGTCGCTGTCCGGGAACGAAGTTGATCTTCGCGATACAGGAGTAGGTTAATGAGATCAAAAGGTGATTTTCCCAATATTAACGAACGTCAAGCCACGGGAATCGATGCCGCGGGGAAATCCTACAAGGTCCTCGTTGTCGACGATTCAATGTTCGTTACGAAGCAGATTACTCAGATCCTGACTTCCGAAGGATTCGACGTGGTGGCTACCGCGGAGAACGGCGAAGTAGGGCTGGAGAAGTATAAAGAGCTTCATCCCAATGTCGATTTGGTAACCATGGATATTACCATGCCCAAGATGGATGGAGTTACCGCGCTGGAAAAAATCATGGAGTTTGATAAAAATGCCCGGGTTGTCATGATTTCAGCCCTGGGTAAACAGGATCTGGTGAAGCAGAGTCTGATGATTGGTGCGAAGAATTATATCGTAAAACCCCTTGACCGGAAAAAAGTTCTTGAACGCATCGCCAGCACCATCAACAAAGATTAGTAAAACGAATTGACAGAAAATTTTATGTATGCTTTAATCAACGCTCCCGGATATGGGAGCGTTTTTACTATCCGGGCGGTTAGCTCAGTTGGTTAGAGCACCAGCTCGACACGCTGGGGGTCGGCAGTTCGAGTCTGCCACCGCCCACTACTAAGCCAATTCCCCGAACGGGAATTGGTTTTTTTATGTTAATAGGATTATGAGGTTACTTCTGACCCCCTGGCCATGAGTACCTTGCCGGTGCGGACCAATTCGATAACCCCATAATCTTCCAGCACCTCGTAGGTGCTGTCGATTCGCTCGCTGTTCCCCTGCATTTCTAGAATTACCGCGCTTTCAGAGACATCAACCACATCGCATTTGAGCGCATTGGCCAGTTGAATAACTTCAAAGCGTTCATGATCTGTTGTGCCAATCTTAAACAACGCGAGCTCTTTCTGAAGAATATCCTCATCGGTGCGGTCCTTTGCGGAAACCACATCGACCAGCTTGTTTAATTGCTTCAGTATCTGGTCCAAAACCTTTTCATCTCCGGTCGCCACGATGTTCATAGTGGAAAACCGGGGATCGCTTCCCGAGGACACCACGAGACTGTCGATGTTGTACCCCCGACGGGCGAAAACCAGGGCAATCCGGATGAGAACTCCGGGCTTATTGGCCACGAACAGACTGATGGTGTGCTTTTTAGTGATGCCGTTTGACATATCTGCGTCTCCTTGTGAGCTGCTGCTTAGGTAGAGCCTACGGGCTTTGCCATCGGCTGTTTGGGTTCTTCGAGAATCATATCGGCCAATGATGCCCCGGCGGGTATCATCGGGAAAACATTGCTCTCCTTTTCGACCATGGCATCAATAACCACCGGGCCGTCGTTATAGGCCAATGCGGCGGAGATTATCCGTTTTACGTCGGCGCTCCGCTTGATGCGGAATCCTTTGGCACCGTAGCTTTCTGCCAGTTTGACAAAATCCGGGTTTCCCTGCAGGTCGACGCCGGAGAGCCGGTTGTCATAGAACAGGCTTTGCCACTGACGCACCATGCCCAGATATCTGTTGTTAATGACAACGATTTTTAATGGCAGTTTATTGATGACCGCGGTGGACAGTTCGCAGAGGGTCATTTGAAAACCGCCGTCTCCCACCACAGCGACTACCGTTTTATCCGGATGGGCGAATTGGGCGCCTACGGCTGCGGGAAAACCAAAGCCCATGGTTCCTGCGCCGCCGGAGCTGAGCCAATGGAAGCGGTCGTTTGTTTTGCAGAACTGAGCCGCCCACATTTGATGCTGACCAACGTCGGTGGAGACGATTGCCCTGCCGTTGGTCTGAATATGCATCTCATCGATTACGTGCTGGGCGGAGAGCTTACCCGTGCGGCGATATTTCAAGGGGTGATTTTTTTTCCACTTTTCAATCTGTTTAAGCCAGAGGGCGGTTTCACCGGGAATGACTTTTTTCAAGAGGGACTGGAGAACGGTTTTTGCATCGCCCTGTATGGTTACATCCATATCGATAATCTTGTTGAATTCCGATGGGTCGATATCAACGTGGATTTTCCTCGCGTCGACGCAGAACTCGTCGGGATTGCCGATAATCCTGTCGTCCCAACGCGAGCCAATGGACATTATCAGGTCGCAGTCCGCCACCGCCTTGTTCGCATAGGCAGTACCGTGCATTCCCAGCATTCCGAGTGAAAGGGGGTGGTCTTCGGGGAAACAGCCCTTGCCCAGAAGGGTGTTCGTCACCGGAATATCAAGAGTCTCTGCTAAACGAATTACCTCTTTCTCGGCTCCGGAAATTACCGCACCGTGCCCGACCAGGAGCACCGGTCTGGACGCTTTCTGAAGCAGGCGCGCGGCCTGTTCTATTGAATCCTCTTCGCCGTCTTCCAGGTATCGGTAACCGGGAAGGTGGAAGTCTTCATCATAATCCGGTTCAATTACCGCAGAGGATATATCCTTTGGAATATCTACCAGCACCGGTCCGGGACGTCCGGTCTGACAAATGTGAAATGCCTCCCGCATGACCCGTGGCAAATCTCGCGGGTCTTTTACCAGATATGAGTGCTTGACCACGGGGAATGAGATGCCTGACACATCGGCTTCCTGAAACGCATCGAGACCCAGATTCCATGTGGTGTTTTGACCGGTGAGAATCACCATGGGGACCGAGTCCATTTGGGCGGTGAGTATGCCGGTAATTGTGTTTGTTGCCCCTGGTCCGGAAGTTACCAGAACCACCGCGGGCTTGCCTGTTGCCCGGGCATACCCGTCAGCCATGTGGGTAGCGCCTTGTTCATGACGGGTAAGGATAAGCTCTACCGGCGAATCGACCAGGGCATCAAAAATAGGTATTGCCGCCCCGCCTGGGAGTCCAAAGATGTATTCTATTCCTTCCTTGTGAATGACGTCCACAATTACTTCTGCACCGGATTTAAGATTTTCAGACATACTTCCACCTCTTGCTCGAATATCGTCATGATTATTGTCATTATTCACCTTAAAGTCAATGTAATATGGAAATAAAGGTAAAAATATTAGTAAAAAAACAAGTAAAATATCTCGATCTCATCATTTCACAATTAAAAAGTTACAAAAAATATGCGAAGATTGTGGCGCCTATCGCCAGCAAACCTAACTCCTGGCCATATTACGCAAATATATCTAAAGAAGACGTCCGGCTGTCAAAAGGGTCTTGCAAGCCGGAAGCCTTTGCGACAGAATTACTCAGCGTTGGATTCCACATGGGATAATCATCGCGCATCTGCACAAGAGGGAGCACAATGAAAGAGCTACTATACTACCGCGATGAAATTCTCTCAGCCCTGCATGGGGGGATTGGCGAGGTCATGAACCGTTTTACCCACATCAACGGGTTCTCAGGAAAAGTACGCGATCGACTCGATGACTACGCATCGAGAGGCAAGCTCATCCGCGGCAGTCTTGTTCCATTCGCCTACGACCGCCTTACCGGAGACGAGGTTGACCGAAGGGACCTGTTTGTCATTTCCGCAGCTGTGGAACTTTTTCAGAGTATGTTGCTTATCCACGACGACATTATGGATCAGGACGAGTATCGCAGGGGGAAACCGTCGGTTCACTATCAGTTTCAGGGCGATGGCCAATCCGCGGGAGTGAATGATCCTGCCCACTATGGCTTGAGCATGGGGATTTGCGCTGGAGATGTGGCAGCGTTTATGGCCTTCGGTATGCTTTCCCGGCTTTCACTGTCCGATAAAAAGCGAAGCGAACTAATTGACTTCATTTCCGATGAAATGGTCCTGGTCGGAATTGCGCAAATGCAGGATGTGCATCACGGTGAAATTGACGCTACCGCGGTTAGCTATGATGCGGTGGAAACAATGTACCGCCATAAAACCGGACGTTACACCTTCAGTCTGCCTCTGAGCCTCGGAGCCCTTCTACGGGGAAAAGATAAAAAAATCCGCAAACAGTTGGAAGATATCGGCGAATTGCTCGGTATCATCTTTCAGATTAAGGATGATGAAATCGGACTATTCGGAGATTCCCAAAAGACCGGCAAGCCGCGGGGATCTGATCTGTATGAGGGAAAGAAAACTGTTTACATGCAGACCCTGCTTGAACTGACCGATGCGGCCGACAGGGAAAATCTTTTGAATCTGATCGGCAATCTGAAGTCCGATGAAGAGGCCCGGGTAATCATGAATCTGCTTGAGAAGTATTCGATTCCCCAACAAATCGAGAATCGTCTGGGAGAACTCGCTTCTGATTGCTCCTCAGCTATCGATCTGCTGAGGTCAGAGGCACCAAATCTCGCCGAATCTCTTCATGCTCTCTTAACCTATAATCTAAAACGGGATTTTTAGGGGAACTCTGCGGCAGGCTCAGCCCATCTGTTCTATAAAATATTCATGAATACGCCGGTCTGCCGTAAGTTCCGGATGAAAACTTGTTGCAATAATATTGCCGCTTTGCACCATTACCGGATCGCCGTTGAAACTGGCGAGAGCTTGAACGCCATCGCCTAAAGCAGTGATTCTCGGAGCTCGTATAAACACCGCCGGGAAGGCCGCGATTTTTTTTCCCTGAATCGTTATGTCCAGGGCTGCTTCAAAGCTGTCGACCTGGCTTCCGTAGGAGTTTCGCTCGATTTCCATGTCTATCGCCGAAAAATGCAGCTCATTCCTGCCGTCAACCTTATGAGACAGCAGAATCATACCGGCGCAGGTTCCAAAAACAGCTTTGCCGGATTTGATAAACTCGTTCAGGGGGCCGTCGAGACCGCGCCGCTTGATCAGCATGGCGATTGTAGTGCTCTCACCGCCCGGGAGTATGAGACCGTCGCATTGGGCCAGGTCCGCTTCATTTCTGACGGAGATCACCTGATGCCCGCAAAGCCGCAGGATTTCTATATGCTTCGCGAATCCGCCCTGAAGACTCAGAACGCCTACTTTTTTCATGATGCTGTGCTCCAAAAAAAACCCTGACCTAAGCCAGGGTTTGAATTATTCTTCGTTCGGTGCCTGGGTCTTTTACCAGCCCCGTCCGGCAATTCGCTGACTGTCATCCATGGTGCTCACGTTGATGCCCGTCATCGGTTCGCCGATGTTCCGGGAAATCTCAAGCAGCTTGCCGGGCTCATTATAATGGGCAACCGCATCGACAATGGCACGTGCCCGTTTTTTCGGATCTCCGCTTTTGAAAATCCCTGAACCGACAAAAACCGCCTCGGCACCAAGCTGCACCATGAGAGACGCATCCGCAGGGGTAGCTACGCCGCCGGCGGAGAAATTTGGTACCGGAAGCTTTCCGGTTTCCGCCACTTCGTAAACCAGATCGAAGGGGGCTCCGAGGTTTTTCGCTTCGGTCATCAGCTGTTCCCGGCCGAGGCCCTGAAGCCGCTTTATGCCGTCGGTAACGCTGCGGATGTGACGAACCGCTTCAATGATATCGCCGGTTCCCGCCTCACCCTTTGTACGGATCATGGCAGCGCCTTCCCCGATTCTCCGCAGGGCTTCGCCGAGGTTGCGGCAGCCGCAAACAAAGGGCGCTTTGAAGTCGTACTTCCAGATATGGAACTCATCGTCGGCCGGGGTGAGAACTTCACTCTCATCGATGAAGTCTACACCTATGGCCTCGAGGATTTGCGCCTCGGCAAAGTGTCCGATACGCGCCTTGGCCATGACGGGAATGGAAACCGCCGCTTTAATCTCTTCTATCATTGCCGGGTCGCTCATCCGGGCTACACCGCCCTGAGCCCGAATGTCGGCGGGCACTCTCTCGAGAGCCATAACCGCCTGAGCGCCGGCATCTTCGGCGATTTTCGCCTGTTCAACGTTTATTACGTCCATGATCACGCCGCCCTTGAGCATTTCTGCCAAGCCGACTTTGGTTCTCCAGGTTGAAATCTGTCTCTCCGACCAGAGGGTTGTACTCATGTATGTCTACCTGCCTGTTCATGTGTTTTTGCGTGGCCATATTATGCCAAAGCACTTCAATGGTAAATAGGTGCATGACTCGGCCACTTTAATTTGCTACAATATATTGAATGAGTGCCATCGATGCAAATTTCCAGGCTATACAGCGGCGGATAGAATCGGCAGCCCGGTCCTGCGGCCGGGATCCCGTAGACATCACCCTCATTGCGGTGAGTAAAACCAAATCTGCCGAGATTATTGAAAACGCATACCGGGCCGGCATCCGCATCTTCGGTGAGAATCGGGTCCAAGAGATAGCCGAAAAGTTCCTCCCGAAATCTCATGAAGATATCGAACTTCATATGATCGGGACTCTTCAGTCCAACAAGGTTAAAACCGCCGTTCAAGCGAGCGATTGGATTCAGAGCATCGACAGGGAAAAAATCCTTCGGGCAGTCAGCCGTCACGCTGTAGAACAGGGGCGGATAATAAATATCTGCATCGAGGTCAATACCAGCGGCGAGCAAAGCAAACAGGGGCTCGAAGAAGATACTGCAGTGCTTTCCCTGGCAGAGCTCGCCCTGGGGTTGCCAGGGCTGAGCGTCCGGGGCCTGATGACCATTGGACCCCTTATGGAATTAGGTGAGCAGCCCGTTAGGCGCGCTTTTTCACGGCTGCGTTCCCTTCACGGAAAAATCGATAGCGAATTGAAACCACCTCATTGGGATAGCCTCAGCATGGGCATGAGCAATGATTTTGAGTTGGCGATAAAAGAAGGGGCTACCATGGTACGGGTGGGTACAGCGATATTCGGCGAAAGGACGGTCCGATGACTCACCGGCCTCTGCTGCCCAGACCCGGCTTCTGTATTATTTTTGTGCTTTTTACCGGCATGATGATTACTCCCCTGGTTTCTCAGGAACCCCGCGCTCTCTTCCCTGATTCGGCTGAAGGTATGACCTGGCATCATACCAGGGTAATGCCCGGATTGCACTACAATGAGCACCTGTTGCTTCCGCTGGATGATTCCCGCAATGACGGCGAGGGCGCGCCGTTGAGGTCTGACGCTGCAGGTCAGAGGTTCTGGGCAGATGTACGGCGCTTCGAAATAATTGCCTTCGGCACTTTGCCGTTTACCATATTTTTTTCAAACATTGCCTACGATGTGTACCGATTTGGCTCAACGGGGATACAGGAAGGGTTTTCAAGCGATGCTGCCCGTGAAGTTCGTCCGCTTCTGTTCGGCGACCGTGGCTTCGACAATGATGAGAGGCGGAATATCCTTATTGCAGCGGCGGCAAGCAGCCTGGCGTTGGCTACCATCGACCTGATAATAGAGAAAACCCGGGAGAACCGTCGGCAGCCGGCTCCGACACGTCAGTTTCAGGACGTACCTTAGCTATGAGCCGGGACATCACCCTGCAGTTCCACATCACCGCCGAAGGCGAATGTTCACGGATAGATCGATTCATTTCCGAAGAATTCGAGCTGTTCACCCGCTCACAGTACAAGGCCCGTGTCGTTTCAGCAACAATAAACGGCAGGCCCGCAAAGGCGAGTTCCTCGGTTGCAGCGGGCGATCGTATTGCCCTTGAATACCTGCCTGAGAAAACCTATTCTCTGGCCCCCGAAGATATTCCCCTGGATATCATTTTCGAAAATGATGACGTCCTGGTGGTCAACAAGAATCGCGGTATGGTTGTTCATCCAGGCGCGGGAAACCCGGGCGGAACCCTTGTAAACGCGTTTATCCATCACTGCAATCCCGTCGCCAAACTGACAACTTCCGAGCAGTTTCGGCCGGGCATCGTACATCGTCTCGACAAGGATACGTCGGGCGTTATCATATTGGCCAAAAACAGCGCTGCACTGGAATTCCTGTCAGCGCAATTTCGAAATCGAACCGCCGAGAAAACCTACCTTTCCCTGGCCGACGGCGAGCTTTGTGGTTCGGGGAGAGTTTCGGGTTTTATCCGGAGGGGAGACGGCAGTCGGGTTCTCTTTATTCACGACGAGAACAGGGGGAAATCAGCGCTCAGTGAATACCGGGTGCTGGCCTCCACCGGTCCGTCGCCTGAATATCCGAAGGGTCTGAGTCTGCTGTGCTGGAAACCCTTGAGCGGCCGTACACACCAGCTTCGGGTTCACAGCAAGCACATCGGTGCGGCAATTGTGGGAGATCCATTGTATAACCCTCGATTCCGTCGAAGGGACGGGCAGAGCGGGGCGCAATTTTCTGATACGCCGTTGATGCTTCATGCCATTAGCCTATCCATCCTCTTACCCGGCGAGAGCGATAAGCGCTTTTTTACCGCTGATATTCCCGCCGACATAAAAAACCGTGTTAGTGCTGCAGGTTTTATGACCGAGTTAGAGGCATTTCTCAGCACAGTTCCTGAAGGATGATGTTTGTTTCCCGTTCTATTCCGATGGTGCTCGGCGGGCCGAACAGCGGCAGCACCAGGGTATGCTCGCTCAAAGTGAATATGCTTTCATGAATGCATTGGCAAAGCAGTTTTCGGCCAAAGCTGCCGTCGGCCAGTGCAAGGCTCCCGGCGCTAATCAGGTCGCCGGTAAAGAGCAATCCTTCAAGATGAAAGAGCAATGAATCCGAGTGGTGACCCGGGAGGAAAATCGGATCCACCGAAAAGCCGGCGACGGTAAACCGCGGGCTCTCTTTGAGGTTTTCTACCGGTAGATCGAAAATCTGGTCGCAACCGCCGTAAATTTTCGCATTGTGATATATTTTGGGCACCGTGCGTACCGCCTTAAAGTGGTCCTCATGGGCATGCGTCAACAACATCGCCATTACTTCAAGGCCGTTTGCCTCGATTATTTCGAATAACCCGCCGTCCAGTTCTACAGGGTCTATGAGTAAGGCTTCTCCACGATCCTTATGCCAAATCACATAGGTGTTCATCATGGATTCCGAGCTGAAGTAGGTGTAGATTTGAAGATCATTCGATTCAAATTGCTTCATACCAGTCTCCAGGTCTCGTTTTGTTCAAATTCAAAGATCGCCTCTTCACGGTTCGAGTACTTGAAGCTGACATCTTTCATTATTGAGTTGGGAAACATCACGGCCTTTAAATTACAGTCGACGAAGTCGCAATTCTGAAGATCAGCATTGATAAACCGGGAATACATTAGATCGGAGCTGTTGAATCTTCCGTCGATGATGGCGCTTCCGTTAAAATTATTTTGCACCAGGTCCGAACCGGAAAAATCGCATGAATGAAATGAGGAACAGGCGAAAATGCACTCAATGGCCCTGATTCTTTTAAACGAACAGTTGTGAAAAACCGAATGGTTTAGCACGACGAACTGCAGAATGCTGTCATCAAAAATGCAATCCTCGAATTTCCCGTAACTGAAATCACAGTTCAGCAATTGCTTGGCCTTAAAGCTGCGCCTGTTCATATACACACCGGGGAATGAGACTTCGCGAATAGCGGTATTATCCCCGATGTGATCGAGAATCTGCTTGTTCATTTCAGCGAAATTTCCGCAATGGTCGGCGCACAGATCTGTTCCCGGCAGACTGCGGTGGGAGCAGCCGGGAACCGTGCATGTTTTCCGTGAATACATAAAACCAGCCTAGTGCAGAGCTCGATAGATTGCAATATAATCGATGGTATGAACGGCACATGCTACAACTGCGGCATTGATTTAACCTTCCCACGAGTCGTAAACAGGAACGAAACCTGTCCCAGCTGCGACAGGGATATCCGGGTTTGCAGGAATTGCCGGTTCTATTCCCCGGGGTCCAACTGGGACTGCACAGAAAATATTCCCGAGGCAGTTCGCGATAAAGAGCGGGGCAATTTTTGCGATTATTTCTCGGTAAAACCGTCAACTCATCGGTCAGCCGGTGATAGCGACAGTGACGGAAAAAAAGACCAGGCCAGGAAGGCCTTCGAGAACCTTTTTTCAGACGATTGAACAGGCAAGCTCCAAACACTCAGAAGATGGATAAAAAACCCAAGCGTAGGCGCGTAGTATTTATTGATTCGGGAATCGGAGGAGTTCCGTACATGCTCCACGCCCAGTCTTTTATAGAAGGTTTCGATGCAGTGTATATCGCCGATACCCTGTTCTTTCCTTATGGCATACGCACAGTTGATGAGCTGCGCACCCGGCTTTCCGCTGTGGTAGAAAAGGCGCTGCTGCGTTTTGCCCCCGATGTGATCGTCCTTGCCTGCAATACCGCATCTGTTGTGGCCCTCGATTTTCTGCGCAGCCGATTCTCCATTCCCTTCGTGGGCACGGTTCCGGCGGTAAAACCCGCGGCGCTTGTCTCTAAAAACCGCCGCATCGGGATAATGGCCACTGAGCAGACCGTGAAAGACCCTTATCTCGACAGCCTTATCTCCGAGTATGCTTCGGATGCGTTGGTTACCCGGATTCCCGCAACCGGGCTGATCGAAGGAATCGAGAATGATTTCTTTGGAATTACCGCGGACCCCGAACTGCGGCATATAGCGGCGTTGTTCAGCGATGCGGGCTGCGACACGGTTGTTCTGGGATGCACTCATTTTATCCACCTGGAGCACAGCCTCTCGGGGATTTTGGATGCACAAATAATTGATTCCCGGGAGGGAATTACCCGTCAAATTATTCGGCTCCTCAGGGGGCTTGGTGAAGACACGTACCCCGAGCTCACGCCGGTTCGGAAAGAAGCTAACATGCCTGTCGACCCAGGTCGATTTCTCATCAGCGCCTTGGAGCGCGAGGATTACTACCGTCGGGTCGCCGAACACTTTACGCTGACGTTTTCGGGAGTTATGCATGTCTGATGCCCACGCCGTTGTGCTGTGGGGGGCGAATAATATTTACAGCCTCCGCAGTTCCCGGGGAATTAGGGAAGCACGAATCAAAGGGAAAAAGCTCAATTTGGAGGAGGCGAGCTATAACCCCCTGGCGCCGGGGGATGTGGTCGAGGTGGAGTTTCCGCCTGAAAGCCCTGACAGCGCGCTTATCACCGGCAGATTGGACCGGCGCAACTCCTTCGGCCGATGGAACAAAAAGCGTCAGGCGCGCCAGACCATTGGCGCGAACCTGGACGAACTGGTCATTCTGGCGTCGCCAGTGAGCCCGCCGTTCAGGCCCCGGTTTATCGATCGGGCGCTGGCCCTGGGGGAGAGCGAGGGTTTGACGATGCGCATCGTCATGAATAAAACCGACCAGGGCATCGATGGCGATATGCAGGAGCGGATCGATTATTACCGCAGCATCGGTTACTCATTGGACTGTATCTCCGTAAAGGAAAACCGGGGCGTCGACGAGCTCATCGCCCAGTGGATGGGAAAGACCGTCTTACTGCTGGGCCAATCCGGGGTTGGAAAGTCTTCCCTGGTTAAACAGCTGTTTCCCGATCAGAATGTCAAAACCGCGGAGGTGAGCGGGAAGTACAACCGAGGGCGCCACACCACAGTGCTTGCCAAGAGTTACGAACTCGATGAGCACAGCATTCTCATCGATACACCGGGAATTCGTGAGCTCGATGTATACGGCATTCCCCCCGACGATTTGCGCTTCCTCTTTGTTGAGTTCCCGGGCTTCGGGCAGCACTGCGCCCTTACGGGCTGCCGGCATGTTCATGAACCGGACTGCGCAGTAAAAGATGCGGTGGTAGAGGGCCATATTCACGAAGATCGATATGACTCGTATATTAACACTCTGATTGTGATGGAACAGTCGGCCAAGCATATGAAGGATTGGAAAT
Source organism: Salinispira sp. (assembly GCA_965602015.1). Lineage (GTDB taxonomy): Bacteria > Spirochaetota > Spirochaetia > DSM-27196 > Salinispiraceae > Salinispira. Next base: position 1,544,104 of record OZ271918.1, on the reverse strand, counting down.
TTCGAAAACTATGAACAGCCATAGCGTTAGCATTCTCGAATACCAACAGGTGTTGCAAAACTGCCGGGGCTTTAGTCTCGTCGAAGGTCCCCACCGGGGATTAGCGACCCTGCCGTTTTTTTTCGACGAAGATGCCCTGAGAGACGAACTGGCCCTGGTCGGGGCGGTCAAGCTTCTTGTTGAACGAAAGCCTCACGGACTCGGGGAACTGCCTGATGCGGGTCAAAGCATCTCATTGCTTACAAAGGAAGGGGCGGTTCTCGAACTGGAGCAGATAGCCAGGCTGGTTTTGCTGATAAATTCCTACGCCGCCGTTCTCGTCTGGATTAACGGTTTGCTGGAGGGAGAGGATCTGCCCGAATCAACGCGCGAGCTAATGAGCGGCTTTATTGCTGAATGGGACAGTCCGCGGGATCTGCTAAAAAAAATCAGCCCCTACTTTGATTCCCGGGGCGAGTTTCGTGAAGAGGAAATTCCCGAACTCAGGGAAATCATCAGAAGCATTCAAAAACTGCACGGACAAATTCAGGAGAATGCCCGCAGGTATCTGGTGGATAACCGCGATATTTGGAGCAGCGACGAGGCGACCCAAAGAGACGGCAGAGTGGTACTCGCCCTGAAAAGCGATTATAGGGGAAAAGTCCCGGGAATCGTCCACGGTTCCTCAAATTCAGGTCAAACCATATACATCGAACCGCAGGAGCTACTTGAAAAAAACAATGCCTTAAATGAAGCCCGCAGTCGGTATCATCAGGAGGTTCATAAAATCCTGAGAAAATGCAGTGCATGGCTGCGGGAAGATTCTCCCTTGATCGGCTCTATCGACCGGCGATTTACGCGCTTCAACAGCCTGCAGGCCAGGGCACGCTATGCTTCCGCTATTTCAGCCATGGCCGCCAGTATTTCCCGGGGCGGTATTATCTTGAATGCTGCCAGACATCCTGCCTTGGGAAAAAATGCCGTCCCCATCAACATTGAAATGCAGGGAGAGACCAGAATTCTGGTACTGTCGGGTCCCAATACCGGCGGCAAAACTGTCAGCATGAAGACTCTGGGCTTGTTAAGCCTCATGCATCAAAGCGGTATGGAGATCCCCGCAGGCGAGGGCAGCGCCCTGCCGATTTTTTCGGATCTGTTGGTTGATATTGGGGATGAGCAATCTATCGATGCGGGATTGTCGACCTTTTCGGCTCATTTGAAGAATCTCAGCGCAGTGCTCGAAGGGGCAAAAAATAACGCCCTGGTGCTCCTCGATGAATTGGGGAGCGGAACGAATCCTGCGGAAGGCTCGGCCCTCTCAATGGCTGTTATGGAACATCTCTCAAAGCGGCAGGTCTATGCCATGGTGACCACCCACCACGACATTTTAAAAGCCTATGCCTTCAGCAGCCCCCGAATGGAAAATGCTTCGGTTGAGTTTGATGCAGACAGCCTAAAGCCGACCTACAACATCATCGGGGGAATACCGGGGGAGAGTCATGCCCTCGATATTGCGGACAGGGTAGGCATGAACCCGGCAATCGTCAGCCGGGCCCGGGAACACATGAGCGAGGACGGGATTAGCATGCAGGAGCTCATCGAGGATCTGCGGAGGCGGCAATCGCACATGCGCAGTCTTGAACTGGAGCTCCAAAAGCGGCAGAGCGTCCTGGCAAAAAAAGCCGAGGAGATTGAGGAACAGACACAACAGATAGCTTTGCGGGAACTCGCTCTGAAAGAGGAAAAGCTCCTTGAAAATGACAGGTTCCTGGCAGAATCCCGGAAGAAGGCGGAGAAAATTATCTATCAGCTAACCCAGGAGCGCCGCCGCCTGAGACGATTGAGCAGGCGGGCCGGCAGCGAGGCCGCTTCGCCCTCGTCCGGGGGTGAAGACTCCGATGACCGGGAGATAAACCGCAGCGTTCGGGAGGCCCTGGACAGTCTGTCGCGGGATCAGGCCCATGAACTGGATACGGTTCGCAACGAGCAGGAAAAAACCTACAGTCAGACCCGATCCTCCAGCAATATTCCATTCACCCCCGGCGACAGGGTTCGTTACAAAGGCGGTTCAAAACCGGCGGAAATTCTCGAGGCGGGTAAAAAGCGCAATAGCTGGACCATTCTGGCCGGTTCGATGAAAATGACCGTTTCCGAAAAGGATCTCGAGCTGGTTCAGTCTGCAGGCAGGAGAGAGCACGGTGATAGCCGGGAAAAAGTTCATATAGAATATAATTCACCGGGGACAAGCTCCGGGGGCACCCCGGGGATTCGCACCGGCCTCACCCTGGATGTAAGGGGGATGCGCCTGGAAGCAGCCCTCGATGAGGTTCGGAAATTTATGGATGGTGCTTCGGTTGACGGACTCGCATTTTTTTCCGTTATTCACGGCAAGGGAACCGGCGTGCTGCAACAGGGCATCCACCGCTTTCTCGAGGACCAAAGCGCAGTCCGCCAGATTTCTTTCGCCCCTCCGGAAGACGGCGGCTACGGCAAAACCTATGTCTATCTCGATTGACGCAACAGGCAGAGCTAAATCTTTGCACTGAGGAGACTACATGTATCATCCAAAAATGCAACAGTTTAATAAACGCCTCAAAGTGTTGTTTGATGAGGTCGATGACTGGCTTGAGGACAACTACGGCAGCCAGTTTCGCATCCATCCCAACCGCCCCGAACGGGGCACCACCTCGAATAAATCCCAGGACGGGGTATTTAACATCGGGCCTCAGTTCACTGCGGGATATGGTAGTCAGTACGGACGGGGATATGTGGTTGACTTGAAGATTGCCACTAGTGATTCGGTGAGCTCCGCAAAAAGGGAAGAAATAGAGCAGTCAGTCCAGGACCTTATAAACCGGCTGATAAAAACGCATTTTCCCGAACGGGATATAAAGGTAGAGCGTGATATTCGCGGATTAAAAATTGTCGGTAATTTTAATCTCGGTGAAATGTAGGTTAGCCTTGTATTTGAGAAAAATGTGTTAATAATGCATATTAACATTTACTATAATTTTCGTTAAGTAAATATTTCTTATTATTTCGATAAAAAATTATTTACATTCCGCCTTGTTGGCGTAATAATAATCCCCTACAATTTATGTAGACTTTAACCAAATATCAACCATGCAGTATTATCCGGGGGAGGATATGGAAGTAATCGTACAGGATCTCCTTAACAGTATTAAAAAAGACGGTGTAGAAACCGCGGAAAAGCAGGCAGCGGAAATTATCGCAAAGGCCAAGGCTGAAGCCGAATCCATAGTCGCCGCCGGCAAGAAAGAGGCTGACGGCTATAGGGAGCAGGCGAAAAGGGATGCCGAGCAGTTTGAGGCATCCGCAAAGTCTGCGGTCAGCCAGGCGGGACGGGACGTGCTTATCTCGGTAGAACAGGCCCTTCAGAAATCCTTCGACGCTTTGGTAGGAAAAACCATCTCCGAAAGCTTTAGCGGCGACACGCTGGCCACAGCGATTGCCGAGGTGGTCAAGGGTTTTAAGGTCGACGGTGCTTTGGAGCTTCCGGAAAAGACCCTGAAATCAATCGAGTCCAATCTCAAGGGCAAACTCGCTGCCGAGCTCAAATCAGGTCTGGAGCTCCGGGTCAATAAGGGTCTGAGCGGCGGATTTATCCTCAAGGAAAAAGACGGTAAGGCATACTATGATTTTTCCGCAGATAGCATTGCGGAAGTCATCAAGTCATTCCTGAGTCAGAGTATTTCGGAATTGATAGCTGTCGCGCAGTAGAGGAGGTTGATTCGTGAGTTCCTACTACTACGCATTGGCGAGCCTTCCGTATTTGCGCTTTGACGCCGAGCGTATTCCCAGCGAAGGTGAATTTCTCGATGTAGCCCGCAGCTGGTGCAGCGACAGGGATTTTGCTGTTATTGCCGCCTCTAGCCTTGACCCGCTTGGCTCCGAGAGCTCCCATCCTCTGGTGAAGCGATTTCTCAACTGGGAAACCGGACTTCGCAACGAGCTCGTTCGTCAACGAGCTGCGGAACTGGAGCGCGACGGGCAGGAAAATATCAGGCGGGGAGAAAACGGCGATGACTACAGCGCCCGCAGCGGACTGGCTGATTCGGTTCGCGCCAGTATACAGGCGGAGACGCCCCTCAGGGCCGACGAGATGCTCGACGAGCTTCGCTGGTCCTACATTGAAGATCTGGAAGTCGGACATTTTTTTACCATCGAACAGATGCTGACCTATTATTTGAAGTTGCAGATCCTGCTTCGGCGCCGCTCACTAACCGTGGAGCGGGGTCGGGAAGCCTTTGCGGATCACTACCGGGCGGTTCGCGCCCACATGCAGGAAAGTCAAAAATTACATGGAGAACAGGCATGACAAACACAAGCGGTAAAGTTGTCGGAGTCAACGGGAACATGGTTTCCGTCGAGGTCGACGGTGACGTAACCCTGAACGAGGTTGCCTATATTCTCGTACACGGGAAACGGTTAAAATCCGAGGTAATTCGAGTTCGGGGAAGCCAGGTCGAGCTTCAGGTATTTGAAATGACCCGGGGAATCGGAATCGGCGACCCGGTCGATTTCTCCGGCGAGATGCTCGCCGTTGAGTTGGGTCCTGGGCTTCTGAAACAGGTCTATGACGGTCTTCAGAATCCGCTTCCCCAGCTTGCAGAGCAATGCGGTTTCTTTCTCGACCGGGGCGTTTATCTCAATGCGTTGGACCGGGAAACCAAGTGGAAATTCACGCCGAAGGTAAAGCCCGGGGATACCGTTGAAAAGGCAGATACTCTTGGCACTGTTCCCGAGGGAATTTTTGAACACCGAATTATGGTCCCGTTCAATTTTCTCGATACATACACGGTAAAATCCGTGGCGGACGAAGGCGAATATACTGTAGACCAGCAAATAGCCGAGCTGGAGGACAGTAAAGGCAATCTTCATTCAATCAGTATGGTGTTTGAATGGCCTGTCAAACGGGCGATAAACGCCTATGAGGAACGGCTGAAGCCCACTGAGCAGCTTATCACCAAGGTTCGTATTATAGACACCTTTCTACCGGTAGCCCGTGGCGGTACGTTTTGCGTTCCCGGTCCTTTCGGAGCGGGTAAGACTGTTCTCCAGCAGGTGATGAGCCGCAATGCCGAGGTGGACATCGTCATCGTGGCGGCCTGTGGAGAGCGGGCCGGTGAGGTGGTTGAAACCCTGAAAGAGTTTCCCGAACTCATCGACCCCCGAACCGGGCGGACCCTTATGGAACGAACGGTAATCATCTGTAACACCAGCTCCATGCCTGTGGCCGCCCGGGAAGCTTCGGTATACACCGCGGTGACCCTTGCGGAGTACTACCGCCAAATGGGCCTGAACATCCTGCTTTTGGCAGACTCAACCAGCCGATGGGCACAGGCCATGCGCGAAATGTCCGGCCGTCTGGAAGAGATTCCCGGTGAAGAAGCCTTCCCGGCTTACCTGGAATCGGTGATCGCCGGTTTCTACGAGCGCGCCGGACTGGTTCGGCTCAAGGACGGCAGCACCGGTTCGGTCACCATAGGCGGAACGGTTTCGCCCGCCGGCGGTAACTTTGAGGAGCCGGTAACCCAGGGAACACTCAAAGTCGTCGGTGCCTTTCATGGTCTGAGCCGCGACCGGGCGAACGCCCGTAAGTATCCATCGATTCACCCGCTGGACAGCTGGAGCAAATACGGCGGATCCATCGATGATGACAAGACTGAATACGCCCGAGGCGTGCTGTTCAGGGGCAACGAGGTCGGACAGATGATGAAGGTCGTCGGGGAAGAGGGAACCAGCCTGGATGACTACACTGTTTACTTAAAAAGCGAGTTCATCGACGCCGTCTACCTTCAACAAGACAGCTTTGATCCCGTCGATGCGTCGGTAAGCGAGGAGCGCCAGCGCTATGTCTTTGATTTACTCCTGGATATAATCACCGCCCGCTTCGATCTTCCGAATCAGAAGGCTGCCCGGGACTATTTCAATGAGCTCCGACAGAATTTCAAGGACTACAACGGTTCGGAGTGGAAGAGCGCTCAGTTCGATGATTACGAAGCGAAGATCCGCAGCCTGATCGATCAGCATAAAGCCGGTCTGGTACACGGCGCTGAGAAACTTATGGCCAAGAGCGTATAAAGGGGCGAGAAGTCAATGCGAAAGGTATACAGTAAAATAGAATCTATTGAAGGAAACGTTATTACCGTCTCTGCTGACGATGTGCGCTATGACGACCTGGCGGTTGTTAACTCGCGCCACGGAAGCTCCCTCGCCCAGGTCATCCGGCTGAATCGGGAGAAGGTCAGTTTGCAGGTATTCACCGGTGCCCGAGGGGTTTCCACCGGCGACGAGGTACGGTTCCTCGGCCATCCAATGCAGGTCTCATTTAGCGATAATCTCCTTGGAAGAATTTTTGACGGCTCGGGGCGCCCGAAAGACGGCGGTCCCGGTCTTGAGGAGAATTTGATCGAAATCGGCGGTCCGTCGGTAAATCCGGCAATGAGAATTATCCCCCGTAACATGATACGGACGGGTATTCCCATGATCGACGTATTTAATACCCTGGTCGAAAGCCAAAAGCTGCCGATTTTCTCGGTCTCCGGAGAACCGTATAACGATTTGCTGTCCCGGATCGCCCTGCAGGCCGAGGTCGACGTCATAATTCTCGGCGGAATCGGGTTGAAGAACGATGACTACCTGGCGTTCAAGGACGCCCTTGAAGAGGGCGGCGCTTTGAGCCGGACGATATTCTTTGTTCACACCGCAGCTGATCCGGTGGTGGAAGCGCTGCTGGTTCCGGATATCGCGCTGGCGGTGGCCGAGCAGTTTGCGCTCCAGGGTCAGCGGGTACTCTGCCTTCTCACTGATATGACGAACTTTGCCGATGCGATGAAGGAAATCGCCATAACCATGGAGCAGGTGCCGTCAAACCGAGGTTACCCCGGCGACCTCTATTCTCAGCTGGCGTCCCGTTATGAAAAGGCCGTCGACTTCGAAGGAGCCGGGTCGATTACCACTCTGGGCGTCACAACAATGCCCGGAGACGATGTAACCCATCCGGTTCCGGACAACACCGGGTACATCACCGAGGGTCAGTACTACCTGAGAAACGGCCGGATCGAACCCTTCGGTAGCCTCAGCCGACTCAAACAGATGGTAAATAAGGACACCAGAGAAGATCACCGGGCAATTATGGACTCGATGATTACTCTCTACGCCAGCTACAAGGAATCGATGGAGAAAAAATCCATGGGCTTCCGTATGAGCGATTGGGACGAGAAACTGTTGAAGTACGGAGAGTTGTTCGAAGACCGGATGATGGATCTTTCGGTCAATATCCCCCTCGAGAAAGCCCTCGATCTGGGATGGGAGATTCTCGCAGAGTGTTTCGAATCAAATGAAACTGGCATGAAATCAGATCTGATCAACAAGTTCTGGCCCAAAGCGGAGGCGGTGTAGAAACCGGAGCGAATAATGGCGACAATTAGGCTTACCAAAAACGAGCTGAAGAACCAAAAAGACGCCCTCAAGCGCTTCCGCCGCTATCTGCCCACCCTGCAGTTAAAGAAACAGCAACTGCAGCTGGTACTCCGGCAGATAGAGCAAAAGCAGCACGCCGTTGAGCGGGAGCGCGAGGAATTGCAATCGGGAATGGAGGCGTGGATGGCAATCTTCGCCGATCCGCAGGATTTGCCCGCATACATTAAGGTCAAGGAATTAAAGACTTCAACTGGAAATATTGCGGGTATCGATATTCCGGTCTTTGAGAATCTCGAATTCGACATCAGTGATTACGATTTATTCGAAGTGCCTCTGTGGGTAGATCAGGCCCTTGAGGCGCTGCAGAGAATACTCAGCCTCGATGCAGAGCTGGAGGTGCTCAAGGAGCAGTATCGGCTTATTGCCGAGGAGCTTCGGGTCACAAGTCAGCGGGTTAATTTATTCGAAAAGGTTAAGATTCCCGAAACCCGATCGAATATCAAAAAAATTCAAATCTACCTCGGGGATCAACAGACCGCCGCGGTCGTCAGGGGTAAGATGTCAAAAAACAAGATATCCCGGGGAGGCGCCGCATGATTGCCGCTATGAAAAAGGTGCAGGTGCTGGCCATGAAATCCCGCCGTCGCCAGGTAACCGACGCCCTGGCCGAACTCGGTACGATTCACATCGAAACCAGAGATGCCGAGAGTCCCGATCTCGATCAGCTTAAAGAACAGGGTTCGCTTCTTCAGCGGGCTCTGACGGCGATTCCCGCCACGGCCGAAAGCGCCGATGACCTCAAAGCACAAAGTCTCGATGAAGCAGTTGAGATGGCCCGACATGTGTTGTCCAAATCCGCCGAATTAAAGGAGGCTGAGGAACAGGTCGAGAAAATACGTCGGGAGATAAACCGGGTGAAGGACTGGGGAGATTTTGCTCCGGCCAGTCTGCAAAGTATTCAAAACTCAGGGGTTTACCTCAGCCTGGCAACAGCGACTTTGGACCAGATGAAGCGCATCCCGGAAGAACTTCGCTACATCCTCGTGCGGAAGACCAAAGACAAGCGATACCTGCTGCTTCTCGATGACCCGCAGGATGCGGATCTGGATAGTTTCCGGGTTCCCGAGCGGTCTTTGACAGAATTACAGCAGGAGCTTAGTAAAGCGGGAGAGCGCAGCAAGCTGCTTCGTGCTCAAATTATGGGCATGCAGCCAGAAAGGCGTGCCATCGAAGCTGCCCTGGACCTTCATGCTTCGGCCTTCGAATTTGCATCGGTTGAGGCATCCCTTGAGGAGCTTACTGATCTGGAGCAGATTTGCGAAATAAGCGGTTTTATCCCCAAAACCGACACCGATGCCCTGAAGACCTTTGCTGCCAATGAAGGCCTGGGACTTATTCTTCAGGATCCCGGGGCCGACGATCCGGTTCCGACCAAGGTGGAAAATCCCCGGGCTGTGGGTATCATTAAGCCGGTATTTCAGTTTATGGGCACCACCCCCGGATACCGGGAACAGGATATTTCCTTTTGGTTCCTGATATTTTTTACCCTCTTTTTTGCCATGATTATCGGTGATGCGGGCTATGGCGCCATTCTTACCATTGCCTCCCTGTTTATGACGATCAAGGCGAAAATCAAGAACGGGAGGGTTCCCGACGGGCTTATTTTGTTCAATGTGCTGAGCATAGCAACCGTGGCTTGGGGCGCAGTAACCGGCAACTGGTTCGGATACGGACCCATTGCAGATCTTCCGGTTTTGTCATCCCTGGTTGTTCCGGCGCTGGATAGCTTCGCCGTTGAAAACTCCGCGGCGGTGACTCAGATGATACAGTTTCTCTGTTTTGCCATTGCGCTTGTTCATCTGATTCTCGCCCACACCCTGGCGTTTCTGAAAAAGATAAAAGAATCACCCCGCATCCACGCCTTCGCCGATCTGGGATGGATGTCGGCCATAGTCGGGTTATTCTTTTTGGTGTTAAACGTCGTTATTTCGGTAGAGGAATACCCTGTGCCGTCCTGGGCTATATACCTCATCGGCAGCGGAGTTGCCGTGGTTTTTCTCTTCTCCGGACAGGAGGGAGACGGCTTCCTGAAGGGAGTAATTCGGGCTCTGTCAGATTTTATCAATATTGCCTTGAGCGGAGTCAGTGCCTTCGCCGATGTCATTTCGTACATCCGATTGTTTGCCGTTGGTTTGGCTTCAATCGAGATTGCCAAGAGCTTTAATGGCATGGCTGAGGGTATGATGGAAAGCGGGGTTGGAGGTATTGTCGGCGGAGTGTTCGTTCTGCTTTTGGGGCACACCCTCAATCTGGTAATGGGGGCGCTTTCGGTGGTTGTTCACGGAATTCGCCTAAAAATGTTGGAATTTTCGTCGCATTTGGGTAATGAATGGGCTGGGTTTGAGTACAAGCCCTTTAAACAATAAGATACTCACGGGTTAAGGAGTAAGACATGAATTTTGGTTTTATTGGTGTGGGCGCAGCCCTCGCTCTCGCGGCAGTCGGATCAGCATTTGGTGCTGGTAGTGCAGGAATGTCAGCGGTCGGCGCATGGAAGAAATGTTATATCCAGAATCGGCCGGCTCCCTTTATGCTGGTAGCATTCGTTGGTGCGCCGCTGACTCAGACCATTTACGGATTTATCCTCATGGGACGGATTCGGGTGGCAGCCCTTGCCGGCACAGCCGATCCCTGGCTGCTGCTCACTGTCGGGGTGCTCGGGGGAGTGGCAATGGGCTTCTCCGCATGGTTCCAGGGTAAGGCAGGCGCTGTTGCCTCGGATGCCCTTGGCGAGACCGGTAAGGGTTTTGGTAACTTCATCCTGGTTCTCGGTCTTATCGAGACAGTCGCCCTTTTTGTCATGGTCTTTATGCTGGGCCTTCTCTAAGGCACGAGCTAAAACCGCTATTGTGAATTCTCTCGCGCAGGCTGTCCTCGACGGCCTGCGCGTTTTGTATTGCAAACACCGGTGCAGAATACCCTTCACCATAGACGCGTTTTGTTCGATAATCCGAGTATGAAAGCATTTGCGCGGTGCATGTTTCTCCTCTTTGTAGTTTTCTCCGTAATGCCGCACGTGTGGGGGCAGGATGCAGCGCCTGAGATCACCGGAAGCCTGCCTGAGGATTTGGCTGAAGTGGCAGAGGATGCGCCTGCCTGGCTACTGAGGAGCTGGGGCAGAGCTTCCAGACTGGACCGTGACCTGACTAACGCATTTTTACTGTTGACGCGTTCTTTAGAAAAGGATCCCAACAATCCCGAAACCCTCACTGAGCTTGCGCTGACGTATTCGGCCAGCAATGATTTTTTTCAGGCCAGGGAACATCTCCAGCGGGCCCTGGAAAACCGCGCTCTGCTCAGTAGTCCAGACCTTGAGTTCTTGATTCTTTACCGCCTTGCGGATATCTATGAACAGAACAATTTGGAGGGCAGCTCGGTTCTCGATTACGAACGGATTCTTCTCGAAGTGACTTCCCGTGATAGCCAATTTTCATCTAGCGAAGATTTTGAGGCGAATCTCAGGCGAAGCATTCGCGAAGTGCTTTTAACGCCTGGCCGCTCGGGCGCCACCAGTCTCGATAGGATGATTACTCTTTATCGTCTGGAGGACAGCTTCAGCCTTCGAGCCCATATTCTCTTGGGAGAATTCTATGTACACAGCGGACGGTACAATGAAGCTCTTGAGCATCTGACCTTCGCGGTAATCAAGATGTACAGTCTGGTTATTGAGAAAATCAGGGAGAACGATCCCCTGTACGCCTTTCAAAGCAGCGCGGACCTTTTCGAGAGGATTCAGAGAAACAACAATTGGGTAAGCTATCTGAGGGATTCTATGTTTCCCAAAGCGCTGTACTACCTGGGAGCCGCCGCCTTCGGCTTTCAGTCAGCTCCCCAAATCTACAGCGGTATATGGCGTACCGTTCAAATGATCCCCTTTGAACACTCATACGAGCTGCGCTCTGCGGCCATGCTAAGGAATCCCCGAAGGGAAGAAATTCTCTATGGGAGCCGGCAGTTCAGGGACGAAGTTAACAACAATCAGCCCTGATGTGCCCGGCGATTTTTCTTGAATTACGTGCTCCCGATGCGTTAAGTTCTCAGCTATGAGCAACATAATTATTAAGGGAGCCCGGGTACACAACCTTAAAAATGTGGACCTGGAGCTTCCCCGGGATCGCCTTATTGTCATCTCCGGACTTTCGGGAAGCGGCAAATCCAGTCTTGCCTTTGATACCATCTTTGCCGAAGGTCAGCGGCGCTATGTAGAGTCGCTATCGGCTTATGCCCGCCAGTTTCTCGGGCGCATGGACAAGCCCGATGTGGACTACATTGAAGGGCTTTCGCCGGCGATATCCATTGAGCAAAAGACCACCAACCGAAACCCCCGGTCCACCGTGGGAACCATCACCGAGATATACGACTATCTCAGGCTTTTATACGCCCGAATCGGCGTTCCCCATGATCCCCAGACCGGAGAAAAAATCGAGAAGCAGAGCGTAGACCAAATTATCGAAAAGGTGCTCGAGCAGCCCGAGGATGCCAGACTGATGATTCTTTCTCCTGTTGTTCGGGGACGAAAAGGTGAGCACAAAAAGGTTCTCGATGACGCCCGTAGAGCGGGCTACGTGCGTGCACGGATAAACGATGAAGTCCTGTCGCTGGACGATGAGATAATCCTGGATAAAAAAAAGAAGCACGACATAGAAATCGTCATCGACAGGCTTATTAATAAGGCGGAAAACCGCAGCCGTATTGCCGAGGCCATTGAGCAGGGTCTTGAACTGGCCGGAGGCTTGGTAAAGCTGTACGTTGCCCACGGTAAGTCGGAAACCGTCCTGTCATTCAGCGAACATTATTTTTATCCCAACTCAACGGTTTCCTTTCCCGAGCTTGAACCCCGGCTTTTTTCCTTTAATAACCCCTTTGGTGCCTGCCCATCCTGTGCAGGCCTTGGGACAACCATGGAGTTCGATCCTGAGAAAATAATTCCGGATACAAGCCTCTCGTTCAATGAACGGGGATTTCCCGCCTACAACCCCGACGCGAACTGGGCCAGAAGCAAGTTCCAGGCCCTTGCGGACCATTTTGACTTTTCCCTCGATACCCCGGTCAAGGACCTGCCCAAAAAGGTCCTCGATGCAATTTTATACGGCACGAAAGAAGAGCTTGAATTTCATTACGTAAACAAGCGGGGAACGGGTAAGTATGATTACCGGGGACGATTCGAAGGCATTGTAAAGGAACTCGAACGCAGGCACCGGGAAAGCCCCTCGTCGGGAGTTCGGGAGTGGCTTGAGGGCTTTATGACCATGAGTCACTGCCCCCACTGCGACGGCAAGCGCCTCAGGCCGGAAGCCCTTGCCGTAAGGGTCGGTGGAACCGGAATTTTCGATGTGAGCGAAATGTCCGTTCGGGACTCATTGGCCTTTTTTAGAAATCTCACACTTGAAGGCGCTCAGAAAGATATCGCCGCTCAGATTCTCAAGGAGATTATTGACCGGCTCAGTTTTATGGAGAGCGTCGGACTGGAATATCTTTCCCTGAACCGCACGGCGGGCACTCTTTCCGGGGGAGAGGCTCAACGCATACGCCTGGCCACCCAAATCGGTTCGCAGCTGGTAGGCGTACTGTACGTTCTGGATGAACCGAGCATCGGCCTGCATCAGAGGGACAACGAGCGGCTTATTAAGACCCTTCTTCACCTTCGCGACCTGGGCAATACCCTTGTGGTAGTTGAACACGATGAGCAAACCCTGCGTACCGCCGATTATATCGTCGATCTCGGACCCGGTGCCGGTGTTCACGGCGGAAACGTGGTAGTGGCAGGTCCCCTCGATGAAGTGATAAAAAACACAAAAAGCCTCACAGCCCAATATCTCAGGGGTGATATTTTCCTTACTCCCCGGGAAGGGCGGCGGGAAGGAAACGGCGGATTCATCGAGATTCTCGGTGCCAGCGAGCACAACCTTAAAAATATCGACGTCCGGTTTCCCATCGGAACCTTTTCGGTAATCACCGGAGTTTCGGGCTCAGGCAAGAGTACCCTGATGTCGGATATCCTCTTCCCCCGGATATCCAACTCATTGAACCGCAGTCATCATCCCGAAGGAAAGGCTCGTGAAGTGCTCGGCCTGGATAACCTGGACAAGATAATCAACATTGACCAAAGCCCCATCGGGCGGACTCCGCGATCAAACCCGGCCACTTACGTTGGTCTGTTTACTCCCATCCGCGAACTATTCGCCCAGCTGCCTGAAGCCCGGGCCCGGGGATACAAGCCCGGAAGATTCAGCTTCAACGTTAAAGGCGGCCGTTGCGAAAACTGCGAGGGAGCGGGAACGAATAAAATCGAGATGCACTTTCTGCCCGACGTATACGTCACCTGCGAAGTCTGCAAGGGAAAACGCTTTAATACCGAAACCCTGGAGATTCAGTACAAGGGTAAGAACATCTATGAAGTCCTTGACATGACCATTGAGGAGGCCGCCGACTTCTTTGAGAAGATACCCAAGGTACACCGCAAACTGGAGACCCTGCTCTCTGTGGGCCTCGGTTATTTGAAACTGGGGCAGTCCGCACTCACTCTCTCGGGAGGAGAGGCGCAACGGGTCAAGCTTTCTCTTGAGCTTTCCAAGCGGAGCACGGGCAGAACCCTGTACATCCTCGACGAACCCACCACCGGGCTTCATTTTGCCGATGTTCAACTGCTTATGATGGTCATTCAACGGCTTGTGGATATGGGCAATACGGTGATCCTCATTGAACATAACCTCGACGTCATTTCACAGGCTGATTGGATTGTCGACCTCGGTCCCGAAGGCGGCGACCGCGGGGGCAATGTTGTGGTAATGGGTACCCCGGAAGATGTTATGAGCTGCCAGGGCAGTCACACCGGGCGTTTTCTCGGCGAGCACTACGAACATCATCCTGCGGCCCAGATGATTAAGGCCGCATTGACCGAAGCCTAGTTACGCCGTCCGGTAACCGGCTCTGAGAACTTCCGGTTCCTCATGAGCCGGTTTTGCTCTATACTCCTGGTAATGTCCAGCCGATATCACCGACTCCAATGCCTTGTTCTGTTAATGTCCCTGTTCTCCGGTTTGGCAAACCTCTGGGCCCAGCCGGACTCCTTGAGCTATGAAGAGCTTGTTGAACTGGCCAGGCAATACGGGCTGGACAGCAGGGGAAACCGGCTGGTTCTCGAAGCCCGATTGGGCGAGCTTACGGAAGTCGTTGCCCGGGAGAGCACCGGTAACCCCGCCGCCGGACAGACCCTTGCCGAGGTGCAAAAAGCCGACAGCGCGGGCTACCGGCGCCTGGACAGCGGAGACGAGTTGGAACTCCAGGGCGACGTCGTCATCACTGTAGACGACAGGGATTTTTCCCTCCGGCATTTTATTTCCGCTGATCTTATTATCTACAATCAGCAGCTTCGCCAGCTCAGCGCCGAGGGTAATGTTGATTACCGCATGGAAGGCGAAGAGGGTCAGCAGGACCGGTTTTCCGGAGAGCGCCTGCTTTTCCTGCTCGATGAAAACGAGACCCTGTTTGTCAGTGGATCCGGCCAGGCGGAAAACAGCAGCGACAGCGATGCGGCTTCGATAAACCGGGAGCTGGGAGGCCGCGAAATTGCCGACTACCGCTTTTCGGCGAGCTTTATCACCCGAAATCAGAATAATGTAATAATTATGGATAACGGCAGCATCAGCTCCGGCCGAAGCCCAGGGTCGCCGTACTATCGCATCGATTTCACGAAGTTGTGGATTCTGTCGCCGGGAGAGTGGGGAGTGGACGGAGCCCGGCTCTTTGTGGGCAATATCCCGCTTTTTGCATTTCCCTTTATGTACCTGCCGGGAAATGAAGTCATCTTTCATCCGGTGTTTATTTATTCCGGGGCCAGAGGCTATGGTCTCAACAGCACAAGCTACCTGGCCGGCCGCAGGGAAAGCAGCGAAAGTCCGTTCTCCTTTCTTCAAATGACCGACGAAGTTCAGGCGGAAGGCCAGTCGGTCATGGGAATTTTTCTCCAACCTGACAACAGTGAAACTCCGGATACCTGGATCAGCTCTACGTTTGAGACCCTCAAAGTTATTGCAGATCTGTACAGTATCAGAGGTGTGTCCCTGGGTTTACAGGGCACGGCACTTCCTGAGGTGAATCCCGGGTTTGATTTCACCGTCGCCTTGGGGTTCACCCGGGAGATTTTTTCAGCCGGAGGGGCGGACAGTTTTACCTCGAGCTATGTAGATGATCAGGGCCAGCTGGTGAGCCTCTGGCATTCATCGTATCTTTTTGACAACCCGATTCCCTTTCGCTTTCTTCTTGACCTTAACGGCAGCTGGACGCTCAACAGTCTGCGGATCGATCTTGGACTTCCCATATATTCAGATCCGTTTTTTTATTCCGAGTTCACCGAGCGCTCCGAGCAGATGCCCTGGACCGATGTGTTGCTGGGCGGGTCAAGCGATCAGCCCGGACTGAGCTACGGGAGCCGGGGCATGTCCTGGAATCTGCGGGCAGGGTATTCTCCGAGTCTGCCTGAGTTTTTCAGGCCTTTGATTTCATCGATTCGCCTCAACAACTTCGTCAGCAGTTTCGACTGGCAAATAGTCGACAATCCGGCTGTCGGCCTGGCAAATCTGCAGGCGGTAAACAGCCCCGAGCGGAGTGTGTATGCCGCACGTCAGTTCCAATACCCTTCGGGTTCGGTGAACATTTCCGGTACAATTCTCCGCGTGCCCTTTACAGCCGAGGCGATGCAGGCCGAGCCTGTAGATTCTGCAGCCGGGGTGTTCTTACCGCCGGATGATTTGACCGGGGACGGGGCCGACAGCCCGGTGGGTGAATCCGAGTCACAAGCCGATGGAGATAATCCGCCGGTTACTGTTGCGGAGAATACAACGCTGTTCTCTCCCGCAGTACCGGCTCCGGCGCTCCGCTTGTCACGGCGGGTTCCGTCGAGTTACAGCCTGGGATACAGTCTGTCAAACAGTCACTTCTACACGGACATTTTCCACGGTCCCAGCGAGTCTGAGAATCTCCTGGTTAAATACAACAGTTTTCAGGACACCTTAAGCGCGAATGTAAATCAACAGCTATCTCTTCTTTCAGGTGTCTTTTCCCTAACGACCCGGGGGACCTATGCCGGTAGTTTTCGGGTTAACAGCGGATTTTCGGAAATTATTTCGGATACCGAGAGGGAGAGTCTTTTGGCAAGCGCGCTGAATCAGGAACGGCAGACCGTCAGGGTCAACCAGACTGCGACATTTAATCTCCTCACCTGGCTCTACGGCGAAGCAAGCCTGAGCTTGACCCATACGATCAATCTCAATGCCCTCAACGCAACCCGGGATGAGAATGGCGACTGGGAGCTCCAGGAAATCGGCTGGGATCCGGAAACCGTTACGAGCCACCGCCTCGGGCTGAATTATTCCTCACCATTGGGTCTTCCTGAATTGAATCACCGGGCGACGATAAACTACGATCTGCCCCCGAGAGATCAGGTGATAAATGCCAACTACGCTATAGGAATTCCCCGGATAATGCTCAATGTGGGCGGAGGACTTCTGTATGATGAGGGGGAAGTGGAATTTCGCGATGTAAACGGGAAGCTCGATCTCAAACCAGTTGATTGGCTCAACGCCGACAGTGCCGCAGAGTATTCCATTGAGAACACCTCGTTTGAAAAGATTAGTTTTGGTCTCGGTCTGTTTACGTATCGATTTGATATAGAGTGGGCTGACAGAACCATCCTTGAGCTCAACCCCGAGAGAACCGCATGGATTCAAACCGAAGGAACTGAGTTTTCACCCTCAAGGATGACCCATGCAGTCAATATTCCCCTGGAGTTCGTTCGTTCCCGGCAAGCCTCCCTGACGGGGTCCGTCGGGGTCAACTGGAGCCAGGATTTTATCGAATTCACCCGGAGCCGGCTCAGCAGCTCGGCAAATGTTGAGCTGTTGATTCCGGGATTTCTCAAGGTTAACCTGCGAACGGCGAGCTCCAACAACCAGATGTTCCGATACATCCCGGAATATAATGAAATACTCGGACTGCCCGATCGCAATCTTTTTATTGATCTGGCGCGATCGATCAATTTCTTCAACCGTGAGGATCGCCTGACCAGTTTCTTTAACCTTCAATCATACTCGGTGGAAGTTCTGCACGATCTGGGTGACTGGATGGCCAGAGCAGAATATCAGTGGCTCCCGCGGGTAATCCGGGGAAACGACGGTCAGTCCCAATACCAACTTGAAAACCGCTTTTCGTTTTTCCTCCAATGGCTTCCTATTACCGAATTGCAGAATGAGATCGATATTTCATCGATTTCCGGAGAAAACGAAGTTATTGTGGAATATTGACCACCGGCGCGATCTGAAAGTACACTGGATTTATCTGATTCTAAGAGGGTGTTTTGAGCAGCGATACCACATTTGAATTCCCCGATCTCGAGAGTTTTACCGCAGTCTGCGGTCCCAATGACAAAAATCTTCTCTATATTGAGCGCCTTCTTGGTACGCCGCTGTTTCCCGGTAACAACCGGATTACCATGCGCGACGCCGAAGCTGACCGCGGCGGGGTTTTTATCCCGCTCATGGAGGAACTGGTTCAGCATCGGAAGCGGGGCCAGGATATTGTCAAATCTGTCATCGACTCGGTTTTTACCACCCTCAGCGATAATCCCGAGCGCATTAAGGATTTACACTCCCGTTCAATTGCCATTCCCAAGGGATATTCTCAGGTCTTTCCCCGTTCCTATAATCAGAGCGTGTTTCTCGATGCCCTGAATACCCGGGACCTGATATTCGGTATCGGGCCTGCGGGGACGGGAAAAACCTATCTTGCGGTGGCACACGCCCTGTCGGAAGTGCTGAATCACAAAAAACGTAAACTTATTCTCACCCGTCCCGTTGTAGAGGCCGGGGAGAGCTTGGGTTTCCTGCCCGGTGATTTGGCTCAAAAGCTCAATCCCTACCTCAAACCCCTCTACGACGCCATGGACGCCCTGGTTCCCGGTGAGATTATCAATCGCCTCGAACTGAATAGAACTATAGAAATTGCCCCCCTTGCGTATATGCGGGGTCGAAGTCTGCGCGACGCCTATATCATCCTGGACGAGGCTCAGAATACTACCCGGGAACAGATGAAAATGTTCCTCACCAGACTGGGCGAGGGCAGCAAGGCGGTAATCACCGGAGACGTCACCCAAATCGACCTGCCAAAACACAACGGCTCAGGTCTAATCCATGCGACAAAAATCCTTCGTGATGTCGATGATATTCACTTCAGCTATTTTGCCGCCAAAGACGTGGTCAGAAGTCATCTCGTAAAAAAGATAATCGCCGCCTATGAGCGGGACGAATGAGGTGAATAATGAGCGCTAAGTCGGAAGCCGGTCCCGTAAGGGAAGAACCCGATGAGAATTCCCATGACATAGAGGTTATGACCCAGGGCATCGACGTTCCCGTCTGGTTGGGAAATGTTGAGAAATTCGTTGTCCGGGTCCTTGAGGAACTGCGCTATTCCCGTTGGGAGCTCGCCGTGGTATTCTGCGGCGACCAATACATGCAGTCCCTCAATCGGGATTATCGCGGGAAAGACAGCCCGACCGATGTGCTGAGTTTTGCTCAAATCGAGGATCCCTCACAACTACCCGAGCAGGGAACGTTTTTTGCCGGGGACATTGTCATTTCCCTCGATACACTCCGGGAAAACGCACGCTATTTCGCTGTGCCCGAGGAGGAGGAATTGAAGCGCTTGCTTATTCACGGTATTCTTCATCTCGGCGGATGGGATCACAGCGATAACTCCCTGGAACAGGAAATGATTGCACTTCAGGAGCTGATTTTGTCAAAACTACAAAAGGAGAGCATCTATTAACATGAAATCCTTCCTTTCGCGGTTTTTTAAGGCATCCGAAGATGAGGATGAACCGTCGTTTAAGTCTCTCAACCTGGAAGAACGCGACATGATTCGCGGCGTAGTAGAGCTGTCAGATACCAATGTGAAGGAGATCATGGTTCCCCGCATCGACGTCGTCAGCCTTTCGATCGACATGAACTCCGCGGATTTATATCAGAAGATAATTGATTCGGGGCATTCCCGGTTTCCCGTATACCAGGAGACCATAGACAACGTCACCGGTATCCTCTACGCCAAGGATTTGCTGATAAATCTCGCTCAAAAAAACAGTCTCGATATTAAGTCCCTAAGCCGCAGTGCGTATTTTGTACCGGAAAGCATGAAACTCGACGCACTGCTGCGGGAAATGAAACGGCGTCGGGTGCATATAGCCGTTGTTGTCGATGAATACGGCGGCATGAGCGGTATTGTCTGCATGGAAGACATTCTTGAAGAAATAATCGGGGACATCCAGGATGAGTTCGACAATGAGCGCGAAGACGTCATAAAAATCGGGGAGGGGGTCTATCTCTGCGACGCCAGAGTAAATATAGACGACCTCAACGAGGAAATTCAGATCAATCTTCCCATTGATGATTTTGATACCCTCGGCGGTTTTGTTTTTGACCTCTTCGGAAAAATACCGGTAAAATTCGAAAAGGTTGAGCAGGGCAATATTACCTATATAATTCAGGAAATGGACGGTCACAAAATTCGCAGCATCAAACTGCTTATAAAACCCGCCAAAGAAGGAGAGTGATGGTCTTTAAATCCTCTTCCTATTTACTGATCCTCGTCATGCTGTTGATTCTCATGCCTGGGGCTCCTGTCGGCTCGCAAAGCCAGAACAGCACTGCCATCCGCGCGTACGAGCGGGGTCTGCTCCTCTTTGACCAGGATTTTTTGCTCGAAGCTATACGTTCGTTTCAGGACGCAATCTCTTTGAATCCAAATTACTCAGACGCCCACCGGGAGGTGGCCCGGGGTTTTTACTATCTCGATGAGTACGATGAGGCGCTGGTCTACATAAACCGCGCTTTGAATCTCGCTCCCAACGACAGTCGAAACCGGAGCCTGTGCGGACGCATCCTTATTACCCTCGGCCGTCTGGAGGAAGCAGAAGCCATTTTTACGGATATACTGCGTAGCGAACCGTTTAATAACTCGGCCCGGGTCGGATTGGGAGAGCTATCGCTGGCAGATGGCGATATCATTACCGCCGGCAGCTTTTTCGAAGACAGTAACAGCATAAACCCCGGTGACCGGAGAGTGTTGCTGGCCCTCGCGTTTATTTATCAGGACAGGCGTGATTTTGCCGGAGCTGAACGCTTTCTTCAGGCGGCTATCGAAGCGGACAGTTTGAATCCCCGGGTTCACTTCCATGCCGCTGAATTTTACGCCCTCTCGGGCGACTATGAAACCGCCCGGTTTCATGCGATAACCGCCCTGAACCTCGATGAGGACTATTATCCCGCACTTGAAATACTCAGCCGAATCCTCGCCGATCAGGGCGAGTACCGGGAATCCCTGGCAGTGCTCAACCAGCTGGATTTTACCCGTCTGGCAGACCCTCAGCTTTTGTATTACACAAAAGCCTTGGCGGAATATCAGACCGGCGAGTCCGGGGCGGCGATAAATAGTCTGTCCAGGGCACTCAGGGGTAATCCTGATGATGAAATGAGCCGTCTCCTGCTGGAGGAGATTCTCCTCGATTATTATGTCGACGACCTTCAAAATCCCATGCGAGCCGGCTTCGCCGAATATCATTTCCAGCGCGCCGGGGAGTTTATCGAAAGAAACCGATTCGACTCCGCCCTGTACCACATGTACCGCGGCCTTACCCTCGCGCCCCTGTCCGAAAGCGGGCGGCGGGGTTTTGCGGACTTGCTTCGTGAACGGGGAGAGTACGCCCGATATGTGAATGAACTGCAGTTTATTCAGGACCAGCTAATGATCGATGATCGCCAGTTATCGGACGATCTGGAAATCTACCGGGATATTCTCCGGGATACGGCCGCAAGTCGCTGGGATGTCGATCAGTTTCTCATTGAACGGGAACTCACCCGCCTGGGATTTTTTACCATAGACGAAGACGCCAGAACCCTTCATGGTCATGCAGAAGACTTGCTGGGAAAACATGTAATGGATCAGCTTTTTATTAGTGGTCGCATTGAATTTCTTCGACCCGCCGGGATCGGCGAGCTGTCATATGATGTGGTCGAAGTGATATCTCCTTCGAGGGCCTTCGAACAGGCAAGGAGAAACTCTCTCGACTATTACATTCTGTATCAGATTGAAGAAGGGGAAGAATCCCTTGAAATTCAGGCGACCCTGCATCTGGGTCGTACGGGTCGTCCCTTGCGGCAGTACGCAGTAGTTCGCAGCGGCGTGACCCGGGTAAAGGATGCGGTAATGGAAATTTCCATCCAGATCCTTGACTCGCTCCCACTGAGGGCACGGCTAATGCGTCGAAATTTCGAGCGGGGACTGATAAATATCGGGTACCAGGACGGAATCGAAGATGGAGATGAGTTGCTAATTCTGAAACCGGCTGACCTCCGGCTGTATACAGAGGACAGCATGTACGATTACTCCCCTGAGGACATAATCGGCAGGGCGGTTGTCACCGCTACCGACTTCCTCGTCAGCCAGGTGCGAATGGACCATGAAGGCTTTTTCTACCGGATCAGCCGGGGCGATTTTCTGATTCCCGCAGGGGAGGAGGAGTCTGACGCCGGCGAGAGCGATGCAGGAGATCAGACCCCTCAGTCTTCCCGTCCGGGTCTGCCTGCAAGCATAGGCGAATTATATGAACGCATACGACAGATACGATAATCGATAAATAATTATCCATATGCTACTTGTATAAGTTTCGGAAATTTATTACAATTTAACCGAATCCCATTCATTGACTTTTAACAGTTCTTGTGTAAAAACGTCGATGATAACCACCATAATCCAAAACAGGGGGACCGATAAATGAAAATTGCAATTAACGGTTTCGGACGCATCGGACGCAACGTATTCAAGATCGCTCTTGAGAAAGGCGTAGAAGTAGTCGCTATCAATGATCTCACTGATACAAAGACTCTCGCACACTTGCTCAAGTACGATTCGACACAGGGCAAATTTCCCGGCAAGGTCAGCCACGACGATCAAAACCTCATCGTAGACGGCAAGAAGTACAAGGTGACCGCTGAGCGCAATCCTGCAAACATTCCCTGGGGTGCGGCTCCGGACGTGGTAATCGAATCCACCGGAGTTTTCGTAAGCAAGGAAAGCCCCCGCGGAGGCTACGGCGATCACATCAAGAACGCCCAGTTTCCCGCGAAGAAGGTAATACTCACGGTTCCCGCAAAGGATCAGATCGACAATATGGTCGTTCTGGGTGTGAACGATGCGAACCTCAAAAAGGAAGACACCTTCGTTTCCAATGCTTCCTGTACCACCAACTGTCTCGCTCCCATTGCCAAGGTTCTCAATGATTCCTTCGGCATTAAAAGCGGCTTCATGACCACTATCCACTCCTATACCAACGACCAGGTTATGCTCGACGGACCCCACAAGGATCTCCGACGTGCCCGTTCCGGAGCGGTCAGCATGATTCCCACCACCACCGGTGCCGCCCGTGCGGTTGGAAAAGTGCTTCCCGATCTCAATGGCAAACTCGACGGCGTTGCTGTCCGGGTTCCCACTCCCACCGGATCCATAGTCGATCTGGTTGCAGAACTGGATAAAAACGTTACCGTTGAGGAAGTTAATGCAGCCATGAAAACCGCCGCTGAGGGTCCGCTGAAGGGAATCCTTGCATACGCGGAAGACCCAATAGTTTCCGTTGATATCATCCACGATACTCATTCTTCGATCTTCGATTCGCTGTCCACCATGGTTATGGACGGCAACAAAGTCAAAGTTTTCAGCTGGTACGACAACGAGTGGGGCTACTCAAACCGGGTAGTCGACCTCGCCGTTAAGCTCGAAAAATACCTCTAAGACAGTACTGCCAGGCTGGCCTCCGCTTCCGGAGGCCGGCCTTTTTTCTTCCCAGGATGAGCGTCCACGGTGTTCCCCGATGATTGATCCTGGAGTCCGCAGATCCCCCGACAGTTCCGGGGCATGTGCCGACCTGCCAATACCCCAATACCATGATCGAGAGGTGATCCCATGTCAGTAAAAACTATAAACGATGCAGATCTGAAGGGAAAAAAAGTGCTTTCCCGGGTGGACTTCAATGTCCCCCTCAAGGACGGTGTAGTCGGTGACGACACCCGGATTCGAGCGGCTCTGCCCACGATTGAAGCTATTCTAAACGCCGGCGCGTCCCTGGTTCTTATGAGCCACCTTGGGCGGCCAAAAGGCGAAAAAAAGCCTGAGTTCAGCCTTGCTCCCGTGGCCAAACGACTGGCCGAACTCCTGAATAAGGAAGTTAAAATGGCTCCCGACGTCATCGGCCCGGAGGTGGAAACCATGGTGTCCGACCTCAAGGCCGGCGAAGTGCTGCTTCTGGAAAACGTGCGCTGGTACAAGGGCGAAGAGAAAAATGATCCCGACTTCGTCGAAAAACTTTCCAAGTTCGGTGAAGTGTTTGTTAATGATGCGTTTGGCACGGCTCACCGGGCGCATGCGTCCACCGAAGGGC
The DNA here is from genome assembly GCA_965602015.1 of Salinispira sp. Lineage (GTDB taxonomy): Bacteria > Spirochaetota > Spirochaetia > DSM-27196 > Salinispiraceae > Salinispira. The sequence goes on along the minus strand of OZ271918.1, from coordinate 1,520,139 downwards.
TGGCCCGCAAAATGCCGGCGTTTGCCGGGCTTCTTATTGAGAAGGAAGTGCGGTTCCTCGAGCCCTTTGTCACCAGCCCTCAGCAGCCCATGGTTGCGGTTGTCGGCGGTGCCAAAGTTTCATCAAAAATCGGTGTTCTCGAAAGTCTTCTTCCCAAATGCAAGAGCCTTATAATCGGCGGCGGCATGACGTACACCTTCCTCAAGGCCCAGGGCTTTGAAATTGGAAAATCCCTTCTCGAAGAAGATTATCTGGAAACCGCCAAAAAGCTGTTGAGAGAAGCTGAGAAAGCCGGGGTTGATGTAATTCTTCCGGTTGACCACGTAGTCGCCGCCCAGTTCGATGAGAATGCCGCACCCGAGGCCGTGGACTCGGTCGACGTGCCCGCTGATAAAATCGCCATGGACATCGGCCCCAAGAGCATCGCCCGATGCGTAGAGGTCATTTCCAAGGCAAAGTCCATCGTCTGGAACGGACCGATGGGGGTTTTTGAGTTTGATAACTTTGCCACCGGGACAAAGGCTGTGGCACAGGCCATTGCAGATGCTGACGCCGTATCCGTTGTCGGCGGCGGCGATTCGGTAGCAGCTGCCAATAAATTCGGCCTCGCTGGCAAAATGAGCCATGTTTCCACCGGCGGAGGTGCGAGTCTTGAGTTTCTCGAGGGCAAGGACCTCCCGGGTATCGCAGCGCTAAAGTAACACTATTAAGCCGGTCGTTCTCCCCGTTGTTTTTTTCCGGGGCGAGAAAAGACCGGATTTCAGGAGATAAGTATGAGATCGTATTATTTAGCTGGCAACTGGAAAATGAACAAGACGCCCAGTGAAGCAGCGGCGTTTGCCTCTGAACTTCGGGAAGCCCTTGGAGATGTAAAGCATAAACTGCTTGTCTCCCCGAGTTTTATCGCAATTCCCGCTGTCGCAAAGGCGCTTGAGGGCAGCAACGTACTGGTGGGCGCTCAAAACATGTCCGATTCGGAGTCCGGCGCTCATACCGGTGAAGTCAGTCCCGACATGCTTCTGGATGCCGGCGTGCGTGTTGTCATTCTCGGGCACTCGGAGCGCCGGGCGCTGTACGGCGAAACTGATGAGTTTATTAACCGCAAGGTGCGTTTAGCCATCAAAAAGGGTCTTGAAGTAATCCTCTGCGTCGGGGAAACCTTGGAGGAAAGGGAGGCCGGAAAGCTTGAGACCGTTGTCAAAACCCAGACCATCGAAGGACTCAAGGATGTAAGCGAGTCAGACCTGGCCAAGGTGACCATAGCCTATGAACCCGTATGGGCAATTGGCACAGGAAAGACCGCAACTCCTCAGGATGCCGACGATGTTCACGCCTTTATCCGCAGGGTTCTCGAAGAAGCCTACTCACAAAATGCCGCTGACAGCATGCTTATTCAGTACGGCGGTTCGGTAAAACCCGGCAATGTGGTTGATCTTATGGGCATGGCAAACATCGACGGTGCCTTGGTCGGAGGCGCCAGCCTGAAGACTGAGGACTTTACAGCCATCGCGAAATTTGATAAGTAATAGCCTGATTTAATCAGTATTTTCGCCATCGCTGCACATGCGGCGATGGCGCTTATTTTTTTGTTAAGGATATTTTATGGCTGCACTATCAATTTTACTTCTTATTATCTTCGCGATTTCTGCCGTACTGCTTCTTCTGGTCGTTCTCATTCAGGACGAACAGGGTGAGGGCATCGGAGGAATTTTCGGCGGCGGAGGAATGTCGGGTCAGATCGGAAACCGGAAGGGTAATTTTCTGACCAGAACCACTACGGTTCTCGGTGTTATTTTCCTGCTCAGCAGTCTGGGCCTTGCCTGGGTGAACCGGAGCGACAGCGGCGGTGACATTGAAGCCGCTGCCCGTCAGGCAGAGCAGGGTGCGACTGCCACCGAATGGTGGGTTACCCCCGAGGATGCGTCAGACGCCGAGTAAAATGGTTCCGCGACGGGAGCGTATGTAACTTATCGCTCCCGCCTGTTTCCCCTATACTTACCCCAGCGACAATGAGGAGTTCTCCATGAGAGTAGCGGTTGTATATTTTCCCGGATCCAAACGGGAAAAGATCGCAAAAATCAGCAAAGCTCTGGCGCAGGGTATTGAGGGCCAGGGACATCAGGTCGATATCATCGACGCCGGAATGGACGTCAATTCGAAACTCAGCGTCTATCAGTACCTCGCCATCGGAGCGCAATTCACATCAGCGTTCTCCTCCAAACTGCCGGAACAGGTAAACAGGTTCCTGAAAAATGCCGGGATGGTTTCAGGCAAACGCTGTTTTGCCTTCATCCTCCCCAGGCCCATCCTGGCCGGTAAATCGCTGACCAACCTTATGGCGGCGATGGAAGGTGAGGGAATGTTTATAAAGTATTCCGATGTCGTTCAGGATGAAGCCGTAGCCCGAGAAATCGGCAAAAGACTCGCAATCGAAAAATGAAGTACAGCAAGGGTCTTCCGGATTATTATGAGATTCTTCAGATCTCCCCGGAGGCATCCCGGGATGCAATCAAGAGGGCATTCCGGCTTCGGGCCAAGGAAATCCACCCCGACACCAATGCGGACGACAGCAAAACCCTCGGCGCCATGCGTGAACTTCTCAGCGCCTATGAGACCCTTATAAACGATGAGCTGCGGGATGAATACGACGTTCAATATCGACGGGCATTTCCCGAAGGCGGATTCGACTATCGCGACTTCCTTCAAAGCCGCCTATCCGATCCGGATTCGGCGGGTAAACTGATTTTTTTTGATTTGCTCCATGCCCATGAACGGGAGGCTCTTGATCTTTACGATACGCTGGTCAGGGAAAAGGGCTTTGATCTGAGTCAGCACTTGGACCGGGAAGACTTCATGGATTGTGCATTTCTGATAGCCGAAGAGTACCAGGATTCGGGAAAATTTCCCGGCGCATTCAATCTTTTCAAAACCCTGATTGAATTTGAGCTCGAGCGGCCGTATTTCAAACACTTTTTTCAGGAAGTGCTCGACAGGATGCGTATCCTGCTTACCCAGAAAATGACCAACCGTGTAACCTTGGCCCAACAGGTAGATTTTGTATTACAGATTGCCCAATTGCCGTTACCGGTTAAAGAACGGGCGGTATATATGAAAAAGCTTTCCGAATTATATCTCGAAGCGGGGGACAGTAAAAAAGCCCGCTTCTTTTTTCAGGAAGCCCAAACCATGAACCCGCGATTGGCAGGTTTAAAAACATTGGAGAAAAAGCTGGGCCGAAACTCATTTTCGGTACGGCGATAAGGTACACATTATGAAAACATCAACACGGATACTATCAATTCTCATCCTCTTCCTACTGCTATTTACTTCCGGGCTCAGCGCTCAGCTGTTGGACAAGACCCTCGCCACAGTCAGGCTGACGGATACCGAAGTAGTCTATGAACGGGAGCTGCTCAATCAAATCCGCCTTCTGGAAACCCAACTTGGCGGCCAGCTGAACGCCGATCAGAAGAACGAGATTCTGGAGTCGCGAATCAACAGCATACTGATTCAGCAGGCCGCCGAAAGAGCTGGCCTCCAAGCTTCGGATCTGGAAATACAGAACGCCCTGGCCCTACAGAAACAGAGTCTGGGAGCCCAGGTAAGCGATGAACAGTACCGCCAACTTGTGCAACAGCAGACCGGCTTGAGCTGGGAGCGCTACCTACAGCAGCTCGAAGGACGTATACTGCAGGAAAAATACCTGGTATTCGCCCGGCCCAACATCGGCCAGAATATCAGCCGACCTACCCAGGCCGAAATTGAAGCGGTCTACGAGCAAAATGCAAGCAGCTTTCTCAGTCCAGCAATGAGCGGCGTCAGCCATATATTTATTCCCACCAGAGGGTTGAGCGACGCTCAGAGGACCGACGCCCGCAACCGGATGGACCAGTTTTCCCGCCGCATCAGGAACGGCGGGAGCGGCGAATTCGATGCGATTATCCGCGAAAGCCTGGATGATCCCGACTTCAGCGGCGGGGATTTGGGATACGTAATTAACGGAGATCAAAGCGCAGTTGCCAGTCTCGGCCAGAGCTTTGTTCAGGCGGTTCTGGCCATGCAGCAGGGCAGCATTTCCCAGGTAATGGAATCTGTCTCGGGATTCCACATCGTGCGGGTAAATGATCGGCGCAGACCCCGGCTTCTTGAACTTACCGATCCCCTGTTCCCCGGTCAGAGCGTCACCGTTCGGCAGAATATTGTCCAGTTCATCATGAGTCAGAAGCAGCAGGAAGCGCTGGTCACCGCCCTCAATGAGATTATCGAGGAACTCCGGGAAGAGGCCGAGATTCGGATTGTTGAACAGAATCTTCCCTGGTAGGAACGTACATGCTCTCACGACGTAAAAGCCGGGTCCTGGTTGTTCAAGCGTTGTACAGCCAGGAGTTTAACCGGCAGGATATGGGCAGTCTGATGGACTTTCCCTGGTATGACTATAGCGGCGATGACCGGGATGACCGGCTTCTTTTTTCCCGCCTTCTGCTGCACGGCATTGTTGAAAATTTAGACGACATCGACGGTCAAATCCGATCCCACCTGGAACACTGGGAATTTGAGCGCTTAAACAAGGTCGATCTTGCAATAATGAGGGTAGGGGCATATGAGCTGATGTTCAGTTCCGACACCCCGCGCCAGATCATAATTAACGAGGCTGTAGAGATAGCCAAGGATTTTGGTTCCCAACAGACCTTTCGAATTATTAATGGGGTGCTCGACGCCATAAAAGCGAATAAGTGATTGTCCACCGGAGGGCTGTACCGTGAGTAAATTTGGGGATGTTATTTCTGAAAACCGCGCTGCGGTAATCCTCACCTCACTCGGCCTTTCCGCCGCCATTATCATCCTGATTGTAGCCAGTCTCGGCACCATTCGAAGCGATGTCGCTTTATCCCGAAATTTGCGCCTGGCTGATGTACTAATCCGGGAGGAACGGGTAGCCGAAGCCCTTGAACTGCTTGGCAACAGCCTTGCCTTCGCCAACTCTCCCCGGGATTATCTCGCGATAATTTCCCGGGCCGATCTGCTTCGGGAGTCCCTCGGCGATTCCGCCCTGTATTCCCGTGCCATTGATCGGGGTTTCGACGCATACCCGGGAAATGATGTTATCCGCGCCTTGCTGGTCGACCGCCTTCTCGACGGCGACGAAGCAATGCGGGCTTCAATAATCGCCGAGGGCCTGGAGGGGCGCCGCTATCTTGGCCTCGTCGCAGAGGCTTTTTTACGCAGCGGTAGATCGCTTGAACGACACGGGCTTGAGGGGGTGCTTCAGGGAGTCCAGTTACCCCTGACGCCTGTGGCTATGTCAGATCCCTTCGCCATGTTCGAGGCGGGTCAGCTAACAGGAGATATTCGATACTTCGTCAACGGATCTCTGTTACTGGCAAGCCGAGGCCGTATTCAGGAAGCTTATGATATCCTCTCAGCCCGGGGGAGTCTGCTGTCCGGCGATTCCGACGCCGCCGTTCTGTTGAATCTCGCATATGATTCGCGCATGTTCTCTGAGGTCCAAAATCTCGCTGCGCTGCTCCCCACCGAGGTCGGGCTTCAGGCGTCGACCATGCAAAGCCTCGCCGATATGTATTTTTTTTCGGGAGATGCGGCACGGGCATATGAGCTTCATCATCAGGTCACTGACCGGCATCCCGATGATTCCCGCATAAGCGTTCTCAATCTTCTTCGAATGCACGGCTCTCTCGGTATAGACTCACAGGAGACTTCGGGCTCCAGGGATTTCCGGGAGCTGTATCGCAGGACTTTCGAGCTCTACGGAAATGACCCGGAGGTACTTGCCCGTGGTTTGAGCGCTGCGGTGACCCGGGATGAAGCTTCTGAACTGGATTTTATTCCCCAGATCAGCCGCTTTCCGGAAAATTTCGATATGGGGTTCTACCGGCTCTTAACCAGCTATCTGGACTCCGGCTCTGCAGGCGAGCGAAGCATCGATATAGTAGATTTATCGCTGCGGCTTTGGGACCGGATCAACGCCGCCCCTTCGGACGCCGAATCAAGGAACCTTCTGTTGTATCTGCTTTCAATTCAAGATGACCGCCGTGGCATCGAAGTGCTTCTCAACCGCTACAGCGCTGTGTACGACGGCAGCCTGGAACTATATTCGGGGTACCTCTCAGTGCTGGGGCGGGATACAGACCAGGCGCGGCGGAGTTTCGCCTTTGCCGGAGAGGCCGGGCGTCCAGAGGGGTTTTACAATCTCGGGCTCATGGAGTTGGCAGAACGACGGCCGTCTCTGGCAAGAGATTATCTGCTGAGGGCCGAAGACCTGATAGCTTCCTACTCAGGAGGACTCTCGGATTATCCCGGTTCATCATGGTACCGTCAGATGGTAGAGGTCAGAGTTTACCTCGCGATGAGCCTGGCCTTGCTCGATGACATGGCCGGAGCCCGGGAGTATATTAATCGAATCCGCGCCGCCGGCGCCCGTCATATTCTTCTACCCCGGGTTGAGGAAATGATTGCTGCGCGCCGGGAATAGCACTATTTTTTTAATGAGGATTTCATGATTCGGGTAAAAAACGATGAGCAAATAGCCGGCATTCGCCGGTCCTGCCGACTTCTGGCAACAATGTTCGATATGGTGGAATCGGAGATTCGCGAGGGTGTGACCCCGAAGAAGCTCGATTCCCTCTGCCATGAGTTCATTGTGGACAACAACGGTATACCCGCCTTTCTCGGCTATGGAGGATTTCCGGCTACCCTGTGCACTTCGGTGAATTCCGCCGTCATACACGGAATTCCCGATAACCGACCCTTGAGAAGCGGCGATGTTATTTCCATCGACTGCGGTATCAGCCTCGACGGATTTATTTCCGACAGTGCATACACCTTCCCCGTCGGGGATGTTTCGGCTGAGGTTGCAAAGCTGCTAAAAATCACCGAAGAGAGTCTGTACAAGGGAATCGACGCGGCGCGGGCAGGCAATCGGGTCAAGGATATTTCCACCGCGGTATACAAGCATACCCGTACGCAGGGCTACGGCGTTGTCCGGGAATATTCGGGCCACGGAGTTGGACTCGATGTGCACGAAGAGCCCAGCGTTCCCAATTATCCCGGCTCGGGACCAAACCCTCGGCTCAAGCCGGGAATGGTTCTGGCTATTGAACCCATGATCAATCTCGGCGGCGATGCCGTGAGGGTTCTCGACGACGAATGGACTGTAGTTACCCGGGATGACGCCGTATCAGCCCATTTCGAGCATACCATCGCCATACATCGGGATCACACGGAAATCCTCACCCTCAGAGAGAAAAAAGCGCCGTAACACTGCGGCCCGGCACACAGAGGAGTGAGCATGAAATCAGTACGCGTAAGAGTTTTTTCAGCCATAGGCCTGTTGGCTGTTTTATTTTTATTATCTGCCTGTTTTTCGCCCGGAGAAACCACAAGCAGTCAGGAAGCCCCGGTACGCGTCAGTGCCCCGGTAATTATGGACCTGGAGGGAATGCAAAACTCATTCCGGCAGGTCGCACAGTCGGTGCTCCCGGCAGTGGTGCGTATTGATGTGGTGGAAGTACGAAATGTGCAGACCCCCCAGGGCGAAGGAACCATGCCGTTCTGGGAATTCTTCTTTGGGCAAAATGACGGAGAACGGGAGTTCAGAAGCGAAGGTCTGGGTTCCGGAGTTATTGTTCGCCGGGACGGTAATCGTCACTTTGTGCTGACCAATGCCCATGTCATCGGCGATGCTCAGGAAATAACCGTAAGGCTTGATGATGGCCGGGATTACACCGCAAGCCTGGTGGGTCGGGATATCCGCCAGGACCTCGCACTGGTTGAGTTCAGCAGCCGGGAGCGGGATATCGCAGTGGCCGTTCTGGGGGACTCCGACAGCCTTCAGGTCGGCGACTGGGTACTGGCAATGGGAAGCCCCCTCGGCTTTCAGTCCACTGTCACCGCAGGAATCGTTTCCGCCCTCGGGCGAAGCGGCGGGCCCGACGACAATATCAGCGATTTTATCCAGACCGATGCTTCGATAAACCGGGGCAATTCGGGTGGCGCGCTGGTCAATATTTACGGCGAAGTCGTGGGTATAAACACCTGGATCAGCTCCCAAACCGGGGGCAACATCGGTTTGGGTTTTTCCATTCCCGTGAACAATGTTAAGCGCGCCATCGATGATTTTATCGCTGACGGGCAGGTTCAGTACGGATGGCTCGGTGTGCAGATCGTGAGCATTGTAGAAGAAATCGCCGAGAGCCTCTCACTTCAAGACCTGAACGGAGCCCTGGTGACCTCGGTGTACCAGACTTCTCCCGCCGGCCGGGGGGGCATTCTCCCCGGTGATTTTATTATCGGGATTAATGATAAAAAGATCACAAGCTCCGATGAGCTGGTACGTGAAGTGGGTAGACTTGTCGCCGGTGACCAGGCGAAGTTTGAGCTTCTGCGAAACGGGGAGGAGCGTGAATTGACGCTGCGCATCACCAGCCGTGAGGCAGAAAGCGTCATAGCAGGCCAGTCGCGAGACCTCTTTCCCGGTTTTTCAGTATATCCTCTCACTCGTGAGGTTCGCGAACAGCTGGATGACAGCGGGAGCATGAGCGGCGTCATTGTCAGGGTAATAACCCCGAGGACCCCGGGTGCGGTTTCGGGAATCGCTGTCGGGGACGTCATTACCGAAATCAACGGTGAGAGCGTCAGCGATTTGCGAAGCTTTTATGCCGCCCTGGCAGACTCAGACCGGAGACTGGAATTCCGAACCGTTCGCTCCGGCGAAGAAGTAACCCGCACTATCGTAAAATAGCCGCGCTTGTACTATTATGTAATTTGGGTCTCCTGCGGCTTTTTGCCGGAGACTCACGCAGGGGAGTGTTTTGAAAGAATTCATCACGTATCGGAAAATTAGGGACAACGCCATCAAGCTTGCGCATCGAATCCACAAGGACGGATTTATTCCAGACGTGATTTATGTCAGCCTGAGGGGCGGGGCCTATCTGGGCAATGTCATCAGTGAGTATTTCAAGGTCGTGAAGACCGACGGAAGGCCGGTGTTTTACGCTGCGGTTGTCGCCCGCTCATACACGGGAGTCAGGTCGCAGCAGAAAATCCGTATTGACGGCTGGACCTACGACCCGGAGCATTTGAGAAGCGGTGACAAGGTGCTTTTGGTAGATGACATTTTTGATTCCGGCAGAACCATCAACTATTTGGTAGAAGTTATCGAATCAAAGGGTGTACCCCGGGAAGATATTCGCATTGCCGTACACGACTACAAAATCCGGCATTTCGAAACCGGAACCCTGCCCAGTCACCCTGATTATTATTGCCGCAAAATAGAAATGAATTCGCCCGATGAAGATAACTGGGTGCACTATCTCAGTCATGAACTGGTGGGTCTTTCAATCGATGAAATAGAATCGCACTATGCCGAGGACCCGGAGGTTGCAGCCATTCTCAAGGATTTAAATCCGGGCAGCGAATAGCAAAGGAGAAGCGTAAACCCGATGACCCTCCGCAGACTGCTTATCAGCCTTGTACTTCTCGCCGGTGCTGCATTATTTTCCCAGGAACCCGACACTGCCCCCTTTGTTCTCAGTTCGGCGCCCGGGGAATATAGGGAAAATATCATACTGGAGTTCAGCGCAGACCGGGAATTCGAAAGTATTCTCTATCGCCTGGACGGTTTTACCGACAGTCAGTTTATCTCCTCAAGAACCCCGTTGCTGCTGAATACACCGCCCGGCAGCCGCCGGAGGTACAGAATTGAAGCGCTCCTGATTTCACAAGGAAGGGTGGCCTCAAACCGCTATTTTGAATATGTCATTGACCGGATGCCCCCCGCGGTCCCCCGGCCGAATCAGGTGCAGGGGGTGTACCGAAAACCTCTTGATATAGCCTTCGAAACTGAAGATGACTCGTCGTTGGTATTTGTCCTCTCTGGTTCGGGAGCGAGGCAGGAGGGCAGCATAGCGCCCGGTGAGACCCTGAGTCTTCAGGGGGTCAGCGGACAACTTGTTGCGTATCAACTGCAGCTTCGCGCCCGGGATTCTGCGGGTAATTTCAGTCCCGCTGAAAATTTTCGGTACATTATCGACCGGCGAAACGAAACCCGGGTGGAAAACATCCCCGTCATCAGTCCCGTGGAGGGTAATTTCGCCAATCCCCAGCTTTTATACATTGATGAGCGCGGATTCAGTCAACTGCGCTATACCCTGGACGGCAGTGATCCTCGTCTGGGCGGGATACCCTACGCCGGCCCGGTGCTCCTGAGTCCCGGAGAGGACATTCCCCTTCGGGTTTTTGGCATAACACACGACGGTAGGGAACTCTACGCCCTGCGCAGATTTTCTGCGGGAATCAATGAATACAGCCGGCTTGACCAAGGACTCGTTTCAGAAAACATCGTAATCCCGGCGCTTCGCGCCGATCTGTATTACCGCATTGATGACCGGCCGGTTAGCCGCTTCGACAACCCCCTCGACCGGCCGCTCAGAATCTCCCTGCAGCCCGGCAGTCTCCGGGCGCTACCGCTAAGAATTTTTGATGCGGTGGAAAACAGCGAGTTTCGCTATGTGTACCTTCTCGACGGCCGAAGACCCAGTCCTCCAGACGTGCAGGTTTATAGTTTTAATAAAAGCATCGGCGAGTATCTGCCGGTTAATCCGGGCGACAGCATCTCGAGGCGAATACGCATTTCGTTCAGGGCAGACCGGGATAGCGACACCTTTTACCGCATCGGAGAGCTGCCGCCCCAAAGCGATCCGGCGGCGGCAGGACGGCTTTTCGGAAATGATGAAATTATCCTTCCGGCTGATATGCGGAATCTGAGTATCTCGTTTCAGTCCTTAAAAAACGCCAGTCTCTGGAGCAGCGAATCCCGTCTCGACTTTATGGTATCCCCCGAGACCGAAGGTAATCCTGAACCTGAGCTCAGTATCGAAGATGGAAGACTGTTGATACGCAGTTCCAGGGCGGTCAACCTGACTATCGAACCGAATCCTCAAGATTTCCAGATTCGGGAGATTCGCGGCAGTACGGAAATCGGACTTCCCCCGGGCATTCTCCAGGATTACCTGCTGCGCTTTTCTTTCGTCAACGACGCCGGATCGGTGAGCGACGGCGTTACCGAAATAACGGCTACGGTCGACACCCGACTCCAGGCGGGACCGGCAATAACGGTGGAAAACCGGGTTGTTACCATAAACGCCGAAGACGATGAAACAGTCTATTACCGGATTATCCGCCAAGGCGGGGCGGCCTCGCCGGGATCGTCGGAGTTTTTGCTGTACTCCGGTCCCATAGCTCTCCAAGAAGTTCAGGGATTCAATGTTGCATATATCGTCGAAACCTATTCGGAATCCGAGCAGACCCGCTCGGCCCTCAGCAGAACTTCGGCAATTCCGGTTCACAGCGTAACTCCGTCGGCGGCCCAGGTCGCCGGTGTGGAAAACGGCAGTTCGGTACAGGGCAGGGAGCTCACGCTTTTTATCCGAAACAGCGAGCCCGGGGTGCGATACTATTACTCTATTGGCCGGGACGGTAGCATACCCCCAATCCCCTATCCGGACGGCGATTTCAGTGCAGGAGAAATTAGAATTGCAGCCGATCCCGATACGGAAAACCAGCAAGTAAATCTGTTAATTCTGCCGGTATCATCGGAAAATCCCGAGCTCAAGGGGGTCAGCTCCCGTTTGAGCTTCAGTTTCGATAACGAAGCTCCCGAAGCTCCCCGAATCGTCGGCCTTGAACCGGGCAGCGAGTACCGCGATGCGGTTAATCTGACACTCCAAGGAGAGGGCGGAACGGAAATTTTCTATGAAATCAGTCGGGAAGACGGTGGTTTTTTGATAAGCCCGGATTCGCCATTCACCAGCAGCTTTACTATCAGCGGCATCGAGGGCCGGCGGATCCTCTATCGGCTACGGGCTTACAGCCAGGATCAGGCGGGCAACCGCAGCGAAGATGTGACTGCAGCCTTCATCATTGACCGGGAATTGCCGGAATTACCTCAGCTTAGCGTGAGAACCGCCGATGATCAGCCGCTTCCCCAGTCTCCCGATCGGCGTTACATAAGCAATGAGGATTTGCGGCTGCGCTTTGAAAGCGAGGAGCAGATTGTTTTCGAACTGGCCAGCGGTACGCAGATTCCCCGGGTACCCGACGGAGGCTCAAACCTCATCAGGGAGTCCCTGCAACTCAAGGCCGAAGCAGGCAGCCGGGTCCGATACAGCCTCCTTTTCCGAAGCCTGGATAACGCAGGTAACCTCGGGCAAACCAGCGGAATTTACGAGTTTATTATCGACCGCGAGCCGCCGGATATTCCCCCGTCACCGCGGGTTCAGCGGGACGGTAATGCCGGACTCTTGAGCTGGACCCGGGGTGGAGAAGACGGCATTGAATACGCTGTGTCTTCAGCGGCAGCCGATCCGGATTCACTCGAATTCTCTGATTACGATTTTCCCATAGAGTGGCAGGTCGCCGAGTCCCAGGAAAGCCTGGTACTCTATTACCGCAGCGTAGACGAAGCGGGGAATACCAGTCCACTGTCGTCCCTTATTCTCCCACGGCTACTCATCGCGCCTCTGCCGAAGCTCAGCGGTGTCCAGGACGGCGGGGTGTACGTTCAGCCGCGGACGGTTGAAGTGTTTCCCGGTAACGGCGGACTCGTGCGCTACGAAATCAGTAGCGATGGTAGCGACCCCCCGGCGGTGGGAGAATCGAGTCCGGTATGGGCCAACCGCTTATCATTTCAGGCGGCCCAGGGTGAAACCGTGGAGTACCGGGTCACCATGAGACAGTATATTCCGGGATTCGAACCGAGCCGGGAGCTCTCGTTCAGCTTTACCATAGACCGGAGCCCCCCATCTCCACCGGGATTGCGGGGGATCGAAGAAAAACTGTATTCCCCTCAAGATGTCATTGTCGATTTTGTAACTGAAGAAGACGGTCAGGCGGTCTATCAGATTTCTGAATACCTGTATCCCCGAGGGGAGCTCCCCCTTGGCTGGGACAGGCAGTTCGCCGCTCCTGCAGGATTGGAAATCGGCGAATTAGCCAGCTTTGCCGGCCCCGTAACTCTCCAGGGGTATCCGAATGAAATGGTTCTGTATAACATTCGGGCATACGCATTCGATGCCGCGGGAAACCGCAGCGCCCAGGATCGAATCTGGAATATCATCGTCGATCGGCGCAATGTATTTGTCGATCCCGCAGCCGCGTCTTCGGGTAACGGGGGAAGAGATCTGCCCTTTGCAGACCTAATAGAGGCCCTTGATTTTGCCGCCGCCAGCGGCCGCAGTGAAATCTATCTTGCAGAGGGAAGTTATCCGATTATCAGACCGATCAATATCGGTTTTACTACCGGGCTCTATGGTTCGTTCAGATCGGGCAGCTGGGAGCCCGGCGGAGAACCCAGCTTCATTTTTGCGGAGAAATCCTTCAGCGAACGCGAGCTGATTCGAAGCCGGCGCAATCGCCTCGTTCTCGACTCGCTGTATCTCAGCGATTCCGCCCGAAACCTCGATCAAATAATCCTCGCCGAGAACGCCGACTTGAGCATTTCCAACAGCCTGCTGACGGTCAACGGCGGCAGCTCAGCCATCCAGTTGGTGGAATCATCTCTCAGGCTTCAACGCTCGGAAGTCAACGGATATGAGCTCGATGAAGCTACGCTGATCAAGGCTCTTGACAACAGCGATCTCCGGATCAGCGACAGCAAAATAAGCGCCGAAGATCTCCCTGATTTTCTCGAGTCGGATCTTCACGGGTCCTACATCCTCATTAGCAGTCAGGACTCCACCGTCCAATTACGCGCAAGCGAAGTAGTCCCGGCCTCAGGCGACAGCACCATCGGCGTCTATCTGTTCAACTCGAGCTTCTTCGCCGAGGATCAATCACTGTTCACCAGCGGCACCGGACGATCGGCATCGAGCGCATTTTTCGCCGATCAGTCTGACATGCTTCTACAGCAGGTGCGCGTCGAGGGAAGCTCTGAAGCGGGGGTCGTCAGTCTCATCGCCGCCCGTGAGAGCGATATCGCCCTTCAGGACAGCGACGTGGTGCTCACAGCGGCTTTCGGGGTGAACGGCATATCAATTACATCCGGCAGCCTGCTGGCCACCGGAAGCCGTTTTTTCGGCACCGGGGGCAGGGACTTTGTGAACAGCATCGTCGCCCGATCAGGGGCCGAGCTCGAAATTAGGGACAGCAGCTTCGAAGGCGCCGAAACTGCCGAATACATTTTCGCTCTGGTTGAAGACAGCGAGGTGTTTATTGCCGACAGCCAGTTTTCCCTCACAGGCCGGGAATCCTATGCAGTGGCCTTGAGTCTCGGAGAAAACTCCGCCGGAAGATTGGTCAACAATCGACTTGGGGGCAGCATTTACGGTACTGCTATCCTGGCCCAGACCGAGATTGGGAATATATCAATGGAAGTTGAAAACAACACATTCGAGGGATGGGGATTAATTCTTCAGGAGATACGGGACAGCTTCCGAAGTTCCCAACAGCGTGCGGGCCAATATCAGACCCTGCAGCAGCTTGAAAACCTGCAAGGAGCCGGTCTGATCTTCACCGGTAACGCAATAAACCAGGGACTCTGAACGAGCCCCGGATTCTTATTGCTTAGTGTTATTCAATTAATTTTCACCAATCGAGTGCTATTCTCTGCGCCAGATGAGGCGGTTTTCCTCGTATGTCCCCCGCCACAAACCGGCATTCGGGGTCAGGGCGAACAGCACGTTTTCGTCTACGGTTGGGTCTCCGGCATACACCAGGTCGCTTATGTTGCCCCGGTATAAATCCGTCGAGAAGAGGTTGGAACTGCTTTGGTCCTGGGCGTCGAAAAAGCTTACGCTTTCCCCGCCGGCGTCCACCGATCCGCTGAGGAAGGCATAGCCCTCATTTGCGGTGCCGGCGATTATCCGGTCCTGGGTACCGTCGTCAAAGACTGCGGGTAACAAGGTGAGGGCGCTGAAGCGGGTAAAATCCGTGCCGTTGCTGATGCGGTCGGCTTGGCTATTCGAGTCTCCGTCGAAGGCCCGCCACCCGGTACCTCCGTCTACGGTGTAGAACACATACCCTCCGGTGGTGGCAATGTAGAGCTCGTCGGCTGCCGGACTTACCATACCGGAAAATGAGTAAATCTTGGCATCTCCGCTGCTGTCCACCGCCCACAGCGGTTCTCCCTCGGCATTTTCAAATGCCGCATTTCCGTCAAGGGTAACCGTACTCATTGCCGCCGGGGTAGCTCCGGTGCTGCTTGCGATGCTGTTGGCTGTCAGAGCCCAGTAGCTGCTTCCGTCCCATTCAATTTCTATTACCGGAAATAGGTCAGAACTGAGAATTTCCAGGTCGCCGGTTATGTCGAGAAGCCGGTAGCCCGAAGCAGAGCTGTACAGCTCTGCAAAAAGCAGTCCGTTCGCAAAGAAGGCATTGCTGATCCTTTCACCATCCGCCGGGGTTATTCCGCTAACCGGGGTCCAGGCCGCATCCGCGGCATCGCCGTAGTCAAACTCCGTGAGCTCGAACAAGCCGGTGACTATGCCGTCGGCGGTTTCTCCAGCTGCGTGAAGCACTATGCGGTTTCCGTCGGCCAATACCTTAAGGGCCGTCGGGTGGGCGTCGGGCATATTGACATCGGCCCAGCTGTAGCCTGTCTGGCTGTCGGTCTCTGTTCCCTGAGCCCGTACTTTTAGCACGCTGGTGGTCAGATAATAGTTATTTTGGCCTTCTGCGAAACTGTTGATCGGGGAGAATTCTTCCAGACCCCGGCCTTCTTCCTGAATGGCCACCACGCTCTCAATGCTGTAAAAAAGCCCGACGTTGCTGCTGTTGCAGGCGGCGAAGAGCATCAGGACGGCAAGGCTTAGTGCCGATTTAATACGATTCATGAAATAATCCTTCAATGGTTTAGAAGTTGTACAAAGCGCTTGCGGTAATCTGCAGGCTGTTGCCGAAACGCGTCATGCTGGCCGGAATATCTGATCCGGCGCCGTAAAATTCGGGTTGCCACCAATACTGGATATTGACTCCGAAGGACCAGTCCTCTATGGCATTCCAATACACAGAGACCCCGCCGGTCACGATCATTCCCACGGTAGTTATATCCTTATACCGCATGATGTTGAGTCCCAGGCCGAGATTGAGGGGCACCTCAATAGGCGACGTCCGCAGGTAGTACGCCCCATTAACCAAAATGGGCACGGCGAAAAAACCCGAGCCGTTGAGGTCGGCGCTGTACGCCGCATTGACATTGAGACCCAGGCTAATTTCATTATTGAGGAAGGCAGCCCATCCCAGTCCTCCGCTCAACCCCGGTCTGAGGTTTGTTTGATTGATGGCAACCTCTCCGTCTCCGGGATTGGGATTGTGGATAAACAGCGGAAGTTGGAGTCCGAGACTGATGGTAAGATACTGATCGCCGAGAACCCGATTTATCTCAACCGGACCTGGAGTGTCAAAGCCCGGATCACTTTCCTGGGCGATGAGGGGAAGGAAGGAGCTGATAAATAACAGCAGTGTTAAAACCGCCGCGCAGTTTCTTCGCATTGTGCCTGTGATCACTGAAACCTCTCTAAACGATGGGGTGATGCGTCATATTTGTCGTACGCACAAACGGAATAATGTCCGCTTTGCCGAGCTGCCATAGTAGCACGTCCAAAATGGCTGTTCAATGCGATAACATTTCAAGGCCCTGCAGATTACATCATTGTTGAATTTTGTGATGGGCTATGATACATCATGCCCATGGCTGCACAGATAATTAACGGCACAGAAATTGCGGCGGGACTCAGGGATAAAATTGCCCGGGATGCTGCCCAGTTGAGTAATAAGGGAACGGTTCCGGGGCTCGCGGTTGTTTTAGTCGGCGAGGATCCCGCAAGCACCAGCTATGTCACCGCAAAGGAAAAAGCCTGCGAAGAAAATGGCATATATTCCCGGGACATCCGGCTCCCGGCAGAAACCCCTGAAGATGAGCTGGTGTCCCTGGTTGAAGAACTCAACGCCGACCCCCTGATCCACGGAATTCTGGTCCAGCTACCCCTGCCCGGGCACATCGATTCGGACCGTATAATCGAAACTATTTCCCCCTCCAAGGATGTGGACGGTTTTCATCCCGTAAGCCTCGGCAATATGATGCTGGGACGGGACGCGTTCCTTCCCTGTACTCCTCACGGAGTGGTGAAGCTGATTCAGGCGGTCGGCATAGAACCCGCGGGAAAACACTGCGTCATTGTCGGGCGTTCCAACATCGTCGGCAAGCCCCTGGCGAATCTTCTCCTCCAAAAAAGCCCTCTGGGAAATGCCACGGTCACCGTCTGTCACAGCCGTACCCCTGATCTTTCACAGCACACCAGACAGGCAGATATTCTCATCGCCGCCGTTGGCATTCCCGAGCTGATCACCGCGGAGATGGTGAGGGACGGCGCGGTTGTCATTGACGTGGGGGTAAATCGCGTTGACGACCCCAGTAAAAAACGGGGATTTAGGCTTGTGGGAGATGTGAAGTTCGACGATCTGCTGCAAAAGGCCTCGCATATCACTCCGGTTCCCCGCGGAGTGGGTCCGATGACCATAACCATGCTGCTGTGGAATACCGTAGAATCGGCAAAGCGCCATCACGACGCTTCGGGAAATCCGGCCTCATGAAAGACCTCCAGAACTCTCCCGACGAGCGCAATCTTCCGCTGAACAAGGTCGGCGTAAAGAATATCCGTTATCCGATTAAGATTTTGGACAAGGCGGAAAGCTATCAGCATAGCTCTGCCGAAGTCGACCTCTACGTCGATCTTCCGCATCACTTCAAGGGCACCCATATGAGCCGCTTTATCGAGGTGTTTCACGAGCATTCCGACGACATCCGCATGAATAATTTTCATCACATGCTGGAAAAGATTAAATCAAGCCTTCAGGCCGATGTGGCCCACGGAGAAATGCGATTTCCCTTCTTTATGGAAAAGAGCGCTCCGGTCAGCGGTCAGAAGAGCATTATGGAATACAACTGCCGATTTATCGGCGAAGTGAACAGCGAGTATCGGGATTTTTTTGTCGGCATAGAAGTGCCGGTTTTAACCCTTTGTCCCTGCTCCAAGGAAATTTCCGCCTACGGGGCACACAATCAGCGTTCATTTGTCAGGGTCTTGGTGCAGTTGGGCGATTTTTTTTGGATAGAGGATATGATCGCCCTCATCGAGGGCTGCGCAAGCGCGCCGCTGTATACCCTGCTCAAACGCGAAGATGAGAAATACATCACCGAATTGAGTTATGATAATCCGGTGTTTGTGGAGGATCTTGTGCGGGCGGTCACGGTCATGCTTGAGCAGTCATATAACTTCCCCTGGTTCAGCGTTGAAGCGGAGAACATGGAGAGCATTCACAATCACGAGGCGTATGCATACATAGAGCGAGGAGAAAAGGTTCATGAACAGAGTCGCTGAGGTTCCCCGGAGGGTAAAGGTCAACACCGTGCTGATTTCCGTATCCGACAAAAGCGGCATAGAAGATTTTGTCCGCGGCCTTCTTGAGATTAATCCCGATGTACAGATCCTGAGCACCGGGGGAACCCACAGGGTCCTTGAGAATTTGCTCAGCGGATATATGGATGGCCGCTATACGGAAAATCTCGTGCAGGTGAGCGAATACACCGGTCAGCCTGAGATGCAGGGCGGCCTGGTTAAAACTCTGGATTTCCGTATTTACCTCGGGCTGCTCAGCGAACCCTATAATAACGATCATCGGCAGGATATTGAGCGAAGCGCTTCGAAATATATCGATATGGTGGTGGTAAATCTTTATCCGTTTAGCTCCCAGATCGCCCGGGAAGGAAGCAGCCTTGAGGATGCCAGAAGCCATATTGATATCGGTGGTCCCACCATGCTGAGGGCTTCGGCAAAAAATTATATCAGAGTGGCTTCTATCTGCCGTCCGGAAGATTATCCCGGAGTTTTACACGAACTTCGGGAAAACAGCGGAACCATCAGCCTCGACAGCCGCTTTCGCTTGGCGAAAAAGACCTTTGCCCATACGGCGGAGTACGATGCGGCGATTTCCGGATATTTGCAGGAGACTGTAGATTCCGCAATAGACGATGTGTACCGCGTCAGAGAGGGAGTGTGGCAGTGAGCGATTTAAAGAACATGTAC
Source organism: Salinispira sp. (assembly GCA_965602015.1). Lineage (GTDB taxonomy): Bacteria > Spirochaetota > Spirochaetia > DSM-27196 > Salinispiraceae > Salinispira. The sequence goes on along the minus strand of OZ271918.1, from coordinate 1,501,042 downwards.
CGCCGGATCAATGAGGACCAGTTTCCGTCCAAAATGGATATCAGCCTCTACGATGACGGTGGTGAGCGAAGCACCCTGTATTACGAGAAGGTACGATGGGATATTGACGGTGAGCTGAAGGGATTGCGCTACGGCGAAAACCCCGATCAACCCGCTGCCCTGTACAAACTGGTAAACGGAAACCTCCATCTTGGAGATGTTCAGACCATCGAACCGGGAATTCATTTAGCCAGTGATGCCGAGCTTCTCCAATCGGGAAAGCATCCGGGCAAAATAAACATCACCGATATCGACGCCGCGTTGAATATTCTCCGTTATTTCACCGCAGATAACGCCGCGGTCATCATAAAACACAATAATCCGTCGGGGGTGGCGCTGGGGTCCAGCCTCTCTGAGGCCTACCAGAAAGCCTACATGGCCGACCGTTTGGCAGCCTTCGGCGGCGCCGTCGCGCTTAACCGGACGGTGGACAAAGCAACTGCAGAGGCAATCAGCTCAAGCTACTGCGAGGTTGTGGCGGCCCCTGATTTTGCCCCCGGAACCATGGAAATACTGTCCAGGCGGAAAAATCTGCGCATCATGAAAATCAGCAACATATCCCGCCTTGAGGCCTTCGTGGGTCCGAAGACTCTTGATTTCAAAAGTCTTATGGACGGCGGAGTCATTATTCAGTATCAGTTCGAGCCGGCGGCCAAGCGCTTTGGTGATTTTCTTCCGGCCCGTACTGAGCACAAGGGAAGGGTCTACGAAGTTTCCCGTCAGCCCGACGAGAGGGAAAAACAGGACATGCTTTTTGGTTGGCTGGTTGAGGCCGGCATTACCAGTAACTCCGTAATATACGTTAAAGACCGTTGTACCGTGGGCATAGGAACCGGAGAGCAGGATCGGGTAGGGGTTGCGGAAATCGCCAGGGACAAGGCCTACCGAAAGTATGCCGACCGCCTCTGCTGGGAACGCCACGGTATGCCCTTTAACCAGTTGGGTGATGAAGGTTCCCGAGAGGCAATTCTGGAAGAGACCCGGGAAGCCAGGGGCAATATTGCCGACTCGATTATGGTGAGCGATGCGTTTTTTCCCTTCAGGGACGGAGTTGATGTGGGAGTCCGCGAGGGAATATCGGGCATAGTTCAGCCCGGCGGATCCCTCAGGGACTTTGAAGCAATTGAAGCCTGTAACGAAGCGGGCATAAGCATGGTTTTTACCGGACAGCGCAGCTTCAAGCATTGATAGTTGGTTGTTGACGCCAAACTTGCCCACCAGGGTTTGGGCACCGGCAAGTGTGTTGTATCAACGCGGGACTGAGGCTACAATAGAAACAGCAAACGCATGTGAGGAAGGTCGATATGGATCAGAATTCCGGATACGATAACAACAGTGACGAGACATCACTTTCGGTGGTGAAAAAAGTTTTTCGCATTCCCGCAGGTCAGGAAGATCGGATCAATTCGGCGACCCTTGGTTTGGTATCACTGGGCTCTGCTGCCGGCATTTACCTGCTTCGGGGAATCACCAGCCTCCTTTTTCCCGGGTTGCTGGTAACCGCGGTGCTGGGAACCGCATCATGGTGGATGGCGAAAAAATATCCCCGCAACAAGCAGCTTTCCTACGTGGTCGCTGGCTTGGCCGCAGTAACCTTCGTAAACGCCATCCCGGCGCTTTCTGGAATCGGTGGCTTCGTCCTCGGCCTGACGGGCTTCGCGGCCCTGGCGTTTGGCGTGTGGAAACTTGCCTCGACTGTAATATCCATCTTCCGGAAGAAGTAACTGTAACTCCAACCGGTCCTTAGAAGGAGCTTCGATGCCCTGGAAATTGATTACTGCAATAGTGCTGCTCGCTTTGCTCATAGCCCTCATCGGATTTAATTGGAGTTTTACGTCCAATGTTTCCCTTGGTTTTTATGAATTTCAGAACGTCCCGATTATCCTCACCATTGGTATATCGTTCATCGCCGGTGCGCTGTTCGCCATTCCGTATTCCGTGAGAACGACCTTAAAAATAAAAAAGAAGCAGGCTCAAAAAGCTGCCAAACTGCAGGACGGGGCCGGCGAAAAAGAGCTCGTTAAAAAAATTGAAAAGCGCCAGAGATCCCGGAAAAAAAAGCCGGCTTCAGGACCTAAACTTCCGGACGTACCAGCTGATCAGGACAATGCGTAAAATTCCAGCTCTTGTATTTCTTGCGGTTTTTATCCTGGCGGCAGGACTTGAAGCTGAGGAAGTATCGGTATCCGACCTGTTGAACTGGGATCTTTTGACCGACGAACAGCGGGACAGCCTCTCCGCTGCCGAGGGTAGGGGCCAACTTCTCGATATTCTTGTCCAGACTCAGACACTTAATCCATTGTATAGCGCGCATCTTTTGTCAGTTCTTTTTACCCGGGAAGTCGGCGAAACCCTGCCCCGATTTCTATTATCGGGGAGGGACAGGGCGGAATCGATTGAGATTGCCATAAATGCTTCGCGGATTTTGCTTCTCGAGAATCGGGTCGATGGGGCTTTGCACCTGGCAACCCAGACCCGGGTACTGACGGGGGAAAGCGAGCTGTTGCTGTGGGTCGCAGAGCTGGAGTATCGGAATGGTCTGAATGAGGCAGCCCGTCAATCGCTATCCGATTTTTTGCGGGCCAATGCTAATCTCGAGTCGGATGACTATTACCGCGCAATGTACCTGTTGGGTCTGCTGCTCATAGATGACGGTCAGCTCGATGAGGCTCGCCGCCTCCTGACTGCCAGGATAGACCCAGCGGATTTTGATAGCGATCCGTCATATTACATGATTCTGGCTGCCCGCTTGCTTATCCTGACGCTTCGCACCGGGGATTTTGATGATCCGGCGGTCGAAACGCGTATCCGGCGACTTGAAGACCTGACGGGCGCTCCCGAAGAGGAAGGACGAATGAGCTCACCCTTTCCGGATTTACGCATTCTTGAGGGCTCGGGGGGCATGGCCGAGTTGGAAAGAAATGCGTACCAAATGCTTCAAACCGAGGAAATTGGTCTGGACGGGACGGTAACAACAATCCAGAAGTCAGGGACCGACGCTCCAGTTCCCGGCGATAACTCAAGCGGTCAAACCGTCGCCGAAGGGGAGGCCCAAAGGGAAAACACCCGAGGGGAGAGCAGCGAGGCCGGGATCATCCAGCTCGGAAGCTTCTCAAGGAGGGGGAATGCCGGCAGTTTTATCGAGCGCATACAGCGGGAACTCGGCCTTCCGGTTTTTATGTTCCCCGAAAACCCCGCGCCTGGCTCAGACGATTCTACCATAGCCTTCAAGGTTTTGCTGGACAGCGGGGACAGCTACTTTTTATCAAGCGAGAATTACAACAATCCCCGCCGCCTGCTCTTGTTTTTAAAGGAGCAGGGTATTGAGGGCTTTCTGGTCACTGACCCCCGCGGTGAGTAGATTTATTCGCTGTCGTCAAGCTCGATACGCTGTTCCAGCCTGATAACTTCATCGGTTATGGCGCGGGCGCCGTAACTGCTTAACGCAGCCTCCTGAAGCAAAATAATCCTTCGGAGGCTGTCACCTTCTTCCAGCTCTTCATATGAAATCAGGAACTGCTGTTTTTCCGGAGCAGTTCCCCCTGTTCCGATATAGTTGATCGACAGGATATGCTGGTCGTTAATCCGGAAAATTGCATAGCCGCCGGTGCGCTCCCGCTCCTGACTTCGCAGGGTGAGCTGGGGCGCGGAAAAAAACATTTCCCAGTTGTTGTCGCTGCGGTACAGTCCGCTTATTCCGAAGGGATGAAGTTCCCTGTGGTTTGCCGGCAGCACCGCGGAAAAATTGAGCGCCGTGGGGCTGGCGCCGGTCATCCGATCGTAATAACCGGTCAAAAACCAGAGTCTTGGTTCAGTCGGTTCGTTATTGAGCCTGATATATATGCTGTTTAAATCTTCAATGCGAATTGTCATTAGGGGCGCGACGCTGGAGATATTGCCGTTTCTCAGGTTGATCGTCATTCCGCGAGTCCCGGTGCTTGCCCAGGGTTGGGATCTCAGCCATTGAAAATCGATTAATCTGTCATCAATGATAAATTTGATGCTCTCTTCAATCTGGCTAAAGGCAACCATCTTTGTATCGCCCCGGCGGACCCATGGACCCTCGAGGAAGCGTTGGAGGTCCTGAAGATTTCCAGAAAAAACCTCTGCCAGCTGATCCTGCTCGATACGGCTTCCGGGTATGCTTTCTGTGTTGGATAAGAGATATCGCTGCTCGCTTGGACGCCAGCTGTACACCGAACGAATCATATCGAAATTGTTTTCCGATTCCAGATCCTGATCAGTGGCGGTGATGGTGAAAGGAACTCCGTTGCGGGCTCCGCTGTTATAAAACTCTCCCCGTTCAACGACCCGAATGTCAATTTCGACGTCGGCTTCGATGCTGATTATGTTGCGAAACTGGATGCCGTAGGTGTTGGAGCTTACCTGACTGAAAATATCAAGGGTTTGCTCGCCGAGATTGTTTGTGCCGAAGGCGACGATTTCCAGCCTCCGGTCTCCGGTTATATCCTGGGTTGTGAGGGTAAACGTCTTGAGGCTTGTGGCATTGGTCTGACCCTGCCAGCTGATAAAGTATCCGTCGCGCAAGGGATCGTAGTCCCCGAGAAGCAGTGATATTCGGTCATCCTGTCCGTCACGGGTTTTGAAGACGATTATCTGCTCATCGGGGTCATCGACGTCCAGAGAAAGCTCGAGAACGTCATGGGGGATAAAATCAGTCGGAACATCGACCCTGATCTCCTGTCGGGTTTCAACCGGAAGCTCTTCAACCCCGTCGTCACCCGGTGCGAAGAGGGCGATGCCTTCGCCGGGAACGGGAATAATCACACCGCCCTGAGTCCGGACGGGAATCTCCGGAGTGCCGGGCTGGCGGCATGAGAAAAGGGTTGCGAGGCTTACTAAAAACAATGCACAAAAAATGTGTGTACCCAATCGGACTTTAGCCATAGATAACTGTGTTGTACCGGAAACCTCGCCAAAAATCCAGATGTGAGTGGAAAAAAACACTTTGACAATACCTGCTGATTTTGCCATGATGCCCCATGCAACAACAGAGCATTTTCGAAAACATCTCACCGCTTGACCACCGCTATTATCAGTCCAACAAGGAATTGTTCGAGCGTTTGCGAGCCATCATCAGCGAAAAGGCCTCGGTTCATTATTGCGCGAGGGTTGAAGCGGCACTAGTAAAAACTCATCTGGAACTGCAAAACGGCTTGACTCCTGAGTTGGAAAAGGTTCTCGATACTGCCGCAGCGGAAATTGATCCGGACGAGGTTTATCAGGAAGAAGAAAAGACCCAGCACAATATCAGGGCTCTGGTCAACTGCATAAAACCCCTTCTTCCCGAGAAAATCAGACATCTGGTTCACATGGGTGCAACGAGCGTCGACATCCTCGACACGGCCAATGCCCTTAAATTTCGCGATGTCTCACGAAAAGTCCTTCTTCCTCAGCTCGGAGAACTCATGGGCGAACTCATTCGTTTTGCCCGGGAACATGCCGAGACCCCTCAAGTCGGCCGCACCCACGGACAATATGCGGTGCCGATCACCCTCGGCCACACATTCGCAGAGTATGTATCCCGGCTCGGCAAGTCCGCCGTAGAAATTGAGGTCAGGAGCAGGGATCTACGGGGAAAACTCGCCGGAGCCGTCGGCGGGTACAATGCCACCAGCATGCTGTATACCGACCCAGTAGAACTTGAGCAAAAATGCCTTGCGCGATTAGGCCTCAAGCCGTCGGATCACTCGACTCAGATGGTGGAGCCGGAATATCTGCTTCGCTTGCTCCTGGAGATCAACGTCGCTTTCGGAATTATTGCCAATCTCGCTGATGACCTGAGGCATCTTCAACGCAGCGAAATTGATGAGGTGCGTGAGTACTTTTCCCCCACCCAGGTCGGTTCGTCCACCATGCCTCAGAAACGCAACCCCTGGAACTGCGAGCATGTCAAAAGTCTGTGGAAGGCTTTTTCACCCCGTGTAATGACCATGTACATGGATCAGATATCCGAGCATCAGCGCGATTTGAGCAATTCGGCATCGGGCAGGTTCAGCGTTGAATTCTTGGCTGGCTTTTCCGCCGCTGTCCAGCGGATGATTAAAATCCTCAAAGGAATGAGCGTCAACCACTTGGGCTTACAGAGGAACCTGGCTGCCGCCGGATCTTCGGTTCTTGCCGAGCCCGCCTATATTCTTTTGTCCAGCCAGGGAGAATCCGATGCCCATGAAATAATTCGCAAGCTCACTCTGAGCGCGGATGAAAAAGGCATCACCCTGCACGAGGCGATGAAATCAGACAACACTGTGTGGCAGACTATCTGCGCCCGGCTTGCCGCCGTCGGCGTTGAGGATGCCGACGGTTTTTTTGCTAACCCGGCAAAATACCGGGGGCGGACTGCTGAGCGGGCCCGGGAACTTGCAGACCAGTGGGAGAAAACCATAGGGAAGCTTATGGAAACTATTGATGGAACATAAGAATGTGGCCAGGCGCAATGCGCCTGGCCGTTTTTTATTTACCCAGGAGTGGCAATTACGCATGTATTTTGCCGCTAAACAGAGAACAGGAGAGACATATGGAATTGCGTGAATACTACAGCTACGATGACGTGCTGCTACAGCCCGGCTACTCCGAGGTGCTGCCCGGTGAAACCGATGTTGCTGTAGATCTGTTCCCCGGCGTCCGTTTGAACGTACCCGTAATGTCCGCTGCAATGGATACGGTCACCGAGGACCGCCTTGCCATCGCCCTCGCCCTGGAAGGCGGGGTCGGGGTCATTCACAGAAACCTCAGCCCCGACGAGCAGGCCGATCAGGTTTCCCGGGTTAAGCGCTACCTCAATTGGGTTATCGAGAATCCCGTCACCGTTCTCCGGGAGACCAGTCTTGAAGAAGTCCGGCGGATTATGGAGTACCAGGGAATCTCCGGTCTGCCGGTCGTTGAGAATGATAACCGGCTGGTGGGGATTATCACCAGCAGAGACATGCGCTTTTCCACTGATCTTTCCCGTACAGTAGCCGATGTCATGACCCCGAATCCTGTGGTGGAAACCGGCACCCCGAACATCGAAAGCGCTCAGGCGAAATTCGACGAGCATAGAATCGAAAAACTCCCCGTCGTCGACAAGGACGGCAAGCTAACGGGACTCATAACCGTCAAGGACATGGAGAAACACCGCAATTACCCCAATGCGGCAGTCGACCAGGCCGGTCGGCTTATTGTCGGAGCAGCCGTCGGTCCATCGGATATCGACAAGCGGATGGATAAACTCGTGGCGGCGAGGGCCGATTTCATCGTCATCGATTCGGCCCACGGATCAAGCAAAAATGTTATCGACGCGGTGGCATACCTGAAGAAAAACTGGGATCTGCCGGTTATCGGAGGGAACATTGCCACTGCCGAAGGCGCCAGGTTACTAATCGAGGCTGGAGCGGATGCAGTGAAGGTCGGCGTCGGCCCGGGTTCCATTTGCACGACACGGGTAGTGGCGGGAATTGGCGTGCCGCAGTTCTCCGCGGTGGTAGCCGCTGCCCAGGAAGCGGTTAAACGGGGCATACCGGTTATCGCTGACGGCGGCATCAAGTATTCCGGCGATATCACCAAGGCGATCGCCGCAGGATCGGCTGTGGTGATGATCGGAAGCCTCTTTGCGGGCCTCAAAGAAGCGCCCGGGCGGGAAATCATTTTCGAAGGAAGAATTTTTAAGGCCTACCGGGGTATGGGATCAATTGGGGCGGTAAAAAGCGGAAGCGGCGACCGTTACCAGATGAATCCCAATGATGAGGTGGTTCCCGAAGGGGTCGAGGGCAGGGTCCCCTTTAAGGGCGAATTGCGGCCTTACCTCCACCAGCTGGTAACCGGCCTCCGCAAGGGAATGGGGTACACGGGCTGCCGGAACATACGGGAATTGCGGGAGTACGGCAAATTCATTAAGATTACCGCTGCCGGTCTCAAGGAGAGTCACGCCCACGACGTGACCATTACCCAAGAGCCGCCCAACTATTCTCGCTAAGGAATCGCATATGAATTTAGTCGTTATCGGCGCCCAGTGGGGCGATGAGGGAAAGGGCAAGATGGTCGACTATCTCGCCTCCGAAGCCCAGGTTATCGTCCGTTTTTCCGGCGGAGCGAATGCCGGGCATACCATCGTCAACGGCGGAAATACCTACAAACTTCATTTGGTGCCATCGGGCATTCTTTACGATAACACGGTGGTGATTCTGGGAAGCGGAATGGTTATCGACCCCGAGAGTCTGTTTAGCGAACTGGAAACACTGGAAAGCCAGGGCGTGAACTGGAAGGGCAGGGTGCTGATTTCCGATCGGGCCCACCTGGTTTTTCCGGGCTATAAGGAGCGGGATCGCCGGCAGGATGAAAACCGGCGCCAGCCCATCGGGACAACCGGCAGGGGCATCGGAATAGCCTACAGCCTCAAGGCGAGCCGTGACGGTTTTCGGGTGGCGGACATGTTTGACAGCACGCGCTATGAGTTGCTCACCGGCGATGAACGGGCGTACATACAGCCCTTTATGGACCGGCTGAGGGACATGAAGGTGGATATCACCGACTACCTGTTCCGCACCAAGCCCGAAAAAATGCTTATGGAAGGGGCACAGGGTGTGCTGCTGGATCTTGATTTGGGCACCTTTCCCTTCGTGTCATCAGGCTACTCCGCTGCCGCTGGGGCAAGTCTTGGAGCGGGAATCGGGCCCCGAAGCATCGACGGTATTTTAGGCGTTTTCAAGGCATACTCCACCCGGGTGGGCAACGGACCCTTCCCCTCGGAATTTAACCAGGATCGCGACGGAAACCTCGAAGAGCTTGTCCGTGAGCTTGGTCATGAATACGGGGTCACCACCGGGCGGCCGCGGAGATGCGGCTATCTCGACCTTGTAGCCCTTCGCTATGCATGCCGGGCCAACGGCATCGACGGTCTTATCCTCACCCATATGGATGTGTACGATCAGTTTGATGAAGTTTATGCCTGCACCGGGTACGAGATCGACGGGGTTGAGCGTCTTGATTTCCCCGCAAGCATCCAAGAACTGGAGACCGCCCGGCCGGTATTAAAGAAGTTCCCGGGCTGGAAAACCGACATTACCGCCTGTCGTAGCTTTGACGAGCTGCCGCAGAATGTTAGGGCGTACATTGCATTTATCGAAGAGTTCACAGGCACAGCGGTGACCGTGGTCAGTGTGGGCCCCGACAGGGAACAGACCATCCTCCGAAGAGAATTATGGAAAAAATACTAATACTGGATTTTGGCGGCCAGACTGCTCAGCTCATCGCCCGGAGGATTCGGGAGATCGGGGTATACAGCGAAATTATACCCGGGGATACTCCCCTGGCAGATTTGGACAAGAGCCTGGAACACGAAAGCATACGGGGCTTTATTTTTTCCGGAAGTCCCGAATCGGTTTACGATGACAAGGCGCCGCGTCTTGATGCGGCGTATCTGGAGGATCAAAGGCCGATACTCGGTATCTGCTACGGACTTCAGCGGATTACCCATGACCTGGGTGGCAGGGTTGAACGAAAAGAGACCCGGGAATTCGGGCGGAATCGGATATCTTACATCGAGATCAGCGATCTTTTTGCGGGAATTCCGGAAAACTTCGTGAGCTGGATGAGCCACGGGGACAGCATAGACAGGCCGGCTCCTGGTTTCCGGGTCATCGCCGAAAGTGAAAACGGCCACCCCGCGGCGGTCGCCCACGAAAGCCGTCCTGTGTTCGGCCTGCAGTTTCACCCCGAGGTGAGTCACTGCGAGTACGGTACCGACATATTGCGAAACTTTGCCCTGAATATCTGCGGGTGCTCGCCTGAGTGGAACATGCATGCCTATATGGAGCAGGAAGCTGAGGAAATCAGGCAGCGGGCCGGCACGCGGCCCGTTCTGCTGCTTATATCCGGCGGCGTAGACTCCACGGTTGTGGGAGGCATGCTACTCAAAAGTCTTCCCCATGACCAGGTCCATCTCATGTACATAGATACCGGACTCATGAGAAAAAACGAATCAGTCAAGGTGAAAAAGACCCTGGAATCCCTGGGGGCCACCCATTTGCACATCATTCACGCCGAAGACGATTTTCTCATACCCCTTCGCGGGGTATCCGATCCGGAAACCAAGCGCGAGATCATCGGTGATGCGTTTATCAGCGTGCAGGAGCGGGAAGTGGCCCGATTAGGCATAGATGACGCCTTCCTGGCTCAGGGCACCTTGTACACCGACATGATCGAGTCGGGAAAAGGTGTGGGGAATAAGGCGAAGGTCATAAAAAGTCATCACAATGTGCGAAGCCCCCTGGTGGAGGAAAAGCGGAACGCCGGTCTGATAATCGAACCCCTCGCCCGCTTGTATAAGGATGAAGTTCGGGCCCTGGGATTGGAGCTCGGGATCGACCCCGATGTGGTTAACCGACATCCCTTCCCGGGACCGGGCCTGGCGGTGCGCATATTGGGAGATATCGACAGGGAAAAGCTCGACATCCTTCGGGAGGCCGATGCCATATTTATCGGCGAGTTAAAGGCCAGGGGATTGTACGACAAGATTTGGCAGGCGTTTGTGGTGCTTTTGCCCATACGCTCGGTCGGGGTGACCGGAGATGCCCGGGAATACGGCTATGTCTGTGCCCTCAGGGCCATTGTGTCCAGGGACGGAATGACAGCCGATGTGTACCCCTTTGCGATGAATGACTTACTCGAGATATCGAGTATAATTACAAACAAGGTTCGCCAAATCGGCAGGGTATCCTACGATATCAGTAGCAAACCGCCGGCCACAATTGAATGGGAATAAGCGGCCAAAACCGCGTCCCTTACGGTTCGGAGCCGTAGTTTAAATCTCCCTGCCAACGGTTTATGCCGCCGAAGTCGTATATGAGGGTGTATCCCCGGTTCTCAAGCTCTCTAAAGGCCTGACCTGAGCGGTTCCCGCTTCGGCAGTACAAAATGATCGGACGGTCGCTGCCGATTTCCAGACCAGAGGCGAGAATTTCATCATGGGGTACAAGAATCGCTCCGGGAATATGGCCTGCTTCATACTCTGCTTGGGTGCGGACATCGATGAGGACAATATTTTCATTCGCCTCCAACAGGGTGTTGAGGTCTCTCCAGTCCTGAATTTCACCGAAGTATCCTTCGGGTTCTCCGGCACAGGAGGCCATCATGACGAGAACGGTCAGGGCAGCAATAACGATGCGGCGGTTTTTTATGTATGTGCTGAACATGTCATGTAACTCCTCGGGGGTTTTGACAGTGTGTATACTGTAATGTGTTTAATAAAGCTCTGAAGGTCAACGCGAATATCAGGAGGCAGTTTTGAGTTTAGAGGAAGAATTACAGCCGTATCGGCATAAAAGCGAAGTGACTGTCCGCTTCGGTGATATCGATGCGGTCGGTCATGTCAACAATGCCCGGTATGCAAGCTATCTCGAGCAGGCACGAATGGCCTATGCCCGTGAAGTGCTTTCCTGGGATGGCAGCCTGAACTCGCTAAACATCGTACTCGCGGACCTTCACCTTGAGTTCCGCGCGCCGATTTTCCTTCAGGACAGTGTGCAGGTTTATAGCCGGGTGACCCGCCTGGGGGGACGAAGCTTCACCATTGAGTAAATAGTGCTCCGCTGTCCTCCCGGCGGCGGCCAAGAACTTGCCGCCAGAGCAAACACCGCGCTTGTTCATTTTGACTATGCAGAGGGCAAATCGAAGCGCATTCCCGACAGCTGGAGGAATGCAATCCGAGCCTACGAGGAGAAATTTCAGTGATTACCCGAGACAAAAAAAGCAAATCAGGTATTATCGCCGCCGCGGCAGCGCTGGCTGTATCTCTCATGCTAGGCTCCTGTGCAACTGCTGAGGTCCGGGCCATCAGGCAGGGAGACCTGCAGGAGTTAGCAGACTACCTTACCGGCGGCGGAGATCCCAACGCTGTCCAGAACAACGGACAAAGCCTGTTGCATGAAGCGGTGGAGTTCGGTCAGCTTTCGAGCATGGCAATGCTCCTTGATTTCGGAGCGGATATCGATATTCGGGATTCAAACGGCGCAACTCCTCTCCAACGGGCGGTCGAAATCCCCGAGACAGACTGTGCTCTCGAGCTGATCTCAAGAGGCGCACCTGTTGACTCCCTCGATGCTGCCGGTCAAAACGCGCTTTTCTACGCAGTCCGGGGGGGTAGCCTGCAGCTGGTCGAAGCTCTCCTTGGCCGGGGCGCCGATCCCAGGCACAAGGATACCCGGGAACGCACGGCGCTTTTTTACATTAGTGATGACCGGTACTTCGACATCGCCGGATTATTAGTTGACCTGGGAAGCGATGTTCTGGCCACTGACTCCCAGACCCGCCGGACGGTTCTTCATCTGGCGGCAGAATCCGGTTCACCCAGGTTGGCACAGTTATATCTATCGCGCGGCGGTGAAAGACTTATCTCCGCTCCTGACAGCAGGGGAAACCAGGCGCTTTTTCTGGCATTGGATCCGGATATACCCCAGTCACGCGCTTTGGAAGTACTCAGTATTCTTCTCGCATCCGGAGCTGATCCGAATTCCTCCGGCGAAGGCGGAAGGCTCCCCATTTTCCAGGCGGTTTCCTCCCTCGATGTTTCCCTTGTCCGGCTCCTGATTCGATCGGGAGCCGATCCCTTCATCTCCGCAGGCAGTGGTAGGAACCTGCTTCACATTGCAGCGGAGCGGGGAAACAGGGACGTGGCGGCCGAGTTGGTCCGCCAGGGGCTTGAGGTTAATCAGACCGACAATCAAGGCAGAACGCCGATTTTTTATGCTGCCTCAGCCTCCCAGCCCGGCGCTTTCACCCTGCTCATGGAATCCGGCGTAACTGTCCGCAGTACCGACCGAAGGGGCTATACACCGCTTACCTTCGCCCTGGAAGCCCTCGCCGACGATCGAAACGGGTTGAGCTTTCAGGTCTCGGTTTTGGAGGGGATGCGAGCACCGTTATCAGATAATCAGCAGCTTCATTACGATATTTTTGCCGTCGTGGCTGACGGAGGCAATACCGATGTAGCAGTTCTTCTGTTCTCCCAGGGTATCGGTCCCTGGACTGTGAACCCGGGGGGCAAACGATTCCTCGAACAGGCCATACTTGACCAGGAGTCCCAACTGTCCGAGTTATTGCTGAGGGGGGTCGGCAATTCCGATGAACAACGCCTGCAGGACCTAGTGTTTCTCGCCTCGGAGCTTGACGATGCTCAAATTGTCGAATCCCTTGTCAGGTCAGGAGCCCGGGTTTCAGGCACCGACCGCTCGGGCAACACCCCGCTTCATTATGCGGCCAACAGCGGTTCGGCGGAAATAGTACGCATGCTGCTTTCTCTGGGATCCGACCCCAATGCGGCAAACCGAAACGGTGATACTCCCTGGGATTTCTCAAGGCGAAACGCCCAGGGGGAAGAGATACGGCTTCTCCTCCTGCGCTTCGGCGGGGTGCCATCGGACGACGGGGATGTTCCACCCGTCAAATCATAACGAAGGAAATAGCTGAATTTCATTCGGCCATTGCTTGCCAGAACTTTGAATCACAGGATACACTGAATAAACCCGCCGGTACCGGAGCATCTGCTTTATGGCGGGAAATACCAACACGGAGTGAATCATGGACTCGTTTTTTAAGCTCAAGGAGAACAACACAACTGTTCGGACCGAGGTGCTGGCGGGAATTACCACATTCCTGACCATGGCGTACATCCTCGCGGTAAATCCCGCGACTCTTGCCGCCACCGGAATGCCGGCTCCCGCGCTGTTTACCGCCACAGCGCTTTCCGCAATGGTAGCCACCCTGGTGATGGCACTGTGGGCACGGCTTCCCTTCGCCCTGGCGCCGGGGATGGGGTTGAACGCATTTTTCGCATTTACCGTCGTACTCGGAATGGGAAAATCATGGCAGTTCGCCCTGACCGCGGTCTTTCTCGAGGGAATTATTTTCCTCATCCTCACGGCATTTAATATTCGCGAAGCCATTATCAACCTGATTCCATCGAATATTAAACGGGCCATTTCCGTCGGAATCGGATTATTCATCGCGTTTATAGGTTTTCAAAATGCCGGAATAATCGCCGATAATCCTGCGGTACTGGTAGGTCTCGGAGACTTTTCGTCTCCCGGTGTACTGCTCGCGGTTTTTGGTTTGGTAATCACCGGCGCCCTGCTTGCATACAAGGTAAGAGGCGCTCTGCTTTGGGGTATTCTTGCAACAACCCTGCTCGGGATTCCCTTTGGTGTTACCAATATTGAGGGATTCCGTCTTTTTCAGGCTCCGCCGTCCCTCGAACCGATCTTCTTTAAGTTTGAATGGTCTTCAATTTTTACCGTCGAAATGCTCATCGTTCTTTTCACATTTCTCTTTGTCGATATGTTTGACACCGTCGGAACCCTTATCGGGGTGTCCACAAAGGCGAACATGCTGGAGGACGGGAAGATACCTCGCGCGAAGGAAGCCCTTTTTGCCGATGCAATCGGAACCACCGTGGGAGCGATTTTTGGCACCTCTACGGTGACCACTTATGTCGAATCGGCATCCGGTATTGAAGAAGGCGGAAGAACCGGACTTACGGCTCTGACCACCGCGCTGTTTTTTCTCCTGGCGCTCTTTCTCAGCCCGCTGTTTCTCCTTGTCCCCGGTGCGGCCACAGCTCCGGCGCTTATACTCGTCGGTGTATTCATGATGAGTCCCGTCAAGGAAATTGATTTCAGCGACATCACCGAGGCGTTGCCCGCATTCCTGACTATTATCATGATGGTTCTGGCATACAGCATCGCGGAAGGAATCGTTTTCGGTATTATTTCATTCGTCGTTCTGAAAATCCTTTCGGGACGGTTCAAGGATATTCCGGTCGCCACATATTTCGTGGCTGCGGTTATGCTGCTTAAGTTTTTTATCTGATTATCAAACCAGTTGAAGTTGCACGGATGGGCTGCAGATTATTCTGCAGCCTTTTTTTTCATATCCAGATAAGATTCAGGAGGATGCTCCCGCTTGCGTCTTTGCAGATGGAGGGCTCTTCGTTTGAATGCTTCATTTTCGTCCTCCATTTCAATAAACTCCCCCTTATACGTAAAGCCTCCCGGACACGCGACCGTGATAAATGACCGATGAAGCGCTTGAGGAGGAAGCTCATTGCCATCGCGGTCGTAGACCTTGTGGATTGAGCCATCTCCGCTCCGTAGAATCCAGAGCATTTCATAAAATCGAGAAATTCCTTGAACCATTTCCAGGTTGTTCACATCCATGGCAGTCATAGTAGCCTTCAGTTTCGTTTCTCACAACATCCCAATCTCATTGCCGTGGAAAGGCGGCTATAATTCAGACGGGTAAAATCCCTTCCCTCAGTTCATCACTGCCGTGATACAATGCACCATGCATACGGCAGCTACTCAGCCCTTTGCCTGGTTTCCCTTAGACAATGCGGCCATGCTTTTTCCATCAATTGAGAGCGACAACCGGACCGGAGTTTTCCGTCTTGCCATTACCCTCGACCGCACTATCGATCCGAAGATGCTGCAAATGGCAGTGGACCGCATTCTGCCCAGATTTCCCACCTTTTCAGTTCAATTAGTCAAAGGTGCATTTTGGCACATTCTCGATTCCAATCGACGGCGCCTTGATGTTGCTCCTGATGTGCGCAATCCCTGCCTGCGATTGGACTACCGCAAAAGCAAGGGGCACCTGCTGCGCATCCGCTACTTTAAGAAAAGGATTGCCGTCGAATTTTTTCACGCATTAACCGACGGTAACGGGGGCATGGTATTTCTGCTGACGCTGGCATCGGAGTACCTCCGGCAATGCGGTGTTGCCATTGGCTATAGCGAGATGATCCTCAACCCCGAAGCAGCGCCGGAGCAGGAAGAATTGGAAGATGCATTTCTGCGTCACCACCGCAAGGGAATTTCAAGAGCCAAAGCTGAAGCGGCAGCCTACCAGCTGCGCATTCCGGTGGACAGCCCCGGGGTGGTCCATCACATACAGGCTCGCATAAAAAATGACGACATAATTCCCAAGGTAAAAACGGCGAACACGACGATTACCGGCTTCCTCACCGCTATTTACATGTTATCGCTGCAGACCCTCAGGAAACGGGACGGCATGGTACGCCGTCCAATCAGAGTCTGCATTCCGGTGAACCTCAGGTCTATGTTTCCCAGCAAGACCCTCAGGAATTTCGCCCACGTGGTAAAACCTGTCCTGCATCCCGATCCTGAAGAGGACTATGCGTTTGACGAGATAGTGCATCTTGTCAATCATCAAATGGCTCTTGCGGTGACTCCGCGCTGCATGCTTCGGGAGTTCAGTCCAAATGTCAACGCAATGACGAGCACGCTGCTTCGGATTATGCCGCTGTTTATCAAGAACATTGCCATCCGCCTGGTCAGTCATGCGGTGGCTGAGAAGCTTTTTTCCGGCGTGTTTTCTAACCTCGGCCGCATTGAGCTTCCGGAGGATTTGGATGCCCATGTGGAGAGTCTGGATTTTCAATTAGGTCCGAACAGGAAAGTGGGTTCAAGTCTGTCCGTACTCGGCTATAGAGATGAGCTGCGCTGTAATTTCGTACGCACCACTATTGACGCGCCCATAGAGCGCGAGTTTTTTCGTGAGTTGGTTCGCAGGGGAATACCAGTGTGCGTAAACAGTAACTGGAGGTAATATGCCCTATTGTGTTCAATGCGGGGTAAAACTCAGGGAATCTGAACCGGCCTGTCCCCTCTGTGGTACGCAGGTTATGATTCCGGGATATGCAGCGAATCCTGAAGAAGATCCCTTTCCGAAGGAAAAACAGAATCCTCCCCCGCCGAAAGTAAATAGCAGTCTGGTTTTTCTCATAAGTGTCCTGGTAGCTGTTTCCGCTATTGTAAGTATTACTGTCGATCTCGCCGTCAGTCGGGGAATGACATGGTCTCTCATCGTGCTTATCTCTCTCGCCTTGTTCTGGATGCTCAGTGCATTTCCCATGATTTTACTAAAAAGAAGACCGTTTTATGCATTGAGCATCATGGCGATTGCCCTTGCAGCTTTCCTTCTGGCATTGGATTTTTTCCTGGGCTGGCATGCATGGAGTATCGTCGCCGCAACTGCGGTAATAATCAGCATGAGCATCCTGCAAATACCATTTACCATAAGGGTGGGTAGGGGAATACCCGCCGCTTTGGCCGATGGCTTTTTGATTGCCGTATCGCTATTTCTTATTGAAAGATTTTACGCCGAAGGCCGTTGGTTTGTGCCCTTGGGGCTTCCGATTTCGCTGTTGAGCACAGTCTATCTGGCGGTGATCTTGTTCGCAGGAAGCTATCTCCGGCGGAATCCCTATATCATTATCCCCATTATTATGATTGCAACCGGGGTATACAATGTGGGTATAGAAGTTATCATCAATAATTACACGAGAGTTATCGGTACGGGCATCAGCTGGTCAATATTCGTATTGCTCGGCTCTGCGTTTCCCGCAGCATTCCTTTTCTACCTCGGGCACAATCAAAAACTTCGGCACAGCATAAAAAAACGCCTTCACATATGAAGGCGCTCTAATTCACGCGGGCCGTATTCCCCGTAGTTTAGGCATGTGCAAAAGCATACCGAGCCAATCCCTATGAGCCCCCTTAACGAGAATTCTCAGGCCGGTGAGGGCGGAAAATGGCGAGCGTCTCAGGGCATAGTTAAGATGTATTCTTTCGTAGTCGATGATCATTGTCGTGATTTCCTGCATCAGGTCTTCGTTAATATTGTGCAGAGATTCAGTCAAGGAGATTTGGAAAAACACTAGGTCGCCCTCAATGAATTTCCCCTGGAACAATTCATGAAGCAACCCAGATATATTTTTAATGGCGGCGGCGTCTTCCGGATTTCTTCGTCCTAAAAGGTATAGGCGATCAAAGAGAACGCTTATCTCCCCCTGAAAACACAATACGATGTACCGCAGGTATATTGTGTAGAGTGAAAGAATCAGACTCGCAATAAAGAGTAGAACAACGCCCGCAGCAAGCATACAGTTCCTCCTGGTTCCTGTATATTTTCGGTTTTTCCTGCGGAATTTAAAGGCCGGAGTTTGATTTTTGTCTGACGGTGGTGGACATGGGGTATCCTCCCTCCGGTCGTCGACATCCTGTCTCCTCCCTCCGAGCCGCTTCGGCTTCTACATTGCCATCCTTGGCAATGTGCGCTCCACGTGTTCGCGCCGAAGCTGTTCGTGCGTTCCTCGCTATCCCCCCATGGCTTCGGTACGCACGATTTCCGTTTCAAATCCCCTTCAATAAAAAAAGCTCAACAACCCTTGCGGGTTATTGAGCTTAATTGGAGGTGGGGGGATTTGAACCCCCGTCCTGAAGGGTAAGAAATACGCGTCTACAGGTTTAGCCGATTCTTCTTGTTTAGGCCGACGCTAAGCGAATCAGCGGCCTTGCATCGTGCCGATCTCTGCTGAAGTCCCGTTCGCCGTTAGAGCCCGGCGAACAGCAAGCTCTGGTTTCTTTCAGACGTCCCGGGCTTCAGAGCCGCATCCCGGTGGTCCGTGGTAGCACTATTAGGCTGCCATTGCATAATCTGCGTTGTCTGCAGTTATAAAGGGTGCCAATCAGGAGATGGCGCTCCACCTGCAACGTATCCCTGAATCCTCCCCAGTCGAATCCGGAACACCCCCGTTGGGGAGAAAAACATACCGCAAATGTGTAATACCGGCAAGTAGGCAGGTCAGTGCTTGTGATATTTTTCCACACCGAGCATTTTCAGGGCGGAAGCATGAATCCGCCCATTGCTGGCAACAGCCGATGAACCGAGCTTTCGCTCTCCATGGATGTCGGTGAAGTCTCCGCCGGCCTCAGTTATTATCGGTTGAAGGCAGGCCACATCCCACAGAGACATTTCCGGGTCAATCATCAGCTCGGACCGCCCGGTGGCAACCAGCATGTAGCCATGGGCGTCTGCCCAGGTACGGGTAAGGCGCACAGTCCTCATGATATCTACCGCCGCTTCGCCCCGTCTTCGGATAAAATCGCTGGGATCGGTGAGCTGAAGCCTCGCCTGCTCAAGGGTATCGACCTCGCTTACCCGGGCGGCTTCACCGTTGTACCAGCATCCCATTCCGATTCCCGCCGAAATCATTTCATCGGTCTGCGGATTAAAAATGATTCCCAACATAGACTCGTTTTCGTAGAGGAGGGCAACAAGAACAGTGTACAGAGGAATTCCGTGGATAAAGCTTTTTGTTCCGTCTATGGGATCGAGTACCCATTTCCATGGGCTATCGGGATCGCCGCTCAAACCGGATTCTTCGCCGAGGACCTGGTGGCCGGGAAATTTTTCGGAAATCAGTCTGCGCATTTCCGCCTCGCTCTCCTGATCGGCCCGGGTTACCGGGCTGTCATCGGCTTTGCGCTGCACATCCAAGGCAGTTCGAAAGTATCTGCTACTCACTGATGCTCCGGCGCGGGCGAAATCTTCAGCCTGTGCGAGATACGAAATTAATTCTTCAGGTTTTGGGTATGCTTCTGACACTGGCTGCTCCTGTCACATTCGGCCGCGAAGTTCTCTGTCGCTTTGCCTCGTAAGATCTTTTTCCTTGATGCTGGCCCGCTTGTCGTGCAGCTTTTTACCGCGGCAGACTCCCAGCTCCATTTTAACCAGGCCGCCCTTAAGATAGAATGCCAGGGGTACCAGGGTCAGGCCTTTCTCATCGACTTTTCTTCGGAGCTTGTGCAGCTCTTCAAGGTGAACCAGCAGTTTTCGATCGTGGACTGCTTCGTGATTATTGATGTTGCCGAAGTCATAAGGCGTTACATGAAGGCCTACCAGCCAGAGCTCATTGCCTTTTATGCGGGCGTAGCTGTCGACAAAGCTGAATTTGGCGGCCTTCATGCTTTTGACTTCCGTACCCTGAAGAACGATACCGCACTCATAGCGCTCGAGAACCTGATATTCGTGAAAGGCCCGACGGTTTTTACTGAGAATTTTTATTCCTTCTGACATGATATCCCCTTGGTAGACTGGCGATTGTAGGCGCTGAGTATTCACTTGTCAATTGAGTTTTTCGCGTGCTACATTCGACCGGACATGGCCAAACGCAAGGTTACCCAATACAAGCATCGTCCCCTCTATATTCAGTTGCTTCGATACCTTCTCGCCGTGATTGCCTCGTTGTTTCTTTTATACGAGGTCGTGACCAGTTTGCTGGTTTCCAGCGCTCTTATCGGCAGCCGCAGCATGGAGCCCACATTCTATCGCGATGAGGCCGCTCTGATAGTAAAAATTCCCTACGGAATGACCCTCCCGTTTACGGATGTTCAACTTCCGGCATTTTCTTCTCCAGAGCGGGGCGATGTGGTGCTTTATATGGCCGAGTATGCCAACATTCGACACATCCCCATTCTCAGTGATGTGTGGAGTTTTTTCACCCTGAATCGGCCATGGCCGGGCGCCGGTCCCGCCGACTGGAGGACCGGCCTTATCATTCGAAGGGTTATCGCTCTTCCCGGTGACAAAGTCTATGTCAATGCCGGTCAGGCCTATGTGGCGGTAAACGGGACCGGTGATTTTATTGAGGAAGCACTGCTGGCTCAGGATTCCTATGATCTGGTTCTCCCGGATGAAATCATGCTCAATCCTGACCTGCTTAAAAACTACTTCACTTCGACAGTCACGGTACCGCCGGACATGCTCTTTGTGATGCCCGACAACCGCGCTGAGGCTCTGGGATCAGCCGACTTCGGTCTCATTTCAGCAGATGCGCTGCTTGGGCGCGTGGGCGGAACGTTCAGCGGGCCTGATTAATGACAATGATATATGTTAGATTGCCTATAATACTTCCATATTTTTTAGAATCAAGGAGCGGTAATGTCCGGTCACAGTAAATGGTCAACGATTAAGCACAAAAAAGGCGCGGCGGATGCCAAGCGCGGTAAAATATTCACCAAATTGATCAAGGAAATTTCTGTCGCTGCAAAACTCGGCGGCGGTGAAATTGATTCCAATCCGAGGCTTCGATCGGCGGTCATCAAAGCCCGTGGAGCCAATATGCCCAAGGACAACATTGAACGGGCGATAAAAAAGGGCATTGGTGAATTGGGCGGTACCGATTACTTTGAAAACGTGTACGAGGGCTACGGTCCCGGCGGCGTTGCAATAATCGTGGAAACCCTCACCGATAATAAAAATCGCACCGCTGCCGATGTGCGTTCAATTTTCAGCAAGGCGGGAGGTAACCTCGGAGAGACAGGATGCGTTTCATATATGTTCAACCGCAAGGGAATTCTCAGCTTCGCCGCCGAGAGTACCAATGAGGAATCACTGTTTGAGGCGGCATTGGAAGCCGGTGCGGAAGATGTTTCACTTGAGGGAGAAACCCTGGAAGTCATAACCTCCCCGGAGGGTTTTGAAGCGGTAATGGACAGTCTGAAGGAGAAGGGATTCGAGAGCCAATCCTCTGAAGTCACCCTCATTGCCGATACCAATATTGAGTTAGATGCCGATGGTACCCGTAAAGTCCTGAAGCTACTTGAAACCCTCGATGATAACGATGATGTGCAGAGCGTCAGCTCGAATCTTGAGATTCCCGACGACTTCGATCCCGAAGAATAGCAGAACACGGTAATGAGTTCACGGGTACTTGCAGGTTTCGATCCGGGCCTTGCATCAAGCGGATTCGGAATTATCCGAATCGACGGTTCATCAGCCCGCCATCTTTCTCATGGAGTCATAACCACATCGACCTCCGAAAGCGACGCATATCGGATCAAGCATTTACATTCTTCGGTTTCTGAGATTCTTAAAAAGTACAAGCCCGTCTATGCGGGAGTAGAGAGCATTTACTTTGCCAAGAATATCGCTTCGGCAATCCCGGTGGCTCAGGCCAGAGGCGCAATTCTTCTTGCCTGTGCTCAGCTGGACATTCCCGTTGTGGATCTTAGTCCGCCCCAGATTAAACAGCGGATCACCGGGGTGGGGCGGGCTGAAAAACGTCAGGTACAGGAAATGATACGGCTTCTGCTCGGTCTGAAAGAAATTCCCGATAGCGATCACGCGGCAGACGCCTTGGCGGCGGCGTATTGCCTGTGGCAGGAGGCGTCCGAGGTGTTCAGGCAATGATGTATTCCATAAAGGGCAGATTAATACAGGTGAGGGAAAACTCTGCGGTCATCGAAGACCGTTCGGGAATCAGCTGGGAACTCGAGATTAGCGCTCGAACTGCCCAGACCCTCGGAAAAACAATCGAGCCGGAGGGTGAGGTATCGCTTTTTACCCACCTGCATCACCGCGAAGATGCCATGAATCTTTATGGATTTATCGACCTGGATGAACGCCGTTTTTTTAGCCTTCTAATCAAGGTCAATGGAGTCGGCCCGAAACAGAGTATCAAGCTATTGAGCGCCGCCTCTCCGGGAGATCTATCCGGTGCAATAATTGCCGAGGATGAATCATTTCTCACCTCCCTTCCTGGCATCGGCGCAAAAGGGGCAAAAAAACTCATTCTCACTCTCAAGGATGAGGTCGGGAAAAGCTTTGAAGCTGAGTATGCGGGTATGCCGGATCACCGGAAATCCATAGAGCCTGAGTCCGATTCCCTTGTCGACGCCCTTGTTCAGATGGGCTTCGACCGAAAGGACAGTCAGGCGGCGGTATCCCGATTGCGAAAGGAAGGCGCCGCCGAGCAGCCCGGTGAAGGTGAACTGCTTAGAAGGGCAATCGTTGCCCTGAGTTGATATATGGTGTTGAACTCATGATTTTGACAGTAGTATTTTATCCCAATCAGACTTCCCGCTCAGAAAAGACTCAACCGAGGCTGAACTAATGGATTTTTCACTTGATTCCAACGCGATGACTGAAGAACGGAAGTTTGAAAATACCCTGCGACCCCGCCGTCTTACGGATTTTCAGGGTCAGGGAGCCATTAAAGAAAACCTTGGTATTTTTATCAGCGCGGCAAAGAAAAGAGATGAATCCCTGGATCATCTGTTCCTCTCAGGTCCGCCGGGATTGGGAAAAACGACGCTGGCGGGTATTATCGCCCAGGAGCTGGGGGTTGATTTCAAGGTGACCTCTGCGCCGGTTCTCGATAAGCCCAAGGACCTTGCCGGCATGCTCACGACCCTGGAAGACGGAGCGGTGTTTTTCATTGATGAAATTCACCGTCTCAAACCTGTTATTGAGGAAATGCTGTACATCGCCATGGAAGACCGGGAGCTGGACTGGGTTATCGGACAGGGTCCCGGTGCAAGGAATGTGAGGATTCCCCTGCCTGCATTCACTCTGGTGGGAGCCACAACCAAGGCCGGGAAGGTCGCTGCGCCTTTGTACAGCCGATTTGGAATCGATGTGCGGATAGAGCTGTATAACAGCGAAGAGTTGGCTTCGGTCATCCGCCGTTCGGCAGATATTCTGAGTATTGCGGTTGATGAACCGGCAATTGAGCTTCTTTCCCGCTGCAGCCGGGGTACCCCCCGCATTGCAAACCGCATTCTCCGGCGAATGCGTGATTTCGCAGATGTGCTCGGTGACGGGCGAATATCAAAATCCATCGCCGAAAGCGGGTTGAAGCGATTAAAAATCGACCACGTCGGGCTTGAACATCAGGACCGGGAAATACTGAGGAATATTATCGAACATTACCGGGGCGGACCGGTCGGCGCCGAGACCCTTGCGATTTCCATAGGGGAGTCGGTGGATACCCTGGAAGATTTCCATGAACCCTATCTGATACAGCAGGGATTTCTCATGCGGACTCCGCGGGGGCGGACAGTAACACACAGGGCATACCGGCATCTCGGAATCGCCATTCCAGTAGAAAACAGTAATACAGAGGACAGTAATGAAGACCAGCGACTTTTATTTTGACCTTCCTGAGGAACTGATCGCCCAAGAGCCAAGCGAAGAGCGGGGTACCAGCAGACTTTTGGTATATAAACGCAAGGGAAATCAGATAATTCACAGTAATGTCGGTGAGCTCACGAAATATATTCCCGACGAAGCCCTCATGGTCTTTAATGACACCAAGGTGCGAAAAGCCAGGGTTTACGGGGAAAGCAACACGGGCTCCCGGGTTGAATTTCTTTTCCTCCAACCGCTGGACAAATTTCATGAGAGTCTTCCCCAGGACCACCCCTCATCAGTGTGGAGGGTTATGGTCAGCAAGGCGAAAAAACAGAAACCCGGAAGAATTTATACCTTCCCGCGGGGCATCACCGGCGAAATCAGCGATACCGACGGCGCATTAAAAATCCTGCATTTAAACCGGGAAATATCGGAAGAAGATTTTCATGCCATCGGTCATGTTCCGCTTCCCCCCTATATTCATCGCGAGGACAGGGAAAGCGATGAGAGCAGGTATCAGACGGTGTATGCACAGAAAACCGGATCGGTGGCTGCTCCCACCGCGGGGCTGCACATCACCCCTGCAATTCTAGACGATATGGACCGCCGGGGCATAAAGCGCTGCACCTTGACCCTGCACGTGGGCCTTGGAACATTTTTGCCCGTCAGGGTAGACGATGTGGAAGAGCATGAGATGCACCGCGAGGAGTACGAGGTCAGCGGTGAAACCGCAGATTTAATCAACAGCCATAAGGCTGCGGGGAAACCGGTGCTTGCCGTGGGTACCACCAGTGTCCGAACCCTGGAAGCCGCCTGGGATCATAAAAGCCGTCGACTGAGGCCTGGAAGAGACAGCACAGATATTTTTATTTATCCCGGTTTTACATTTTCAGTTGTCGATCACCTCATGACAAACTTCCACACCCCGGAATCAACCCTCCTGATGCTGGTCAGCGCATTTGCCGGAAAGGAAAATATTTTATCGGTGTATCGGGAAGCCGTTCAGCAGCGTTACCGCTTCTTCAGCTATGGGGATGCCACACTGCTACTTTGAAGTGTGGTTTTTTTAGGCTGAGCACCGTGCCACAGCTGGGTGTTGAAGGAATGTAGGTAACAATAGAGCAGCTAATACGTGCCCTCGTCCATCGCTTCAAATTCTGCGCGAACCTGATTGAGACGCTCCAGATGCCGGCCGATGATCTGCCGGTAATCCAGCTCGCCGTTTTGTATTCTGAACAGTTCATCTTCCCAAAACTGTACCTCCTCGAGATACAGCCAGGTATACTGACCTGCGGCATCGGCATAGCGCAGAGCTTCTTCCCAATAGAGCAGGGCCCAGCCCATGAGTTCCTCCGAGGTTTCCAGGCTATCCAGATTCTGGTCTCTCCAGGGATAGTTATAAAAGTACGCGTCGAACTTGTAATAACCCCGTGCCCATAGAAGGTACAATTCCGCCAGTTTTAGATTGATATGCATGGTGAACAGATCGCGGTACTTTGCCCATTCGCGCTCGTTTTCTATTCGTGCCAGGGCGTTGAGGGGGTTTGCGAAATCCGCACGCAATGCGGTTTCCAGCCAGTGTATGTTCTCCGCTATATCTAATGGGTAATTATAGAGCTGCCGGTGATGAAGCTCGTACAGCTGCTCACGATAAATAAGGCGATATGAATGCAGCTGCATGGGCATCACGGCAACGAGCATGACAAATAGTATATAACGGCAACGGGTTTTCACCCTTTACTTATCGGATGCTGGGAGATGATTCTCCATATATCCGCGGCAATTTCCGATATTTCCCGGGTAGAATCAATGATATAAAGATCCACTCCGCTTTTTTTAACCGACTCAAAAAATCCAAAGTAACGCTGTCTGATCTGCGACTGTAGATCAAGCTTTTCATATATCTCCAGCCGTTCTCTGTTCGAATACCGTCGATGGCCGTCTTCCGGTTGAACATCGAGAAAAATCAGGATTTCCGGCAGGGGAAACGTTTTGTTGTACTCCCATACGGTCTCTAATCCCAGCTCATTCCCCTGATATGCAAGAGATGAAAGAATGTAGCGGTCGCAGATAACCAATTCTCCCGCCCGGCTTCGTTCAAGCATGCCCCCGGCGCCAAAAAGGTGCTCTTCCCTGTCAGCCGCAAACAGGCGTGCCAGGGTTTTCCTGGTATAGTTTAGTTCACCGGAAAGTATACGACGAATAAGCAGACCGACAGCCGATTCGCTGGGTTCGAAGGTCAAATGATGGGGTATGCCGTTGTCCTTGAGACGATCTTTCAGTAAGGAAAGCTGTGTCGTGGTTCCCGAGCCGTCGAGACCTTCGAACACAATTAAACCGGGAAGAATTTGGCTGTTACTAAACAATGATAGCCGCCTTTTTATTTTGTGTAGGGCTGTGCTACAGTTATAATTTAAAAACGTCCGGCTCATCAACGAGGTATTTTTCGGTGAACTCCGCCTACCGCCTGATTGCGGTGCTACAGATTATTACCGTCACACTGTTAATCGCAATAACGTTGCTGGTGTTTTTTCCTCTTCAGCGTGAATTAAGCGAGCAGGTGCTTAATCTCAAAAACGAGCTCATTGACGTTCTGGAACAGAGCCTGGGTAATAATATCCGCTTTTCATCCATCCATCCGTCAATTTTCAGCTATATCGAACTGCGCAACCTCAGGCTCTACGACGACGAGGATCAGACCCTCCTGACAATAGACCGGCTTATTTTCCGCTATGATATCCGGGCAGTCCTCCGTGGCCAGCCTCTGGCCGCGCCGCGGCTGGTAGAGCTCAGAGGCGGCGTGATGTACCTTCATCAACTCATTTCACCGGCCGGCGATTCGCAGCGCCCATCAGATCCGTGGGAGCTGTTGTCAGAGCTTTCCACCGAGTTGCGGATCCTCCTGAGAAACTATCGGATTGAGTATCGGGATCCCGCAGGACAGTGGCTTGCGCGCAGCCTGGTACCCCGGGGTGAACTATCGTATTCCGGGGATTCATTGGCCGTCCAGATTGAAAATATCAGCGAACTTATTTTTGAAGATGAAGCTTTAAATCCTCCATTTCGGGAAATCTCCGGCAGTTCGGACATACAGGGAGAACTGCTTATCGGACAGACCGGAAGCTTCTCAGATGTTTTCGAGAGCAGTGTGTTTCAGCTGTATATTTCCACATCCACTCTTCGCTCCGATCGTTTTGTCCTGTCTCCGCTTGATTTCTATCTTTCCCTTGACAGCGATCGCCTGCTGTTCCGCTCCCTCGAGGGTAGGCAGCCCTTTGTGCTTGAACTTGAATACCGCTCTGCCCTCCAGGAAACCCGACTTCGATTCTCTGCGGCCGAATGGTCGCCATCTGCCATTCTTCGTCTCGAACAGGCCGGCAGTGATTATAACCGATTGCTGAACTCGCTCATTTCTGCGGGATTGGAACTAAGTTTTGATAATCAGTTCCGTCCGCTGCGCGGAGAGGGTTGGCTTGATTCTTCGGGCTGGCTACCCGTGCTTGATCAGAGTGCACGGGTACAGGCACAGTTCGCCTTGAGTGATTCTGTTTTGACAGTGGAACAGTTGGAGATGCGAAGCGATAGGGGCGATTTACTGTCAGTTAACGGTGAATATCATCTCGATCAGAATGATCTCTCGGTACGCGGTATGGCCGTTAACCGGAGCATAGCAGCCATACCCCAGTTTGATATCTCCGGTAGCGGAACCTACCGTAATGATACAATCGAGATAAACCTGCAAGGGCCATCGATATCATCGCTGAGTCTTGCAGACAGCCAGATCTTGGTAAATCTTAAAGAGTCCGGAGGCACTGCCCTTGTGCGCACCGGATTGCCCGATGAAGCCGGGCAGGTAAATCTTGAAGCGGATTTTACCGGAGACCTGCCTTCTATTCCGGAAAACCTGCGAATTTCAGCCAGGATTGAGGAGATGCAGCTCCGCTCCGCTATCCAAGCCTTCGCGGTACTCAGCGGAAACGACTTCTCCAACCTTGACCTGCCCGAAGATCTCAATGCCTCGGCAATTAACGGTTCATTTACTGCCGAGATCAGCGATCTGCCAAACGACCCTGCGTTCCAGATACAGGCATCCGGATTAACGTTGGGCGGCGCTGGTCAGGAAATTCTCGCCGTGAGCGGAGGATTCAAAGACAGCGTCCTTCAAATTCCCAATCTGAGCATCAATTACTTGGGACAAAGCCTCAGGTTCGGCGTTTCAGGAGACTTTAGCCGAAGGGGCCAGGTGCCCCTGGAAATTCGAAGCGAAATAAACGGTTTTCCGTATAGTGCCCAGGCTGTTTTGTATCCACAAAGAGGCGAATTTACCCTCAAAGGCGATTATGATTCTGCGGCGACTCTGCGCGGCGGCAACGACGGAGGAAAGTTACAAGCCAGCATCAGAGGGTTGCCGATTCAGGACCTTGGCGAAGACGCCCGGGTTGCAGCTAATATGTCCGCAGATCTTCGCTATGACGATATTCTTTCGAGCAGAATAGCTATTCGCTCGACAGTTGATGAGCTCGATATTTTCCCCCTCGAGGGTCAGCGGCGATCAAGTGCAAGAATCGACGCCGAAGGCAGTATTGCCGACGGGATTATTATCACCAATGCCGAATATCGGGATTTTATTTCATCGGTTGCGGGAAACGGCGCGTTGAGTATTGAATCCGGGATCGTGCAGGCGAGCCTTCGATTGGAGAATCAGCTCGAACGAGTCGTTTTTGAGGGTAGCAGCGAGCAGGGCGACCTTGATGTCAGGATTACGCTCCGCCGCTTTCCCGCACGACGGATGGGAAATCCGGATCTTGTCGGACTGATCAACGGCAATGTTATTGTACGCGGTAGACCGCAAGAACCTGCTATCGACTTCAGCCTCAATACAGAAGATGCCCGTTTCCAGAATGACCAGATAATCATTACTGCCCGGGGCGGCTATGAATCGGATGTGCTCAGGGTAGAAAATGCCTTGATCGAACTCTCGAGCATTGCCCTTCGGGAAGTTCAGGGCAGCGTCGGGCTGGGCGACGGTCAAGTTCAGGTACAGGGGGATGTGTTCCTGGCTGACACCTCGGGCGCTAAAAATCCTGTGCAGGCGCTTTTTTCCAGCGTCAGCCTGCCGGCTTTGCCCCAGGCGCTCCAGACTGATATCGGCCGGGATCTTCGCCTGGCTGACTTCTGGACCAATGCCTCGGGGAACATCAGACTGCAGGCCCTGGGCGGTCAGCAGGACAGCCGCTGGCAGTTGGCTCTCAGCGAGCGGGACGGAAATTTGGTTATCAACGGAGGCCCGAATTATGCACCCGAGTCGGTAAGCGGCACCCTCTTCGCCGACGGCAGCTTTACTTCCAGCTTTCTCGCGCCCCTGCCGGTACGGTTTACCGCTGACGGTTTTCTGGAGGGCGCGAATATCGATCTTAATCTGGCTGCCGTAAGCATGGACCTCGATCGTCTTTTTTCTTCGACGGGGATGAGCTCCCAGGATGAATACGTGGCGTTCCTGGGCGGACAGGGGAGCGGGGGGCTGCGGGTAACCGGCAGCATTGTGGATCCGGATTTTTACGGAACACTCATGGTGAGGGATTTGCAAGTGTATGTCGAAATAATCCCCGAAATCCTTGAGAGTCAAACCGCCTTCGTCATTTTGGAGGGAAAGGAATTCTTTATACCCGAGACCATGGTCTCCGCCGGACCCGACGGGAGCGCCCGGCTCTCGGGATCACTGTCCATGGACAGGTGGTTGCCCGATACCTTAGTTCTACAGGTTTCAACGGGGGATGCCGCAATACCGGTGGAGTCGGATTTTGACTCGGTTGTCGTCGACGGATTCGCCCGAGGTAATGTGGAGATCGGTGTCGGTTTTACCCAGTCCGCCCTGTGGGTCACCGGCGACCTGGAGGCTACAGCAACGGGCATTACCCTGAGTTCTTCTCTGGCCGAGGAAAGGGCAGCGGAAGACGAATTCGACACCCTGGTTGATCTCAACGTGGTATCAGGGCGGGGGGTCGAATTCTTCTGGCCAACCCGGAATTTCCCGATCCTGCGGACTGCAGCGCTGCCCGGAGACAGCATAAACATCCGTTACCTCACCTCGCCGGAGTCCCTGGCGCTTACGGGAAATATCGCCATACGGGGCGGTGAGATTTTTTACTTTGAACAGAATTTTTACATCAATAACGGCAATATGCGTTTTAATGAAAGCCTTGAGAGTTTCGATCCCCAGCTCAGCATAAATGCCGAGGTCTTGAGCAGCGATGAAAACGGTCCGGTCAGGATTTATCTCGATATAGAAGAAGACCGGCTATCCCAACTGCAACCGCGTTTCACCTCTGTACCGTCTAAACAGGAACCGGAAATTATTGCCCTTCTCGGCGGGCAGATAATCGGGGGAGGCGGCGGCGACCAGATAGAAATCGTGGATGCGGTTATATCCGGCAGCGAAATAATCGGTCAAATCGGGCTGTTCCGTGATATCCAGACGGAAATAAAAGAACGGCTTGCTCTGGACTTGTTTTCGATTCGGACGGGGCTCTTCCAGAATTTTCTGCAAGATGTTATTGTAACCCCCGACCCTGATTTCCCTTTAAATAGCAACAGTCCGATAACCCTGGGTCGGTATCTGCAGAATACCACCCTGTTGATGGGCAGGTATATCGGTGATGAAGTTTTCATGGAGCTGATGGTTCAATTGCAGGAGCAGAATCCTGTGGATCGCGCCTCCGATGATTTCGTCGGAATAGAGATTGATGCGGAGCTGAGCCTAGATTGGGTAACGCCGTTTTTTAATCTCACATGGAGTTTTGCTCCGGAGAATCCGGAGACCCTGTTTGTCACTGATCATACACTGACGTTTACCCGGGATTTTTCGCCGGGTAGCCAGTAATTTTCCAACGCCGTAGGAGCGAAATGTGCATAAACACCATCTCATCGTGCTCATAGTATTGCTGTGCCTCGCCGGGACAATTTTTTCCCAGGCCGATGATACCTGGTATCTCAATGTCCCGCTGAGCGACATTCAGTTCGAGGGACTGGAAAACGTCTCTGAAAACGATCTTGCCGGCATCATCGAGCCGTTTATCGGCAGACCGTTCACCGAAGACGTCCTTCTTGATCTCCAACGGCGTCTGTATAACCTGGAGTATTTTGACCTGATCATTCCCGAGGCAATACCCGGCAATGCGGAACGAAGCCTCCTGATCATCAGGTTTACCGTGGAGGAACGCCCTGTCATCGCGAATATTCGGCTGAACGGCAATAGACGGATACGCCGGGAAACAATTCTTGATGAAGTAGTCCTCAAAAACGGGGATTTTATTTCCCGGGCTCAGGCCCGTCTCGACCGGGACGCCATAATCGCCCTCTACCGCGAGAGGGGCTTTGCAGACGTTAGCGTGGAGTTTGCATTCGACGATGCCGGCGGAAACCGACGGAACCTGGTGTTTACCGTCGTCGAAGGCTTTCAGACCAACATCCAGTCCATCAGCTTCGTGGGTATTGATTTCGCCACGGAAAACCGGCTCAGAGCGGTCATAGAGAGCAAGGAACAGGGTCTGTTTAACGCCGGCACCTTTGAGATATCAAACCTCGAATTAGACCGGCAGGCGATACTTCAGTTCTATGCGGAAAACGGATACATAGACGCCGTCGTCGAAGACATCCGGCAGGAGCTGGTCATTGACGAAGAGCGCAACCGGCAATTTCTCGAGCTGACATATTTCATCGATGAGGGAATAGCCTGGTTTTTCGGAGGCGTTGATTTCGAAGGAAACAGCCTCTTCTCCGATGATGAGCTTGCTGCGAATATTTTACTCGAGGAAGGCGACGTTCTCGATGCCCTTCTTTTCCAGCAGGGCTATCAGGCGGTAGGCGATCAGTACTATCAGGGCGGGTATATTTTTAACCAGATCACTCTTCAGGAAGAGCGAAATCAGGCCGTTCAGCAGATTTTCTATACAATTTCCATCGTCGAACAGGGCAGGGCCTATATCGAGAATATCGTTATCCGGGGCAATACCAAAACCAGGGACGACGTCATTCTCCGGGAGCTACCCTTTGAAGAGGGCGACGTGTTCTCCGCCGGGAAAATCCGGGAGGGCATCGGAAACCTATACAACACCCAGTATTTTGCCGATGTGCCCACCGTTGAAACTCCGTCAGGTTCGGTACCCGGACTCATGGATCTGATCATCAACCTGGAAGAGGGCCAGACGACGGACATCCGGCTCGGTTTTTCCGTGGGCGGCGGGGGCGGCTTTCCCCTGTCGGGAATCGTGAAGTGGTATGACAACAACTTTTTGGGTAACGGCCAGACCCTGGGCGCTGACCTCAATTTGAGTCCTCAGCAGCAGACCCTGTCCCTGAATTTCCAGGACGGGTGGCTTTTCGGCGACCGGTGGTCCGGGGGAGCAAGCCTCACGGTCGACCGGGCTGTGAGGAGCGACCAGCTTCAGGACATCCTGTACCCCATATTCGATGAAAATGATCTCAATGCGGTTCCCGATCCCTTTGTGGGGTATTATGTTTTTTCCCAGGACAATACGGAATACGAGGGTACGACCTATTCCGCCGGAGAACCTTTTCCGGGAGTTCCGACCGCGCTCGAAATAATAGAAAATTCGCTAATAACCGACTACGCCTTTGCCGGCGGTTCCAGCGCAGTGGACGACGCCTACCGGATGCAGTACACCAACTGGTACGTCGGGGCCAGCCTGAGTTCCGGTCTGCGAAGGCGCACGCCGATAGGCTGGGGAAACGTTGGCGGAACCCTGTCATCGGGGCTTCGGCTGGTGACCTACGACGACAGCCTGTATCGGCCCTTCAGCAATGAAGTCAGGGACAACCTCGGAGTGTTCAAATTCGAGAATAGCCTGGCGCTCCGCCTGTCCCTTGACGACCGGGATGTCTTTTTTAATCCTCAAAACGGATACCTGGTTGAACAGAATTTCAACTATACCGGCGGTCTTCTGGGCGGATCCAAGAACTTCATACGCTCGGACACCACGCTCCAGTATTACCGTACCTTGTTCGACAGGGAAGTCACGCCGGAGTTCAGCTGGAAGCTCGTCCTCGCGGCAAACAGCAGTCTGTCGCTCATGCTGCCCCAGTTTTTTACCTATGGCAGCGATCCGTATCTGGCTGAGGACCGTGAGCTTTCGACGAACAGCATGACCATTGCCCGAGGCTGGCCTACCCAGTCCGGTGGTGAGGCCCTCTTCAACAACTGGCTTGAACTCCGTCTTCCGATTTCCGAGCAGCTTCTGTGGTTCGATTTATATGCAGAGGCGGTAAGAATAGTCGAGGAGCGGGACCAAATATTCGACCGGGGAACAGAGAACTGGTTGTTCGGTTTCGGCGGCGGACTGCGCTTCAGCATTCCCCAGTTTCCGTTTCGGATATATCTCGCCAAACTCTTTAATTTCGATCAGGCGGGTAACATCGAATGGCAGGATGGTAACCTGTTTAATAATCCTGACCAGCCCGGTTCGGGACTCAATTTGATATTTTCAATCAGCTTGTAAGGCTGAACCTAAGGAGAGCATGTATGAAAAAAGCCCTTTTACTTGTTGCTGCACTGTCTGTACTCGGGGGCTACGCCTTTGCAGAGCAGCTGACCACCGTTGGGGTTGTCGACGTCAGCACGGTGTACAACTCTTTTTTTCAGGATTCCCTGGCGGTCCGGGAGCTGGAAGAGCTCAAAGAATCCATACAGCAGGAACTGGACGGCCACGTTGCCATTCTTCGGGACATGCAGGAGCGCAAACTTGAAGCCGAGAGCGCCGGTAGGAACAGTGAAGCATTAAGGCTGGACGAACAGATATTCGAGCAAACACAGTACATACAGGAGTTCCAGGCCGTTAAACAGCGGCAGCTCTACGATCGTCAGCAGCGGCTCCAAAACTCAGACAGCTTTTACTCCCAACTGCAGAATGCCATCGCGTTTGTGGCAGAAGCAAACGGATTTACCATCGTTGTGAACGCCAACGACGACAAGCTGATCTGGTGGAGCCAGGAAGTTGATATCACCGACTTGGTCCTTGAGCGCCTGCGCTCCACTTCGAGATAGTCTTCGATAAGGTGCAAAAAAAAACGGTCCTGCGAGGGACCGTTTTTTTTATGGTCTTAAATGGGGTTTTGTTTAATATGGCTTTCGAGGGCTTTGACCAGTACGGCGAATTTCTGGGTGTTCTGAGAGGAGATTTCCATGAGATTGCGGTGAGCTGAGAGAATCGCTCGGGCGTCCTTGGTCGGCTGTCGGCCGCATAGTCCCATTTCACTGGGAAAGGACCTGCTGTTGTTTTGAATGTCTATTATTTTGTCGATCCCCATGCTGTGAAGATGACCCAGGGCCTCTTTGGAAGGTTTAACTATGGAAAATGATCCGCAACTCTTCATCTTTTTGTAGAAACCGACCAATATTCCCAGAAAGGTCGAATCCATGTACTCGCACTGTGATAGGTCAAGAAGAATCGTTGTGCAGCCCTTATTGTTCAGGAGAGTGAAAACCGTATTTTTAAATTCCTCGCTATTCTGCGAAGTCAGCCTGCCGGCACCGCGCAGAAAGAGGGTTTCGTCTTCCTGTTTAATGCAGAATTCATTCATGCGGAATAACCCTCGAATATATCTATTCGTTTCGTAAATATACCCTTTTTTATACTTGTATAATATACTCCAATTGCCATGCCAGATACAACCCCGATGATGAAACAGTACGACAGCATAAAAGCCCGGCATCGCGATAAAATTCTCTTCTTTCGCCTCGGGGATTTCTACGAGATGTTCAAGTCCGATGCTGCCGAGGCCAGCCGGATCCTCGGGCTCACTCTGACGTCGCGCAACGGTATTCCCATGTGCGGCATTCCGTATCATGCCGCCCAAAGCTACATACCCAAGCTGCTGGACGCAGGACGAAAGGTGGCAATCTGCGAACAGACAAAAATGCCTGAGGGCGGCAAGGGCATAGCCGAGCGGGATGTGGTGGAAGTCATTACCCCGGGAACGGTCATAGAAGAGCATCTTCTCAAAAGGGGTAAGCATAACTTTCTTGCCAGTTTATCGGGAGCGAACAAGGACGGGGGTGATTTATCACTGGCCCTCATAGATGTTTCTACCGGGGATGTGGTTCTCAGTTCTCACCGGGGCAACACGCAATTTCAGACATTGCGGGCAGATCTCGAAAGCTATGCCCCGAGGGAAATACTCGTCCAGGAAAGCCTTTTTGCCGGTATTCCCTGGCTTTCGAGAGAGCTCGGTGAAAAGGATGTGGTCGTCAACCGCTATCCTGACTGGCATTTTACCGACACTGGCGCTGCCGAGCTCCTCAAAGTAATTATGGGCGTTCAAAATCTCAAAGCCTTCGGAATAGAGGACCGCAGCCCGCTGCTGGATTCCCTCGGCCCCCTTTTGACGTATGTGGAAGAAAATGCCGGGCGTCAAATCGCCCGGCTCAACAGCATCAGGGTAATGAATCCCAGTTCATACATGCTTATTGACAGCAGCAGCCAGAAGAATTTGGAGTTGGTCAATAATCTCCGGGATTCCAGAGAGAACCAGAGTCTGTTCAAGATCATCGATCAAACCCGAACCTCCATGGGCAGACGACTTCTCAGGAACTGGATTCTTCACCCCCTTACTGACATCGATGAACTGCGCGCACGCCAGGACAGGACCGAGCTGCTCTATCATGACCAGCTATCGATGAACCGCTTGCGTGACATTCTGGGCAAAACCCTTGATTTGCCACGCTTGGCCAGCAGGATAGGTATGGAAAAAGCCCATCCAAAAGATCTTGTGGCCATTCGAAAGTCGATTGAGGGATTTCTCGACTCGTACCGCTTGCTTGAGGGAGGAGGTTTATCAGATTTTTTTCCCAAGGATATACTTCCTATCCTCCAGAATCGCGCCATGCTTATAGAATCCGCCGTGGTGGATGACCCTCCCACCGGCATCCTGGAGGGCGGCATCATCGCCGACGGTTATGATGAAGAAATTGACAGACTAAGGGAAACCCAGAAAAACGGTGAGAACATGCTCGATCAGTACCTGGAGAGCGAACGTGAAAAAACCGGCATCGGCAGTCTCAAAATAAAACACAATCGGGTAATCGGTCATTTTCTGGAGATCTCAAAGACTCAGGCAAAATCAGCGCCGGATTATTTTCACCGGCGTCAGAGCCTTGTAAATGCCGACCGCTTCACCACCGACGAGCTGGATGAGTTGGCCGACCGGATACTCAATGCCCAGGAACGCATACATGAACGGGAAAAGCTGCTTTTTCTCGATATTCGCCGACGCATTCGGGAGTCTCTGGCCGAACTCCAGCAGGCGGGGCGGGTACTGGCAGAACTCGACTGCATTCAGAGTTTTGCCTATCAGGCGACTCTCAAGGGCTATACAAGACCTGAAATCACCGATGAGCCGGTGTTTTCTGTACACGGCGGCAGGCATGCGGTGGTGGAAACATTTCTCGACGCCGGCGGCTTTGTTCCCAATGATCTGGGCCTAAATATGAAAGAACGGGATTTTTTCTCTCTTATAACCGGGCCGAATATGGCGGGAAAAAGCACATATCTGCGGCAGAACGCCTTAATTGCCATACTCTCTCAGATCGGTAGCTTTGTACCGGCGGAAAAAGTCCGTGTGGGAATCTGCGATCGGGTTTTTTGCCGGGTAGGCGCCAGCGACAATCTCGCCAGGGGAGAATCCACTTTCCTGGTGGAAATGAATGAGACCGCTCACATCCTCAGGCAGGCGACACCGCGAAGTCTGGTGATTATGGATGAAGTGGGCAGGGGAACCAGCACCCAGGACGGGCTTTCCATCGCCTGGGCCGTCTGCGAGTATATCCTCAATCACGTCCAATGCCGCACGCTGTTCGCTACCCATTTTCACGAGTTATCCGAGTTACAGCATTCCAGTCTGCGCAATCGCTCTCTGGCAGTAGACGAGAGCGAGGGCGGCATCGTCTTCCTGAATAAAGTGATCGACGGTCCCTCGGACAATTCCTACGGAATCCATGTGGCGCAGATTGCCGGCATTCCCGATGAAGTTATTTTCAGGGCTGGCGAGATCCTCGAAGAGATTCTGTCGGCCAGCGGATCCCTCGTCATAAGCCAGGAGAAGGCGGGCAAAAAAAGCATGGTAATACCGGCAAAAAGCCGCCAACGCGGACTCTTCGGCCAGGACGAAATGGTTATTCAGGAAATCCTTCATCTCGATCTTAATGCCATCACGCCCCTGGAAGCGCTGAATCACCTCAGCAGGATGAAAAAAAACCTCGCCGATCCTTTATGATGCAAATCAGGTAAAGTAAAACGACCTCTTCTCCAGTACATCTTATGTGAAAAATCGCATCTGTCAGTTATGGAAAATCAGCCTTGGAATCATGCACTATTTGCTGCCCCGGTCATGTCTTTTGTGCAGCGAGGTATTGAGTCTCGAACGGGTGCCCGGGGGAATATGCGGCGGTTGCCATAGCCGCCTTGATCTCTTTTCCCGGGAGGAAGTCCTGGACCAGGACGACGGAAGAGACACGCTGTACCTGGGATTTTACACCGGAGACCTGGCGAAGCTGCTCATCGATTACAAAAAGGGAAGAAGGCCCGGTCATCACCGGGTTATTGCCGCAATAATGGCGCCCGGCGTAATAACACTGTGCAGGGCCATAAAGGAGCGAAGGCACATCAGGACTGTTTGCCTGTGCTGGCCGCCGGGCAGCCGTTCGGGAGTGGCTCTTCGCGGGTATGACCACATGAAGCTAATATGCCGCAGCATCTCAAAGATCCTTGGTCGGGAACTGCCTGAACTGGGTTTTACCATCAAAGATCTTTTCAGACGGCGGTCACAGCTCCAACAGAAATCACTCAACCGCGAGGAGCGAATTGCTCACGCCCCGAACGCATTCGCGCTGCGGCATCGCCAATTATGCACAATACCCCAAGACTGCTACTTCCTTCTTCTCGATGACGTAATGACCACAGGTTCCAGCTTAAAAGCCTGTCTGGGCCTTCTTCGAGATTCCGGCAGGAAAAAAGTAAGCGCCGCTGCCTTTCTCAGCGATTGAGCCATTCGACAAATGCGTGAGTAATTCGTGCACAATATTCCTTGACCATACTCGTGATTGCACCGCTATTGAACACCCGGGTTACCAGATCGGGGATCTCGTGAATTGACAGGGAATTTCCCCTATGCTATATTTACTTTGACATTTGAGATACCGCATCGTGAAAGAGTCGGCACCTCCGACTCTTTTTTTATGCAGTGGTCTCTTGTATGTGAATAATCAGTTGTTTGGATGCAGCTGTGCCGGCAACAACGCCGTTATGTGCAGGTAGCCAGGCGGGGCGTGTTTAACTAAAGGGTTTTATGCAGGAACATCCGGGAATAGTCCATGAGCAGCTTGTAGCTGTCGTCGAAGGAATGGGGTACCATTTGGTCGATGCCCAGGCTGCCAATGTTAAAGGGAGCCTCAGGGTCAACTGTATTATTTATTCCCCCGCGGGAATCAATACCGGTGACTGTGAGAAAGTGAGCAGGGCAATCCGTCCGCGCCTTGAGCTTCTCTACGACAGCCAAGAAGTCTCCTTGGAAGTGAGTACACCGGGCCTGGAGCGGAAGTTTTCCAGCCTTTATGAGTTTGCTATCTTTACCGGGAAGCTTGTAAAGGTAATGGTTGAAGGCGGTCATTGGCACAGCGGCATTATTGCCGATGTAAACGAAAAGAATATCACCCTCGAGAACCAGGGCTCCGATCCGGTAGCTCTCGGGCGGCAGACAATACAAAAAGCACAACTTGTGTATCAGGAGGTCAAATAAGATGGCTTCAGGTTTAGCAGACGCTATACGGGCTCTGGTGAGTGAAAAAGGTATTTCCGAAGATCTGGTTGTTCAGACCATCGAAGAGTTCCTGTTGGCGGCATATAAAAAGACCTACGGCACCGCGGACAACGCTGTCGTTAAGTTCGATGACGAAAACGGCGAAGTCGCGATTTATGCCCAGAAAGAAATTGTAGAAGACGTGTACAATCCGGTCAGTGAAATTGAACTCGATGAGGCAAAGCAGCTCAATGCGG
Source organism: Salinispira sp. (assembly GCA_965602015.1). Taxonomy (GTDB): domain Bacteria; phylum Spirochaetota; class Spirochaetia; order DSM-27196; family Salinispiraceae; genus Salinispira. Next base: position 1,462,169 of record OZ271918.1, on the reverse strand, counting down.
AAGCGGAAATCGGGGATGAACTTCTCATTGAAATAGATCCGAAAGAATTCGACCGGGTGGCAGTCCAAAGTGCCAAGCAGAAGGCCCGACAGACCCTCCGGGAGATTCAGAAGGATACCCTCTACTCGGAGTTCAAGGGTAAAGAGGGTGAAATGATCATCGGGTACTATCAGCGGGAGCGAAACGGCACGATTTTTGTCGACCTCGGGAAGACCGAGGGACTGCTGCCCAAGCGATACCAGAGCCCGAGGGAAGTGTACCGCCCTAACGACCGGATCAAGGCCATGATCTACGAGGTCAATAAATCCACATCGGGATTGCAGATTGTCCTGACCAGGACTCATACGGAATTCGTGCGTAAAATATTTGAACTCGAAGTACCGGAAATTTATGACAAGACGGTAGAAATTTTTAAGATCGTCCGCGAGCCGGGGTATCGGACTAAAATAGCCGTATATTCCAACCGTCTTGACGTGGATCCCGTCGGCGCCTGTGTCGGCCTTAAAGGTGTTCGAATCCAGGCGGTAGTGCGGGAGCTTGAAGGCGAGAAAATTGATATTCTCAAGTTCGAGACAGACCCCCGCGATCTTATAAAGAATGCCCTGAGTCCCGCGCAGGTGCGCCAGGTCCTGGTGCTCGATGAAGGGCGGAAGCACGCCCTCGCGATTGTCGATGAGGATCAGCTCTCCCTTGCCATCGGCAAGCAGGGTCTCAACGTCCGCCTGGCGAACCGACTGGTGGACTGGAATATCGATGTAAAAACCGAGGCTCAGTTCGAAGAGATGGACATTACCATTGCTAATAAGCAGGGCTTTGATGATCTGTTCAGCGACAGCGAAGTTGAAATTACCCGGATCTCCGAGCTGCCGGACATCAGTCCGCGGCTGGTTGCCATTCTCAATCGGGACAATATCGAATACATCGAGGATCTTATTGACCTTGAAGAAGATGAGATGGTTCAGCTTGACGGCATAACCGAGGACGACGTAGACGTCCTGCAAAAAATCATCAGGGAAAACCTGGAGATCATTGAAGACGATTCACCGGAAGCTGAAGGCCAGGATCAGGGCCAAGATGTCGACGAGCCCCTTGATGATGATGAAAAAGAACAATACTATGGGGCTGAAGAAGAAGAGGATGAATACGAAGAGGAAGAAGAGATCAGCCTAATCTCCGAGCTTCCAGGTATTCCCGGTCACATAGTCGAAACGTTAAAGGCAAAGGGCATTCTGGAAATCGTCGACCTTTTGAATATGGAAGATGATGAAATCCAGGATATTCCCGGATTAAATGAAGACGATGTGCTCACCATTAAAAATATCATTGCCGATACGGTTGAGATCATCGAGGAAGAAGACGAAGACGACGAGTGAGGGATTTAGAGGATAGTATGGCTCAAGACCAGGATCAAAAACCAAAGGCAGAACTCATAAAACACCGGAAGGAGGGGAAGTCCGCCCCGACTACCGAAGTTAAAAAACCCAAAAAAAAGCTGGTGGTGAAACGCCGCAGCCACAAGAGCGATAGTTCCGATCAGGAAAAACCTGTATCGAAGACTGCTCCCAAGAAGGCTGAGGCCGCCGAGGCTCCCCAGTCCAAGGCGGTATCGCCGAAGGCCGGAGATAAGAAGCCCAAAGCCGAAGATGCTCAGTCCGGCGCCAAGGCGAAGCCCGAGGCAAAAAAGGACGATAAGCCAAAGCGCGCACCGGGCCCCCGGTCGGCGGGTAATCTCGCAAAGGGAGCCGACCGCAGCGGCGGCAATCAGCCGAGCAAGCAGGGCATTGTCGGCGGTAAATACGTCGGTCCCCGGAAAAACAATGACCGGGGCGAACGGGGCGACAGGCCCCACCGTTCATTCCGGAGCAACCGGGGTCCCAATCAGGGTAACCGCGGTCCCGGCGCACCGGGCAGGCCCGGCGGCGGTCCTCCCAACAGGGGCGGTAATTTTAACCGCGGTCCCGGCGGAGGCGGCGGCGGTTTTAACCGGCGTCCCGGAGGTGGTTCTTCGGGCGGCGCTCCAGAGGGCATGCCTCCTACGGGCGACCAGCGCTCGGGCAAGAAATTTTACAAGGCCAAAAAGGCGAGCGACTACCGCAGGAAAAAAGGCCCTCAGGAAAAGGAACTTCAGTACAAGAAGAAAACCGTCCAGATGACCAATCCGGTGCCCAAGTCCATCGACATAATGGAAGTCATTACGGTCAGTGAACTGGCCCGGAAAATGAATCTCAAGGCCTCGGACCTGATCGCAAAACTCATGGGCATGGGGATGATGGTGACCATCAATCAGCAGATTGATGCGGAAACCGCAACCATCCTCGCCTCGGAATATAGTTGCGAAGTTAATATCGTCTCTCTTTACGATGAAACCATCATTGAAACCGAGACCGACAGCGCCGAGGACCTTGAGTCCCGTCCGCCGATTGTCACTGTTATGGGACACGTCGACCACGGTAAGACCAAACTTCTCGACGCCATCCGGAAAACAGACGTGGTTGCCGACGAGTCCGGCGGAATTACCCAGCATATCGGGGCCTATCAGGTTGAGACAAAGGGTGGAAAAATAACCTTCCTCGATACGCCGGGACACGAAGCGTTTACCCTCATGAGGGCCCGTGGAGCCCAGGTAACCGACATCGTCATTCTCGTGGTCGCCGCAAACGACGGGGTCATGCCCCAGACTGTGGAAGCGATCAGGCACGCCCAGGATGCCGGGGTTCCGATCATCGTTGCAGTAAACAAAGTAGACCTTCCCGAGGCCAATGTCGATCGGGTAAAGCAGCAGCTTTCGGATTACAAACTCTTGGCAGAGGACTGGGGCGGCGACACCATGTTCTGCGAAGTTTCGGCCCTCAAGCGCGAAGGCATCACCGAACTGCTCGAGGGTGTTCTCCTGCAGTCTGAAGTGCTCGAACTCCAGGCAAACTGGGATACCAGAGCCGAGGGCAAGATTATCGAATCCAAAATCGATCAGGGCCGCGGTACGGTTGCCACAGTCCTTATTGAGCGGGGGAGCATGAAGGTCGGTGACAATTTTATCGCCGGCGTGTTTCCCGGACGTATCCGGGCCATGTTCAACGATCGCGGCAAGCCGGTGAAAAAGGCAACGCCCTCGATGCCCGTCGAAATAATCGGTCTCTCCGGCGTTCCCGATGCCGGCGATCCCTTCCAGGTTACCGAAAGCGAAAAACAGGCCCGTCAGGTCGGTGACAAGCGGCAGGAACTCAAGAAGATGGAAGCCGCAAAGAATGTGAAGAAGATCACCCTGGACAACCTGTATGACAGCATCCAGGAAGGGGCAATCCAGGAATTCAAGATCATCATAAAGGGTGACGTTCAGGGTTCCGTGGAAGCCATTCAGGGCGCTCTTGAGAAGCTCAGTACTCCTGAGATCCGCCTGTCGGTGATCCATGCGGGAGCCGGTGCGATTAACGACAGCGATGTAAACCTCGCTGCGGCCTCCAATGCCCTCATCGTGGGATTTCACGTTAGACCCACCTCCCGCGCTCAGGTGCTAGCCGAGCAGGAAAAGGTGGAAATCCGCAAGTACAGCATCATTTACGATGTCGTCGAGGATATCCGTTCCGCAATGGAGGGTATGCTCGCGCCGGAACTGAAGGAAGAGCATATCGGTACCGTCGAGGTCCGGGAAACTTTCAAGGTGCCGAAGGTCGGAATTATCGCCGGTTCTTATGTCACCGACGGGGTCGTCCGCAGGAACAGTATTGCCCGGCTCTACCGCGAAGGCGATGAAATATTCAGCGGCAAGATGACCAGTCTCAAGCGGTTCAAGGATGACGCCAAAGAAGTGGCCAGCGGTTACGAATGTGGTATCGGTCTTGAAAACCACGATGATATACAGGTCGGCGATATAATCGAAGCCTTTGAGGTCAAGGAAATCGCCAGGAAACTCGGCAAGACTCTGGTGGAACTCGAGAAAGAAAAGGCCAAAAAGAAAAAAGCCGCTGATGATGAGCAGGAATCATAAGAAGGTATGAGTAATCATCGCCTTCAGAAGGTGGAAAACCAGATAACGCATATAATCAGCGAATTGATTATGAAGGGCGAAGTTAAGGATTACCGGGTCAACAGCCTCCTCAGCGTGAGCGCGGTAGAGGTGTCCCGGGATCTTTCCTATGCAAAGGTGCGGGTGTCCGGTTTTATGGACGAGCGCAAACTGGATGAGGCAGTTGAGGGGCTTAACTCGGCTGCCGGTTTTATTCAGTCTGCCCTGGGTCGCCGGATAAAAACCCGCAACACCCCGAAGCTGCGGTTTTTCCCCGATCACGGTATTTCGGAAGGCTTCGATATTACCCAGAGGCTAAAGGATTTAACAGGTAATGAACCGGAAACCGGGACTGATCCTGATCAATAAGCCCGCGGGGATTACCAGTTTCAAACTGCTATCACCAATCAAGCGCCTGTATGAAACAAAAAAAGTCGGCCATGCGGGAACCCTCGATAAATTCGCCAGCGGTCTTATGTTGGTGTGTGTCAATCAGGGAACCCGTATGATCCAATACCTCACTGGTGAGGATAAGGAGTATATCGGCGAAATTCGTTTCGGCACACAGACCAGCACCCTGGACCCTGAAGGTGATATCAGCAAAGAATGCGGTCCCCCGGGAAGGGCGGATTTCGAAGCCATTATTCCCCGTTTTGTGGGAGAAATTGACCAGGTTCCGCCACAGTTCTCTGCAATCCACATCGATGGCAAGCGGGCCTATAAGCGGGTGTTAAGCGGTGAACAGCCGGAAATGCCGACGAGACGGGTCACCATTGCCGCATTAGAGCTGACAGCCTGGAGAGAGGACGATGAAGGCGTCACCGCGCGAATACGCGTGGAATGTTCGAAGGGAACCTACATACGCTCCCTCGCCAGGGATCTTGCAGAGGCCTGTGGAAGCTGCGGACACTTGGTGTCGCTGATTAGAACAAGGGTCGGCGCTTTTTATCTGAAGGATGCCATAGATATATCAGCCCTTGATGCAATGGGCTCAGAGAACCGGGAAAAACTATTGCTGTGGGATGAGCCGCTGGTTACGAGGATTCCCGGCTTTCACATACGACAGGTACACGGAGCGGCAGCTGAGGCAGTGCTTCAGGGCAAGCCGCTTCAGCACAACCGGGAGTTGAACCAGGTTGACCAGCCCAATGAAATGATTGCGCTGGTCGATGATTCCCGGCAGCTTTTGGCCCTGCTTGAATGCAGGGACGGCAAAATGAAATACCGGGCGGTTTTCTCCCGCCTTGACAACTGATATCAGGATAAAGATAATAACCTGCCTGAAGATACCGGTTACTCCGCATAATGCGGAAACGTCTTTCGCCACCTCGGTGTCTCGGTCAGAAGAATAAAAAGACAAACAGAATTAGGAGTGAAAGAGAATGTCCCTTTCCAAAGATCGGATAAAAGAAATTGTAGAGAAATTCGGTGGTTCCGAGAAGAACACCGGCACCCCTCAGGTGCAAATTGCATTGCTGACTGACCGTATTCTGGAGCTTACCGAGCACCTGAAACAGCACAAAAAAGATCATTCTTCCAGGCGGGGCCTGTTGAAGTTGGTCGGCCAGCGGCGACGTCTCCTCCGCTACCTGAAGGGTAAGGACCTGGAAGGGTATCGGGCAATTCTCTCCGAGCTAAACCTGCGTAAATAGTATATACTTGTCAAAACCGTTTCCGCTATGGAGGCATGGTTTTAATGTTCTTCGGATAATACATCCGACACTAGCGGTTGGCGCTGATCCTCATGACGCATCATGAGGACAGCGCTGGTTTTGCATATCGCCGAGAGCGGCCCGGTAACTGCGCGCTTTTGGCATGAGGAGAAACAATGCATCGCGTTACTTTACAAATCGGCGGAGAAGAACTTGTTCTTGAAACCGGACGGATGGCCAAACAGGCTAACGGCTCAATTTTTGCTACCTACGGCGGTTCGACTGTCCTCGCGACGGTCTGCTGCGGTTCAAAACCCGTAGAAGATCTCGACTACGTTCCGCTCTCGGTTGACTACAATGAAAAATACTATGCCGCCGGAAAAATACCCGGCGGTTTTCTCAAGCGGGAAGGGCGCCCCAAAGACAAAGAAATACTCGTCTCCCGGCTGATCGACCGGCCCATGCGCCCGCTGTTCAGCAAGGCGTTCAAGCGGGAAATTCAGCTTGTCCCCACAACTATTTCTACTGACAACGTGAATCCGCCTGATGTCGTTGGTATGGTTGCGGCATCCGCTGCAGTTGTGATTTCAGACATCCCCTTTGACGGACCTGTCGGAGCGGTCAGGGTAAGTCTTGTTCAAGGCGAGTATATAGTAAATCCCACATTCGAGCAGGTTGAAGACAGCGATCTGGACATTATCGTCGCCGGTACCCTTGAAGGAATTACCATGGTCGAGGGCGGGGCGAAAATGGTCAGTGAAGAGCAGATGATCGAGGCCATCGAAAAAGCCCGGCCGGTTATCACCGAATTGTGTAACCTGCAGTTGGAACTGCGAAAGCTCGCAGGCAAGGAAAAGCTCCCTCTTCTCGAGATTGACGACAGTTTTCCCCTCAAAGATGAGATTTGGAAAAAAGCCTATCCTGAAATGGAGCAGGCTTGTTTTGTCATCGGTAAGTTCGAGCGCAAACACGCCATCAACCAGGTAATCGATAAATACGCCGACGAATATGCGGACCGCATCGAAGACGCGGACAAAAAGAAATTCCATGGGGTTTTCGACGAGATGGAGCAGAAAATTCTGCGTAAATCTATCATCGAGAAAAAAGTCCGGGTGGACGGTCGTTCACCCGTTGACATTAGGCCTATTACCGTTGAAAAAGACGTTCTGCCACGAGTTCACGGTTCGGCTCTCTTCACCCGCGGTGAAACCCAGGCTCTGGCGGTAACGACCCTCGGTACCGTGCGGGATGAGCAGATAATGGATGATATCGACGGGGACAAGCGTCAGCACTTCCTCCTTCATTATAACTTTCCTCCGTTCAGCGTCGGTGAAACCGGCAGGTTAGGTACAGGCCGACGGGAAATCGGCCACGGCCATTTGGCCCACCGGGCACTTGAAGCCGTTCTCCCCAAAAAGAGCGATTTTCCCTACACCATTCGGGTCGTTTCCGAGGTCCTTGAATCAAACGGTTCATCCTCCATGGCAACGGTATGCGGCGGAAGCCTCTCCCTTTTAAACGGGGGAATTCCCGTGAAAAAACCCGTGGCGGGTATCGCGATGGGCATGATACAGGAAGGCGATGACACGGTAATTCTCAGCGACATTCTGGGCGAGGAAGATCACCTGGGAGATATGGATTTCAAGGTCGCAGGAACCGAGGACGGCATTACCGCCTTCCAAATGGATATCAAGGTCTCCAACGTTAGTCCACAAATAATGAAAGACGCCCTTGCTCAGGCAAAGGCCGGGCGATTGCATATTCTCGGAATTATGAACGAGCTTATCAGTCAGCCCGAGTCAGAGCTCAGCGAATACGCGCCTCGAATCATAAGCTTCAGTGTCGATCCTGAAGTTATCGGTACCTTGATCGGTCCCGGCGGTAAGGTTATCAAAGGCGTCAATGAGAAATTCGGTGTGGAAACTAACATCGAAAATGACGGTACAGTCACCATTTATTCAACCAACGCCAAAGCAGCCAGGGATGCGAAGGACAGTTTTCTTTCACTCCTTGAAGAACCGGAAATCGGCAAGGTGTATCCCGGGGTAGTCCGGCGCATCGTCGACTTCGGGGCATTTATCGAGTTCCTGCCGGGCAAGGAGGGGCTCTGTCACATTTCAAAGATGTCCAAGGAACGGATCAATAAAGTGGAAGATGTTCTTGAGCTCAACCAGGAAGTTGAAGTCAAGATAATTGAAATTGACAAGATGGGGCGGGTCAACCTCACAACTCTTCTCGATGAAGCCGTTAGGCCCCGCGGCGACAGACCCCGCAATGACCGGGGAGGATCGGGTCGTCACGGTCGCGGCGGTGACCGGGGCGGTGACCGCAACCGGCGGTAAGTCCGGCAATTTCCAAAACGGGCTGTCACTGGCCCGTTTTTTTTATACCATCGATAAAGGCGGAAAGCGTTGGAAAGTAGTCGGCATCCCACAATCCACATAAAAATCCACAGTCCCGGGGGACACCTTCCGGAGTATCAGAGTGAACTCGCCTCGGGCTGTGATCTCCGCTGCGCACTAGACGAACCGGTCAGCCTGGCTTCCATGGAACGTTTGCTGGTCCCTACCGGGATCCGCATTGAAATTCCTCCGGGGTTTGAAGCTCAAGTGCGCCCCCGCTCGGGCTTGGCCATAAAAAAAGGCATAAGCATGCCCAACACCCCCGGGACCATCGACGCAGATTATCGGGGAGAGCTCAAGGTCCCGCTTATCAATCTTAGCCGCAGTGCTGTAGTCATCGAACCTGGTGAGCGCATCGCTCAGCTAATTTTTATGCCGGTTGTACAGGCTCATTTTATATCCGTGGGGGAAGCATCTCTGCTTAGTGCCACAGAACGGGACGAGGGCGGCTTCGGGAGTACCGGCAAGTGAAAATTCGGGGGAGAGCGTACAGGTATCCCTTATTGATGCCCGATACGCTGCAGCGCTATATTACCCGGGAATATCTGCTTTCTTTTATTATTGCCTTCCTTTTCTTTATTGCGATCTTTTTTGTCAATCAAATACTGGTAATTGCCAGGGAACGCCTCGCCGAGCTTGTTTCGGTGTTCGATACTCTGAGGCTCATCATATTTGCCATGCCGGCGATTGTCGCCTTGTCGGTTCCCTTTGCCTCGTTCATAGGGATCATTCTCGCCGTGGGAAAACTCAGCGAGGGAAGGGAAATTCTCGCTGCCCGGGCAAGCGGGGTGAGTTTTCGCCGCCTTCTTTCTCCCATCATCGTCAGCGCCATAAGCCTTACTGCCGTATCATTTTTGTTCAACGATTACTTCTTGCCCCTTGGAACCATGAATTACGGCAGGCTCTACCAGGAAATACTGTATTCCAATAGCCGGTTGATAATTGAGCCGTTTTCCGTTCGTCGCTACGAAAACAGCACCCTGGTAACCGGAGCGGTTAATGAAACGGTGATTGACGGACTACTTATCCTCGATTCGGCGGAAGACGGTAGCCAACGGACCATCAGCGCCGCCCGGGCCGAGCTGCTGCGAAACGATCGCAATGCGGGCATTATTACCTTGCAGCTATCCGATGTGGAAATCATTACCCATAACGACAACATCATCCAGGAAAGCAGTGCAGAGCTCATGGATTACAATATTCTCCTGGAGAATATCGTCTTTAACCTTTCCAGCCCTAGCGTACGGGAAATGAGCGCCCGGGATGTGCTTCAGCTTATACAAGAACGGGAGCAGCAATACCAGCAGCGCCTCGCGGCCGAAATAACAGCATTTACCTCGCGCAACCGCCGCTTCGCCCTTCAATACGCCGCTCTGTCCCAGCGCTACAGCAACAGCCGGTGGGCCGCCCTGGACCGCAGTCTCGAACAGCTGCCCCAGGATCCCCGGGGCATAATTCGCGACCGCACATTGAGGTTGTACAGAATCGAGTTATGGAAGAAGTTTTCAATTCCTTTTTCAAGCTTAACCTTTATTTTTTTGGGCTTCCCCCTGGGACTTATGGCCGCAAAACGGGGACGCACCCTCGGAATAGTAGTGGGATTGGTGTTGGCCTCGGCCTATTTTGGCATGCTTACCGCAATAGATGCGCTTGCTCTGCGCCTTTTGCTAATTCCCGCATGGCTTTTAACCTTCAGCCCTAATCTTGTAATGATCGCCGTCGGCTCGGTAATGCTCCACGGTTACTTCAGAAAATAGGAATATTGATGAAACAGCTTACCAGGTTACTTCTTCAAAATTTCCTTCCGGTGTTTATCGGGGCCGTACTATTTTTTACGCTGCTGATAAACGTCTCTGATCTTTTACTTAATCTGGTTCGGTATCTGGAGAGGGAAGTGCCGCTCTCCCAGATTTTGCAGGTTCAATTCCTCTTTCTTCCCACTAGCCTGACATTTGCATTGCCGATTGCCCTGCTTTTTTCCGTTTCGTTTTCCATGGGAACATTGTACGGAAACAATGAACTGATTGCCGTATTCGCAAGCGGAATCAGTCTGCGGAGATTTATTGTTCCTCTGGCAATCATCGGAGTCGTCCTGAGTGCGGGATTGTTTATTTTCCAGGATCGCTTTGCCATTCCGATGCTCAGTCAGAAGGATGAACTCAATGCCCAGCTGCTTCGCAACCGACCGGTTAACCTCAACAGATCGAATATCAGCATACAAAGCAGAGGCGGACGGGTTGTGTACGACGCGGGCTTTTATGATGATAATCGGCGTCAGCTCGATGATGTACAAATCGTCATCAGGAATGAAAATCTGACCCTCGAAACCCAAGTCTATGCTTCATGGGCCGAATGGCAGGATGAAGCCTGGGTGCTTCGCAGGCTTACCCTCATCGAAAAAAATGACCAGGGGGAAATCGTCATCCAGGAGCTCGACAGCTGGTCCGACCCCCGGTTGAACTTACCTCCGGAATTCTTTCAGAATCAATACGGCGATATAGAGCAGATGCGAATAACTGAAGCCCGATCCTATTTGGAATATTTACGGGAGGGCGGTTTTCCATTCAGGAGAGAGCTCACAAAGTATCACGAGCGATTTTCCTTCGCCTTTACGCCCTTGATAGTGATTCTCTTATCAGCGGGAATCGGGGGATCCTTCAAAAAAAATATCCTGGCCATGAGTCTCCTTGTTTCACTGAGCTTATCTGTTGTATATTACTCCATCCAAATGCTGAGCGGCTTGTTCGCCACGCTTGGCTTGATTGACAGTATCGCCGGAGCATGGGCGGGTACGGTCTTAACTGCCGTTGCTGCGATAGTTATCGTAAATCGGGCAAAAACCTGACAGCCGCAGGCATGTTGTACGGGGAGCATAATGATATTCCGAAAAGAACATTCATCGACTGACTGCCATGCCCGAACCGGTGTCATGGCACTTCCCCATGGTACCGTCGAAACGCCGGTGTTTATGCCGGTGGGCACCAACGGCAGTGTCAAAGCAGTCAGGCTTGAAGACCTGGCCTCCCTAAAAGTAAATATCATACTCGGCAACACCTACCATCTGTTTCTCAGGCCCGGAATGGATGTCATCAAGGCATCCGGAGGGCTGCACGAGTTCGCTAACTGGAAGGGAAACATTCTCACAGACAGCGGCGGCTACCAGGTTTTTTCCCTTGCACCGTTTCGCAAGGTGAGCAGCGAAGGAGTTGAATTTCGCTCCCACATCGACGGATCGAAACACCATCTCACGCCGGAGACCGTCGTCGGCATCCAGGAAATTCTCAACTCCGATATCCAGATGGCCCTGGATGTCTGTACCGAGCCGGGAATCAGCCACAAAGCAGCCCGGGAGGCCCTTGAAATCACTTCCAGTTGGGCCCTTCGAGCGAAGAATGCCTGGGAGTCCACGAGGGACAGTTACCGCGGTCACTTATTTGGAATCGTTCAAGGCAATTTTTTTGAGGACCTAAGGAAACGCAGCATCGATGAGCTCATTGCCCTCGATTTACCGGGATATGCAATAGGAGGACTGTCGGTGGGCGAGCCGTTCGATGAGTTCCAGCATTTTCTCGCATTCAGCGCTCCGCTTTTGCCTTCCGACAAGCCGCGTTATCTTATGGGGATCGGTACCCCGGAGTACATTCTGGAAGCCATAGAGCATGGAATCGATATGTTCGATTGCGTTTTTCCAACCAGGGTGGCGCGCAACGGCACGCTCTTCACCGAACACGGCCGCCTTGTGTTAAAAAACCAGCGCTATGAAAGCGACCTGCGTCCCGCAAGCCCGAATAGCCCAATTGCAGCCTATTCCCGGAGCTACCTCAGACACCTCTTTAAGGCGGGGGAGATACTGGGTCCCATGCTCGCTTCGCTGCATAATCTCTGGTTTCTCAAGGACCTGGTTGACCGGGCACGGAACGCCATCAACGCCGATGAATTTATGTTCTTTAAGCGCCGCTTCCTGGATACGTATCGGATGGGGATTCCTGATTGAGCAGCTCCGATAAAAATCTCCGATCCTCCGCCCGCTCGACGGCCCTGGTAATGCTCTCGACCTTTGGTTCCCGATTACTGGGTTTTGTCCGAATCGGAATAGTGTCCGCTATTTTTGGCGGATCGCGCGATGCGGACATCATAAACTTTGTCTTCAACATCCCCAACAATCTGCGAAAGCTCCTTGCCGAAGGCGCCCTGTCAACGGCCTTTGTACCGGTTTTGTCACGCAATCTTATTGCTGATCCAGGGAGAAGCCAGTCGCGGAGAATAGTCAGCAGCCTCATCGGCCTCCAGTTTTTGGTCCTGACGCCGATTCTGATTCTTTCAGCCCTGTTCCCCGAGGCGGTCATCCGGCTTGTCCTCGATTTTGACGACGCTGAAAGCCGCCTGCGGGCCGCTGAACTGTTCCGCTATATGGTGCACTATATTCTCTTGATCTCCATATCAGCGGTAATGATGGGAACTCTCAATAGTAATGATGAGTTCGTCATTCCCGGTTTGACCCCCCTTATGTTCAGCGTATCAGTAATATCAAGCCTGTTGCTTTTTCACCGTCAACTGGGAATTTTTTCCATGGCCCTGGGTGTGCTGGTGGGCGGCTTTGCTCAGGTTGCCTTTCAGTTGCCCAAGTTTCTCTCCCTGGGTTACCGGCTTACCATGAGCTTTGATTTTTCCCATAGTGAATTCAGGGCGATAATGCGGAATTGGATTCCAGTGCTGGCTACCAGCGGGGTTTTCGCCATTAACCAGATTATCGCATCCCGTTTTGCCAGCGGAATGGAAGTGGGCAGCGGTACGGCCATGCAAAATGCAATTGTTTTTTGGCAGCTGCCCTACGGCATATTCTCCGCATCCATCGTTACGGTTCTGTATCCGCGCATGAGTAAGCAAATAGCGTCTGGAAACCGGGACGCCGCGGCGAGGACCGTAGAGTTCGGTTTGGGCTCGATAGTTACATTTTTGGTGCCGGCAAGTTTGGGGCTCATGATGATGGGCCCCGAGCTAATATCCACCGCCCTTCAGCGGGGTGAATACCTTGCAGTGCACACACGACTGGCGGCCCAGGTATTGTTCTGGTACAGCCCCGGCTTAGTTTTTGTCGGAATTAACAATTTTCTTCAGCGCCTGTGTTACTCCGACGGCGATATCCGTCTTCCGGTGTATAACGCGATTATTATCACCGTGGTGGACATTGCCCTGTCCTTGTGGTTGAAGGAAACCGTTCTACGGGTGAGTGGCCTGGCTTTGGCAAACAGCCTGAGCTACATTCTGGCAAGCAGCTGGCTGATGATAAATGCCGCCCGCCGATTCCCGCAGATCCGCGTTCGCTCGGTGCTTGTGAATTTTTCGAAAGTCATAATTGCACTGGTACCCGGCGTCATCGTAATTCTCATAGGGCGTCGTATTTTTGGTGATTACTGGGTGGACGGCTCATCGCTGGTAAACCTCGGGCGATTTTTGGCGGTATCTGTACCGGCTATCGGAAGCATCCTCGCAATGGCCCTGCTATTAAAACTGGATGGGGTATACTTACTCCTAAAGAAACGATGAAATTACAACGATTGTAGGCATATGAGAGTTACGCGCATGAAATCCCTATTGTCCATACTTCTTTTTATCATGTTTTTACTAACAACCCCGTTGTGGGGCCAGGATTCCGAAGCCACTGCGGAAGACGATACAGAACAGGGTGTGAGCATCTATGAAACCTGGGAAGAGAGTCTAAAATACGGCATAGATGCTACCGTTATAACCACCATTGACGAAATGATAGAGCGAAAGGACGATCACTTCTCCGATGTTGTTCTCACCCTGCTCTCGAGCAGGCGGGAGAGCTTGAGGATTAAGGCCCTTGATTTTTTTGAAGCCCTGGAACTCGATACTGCCATCGATACGGTGCTCGATGAACTGGAATTTTACCAGGACCTGGACCGGGGTTTTTTAATCAGATTGATTCAGCACCTTCAACGGCGCGAGCATCAAATTGATCGCGGGCTCTGGCAGCTCTTGAGAGAAATTATTGAGGAAGAAGATCGGGACGTTCGCTCAGCGGCGGTGAGGTTCCTGGGGGAACGGGAATATGCCCCGGCGGCGGAATTTCTTGCGGAGCTCTACGAGGACAGCGATACCGATCAGCCGGTGAGGGAAACCATCCTGCGGGCCCTGGGACGCATCAAGGATCCGTCAAGCGAAGACCTGATTTTCGACCTCGCCGGGGATGAGAACATCGATAAGACCCAGCGGATCGCGGCAATCGAAGCAGCGGGTAACTACGGAAACCGGCGGGCCATGAATGTCATCGGCGAGGCGTTCTCCTCCGGCGATCCTCTCATTCGCAGCGCGGCGGTTGGCTCATTGACCAACTTTCCCATCAATCAAGTTAAAGAGCTCTACCTGGAAGCCCTTCGGGACTCGTTCTGGAGGATACGCCTCAACGCTTTGCGGGGGATTTCGGAAAACCCCTTTGAAGAGGCATTCGAACCCCTTCGTTTTATGGCCCGCCAGGATCCGGAAAACAACATCAAAATCCAAGCCCTTCGATCCCTCGCCGCCCTGAACAAAGAAGACGCCTGGCAGTTTCTCAGGGAGAGTATGGAAAACAGCGACATTGGCCTGCCGTTCCGGCAAACAATCGCCCTTGAACTCATCGAAGGCGACTTTGAGGCATCCAGACAGGCTATCGAGCGGGTGATGGTGGAAGAATGGGAAGAAGAGAACTCCCGCTTGCTGGACACCATCTGCAAGGAGCTGAGCATTCGAGAATTACCCTCTGCTGAACAGTTGTATCTGAGAATGCTCAATCACGAAAATTACATAATTCAGATTTATGGCGTACGGGGCATCGGCCGCAACGGCCTAACGGCCTACAGGACCGACCTGGAAACCATTATAGAAAATGAGGACAGCCATCCGGCGCTGAAATCAAATGCCCAGACATCAATGGAGCAACTCTAAACGGGGACTAACATGACGGGAATTAATGCTCAAATACGGAACGTGGCAATCATCGCCCACGTTGATCACGGAAAGACCACGCTGGTAGACGCGCTCTTCAAAAGCGCCGGCGTTTTCCGCAGCAATCAGGTTCAGCAGGATCGGATCATGGACAGCATGGATCTAGAGCGGGAACGGGGAATAACCATTTCGGCAAAGAACTGCGCAGTGAACTGGAACACTGTAAAAATTAACATCCTCGATACCCCGGGACACGCGGATTTCGGCGGTGAGGTTGAGCGGGCATTAAGCATGGTGAATGGTGCGGTGCTGCTGGTCGACGCTTCCGAAGGACCATTGCCCCAGACCCGATTTGTGTTAAAGAAAGCCCTCGATATGGGTCTTCCCCTTATTACGGTTATCAACAAAATTGACCGGCAGGATGCCCGGCCCGAAGAAGTTCTCGACGAAATTTACAGCTTGTTGATCGATCTGGATGCCCATGAAGATCAGCTTGATTTTCCAGTGTTTTACGCTGTCGGCCGCGACGGCATCGCCAAACGGAAGCTGGACGACCCGGACGGAGGACTCGAGCTCCTTCTCAATGAAATCGTGGACAGTTTTCCCGGGCCGCGTTACGACGAAGAAAAGCCACTGCAGATGCTGGTCTCAGACCTGAGTTACGATGAGTTTCTCGGGCGGCTTTGCGTGGGAAAAATTCAAAACGGCAGCATGAAAGCCGGGGAGTCCCTGGTATGCCTGGGAAGCGACGGAAAACCCAGGCCCTTGAGGGTCAATCGCCTGCAAGTGTATCAGGGCGTCGGTATGGCCGATTTAGAGACCGCCGAACCCGGTGAAATTGTTGTTATTTCGGGAATCGAGGAAGTGCGCATCGGCGATACCATTTGCCGCAAAGACGAGCCCCTGGCCCTGCCGCGAATCAGCGTCGATGAACCGACGGTGAGCATGCGCTTTCTCAAAAACACCGGTCCGTTTTCTGGCCAAGAGGGCAAACTCGTCCAGCCGACAAAGATCGGCGAACGACTTCATAAGGAAGCCTTGAGGAATGTCTCCCTCCAGGTAGAAGAAACCGAGGACAAGGAAGGCTTCATCGTAAAAGGCCGGGGTGAATTCCAGCTTGCAATCCTTATTGAAACCATGCGACGGGAAGGATTTGAGTTTTGCGTGGGAAGACCCGAGGTAATATTCCGCATTGATGACAAGGGGCGGAAAACCGAGCCCATTGAACATCTTTTTATCGATTGCCAGGAAGAGTTTCTCGGTGCGGTCACCGAAAAACTCTCGAGGAAGAAATGCCGGATGATTAACATGTCAAATCACGGCAGCGGTCGGGTCAGGGTTGAGTTTTCCGCTCCGAGCCGGGCGCTTATCGGGTACCGCGATGAATTCCTGACCGACACCAAGGGCACGGGCATTATGAACTCCAGTCTCGAAGGGTACTTCGAATACCGGGGAGATATCCCCGGCCGGCGCAACGGAAGCCTGGTATCGGACAGGACGGGCGAGGCGGTTCCCTACGCCCTGTACAATCTGGAACCCCGGGGCAGGCTGCATATCGTTCCCAAAACCCGGATTTATGAAGGGATGATAATCGGTGAGCACAACAGGGAGGGGGATCTCGACGTAAATCCCGCCAAGGAAAAGAAACTGACCAATGTCAGGGCATCGGGAAGAGACGAGAATGTGGTCCTCACCCCGGTGGTGCCGCTTACCCTCGAACAGTGCCTCAACTATCTCGATGCCGATGAGCTACTCGAAGTGACCCCGAAATCTCTTCGTTTGAGGAAGGCGCAGCTATCAGCAGGTGAGCGGCGCATCGCGGCGAAGCGGAATAAATGGTCCTGAAGCGGTTTGCCATAGTATCAGGATAAAAAAAGGGGGCTGTCACAGTATTGTGGACAGCCCCTTTTTTACGTCAACGCGTAACCCCGTCTTACACGCTTACCGCCGTGACTTCAATGGCGGAAAAATCCGCAACTTCAACCGACTCAACGCTATAATTGTATTCCCGCTGATTGATGCTGAAGTTCAGTGAGTCGCCGGGTTTTGCACCCAATAGCTTCACGGCAAACGGGGACAAATGACTCAGGACGCCCTTGTCGGGATTCGACTCCCATGGGCCCATGATGGTAAACGTCTCGTTTTTCCCGTTTCCGGTATTTTTCAGAGTCACCACGGTGCCGAAGGCAACGCGGTCTCCCTTAACATCTTTCTGGTTCACTACCTGAGCGCTTTGCAGATCTGCTTCCCACTTTCTCGCCGTCGTATTGAGAATATCCTGCCGTTCTTTTGCGGCCTTGTACTCGGCATTCTCCTTGAGGTCACCGTACTCCCGGGCAGCTGCGATTTCTTTGGAGTTCTTGGGCACTTCGACTTCGTGAAGATTTTTAAGCGCCTTTTGCCGGTCCTCATAGCTTTTCATCATTGCAAAGAAGCCGCTACGGGAAACCGTCTCCAGAACACCGCCGCTTTTGCCGTAGAACTCAAAGCGGGGGAAGCGGGCGGCGATTGCCTTTCGAATCGTTGCCATTATGCCCGGATCAAGATCTTTCACGTCTTCGAGCAAAGAGTAAATTCGATGGATGCCGTCTTCATCACTCTGGCCGATGTAGTTGAAGATTTCCTCATCCTTGATGAGAAAATTATGCACCTGCTTGGTGAGTTTGCGGTTCAGGCTCACATCGCGTTTGTTATCGATGTCCCTGGCGGTGAGATCCAATAGGTGAACCATTGAAATCAGGAGTTTTTCCCGGGGGAAACCGGTTTCGGAGAACCACTGGTCCTCCCAACAGTTTCTCACGAACCAAATATATGGCTCCCGATTATCCCGGTAGGAATCGTAGAGTTCCTGAAATTTCCCGACCACAAGATCCTGATAACCTTCGGCAATCAGATCTCTGATAACTTCTTTCTGCAGATGATAGGGAAGGATCGTTATAAAGATATCGGGCCAGTTTTTAATCTGTTTTCGCACTGAGTTGAGAAAGGTCTTTCGCAGTTCATTGTTTTCTACGCTTTTGAAGGTTTCTTCAAAGGATTCGAGATGAGCAAAATAATCCCTGAAACCGAGATTTACTCCGGGATTCAAAAAGGAAAAACTCTCGATAATCTGCCGAACTATCAGTAGAGATGAGATGGTGAACTCATTATACGTTCCGGGGTTTCGCACGTAGGAAACGAAGTAATCAAACATATCGCGGAACAGGTCGCTTTCGATAGACGAAGTGTCGTCTTCCTCTTCGACGTATGCCAAAAATTCCTGGAGTATTTTTACCCGATCGAAGAAGTTTTTCTCAGCCTTGAATCGGTTATAGGTCTTCTCTTCAAGGCTGATGGGCTGATCCCGAACGACATAGGTATCGGGATTATCCGGCAAATTGCCGAATGACTCGTCGGTTTTTAGCATGTCCCGGGCCTTGGAACTCCAGCTCGTCCACTCGCTTGCGCTGAGTATTCCCGGGACCAGTTCGGCCTTAATCTTCTTCATGTCTGCGGCGTTGTCAAAGCTCTTGATGATTACCTTCAAAGCCCACAGGGGATCCTTCTTTACCTTTTTATTGAGCGCCTCTTTCTTTTTGGTAATCCGATATACCCAGATGTGATCTTTTCCGAGGATCTTGAGGCTGCTCACCGCCATCTTCAGCGACATGACGTGATTCTGTTTTTTCATGAAATTTATGACTATGTCATCGCCCTTGATGGCTTTGATTCGACCGACGCCCCAGCTGCGATGATACACAAAGTTGCCCGAGTCGAATGCAATGTGCTTTTCGAAGTCCTCAATGGCATCATGTACATTTCGCCAATTCTGGCCGAGGTTGGAGAGCTTGATGTACTCCTCCAGCTGGCTATGCCCATTGTGTTTTTCCCGAAAACAATCGGTAATTTCCTTCCGGGCCCAGGGATTCTTTGCGTCGTAACTGAGAATCCGCTTGAGGATTTCTATTGCCGTGTTCCACTTCTTGTTTTCGCGGAAGTGGGGATACAGCTCTTCAAGGAGCTGTACTGACCGGTCTTCATTGAGCAGTTTGGCGACCCGGCCTTCGGCGTGGTAGAAAAATTCCGTCTCTTCGGGTACCAGGGCTATCAGCCGGCCCCAGATCTCATGCAGCTGGTTAAAGAGCTTACGGTTGATGTAGCGGTAGAGGGCTTTTTTGTAATGACTGACCGCCGAATCCTGCTGACCATTGGCTTCGTGATGCTCGGCCAATTTCCGAACAATATCCGCCTCTTCGTAATCGACCCGGATAAGCCGTTCCCAGGTCTCATACAGTTTTTCTTCCGCGCCCTCGTTCTCGTAACAGTCTGCCAAAGTGCGAAGGGCATGGCGGTTTTCACCAAAATCAAGAATACGGTTGCTGAGATGTTTGACGATGTTCCAGCGGTGATTTTCCGTAAAGATATTTATAAGCAGCAGTAAATTCGAATCGTCGATGGACTGACGGTTGAGGCTGATAATGCCCGAAAGGTACAGGGCAATAATGCTGTTTTTTGAATGGCCGAGGTGCTCTTCACAGAGCTCCATGACTTCATCTTCAAGATCAGCATCGAAAACTTCTTCGAGCAAATTGTCGAGTTCCACGTAATTATTTACCGTGTAATTGGAAAGGGCCGCCCGGGTCCATTTTTCTTCGTTAAGCTGTTCAGTAATTTTGTTGAGAATCTTTTCAGACATTGGCTATGAGCTCCTGATTACAACCAGCAATGAGGTGATTGCGTTACCATTGTACATCGTGCGTTTATGGTGAATTTCGCATGAGATATTGCTGTTCATTATATCGGACAGTGATTAGTTTGTATACCGCTTGTAAACTTCAGGAGAGAGGCTGCGGATTTTCAGCAGGATTTCGTCAATTTTTCGCTGATCCTCCCGATTCATCACCAGGTGATCAATAAGCCAAAAATACTGGTTTAGAAGCCGGGGAAGCAGTACGGGTCTGCGCTCCTCGTCTTTTACTTCCTGCTCGAGAGAAAAAATTTTCTGCCGGAGCTTCCCGTATTCCAAAGCCCTCAGTTCCCGTTTTATGGTGAGGACTCCCCAGAGGGTCCCATAAACCGGTATCCACTCCCGGCTTTCATCAGAGCTCATTCCCAGAGCCCATACTTCATCACAAAGCCGGACAAAAAGCTCCGCCTCGAACCCCTCAATATCCACATCCTGAGGGTTCTGAAAAAAGGCCTCCCGAAACATTACCCGAGCTTTTTGCTCCTCGCCGATGAGCGCGAATATATCGGCTAATTCGGCGAGCAACCGGGCTCGGGGCTGCCCCAGACGCATGGCATCTTCAAGGTATTTTTGGGCCTGCTCGTAGTTCCCCATTCCCTTGCTTGCAATGCCCAGCCACAAAAGGATATCCGGATCACTTTCTCCATGTTCGAGACCGGAAAAGAGCTCATGAACTCTGCTGAAAATCAAACTTCGGAAGCTCTGCACCAGCATATCGCTCACCGGGAATCCCTGCATAAAACCCGTAAATTCCTTCCAGTGATGAAGCAAAGCCTCAGCCTGATCCATCCGTTCAACCCGGTTTATCGCCGACTGAATTCTGCTCTGCCAAAAATTGATATATTTTAACCCCGCAAGCACTGCATGATGATCGAAATCGAGGCCGAGGGCTCTGTCCAGACACTCATACGCGTCTTTCAGCCGACCCTCAGCGATATATGAAGCCGATTCGGAGATGAGCTGTTCGATATCTGTGTGGAACTCCCGTCGTTTGCGTAACATGCCGTAACCTTACTATGCAGTAATTAGTATTTTTGGTAAATATAGTATATGAGCTATCCTGCCGTCCGCATCGCCCCGTCCATTCTATCCGCCGACTTCAGCGACCTAAAAAGCGCTCTGAAGGAAATTGAAGATTCAGGTGCAGATTGGGTGCATTTGGACGTGATGGATGGTCACTTCGTACCGAACCTCACCTTTGGTCCAAAAATGGTTTCGGATCTCCGTCCTCTGACAAGACTTCCCTTTGATGTGCATCTGATGATTGAGAAACCGGAGCTGCTCGCTGAGAACTTTATTTCCGCCGGGGCCGACTACCTGGTGTTTCATATCGAGGCAGTGGTTCACGCCCATCGGCTTGTTCAGCGCATCAGGGATCTGGGCGCGCGGCCGGGGATTTCCCTTGTCCCTTCAACTCCCGTCAGTCTTTGCACGGAAATTCTTGCTCATGTTGACCAGGTATTGGTTATGACAGTCAACCCGGGATTCGGAGGTCAAAAAATCATACCGGAAGCCATAGAAAAAATACGGGAACTCATGCGACTCCGAGAAGAGAACGGCTATGACTTTGTGATTAATGTGGATGGAGGAGTGAATTTGGAGACCTCCGCAGCGGTTCGTCAGGCAGGGGCAGACGCTATGGTAAGCGGAAGCGCTTTTTTCTCTGCGCGGGACAAATCCGGATTTGTATCGGCCATGCGCGGCCAGAAAATTGTATAATATAAATAGAGAGAAATGCCGATTTTATAATAGAGGGTATAAGCAGTGTTTAAACGACTTGGAATACTTATAGTGATGATCGGCATACTCGGGTCCGTCTGGGCGCAAAGCGGCGAAGCGGTGTTTTCCTCGGCAATTGAGGAGTATCAGGCGGGGCGATACAACCGCTCCCTTTCGGAGTTCAGGCAACTGCTGCTCGATCCCCAATTTGCCTCATTTAGGGCAGATGCATATTTCTGGATTGCCAAGGTGTTGATTGCCCAGGACCGCGTAAGCGATGCCGAGCGAAATCTCGAGTTCTTCCTCGCCAATTTTCCCGACAACAAAAACTACCCAGAGGGGCTGTACCTGAGAGGGCGCATACTGTTCTTGAGCGCTGACTGGGAATCCTCAATTCAGTCTTTTGGGAATTTCATTGAGGAGTATCCCAACAGCCCGTTTGTGGCGAACGCCTATTACTGGACAGGAGAAGCCCTGTTCAATCTCGGACAGCTTGAGGATGCGGAGAAAATGTTCAACGCGGTAATTGAAGAATTCCCCACAAGTTTCCGGGTCGAGGCGAGCAGGTACCGGATTGCCGTAATCGGCATGAGCCGACGGGAGCGGGAGTTGCTGAGACTCCTGCAATGGACTCAGGAAGAATCCATCAAGACCATTGAGGAATTCAGGCAAAAAGAACGGGAATATCAGGAAGCCATAGATTCCTATCAGAATCGGCTGGCGAATTTATCCGACGGTGCGTTCAGGGAAGAGATTGACGGCTTGCTGTCCCAGGTTCAGGACCTCGAAGCGCTCAATGATAGCCTTGAGCAGCAAATCGATGAATACAGCAACACCATACGTCGTATGGAAAATCAGATCAGAAATCTGGAGAACCGAAGCCAATCGGCTTCCGCCGGCGGTTCGCCGCAACGCGTCGTTGTAGCCTCCAGCGATCCTGACTTTGCCCTGCGTTTAGAATTATTGCGTTTGAAGGAGCGCAGCCTGGCATTAAAGGAAGGGCTGATTTCAGAACTTGAAGTCCTGGTACAGGACTTTCAAAACGGACAGGGCAACTGATTATATGAGATTAGGTTATTGCAGGACATTTCTGGTTTTTAGCATCAGTCTGCTCGTAAGCATCGGCACAGCCGGTGCAATTGAAATTGAAGTTGATAACTACATCCTCACAATCGGAGATCAGAGCGGACATTTCGCCGTAGAATACCAGCGGGATGGCCGGCGCTTGCCGTTGTTCTTTACCGAAAATCCCCGAACCAGTTCGGTTTCGATGCGTTACGGCGATGCAGTAATCAGATTCACCGACGATAAGGACTTCGTAGTCAGCGTTCAGGAATTTCAGGATTCAATCATAACCCAATACTCAATTGAAAACCTTCGACATCAGCAGCGCTTTTCCTTCATCGAAGGGCCCAACGGCAGCATAGCCGGAATTGCCGTCGATCTTAGCCTGGTTAATATTGATACGCCTCAGGCGCAGGCGGAACTGCGCATGATACTCGATACTACATTGGGGGAGCAAAGACCGGGACATTTCTCCACCTCCCGCAATCCGTCGATTACCCGGGAGTACCAGTTTTCACCAAACAGCAGCGAATCCTGGATTCTCAGCTATAATGGCGATTACGGGCTGCTGCTGACCCTGGCGGGCTCCGGTGCCACAGCACCCCGTACGGCCCTCAGCGCGAACTGGAAACGATTAAGCGAGGCCAGCTGGGATTATGAAACTCAGGAAAACAGAAACTTCAATCTTCTGCCCTTCAGTATTAATGACAGCGCCTTAGCAATGTATTATGGCCCCGAAGTTTTGGGGCCCCAGGATGAAATCCGCTATCGTCTCTATGTAAGTTTTATCGATGACCCCTCGGAAATCCCGTCGGTGCAGCTCGCATTGGCCAATGGAACAGCACGGGTAATTGACGGAGAAGCCCAAAGAGCAGTCGAAATAGCAATAGTCGAAGATACTATTGAAGAAGATGAACCGGAAGCCAGCAGCGGCCTATCCCCCGATGAAATCCGAATCATTGCTCCGTATCTGCAGGAAATCGACACGCTCAACGCGCTGATCGATCAGATAGATGCGCTTCTCAGGTCCCGGTCAACACTCAGCCGCTCTGAGGTACAGGCTCTAGAAAGCATATTGGAGACTGTTCAGAACAACATTCCGGACTAGCGGGCACTTAGATGAAGCCGAAGCGGAAAAGCGATGTGCAGGAAGCCGGGATCCTGTTCGCAGCAAAAAAGTACTCCCAGGTAATCTCGCTTCTCAGCCCGCAGATATTTCTCTACAGAAAGGAACCCAGATTTCATAAACTGCTCGGTTTTTCCTGCCTGTATACCGGCGACTTC
The DNA here is from genome assembly GCA_965602015.1 of Salinispira sp. Lineage (GTDB taxonomy): Bacteria > Spirochaetota > Spirochaetia > DSM-27196 > Salinispiraceae > Salinispira. The sequence goes on along the minus strand of OZ271918.1, from coordinate 1,438,367 downwards.
GGCGGCGCGTACAGCTATTTCCAGCGTGCAAAAGACCTGGATAATCAGGATATCGAAGCAATGCTGGGCCTCGCCCTCGTAATGCTCCGTAGACGTAAAACCACTGAAGCCCTGCGGCTTTGGCTCGAGGTGCTGGATGTCGACCCGGAAAATAAACGGGCAAAAAAAGCGTTGAATATGGCTAAGCTTCTCGCTGAAGAGGATTGGCTGGAAATAATTGAAGACAAGAAGTACGCCGCTATTCTTCCTCCTCATCCGCGGTTGATATCCCGGATCATCAAACGATTCGCTGCGGTAATCGTCATTACCTCAATTCTCTCGCTTGGCGCTGTCCTTATCCTCCGTGAAATCCTCGATCCCGGGGAATACCGCCAGGGGCAGGAGCTTCTCAGCTTTAGCGTGGAGGACTATAGCCAGGGTGATTATTCACGGTTCGCAACAATAATCCTCAGCGATCAGGAACTTGAACGGGAAATGCAGCAAATAGAACGGTATTTCCGTCAGTATCGGGATAATTTGGTTCGATATCGCGGTAATCGCATTCTGATGTCCAACGCCCCGTTGGAAGTAAAAGACAGAATTGCCCTGCTGTTAAATCAGCTATCGGCACCGGACTTCACCAATTTTGCCGATGGGTTCGAATACTCGGAAGTGGAGGAGGATCCGGCCCTTCATCACGGGGTGTACATACGATGGCGGGGGAGGGTGGCCAATGTCATTATCCAGGACGATCTCATCTCTTTTGATTTGTTGGTAGGATTCGAAAGCGGCAGGGTAGTCGAAGGCCGGGTGCCGGTCAGCATTGATTTTCCCGTCAGCCTTGCCGGCGGCGAATCCGTTGAGCTCATCGGGCGCATCTCTACCCGTGATGATGAAATCCGTATACAGGGCAGCTCAATGAGAAGAATTCGGAGCAGTGAGTAATGCGCGCTGTGGTTCAGCGGGTTTACGCCGCTTCGGTAAGTATTGATTCCCGGAAGGTGTCGGAGATCGGAAAGGGCTCCTTAATACTGGTGGGCATTGCAGCCGATGACAGCACGCGTGACATAGAGTACATCGTTTCAAAGACGCTTAATCTCAGGATTTTCCCCGATGACGATGGCGTCATGAATCATAGCCTCGTGGAATCTGGTTTTTCCGCGTTGGTAGTGAGCCAGTTTACACTCTACGGTGACACCCGCAAGGGCCGCAGGCCCAGTTACAATCGCGCGGCCAGCCCGGACGAAGCCCGGGTTATTTTCCAGGACCTTGCGAGGGAGTTCAGTAACCGGTATCCCCGGGTCTCATTTGGAGAGTTTCAGGAAATGATGAAGGTCACATTGATAAATGACGGTCCGGTCACCCTGCTCATCGATTCGCGTAAAGAATTCTAAAGCGTTGGCGGACGGAGGCAGCGGCCACTCCCTAGTCGATGGGGGGATTTTTTAAGTACTCTTCGACGGAAAAATCGGCAAAAAACGGCGAGAGCGAGAGATTTTCGTGAACGCTCATAATGATTTCAGCGGTTTGCTTGCTCGATGTCACCACATGGATAAATGGCAGCTCACTGAGAATTTCATCGGTGAGACTCACCGTATCCAGAAAAAGCAGCTCAGATAGCAATCCCCGGTCATGAAGCTCCCGCAGCCGTTGTACCGCCGGTCCTGAAAGCACCGGATGTATGGCCGCCATATTTACCCTGCCCACATCCCGCCGGTTCAGCTCATTAACCAGGGCAACCACCGATCCCCCGGTGTCTATCATATCATCTACTATCCAAACCGTTTTACCCGCAAGATTGGTGTCGGACAGGATATTGATTTGCTTCACGGTATTTGCCGAGCGGTAGTCCCGTTGCTTATGAGCAATTATCAGCGGGACCCCAAAAGCCCTGGAGTACCGTCTCGCCATACTCTCTCCCCCGGCGTCAACTGAGCAGAATACCCACTCGCGTTTGACGGATTCCCAGCTTTCTCCGGTACAAATGATTTCCCTGGTTATATACTCCATCATCATCGGTATTGCCGGCAAATCCTCCATCTGACAAATGAGGGGGTCAATTGCGGTCTTCGACTTATCCGAATGCATCTGATATGTGAGCAGACTGTCAGCGCCGAGGCTTGAGAGAATTTTGGTATGAATCCAAAAACCGACGGAATTGCGGCGAGTTGTGCGGTCTGATCTGGAGGGCGATAAATAGGGTTCTATGAGCGTAAGGCGTTTGGGAGAACCACGCTTGATGCAGTCGATGGCATGATACAACTCGATTTTACACTCGTCCTGACTTATACCCGCAGCGTTCCGTCCCGACCCGCCGATGAGAAATACATCCCGGTTGCGGACCGAGAACGGCGCTTCGACTTCCATTTCGCCGTCTGCGAAGGTTTGAACGATGAGGTTCCTGGAAATATTTGAGTAGTCTTCCTCATGCCGATGGTTCGCATAGTACTCCGGAAAGGTACGCAAATGATACGCTACCCTGTCGCGGTAATCCTCCATGGATCGGGTAGATGCTAAGATCAGGCCGTTGCTGTATCTCATAGTCCTTATCATATTCGGCTTTAGGATTATCTTCCAGCGGAAAACCCAGCTTGACCTGTCCTTTGCGTAAAATTATACTCTACCAACTAAAGCAAAATCATTATTCGCAACGTAGTACTACCGGAGGAACAATGGCAAAACGCAGCACCGTCAATAAAGAAACCGCAAGCCCCGCGTCGGAAGCAGATAAGCAAAAAGCCCTTGAAGCCGCCCGGTTGCAAATAGAACAGCAGTATGGCAAGGGCTCGCTGATGAAACTGGGCAGCGGGGTCCGAAATATGGAAATAGAGTGCATACCCAGCGGATCCATAATTCTGGACGAAGCCCTCGGTTTGGGGGGCTATCCAAAAGGAAGAATTATTGAGATCTACGGTCCGGAATCTTCGGGTAAGACCACCCTGGCTTTGCACGCAATTGCCGAAGCCCAGCGAAGGGGCGGCATTGCTGCCTTTATCGATGCAGAGCATGCATTGGATCCGGTCTATGCGAAAAACCTCGGGGTAAACATCGATGAGCTATGGGTCAGCCAGCCGGACAACGGTGAGCAGGCCCTGGAAATAGCCGAAACTCTGGTGCGCTCCGGAAGTATGGACATCATCGTCGTTGACTCGGTAGCTGCCTTAACCCCCCAGGCGGAAATCAACGGAGATATGGGCGACAGCCATGTGGGTTTACAGGCCAGGCTTATGAGCCAGGCCTTGAGAAAACTCACCGGTACTATTTCGAAATCCGGATCATGTCTCTTTTTTATCAACCAGATCCGCATGAAAATCGGCGTTATGTTCGGAAATCCCGAAACCACGACTGGTGGTAACGCCCTTAAGTTTTACGCTTCGGTGCGCCTGGAAGTGAGAAAAGTCGAAACCATATCAAAGGGGACCGATAATGCCGTCGGAAATACTGTCCGAGTGAAAGTCGTAAAAAACAAGGTCGCCCCCCCATTTAAGCGCGTCGAGATGGACATTATTTTTGGGAAGGGAGTTTCGGCGACCGGTTCGCTCCTGGATGCGGCGGTAAAATACGGATACATAAATAAAAGCGGCAGCTGGTACTCCTACGGAGATGAGCGCATCGGTCAGGGAAAAGACAATGCCAAGGAATATCTCGAGGCCAATCCCGAGCTGTACAAGGAAATAGACACAAAGCTCAGAGCCCAAATGTTCCCCAATGAAATTCTCATCGGCGACGAGGACGCTGATAAAAAGAAATCGCCGGAAAGCAAGAACACAGAGGAAGATGAGGCAAAAGGCAAAAAGGTCAAGGCCCCGGAAAAAGAGTCTGATACAGACGGGCTATTTTAAAGCGAAAGCTCTTATTTTTCCTAATTTAGTTCATGAACACGGCGTACATTAGTCTTGGAAGTAATACGGGAAACAGCCTGGACATCCTACTCAGCGCAATGCGGGATATTAACGCTCGCTGCAGAATCACCGGAATAAGCCGTCTGTACCGTACCACGCCTCAAATAGTACGCCGTCAGCCCAACTTTTATAATGCAGCTATCAGCATAGACTCCACCCCGTTTTCCCGTCCGGAACAGCTGTTGGATCTTCTCCATAAGATAGAGGCGGATCATGGCCGCCGGCGATTGCATGAATCCCCCAAGGGACCACGCAGCCTCGATCTCGACATCATTTTTTACGGGAGCACAATCTTCCAAACCCCGAAGCTCACGCTACCCCATCCAGAGTTTCAAAAGCGGCGCTTCGTCCTGGTTCCGCTTCTCGATATAGACCCGGAACTCCGTAATCCCGTTGACCAAACGCCACTGATCGAATACGAAAAACTGCTCAAAGACGATTCAACCCAGGGTATTTACCTCTATGAAAGTGATAACTATAATAGCGTCACTTCCGCCTTGAGGGACTGAATTTGCCATCCGATCAAAAAAAGGATTATCAGCTCAATGATTTTGAAGGCCCCCTCGACCTTCTTTTATTTCTCATCAAGAAAAACGAAGTGAATATCTATGATATTCCCATAGCCCATATAACCGCTCAATTTCTCGAGTTTATGCGCAGCAGCGCGAATAGGGACCTTGAGGACATATCGGAGTTTTACCTGATGGCATCGACGTTGCTGTACATCAAGTCCCGCATGTTGCTTCCGGTAGAAATCGATCTTGAAGATGAGCTCGAGGATCCTCGTCAGGAACTTGTCGATAGGCTCATTGAGTATCAAAAGTATAAAAAACTCAGCGAGTTGATGAGTCAGAAAGAATCGGAAAACCAGTGGATAATCGAACGCGAAAAGGCTCAGCGCAACCTCCCCTTTGACAACGCCGAACCCATGTGGCAGGAAATGGAGGTCTGGGATCTGCTGACGACCTTCTCGAAGCTTATGAAGGGCTTAACGCCGGAGCGGATCATCGATTTGTATGAAGAGGTCAGCGTAAATGAAAAACTCACCCTTATCCGCGAACTGCTTCAGGATAGGGAAGAGTTTCCCTTCACCGATATTATTATCCGTCCGGATTCCATCATGGACATTATTTGTGCATTTCTGGCGATACTGGAATCTGTCAAGTTCAAAGTGATCAAGGTATTCCAGAATGCCATGTTCGGAGATATCATGATTCGCCGTCACCCCTCCGGCGGGGACACTATTGATCCGAACAACGTCAATGCAGAGAGCCAGGACGGGGCGGATGATCTGACCGTTGGCAAACCGGAGGAGGGCCGGGAGGATGCTTTTGAAAACTGAAACAGCGCTTATTGAAGCGATATTATTTTTAGAACCTGAACCGATGCACGTGAACAGTCTGGCGAAGATCTCCGGACTTTCCCGGGCGGCCGTCGAACAGGTGCTTTCCCAGCTTGAAGAGCTGTATCTGGAAGAAACCCGTGGCCTGGAACTCATGAGGCTTGGTGATTCGTATCAGCTTACCCCCAAACAGACCCTATGGAATCACTTGAAAGACCGCTACGGCAAGCATAACAGCAAGCGATTATCGAAGGCTGCAATGGAAACCCTGAGCATCATCGCGTACAGTCAGCCGATCACCCGGGGCGAGATCGAATCCATTCGTGGAGTTTCTTCCGACTCAATGATACGAACCTTGACTGAACGGGAGCTTGTTTCGGAGGTCGGGAAAAAGGACGCTCCGGGCAGACCGACTCAATACGGAACAACCAGAAATTTCCTCAAGACCTTTGGACTGTCCAGCATCGCCGATTTGCCCAGGCTGGATGAAGTAGAACAAGCGCGGTTCGAACTGCGAAAGGACGAACTCTGATGGGTGAAGAATTGCGACTTCAGGTTTTTCTGTCGCGCAGCGGCGCGGCAAGCAGACGTTCGGCCGCGGAAATTATCAAGCAGGGCAGGGTGACGGTTAACGGAAAGACTGTGCTTGAACCGGGCGCGCGGGTTGAAACACAGGACAATGTCAGGCTCGACGGCAAGCAAATTGGTTTGGAAGAAGAGATGGTTTACCTCATGCTCAATAAACCGACCAAGGTTATTTGCAGCGCTGATGATCCTGAAGAAAGGGTCTCGGTCTACGATATTGTCGGCGATTCGTTTCCCGTGCGGCTGTTTACCGTCGGCAGACTGGATTATATGACCAGCGGCCTTATCATACTGACAAACGACGGTGATTTTACGAACATCCTCTCCCATCCGGGCTCCGGAATAGTTAAGCAGTATCTGGTGGAGTCCAAGGAAGATATCCCCCGGAATATGCTCGAAGATTGGCAGTCGGGAGTCCGAATAAAGGGAGAGCTTTACCGGCTCAAGGCATTCCGTTTTGAATCCCGTCGCAGCGTCATTCTATCGCTGGTTGAGGGAAAAAATCGCGAAATCCGAAACGTGTTCGCCCGCTACCGAATTGAGATAAAGCATCTGCATCGCATCCAGTACGGACCGGTATCCCTCGGGAATCTAAAGCCCGGCAAATTTCGCGAACTCTCCAAGGATGAAATTCATGAAATGCTCGAACAGGCACGGGATCGGTCGTCAAAATTTCCGGCTAAGCGCCGAAGACCGGGCGGAGGAAAGAAGCAGAACAGGGGAGGGCGATCATGACGGTCACCATAGACGGTCCGGCCGGAACCGGTAAAAGCAGCGTCGCCCAACGGGTAGCTCGGACAACCGGACTCCATTATGTAAATTCAGGCAGCTTATATCGGGGAATCACCTATGCCCTGTACGCGGACTTCGGCGAAGAACTCGAAGGAGCGCTCAAAAGCAAACCCGGTGAAATCGTCGAAAAGGTCGCCACCCTCGAGCTAGCATTGATGGGTGATACGGTTTACATCGGCACAGAGGCCATAGATGCCGGTCTGCTTCGAAGCGATATCACCGATGCATTTGTCGCCCAGGTCTCCGGAATCCCGGAAATCAGGGAAAAAGTAAATGCTTTAATTGTCGATATCAGCAAAAGGGAAGACATAATCGTGGAAGGCCGGGACATGAGCACCGTGGTGTTTCCCGATGCCGAAGTGAAATTTTACCTCGACGCAAGTGTGGAAGCCCGGGCGGGCCGCCGGCATGCACAGGGAACCAGTGAAATGAGCCTGTCGGAAATCAAAAAAAGTATTACGCGTCGCGATAAAATAGACAGAGAAAAAAAAATCGGTGCCCTCAAAGTTCATGAGCAGGCGGTCTATTTGGACACATCCGACTTGACGATTGAACAAGTTTGTGAGATTGTAGTGGAATCTATTCGAGAACACAAATAACCATCAGGAGTATACAGGTAGTTATGGCAGAAAATGAACAGCAGAGCTCAAAAACGGGAAATTTCCTCCAAGAGGAGCTGCAAGAGGAATACCTAAAGTCCCTGGATGAGCTGGAGGTCGGTCAGCTCGTCGAAGGTGCGGTGGTTGCAATTACCACCGAGCAGGTTTTTATTGATGTCGGATACAAGTCCGAGGGCAAAATCAACCTCACCGAGTTTGATGAGACTCCGGAAATCGGCGATACCGTCCAGGTCGTACTGGTAAACAAAGAAGGACGCAACGGCGAAGTCGTTGTATCGAAGCGGAAAGCCGATGAAAAGGTCGTTTGGAAGACCATCAAGACGGCCCATCAGGACGAGCAGCCCGTAGAAGGAAAGATCGCCCGGGTAGTTAAGGGCGGATTTGAAATCGATCTGGGTGGCGGAAACCGCGGATTTAATCCGATTTCCAAAATCGACCTGTTTCGCGTCGAAGAACCTGAAAAATATGTCGGAATGAAGACCCATTTCTACATCGAGCGGCTTTACAGCGACAATCGCGTGAATATCATCCTTTCACGCCGCCGATGGCTCGAGGAGGTGGTCGACGAAAAGCGGAACGAATTCTTCAAGAATACCCACGAAGGCGATGTTGTTGAAGGCAGTGTAAAGTCGTTTACATCGTTCGGTGCCTTTGTCGACCTCGGGGGGTTCGACGGTCTTCTCCATATAAATGACATGAGTTGGGGTCACGTAGCCCGTCCCAAGGATCACGTTAAAAAAGGCGAAATTCTTCAGCTTAAAGTTACCCGTCTTGACGAAGAGAATAAAAAAATCAACCTCAGCCTAAAAGATATGACAGAGAATCCCTGGGACAGCTTCACCGAGAGGTTCCAGCTTCACGATGTCATCAAGGGCAAGGTAACCAAGCTCACGGATTTTGGCGCGTTTATCGAGCTCGAAGAGGGCATCGAAGGTCTGGCCCATATTTCTGAGCTATCATGGACAAAGCGCATTAAGCATCCGAAGGAAATCATTAATATCGGCGATTCCGTCGAGGCAAAGATTCTCGGCTTCGACCTTGACGCCCGCAAGGTTTCACTAGGTGTCAAGCAGGTAATGCCCAATCCCTGGGATGAAATTGAAAAGAACTATCCCGAAGGCACCAAGCTGAATTGCGTTGTTAAGAAAATCACCGCCACCGGAGCATTCCTCGAATTGGAAGAAGGTATTGACGGCTTCCTTCATGTGGACGACCTGTCCTGGACGAAGAAGTATAAGAACCCCGGGGCGGTGCTCACTGAAGGCGAAAGTGTCGATGTTGTTATTATCGAAAGCAGTGCGGAAAATCACAACATCCGTCTGGGAATCAAGCAGCTCGAAAAAGATCCCTGGAGAGATTTGAAAGAATCCCATTCCGAAGGCTCAATCATCGAGGGCGAAGTGACCAATGTAACGGATTTCGGCGTGTTCGTGCGGGTTGAGGGCGGAATCGAAGGGCTTATTCCTAAGGTTCACTTGGGCAATGCCCGGGAAATCAATCTCGATGAAGAGATTACAAAATATAAGCCCGGTCAGAGCGTAACCGCTGCCATTATCGAGCTCAATGCTGGAAGACAAAAACTGTCGCTGAGCATTCGTGAAATGACCAGGGCTCAGGAACGTCAGGAAATAGAAAAGTACATTGCCAACAATGATACCGAAGAAGCTTCCGCAACGCTTGCCGATTTTATGAAGCAGGACGACGAGTAAGTTTCCCGGAGAACTGTGATGCTCGATAAAAACGATTCCTCTCAGAAAGTACAGAAGCTGATTGAAATCAATTCGAGCATTAATGCAGACTATTCTGATCCGCGGGAGCAATTGGAGCGGATACTCGAATCCGCCATGAAGCTTACCGCCGGCGAATCATCTTCCATCCTGCTGTCTAATGAGCAGGATGGAAGTCTTCATTTCGAGGTTGCCCTTGGCCCCAAGGGTTCTGAAGTCATGGATTTCACCCTAAAACCGGGGGAGGGTATCGCCGGTTGGGTATCTCAAAATAACCGAAGCCTTATTGTCAATGACGTTGATGAGGACAGCCGTTTTTATCCCAACATTTCAAAGCAGATCGGATACAAAACAAAAAGCATTCTCGCGGTACCCATGAGGGTATGGAATCACTGCATCGGCGTCATAGAAATTATTAACAACGTCGAGGGAAAGCATTTTTCAGAAGAAGACCGTCAATGGCTGGAAATTTTTGCGAATCAAGCCGCCTTGGCGATAATCAACTCCCAGGCTCGCTCCCGGGACAGAATGCGCATCAAGGAACTCGAGGGGCAAAACCGCAATCGAGGCGATGCGTATAAAACCATGATTTTCAGATCAAAGGCCATGCAACAGGTTATGGACATGATCGCAAAAATCGCTGTAAGCGAGGCATCGGTACTCATTCACGGTGAAAGCGGTGTCGGCAAGGAATTGGCAGCGGAGCAAATACACCTTCAATCCCCGAGACGCAGCGGGCCCTTGGTAAGAATCAACTGCCCGTCTATTCCCGATCAATTGTTGGAGAGCGAACTTTTCGGACATATCCGAGGCGCATTTACCGACGCAATAGCCGATCGACCGGGAAAAATTGAAGCCGCCAGGGGAGGAACGCTCTTTCTCGATGAAATAGCAGAAATTTCTCCGGCTGTTCAGGCGAAACTGCTCAGAGTTCTCGAAAGCGGCAAATATGAGGCATTAGGTTCCAACCAGATTAAGACCGCCGACGTCCGCATTGTGGCGGCTACGAATGTTGAGCTGGAAAAGGCGGTGCAGGAAGGCAGTTTTCGTGAAGATCTCTACTACCGCTTAAATGTCATCCCGCTATACATTCCCCCTCTGAGGCGGCGGAAGGACGATATTCCTATTCTGGCCGAGTATTTTCTCGAAACCATTCAGGCTGAAGTAAATAAGGAGATTGACGGTTTCAGCAACGAAGCCTTCGAACAGCTTCTTAGCTATGCCTGGCCGGGCAATATCCGGGAATTGCGAAACGCCATTGAGCGCTCGGTGGTATTATGCAGTGAGCGGGTAATCCGCCCGGAGAATCTTCATCTTGCGGGAGACAGTTTTACCGGAGAGCTTTTCCTGGGGAAAAGTTTGAAAGATTCACTTAATTTGTTTAAAAAGCATCTGATCAGGTCAACCTTGTTGGAAAACGACTGGAACCAGACCTTGGCTGCTGAAAAACTCGATATACAACGAACATACCTTTCCCGTCTGGTAAAAGAGCTGGGAATAGAAAGGAGTAGCGACTAATGCTATCGAACAAACCTGCTAGCCTGCAGGACAAAATTGAACTTTTTTTGCGCAACAACAGGGTTGTCTTGGCGGTTCTGACTTTCCTGATCATCGCAGCGATAATTTCGGTTGTCGTCGGAATAAGCGTAGGCAGGAGCGTGTCAGACCGGGAAGCAGCCCGGCTTTACGACCTCGAAACAGCGTTCGCCGAATGGCTGGAGTCTCTTGACCCTGAAAACCCTGAGGCTGGCGAAATGCTTGCATCTTTCGCCGACTTTGATTTTCGCAACAACGGATACGCTCATTTTCGCAAGATATTTTTACTTGGCCTGGTATATGAGGAAATCGGTGAATATCAATCTGCGGCGGATAACTTTTCCCAGGCTTCGCAAGCCCGGGGCTATCTCGGGGCCACGAGCCTGTTGAAAGCCGGACTGATGCTTGAAGCAGCAGGGGATATTGACGGGGCTATTTCGAGCCTTCAAACACTGGTCAGCGAGTATGACAATTCCGAGGAACCCCGGGTAAAATTTACCATCGGAAGGTTATTCGAAACCAAGGGCGAGTACGAAAACGCTGCGGACCAATACCGCAGTCTGATAGCCGAACACTCTGCCAGCGGCTGGTCTGATTTTGCCCAAAACCGGCTCATCGCCTTAACCGTCGATGGCGTAATCCAGGACTAATTCTCGTCATACTGTTCAAAATCCGACCGCCGGCCATTTCCCGGCGGTTTTTTTATAGCCGACTGAGCGGATTGGACAAAGATCAGGCTCACCCGTATAATTATTGAAGATATCCGGAGTTCCGGCATTTCATCGCACATGGAAAAAGAGGATCATAATGGGGAATAAAAAGTTGTCAAAATCAAAATTTTTCGCGACGAAGAATTTTGCATTTGTTATCGCGCTCATCGTTTTTCTGCTGTTTGCCGTTATCGGCACGGACTTTTTTCTCTTCAGAACCTTGCAGCTCAGAATACTGGACACCCATTTCGCCATTCGCCTGCAAAGATCTCAGCAGCAACTGCAAAGAGGCGTTACCATTGTTGAGCGGGACCTCAACATACATCCGGACATCCTGATTCTCGGAATAGAGAATCGAACACTGTCGGATTTCGGACCCTGGCCTTTTCCCCGCTATCATCACGCTGAACTGCTGAATACCCTCGGACGCATAAAGAACTCCAATGAAAGAGAAGCCCTTATTTTTCTCGACATCCTTTTTAATGAGGCTTCAAGCGAAGATCCGGTCAGCGACGCGCTCCTGGTACAGAGTATAGCAGAAAACGGCAGGGTTCTTATTGAAACCAAACTGACCCCCGATCCCAATCCTATCGGCCTTGAGGACGAATACGTCGCCAGGCATGATTTCCTTATCGAAAATAAAGGCTACATATCAAATGTCACCGGCGATTGGATAAACACCTCGCTGTATCAGGGTATGGACCCGCCGCTTCCCGCGGTGGCTGGTCCTGCAGCAAGTTATGGTTTTGCAACGGTAAGACGGGATGTGGACAATATTCTCAGAAATCTGGACCTGATTCTGAGGTCTACTAAGGAAATCGCCGTTTTTGAACTTGAAGATTTCGTTGCCAATTACAGGAATTATGTACAGTATAGCGGAGATTTCCACCGGATCAGCTGGGTGGACAAGAGGGGAGACCAGGTATATTCCGAAGCCGTTTTTGATGCTGAAGGGCAGCTTCTGCTCGACGATGCGTCCGTTGTTGAACTTGCGGAGTCAGTTCGCCGGACCGCGCCGCCTATCCCGATTGACGAGGATCAGGACGGAGAAGCCGAAACAGTGCTGTATGAAATTTCGGTATATGAAGATCATTTTATGCCGTCGGTCGTCCTCAGCATGGCCGCCGAGTACTTCAACATTGAGTTCGACGACATCGAGGTTGTCCTTGGCGAGTACATCCTCCTGCCAAATCCGCAGGTATACAACCCGGATACCCGGGCACTTGAGGGTTATCAAATTCAGACTGCCTTTGAACGTCGGGACCCCGACAATCCCGATGTCGTTCTTGAGGAAGCCCAATTCAGGGATGTGCCGGAAATACGCATACCGATTAATGAATACGGGCAAATGCGAATAAATTTCATGGGAGACCGTTCCAGCGCAGATTCCAGCGGTCCCCAAACCTATCCGGTCCGGCCGTACTCCGCATACGCCCGACGGGCAACAGGACCGATTTTCGATACCTGGCCAAGTACCCTTGCGTTGGAAAACAAACTGCTGCTGGCCGGTTTTTTTGCCACCGGCCTGGATGAGCAAAACACTACCGTGGGTAATATGTACGGGATCGAAGTTTTCGCGAACTCCCTGAATACCATCCTCATGGAAAACTTTCTCATAGATTTTCCGGTCATCTATCAGATGCTGCTGACTGCGGGCCTGCTCCTCATAACAGCGCTTCTCACAGGACGGACAAATAACTTCATCGCCCTAGCGATTACCCTCATCCTCATCGGCGGTTTATTCATTTTTGCTGACGTTATGTTTAACCAAAACAGCCTCATAGTTGCGACGGTTCATCCTGCCTTTGCAGTTGTCTTTACCTTTCTCTCGGTAGTGATCTATCGGGGTTTAACAGAGGAGAGGGAAAAGCGAAGGGTGCAGGGCATGTTTGGTCAATACGTCAGTCCTGAGGTTGTCGAAGAGATCGTGAATGCAGACGCCGCTCCGGAACTCGGAGGCGTGGATAAAGAACTGACGGTGTTTTTCTCGGATATCCGAGGCTTTACCACACTTTCTGAAAAAATGCCCCCTCAGGAGCTGGTCAACCATTTGAACGTATATTTGACAGCGATGACCGATCTTATTATGGAGTACAAGGGAACACTGGATAAATATGTAGGTGATGAGATCATGTGTTTCTGGGGAGCTCCGGTTCCCCAGAAAAATCACGCCATTCTCGCATGTCAATCTGCTCTGATGCAGATGAAAAAGCTCAATGAGCTAAACGAACAGTGGCCAATGGATAAGCGCATAGATATCGGTATCGGAATAAACTCCGGGATAATGACCGTCGGAAACATGGGCAGCAGCGGCCGCATGAACTATACCCTGATGGGAGATAACGTCAATCTCGGAGCTCGTCTGGAGGGAATTAATAAACAGTACTTTGGTCAGGAGTGGATCGAGAACGGCGAGAAGCACGTAGGAACCGGTTCCAAGATAATTCTCAGCGAGTACACCTACGGATTGGTGAAGGACAAAGTTGTAGCCCGGGAGTTGGACAATATCAGGGTAAAGGGGAAAAACAAGCCCGTTGTTATCTACGAGCTCCTTGACGTTCTCGTGGGCATGAAGCCGTACTTGGATTAAGTAAGGCAGTTTGACGTGGCTAAGAATCATGGCATCTCGGCAATTTCTGTATTCGTGATCGCTGTCAGCGGATTATTGCTATCTGCATGCGGAATCCCGCAATTCTCCATTCCGCCGGCAAACATCGCGCTGACAAAAACAGATGTGGAAGTTTTTGTTAATGTCGAGCCCACCAGTCTGGAAGAGACACAGGGTCTGCTGGTTCTGTACAAAATCTATAATCAGTCCGACAGCGGAGCAACATACAGTGTTGAACAGCCGGTGATCAGTTCGTACCTAAACGGGCAGCAGGCGCACAGCGATTTGATTAGGCGCGGCTATCGGACTATTTCTGTTCAGGGTGACGGCGCGAGTGTTCCAACCATCTCTTTTGCAGATTTTCCTACGCTGTTTAGCGATTCACAGCTTGGGAACGGCATAAGCAGCAGCGCAAGTTTCGGCGTATCGATTCAGTTCGATACTATTTCTGATATGACAATCAATTTTACCGGAGCTGGCGGCAGTCTCATCGGTAGCAGGGTTTTGCAGCGCAATCTCGGTGCGGGGTCCGACCGGGGCTTTGAGTACTTGATAGATGAGTATCAGGCGGGTGATGACGATGTTCCAGATAGTTTTGCTTCAGGTGATGATCTAGAGCTCTCAATAGTCGTCTTCGGGTATAGGGGCTCATTTGGGGAAGGAGCCCAATACTCCAAGCCGGGTTTTTTGACTCCTTCCAATGTGTTTTTACTCACATCGCCATAATCTGCTCAAGGGCCTGACTGTGCACAATAAGGGGTTATTATTTGCTGTTTTACATGATTAATGCTTTTACTGTAGTTTTCAGCTCAGTAACCATAACTGTGCTTGCCTTGATGATTGTTAAAAGCAATCAGGGTCTTGCACGGAAGACCCTTGTCTTTACCATATCGATTGTCGGGGCTTCTATTGGTCTTATACTAATTTCATTATTGCCGATGGCTGATTTTTCGCGAGCAGTGAGATTTCTTATACAGTTGGTAACTACGCTAGTTTTCTCCGCTGTGTTTGTGTCCGGGTATTTTTTTATCAGACATCTGCCTGAGAGAGATTAATTGTTAGATCTCAGTAGACAGGACCTTGGCAATGTGGATTTACTATGGGCTGCTATATTTTTGTTCGTATAATATATATTCTGTCTACTTGTTTTGCTCGCACTTGCCTGCCTGGGTAAACAGGTATTCCAAACAGCCGGGTAATTTCGTACAATGGCAATAATCACAATGCTGGGAGGCAGCCAACCATGAAGAACCTTCACAAGGACGATGAGAAAAGCCGAAGTACCGGTGAGAGCTTTTCTCATCTATATAACATCATTCGATCCCTGCGGGGTCCTAATGGCTGTCCCTGGGATATTGAGCAAACCGCGCTGACGCTGCGGAACGCCCTGCTCGAGGAATCTCATGAAGCGGTAGAAGCCATCAATTCCGGCGACCCTTCACACATTCGCGAAGAACTCGGAGATGTTCTGCTGGTTACCATGCTTATCTCCTACATTGAGGAGCAGGATGATAAGTTTAGCGTGCAGGATCTGATTCACAAGCTCGGTGATAAGCTTATCAGGCGCCATCCCCACGTGTTTGGAGAAGTAGAAATTGACAACGCCGAAGACGTCCTTATTCAGTGGGATAAGATTAAGGCGGTAAACGAGGGCCGAGGTGAATCTAACTCAGTTCTCGACTCGGTGCCAAAACACCTTCCGGTTACCGACAGGGCCTATAAACTTCAAAAGAAGGCCGCAAAAAACGGGTTTGACTGGCGGGATTACCGGGGCGTGATAGAAAAGATCCGGGAAGAACTCGATGAAGTTGAAGATGTAATAATCAGAGTTGAAGAGTCAGGTCTTGAACTCGGCGGAAATCTCGACGAGCAATTTAGTGAAAATTTGGAAGCTGAAATCGGCGATTTGATTTTTTCCTGTATAAATCTCAGCAGGAAAACCGGTATCCATCCCAATGACGCCCTTTCCAGGACAAACAGTAAATTTTACCGACGTTTTAGCTATGTTGAGGAACAGATGGAAAGTCAGGGTCTTGAGATGTCCGAAAAGCATCTCGATGAGATGGAGCGCTTTTGGCTTGAAGCCAAGGATGACGAGTAAAACGATATCACCCTCCCCTCATCAACGGGTTTAAATCAGCTGTTTTCGGGGCACCGCACTAATACTTAAAACGGTGATGGCTCACAGACATGAGGACTCCCACTGAAATCATGGCGGTCCAAAGACTTGACCCTCCGTAAGAGAGAAAGAGCAATGGAATCCCCGTTATGGGCATAAGCCCGATGGTCATGCCGACGTTAATGGTGAAATGAAAAAATAACAATGCGACCACGCCCAATGACAGGTACGCTCCGTACTTATCCCTGGCCTGATTCGCGATTAGCATTCCTCTGATAATAATTACGAGGTACAGTGCGGCGATAGCAATTCCGCCGATGAACCCCCATTCTTCGGACAGAATAGAAAAAATAAAATCCGTGCTCTGTTCCGGCAGGTATTGATAATGGCTTTGAGTTCCCCGCAGGTACCCCATACCACTGAAACCTCCGGAACCTACGGCGGTGAGGGATTGGATTACATTCCAGCCTGCACCCCTAGGGTCGACATAGGGATCGAGAAACACGATGAGCCTCATCATCTGGAAATCCCTGAGAAACCAACGGGCACCGAGGGCCAGTAAAAAGGCGGTAATTATCATAAAGAATGCATATGCGGTATAAAACAGATACGCTTGCTTCAAGATGAGGTAGCCGACCAGGGCTATGGTAAAACTCAGTGCCAGGGATACCAAGACAAGGATTATATAAAAGCGTTCATTAAAGATCACGAAAAAATCAATATCGCCCTGATAGATGAGTATTTCCCACTCAGGCAGAACCGTAAAGAAGATGGTCAAAAGCAGAACGCCAATTACAAACATGAGATACAAGGGTCTGGCTCCCGCCGCAAAAAGGAGGAACAGGGCTATTGGCAGGTACACCATTGCGGTGCCCAAATCAGGCTGCAATAGTATTAATCCCATCGGCAGGGCAATGATCAACAAGGCAATAAGAAAGCTTCGAAGACTGCGGATTTGCCTTCCATCGGTCTTATCAAGGTAATGCGCCAAAACCAGAATAACAGCCAATTTCATGAACTCCGAAGGCTGAATGCCGAAGGGTCCCAATCCGATCCAACTTCTGGCACCATTAATCACCGATCCGAATAACAGGGTAAAGACTATCAGGGCGAGAAATCCAAGATAAATATAGACGGCGAACTCGCGATAGTAATCATATTTTACCATCGATACGCCAATTAGCAGCGCCACTCCGATTGAAGCAAAAATGAGCTGTCTGAGGTATTCGTTGCTTGTTTGAATGCCTTCTGCATTTATGCCTGAGGAAAAGATAAACAGAATTCCGATGACAATGAGTGAAACTGTGGAGATGAGAATCGGATAGTCAAAGTTGATTCGTGCCGGACTGTTCATCGCTCTATGCTCTCCGCGTTTATTTCCTCGAGATACTCCCGAAGTTGTGAACGGGAAAAATACCACAGGGGCTGCAGGTCTTCCACGGTTTCCGCAAAGCTGAGGTTATTTACAATTCCATGTATTATCAGGTTCGCGGCCTTCGGCGCCCACCACTCCCACTCATTCGTCGCATCGACCCAAATTACTACGACGTATTGATTTTCGCCGGGCAGCGGATCATGAGGCGCGTAGGCGATAAACCAGGAATGTTTTCGTTCCTCGTCACCGCTTTGTCCGGTCCCGGTTTTTCCGGCGACACGGGTGGAGGGTGTTGTGATAACGACCTCGGCGGTCCCGTCGGTTATGACTTGCCGCATGGCTTCCCGTACTTCCTCGAATACATCCGGCTTCAGCCCCAAATCCCTCAATACCCGAGGTTCGGTCCTGGATATAAGTTCGAGGGTCGATTGATCCCGGACCTCCTTCAGCACATGCGGCTGATATACAATGCCGTCATTGACGATTGCCGCCACCATATTTGCCATCTGCAGGGGCGTCACAGCAAGGTATCCCTGTCCAATGGACATATTCACCGTGTCTCCGCCGACCCAGGGTACCCCGACGTTCCGCTCCTTCCACTCGGGATCAGGCAAGAGTCCCCTCACCTCTCCCGGTAGATCGATACCCGAAATATCGCCAAATCCAAAATTCAGGGAGTAGTCCACAATGGCTTGAACCCCCAGGTATTCCCTTCCCACAGTGTAAAAATAGACATTGCAGGATTCGGCCATGGCGCCGTATAGATCAAGATTTCCATGCCCATCAAGGTTATGACATCGGAAGATTCTATCTCCCACCTGTACATAACCGGGACAAAAGATTTCTTCATTGGGGTCGATGACCCCTTCCTGAAGTACTGCTGCAGTCAGGAGAGTCTTAAACGTTGAAGCAGGGCTGCCAGAGGCCTGTATTACCCGATTTAAGAGGGGCGCTCTGGGGTCGCTGTTAAGTTGTTCGACCCGCGGAACCGCTTCGGGAGAATAAAACAAATTCGGATCGTAATCTGGGTAGCTCGCCATGGCAACTATTTCTCCATTGGATGGATCGAGAACAAGGGCTGCGCCGTTGCGAGGACCGAGTGACTCTTCCACAAGCTTCTGAATATGACGGTCGATGGTAAGCACAATACTTTGACCAAGGGTCGGCGGGGAGTCCTCCAGGTCATAAATCCGTCGACCTCTGGCGTCGACCCTGCCAAAACGCAATCCATCCTCACCGCGGAGGATGGTGTCGTATTGCCGTTCGACACCGCTTTTCCCAATGTCCCGGGCTCCTGCATAGCCTTGATTGTAAAGAATCTGCAGCTCTTCTGAAGTTATCTCTCCAGTATAGCCCAGGACATGAGAAAGCAGCGCTCCGTTGGTGTAAAACCGGGTTGCCCGGGGTTCCCATCTCACGCCAGGGTAATCGTCGATTTCCTGGGCAATGGAAGCGATCTGCTGATAGCTTGCCCCGCTCCATATCTCATAATCAGCAAAGCTCTGGTTCCGTCGCACTGGTATTCTCGACCACAAATACTCTGATTCCGTGCCAAGGGTTTCGGAGAGGCGTTCTATAAGGTCCTGAAGCCCATCCGCCGGAACTGCCGAGAGATCGAGCATAACGGCAAAGGTATCAATATTTGTGACAAGTGGCTGATCGAAATTTCTGTCGTATATCTCCCCGCGCCGGGTGGGAATAATCTCCGATCGGCGGGATACTTCATCAGCTTGTTCCCGATAAATGTAATTGTCGACAATCTGCAGGGAAAAAAGCCTGACGATGTATACGGTAAACACCGCGATCATAAATACGGACAAAAATATGATGCTTTCTCTGCTTAATCCTGAATTATTTGATCCGGTCATTTCCTAATCCTGATATCCTCCGCGGCGTTTCCTTGGGAACAGTTTATCAAGAAAAGAAAACAAAGCGAAGAAAAGGGGGCCCAAAACCATGGTATAGGCGAACTGTATTAGAAAACGGCTACCAAAAACCTCCGTTCGAACTTCCGGGTAGAGAAAGATGCCGCTGAGAATAAATACCACTAGCCCTTTGATCAACAAACCGGCAGCGATCATTAACAATGGGGTAAAAATAGGATCCACGTACACCTTGCCCTTTGTCGAGCCTGCAAGAAACCCGATCAGGGTGAAAACAAAGGCAAAAAAGCCAAGCGGTGCAGCGCTCAGGAAATCCAAGGTTAAGCCGGCGAATAAGCCTGATATCTGCCCCGGCATTTTGCCCCTGCTATTGCCGTAGTACAACAGAGAAATTATGGTAAGCTCGGGCAGGGCTCCATAGACCGATAGAACCTGAACAGGACCGCTGATTACATAAATAAACGCGCTGGGAAGAACCAAGGGGAGAATAAACCACATTACTCTTCGTCCTCCGCCGCCTGGGGCCCCGGGATGAATAACGGCGCATTATCAGCTGGAGAGACGGGCTGTAACTCTGCGGGCCCGGTCCTCTGCAGAACAAAAACCTGTTCGAGCCTTGTGAAGCTGATAAAAGGCAGTATTTCAAGCTGAAGGGAGGTCTCATAGGAGGTTCCGAGAATACCGGTCACCCGTCCTATCCGGAGATTAACGGGATATGCAGAATTTAATCCGGAAGTTATAATCTCGTCCCCGACGTTGATCTGGTTTCTGGATTCCCGGTCAAGGTATTCCATAATGAGGGTTTCGCTTCCGCTTCCCAAACCTCGAAGAAGCCCTTCGTATCGCGTTCTGCTCAACCTGGCTGCAACATAGGACATTGGATCGACCAATGGACGAACAAGCGAGGTGATCGGACCGGCTTCGATAATCCGTCCCACAAGCCCCTGTTGACCGTCCTGATAGGCAACAACCGTCATCCCCTCGCGAATGCCGTTACGCCTGCCCTTGTTTATCATCAGGGAGGTAAAAATGACTCCGGGATCCTTGCCGATAATTTTTGCGGGAATACTTGTGAAATCAGAATTTTCTGAATAAGCCAATGCTTCACGAAGTATGCGGTTTTCATGTTGGAGCGCTTCCATTGACTGAAACTGTTGTTGGCTCTCGTCGAGTTTTTCAAGAAGCACGTCATATTCACGTCTGAGATCGCGGAGTTCCGAAACAGACCTGATGGTGTTGGTGACAAAGTCCCGGGTCCCGATAAGAGCGCCTTCGATTGCTCCGGCCACCGTCATTCCCACCTGCTCCGGGACTGAGGTGAAGCGGCTGCTTTGAATCATCAACGACCCAAGAGAACCAATGAGAATGAGGCCGAACACAATGCTGTCACGGTGTTGTTTGCCTAAGCTTCGAAGATCCATTAAAAAACCCTTAGATATTACGCATTAATCGAAGAGTAGTGTGTGCTGTCCTTCGCGCTTTGTTGTTGTATCTGATAATACATGCCTGCGCCTATGGCCACGCAGTTTAAGGGCTGCTCGGCACGAAAGGCCGGGACGCCGGTCTCATTTGATATAAGGGTATCGAGCCCCTTAAGGAGACTGCCTCCCCCGGTCATGACGATGCCCCGTTCTACAATATCAGCAGCCAGTTCCGGGGGCGTTTGACCCAAAGTCTTTTTGATTTCTTCAATTATGGAATTAATCGGTTCCTGAAGGGCCTCTCGCACCTCAACCGAATCAATCTCAAGACGCCTGGGCAGACCGGTTATGGCATCAGTACCTTTGATTTCCATTTTATCGATGGTTTTGTCGGGGGTTGCATTGCCGATATTGACCTTGAGATCTTCGGCGGTTTTTTCCCCTATTATTAAATTGTGAGTTTGGCGGACATACTTAATAATAGCTTCATCAAACTCATCTCCCCCGAGACGGATAGCATTGGTTACGACCATACCGTTGAGGGATATCACTGAAATCTCGCTGGTTCCGCCGCCGATGTCAACGATCATATGCCCGGCGGGCTCGTGTATCGGAATATTCGCGCCGATGGCCGCAGCGAGGCTTTCATGAATGACCTCAACTTCTCGGGCTCCGGCCTTCAAGGCCGATTCCTCAACTGCGCGCTTTTCCACCTCGGTTATGCAGCTGGGAACGCCGATTACCATCCGGGGTTTGACGAAGAGCCTGCGGGGAAGCACCTTGGTGATAAAATACCGGATCATTTTCTCGGTGGTTTCCAGGTCGGCGATAACTCCGTCGCGAAGCGGGCGGATGGCGATGATGTCCCCGGGGGTTTTCCAGAGCATTCTTTTCGCATCGGCGCCAACGGCTACAACCTTTTTGGTACCCCGTTCGACAGCCACAACCGAAGGCTCATTGGCAACAATTCCTTTTCCCTGAACGTAAACCAGGGTGTTGCAGGTTCCGAGATCTATTCCTATATCGTTTGCAAATCCGTTAAAAATCCCCATAAATCCCTCCCGAGAGTTGGGCTGATTGTATCACAAAACCCTTCTCTGTGTTTATAGATTTTGTGATTCTAATCTCTCCAGAGCGGGAGTGAATGTCCTGTCCTGGTTATACGCATTTCGCCAATTTGCCCGGGCTTTGACCAGATCGCCCTGCTCGAGGAAGATTTCACCAAGATAAAAAAACGCCTCCGCTGCCTGGTCGTTGGCCACAATTACATCACTAAAAATCTGGGCGGCATCGGCAAGACGGTCGGTTTTAAATAAAATCCGTCCCTGCCCTATACTGATTTCCTGCGACAGAAAACTGTCATCGGTCATATCCTGAGCTTCATTATAGAATGTCAGGGCCCTCTGGTAGTCCCCGAGTCGCTCATATTCCCGGGCTGCAGTGTAGAAGAGAATATCCCTGGGTTCTGTTTCAATGGCCCGAAGGATATATTCAATGCCCCGCTCACCGAAACCAAAATCGATGTAGATAACTCCGAGATATTCATGAATATCATCGGCTTCAAAACCCGAATCAAGCACAGCCTGCAGATACTTTTCAGCATTATCGTAGTAAAAACTGCCTTTGTGAAAATATACCTTGCCAAGAACGTAGCGAATTTCATCTTCATAACCCGGCGGCGGTGAATGCAATAGCTTCTTAAGGCTGAAGAGTGCTGAGTTAAGCGCGCTCTGGCGCTCATCATGATTTACCAGGGTAACCCCGTGGTAGAAATTGGAGACTCCGTTATACAGGAGCAACATGGGATCCAGGGGTTGAGTTTCCAATGCGGAATCGCTGAGTTCTACCACTTCACGATAGTCGCCTGACTCCCATGCTTGGATGATTCTCGCACTGTCATCATCGGGAATGATCTGTGAAGTGCTTCTCAGGATAAGGTAAATCGCGATAGTTCCGGCTATGAGCAAGAGGGCCAACGGTAGTACTGTTTGTTGAACTGTCCGTCTTCGTGAGAGGGAAAAACCGCGCTGTCTTGATCGCATATATTCTCAAATAGTAAAGATTGGGTTTTCGCGTGTCAATGTAAAGATGCAGGCCGGTAAGCCGGGTTCTGTTGTGAATGCCATCTATCTCGGGTCCGAAGACCTCCAGCGACCTACCCGCGGGACCGAATGGATATTCATCCGGTCTATCCGCTGCTTGGTCTTGCCCCTGCTAAGGTTTGCCCTGCCGGACCGGTTTCCCGTTCCGCGGTGGGCTCTTACCCCACCTTTTCACCCTTACCGGATAAGCCGGCGGTTTGTTTTCTGCGGCACTTTCTGTGACCGAAAATCGGCCCCCGGCCGTTAGCCGGTAGCATCTGCGGGGCCCGGACTTTCCTCTGAGCGGAGCTCAGCGGCATTCCGGCCTGCATATTATTTACTCATCATCCATGTCGTCGTCGATATCGTCATCTTCTTCGACATCTTCCAGACTCTGCTCTTCTATTCCGTCGTCGAGGCTGTCATCCGAGTCATCCTCTTCGAAGTCGTCATCGTCATCCTCGTCTTCGTCCTCATCCTCGTCGTCATCGTCGTCTTCATCTTCGAGTTCGTCTTCGTCTACATCCTCGTCGAGGTCGTCCTCGCGATCTTCCTCATCTTCGTCTTCAAAATCATCGTTGATTTCTTCGTCGTCCTCGAAGAGCATTGAGTTGTCGTCGAAGTCGAAATCCATTTCACCTTCAACAGGTTCAACCTGATGATACAGAATCATTGAGCAGTAGGGGCAGAACAGGACTTCACTTTCGGATTTAACATCATTCACAAATTGGGCGGGGAGTATCATATTGCATCCGGTACATACCGAACGCCTCAGAGGAACTATACCCTTTCCGCCTTTGGACCTGATGATCCGTTTGAACTTGAAGACCATCTCCTCATCCATCCCGGGGGTGATCTTTTCTTCTTTCTTTGTCAGATCCTGCATAAGCGACTCGCGCTTTTTTGTTTCTTCTTCAATTTTTTTCTGTTCGGCTTCGAGCTCTTTTTCCTGATCCTTGATCAGGCTCTCTTCACGCTCAATATTTTGCTGCAGTTCTTCAATGTACTTCTGCTCCCGCTGGAGTTCTTTCCGAAAATTCTGTTCCCGTTCAGAGGCATCACGGATTTCCTTGACCAGAGCTTCGTATTCGCGCTGGGTTGAGATATTCACGATTTGCTCTTCGTACTTCTCCCGTTCGGATTCCGCATCCGTCATATGAATACGCAGCTCGCCCAGCTTGGTTCTACCGCTTTCAAGCCGTTCGTTTTTTTCCACATAGGATTTTTTTAGTCGGTTAACAAGCTCGAGCTTTGTATTCAAAGCCTTTGGTATATCCTTGAGTTCGCTCTCAACCGAATACTTTTCGGCAAGAATGTCCTGTAGTTCCTGCAATTTATTCAATGTTTCCTGAATCATGTTTTGCCTCTGTTTTTAGTGTGTTCTGCTGCGATATATCGACGGTTCCCGTCCAAGCCACGAGAGCCTATCAGAAAATCGTTTAATTATCCAGATAGTCCTTGAGACGGCGGCTGCGTTTTGGGTGGCGAAGCCGGCGAAGGGCCTTCGCCTCGATTTGTCGTATCCGCTCCCTGGTGACGTTGAAGTACAAACCAACCTCTTCGAGAGTGAGGCTGTATCCGTCTTCGAGTCCAAAGCGCATCTTTAAAACTTCCTGCTCCCGTTCGGGAAGCGTTTTTAGCACCTCTCCCAGCTGTTCCTGCAGAAGGGTGAATGCGGTTTGGTGGGCGGGATTCTCCACATCCTTGTCTTCAATAAAATCGCCGAGGAGACTGTCTTCCTCTTCACCGATAGGAGTTTCGAGAGATATCGGCTCGCGAGCGACATTTTTTACCGATTTGACCCGGCTTACGGTCCAACCGAGACGCTCTGCGATTTCCTCGTCGGTGGGCTCCCGTCCAAGAACCTGCATCAGCTGCCGGGACTCTCGGACGACTTTATTAATTTGCTCGATCATATGAACCGGAACGCGGATGGTTCTCGCCTGGTCTGAAATGCTTCTGGTAATAGCCTGGCGTATCCACCACGTCGCATAGGTAGAAAATTTGTACCCTTTGCGGTATTCGAACTTTTCTACAGCCTTGATGAGACCGATATTGCCTTCCTGAACGAGGTCGAAAAAGTGCAGTCCACGGTTGGTGTATTTTTTTGCGATGCTGACCACAAGCCGAAGGTTCGCCTTTATGAGTCGATCCTTGGCACTTTGCATCATCACCTTGCCGCGCTCGATTTCACCGGCCATATCGAGAATTTGATCGATGGGGTTTTCGAATTCGAGTTCGTAACTTCTGATTTTCTTTTCAGTAGTCTGAATTTCGCGGATCATTTCCTTGATTTCATCGGCCGACAAGCCCAGTTCATCCTCGATTACCTCGCGATCCTCAAGGATAGTGAGTTTTCGACCCAGGCTCCGAAGTTCCCGTGAGTTTTTGACCCGGAGCCTTTTCTCATTACGGGTGATCTCTCTCTGATAGCTGTGTATTTTTGAGGCAGTAGTGACAAATTTATCGGAAAACTGAAGAATCTCATCCTGATGAAGATCGATATCGGAGAGATTAGCGACCAGAGTATCCCGCTTGTTTGCCAGTTCTTCATGCTCAATAATATCTTCGCCTTTGGCAATGAGCTTTTTCTTTAATTCGATGTAAGACTTCAAATCCGCAACAACGAGCTTTAGCGGTTCTCGATAATACTGGCTGAGTCTGCGGCGCTCAGCGAGATACTCGGAGATTTCTTTCTTGCTCAGGCTCATTTCCCGGGGGTCTTTTTTGCTAAAGGCCCGGGCTGCCAGGTTAAAAAACTCCGGAATCATCATCCCAGAACCACTGATCACGCCCTTAATAATGTTCTCCCCGTCTTCCATTTTTTTGGAGAGCTCGACTTCCTGTTCGGCGGTCAGGAGATTTTCCTTTCCGATTTCCCTCAGGTAAAGCCGAATTGGGTCATCAATGGCGCTTTCCTTGTCGTTATAGACGACCTTTTTCTTTTTTTCCGGCTCCGGGGTTTTCGCGGTTTCCGGCTTGGATTCTGAGCCCGACTTAGCTGATCCTTTGTCCGATGCAGATGACTCGTTTTCATCGTCATCATCGAACTTTTCGTTTTGTGCCTGAACTTCTTCAGAGAGACGGATATTGTGGGAGGCCAAAATCACCATGACGTCGTCGATTTTGTCCGGTTTTACCAGTTCCTCCGGAAGCAGATCGTTCAGCTCATCGTAGGACACGGTGTCTTTATCTTTAGCGTATTCAAGAAGTTTTATAATTGCAGGATCATTCTGCAGTTCTGTCATGAATTGATTCCTTTATTTCCTTTAATGCCGAATCAAGGTAAATTTTTTCTTCGAGCAGCGCCCTGGTTCCTGCAGCGTCGGAGCTTTGCTCCTTCCTTTTTAACAACAGCTGCAGTTCCCGCCTCCGCCTGACCAAGAGGTCGTGTCGTACCCGCAAAATAGAGGCTCTGATGTAGCCCCCCGGATCGGCGCCGTATTCTTCGGCGGATGCTTTCCTCATTATATAGTTCCTCAGCCCCTCATTGTCGATATCCGAGATAATTTTATCAAATTCAACGGTCTGATTTCGAAAATGATCTTCCAGCACAGAGTAAATCTCGGCGGCAGCTTCATTTTTCAAATCCTGAAACTGCAACTGCGAGCGTACATAGGCAAAGTGTTCCGGATATATAGCAGTGGCAACAATCGAATGCAACTCCGGGTCAATTGTGAATGGACGGGACCCTTCCGCGGGCTTTGCCCCCGGAGCGACGGCGTTTCCCTTATCCCCACGACCGTTAATCATTCCGCTCGAAGCGGGTGACGGAAAATCCCGATTACGGCCGTTTCGTTGCATTGATGCCATAAGAGCCGGCAAGCTCACTCCAATGCGCTCTGAAAGTATCTGTAAGCTGGCCTCCTGCTTGACCGGTGATTGTATACTGCGGATATACGGAAAAAGCTGTTCGAGTATCTGTTGTTTTCCCTCAGGGGAATAAATATCAGACATCGAAACAGCTTTCGATAAAAGAAACTCCAGCGCAGTGGTTGAAGATTTTACTAAATTTTTTAATTCTTGTGAACCTTTTTTTTGCAGAATATCTGCGGGGTCCAGACCCTCGGGAAGGGATAGTACATCACATGCTAGATCAAGGGATTCAAGTATCTGAGCTGTTTTTTTACTCGCATTGATACCGGCGCTGTCGCCGTCAAATACCAGTAATCCCTTTGATGCGTAGCGCTTTAAGAGCTTAGCCTGGTCCGCAGTGAACGCAGTCCCCAGGGGGGCAACTGCATTCCTGACTCCGGCCTGATGAAAGGCAATGACGTCCAGGTAGCCCTCGCAGACAATAAAAAATCCCGTCTGTTTTATAGCATCCTTAGCTTGGTGGAGGCCGTATAAGGTAGTGCGCTTGTGAAAAATCATGGTATCGGGGCTGTTGATATACTTTGGTCCATCACCTTCCAGGAGGCGACCGCCAAAGGCAACGGTACTTCCCTGATGCCGAGAGATGGGAAACATGAGGCGGTTAGAGAACAGGGTCCATTTGGGGTTTTTCTTGCTGAACAGTCCGCTTTTTTGCAGGAATTCTTCACTGTAGCCTTTTTTAATAAGAAAGCCATGCAGCCAGTATGGATCGGGATGGGAGTAGCCAAGGGCGAAATTCTCAAAGCTTTCAGAGCTCAGCCCGCGATGGGTGATATATTGCAGCGCGTTCTTTCCGATGGATTTTTCGGTGAGCAGGTATTGATAGCTTTCGCGGATTTTTTCATACAGCTCCTCCATTGCCGCCCGCTCTCTAAACTCCCGCGTGTCTTGTTTGGCGCCCTCTCCAACATCGATCCCTACCCGCTTGCCGAGGTATTCGACGGCCTCGGGAAATGTCATGCCTTCCATTTCCATGAGAAACTTGAAGACATTTCCACCGTTTTGAGTACTGAAGCAGTAATACATTTGTTTCGAGGGTGTGACGGTGAATGACGGGGTTTTTTCACTTTTAAAGGGCGAGAGGCCCCAAAAACGGTCTCCCTTTTGAGTGAGGTGAACGTACTCCCCGACAACCTCGGCAATATTGACGCGGTTTTTTATCTCCTCGATGATTTCCTCTGGAATCACTGTGTGTTCCTCTAGTTCAATTTGAAATAGTACACCTGAGATGCGGAGAGATGGTCATCGTATGAGGTAGAAAACACATGTTCGGTGGAATCCGGCCCCTGCAGCACAAAAAAGAAGTAATCGGTGTCTGCGGGATAGAATGCGGCCTGCAATGCAATTCTTCCCACCGATGAAATCGGCGCGGGAGGGAGCCCCCGATTAACATAGGTATTAAACTCTGACGGCCTGTCCAGATCCGAGAAAAACAGACGGCTCGGATGTTCGAGACCTTCTATCTCCGTCATGACGTATACCACCGTGGCACAGGATTCCAGACGCATTCCCTCTTCGAGACGATTATAGAACACCGATGCGATTTGAGGTGCTTCGTGCTCTGCCATATATTCGCGTTCCACGATGGATGACAGAATAACCGTCTCATGCAGTTCCCTGCTCGTGAGCTGTCGGTAATCCGGGTAGATTTCTGCAAGTTCCTGGAAGAATGTTTCGACCAAATGAGCTACCACCCTGTCCGCCGGAAAATCCTCGGCGAAATAGTAGGTTTCGGGAAACAGATACCCCTCCGCCGTATCGCCGGGGATGCCCAACCCCCTGATAAAGGCTGTATCCATTGCAGCTTCGAGAAACTCATCCCGGCCGACAATGCCCCTGCTGTCGAATATATCGGCTACCTGCCGCATTGTGCGGCCTTCGGGAATGGTAACCCTGAGGAGGTTTTGATGCCCCGAACTGAGAAACTCGACTATTTCCACCGGGCTGAGGCCCTCGGGAATAATATACGATCCCCGCTGGATTCCCCGATCGCCTCCGCTGAACCGTCCATATAGCTGCAGAAGAAGAGCTGACGGAACCATTTCGCGGCGCTCAAGGCGCATCACAACGGAAATAAAACTCTCACCGGGTTCTACGGTAAAATCCCGAGCCATGCCCTCCGTCGATCCGTAGGGTCTGAATAATTGAGTATATGCAAACCATCCTGCAGCCGCGCTGGCAACGCCTGCAAGCAGCAGGATGGATAAAATGATCGCTGCTAATTTCTTCACTGTACCTACCTGAAAAAATCTGTGTTACCGGTAATATCCTAACGTATAAGAATAAATTCAACCCGCCTGTTCTTCCACCGGTTTTCCTCATCGGAGAATGGAACCAGAGGGCTCCGACCGCCGCGGCCGACGATGTCAATTCTGTCGGGATCCATGCCGAGGCTGACCATTTGATCTTTCACCGCCTGTGCGCGACCCTCAGACAGGGGGAGAAGTTCCTGAACTTCCTCCCGTTCGGTGCCGGTGACATTGTTGGCATGCCCTTCAATGGTGATCCGGTACTGGGGATACTTGGAAAACACTTCAACCAGCCTGTTCAAGATATTCTGGTTGCGGATACCGACCTCGGTAGTACCGCCTACGACTATCCGGGGGCTGTTAGGCTCGAACACAATATTGGAGATTTGAACCTTAAAGCGCTCACCGTCTCGTATCACCAGAATGTCGATGGGAATAAGGCCGCCGGAGGTGCTGGCGTTGCCGAGGCGGTCAATTGCCTCGAACTCCCAACGGTAATCCTCTGCGGAAATTACCCGCTCGCCGCTGTCCGACAAACCATCCCACAGAATCCGCTCCTCGGGAGCCCCCTGTGAGGAGTACTCCTGAAAGAGGTTCCCTACCCGGTCGTAGATTCCGAATCGCCACCCGGCAACGCCGGCGCCGTCCCGGGCGGACAGATCGATGGTGAGCACATCGGCAAAACCATCGCCGTCCGGACCGAAGGGCAGCGGCGAAATGCTTTCGCTCAACACCGGGCCGCTGGTGTCAACAAGGAAATTCGAGCTGGTGGCTTCCGGCACATCGCCCTTTGTGTAGCGAACGACAAAGTTGGCGTAGAAGGTCCCGCTTATCTGATCACCCTCTTCATCAAGACCGTCAAATGTAAAGAATTCCTGTGGTTCAATGCTGGTTCCGCCTATGCTTCGCACCAGGGTGCCGTTTTCCCGGTATATCCCCAGCTCCCAGTCCTCTATGCCGTCGGTAATGTTTGTATACATACCAATCTGGAGATCGTCCTTGAATCCGTCGCCGTTAGGGCTTATTCCGCTGTCGCTGAGCGTCAGGAAAACTGAAGTATTCCGGCTGTCCAACTCAATGGTATCCAAATTTGCAAGAGTTCGGTTTCCCGCCCGGTCGGTGACAGTGAGTTCGTAGCGGTACACGCCGTTGGCTGCGAGATTTCCGAATTGATCCAATCCGTCCCAGCTAAAGCTTTCAAGGCTGCCTTCCCAGAAATACTCCTGCACCACCTGTCCATCGGGTCCGAGTATTCTTCCTTCGTACAGGTCCTCACCTGAACCCCGTTGGGATACGGGGAACACATCGCGGTTCTCATCTCCATTGGGGCTAAACACTTCGAAGCTGCTGCTCAGGCTGACCTCCGGGAATCTGGTATCCAAAACAAAGGCCCGGGTTGCCGCGGTGCCGACGCTTCGGTTGGTAAGCTCGACGCTGATACTCGCACTGTATCTGCCGTCTGCCGCGGGAAGCCCGCCGTCATTTCGTCCATCCCATTGAAAGCTGGCGGGAACAGGCCCGTTGCCTTCGATACTGCGAACCGCATTTCCGGCTTCGCTGAGAACGGTGAAGCGATAACTCGCTACCTGATCGTTGTTGTTCACCCGTGTTGAAAAATCCTGAAGATCGCGAACACCATCGGCATTCGGGCTGAATGCATCAAGACTGGCGTTTACCAGCACTTCTGCATCCGAAGTGTCCAGGGTAAATTCCTGGCTGATCCTTTCGGTGCTGTTGCCCGCTTCATCGGTGGAGCTTATTCGATAGCGGTAGCCGCCGTCAGGGGCCAGGTCTCCCTGGTTATTCCTGCCGTCCCACACCAGTTCGAATTCCGGAACGCCCCTGAACTGATAATCCCGGACCTCATTTCCCTGATCGTCGATTACCGCTGCTATCCACAGACTTTCCCGTGAGCCTTCCTGAAAAATGCTGATATCATCGCTTCGGTCATCGTTGTTCGGAGATAAGAGGTCGGAGTTCAGCTCGACGCTTATTTCCGGAGCCGTTACATCGAGGGTAAACCAGGGGCTGAGTGCCCGGGGTTCGTTACCCGAAAAGTAATAAAGGATAAATCGGCCCCGGTAGCGGCCTTCCGACAGAACATTCCC
Source organism: Salinispira sp. (assembly GCA_965602015.1). Taxonomy (GTDB): domain Bacteria; phylum Spirochaetota; class Spirochaetia; order DSM-27196; family Salinispiraceae; genus Salinispira. Next base: position 1,407,454 of record OZ271918.1, on the reverse strand, counting down.
GTCGGCATCTCGACCGGAAAACACCACGATTTCCCCGGGAGCTCCAGTCCCGGAAAGCTCGGTAACCTTTGCCTCCCGGTCGTTGAGAATCTCGATGGTCCATCGCTCAATGCCGTTGCGGCTCTCGGGTTTTGGCAGAAGATTGATGCTGTCCTGCACGCCATCAGCATTAGGTGAGAAGTGCGCGCTTGCTATTTCGATGCGCACCGGAGAGACAACGGAGTTGATTATTATATTTTCCACCGCCGCCGCATTGCTGTTGCCCGCCAAATCCCGCGCGCTGATTTCATAGCGATATACCCCGTCGGGTAATCGCTGACCCGAGTCATCCTGGCCGTTCCAGTCGAATTGATCCGGCGCAGCATTTTGAATCTCCCGGCTCCAGCGAAGCTCGCCTCGTGAATCGAAGACTTTTTGCTCCCACAGAACCTCGCTGCTTCCTTCCTGTTGTATCCTGATAAAATCCTTGTTGCCGTCGTTATTGGGGGAGAAGATTTTGTCCTCAACCGAAAGCTCGCCGATGATAATCTCCGGCGCAGCGCTGTCGAGAATTATGTCGCTGGGGGTAATGACGCTCCGGTTTCCCAACACGTCAACGGCGGAGATTTCCAGAGAATAGCGGCCGTCGGGCAGCACTGTACCCTCGCTGTTTTTACCATTGATCAGAATGCTTTCGGGTATCACAACCGACTGCACACCCTGAAATACCTCGCGCACGATTCCGTAAATGCCTTCAGGGCGAACAGGCTCGAGCTCCCATACCTGGGCGAACTGCTCATTGCCATTCTGCAGAAGCCGAAGGGTCATTTTGGAAACTCCGGATCCGTCAGTTACCGCGATCGGTTCATCCCAGCTGTCCTGACGACCGTCGTTATTCGGGGAGAGATGAATTACCTCGGGTAATTCGATTTCAATGTCCGGACCGTCCCGGTCGACCCGCTGAACCGGCAGGGCGACTCCCAGCGAGTACCCCAGGTGGTTCGCATAAGGAGAGTACAGCGCAAGGGTGGTGTCGATATCGGGGTGCACTACATCAAAAAGACTGTAGGAAAACGAAACCCGGGGAAGAAGAGATGCGTTCTGAAGCGAATCGCTGAGCTGCTGGCGAAAGTCTATTCCCCAGGCCAGGGAAAGAGCCAAACGGCTGCGAAAAACCAGGGAGGATCGTATGTTGAGCATTACATCGGTGAACTGGGGTAATGCCAGGTCCACAGCGTTAAAGAGAACCAGGTTGTCTGAGATTCCCACCGCGCCGCTCACGCCCCCACGGAGGGTAAACGGACTGCGATAAAATGTGTCGGCAGTGGTTCGCATCTCTCTTCCCAGACCGGTAAGGGCGGCATGCCAGGTAAATTCCTGAAACGGCCCCACAAGCCCAAGATTCTGGGAGGCTCCGAGTTTGGCATTAAGCGCCCAATCACTCGAACCGCTGGACGAGGTGAATCCGGTTTCCAGTCCGATTCCCAACAGGAAGCTTTCCAAAAACGTATTTGACCATCCGGCGTGAAACCTCATTGCCGTACCCGTGGCTGCCATGCTGGTATTCAGGTATTGAAATTCGAGTCCTGTATTAAACTGACCGCTGGGAAGCGGTATATTTCCCCATGCCGAAGCCCGGTGGCCGCTATAGCTGCCCTGATTAAAATCAATAATTCCGCTGTATGAGCCTTCCACCACCGGGACACCGAGGGTATTAAACAGCGCGGGATTAATTTTCAGATAGGACGGCAGCGAATAAGGAAATCTGGTATGAGCGCCGGCCACAAATCCTGCGGTGCTGTCCAGGGTGCTTGAATTAAATTCCGCCGAAGCCGGATCAGCCTGAGCTGCGGCACCCCAGCCAACAAAAATAAAAAGCAATACTGCCAACGCTGCTGATTTACTCACTTTCTTCATAACCTACCTTCCTCATTTCAGCGGTGAAGTTCATTAAACTCATATCCCTTATCGTACAGGGAATCAAGCTTTTCAAATTGTTCGATGGACAGGGCTTCACAGAGTCTTCTGCTGATGCGCTCCTGGAGCATCAAAATGTCCATGTTGCCCTGATCGGGATTATTCAAGAGTTCAAGATACAGGGCCACCAGCTCTCTTGAGCTCAAATTCAGACGTATCACTATAACTCGATCTCCATGCCTTCCTCGGCAATGTCGATCGTCAGCGTGTCATAGCCCTGCCTTTGGGCGTACCAGCGGGCATTTCTCAGATTGCTGTACAGCCTTTGGTCTCCGTATTGGGGTTCATGATGGAAGAGCAAAAGCCTTTTGGCATCCCACTCGTGGGCAAAGTCCACCCCCATGCTGAAGCTCGAATGCCCCCAGTTGAATTTTTCAATCGCTTCACCCAGGGTATACATGGTGTCGAGTATTAAAACATCGGTCCCGGGGAAGAAGTTTCGCCGTTCAGGGGTTTTTTCAAAATCAGCCCTGCCGATTTCATAATCAGTGGCGTAAATCAGGCTGCGTTCCCCCTCGCTGATGCGAAAAGCATAGGCATTACCCGGATGATTAATCGGGAGCCATTGAATTCGCGCATTACCGATGACTACGCCGCGTTCACCATTATCATCTTCTTGTAAGTAATGAAAAAACTGATTGGGTGTCATTTTTTCTTCCATCGTTACGGGAAAAAACGGGTGACGCATATGCTCTTTTAGCACGTACTCAACATCCCTTTCGGGACTGTAAAAATGCATGCTGTTCGATGGGATATATGCCTGGGAAAAAAACGGCAGCCCCTGTATATGATCATAATGAAAATGGGAAAAAAACAGATGAAAAGAACGCGGAGGGTTTTCTTCCCCGAACAGCTGCCGTGACAGAGGAATTATGCCCGTGCCCGCATCGAGGATGATGCAGCTGTTGTCATCGAAGCGCACTTCGATACAGGGAGTGTTTCCTCCGGGCATAGCCCAGAGCCAGTCGGGCAGAGCCGCTAAAAATCGTTCCCGGTTTTCGTTGCTGGCGATATCATCCGGGCCGATTCGCTGCACAATATTTTTAACCCGGTCCCGGAACCTGTCGGGGGTCATCGGTTGAGGGTGGGACCCCCGGGCGCCCCAAATGCGAATTTTCATCCTTACCTTCCAGGTATCTATTCTCGGAAATTAACGGCCGTCGGTAAAGGGCTCGCGGGACCTCAGGTCGAGCCAGGAATCGATATCTTCCCGTGAATGCCGAGTTCCGATGTCGATACCGGGGCATTCGCTTCGCACCGCCTTCCAGCTGTCCGGCGAATCCAGATTATGGGACCAAAAGGGATATGCCCGGCATTGCAGGGGACGGGCTTCGTATACCGAGCAGCCGCCGTCCTTCCAAAAGACACAGTCAAAATTTTCCTGTTCTTTTATGCTTATGCGTTTCGCCAGGGAGAGATCCACCTCGACGCAGTATGTGGTTTTGAAATCCTTCTCTGACAGAGAGAAATGCCCGGCAAGGCGCGCCACGTCTGATTTGGAAAGGAAAACATACCCGGAATCATGTCTGCAGCAACGGGAGCATCGGGTACAGGTAAAATTGAGTCCTTTTTCGTACCAGGGGACTTGCTTTGCCATAGATAATCCTCCATCAGTGCGGCGACCGGATCGTAGGCGCACAGCAGGCGAAAAAAAAGGCTGTCCGAGATCAGATCTCAGACAGCCTTTTGGGGAGTGCAAGATTCGAACTTGCGAAGGCGTAGCCAACAGATTTACAGTCTGCCCCCTTTGACCGCTCGGGAAACTCCCCGTAAAACAGGATGTTTTTGTACCACATGCTTTTGCATTGTGCAAGTATCCTGTTGTAAAACAAGCCGACATTCGGATTCGAACCGAAGACCCCGAGATTACAAGTCACGTGCTCTGGCCAGCTGAGCTATGTCGGCAAATATGACAAAATTGCCATGGGGTCAGAAAATACCGGACAGGCATCACTTTGTCAACACTGCAGCGAGAAATTAAAACGGCGGATATTCCAACATGTTTTTCACCGGCAGCCCGGGCAGACTCAAAATCCGTATGCCGTTGGCTCCTACCGCACAGGTTAGTTCGAACTGTGCGGTGGGCATCTTGTCTATGGTAGAGTAACTAATTCCATCGTAGTTGAGCTGGGCCTGGGGTTCTCCCAGGGTCACCACCGGCTCGATGTTGAGAACCATACCGGTGCGAACCGTCCAGCCGAATCCCGGCCTCTGGGTATAGGGAATCAGCGGGGCCTCGTGCAGTTCCTGCCCTATGCTGTGGCCGCAAAATTGATTGACAACCCGCCCCCCCAATCTCTGGGCCGATGAAATTACATGAGAGCCCAAAGTCCCCATGGGAGTTCCGGGTTTCAAAGCGAGGCATCCGGTGATGCAGGCCTGCCATGCCGCTCTTATCAATCTGCGCTCGGTTACATTGAGGGGCGGTATGCCAAAAGTCCATGCCATGTCGCCATACCATCCATCATGCAAAACGGCCACATCGACGGTTACCAGGTCACCGGGCTTGAATTTTCTCTCATCAGGGATGCCGTGGGCTGCGACCTCATTTACCGAGATAGATACATCGGCACGAAATCCCCGGTAGCCCCGTAACGCCGGTTTCGCAGAAGTCTGCGCCAGCTCATTAAGAATAAATTGCTGAATCTGCAGGCCGGTTTTTCCCGGCCCCATAAAATCTTTGATCTGCAGAAAGAGCTGATAGAGGATTTCCGCGGTCCTTGCCAGATGCCGAACCTGGAATTCAGCTTTAACCGGACTGTCCTTAGCCATCGAACAAGTCCTTTCGCAGGATTTCCGCGCCATGAAGGTAGACAGGCGCCGGGTTGTGTTCCTTATCCTGATAGTAGGTCAGCATAAGCCTGACCGTGCGTGCCAGAGCGTTGGGATACCGGGGTTCTAATGAGCAAAAAAGCGGTATCTGTGAAACCGCCTCTTTTACAACACTGCGGCGGGCTGCCGTAGCGGCGTTTAGAAAATCCAGGTCCTCGGTTTGACTGAAATATATATGAACCGCATTGTTATCATCGATTCCGTTTTGCTCCATAACGGATAAAAGCAACTCTCCGACACGCTCGATCATGTCCCGCTCTTTCTCCGTGGGGTCCCCGGTGAGTTCGGACAGTTGAACGGCGCCGCGGACGCTCCAAATCCGGTTATCTGTATTCATGTACATTCCTCAATACCAGTATATGATAAAAGTTGCGCTAATCGGCAAGGAGTCAGCCAAAACCCTGACTGAGATCCTGAATGAGAAGAGAGCCCCCTGCGAGGGCCACGTTAATCAGCAGGGCAAGCAAGGAAAAAGCCACCCGGGACATGGGAACCCGCCGGCGCCTGATGATCCACACAATGAGAAAAACCAGATAGTACAGCGAAACCACAAAGCCGATTATTCCCGTTATCTGAACGATGAGCAGAATGCGTAGCTGCGTTTCTTCAAGAAATGATTGAAAGTTACCCAAAATATAGAGCAGAAATCCCAAAATACTGATGCTGAGAAAAAAAATGCTGGAAGACTCCAGCAGGTGCACCGAGCGGAGAAGGAAATGATGAGCTATACTTTTTTTCAGGCGGGAGTATTCCCGGATCTGTTTCATGGTTTACCGGCCCCAATATATGCTTTAATATTCGGTAAGGGCAAGTAATGTGCTGAGGGCGAATTATGAAAGGTTTTATCATCACAATGTTTATACTTATCACCGTTTCTGCGGTGGTGTTTTTTCTCGGGTGGATCCAGATTCAAATTGATGACAGCGAAATCGGGGTAATATTCACCAAGACCCATGGATGGGAAGCCGAGCCGGTTTATCCCGGCCAATTCGTCTGGCGCTGGCAGGGAATCTTTCCCACAGTCCTTCGCCGGTATGATTTTACCCTAGAAGAGCGAAGCATTTCGGTCCAGCTCAGCGCCTCCCTGCCGGGCAGCGATCTGTATGCAGATTACGTACCCGACAATCCTGATTTTAGTTGGGAACTCGGTTCCCGTCTGGCATTTACCATCCGCGGAGAAGATCTGCCCTATCTTGCGGAGCATGACGGCCTGCGTCCGAGAACCCAGGGTGGGTACCTCGACATCCTGGAAGATCGGATAAGGGCCAGTATTTCTTCTGCGCTGCCGGAAATCATTGCGCAGCTGGCCGGATCTTCCGAATTGGCAGCGGGCCCGATGGCCCTTCCCTTGCCCGCAATCCAGAATCAGCTCCAGGAGCACCTAAGCGGCGAATATCCCAGAATCGAGTTTGTCTTCCTCTATGTGGAGAACGCAGTCTTTCCCGACCTCGAGCTCTATGCCATTGCACGCCAGCGGTATCTCGATGTGCTCTCCACCGAAACAGCTGCACGTGAGCGGGCGCTCGGCAGCCTGGCCCGAATTGAGCTGATAAATACCGTTCAGCGGGAGAGCCTCATGGTGCTCGGGCAAATTCTTGAAGAAAATCCAATGCTCTTGGATTATCTACGTATTATCAGCGAAACCGGCAGCGATCCCATCGGACTTTCGCCGCTGTTTGCCAATCTGATGGGGAATGCCGATGTTCTGGATTCCATTCCCCTTCCTGCCCCGGCCGGCGGAGATTTATGAGCTCATATTTCCTGAACTTCGACAAAATCGATTATGTGCGGGGTCCTCGGTATAAGGGATGCATTCTTTGCGGGCTCATCGAAGGGGACGAATCGCTGGTGGACCTCACGGTGCACCGGGGAGAATTTTTCTGCGTAAGCGTCAACCTCTATCCATACAACCCCGGCCATCTGCTGATCTACCCAATACGGCATATAACGGATATTCGAGAACTCCGTCCTGAGGAGGCTGCGGAGCTCCATCGGCTGACTGCACTGTCTCTTGATGTCCTCGACAGCGTACAGAGTCCCGCGGGTTATAACACGGGCTATAATATGGGAGGGGCGGCCGGAGGTTCTATTGACCACCTCCACCTTCACATCATCCCCCGATACCAGCGCGAAGTGGGCATCGCTGATCTTATTGCCGGCCGCAGGGTGCTGATTGAATCTCCCTTTGACACCCGGGATAAAATCGCCTCCGAGTTCGCGTCCATCTCGTCCGGGAAATGAAGGAAACAAGCGGGCGATGAAATGTGCGCGATGCTTATCACTTCAATACGGGATGCCTCCTGTCGTAATAGAAAATTAGATAACCAACTCTTCCTCAAGCTGCTGTTCGTAAAACATGATTTTCTGAATAGCCGTGAGATCTTCCTTCGCCCTGGTGAGCCGCTTTTTAAGGCTTCCGTCCCCGACTGAACTCAGACTTTGAAACCTGTCGTCGATGTTCTCCAGAGGAGCTTCAAGGAGGGGTTTGAGGATGCGCTCCAAATTCTTACACGCTTCATTACCCCTGGTAAGCAGCTCGCGCACTTCCCGATCCTTCTGGGAAACCACTGTCCTGTAGGCCTTTAACTGGGTGATATCTTTTTCCGCCGCGAAGCGCAGCCTGAAAAAACTCTTACCGTCATCAGACAAGGGAGAAAAACTATAGTCGAAGCTGCGTATGTGATCGAGCAATTCCTCAATATTGGCAATCGACAGGATAAGCCTTGAGCCCTGGTCCCGGAAGCGCTCGGGCAAAATTCTGGCGAGGATGCGAAAGGTCTCCAGGTAGTCCCGCTCAAAGCGATAGATAAGAAACTGATACAGGGACGTCAAACTGTCCACGTAGCGGAAAACCGGCAGCTTCACATTCGATGATGATAAAAGGGACCTGCGGTAATACTCGAAGCCCTGCATTCCCCGGGGGAACACGTCATTTTTTTTCCGGTTGATTACCTGCTGGCGTACATTGGAATATTGCTCATCCAGTTCCTCGAGAACCTTGAGCTGGAGTGCGGACTGGTAGAAATCCCTGATATTCAGGCGGGGCGCGTAGGCAATAAAGCGGTAAAACGGGTCGCCCCGGAAAAACCGGATGATATTGCCCAGGTTGCAGTTTTGCCAAAAGCTCTCGACGGCGGCGGCGACATCACGGAAAATGCGCTTTTGCTCAGCACCTAAGAGTGAGACTTCCTCGAAGCTTTTCTGACTTTCGGGGTTGTCATCTATCTCCGCGAGATCCTCATGGGGCGGTTCGAGGCTCTGATCGTGAACGCTCCCGAGCATGGGACTGTCATCTTCCCGGGGTTTGTCGCTCATATTGGAAAAATAGACAAAGACTTCTTCATGGAGGGTGGACACCGCTTGAGCCCGACGGGCAGCATAGCTTGCGTAATACAGGTGTTCAAGCTCATTGAGCAAACCGTCGGCTCGGGCGGGCTTGAATCTCGCCTCCCCTCCTTCGGCGACCCGCAGTATATCGACCTGAAAACGGGAGAAAAATTCCTCAAAGGGGAACAAGATCAGTTCCTTGTAGTAGTACAGAGGAAAGATACCGTCCTCGATCTGCACGAACACTTCCCGGGGAATATCTGTCAGATACCCGTCGATTCGACGGATGAGTTCCCGCTTAATTGCATCCTTATTCTCGTACTTTTCGAAAAGAGTCTGAAGTTCATCGAAGGTGATGAACCTAAAGATGCTCGATTTTGCATTCGGCACTTTGCGGTCTAATACAAACTCCACAAGACCTTGAAGAAGCTGGGGGTTCTTCCAGAATTTTCTGAAGAAATTCAACAGGGGCAGCAGGCTCAAATACATGGTATACACCAATTCTGCAAAGTCCGGCATGAGAAAGCGGCCTTCAACCCGGATCAGCTCCTGGCTTCTGGCGCGAAGCCGGGTGAGGATTTTTTCCAGGCTCATTACCACAACCAGTTCGTCCTCGGTTTTAGTAGAAAACAGTTTTCTCAGAAATAAGAGAATTCTGGCCCAGATCGACATCCGCTGCCTCTCGGCGCGGATAGCGGCCTTTCGGCTTTCGCTGTCGCCGGCGGAATGGAAAATGCTGGCGGCCTCATCAGCATCAATTTGCAGGCTTTTCTGAATTTTCGAGAGAAGGGTTTTGCGCTCGTTTTCGCTGAGAGCAAGCGCCAGTTCGCGGATGCTTTTAGTTGCCATGATTATCTCCAGCTCTCGATTATGGATGGGGCGCGTACAACGTCATCGGCGGCATAGGGTAAAACTATCAGGAACTCCCCCTGAAAAACTTCAATCTCGATTCTATCGGAACGGCCGATATTACTCAAACTGCAGCCCAGTTCCTTCCAGTCGGCATCCTGTAATTCCCAGCGCAAACCGTTGCTATACACATAAAAAGGAGGCGGGCTGATGGGCATGATGCTGATGAGCCGGTCCCTTAATCCATCGAGTCGAAGCAGACCTTTCCTGGCCGGGAGAATCTCAGAATCTGAACTGAGCCAGAGATCAGGAGAAATACTGCGGGAGAACATGCCAATGATGGACAACAGGTGGTCGAGACGGCCTCCCCCGCCGCCAAATAATATACGACGGGAGTCACCCAGGTCACGGCTTCTGTAGAGGGCAAGTTCGGTATCGCTGTAATCTTTATCCACCGGATGTCGGACTGTTTTTATCCCCCGGGCTCTCAGGGAATCTTCTCCCTTAGCCATTGAATCAAAATCGCCGACCACTTCATCGACTTCCACATTCCACTCAAGGGCCCGGTCATATCCGCTGTCGGCGGCAATTATTCTGTTGCAGTATGCCAGGGCGGCTTCAACGAGAGGTTTTTTTGGGGCCAACCCCCCGGTAATAACGGCGCAGATAGATTTCACAGTATTTCCCAAAAAAGATCTAAAGCATGATAGCAGATTTCCGATGTACATAACAGACAGGTCCGACAAGGATGTCGGCCTTCTCCGCAGAACGCGGAGAGATTCAAACAATCATGGAGGATTGTATGATTATCAACCACAATCTCAGCGCTATGTTCGCCCAACGGCAGAACAAGTTCAACTCGATGGACGTCGACAAGAGCATCGAAAAACTGTCTTCCGGCCTGAGGATCAACCGTGCCGGCGACGATGCTTCGGGCCTTGCGGTTTCCGAGAAAATGCGGGCTCAGATCCGCGGTCTTAATCAGGCCGACCGGAACGCCGCAGACGGCATTTCGTTCATCCAGACGACAGAAGGCTACCTTCAGTCGACCGGCGATGTTCTGCAGCGCATCCGCGAACTGGCTGTTCAGGCTTCCAACGGAATCTACAGCTCCGAGGACAGAATGCAGATCCAGGTCGAGGTAAGCCAGCTCGTGGACGAAATTAACCGGGTCGCCAGTCATGCCCAGTTTAACGGCATGAATCTGCTGACCGGACGATTCGCCGCCGAGACCGGTACCAATGCGGTAACCGGCAGCATGTGGTTCCACATCGGCGCCAATATGGATCAGCGCGAGCGCGTCTTTATCGGCACCATGACCGCCCAGGGTCTCGGTCTCCAGGGCACAGCCGGCCTTCCCCACTCTGCAAGTTTCATCAGCATTTCCAACCCCGACAATGCAAACCAGGTAATCGGTGTTGTAGATACTGCGCTTCAGAAGCTGAATAAGCAGAGAGCAGACCTGGGCGCCTATCAGAACCGGCTGGAAATGGCTCGCACCGGCATAACAGTTGGTGCTGAAAACCTGCAGGCAGCGGAAAGCCAGATTCGTGACACCGACATGGCTGCGGAAATGGTTGAGTTCGTAAAGAATCAGATTCTGGTTCAGAGCTCCAACGCCATGCTGGCGCAGGCAAACCAGCAGACCCAGACTGTTCTCCAGCTTCTCCAGTAATAAAGAGAACGCCGAACAGAGAACCGGTCCCTTCAAGGGACCGGTTTTTTTATATATAGTTGGTTACGTGAAAGCAAAAATTCCGGATGATCTGTTTGAGATCGAAAAAATCTTTCGAAGCGGGGGATTTTCCTTGTTTTTAGTGGGTGGCGCTGTGAGGAACATGGTCCTCGGACGGAGCCCTGAAGATTGGGACTTGGCTAGCGATGCAAAACCGGAAGACAGTATTGGCCTGTTTCGCCATGTGATACCCACAGGCATTGAGCACGGAACCGTCACGCTGCGATACAAAAAAAAGAGTTATGAGGTAACGACCTTTCGCATCGACGGCGATTACAGCGATTCCCGCCGACCGGATTCGGTTGAGTACACCGGAAACATCTTCGAAGATCTAAAGCGCCGGGATTTTACCATTAACGCCATGGCCTACAACCTGCGCAGCCATGAGCTTCTTGACCCCCACTTCGGACGCAGAGACATAAAAAGCAAAATTGTGCGCACCGTGGGAAATCCGCTTGACCGATTTTCTGAAGACGGACTTCGGATAATTCGCGGCATCCGCTTCGCAAGCAGCCTCGGATTCAGCATTGATGAACAGACCATCTCCGCAATGAAAGAGCGTCTTTATTACCTCAGTCCGGTGTCCGTCGAGAGAATACGGGATGAGTTTAACAAAATCCTTCTGTCACCCAGACCGAGTGTCGGACTTGCGATCGCAGGGCAAATCGGAGCCCTTTCGATGTTTTTACCGGAACTCGATGCCTGTCGGAACGTGCGCCGGGATTCAATGCCCGAAGAAAGAGACCTCTACAGCCATCTGCTCTGCGCATGTGATTATAGTCCGTCTGAGAGCCTCGAGCTTCGCCTTGCAGCGCTTCTGCACGATATTGGGATTCCACATACCACGGTCCGACGCCCCGACGGCACTGAGTACTCTCCCGGTCATGAACGGGTTTCCGAAGAAATGGCCGGGGCAATTCTCACCCGGATGAAATACCCCAAAGCAGTTGAAAAAAGCGTCTGTCGTCTGATTCGTCATCACATGTTCGAAACCCGCCCGGACATGGAAGCAAAGCATATCCGCCGATTTATTAACCGGGTCGGGAGCGATGCGGTTTTTGATCTTTTGAGACTCAAGACCGCAGATCTCGCGGGAAAGTTGGGACCGTTTTGGGATCAACCGACGGCAGATTCTCTCACTCCCCTTCCGGTACCGTGGATTGAGGATCTCCGCGAATTAATATCCCTTCAATTCAAAAACCGGGCAGCATTGACAATCGGGGATCTGGCGGTTAATGGCAATGCACTGCATGAAAAAGCCGGCATCCCCAAATCTCGGGAGATGGGTACGGTGTTAGACTATCTTTTAGAGACAGTAATTGATGATCCGGAAATGAATACACAGGAAGCTTTGCTCCACCTGGCGGAAAACTTTTACCGCGAGAAAATTTTGCCGTTGAAGGATAGATGAGCGGAAGTTATTAGCGCGATTTGTCGGCAGCCGTAAGGTCTTCATAAGCCAGCCTGGCCGCCTTTCTCTCGGCTTCCTTCTTATTCCTGCCCCTGCCGGGACCATATCGCCGGTCGAGGACCTGTACTTCCATCCAGAATTCCTTGGCGTGATCGGGACCAGTTTTTTTGACCAGGTGATATTTCGGATATATCCGATGCCGCTTTTGCAGAAACTCCTGCAGAAGAGTTTTGTAATCTTTGCGATGTTTATTCTCAAGTACTTTATTAATTTCCGGCACAAAATACTTGAGGATGAACTTTCGGACCTTCAAAAAACCCGAATCTAAAAAATACGCCCCGATAATCGCTTCCATGGCGTCTGCCACCAGCGCCTTTTTAGACCGGCCGCCGGAGTATTCCTCTCCTTTACCGATTAGCAAATAGGCGTCAACCTTGAGCGAGCGGGCAATATCAGCAAGACTTTCCTCCGAAACCACAAAAGATTTAATCTTTGCCAGTCTGCCCTCTTCTTCATCGGGAAGCAAATCGTACAGATATTCAGCGATAACCAGGCCGAGAACCGAATCCCCGAGGAACTCGAGTTTCTCGTTATTAGCCACCGGATCCTCCCGTTCGTTCGCGAAAGACCGATGAGAAAAAGCAAGGTTCAGAAGGTCATGCCTCCTGAACCTCAATCCAGCGTGTTTTTCGAACAGCTGCAGCTCTTTCTTCCGGTCGGGCGAAACATGCGGAGCCCGCAGAGCTTCGCCTTCCCTTTGGAAGGCCATTATCAGCCGTTCTGTTGGGATTTAATGAAATCGAGAGCGTCTTTAACGGTTTCGAATTCGTTTGCCTTTTCATCGGGGATGGTGATGCCCATCTCTTCTTCGATGGCGTAGACCAGCTCATAGGTGTCGAGGCTGTCGGCACCGAGATCCTGACGGAACGATGATTCAGGGGTAATCTTGCTTTCCTCAACTTCCAGCTTATCGGCGATGAGTTTCTTCATCTTCTCGAACAGTTCATCCATGGAAATCCTCCATTGTGTTGTTTGTGTAGCAGCCGGTGAACCGCAGCTACACCTCAGTAAAGTGCAGCATACTGTTCGGCCATGCAAGCCGGATCACTCTCAGGAGAGGGTATCCGGCTCAATAACCTGCTTTCCGCGGTAAAAACCGCATTTAGGACATACGCGATGGGGCATCTTGCTCGCGCCGCAGTTATCACAAACCACCAGATTCGCAACACGAAGTTTGCGGTTGATGGAGTGATGGCGACGGGTCCTGGCTTTGGATGCCCGTTTCTTTGGTACAGCCATAGTACTATCCTCACTCTATTCTTTAATTCCAGAGAACTTACATGAAGCTGTACCTTTTGTCAAGCTAACTTGAACGTGATTCAATTTACCCTGAAGTACGTGACTTTGGCAATAGATTTTCCTGAAATTCTCGAATTACATTCGGTAATTATTGTAGTGCCCCCAAAACAGCTGATTTTCCCCTCCTCAGGCCACCGCATAATCGGGAAGATCGATCTTCAGCGCACTCACCGGTGTCTTCCAGATCCGGTGCCAGGTCTTCCATTGGCTGATGTCCAGCACCAGATGATGAACGAAGGCCCGCTGTGTAAACATCCTTTTTGCCAACGTGAGTACCCGCTTTCGGTCAAACCCCGCAACCTCACCATGGCTGATATCGTTTCGTCCGTTTATCCGATACGGCTTGAGCAGGTTATGATAGGCGATGTAAATCATCATCCGCTCCATGCTGTTGTTCACCGATTTTGACCACTGGACACTCTGGCGGACATGACAGGATTGATCCTTTCGTATCTCCCGATCCAGGTAATTCACCGGAAACAGGGGGTTCTCAGTGGTCCTGACCACCCTCGATGAGGTTCGGTGATGGATCACCCGCCCTGCATTTTCCAACGCCGCCCAGTCCCGGTGAGCGAACAGCTCACGGCGGTATTCGAGTTTTTCATCGCTCAAGAGATAGCATGGCTTCTTCGATGAATAAGCCCTCCACCTGGGAAGAATGGTGTTTATCACATCACGGAAAGATCGCGCAATTTGTCCCCCTGCAATAGGATACCGGCGATTGAGCTCATCGCGCCGGCGCTTTTGTGCGGGGGTCATCCGCCCTTTGCGCCGCATCTGTGCATAGTCGCAGGCATAGACAACCTGGCTGTCGGAACCTACCGCGAGGGTGAAGTTGTTCGGCCAGTATTGGCTATATACAAAGCTTTCAAACCCATCAACGGCAATATCCTCATCGATTGTATGATCGCTCAATAACTGGGCCATGGCAGCGATTGCCTGACGGGACAATCGGCTCAGCCGATTGAGAATGACCTTGTCGGTGACATAAAACTCCCGGGCAATGTCGCGGATGCCGGAAGCCGAGTTGATCGAAGAGAAGATGCGCCGGTAATCGAGGCGATGATGTGCGCGATAATCGAGGTGAAACGCGCTTTCGCAGAAGTATCGACGGCAATGCTTACAGCGATAGCGCTGTGAAGAACCGAGGCGGCGGCAGTGATAGTGACCGTTTCGGACAAACCAGCACCGGCTTGATTCTCTGTCGCGATGATGCTGAGAACAGTCCGAGTACGGACAGAAACGGGGGTGAAACGCCATGGCAATCTCCTATGAACTGGTAATCGTGTCATAGAAGACTACTGGCAAAAGAGTTATGTTGATTCGATCAGCTGTTTTGGGGGCACTTAAAATTGATACCGCTCAGTGACCCGATCGAGAATCACATGCGGCACCATCGTGGTGATATCACCACCCAAACGCACAAGTTCTTGAATCTGGCTGGAGCGCAGCACAAAGTACTTCGGGTCAGTCGGCATAAACAGCGTCTCTATATGTGAATTCAGTCCTCGGTTTAACATTGAGAGCTCAAATTCATAATTAAAATCCGCCAGCGCCCGAACTCCCCTGAGCAGGACCTTCGCCTGTATCTTCTCAGCGAAATCGACGATGAGTTTTCCCCATAGATGAACATGCACATTTTCATACGGGGTACAGAGTTCCTCCATCATCTGATGTCGTTCCTCCGCGGAAAACGCATAGGATTTATTGGGATTAACGGCAATAACCACATGAATTTCATCGAAAATATCAATGGCCCGGCTGATGATGTTCAGATGACCGTTCGTTGGTGGATCAAACGATCCGGGAAAAAGGGCTTTTTTCATAGACCTGATCATAGGTCCCTTGTGCTCTATGGTCAAGCACAGTCTTTCCGGGTACTATTTTATTCATGGGCGCACATCGTCGAAATCCCATTATTCTTCTGCTGCCCTTTTGCGCGCTGCTTGCCACTCTTACCGCACAGGACAGCGACCAAATTCAATGGGTTCCCCTCGAATCGCCTCAGCTTTCACGGTCTGAGCTTCAGTGGCTTGATGCCATGACTCAGGCGGCAAATCAGGATGCCTTCAGTCAGGCGCTCGATTTTATTGAACGTCAGGCAATCAACGGCTCAATTAGCTCAGCTGACCGGGCTGCGGTGCTCATCCTGCGACGGATTGCCCTCAGTCCATACCGGAGCGGTCAGTCCGCCGCCGGGGTAAGCAATCCGGCTGTTATTGATAGAATAGAGGCGGTACGGGTCATGGGCTATTTGGGTGGAGATTACAGTCTGGACGCCGTCGATGAGCTGCTCGGCATGGAAAGAGATGCTGCGGTTCTCAGCGAGCTTTTTGTGGTGTACAGGGAAATCGCCCCGCCGTTCAATGAACATCGCCACGAGCGCTTCTCATCGGTTCTCCGCAGAGCGAATATTGTGGAGGGCGATGAGCGCCTGACCTCTTCCATCCTATCGGCTATCCGGAGCATGCATGAGAGAACCTGGAGTATGACGAGCCAGGAATTGTTTGATGAAGTGCTTTTGATAGTCCAGTCCGGGATGAGGATAGAGGTGCGGCGTCAGGCCCTAGATCTTGCCAGGCTCATCGCCGGAGTTGAGATAGATGTTGAGTAAAACTCAGTGTTTGCCGGCAGTATTTTCCGTGCGCTGATAGTACTCCCGGGTAAGATTTCCCGCAAGCCTTGTCACCGCTTCGCGGAGATATCCCGGATCGCGGATTTTCCGCTTGAGATCCTCCAGCTGGGTTTCCCGGTTTCTGAGTGAAATTCGATCTTCCATGATCCCTATTCCTCTGCGGGCAATTGATAAAATGATATTTTCCGTTTTAAGAGATCGACGATGGCCAGATACACAGACATTTCTCGGCAGGGGTATTTTCCGCAATCCTTTGCGTACCACACAAGACCGTTTTGCACCCGGCGGCGTTGGCCGCGGGAAACGATTCCCGGTATCCAGTCTCCGTTAATCCCGCTACGGGTTTTAACCTCAACTGCCCGGAGGCATCCTTGCCTCTCACATATAATATCGACCTCACCCCATGGAGTCCTTAAATTTTGTTTCAGAATTTTCCAGCCGAACTGTTGGAGAAACTGCCGACAAAAATGTTCGCCCTTCTGCCCGATTTTCCGAGTATCCCTCACAAGAGGTTTACCGAACATCAACCGGCTCTGCTTCGGGATAGGTGATGGGAGATGTTGGGATTTTTAGTCGGCGGTGGCTTTTACACTTCCGGCCTTCGGATCTACGGCTTTGGCGATAAAAATGCCCTTAGCGGTGGCCAGGTCTATTTCATCGCCCTCGTCATCGAGGTAGGCCTTGCCTTGCTCGTTTATCATGATTTTGATTTTTGGTTTCACCGGCGCATCGGGATGGTGTTGAATGACCCTGCCGATGGCAGCATTGCTGAGCTGGACTATTGAACCGATGGGGTATATTCCAAGGGTGCGGATCACGATCTTCAAAATATCAGGGTCGAAACGTCTGCCGTTATCGCTGAGGATGGCCTTCATCGCCTGGTTTCCGGTCATGGCGCTTCGATGGGGGCGTTCGCTGACCATTGCCTCGAAGGCGTCGGCTATCGAGATGATTCTTGCATGAAGTGAGATCTCACCGCCCTTGCTTCCTTTAGGGTACCCTTTTCCGTCCCAACGCTCCTGATGCTGCATTGCAGGAATGCCGACGTCTTCCGAGAATCCGATTTCTCTGGTGATTATCCGGTAAGAATGTACAGGGTGAGTTTTGATTTGCTGTAGCTCTTCAGGTGTGAGGCTGCCTTTCTTTTCGCGAATTGCCTGAGGGATGCGAAGCATGCCCGAGTCGCGCAGCAGGGCCGAGGCGGCCAACTGATGGATTTTATGGGAAATGAGGTTGCATTCGATGCCAATAAGTATGGACAAAATTGTGGCATTAAGGGCATTTTCGGCCTCATCGGACTCACCGTGTTTTCCGTAGAGAATATATTGAATGACATCTTCTTTATGGTCGTGTATAAGCGTTAGGACTTTATCTATGAAGTCTTTAATTTCAACGCTGTCCGGGGGGTTGCGCTGATCAATTTCGCTAAAGAAATCCCTGATTTTCTGGGCATACTTCATATACAGCTTTGTCACTTCGCGCTGCGCGGGAGATGAGAAGGCTTTCTGAATCAAACCCTGCAATCCGCCGGGGCCATCGTCCTCGGCGTCAGCGGTAATTGCCTCGCCGTCGGTACGGACCACACTGATATTCCATTTTTTAAGGCGTTCGAGGTCCTTGGCCTTCACCGCTACCCTCTCGGGGACAACGATGTTTTCATCGTCCATGTACAGGGCCTCGGTGAACTTCATTCCTGGTTGAAGGGTGTCGACGGATATTTCTCTCATTGGGTAACCTTTTTACTATCTATACTGTAAACAAAAGCGAGGAGCTCAGCCACAACTTTGTAACATGATTCGGGTATTTGATTCCCGATTTCTAGCGTTATGAGCTCACCGCTGAGTTCATCATTCCGTACCACCGGCACCTGGGAAGATTCAGCAGCAGCTACAATTGCCTCGGCACGGTAGCCGAATCCCTTTGCCAGTACCAAGGGCGCCGGAAGATTCCTGTTATATGTAATCGCGACCGCCCGCCTTCGCTCAGGTCGGTGAGGATCATCTTGCATCGTCGTCGCCCTGAAGCTCAAGACTTTCTAAGCCGCCAATGATAGAGAATCCATCAAAGTCTTGTATTAAACGTAATTCTTCCACTCTCTCAAAGTTAACAGCTTTGAGCCTGTTGAGCAATTGATCATCGACGTTTATCTCGTGGTAAGGACGCCGTTTCTCTTCATGGCCGGGTACATGTGGCGGTGAGTAGTACATCACCCGGGCTTCAGAGGGCAACCAGTGAAAAAGCCAGCCTTCTATGCTGCAGCTGACGGGTTCGTCGGGTTTTTTCACATTATATCGCAGAAATGCCCGATACCCAGGATGCTCCCGATCTTCCAAAGGAAGAATTATCCAGCCGGCTTCGCTTTTGCCGCCTTCCTGACCGGCTTGATTAAACTGTTCTACGAGGCGGTACAATTCTTCGTTTTCCGCATGCGGCGTGGCCATCTCAGATTGGATGGTCGGTCCGGCTAGCGCGGTGATAAAGCTTTTGAGGGCTTCATCCCCCCAGGATAAATTCTTTTCCCGCACGGTGAGCAAAATTCTGAGAATATGAGAATCCAGCCTATCGGTGGAAGGCGGGTGGTTTCCCGGGGAATTCATGCCCTTTGCATTCTCCCGGTTAAACAGAGATGTTGCCCACTGCAGCTGCATGTAGAGCCGGCGAAACTCTCCGGGGGAAAACTGCCGTTCAAAATGGTGGTATCTGCTGAGCAATAACCGACTCAGAGCATCGTCAGGTACGCCGCTTTGGTCGCGGTATATCGCCAGGAGTTGGGAAACCTTTAGTTGAGAGCCTTCATGGATTTTAAGGATTTGACGGCCCTGCAAGTCCTGCAGTCTTCCTGAATACCTGGTTCCCACCGTGAGATCCAGTCCGGAACGGGCGGAAAAGATCCGTCCCCCCATGGAAATAGAAAAAAGACCAGGTGCTAACCTGGCCTTTACAGTAAAATGAGCGGTTTTTTGATTTCCTGTATGTCCGGGCCTCGGCCCGTCCGGGGATATCTGCATGTATTATGCCGGCGGAGACTAACCTTTTACGCTGCTCTTTTTCTTGATAAGTTCGCGAACCTTGGCAGCCTTACCCTTCCGGGAACGCAGGTAATACAGCTTGGAACGGCGGATTCGTCCGCGCCGTACCATTTCAACCCGTTCGATACGGGGAGAATGCAGGGGGAAAACCCGCTCAACTCCAACGCCGTATGAAATCTTCCGCACGGTGAAGGTTGCGGAACTCCCGCTGTTGTTTCGGGCAATTACCGTGCCCTCGTATACCTGGATACGCTCGGTTTTCCCCTCAACAATTCGGTAATGCACTTTTACCGTATCGCCGATGTGGAACTCATTTACTTCGCGGAGCTGTTCGCTCTCAATCGCTTTAATCAAATCCATGATTATCCTCCTTTTCGATCTCAGAAAGAAGCTCTGCGTCTTCCTGAAGCAGTTCCCGGTTCTCCAGCAGATCGGGACGCATCCGGAGGGTCTTTTTTATACCCTCCTTCCGGCGCCATCGCCGGATATTTTCATGGTGTCCCGAGAGAAGAACCGGAGGGACCGTCAGGCCCCGGAATTCTTCGGGACGGGTAAAATGGGGATATTCCAGCACTCCGTCTTCGTGACTCTCTTCAGCGAGGGACTCGCTGTTAATCACTCCGTCGAGCAGACGGTAAACCCCATCGATTATGACCAAACTGGCAATCTCCCCTGAGGAGAGAACATAATCGCCCACAGTTATCTCTTCATCAACGTATTCGTCTATTATACGTTGGTCGACTCCCTCGTAACGGCCGCAGATAAAAACCAGTTCATCCGATTCGGCCAGATCGCGGGCTTTTTTCTGGGTGAAAGGCCGCCCCGAAGGGGTTGGAAACACAACCCGCTTCTTCGAAGCATTCACCGCATCAAGAGCCCCCGCGAGGGGTTCGCATTTTAGCACCATTCCGGCTCCCCCGCCATAGGGGTAATCATCGGCAGTTCGATGCTTGTCCGTTGCATAATCGCGAAAATCTATGCATTGATACTCAATCAGCCCCTTTTCCACGGCCTTTGCCATGATAGAAGAACTGAAGTATCCCTCAATAATTTGAGGGAACAGGGTCAGAATGGTTATTCTCATTCCAGAATCCAATCTACCCGTAATTCAATGCGTGCGTTCTGCGTATCCACCTCAGCCACAAATTTGTCCTGGAGGGGAACCTGCGCGATTCTGCCGTCAGTGAGAACCACTTCGAGCATATCGCAATTGCTGTTTTCCCACACCGACTTGACCCTACCCACTTCTGCACCGTTGAACTCCAGGGCACAGCCTTCAAGGTCGGCGAAATAATACTCACCATCTTTAAGCGCTTGCGCAGCGTTTCGCTCAATAAGCAGCTCGGCGCCCCGATAAGCCCGGGCATCCTCGGGGCTTGATATGCCCTCGAATGCAGCAATCAAATTCGGCAGCGCTCCACGCAGGGAAAGCAGCTTAACTTTTCGCTCCCTGACGGTGCCGCCGACACTTCGACGGAGAATCAGGGAATCGGCGCTTTTGAAATGGGTATCATCTCCGGAAAAACTCTTTACCTTCACCTCGCCGCGTACGCCGTGTGAAGACACAATTCGTCCGATTTTGAGATAGCCGGACATCAGTCCATTATTTCCAGCACCACCCGTTTACCGGATTTGCTTGCGGTTGCATTTAACAGGGTTCTAACCGCTTTTGCGATCCGCCCGTTTTTGCCTATCACCTTTCCGATATCATCGGCGGCGACCCTAAGCTCCAGTATGGTGGACTTTTCACCTTCTATAACGTTTACTTCTACGTTATCAGGCTCGTCCACCAGGGATTTCGCTACATATTCAACAAAGTCCTTCACCATACATCACCTCTCTTTGTTTTCTTCCGAAGAGAGACTATTTCAGATGAAAGTTCTTTTTATTCAGCAGTTTTCGAACCGTGTCCGAAGGCTGCGCGCCTTTGTCCAACCATTGGCGGATTTTGTCTTCTTTTAACTCGAGCTGCTTCTCTTCCATTTCGATGGGATGGTAGAACCCGAGTTCCTCAATGGCTCGGCCGTCCCGGGCAGTCCGGGAATCCATTACCACAATGCGGTAATAAGGCCGTTTCTTGGAACCAAATCTCTTCAAGCGAATTTTCACACTCACGGATATCCTCCTGATCTATCCTGTACAATCCAACAGGTTTCGTTTCACATTTATTTCCGGGGCCATAAGCCGCGGTTTTACTCAGCATATATGCCCGCCAACCGGCGGTCAGAATCGGCGTTGCCGCGAGAGGGAGGGTCCTCTACACACCGAACTGCTGCATCATCTGCTGCTGATACTTCTTGTTCTTAGCGGCCTTCTTCATCATGAGCCGCATTTTTTCAAAATCCTTAATGAGCTTGTTTACCATATGCACCGAAGTGCCGCTACCCCTGGCGATGCGCTTTCTTCTGGTCGGACCGATTATCGTATGATTCTGCCGCTCCTGCACAGTCATAGATAATATAATCGCTTCCTGACGTTTCATCTGCTTTTGCTGGGCATCATCCAATTCCATGGCACCCTGCATACCGGGCATCATGTCGAGAATTTTTTCAAGCCCGCCCATTTTCCGCATACGGCTGAACTGATCAAGATAATCCTCGAGAGTAAAATTTTTACTGGCCATCTTTTTCTGCAGCTCGATGGCTTCTTCTTCGTCTATGGTTTCCTGGGCTTTCTCGACAAGGGAAACAACATCTCCCATTCCAAGTATTCGGCTGGCGATCCTCTCGGGAATAAATGGCTCCAGGTCTTCAGCCTTTTCGCCCACACCGATGAACTTAATTGCCTTACCGGTAATCGACTTGAGCGAGAGTGCAGCTCCGCCCCTGGTATCCGAATCAAACTTGCTGAGGATAACGCCGCTAAGCTCCAGGGCTTCGTCGAAACTTTTTGCAATATCCACGGCGTGCTGGCCCGTCATGGCATCAGCAACAAGGAGAGCTTCGTCGGGCTTCACGGCTGAGTACACAGCCTTGAGCTCCTTCATCAGGTCGGCTTCAACATGCATGCGACCCGAGGTATCAATAATTACCGTGTCGTAGAGCTTCTTTTTCCCTTCGCGAAGCCCCGCCTTGGCAACCTTCACCGGATCCTTCGCTCCGTTCTCGTGGTAGACATCTATTGCAAGGTCCGATCCCAGCTTCACCAGCTGATCGACCGCAGCGGGTCTCACCAGGTCAGCGGCGACTAAAAGCGGCTTTCGTCCCTGTTTTTGCAAATGCCTGGCGAGTTTGCTGGCTGTGGTTGTTTTGCCGCTACCTTGGAGACCGAGTAGAAGGATGACCGAGGTGGTATCAGGACCTTTAAGCGCCAGCTGGGAGCGTTCATCGCCCAAGAGACCGATGATGCGGTCGTGAACAATTTTGATAAACTGCTGTCCGGGACTGACCGAACGCAGCACGTGTTCACCGGTGGCCTCTTTTATGGTTGCGTTGACAAATCTCCGCACCACCCTGAGGTTAACGTCCGCCTCGAGAAGCGCCATTTTTATTTCTTCAACGGCGTCCTGTATATTTTTTTCGCTGATCGTCGCTTTGCCGCCGAGCTGCCGAAACAGATCGCCGAACTTTGACGAAAGGCGGTCTAGCACGTCTATAGCCCTTCCCTGTAAAAAATTAGTGTTACTTATACTGTTTTGGACCGAGCAATGTCAAGCTGCATATTTTCAGTTCATATCTCGCGATGAAAAATCCGGCAGTGTTAAAACAGACTGAGGCCGCGCATGTGCGGCCTGTTTTTAAAAGACTCTGATGAAATTCCGTTGGATATACCGTATTCGCTCCCGGGCCTGGCTTTCGTACCGGGAGAACGGATGATAATCAACGAGGAGACGATACATTCCCAGGGATGATGGAATATCCTGATGAACCCCCGGCGTCTCCATTATCGTTCCCATTGAAAAAAGTACCCGGTCGGCATATCGGTAGGCAGGGAATTTTTCCAGTATCTCAGAAAAAAGGTCGACGGCCCGAGAAAGTTCCCCGGCGTCCACAGCCGCCATTGCCGCCGTCTCTATTTTACCGGGGGATAAAGCAACGAGCACAGCGCTATCCGGCGCTCCATTGGTCCCGTCATTGGCGGCGGGGGGAGTCTCATCGGCCTCAGAAGAGCCAGGCTGGGAATCGGCAGAAACAAATGTTGCGTCAAGATTCCTTTGCTGAAGCATACCGCTGACCAGGTCCTGGCGCTGAAAGCGAATATAACCGTTTTGTGCTGCAGCCAGGTAAAAGGAGAATCGTTCTCCATTCTCTTCACGTTCTTTGGAGAGAAACTGCAGGTCCATGTCTGAACCGAGGAATACCCATCCCCTACCTTCCAGCCGAATCTCGATTGAATTGCCCTGCAAAATGGGAAGCTCAATGGAGCGATACTCGGCATCATCATGATCTTCATCGGCCATGCTTCTACCGGCTGGACTTGCCTGCCGGGCTGACCGGGCGGAGGATTCCACGCCCATGGGCGGTTCGGGAGATCGGCGTGATACGTTGACCGCTGGAGACGAAGTTTGGCCGGCTTCTCCAGACCGTTCCGGCTGGGCGGAACTTGCTGGCTGGGTAGACCCGGCAGTTCGGCTCACTGCCCGGGATGCCTGAAAATCTGAGACCGCAGCTTCCCGAACCGCTGCAGCCGCGGATATCGGGGTCACGGCGTCGGGCGCAGCCGACGTCTCCTCGGACCCAGCCACGCGTTCGGCGGCCGGCGCAGATTGCAAGGATAACGGGGTCACCCGGTCTGGCGCGGCCGATTCTCCTTCCGCGAGCTGAGCTCCGGAGTACGCTGTCGCCACACTGTCAGGGAGGCTGGGTTCACGCAGGCTGATTGCCGAAAGATCGGATGCGGGGAGAAGGATTTCTGAGTGGGCAACTGCGTCCGCAGAATCAGTATCAATGCTTTCCGATCCGGCGCCTTCCGAAAGCCTGGTGCCTGTCTCGCCAGTCAGCCTGAGGGCGCCTTCCATTGTTTCCGGCAGGCCTTCGGTTACGCTGCCGGTATTTTTACCGGGATTGTGAAGCCGTGGAGATGCGAGGCTGGCGAACGGGGGTTCTGCTTGGCGCGGAGTAAGCCGCCAACTGAGCTCGGCGGGAGCATGGTCTTTGGAAATGAGTTGTGCGCGAGCTTTTCCTGCGGCGTTCTCCAAGCCTTTGAGAGGTTCGGCCTGTACGAGGCCCTTCTCCTCAGCTGCAGCACCCTGCCCCTCGACTTCCTGATCATCTACTGTCTGGTCTGCCGGCAGGTTCGGCACTGTGGCGCAGGAAGCAAGAGAAATGATGATTGCTGTTATGCAAATATAGAGAACAGTTTTCATTGTCCCCTCCCGATTTTATTATCGGCAGGGCGTTTGGGAATTTAAGGATCCTCTGCTGTCTTAACGGTACTCTTCGAGAATTTCATCGATGAGTTGGGCGTTGAGATCTCTCAGGCTCTCTCCGCCGATTTCCCGGGGATTGTGCCAGTACCGTCGGAAATCATCCATATCCCATTGGCGGCGCGGCTCTATCCGCGGAACATACCAGCCTCGGTAAAACTGCTCGATGTTGGGAAAAAGCATGAGCTTTTCCGGACGCAGCTCGAGTTCGTCGATGAGCTCCGGCGTGTAAGCCGCTGATTCAGTGGCAGCGCCGGGAGAAAGCCCCTCCTGCGCTTGTCGTGTCGCCGCATTGCGGAACAATCCGATGATTACGCTGATAAGGACCGCCAGCAGGGCGGCAGCCGCCGTAATGAGGGCTATGGTTTTCCAGTGCTTTCGGAGATCCAAATCAATCATGCTATTTCTCGTGATACATCTTTACCCTTCCGCGCTCCTCATCACTGCCCAGACGGATGGACACGGCTTTCGAAACCCCCGACTCTTCCATGGTAACCCCGAGGAGGGTGCTCGCACCGGCGACGGTTTTTTTATTGTGGGTTATTACGATGAACTGGGAGCTGTTGGCGAATTCCATCAGCATATTGATAAATCGCCCGACGTTGCTCTCATCGAGGGCAGCATCGATCTCGTCGAG
Organism: Salinispira sp.; assembly: GCA_965602015.1. Lineage (GTDB taxonomy): Bacteria > Spirochaetota > Spirochaetia > DSM-27196 > Salinispiraceae > Salinispira. Next base: position 1,382,319 of record OZ271918.1, on the reverse strand, counting down.
CAGACAAAACGGCGACGGCTTGACCATATAGGTCGCGAAAAGCATGGCCACCGCCGTGAGGCTCCTCTCGCCACCGGACAACAGGGCTATATTTTCCAGCTTTTTTCCCGGTGGCTGGGCGTAGAACTCGATGCCCGATTCCAGGACGTTTTCAGGGTCGGTGAGTCGAAGCTCTCCCCTGCCGCCGCCGAATAGCCGGCGGAACATGGAGTGAAAATTCTTTTTTATCTGTTCGTAGGTCTCGAGAAACAATCGGGCGGATTCGTCCCGGATTTGCGCCGTCACTTCCTCCAGGTCTTTTTTGGCGGTGTACAAATCCTGCAGCTGATTGCTCAGAAAATCGAAGCGTTCCTTAATCTCATTGTACTCTTCCAGTGCCATAAGATTTACCGACCCGAGAGCACGGAGCTCTTCCTTTACATCGGAAGAATTCTGCCGGAGAGTTTTGATATCCTCTGCAATCTCAAAGGCTGACTGCTCGAATTCGCTGAGGTCCCGTGAGTATCGATCCCTGAAATTCGTATACAGGTTACGGATTTCCGTATTGGTTTCCGTGAGCTCCATTTGCAGCGTTTCATGACGGGCCTGAAGCTTGCCTAGACCCTCCATGCTCTTCTGCAGCTCCTTCTCTTTTTTAGAGAGATCCTTATTTTTGCTTGAGATGCCTTTTTCCAGATTCTGAAGTTCTTTCTGAAGATCTTTTTCGGTTTTTTGCAGGGCTTCCTTCTCGCCGATAAGCTCCACTATCCGTTCCTGCAATCCGTTCAGCCGTCCTTGGTCTTCAGCGATCTTTTGCCGGTTTTCAAGAATTCTGGCTTCCAGTTCCTGCATCTGCACTTCCAGATTGTCGCTTTCATTCTCTACGGCTTTCTGCTGAGCCTTGATTCGCTCCTGGTTCACCAAAAGCTCTTGCAGAGTACTCCGGTATTCCTGAATTTTTACCCTCAACCCCTTGTTCTCTTCACCGAGATCGCCGATCCGCTTTCGATTGGAATCCATGTTTTTGCGGATATCCGAAAGCTGCTGATCGATTGCCCGTTTTTGGGTGATAATTCCCTCGGGAGCGAGAAAATCCCGGAGGAACTCGGGAACCGTGCCGCGGTATTCGCTGATGGCCGCTGACAGCTCGTCCCTGGACCGGGAGAGCTCGTCAAGGAAATCAGTGTACAGATTATGGAGCAGGCCACCCTGTTCCTCGGGAGAGGCGAGATCTGCAAGCTTCTGCCGATCCCGCTCTATGCTCTTTCTCATCGCTTCGAGCCGCTCATCAATACTTTGCGCGTAGCGGTTTTGGGCTTCAAGATCGATATTTCCCGCTTTTAGCCCTTCGTCCAATTCCCGAACAATATCGTCAGTGAGCTCCTGCAAGTCTCCCTGGAGATTTGACATTTGAACATCCAAGTCGAGGTTGGCCAGTTCCAGCCGCTTTTCCTCATCTTCATTGCTGCTCACCCGTTTCTCGCTGGTCTTGATGCGGTCTTCGAACTCACCGATGTTGGACGCCACTTCCCCAAGCCTGATACCCAACTGGGCGACCTGCTTGAGTTTTTCCTCACGCTCTGCGGCAAACTCGTCCCTGCGGCGCGCGAACCCCTGCTCTCTGGCCTTATCTTGCTGAATCTTTTCTTCAAGCTCCCGGACCCGTTCGTTGATTATCCCGATCTGAGAAGTGATATTGGATTTTTCAATGGTCAGACCATAGAGCCTCTTGTTCGAATCATTGAGCTCGCTCTCCATACTGTTGACCTGATCGAGGTTAGTCTCGAGGTGCTCATTGATCGCATCGATATTCGACTTCACATCGTCCCGTTGAGTGGTTACCTCCTGAAGCTCCCGGTTCTTTTTATCCTGCTTTTCAAGATATTCCCGGAGCCGGAGCAGGTGGATGTCCCGTTCAAGATCAAACCGGCGCTCTTTCAGACGATGGTAGGTGCGGGTTTTGGCGGCCTGCTTCTCCAGACTGTCGTGCGTCCTTTTTACTTCGGAGAGAATGCTCTCGACCTGGCGAATATTTTCATCGGTTCTTTTTAGTTTCCGATCGGCTTCCAGACCCCGTGCCTTGTACTTGGTTATGCTGGCAGCCTCTTCGAAAATGTACCGGCGCTCCTCGGGCTTGGTAGAAAGGATCTGGTCTATTTTTCCCTGTTCCATAATCGAGTAGGCGCTTTTTCCAATACCAGTGTCCAGGAATAACTCGCGGAGATCCCTGAGTTTCACCGGCGTGTTATTAATGTAATACTCGCTGTCTCCGTTCCGGAAAAGCCGTCGCTTGACGGCGATTTCCGGGGCGTCCAGGCTCAGCAGGTTTTCACTGTTTTCAAGCGTGAGGGTAACTTCGGCGACGTTCAGGGGCTTTCGATCCTCGGTGCCGTTAAAAATGACATCTTCCATTTTTTCGGCCCTGAGGCTCTTTGTGGCCTGCTCGCCGAGAACCCATTTTATTGCATCCACCACATTGCTTTTGCCGCAGCCGTTCGGACCGAGCAGGGCTGAAATTCCCTGGGTGAATTCAATTTCCGTTTTGTCGGCAAATGATTTGAAGCCGAATAATTCGATACGCTTAAGATACACCGATATTGCTCTCTTATTAGTTATGTTTTCTAATTTGATACGTCGCGGGAGCAGGAAATTAGCACCCGATGGCGGCGGCCGTCAAGCTTGTGATCGCATGATCTGCCTTAACCTGTTAGTATAGTAGCATACCAGCTCGTCCCGTGACGAGACAAAACCACTGCTAACCGGTGCAGGGTACCCAAAAGACCGGTTAAGGAGGCCTTATGGCTATTGCAAACGGAATCCAGAGTGCTGACTGGAAAGCGGAAAAACACGCTCCGGTCCTTGAGTTCCCGGATTCGGTACAAGCGGAAGAACGGTTCACCATCACCGCCAGCGTGGGCAAGGAAATTGCCCACCCGAACACCACCGAGCACTACATTTCATGGATCCAGGTTTTTTTCAAACCCGAAGGGGAAAAATTCATGGTCCAGCTCGCTGAAGCGCGTTTTACTGCACACGCGGAGTCAGCCGCGGGAGCCAATGATGGCTCGGCCCTGAGCGAGCCGGCAGTAAGCGTTGATGTGAAATTAAAAAAATCCGGTACCATTCACGCCTTGAGCTATTGCAATATCCACGGGCTCTGGGAATCGGAAAAAGCAATCAGCATCGGCTAAGTATGCTGATTTGTGGATTGGACGAAGTCGGCCGGGGCCCCATTGCGGGTCCCGTTGTCGCTTCTGCGGTTCTTCTCGAGGGAGACGGCGGAATTTCGGGATTGGCGGATTCCAAGAGCCTTTCCCCCCGGCGCCGCCAGGAGCTTTCCATTGAAATACGCAAGAAATCCCCGGCATATGGTCTGGGCTGGGTATGGCAGGATGAGATAGACCGCATGAATATTCACTTCGCCAGCCTGCTCGCCATGGTACGGGCCGTCGATGAGCTGTATGAATGCTCTGGGCACCTTCACGTAGAGGGAGGCTGGGAGATTCTGGTCGACGGGAAATTCCTGCCGGATTTTTCACTGTCTACATACAGCGATGGTATTGCCGGGCTTATTAATCGGCAGGAGGCGGTCGTTAAGGGTGATGGAAAAATTCCGGCGATATCCGCCGCATCGATACTGGCAAAGGTGGAACGGGATGCCTGGATGGTCGAATACGCACAACAGGAGCCGGAATACGGTTTTGCGAAGCACAAAGGCTATCCCACAGCCCTTCACCGCGAAGCCATAGAGCGACACGGACCGTCCGCAATTCAAAGAATGTCTTTCCGCTGGAAGAAATCCTAATCCGACTCTTCCTGGCGCTTTTTTTTGAGTTTGAGGCTCACTTTCTTGCGCTGGAGGTTGGTGGCGTTTTTTCCATCGCCGACTGCGGGTTTTTGCGGGCTTTTGGCTGCCGGTTTTGGCTTGGCGCCGGTTTTCGCCGTGGCGGGAACCTTCTTCCGGAATTTCTTGGGACCGGATTGCTGGTTCCGTATTTCATCGCCTTTGAGCGCGATGCCCGCGGCTTTTTTCAACTCGGTCATGAAGCTGGCGAGATCTTCCTCATACACCATGATCTGATGCCGCTCGAAATTCTCCCCGTCGTCTTTCTTGCTGCTTTCGACGATGTTGAGAAACACATCTCCCCGTCGGTTTTCCTTGACGTTGAAAAAATACGTCCTGCGTTCTGAGTCGGTTCTGGTTGAATATATTTCGCCACGGGATGCCATGAGACGAATATACGCGAAATGATCTATGTGTACAATCGATGTGCTGAGGATTTTTCCCGAAGGTTATTGACAGTACCGACGGATCTGCGATAGAAATAGCTCCTCTATGCGACCGTCGTATAATGGTTATTACCTCAGCCTTCCAAGCTGATGATGTCGGTTCGATTCCGATCGGTCGCTATTTGAAACCGGTGAAGATTCTTCTTCACCGGTTTTTTTTTGCCCTGGTATTTCCCATGAGCCCATGGCTCATGTAATAATCCCGGTGATGGAGTAGAATTATTAATGCAGGGTTGGGCACCCAGCCTGCCTGCACTCTATTCTGACGCGGCGGAGGTTTACCATGAAATCAATGCTTTTCAGTCCCTATGACGCTGGTCCGGTGAGACTCAAGAACCGCATAGTTATGGCCCCCATGTGCCAATACTCAAGTCAGGACGGTTTTGTTGCGCCCTGGCATCTTCAGCACTATGCCGCTCGGGCTTACGGCGGAGCTTCGCTGATCATACTCGAGGCGAGCGCCGTAGAAGAGCGGGGCAGAATCTCCCCTAACGACCTGGGAATATGGAAAGACGCTCACATTCCCGGCTTACAGAACCTGGCTGAGTCGATAACCGCAGGCGGCGCTGTAGCGGGAATCCAGCTTGCCCATGCCGGCAGGAAGGCAAGCACATCCCGACCCTTCGACGGCTTCGGCCCCCTGGAAAAGAACAACGGGGGCTGGCAGGTGGTGGCCCCAAGTCCGATCCCCTATTCGGAGAGCTACCCTCACCCGGCGGAATTAAGCATCGATGACATTCAGGAAATTCAGGAGTCATTCATTCTTGCGGCCCGCCGGGCTATCGGCGCCGGTTATAGGGTAATCGAGCTTCACAGCGCCCATGGCTACCTCATCCATTCCTTCCTGTCTCCCCTTTCGAATCAGCGTACCGACGAGTACGGCGGAGATTTTGACGGCAGAACGCGCTTCCTTATGGAAATCGCCGGGGAGCTGAGGGCGGTCTGCTCGGATCAGGCAGCGTTGTTTATTCGAATCTCTGCAGACGACTGGATGGACGGCGGATGGGATTTAGGTCAGAGCATTGAATTGGCCCGCAGACTTAAGAATCTGCCGGTTGATGTAATTCATGTTTCCAGCGGAGGCATTTCCCCCAGCGGCAAACCTTCGTCGTCATCCAGGCACTACCAGGTATCGTTGAGCGAAGCGATTCAAAAAGAAAGCGGAATATCATGCGCCGCCGTCGGAATGATTACCGACCCCCGTCATGCAGAAGAAATACTTACCACCGGAAAAGCGAAACTGGTCGCCTTGGGCCGCGAACTTCTGCGCAATCCTTACTGGCCCCAGCATGCCGCCAGGGAACTTGGAGCCGAGTTGCCCATTCCGATTCAGTACGCCCGGGCCTGGCGCTAAAACATTCGGCAAGCGTGTAGCCGCGCAGAACCATCACGTTGGTCGCGCATAAGCATCACGGAGAATACATGGAAATCAGCATTGGCTACGCCCTTATTGCGGCGGCATTTTTTTTCGGCATCCTCATCGGCCTGTTATTGGGCATCGCCATAGTAAAACGTGTCGGTCAGGGCAAAAACGGAGCACATGAAGGCGAACTGCGTGAACTTCGCCAGTCACTCATTGATAGCCGGGCAAGCCAGGCAAAGCTGGAAAGCCGGATTGAAGCCGACAGGGAACATCATCAGCGCCAACTGGAAATACTGCAGGATGCGAGAAATCAGCTGCTCAGCGATTTCAAGGCGTCTGCCGGCAGCATGATGGAAAACCGGCAGCGTCAGTTTTCCCAGGACAGCTCCCGTCAAATCAACCAGCTGCTCAAACCGCTTCAGGACACCATCCAGGGCTTTTCCCGGCAAATGCAGGACTACCGCGCAAAAGACGCCCAGGACCGGGGCTTCCTTAAAAAGGAACTTGAGCAGCTGATGGAGCTGAACCGGCAAATGAGCGACGATGCGCGAAATCTCACCGATGCACTCAAGGGCAGCAACAAAACAATGGGCACCTGGGGCGAACTGATTCTCAGCAGGGTCCTGGAAAGCTCAGGCCTTGAGGCCGGCAGGGAATACCGGCTGCAGCAGGAGTTCAAGGCCGGTGACGGCCGGCGGTACCGCCCGGATGCGGTACTCTACCTGCCCGAGGGACGAAATATCATCATTGATTCGAAGGTGAGCATGCTTTCATATGAACGGGCCCACAACGCTTTGACCGAAGATGAGCGGCAGGCCCATCTCAAAAAGCACCTGGTGAGCCTCAGGCAGCACGTCAACGAGCTTTCGGCCAAGGAGTATGATCGTTTGGACGGCCTGCAGGCACCGGATTTTGTTCTGATGTTCGTTCCGGTAGAGGGTGCACTGAGTACCGCCCAGCAATCGGATCCGACTCTGTTCCAAACTGCGATGGATAGGAAAATCCTCATGGTGGGGCCGGCGAGTCTGTATCTTTCGCTGCGCATCGTCGAACAGATGTGGAAAGGGGACCGTCAGCAGCGCAACGCCCGGGAAATCGCCGAAAAGGCCGGAGCCCTCCACGATAAATTCGCCGGCTTTGCCGCCGATGTTCAGAAAATCGGAGACAAATTGGCCGAGGCCCGGGAAGCCTGGCAAAGCGCCGGCCGAAAACTGAGCAGCGGCAGGGGAAACCTCATCAATCGAGTACGTGCCCTGAAGGAACTCGGGGCGGAAACCGGAAAAGATATACAGAAAATTGATCTAAAAGATGAAATTTAAACGCCTCGCCATTATACTGGGCATATGAAAAAGATTGAGCTTCCGTTAGAAACCATTCACAAAGCCATTGCCGAATCACCATTGGGCACCCACCTTGTGGAAGAAGAACTCGATGCCATCGTCGAATTCGCATCGGTGTATGAATTCTCGCCCACTGAATCCATTATCGCAGAAGGGGAGATAGACCAAAACATGTATCTTCTTGTCGGCGGGACGGTCTCCGTCGAGGTGGAAAATGACGGCCGCTCTGTGTACATCGCGTCCTTGGGGCCAGGGGAAATTTTCGGCGAGGCGGGGCTTTTCAGCAACACCGAGCGCACGGCAAGCATCGTCGCGCAGGATGAGGTGAAGCTCATCCAGATAACCCGCAGCGGATTTCTCAAAAGCATAAACAAGCGCCCAAAGGCAGCGGTAAAGTTCATGTTCATGATCATCTTCGGCCTCTTGAGCAAGCTGAGGGGCGTGAACGCCGAATTAGCCTACGAGCGCAAGGATGACGCCCGTCAGGATGACATCGATGCCCTGCTTGCCGAGATAACTCCCGACAAGGAATAAAGAAAATACCCCGTGTGAATAGTAAAACCGCGGATTATGATTTAGACTTAAAACGAGTGACGAGCTGATTTTCTACATCAAGGAGGATGCCTTTTGGCAGCAAATGCGGCACCCACTGATGATCTTCTGGTATTTCGCTCGGAAACCGATGATCATCCGGGAACTGATAGCGAAGAACCATGGAAGGTTCTGGTCGTCGACGATGACGAACAGGTTCACAAAGTAACCTCCCTGGCTCTGTCAGATATAAAAATTCTCGACGCCCCCCTCACCTTTCTTCACGCGTACTCGGCGGCAGAGGCAAAGGCCTTGCTGGAAACTGAACGGGACGTGGCGGTCATCCTGCTGGATGTCGTTATGGAGCGGGATGATTCGGGGCTTGAACTGGCAAAGGTCATAAGAACCGAATTAAAGCTCGAAGCGCCCCGCATTATCCTCCGTACCGGACAGCCCGGCTATGCCCCGGAGCTGGAAGTCATTCAAAATTACGACATAAACGATTACCGCATGAAGTCCGAACTTACCCGGACCAGACTTGTTACCGCCTTGACCACGGCGATTCGCAGCTACCAGCAAGTCCACGCCATCCAGCGCGGCGAACTGGGCATGCGTAAAATTGTCGACGCCACCAACGCGATATTTAATTCGCCGGACAGCGACCGCTATTCTCTCGACGTTCTGAATCACAGCGCACAGCTTTTGGGCATCGAATCGCCGAACGCCCTGCTGCTGATGGAAATGCGTTCCGTTGGAGGCGGCGGATCCCGGAAAAACCTGTACTCAAACGGCGCAGTCGGCAGCTTCGAAGGACTTGCGGACCTTTCCGCAGACGAGCTGCCCGATGAAAAACTCCTGGCCAGCATTAAAGAATGTCTCAGCGGCAAAATGAGCCTGTTTCGGGACGGATTGTACTATCAGTATATCGCCGGCAACGACGGACGGGACGGCTGCCTTGTCATCGAAACCTTCAAGGAACTCGATGACCTTTCACGCAACCTGCTGGATATTTTCGCGGTAAGCATAGGGATCGGCTTCAACAATATCAATCTGATTTCACAATTGAACCAGTACGCCTATTTCGATCAACTGTGCCGCCTACCGAACAGAACCCGATTTTTGCTCGATATCAACGCACTAAAGACCGACGGGAAAACTTTTTTCCTGGCCGTCCTCGATGTGGATAATTTTTCCGCCGTCAACAATGCCCTGGGCCACAAAAACGGCGACCTTCTCATTCAGGCCATCGCAGACCGGCTGGCCAATTCCCTGCCCGCCGAATATACCATCGCCCGCATCGGTGGCGACACCTTCGGCATTCTCGGCCCCGAAGAGAATATGCATCCCAGCCAATTGCTGGCGCCGTTCAACCGGCCCTTTGTCATTAAAAACACCCCCTTTCCCATTTCGGCTACCATCGGCCTCACCCGCCTTGAACGCGGCGGGTTGGAGGCTCTCGAGCTATTAAAAAATGCGGACATGGCGATGAAAATCGCCAAAGACTCCCACAGCGGTCACTGGGAGTATTACTCCGACGAAATGGCCCGTTCGGCGGAAACCCGCCTCGAAATCACCAAAGATCTTCATCCGGCGCTGAGCCGGGATGAGTTTGTTATATACTATCAGCCGCAGGTGGACATTCAGAGCAACAAAATAAGCGGTGTCGAATCGCTGGTTAGATGGGTCAAAAACGACGGAACCCTGGTTCCGCCGACGCATTTTATTCCGGTGGCCGAATCCACCGGATTGATTATCGATATCGGGAAGGAGATTTTCAGGAAAAGCTGCAGGCAGGCCCGGGAATGGAAAAAACAGGGTCTGCTTGATTTCAAAATTGCAATAAATGTATCGGTTCGGCAGTTTATGGATCCCGACTTTATCAGCAGTTTTAAGCAAATACTCCGGGAAGAGGAAATCAGCGCAGAGCATTTCGAACTGGAAATTACCGAAAGCACCCTCATGAATGAGGTGGAGTCGGTCATTCATCTGCTCGAGGAAATAAAGGAAATCGGATTCGCCATATCGATAGATGATTTCGGCACCGGATATTCTTCTCTCGCCTATCTTCTGAGATTGCCGATTCAGCGCCTCAAGGTGGATAGGTCCTTCGTTATGAATCTTGAGAGCGATGAGAAAGCTCGAACAATCAGCGGACTGATCGTCAGCATGGCCAATAACCTGGGGCTGCTGACAATTGCGGAGGGAATTGAAACTCCCGGCCAACTTGATTTTATCAGGAAGCTGGGCTGCCGCGATGTACAAGGTTTTTATTTCAGCAAACCCCTCCCCCCCGAAGAATTTGAACAGTGGCTTGCCACGTTTACTGCAGCAGGCGGTGATACATGAAAATTGAGAAAAACAAAGTAGTTACCATTTCATACGAGCTTTCCAAGACCGACGGAGAACTGCTCGATAGTTCGGATGAGAATGGAAACCTTCCCTACATACACGGGACGGAATTTCTTGCCCCGGGTCTGGAAAAGAGCCTCGAGGGTAAAAGCGTCGGCGATTCTGTAGACACCACAGTTTCCGCCGCCGATGCCTTCGGAGAATACGACCCCGAACTGATTTTTACGGTGAACCGGAAGGATATGAATATTTCCGATGACGACCTTCAGGAAGAGCTGGAGTTCGAAGCGGAAATTCACGGTGAACTGAGATATTGCAGAATTGAGAAGATCAGCGGTGGTGAGGTTACCATTAATGCCAACCACCCGCTGGCGGGAACCGACATTCATTTCAAGGCCAGCGTCTTGGACATTTGGGATGCGACCAAAGAGGAACTTGATCATGGTCATGTGCACGATGAACACGGCCATCAACACGATCATTAAACGGGATTATGGTACCTGAGTTCGCCAACAATCCGAAAATAATAGAGCATTACAATCTTCTCCAGGATATCGGTGTCTTTCAGGAAATAGACAACCAGCAAAAGCGGGTGGCGGAACTGGAAGAGCTGCTGCAACAGGCCACGGAGGTGTTCTCCAAAACCAGCCTGGAAGGTCTTCTGGAATACGTCGTTGATTGCATCTCCAACAAGTTCATTCCCGGCAAGCTGGTCTTTATCCTCCAGGACCGAAACCGTCAGGTTCAGTATTACGGCTTCCAGAATCTCAGGCGCCATGATTTCGACCTTCAATTAACCAGTCTGGAACCCTTTGAAGAATTCTTTATTAAGTACCCGAGAACAATCCATTTCGAACTCTTCGAGTTCAAATTTGAAAGACCGGATATTTCCGAGAAGCTCAAGCTGTTCAATCCGGAAATCGTTGTTCCCATCGTGGGACTAAACGGGCTCTACGGAATAATTCTCGTAAGCCGGAAAATCCTCGAGCCACATTACAGTGATGAGGAAATTCATTATCTCGACCGGCTGATGAATTTCACGTCAATTTCGATTCAGAACAACATCCATTATCTCAGTGCGGTGACTGACGCAAAAACTCATCTATACAACCACATTTTTTTTATGAAACGGCTCAATGAGGAAATTGCCGTCGCCAGGGAATATGACCATGGCGCGGGGTTGATTGTGCTCGATATCGATAATTTCAAGAATTTCAACGACAGCTACGGTCATCTTGCAGGCGACCTGGTTATCAAACGGATTGCCGGGGTATTGAGCCATTCCCTGCGCAGAAGCGATATTGCCGCCCGATTCGGCGGTGAGGAGTTCACCGTTCTTCTGCCGCTCACCAATCGGCAGCAAACCTGGCTCATCGCCGAGAGATTGCGACTCAGCATTAGTGAACAGAAAATCACCTACCAGGGCCAGGTGCTCTCGGTAACCGCAAGCATGGGCTGCGCTGCCATTCATCCCCTTAACCAGGTCAGCGGTGAGAAGCTCATCGAGCAGGCGGACAGCGCCCTGTATCAAAGTAAAAACGCCGGTCGCAATCGCACAACGGTATTCCGTCCGGGCTTGCTGGTCTCGGCCACCATGCTGCGGGACGGCAAGCCGCAGGATTCTTCACCTATCGATGAAGACGCCCCTGCTCCTGTCCTTGACGACCGAACCCGCCGGGAAGATTCGCCCGTTCATGGCGATGTAGACCCCAGCGGGGAGCAGCTCGACGGCGGCGACGGCAGTTCCCAGGTTGAACAGGGCATCCGAGCCTCGTACGGAATATGGGACCATTGCCCCGGTTAGCATAATTGTTTTTTGTAAGCCGAGGGCGGCCAGGAGTTCTGCTGTTTGGGTCATGGTGTCTGTGCCGTGGGTAATCAGGATTTTTGTCTCAGCGGCATTCCGACAGCTTTCGGCAATACTTTTCCGGTCATCGTCGCTCATATCGAGGCTGTCCCTCAACTGATTAATCTCCAGGGATATGGGAAGGGTGCAGCGGACGGTTTTAATGATGTCCGGGAGATGACTGTCGATGAAGCTCAGTTCGCCCTTAATCGCATCATATTCCTTATCGAAGGTCCCGCCGGTAATGATAATTCGTATTTTCTCATCCCTGTCAGGCACGTTTGCCTCCTTTCCGGATATGACTGTTCTGCCGGTACAGAATCAACAGACTGAACAAAATAATGGCCGCGCCGATGTAAAAGGCGGGGCTGCCCTTTTCAGCATACAGTAAAAATCCGAGGATGCCTGCAAAAACCGCATTGGAATACCCGAAGGCGGAAACCGTTGCCGCATGCCCGCCGCGGTAAGCGAGGGTCAGCAATCCCTGACCTGAGGCCGCAAATACTCCTATTCCCAAAAGATACGGCAGTTCAACCAGACGGATTTCCGCGCCCCACAGAATAATAAGCGGCAGGGTGGACAGTAAACTCATAAACGCGAAATAGGCCATGATTGTACGAGGGTCCTCCCGCTCACCGATATACCTGATTATTGTATAGGCCAGCCCGGCGAACAGGGCGGAGGACAGGGCCGCGGCGGTGGGCAGCAGGGGAAAACCGGATCCCGGTCCGACAACCAGCACCGCGCCGGCAAATGCCAATAAAAGGGATACAACCTGAGCGGTTTTGAGTTTTTGTCCGAGGAAGAGGGCTGCGAAGCCCGCCACGAAGAACGGATTGAGTCTGTTGAGGATGGATGCGTTGGCAAGGGGCAGATACTGGATGCCGATAAAGTATCCCAGAACGCCCAGGGTGCCCGAAATACCCCGGGCAGACAGGGCCAGACGGTTTCCCCGGTTCCCGACCAAAATCCCCCATTGCGCAACAGGCATGCTGAGAACGATAATTACCAGTACGATGGCATTGCGGAAGAACACCTTCCAAATCAGATGGGTTTCGGCTGCCGATCTGACAAAGACGCCCATTATCGCAAAGCTCAGGCTTGCGGCCAGCATATATCCTATTCGACGAAACATGTGCTGATAGTAAGTGGGCTCGCCGACTATATCAAGGCGCGTGAGAATAAAAAGCAAAGAGGAATTTGACGCAGCTATAAAAACTCTATAACATGAAAAACAGCGAGCGAATGCAAAAAACACGTACCGACAGCCTGCGCTACAGCTTCACCGGATTTCTCCTCGGCCTTCTGTTCCCCCTATCGGGGTTCCTCATCACCTATGCCTTTTCCGCAGGACCCGTCAGCCTGCTGGTGATTATTTCGTCTGCGCCGTTAGTAATGGCCGCCGGCGGCTTCTTCATCGGGAGGAACAGGGACCTTCTCAAAGAGGCCAATGCCGAATTGGAGTTTGCGGTTACCCAGAGAACCTCATCAATACGGAGTATGCTGGATATCAGTGGTCAGGCGGTATTCACTTTCGACAGCAGCTTTTTGGTGCTCCCGGAACACTCTACGGTATGCCGGGAATTCTTCGGCAAGGAGATCGCCGGTGAAGATGTGCGTAGGCTGCTTTTTGAGCAGCCCGACGACCGGGAAGATTTCGCTCAGGGAATACAGCTGTTATTCGATCAAAAAGCCCAGCCCCAGGTTGTTTTCGACCTCTTTGAGAGCGAGCGGCTGATCAACGGCCGGCTTTCACAGATTGTGTACCGATTCATCCCTCCGGACAGGATACTGGTCGGTCTGACGGATATCACTGAAAGCAAGTCCCTCTCTCTTCAACTCGTTCAGGAGGAGCGAAATAAGGAAATGGTGTTCACCGCAGTCAGCCATCAAAACTATTTCCGGGATCTGCTCCGGGATGCCGAGGAGCTGTTTTTCCAGCTCGATTCTATTATCGCCAGCGGAAGCCAGGAGATACCCCGCATTCAAAAGCTCCAACGCCACCTTCATACCTTTAAGGGGAACTGCTCATTCTTTCATTTTTCCAACACCCATGAACTTGTAGATGAACTTGAAACCTACATCGGAGATATGCTCAGTCTTGAAGAGCCGGTGGATTTCCGGGGACAGGGATTGGCGCTTAAGAGAATTTACTTCCAGGAACTGCGGAAAATTGTCGATACCCTCGGAGAGGACTGGCTGCAGGGTGTGGATGCGGTGCGGGTACCCCGCCGTCAATTTCAGCAGCTTCTGCGCTACATAGAAGACCACTATAAGGGTGATGAAAAACTCACGAGTTCGTTGCGCGGTTTTTACAAGGTTCCATTCCGCAGCCTGTTCAGCCAATATCCCCATCTCGCCAGGGGTATCGCAGCCCGGCTGGGAAAACGGCTTGAAGAAGTTGAGATTGAGGGGGGCGATTTCCCCGTATTGCCCGACCGGTACCGGGAACTTTCCGGAACATCGGTTCACTTAATCCGAAACATGATCGACCACGGAATCGAGGCCCCGTGGGAGCGCGCCGAACTAGGTAAAGCCGAAGCAGGCTCGGTGAATATCAGGATTTCCCATCAAAACAGGGACATCAGCATACGCTTCGCCGACGACGGGCGGGGAATCGATTACTCAAAGGTTGCCCAGAGAGCCATTTCCCGGGGACTCTTGAGCGACGGCAACAATGCCAGTCGGGGCGAACTCATTAAGCTTCTCTTTCGCAGCGGGTTCAGCACTTCCGAAAGTGCAGACAGCATATCCGGCCGGGGAGTGGGATTATCAGCGGTGAAGGCTGCGGTTAAAAAACTCGGCGGAACCATCAGCGTCAAAACCCAGGACACCAAGGGCACGGTGTTTACCATTCGAATACCCTACAAGGATGAGGATTCATGAAAGCAGAGTACGCAAATCCGTTTATCACATCGGCGGTGAAGGTTTTTCGCAAGGAAGTGGGTGTCGAGCTGGCTCGTAAAGGCCTGACTAAACGGACCAGCCCCATGCCCAGTCAGGATATGTCCATAATTATCGGGGTAACCGGGCCGCTGAAGGGACAGGTGGTATACTCCATGGACGCCAACTTCGCCGAGGCGGTGTGCCGCGCCATGCTCCCCGGCAAGGTGCCGGCGGAGGTGCGAAAGCTCACTCACAGCGCAGTGAGCGAGATTGCAAACATGATTACCGGTATGGCGTCCATTGAGCTTGCCGGGGAGGACAAGCTCATAAACATAACCCCGCCCACGGTGTTTTCCGGTCCAGCCCTGCGAATCGATTTTTTAAATCTTCCGACGATCAGTTTGAATTTCATTTCTCAGCTGGGAACTATGGAAATTAATATCGCTCTGGCCGAAAATTCAGACGGGAAATAATCAATGAGAAGCGTACTGATCGTGGACGATGCCGCCGTAATGCGGATGAGATTAAAGGATATTCTTGAACCCCGTTACCAGGTAATAGCCGAGGCGGAAAACGGCGAA
This sequence comes from Salinispira sp., assembly GCA_965602015.1. GTDB lineage: Bacteria > Spirochaetota > Spirochaetia > DSM-27196 > Salinispiraceae > Salinispira. The sequence continues at coordinate 1,367,154 of OZ271918.1, read as the reverse complement.
CAGGCCATTGATCTCTACAAGAGTTCCGCGCCTGATTTTGTCACCCTGGACATCACCATGCCGAAGCTAAACGGGATTGAGGTGCTTGAGCGTCTGATGGATTTTGATCCCATAGCGCGGGTTATAATCGTATCGGCGGTGGGCCAAAAACGCATGGTGTTTAATGCCCTGGGAATCGGGGCCAAGGACTTTATCGTCAAACCCTTTGATCCGGGTCGGGTTCTGATCGCCGTAGACCGGCTATTTCAGATTTGATGTGTACTGCCCCCAAAACAGCTGATTTAAATCATCTTATCCGTTGGTGGAAGACGATTTACCCGCGTTTCACTACAAGCATCGCCCAAGTCCAACCTAGTCGTTCTCACATAATGATTTATTAGAGTAAAATCAGCTGTTTTGGGGGCAGTACCAATTTTTCTCTTTACTCGGGCTTATTGGATGGAGTAACCCTTGAGAATTCGTCGGATGCTGTGAATAAAAAAATCAGAAGCAGGCAGGATTCCCTCTTCTTTTCTTGCGGGGGATTCACTGATAAGGGCGTCCTCGGTTTCCATGCCGGTCTGGCGGACGTACTCACCCCACAGCACCCCGTAACCGGATATGAGTTCGAGGGCTGCGAGAATCCGGGAAAAGATCCCCTGGCCTTTCCGACGTTCGAGATAGGGAAAAAACTCCTCTATCAGCTGTCCGCCGGAATCAACCAGGGCGGTAAAACTTGAAAAATACCGGTACCGGGCTTTTTCGCCGGCTCCGTGAAAAAACCGGCTAACCGTATCTCTCATGAGCCTGCTGAGAATAACGTGATTACCGGTAACCTGAGCGAGAATCCTCAGGAAGCTTTCGACATCATGGGTTTGGTCCCTCTCTAAGAGGGGCTTCAGACCGTCAGACAAATCACTGAACCACTGATACAATTCGAGTCGGGCGGCCTCGAGAAACAGCTCTTCTTTGCTTGAAAAATAGAGAAACACTGTTCCCTTCGCCACACCCGCATTGTGGGCGATATCGGAAACCTTGAGGTCGTCGTAGTGGGCGTCTGCGAGCAATGCCAAAGCGGAATTACATAAGTTGCGTATTTTTTCCTGTCGCTGTGATTCGCTGAGAGGTTTTCTGCCCATAGCTACATGCTAATGCATACTCCGCGTTATTGCCCCTCGAGTTCGGGGAAATCGTAGTAAATCAAGCCTTCATCACTGACTTCCATGCGCACATGCAGATTATCAACCAGGGCACTCATTCGCTTCTCTACTTCTTTCATCGGAAGTCCCGAATCGACGACAATTTTTGCCGGAGTCAAGCGGCCTTTGTACTTGGCTGCGAGGCGGTAGACATAGACTTCAAAGTCATCGCTGCTGCTTTCGGAGGATACATTGCCCCGGCGAAGGACTTTTGGAAGATGAGAGCGGTCCGTTCGCCTTTCTTCCAGCTGGCGGATATTGATATGCCTCATCACCCGGAAAATAATGGAAAACAGGATAAACGGGACGAAAATGTAAAAGGGGAAAGACCAAAAAAAGAACATTATTGTGCCTCCGTCAAATGCGGCAGGTGCCTGGCTGCTTCCCGAATGTATGCATAGGATTCCTTCCAGGCAAGGAAATTACGCTGATGGAACTCAACCTCTTCAGCCCTCGGTTCATATCGGGACTCTATGCGAACCAGGGAGCCGACGGCTTCGGATATTGAGGAAAACTCCCCCATGCCGTAAAACCCCACGGCCGCGCATCCGCTGAGCTCGGCGTCCTTTATGAGGGGAACCTCGATGGCCACACCGCTTATGTCAGCCTTCATTTGACACCAAAGAGCGTTCTTTGCCTGCCCGCCGCAGCTTCTCATACTATGTACTGTACAGGAACTGTCGCGAAGATATTCAAGGGCGCTGCGAATACTGTAACCGATGGCATTAACCACCGCGCGGCCGAGGTCGGCGCTGCTGTGCTCAGGCTGGAGTCCGGCGAACATGCCGCCTTTGAAATCCCAGGAATTGCCCTGATGAACCGAGGGAAAAAAGTATGGCGAGGGGCCTTTGCTTCTCACCGCCTCAATTCTCTCCATCATTTCATGGTAGGAAATTTCGCGCTGGTGGGAAAATGTGCGGAACCACTCGAACATCCGTCCGGTGCTGGAGAGTATTCCCGCCACATTGTAGCGTCCGGGGATTATATGCGGCAGAGTCCTGAGGGATTCGTTCTCCACCGCCTTGTCGCTGCAGTAGTTTATTCCCTCGCTGGTCCCCGCCCGGTCGCATGTCAGTCCGGGTTCAATGACGCCGGTACCCAGCAAGCTCATGAGGAAATCAGACCCGCCGGCATACAGGGGAAGACCCTCGGGCAATCCGCTGATTTCGCTGCCCCGGCGATCGATTTTTCCCACTGCCTGGCCAACCGAGGCAAAGGGCGGAAACAGATCGGCATTCAATCCATAAGCTTCAATACTCTCGTCATTCCAGATGAAGGGGGTAAACTCGTCATGAGGCGTAACGGTAAACTCCTCCCCGCTCAGAACCCAGGAAATATATTCCGGCCCCGATAGAAAACGCCGGGCCCGTGCGAAATCGTCCGATTCTGTGCTTCGGTACCAGTTGATCTTGGGCAGATAGAAACTCTTGTGGCCGGCAACCCGTAGATCCGGGGCCTTCATCCACAGGAGCACCGGCCAGCTGAAGAGCCGGCGGTCAGCGTAATTCTCTCCCAGGACGGCGATTGTCGGCCCGTTTCCGCTCACCACCACGGCGTCCGGATGCTCAAGTTCCCCATTTCTGCGGACAGCGGACAAATCGGAAAACAACTGCTCGAGGGCGTACAGCCATTGATTGGTTTCCCAGTTATTATAATCGGGTACCCGGGGGAACACCTGATTTCCAGTCCACAACAGCCCGCCTCCGGAATCGATGATTCCCGCTTTCACCGATGATGTGCCGAAGTCGAGGCATAGGACGGTTTTACCACTCATGTTTTGCATCCTGTTTGCGATTGATTTGCCCTCCCGTCACTATACACGAAGTGCCGGCTTTTCATAAGCGCGTAAAATTTATATCTTCACAGTACACCTGCAGGGTGTCTAACTCTATAATTGACGATATATCAGGAAGGTGCTGCATGCGTTCTCGAATTACATTTACGGTTTTTACCCTATTGCTGTCGCTATGTATTTTCGCCGGAGGTTCCGGCGAAGATGAAACAGGCGTCTATTCCATCGGCGTGTTTATTCCCGGCCAGGTCGCCGGCAGCCCCACCTATGAACTACTGGTTGATGGGGTCCGACAGGCCGCTGACACTGCCTCGGCAAACGGCGGCACCGTCGAAGTGAAGGTTTTCGAGGCGGGGTTTAACCAGGCAGAATGGGGTGAAAAGCTCAGGAACCTGGCCGCCACCGAAGAATACGATCTCATCGTCAGCTCAAACCCTTCCATACCGGACCTGGTCGCAGGCATTACCGAACTGTTTCCCCGTCAGCGCTTTATTGTTATGGATGCGGAAAACCCGGGCATCGGCAATCTTGCAGCGGTTATGCTCAATCAGTTTGAACAGGCATATCTTTCGGGATACTTTGCCGGGCTGGTAACCAGTTCGGCGGAGCTTGACGGCGCAAACCCCGAACTCGTCGCCGGCCTTATTGCCGGACAGGAATACCCCGTGATGAACAACGAAATTCGACCGGGGTTTGAGTCGGGTTTTCGGGATGCCGCCGGCGAAGCGGCGAGCGTTGAGTTCCGGGTTCTCGGCAATTGGTTTGATGCCGAACGGGCCCGGGAGCTGGCGGATTCCATTATCCGGCAGGGGGGCGACGTCATTCTGACCATTGCGGGAAGCGGAAACCAGGGAGTAATTGCCGCTGCGGAAAACGCCGGAAACTATGTGCTCTGGTATGATTCCCCGGGCTACGAATATTCGCCGGGAACCGTCCTGGGAAGTTCGGTGGTTAACATTGACGGACTGACCGCAGAAATCGTCTCCTCGGCAATTGCCGGCAACCTGGAATACGGCAGCACCCGCTATGCGGGCATCCGCGAAGGGGCTGTGGGCTACGCCACCGAAGAGCCGGAATACGAGCAGTTTGTTCCTGAAAGCATTCGCCAGGCCATGGATGAACTCATCGGCGCCGTGCGTTCCGGGACCCTAGTGCTCGGCAGTGAAAACTGATACTCCGGTAAACGTACACAATATTGCATTCCGCTACCCCGGGGCCGAGCGCCCTGCGGTGGACGGGGTGAGCCTCAATATTGCTCCGGGCGAACTTCATTTGCTGGTGGGAGAGAACGGGGCCGGGAAAACGACCCTGGCGAAAATTCTCCATGGCAGACTCACTGCCGATGAGGGGGAGTTTGCAATTCCCCAAAGCCTTTACCTGCCCCAGCATTTACTCAGCTATCCCGAGACCAGTCTTGAGGAGTACCTTTGGCTCTATTATTCCCAGGGGCACCGGAGTCTGCCCCGGTGGACCAGCGGGAATCAGAGGCGGCACATCCTCTGCGAAAGAATCAGTTCAGTGCTGGACGGCGAACCCGACCGCCAAATGCTCCATGATGACGTTGCCTCGATAAGCAGTAACCTATTGCATATTTACTGCGCGGCGGTGCTGCTCAGCCGGGACGATATCCGCACATTTATTCTCGATGAGCCCACCGCCGTCCTGTCTGAAACCGAGAGCAGGCTGTTTTACCACGCCCTCTCCCGGGTGGTTTCCAAGGGAGCCGCAGTACTGCTTATTACCCACCGCATAGCAGAGGCTTTGACGCATGCTCAGAGAATAACCCTCATGAGGCGGGGCTTGGCGGTGGCCAGCTACAGCAGGGAGAACTTTCCCCCGCTTGAGGACATCCACCGGCAAATGTTTGTTCACCCGGAAAACAAGGACTCCCTTCCCTTCTTTGAGGATGATCAGGAGCCGCAGAATGCCGCAACCGGCGTCCAGGGGGATCCGGTTTTTGAGCTGCACTCGCTTAGCCGGGATTTTGCCGACCTCTGCAGCCTCCGTGATATCAATATACGCATCAAAGCCGGGGAAATATTGTCGGTCTGCGGCATACGCGATGAGGGCCTGGAGCAGTTGGAGCGGCTGCTGTCGGGCCGGGCCGATGACTACCGGGGCAGATGTTTTTTGAACGGCGAAGAAATCGATCTGGGCGACATCCGAAACCTGAGACGGAGAAACTGCGGCATCGTGCCCAGCCAGAGAAAAACCCGGGGCGTAGCCCTGGGGGCCAAGGCCTGGGAGAATATCGGAATATACCTGAGGGGGGTAAACCTGATGACCTCCCGGTCCATCAGCCCCCGCCGGCGGTTCAAGGAACTTGTGCTCTCCCGCTTCGCCGATGTCGGCCTTGACCTTGAAGCCGGTGCTTCTCAGTACTCCGGTGGAATGCTTCAACGGCTGATTGTGCAGCGGGAAATCCGGCCGTCGGATTCGACCGCTGCGATTCCCCCGCTTCTTATAATTGCCAGCCCCGGATGGGGGCTGGACCCCCTGCAGCGCCGGGAAATTTACCGGCTTATCAGGCAAAAAGCCCGGGAAGGCTCGGCTGTTTTGATTATCAGCACTGAACTCGATGAGGCGCTCATTCTGGGAAGCAGAATCGCTTTTGTAAATAATGGAGAAATTTTCTACCCCCAACCCGAGCTGTACACCGACAAAGGCATAATGGAAGCCTGCTTTTTGGGCCGCTGGCAGGGCATCGGCAATGCGTAAATCCCTCCTCCCCCTGGGAATCGCCACGGCGGTCGCCGTCGTTCTCATAGTACTTGGAACCGACTCGGTTCCCGCCGCTCTCAGGGCGTTTTTTCTCGCCCCGCTGACCAACGGATTCTATTTCAGTTCAATGCTCTCCACCGCTGCGCTGCTTCTTCTCAGCGGTACCGGGGTCAGCATCGCCTTTAGCGCCGGTTCGTTTAATCTGGGAGGCGAAGGCCAGAGCTATTCCGGAGGGCTGGCGGCGGCCCTGGTGTTTCTCCTGGCCTCCGGTTCGCAGTCCCAGGGCGCGGGTCTTCTGGCCCTGCTGTTTATTCTGGCCATACTTGCTGCGGTGGTAGTTTCCGCATTTCAGGGACTCCTGGCTGCGGTGCTCAAAACAAAGCTCGATATTGACCCGCTCATAAGCAGTTTCCTGCTCTCCGCCGGTCTTATACCCGTAATGGACAGTCTGATAATCGGTCCCTTGAGGGATGTGAATTCCAACCTCCTGACCATGCCCCGCATCCCCCAGGGGGTCCGGCTGCCCTATATTGCCTCGCTTCCGAAAATACACCTGGGCATTTTTATGGCCCTGATGTTCTGGCTGATAGTCACTTTGTGGTACCACCACAGCCGCAGAGGCTTCGAGCTCAAGATTTCCGGGGCAAACGGGAACTTCGCCCGGTTTGCCGGACTTCCGGTTTCGGGCATGATGATTTTGGCCCTCACGCTCAGCGCCAGTTTCCACGGGATCGCCGGTTTTATCGCGCTGACCGGAGTGCACGGGGCGGCGGTCCTGGGCTTCAGCTCGGGAATCGGGTGGAACGGCATAGCCGTAAGCCTTGTCGGGGGAAACCGCCTGAAGAACCTGCCTCTGGCCTCGCTGATTTTTTCATATTTAATCAGCGCGGGGAATGCCGCCATGATTTTCACCGACTTCAGCTTTGAACTGTCGACGGTAATTCAGGCCACGGTGTTTTTGCTTATATCGGTAAATTTCACCATAAAAACCCCTCCACGGCTTCGATCCCTCAGAAGGGCCCCCGCTTCGCCAGAAAAAACGCCCGGAGGTTCCCGGTGATTCTCGCCCTCATTATTCAAACCGCACCGCTGTATATTGCCGCTCTCGGGGGACTTCTCAGCGAGCTCTCGGGAAGACTCAATATCGGGCTTGAAGGTGCCATACTCTTCGGCGCCTTTGCGGCGGCCGCCAGCTACCTGGCCCTGCCCTCCCTGCCCCTGGCCCTTCTTGCCGCTACGGCATCAGGAGCGGTTCTCGGCTGGGTGAGCGGCTACTTGAGCATACGCAGGCAGGCCAATGTGTTCATTGTTGGGCTGGGAATCAACCTGATGGCCTGGGGATTCATACCCCTGCTCAGCCAGGTGCTCTTCGGCTCCAAGGGGGTGGTTAATCTTTTGGTGGACAGCCAGTTCCAGAACCAGGCGGGCTGGACGGGTCTCGGGGCTGCGGTGGTAATCGGCGCAGCGCTTTCTCTCTTTCTCGCCCGGCACAGCACGGGCATCAGGCTGCGCAAGATTCACCTGGACGAAACCAGCGCGGCCATTCAGGGAACCGACGTGGCAGCCTACCAGTTCTCAGCGCTCATACTGTCATCTGCGCTTTCAGCCCTGGCCGGAGGGCTGATCAGCCTGCATTTGGGCAGTTATGTCCCGAATTTGAGCGCCGGAAAGGGCTGGATAGCCCTGGTGATTATTTATCTGGGCAACCGCCGGCCCTTGAGCATGCTGGGCGCCGCGGCGGTTTTCGCCTTGAGCCAGCTTCTCTCCAATGAAGCTCAGCGCTTCATTTCGGCGCCGGGTATACTTCTGGGCATGCCCTACCTGATTACCCTTGCGGCGTTAATCAGCTATCGGGCGATATCCGCTGCCCGCAAGCAGGGAATCAGACGCTCCGGGGAATAAGCCGGATGTCCCGGCCAAGCAGGCTCTCCACTGCGGCAAAGTGGGCTTCCCGATGTGCCGCAAGCCGCTGGCGGCTTTCATGCAATCGGGCTATCAAACCGGAGAGATTGAGGTTCGCCGGATAACCCGTGGCTTTCCGGCTCTCAAGCACATCATCCAGATTATAACTGCCAAGTTCGTCCAATGCGCCTCCCACCTGCCGGTAGGCGTCGCGGAAGCTCTTGCCGTCTTTGACCAGGCGGACGGCCTCGTCAGTGGCGAAAATCTCGGGTCTGTGCGCCTGCCGCAGCCGCTCTTCATGAACCTCGAGCTTTTCAAATGTCAGTCCGGCTATCCGAATTGAAACCAGGCCGGTATGGAGCACTCTGAGAAACGGTTCCTTGCTGTCCTGGAAATCCCTGTTGTACCCGCTGGGAAGGGATTGAATTATGCGCTTCATCTGATCGGTCCAGCCGCTGATGCTCGCAGCCCGGCTTCTCAATAGTTCCAGGCCGTCGGGATTTTTCTTCTGGGGCATAATTGAAGATCCGGTGCACAGCTCATCGGGGAGAGAGAAATAGCCGAACTCAGGCAGTGAAAAGAGGATAAGATCCTGGGCGGCCTTGCTGAGCGAAAGGGTGGCCTGATCGATGGCCGAGGCCACGACCGATTCGAGCTTACCCCTGCTGTTCTGAACCGCAAGAACGTTGTTTTGCACCTCGGGAAAACCCATCTGCTTCGCGCTGTACTCCCGGTCTATGTCCAGGGGAACACCGTAACCCGCGGCGGTACCAAGGGGCGACCGGTTGAACAGCTCGAAGGCACCTTCCAACAGCCGGGCCGAGTCCATCAGGTCTTCTGCCCAGGATGCCGCCCACAGTCCGACGGTGGATGGCATGGCGATTTGCATATGGGTTCGACCGGGCATGGGTACCTTCTGGTGCCGATGGGCGAATGCCTCCAAGGTGCCGATGAGATCCAGGAGGGACTGCTGTATTTCAAGAATGTATTCCCGGCCGAAAAGCCTGATCATGGTCATGACCTGGTCGTTTCTCGAACGCCCCAGGTGGATGCGCTTTCCCGCTTCGCCGCAGCGGGCGGTGAGCATCTGCTCTATTGTGGTATGGCAGTCCTCGTCCTCCCGGGGGATCTCCACAAGACCCTCGTAAAAATCCCGGGCGATGCGGCGCAGACCCACTTCGAGATTCTTCAGATCATCAATACTGAGGTAGCCCCGGGATGAAAGCATTCTCGCATGGGCTATGCTGCCGGCGCAGTCGGCCACACCGAGCTCCCTGTCGAGAATAAAATCCCGGCCGACAGTGAACTTCTCCAGAAGGGTATCTACCTGATACGATTTCTGCCACAGTTTCGCCATGCTTCCTCCGCCCTCCCCGGGGAATCCGGGGAGCGTCTATTGATCAGCTGGCCAAACCTTTGATCAGCTGGCAAAACCTTAAACAATCGATTTTAGCCTGTCAACGCCGGGAAAATGTGAGCCGGCCTTCGCTTCCGTCCTCCACATCCGCGCGGATGACCGAACCGGGCTCGTAATCGCCGCCGAGAAGCAGTTTGGCAAGGGGATTTTGGATGTGAGCCTGAACCGCCCGCTTGAGCGGCCGGGCGCCGAATTGGGGGTCGAAGCTCAAGGAGATTACGTACTCCCTGGCCTTGTCGCTGACCTCAAGAGTCAGGCGCTGTTCGCTCAGGCGGCGCTGAAGCTTGGACAGTTCGATATCAAAAATTCGATTCAGATGGCTGCGGTCGAGGCGGTGGAAGCTGATAACCTCATCCAGGCGGTTGAGAAACTCCGGCCTGAAGTGGTTTTTTAACTGCTGCTCTATCAGCGGCATGATTTCGTCCACATTTTCGGACTCCAGAATGACATCGCTGGCAATGTTGCTGGTCATTATAATGATGGTATTCCGAAAATTGACCACCCTTCCCTGACCATCGGTCAGTCTACCGTCATCAAATAGCTGCAGGAGAATGTTAAACACGTCGGGATGTGCCTTTTCGATTTCATCCAGCAAAATTACCGAATACGGCCGCCGCCTGATGACTTCGGTGAGTTGTCCCCCCTGTTCATAGCCCACGTATCCCGGAGGGGCGCCGATAAGCCGGCTGACGGCGAATTTCTCCATATATTCGCTCATATCGATCCGTGTCAGAGCCCGCTCGTCATCAAAAAGAAACTCGGCGAGGGTCTTGGCGGTTTCGGTTTTTCCGACCCCCGTGGGTCCCATAAACATGAACACGCCCATAGGTCTGTTGATATCGGACAGGCCGCTTTTATTCCTACGGATGGCATCGGCCACGGCCTCAAGAGCCGCAGCCTGGCCGACGACCCGCTGCCCGAGGATGGACTCGAGATTCAGCAGCTTTTCCATCTCGCTTTTAAGCATTTTGCTTACCGGGATTCCCGTCCAGACCGACACCACCTTGGCAATGTCTTCTTCGCTCACCTCTTCCCGAAGCAGGGATTGGCCTTCCTGCTGACCGCCCATCCGTCGGCTCACTTCTTCAAGCTCGCGGTTAAGGGCGGGAATTTGACCATGGTGAATTTCCGCCGCTTTCTCCAGGTTGCCCTCCCGGGTGTAGAGAATTTCCTGGGCGTGCATCTTCTCAAGCTGTTCCTTGATTTCCCTGATGCGGCCGATTTCACCCTTCTCCCGGTTCCATTGGGTGGCCAGCCTGTCGCGGTCTTCCTGGAGGGCTACCAGTTCATCGGAGATGGTCTCCAGACGTTTTCTGGAAGCCTGGTCGGATTCCTTGGAGAGGGCCTGTTTCTCTATGGTGAGTTGGAGAATGCGCCGTTCGAGTTGATCGAGCTCGGTGGGTTGGCTTTCAATTTCCATTTTGAGGCGGCTGGCGGCCTCATCCACCAAATCGATGGCTTTGTCCGGCAGGAACCTGCTGGTAATGTAGCGGTCTGAAAGGGTCGCCGCGGCAACCAGGGCTTCATCCTTTATGCGGACCCCGTGATGCACTTCATAGCGCTCGCGAAGCCCCCTAAGTATGGAAATGGTGTTTTCCACGTTCGGCTCTTCGGTAAATACCGTTTGGAAGCGCCGTTCGAAGGCCGCGTCTTTTTCAATATGCTTCCGATACTCGTCGAGGGTCGTGGCCCCCACGGTCCGAAGCTCTCCTCTGGCAAGGGGCGGCTTGAGAAGGTTTGAAGCATCCATAGCCCCTTCGGCGGCTCCGGCGCCCATGAGGGTGTGTAATTCATCGATAAATAAGATGATCCGGCCCTTGGAGGCGACAATTTCCTCAATTACCGCCTTGAGGCGTTCTTCAAACTCCCCGCGGAATTTGGTGCCTGCAAGAAGGGCTCCCAGGTCGAGGGCAAGGACCCGTTTGTCCTTGAGAGAATCCGGCACATCGCCGCTGACGATGCGCCGGGCCAGACCTTCGACTATTGCAGTTTTTCCAACCCCCGGCTCTCCGATAAGAACCGGATTGTTTTTTGTACGGCGGCTGAGGACCTGCATGACCCGGCGAATCTCCTCGTCCCTACCGATAACCGGATCAAGTTTTTCCTCCCGGGCGAGGGCCGTGTAATCTCTGGTGTATTTTTCGAGAACCCTCACCTTGTTCTCGGGGTTTTCATCGGAGATCCGGCGATTGCCGCGCACATCCTTTATTGCCCGGGTGAGTCCCTCAAGTTCAAGTCCGATGCCTTTTAGCCACTTGCCGGTCTCGGCGCCGATGGAAAGCATGGCCAGGAGGAAGTGCTCGGTTGAAACGTACTCATCGTTCATCTGGGATGCCTGTTCTTCGGCCACCGCCAGTACCCGGGCGCTGTGCTGATCCATCTGAATCTGAGCAGAATCGCCGTAGATCTTGGGAAAGGTGGAGATTTTCTGCTGAATCTCCGAAATACGGCTGTCTATTTCGATTCCGAGATGATTAAAAATTACCGGCACCATGCCGTTTTCCTGTTCCAGGAGAGCAAGCAGGAGGTGCCAGGGAGTGAGATTGCTCTGGTTTGCTTTTAATACGTGGGACGATGCCTGCTGCACCGCCTCACGGGCCTTGGTGGTCATTCGTTCGTAGTTCATGGCTAAAATGTACCGAGACTGTCCAATCCGGGCAAGCTGAAGTTATGCCGCTTTGAGCTGGACAGCCGCGCCCCGGCCGTACTATTTTTGAGGGTATGAGTGAGAACAGCAAGCATTTGGAAAACAAGGTGATAATCCTTAACGGATTCAGTAATGATGAAATCGTGACCATAATGAAGGTGGTAAAACAGCAGTTCGAGAACCCCGGGGATCTGATTTTCGCAAAAACCACCCCTAATTCCATCAAAATGACCCTCGACGAGCTCATCGAGGACCTCAGCGGAGATCACGCGTATTTGAAAGCAAATCCTCCGCAGATTCCCAGGAAGAAAGATTAGGAAGCCGGGGCCGCCAGGCCCTTGCTTTTGATGTCGAGCCTGAGCAGCTGATAATCTTCGGTCTGCTCGACCTGTTCGTAGCCGAGGGAAAGCAGCAAGCGTTTCATTCTGCGGTTATCCCGGTGATTCAGCCACAAAAACGCCCCGTGGCTGTCTGAAAGATCTTCAACCAGTTTTTCGTGGAAGATCCGGGCGAGCCCGAGATCACGGTATTTGCGGACGATGTAATCAGCGAGAAATAGGGGTTCCCCGCTATATTGCGAATCCCTGACAGTTTGAATTGCCGATTTGAAGCCTTGGGAATCGTCGCAGTACTGACCGAGATTCATCGATTCCTCGCCCAGGGCTATGGCAAAGCCCTGAATCCTGGCCCCTTTTCGCGCAGCATAGACCAGACCCCGTCCCTCCGAGGCAGCACGAAGGTGGCATTCGCGAAAATCCGGGTAATACCGGGCAATGTCCTTCTGCCGCAGCCGATAGAAATCCATGAGCTCGGGAAGCCTCTTGTCTGCAGATACATATTCGAAACTGGAAATATCCTTGCGGTACATCTGTACCAGGAAGTATATATTCACCAGCATAATAAAGCCGTTGGTCAGGACGATGGGAATCGACCCGAGAAGCGAGCCGTAAATCACAAAAAACGTACAGCCGATCAGATTGAGAATTCGAAGCTTAACCAGGGATACCATGAGCAGGGAAATGGCCACAAATACGCTGGCGGCATAACCAAAGAGTTCGACAGTCTGGGCGTTCATATTACCTCCTGTACCACGCTGTGAGCATTTATTATACTCTATAAACTATGAAATGGCGTAACGCCCTGAGCGGAATCAACGACTATCATCCCGGAAAGAAGCGACCGGGAAACATCAAGTTATCCTCGAATGAAAACCCCCTGGGTCCCAGCCCGCTGGCCATCGTGGCGGTACAACGGCAGGCCTCGCAGGTTGCAGTGTATCCATCCATGGTTTCGGCAGAACTCAATGAAGCCATCGCCTCCTGGCGGGGCGTCCAGGCTGACCAGGTAATTGCGGGAAACGGCAGCGACGAGGTGTTCAGCTTCTGCGCAGCGGCCCTCATCGAAGAAGGCACAAATGCAGTGGGCAGCCGGCACAGCTTCAGCCAGTACGAGTTTTCCACGAGCCTATTCGGCGGCGAGTACCGGGCAGTCGAGATGAACGACCTGCACTTCGATTTGACGGCCATAGCCGGGGCGATTGATAAAGACACCCGCATCGTCTTCCTGTGCAGTCCCAATAATCCCACGGGAAGGATAATTCCCGCCGCCGATCTACGGAATTTCGTCGAAACCACACGAGATGATATTCTCATTGTGATAGATCAGGCCTACCGGGAATATGCCGACTCAGCGGAATACCTCGATGCCGCGACCCTCATCGGCAAGCACAAGAATGTTCTGGTTACCGGAACTTTTTCGAAACTCTTCGGGCTGGCAGCCCTGAGAATAGGCTACGGCCTGGCCGACAGGAATATCATCAAGCAGCTTCTCAAGGTGAAGAGCCCGTTTAACATCAACAGCTCGGCTCAGGCCGGGGCCATTGCAGCCATTAACGACCGGGATTTTGCCGAACAAAGCCTGGAACTCAACAGGTCGAGCCGAAAGCGGTTCTCCCGGGAACTGAGCCGTCGCAACATCGGCTATCTCGAAACCCAGGGAAACTTTATTTGCGTAAAAAGTCCGACGGGCAACGCGGCAGAAGCCGCAGCCCTGCTGGAAAGCCGGGGAATCAGCGTCAGAGACCTGTGCAGCTTCGGGATGCCGGAATACCTGCGCATCACCCTGGCAGAACCTGAGCTGATGGCCCGGATCGCAGAAATTCTCGGAGAGCTATAATGCCCGCCCTGTTGCTGTTTCCCGCAGCAGTCTATGCCATGCTGATAATCATCTATACCAAGGCGTTCATTCGCACCACAGGCCTGAGCATACGAATTATCGGAATTACCGCCTACTCTCTATTCGGAGCCGGGGCAACAATGATCACCTATATAATCCTGCTTACCGCAAAAGATATGGTGCCGGGATATGAAGGCGGGTTGGGAATGCTCATATCTCCCTTCAGCGAAGAACTTGTTAAATACCTGCTGCTCGCCGCCGCGGTGGGTCGGCTTCTTCTGGCACAGGAGCCCCTCCAGCGATTCCGCCAACGGGTGCTGGCAGGTATAATCCTCGGACTGTCATTTGGCCTGGTTGAGACCTACCTCTATTTTTTTTCGAATATCACCTTGTTCACCACCAGCATGCTGCTGGGAAGCATTCCCCTGCACATGGTCAGCGGCGGCCTGCTTGGCTACATTAGCGCAATACAAAGGAGCGGCGTACGCAAGTTCATCCTGGTTCTGGCGGTGATAGCCCTCCACCTCGGCTACAATCAAATTGTACAGCTGCCCATACCCCTGTCATACATCTCATTTCTACTTCTGCTTGCCGGGGCCATATTTCTCCTGAACTCCATTACCAGCCCTCGAGACTACAGCCCGGGCGGCTGATTAGGGCGGTGTTTGGCTTTTGATATTTTTTCCCCGGTTCCCTTGACACTTTCCCAGAGCGCCGGTATATTACCAACTCAATCGACGCAGGGTAGAGCAGTTGGCAGCTCGTCGGGCTCATAACCCGGAGGTCGCAGGTTCGAGTCCTGCCCCTGCTAAAAGATAAAGTCCATTACCGCAAGGTGATGGACTTTATGTTTTTAAATTGGCCATGGACTCGAAGCCCGATTCCGGGCGCGAATACTTAGAGCGCCGAGCCCCCGGATGGGGCGAGAGGATTCGGGACGGGTCGGAAGGAGTCCACAGGAAGTGGACGACTGGAGACCGAGTCCTGCCCCTGCTAACCTTAGAAGTATACCGACCAGGAACTGCTGCTGGTTATCCTCAATAATTATGTATACGTGGTTCCGGCTGTACCGACAGAAAATGGATATTTTCTAAAGACCATTTACAAAAGCAGAAAGTACACCCGCTTGATCCTGGGAGGAACAAATGAACGATGAATTTACCCCGCTTGATGATTATGAGCAGGATTTGATAGCTTCGATAGAAAATGATGAGTTTGAGATCGTGACGCTCACTGAACAAGAGTTGGTTAGGTTCAAAACAGCGGCGGATAATACCGGAATAAAAGATCAGAGAATGAATATTCGTATGAGTTCTGCAGACATAAGCAAATTGAAGGCAAAAGCCCTCGAGGAAGGAATACCCTACCAGACCCTTGTCTCGAGTGTTTTGAATAAATATGTGAATAATCGATTACACGAAGCTTCCTGAATCCTCATCAAACTGGCCATAGCAGGAACAGTATTACCGGGAGCTGCGAGTTGAAACAAGAAGCTTTTTAGCTTACTGTCCGTCCATCCGCAAAAAAGCCCCGTAGGCCCAGCCGATAAGGCCGTTGCCGTTATCGACGCGGTACCAAAAGTCGGTGAGCTCGCCGATGTTCAGCGGTTGATCGCTTTTCTCAAGGAGAGAAACCTCTTCCCCGATTTCAAGCATGCCGAGCATTTCCCCTTCCAACGAGGGGACACTTCGAACACGCAGGCGGGAGTTGATGACGGTAGCTTGGCTGAATGATCCATTATCTTGCGCGCCTGTGGTGCTGCCTGGCTGGACTGGATCCCAATCGTTGGCTATGCGGTAGAGGGGAATTTGCGTGTTATTGGAGATCGGCCGGCCCAGGAAGTACAGGTCTCCGGTCTGATATTCAACTGTCGGATATCCACTCACGAGGTTTGGATCATATCGAATAGTTTTCGCGCGAGTACTTCCAGATTCGTATATATATATTAGTGAATACAGTGTCCAGTAAGTGGTGCCTGCTTGATCTGTACCGATTAATCGGGGTTCGAGATCAGTTTGAATACCGCGGTATCCAAGCCATGTAGGAAAATCCCGGGTCACCAACTGCCCATCGATGAACAACCTTCCCTCACTATCGACCTGCACCTCACCGGTGGCGCCCCATCGCTCGCGCACATACTCACCGGTTTGCCGTTCATTCAGCAGCTTATCCCGGTTCTCATCCTGATCATCCACCGGCTCAGGGATGCTCCACAGGTTCAGCTCGGCATCGTGGACGAACAGGACATCCTCGTAATAGGCGAAGGAGCGGTAGTTGCGAAACTCAGGGAAATGGGCGATCCATAATTCCTGAGTTTCCCCAGATTCAGAATTAAAAATCGCAAATACTTGCAGAGTGGTCGCAAGTAAAAACTCAGAGGGTGAATTGAAATCATACGGCGTGATATCAATTTCCGTCCGTAAGTTCACTACTTGTTCAAATCGATACGCCTCATTAAGCATAACCAAACGGTTATTTAATATATTAAAAATCAACAACCCATTAATTGATTGCCCCATGATCGGCCCAGAGGGTACTCCCAATGGGCCAGTTTCCCCGATGGCGAGATTTTCCATTCGAGACCCGGATTGATAGCTCATTACCTGTTCATAACTTTTCTCAGCAATGTTTTGAGCGTATATTCCAAAGACAAAGAACGATAAAAAAATGCAAATCGGTATTCGTTTCATCATTACTCTCCAACCAATCGGACTACTACCCAATCTCTCGGTCGATCAGGATCAGTGCCATATGTATCCAGTGTGCGAAGGGCATGGACATTACCAAAGACGACCCCTTGCTCAGTCCCATACGTACTCTCAATCAACCACACCTCATCGGGCTCAATCTCGCCTTTGCCATCTTCATCTTGAACCCACAGGACGATCGCCAGATGCGCTCCGTCCTGGTTCTGATTTTCACCGGTGTAATCGTAATACATTAGATCGCCGGTTTTGACAATTTGTAGATTTGGCCAGAAGGGTTCTTGCAATCCAGTTACCTCATTTTCTCTGTATTGAGGCTCGGACCTGGCAGTTATCACCACCGCATCATTATCACCGGGGTACGGGTAACGAAGCAACACGCGGCTTTCGCCCCAATACACTGCGCCATTTGTCGCATCATCCAAAAATCGACTGGAGTTTTCGCCTGACAGAAGCTCATAATCGCTTCCTTCATAGCTCATGCTTCGATAGGTAAAGTCTACGCGGTCGGTTCTGGCTAAGTATCCGGCAATACTACCGTGGCATCAAAAAATATCTGGCACAATTGACTGTCTAACCCATAAGAAAATCTGCATTTAGGAGTGAGTTGTAGATAAACTCAAAGACCTAGGTTTTTTCCAGGTAACTGACTATGCGTTTTTCTATTCGCTCTGCCGCAGTAAGAGCAAAATCCACGTGATCTTTCGTGACTGTCATTGATGAACCCGGGTATCTGGTTATCACGCCAAACGGAGTTAATCGATTACAATCCGAAAGCATATCCGCGAAATCATCAGCGATCTTTAAGACTTCCTGAATAATGATTTTTAGATCATGAGTGCGCGGTACGGTAAAATTTTGCTCAATGAGAATCGCTTTCAGATTCTTTTCAACAGATTGTTGACAATGATATGTAATTATTTCATACGGAGGGTTTGAGGATTGATGTAGGGTCCGAGCTGCTGTTAAATCATTTGCCGCATACTCCAGCCATTCGTTGGTGAGCTTCTTCACTAAACCGCTACTCCTTCCGTAGCCACTATGTGCTCCAACGCTCCAACTTCATGACGCCGTTCATTGTAGTCGTATTCGCTGACGACAAAAATATCCATGGGGATATCGATGTACTTCTGAGCCTCAACACGGACGTCATAAGCAATTTCAAAAGGATCTTTTTCGAGAACAGAAAAAACTGCACATAAATCCAGGTCGCTATCCCTTTCCTGTCGACCGCTGGCATGCGACCCAAATACAATAAACTTTGCTTCAGGGAACGCTACCTTCAGTCTATTAATTACATTGTGAATCCGCACGTCCATCGATTCCCCCAGCCGCAAAACACTCTTCCAAGGTTATTATATACTATATCCTGGCAATTAGCCTCTCTATATCCAGAGGTTACCGAGTTGAAGTAGTAGGCTCATGATCCCAGTCCGCACTGATGCTTTACAGTGGTGCCATGCTGTTGGACGGGAGGGAAATACTCCCCATACCTGTCGTAGACACACGGTTTACCGGAGACTTGCAGTTGTAGGAAAAATCCAGGATTGCGAGAATGCTACCGAGGCCAGTAGGTATAGGCTGCATAAGACGCCAGATATCTACCCTATCTCCAAGCTTCGGCACCACCGTACGCGACGGTCCTTCTATGCCCGGGCACCCCAGCAGGAAAGGCCGTAAAAAAGCCAGCTCCCTTTCTTACTCCCCGTCCATCCGCAAAAAAGCCCCGTAGGCCCAGCCGACCAGGCCGTTGCCATTGTCGACCCGGTACCAGAAATCGCTGAGCTCGCCGATATTCAGCTGTTGATCGCTTTTCTCAAGGATAGAAACCGCTTCCCCGATTTCCAGCATGCCGAGCATTTCCCCGTCCAACGAGGGGGCGCTTCGAACCCGCAGGCGGGAGTTGATGACGGTGGCCTGGGGGATTGCCTGGTTGGAAGATGATGTACCTGGTATGGCGAACTCTTCATCGATGGGGTCCCAGGTGTTTCGTATAGTGAGCAGTTCGATGGTTCCCTGTTCTCCCTGAAAGCTGTAAAAGTAGAGATCGCCATTGGCGGTGACCACAGGGGTGCTGTCGACGGCTTCGATATCAATTCGGAATAATTATATTATCCATCCATCGGGGCTGAAAACTGCTACAAAGCTTCTGCCAATGTTCCAATAATAATTCCAATATGCGTCGAATCCTATGAAATTTGAGCTTGTATTAAAAGTACTAATATAACCACTGTAAGGCCGCTCAGCAGCATACGGCGGAGGCTCAAGCCCGGCGGTTTCCTCGGCAAAGTAGTCCCGGAAGGTGACCCAGTCGTAGGTGAGAAGTCTGCCGTTGATAAAGAGCCGGCCCTGCGCGTCCAGGCGAAGTTCGGCATCATCTGAGGTTCCGTAGGTCGCCTGAAGGTAATCCCGGGTCTGACGGGTATTCATAAGATTTGCCCGGTTTTCCGCCTGATCCATGCCGGGGTTGAGGATGGAGTGAAACTGGTTTTCGCTATCTTTAAGCAAGAGCAGACCATTGTAATACTCAAAGTATCCTAATGCTAAATCAGAGCTGACATTATCAGGTGCACCGCGCTCATTACCTTGGAAAAATAACTCGGCAACTTTGTCTCCATCGGGGGGGTAAATATATAATTCAGGATAGCTCACTCCTGACATGAGTATCAGGTGATCTTGCTGGTGATTGAATAACACTCCAGACGGGACGCTCTGTTTGAGTAGTACCATTGATAACCAATTGCCCGAGCTGTCCACAAATGCCACCCGTGAATTAAAACGGTCATTCAAACCAAGAACCGGTGAAAATAGAACAAAGGCAGGTGCAGAAGGTCCGGAATACCCTCTGCGTTCCTCAATCGTCCCTAATTCTCCGTAACCGCTACCTTCTCGATATGCCGCAACTGATTCGAGTCCACGCGTTTGAATCTCCTGACTGTACAACGTCGGGAAGATAAGAAAAAAACATATTATGCTAATGCCTATCAGCTTAGTTTTCATTTGATCTTAACCTCACAATTTGCCATTTTCTCGGGATTTGCTCAGGGTTCGGCACTGCTGGCGTTGGAGAGATAGCGCTCTGCACCGGTATAGGATGATACGATATAGGCTGCCCATGCGGAATCCGGGGCATAGGCGATGTTGCGGTGGAAGAGGCCCACGCAGTCGTCGGTATGTATTGACTTCAGGCACACATGCGAATATTGTTACCCATGGTTTTCGACTGGAGCCAGGATAAAAATGAAAAACTGAAAAAGGAACGGAATATTCAGTTTGAAGAGATTGTTGTCGCCATTCAGAATGGCGGTTTGGTCAGGAAACTACGGCATACCAATCCTGAGAAGTATGCTGACCAGGAACTACTGCTGGTTATCCTCAATAATTATGTATACGTGGTTCCGGCTGTACCGACAGAAAATGGATATTTTCTAAAGACCATTTACAAAAGCAGAAAGTACACCCGCTTGATCCTGGGAGGAACAAATGAACGATGAATTTACCCCGCTTGATGATTATGAGCAGGATTTGATAGCTTCGATAGAAAATGATGAGTTTGAGATCGTGACGCTCACTGAACAAGAGTTGGTTAGGTTCAAAACAGCGGCGGATAATACCGGAAAAAAAGATCAGAGAATGAATATTCGTATGAGTTCTGCAGACATAAGCAAATTGAAGGCAAAAGCCCTCGAGGAAGGAATACCCTACCAGACACTTGTCTCGAGTGTTTTGCATAAATATGTGAATAATAGATTGCACGAAGCTTCTTAGCTTACTGCCCGTCCATCCGCAAAAACGCCCCGTAGGCCCAGCCGACCCGGCCGTTGCTGTTATCGACTCGATACCAAAAGTCGGTGAGCTCGCTGATGTTCAGCTGTTGATCGCTTTTTTCAAAGCTAGAAACCCCTACCCAACAATCCCGTCAAAATACTCAACCAGGGGCTGCAGCCGGCGAAAGCTCTCGAGCAGCTCATCGATGAATGTGTCTTGGAGTACTTCTTCGTCGCTGAAACTGCGGGAAGCCATATATTCCTTGTAGCGGAGCAGGTCGATTGCCGGATGGTCCTGGGCAAAATCCCGTGGGGCTGTCTTGAGCTTTTCGCCCTCCAGGCCGCCGAACATGCTGACAATTGATTCGGCTTCTATTATTGACCGCAGGTCTTCGCTATTGTCGGCTATGCGTTGGCGAACAGCTCTCAGGGTTTTGGCGTCGGGGGACTTTAAGCCGCTTGCGGCAATTGAGCGGCCGCCGGGCTCGATGCTGATGTAATAGTACCGGCTCTGGCTCTTTCGACCATGGGGGCCGATGAGGGCCGACATGTTGACCTTGTAGGGTGATTTATCTTTTGAAAAGCGCACGTCCCGATTTATGCGAAACATCAGGCTCTTTGCCTCCGCTTGGGGCAAAGCTCTTTTGTCGGGGAAGCGTATCAGCAGCTCATCAAGCAATTCAAGGAAGCCTTCCCGGGCATTCTCGTATTCGCCCCGGTGAGCATCAAACCATTGCCTGTCGTTATGCTGCCGAAGGGAGGTGAGAAAATCGAGAATCAGTCCCGTGTTCATTGTGCGCTCCTGTATTGCCTATTGCTTTGAAAAACTACTGCTTTTTGTTGCGTTATGTCAAAAAACTTCCAGAGGCGGGCAGGTTTTACTGTCACCCATTTTGACAGCATGTACCTCAGACGGTCGCCACGACACGTGTGCACGACGTTCTAATACACTGGAGTATATGCAAAATCATCGTAGTACACAGTTTGATCGGGCAAGATGTTTGGATTTCGATAGAGCCCGAATTTGAAGTACTGGGATTCGCGATTCCACATGTTCGCCCCGTATTCAACACCGTTTGTAAAAGGGGCGCCATCGATTGTGGCGAGAACGCTTCCGTCCGGTCCTTGGGACCATTCAATTGTCAGCTCAAGTTCAATCCACCGACCTTTTTCTATGGGATAAAAAGCAATCGGCAGAGGGGGCGTTCCATAGGTCAGCAAAAAAACCGGTTGCTGATCCCAACTTGCATCGAATCCGTGCACCTCGAGCACCTGCGGATCAGAGGCCATCTCCTGCTGATACGACGGGTCGCTTTGATCAATGAAATAGTAGTTGATCCCGATAGCCGGTGACTCTCCCTGTCCCTGGAAACGATCCCAGGTCTCTCCGGCGAACCAGACCGGTTGTTGATGCCACTGGCCCATCAGCTGCCAGTTCGGGGCGCCTTCGGAATCTTCGATGCGTACGTCGGAGTAGTCGATAGGGATCAACACCTTCCAACGGTACATACCGGTCTCTCCTTCCCGCTGGTGGGCATCGAAGGTCAGCTCTGCGCGGATTCCATTGGCAACGTAGCTTTCGGACGTTATCCGAAAGCGTGCGGTCTGATTTCCGCTGTTAAGGGGATCGGCAGCTAGGCGTATGTCGTCGTCGGGGTTCGAATCTTCGGGATCGGTAGCGCTTTCGCCCGATCCTCCCAAAGCTATCCACGCTTCAAAATCCGACTCAAAATCAAAACTGACGGCAGAGGCGGCGGGTATGGGGTCCGGATATTCTTTTGTTATATTTAGTCCCAGTAATCCGCAGGAAGAGAGGAATACCAGTAATAGTGGAACAACCAGCGGTTTATTTATCACAATTGCAACTCCTTACTTTACAAGGATTCACCGGGGGAAGTTCTTAGAGCAGTGAGTCAAGGCCCCTCGAGCGAACGGATTCCCCCAAAGGCGCCGATCCGGGCATTCCATCGCGACCCGACGGGGTACTTGGAAATTTCACCTACGGGAATGCGGTATTCATAGCTTTCCTCCTCCGAACTCAGAAAGAGGGTCGCATTCTCACTGCGGTCCCCTTCCCGCTCCCCAGGGCCCAGGGTAAAGTCCGCCCAAAAAGGCGCGGTATTTTCATCGCCAGAACTCTCCGCCCGGCGGACGGTTTCCCACTCGAGAATTTCGTATTCAACCATGGTTACGTACACCGGCCGTTCCTCATACACCGGACGGTCCTCATAGACATCTTCAAAGAAGCCGTTTCCCAAATCCCGGGACCCGGTTCTGACCCGTTCGCTTCCCACCTGTACCCGTTCGGTTCCGTCCTGCGCTGTGCGGGAACCGAGGATGGTCGCGCCGGCGGGTACCTCGCTTTCCCGCCGCTCATAGCGATTGAGCGCCTGGGCTTCGATTTCCACGACCCGCTCCCAGCGCAGGGAATCGACGGTGACCAGCTCCTCCCGGCCGCCGAAAATGAGAAAGCCGATAATTGCGAGAATAACCACCACTGCCGCGGCTCCGAGGACTTTTATCCATCCTGTTTTTGATCCGGTGTTTGGAGTACCGGCCTCCGGGCCGCCGCCGGCGGGGGAATCTATGGGTATGGTACGGGTTGAGCGGGATTCCGACTCTCCCCGTTCGGCATGGCACTGCCGGCAGGTAGGCTCGCCGGCTGGGTTATCGGTACCGCAGAACCGGCAGGTCCAATCGGCTCCGGACTTGGCCCGCTTCAGCACCGCCTGGTCTTCGACCTCCTGCGCGTCATCATCAAGATAAAATGTCACGCTGGGATCCCGCCGTCTGCCGCAGGCCGAGCAGTTCATGCCCCTGCCCCGGTTTGTACTCCCGCAGTAACTACAGTCCCACTTTCCCTCACGAATCGCCATAGACCCTCTCAAATGCCGCAAATTTACTCACTACAAGAATAGCGCATAGGAGGGCGGAATTGCAGTGCTACGTCGGTTCTTAGAAGCGCTTAACTGGATGCCGTTAGTCGCAAATAATTCTTTTGTGTGCTTGTTTTTTAGGAGATCAGTTATTTCACTGAGCTTTTTGCTGAGGTCTCTGGTCCGTTCAGGGTAACACTGTCGGCAGAACAGAGAGATAGCTGAAATGACTTGAATAATCATAGAATTTGTCATTCCGCCAAATTAGCCGATGAGTACCCGCGCTGAGAGGAAATTCATATACCGTCCAATCAGGCAGCGATGCTGTCTGCGTCAGCATAGTGGTAGAGTTTATCGAGAAGTACATTGTGTCCGAGTGATGCGGCTTTTTCAGAGCGAAAGATATGGTGCAATCCGAAGCTGCTGTAACATTGAGCTCTAACTCATTTTCCCCGGATCTCCGGGGTACGCCGAGTTGCACCGCTTCCTCACCGCCGTGAGTCTCCTCACGATGAATAAATGGCACCGGCGTCCCAGTCCGTGAAATACTATTTATGCTTAAGCCCGCAGATACCATGTGGGAAAAGGCTTCATTGATGGGAACTGTCTCGGATGGCAGGAATACTAAACGCGAAAAATCATCCCTATCGTCATAATACTTCTCGTGGCTCCACTTCAACGTATGGGTTCCCGCTTGAAGGACATGATCATATATAGCCCAATCATCTATTTGAGAATAGTTTGAAAGGACCAACTCTGAGTTTGCATGAAAAAGAAATGTTCCCCCGAAATCATTCTTTTTAATGGCGAAGGATATTCTACTTTCCTCTGACGCGGTAACTGAAAGCTCGAAGGAGTTCTCGCCGCTAGGCAAAGGAACTCCCAGCAATAGCACGGGGTTTCCGTTGTGAGTATCGTCAGAAAGCACGTACGGAGAATAGCTTCCTGCCGTCGTTGCGCTGTCAACAACCAGTCCGGGGATTTCAATGTGAGAATATGCAGTTTCGAGAGCCGGGGGTCTGTGAGAAGGTAGCAGTGCGAGGTGAACGAGGGCATATGCGGCATCATAGTATTTGGAGTTTTCCCATTCCAAGGTATGGGTTCCCGGATTAAGAACAAAGCTATACTCCGACCAATCCAGATGATTGCCGTAGTAACCTAACATGCTTGTGCCGTTCAAACGGAAATAGATATCGCTGTAGTTTGCAGCGGTTCTTTTGATGGCAAATGAAATCTCCGTCTGTTCCGTCACAATAACGGTAAGGGTTAATGAATTGTCGCCGGTTTCCGCCGAGACTCCCAAGGTGATAACCGGGGTGCTATTGTAGGTTTCTATTGGATGTACATAGGGTAACTGTGAATTTCCATCTCGCTGATAACCTTGTACGGTCACGCCATCGGTTTCCATTACAGAAATGGCCTCTGATATATTTTGAAGAGCTGTCGTTTCCAGTAATGCGAGACTTACTACCTCATCCTCGTCATCATAGTATTTATCATGCTCCCACAGTAAGGTGTGCGTACCAGCGTCGATGGCGAAACCGAACACGGTCCATTCGTCAATTGTCTCGCTGGAAGAGTGACGGTCTATGCCGTCCACAGCAAACGTGAAATTCCCTTGACCGCCGTTCTTGCGCAGCGCGAAAGAAATATAGACATCAGATTCGGCGGTTACTGAGAGCTCAATAGCGCCCTCGCCGGTCCGGACCCCCTCACTCCCGAGAAGAACCACCTGCTCCCCATCGTAGACTTCGCCCTCAAGGACATAAGGATAGTGAGTGCCCGGGTAGGAAATGCTATTCACCAGAAGTCCGTTAGATGCGAAAGCCGAAAATACTGAAGAATCCACACCGAGCTCATATGACCGAATCGCATCGATAAAAAGCCGCTGATCCCTTCCGCTGCTAAACGATTCGTATTTCCATGTCACAGTATGTGTACCGGGAGCTAAATAGATGCTTTCCTGACTCCAGCTAATACTGCTGGTATTTACTGTTTTATACACCGCATTATTGACTTCTATTACGAGATCGCCGGTGCTCCAAACATCATGCTTGTAGAAGAAATTCAATAATAAGGGTTTTTCTGTCGATACACTCGTTTCAAAATATCCATCTGAAATACTCGTTTGCTCACTATGAAGTACCGCCGAGTATGTGCCGTCATAGGATTCATCAGATGTTATATACGGTGTATTTCTCGATGACAGATTCCATTCACGGGCTGTAGAAAAATCTTCATCGTGTATTTCAAAAGAATCGAAAAAATCCGCCTCTACGAGATAGAAACTCCTTTCATACCATGCGAAGTATTTCCTTCGGCGGTGGTGTATCGGATGCGCCAGTAATAGCGACCGCCGATAGTCAGAGCTTCATTAAGCGCGTGATCCTGCACTTCCAGCTTCGATAGATCAATTATTAATGCGGTTTCAAAATTTTCACTGCTGCTCAACTGAAAATCACTGTGCAGAATCTCTGCCGAAACATTCCATGAAAAATGAGGTCGATCGGTTCTTATAACTTCCCGTTCTGAGGGACTCATTGATACGGAGATAATGTCATTCTGTCTCTCGAAGTAGGACGTTTCGTCCATCGGGAGTAAATTGCAGGAAACCAATCCAATAAAGATGGATACTGTTGAGATAACATATAGTCGTTGCGTGTTTTTCGTTTTCATTAATTTCCAAAGCTCCCGATCACTGTAGTGCGGATACAATACCCAAACCGGCACCGGTCAGGCTGAGGAGCAGACCAGTACCGCCTACTCCTAAAAAGACATATTTCATGGTTCGATAGGTCTGATATTCCCGGGTCATACCCAAAAGCAGGGTGTCGCTATTCAAAATCAAACCACCACCCAATAACGTGAGCCCAGAAAACAGGAGGCCTCGGTTGAGTTTCCTCCTCCTTTCCACGGTATATACTGGATCGATACTATAGACGAGTTCGGTTTGTAGACGAACATCGCCATCGACGTGCAAAACATATGTTTGTGGGAGGTAATTCTCACGGAGTATAAGAAGTTCATTAACACCGACGCTCAGCGGAAGAATTGCGTCTACAATCTGAGATGTTACTTCGCGCTCACCAAGGAAAATCGTGCTGTCCTCGGTTAGACCAATGAGATTAACCTCCGGGCTGTGGTAGTCAGGGGAAATATCAATTTCTGTCGATGTCTGCCCGAGAGTAAACGATACCTCCGTATCTTTGAAGTGAGCGCTCTTTAAGATTCCTGTCCACTCCCCGGGAGTCAAGAGAATGCTTTCCCCAGCGGAATAACCGTATTCCAAACTGCGCTCATCGTTCGGGAACAGCATTGTGGTGTCTTCCGGCAGGTCGCTTCCTATGAACAGCTCGACCGCAGGGAGCATTGCTATATCGAGCAGCAGTTCATCAAGGCGGGGAACTTCCAGGTGATATTCGAGCGGGAGAAATCCCTGCTTCTCAATCCGTATAAAGTGAGCGCCAGAATCCAGAGTTATGCTGAGGCCCGCCTCATTTTCAACAAACAGCTGCTCCGTGCCATCGATAAATGTGGTGATATCCTGGATATCTCCCCGTAGCCTTACGCTACCCGGGTAGGCATCCATCATGGAAAAAATGCGGGTAACCTCTCTAATGCCGCTATCAAAAACAATATTCATTTCGGCGTAAGAGTCCTGTCCCATCAATTGAAGGCGATTGTTCTCCGCTGAAATTCGTGATATAAAAAGCGGCGTAGTACCAACCATTTCACCGTCCAATAAGACCTCGCAGGTATGCTGTGAATCGATGAACAGGAGCGGCCCAGTCTGCAGTGTATCTGCATTGACTGGAAGACCGGATATAGCTCCGGACAAGAAAACGAATAGCACTGGTAATATTTTCATGGGTACCTTGTGAAATGATATTTTTCAATCGCTCACAGGACATGAAGTGAGACTCATACTCTGCAGGCGTGAGTACGTTTTAACATGTTTACAAAAATCCTGCAATTATATTCTTGTTAAAATCTCAATTAACATATACTATGGCGCATCTTCATAATTTAGGTGATTTACCACATGCAATGTAAAAATATGTTCCGCTATTAGCGATAGCTGCAATTCTATCGTTAAGTGCCTGTGCAAGTCTTAACAGAGAACCCGCTGACATGGGGATTCTGGCGGAGAGTGCAGCTGCTGATTTGGCCGGTATTTGGGATTCAATATCGGAAAATGATTTCACTGTTGCACAAAATTCTGGAGCGGCCGCAAGTGCAAAGTATTCTGATTTGGAAAATCTCCTTTATCCGATATATCGAGCCCAGGCGATAACGGATTTTGCCCTGTCCGCCGATACCGGAAGCGTTGCGATGCTCAACCGGGCTATTGCCGAGGATCCGGGCCATCCATTTTCGGTAGCACTGACAAGGTTAGTTGCCTCTATCGCCGTATATGACTCCGCAATATATGAAGAATTTATTGAAATTCTTGAATCAGCTGTGAGAAACAGGAGCATCGATGAGTGGATCAAACGGGAATATCAGCACATTCTATTTGACTACTATCGCGAACGACGGGGAGACTCAAAGCGCTATCTGGATCTTCACGAAGAGCTCAATATAATTAGTGATTGGGAAATCCTGGGACCGTACTCAAACATTTCCGGCTCGGGATTCAGAAAAGACTTTGTTGAAATCGCCTCGGATTCCGGGCAGATGTTTTCGAACTACGAACCGGGGATGAACAACTGGCCGCTCACGCCGTACGTTCCGGCTTTACAGAGTATGAGCCTCGATGTCCGGCTATCTGACTTATTCAGCGAAATCGACTACAGCTCCATATACGCCTCGACCATCATCAATGTAGAGGACGCCGGTCAGCACACCCTGGTATTCGGAAGAAACGGTGCAATTGAGGTTTGGCTCGACGGGGAAAAAATCCTTGAAAATGGAGATTACAGCAGGGGCGATAACCTGTTTTATGTTGAGCGTGAACTCAAGCAAGGCCCTAGTGAGCTTATCGTTAAAATGAGCAATCTTGAGGGTCCGTCTTCATTCAGCGCGGCATTCTTCCCGACAACCGAATCCTTGAGTAGCGGATCGCCTTTATACGCAGATCTGTTTCCCGGTGAAACATTCGTAAATCCGCTCATACATTCCATCTGTGAAATTATTGATCAGGAAGGGGAAAACCCCGAGGGATACATGCTCCTCACCCTGACTCTTCTGGAGAAGGGTTTGAATGAAGAAGCTCAGCAGGTCCTTGAGCGTCTCAAAAGCATCGGGCCCGATAGCATGGTAATGAGGTGGCTCGAAGCCCAATACCACCGTGCTGAACGCGATTATTCAGAATTTGAACGGATTATGCTGAACCTTGCCGAGGCAAATACGTTTTTCGCCCCGGCGAAGATTTACGCATTGAGAAATTTCATCGCTGAGGGAAGAATCGGGAAGACCCGGACTTTTCTTGAAGAGATCGGATCGTATGATGCCGAATGGTATTTTTATTTGGAATCTGATATGCGGCATCAGCTGGTCGAAGGCAACGTGGAACAGGCTTTTGAACGCTTCTCTGATCTGAATCGCTTGTTCCCGAATACCTCGGATCAATACCTCACAATGCTGAATTTCAACAGCGAATTGTCGATCTCCCAGATTGAACGCTATGTCGAAACTTTGTATTCCCACGATACCTTCTCTGCCGCGCTGTTTTGGGACATTGCGGTATCGTTGAGAACCGATGATACGAACAGAGCTTCGGAAACATTGCTCACCTACCTCACTCATTATCCGCATGACGAGGCTCAATGGCTGCGCTACCTCGAGCTGCTATACGATATCCCGGGAATTACCTTCATGGAGATTCGCGATATCACCTTTGACCTATCGCTGACATTCCCGCTCTCCCATAATCTGCTTTCGATGGAACGATACCTTTCCCATTCGCTCTATCGGGATATGAAATCCTTTTACGATGAGAACTATTCAGCCTTCCTTCAAAATCCCTCGGCTCACCAGGATTTCAAACGCGACATGGATCGAGAGGAACGAAACTATAAATCAGCATTGACAAAACTGGTTAGCTTTTTTCCCTATGATTTTGCCGCAAGGGATGATTTGAGAGAACTTAACAGGCAGTCACGATTCGCAGATCAACTTACCGCAATCGACTCCTACTTCCTCATTGATGATTTTCTGGAAAGCGGATTCAATGCTGAGTCCGCCGATGCCTTGGTTGTGTATGATGACCGGAAGGAAGTATTCTTTGGGGACGGCGCATCCTCCGTGCGAGCACATTATGTACTTCAGGTACTGACCACGGAAGGCGTAGAGGACAACAGGTATCAATATCTTGAGTTCCACCCGGTTTTTGGTAACGGGGAGCTCAGAGAAGCGTATATACTCAAACAGGATGGAAGCAGGATATTCGCCAATCGTTCAGGACGCACTTTAGCCTTTCCCGGTCTCAGCGTCGGCGACTTTATCGTAGTCCGCTATGCTGTAAACTCCTATGTTCCCGGTGAGATCAATGATGAGCTGTATACCTCCGCAGTGCTTCAGTCACGTTATCCGATCTATCAGAGTCAATTCCAGCTCATTTATCCTGAAGCCTACGATCTGACATACCGGTATAACAATGTCTCCGAGGAAGACGTCTCCCGTCGAATCGAATCATTTATTGAAGGATTTGAAGCGGTCACATTTACGGTCTCTCGGCAGGAAGCTCTAAGCTCAGGTGTACTCTCTCCTCATTGGAGAGACAGGTATGCCTGGATCGATATCAGCTCGATAAGCGACTGGTCGGAAATTATTTCATGGTACGAAGACTTGTATCATGGACAGACCATAGTTACCCCTCAAATTATGGAGGCCACTGAGAAGATCACGCGAGGAATGGATAACAGATCCGAAAAAATCAAGGCGATTTACGATTTCGTATCCGGAGGCATTGAGTACGAAGATCTTTCATTTCTTTACAGCAATTATGTACCTCAGACTGCAGGGAGTGTTTTAGATGAGGGTTACGGGGACTGCAAAGATCAAAGCGTGCTACTAATCGCCATGCTCAAGTCAGCAGGAATTAGCTCGTACATCGCATTGAACACGCCTTCCTACACTGGTTCGAACTCGTATTTGCCATCTCCCCGTTTCACTCACGCCATCGTTGTGGTCCCGGAGGATGATGGTTTCCTCTACCTCGACCCTACCTTGCGGTACTACACCTGGGATGAGCTGCCGGCAGGAATGGTGGGCTCATATATACTTCACATCACAGATGGCGGGGAGTTTGCGAAAATCGAAGCGGATTTTCGTCAGCAGAACAGCTTTTATATGCTGGAGCTCAATGATGTGGCAAACTCTCCTACTGTCAGGGCAAGCATCGTCTACCAGGGAGCCCAGGCCGGGATCATTCGGTCTCTGTACAGCGGCCTGAACGAGGATCAACAGAGGGAGCGTTTTTCAATACTTGGAAATTCTTGGATGCCCGGATTTGATTTATCAACTCTCAGTATGGAGAATATCGATGAACTCCAAGATGATCCGCGGGTAAATTTTGAAGGAGCCCTGGCGAATCGCCTCGAAGATGCGGGCAATGGCATTTATCGCATCAATTTGCCCATTGCCGACGCCATCAGCAATACGGTAAATCCGTGGCTGGGTATCGAGCCCGGTGAAAATGATTTAACAATAGACGTCCCCGCGTTCGCAACACCCCATACCCAGGTTATGGTTGTTCACCTGCCTCAGGGATATTCGCCGGTAAGCATACCGGATGATCTTTACACCGAGTTCAATGATAGCTATGCCAGATACCAGTATGAAGAAAACGATGGAATAGTCATTTTGACCCGGGAAATTTTTATTCCGAATCAACTCATTGCCAAGGACAAAATCGAGGAGTTCCAGGATTTTATTTATCAGGCAGTGATCCGGGAACAACGAGGCCTCTACATCAGACAGGATCAGAGGTCTCGACAACTGCCCTCAGCTTTTTAGCCATGTGCTCTACCTGAGCCATGGCTTCCATCGGAGCCGTCGCCGGAAGGGCATCTGCGGGAACCTGCCAGCCCATCTTTCTCACCTGGCTGCGGTAGGATCCCTTCGGATCGTAGCTGGCGGCCTGCTTGGAGACATTGAATCTCCTGCTCGGCCTGGGGTCGGCCCCTACTCCCGCCAGGTAGGCCCAGTTGCCCCAGTTCGACGGGGGATCATAGTCAATGAGCAGGTGCTCGAACCACCAGGCGCCCCACCACCAGGGGCATCCCAGGTCGTGAATGAGGTAGCTGGCGGCATTTTGGCGGGCGCGGTTGCTCGTTTCGCCGGTGGCGTAGAGTTCGCGCATTATCGCATCAATAAAATCCTGCCCGGTTTTACCCATGGCCCAGGAACAAAAGCGGGTCCACACATCGGGGTCAGTCCTCCAATCAGGAGCGAGGCCGGGACTCATGATCTTCTTGAAACCCCGGGGATGAAACATCCGGGGGCCCACGGCCTTCGCCAAATGAATAAAAAAATCCCGCCACAATAGCTCGAAAATGAGCCAGTAGGTGGATTCGTTTTTGATCCTCGTGTCTTCGTAGTCCCGAACCCGCCGTCCGACCTCCTTCGCCCTGAGGGCATCGACGGAGAGCCAGGGCGAAAGCCGGCTCGAATAATCGCCGGAGCCCAGGCCGTTTCTCGTTTCCTTGTAGCTGGCTATTCCGTCACTGGCAAACAGATACTCTTCCAGCCGGGTTCGTCCGCCGCCGGGCGCGAGCCTGCGCGTTGCCTCATAAGAGGCGAAGCGGTAGGAGCTGTAATCCCGTTTTTCAATTTTTCGACGGAATGCGGAGAATGTCCGCGGCATTTCGTCTACGGCAAAGGGCAGTTCATCCTCGGAAATGAGGCAGTTTTCCGGGAGGTAACCCAGCTTCGGCCCGTTGCCCATTGTTTTAAATTCGCGTTCAAGCTGGGCAAAATCTTCACGCTCCTCGGTTCCCCGGGGAGGAGATACCAGAACCGTTTCCGGAATTTCTTCCTGGGAAAGGCCTTTGATGTACTCCAGTAGAGTGTTATCAACGGAAATGAGCTCCATCTTCCGGGCGGCGTACTGATCATGCAGTTCCGTTACTGCCTGAAGGTAGAATTTCCGCCGGTGATCCGACAGCCGGGGTATGCCAAGGGGAGAACGTTCATCGGGGCCGCCGCGGTGAATTGAATCTGCGCTGATAATGCCCCGGATTGGCGCTCCATCCGGGAGGTAGGAAAGTATGCCTTCCAAGTCGAATGACATCCGGTGCCAAATCACTATGCTTGCTGCCGGCCGTGCCGCTGTGCTCATGACGCCCTGCCCCTGAGCCGTGAACCGTGGCGCTGAAGCACCCGGTCCGCTTCCCGTTTCGCCTGGTCGCTCCGCTTTATGGCGAAATACTCGGCCTTGTATTGTGCGCTCTCGCGCTTGTGGTCTACCGCTGCTTCTGGGTATCCCAGCACGATGAGCTCGGGAAGGGCGTGGATCTGCCCAGGGTCGGCCTGAGCCAATTCGGGGACCTCGCGTTTTACAAAGACGCAGTCCTTATCGTGATCGATCAACTGCTTCGTGGGATTGTACACCCGCAGGGTATTGATTCCCGTCAGCCCGGCCTGCATCTGCAGCTGGCTGATGTGGATGCCCGGCACATAATCGGCCATCATCTGCGCCATGGGATACAAAATAAGCCGCCAGGGTAGCCGGAGGTCGTGAATGGCGAAGCTGGTAATCATGGCCCGTGCGCGGAAGCTCAGGTACCCGCTTCGCCTGAAACGCCGAATGCAGGCATCAACATAGGGGTAGCCGGTTGTACCCAAAACCCAGGACCAGAACCGGTGCTGCCAATCATCGGGGAGGCTGAACCTCGCATAGGCCCGATTGATGGGATAGAACTCGGTTTCCGGTTCATCCTCAAGCCGTTGGGAAAAATGATCATGCCAATGCAGCCGCCGCTGCTGGGAGCGCAGGCTCTTACCCCAGGGCGGCTGGGGATTTTTCCGTAAATCCGCGAGCCGCCGGTCGCTCGATGCGAGGGCCTGACGCATGCTCATGGTTCCCCAGGCAAGATGGACCGAATACCGGCTGCAGTGCTCAGGCGCGCTGTTCATTGAGCTCATTCCCCCGCTGTAGCCTTCGCCCCGTACAGCAAGAAATGATTCCATGGTATTGATGCCCTGGGTTTCGCTGCAGGACTGAAAATCCGGAGGCCCCATGGGGGGCGAATAATCCGGGACGGCGAGCTGATTAACCAACTCTGCATCCCGCTCATCGGGAAAGAACCGGCTCACCTCCCGCTTGAGTACTTCGGTGAGCTGCCGGGCATAATCGCCGGCGGAGGGGTCTGCCGCCGCCGACGTCAGGTCCAAAACCACGGCTCCCGGCTTGTACCGCATGTCCGCCAGCTCATGGTTAATGGCGGACAGCAGCTTTCTCTGGGGGGGACCTTCTAGTGAATCAGGCGGCGGCAGAATCTCTTCCGCCATCCGCCGCCGGAAGATACCGATTCGGTTTTCCCGGTCGGTCAGGGTTCGAATCACCCCGTTTCGCCATTCCTCGCGCCAAACAATGCCCGCCCCGTCAAAGCTTTTATGCAAGCCTAGGTCCCGCTGGTAGCTCTCCCAGGTCCCGGTTTCCTCATGGGAGTGGACGCTTACCACCGACCATCCGGCGGCGGCGATGGACTCAAGCAGTTCGGAAAACTCGCATGCCCCGTAGAGCAGCGGAATAGTACGCGCAGACAGACTGACCGCGAGATCTTCCAAGGCCTGATCAATCATCTTTCCGTGATGCATGCTGGTTTCCGGGTGGAGGCGAATGGCGTCATCCAGCAGATAGAGGGCCGCCACCGCTGCACCTGCCTGGTCGGCGCTTCGAAGGGCGGCATGAAGCGCCGCATTATCCCTCACGCGAATGTCCCGTTTGACCCACCAGAGCACCAGGGGCTTTGCCCCATCGTTCCCGCTCATGCTTTTATTGACTCCGGAAGCCGGTCCCTGCGGGCATAGGGATGATCGGCAACTTTCTCCAGCCGGTAATAACTGCTCACACCGGATATTCCCGCCGAATCGCTGCGTTCCAGGTTGATGCAGCCCTGGGCATCGACAAGATCATCATCGACCACAACGTGACAGATCTCCCCGATCACCAAGGTGGTGTCGTTTATTTCGATGGGAATGGCCTGCCGGAATTGCAGCCCGATTTTGACACGGGCGGACTTGACGAAGGGAGCGGAGAATCCCTGGATGTACTCGGGAGAAAAGCCGCAGTACTCGAACTCCGACTCTTCTGCGGTGAATTTTGCCGACGTCCAGTGGCCCTGCTCGCTGAACTGATGCGGAAGGTGATTGATGCTGTACTCGCCGCTCTCCTGAAGGTTTACGAAGGTATGACGTTTGACCTGCTGATGGGGCCGCACGAAAAAACCAAGAAGCGGTGGATTGCTGCCGATATGCACCACCGAACTGATAATCGCCAGGTTTTCATACCCTTCCGTGGAGCGGGTTCCGATGAGATTTGCGGGCTTTACCCCGGACAGAGAGTTGATGAGATTGAGCCGATACACCTTGTCCATGCTGTCTATGTCCTGCCGGGTTTTATGCATTGGAATTCCGCCTTTTTTGAATACTTCGACCCTGTACGCTTTTATGAGAAGATTGTTTACTTCGACGGTTGCGGCAGCGGGTACTGCAGTAGGTAATCTGATCCCACAGGCCCCGGGATTCCCACTTCTTGCGGTTGCTAAAAGGCCGGCCGCAGGCCGGGCATATTTTCGTTTGGGAGCTCATCGCTTTCATTACCTAAAAGGTAATGAAAACCAGAGAAAATGGCAGGACAAAAACCATTGTGAACACGCTGATCAAATCACCAAAACCTTGATGTCGCTTTGCTGGAGCTCGTGCAAATACTCCGGCGAAATGCCGTCATCCACTACCAGGGTGTCTATGCGCTGGGCTTCTGCGATAAAAAAACTGGACATGACGCCGATTTTGCTGTGATCGGCCACCAGAATTACCTCTCCCCTGGTACGTTCAATCATGGTCCGGGTGACCTCGGCCTCCATCATATTGGGAGATGTTAATCCGCCGGCCAGGGAAAAGCCGTCGACTCCCAGAATGCACTTGTCGGCGAATATGTGCGACAGGCTCAACATGGTGAGGGGTCCCACAAGCGCATGGCTTTGCTGACGGAGATTGCCCCCCAGGTACGTCAGATCCGCCGAGCCATAGCTGATTCTCTGGTCATGAGCGCCGTTGTTTGTGTAGATGTGCAGCTCAAGGGCGCTGATTTCGCAGAGCACCTCCAGCATGGTGGTTCCCGAGTTGACAAAAATATGGTCGCGGCCCTCGAGCAATCCGGCCACCGCCTTGGCGAGCCGCTGCTTGATGAGCTGCCGAGTTTGGCGTTTTTGCCGAAAATCCGATTCGACCCGCAATCGGCTGTTTGAAACCGCGCCCCCGTGGGTTCGCTCCAGCTTGCCCCGGGACTGAAGGTAGTCGAGGTCGCGCCGAATTGTTATCTCCGAGACATCGAGTTTACGGGCCAGGTCTCCAACCCGTATGCTTCCCTCGGCGCTGACGATCTCAACCACTTTTTCCCGACGTTCGGCGGGGAACTCCTTGTAATCTCTGTCTGTCATGCGGTTCTCCGTCAATGCACGTACAATAGTGGTGCCATTGTACGCCAGGGCATCCGCCTGGTCAAATGGGATTATATAGACATTATCAATCATAATTACTATTATTTCTATCAGTTATGAACATAAAAGATCACTACGACATAGCGATAGTAGGAGCCGGCATTGTGGGATCGGCCATTGCCTACAAGCTTTCCGTGTACGATGCGCGGGTAATCCTCATCGACAAGGCCTCCGATGTGGGCTGCGGTGCGACCAAGGCGAACAGCGGAATCATCCACGGTGGCTATGCCGCAAAGCACGGCAGCACAAAGGCGGAGCTTTCCATAGCCGGGAACCGCCAATACGACGAACTGTCCGCCAGGCTGGGTTTTCCCTTTTCCCGCTGCGGATCATACGTGTTGGCCTTCGACGATGAAGAGGAACAGACCCTTGAAGCTATCCGGGAAAACGGCAGACTCAACGGCGTGTATGGTCTTGAAATTATTAGGGGAACTGATCTCAAAGCCAAGGAACCCCGGGTGAATGACGAAGTTCTATCGGCTCTGTACTGCCCGGGGGCGGGAATCGTCAGCCCCTACGAGGCGGCCATAGCCATGGCGGAACAGGCGGCGGCCGGCGGAACGGATATCCTCCTGAGAACCGAGGTCACCGCTGCAGAGCCAGTGGAGGACGGCTGGGAACTTCACAGTACCCGGGGAACAATTCGCAGCTCCGCGGTAATCGACGCGGCGGGCCTGGGGTCGGGCGATCTCGCCCGGCTGCTTGGCGAAAAGGGCGTTGAAATTAGCGCCCGCAAGGGTCAGTACCTGGTGCTGCAGCGGGGATCTTCCTCGGGACTGGGTTCGGTGATGTTTCAGACCCCGACTCCGGTTTCCAAGGGCATACTGGTCACCCCCACCACCTGGGGTAACATCATGATCGGGCCCAACGCTGAAGAAAGCGACGGAGAGTTTGACCTTGATACGGATTTTCTCACCCTTAAAAACATCCTTGATATCGGCAGGAAGTCGGTTCCGGATCTGGATGCGAAAAAAATTATCCGGAGTTTCAGCGGACTGCGGGCCAGTTCCAGCCAGCGGGACTTCATTATCCGCCGCGGACAGGGGGACGGAGTCTATCTGGCAGCGGGAATCGAATCGCCGGGGCTTACTTCAGCGCCGGCCATTGCCGATATGATGGTCGATATGCTGGCGGCCGACGGTCGGATAAAAAGCCCCCAAAAAAACCGGAGAAAAAGAAAGCCAATAGCAATGCCCGGTGACCTGATGTCCTTCAGCAAAATACAAGACGATGTCAAACGGGAAGAGGGAGACCCCCGGCGTATCGTATGCCGCTGCGAACAGGTGCGGGAGTCGGTCATCCGGGACGCCCTGTCACGTCCCATCCCCATTGACTCAATGGACGCCGTCAAACGGCGGACCCGGGCCGGAATGGGGGGCTGCCAGGGGCATTTTTGCGGATCCCGGGTGCGGTCGATACTGGAATCTCATCTTTCAGGGAAGACACCGGAACCTGCGAGAAAGAATGACGGAGAGTTTATCAAATCCCTTCGGGAGCTTTAGGGGAAAATATCATTTTTGCTGCGCTTTATACTTAGCTAGCTTTAGCCAGCAACAACCAGCTCTTCTGCTGACCCCAGGCGTATGGTGAAAGCCGTCCCCTGGCCCACTGCGCTTTCCACGGAAATCTCCCCGCCCAACGACTCGATCTGACGCTTACACAGGAACAGGCCGATTCCGCTTCCCTCTATTTCCCGGTCAAATCCCTGGGATGCGGTGTGAAAGCGCTGGTTAAGCCCAAAAAGCCGGGAGCCGAAGCGCGCGAGATCAATCCCCAGGCCGTTATCTGCGAAAATTAGAACGAGAGACTGGGAATCAACTGCCAAGGTCACCACAATTTTCAGGGTTTTATCGTGGTCCCGGTATTTCACCGCGTTGCTAATAAAATTATAAAAGATGCTCTCGAGGTACAGGGCGGGATACTTTATATTCTCGATGCCGGAGAAGTCCGCGCTCAGTTCACCGCCGACTTCCCTGATGGCAGGAATGAGACCCTCTACGGCCTTGTTATAGCTTGATGGAACATGGGCGACGGCGTTCGGATCGGCAACCGCATCGACGTCTTTAATCAGTTCGGCCATTGAATCCAGGGTCTCGAACACCATGTCGATGTTTTTTTTCAACATTCCGTGAATTTTGGCATCTGTCGTCTCGGTTATGATTCCCATCAGCATATTGATATTGCCGATGGTCCCCTTGATGTTATGGCCGAGCATACGGCTGATGTCCGTAACCTGCTTGCGGCGCCGGGAGAGCCGGTCGACCATCTGCTGCAGTTCGCGCTGATGGCGGTATTGCTTGTCCACATCCTGGCAGATTCCGTACACCTTTGCGGGCTTTCCGGCGACATATTGAACTTCTCCGATTACCCGCACCCAAATCTCCCGGCCTTTGAGAGTGCGCACCATCAGCCGTTCGTCAAAGCGCGGCGAATCCGCCAGGAGCTCCTGAAGCCTGTCCTCAGCTATTTTTTTACTCTCCCCCACGTAGAAATTCAGCACATCTTCAACGGTGAGCTTGCGGTCATCCTCGATATCATGAATGCGCCGAATCCCCTCGTTCCACACCACGGAAAAATCACTGAGATTCACCTCCCAGGAACCGAGCCCCGAGAGTTTTTGCCCCATCTGCAGAAGCTTCCTCTGCTCGTCAAGCTCCTGCTCCCGGAGAACAGACTCGGTTACGTCACGGCTGGTAGCATGAAGGCGTATAACCCTGTCCTCATCATCTGTTATTGGGCGGGTCAAGGTATCGAGCCAAATATAATTTCCGTCTTTATGGCAGAACCGGTAGCGGATGCGAACCGTGTCGTCCCCGAGCTTGGCGGGTTCATGGGATTCGGAGGAAATCGCCTCCCTGTCATCAGGGTGGAAAAACTGATACGGCTCCCGGCCGATCAGTTCTGATGGCTCGTATCCGGTTATTTCTCGTGATGCGGGATTCACGTACACATAGCGGCCCGGAGGATCATGAATAGATATCATGTCGCGGCTGTTTTCCACGAGTCGCTGAAAATCACCCCTGAAATCTCCCGGTGTTTCCATCGGAATACCTCCTCTGCCTATTATAGTACAGACCGGCGGGAAGAGGAGGATTTTGCATCATTACGGGCTTTCCCAGCCCATGACCCGGCGAACCGCTTCCTGCCAGCCGGAATAGAGGCTTTCCCGCTGGTCTTCATTCATGGAGGGCTCAAAACGGCGGTCGATCTGCCAAATTCCGTCAATTTGCTCGAGACTGTTCCACATGCCGGTGCCCAGTCCCGCCAG
Source organism: Salinispira sp. (assembly GCA_965602015.1). Lineage (GTDB taxonomy): Bacteria > Spirochaetota > Spirochaetia > DSM-27196 > Salinispiraceae > Salinispira. Next base: position 1,328,038 of record OZ271918.1, on the reverse strand, counting down.
GTAGGCTGCCCCCAGAGCGGTAGTCTCAGAGACCTTGGGCCGTTCCACCGGGATGCCGAGAATATCGGCCTGAAACTGCATGAGGAAATTGTTGTTGCTCGCGCCGCCGTCAACCCGTATAGCCACGAGACCCTCGCCTTCCAGGCCGTCCTTGAGCATGGCTTCGACAACGTCACGGCTTTGGTAGGCAATGGATTCCAGGGTGGCCCTGATTATATGATTGCGGTTGGACCCGGCGGTCAGGCCGAACATTCCGCCCCGGGCATAGCTGTCCCAATGGGGGGCGCCAAGGCCCACAAAAGCCGGCACCACGTAAACTCCGCCGGAATCCTTTTCCTGGGTGGCGAACAGTTCGCTTTCCGGAGCATTGGCCACGAGCTTAAGAGAGTCCCGCAGCCATTGAACCGCTGCTCCGCCGATAAAAATACTTCCTTCTATGGCATAGCTGGTTTTACCCGGCTGTACTTCGGCTTTCCCCTCGCTGAGGGTCCAGCCGGGAGTACTCAGAAGCCGGTTGGCGCTGGCCACCGCCTTCCCGCCGCTGTTCGCCAGAAGGAAACACCCGGTACCGTAGGTATTTTTTACCATTCCCGGGGTAAAACAAGCCTGGCCGAAAAGGGCCGCATGCTGGTCTCCGGCAATTCCCGCCACCGGAATGCTCCGCCCCCCCAGAATTTTTGTATGGCCGATTACGCCGCTGCTGGGTACGACCTTCGGGAGAATGCCGCGGGGAACTCCGAGCATGGTCAGAAGCTCGTCATCCCAAGCGAGGGTATGAATGTTGAACATCATGGTGCGGGCTGCATTGGTGACATCGGTTGCGTGAACCTCTCCCCTGGTGAGGTTCCACAGCAGCCAGGTATCGACGGTCCCGAATGCAAGGTCTCCGGAATCCGCAAGCTTTTTAGCCTGCGGAACATTCTCAAGCAACCATTTCACCTTGGTGCCGCTGAAGTACGGATCCAGGAGAAGTCCGGTTTTATCGGCCACAACCCCGCTGTATCCCGCATCACGCAGTTCCTTGGATATGGCGGCGGTTCTCCGGCACTGCCAGACAATGGCGTTGTGCACCGGTTCGCCGGTCTTTTTGTTCCAGAGTATGGTGGTTTCCCGCTGATTTGTTATGCCGATCGCCTGGATTTCATCGGGGGAAATACCGCCCTTGCTGACTGCCGCATGTAGCACTTCTTCCTGGGAAGACCAGATCTCCCGGGGATCATGTTCCACCCAGCCGGGCTTGGGGTAGATTTGGGTAAACTCCCGCTGCGCCATGGAGCAGATTTCACCCCGCTGGTTGAAGACTATCGCCCGTGAACTGGTGGTTCCCTGATCCAGTGCAATGATGTACATGGTATATCCTCCCTTTATCCTGTCTTGTATTATAATCCCTGTTGCGTATTCCTTGTGCAGTGCCCCGAAGCTTGTTGAACGCTCGATTTTCCGGCCATATCCGACAGCGCACGCCGCAGATTTCAGGCCGCGGCGAAACTCCTGAGCCAGCGGTTATTTCTCTGGGTCCACCGAGACCCCCGCAATGAGGTCGGCCCCGCTTCCCGCCAGATTGGATGATAATATCTGCCCGGCTCTGACCGGTGCGCTAATGCGCAGGGCGTACAGTTCATTCAGGAAGGCGGGTATCATATCGATGGGAACTCCGGCAGAGCTTTTTACCGGTAGCCGGCGGATCGCCGCATTATCGAGGCTGCAGGTTGCGGTGACTATCCGCCGGGGATCGCTGAACTCCTCCTGTGCATAGGCGACCCCCCGTTTGCAGCGGTTTCCCTCTATTTTCAGGGCTCCGTCCTTCTCCGCTTGCTGAACCGTCATCCGGCAGCCGATGGGGCAAATAATGCAGGTCAGTTCGCCTCCGGCGCTCCGCTTTTTTATCAGTTTTTGGTGCTCGGGAATCATACGATGGATACCTCCACTTCGCTATTTCCGGAAAAATCCGAGCCGTCCAGATCGATGCTGATCATTTCAGAGGGTTGGACATGGGGCCGTGAGAATTTTTTGATGAGTTCGCCGTCCTGCCTGACTTCAACCTTGGCGGAGAGCTTGGAGACCATTGACCTCATGTACACCCGGCTTTTTGTGTTAGTTGTAATTTTGCCCGGTGCCAGATAGCGCACATTGCTACCGGGCTGAAGAGTGAATTCCGGAGCCGGCGATTCGCCCTTAAGATACGAGACTATGGACTGGCCGCAACGGACGCTTTCTTCCGCCACATAATCAACCAGGTCGTGAATGTGCAGCACATTCCCCGAGGCAAAAACCCCGGGAATGCTGGTCATCAGCCGGGAATCCACCATCGGGCCGGCGGTCTGGCGGTGGAGATCAACTCCCAGCTCCCTTGACAATTCGTTTTCCGGAATAAGCCCGACGGAAAGAAGGACGCTATCGCAGTCTATGTCGAAGCTTTTAGATACCTGGGGGACCCCGTTCTTTAAAGGCGCAACGCTCACCCCGCTGACCCGGTGCTTCCCGCGGATTTCGTTGACAACATGCCCCAAATACAGGGGAATGGAAAAATCTTCGAGGCACTGAACAATATTCCGGTTTATACCCGAGGGCACCGGTTGAATTTCGATGACCGCAGCCACATCGCACCCGATGAGCTTTAAACGCCGGGCCATTATCAGGCCGATGTCGCCGCTGCCGATGATGACCGCCCGTCTGCCCGGAATGTACCCGTCAATGTTAATCAGCCGTTGGGCTGAACCGGCGGTCATCACCCCGGCCGGCCGGCTGCCGGGAATTTGAATGCCGCCCCGGTTGCGTTCCCGGCTTCCCATCGCCAGTGAGATAGCCCTGCTGCGGACTTCAAAGGGTCCCCGTTCCCGGGAAAGCATGCGTACCGCAAAACCCTCGTCATCCCGGGAAATTCCCAGAACAGTGGTGTTCAACAGCGACGAAGCTCCCGAGTCAGCGAGCTTGCGCCCCCATCGCTCGGCGTACTCCGGACCGGTCAACTCCTCATTGAATTCATGGATGCCGAATCCGTTGTGTATACACTGGCGGAGGACTCCGCCGACATGGGCTTCCCGGTCCACCACCAGGCTGGTAAACCCCGCCTGGCTGACGGTAGAAGCGCTGGCCATACCGGCGGCTCCCGCGCCGATAACCAGCAAGTCCACCGCCGCCGGAAGCTTGTCGATTTTTCCGGTTCCCTGAGAGATTGCAGTTTCGCTCTTTTGCGGATTCTGTGCTGCGCGGGTTTTTTTCTCCACCCCGGGAAGCATACCGGTGAGAACTTCGCTGCCCCCGCCCCGTTTGGTCACCTTGACGGGGTCGCCGTCATCTCCGGCGGCCAGCAGGTCCAGCAGCCTCGGCGTGCAAAACGCGCCCTGGCATCTCCCGGCGCCGGCCCGGCTTGAGAACTTGATGCCGTCCAGGGTCTTGTGACCGGCGGAAATGGCGTCCTCTATTTCTTTCCGGCTGACGGTTTCGCAGCGGCAGACAATGTCGCCGCAGCGCTGATCGTCGTTCCACACATCAGCAAGTCGCCCGGGGGGCATTTCCCGGGTGCGCTCAACCGCCGGCAAGTTGGGGAAGAATTTCTTCTTTTCGGTAAGCTCGCAGCCGGCGCTCTTGAGGATGTCCTTGACGTATTCGGCTATGGCCGGTGTGGCCGTTAAACCCGGGCTCTGAATGCCCGAGACATGAATAAATCCCGGAACCTTAACCGATTCCTCGATCATAAAATCATTGCCGTCCAGGGCGGGCCGAAGCCCGCTGAAGGATGAAATAATATCGACAGCCGAAACCGACGGTACGAGCTGCTGGGCCGAGGCGACAATGGCATCCATCTTATCACGGGTGGTGCGCAGATCTTCCTTGTCTTCCAGGTCATCGGCGGTGGGTCCGATGAGCACCGTACCCTCGACGGTGGGTATTACCAGCATGCCCTTGGAAATGCTGCTTGGGACGGGAAATACTACTTTTTGGGGGCAGGCCGGGGTTCGCCGGTCAAGGAGGTGATATTCCCCCTTGCGGGGGGTAATATGGTACTGTTCGGCGGCAAAGCGGGCGCTCACCTCGTCTGCAAACAGGCCGGCGGCATTCACCGCGAAATCGGCCCTGATTGATCTACCGTCTTCGGCAATAAGGGTGAAGCCGCCTCCGGCTCCCGCCCGTCCTTCCTTTAGTTCGAAATTCCGATATAGCTCCACCCCGTTCTGCTGTGCGCTTTCCGCCAAAGAGAACACGAAGCGGTATGGTTCGATTATTCCACCCACCGGGGCGTACAACCCGCCGATTACATCGGGGTGCAATTTGTTTTCAAGTCCCTTGATTCGGGCCTCACCGCACAGCTCTATTCCCGGGGACTCGTTTTCAACCCCCTGACGGTACAGGTGTTCCGCCGTCGCCAACTGTTCGGGAGTAAATGCCGCCACCACAATACCGCTTCGGCGAAAGGGAAATCCCAGTTCCCGGTGCAGCTGGGAAAACATGGCATTGCCCTGTATTTCCAGTCTTGCCTTCAGATATTCACCGTTGTGGTGGAAGCCGCCGTGAATAATGCCCGAGTTCGCCTTTGAAGTGCCGAACGAAACGTCGGCCTCCTTTTCCACCAGGGCGACTTTGAGTTCGTACAGTGACAGGCGGCGAGCTATTGCCGCCCCCACTACCCCGGCGCCGATAATCGCCACGTCGTATTGCTCTGTTTTTCCAGTGTTCATTTTTTGCCGCCTTGGGACTGCTGACATGAAAGTTTGAGGATATGGACAAAAATGTTCATATATCTGATCTTTAATGATCTTTTATGATTATATTCGACCTTTGTCCAGAACACAAGTTCAAACGTGAGCAAAAAAAACCGGGTCACAGGACCCGGTCACGTAGAGCTTAGGCAATCGCCGGCGATCGCATCCGCAGCTTTTGCAGTCCGAATGCCGACGCGTATATGGCCACGCCGATAAGGTATAACAACGGAAACATCGAAGTATTCCAGGAAAACAGCGAGGCGGCCACATTCGGCAGATAGAGGAAAAAAGCCGCGGCCATAAAAACCGGGATTTCGTACCACTTGTTTCTCACCAGCGCCCAACCCTGAACCGCATTGGTAAACGCCAGGGTTCCCACCGTGGTAGCGGCAAAAATAAGCAGGCCGGTGCCCCAATCGTTGACCCCTACAAGAAGGATCAGGGGATTAAACACGAACATAAACGGAATCAGGGCGGTTCGCAAATCGTAGATAAAACCCTTGATACCCGTCGGGATGGGGTCGGACTTGGCGATGGCCGCGGCGGCATATGCCGCCAGCCCCACAGGAGGCGTATCGTCGGCGAGAATACCGAAGTAAAAGCAGAACAGATGGGCGGCAATGGCGGGGATAACAAGGCCCATGTTTGCCCCGAGGCGGGTGATAATGGGCACGGTGAGAGAGGCCATGACAATGTAGGTGGCGGTCGTCGGAAGTCCCATGCCAATGACAAGCGAGAAGAACGCCGTGAAGAACAGCAGGAGAAATACGTTACCCAGGGATATCACTTCGACGATCTGAACAATCATGCTGCCGATTCCCAGATTGACGATGCCCACGATGATGCCGGCGGTGGCCGTTGCCAGGGCGACGGGAATCATATTAAAACTTCCCTGAATAAGGGCGTCGCGGATTTCCCCGACAATGTTGCGGGCAATGTCCCAGGCCTTTACGCCTTGGCGGCTGCTGCTCCAAACTTCCCTGATAATATAGATACCAAGAAGGTACAAAATGGCGTTGAACACCGCCAGATTCGGGCTGCGGCGCATAACCGCCAGCTCAAATATCAGGATGGTAAGGGGAATGAGGTGGTGAAAACCCTCTTTCATGGTTTTTACAAAGTTTGGAATGTCCGCAGCAGCAAGACCCTTTATTCCGAGTTTTGAGGCTTCAAGGTGGGTAATGTAAAACAGCGCGATGTAGCTCACCACTGCGGGAATTATCGCCGCCTTTACCACGTCCAGGTAGCCGATTCCCAGGTATTCGGCAATGATAAACGCCGCGGCTCCCATAATAGGCGGCATGAGCTGACCGTTGGTGCTCGCCGCCACTTCCGTGGCCGCAGCGGTCTTTCCGGGATACCCGATTTTTTTCATTAGAGGGATGGTGAATGTACCAGTGGTCACCACGTTTGCAATGCTCGAACCGCTGACCAGTCCGGTAAATCCGCTGGACACCACCGCCGCCTTAGCGGGACCGCCCTTGTATTTGCCCAACAGGGAAATCGATACGGCGTTGAAAAACTTTCCCGCTCCAAAGCGCTCAAGAAACGCACCAAAAAGAACGAACAGATAGACTGTCCGGGCGGAAACGTCCAGGGGAATGCCGAAGATACCTTCGGAGGACAGCACCGTCTGTCCGATATATCGGCCGAGACTTATTCCCCGCCATGCAAAGACTCCGGGCATGTAGCGCCCGAAAAAACCGTACATGGTGAATATCAGCGCGATTATTACCATGGGCAAGCCGATTCCCCTCCTCGACGCATCGAGAAGCAGAATGATAAGAACGACGCCAAGGATGATATCCAGGGAGGTGGGGATGCCCATCCGGGCGGCGATGTTATTCCAGTTCCATACGATATATGTGGCGACCACCACGCCGACGGCAGCCAGGAAAAAATCTATAGCGGGGGTGTGCTTGAGAGAATGCAGACCCTTAATGTCTTCTTTGCGTTTTCTCGTTGCCGGAACGCCGAGAAAAACCAGCGCCATGGCAAACGCCAGGTGGATTGAGCGGATAAAAACGCTGTCCAACACCACAAGGCGGGGAAGCGACAGCTGAAATAGAGCCCAGCTCAGGGCAATAAAGCGGATAAGCCAGCGGTCGAACCTGCGGTACAAACGGGTAACGCCGGCTTCCTGCTGGAGAATCTCCTCCAGTTCGGCCTGGTCGTTAGCGTCATTCTGCCGGGACTCTGCGATCACATCAGTATTATCATTATTATCCATGTCCAGCCTTCCAAATAAAACGATCACACGGCCCCGAAGGACCGTGTGCCGAATACATGTTGTTGTTTCTTAGTAACGAACTAGTTGAGTATGCTGGGATTGATCAAATCGATAAGTCCCGCTTCTTCATAGTAGCGCTGGGCGCCGGGATGCAGAGGAGCCGAAAGTCCTCCGAGCATGCTTTCGGTGGAGATGACGCCGAGAGCCGGGTGCAGTGCCTTGAACTCGTCGAGGTTTTCGAAGACTTCCTTGACCAGGGCATAGACGATGTCATCGGAAACGTCGCTGGAGGTCACCAGGGTCGCGCCGACACCGATGGTGGTGGCATCGTTTTCGTTAGCCGCCTGGGGATACAGGGCCTGAGGAATTCGAGACACACCGTAGTAGGGCTTGTCGGCAATGAGCGCGCTGATCGGGGCGCCGGAGATATCGACGATACGGACGGGAATACGACCGCTTGTCGCTTCAGTAATGGCGCCGTTGGGATGGCCAACGGTGTAGAAGAACGCGTCGAGCCTGCCGTCCTGTAGGAGTCCGGGAGCTTCAACGGGGCCTACCTGCTCGACAGTGATATCAGCCAAATCGAGACCGAAGGCTTCGATGGCATCTACGGCATTCTGCCGGTTACCCGAGCCGGGAGTACCGATATTCACCCGGTTGCCCTCAAGGTCGGCAATGGACTGGATTCCGCTTTCCACCGACGCAATCAGGGTGACTGATTCGGGGTGCAGGGAGAAGACCGAGCGCAGGGTATCCTGGGCTCCCAGGGTTTCCCATTCGGCCAAACCGTTAATTGCCTGGAACTGACGGTCCGACTGGGCAATACCGAACTCAAGGTCCCCGCCGACTACGGCGTTGATGTTGAATACGCTTCCCGCGGTGGACTCGACCGATGAACGGATGCCGTATTCGGCACTTTTTGCGTTAATAAGCCGGCTGATAGCCCCGCCGACCGGGTAATAGATGCCGGTTACTCCGCCGGTACCTATGGTGACGAAGGTAGTGCTGCTTCCGCTTTCGGCTCCACCGCCGGCGAAAACCATTGAGACAACCAGCGCGAACAATGCCGCGGCGACAATGATTTTTCTCATTGACTTCTCCTTTTATATGATCTCTTACATAACATTTGCATAAACGATCGGGAAAGCAAGAAAAAATGACAAATTGGTGAATATATATTCAAATTTTCCGGATAGCAGCGGGAAACCGGGCTATGTTTTTTCGACGGCCGATTGGGATTTTAGGGGAAAGAGAACAGAAAAAACCGATCCTACTCCCTCGGCGCTTTCTACCACAAGCTCACCGCCGTGCATCTCCACAAACTCCTTGCAGAGAATCAGCCCCAATCCGCTTCCCGGTTCACCGGCAGTTCCTTCCCGATTATTTTGGCTATCGAGAAGGAAGAGCGAATCAAGGGTCTGCGGGCTCATACCGAGGCCCGAGTCCTTAATGCGCAGAACAAGCATGTCGCCTTCCCGGGAAATTACCACGTCGATGACCGCGCCTATCGGTGAAAACTTTATTGCATTGGATAGCAGGTTCCTTAAAATTGTCTGGATCATTTTGGCATCCCCGGAAAAACCCGGCACATCGTCGAATCGCGTTGTGAGCACAAGCTCTTTTTGGGACAGCGCAGGAGAAAAAAGCTGAAGCTGATCGTGTATAAGTGAGGCAAGCTGTATTTCAGTGGGAGAAAACCTCAGGCTTCCCTGCTGGAGACGGGACCATTCGAGAAGATTCTCCAAAAGTTTCGCCAGTTCCTCGGTATTGATCTGGAGCTCTTTAATAATCGTCTGCTGTTCGGAGGGGTTCGAATCGCCGGAGAGCATTCGCATCCCGGTGCCCAGGGTCATAACGCTGTTGCGCAAATCATGGGCGATAATCCTGAAAAACCGGTCCTTGGTTTCGTTGTTTCGGCGCAGCTGTGATTCGACGGCTTTTTGAGGGCTGATATTGATGAATGTAATGACCACCTGCTTTATGCTGCCGTCGGGATTGTGCTCGGGAAAGCCGTTGACAAGGCACCAGGTGACAGCGTTCTGCGTTGTGATGCCGATTACGAATTCCGACAGGGCCTCTCCGCTTTCAAGAATTCTCACCACCGGGTATTCAGCCTGGGGCATGGGGCTGCCATCTTCACGCAGGAACGCCCACACCTCGTCTTCGGCGGTGCGGCCTGTTAAGGTATTACCGGCAAGGCCAAGGAGCTCTGCAGCCCGATCATTAGCGGATATAATGGTCGTGTTGGCTGTGTGAATAACCACCCCGGCGGCGATGTGTGCAAGGAGATTGTTGTAGTGGGCCTCCCGTTCAATCAATGCAGCCTCATTGTTAACACGAGCGCTCACATCGCGGGAGCGAATAATGCTCCGTACATGTCTGCCGGCATCGTCGAACTCGTTATCCAGAATATCTTCAATCCAGATATACGACCCGTCTTTCCGTTTCACCCGGCAGGTGTAGGTGACAGTGGGAAGTTTTTGTGTGAATGCGTCGAGGACGCATTGACGAACTCGATCGCGGTCTTCGGGGTGAATATGCTCGATGTTTTGCTCCAAGGTGAACTTTGAATCGAGATCCTCCGGATACCCGAGAAGGCGGAGCTGACCGGGAGAGCTATATACCGTCCTTCCGCCTTCGAATAGGGAAAACCCGCCGGCGGAACTCTTGGCGAGCATTGAGAAGATGCGGCGGCTGTAACCACTTTCGTTGATGTCCGACACAAAACCCTCTGTAGCTGATGACGATACGCTCAGGATTCTCGCGTATGTTTGGGATTTTGTCAAAGGCAGCCAGTTGGCAGCCGGCCGTGACGCGATCGCCGGCGGCATTCGGCGACCAGCCGCCGCACGTGAGCCAGCGTCGGTCAGTGGTTGGCCGGTCCGCGGGCCGTTGGCAGCCGGCGGCGAGCGCCGGCGGGATTCGGTGACCCGCCAGCGGGTCGGCGGCCGGCGAGGGAGGCTACTCTAGGTCAATATTAGGGGCGATGACTGAAGGCTTGAAAATCACCCGGTAGCGCTGAGCGCTTGCCGGAAGGCCCTCGATTTGCTCGACGAAGTAGGTCACGTTGTCCGAGAGGCCGAGGAAGTGCTTCATAAAAATGCCTTCGTCATTTTTAACCGTCACTTCGAGCTGGTTTCCTTCATCGAGAATGGAAAGGTAGCCTTCGATGCTGAGAATATACTCGCCGGTAATGCCGTTATAAAATACCGCCCTTCTAAAAACTTCAAACTGATCGGCGGCCCTCGAGAGGTTTGCCGATGCGACGTCGGCATCGCTGCAGCCGGTCATCAGAGCAACCAGCAAAGCGGCCACGGTAATTACGATTGCTTTTTTCATTACACATCCTTTCCGGCTTTTTACACGCCGGTGCGCTGTCGCGCGCAGTATACTTTTTTGTACATGCGCAGCGGCAACGTATTCAATGCGGGCGTCGCATTGTGGTTAATGGCACAACATCAGGGGCCGTCTACCCAATAGAGCCTATCATCCCAGTCGAAGTACAGTGTGTACATGCCGGTTACCGGAGCGTCTATAACAATGTTTGAGAAGTCAGCCCAATTTACCGAGAGGATATTGCCGGCATCTCCTCCCGGCTTTTCCTCGAGCTCCATGCCCCCAAGCCAGCCTGATGATTCTCCGTAAAACTTAAAGCTGTTAACATCGCCGGCATTGAGAGAAAGGGAGTAACTGTACTGATACTCCGCATCTGAATCGAGGGTCATTTGCCAGGCCGGAAGAAGATACTCCCAACTGGCTCCGTCGAAGGTTCCAAGGATAAAAATCTCGGGGGCAGGCGCCGGTGCCGGGACCGGACGGTCTGCGATTATGTGTGCCTCAGCGTCGCTGCCCAGGACGTACACTCTAAAGCTATGGGGAGGGAGATTGCCCGTGCTCAATACCGATGCGGAAATAGATGCTGAAGGCGCACCGACAACCGTACTGAGTGAGGAATACCCGGCACCGAGCAGGGGTGTCAAGTCATAGCTGAGGGACTGCTCCAACTCAGAGTGATTCCCGACAAATAGCACCGGCAGTTCACCGGCGGCGCGCCACAACCCGGCGAAGACATCGGGGTTTAGGGTATCGTCCTCCAGGGCGGCAAAGACTCCCCGGCCCACTGATGCATAGCGGGTGCGGACGGTGAGCATTGCCCGGTACCATTCGAGAATACTTGCATCGTCACCGGTTTGATTAACTACCTCCGACCAGGGGAAATCCTGACGAAGATTGATATCAGCCCCGGCAGTCCCGGTCATTCCGACTTCATTCCCGTAATACACAAAGGGAACACCGGGCAGCAAGATATTATACCCGGCGGCCAGAGCGGCGTATTCTTCAATGTTACCGGTTTCGGTTACCGGCCGGCTTCTCACATTGTCGTGATTGGACAGAAAATTCGCATACTCAAAGCCAGCGGGAACGCCGTAGCCCTGGCGCCTGTCCAGATAGTTCCGTAAATCTTCGGCATTCCCTGCAAAAGGTAGAACCATGTTTATAATCTCGTCGCCGATCTCAAAATCAAAGCTCATGTGAGCCGCATCCCTTCCCTGATACCTGGCATAGTCACCAAGATATGCGGTGCCGGTCCAGTTTTCCAGCACCATAAACTTGGAAAGACCGAGACCTTCGTATTCGCCAAGGATCTCTTCCCGAAGCTCGGCGAAGTACTCGATGGTGGCGTCGGCATCTGACATAATTGGCGCGGTGCGGGGATTGCCGTCGGTATCCTCCTCATAGAGATACTTGACGGCGTCAATGCGTATTCCGTCAAATCCGAAATTCAGCCAATAAATAAGCGCGTCGGCCATTTTCCGGCGGACATCCGGATTGGTAAAATTCAGATCGGGCATTCCGTCCCAAAAAATACCGTAGTAATAGCTTCCCCGTCCAAGGGGGTCATGCCAAACCTGGTGCTCATACCCGGGATTGCTCCATGGCCCGTCATAGTACGCGTCCAGATCCTCATTGGACCAGGTAAACCAATCCCGATAATCAGGATTGCCGCTGTAGGCCTCCAGAAACCAGGGGTGCTCGTTAGAAATGTGGTTGGGAACATAGTCGAAAATTACCCGCATGCCCCGCTGGTGGGCGCCGTCCAGGAGGGCCGCCACGTCAGTTTTATCGCCGAAGTAGGGATTTATTTCATAGTGATCGGTGGTGTCGTATCCGTGCATATTTCCCTGAGGATCATTCTGGCCCCTGGTTTCGAAAATGGGGGAAAGCCAGAGGGCGTTCACCCCCAAACTATTCAGGTAATCGAGCCGTTCGGTAATGCCGGGGATATCGCCGATGCCGTCACCGTCCGAATCCGCGAAGGCGTTGACCCATATATGATAGAAGCGGGCGTCTGCGTACCATCCGGGCGAGGCGGACATAGAATGCCCGGCATCTTCCGGTTGCCGGATTTCTCCGAAGTAGTCCGTTGAAATGGTATTCTCCGGGGCGTACGGATCGTCGTCGGGGGCGCTGGGTTCCGTGGGAAGGAAGCATCCAGTAAAAACTATTAGCACGGAAAAAAGCAGAAGCACTGGTGCGTTGGCATATGTAGCGGCGGGGGCGTTTTTCATGACAGGATTGTAGTCAGTAAGGACCTGATTGTCAAAACGAAGAGGGCAACCAATAAAATAAGAAATTTCGAGGGCTATCGGTGACTCGTGTGGTTTAAAACCGCCTGTCAGTCCACAATCCGTGAAAGCCCACATTAATAGGAAGAGGAAGCTTGAGCAGCGCCAGGGACCTCAGGTCCGCGGCTTGAAGAATCTCGAGGCCGGCGTAATCATCCTCCATGTCCACAAACAGGCAGGCCAGATAGCCGTCGTCCTCACGGTCAGCGCCGGGACGGGGGATAAACAAGGGCTCGCCGGTGTACCGGGGATACCGGTCTGCAAAAATCGTTTCTCGCTCAGCAATGTCGTACTTGGCGATTCCGTGCAGCAATGCGTCATTGGACCGGTCGGGCCTGGCGGCGGAGGACCACAGATAGCTATTTGGAATACCGGTGAATCGCAGATTAAAACTCGGCAGTTCCATCGGATGGTCGGATATCTTCTCCCAGCTCACAGTATTTCGCTTGAGGTCGATGGCGCACTCATATAAATAGGCATGAAAACCCTGTTGGGGAACCTCTCCCTTAAGGAGAGCAGACATCTGCGCAGAGGAAGGGAAGCGGTCCATCCGGCAGACCTGTACACGTATGCAGTCATCATCGCCGTGCCAGGCATTGCCAAAATGAAATATGTAACAGGGGTCGGTTTCAACTATCCGCTGATGATTTTCCCGGTCAAAAATTCTGATATACGTATTTCCCTTGGGATTTTCCCGAATTGAAGCGGCCGGGGGAACCTGTCCCAGAAATGTCCGCAGCAGGGCGAAATGCACCGGCACGTCGAAGAATATCCGCTCACCCTTATCGGTTATGGAAAAGTCGTGAATGAAGGTCAACCGGGGAAGTTTTACTTCACGTATCTCAAGAGGGCCGTCGTGCTCCATGCGGTACATCAGCATGCGCTGGTCGAGCCCGGGGCTCATGCCAAAATTGTGCATCACACCAGTTGCCGGATCTATTTTATAGTGCGCAGAAAATGCCCGGCCGTTGGACATCATTTTTTCCACCGGATTTTTCTCGGACAGTATGCCGTCCGCCCTCCACTCCCCTCGGGTCTCCAGGGTAAGCGGATCCAGGAGGTGGGGTGAACCGCCTTCCCACAGGGCCAGAAGACCGTCGGGGTGAAGCAGCACATTGGTGTTGGCAGCATTTTTAAACTTCATCCGTGCAAAGTTCGCGAGGGCTCCGCCCGGAAGATTACTGCCAAACGAACGGTACAGCGATCTTCCGGCATTCTCTTCGGCGGTGAAATACTTCGTTCGTACAAAACGCGAAGTGTAGGTCGCAGCGCCCCGGGAAAAGGCAATTTTTTGAATTACGCCGTCCCCGTCGAACAGGTGGTCGTACAGATGCCCGTGATTGTGCATCCTGCCCGGACCGGCTCGAAACAGCGTGCCCTCAAGGTCGGAAGGAATCTCGCCCTCAATAATCTGCAATTCACGCTCAGTCGACTCCCGGGTCAGCTCCCGAGTCATCTCAAGATAGCGCTTTAGGGTTTCCCTCGCCTGCACATTTCGTTTTGTGATATTCATTGCGATAAACATACCGTCAGTTTTCCTCGTGAACAAGATAAATCACTGTGCCTCGTATCAAAAACACAAAAAGGAACATGGCATCACTTTATGTGATTTTATGAATCATAAAAGTCGGTTGACCGTTGCCTCTCTAGATAGTAACTATTGGTATGTTTACTTTCTCAAACAGCTACCGGTCACTGCCTGGAGATTTCTACAGCGATCAAAACCCCGAACCGGTTTCAAATCCGGAGATCTGCCTGTTCAACCGCAAACTCGCCGAAGAGCTAAACCTGGATATTCCGGACGACAAAGAGATTGTCCGCGTGCTTTCGGGCAATAGTATCCCCGAGGGAACCATCCCCATTTCCCAGGCGTACGCCGGCCACCAGTTCGGGCATTTCACCAATCTGGGAGACGGCCGGGCCGTGCTGCTGGGCGAACACCGGAGTAACAACAGCCTTGTCGATATTCAGTTCAAGGGCTCGGGCCGCACCCCCTACTCCCGCAGGGGGGACGGCCGGGCATCCCTCGGACCAATGCTGCGGGAATACATTATCAGCGAGGCCATGGGGAACCTGGCAATACCGACCACACGAAGTCTCGCGGTGGTAAAAACCGGCGAGCCGGTGTACCGGGAGCGGGTTGAGCCGGGAGCCATCCTGACACGGGTTGCCTCATCTCACATCAGGGTCGGGACATTTCAATACGCCGCCGCAATGGACAAACCCGGTCTCATTAAGGCTCTGCTTGAGTACAGCGTGAACAGACATTATCCCGAACTGGAAGGCGCTTCTGATATGGCGCTGCAGTTCTTGCAGGCTGTGGGGAAACGGCAGGCCGCGCTGGTCAGCCAGTGGATGAGGGTCGGATTTATACACGGTGTAATGAACACCGACAATACGAGCATATCCGGCGAGACCATAGACTACGGACCCTGCGCATTTATGGATGAGTACCATGGGAACACGGTCTTCAGCTCAATTGATACCGCCGGCAGATACGCATATGGCAATCAGCTGCCCATTATCCACTGGAACATGGCGCGCCTTGCTGAGACCCTGCTTACCCTGCTCCACCATGACGAAAAAAAGGCATTGGAGATTGCGCAGGATTTTTTAAAGGACATGGGTCAGCGGCTGGAAAATGAGTACCTCAAGGCCATGGCCGGTAAAATCGGAATTACCGAGCCCCGTGAGGGCGACGCTGAGATTATCTCATCCCTTTTGAAATGGATGGAGGACAACAAGCTTGATTACACCAATACCTTCCGCGATCTATCGCAGGATGAGCTACCCAGGCGTGAGGTATATAATAATGAGGAATTTACCCGATGGCATGACAGTTGGTCCGACCGACTCACGGGGCAAGAGAGCGGGGATAGTACTACAGTAATGAAAGCGCATAACCCGGCGGTTATCCCCCGGAACCACCTGGTAGAAAAGGCCTTGCATGATGCCGTCCATAATGATGATTATGGCAGACTGCACTCCCTCCTTAACGCCCTGCGGGAACCCTATGCGGACAATCCTCAGCTGCTTGAATATCAGAAACCACCTCAGGATTCTGAGAGAGTTATTCAGACCTTTTGCGGGACCTAAGGCAAGGTTCCTTTAGTAGCCATGCCGGCCTTCGCTGTCAACATTAACCAAAAAGTAGGCTACATCGGTAAAAAAGTCGTCTAAATGCTTTCGGTATTCGCCGGGAATGTTCACTTCAGCCATGGCCTCCCTCATCAGGTCCATCCAGTGCTCGGCAAACTCCTCGGTGATGGGAAAGCGGGCGTGCCGGTCACGCAGGGCCGGATGCCCCTTTCTTTCACTGTAGAGCGGAGGCCCTCCTAGCCGCTGAATAAAAAACTCATACTGGTTCTGGATCGCCATTTCCATATCCGGAGGGAACATGGCCAGAAAATCCTCGTTAGCATCCGCATAGACCTTTCCATAAAAGCACCGTGAAAGTTCGACGATTTTTTCGGGCCCCAGGGCTTCGTACAGGTTTGCTTCATCAATCTTGAATCTGCTCATGGTTTCAAAGTAGACAATTGGCCGATGGGAGGCAATAGCCTACATACTTCCTCAGAAATACAGAATTTTCTCTAATATTGGAGAAAAGATTGCAACATGGTATTCTTCGGTCTATAATTGACTAAGTTACTCATCTTTAGCCTTCTTTCGACATTTTACTAACCTGATCGGTGGAGGAAACCATGTCAACTAATGCTAGGAACAAGAAGCTCATTCGCACAATGTTCATTTCAGTTTTTGCTTTACTCGCCCTAATTATGAGTACAGCCTGTAACCTGCTCGGCTTTGGAACCGGTATTGATTACATCGATATCACCCTGGACAACGAAATTGTTGAAGGAACCCAGGTTCTAAATGTGGGCGACAGCATACAGGCCAGGGTCTTTGTATTTTACACTGACGGAACAGGCGTTGAAGAGCAATTCGGAATAATCTGGCAGGTTTCCGATGAGAGCGTTGCACGGATTTCCGACGGCTTTGAACCCGGGATCATTGAAATACTTTCCCCGGGTACGGTGACGCTCACCGCGGATTATGCAGGATTTTTTGACAGCATTCAAATTACCGCAGTAGGCGCCGATGCCCTGGCTATAGAACCGGGAGACATCAGCATGGTCGACGGTTCCACCACCCAACTCACGGCCCGGGCGACCTTGGATGACTCAAGTCAGGAGGATGTGACTGCCCTTGCCTCATGGAACAGCTCCGTGGAGACTGTGGCCACCGTGTCCGACTCGGGGCTGGTAAGTGCGGTATCCACCGGCACCACGGTGGTCAGCGCCACATATCAGGGGCAAACTGCCCAAGTGACCGTCACAGTTGCTGCGGATCTTGACCTGGAAATGCTGGATGTGAGCTTCACTGCTACCCAAGCCAGCATTGCCGAAGCATTCACCGTCGATGTACAAAGCAGCCACAGCGGGGCCTCCCTAGCCTCACAGACAAACATGGCTTTTTACCTGAGCAGCGACCAGGTTTTTGATGAAACCACGGACTTTCGTCTGGCCTATGAAAGAAACTACAATCAGCTCTGGAATACCGTGCAAAATGCAAGCGTGGATATCGACATCAGCGACGCACCGCTGGGTGATTACTATCTTGTCGCCTGGGTAGATGCGAATGCCAGTTTCGCAGAAAATGACGAGACGAATAACGTGGCGGTTTCCGCCAACACCGTGAGCATTGTCGGACCCGATTTGGTCATCAATTCGGTGGATTTTGGGGTCTCTACGTCATTGGTAAACGGACAATCGGTTTCCATTACCTCCGAGGTTCAGAACAGCGGGCAGGCGAATATGCCAAACAGGTTCAAACTATCCTATTACTTATCAACAGATGCCACCTTGGAAACCGGTGTGGACAGCTTTCTCGGTGAAGTCCAATCATTTCAGTCCCTGACCGTGGGGCAAACTCAGTCGGAAACCCTGACGTTCTTACTGAGGGATATTGTACCTGGAGATTATTTTTTGATCACCTTTGTAGAGCCGGTTTTCGCAACAGCGGAGACTGACACTGCCAATAATGTGAATAGCACAGCTGTTAGCATTGATGAACCGGATTTGGTTATCGCCTCCGTAACCTCTCCTGCTCAATTAAGCATAACCCAACCGGTTTCCGGCTTTACCTCAACCGTAACGGTTCGAAACGACGGTGTAGGCACCTACTTTGGTAACCAGGATTTGGTCGATGGCGGACCGGTGAATGAGGCGGTAACAGTCAGCCTTTACTTCTCCGATGATGCGGTTATTACCGAGTCCGATTTGCTGCTTGATTCAAGGCAATTGAATCAAAACATCAGTTTGGTCAGTTCCGCAGTAACAACAGTGGATTTTACCCTATCTGAAAGTGATTTGCCTCTGGCCACTGCGTTGGGAGATTACTATATTGGCGCAATCGTCGACAGCTCGGACACCCTTCCGGAATCTGATGAATCAAACAACACCCTTGCGGCGGCCGCGACGACAGAAATTCTCGGCGCCGACTTTGTCATAACCAACCTGACATCAAATATTCTCACCTCACCGGTGGTGGGCAGCACGGCCCAGTTTGACGTCACTATCGCGAACGAGGGAAATGCAAGTCATAACGGTGAGAGCCTCGCTGTGAGAATCCTTGCCTCAGACGGATCGGTAAATTATTCACTTCAAGCCGAGCGCGTCGATCAGATTTTCGCAGCGGCACAGAGCAGAACCGTGACAGTCAATGTGGATCTTGTCGGCATTCCAGCGGGCCCCCTCACGTTCTATGCCGTAGTTGAAAGGTTCAGCGGAACGCCCATACTCCGGGAGATTGATACCAGCAACAACCGTTTTGATTTTATTAGCCCGGTCACCTTGTTGACCAGCGATCTGGAAATAGTCTCATTTACGGCTACACCCACAGTCACTGCCGGCGGCACCATCAGCCTCAACTGGGAAGTGCGGAACAACGGTCCTTATGACTATCCCACAGCCAGGATCAGCTGGTACTGGTCAGATGACACTGTTTATGACCCGGTGGTTGATGAGGAGCTTGCAGTTGCAACGTCTACCGGAGCACTGGCTTCAGGCGCATCAGACACTGACGGACTGGTTCAAGGCACCCCGTCGGGCTTCGCAGGACAGACAAAATATATCCTTATGGTTGTCGACAGCGGGGATGAACTCGCCGAATCCGATAAGTCGAATAACGTCGCCAGCGTGCTGGTGACCTTTAACCCATAATTATGAAATACCCATCCCCCTCGCGGGGATGGGTAATAGCCCAGTTGATCCAGGGTCCATGCGTTCACTCCCCCCGTGCTTGAGGTCCGGGGGGTTTTACTTAGCTCTAAAACATTTTATTGGATTTCCGCGACGACTTACCCTAAATTTAAACCATGCCAGAGCTGCAGTCGATTCCCGCATCAGTCTACCTGCTTCTCCTTAATGCCGCGTTTTTCACTTATTCCCTGACCGGGGTGTGGGGTCTTTCGTTGAATTCCAAAGCCCTGTCCAATAGGCTGTTTTTCGCCCTGGCAACATGCCTTGGAACCTGGGCCCTGGGAATCGCCCTGTCGGCAAGCGCGCCGAACCTCAGCCAGGCCATGTTCTGGCGGCGCTTTGCGGCCCTGGGCTGGAGCCCTTTCTACGCAATACTGCTTCATTTTTTCCTCATCTTAACCGGGCACCGCTTTTTGGTGCGCAATGTTTTTATGCGCATACTGCTGTATGTCCCGGCGCTGGTAAGCATACTGGTTTTCTCACTGATTTCTTCAATTGCCAATGACGAGTACCGGCTGGTTTGGACTGCTTTCGGCTGGCAGAACGCCGGGCGCGTCACCGACTGGTCCCTGTTTTTTAATTTGTACTACATCGGCTATGTGGCGATGGTGGGCTTCGTTATTTCATCGTGGGCGTACCGGAAAAAAAGCAAGCGAAAGAGAGCCCTGTTGATACTGCTGGCGGTATTGCTGGCATTGGCTGTTGGAAGCCTTACCGATATTTTTACCCGCGATTTTTCCCGGACGGTAACGCCGGTTACCGCTCCCATACTCATAGCCATTACCGTACTGGCAATTTACCGCGGTGTGGAGCGACGGGAAATTAGCGGCATGGCCGCTCCGTCTATTTCTGCGGAGATTCTGGATGACGAGCCGGAACAGGAACGCTTTTTTCGCAACCTCGGCTTGAGTTTGGTGGCCATCGCCGTCATTAATTTCATTCGAATAGTGTTCGGTCTTGCACAATGGTATGAGACCTCCATGTTTTCAGCCCTGATCTTCACCCTGGGAACGGTGATTTTGCTCCTTCCCCATACAGGAATAAGCAAAGGGCTTCGGGAGAACGCAGCGACGTTTATCGTTGCAATTTCCATTCCCATCCTTCAGATATGGGCAGCCCGGGGCGACGGGTTTAACAGCGCATGGCCGATTCCCCTGGTGTTTCTGTACGCAGCGAGCGTGTTTCGCCGTCGGAGTCTCATAATTACCATCCTGATTTCGGCGGTGGTCACCCAGTTATCGGCCTGGATAGGAAATCCCGAACTTGTAGTCACCATCGCAGCGATGGATTATCTCATTATGATCCTTTTTTACATCGGAGGTGCGGTAGTCGCCCTTTTTATACAGGGCATCTACCGCCGCAGGCTGTCTCAGCAGGCGGCATTTGCGGGCTTTTACCAACTGGTTTCCGCCATATCGCAGCAACTCATGAACGTCACTTCAGAAAGCATCGAAGGCAGGCTCGAGGAAATCCTCAGGGACAGCGGGAATTTTTTCGGCTGTGCCCACGCTTCAATCGTGATCAACGGAGATGAATCCGGCGATCTGGAATTCTTCAGGGAATGGAACCGCCTGCCGCTCATGGAGTCCGCAGAAGCTCCGCATCCCGAGGCGTTAATACGCCAATTGTCGCTGGTGGACAGCAGCCGTGCCATCAGCCTTGCCCCGACGGCGGATTGCCGGCTGACCGGAGCCTTGGCCCAGCTCGCTTCGAGACTGGAAGCAGAGGGAGTATTGTACGCCAGCCCGCTTGAGGATTCGAGACAACAGCTGGGATACCTCATTCTTGGCTACAATTCGCCGCCCCGGGATTTTACCAACGGGAACAGCGCAGAGACCCACGCCAACCTAAAAACCATCGCCCTCCTTTTTTCCGATATTTTGGATAAGGTTTCAAAGGAGCGGAAAATCGCGTACATGGCCAAGTATGACGCATTGACCGGCCTTCCGAACCGGGTGCTGTTCAGCGACAGGCTCAAGGAAGAGCTCTCTTATGCGAGCAGGGAAGAACGGCTGGTCGGAGTGATGCTGCTCGATCTCGACGCCTTTAAAATAGTCAACGACAGCCTGGGCCATGAGGGCGGCGACGAACTCATAAAAATCAGCGCACGGCGGATGAAGAGCTGCCTTCGGGAATACGACACGATTTCCCGCTTTGCCGGAGACGAGTTTACCTTTATTTTTCCCCATCTCAAGCAAAAAAGCGATATGGAGACCATCGCCCTGAAAATTCTCAGAGCCATCGAGGAGCCGACGGAGATACTGGGCGTTCCCCACCGGATTACCGCCAGCGCGGGAATATCCCTGTATCCGACCAACGGCGTCGATAACGAGCAGCTCATAAAAAAAGCCGATCAGGCGATGTATGGCGCAAAGCAAAGCGGTAAAAACAGCTTTGCCTTCTACTCGCCGCAGCAGGAAGGCCAATCAATTGAGCGGATGAAGATTCTCAATGAGCTGCACGACGCGCTGGATCGCGAAGAATTCCTGCTTTATTACCAGCCGCAGGTATCCAGCGCCGACGGAACCATCATCGGTCTTGAAGCCCTGATCCGCTGGAACCATCCGGAAAAAGGCATTGTGCCTCCCGCTGACTTCATTTCCATCGTGGAGGAGAGCAACCTCATTCATCCAGTGGGAAACTGGGTCATCGAGACAGCATGCCGCGACCTGCGCAGCCTGATGGATCAAGGGGTCGCAAACCTCGAGGTTTCGGTAAACCTCTCGCTCAGGCAGTTTCTCAATCCGGGTTTGGTTAACCATGTTCGCGATTGCGTCAGGAAATACCGGCTCAAACCCGCCATGCTCGATCTCGAAATTACCGAGCGGCTGGCTATGGGCGAGCTTACACCCATATCAGATCAGATCCATGAACTCAAACATATCGGTTTTTCCATTTCAATAGATGATTTCGGAACTGAATACTCCTCCCTCGGCAGGCTCAGCGATTTACCCATCGACAAAATTAAAATCGACAAGCAGTTCGTGGACAGCATATCCTCTGGAGACAGCGCCTCGGCTATTATAAGTTTTATTCTTGAACTCTCACGCAACCTCGGACTGACGGTGGTGGCAGAGGGCGTCGAAACAAAGGAGCAGCTCGAGTTCCTGAAAGACAGAGGTTGTGGTGAAATCCAGGGATATTATTACTACCGGCCCATGCCCCTGAGCGAACTGCGGGCAATATTGTCCGCCGGCAGAGAAATTAGTACACGTGACGTGGAGCCCGGAGGAGACTAATCATGTGGAGAAGCTGGTTAATTGAACAGATCAGAACCATAGATCTCAATGGCTACGCGATTCTGCTTCTCATGGTTATTCTCTACGCCGACCGGTTTCGCGGGGAGGGGGATGCCAGCCAAACCAGAATTTTCAAACTGCTCGCCTGGAGCACCATTGGTGTGCTCTTCCTGGAAATTCTTACCTGGATAGCAGACGGACACACGGACCCGGGGCTCCGATGGTTGGTATATGGGAGCAATTACCTGTACCTCTTGTTCAGTCCCTTACCGGCCATTGCCTGGATCAATTACTTCGACTATGTCATCTATGGCTCGGCAACGCGGCTGCGAAAGAAGTGGTACTATCTCCAACCATACGTTCTGATAGTAATCATGGTGCTAATCACCCCGTTAACCAACTTTCTTTTTTATGTGGACGATGCGAATGTGTATCATCGCCAACCGGGCCTGTATGCGTACACCGCGGTGAGCGTCACCCTCATCTTTCTTATCCTCATAATCGCCCTTCGTAATCGCAATCAGCTAAAAAAACTGGTGTTTGGTACCATGCTCTTTTTCAGCATCATACCCATTGTCGGTTTCGCCCTGCAGGTAATCCTGTTCGGGGTTACGGCGTTTTGGCCGTCAATAACCCTGGCGATTTTGGTGAGCTACGTATTCCTTGAAATCCGAAGAGACACCAGGGATTTTCTCACCGGTTTGTTAAACCGCCAGCAAATCGAAGAAGCCGTGAGCTACCGGATCTCCAGCTACAAAAAGAACGGCGGGTTTGCCCTCCTCATGGTGGACCTCGACCGGTTCAAGCAAATCAACGACGAGCACGGCCACTACGAAGGAGACCAGGCCCTTATTACCGTCGCGAATCTGTTTATCAGGTCATTCAAAAAACGCGACCGAATATCCCGTTTTGGCGGGGACGAGTTTCTTATACTGGTCGATTGCGATGATGAGGAGGCAATTCAAGGCTTGGTCAAGCGGGTGCATGAAGGCATCCGCCTTGAAAATGAAAAAAGTCAGGCTCCGTATACCATCAGTCTCAGCGTGGGGTACACCATATTCGATCCCAAGCGCTTTTCGGACCTCAAGTCTCTGTACACCCATGTGGACCGGCAGATGTACAAGATGAAGGAGGAAGCCAAATAATCAAAAACCTGCGCGATCAGTGTGTTCCAAAAAAGACCTGCTAACCTCTGCTTGTGTGCTTTAAGAACCGGCAATGACCACTCGGTTGCGCCCGGCATGCTTTGCCTCATACAGGGCGGTATCCGCCGCTTTAATTGAGGCCTGGATATCGCTGCGCGGCGGGTGTATGACTGCTCCCACGCTAATGCTCACATCGCCGGCACTGTCGCTTTCCACCCTGCTTCGAATCCGCTCGCAAAATGCCGCGATGTCAGCGGCCTGGGCGATGTTTCCCAGAACCAGGAATTCTTCACCGCCGTAGCGGAAGGCAATATCGCTTTCCCGGATTGCCCCCTGGATTGAATCGGCGGTTTTTTTTAGGATACGGTCACCTTCGTCATGCCCCCGGGTGTCGTTAATTGATTTGAAATGATCTATATCGCAGAGAACCACAACCAAAAAAGCGCTTTCGGTGCTCAACTCGTGGATGCGATGATCGACGATTTCCTTGAAGAAATTCCGGTTGTACATACCCGTAAGCTGGTCTCTGGAAGCCTGATTTTCTATCCGCTCTGAAACCAGTTTGCGCACAACGACGATGAGCAGCAGCAGGGCGATAATCGCCGTACTGATAATAAAGATCGCCACATAGAGGAAGTTTATGAATCTCCGGGAGGTCTGCTCGATGGCGCTGACGTTTTCATCGGCGAGGGTCCACAATTCGTCGCTGAGGGTTTTAATCATCGGAACGTCAACGCCTACCCCTCTGCTGATAACGCTTCGAGCCTCACTCCATCGGCGGTTAAGGCTGTCAATGCGGCGAATGTCAGCGGAGCTAAAGAGCAATGAGTATCTGCCGGTAAAACTGCTTAGAGAGCTGATCACATTGTCGATGAACGCAGCGTCAGCCTCTATCGACTCTCCGCTCAAGGCCGTGACGAGGGTTTTTTGAATGCCGCCCCGCACCCGCCCGCTGTCATTAATCGCTGCAGAAAACTCCCGGACCGTGGATGACACGACGAGAATTAACGCCAGGGAAAGTGCGAGAAACAGCAGCAGGACAGTAATTATCCGGTTAAGGCTGATGGAAGCCCGGTTTACGACGTTTTTCATAATCTTCCTTATGTATACTTCCAAAGTATAATAAATCAGCGGAGAAATGACCCGTACAGCAAAAGAGATAGTACAGATTGGCACGCCTGGTAAATAAAAAAGTGCAATATCGCTCATTTGCCTGTAAGCTGTCTTAAGCGCTGGTATGTACCCACATGCGCTGCGGGAGACGCCATGATAAACATTGCATTGTTCGGCCCTCCGGGAGCCGGCAAAGGAACCCAATCGGAATTTCTGAGAAAAGAGTACAATCTCTTTTACATTTCAACCGGCGACATCCTCAGGAATGAAATCGCCCAGGAGTCCAGGCTGGGGCTGGAGGCCAAGAGCATCATCGCCTCAGGGGGGCTGGTATCAGATGAAATCATCGTCCAGATCATAGAAAAAACCATTGTCAGTCATCCAGGCTCCAAGGGATTCCTGTTTGACGGATTTCCCCGAACCTACATTCAGGCCTATATTCTCGAGGGGCTGATGATCAAGCTCAATACCTCGCTCAATTGCCTCATCAGCTTGGAGGTAGAAGAGGAAGAGTCGGTATCCCGGTTGATGAACCGCGGGAAGACCTCGGGACGCATGGATGACAATGAAACAGTCATCCGAAACAGGCTCAAGGAATACTACGACAAAACCCTTCCGGTGTTGGATTTCTACAAGGACCGGGGCGTTCTGCGGCAGGTTAACGGAAATCAGGACATCTCAAAAGTCACCTCTGACATCCGGGATATCATCCGCGACGAGTTGAAGAACAGCCTGTACAACATCGTCCTGTTCGGGTATCCGGGTTCCGGGCGGGGTTCTCAGGGAAAAGCATTGGCGCAAAAATTCGGCCTTGAGTACGTGGCAACCGGTACCATGCTGGCCGAAGAAATCGCTGCCGGCAGCGACATCGGCAAACGGGTCCGGGAGATATACGACAAGGGCGAACTGGTTCCCGATGAAATAATCGTTCAGCTCATCGAGAAAAAGCTCGAACAATCAACCGAAGCCAAAGGCTTCATCTTCAAAGGCTTTCCCCGAACCCTCGTTCAGTCATACATCCTCGACGGCCTATTAAAAAAACACAAAACCTTTATTTCCCAGGTTATTGAAATTGAGGTGCCGACCCTGGAACTTATCAGGCGACTGGACGAGCGCCGGCAAACCGACGACATGAGGCCCTATGACAGCGAAATGTCAAAAATCGTCCGCCGGCTCCAGGACCACCAGGACAAAACGGTGCCGGTTATTGAAAAGTATCAGGAGCTGCACGGAGTAAAAAAGGTAAACGGCGAGGGCAGTTTTGATCAGGTTTTTGAAAGCATCGCCGGGGAAATAGCAAAAGGAATGGAGGGGATGCGCTAACATCCCCTCGCCTTCCCACTCAGGGTGAATATTTCAGGGATTCGGTATCCCAGTGCCGTGCGGCGGCCATTATCTCATAAGAGTTGCGCAGGAAGGACAGCAGGTCAGCCCGAAAACTGTTACGTCTGCGCAGCTCGTGGTACGGCAGTATTGCCCGGTACATTCCCGCCTTGTCGCTCCAATAGGCAGCCGGGTCGCTTAGGCGATTGGCAAACAGGGTTTCATCTGCAGGAAAAATATAGGCAAAAAAATACGGCTCGGTAATAAACTGATCGCCGCTTTTAAAACCCGCCCCGAAAACCTCGTGGGAAAATGCATCCCGGCTGCTGGTATTCATTCCTGCGCCCGAGCCCAAGGATGCCCCGCTGTACAGGTTTACCGCCAGATCCAGGTGATGCCAAAACAGCTGAACCGGGGAACGTTTGCCGCTAAAGCCCGAGGCAAACTCCTCCAGAACCGCAGAACTGAAGCTCAGAATCTCAAAAAATACGGAAACCGATTCGCCCTCATATCCGGCATGTTGGGAATCCTTTTCGAAGGGTATCGATGACGGGTGGTCGTAGGGCTCGGGAATGTCCAGACCTACGCTGATATCCAGCTCAGCCGCTGCTGCCACAAAACTTCCATAGAAATCCGACACACTTAATCCAGTTTCAAGAGCGAAGGCCCGTTCTCCCCTGCCGCTTCGCAGGACCCGGAAAGCCCCTTTCGCAAGATCGAACTCGAATTGCCCGAAACCGCCGCCCAGCGGGAAGGGATCGCTTACCAGGCCACGGGGGCTCACTTTAAATGTGGCATGCCACCAGTGGTTGCGCCGGATGGCCAGCTTTAACAGCGCCTTGCCGACCATTTGGGCATACAGGTGAAGAGTCGTTCTGCTGGACTCCCATTCGTCATAGTTAAGCTCTGGCAGGTTTTCCCAGGCATAATTGATCATTGGTTTTCTCTCTTTCTACGGGTATCCTCAGACACCGGTTGTGAACCGCCCCGGGAATCCCGGAGAGTGTTTTGTATGACTACAGCCCGCTGGCTGCGTCTTGCAGTTGATCATAATATGCCTTCTCAAACTCTGCCGGAGGCATATATCCCAGGATTTCATAAATCCGTTTATTGTTGTACCAGCTTACCCATTCCAGCGTAGCAGCCTCAATAGCATCCAGGTTTTTCCACGGTCCTTTACGGTAGATCATTTCGGATTTGTACAGTCCGTTTATGGTTTCAGCCAGCGCGTTGTCATATGAGCTGCCTACACTCCCAACAGATGGGGCAATGCCTTCTTCTGCTAAGCGGTCAGAATACCGGATTGACAGATACTGGCTCCCACGATCACTGTGGTGGATCAGCCCATTTTCAGGTTGCCTTGCCCACAGGGCTTGTTCCAGAGCATCCAGCGTCAGCTCTGCGCTCATGGACCTCGAGGCACGCCATCCGACGATCATTCGTGAAAATACATCGATGATAAATGCCACATATACAAAACCCACCCAAGACGCGCAATAAGTGAAATCCGCCACCCACAGCTGATTCGGACGGTCGGCACTGAATTCCCTGTGCACCAAATCGAGCGGACGTTCATTTTTCGGGTCCGGTACTGTGGTTCGCACCTTGCGGCCTCGTATGACGCCTTTAAGCCCCATGACAGCCATGAGACGGGCCACGGTACATCGTGCGATCTGGAATCCTTCTCGCTTCAGCTGGTGCCAGACCTTGCGAACGCCGTAAACCTCATAATTCTCATCCCAAACCCTCTGGATCTCTGGCTTCAGGATTTCATCGCGCTTTACCCTTGCGGGAGCTGTTTCAGGGTGTTTTACTCGCTTTTTCTGTTCGTAGTACACCGAAGGAGCGATTGGCACCTGAGTACAAATCGGCTCGACCCCATAGTCATCGCGGTGTTCATCAATGAAGCAGACTATTTCTTGTGTTGGCGGTCGAGCTCCGCCTTCGCGAAATATGCGGAAGCCAGACGTAGAATCTCATTGGCTTTCTTGAGCTCCCGGTTCTCCCGCTCGAGCTCCTTGATTCGCTTCTTCTCGTCGGTTGTAAGTCCCTCCCGACTACCATTATCTTTCTCGGCTTGGCGAACCCACCGCCGTAACGTCTCTGCAGTACAGCCTATCTTTTCAGCTATCGACTCAATTGCGGCCCACTGAGAATCATATTCACCTTTGGCGGCGAATACCATGCGGATTGCCCGCTCCTTAACTTCCTCAGAAAACCTGCTGTTTTTCTTTACCATGACTCCATCCTCTCACAAGATTTTGTCTCCGGTAAAGCCGGGGCGGTTCAGTTGTGTCTATAGCCAAGTATAATACAGAATAAATACGAACTGCCCCGAAAACAGCTGATTTGGGTGTGGTAACACACTGTGTGAGAAGGAGTAACCTAAAGATTTGCCTTGGCGCGCAATGGACGGCGTGCAAATCCTCCCTGGTTAACAGGTTAGAGGGTTTAAATCAGCTGTTTTGGGGGCACTATGGAAAACACGACGGCCATAGGCGAGAAACTACAGCTACATTTTCACCACATTCTCCTTTTGTTCTTCCTGATCAGCCCGAGGCTTCTGGCGGATGGGCAAGACGCACTATCGGTGCCGAGGGAAATTATTGGTCAGGAAACACGGGAAAGCAGTGCGTTGCCAGCCCAGTGGTCTCAACAGCCGGACTTAACGGTTTTGGCCGAAACGGCAGACCTAATCGTGTTGACCGAACCGACGGTGCCGGGTGAGCAAACGAAGCCGAATGATCCCAGGTTTTCATCCGATAAGTACTATCACTTTGCCGCGAGTTTCCTTATTACCGGCGGCTCATACCTGGCGCTCAGTGACGGGTTTGCCACTGATGCCCCCGATGAGTTGGCTCTCGCCTGGTCAGCGGGAATCAGTATCTCGGTGGGGCTTGGCAAAGAGCTGTATGATTGGGTTGACTACGGTCTGTTCAGCTGGAGGGATATTGTCTGGGACCTGGCCGGTACCGCAGCCGGACTCGTTGCCATGGACCTGATTCACCGGCGGGTGGAAGGACCATGAACTGATGGGTAATTAGGGGGACTCGGGCCCGGTTATTATGGCCTCGGCCCAACGTAACGCTTGTTCGACAAGTGTCATGGCCTCATCAGCTTCCTGCTCACCCCACTGCAGAACGCTTTCTTCATAACGCCTGACTGCGGCGAAATCGGACAGCCTGGCAATTTCATAGCCGAAAGGAGGCTCGAATTGCCGGGGAACCTTGGCCAGGAGGATTCCCAGATCATGAACCAGCGGAACCGGTTGCTCCACCTGCACCAGAACCGCTTTGATCGCCTTTTCTATGCACTGCTGAGCCTGAAAGAAAAAATTTTCGTTTCGTATTTTCCCCGAACGTAAACCTTCGAGGAGATAGCGGGCTGTCATGCCGTCTGCACGGGCGATATTGACCAACTCCATGGCGTAAGACTTTTGAAAAAGTCGTTCCTGATTGGACGGACTCATTGCAGGCTCCCGTACAAAGCTCTTCCTTCTGAAGCTATCAACTCGGCTATCCCTCCGATTTTTTGGCGAGCAGCAAAGGATTCCATGGTGTAAAACAGCAGATCCTTGGGCCAGACGCTGTTTTCGCCGTTTATTGAATTGTACACCGCTTCCCGTCCCGAGGCGAGCAGGTTCTCGTCGGCAAAAATAAGGCAAAGGTCAATGTCAGAAGCTTCAGTCATCTCACCCCGGGCTGCAGAGCCGAACAGAATGATGGACACGGGGTCACAAACCGACCTAATCCAGTCGACCATGCTTGAGATGAGCTTCTCGGCTTCCTCGGGATCGATCTTTTCGGGATATAGCAAACCCATAGCATGGGAATTTTAGGCCGGGCGGCTCAGATGGTCAAGCTTCACAAAGATGTATTATGTGCGCATTGCACTACTATCGGATATACTCGATGAGGAGGACAGTACAGATGAAGCATCTTGATGCGAGGTCAGCCTCGCGACTCCTTGATAGGATCACACCACATGGTTTTGAGTACGCTCTACGCAAGCGTCTGGATAGGGACTTACTTCGGCAATTCGATGCCTCGTCGCTAACGGGTCAGGAGGAGGATCATCAGGATCTCATTAAAGGCATGCTGATCGGTGGACGCGTGTTCGGCTCGGTCAAACAGTGCGGAGCATTTATTCGAAGCCGGGGAGATGACCTGAGCGAGGACGCCCTTGCCCTCGCCCGGATGTGGCGACGTTCTCCGTGGCTGTATATGGTGGCGGATATTACCAGCCAAAAAGATGAAAGCGGATTTTTCTCCCTGAGCGCCCTTGGCGGCAAACCGGCTGCTCTTTCCGAAGAGGCGTCATGGCCGGATTTTACACTCTATTCCCCGGCATTACGGTCTGTACATGCCCAGGGGTATACCCGGATTCTTGCACTCTTTTGGAATGCCGGCGACCACTGGCAGACTTACGGACCAATGATTCCCCTGCCCCATTTTCGCGGAGAGGGCGAACTGAATTTTTTTAGTGCTGCCGCATCGTCTGGACACAAAAAACCGATCTTCATCCATGGCGGGCTGCCAGAACGGCCTTCCTTGAGCGAGACCATCGCCGAAAACCCCCTGCCGTGGTTGAGCCTGATGGAAATATCGGGCATGCCTCGCATTGCCAACCCCCGATTCACCATTGGAATGTTCGCTTCCTATGAAAAATCAGCCGAGGCCCTCGGTGATGTAGAGGAGATTGAAAGAGCCGCTGAAACCATAGCCGGCATCCTGGAAGCGTCAGGTTATATGGCCGAGCTGCGCTATCTGGACGACAACCCTCGCCTCGCACCGGCAGCTTACATAGATATAGAACTCCCACACAGAAATGGGGACATGAGCGCTATGTACCTGCATAAAAAGGGATTTTTTATAAAAACCATTGCCCGGGAAAGTTACGATGAGCTGGTCTCGGCGCTCGACGGACATATTTCCCTCCCCACCGAACCAATGAGATCCCTCGATTTCACGGTTTACCTGGAAACTATCCGCCGTTTTCCCGAACTCGACAGCCTGGACATGCTCACCCGGGAATTCGACGCTCAGATACAAGAACCAGACTTTGAAGATGATGAAGGCAATGTGCCGGAAATTAATATGAGCCTGGACACCCTCAATGCGGTAGTGGGAGAGCTCCTGGACGCCCGAAACAACGGCAGAGAAGCGGATTACCAGGAAATTCAAAAAAAGACCGGAACCACAACCGACGATATCAACCAGGCCATGGCCCTAATGGAACGAAGTCTGGAAGGCATGGGCCTGGATGAAGGACCGGGTCCCTTTGACCTCCCGCCGGCGGCAGTTCATTCGCTGACCACCGAACCGCTTTTTGAAGCGGAGGGGATGCTATCACTGTCGGCCCTTGGCGAATTAGAGGAGTCGGTATTCGCTGAGGTGCCGGTTATCAGGTTATATACCGCCCTCGTCCGGCTGGCCGAAAACGGCGGGTTCATCCCCTGCACCCCCGCGGGGTACATCAAGCCTCAGATTGTCAAAGCCTTGGCCGATAAAATGCCCGAGAGTACATATCGAGGCATAGAGCTGCAAATTACCAAGGAAGCCGATTGGTACTGGCTCAGCCTGATGCGAAAGATTCTCACAGCCGCCGATATCCTCATTCCCGAACCCAAGGGTCTGCGCCTCGCTCAGGCAAATGTTGACCCTCAAAGCCTCAAAATGTTGTACCGTGACCTCTTCACTACCTGTATGAGTTCCTATTCCTGGGAATATCATCCCCGCTTCGATTTCGAAAACGAAGGCTGGATTCACTTCAGCTCGCCTCTAATGCTTTACGGCATTAAGAAGCTGAGTGAAGAATCAGAAAATTCTGAAGTCTATGCTTCTGACCTGGCTCCTCACCTGGCCCGCTATGTACCCGAGTACCGGGAAATACTCAAGCAGTCACCCCAGACTGAAGTAGACCGAATTGATTCACCCCTAGGCTATTTAAGCTTCCGGGTTGTTGGCCTGTTTTTTTCCCAGATGTGTATACCGATGGGTTTGGTGACCGAGAGCAAAAGCCGGGCGCTCAAACGTCTGCCGGTGCGACCGTCCACGATTCTTCAGGCCCTTGTGACGCTGTAGGCTGCCAACAACCTGTTCACATTTGCCATTACCGCGGCAGTAGATTAGCATAATGGTATGGACAATCGCAGAAGTCATCCCCGGCACAAGTTGGACTGGCCAATTCTGCTTCGCAGCGACGGCACCACCCGGCGCATTGGGGAACTGGTAAACATCTCCCTCAGCGGGCTCCATATGAACCTGGAAGAACCGGTACCGCCGTCAGCTGCGGGCACCTTTCAACTCTTCCTCTGCCATCCCACCCAGTCCGCTGATATGCTGGAAATCCACGGGCAGACTGTCTGGATGAAATCCGACGGCGAAGACAACAACTGGGGCCTGGAACTGGTCGATTTAAATGAAAACGAGCGGGCTACCCTCTCCCGGTTCATCGGCGATCCCGAAGACTTGGCCATAGAGCTGGAGTTTGATGCGGGGTCTCGGGATATAGCCGGCTGAGGGTCACATTAATACGACAACAATAACAGCCCCCCACACGCGTTTTTGACCATGCAAGTGATGTTTTATTGCTTAACCCAGGAAAATTCCACGTCTTTGAATTGGCTGTGCCCACCCATACGCGTAACGTTTGCCAGACCGGTAACCGTTGTTCCGTCATCGCTTATCGTAATCCTGTATAAATCACCGCCACGGTCAATAACCGGTTCTTCCCAAGAACCAACCCACACCCCATCCTCGATCCAGAGGTAGAGATCGCCGGTTTCGGACTGCCATGTGTCTGTATAGGAACCCTGAAAACCTGCTTCGGTTTTCCACAAGCGGACTTCACCCCAGCCACCGGTTGTGGTGTAGACACCCTCCATTGGTGGGTCCGGGCGTGCACCCCTGGCTATTCCTCCGCCTGAGATACTGGTACAACCAGCAAGAAGAAGCCCTACACACATAATCATACACAGTAATGCAATAGCTCTATTTCTCATATTCTCACCCCCGGAATGGGCGCATGCACAAGGTTGTCCTTGTACAACTAAATTTATGACAATGTAGACGCCCAAACCCACACAAATACTAATACGAGTTAATGCGCATTGTCAATTTTCCTGGTGGTACAAATAACAAGAGTTTTGACTACTATCGGCAGGTTGGCCTTTACCGCGGGGTTAATCCAAAATTCATCGAACGTTGCATAGTTTATAGACAATGGGCGACTTAGTGTTTAATATTAGCATATGCCAAGAAAAAAAGGTTGCAGACGTATCTGTGGGGAGCCCTCGACCTCCATATTCAAACCTCGAGGCATACCAATGAGCGAACTGGGTATTCAGTTTCTCGCCCTCGATGAATTTGAGGCGGTCCGTTTGGCGGATTATGAGGGTCTGTATCACGATCAGGCTGCACAGGAAATGGGCATATCCCGCCAGTCTTTCGGCCTGATTATAAAAGCAGCCAGAAAAAAGCTGGCTACGGCAATAATCAAGGGGATGGCCCTTGAAATACTCCCCGACTCTGATGCGGCTTCCCATGGTTGTAAAGATCCATCGGAGGAGTAAAACCAAAGCCGTACCGGCATTCAGGAGAAGTCGATATGACAACAGCAGTACCAGTACAAACAGACAGTGAGGACAGCAAACTCTCAGGGCATTTTGGATCGGCGCCGTTTATTGCCGTCTTTGACGACGAACTGGACACACTTAATTTTGTGGACCGGAGCAAAAAGGCGGGGGGCTCGTGCGCTCCCGTTGAAGAGCTTGCAGCCCTTGGCGTACAGCGGGTGATAAGCCTGGGTATGGGTAAAGGCGCCATGAGCCGACTCGCCTCAGCAGGAATAACCTGCAGCTTCGTAGTCAAATCGCCGGGAACACTGGACCGGTTCCGTGCCGCTCTCGCAGAAGGCAAGGTACTCCTCAGCGACGATGCGGGGGTCTGCGCGGGCCATGACCACGGACACTGTAATCACTGAAAGTTTTAAATCAGTTCCCGGGTATTGTCCTGGAGCGCTATGCAAATAATTGAAAGCTTTGGGCTACGCAAGGAAAAACAGTCGATTAGGCACTACCCAAATCATGGCCCGCAGCTTCCAAGTACAGGGGCCACACATTACCGTAATCATGATCAACTCCCAGCTCATCAAGCAGTTGGGAAATCTGCCCGCGATGGTGTGTCTGATGAACAATGTACTGCATGAGAATATTCCAGATGGATATATCCGCGTTTCCCTTCCGCATAAGTAATACCGACTGTTTTGGCTCTTTAAGGCGGGTTTCGTTAATGGAATTTATAAATTCATACATCAGCTCATCATACCGTTTTAGCAGGGTGAAGGCCTCCGCAACGGATGCGGGGTCAACGGTGAAATCTGAAGATGCCAGCTCATCTGCAAGATGCTGGTCATTCCAATGTTTCCGAATAAGTGAGAGCATATATCGGCTGGCGTGAATCAGATGCATCACCAGAGCGAATAAACTCTTGAAATAGGTTTTTCGCTCTTTGAACACCTCTTCTTCGGGAAGGGAGAGAACAAGTCTCTCGATTTCACGGTTGGTTTTACGGTTGTACTCCACAATTAATTGAAACACTTCCTTCATAGGATCTCCTTCCATCTGCCGCTACATAATAGAGTATATATCGTGCAGACGCGACATTGCAGAGAGGCAGACGGAGTAACACAAAATTCACAGAAGATACAGGATTTGAGCTGCTGGACATTTATATTCACACTCCTGACAATAAAGTATATACCTATTAACTATTCAGGAGGCTTACATAAAACGATTGGACTAGAGCATCTTCTCACTAGTACTTGTACTCGGACTTTTATTTCTGACTGCGTGTAATAACCCGGCCATTCCCCCCGACGAAGATAATGAAGATGAACTTCCCCCGCCTGCCGCCGGAGAAAGCAGGATCAGCTTCACCTGGAGACAGGCACCAATCCGTCGGTCCAAGGCTCACGAAACAAACATGAGGGGCTTTGATATCACCTTCAAGAAATTTCTCAACCCCGATATAAACAGGGACTCAATATATGATTATGAAGAGGATCTTTCCTGGATGCTGGGAGGGTTTTTCACCAGGCAATTCGAGGTACAGAGTTTTCCCTTCGACGGCCTCATGACCCTCAGCCCTGACGTCCTTATGAATCCCCATTACCACGGTCCCGAAATCATGCCCGGGCATTATCCCCAATATTATTTCGATATGAACAGTATCACCAGTCAGGGGCTGCCGCTCAATGGCGATTTCATTCTGAATATCGAAGGTACTGAGTGTTTTACGGAAAACGTCGAGTTTACCCGTCCGTCGGAAAACTACGAAGGATATGTTTTTCCATTCTTTAATTTCTCCCGAAATGCTACCGGAGCCTTTACGACCATTTCATGGAGATGGATGTCGCTGAAAAACGGGCAAATCGTTGATGCGATTCCTGAAGAGGTACAGGTAAAAGCCCGGGCAATGTTTTTCTACCTCTGGGAAGCCCCTCAGAATTTCAGGCCGGAGTATTTCGGCGTCGATTACTGGGAAAACAGTTCGCTATACGCCGATGGGACCGTACCCGGAAAAATGGTTCTGAATAAACGGGGGGTCGGCGCAAGTTACCTGAGCGATGCCCAAGCGGAAAATAGCAGTTTATTCTATGTGACCGGAATATCCAGCCTTACAGACCCCCGGGGCGATCTGACGGTCGTTGATATCGAAGCTCCCGACGGATCTGTTCAGGGATACAGTTATTGCAGCTTGGCACCTGCTGAGCCTATTGACTAATTCTGAATCTGATCGACCACTATCCCCCCAGACATGTTACCCGAAAAATCGCATGCATAGATCGCGTAGTAATAATGAACGCCTGATTCTCCCGTTGTGTCCCAATATGCTGGGGTAAAACCTTCGTACACGATATCTCCGTCCTCATGGTCCAATGGCGCAGTGCCGGCCTTTCGGACGATTATGACTTTTTCGAAATCCGCGTCGATGGGATTAATCCATTGCAAAGTATTGACCGAGTTTTGTCCGGCCAGGTGCGCATGGGCGACGTCTGCGGGAGTAGTGGTATCTGCTGCGGAATCGGTTACACCCGGTGATTGAAGTTCCCGTAGTTCAATGCTGATGGGAAAGGGATTGCCCACATCGAGGGTGACGATATCGTCGGAATAATCTGCAGGAGTGCCGTTATCGTAAATTTGAACGCAATCGGCCATGTTCCAGTTGAACACAATCTCAGGATTCGTGAACTGATTGAAATCATATGCCGGCCCGTTAAGGAACAATGTGCTGCTCCCGATGATCCCGTCATCCCTGGATTCTATTTTGCAGGGCAGCGGATACACCCCTTCGATTCCCTCGGGATTCTGTATTCCGTCTGTGGGAATATCGCCGCCGATCGCAATGTAGCCCAACTTGTCGGTCAGATAGGGTTGCAGGAAGTTAAGGGTAAATACATGCGCATCCAGTTCGCTGATGTAGATTCCTCCTTCCAGATCAAATTCCGCGTATTCTGCACCCAGCCGTAGCGTAACTTCGCTCATAACCATAAGACCGTCGTTGACACTACCTGACCCGATGTCGCTATTAAGACTGAGCTTCAATCCGAAGCCTTGGAACTGACTTTCCTCTAAGGCAAAATCTCGCACGACCTGCCTGGAGTTAATGAGGTCAAAATGCTGGTATACTTCCCCGGTGGATTGATCGCCTATTGAGTACAGAATTTTTTCATATGCCCCTACGGAATACAGATCTCGGTATAGAAAAATATTGGAGGTAGATAGAACGAATGAAACAGGGGTTATAGATTTGCGCAGAATGCCTCGTGCCCCTGAGGTACGCATGGGCTTGAAGTACTGTTCATCGTTTAGAGACTGAATATCGTAGGTAATACTTTGCTCATCGATTTGGCGCGGGTGCAGCGAAGACACGGAAGCCGTGCCGTCGGAACTTACAAACGAGACATTGATAATCTTCGGTTCGACATCCGGGAGCTCAGTAAAAGGCGCTCCGGCATTGCAAGCAGCGATCAGTGAAATCAACAAGGCAAAAAACAAAAGGTCCTTCAAACGCATAGGCATATCCTCAAATACAGGCGCCTTAAGATAGGTTATCTGCGTTAACTTTACAACTGATCTACATCAGAATCAAGGGCCGTAGCTTTGGTCTCATAAAATGTAAGATATCCAATAACGCAGCCGAGCATGATTGCAACTAATTGTCCTGACTTAGTAAAAACCAAATCACAGCCTGTGTTATTCGACTTTCAAAAGGATGGTGTTAATTGAATCGGCGACGATTTCAGCGTTATTGTGTGCCGATCCATATCCTGCACGAAATCGCCATACCTCAGGAATGTCAACGTACACGAGAACGATATGCCCAGAAAAGAGGACAGAGTCGCTCGGCTTATCGAGTACCTCTGATAGCTCGTAGCGGGGAAAAAACCCCGATTCGGAGATTTGGAGGTTCATCGTCATGGCCGGATCGGGAAACACAATATCGCCGACGCGTATACTGTCCGGCTGGTATTCAATCTCCTGGCCGGTGAGAAATGAGAGGGTAACCAGGGCGATAGATGGGAACAGGTATCCGTTAGATTTGGTGACGAGATCAAAGCCCTGAAGTTCTTCACCCTGCACCGGAAAATCCGTCAATCCCAGCGCCGCAAAGGACCCGCTGATTTTATCATTGGGAAGAACGATATTAATTTCATCCGGTTGGGGAGATTCACTATATATGCTGAAGCTCTGAATTACTGCAGGATCAGACGGAGCGATTTGCTCGAGCAGCAATGAACTCTGGGTGATGATGTTCTCATAGGCCGCTAACGCTTCAGCGAAGCTGGCATCTTCTGCCCTCGGTTCGTCGAAGAAAAATTTCAGGATGATTGCAGCGGGTTCATCGTTCTCTATGGCTTCAATAAGCGGAATGTACTCGAGCCTGGATTCGGGAATCGAAGGGAAGTATACAATAGAAATCGTATACGCGTCATTCATCGTCGATTCGAGGGTGATCTTCGGCTGTGAATCGCAGGAGACCATCAGCAGCATGCTGACTAGCATTGCGAAACCTAGCATAATCCTCAGAAATGTTTTCCCCATAATACCCGGCTCCTATAACTTAACAGCGTATATCTTAATCCATTTCTGAACATTCTGGTAATTAGGCGTCCCGAGTAGCCGGGCCATATCCTTTTAGACGCCGCTACGCCGGGCGGCCTCCTGTATGTAGCTGCGGTACAACTCGGCCTCGGCTTCGGCGATGTTCAAAGAACCGCGGGCTGCGGTATCTGCACAGCCGCCATCCCTGTCGGGATAGAGACAGAGAGCTTGCTTCGAACCAGATCGACATCCATAATTTCCCGTTCGCTGTTGATGCACATCCGGGCGAGGCTGTTCTGAAGTTCACGGATGTTTCCCGGCCGAGCTATTCATCCACTTCGCGGCGCATGGCCATGGCGCTGGTTCCCGTGGAAATGTGATAGGTCTGCTCGGGCCCTGCAAATATTCAGGCGCTCTCCTCTAATCGTCCTGATATACCGGGACCGCCACCGGTATTCGCCGTCCCATGCCACCGCCAGCGATTGGGCATCGTTCTACCGGGAAAACCACGCGAACCTGCCTCAAATCCGCATAGTCGATTATTCCCGGGCATAGTTCACGCTCCCGGCAAAATACACAATAAGCGCTTCACGCAGTGTTTCGACACGATCGTCACGGCGAACATTTGCAAGGAGCAGCTCCTCCTTGTCATAATGACTGAGGAGATAATGTCCACCGCCTAGGATGATGATACCGCCGGCAATCTGCGGGATTGTCCCGTCGGGTTGCCACCAGCAGGGTCCACATCAGGGGTATGTACAAGAGTTGTAAGGAAAAATGGTAACGGTTGATTAGATGTTTGTTTTGCTCATCTGGCGATACAAGGACACAATGAGCTGGGGGTTTTTCACCAACACTTTCGTACAGTTCGGACGAGTCGCCTCTTCTCCCGGAAAATATGACAGGACCAGGCGATCCTCTGGATCATCAGTTCGCTTCGAGGAAGCGGCGGAGAAAATGGTCCATGTAATACTGAACGTACTCGTTGACCTTCGTCGCCAGGTCCATGGTATGCGGCCAACCGGACAGGCGGTGGTATTCGTGTAAGACCCCGGCATTGGCGAGACTCCTATCCAGTTCATCGGCTTGACTCACAGGCACCAAGGAGTCAATTGTTCCGTGAAAAGTCAGGGTCGGCGGATCGTCCGCTGTTATGTAGTAGATGGGCGACGCCGCTTTAAAAATACCCGGATTCTGGTCATAGGAGGCGTCAATAAAATCCATCACCTGAGAAGTCGAAGCCGCGTACGGGGTGGTGAGATCAACCGGTCCGTAGAAGTTGATTATGGCCTTGACCGAATCCATTAGGTATTCTTCAGCGCTTCCCGTTTTGCAGTCGGCATGGAAAAACTCCTCATGCCCTCCGTAGCCGATGAGCATGGCCAGGTGAGCACCGGCGGATCCGCCCACCAATGCGATGCGCCGGGTATCAGCGCCGTACTCGCCGCCATGTTCGACGAGCCAACGAAGGGCGCAATACACATCCCGGGCCGCGGCGGGAAAGAGCGCGTCATCGATGAGGCGGTAGGAGATGGTCGCAGTGACATAGCCCTTCTCTGCATAGTCCAGCAGATATGGCAGGTAATCCGAGCGTCGGCCCGATTTCCATGATCCGCCGTGAATAAAGATTAGCAATGGGACCGGCTCTTCCACATCGAAACGGCGGTAAATATCGAGCTCTAAGCTTTTGGAGTCTACCGACGCATACTCGATATCCGTGAACGCGTGTATGTTACCGGGGATTTCCGGATCGGTATCCACCAGATCAATCATTCCCAGAGCAAAGGCGGCGCGGAGCAGCGATTCGTTGGGGAATCCCTTGGGCGGAGACGGAGGCCGCTGCGGGCCCGACGGAGCTGTTCCGCAGGACCCCGTGATAATGCTGAGCAGCACCAACACAATGAGAAACCTATTGCCGGTTACAATGCTTCGCTTTTCACTTGGAACCATGATTTATTGTAGCATGAGCCGCGAAGTGCCATGAAGACCGCCTTTTATGCTTTGAGAGAGGTAAGAACTAGGCCGAAACTATCATAATACCCAGACCATTCAGCTCTCAAATCGGAGTTACACAGATTCCTTCAAGCCCACGCGGCTACATTGCCTGAATGAAAATCTGTGTCATTTAATTCGGGTGTCGAGCTGGAGCTACGTGTAATCAAAATTTGCCTGATTTT
The DNA here is from genome assembly GCA_965602015.1 of Salinispira sp. GTDB lineage: Bacteria > Spirochaetota > Spirochaetia > DSM-27196 > Salinispiraceae > Salinispira. Next base: position 1,288,112 of record OZ271918.1, on the reverse strand, counting down.
TTAATCGTTGACTATTAGCTATTGATGACAAATATGTGCGTACGTTATTTCGTACGGAGCATTATGAGTTCAATCAATGTCACAAATGCACGAAAGTATCGTAAGCGTCAATTTACCAGGTCCTGCACAGCCTAAGCTTGAGATTAAATAATTCTTCCACCAGTAGGAATTATGGATGCGAAGATCGAGCAGTGGCAAGAGATCATTAGCCACTGGCGGGAAAGCGGACAGACGCAGAAAGAGTTTTGTCGGACCCGGGATATCAAGCTTTCAACTCTGCATTACTGGATGAAGCGGCTAAAAAAGGCATCGGGCGGTGATGCAGGCTGCCCGAGTTGGTCCGAATCACGCCACCTGCCACATCAGGCACTTCGACGGAAATCATCATCGAGATAGACCGGCGGTTTCGCATTTCAGTGCCGGATGGAATCTCCTCCGCCCGCCTGCGGGAAGTTCTGGCGGCTTTTGCATGATGCTGGATCTCACCGGTCTGGAAATTTATGTCCGCCCGGGGGTAACGGACATGCGCAAACAGGTGAATGGTCTGTCTGTTATTGTTGAACAGCAGATGAACCGGTCGGCGATGTCCGGCTCCCTGTTCCTGTTCTGCAACAGAGATCGGCGGTTAATCAAATGTGTGTATTGGGATCGCAATGGATTTTGCCTGTGGCTCAAGCCTCTGGAAAAGGACCGCTTTCCCTGGCCGAACACCGAGGAGCAGGCCCGGCAGATCACTGTGGGCGAACTGGGGATGCTCCTGGACGGAATCGATTTCTGGCATGCGCACCGTTCGCTATCATACGTCGAATGCAACTGAAGACCCTTGGATCGATTAATGTCTTTATGCTAGAATTTCACCCATGCTGAGTGCGGCGGAGATTGAACAGTTACCCGAGGAAGTCCAGGCTCACATAGTCGCACTCGGTTCCAGAATTTCAGAGCAGGAACTGGAAATCGAAGACCTCCAGGAACAGCTGGGGCTGGCCCGGTTCCGGAAGTTTGCCCGAAGAACCGGAGATTCAGTCAGCACTGCCCGATGGACCAGAAACCGACGGTTCCCTCACGACGGTCGCCTCTCATACGCGGAAGAAGCGGTGGCGAAAGCCTTTATCCGATGACCTTCCCAGGGTCGATGTGCTCCACGACATCTCAGAAGAACAGAAGCGCTGTGCATGCGGGCACGAGCTTCCTAAAATTGACGAAGAGGTCAGTGAAAAACTGAAACCCATCCCCGAGCAGTTTTTCGTCGAACGGCATATCAGGCCCAAGTATGTACACCTGTCGAGACTGCGAAGGATCGGGGGATGAAGACAAACCGGTGTTCCGCATTGCGCCGGTTCCGCCGTCCATCATCCCCAAGAGCATTGTGACCCCGGAACTTCTGGCCTTCATAATTCAGAATAAATTCGTCGATCACCTGCCGTACTACCGCCAGGAAAAACGCTTTGAGCGGGTCGGGGCCAGGATCAGCCGGCAGGACATGTCCAATTGGCAGCAGAAGGCGTATCAGGCAGTAAAGCCGCTGAAGGATGTGCTGAAACAGCAGCTGCTATCCGGTCCGGTGATCCAAATGGCCTGGTCGTAATCCTTCGGATTACTGCCCGGCCAGGCAGCCAGGATGAAACAACCGTTCAGGTTATGAATGAGCCGGAGAAATCCAACACCAGCAAGTCCTATATGTGGCTTGCCCGGGGCTGGTCGGTTCCTTCGGAACCTGCTCGCCAATGCAGCCAGGGCGGGCTGCCTGAGAAACCAGTGGTGGATTATGCCTACCATCGAAGCCGCGGATCTGAGTATGCGAAAGGGTACCTCTCGGGGTTTTCAGGCTACCTGCAAACCGATGGCTATGTGGGCTATGAAACGGCATTGAAGGGCCGCTCTGACATCATTCACGTGGGGTGCTAATCGCGAATCCGAAGGAATCGCGAAAAATGGCCCATGTCCGCCGGAAGTTCTTTGAAGCGGGTAAGTCATCAAAGAAAGCCGGCAGCGCTCATGAGGCCATATCGAAGATCGCCGAGTTCTACCGAATTGAGAAAGAGCTCGGTGCCAAAACCTGAGCGATGAAGAGTTTACCCACAAGCGCAAAGTCCGCATTGCCCCGGTAGCAGAGAGATTCAAAGCCTGGCTCGAAAAGAAAGCGCTAAGCGTTCGTCCATCAAGCGCTGTCGGACAGGCGGTGACCTACGCCCTGTCGCAATGGGATAAGGTCATGAAATATGTAGAGAGCCCGCATCTGACCCCGGACAACAATGGCGCGGAGAATGCAATCCGTCCTTTTGTTTTGGGGCGCAAGAACTGGCTATTCTCAGGAAGCCCGGAAGGCGCTGAAAGCTCCTGTTTTATGTTCTCGCTTATCGAGACGGTCCGGCAGAACGGAATTAATCCCTACGGGTATCTGGTGCATGTCTTCACCAAGGCACCAGAGATTAGTGATTCGGGGAATTGGGAAGATCTGCTGCCATGGAACATCAAAGACGAATTACTGGAGCTGAAGTCAATCGTGCAGGCGTAAATTGACGGTTACGGCAGGTAACGGGTACACACAGGATCGACAAATCCCGGCAATTTTCTAAGCTGCCTATGCGGCAGGTAACGAGTAAACTATGGCACATGACGAACAAGCCCATTTCTAAGCTGCCTATGCGGCAGGTAACACTTATTGATGATTCATTGACATGTTGGTTTATTTCTAAGCTGCCTATGCGGCAGGTAACCCTCACGGTTATCAATTGCCCCTACAATATTATTTCTAAGCTGCCTATGCGGCAGGTAACGTTACGGCGCTGAACGCGAGGGTAGTCTCAGCTTTCTAAGCTGCCTATGCGGCAGGTAACTACGTTTACAACGCCGCCGATCACATCATTAATTTCTAAACTGCCTATGCGGCAGGTAACGAAGCTGTCGCACCTTTCTCGGTTTCGACTGTTTTCTAAGCTGCCTATGCGGCAGGTAACTTTTATTTCCATTCCGCGACCTTTTACTATGATTTCTAAGCTGCCTATGCGGCAGGTAACAAGTGGTGGTATCGATTTCCTCTTTTGTAAAATATCTAAGCTGCCTATGCGGCAGGTAACAATGATCCTACCGCCCTCTTCATACTCGAGCTTTTCTAAGCTGCCTATGCGGCAGGTAACCCGCAACCATTTTGGCCGGGGTATGCCGGGTGTTTCTAAGCTGCCTATGCGGCAGGTAACGAAATAGACGAATCGATATTTCTTGGCGCAGCTTTCTAAGCTGCCTATGCGGCAGGTAACGATAACCGTCGACAGTCTGCCGGTCAAATCAATTTCTAAGCTGCCTATGCGGCAGGTAACCAGAAATTGGCGACAAGGCAAAACCGGCTGCATTTCTAAGCTGCCTATGCGGCAGGTAACACACTATGAGCGATGATTTCAAAAAGCTGTTTTTTCTAAGCTGCCTATGCGGCAGGTAACGAAATGGTAGGCGATGATAGTAGCAGTGCTTTTTTCTAAGCTGCCTATGCGGCAGGTAACCTCAAGCGGACCTCTCGAACCTATCTATTTACTTTCTAAGCTGCCTATGCGGCAGGTAACTTTCTTTTGAAGCAGGCCCAGCGGGAAATCATTTTCTAAGCTGCCTATGCGGCAGGTAACTCGTCTCAACGTGGATTACCTCGCCTGGAGTATTTCTAAGCTGCCTATACGGCAGGTAACGGTCTCCTGTACATACGCCTCAGCCTCTCGGCTTTCTAAGCTGCCTATGCGGCAGGTAACACCGGGAAAACGATCCGGGACATGGACGTACATTTCTAAGCTGCCTATGCGGCAGGTAACATCTGCTGTTGGGCCAATCCACTCTGGAGTAATTTCTAAGCTGCCTATGCGGCAGGTAACGGCGATAATGCTAACCCACCATGCCATGAATATTTCTAAGCTGCCTATGCGGCAGGTAACTATCATTGCAGCACTGTCTTTAAGCACCATCGTTTCTAAGCTGCCTATGCGGCAGGTAACTGAACCGCTATCGCTTGACCGTCCACCGACAATTTCTAAGCTGCCTATGCGGCAGGTAACGTTGCTACCCACCATGTATTTCTCCTTTTTGTTTTCTAAGCTGCCTATGCGGCAGGTAACCTTCATAACCGCCACGACGAATGATTCTTTTATTTCTAAGCTGCCTATGCGGCAGGTAACCAAAGCCCTTTATGCTCTTTCATTCGAATGAATTTCTAAGCTGCCTATGCGGCAGGTAACCCCTATTCTTGGCATAAAAAGAGACCATACTGTTTCTAAGCTGCCTATGCGGCAGGTAACAAAGAGATTTTATTAAATATACTTCCCCCTTTTTTCTAAGCTGCCTATGCGGCAGGTAACATATATTCTTTATGAGAGCCTCCAGCATCAGGTTTCTAAGCTGCCTATGCGGCAGGTAACAGATAGATCACAATGTGTATGACAGCCTGACATTTCTAAGCTGCCTATGCGGCAGGTAACGAATATGCACAAGCATAGCGTAAACCCCTACTTTTCTAAGCTGCCTATGCGGCAGGTAACATAGTAAACCTTCCCTTGGCTTGTCGCTTGTGTTTCTAAGCTGCCTATGCGGCAGGTAACATGAGGCCCGTGACAGACTGGCAAAAGACCGATTTCTAAGCTGCCTATGCGGCAGGTAACATATATTGATAAGGGGCTGATATGACGCTCGATTTCTAAGCTGCCTATGCGGCAGGTAACACTGGTAATTTTCCCCGGATTCGATCTCGTCGTTTCTAAGCTGCCTATGCGGCAGGTAACGCGGACACATCGAGCGAACTACGCTCGTACATTTTCTAAGCTGCCTATGCGGCAGGTAACAGTCAATGAAGATTTTGCCTCGGATTCCCTTTTTTCTAAGCTGCCTATGCGGCAGGTAACATCGAGAAAAGTAAGCATACTGTCCGCGATGATTTCTAAGCTGCCTATGCGGCAGGTAACCGCCCCGGTTGAAGCTGTTTTCAGCGTAATCTTTTCTAAGCTGCCTATGCGGCAGGTAACCCAGAGTTACTCCAGAGTCATGCCCATGTAGCTTTCTAAGCTGCCTATGCGGCAGGTAACGAGATATTGGCAAGATTATCCTTCGGGTTCATTTTCTAAGCTGCCTATGCGGCAGGTAACGTTCATTCTTCCCCCTCGGTCATGGCGTCGATTTTCTAAGCTGCCTATGCGGCAGGTAACAGGGAGAACCGCCCTACTGCCGTGCCGCTGGTTTTCTAAGCTGCCTATGCGGCAGGTAACGAATCTTGAGACTACCATGTCAATTCAGCGGATTTCTAAGCTGCCTATGCGGCAGGTAACAAACCGACGCTGTCCGGTGGTGTTTGCATTTCTTTCTAAGCTGCCTATGCGGCAGGTAACTGCCACTCATTTGCATCTTGTCGCCGAATGTCTTTCTAAGCTGCCTATGCGGCAGGTAACTGCGTAATCGTTGACGAGTACCACGCCCACAATTTCTAAGCTGCCTATGCGGCAGGTAACGGCTATTCATCGCTACTACCTTCGAACCCAGAATTTCTAAGCTGCCTATGCGGCAGGTAACGATTACAGTGCACCTGGAAATCAAAACCCACATTTCTAAGCTGCCTATGCGGCAGGTAACTCGTTTAATGCACATGAACCGGCTCTGTATTTTTTCTAAGCTGCCTATGCGGCAGGTAACTTACGCGGATGTGTCATTCGTCACATATGACGTTTCTAAGCTGCCTATGCGGCAGGTAACTGATAGGTGGGCTCCTGGCTCCGGACGAGCCATTTCTAAGCTGCCTATGCGGCAGGTAACGGTGGCGGTAATGTACTCTCACCGGTCCAAATTTTCTAAGCTGCCTATGCGGCAGGTAACAAGTTGAGGCGAACTTTCTCAATAACACATATTTTCTAAGCTGCCTATGCGGCAGGTAACGTATCGAATTTGACGTTCGCGGATTTCTAAGATTTCTAAGCTGCCTATGCGGCAGGTAACTGATGAATTTCCAATCTGACGGATTTATGTCATTTCTAAGCTGCCTATGCGGCAGGTAACGAAAGAATCACGGATTTATTCGGAATATCATTTTTCTAAGCTGCCTATGCGGCAGGTAACTCGAGAAGAAGGAAGGGCCTGAGTTTACACTTTTTCTAAGCTGCCTATGCGGCAGGTAACCTCAATCCGGGCTCCGCTGGCCGCGCTTCGCATTTCTAAGCTGCCTATGCGGCAGGTAACGAAGCTCGGGAGAAGTCCCTTGCCGACTTCATTTTCTAAGCTGCCTATGCGGCAGGTAACGACACGCCGACGAGCTCTCACACATTCGACGATTTCTAAGCTGCCTATGCGGCAGGTAACGTAATCCGGTTCTTTGTAAACTGGGTTCTTCTTTTCTAAGCTGCCTATGCGGCAGGTAACCACAGATGACGCATTGATTATCGACGGGGTGCTTTCTAAGCTGCCTATGCGGCAGGTAACATAAACGGTTCAAACTCTGATATGTCATAAATTTTCTAAGCTGCCTATGCGGCAGGTAACTTGAGAATGGCAGCTTTAATCCTGCTACTTTTTTTCGTAAGCGTCAATTTACCAGGCCCTGCACAGCCTGAGCCTGAAATGAAATAATTCTTCCACCTGGAGGAATTATGGATGCGAAGATTGAACAGTGGCAAGAGGTCATTAGCCAGTGGCGGGAAAGCGGACAGACGCAGAAAGAGTTCTGTCGGGCCCGGGATATCAAGCTTTCAACCCTGCATTACTGGATGAAGCGGCTAAAAAAGGCTTCGGCCGCCCAAGCAGCGCTACCCGAGTTGGTCCGAATCACGCCACCTGCCACCTCAGACTGTTCGACGGAAATCATCATCGAGATCGATCGGCGGTTTCGCATTCTGTTGGCAGATGGAATCTCCTCCGCCCGCCTGCGGGAAGTACTGGCGGCTTTTGTATGATGCTGGATCTCACCGGATTGGAAATCTATGTCCGCCCGGGGGTAACGGACATGCGCAAACAGGTGAATGGTCTGTCTGTTATTGTTGAACAGCAGATGAACCGGTCGGCGATGTCAGGCTCCCTGTTCCTGTTCTGCAACCGGGACCGTCGGTTGATCAAATGCGTGTACTGGGACCGCAACGGATTCTGTCTATGGCTCAAGCGTCTGGAAAAGGACCGCTTTCCCTGGCCGAACACCGAGGAGCAGGCCCGGCAGATCACTGTGGGCGAACTCAAGATGTTGCTCGATGGCATTGATTTTTGGCACGCCCACAAAGCAGTTCAGTATGCCGAATGCAACTAATCCTCTTCCATCGATTAATCCCTTTATGCTAGAATTTCACCCATGCTGAGTGCGGCGGAGATTGAACAGTTACCCGAGGAAGTCCAGGCTCACATAGTCGCACTCGGTTCCAGAATTTCAGAGCAGGAACTGGAAATCGAAGACCTTCAGGAACAGCTCAAGCTGGCCCGGTTCCGGAAGTTTGCCCGAAGCAGTGAATCAGCTGAAGAGCTGCTGCAGGCCATGCTCTTTGAGGAACGGGAGATTCAGTCAACACCGCCCGATGAGCCGGAAACCGACAGTTCTCTCACCACGGTCACCTCACATACGCGGAAGAAGCGGGGGCGAAAGCCTTTATCCGATGACCTTCCCAGGGTCGATGTGATCCACGACATCTCAGAAGACCAGAAACGCTGCGCCTGCGGGCACGAGCTTTCCAAAATTGACGAAGAAGTCAGCGAAAAACTGAAAACCATCCCCGAGCAGTTTTTCGTCGAACGGCATATCAGGCCCAAGTACGCCTGCCGGAACTGCGAGGGTTCCGGGGATGAAGACAAACCGGTGTTCCGCATTGCGCCGGTTCCGCCGTCCATCATCCCCAAGAGCATTGCGACCCCGGAGCTTCTGGCCTTCATTATTCAGAATAAATTCGTCGATCACCTGCCGTACTACCGCCAGGAAAAGCGCTTTGAGCGGGTTGGGGCTAGGATCAGCCGGCAGGACATGTCCAATTGGCAGCAGAAGGCGTATCAGGCATTGAAGCCGCTGAAGGATCTGCTCAAACAGCAGTTAGAATCCGGCCCAGTCATTCAAATGGATGAAACAACCGTTCAGGTTATGAACGAGCCGGAGAAATCCAACACCAGCAAGTCCTATATGTGGCTTGCCCGGGGAGGTCCGCCTGGGAAACCGGTGGTGGATTATGCCTACCACCGAAGCCGCGGATCGGAGTATGCGAAAGCCTATCTCTCAGGTTTTTCAGGCTACCTGCAAACCGATGGCTATGTGGGGTATGAAACGACATTGAAGGACCGGCCTGACATTATTCACGTGGGGTGTATGGCCCATGTCCGCCGGAAATTCTTTGAAGCGGGCAAATCCTCAAAGAAAGCCGGAAGCGCTCATGAGGCCATATCGAAGATCGCCGAGTTCTACCGCATTGAGAAAGAGCTGCGTAGCCAAAACCTGAGTGATGATGAGTTTGCCCAGAAGCGCAAAGCCCGCATTGCCCCGGTAGCAGAGAGATTCAAAGCCTGGCTCGAAAAGAAAGCGCTAAGCGTTCGTCCATCAAGCGCTGTCGGGCAGGCGGTGACCTACGCCCTGTCGCAATGGGATAAGGTCATGAAATATGTAGAGAGTCCGCATCTGACCCCGGACAACAATGGCGCGGAGAATGCAATCCGTCCTTTTGTTCTCGGCCGAAAGAACTGGCTGTTCTCGGGAAGCCCGGGAGGCGCTGAAAGCTCCTGTTTTATGTTTTCGCTTATCGAGACAGCCCGACAGAACGGACTGAATCCCTATGGGTATCTGGTGCATGTCTTCACCAAAGCGCCAGAGATTGGGGATTCCGGGAACTGGGAAGATCTGCTGCCCTGGAACATCAAAGACGAATTACTGGAGCTGAAGTCAATCGTGCAGGCTTAAATTGACGCTTACTTTTTTTCTAAGCTGCCTATGCGGCAGGTAACTTTCTGATTATGTGACACAAAATGATCAGACTTTTCTAAGCTGCCTATGCGGCAGGTAACAACACCTCTGACTTTCATGGGCAAACTGTCTTTTTCTAAGCTGCCTATGCGGCAGGTAACGTCGTCATATATCCGCATAACGGCCTCTTCAATTTCTAAGCTGCCTATGCGGCAGGTAACGTAGTTGTCCCGGTACACCCCATTGCGCTCGCTTTCTAAGCTGCCTATGCGGCAGGTAACGCAATGCATCCCGATGTGTGACACGCGGTTTTTTTCTAAGCTGCCTATGCGGCAGGTAACCCCGGAAAACATTCTAAAGCAGCAGAGTAACTTTTCTAAGCTGCCTATGCGGCAGGTAACTGTGACTCCCCTTAAATAAAGCGTTTAACAGCAAGAGTCTATGTGATTATTGTGAATTTTACCATGTTTTCCTTCTCTCAAGATGTCAAAGATCGTGGATCATTTTAAAATGAGGGCACTCTACTTATTCTGCTTATACCAAATGAATTAAATTTAAAGCTTTCAGTTGGCGAATCAGAGAAATGTTTTTCCAGGAACAGAGAATATTTTCGTTTAGAGCTCAAACTTTTTAGCTGAATGTAGGGACAGCTTATTTGGGGCGGATTTTTGAGAAGAACCTGTTTCAATGCAACAGAAAAACTAATGTTTTTTCGTCGTGCTTTTCTTCTAGCAATCCTTTCTGGGTTTTGTTTCTTTTGAATACGTTTATACCACACATATGTGCTAATTTTTTGGGGCACATTACGAATACTACTAATCTTCACATAATCACTGAAACTCGAAAGTGCTGAGTGAACATTCAGGTTATTCAAAGCTTCTTGAGTCATAGAAAACAAGCGTATCTTGGTGCCCAGTGATTGTTCATCTTTCACATATTCTGGCCAGTCTATTCCAATTGGAACAGTACCAGTAGATTCTTTTGTATTCACCATTCTCAAATGAAGTTGGGTGAATACTTTGCTCCACAATTGATACAATCCGATATCAGCTCCCGGAAGTAAAGTTATTTCTACATAGAAATTCATATATTACTCCTTAGAGCTCTCCCCGAATACACCACCTCGCACCAGGACCGCCATTACATAATGCTCTTCCTCTATACCTGATAGCTTTCCTCCTCTAGCAAAGCTGTCAAACAGTGTATAGAAATCTGACTTGTTTTTCGGTGTACGAAACGCTTTCCCCAGAGTTGTGACTGCTCCGTAAGGTTCTACCGCAATAGGCCCTACGGTTGAATCCGCATACTCAGGATACCAGGTGTCAATGGTTCGTACTGCGTTACCAATCTTTTGAGAGTGCATTCCGGCAACCCCGTTGATATCAAATAGTACTTTCCCTTTTTTCCCCTTTCCTTTATCTAAAACAAGTTCTTCGCTTGGGTAAACCTCTTGCCCCAAACCCACCTTTGCATATGCAGAAATTTTAAACATTTTGTGTGACACCTTTCCCGATAGTACCTCTGCGATTTCATTTCCCAGCTTTAGTACATCGGTGTCATCTGTATCGAAACTCTTTACGGAATATGAGAAAGCATTGAAGATCACCGACTCTTCATGCTCATTGCTCCCAATGTGCTCCACTTTGATTTCGACTGAATCTGCCCCAAAGCGATTTCGCCACAGGAAACGTCCGTTTGCAATATTAACTGCATACCGTTTTCCAAGCTCGGAAAATTTCTCTCTGCGAATGTAATCCTGTGCAGCCAACTGATATGTTTCCAGAAATTGCACACTGTTGCATGCTGATGGATGTTCTACACCGCTTAGAATTTTCAATGTAAATTCAACGCAGAGAGTATCCTGCTCCATCGATAGACCACAACTGTCAACCTTTTGGAGATTTGCCTTCTCCACTTCAGCATCTATTTTCGATGGATCATTTTTCTGAGCTGCACTTAACCTGTTCGAAATTGTGCCACGAACTGATTTTTCAATAATATTCAACGGCTTCCTTTCTGAATGTCTTGCTTCCCAGATTGTGCCATACATGCGAGCATCCGAAGGTACTATTTTCTTCTCATACGCTAATACAGATGCCATTGCTTCTTTTGATTTCGCCATTTCGTTCTCCTGTTAGATCTAGTTATTTTGTTGTCTACAAAGATATAAAACGTTTTCTTGATCAACTTCATAGTGCCATAATAACTTGTCAACTTCTTTCAATCTGTACGGCATAACGAATTCGCCAAGTGTAACTATTGCCTCCGCGAAACGATGAGGTACTGTTGGTTCTCGTTGTCGACTCACCTCTCCAAGTTCAGATATACCCTGGTAGCCCACAGCAACCGGAACAAGCCATCCGGGATATTTCCGTTTACTCTGCCATTCAACGGTTCCGTCCTCGGATTGATCACAGGTATGATATATCTTCATGCAGTTCAACAGCGCATCCAAGGCATCATGACCATCCTTCATTTCTTGGATCATAAGGTCTCGACGTTCAACCAATGCATATCCTGGCATCAACAGTTGCTTGAACCTGGCAAATGAAGCAACATCCCCCGGATCGACCGATTCATACATGAGCGACTGATACCCGAGGATGTCACCTCCTGCAATACGCATTTTCGAGTCGAGCGTAGACGAAGCAATCTGTAGGAACTTTTGCTCTTCAATACCAAATGGCATGCCGGCTATTTCCATAATCAAAGAAATATCCAGGGAGCATTTGGGCTCTTCTATAAATGATGGCCGCGTGCCATCTTTCTTTATCGGATTGGCCGTATTGATCACGGAATGCACAAAATCTCCATATCCCTTGTGTGTATGCAACTCCATGCTATGACAAACTACACCTGTGGATATTACCCGGAACTCAGGGTATCGCTTTGATAATATCCGTTGGAAAGCATGGGTAGCCCCAAGAAAGGCTGTCATGGCAGGGAATCCGATTGTATACGGGCTCGACTGTGCGTTCGCATTCTGAACAAATAAGTGAGGGATAATTAGTAACCGTTTCATACCAGCCCCTCCTTACTTTCACTGACCAGCCTGGTCATAAATTGAATCTCGCTACTATCAAATTTGGGACCCTTCAAGTTCTTGCGCTTTTCGTACGTTTTTTGTATCCAGCGAACTAATTCTTCAATTACTTCTCGCCGCCAATCTTCGCTCAAGTTCCCCTCACCGTGTCTTTCATCATCGAGCCAGATTTTTTGATGCATTGGAACAGCAGAATAACGCTCATCATACGACCAGCCGGTATATTCTCGACGAATGTCCCATGCATGCGCAACTATTTGGTCAATAATCTTCTTGTACCAGTGCTCAATTGCGCTCCGTATTGAGGCGTTGTTATAATCTGTTGCTCTCAAGTGATCTAATGAGTCAAAAAACTCCTCAAACGTATTAAGGTGTAAGCAGTTCTGAAAGAAATTCCTTCGCGGTGGATGTACCTTCCTGTTTTGCAGAGCAGGGGGCAAAGTCATAAGCATAGTTGCTTTACCACCATTCTCGTTGTTTAATTGACCTATGTTCTGAGCTTTTGTTCCACCATAACCAATGACAGTCAGGTTTGGGATGTCCGCATAACCAGAATCACTATAATTCCCTTTTCTCTTTAGTTCTCTGACTTCTTTCACATCCTCTCCGAATCGCAGATCATCAAGTCGTTGCTTTTGAACCGAAACCAGGCCTCCTGGTGTAATCAATGACAGTAAATGATAACCGTCTCCTACCGGGAAATAGACCTGCTTTAGGAGATCGCTCGTTGTGTCATTGCTTTTGGGTAATTTAATCTTTAGAAACTGTTCCCGTAACTCTGTGAATTGATTCGTCGATATCCCTAGTACCCTACGTAATTCCTCAGAATTACGTTCAAAGTGTTCCAAAATAGTTTTCCCATCTACCATCTCAAGCTGCAAGAATTTTAATACTGCTAGTGATGCTGCATCTCCATAGGCATCGGACTTATACTCACAATTTCCTGTACGCAAATAACCATCGTCTTTCTGCTGAGCTGTGACCTGTATCACATTTACATCTTTAATCTTTATATCGGGATGTGAAAACTTGGGGTTATGAGTTACCAAACTAAGCGACTTTGCCCTCCGAGCATTTTCTGCACACCACTCAGCTGGATCAAATTTTTCATCTGCCTCTTGTTCTAGTTCCTCTTGTAAAACCCCGTTTTTGACTTTTTTTCGCTGATCCGGGCTATTTAACCACGACTTCCGCCTTTCCGCAAAGAACCTACGGATTTCTTCACTCATACGCCCTCCTTTTCATTCTCGCCTGTCCTCAACTAAACCAAACTGTTCGGAATATAGTAGTTTGTTACCTTCGAATCTTTTGGGAAATGTCAAGCGTCCAAATATCTCAGATGCTTTGTCCGGTGGTTGCCCATACAGTTCTTCTCTCCTGTACAGTAAATCACGATAGTCACGCTTAAACCATAATCGTTCAGATCTTATATCTTCATCTTGTTCCCTATCTATTCTGTATACCTGTTCACGATCGAGCCATTTCTTGTGGCCTTGTTCCCATTCACTAAAGTATCTTCTGTTTTCACTGTGAATGTCGCATATTTCAATCTGGGGTTCTCCTTCGCGAAAGGGTGCGTACTTATATTGTTGTGCCTGGCCGGTCAGCCACCAGTAGTTGTTATTGAACCAGCCATTTATCGTTTCAGGTCCAGGTACTAGCTCATAATTTGTCAAACTGGTGTGTATACTGTAGTGTTCCAGATCGACCAAAGAATCATTCGGTTTCAGTTCCGGATTCCTGCTGATTCTGGGAACCGCATCGATCCCTTTTTCCATATCTCGTATATTGACCAAACTAGCCATGGAATGAGAGTTCAATAGCATATTGTCGGTTTCGAATCCAGGACGGGTAAATACAGGCTGAGCTTTTTTAGAAAGCAGACCATTTCGGTTGAATTCCAGAATAGCAATGTTTGGTTTCTGTACAACATCGCTGCGATGACGCATTACCCGCCCTGCTAACTGAATAATTGACCGATACGAAGAAGGCTCGATAACCGCCCAATCAAAATCATGATCTCTGCCGACCTCTTCTACCGGTGTTGCTACAAGCACGAATACAACATTCGCAGCAGCACTTTTTTCTATTTGATTTCGAATTACCGGGTTGCTGAATGCTTCACTTCGGGGTTCCTCGGTTTTGCACTTTAGTACACTGTCCAGGTGCCGCTCTTGCTCATTCCGTAACAGCAGAACCTGACGGGAATGATATGCCATTGCATACACACAAACATCTTCAGGCCATTCACGGTTAAGCAGGTATTTTGTCATGGAAACGCAAGGATCAATGTTTGCCATCCGCATACAGCCAAAGGAAACCATTTTTCCGGTCGTCGGATCGATATGGCAGTTGTCTTGATGAAGACTCAATATGGATTGAGTAGAACGCATAAAAAAAGCTTCTTCCCGTTCTTGTTCGGATTCAATTTCTAAAAGATCTTTGCATTGAACTAACTGCCCAATTCTACGAGCTCCTTTCTGGTTCCTGCTAGCACGAAGGCTACGAACCCGCTTTTCAATGAAATTTTTATGTTGATTTGCATATGTGCGCGATGCACTGATTGAGTTGGAATCCTGTACTGTCGATGTCACTGTTCTGAATTCATCGATCCAGCAACAACCGATAGTTTCATTTACGTTTCTTGATGCTGAGTATGTAGTCCATCCCTGATGATAAGTATGGAAATAGCCCTCGGCGATATCGGGTGTTATTGTCGCCGAAGAGATCATTACCTTTCGGCCTAACATCCCTGCCAGAAACACTAGACGCCCAACCGCGATTATATCTGTGCCGCTAAAATCATCGATCTCGTCTATCACAAGGTCGCTGGTCATTAGGCGCATAAACGGCAATATCCATCTTCCACCCCGAGTGGTTTCGGTGGCAGCCATCATGTGATCGATTGTACAGGACAACACGGGAGCAAACAGCATTTGACGATCTTTCTCTGTTTTGAGAAGTGTGTGAAAATCACCTTCAGGGATGTCACAGGCAAAGTCAATATGGTCTTCCAGCAGTGATTCCGCAGATTCTGAACTCATGTAATCCGTGTCTTCACTCTCTTCGTTGTGCTGTTCGTTGTGCCATTCACGGTGTAGTGTTGTAATAGCTTTGGATCCAATCAAAACCGCAAGCTCGGTTTCATCCAGTCCTAAACGTTCTTTGTATTCATCACCGGTCTGTAAAGTTAATGTTCGCAGACCTAATGCCAGTGTGTACTGTAAGCTATCGCGATCTCGGGACAAGGCTTGCATTGCTTTCGCGTTAGCAATTGTTTTGCCGCACCCTGTACTCGCCATATTCACTGTGAAGAAGCCGAACGACTGATCCTGCTTCTTGAGTAAATCCGCCTGTTCAGTTCTCCATGAGGAAATCTTCTCTACTGCTTTATCCTGCCAGTAAAATTTTGTTCCAGGTCTTGCAGAGGCCTTTAGGCTCTGGACATCATGGGCTGCGTCTATCGACGACTCAAGTCTTGGTAGCAAGTGTGCTATTTTGAGTGCCTGCTTCATAACACCCACTAAATGCTCATCAAGCTTCTGCTTTAAACTGTTGTCTTTTTCAGTATTCGCGTACAAGGGGGTGTCGGTTATCCACGTGGAATCTGCCTGTTGCGATGAATAGATATGATCACCCAACATAACAGCCAATCTCGAAAAATGAATGATATTGCGAAATCCTGGCGAATTGATTGTTTCTGCAAATGATGCGTATCTTTCCAGTGCTCTTTGCGACCACTTTTTAATTTGCTTCATCCATACTGGTGAATCCGCACATATACCATGTGGGAATGAAAAACAGAGGGGCAATCTACATTGTTGATCTTCTGACTCTATATAATTTGCATAACTCCATTCATAGCTGATTATTTGCAACATCTCCTTAAATGAGCATCGTTTTATCCCTTTCCATTTCGATCGACCATCTCCGCGGTACACAGGGAGGCGATGATGTGTCAGCAGAATATACAGAATGACACTGGCCAGAGGAGGCAGGTCTGATCGAACATGCCTTACTTTTTCGATCAATGTTTTTTTAGAGGCTTGCGCAGACTGGATGATTTTTTTCTCATCCAACCTACCGTCAGACAGTGCCTCGAGCCACTCTTGATCTGTTGAGCCACAGCTTCTTACAAATTCGGCAAACAAGTAACACGACACCCATTCGTGACGAACCGGATCACCAATAGGTTTTTCTTTACTTTTAGTCCTTGGATGCAGTTTTGATTGGAAAAGCTCAGAAGCCTTACCCCAATCATGAAGCAAGGCAGATATAGCAGCAATAATCTTGATCACGGGTAGAAGATTCCAGTCGCTTTCATATAGTCCTGAAAAGACATCCTTTTTAGTTGTGTGCACTGGAACTACACCTTCGGAATTAAACTTGTGTCTGTTACCAACTACCCAGAGTAATTCTGTTCGGGTTCTTCCACGGAGTAGATGGCACGAGACTGCTGTATTTCTTGTCGCAGATTTTCGAAGGTGCTTTTTCACTGCAGCCAATCCATCCATAGTAATGACGGTTTGCCAGGTACGACTCCCAATTCTTGATGCATAGGTATCAAGAATTCGTCGGGTACGGATTAATGCTTTTTTATCACATTGGGAAATAAAGGTTACAATCATCCCATTGCTCCACTATCGCCCTTGTGCACAGCAATATTTTTTATAAGGGCAAACATTGCATCCAATGCCTTATGTTTCGTAAATTGGACTAAACAATGCTGTCTGAAATCCTGATCATTCATATCGACTTGGGCACAAATGAATGCCCATGGTAGTATAATTGCGTCTTTAATAATATCTGCAACATCAAAAACCAGAGCTCCACGCCGAGTTTTACCATGCATTACCGCAAACCCGTGGGGTATTCCCAAGACCCATAGACATGTAGCAGCCAAACCATATGCAAGGTAGTTCCCATGGTTGAGAAAAGTGTTTGCCTTGTCACTAGATGATCGTTCCCTTGTAAAACGAGAGTTTCCGGTACGTAATGCGGCAGCTTTATATAATCGTTTCGTAAATTGTGCTTCGCTGCTCAAAAGGTATTCTGTTGAGCCTGCCTCTGGGATCTCGTTGGTAAATATTTCAATTGCTCGTTGTATATCGTCTTCATCGCAGAAAAACTGATGGTCCTGTAGATCTCGGTCTTTACTCCAAACCTGAGATAAGAATTTTACTCTTGCCTGTTGGAAATGTTTTGCAACTGAAAGACGCTTGTCTTCATCAAACCAAAAGGATAACCATCCTTGCACATACTCTGTCGGGCGATATTCACTTTGAGGAGTCATCCATTCTATCTCTGAACCCATAAAGAGGGGAGTACCACCGGTCCCGCTAAAGCCTAGCAATACGCCTGCGGATGATAGCATCCGTACTGCTGCTTGCGTTATGGAAGTTCCCATTCCTAGAAGGATTACTGTTGTATTTGCGACCGGTATGTTGAAATACTGATTTTCCATTTTAGTTTCAGTCAGATATACAACTCGACCATCTTTCATTAGCACTCTACATTTTTCGAGATAGAAGATGTTAGCCCGTTTTGAGTGAAGAATCGCCTTTAGGTTATTTATATATTCCATATGGGTCTCCTTCATCACTCGCTGTGATACACATGGTCACTATTTCAAAAGCTTATAAAGTCCCGCCGGTTATTTAACAATTTGGTTGAGAATACTGAGGTATAACCACCCTCACCCCGACAAAACCAACCGCTTCCAAACCACCTCAGCCCCGGCCATGTTAACCAGGTACCCAACCTGCAACCCGCTCAACCGCAGGTAGTTCAACAGCTGAGCCTGCATAAGCTCATTGAGCGCCCTGACCGCCTTCAACTCCACAATAATGCAGTCCTCAACCACCAGGTCCGCAATGTACGCCCCGGCAGTTCTGCCCTTGTACTCCAGTGGGTACACCACCTGCCGGCCAACACTTAAGCCCCGGTCCTGCAGCTCAATAACAAGAGCCCCTTCATACGCACTCTCAAAAGCCCTGGACCCAACTCCTTATGCACCTCAAACAGCGCACCCACAACCTCATAACTCATCGACTCATGCAGCAACTTTCCCATGCTGACCTCCTCCGGGTTTTACCCCGAAGGAGCGTGAAGGGAGCGGCTTGTCAAGGCCGAGCCGAAGGCGAAGAGCGAAGCGTGCCTTTACAAGCTGCGACCGAAGGCTACAATTAAAAACCCCGGAAGGAGCAACACATCCAGCCTTTTATTCCTGCACAACCGTCGCACCCCGTCTACAAAACAATACAATCTTTACTATTTCCGCGAGAATCCGCGCAAGGCAGCCTCTAACACCACCTATAAACACCAAAAGACCACCATCTTCCCAAGAACCAAGGCCATCAAATCCGCGGTAATACAAAAATCAAAGCAAATAGTACATAAAGCAGTATGTGGCCCTATATCCAGCCAAGAAACCAGGCAACATATGCAAGAACCACAAATAAAATCGCCCATTGGGCAACACCGGCCACCAAACTAAAAATCAGTGCAATTATCGTAAACACTCTTTTCTCTCCCTAATACCCGCCAAACTCCAAAGAACTCCGCGGTACTCCGCCGGACCCTATACTTCAGCCGCCCTGCCCCTGCTCAGCCAACACCTCCAGCAGCGCCGCTTCAGGTCTCTCCTTCCCGAACCCCTTCCCGGCAACCACCTCCAGATGATCCAAACCCCGGGTCAAGGCGACATACAACAGCGACGCCATCGTCTCGTCAGCCTGGGACGGGGACAACATATCCATCCACTTCAACCTCACCGAATGCGGCAAAAACACCAGCACCACCGGAAAATCAAGCCCCTTCGCCGAATGAAGCGTACACAACCTCACCCCCGAAGAAGACGCAAAATCAAACTCACTCACCCCGTCGACAACCACCCTGCCCGACCCATCAGGCTCGGCAAACTCCCACTCCGGCCGGTGCACCACCACCGACTCAAGCCCGTTGCCGAAGACCTTCTGAAGCCCCGAAAGAACCCTCATGGACGGAGCCAACACGCAGATATTCTCCGCATCATAACCCAGCTCCCGGCGGTAAAACCCAATCCGCTCCCGAATAACATCCGAGCCGTCACTCTCAAAGGGAAAAAACCCCACCGGCGGCCCCGGACGGAAAGCCGTGGGTCTGTCATCCGCGGAAGACACCCCGATACCCGCCTTCTCCCGGAACGCCTCCGCGGTCTCCAGCATGGGAACCGTATTGCGGAAATTCATCCTCAAAACCCGGCTCCTGCCCCGGGCATCAAAACCCGCCCTCATTAAGGGAGACACCGGCCCGTAAATCGTCTGAGCCCCGTCACCGGCCAAAACCACATGCCGGCTCTGTTTCCGAATGACCGCCAACAGGACAGGGGGAAGATCCTGCACCTCATCGATAAAGCAAGTGCGAAACCGAGCTTCGCCCCCCTCGGCCACAGAAGCCCAGTTTTCCAGAAGAACCCGGCAGGCCAGGTTCCGGGTGATGCCCCCGTTCTCTTCCAGCCTCTCGGCGAAGCGCTCGGCCACATCCCATATAATAGAGCGCTGCTCAGCGCTCCGGCGCCCCTCAAGACCGGAGCGGGGAATCATGTCATCCACGTATTCAGAACGGGAAATGCCATAGGCCCACAAAAACCCGTCGATCTCCCGAAGCATACCCGCCTCATCCATGCCCAGGTCAAAAGCCCCCAGCTCGTCCATAATATCGCCCAGTTCATCCCGGGCGGTGGCGAACTGATCCTTGGAGTAGATAATCTCAATGCCGAACCAGCGCTCCCGTCCCGGCCCTTGGGAAAACCCCTTCCAAAGGGAAAGCAGATGCCGGTCCACCGTCTCGATAAGCAGATAATCCTCATCCCCGGAGATGTCCAAAATGGAGGAGATGTAGCGGTCGTACTTCACCAGGGTGCGGGTAAAGGTCAACAGGGCAAAGGGAGCGCGGTCATTCCGGTCAAGCAAATCGCCCTGAGCCGCGGCGGCCTCGATATTAGTCTTCAAGGCCTGAAGCAGCACCACCGTCTTGCCGCTTCCCGCCGAGCCCCGGACCAAAAAATCCTCATCGGGCTTTATGGCCTTCAAGGCGGCGCTCTGGTCCTGACTGAGGCGCAGGATATGCATCTCGAAATCCCGCCGGCTTCTTGTCAGGGCCGACAGGCGAACCAAGGCCTGTCGGCTTTTCTCAAGCTCATCAAAGCGGGCAAGGGCGTTCTCGCTGTCTTTCACCTTGGCTGCCAGCTCATGGCGCAGAAGGCGAAGCTCGTCTATTTTCTCTTTACGCTGACCGGCGGTCTTCTCCAGGCTTTCGATCTGGGCATCTTTCACCCGCAGCTGCCGCTGAAGCTCGGCGGCCTCATCGGCCTGCTTCTCCAGGCAGCTGCGCTCGGCCTCGGATATGGAAAACTGCTTCTTGGAAACCTCGATAAGCTGATGAAGCTCAGACAGCTCTTCACCGTAATCGATGACCGCCTTGCGCTCGTTCCAGATCTCCAGCTTTTCGGCCAGTTCCTCGAGCACCGGAGACTCAAGCCCCGCCGCCTGGCAAAAGCGGCGGAAGTTGGAAATAGCCGCCCTCAGCTCGTCCTCGCTGATGTTTTCAAAGCCGTGGCGCACCCGGTTGGCCTGGCGGTGCTCACGGCCGATGGCCTCGAACAAGGACTGATAGCGGGCCGAAAGGGAACACTCCGCCAGGTATTCACCGTAGAGCTTTGCCTTCTTCCAGAACGGAAGATCTATGGACTGGCCCCGGTCGTTGTAGCTCACATGGCCGGCGAAGTCGCACATTTCCCGGTTCATGTGCATCTCCATAAATGAGTGCAGCGCCAAAAGAAACAGCCCCCGGTCAGTGCCGTAGACCCGCCGTATGCGGTCGAAATCGCCGATGTAGAAACTCGTTGCCAATGAAGAAACTCCTGTTTTTACCTGTCAGCAGTGTACCATGAGCGGTGCAGCACCGCTACCATAATCTCCAATAATTTATCTTTGTTTTAAGTATCGTATATCATCATGACAGATAATTTTACCGCGGATATGCGCGGATACTCACGGATGGGACCTTTACCACGGATATTCGCGGATTAGCGCAGGTATTTATAGATGGTTTTTTTACCGCGGATATGCGCGGATTCGCGCGGATGGTTTTTACCGCGGATTTTCACTGATGTTTTTTTCCTCGTCCTTTTATCCGCCTCGTGGAGAAATCACATGTCCTCCCGGTACCACGAAAAAACTATGTAGCTTCCGCTGCCGACCATCTATCCATTCCGCGCTGATCCGTGGTTACATAACAACGCAAATGCCAGCGGTACTACCTATGGCGCGGTGAACCCTCTACCTTTTCACAGCCCGCTCACTGTCGCCTGCCATTCATCCCTATTTATCCTTAACAATATCCATGCCAAGAACAGGCAGAGAAAAGCCGTATATTCCACTCAACAGATGTAGGAAGATTGGGAGCGATAGTATGCGAGAGGATAATTTTCTTTACATTCTTGCAAAAATTATTATATACAAATCGGAATCCTGAATTAATTCATTAACAAATTTCCCCTCGGATTCTCGCAATCTTTCATACATTATTTCTACCGCGGATACGCGCGGATGCACACGGATGTCATGAGTAAATATAATCCTATCTCTCCGCGAACATCCGCGCGATGCAGCACATAATCCTCCCGCGGCCACCGGCAGAACCATGCCCGGATCGACACCACCCGAGCCCGATCCGCGGTAAACCCACCTCCTCAATTCGAAGCACTAGCCTAGAAAATCTTGTAATACCAATGCAAACAGGCTATTTTTATTAGGAGATGGAAATGTCAGATATCCTTCCAATCGTGGAACAGAACTTCAAACGCTGGAAAGCCACCGACGACGAAGACAGTCTTCACCAGGGCTTTGTCCTTCTCACCAATGCCATGGAGAAAAAGGAAGAAGCCCAGCGACGACAGGAAATCCTGGACAAACGCCATCAGGAACTCTTAGCCGAATCCAACGAAATAAAAGCCCAACAGCGGGAACACTCATTGCGCTTTCAGGAAATGGACCGGAGGTTCGACGAAACCCTCCGCCACATGGACCAACGATTCGAAGCCAGTGATAAACGCTTCGACGACCTCATCTATCATATGGACAAGCGCCTCGAAGATAATAAAAATTCTACAGACAAACGATTTACTCAGCTGATGTGGATGTTTGGCCTGGGCTTTACCACCATCGTCACCATCGCGACGCTCTATAACTTTCTTTGAATTTTCACCGCGTATTTTCCTGTAATGCCATTGGATGGATTTCACCGCGGATTTTCGCGGATGAACACGGATGTAAGGATGAGTTATTTCCAGCCTCTCCGCGAACATCTGCGCGAATAAACCAATGGCGTCACAAATAACTCCGAAAGCCCCCCATCAAGCCAAAACCAATGACAGCAAATCCGCGGTAAACCCGCCCCTCCTAATCGAAGCACCAGCCTGCAAAATCTTGTAATACCAGTACAAACAGGCTATTTTATTAAGGAGATGGAAATGTCCGATATCCTTCCAATCGTAGAAAACCAACTCGAAAACTGGCGATCCACAGGCGACCGGAACAGCCTCCACCAGGGCTTTGTCCTTCTCACCAATGCCATGGAGAAAAAAGAAGAAGCGCAGCGCAGACAGGAAATCCTCGATAAGCGCCATCAGGAACTCTTAGCCGAGTCCAACGAAATAAAAAGCCAGCTTCGCGAACACTCAATACGTTTCGAAGAGATGGACCGGCGTTTTGACGAAACCCTTCATCACATGGACAAGCGCTTCGAAGCCATGGACAAACGATTCGAAGCCAGTGATAAACGTTTCGATGACCTCATCCATCATATGGACAAGCGCTTTGAGGAAAATCAAAGCTCTACCGACAAAAGATTCAACCAGCTCATGTGGATGTTTGGCATGGGCTTTACCACAATCGTCACCATCGCGACGCTCTATAATTTTCTTTGATATTTAACTGCGGATTTTCCTGTAATGCCATTGGATGGAGTTCACCGCGGATTTTCGCAGATGAACACGGATGTAAGGATTAGTTATTCCTAGCCTCTCCGCGAACATCCGCGCAATGCAGCACGCAATCCTCCCGAGGCCACCGGCAGAACCATGCCCGGGTCGACACCACCCGAGACCGATCCGCGGTAAACCAACCTCCTTCCTTTCGAAGCACCAGCCTGCAAAATCTTGTAATACCAGTACAAACAGGCTATTTTTATAAGGAGATGGAAATGTCGGATATCCTTCCAATCGTAGAAAACCAACTCGAAAACTGGCGCTCCACAGGTGACCGGGACAGCCTCCACCAGGGCTTCGTCCTTCTCACCAATGCCATGGAGAAAAAAGAAGAAGCCCAGCGCCGACAGGAAATCCTGGACAAACGCCACCAGGAATTGCTTGCCGAGTCCAACGAAATAAAGAGCCAGTTGCGCGAACATTCATTGCGTTTTGAAGAAATGGACCGGCGCTTCGACCAAACACTTCACCACATGGACAAACGCTTTGAAGCCAGTGATAAACGCTTCGATGACCTTATCCAGTATTTGGACAAGCGCTTCGAGGCTGTAGACAAGCGCTTCGAGGCTGTAGACAAGCGCTTCGAGGCTGTAGACAAACGCTTCGAGGCTGTAGACAAGCGCTTCGAGGAGAACCAAAGTTCTACCGACAAACGCTTTAACCAGCTGATGTGGATGTTCGGGCTGGGCTTTACCACCATCGTCACCATCGCGACGCTCTATAACTTTCTTTGAAATCTCGCCGCGGGTTCTCGCGGATGAACGCGGATGTATTAAATAATGCTGCTCCTGCCCTTCCGCGAACATCCGCGCGATGCAGTCAATAGCATCAGCCATACCTCCGGAAGTGCTTCATCAAGCCAAAACCAATGACAGCAAATCCGCGGTAAACCCGCCGTCATACAAAGATTGTGACCCGCATCAAATTTGTAAAACCGATGGAAACAGACTAAATTTTACTTTGTGAGTGAAATCTTTGCTGACCTTCCATTCCGGAACAAGTATGGCGACACGGATAATGTGAAACAGAGCCCCTAAACGAGGAGAGCCGATGAGTTTCAAGGCCAGGCTGTATAGCATAACCGTCATTTTTATTATCTCCCAGATCTTTTCCGTTGGCCTCTTGCTCCTGACCCAAAACCGCCTTGCCCGCATTGAAACCGAAGCTGCGCTTCTCTCGGAGCTGGAGTAGTCCCTGGCGCTCATGCGGGCAAGCGCCTCCAGCCTCGATTACCGCCCAATCGATGAAGGACAGCCGAATCTCATCGCCGCAAAAGAAGACCTCGATGCGGGATTCGCAGAGCTTCAAAATCTGCGCATCCTGCCGGGCCTTGACCAAAACATTGAAGAGGCCTTGGGCAATATCCAAAACCTGGCCAATCTTCTTGACTCGACCTATCCCCGATTCGAGGCTTCGTACAATGAAGTCGTCACTCGCTTTAGTGATTTGCCCGGCGGACGGCAGTTCGACAGCCTGTATTTGGGATACACCAGTCTCGTCCTTCGAGACAATCCGGCGTTCAACCCCTTCCTGTTCGCCGTCGCCCAGTTTCAACGCTCGAGCATAACTCTCGACGACATCCTCGTGACCTCGTTGAACAACCTCGGGAATCAGCGGCGCATTATTCAAGACCGGGTCGAGAACATTTCCCGCAGAAGCAATCTGATATCCATCGGCGTGGTGAATGTGATGATCCTCCTTACGGTAATCATTATCGGGTTCACAATCCGACGGCTCAGCGCTCAGATTTTCAGCTGCTGGGCGGCATTCACACCCTGTCGACAAATGATCTGCGCGTCCGATTTCCTCAGGAGGGCACAGACGAAATCGGCAGGCTGTCAGCCCAGCTCGATACCTTTACCCGGTCCCTTGCGGGCAGTTTTAGGAACATTGCAGATACGAGAAACTCAAGCCACCTGTTGCGGGAAGATTTGGGTTCTGCGGTTTCGGATACCAGCAGCGCCAGCGTAGAAATTGCAGCGAACAGCCAATCGATGGTTCAAAAGATCATCCAGATGGATACGCATATCAGTCAAACCGCGGAAACCACAAGCACTGTTGCCCGTGAACTCAACAGCCTCGGTGATGAACTGACCCGGCAGAGCGCAAGCGCGAATGGCGCCGTCGATGCCGCAAAGCCATGGTAGACCGGATATCCGAAGTGACTGAGCTGACCGATTCGAGCACTAAAATCACCGCAAACCTGGCAGAAAAAACAGCTGAAGGCGAAGGCCGTTTTTCCGTAACCATGACGGAAATAGAGGGCATCAGCGAGGTTCTTGATGATATCAATGAGATGGCGGCATTTATTCAGGGACTGGCCAATCAGACGAACCTGTTGGCGATGAACGCCGCCATCGAGGCAGCCCACGCCGGTGAAGCCGGGCGGGGATTCAGCGTAGTCGCCGATGAAATCCGAAAACTTGCAGAGGCGTCATCTGGCAGTTCAAAGAGGATCTCCCAGCGCCTGAAGAGCATCAAGGTCAAGATAGAGGGAACCAGGGAGTCCAGCGCCCACACCCGCGAAGCCTTCGTCGGCATCCTGGCGGTAGTCTCCCAGGTGCAATCGGCCTTCAAGGCAATTCGGGAAGCCGGCATGGACCTTTCAGGGGTAACCCGGCAAGTTTTGACATCGGTAGGTGGCTTAAGCGATTTCGCCGGTCTGGTAGAGTCATCGGCCGACAAAATGAAGAATTCCGTTTCGGGAATCGCCGAATCAATGACCACCTCAGCCCGGCTTTCTGCCGAGACCAGGGGCTCAATTGAAGAGATATCTTCCGGCATGAAGAGCATCCGCGAATCCATGTCCCAGCTGGAAAACCTTTCAAAAGGCCTCATGTAAATCGGCGATCAGCTCGATAGGGAGTTGGACAGCTTCATCCTGGAGGATGAGGCTGATCCGTCGTCAGACGAGACGGGTGGCCAACTTGACAGCTGAGCCTGATGGCAAAACCGGGCGGCTAAACCCGGCGGCTAAACCCGGCGGCTAAACCCGGCGGCAAAAACAGGCGGCAATACCCGGCAGATAAAAATGCTTCGGGCATTTGACTCGCAAACCTGATGGAATTGCATATACTTATAACAGTACCGGTTTTCACAAACAGCCATGAAAAGGGCAACCCACATTGGTTACCTATCGGTTTGAACGAGGGTGATGCGTGTATGCATGATATGAGAAAATTCCTTGCGCCCGAGATCGTCAGCGGCATCGATTCCAGGCTCCTGGCGGGGCGCTATGCATCAAACCTCGGCGGCGAGCGGGTACTCTTGGTAACCGATGAACAGCTTCTCAAACTCGGTTGGGCCGGAGAAATAGAAGAACTATTGACCGCTAGCGGATTGCAGGTGGCAGTGTACTCCCGGGTGCTGCCGAACCCCACAACCGGGCAGGTTCACGCAGGGGTCGAGGCATATCGCAGGTCGGACTCGGATATCATTGTGGCCATCGGCGGAGGGTCGGTAATCGACGCTGCCAAGGGCATCGGCATTATCGCCAGTAACGGCGGACATATTTTGGACTATGAGGGCATAGACAAAATAGACGCGCCCATGCCCCCCCTGGTGTGCATTCCCACCACCTGCGGCAGCTCGGCGGACGTGAGCCAATTCGCGATTATTACCGATGAGAATGAGCGGAGGAAAATCGCCATTGTCTCCAAGGCGGCGGTTCCCGATGTCGCCCTGGTCGATCCAAAGACCCTGGACAGTTTGAGCACGCGTCAGTTGTACGCCATTTCTATGGATACCCTGACTCACAGTATCGAAGCCTACGTATCAAAGGCGAGCTCACCCATTACCGACATTCATGCTCTGGAGTCAATTAGGATAGTTGCTGAAAAACTGCCAATGGCAATAGCCCATATTTCCGATACCTCTCATCGCTATGAACTGATGAATGCCTCATTGCACGCCGGCCTTGCGTTTTCCAACGCCAGTTTAGGACTCGTTCACTCCATGGCCCATGCCCTGGGCGGTTTGCTCAATCACCCCCACGGCGAATGCAATGAGGCCCTGCTTTTGGCGGTGTGCAGATACAATTATCCGCACTGCAGCGAGCGCTATGAAAAGATCGGCAGCCTGTTCGGCGACCTCGGGTTCATTGAGGGCTTGAGCAATTTTATTGATAACCTGAGGGACCATGTCCCCCCTCAGGATATTTCCCTCTCCGAAGCAGAGCTTGGGATTTTGAGCGAAAATGCCCTCAATGACGCCTGTACCATTACCAATCCCCGAGAACCGGGATCTGAAGAAATCCGGGAGCTGTATGAAATCGCCTTCAGCCGATAATCCGGACCCCGTGAACCGCGACCTGTCCAAAATAATGGGTCTCGGTGAATCGAGCATACGGAAAAATTACTACCCCAGCCTGCGCAAAACGAACATGGAGCTGCTGCAGTTTCAAAAGATCATCGATCGAATCCCCGAAGGAATCTGTATTTTTGATGCCGACTATATTCTCACCTACATCAATGCCCGGGTTAGCCGGTATTATCCTGCTGCAGAGCCTGCCATGATGGGAAAGCCATTTGCTGACCTGTTTCCCGAGCTGGTTTTTCCCCTCAAAAAAGAACAAAAGGAATTTCACGTTATCAGCCCCGGGGATTCAGAAAGCACGATTGAATATCGTCTGACCGAGATTACCCTTGATAGGCGGCGGTTTTTTGTGTTGATGTTGCGGGATATTACCCACCGGGTTGCCATTGAGCGGGAAATAACTGAGCTCAACCGGGAGCTTGAGCAGAAGGTGCGGCGGAGGACTGAAGAATTGGAGCGGAGCTTCGCTGACCTGCATGAGGCCGAACGCAAACTCATGGCAACTCAACGGCTCGCATCCCTGGGGAAAATGATTTCCACCGTCGCCCATGAAATTAACACGCCTCTGGGAAACCAAATCACCCTGGCGACGACCATTCTCAACCTCATCGATGGGCTGCATGACGCCATCGCCTCCAAAGAACTGACACAGGAAAAGTTTTATGCCGCGCTGGGGCGCATGAAGGATAATACCGACCTCATACTATCGAGCATCGGGAGAACTGAACGGTTGGTCAATGCATTAAAAACCGCAACCCGCTCTGAAAGCGTACCTACCAGCGGTGACTTGAATCTTAACGCACTGATAGAAACGGTATTTATCCAAATCAGATCGCAGTTCAATGACCAACCGGTGGCCTTGCGCCTACCTGATACCATTACCATTCATTCGGCGGCTTCCCTCTGGACAGAGATTTTCGAGTGCCTGATGATCAATTCATTCGAATACGGCTTTACCGCGGGGAGAGAGGACTATCAGATTGAAATCGACGTATCCCTGGCCGATGGAGTCCTCAGGATTGAATATCATGATAACGGAATGCTCATCAGCCCCGAGGCGGTGCGCAACTTTTTTGATCCCTTTTACACAACAAAACGGAACCTTGGACACTTCGGCGTCGGATTGTACAATGTGTTTAATATTGTCTCCTATGAGTTATCCGGCACAATAAGCGCAGAGCCCCGCCTCCCCCGCGGTCTCACGATTAGCATGACAGTGCCGATAAAAAACCACCCTGGGGTGCCGGGCGTGGAAGGAGCTAATCCCACGGACAAGTGAGTACACGTATGAGCGCACATGACAAATCCAGTTTGGACAAGATAAATGGACGAGGGTGGAACCAGCGTATAGCCCTTTTGTGGCTTATTTACTTTCTGGTGCCCTCGGGACTAAACCCCGTGGCGTTTTTTTTAATCAGCCCGGTGGCCGACGCCCTGTGGTTCGGGCAGGTCGACCCGCTGTACTCCATGATCGAAACCGGCGAAAACCTTTTGGTACACGGAATCGATCCGGTTACCCTTACCCGGATTATTCCCTTCGCGGTTACCCTCCCATTAATCGTTATTTTTGTATTGCGAATGATGTATGTGATAAAAAACACCAGCGAAGAACGGCGGAATTTCTACCTTTTCGACTCCCCCTTTTTTGTCTCCATATTTATCACCCTCGGCTGGTTCGTGGCTTTTTTGGTAAACATATATGCCTTTGCCTACCTCGGTTTGACCTATAGCGCATCGGATTTTTTTATTTCCCTGGGCTTTACCCTGTTTATCGCTTTTTTCCTCAATATTCTCGGCTTTTATATAATGGACTATCTCAACCGCAGCTATCTTGTTCCCGCACTTGCCGGCCCTGAACCCGACATTCACAGGGAGGCCAGGATCTTTTCGCTCTCCCTCAAGAGCCGGATTTTTATTCTGCTTGCAGGAACCGCGGGATTCAGTATCTACTTTTATACCTATACCCTCTACATACACAGCATCAAACTCACCGAAGCCGGCATTGCCGCGCCGGTGACCGGGTATCTCATTCTCGGCGCCATACTCTTTTTGGCTTCGGTGATCATCGGCCTGTTGTTTCACGGTGGCCTGGTTTTCCCTCTGCGGTCCATGGAAGTTGCCGCCGGAAAGATCGAGCAGGGGGAATACCAGCACCGCATTCCCATCCGCACCGCCGATGAACTGGGGCTGCTTAGCCGGGCCATGAACTCCATGAGCCGGGGCTTGGCAGAAAAGGATCAAATTAGCCGCCTTTTCGGCAGGTATGTTTCACCGGATGTCGCCGAGCTGCTGATGCGCCAACAGGACGCGGCGGAGACGGGAAGCATTCGAAACGTCACCGTCATGTTCACCGACATCGCCGGGTATACCCGGCTCTCCGAGGGGCGTGCCCCGGAGAACATAGTTGCCATTCTCAACGAATACTTCTCAACCATCGTGGATGTAATCGCCAGGCACGGGGGAAGCGTAAACAAGTACATCGGCGACGCGGTCATGGCGGTGTTCGGAGCTCCCCTCGATGACCCCCTTCACCCGAGCCGGGCGGTGGACGCCGCATGGGAAATCAGCAAAATTGCCAGTACCCGGGATTTCGCCGGGGTTCGCCTTGAGACACGAATCGGGGTGAACAGCGGTGATGTGCTGGCCGGCAGCATCGGTTCAGCGGACCGGCGGGAGTACACGGTTATTGGTGATGCGGTAAACCTGGCCCAGAGAATGGAGGCCGCGGGAAAAGAACTGGGGAGATACGTTATTCTGGGGCCCGAAACCGCCCGGCGATACGCGGGAGAGCGCACCCTTATTTCCATCGGTGGACATTCCCTCAAAGGGGTCAGCCAAAAGGTTGAACTGTTCTCAATAGATTCCTGATTTTCTCTGGCTATTCGGTCCACCGAACGTGTAGAATTACCGGTATGAGCACAAAAATCAGATGGGGCATCCTGGCCACCGGGGGCATTGCCCATATGCAGACCCGCGACCTCATGGCAAGCGGTAGATCGGTGCGCGCCGTGGGTTCCCGCAGCAAGGAAAAATCGGAAAACTTCTGCGCCCAGTATTCCATTCCCCACAGTTTTGGAAGCTATGAGGAACTTTGCGCCTCTAGCGAGGTCGACATCATTTATGTCGCCACCCCCCATTCGCATCACTACGAACATGCCTCCCTTGCCCTTGATAACGGTAAACACGTGCTGGTGGAGAAGGCCTTTACCCTCGATGCAGCTCAGGCTCAAAGCCTCAAAGAACAGGCGGCCAATCGGGGGTTGTTTATCATGGAAGCCATGTGGAGCCGATTCCTTCCCTCCATGAAATGGGTCTTGGAGAAGATTCGATCGGGCGCCATTGGTACGCCGCTTGTCGCCATGGCGGGGCATAATCAGCATATACCCTACGAGCGGGCCGCCAGGCTGTACGAGCCGGAGCTGGGGGGCGGAGCGCTTTTGGATCTGGGGGTGTATACCCTCTCCTTTGCCCATATGCTCTTCGGCAGTCCGAAAAAGATCATGGCCCAGGCGGAACTCAGCGATTTTGGCACTGACATCTCGACGGCTATGACCCTGAGCTACCACGGCGGAGCCCAGGCAGTGCTCCACTGCGGAAGCCAAGTGGCCGGTTCAAACCGGGCGATGGTCGCGGGAGAAGCCGGTCGGCTGGAGCTGGAAAAAACCTGGTACAACCAGACGGCGGTCAACCACTTCGATACCGCCGGCAATCTTATTGAGCGCTATGATGAAAAAATCTCCGGCCGCGGAATGCAATACCAGGCGGCGGAGGCTGAAGCCTGCATCGCTGAGGGAAAAACCGAAAGCGACACATGGCCCATGTCTTCGACAATAGCGGTCATGAACGTCATGGATGAAATCCGTTCCCAAATCGGCGTGCGCTATCCGCATGAGCGGTGAATTCCATCGGGAGAATAATTATGAAACGCAGAGTCGCTCCGGTGTCACTTTTTTTTATCGTCCTTTTTAGTACTGCTTACATACATGCGGAATATTCGCTTGGCCTTGAGGGCAGCGGGTTGACTATTCTATTCGATGACCGATTTGGCCCTGAGCAGGACATCATGGGCACATTAGGATTTGCCCTTAGCTATCAAGCTAAGAATATAGCCGTCATTGGGAGCGCGAATCCCGGACCCGCCACGACTATAGCCTTAGAAGCGTCTTACACCTTCTTACCAAACAGAAGGCTCAGCCAGCTGGTTGGGGCGGGGATATTAACAGACGCCCATCTGCTCCAATCCGCTTTTTCTAGCGCATATTTAGGTGCGACGGCAGGTTTACGGTACTACTTATTTGAAAAGCAAAGATTGTATGCCGGCATAGCTGTGGAATACTGGCAAATAGTAGCCGGCGGCACCAGCCTGCTGCCCAGGTATTGGATCGCCCTCCCCATTTCATTCGGATACCGATTCTACAGTAAGCAGTAAGCCCAACCCATCAGAGCTTTCCCATCATTTAGAGACCTCGGGCAGATCTATATCATACTGTTTGAATAGCAGGAGGACTTCCTTCTTGGCGCCGGGGATCTGCAGAACCCCGCCGCGTTTTTGCAAATAGACGAACAGTTGGAGGAGGTATCGAATGCACGGGTAGTCGATGGATTTGCAGGCATCGATTTCGATGCTGATTACCTGATTGCCTTTTTTTATCAGCAGATTGACGATTCCCGAGAGATACTCCAGGTTTGCCCTCACCAAGTGTCCCGACACGGCAATATGACCGGGCCTTGCGGTATCGATATACACCGAAATCGGATTGTCCACGTGAACTTCCGATTGGGGCTCCTCGCGGTATTGACGGCGCACTGCCCGTTCGAGCATCTCGTTGGTCTGGCGGAGCCTGAATACCAGCACCCTGATCATCTCCATAAACCAGCGGGGGATATTGTAGGTGTTCTTGTAAAACTCGTCGACGCTTACCTGGTAGACCACGGTGACATGCTCGGCGATGACGTTTGCCGAACGTATCCCATTATCGATGAGGTTCATTTCACCAATCACCCCACCGGCTTCAACGTGACCGAGAACGATTTCCCGGTCGTCCACAGTCCGGGTAATTTTCATGGCGCCGGTTTTAACCACATACATATCCCCACCGGGCTCGTCCTGACGGATCAGGTAATCGTGCTGTGCGACCCGCTT
Source organism: Salinispira sp. (assembly GCA_965602015.1). Taxonomy (GTDB): domain Bacteria; phylum Spirochaetota; class Spirochaetia; order DSM-27196; family Salinispiraceae; genus Salinispira. The sequence goes on along the minus strand of OZ271918.1, from coordinate 1,255,705 downwards.
GAGGGGAAGCTGGGCCTTGTAAACCAGTTTTTCTATTCCCTCGATGGAGAGGATTTTGCTTCTGATAAGCTGAACATTTACGATGGATATTTCCATGTTATAGAAAAGGTGGTCACCGGATAGCTGATGGAGAAAATCCAGCACCTGCTTGTCAACATCGGGAACCTCGGCAAAGTCGATGACAACCCGGGTGCATCCCTTTACCGACAAGCTTCGCAATGATTCCTTCATCCGGTTGAGGTGGGTGCCGTTGAAATAGCCTTTTAATCGCAAATGGCCGCGCTTCTCGACGATGTCGTCTTTTAACGAGAAGTCGTCGGGGTTCTCCATGCGTTCGTCGCCGCCGTCGCTGTTTTCCGGGATATGGGTTTTGTAATCGGAAATCAGGTCGGTGGTACGCCTAATCCTGTCGGCAATGACCCGGGCTATATTGACTGCCCATTCATTAACGCTGAACGCATCGCTGGCGAGAACATCGATGGAAATGCGGCTCACCGTCACTTCCTCTTCCGCCTTTGCCGAGGCTGACCTGGGCAGGGCCGAGATAAAAGCCATTTCACCCAGCATGGAGCCGGGTCCCAGCCGGGCTATGGGGATATTTTTCCCGCTTTGGGTTTTAAAGATCTGCACGCTTCCCGATCGTATTATATACAGATCCCGCGATTCATCGCCTTCGGCGAAAAGGATAGCTCCTGCGGGATATTTGACTAAGGCGGTGGCATCCATGGCGTACCTCTCCCCATAAGCCTAATAGAGAATCAGGGAAATATCCATAAAGCTGCACAGCCCGCGCTTTTACCCGAATGTGAGAAAGGGCGGGCCTCCTGTTTTGCATACTACTTCCGATTAGTCCCGCTGTTAAGGGAGAACGCCTTGTTGCTGACGATGTGGTTTCATAATACTATGGGTGCAATACATGCAGGAGCAGAAGCTATGACTGGCCGCAGGCTGACGGGATACATGATTTTTATCGCAATGCTCTATCTTTCTGCCGGCTGCGCTTCCCGTACGGGATTCACCGACGCCGATGAACGCCCTGAGGTTGGGGAAATGGTCCGGAGCTTCCTCGGCGCTTCGCCGGGCTCTGCAGACGAGCTTATGAACGCTCCATCGGACTTCCTGTTTCAGACCGGCGGCTTTACTGATCCGGGCGAGCTGCGGGACATTCTTTTGGTAATCGATGTTGATCAGTGGAACGATCTTCTCGCGTACTATGACCAAAACCCCATGAACGAACGCTACGTCCAAGGGGACATGTACTTCCGTTCAGGTGACTCGTCATGGCGTGTGGAGAATGCGGGGCTGCGCCTGCGGGGCAACACATTCAGCAGGGTCCGTCCCGAGCAGTCGCGATTCCACGACCCGCTTAACCCCCAATTCAACCAGGCTCATTACCGGATAAAAATCGATTACCAGCAAGACCGGCAGTTTTTCGGGCAGGAGAGTCTTATTCTCAAACGGGCAAACGGCGACCCCAGTTATGTGCGCGAGCGGCTCGCTTTGAGCCTCATGCGGGATTTCGGCGTTGAGACGGTTCAACGGAGCACCCATGTCAGACTCTATATATTGATATCGGGAGATGAGCGAATATCATACCACGGGGTGTATCAGCTCATGGAAGCTTTTGAAAAGGAGCTGCTTATGGACCGGTTCGGGCGAAACGATGACGGCGATTTGTGGAAGTGTCTGTGGCCCTCCCCGCTGGTTGAAGATTCGCCCCGTTCCAAAATGGGCCTTGAAGATCCTGACAGCGGCATATCATTCCCGTACGACCTAAAAACCAACAAAGATGAACTGGAACGGGCGGCTGCAGAATTCAGCGAGTTTATCGGGCAGTTGAATACCGTTAACGATGAACAGTTCCCTGCCTGGGCCCGGCGCCACCTCGAACTGGAATCCCTGCTGAGGGCCAGCGCCCTGGGCATTATGATAGGCAGCTGGGACGATTACTGGCTCAACCAGAACAATTACTACCTGTACAATGATGAAGAAAACCGGTGGCATTTTATTCCCTACGATCTGGACAACAGTTTCGGAACCTCGGTGATGGCAGACCCGGGAACCGTCGATGTTTTCCAGCCGGAGGGTGTCGAAGAGGGCTCGAGGCCCCTCATCCAGCGGGTCCTCCAGGTGCCCGAGTTTCAAAGGCGCTATGCCGAGCTTCTTTATGAGCTGATCGACGGCCCGGACGCACTATACCAGCCGGAGTCCCTGCTTGACCGCAGCACTTCCTGGATAGACGCCGTACTCCCCTTTGTGGAAAACGATACTGGGGACAATGTGGAGATATCCGACCGGACCGCCGACTGGTCGCGCTACCGCCACTACCGTCTCGGTTTCGGCGGGGATGACGGGGGGGTGAACTTTTTCCAGACCCGCATCGAAAGCGCCAGGGAAGACCTTGCCCGGGAATACCCCGACCTGCCAGGCGCCGACTGACTTCCACTGGTCAGAGATCCGCCAATCCAGCGCGGAAAACCTGGGACGACTGCCCGGGCGCGGCCGGCATCGCTCTACCGACGATTTATGCCCGACAATACATAAGGAGAGCTTGTACCCTATGAACAGCTTTTACAGCGACCCCTACATACTCACCCTCTTACAGCGTCTTGGAATCAACGCCGCGGCAATTTCCGTTCTGGTGTTTCTCATTTTTTTCCGTCACAGCCGTCGGCGCACGAGTTTTTTCAGCTTTGTGGTGTTTAATGTGGTCATTTTTTTTACCGCCAGTTTTCTCAGCAAGGTTCAGATGAATACTGCCTTTGCCTTCGGAATATTTGCCGTATTGTCGGTTCTCCGTTACAGAACCCGCCCAATCGCGATGAAGGAAATGACCTACCTCTTTGTTTCGATAATTTTAGGCGTACTCAACTCCACCCTCACCTCCGATCTGTATATTGGAGAAATAATTCTGGCCAACCTGTCCATCCTTCTCAGCATTTACCTGATGGAGGCGGTAAACCGGAGAATAGTCCGCCGGCGAAAGGAGCAAAAGGCCGCTGGAAAAATATCAAGTAATTAGTTCATCAACGCTGATTTGGCTTTGCCAGCATACAAGACCTGCTGATAGAATCTGAGTATGAATGTCATAGAAATGAACCGCCTTATCAGCTACGACGGACTTGTGGGAACCACAGTGCTGGTCGTTCTCATGCACATTCTCCTGATACGCCGGGGTCGCTGGAAGGCTCTTGGCCTGTTCCATCTGGCCGGGGCCGCCAATAGCGTCATTGAACTGTTTATGCTCTCCCGGGGAATCCGCCTTCTCCAGGGTTCGGGATGGGCGCAGGTATTGGCCTTCCTTCAGATATCCTGGGTCGACGCAGGCTGGTTTGTAATGCTCGCCTACATGAATACCGGCTTTATTCTTGAGCTGATGCAGAGATTTAGCAGGCCGCACATCGGAGAAGCTGTCATGGCTCCGCCGCTTGAGCGCCGGGCCGGAACCCTGGCCTACATCAACCTGCTGTTTTTCGTCGGGATGATTCTCGCCGTCATGGATTACGGTCTTTTGGACGGCGCTGTTTTGGCGCGAAGGGTTTTCGCACGGCCGCGGCTGGTGCAGACATACCAGGCTCTCTCGGTGGCAATACCCATTGTGGTAATGAGTTTTCTCGGCTTTCGCCGCCTCGCCCTTCTGCTTGTTATTCAGGGGGCGGCCTACGGTTCGGCATTCCAACTCCGACTGTTCATCACGGGAATCCGGCAGGCATCAAGGGCCGGAGGCTGGGATTTCGCCCTGGACGCCCTCACCCTGGCGTCTTCTATTATTATGACCCTGGGTCTTTTTTCCGTCCTGCTCGGTCAGCTCAATATGGACCGGGTCGGCGACCGGCGGCGGCTCACATCGGCATCCCGATGGATACGCATCCGCTTGGCCGCCTTGAAGGCCATGGGGAAGAGCGCAATATCCGCGGGCTTGTGGATTCCCGTCGTGCTTTCCATGATCCTTCAATCGATTCTCGGCCGACCGTGGCGGAAGCTTCCTCGCCCGAAGAACAGGAAAGACAGACAGTCCAGGGCGCTCATCGGCGACGCTGTGCTTATGTACCGCCAACTGCTCCGCCGCCTTCCGCAACAAGAGGCCCTGGAGGCAATCCGGGGGATCATATATCACTCGGCAATGCGCTTTCTGAGCGACAGCATTCCGCCAATGGATCCGGATTTCTTTTCCCGACCCCAGGGGGAGCTCAGGCAAAGGGTCATCTCCATGGTGGACCGTTTTCCCAATACCGATTATGTACTGGACAAGGTGCAATACCCCCGGCTGCGCTACCTGGTTACCCGTTGCCGATTCGTCGAGCTCTGCCATGTACTCGGGCACCCTGAACTGGCCGCCGCGTTTTGCGCGGCCGACGGGGCATTCTTCAAGGAACGCCAGCCGTTGATCAGCATGAAGCGCCCGCAGACCATTGCCTCCGGGGATGATATCTGTGATTTTGATTTTACCGTTACGGATCGGCTGACTGATTAAAACCGACTCCCGGTCATTTTACGTCTTTCAGCGCGGTATTTTACTGATCTTTTTTGGCAATGTGATGCGGATCACGTTGCCGTCCTTCGCCGCAGTCTGAATGTCCATACTGCCTTGAAGCACTGCTTTGAGGATGAGGTTTGCCCTGAACAACTGGATGGAGAAACTCCCGCTGTCAAGATTTTGGACGCCTGAGTAACTGAGGGGGTTAAGGGCCTGCTGAATGTCCTCGGCGCTCATGGCTTGGCGGTTATCAGTAATCACCAGTTCGTACTGCTCGGAAGTGGCGGTTTCATTTAGGGATATGCTCAGGTTTAACTCCCGGTCCTGCTCGGAGTTCAGGAGAATGCCGGTCAACAGGATATTTATCATTTCCGTCAGCGCATCGTCGATGGTCTGTATTTCTGCATTCCCGTCGATAGTAATTGACCGGGCAATTTTTCGTTCAGGCATGGATGATACCAGGGTTTCAAGCAGGGTGTAGATGCTGGAATATAGGTTTACCGGAACGACCCGGCTATTATCCATATCCAGACGGACGGTCTTGAGGACATCCATGAAGTCGATAATTTGACGAACGTCGCTGAGGACTATTTCCGTGAGCCTGCCGGCATTTGTCAGTTTTTGCTCGAAGTACGAACGGGTCATCGTCTGATCGTCGAATGCCTTCCTGATGTCCGTCAGGCCTTGTTTCACACTGTCGGCCGATGTTAAGGCATTGCCCAGGGGAGTGTTGATTTTCTGCGACATGCCCATAATGAGATTTCCAATGGTTATCGCCTGGCGGTTTTCCACCAGATGTTCCTGGACCCGGCGCAACTCCCGTTCTCGTTTGTGGATGGTCTGTTCGAGACTTCCAGTGTGAGCCCTGATCTTTGCCAGCAAACTGCTGAATGACTGCGCGAGCTTGCCGATTTCGTCGTTGAGGTCGTCGGGAATCTTGAGATGATACTCGCCGTCTGCGGCCCTCAGAGCCAAATTCTGAAGAATTGATAAGGGCCGCAGCACGAGGCGGTTGATAATTATCGAGATTACCGCATAGAAGACCAGGAGAAACGCGCTGTACACAAGTACCAGTTGGGTTGCCAACCGGCCGATTGGCAGCGGCACCTCATTGAGAATAACCATGGAAATCAAAAACCACCGCAGTTCTTCCATGTAACTCATCGCAAGGACAAACGCACCGTCGTTCGAGGTTCCGTTTGTCATAAGAATCTCTCCGGGACTCCTGCGAAGGGTTTCTATCTTCACCCCGAGGCTGTCGGGAGTCTGTAGAATATCGCTGAGGAGAATGCGTTCGGAAGCCAGTTCTACGTCGGCATTGTGCTGGACAATGCGGGAGTCCGGATGAGCGATGATCACCGCATCATTATTAACGACCATGGGAATGAGCCCGGGAACCTCGGTTTCGGAAAAGGTCTCAGTAAAATCTGCCAGAGGGAATGCGGTTCCCAGTACGCCGAGTCTTGTTCCCTCCCCCTCAACCGGCACATTTATCCAGATATTGCTGCTTGATAGCACTCGATTGGTATCAATATTCAGCTCATATTCTTCATCCTGATCTTCGATGAGTCTAAAAAACCAGCGATCGCCGGGATTCAGTGGATCGAGAAAATACCGCGGCTCATGGGAAAGATCGAGTCCCGGTTCATTAATCACCACTTCCCCGCCAGCCAGGCGTGCGTAAAAAAGGCGCTTGCCGGGACTGAGCTCCCGGACTTTTTCGCTTTCGGAGATAAAGAGGCGGCGGAGTTCTTCATCACCATTTCCGGAGAAATATTGACGGGTTATCTGAGAAAGGGCGAGGGTTTGTGAAAGCAGGAGGTCGCCGTTGATTTTTACCTCAAGTCCGGATGTCATAAGGCGCGTGTGATCCACGGCGAATCGCTCAGCGTATATGCTGCGGGCCCGTAGATATGCAGAGTAGGTTTGCCCTATGACGAGGGCGAGCATGATTACTAACAGAATGGTCATTGCAAGGAATACCCGCCAGGTCAGGCCGGGCATTGGCCAGCGGCCTGGTGTGCCCTTCATAATGTAAGAATAGACATTATTTTGTCCGGGTACAAACAGAATAAATCAGTGGTGAGAACTTGCATCAGGCTGGGTTTATGGTACAATTTCACGCCTGCAGAAAGGATGGTATTCTGTGAAGCACAACACAACGTTACTAATTGTGCTGATTTTCAGCGCTATTCTCCTGGTCGCATCCTGCGTAACCACTCCCCTGCCGCCGCCCCCGCCGGGTCAGAGACCCGAGCCCAGCTTCATGGAAGAACTGGAAGGCACCGGGCGGGCAAACCCCGGTGAAGTACGCTTCATAGACGATTTCCCCATGCCGGAGTTGGGCACTGTACGGGACATCTGGGTATACACCCCTCCCGGATACTATGAGACGGACAAATTTTACCCGGTTATTTACATGCACGACGGTCAAAATCTATTTTACCGGGATCTGGCCTACTCCGGGGAGTGGATGGTGGATGAAACCATCGACGGTCTGGTGGCGAAGGGCTTATTTGACGGCGCCATCGTTGTCGGAATCGCCAACGGAGGGGAACGCCGGGTTTCCGAGTACAGCCCCTATGCCGCATCATTCAACGGAATGGAAACCACGGCAATCCCGTATCTCATCGATGTGGTCATGAGCGTTAAGCCATGGGCGGAACGGGAGTTCCGGATTCTTCCGGGGGCTGAAAACAGTTCACTGGCCGGCAGCAGCCTGGGAGGCCTGATATCCCTTTACTCGGTGCTCATTTTCGCAGGCGAGTTTGAAAGCATCATCGCCATGAGCCCGTCCATCTGGGTTGATGACCGGGCGATCCTCCGAGATTACCAGCAAAGCCCCTCAGCCATCTCAGGACTGCGTTTTTATCTGGATATGGGCAGCGGCGAGGGCGGCGAGAATGTGGAGAACACCCGGGAGATGGCCGACCTGCTGTCGGCCTACGGCGTGACTGATCTGCAGCTGGTGATCGATCCAGGCGCAGGCCACAATGAGGCAGCCTGGAGAGACCGGTTTCCTCACGTTCTCGCCTGGCTCTACGGATTTGAGCTGGAGTAAGCCACAGCCGGCCCGGCATCCAACATCGGACAGCGGCCAACAAGCAGCGGCGCTCGGTCATAACGAAATCGGCTCAATATTAGCGCGGGTAACAGGGCCTAATTCCGCTGTCGTAATATGCTGAGCAGTATGCCCAGGGCCTGATTGATCTGTTTTGAACGCTCAAGACCCCGGGGATTCACATCCGGGTGGTAGCGCTTCATCAGTTCCTTGTAACGCCGTTTAACGGCAGAAGTGTCGGGACGCTCTGCGGGGGAAAATCCCAACGCGCTCAACGCCGTATCGACCTCGGACAAGCCGGTATGGGCCGCGCTGGTTTTCTCATGGCCCCGGTCGTTCTGTTCAGGTATGCGATCGTTCTCAATCAGGCAGCGTCTGAGCTTATCTGCCACGGGCTCAAGCAGCCGAAAAAACGGCACGGTTCCCCTTTTGAGTAGCTCATAAGCCAGGGCACGTAAAGCGCCTTCGGCAAAATTCATATCGACCTCGGGCCAGCGCTCATCGAGTGCCTCCAGGACCGGGTCGAGAAACTTCTTCAGCGGGAAGTATTCATCGATGTATGTCTCAAGAGTCCGGGGGAGATTGCCAAAGTGATCGAACATGGCACAGGCATTCGAGCAGTCTATGCGATGTTCATCCACCGAGTGTCGAATAATGCTGACCAGGCTCTGGACCAGTTCGAACTGCTGATCTATCGATATCCACAAACCTGACTGGGAGAACGCATCGGGAGCTTCGGTGATTCCTATGATTTCCAGGAAACTCACCAGCACCCCGGGGCCATCGCTGGAGAAGCCGGCACTCTCACTGCGAATCAGAGGATTGGCACTGCGCTCCAGCTTGACGTAGACATCCCGGATATCGATACCCAACAGATCCAGTACGCGAAGGCGGTCAATGTTCCAGCTTCCCCCGTATTCCGCCGCTTGGGAACAAAGATGGTTTACGAGCTCATGTAGTGCGATGTCCCCCTCCTTGTCTTGCCGGCGTATGCTGTCCGGGTAAATATAAAATCTCGTTATGTCCCGATCAAATATCCCGGATATATTACTCGAAGTTTTTTTATGGTCGGGGTATGCTGAGAATCATGTTCTTTACCAATGACGTACGGCTTCTCATAAGCTGTTACGATATATCCAGAAACGTACAGGTTCTCCTTGTGCGAGAGAAAAAATCTTCATCCGGGGCGCCTAATTCCGCTCAGGATGATGAGGCTGGGTATTACTCACTGCCCGGGAGTACCGCCGGCACCGGTTCAACGAGTATTCTGGAAAATGCATCCCGATACTGGAGGGAAAATATCGCATGTGCCGGGTCTGACAGCCAAAAACCCGCTCCAGCACCAGGTGATTTTACCCTCCTCAGCCCGCCCTCCCTCTTTTCGCTTCGCCCCTCTATTGCAGGGCTCCATATTTTTACCGACTGCCCGCCGCAAATCACTGTCCGCATGGGCGAGGTATTATGCCAGACTCTCTGGGTTCCCGCGCACAAGCTGCCGATAAACTTGGAAACCGGAATCCGCAGGGCGGTAAAGAATATGCGTATTCTGTTTTCACACAACCGGGTACGGGGATTTCGGCTGTGATCGACCTCCCGGACTATCCCGTTCGGAGTATCGGAACGCGGCTGCGGGAGACCCTGGAAGATACCCGGTCATCCATAGCTGGAGCCATCATCCGGGCTCCCGCCGGTTCGGGTAAATCGACACTGGTCCCTTTTATGCTTCACGACGCTGACTGGCGTAGAGGGAAAACCATAATTCTCACCCAGCCCCGACGGGCCGCCGTCCGCGCCTTGTATGACCGCATCGTCGAATTAAGCCGGGGGACCTGCCGCATCGGATATATTACCCGGGGTGATTCCCGTGTTCCCGGCTCGCCCGACATTCTCATTGTCACCGAGGGGGTGCTCCAGCGCAAACTGCTGGAGGATCCCGAGCTTGTGGACTGCGCTGCGGTCATCCTCGATGAGTTTCACGAGAGAAGCCTTTTAAGCGACGCCAACCACGCAATGATCCGTCAGAGCGTCGAGGCCCTCCGTGCCGACCTGCGTCTTATCATAATGTCCGCCACCATCGATGACGACCTGGTCGGCAAACTGGATCTGCCGCTGATTACTGCCGAAGGACGGATGTTTCCCGTGTCCACCGCCTATGCGCCATGTCCAAAAGACCGTCAGCTGTGGAAACACGCAGCCATGCAGGCAATACATGCGGTCGGCTCGCCGGATTGCTCTGACAGCTGCCTGGTCTTTCTCCCCGGCGAGGGTGAAATAGAACGGGCGGCAGAATATTTGCGAACGGTGAACGATGACTCCCGACTGCTTATCCTGCCCCTTTACGGCCGCTTGAGCACAAGGGAGCAAAACAGGGCAATACATCCGCCGGAAACGGGTATGCGCAAAATCGTACTGGCGACAAATGTCGCCGAAACCAGCCTGACCATCGAAGGCGTAACGGTTGTGGTCGATTCAGGGCTCCAGCGCAGCCCCCGCTATGATCCGGCCATCGGACTCACCAGAATGAATACCGAAAGGATTAGCCGCGCATCGGCACAGCAGCGGGCCGGCCGGGCTGGCCGTCTCGGGCCGGGGACCGTTATCCGCCTCTGGGATGAACAGGAGGTGCTGGACAGCCGACGGACTCCGGAAATCCTCAGCGAAGACCTCGGCTCCCTGCTTTTGGCGCTGGCATTCTGGGGCAGCATTGAAGCAGGCCAATACCTGTGGCCCGATACGCCGGATCCGCGGAACTGGGAAGATGCCCGGCAGCTGTTGATTTCCCTGGGAGCGCTGGATGACCGGGACCGGATTACCGGGAGGGGACGGTTAATGGCCGGGCTCCCCCTGCATCCACGGCTCTCGGCCATGGTTATTCAGGCCTCTGATATTCCGGCAGCCCGTGATACCGCCGCTCGTCTTGCGGCGCTATTGGAAAACGGCGACCCTCTTACCCGGGAGGCGGCCGGCCAGTTCGGTGCGGATATTGAGGTCAGGCTTCAGGCTCAAAGCCTTTCCAGCGGCATGGTACGCCGAAGTATCCTTCACCGCATTGACCATGACGTCCGGGGAATACAGGCCATGTTCCGCCAGGCTGCCGGGAAAAACAACTTCAACCATGCTTCAGGCCCTGACTCCAGGCCGGTGAATAACGGTTCACCTTCTCCGGCGGCTATCCTCTCATGGGCCTTTCCCGACAGAATTGCCCGACACCTGGGCGAGGGCCAGTATCAGCTGGCCGGGGGCAGCACGTATGCCATTCATGAAGGCGAGCGGCGCTTCCAGCCCCAATGGATTTTGGCTGCGGAAATTAAGCGCAGCTTACGGGGAGGACGGATATTCCTGGCCGCAGCCTTCCCCGACGACGAAATAGCGCGCGAAATACGCGACGGAGCCATGACGAGAATCGAGCTCAGCGCCGATGACTCCGGGAAGCTGTTGGCACGGGAAGTCAGGACCTACCGCTCAATCGAAATCGGTTCACGGCCAGTGAAGTTCGGCGAATTACGCGATCCCCAGGCGGCGATAATCGCCTTGGTAAAGGCCCGCGGAGTCGGAATACTGCCTTGGACAAATGAAGACCGAAATTTGCAAAGCCGCCTTGCTGTTCTTCACCTGCGCCTTGGTGCAGACTGGCCTGAACTTAGCGATGAATCACTCACAGCCTCGGCCAAGCGCTGGCTGCCGGCATTTATCTCCCCCAGGCCCTCTGCAGATTGCTTACAGCGGATACCGGTAAGTGAGGTGCTTCGCTCACTTCTGCCCTGGAATCTGGCGGCATCCGTCGACCGTCTGGCGCCGAAGTATTTTACTCTGCCCTCTGGTAGCCGGCGGCAGCTGGAATACCGGGACGGCAAGGTGGTGTTATCGGCGAGAATTCAGCAACTGTTCGGTATGGAAAATAGCCCGATGGTAGCCGGGCAGCCGCTTGAAATTGAATTGCTCTCCCCTGCCCGACGTCCGGTTCAAATAACCGGCGATCTTGAGAGTTTTTGGTCCACTACCTATGCGGAGGTGCGGAAAGAGCTGCGCGGCCGGTATCCCAAGCATTATTGGCCCGAAGATCCCCGCACTGCAGAGGCAACTGACGGTACCCGCCCCCGATAGCAGCATTTGATGGTGTAAATATAGATTTTTGTTATTCTGTATTTATATTCGCCCATCTGGTATTTTTTTTCATTTTCCTTGCGAATATCCAGTTCCATAGTACAATAACCTGAATCCAGTTCGGTTTTGGGGACCGATTTTTAAACTGGAAACCTTTCCACCCGGTTTTCCGGGAATCTTCAAGGGGGTACAGAAATGAATACCAGATATCGTAGAATTTTCAGATTCGCGATTGTCTTCACGGCAAGCCTTTTACTGCTGTCGTTTGCAATGTCCTGCAGCAACAGCGCGCTTCCGCTTTACCAGCCGGAACTAGAGCCGGCTTCCAGGGCTATCAGTTCCAACCTTCCGGCGGTTCCCGATGCACTGGTGAACCGAACGGTTTATCAGGCATTCTATTGGGACGCCTACCCGGGGCTGTGGACTGAGCTTGCCGCCATGGCGGCGCCTCTGGCCGAGGCCGGCATCAACGCCATGTGGCTGCCGCCGGCGGCAAAGGGTTTTTCCGGCACATTCAGCGTCGGCTACGACGTGTACGATTTTTGGGACCTGGGTGAATTCAACCAGAAGGGAACCATCGCCACCAGGTATGGAACCCGAAGCGAGCTTCAGTCCGCGCTGGCAGCCCTGGACGGCATGGGCATTGATGCCTATTACGACGTAGTATTCAATCACCGGATGGGCGCCGACTCACGCCAGTTCATCCAGGGTTTCGGAGATGTATGGACCAACTTCGACTTACACGGCCGGGACGTGTACTACACCCCCGAAGCCTGGGGCGGCCTGTATCATGACTTCGAATGGGACTGGACAGCGTTTAACGGTATCGACGGACGGCTCTTCCCCGGGAAGTACTGGGGCAACAACTTCCACTGGCCCTATCTTATGGGCAACGACGTGGATCACAATCGGCCGGAAGTGGTCGATGAAATGAAGGCCTGGGGCGAATGGATTATCAATGATGTGGGATTTGACGGCTTTCGGATGGACGCCATCGCTCATGTTGATTCGGATTTTACCAGGGACTGGGTAAATCACGTTCAAGCGGCCACAGCCCAGGATGTATTCTTTGTCGGCGAGGCCTGGGTTGGCGACCTCGGCGGATACCTGGATCACGTAGGTACCGGACATATGACGGTCTTCGATTTCAGCCTGCGGGATGATTTTGTCAATCTTTCAAGCGGCTCGAAGGATATGCGCTGGTGGGGAGGCCTGGTAAACAGCGCCAAGGCATCCCAGGCTGTAACCTTCGTCGATAATCACGATACCAGCCGGGCGGGAAATCCATACGGCACGCCCCAGGTAATCAACTACAAAAATCAGGCGTACGCATACATCCTGATGCGGGAACAGGGCACTCCGGTGGTTTTCGCCCGGGACTATGAAGAGTTCGGCATGGCGCCTACCCTGGACACGCTCATCAGCGCGCGCCGTTATTTCGCATACGGAGCGGGTCATGAGCAGGCGGCGAATACCGAAGCGGTATACACCTATGTGAGAGAAGGCCTGGATTCGGTTCCCGGCAGCGGGATGGTCATGCTGATCTCCGGCCGGGACTGGGGATACCAGGACAGTTTCAGAATCAACTCCCATCAGCCCAATACGGTTTTCTACGATTACACCGGCAATGTAGACGGCACGGTCACCACCGATGCAAACGGATACGCGGACTTTCCGGTAAATATCAGCGAATCCACCGGATGGTCCATTTGGGTTCCCAGCGGGCAATCCGGCGGTCCAAGCGGCTGGGACCAGGCCTTTTTCCGGGGAACTCCCAACGGATGGGGCACCACAGCTATGATCAGAAATGCCGATACGGGCCTTTGGGAAACCACGCAAACCTTTTCAGGCAGCAATCCGCGTTTTAAAATTACCCGGTATAATAACTGGACAGAGGCATATCCGGCACAGGACTATCTGATTACCGAAGGAGCGGGAGAGTATCGCATCAGCTTCGACGATCAAAGCAAGGCCATTGAAGCGGTAAAAGTTTCCGGAGGCGGCACCGCCGATCTGATTATCCGATATGCGGAATTCGAGTCGGCAACCAGCTATAGCTTGCATGCCTGGGACGGATTAAGCGGCACACTGCCCATGAGCTACGAAGGATTTATCAACGGCGCTCACTGGTGGCAGATCAGCATTCCCGACGCTCCCCAGTCATTTATGTTTTGTTTCACCAATTCGAACGGAACATGGGATGGGGTCAACCGCAGCTTTAGCGCTCAAGGCGGAGAAATCTATGTTCTCCCCTGGGATGCGACGGTTTACGGCTTTAGACCGTAACAATAACTGACCCACATACAATCATCGGCCGGGAGATCCGCAAGGGTCTCCCGGTTTTTTATGCCGACGTCCTACTCATCTTCTCCACCGGGAAGTTCGAGCAGGGGCATGTCGCCGATGGCCGATCCGGCAATTCCCTTTACTGATGAGTACATGTACGTCGTGTTGAGAATAACCTTTTCCAACTGCTTTTCCCGTTTTTTCCATTGGGCATTCATCGCCCGTTTTTCCGATTCGAGATCGCTTTTCATCTGAGTGAAGCCCTCGACTATGGCCTCAACCTGCTGCCGGAACTCATTGCCCGTGAGAAAGTCGTAAAGCATCTCCATCTTCCCGCCCTTGTTGACCTGGGTCTGTCCGGCCTCGTAAATCGCGATAATGCTCTGCCTGAGGACCGCGGCAAGTCCCTTGAACTCCTCATAGCTGCAGACCCAAATTCCCTGGTACAAGCCCATGCGGTCCAAGTCCGCCGGCATGGCGCTGGTGACCAATACGCCGATGCCTGCTGATTTCTCCCGAATATCTGCCTTGAATTTCTCTACCCAGGAAGGCTGAAAGGCCTTTGTTCTTTTGCTCTCGTAGTAAATGCTCCCGCAGTTCTCATGGGCCCGGGTATTCACGATTTGCAGACAGTCAGCACCCTGGGCTCCTTTCTTAATTTCCTCTATGCGGTCCATGGGAAACTGTTCAACGAGCCACTCTTCGATGGCCAGCTCCTGCACCTCGCCCTGACTTTGCATCGAACCCTGCTCGGCCTTCCTCTGGGCTTCCTGAAGTTTTTTGCTCAGGTCATCAACCAGTTGCTGCTTTTCTTTGATTTTTAACTCGTTTTTTTCCGCCTCGCTGCGCTGGATTTTTTCCCGTTCGAGCTTCATGGCCTCGCTGAACTTTTGCTGACTTTCAAGTTCCAGTTCTTCCCGGAGCCCGTCTTTTTCCCTTTTCACCCGCTCAAGTTCGGCCCGGGTTTTATTGAGAACCTTGAGGCGCTCCATCTTTTCCTGCAGTTCCTTTTGCAGTTCCTGGACAACCTGGGCCTGCTCATCGGCGGCAGCTCGTTTGGCCTCACTCCGGGTTTGCTCCCGGATTTTTGCAACCTGCTCCTGAACGGCCATCTCGATTGCCTGACTGCTTTCTTTCTGCTGGGCAATCAGCTCCTGCTCCCGGCGCTTGACGGTCTGTTCGAGCTCTGACAGGGCTGATCGCTGTTGGCGAAGCTGTTGCGCGTGCTTAGCTTCGATTTGCTCCTCGAGTTGGTGATATAACAGATCATTGACGTCTATTGTTGTCCCGCAATTGGGGCAGCTGATATATTCCTTGGCGGCTTCCATGGGTCTCCCTCCGGGGACCATTCTACCCTGTCCGGCCCATTGGCATAAGCAGCAAAAGAAAAACTTCTGGTATTTCCTTGTTGGCCCCACATTAGCCTGCTGGTATACTGGAGGTCATTGGGAGGGGACGCCATGGCAAAACACGACACCATTGCGGGAAACAGTAATCTGGGCGAGCGTCTGGGCAAGATTCGGCACAGCGAAACGGTGTACCTGCACCACGGACGGCGAAAGACCCAGATAACCGACAGCATCACCATCGGCCGGTCAAAGGACTGCGACATCGTCCTGGAGGACACCCTGGCCTCCCGCCAGCATGCCGTAGTGCAAAAAATCAAGGAAGCCTACTTCATCTGCGATCAGGACAGCACCAACGGCGTCAGGGTTAACGGCGAGGCAATCGAGCCCGGCAGTTACGTAAGGCTTTACAGCACCGATCTTATTACCATAGGCAGAACGGAATTCCATTTCAAAATAGGCTGATATTTCTGAGCTTTACATTTCGCTTACTATGCCTGGCAGCTTCTTATTTCGCCTCCAAGACTACCACCTCTCTAAGACTACCACCTCTCTAAGACTACCGCCCTTCTAAGACTACCGCCCTTCTAAGACTGACGCCCGGCACACCGGACGGTATTGCACAGCCTGAGTCCTTAGAAATCCTCGAAATCCTCGTCGAGCACAATGGTTTCTGCGGGGTTGAGGGTTTCCGAGGGACGCCCCTGGGTGAATGATTTATCGTTATCCCATGCCTGGCCGGTCTTTTTGTGTGTACCCGCTGCGGGACCCTTCCGGCTTTCAGTCGGGACAGGGTTGGCGGTTTTTACGGTACTTGCCGCCTTTGGGTCCCCAGCCCGGAATTGACCGGCAGTAGACGTCTTTACTGCGCCTGATCCCCGGGGACCCGGGAGCAGGCGTTGTTCGGCAATGAGGCTTTCATCAAGGGTGAACTGGGCGATAAGAGCGGTGAGCTGTTGAGCCTGACCCGCCAATTCTTCGCTGGCTGCAGCGCTTTGTTCGGCGCTGGCGGTGTTTGCCTGGGTTGTCTGGTCAATCTGATCGAGGCCGGTATTTACCTGATCAATTCCTTGAGCCTGTTCTGCACTGGAGGAGGAAATCTCGCTCAGCAAGTCGGCGACCTTACCGGTTCCCTCGACTATGGCATTGAGCTGCTCGTTGGTATCCTTTGAAGCCCGGTCCCCCATGGCAATATTGCTCACCGTCTCTTCCACCATCTTTGTAGTTTCCTTGACGGCCTGGGCGCTGCGCACGGCGAGGTTGCGTACCTCTTCGGCAACCACCGCAAAACCCTTGCCGTACTTACCCGCCCGGGCAGCTTCGACGTTCGCGTTTAGGGCTAGCAGATTGATCTGGAAGGCGATGTCATCGATAATCTTAACGACCTTGTTGATTTCATCCGCCGATGCGTTGATTTTGGTCATGATGCCGGTAAGTTCGTCCATACGCACCCGGCCCTCATTGGCGTTGTCCATTGCTGTCCTGGCCAAGCCATGGGCAGTTTTTGAACCCTCGGCATTTTGCCGGGACATACTGTTTATTTCCGTAATAGCGCTGGTTATTTCTTCGATGCTCGCAGCCTGCTCGGTGGCTCCCTGGCTCAAGTCCTGGCTGGAGAGACTGATCTGCTCGGCTCCCGCATTGACCTGGGTAACAGCCCCGGCGACCTGACTCAAAAGCTCGTTTAACGAGACCTTCATTTTCTGCAGGCTGTTTCCCAACATATCCTGTTCCCCAAGGACTTGCACGCGGACGGATAAGTCCCCGTCTGCCACGGTCTGAAGGTTATCAGCCTTCTCTACAAGAGAGGCGACCATATCCATCACCGATTCAAACACCCCCTCAATTCTGCGCAACTCAAAATCTTCGGCGATAATTCTTAGGTCTCCCACAGCGACTTTTTTCATAACCGTCTCGATAATCCCCGGATCGGCTCCGAGCTGACGAAGAACCGAGTTGGTGGTCCAGAAGGTGATAATGACTACCATGATCAAGGAAACGCCGGACACGATGAGAATGAGAATGACGGACTGCTGATTATTTCGCTGAAGGATGGGTCCAAGCTCATTCTGGTCCGCCATCACTGATAACTTAACACTCTCCGCCTCATCTGCGATTCGAGGACCGATTACATCGAGCTGATTGTCAATTAGATCGTTGAGCTCTTCAGTTTCACTAACCACATAAAGGAAGGTTGAGAGGTAGCGCTGTTCCTCCCCAACCACCCGGGAGAACAGCTCCCGACGCTGGGCATTCTCCAACTCCCCGTCGAGGTTTTCCAAATGACCGTCCATATCACTGAATTCCCGGCGCACCCGGTCTACATGGCTGGCAAGATTTTCTTTTAAGTACTTGAACACATACAGACGGGCCAACAAGAGTGAGCGGGTGGCCTGTGCTGCGTGATACACTGCTTCAGTGTCCCCGTCAGCCCGGGCAGAGTTGAGTATCGCCGTGAGATTCCTCTCAATTTGCGGACCGACCACATCGAGGATGGTGATAACAGCATTGTCTATGTTCTGGGTGTGAACCACCGCCTCGCCGAAATTGGTGTTGTATCGCTCCACATTTGCTGATATGTCATCGACCAGGGCAGCCCGTTCAGGATCAATGATCTCTTGTTGAGCTGTTTGGAGATAGCCCAGCATTCTCTGGTAATAATCTGCATAGAGATCTTCTTCATCCGGATCATGACTGATAATAAAGTTTTTCACATGCATCCGGGAGAGCAGGATGTTCGCCTGCACTCTGCCGGCCAGGTTAGTGTCCCGGGCAAGCCCGCGGTACTGGGTAAACCCCTGGGCGGCGTTGGCAAGGGCAAATAGAGAGATGGCGACGGCAGCGGCAAATAATGCGAGCAGAGCACCGAACCCCAGCATTAATTTTGAGCGAAGTTTCATAAATCCCCCCTGTGGTACGGTTTTTCGAGGTTTTGGTATGTACTATGTATTCAATTCTAATTGGTGCGGCGGTCTTTGCACAAATTTTTTGAACTTTTTTGCGGATACCCGAGTTAATCCCCGAAGTTCCAGGGGATTATCAGGAAACCTGCCGCAAGTAGCACGAGTCCGCCGGTGAGCATGAGACCTCCCCCAAGTCCCAGGAGATCAGCAGCAAAACCGAGGATAAGGCCCAAAAGCGCGGCGAACAGCGATTCGAGCTGCCCTACCCCTGACAACAGTGTGGCCATGCCTTCATCGGCTCCAAGGGAGGATGTAAAGCCAACAACTGCGGGTTTGCGGATATTCTCGAGAATCATAATGAGAATCAACACTGTCACCGCTGCCGGGGCCAAGGATAAGCCCAAAAACCCTCCGGAGAGCAGGGCCAGCAGGCAACCGGCCAGCATAATAATGTTGAGGCTTTTCTTTTCCCCGCCGAGACGCTCGATGAAAGCACCTGCGTGACGGGATGAGATAGATGTAAAAATGTACAAAACAAAATAAATTCCAGCGCTGAGTAGGGAAATTCTCCTCGTTTCATTGAGGCTCAAAAACACCGGCAGTACCAGGGCTAAATTCTGGAGGACGGGCTGTAGGTAGTCCTTAAAAGATTTATATACAGCGCTGTGCAGGGCAAGATTTCCCATAATCCTCGCTCCACCGGGCTGAAGGACCACCGTTCGAATATCGGCGGCAATTGCCTTCATGCCGTCGAAAAGGGACCTGAGACCGACACCGTGTTTTTGCCTCTCGTTAGTCCGAGCTCCGTCCAAGGCGCGGGGGTAAGACATCATCAGGCCTAATTCCAGCACATAGGGTATGAGGGTGAACAGAAAAACCGGAGCATAGCTTCCCCTCCAAAACACCAGAGCTCCGGCAATCAGCGAAGACAAAGCGCTTCCCATTTGGGACCAGCTTCGGGTATGTCCGTAATACTCGCTTTTCTGATCTTCCCAGCCGTTGATTTGCAGGTACTCGAGTATCATGGCCTTGTGTGTTCCCGAGCGAAAGGCTTCACCGGCCGCGAACAAAACCGTCGCCAATGCCAAAAACCAAAACCCGTCTCCAAAAAAGTAGAGCACAAAGCTGATGATATAGGACAGAAAACTTCCAACCATGGCCCTACGGCGTCCCAGCAAATCCGCTACGACCCCGCTGGGAATTTCCAGGACCTGAATGCCAGCGTGTCGGATAGCGTAGAGCATACCGATCTGGCTATAGCTCATCCCTTTCTCGAGAAAAAATAATAGGAGAAAGGGATCGAAGAAACGAAGATTCTTCAGAAAGCCGTACATGCTGAACTTATAGAACTGAAGATCGCGAGTTATTGCCAAGTTGCGCTCCTGTGCTACTATTGTACCTCATGAATGATACGGATGAGAGAAAAATCCTCATAGATCTGGCCACGATGAAAATGCCCTTTGGAAAGTACGCCGGCAGATACCTTGTCGACCTGCCCGAAGCCTATATACTTTGGTTTAAGCAGAAGGGCTTTCCCGCCGGGCGCATTGGCTTTCTCCTGGAAAACCTCTTGGAGATAAAAGCTAACGGCCTCGAGCCCTTGGTAAGAAAGATCCGCCTGGAACCCTATGCGTCATCGCTCTCCAGCGACTCCCAATGACCATAGGCCTCCCTCAGATGAGGAATCACGATGGAACCCCCGACGATGAGGGCGATATCACAAGCCTCGGTAAACTCTTCCCGGGTCACTCCGCATTTTTTAGCCTGCAGAATGTGATACAAGATGCAATCGTTGCATCGCAAAACCAATGAGGCAACCAGGCCCATGAGTTCCTTTGTTTTCTCATCAAGCGCACCGGCCTTGTATCCCTGACCGTCCAGATTGATAAAGCGTTTGGTGACCAGAGTCCCCTGCTCCAACACAATATCATTGAGCCGCTCGCGCTTTTGAATGAATTCTTCGATCTGCGGGGCCTCGGCGCCGCTTTCGGATTTAGTAGACATAAAGCGATGCTATCACGGGTTGAAGAGCGCCGCCAACGGGGAAGAAATCAGAAAGTGATGGTATGAAAGCGGTGCCTCCCCCGAGATCCTGCCAGTCAGGGTCTATATTAAATACCGGAGGAGGACAACCAAATGAGTAATACTATTATATCCCTCGACAGCCATAAACGGTATACCGTGGCTGCAATTGAGGACGAAAATGGAAGGAAATCCTCACAGCGCATAGAACATTCTCACGGGTGTATTCGTGATTTTCTCCAACAATTTGAGCCGGGACAGGAAGTCGCACTTGAAACGATCGGAAGTTGGTACTGGATTGTGGATGAGATTGAGGAGGCCGGCATGAACCCCTTGCTGGTACATGCCGGTAAGTCAAAATTGATGATGGCCATGTTTAACAAAACTGACAAACTCGATGCTGAAGGTCTCAATAAACTTCAAAAAGCAGGCACACTGCCTACTGTGTGGATTCCACCAGGAGAATTGCGTGATAAACGAGAACTCTATCGAACCCGGATGCAGTTCGTTCAGGAGTTGATACGTGAAAAGAACCAAATTCATGCCGGGTTCGAGAAATATGGGTTTCGATTCAATGATGTGAGCGATCTGTTCGGAAAAGCAGGTACAGAAGCCATGAAGAAGGTAATGCCAAAACTCCCCGAGCATACCCGCACCATGATGAAACTCAAGCTCGATAATCTCGCGTTTATTAAGCAATCTATCACCGACTGCGAACAACGAATGCATGAAGCGTTTGATGAAAATGCTGAAATGAAGTTGGTGAAATCCATTCCCGGGATCGGATTTATTCTCAGCGCAGTCATTGTGCATGAAATTGGAGACATACATCGCTTTAAGACCGCTGAACATTTTGCATCATACTGTGGTACAACGCCGCGCGTTCACTCGAGCGGAGGTAAAACTCATTATGGTCGAACATCGAAAGCATGTAATCGATACTTGAAGTGGGCACTTACTGAAGCAGCTAATGTAACCTGTCTTAATCAAAGAAATTGGGCGAACCGACATACGGTAAAACTCTACAAGAGAGTTCGTACTAAACGTAATCATAAGGTTGCAATAATCGCCGTGGCACGGCACTTAGCAGAAGCAATATTTTGGATATTGCAGAAAGAACAGCATTACAAAGATCCTGCATTAGCGGGTTTGTCCAGACAGGGGTAAGCGCGTTTTTGGGGCTACAGCGCGAATACGAGGCTGTGCAAAGTGATTGCGACACCCCTGGAAGGACATTTTCATGCCACGTGGATGGCGGAGATATGACTCGGACAAAACCGATTTGCAGAATTTTTGTAATAGAACAATGAAAACTCTTGCGGGGGGGCACCGCTTTCAGATATGCCCCCAAAACAGCTGATTTCCGCCCCTCAGGCCACCGCATAATCGGGTAGGTCGATCTTTAGCGCACTCACCGGCGTCTTCCAGATCCGGTGCCAGGTCTTCCATTGGCTGATGTCCAGCACCAGATGATGAACGAAGGCCCGCTGTGTAAACATGCTTTTTGTCAACGTGAGTACCCGCCTTCGGTCAAACCCCGCAACCTCACCATGGCTGATATCGTTTCGTCCGTTTATCCGATACGGCTTGAGCAGGTTATGATAGGCGATGTAAATCATCATCCGCTCCATGCTGTTGTTCACCGATTTTGACCACTGCACGCTCTGGCGGACATGACAGGATTGATCCTTTCGTATCTCCCGGTCCAGGTAATTCACCGGAAACAGGGGGTTCTCAGTGGTCCTGACCACCCTTGATGAGGTTCGGTGATGGATAACCCGCCCTGCATTTTCCAACGCCGCCCAGTCCCGATGAGCGCACAGCTCACGGCGGTATTCGAGTTTTTCATCGCTCAAGAGATAGCATGGCCTCTTCGATGAATAAGCCTTCCATCGGGGAAGAATGGTATTCATCACATCCCGGAAAGATCGCGCAATTTGTCCCCCTGCAATAGGATACTGGCGATTGAGCTCATCGCGCCGGCGCTTTTGTGCGGGGGTCATCCGCCCTTTACGCCGCATCTGCGCATAGTCGCACGCATAGACAACCTGGCTGTCGGAACCCACCGCGAGAGTGAAGTTGCTCGGCCAGTATTGGCTATACACAAAGCTTTCAAACCCATCAACGGCAATATCCTCATCGATTGTATGATCATTCGATAACTGGGCCATGGCAGCGATTGCCTGACGGGACAATCGGCTCAGCCGATTGAGAATGACCTTGTCGGTGACATAAAACTCCCGGGCAATATCGCGAATGCCGGAGGCCGAGTTGATTGAAGAGAAGATGCGCCGGTAATCGAGGCGATGATGTGCGCGATAATCGAGGTGGAACGCGCTTTCGCAGAAGTATCGACGGCAATGCTTGCAGCGATAGCGCTGGGAAGAACCGAGGCGGCGGCAGTGATAGTGGCCGTTTCGGACAAACCAGCACCGGCTTGATTCTCTGTCGCGATGATGCTGAGAACAGTCCGAGTACGGACAGAAACGAGGGATTAATGCCATGCTAATCTCCTATGAACTGGTAATCGTGTCATAGAAGACTACTGGCAAAAGAGTTATGTTGATTCGATCAGCTGTTTTGGGGGCACTTACGAAAAATTTGCAAAAACTTCTGGGAATTTCTATATTTTCACCCACGCGTTTTTATTTGGATTTTATTGCTTTCGGGTTATACTGTACGGTAAGTATTGGGTAATTGAATAAATTTAACATATACTGGTATACAATTCGCACCGGTAAACATCTTTGTGCAGCTTGTTTTTGAAGGATTCGTTTTTGAACATACGCGAACTAACATCTGATCTCAGCCTGACGAATAACGGAGAAACCAGCCTGTTTCCGGTGGGGACCGGCAGTGCATTCACTAAGAAGCATTATCAGAATAATTACCTGCTCATAAAGGGCGATCAGCACATAATGCTCGATTGCGGAACACGCACTCCCGAGGCAATGTCAAAACTCGGCAGGCCGGTAACGGACATAGAAAACTTCATCATTACCCATTCGCATGCGGACCACATTGGCGGACTTGAAGAGGTTCTGCTCATGGGCCGCTATGTCACCAAGCGCAAACCGAATATCGTCATCACCAAGGAATACGAAAAGCTGCTGTGGAATGACAGCCTCAAGGGCGGAGCTGCCTGGAATGAATCAAAGGGCAACCGCTTCCTGAATTTCCGGGATTACTGGAACGTTACCCGTCCCAAAAGCCTGCGCAGTTTGAACCGTGACGCCTGGGAGATTGACTGGAAGGGGTTCAACGTAGTGCTGTTTCGCACCATGCATTACCCCGACAATGCCCCGAGCTGGAAGCGCAGCGCGTATAGCACCGGGCTGATCATCGATAAGCGGATTCTGTTTACCGGCGATACCCGATTCGACCGGGAAATGATTGAAAACATCACCGAAACCTACCCCATCGAACACATCTTTCACGACGTGCAGTTTTTTCCCGGAGGAGTCCACGCGTTTTTTGACGATCTGTGCACCCTTCATCAGGAAATCCGCGCGAAGACCTTTTTGATGCACTATCCGGACAATTACATGAACTACGAATCAAAGGTCATGGACGCGGGCTTCAGGGGATTTGTGAAGCAGCATCACTACTACGATTTATAGACGCTCAGGTCCTTTCCGCTGTACATCTGTATATTCGTCTCGATAACCCGTATGGACAGGGGAAAATCCTCGGCCGAGAGCATTTTTACTTCACCGTCCAGTTCCATCGGTATGGCAGAATCATACTCAAAGGTGAAGTCTCCCGATCTGAACATTGAAACATAGGGCAATCGGTCATGTTTCGCGCGGTAGAGTTCCTTTTTCATTTTTATGTTGGTCAGAAGGTTCCGCAGTTCGATGGCGCAAATGTTCTCCCGATCGGGGAGAATCCACAACCCGTGACCATAGGTTCGAATCCCGCTCACCCCGAATGCTATCAGCCCCAGCCGGAAACTGTGCTCCAACTGCTCACCGTCAAAATCCACACCGGAAAGGCGGGCGGTACCCACCTGATACAAACCGGGATAGAAGGGGACCGAGAGGTCTGCGGCCACCTTGTAAAAATCACCGGGAAGCCGGTCTTTAAGCTGATTAGTCACTTTGACGATATGGGCGTCAACTCCGATGCTGGCAATATTAAAGGCGTGAAACTGCTCTCCAGCGGCGCTGTTTATCTCCAAAGCCCCGGCCCTTCCCTGTTCCGCACCGTCAATCAACAGCTGCCAGGCTTCCTCCGGCTTCCAGGCATCGGCTCCGTCGTTGCCAGAGCCCAGGGGAAAGCGAAATACCCGGCAAAGCGCCAACTTTGACTGGCTCACACCTGTATGAAGGGCCTGCATAATTTCGTTATGGGTACCGTCCCCCCCGATACTGATGATCATGTGGCGTCGCTCATCGGAATAAAAATCCGTCGCGATGCTTTTTGCCAGAAGGCCGGCGTGATCGGGATATGCCGACAGGTGAAGCCGGATATCGACAGTCTGGGCACTGTATAAAGGATCCAGACCGGCTATGGCCGCCCGGCTGGTTTCATCCAGGATGCGAATGCCTTTTGGCTCGCTGCGCCCCAAGCTTTGACGGATGCCTTCAAAATTAAATCCTCCGGCGCCGGGGTTGATTATCAGGTGATAAATCCATTGGTCCGCCCGGAGGGCTTTTGATCGGCACAGGACGGAATGAAAAATCTCTATCAGTTTTTCGAAGTTATATTTGATTGTCGACATTTTCCATCTCCTTACGGCCCATCGCAGGCTGCCCGCATACCGGACAGTAAATCCGAAAGAGTATACACGTCTTCCATGCTGCCGACCAGTACGCCGCCCATTCCCCGTTTTAGGGCCGGAACGATATCAATTTCGTAGCGGTCCCCCACCGACAGGCCCTCGGCGGGCTCAACTCCGGCGAGCTCCAGGGCAATGTCGAAATGTCGCGAATCCGGCTTGGAGCCCCCGGCACTGTCCAATCCGACGACGGCGGAAAAACAGTCCTCAACCCCGAGGCAGCGGAGGGTGCGCCAGCCGACGTCCGACGGATTGTTAGTCACAGCAACCATGACCCGTGCCGGGCCGTCCGCAGGTCCGATGAGAAGACTGTCCAGGGTTTTCCTCAACTGCGGATCGTGATGCAGGTAGTCTTCAGGGGTAATATAGCGGCTTCGCCATGTAACGCTTAATGGGATCTCCGCCCCCCAGCGGGCAAATGCGGTACCCAGGGAAGGCTTGGGAGTTTGATCGGCCCTCCACGTCTCAATTTCCAGCCGGAGGGAATCAACCGGCCGTCCAATGCTCAAAGCCAGAGCGTCGTAGAGGACGGCATACTGGTGCTCCTCATATTCCCGGTGATTATAAAGCGTACCATCTATATCAAAAAAAAGACCGCTGACGGTCTCGGGCAGGGAAAATACTTCCATAACAACTCCACCGTGGGTACATTTGACGGGTGAACGCCATCTTCCACTATTATGCCGTAAAGCTCCTCGCCCTGCGAGGGGGGTTCTCCCAGGACGACGCCGAGATCATCGCATTCTCGTGTCAGCTGGTCGACCGAAGCCTTATACCCATCAAGGTTGATTGCGGCGCCTCGGTCTATACGGTAATTCCAACCCACCACTTCGGTTTCTGGGACAAGACCCAGGAAGATCAGGTCTGGATACCCTTTCATTTTTTTCCTTCCGGTGAGTCCGACGAGAGCCCGCGTAAGGATGGCCGAAATAACCCGCTGGCGGTGCGACCGAACTCTCCACCGGTAAAGGAACTGCTGATTTCCGCCTTAAAAAGCAGAAATCCCTACCGGGTGGGAATTGCCCTTCACACCTACGCCGATACCTGGGCCCATCAGAACTTCATTGGAAGGAACAGTATCTTTAACAGAATGGAAAGCTTTTCGCCGATTCCGCCGGTGGGTCACGCCCAAATCGGCCGGAATCCCGATATCTGGTCTATGGAGTGGCAGGATTCCCGCCTGGAGGAGAACAAATGCATCATCGACAACGACCAACGCTTTATGGCGTCGGCCGAGAAGATCTACAAGTATTTGGCGACGTTTAACCGGCGGAACTTTGAGGACTGGGATCTTGTTAAGTGGGAATTGGAAGAAATCACCGCAGCCGGGCGTTCGCAGGATACAAGTCAATACCCCCGGCAGAACCGCGTCGCAGAAGATCATCACCTCCAGCTGGAATTCAGGCTGCGGCTTGAATGCCCGGAGCTTGATCCTGGCTTGTGGTTCACCGAATCTCTGGCCGAACCACCGAATGATGCGGTGCTGAGGCAGGGAAATACCGACAGGATCACCGTCGCCAATCACGAGATCCGCAAGCTGTTGAACCTTTCACAGCTCCCTCCCAGGAAGCCCAAAGGTAAATTTGAGGATAGCAGGCTCTACCGCTGGTCTGAAGCCGCCAGGGAGCACAAGCGGACCGCCGATGAGATTTTAGCCCAGCTTTGAGAGGGGGTGCCGAACTCCCCGTTTTTCAGCGAGCATTCGTGTATAGGCCTTCTGCTCTATCGCTGAATCGGATATGCCCAGGATTGCCAGACATTTGCGGATGCGGGCCTCGGTTTGTTTTACGATTTGAGGAGCAACCGGGCCTTCGAAGACCTTTTCGATTTCGATAAACACCCCTAAATCTTCAATCCGGGACAGTTCAATCAAAAAGTCGTCCATTATATATGCCCGACCGATTTTGACCTTGTCAATGAAGTAACGGTAGCCAGAAGTTTCCAGCAGATGGAGAAAATTCTCTGCATGGGAAACAGAGAACTCCCGCTCCACATTTGACTCGAGACCGTTTTCAACAGTCTTTTGCTTTTGGGTAACCACCGCTTCACTTCCGTCGAAGCGGATGCGCACTTCCTGGGTGTATTCTCCATCCTGATACTGATGGAGATAGCGGTCGCTTTTCGAATAGTCCCGCTTGAATTCCGCGCCGCATTCCCTCAGCCGGCTGTCCATGAGGTCGAAGTCATCAACCCAGGCCTTCATTTCGATTTCAGTGTTCACCGCGGCGCCCCCCAACTAGAATTAAATCATAGATATCAGGCGAATACTACTGTTTTGTTTCCGTAGACCAGAACCCGGTGTTCCAGGTGCAGGGCAACAGCCCGGGTTAATACCAGCTTCTCCAGGTTCTTGCCGGTGCGCACCAGATCGCTCACCGAATCCCGGTGGCTAATCCGCGCAACGTCCTGTTCGATAATCGGACCTTGGTCCAGTTCGGCAGTGACATAATGGCTCGTGGCTCCGATGATCTTCACTCCCCGCTGATATGCCTGATGATAAGGCTTGGCTCCCACAAAAGCCGGAAGGAAGGAGTGATGAATGTTAATTATCTGACCGGGGTAGTGGGCAACAAAGCTGTCGCTGAGGATTTGCATGTACCGGGCCAACACGATGAGGTCGATATTCTCCTTCTCCAGAATTTCCCGCTGTTTCTGTTCGGCTTCGGACTTGGTGCTTTTAGTCACCGGAATATGGTAAAAGGGAATGTCAAAAATCCGGGCGATCTCCTCCATCTGGGGATGATTTCCGATGACGCAGCGGATGTCCGCATGGGTCTCTCCCTCGCGGTTTCGCAGGATGAGATCATAGAGGCAATGGTCGTACTGGCTCACAAATATGGCCATACGATGGACAGCGGAACTGAACTCTATCCGGTAGTCCATGGAAAACTTTCGGGCTATGGGCTCAAAGGCCTGTTCAATCTTGTCGCTTTCGATGGTGAAATCGCTAAGATCCCACTCCACCCTCATAAAAAACGTATTCGTTTCCCCGTCAGAGTGCTGATGGGAGTCGAGAATATTGCCGTTATAGGTGCTGATGAAATAGCTGACCTGCGCGACGATTCCCCGGGTATCGGGGCAGGAAAACAGCAGGATGGCCCTTTGGGCGTCCCGGGGTTGCTGTGCCATGGATAGTACTCCTCGCGGGGTTGGTTTCCCGGAAATGCTTGAACCGCGAATAGGGTTCTTATTGAAAAAAACCGGGCGGCGTCGATCGCCGTCCGGTCAGCTTGGCTCGGAACATACTTCCGAGAGTAGACAAAAGATGCAATCAGGCTTTTTTTCCCTGGTTTGCGACGGCGCTCATTGCAGCCTCGATGGCCGCCTGATCGCCCAGGTAATAATGCTTGATGGGCTTGAGGTTCTCATCGAGTTCGTACACCAGGGGAACTCCGGTGGGAATATTGAGCTTGAGAATTTCTTCCTCGCTCATCTGGTCGAGGTACTTGACCAGGGCCCGCAGACTGTTGCCGTGAGCCGCAATAACCACCTTTTTTCCACTTTTAATGGTAGGGGCAATTTCTTCGTGCCACAGCGGCAGGAAGCGGTCAACCGTATCTTTGAGGCATTCGGTCTTGGGAAGGTCCTTGTCGCTCAAATTGGCATAACGGGGGTCGTTTCCCGGGTAGCGCTCGTCATCGACGCTGAGCTCAGGAGGCGGAACGTCATAGCTCCGACGCCAGATTTTTACCTGCTCCTCACCGTGTTTATCGGCGGTCTCGGCCTTGTTGAGGCCCTGCAGGGCTCCGTAGTGACGCTCATTCAAGCGCCAGCTCTTTATCACCGGAATCCAATGCAGCCCCATTTCTTCCAGAACGATATTCAGTGTTTTTATCGCCCGCAGGAGTACCGAGTTGTAGGCGATATCAAAAGTATAGCCTTCTTTTTTCAGAACTTCGCCGCCGGCCTTGGCTTCGGCAACGCCTTTTTCGGACAGATCGACATCGGTCCATCCGGTGAAACGGTTTTCCTTATTCCAGACACTTTCGCCGTGCCGGATCAGTACCAGTTTGTACATGAACAAACTCCTCGAGTGTGTGATGTTCGTGGTCTGGCCCCACTATAACGGTTTCGCTGTTCTTAGGCCATATCAGCCGGTAATGTCCAAAAGGATTTTCCAGCCCATGGTCGCGCATTTTTGCCGCATGGGAAATTCCCGAAGGGACAGGAGGGCCGGAACATCACCCGGGAGGGCATTGGGATTCCCGCTGCTGTCGGATTGGAGCGGGAAATCAGCAGACGCCGTCTGTGTGAGCGAATCATCAGCTTCGCGTGGGTGAATCTGCTGGACCCTGGGCCGGTTTTGCAACTGGGTCAGGAAGTTTTCCGCAATGTCCCGGGCATCGGTTACCTGTCTGCCGCGTATTTCTCCGCAGAGGATGTCGGCGCTGGCGATGCAGATAGAGCATCCCTGCCCGGTGTAGCGGGCTTCGGCGATCTGGTCATCGTTATCAATCTTAAGATAAAGCGTGAGTTGATCTCCGCAGGAGCGGTTGACCATTTCCCCCTGAAGGCCGTGTTCCACGGTCCCTTCCCAACGGCGATTTTTATAATGGTCGACGATAATCGCTTTAAAGTCCATTTATGCGCCTATACTCCGAATACGGCTCGGGCCTTTTTGACCCCTTCGACCAGCGAATCGATATCGGAAGTGTCGTTGTAAAAATAAAAACTTGCCCTGGCGGTGCCAGGGACGTCCAGCCATTCCATGAACGGCATGGCGCAATGAAAACCGGTTCTAATGGCGATTCCCTGGGCGTCGAGAACCGCGCCAAGGTCGTGGCTGTGCAAACCGTCGACATTAAAGCTGAGAATTCCCCCCCGCAGTGCGGGATTAGACGGCAGGTAGGTGCGCACCCCCGGCAGCTGGGAAAAGCTCTTTGAGGCGTATTCGATGAGCTCGGCTTCCCGTTTTTCTATTTCTTCCATTCCGATGTCGGCGAGGTAGTCCAGCGCGGCTCCGAATCCGATGACCCCGGCGATGTTCGGGGTTCCCGCTTCGAATTTCTCGGGAAGCGGATGGTATGTGGAGTGGTCCTTGCTCACCTTGAGGATCATATCGCCGCCGTACATAAACGGATCCATGCTTTCCAGAAGCGAAGTTCTGCCGACCAGCACTCCGACCCCGCCGGGACCCAGCATCTTATGGGCGGAGAAAAATACAAAATCCGGGTCAAGATCTTCGACATTCACCGGATGATGGCTAACCAGCTGGGCGCCGTCGATGGCGGTTACCGCCCCGTGTTCCCTGGCCAGGGTGATCATCTGTTTTAGAGGAGGCTTATAACCGGTGACATTGGACATTCCGCTCATCACCAGCAGTTTAACGCCCCGTTCCAGGCTCTTTTTATATGATTCGAGGTCGAGCTCGAGACTGTCTGGGTCGATGGGAATAAAGTCCATGGTCGCCCCGGTCGCTTCACACACCGCGTGCCAGGGAACCAGGGATGAATGGTGTTCATACTCCGTGGTGAGTATAACGTCGCCGGCTTTGAGGAATTTCCGTCCCCAGGAGTAGGCGATGAGGTTGGCGCCTTCCGTGCTTCCGTGGGTGAATAGCACCTGTCTATCAGTTCCCGTTGAAAGAAAATCCGCTGTTTTTACCCGTACTTCGTGATACTCCCGGGTGGCTCTTTCGGAAAAATCATAAATTCCCCGGTGTATGTTAACCCCGTATTCCCGATGATAGCGGTTCATGGCATCCAAAACCGGTTCGGGAGTAAGACTGGTGGCCCCGCTATCGAGGTAAACAAAGGGTTTGCCTCTCATTGAAGAAGAAAGTATTGGAAAATCTGCCAGTATTTTTTTACGGTCCATGAACAACTCCTGAAAGCCGGCAAATAGTAGCACGGCCTTACCCCGCATGTCAGCGGGATAAAAAAACGGCGCCCGATAACGGACGCCGTGTACGATCTAACTTCGCACTACTCCGTTAAAGCAGCTTTTCATAGTGCTCTTTAACCTTGTTCCAGTTGATAAGTTTAAAGAAGCTCTGCACGTAATCAGGCCGCCTGTTTTGATATTTCAGATAATACGCGTGCTCCCACACATCGAGGCCGAGTACCGGATGAAGGCCGTCGGTAATTGGGTTGTCCTGGTTCGCCGTGCTTACCACCGATAATTTTCCCCCGGTATCCGATGCCAGCCATGCCCATCCGCTGCCGAATCGGCCTCCGGCCGCCGCTGAAAACTCTTTGACGAAATTATCGAAGCTCCCCAGGTCCCGGTCTATTGCCTTGGCGAGGGCGCCGTCGGGCTCGCCGCCGGCATTCGGGCCCATGATTCCCCAAAATAGACTGTGGTTGAAGTGCCCGCCTCCGTTATTCCTGACGGCAGTCTGAAGGTTTGCCGGCAGGGTGTGTAAACCGCCGAGTAGTTCTTCAATGCTTTTATCGGCAAAATCGCTGCCCTCAAGGGCGTTGTTCAGCTTGGTGGTGTATCCCACATGGTGCTTGTCGTGATGTATCTGCATGGTGAGCTCATCGATATGCGGCTCTAGTGCATTATACGCATAGGGTAAGTCCGGTGTGCTAAAAGGCATGAATCCTCCTGTGTAATCCTGTCTCCCCAGCCTTCCCGACCGGTATAAACCAGCGGTGAAGGCTCCTTATTTCTTATAAAACTACTCATGTTTAGCGCAAAAGAAAAGCCGTTTAACATTCCTTTCCAGTCCGAAGGAATCGTTTTATAATGGCGCCATAACCGTACCAAAGAGGAATATACATGCCGGATTTACGTACAAGCTATCTGGGACTTTCACTAAAAAACCCGCTCATCGCATCCAGCTCGAGTCTGAGTTCTAATATCGAAGGCATCAAACGGCTGGCAGCCGCGGGTATCGGAGCGGTGGTTCTCAAATCGCTCTTTGAGGAGCAGATCGAAGCAGAGACCAACGCGATTTCCGATGACTTTCCCCACAGCGAGGCCTATGATTACCTTCATCAGTCGGGCATGAGCCTGGGTCCCACAAACTATCTCGATCTGATTTCCCGGGCAAAAAGTGAAGTTGATATCCCGGTAATTGCAAGCTTGAACTGCGTGCATGTTCAATGGTGGAAGGAATACGCTGTACAGCTGCGGGAATCCGGCGCAGACGCCCTGGAGGTAAACCTGAGCGTGATGCCCCGGCGCTTCGACCAACAATCCGCTGAGCTTGAAGACCGCCTGGTGGAAACCGTCGATCGTATCCGCTCCTTGGTGAACCTGCCGATGGCGGTAAAGCTTGGACCATATTTTACCAGCCTGCCCCAGTTCGCCCAGCGGCTGCAGAGAGCCGGTGCGGACGCACTGGTACTTTTTAACCGCTTTTATCAATACGACATTGATCTGGCCAACGGGAAGCCAAAGGGACGGCTAGGACTCAGCGCCGACGGAGACTACAGCACGGCGCTGCGCTGGATATCTATCCTCTTCGACCGGACCGGCACCCAGCTTTCGGCCTCGACCGGAGTCCACAGCGCTGAAACCGCAGTGAAGTTTATTGCCGCCGGAGCGGACACCGTGCAGCTTTGCTCGGCATTCTACCGCAACAGCGTGGAGATCCTAGGAGCAATGCTATCGGAAATGGATACTCTTATTGCCGGTTTAAAAGCTTCCTCGGCCAATGAACTGCGGGGGCGCTACAGCCAGAAGGACTCGCAGAACCCCGAAGACCTCGAGCGGCTTCAGTACATCAAAGCCCTCACCGGGGTGAGCTGATGAAAAAAGTCATCAGCATCGGAGACGCCGGCGCGGTGGGCCCGTATTCGCCGGCCTTTCTCTCAGACGGTCGGCTGTACATCTCGGGGCAGATCGCCATGGATCATCACAGCGGAAAAATTCTCGGAGGAAATGCCGCGGAACAGTGCCGTGTCATAATGGAAAATATTTCATCGCTGCTTGCCAACGCCGGCATGGACTTTGGCGATCTGGTGCATTGCCGGATTTTCCTGGCAGACATGAATGACTTTGCCGAGGTGAACCGGGTATATGCCTCGTTTTTGGACGAACCCTACCCCGCACGGGCTGCGGTTGAAGTCTCACGGCTGCCGAAAGATGTGGCGATAGAGATTGAAGCCATCGCCGAGCGCTGACGTTTCTTATTCGCTCTCGATAGCTTGAAAACCGCTTACATCGCCTTCGACGGGATTCACGCCGCCGAACAGCCTTGAGAAAAATAGGCGGATGCTGTCCCAGATGAACATAAGACCCCTGCTTGGGGTAACGGCCTCCTCGGCCCTCCGTGAAAACTCGCCCACAACTACCCCGTCCTGCACCCAGCGGTAGCGCTCGACGATTTGACCTTCCCTTACCGGGGCTATGACTCCCCTGGGTGTCCGGCTTCTGACCTGAACATCGCCGCCGGAACTGGCAACAAGCATGGGCAGTTGTATCCCGGGCAGTTCAAGCGCAGCAGCCTGCCCCCGGCTGACGGGAATCGAGTTTTCCGCCAGAGGCACCTCGATTTTTGAAAAATTCACAAAACCGAAATCGAGCAAGGCACCGGCATCGGCCTCCCGCAGAGCGCTGCCCTCCATGCTGTTTGACGCCGAAATACCCATCACTACCGCAAGCAGATGCATGCCGTCACGCTCTGCGCTTGCAAGCAAATTGTAGCCCGACTGATCGATGTATCCGGTTTTGATCCCCGTGCTTCCCGGGTAACTTCTTAACAGCCCGTTTCGGTTGTACTGGGTAATGTTGATCATGCTGCGGTCGTTACCCGGAAGAAGATTCTCCTCCCGGGGATAGGTATATTCAGTCACCATATGAAAACGCTCGATGACCCAGGGCCATCGATCTATATATATTTGGGTCAATCGAGCCAGGTCATAGGCGCTGGCCTGATTAAATCGACTGTAGCCCGACGGTTCGACGAACCTGCTGCTTTCCAGCCCCAGTTGGCGGGCGTTTTCGTTCATACGCAGCACAAAACCATCCATATTGCCCGTCGTGGTCTCCGCTATGGCGACGGCGGCATCGTTGCCCGATGAGACCAAAAGACCGAGGATAAGGTCGCCGAAGCTCGCCCGCTGCCGGGGTCCCAGAAACATCAAAGAAGACTGAGGAGGTGCGTTGACCGCCCATGCTGCCGAGGAAAATTCTGCACTGTCATCCATGGAGATATCCATGGCATCCCACACCTCGAGGGCTGTAAACACCGTCATGATCTTTGTCAAACTGGCGGGGGGAAAGGCCCGATTCGCATTCCTGGCGAACAGGACGCTTCCGGTTTCCAGTTCGATGAGAAGGGCGATAGGCGCTCTGAGCTGGGGAACCGGCAGGGAAAACGCCTCCGCCAGGCTTTCATACTGGCCGGGCAAATCAACGGGATTCATATCCAACGGATAGCGTTCATCGATGTTCTGTGCCGGAAGCCCGGAAACTACCAGAAAAAGAGCGATGGCGGCCAGGGTGGTCAGACGGGTCGGAAGCCCGGCGGTCAAATGGCTGCAGGTGACATTTATTCGCATATTGACGTATAGTAGCCGAACATGCCCATGTATCCAAGCGGTCGATTTGTGGCCGTACGGGTGAATATTTATATAGGAACGAAAATGAAAAGTACTGATCTTTCCCGTGAACTTCAGCCGATGGTGCTGGCTGCGGTGTTCGCCGCGCTTATTTCCGTCGGAGCCTTTTTGCAGATAGCCCTACCCTTTACCCCGGTTCCCATTACCCTGCAAACCCTCTTTGTCATCCTGGCTGGGGTTTTCCTGCGGCCGCTGTGGGCCCTGGCGGCGGTTGGCCTGTATTTGTTCGCAGGAATTATCGGTTTGCCGGTCTTCGCCGGCGGCGCCCGGGGCTTCTCGGTGATTATGGGACCGAGCGGCGGTTTTCTCATCGGTTTTATGCCCGCCGCAGTGGCAGTCAGCCTGATTATCCGGGGAGGAGGCGATTCTGAAGGCTGGACCCAGGTGCTTCGGGACGGACTCGCCTTGCTGGTGGGAACGCTGATTATCTACGCTGTGGGCTACCCGTGGATTACCGTAAATCTCGGCTGGGAATGGCGTATCGGACTGGCGCGAGCCGTTCTTCCCTACCTCCCGGGAGACGGTTTGAAGATTATCGCCGCTGCGCTTTTGGCGGCGAGCAGAAGGAAAATCTTTTCCCGGAATACGTGAAGCCAATGCTTGAAGCCCGGAACCTTCACCTCAGCATTGAAACCACGACTATTCTCGATTCGGTGTCCGCAGTCTTTCCACCCGGGGAAGTGACGGTTATCACCGGTCCGAACGGCTCGGGAAAGACCATGCTTCTGACCATATTGGCAGGACTGTCGACAGCGGATAGCGGATCGCTGCTGCTCGACGGCGAGGATTTCCCCGGTAAAGGACATGTGCTGGGTACCCGGGTGGGGCTTGTGTTCCAGCAACCCGATCTGCAGATAATAGAACAGAGCGTTGAACAGGAAATTCGCTTCGGATTGGGAAACCTGGGTCTTTCCCGGGAAGAGCAGAGCCGTCGGCTTGAAGATGCCCTCGGCTGGAGCGGTCTGGGCGACCACCGGAGCCAAAATCCCGGTACCCTCTCGGGGGGAGAACTTCGGAGGCTCGCCCTGGCTTCGGTAATTGCCATGGGGGCAAATTATGTGCTGCTCGATGAGCCATTTGAAAATTTAGATTACCCGGGGGTCGTCCAGACCCTCGAACAGATTTTAAAGCTTCGTGAACGCAACTGCGCAGTGGTTATTGTGACTCACGGTCTGGAAAAATGCCTAGCCCATGCGGACCGGCTCATCTTAATAAAAGCCGGAAGAATCATCGCCGATGCCCTGCCCGAGAGGGTTCTGCCCTTTCTCGAAGACCACGATGTGAGAAAGCCGTCGATGAAGATAAAGGACATGTCGTGGCTTCGGTCCTGATTTTTCATCATCAGCCGGGAAATAGTCTCCTTCATAGAAGCGATCCCCGAATGAAATTTTTATTATACCTCGGGTGGAATCTCTACCTGTCTTTCTTGCCCCTGATACCCGCAATAGTCATGTTTACCGTCAGTTTTACGGCCTTTCTGGCCCTGAGGAATCCTTTGCCCCGGTTCCTTCGGGAAATCCGTGGCTTCTTCTGGATATTCCTTATTACCTGGATCAGCCGCGCCCACCTCTCCGGCGGCCGCACAGTGAGGCTCGCTATGGACATGCTGCCCGGGAGAAGCCTATTGCTCTCCTGGAACCCCGATGGCGCAGCGGAAGCCCTGGCATTTATCGTGCAATTAGCGGCGGCCCTGGTCAGCACCCATGTGCTGATGCGCAGCACATCATTGAGCGAACTGCAGGACGGCATATTCCGGAGCCTTCGTCCGCTCAACCGGGAGTTCGCGTGGAAACTGGCGACCATGATTCGCATAATGCTCAGCGCTGTTCCGGTATTGATGGATGCCGCATCTGATGCCGACCGGGCAATTCGCATGAGGGCCGCCACGCCGAAGCGACACCCGATACGCTACGCCAAGGGGATTTCCCTGGCCCTGCTTGCGGGAGTCAACCGCCTGAGCGGCGCATACACCCGAGCTCTGCTCATGAGGGCCTGGGCGCCCTCGGGTCCCCTTTCCCTGGCACCTCTTGTAATAGACTGGAAGGCAAATGGGGTGGTCCTGGCCCTGCTCATGATCTCCGCGATGTTTGCCGGTATGCTTCCCCTGCTGTTTTCATAAATGCCGCGACATTGGGCAAACGCGCCATGGTTTTCCTCGCCGCCACCCCCACATCGAAGCCAGGAACATCATCGAGATGGGGAAGTATTACCAGACCGTGCGCCATGGGACTGTTGCTGACCACCAGTTCGGGCAACAGGCCCAGGCCCAATCCAAGACTCGCCATGGCCAGGATGCCCTCATTTCCGGCCACCCGTGCAAAAACCCGGGGTTCGATTCCCCGGGACGCAAACCAGCTGTCGATGTTCGATCGGGCCAGCCCCCGTTCGGGGAGTATGAGCGGCCATCGGTCCCAGGCCGCGGAGGCGGGGAAATCCTGTAATCCAATTTCTTTCGCCGCGCCTTCGCTCCTGTGGTCACCCAGGCGGAGTCCCTCGGCAGGCGCCACAAAAACCAGGGGAGTCTTGGTCAGGTGGGCCACTTCCAAATCGTCCACGCCCCTACCAGGGACAGGGGCGATTGCGCAGTCAACCCGTCCGTCCCGGACCATGGCCAATGCGTCGGCGGCGTCACCGTTACGCAGATGGATATTCACCCGCGGATTTGCCTTACGGTACGCTGTGAGGATTTCCGGCAAAATTGAGTAGCATGCGGTTACCGTGGCAAAAATACTCAGGTCTCCCCGTAGTTCACCACGGGAGCCGGAAATGCCTTCGGAAAAATCCTGCCAATCCTGCAGACTGCGGCGGGCAAATATCAGAAAATCCCGACCGGCCTCTGTGAGCCTGACCTCACGGTTCGTTCGGACGCAGAGTTTTGTGCCCAGCTCATCTTCGCAGCGCTGGATCACCCTCGAGAAGGCAGAGGGACTGAGAAAGCAGATTTCCGCAGCACGAGAGAAGTTCAGGATCTCGCCGAGGGCGGAAAAACACCGTAACTGATCGTAGTTCATACTCCCCTCAGCATACTCATACTTGCGTTTTTTTCAATATTACATTGCTATTATTTCACTTTATGCAATTTGACAATTCAACTATAGTTGGGGCAACAATACAGGAGGATCACATGGCACTGAATTTTACCAGTACGGTATTTGAAAAAGAATCGATAAATCTTTCGGGAGATACAGAGTACATTGTCCGCGGCGGGCGGCACCTGTTTCCCCTCTTGCCCAAGGCCTTTGAGGGCATCAAAGACATCGGCGTAATCGGTTGGGGCTCCCAGGGTCCTGCCCAGGCTCAGAATCTCCGGGATAGTCTGGAAGGTACGGACATCACCGTAAAGGTCGGTCTCCGGGAGGGAAGCCCGAGCTGGGCAAAAGCGGAGGCCGCAGGCTTTACCGCACAGAACGGGACCCTCGGCGAAATGATGTCGGTTATCCGGGAGTCAGACCTGGTCATCCTGCTTATTTCCGATGCAGCCCAGGTAGAGCTGCACGAAGAGGTTTTCGCGGCCATGAAGAGCGGGGCTACCCTCGGCTTGTCCCACGGATTTCTCCTGGGCCATCTCAAAGCGGAGGGCAAGGACTTTCCCAAAGACATCAATGTTATCGCGGTCTGTCCGAAGGGAATGGGCCCCTCGGTGCGCCGCTTATATGAACAGGGCGTAGAGGTCAACGGCGCCGGCATCAACACTAGCTTCGCAGTGCAGCAGGATCTTGAAGGACGGGCGACGGATTATGCCATTGCCTGGGCAGTGGCATTGGGAGCTCCGTTCAGCTTTATGACCACCATGGAAATGGAGTACCGCTCTGACATCTACGGTGAACGTGGTATTCTCCTGGGGGCTGTTCACGGAATCGTCGAAAGCCTGTGGCGCAAATACGTAAATGAGGGAATGGAAAAGCAGGAAGCTTTCCGTCACACCGTTGAGTCCATCACCGGTCCCATCAGCAGCATTATTTCGAAACAGGGAATACTCGCCCTATACAAAAGTCTTCCTGAAAAGGACCGAGGGAAGTTTGAATCTGCCTACAGCGCCAGTTATCACCCGGCGTTTGAAATACTCATGGAATGCTATCAGGAAGTGTCCAGCGGCAATGAAATCCGCTCGGTCGTCCTTGCGGGCCAGCGGCTGAAACGCTACCCCTTTGGCACAATCGACAATACGGAAATGTGGAAAATCGGCGAAACCGTCCGGTCACAGCGAGTCGAAAGTGAAATACCCGTAAATCCCGTAACTGCCGGCGTCTATGTGGCTACCATGATGGCACAGATCGATGTCCTCAAGGAAAACGGCCATAGCTATTCGGAAATCGTCAATGAGTCGGTTATCGAGGCGGTGGACAGCCTTAATCCCTACATGCATTACAAAGGCGTCGCCTTTATGGTAGACAACTGCTCCACAACTGCCCGGCTGGGCAGCAGAAAATGGGCCCCGCGATTTGACTATAACCTGTGGCAGCTCGCATATCCTGCCCTTGACCGCCCGGCAGATTCGAAGCTGATAAGTGATTTCCTGGAAAATCCGGTGCATCAGCCTGTTTCCGTCCTGGCGGAACTGCGGCCCAGCGTGGACATTTCCGTGCAGGGTTAGAAAGATCTTCTCAGAGCATAGATGCCCGTCCTTTTGGCGGACCTATGCTGGTCCGCCTGCTGGATGGGCTTTTTTATGTAAAAATATTGTGCAAAGCCCTCAACCGGAGTAGATTGATCCCATGAAATGCCCCCACTGCGGAAGTAAGGATGACAAGGTAATCGAATCCCGTAGCCTGGCTGACGGAAGTTCGATTCGCCGGCGACGGGAATGCACCATATGCGGTTACCGCTTCACATCATATGAGCGCATTGAGGACAAGCCCCTCATGGTAGTCAAATCAAACGGTCGGCGCGAACCCTTTAACCGGGAAAAACTCGAGCGAGGCCTGCAGAGAGCGCTGGAAAAACGCAAAATCAGTCAGCTTGAAATTGAAAACATTCTCAATGAAATTGAAGATCAAAGCATGATAGTCGCTAAGGTCAGCAACGAAATTCCCACCAAGAACCTGGGCGAAATGGTTCTAAAAAAGCTCTTCGAAATCGATCACGTCGCCTACATCCGTTTCGCGTCGGTGTATCGAAATTTTACTAATCTCGAGGGTTTTATTGACGAAATCAAGCATCTCATGAAATGAGAGTTTAGTGCCCCCAAAACAGCTGATTTTCCCCTCCTCAGGCCACCGCATAATCGGGAAGATCGATCTTCAGCGCACTCACCGGTGTCTTCCAGATCCGGTGCCAGGTCTTCCATTGGCTGATGTCCAGCACCAGATGATGAACGAAGGCCCGCTGTGTAAACATCCTTTTTGCCAACGTGAGTACCCGCTTTCGGTCAAACCCCGCAACCTCACCATGGCTGATATCGTTTCGTCCGTTTATCCGATACGGCTTGAGCAGGTTATGATAGGCGATGTAAATCATCATCCGCTCCATGCTGTTGTTCACCGATTTTGACCACTGGACACTCTGGCGGACATGACAGGATTGATCCTTTCGTATCTCCCGATCCAGGTAATTCACCGGAAACAGGGGGTTCTCAGTGGTCCTGACCACCCTCGATGAGGTTCGGTGATGGATCACCCGCCCTGCATTTTCCAACGCCGCCCAGTCCCGGTGAGCGAACAGCTCACGGCGGTATTCGAGTTTTTCATCGCTCAAGAGATAGCATGGCTTCTTCGATGAATAAGCCCTCCACCTGGGAAGAATGGTGTTTATCACATCACGGAAAGATCGCGCAATTTGTCCCCCTGCAATAGGATACCGGCGATTGAGCTCATCGCGCCGGCGCTTTTGTGCGGGGGTCATCCGCCCTTTGCGCCGCATCTGCGCATAGTCGCAGGCATAGACAACCTGGCTGTCGGAACCCACCGCGAGGGTGAAGTTGTTCGGCCAGTATTGGCTGTACACAAAGCTTTCAAACCCATCAACGGCAATATCCTCATCGATTGTATGATCGCTCAATAACTGGGCCATGGCAGCGATCGCCTGACGGGACAGGCGACTCAATCGATTGAGAATGACCTTGTCGGTGACATAAAACTCCCGGGCAATGTCGCGGATGCCAGAAGCCGAGTTGATCGAAGAAAAGATGCGCCGGTAATCGAGGCGATGATGTGCGCGATAATCGAGGTGAAACGCGCTTTCGCAGAAGTATCGACGGCAATGCTTACAGCGATAGCGCTGGGAAGAACCGAGGCGGCGGCAGTGATAGTGACCGTTTCGGACAAACCAGCACCGGCTTGATTCTCTGTCGCGATGATGCTGAGAGCAGTCCGAGTACGGACAGAAACGGGGGTGAAACGCCATGGCAATCTCCTATGAGCGGGAATCGTGTCATAGAAGACTACTGGCAAAAGAGTTATGTTGATTCGATCAGCTGTTTTGGGGGCATATCTGAAAGCGGTGCCTCCCCGCAAGAGTTTTCAATGTTCTATTACAAAAATTCTGCAAATCGGTTTTGTCCGAGTCATATCTCCGCCATCCACGTGGCATGAAAATGTCCTTCCAGGGGTGTCGCAATCACTTTGCACAGCCTCGTATTCGCGCTGTAGCCCCAAAAACGCGCTTACCCCTGTCTGGACAAACCCGCTAATGCAGGATCTTTGTAATGCTGTTCTTTCTGCAATATCCAAAATATTGCTTCTGCTAAGTGCCGTGCCACGGCGATTATTGCAACCTTATGATTACGTTTAGTACGAACTCTCTTGTAGAGTTTTACCGTATGTCGGTTCGCCCAATTTCTTTGATTAAGACAGGTTACATTAGCTGCTTCAGTAAGTGCCCACTTCAAGTATCGATTACATGCTTTCGATGTTCGACCATAATGAG
The DNA here is from genome assembly GCA_965602015.1 of Salinispira sp. Taxonomy (GTDB): domain Bacteria; phylum Spirochaetota; class Spirochaetia; order DSM-27196; family Salinispiraceae; genus Salinispira. Next base: position 1,214,350 of record OZ271918.1, on the reverse strand, counting down.
TTTTACCTCCGCTCGAGTGAACGCGCGGCGTTGTACCACAGTATGATGCAAAATGTTCAGCGGTCTTAAAGCGATGTATGTCTCCAATTTCATGCACAATGACTGCGCTGAGAATAAATCCGATCCCGGGAATGGATTTCACCAACTTCATTTCAGCATTTTCATCAAACGCTTCATGCATTCGTTGTTCGCAGTCGGTGATAGATTGCTTAATAAACGCGAGATTATCGAGCTTGAGTTTCATCATGGTGCGGGTATGCTCGGGGAGTTTTGGCATTACCTTCTTCATGGCTTCTGTACCTGCTTTTCCGAACAGATCGCTCACATCATTGAATCGAAACCCATATTTCTCGAACCCGGCATGAATTTGGTTCTTTTCACGTATCAACTCCTGAACGAACTGCATCCGGGTTCGATAGAGTTCTCGTTTATCACGCAATTCTCCTGGTGGAATCCACACAGTAGGCAGTGTGCCTGCTTTTTGAAGTTTATTGAGACCTTCAGCATCGAGTTTGTCAGTTTTGTTAAACATGGCCATCATCAATTTTGACTTACCGGCATGTACCAGCAAGGGGTTCATGCCGGCCTCCTCAATCTCATCCACAATCCAGTACCAACTTCCGATTGTTTCAAGTGCGACTTCCTGTCCCGGCTCAAATTGTTGGAGAAAATCACGAATACACCCGTGAGAATGTTCTATGCGCTGTGAGGATTTCCTTCCTTTTTCGTCCTCAATTGCAGCCACGGTATACCGTTTATGGCTGTCGAGGGATATAATAATACTACTCATTTGGTTGTCCTCCTCCGGTATTTAATATAGACCCTGACTGGCAGGATCTCGGGGGAGGCACCGCTTTCATACCATCACTTAATAAAAAAAAACCCGGCGTCATCTCCAAGGATTACACCGGGCCGATAGTGGCGAAGGGACTTGAACCCCTGACCGAACGGATATGAGCCGTTTGCTCTACCAACTGAGCTACGCCACCATTTTTTACAAGACCGGAATATATCAAACCGGGGCTGTCCGTGTCAACGACATGGGATAAAAAACCGCAATACGGGATCTGCCGTTCAGACCAGATTAAAGCGCTTTGCCTTTTCCAGAAGCTCCCGGTTCCACACCACATTCTTCAGGTACTCGCGCTTGTCTGCCGGCTCCTCGATCCTGCTTGAGCGTTCCTGCAAGGCCTTGACGGCCCTGCCGAGGAGGGTCAATCTGTCCTCGTTTTCGCTGTCATTAGCCTTTTCTATTATGAGGGAGTACCAGTAGAGAATTACGCTGATGTGAGGGTCGCTTTCCGGAAGCTTTTTCTCCCGGGTAAGCCAGTGGAATCCTTCAATGCTTTGCTCGAAACTGCCCAGATTTCCTAAGGCGAAGCACCACAAACCATAGGCGTAATTGCTCAGCACCCCCTGCTCTTCCACATCATTGATGTATAAATCCTCAAGCCAGGAGAATCCGCTGCCCCAGGGTAACAGCTGTCCGATACTTAGGCTGTGTTTACTGTGGGAAACCGGATTTGACAGGATTTCCAGGGCTTCTTCATATCTGTTTGCAAGAATCATTGCTTCTGCTAAAAAAACCATGGCTTCCCCACTGTTCGGCTGATTCTCAAGGAGAGCCAGCCCGGCTTCCAGGTTTTTCGTGTATACCAGATTTCTCGCCATCCAGCTGTAAAAAATTCTCCGCACGTTGCGTAAGCGCTCACCCTGCAGGGTATTCATTTCCCGTGACAGGAGTTCATATGACTCACTGAACAATCCCATGGCGAAGTAGCATCGGGCCAAAATAAAGGAGGCTGCTGCAGACCAGGAGCGGCTGCCGTAGCGGTACAGTACGCTTATCAGGCCGTCACTTCCCTCAAGGAGCTGCCGCACCCTGCTGTACTTGCCCTGGGTAAAATCGCTCAGGCAAGGCAGCATAATCGACTGTATGCGGCTCAGATTAAACCGGGACTGGCTTCTCTCTGCGATGGAGAAGTAGTGGCTGGCATCCTGATGTTTTCCGTTTTTTAAAAGAAGAAAGCCAAAGAGGATATTCGATGCCGCCAGGCCGCGTCTGTCATCAAGTTGCTGATATTCAATAATCGCCCGCTTCGCCATCAATCTGGCTTGATCTATATCCCCTTGGTTCAGCATCTGGCGGGCGGCGATAAGCAGCGATTCGGCATACCAAAATCCGTTCTCGAATTTCTCGGGATTTATGGGGGCAGGGCCCGAGGTACCTTCGTGGAGAGCAATGTGATAGCCCAGTAGTTCCTCGGCTTTTTTACTCTGGGGAAGAGACGGGAGTTTGGCGACCAGCCCCTGCGCCAAATCGATGTTGGAGCTGTCGATCATGTCCTGTATCTTGCGGTAGCACCAAATAAGCTGCCCGGCGGTTCTGCCGTATTTACCGACAAAAATCAGGGCTCCGGGGTGGGCCTGAAAATCCGAGGCATCGTCACACATGTACTCTACCAGCTGGGTTATAATGCTCGTGCGCACATCGCCGAGGGCATAGGCCATCCGAAGTATGATGTCCCTGAAGGGCACATGGTTGAGCTGTTCGAATAGTAGCAGGCCCCGGGACTGGAGATCCTTGTACATTTGGGTGATGCGGATTCGAAGACGGCCGCGGACTTCCATAAATCGGAAGAGTTGCTCCTTGTCCAGAAAATCCCCTGCCAAAGCGAGGGTGTATAACAGTTCCCTGGTCTCGAATTCCAATCGATCGATAAAGCGTTGGACGATCCCCTCTTGTGACTCTATGCTGCTGTTGCCGTAGTTTCTCAGGCGGCTGGGCAGGATTTGGGCAAAGTACTCGTAGTCGCTGAGGAAAAAGTATATGGGAAGGGCGCACCCGCCCGCCGAGGAATGCAGGTACCCGGGGTTCGCTCCCGGGCGTTGGTCCTCCTGCCTATCAAGCAGCTGCTGTATGTCATGTTCAGTATAGCGATTCAGCGTGAAGTCGGCACGAGCAAGGGGTAGATCCTTGATTTCCAGGTACTCGTGTTCGCCGGAAAACAGCCAAACCAGCCGACTATCCTTGTCCTGCATCAGCCGGACGAAATACTGCTGCTCCCAATCGCTCAGACCTCTCTCGAGGTGCACCGCTACCATCGGCAGATTTCCGTTCTCCCGGCTCCAACGGGCGTAGGCCTTTAGATACAAGGAAAATGCCACCAGGGTATCGGAATCCGCTGACTCGGGCAGAAGCTCATTGCGCATTCCCCGGTCCGTCGCCCTGGAGTGAAAACGCGTAAGGCAATCGCGCTTCATTGTCCAGACTGCAGACTCCCATTCGCATAGGTATTCCGGGACCCACAGGCTTTGCTGTATGAGAACCGCCTGCATGAGGGAAAACAGAAAATCCTGTCTCTCGCTGATCAGAATAAATGGTATGCGTCCCAGGGCTTCGGTTGAACTCAGGCGATGGATAAGTCCCCGGGCTGCCAAATGTACTCCGTCCATTTCCTGTCCGGAAATACAAACAACCCCTGGGGGAGCTTCGCCGTTCATCCAGGGTTCTATGGCATTAAATACCGATTCGGTAAACTCCCGGCGCAGGACAAATTCAGAGGCGGTGCCGAGATTTTCATCGTCCTTCCGTTTCCGTGCCAGAATTTTCCACAGGCCGCGAAAGGATTCTCCGATGAGAAAGCGGGAGATCAATTTTTCCGCATTTGGCCCGAGGTACATGCCGACCCGCTCTCTGATACTCAGCCGCAGGCCGATGATGTCATGAAGGGAAGGCTCGGAGTTCTCCAAGGCTTCTAGAATTATGCTAAAGCCCGGGATATCTTCATCGAAATCTTTCAAGCGGGATTCCAGGGCAAACATGACCTTTAAGAGCGGAGCATACTCCCCAGCGCCTAGATTCGGATGGTAGAACAGCAGGCCGTCGGAGCCTGGATAGGGCTTCATTCCGTAGCGCGAACAGTGCCCATGAAGATCCTTCAGCAGGGCTGCGGAGGCATCAGGTTCAACAATGGCAAACTGTGAAAAATGCTGAATATCTATACTAAGATAGTACATGAGTGTTTTTCTTGATTATCTCCAGAGCCCTCATCTACAATGAAGGAAGATGGTAAACCATATTGCATATAGAGCGCGGCGTTTGTATCGCCTGTCCCTCTATATTAAACCAGAAATAGATTTCGGAATAGTCCTGAGTACTTTGGAGGATATCCGGTCGGATTGTCAGGAAGCTCATATGGAGCATATCCGCTTTTCATTGCTCGAACTGATAAGCAATTCCATTCGGGCTCACCGATCAGGAAAAATTGAAGACCGCATTATGGTCGAGTTTTCCCTGGTAAGGAAAATCGGGCAAGCCGCAGGTTCTCCTGGCTTGAGGATAATGCTTGAAGACCGGGGCGGAGGTTTTGATCCCGCCGACCTTCCCTATAACATCTACGGCTCGGTGGAGGATATCGATCTCCAGAGCGAGGCCTTCCAAATTTATCGAGAAATGCATAATCAGCAGCGATTCGGAATGGGACTGCTGGTGACCAAGCGGACCTTTCATAGTTTCAGACTGGAGTTTATCGGTTTAGAAGGCGAAGTGCGCAGCTACGCACCGGATAAAATCCGCGGGACGAGAATTTCGTTGATTCATTGGGGAGACGGCAATGAGTGATAAGAAATCGGAGCAAAGAACGGCGAACCGAAAGGTTACCTATGCAAAAATTCTCCTCAACGGTATGCCAGGATATATCCGAAACATCAGCTCCCGGGGCATCGGCACGGAGTTTTTAATGCCTCCGGGGTGCGAAGTCGGTGAGCAAATCGAGGTGGGAATACATCCGGAGGTTGAAACCGGAGTGGAAGCCTTCTCGTGCGCAGCTATTGTGAAATGGATCCGTCGGGAATCACCGTACTATCAGATTGGTCTCGAGTCAGACAGCGCTAACGGCGCAGCCCGGATGTACCTGCAGAAATTACTCGAAATGTACTCTTAAGGATCAACTGCCGTGTTTTTTACTAGTCGAGCTTGTTCAATCGCCGAGGGTATCCGGGAGCCGCGCTTACTCCGCCGGCTGCTCTATCTGGCCGTCATAATCCGCTCCGTACAGCCTGCTGAGAAGAAGATGTTGGTCCTCATCCGAGAGATCCATAAACTGCACGCCAAGATATATTTGTCCCGCATCCCTGAACTTCCTCACCACCCGGCCGAGAATTTTGATTGGCTGTTCTGCAAGGGTAACGGTGAGTTCCACGTCGGTGTACAGCTGAATCGACGGACCATCCAAGGGATATGAAAACAACAGGCCAGAGCCGCTTATATCCACCAGCTCGGAACTGGTAAACTCTTCCTGTACAGGTTCAGCCTTGAAATATCCGTTTAACTTCAGTGAATAAGAAAGCAGCCGGCTGAACTGATGCACCATATCCAGGTGTTCCTGGCTGAAAGGAGTGATGCTCATGTCGGCCCGCATGAGATAAATATATCCCACGACGAACTCCCTGAAGAGTACCGGGCAGTACAGCTCGTGCCAGACTTTTTGGGTTTTTAGTTTTCCCAGGTGATCCTGAAGCTCCGATGCCGCAAGCATGGGGTCCTCTCCGGCTTCCCTGAACATCCGGTGGAGGTCGCCTTCCTTGAGCAGACTGGTAGCCAGTTTCGAGCGCACCATGGTGAAACTGTCTAGGTTATCGAAGGGCAGGACCACGATTTTTCCGGACAGGGCGAGCATCCGTTCGACGATGTCGGTAGGTCTTCGTTCTCTGAACATGGTGATTTTATTTTCACTGGCGAACGCCGCGGATCGCTCACGAAAAGCCCTCAGGAGTTCGGAAATGCGGGAGACATCGAAGTTCAAATCCAGGCTGGGGGGCTCGGGCTCATAATACGATTCGCTGGCCGGAAAATCGATGTTCAGACGCTCGCCGTTTATCAGAAGGCTCACTGACATGCTTTTATCGGCTTCGACCCGTTCATAAAGCCTGCTGAGGTCGCGGTATACCGCTGACGGGGGCTCAAGAATGAAGTCTCCGTCATCCCGCTTGAGGTATTTACTGCTGCAGGTTATCGGCGTACCCCTAAACCTGAAAAAAAGCCGTAACTCGTCTCCCCGTGAAAACTCGGCTTTGGCAGCATCTTCCAGACGTATTTTGAGCTCGGATTTGGTAAATAGCTTGACGCTTCCCCGATGACGTTCCTGATGGAAATGGATGGCGATTGGCGCATCGGATTCTATGAGAGTTTTGAAGATAAATTCTTTCTCGATTCGGTGTATTTGCTGTGCCATGGTTGTTCTTACCTTCTAATACTACGCATATCATGGATTAATTGCTATCTATTTTTTCTGTTATTGGAGATAACGGAAGCTCTCCAGGCGGTATTCCCCGAGAGTAAAATATAACACAGTGTCGACAAAATACCGGTTTTCAAAAGAATCAAGAACGACGCTTAGTCGGTATCGTTGTGCGCCGACCCGGGTGATGCGACCGGGGAGGCTCCTGCGAAAGGGTCCCCGGGGCGTATCCTGACGGCCGGTAGAATCCCACGCGAGATTGCTCCAAAACTCGGCATCCTCCACTGTGCGTAAAAGTGCATCATCGATTCCGACCTGCGCGACAGCCGGTGGCAGATCGCCAATTACCGGATGGCGGGGGATGACTGCATCGCGAAAAGACAGGTCATGCCTTTTGGCCAGGCCCTGAATCTGGCGGTTTGCTGCGCTTACGGGAACCTGCCCCTGATTTTGATCGGCGTCGAGGGTAACCGCTTCGCCATCCCGCTGATGTTGAGCTTCGGAATCTCCGGCCTGTGAACCCGGCGAAGAGGCATCGGCAGCAGTGCCGGTGGCAGCGGATTGCCCGGAATCATCTCCCTGAGGACCGATCACCATTCTGTTCTGGTTTCCCGTCGAATCATTCCCATCGGGTGAAGAATCTCCCCCACGCTCGGAAATCCGGACAAGGACAACCATTGCTATGAGGAAAACGAGGGCAATCAGGATTGCAAGAGCCGCTTTTCGCCGGCTATAGTGTCTGACAATGAAATCACGCATAACAGATATTCGAGAGCATCTCCTCAATGATTATTACATTCCAATCCGGGACACCCTGTGGGGTCACATTTATCTCTCACCGGGTTTAAAAAAGCTGGTTGAAACTGCTCAGTTTCAGCAGCTTGCGAGGATAAAGCAGCTGGGACCCAGTTATCTCGTCTATCCGGGAGCCACCCATAGCAGATTAAACCACAGTCTCGGGGTTTTTCATACCGCATACCGGATAATCAACAGCTTTGTCAGCAGAGGCTCTGATTTTACCATGACAATTGAAGGGGTAAAAGCATTCCTCACGGCGGCGCTGCTCCACGACATGGGGCACTTTCCCTTCACCCACAGTCTGAAGGAACTTCCCCTGAGGGAACACGAGGAGCTGACCGCCGAATACATACTGAGTTCCCCGATTCGGGAAATCATAAAGCGCGATATCGGCACCAGCCCGGAATTGTGCGCAGCCATCGTGGATGAGCGGCGCGAGAGCCGGGAGTCCGATGTCCTGTTCTTTCGTAAGCTGCTGAGCGCCCCAATTGACCCCGACAAGCTCGATTACCTTAACCGCGACGCGTATTTTTGCGGAGTACCCTACGGTTCGCAGGACGTGGATTACATCCTGTCGGTACTCCATCCGGACCGGGAACACGGGGTCGTCATCGAATCCGGCGGTGTCGCGGCCATCGAGAGCCTGCTGTTCGCCAAATACCTCATGTACCGGGCGGTGTACTGGCACAATACCGTGCGCATCGCCACCGGCATGATCAAAAAATCCCTTCACCGGGCGCTGCACAACGGCGCACTATTGGCGACCGAGCTCTATGGTTTGGATGACGACAGTTTTTATACCACTATCGGCAGCCGCCGGGGCGAGGAATTTGAGCTTATACGGCGGGTGTACAACAGGAACCTTCATAAAACCGTATTGACCATTCCCTTCGATTCGGAAAACCCGGTACACAGTTCATTGGAGGATCTGGAACAGCGGGCAATCAGGGAGGATTTTATCCGGGCTGAGTTGGCTGACATGATAGGACTTCCGGTGGGAGAAAACGATATGATTCTCGATATACCGGAGAATATTTCCTTCGAAATGAAAATGATGGTGGCCGACGGATCCGAACTGCGCTCATATAGCGCCGTGCCCTCTGTATTCACTCCTGAAGTGGTACATCAGTTCGTCTCAAGTCTTCGGAAAATTCGCCTCGCCCTGTCCCCCGAACTTCATGAAAAAATTGCGGAAAAATCCTTGAGTCAGAGCGAGCTTGTGCGCCTGGGCGGACTATAATTGAGTAAGGAGCGGGGCATGAGCGGAGCGAGCATTGTAGATGAGCGGAAGCGCCGGGTTGAAATCATCCTCAAGGAGCTGAATTTTGAAATAATGGACGCGGAGGAACTGGAGGAAGCGTACTCGGCGAGCATCCAGGACGATCAGGGATTCATGGCGGCTTATTATATTGACCGGGAAAGCAAGTTCCTCGAACTCAGCTTTGTTTTTTCTTTCTCGCCGGAGTTTCAGGATTTTATTCGCGACCGCCTCGATGAGATGCTTCAAATTTGCTACGAGTTCGGCACATACGTTAATATAATAAACAGCAAGGACGAAATTGCGTTCAGCCTGTTCAGCAAAATTTACTATGCCGGGCTGAACTATTACGCGCTGAAGGAAACCCTGCGGGACTTCAAGGCTGCGGTGAAAAACCTCAGCGAGTTGCTCGATATTAGACAGGATTTCCAGAAGGGGGATGAATTTGGAAATTCATAATCTTATGGAAGACAAGGTACTCAACGTTCTCAATGAAATCTGCGATGACGAAGAGAAAAAGGATGAAAGCGGTTATTGTACCAGCCCCCAGTGCCGTATGGACGCCGCATGTTTCGTTCTCAACAGGATACCTCAGCGATATGTCACCTCAGGCAGGGGTTTCGCCCATTTAGAAAATGATCTTAACGACCCGCAAATTCACATCGATATCGTCACTCTAGCCCATGAAGGCCTGCGGAGAGTGACAACCATCCAACGCAGTTTTTACGACAAAAAAGACCCGGAGTCAGAAACCATCGATGAGGGACTGTATTTCCAGTTCCCGATGATAAAGGGCAGGCTTTTTAACGGCCTAAATTTCGAGCCGGTGATTGATGTCGATGTGGAATTTCGATGCAACGGAGAGAAGGTCCCCATGGTGGACACCCGGTGGCAAAACCCCTACCCCATTGTTACCAATACTCCGGGGACCTACCTCTTTTGGCCAAAACCCGTCGAAGCGGAGAACTCCGGCGAGGAACGGGAGTTCGTATTCGAGCTGGTCGTCCATGATGACAGGTTTGAACCATTTCTCCACTCATTCTCACTCAAGCTTACTGCGGAGAGGGTGAAGCCGGTGAAGGGGATGAAATCCCTGAGAGACTACAACCTGCAGGATCTTTTTCTGTTGCCCTTAGACGACGAAATCCGATAGCTGTTCCCTGAGACCTTATTCTGCACCGCTGCCCGGCGGGGAAGCTTATGCATAGTTTTCGGAAAACACCGCCGAATCATGAATCCTGCCGTCATAGTCGTTTTCGACGAAGGTCAGAATTTTTTGCATGAGGGATTCCCCGAATTTCCGGCTGTTTGACACTACGGCAACGCCGATTTGGGCAAATGCGATGCTTTCGTGCAGGTCGACCTCTGCGGCGCTCACCTTGTAGCGGCGAATGATCCGGTGCTTGAGGGAATTGACGATGTGGCGTTTTTCCTTGAGGCTCGTAGTCTCAGGCAGTTCGATAATGAACTGAAGCATTGAGATGACCATGCTGTGCTCCGGAAAGGCCTAGGCCTTCTCCTCATCCTCATCGTCAAAGGTAAAATCTTCCAGATCCAATTCATCCAGGTCTACGTCATCAAGGGTAAAATCGCCGTCAGATTCCGGTGAGTCTGCGGGACCATCGTTTTCCGGTTCGGCGGATTCCACGGAATCCAGGTCAAATCCCCCGTCCTCATCCGAACTCAGACTCTCGTCAAGTTCTGTAAATTCGTCCTCCGGGGCTTCCATATCAATATCCGGCATGCTTGAAAACTCTTCTTCACCAAAATCCGGAGCCGAAAGGTCCAGGTCCTCAGGGAAATCTGATTCCTGAAGATCATCGGAAATTTCAGCATCGAACACCGAATCGCTTTCCAGATCGAGCCCGTCGCCGAATCCTCCATCGCTTTTGCTTCCGATAGTGTTATCGTCGTCGGCATCATCATTGAGGTCAATACTGTCACTGAGGTCCATATCGAGATCATCACCCAGGTCCATTTCGAGATCATCATCAAAGCCGGCAATGCCCTGAAGATCATCCATGGACAAATCGAGGACAGAGGAGGTATTCGCAGCATTTTCCCGATCTTTTAAAGGAAGGTAATTCCGGTTATATGAGTACGCCAGGCGGTAAATCTCGTCATTGCGGAACTCCTCGGGAATTCGGACTTCGAGATTGTAACCCGACTCGTCAAATCCCTTGCGCATGACGTGGATGGGATCGGATATGGTTAGCGCGAAATGGGGGCTGTAGAGGAACATCAGCATGAGCACCAGCGTGATGATCAGGAAGAAATACCGGAGGTTGACCGACGCTTCAGATACATTTACGTGACGGAGATCCAGATAGAGCTCAACATCGCCGCTTTGAACATAGCCGTAATCCGACGGGGCCAGCGCAGAGACGCCCTCCGTCGCATCGTAACGAATGGCGCCGTTCTGTCTTACCTGGAGCACCATAGGCAGGGAGCCGGCAAAGCGGGACAATTCGGCGTTGCTGGCCCGGTCGGCGAGGTTTTCCGAGTCTATATAGTCGAGAATGGCGACCGCCGAATCCTGATACAGGAGATCCACATCGGGGGACTCCACAAGGCTCTCCACCACGGCGAAAAGCAGGAGGGTCACGACCAGGGTAGTGACCACCATGGTGGCCATCCTGGCCACATGACGTTGGGCCATAACCGAATCGGTGTTCTTTATTCGGCGGAATATTTTTAATACCCGAAGCAGCCTCAATACCCGGGCAATCCGGATGGCTTTTACAACCTTGAGGATATTCAGCAGGCTTCCGAAGGCCAGCACCGCACCGGTGCCGGTCACCAATGCAAAAAGCTCGGGACCGGAATTAAAAAGCAGAAGGGGTACAGAGGCAAGAAAATCAATCCATCCCCTTTCCTCGAGAAAGTAGCGACCGAAAAGGCTTTTTGAGCCGGAAGAGATGGCTCGGGAAAAGAATTCGGCGGTAAACAGCAAATCAAAGCCGAACCCGGTAATGATAAGAATGCGCCGGATATCCCATGACCACCCGGCCAGGACGGAGAAATCCTCGAGAAATGTTTGAATTAGTACCAGTATGATGGCGAACAGGATGAAATTTTCAAGAAAGCGGGTAAATCGGGTTTGCATTTTTTCTCCTCACGGGTCCGGGCTGCAGCGGGCTACCAGCCGTTCTCAGCGGCAATCATGTACATTTCATCGAGCATTTTGATATCAAATCCATAGAACTTATAGTTTCGCCGGGCGATGTTGAGCCAGCTTTTATCAGGACTGTCGGCTCCCCGATCAACCTTCATGCCGGGCGTGAAGGATTTGCCCCGTCCGGCGAGAACCGCAGCGATTCGGGCGGTGGTCTGCACCTGGCTGTTTTCAAGGAAGGATACATTTGAGTACACCGCGCTTGAAATCACCTGGGGAGGCAGCATGGTAAGCTCTCCCTTAAGCTGGTCGACAAGAGTTTTGGCATAATTGCTGCTTATCAGCCCGCTTCGGGCATCGACGCTGGGGTCCTCGGCGCCGGAGCCCATGGCTTGAACCGCGGCCTTTAAAAGAAGGCTGGCTTCCACATAGGACTTCACCTCTTCCTTGCTCATCTTAAGGCGCTGAACCTTGGTCAGCTCAAAGTAAATATGACGGCGCATCCGGTATGCTTCGTTCACATACTTCGCGGCGATATCATAATAGAGGGCAGTGTATGCTCCGGAAAACGCCCGCCTGACATCGCTCTTGCCCAGGTTCTGATTAAGGAAGCGGAGAATCTGATCCTGGATGTTTGCCGGTCGGGTTTGCTGCTGACGAAGAAACTGCACAAAAGAGAAATCGATTTTCTGGACAACGGCCTTCAAGGCCGGGAGAAATCGCTCATTAGTAAGCTGGATTAATACCGACTGGAGCAGCTGATGTATCTGGTCCAGCTGCATCCCGGGAAAAAAAGCTGGGGACATAAGGGTCGGACCGAGCTGCTGTAGATTGCCCGAGAGAAACTGAGAAACCTGTTCCTCACGCTGCAAGGGCGTAAACTGCTTGAGGGCAGGATTGGCTATAAGCCGGTGCACAAAGGCTGAAGCGCGCTGTTGATGTTGGTTCATATACTTTCCCTGTTGGGGTTATGGCAAATACTGTATAAAAGTATAATACATCGGGAATGAAACGCTACACAAGCGACAAAGTTTTTCGCATCGCCGTTCTGCTGATAATCGGACTCCTTGGTTCCGCCGCTGCCCGGGCCCAAAGCCTGCTGCCCAGTCTGGGCCCTCAGGGCGAGCTTATTTTTCCCGACGAATCGCCCGAGGAATTGCTCAGCTACGGCATCGGCGATTCGGAGGTGGATTTTTTCCTCCTGGGCGACTGGGAAGCCTCGGCGGCTCTCGCCCTCGGCAGCACATGGCTGCCCCTTGATTCCGGCGGATATCGGCGAATCTCCTACCCGCCCCTGGGTATGAGCAGCCGACCGCTGACAAATACCGTCGATCTCCTGGTTTCCCTCTGGGTCGACAATCGGTTTTTTTTCGAAAGCAGTTTCCAATCGGGCTTTAGCGACAACAGCATTCTCGCCGGTTATTACGGCGACGGCCTGCTCCGAGAGCTAAAACTCGGCAATACTACTATCGGGATGTCCGAATATCCCCTCTTGAACATCGGAGACGGTGCCACGGGCAGTCCGGGACTTTCCCTGAGCCTCGCGGGAGAAAAAAGCCTGCACGAGTTTTTTATCCGCTATGACAGCAGTTCCCGCCGCGTGAGGACATTTTCCGGGACAAATGAGTACAGTACGGAAAGCATTCATATAGATGAGTACATCCGGGGAAAGCATTTCCTCTTGCCCGACCGGAACCCCGAAGCCGTGGAACTGTGGCTGGAGAGCAGCCGTTTCGAGACTGGCTACGGGGACATCAGCGCCAGCGACGAGTACGGAAGCTGGTACCGCCGCCTGGTGCCCGCAGAGGATTACGGAATAGACTCCGCCCGGGCAGAAGTAACTCTTTCCGCAGACCTGCCGGCGGGGCGGCTGGTGATTTATTATGAAAAGGCCGGTTCGCCGGTGGGGGATCAGCCGGGGGAAATCCCCATTGCCGATCTGGCCGCCAGCCAACAGGTCGGAACCGACCTGGTTACCTTTTCCTGGAGCAGTTTCGAAACGGCTTTTATCGGCCCCCTGGAAGGCATACTCGGGCTTGAGACGGGCAGTCTCAGCAATGCGGATTATCAACGGAGCATCGGCGGCGGCCCCACTTCACTGGTACTGTACGAGCCGGGGCTTTTCTCACCCTTTGAAATCCGGGCAGTTTACCTTGACGGTGGATTCTCCCGCTTAGAATTGCAGGATGCCGCCGGTCCGAAGCAAAACCTGACAATCCGCCGCAGCCCCTCTGGAATCCGGATTTTGCCGGGCTCAGCCGCCGATCCCCTCAGTCAACCCTGGAAAATCCGCTATCCCTTGTTGGACATGGCGGGCAGTGAAATAGGTCGCTATTATGGGCCGGGGGAGATCCCCTACGCGAGCAGCATTAACCGCTTTCGCCTTTCGGCCATCAGTGAGGAGAACAGCGGAATTCGCATCGATGAATCAATGGTACCCGGCAGCCTTCAGGTATTCATAAATGGCCAGACCAGCGACGATTTCTCAATAGATAACGGAGAAGTCGTCTTTTCCCGTCCAGTGAGCGATCTGGACGACATTACCCTTCTGTACCGAAGCCTCGAGGAGGGAGCCGGCGGAGGAACCATTGTTGCCGGTCAGGGGAACCGCATGTCAATCGGCGATTTTGGTAACCTCGATATTGCCGTTGCCGGAAGCATTGCCACCGAACCCGGCGAATTCAGCCGGAGCCCTGGAGAGAATCCCGGCTACGTTCAACTCTCCACATCCTACGCGTACAATAATGCGAATCTTGATCTGACAATTGAAGCTGGGGCAGGATTGTTCTCCGCCGACACACGGCTGGAATTTCGGCCGCTGTACGACGGAGTAGATGATTGGAGCCCGGCGATGCCCTTCCCCGGGGTCCTGCCCTCAGCCCTGCCTAACGGTCAGGCACTGGAAACCGCATCCGGCGGCCTGATTCCCGCGGCGAATATCAGCAATCTCGGGGGCCGCAGGGGCAGCCTGCGCTTCCGGGACTATCGAAGCGATTTCCGGGGCTTCCTTTTAACCAGGGATGCTTTTTCCTCCGAACCCGACTTAGTAGAGCAAGCCGCCGGACCGTACCCGATATTGGCATCAACGGATGATCCGGTCTCGGGAGCCGTGGCGGCCCTGGAGTTCGACTTAAGCGCCGGGAGTTGGAGCGGATATCAGTACTCCCCCGGGGATCCGCCGGGGCTGATTCAGGGTCTTGAGCTGTACATTCTCGCAGAAGAAGTCAGTGCGGGGCCATTGCAACTTGCCCTTGAATTCGGCGCCCTTTCGGAAGACAGCGATGGGGACAATGTGCTGGACAGCCAGGCTAGTCCCGAAGACCTGGGGTATGTGCTCTCCCTTGATTCGGGAGACCTGATCGCCGGCTATCCCGGAAGGGAATACCGGGAAAACTGGGAGCCGGTCAGCGAGGATATAAACGGCGACGGAATTCTCAACCGGGCTAACAGAGCGGCAAACATTACCCGTTACCTGGGGCAGATCGACACGGCCTCCGATGTGTGGCAGAAATACGAAATACAGTTCAGCGACCTGGAAATTTCCAGGGTTCCCGAACTGCCGTCGCTGCGCCTAGTACTGTACAGCGACGCTGCCAGCCAGGGCAGAATACTTGTTTCCCGGGCGAGCTTCACCCGCACCCCGCTAAGCGTGAACGGCGCAGGCGGCCGGGTGCGTGAGACTGCCAATAGCAGCTATGAAGTCCGGTGGGACAGCCGTCCGGGGGAAGCGGCAACCCTGTTGTACGATCTCGGCGCAAGCCCAATGGGAATGTACGGCCTTTTGGAAGTACCGCTTTCCCAATTAAGCGGCGGCGCCGGCCAGATTTCCGTAGAAATTAACAGTACTGCCCTCGGCAGCCTGTCCCCGGGAGCCCTGAGCGGCGATGTTACCTTAGGCATCGATCTTGAAAACAACCTGCTGCTTCTTCGCGACCCGTCGGGGGAAATAGTGCAGCAGGTCGATTTTTCCGCATCACTCCCCTCAGGTGACCTGCGATACCTGGGCCTCCGGTTCACCGAGGGGGCAGCCGGTAGCCTGGTGACCGGCACTCCCCGGTTTTCCCGGCCGGCCAGTTCTATTCGCGGTTCATTTGCCGCTGATATGGAATACCGGCCCCAGGGCTGGGTTCTTGCCGAGCAGACCCCTTTTGAGGTCCGGCTGCGGAGAGTGAGATTCTCCGGAGGATACCAGAGCGGAGGTTTTGATCAGCCGGCAGGAGTTGATTCCCGGGCGCTGATAGATGGACGGTTTGGGTTCAGTGAAGTCCTTTTTGATTCCGCATTTTTTTTTCCCACCGATGGAACCATTAGCAGAGATATTGAGCAGCGGATTATTGCCAATCCCATTAATGGTCTTACAATCCGCGATAGCTATCGCCAGGCTGCATCGGATGGCGGCGTCCGTCACGAGCGGGGAGCCGGCATTACCGTCAGCCTGGGCGAAGCCGGGGATGCGGGCATCGACTATTCGCTCTCCCAGGATGAGGCAAACATCCAGCGGGGCTGGAACAGCTCATTGGATTACTCGCGGAATATTGGTGAAGCGGACGCCGATAATCCGTCGAGCCGGCTTGGGTTACGCAGTTCGCTGCAGTTTTCCATAAACGAAGCCCTCGAAGGACCGACCAGCCTGTCAGGGAATGAAGCGCCGGACTATTTTGCCGGTTATGCCGCCAGTCTGCTCAGGGCTGATTGGAGGCTTAGCGAGAGTCCCGATTTTACCCGGCAGACTGAAATTACCCTTGCTCCTGCAATTCAGGTTGGGCGTCTTGACTTCTCACCGTCCCTCGCCCTGTCCACCGGCTACCAAAGCCTGCCGGAGGCAACGTTCAACGGCGGACTGACTCAGGACGTCTCAGTTGGTCTGGATATAACTCCTGACAGCGGAATCAGCATCTCATTTGACCAGGATCACGGAATTTCGGAATTTCGCGAAACCGGAGGTTTTTTTGACGACATGGGAAGGGCGGCAGCTCAGATTCAGGCAATACACGGCATAGCCGTTCCACGATACGTTTTCGGTATTTTTCAGGATGAGCTGGATAATCAGCTCATTACAGAATTGAATCAAAGCCAGGCCATCGGTTCTCCATGGCTTCTCCGCCATGAACAGCGGGCCGGCATAAATTTTTGGCGAACTCCCGGTTCCAAGCTTCTCGATATTGTGCATCCGGCGGGAGTTTCCCTTTCGATAGACCGGGCAATCCTGTGGGAATCGGGCATCGTCAGCGACGTGAGGGAGCTGGAATCCGTGGTGAGCTGGCAGGCGGTAAATCTGTTCGGCAGCCTGGGCCGCTATGGCGGGCTAAACTTCTACCGTTCAGATGAATGGTTTTTCGAACAGCGGCTTAGAAGCGATATCGATACCCGGGATGATTGGCTTCTCTCTTTTATCCTCGAACCAGTGCTGTATGAGCCATGGAAGGCCTCGTCTTTGACAAACCGGCTCTCCGCAGACTTCGCCTCCCGGGGGCCGGTGCCATGGCGGATTAGCCTACATCAGGTTTTGACCTGGGTAGTTCCCTTAAACCGGGAAGGGGCCTTGAGCCGGTTTATTGAAGAGCGGAGCAGCCTTTCCGAGGAGCTTAGGCTGGAGAACAAAGAGTCCTTGGAGATATCCTTCTCGGGGCTGCGTCCCGGATCCCCCGGCGGCCAAAACCTCATTACCTCCCCGCCGGGAGTAAGCGTTGACCTCAGTCACCGAAGCGCCCTGCAGTTCTCCGAGCTGGGCAGCCTGAGCCTTGGCATTCGGGCGAGATATGAAAACCGGGCCATTGAGGATATTAATTACCGTTTTTCTCATACATTAGGTGTAGAATTGGATGCATTACTCAAACTTTCTTATTAGAATTGACATGAGGGAATGCTGAGATATATTTAGCCTTGCGAGGCCTTCGTTCCCGCGCAAACAACAGGAGGATACCATGAGGTTGTTTCGTCCACTGCTTATACTCATTATTTTACTGACACCGGTAATGCTGGTCGCCCAGGAAGGCTTCGGATTCGGGATGGATCTCGGCCTTGGCACTGTGGTCATAGAAGACCCGGAGACCGGAGAATTGGAAAGCTGGCAGAATTTAAGCCCCAGACCGGACTTTTCGTTCGGAAATTGGGGAATAGGCCTGGCCCTGGATTTCAATTTTTCATTCAGCCAGGAAGACGGCAGCCCGGGATTCCGCATCCGTGAAGAAGACTGGATCCCCAGCGAGGAGTACAGCTTCGTCGAGCTCTACCTGCCGATATTCCGCTACATACGGTATGGCTTCAAAGGCGATGATCTATTTGGAAAAATCGGCGCCATCGATGACTTTCTTTTAGGAAACGGCTTTATCATCGCGAATTACTCCAACAGCTTATTTCTCCCTGAGCAGCGGGTGTCCGGGCTGGCCTTCGATTTTGACGCCATGCTCTTCGATTTCCCCTACATCGGACTCGAGACCGTCATAGGCAACCTGGCGGCCTTCGACCTTTTGGGAGGCAGACTCTATACCCGGCCGATCTATTTTACCGGAATCCCCATCATTAAGGACCTGCAGCTTGGCTTCACCGCCGTTGTCGACCGGGATCCCTTCTATTTCGAGCGTAAAAAGGACGACAGCCCCTATACCGCATTTTTTGATCAGGCCTCGCCGGTCAGCGTCTGGGGTGTGGATCTGCGCCTGCCGATTCTCGCAAGTCAGGCAGTCAGTCTCGCCGCCTTTTCAGATGTGGTGGTCCAAAACGGCAATACCGGGGCAATGCTCGGCGCAGGGGGTAAGCTGATAAACCTCATAACCTACGGTGCCCAGCTTCGGCTCCTTGGCGATAATTTTATTCCCGCCTACTTTGACTCGAGTTACGACCTGTTCCGGGTTGAGAAATGGCTGGTATACACCGGCGAAGTGGAACTCGACGGCTATTTCGGCTGGTTCGCAAGCCTGGGATTCGATGCCCTCGAAGAAATGGTGAGCTTTACCGCAAGCATCGAGGGACCCTTCGCGCCGGACCCCGAGGTCGATGAGGCGAATCCCACCCTCACCGGGCGGCTCCATGTTTCACCGGAGCTTTTATTCGGCTTCGGCATTGACGCAAGCTATCAGAAGAAATACATAACCAGTCTGTCTGACCTGGTTTCCGCAGAAAATGCTCTTATTCAAGCCAGGATTGGTTACACCACCGGTCCGGCTACCATCAGTATGATTTACGATCTGAAATACTCGCCGACCACCGACGCGGACGGGGAGAATTGGCAGATTACCACCAAGCTTGAGACTACCGTCTCGCTCTTTAATTAAGGGGAGGAAGCATGAATGTAAAACGATTTTTAGCCATTGGGCTGCTGCTGATATTGCCGCTGGCCCTCCTGACGGCCCAGGCCGACGGCCCGGTCGCCCGGCTGGTGTACTACGATGCCTTTGAAGTTGTCGTCGTGGTGCCTGAAGCCGACAATACCGTTACCACATACAGCGATGACATCGGCAACCTTGTGTTTGATCTTGAATTACCGCCGGGTTCACGCATTCAAACGGTAAACGGCACAGCCGAGCTTCAGCTCGATCCCAACGGGTCAATCATGAAGCTGGCTCCCGGCACCGATTTTACCATCGACAGCCTCTCTCCCAGCCGGAACAGCGGAAACAACAACTTCGCAGTTACCAGCGGTCGGGTGAGGACCGTCGCAGCCCGCTTGGGCGGCAGCGCCAATATGCGCATCCGCTCCACCTCGGCCATTGCAGGGGTGCGGGGAACCGACTTCACCTTCGACGCCAACAGCAATGAGCTGTTCGTCCTCGAGGGTCTTGTGGATTTCGGTCCAGCCAGCGAGAGCGGCTTCGACTTCGCCGGTGAAATTGTGCAGCTTGCACAAAACCAGTTCGCCAACGCCACAGAACTCATAGCCAACGCCTTCGATCCCGAGCAGTTCGCCGAGCAATTTGCAGACCTCAACCAGTTCAGCGAAAACGTGGATACCGGCACGGTTCCCACCGAGCTGGAAGACGAAGAGCCGGCTGAGGAAGAAGAAAGCGCCGAAGAAGAAGCTGAAGATGAAGAAGCCGCCGAAGATGGCGACAGCGCCGATCCGGTTGTCGTTCAGAACCCCGCTGCCGGCGATGGTGGAGATGAGGGAACCGAAGGTGAAGAAGAAGACGGACTTCCGGACACCATCCCCGAAGACAGCATAATCATGGATGCCTTGGGATGGCTCGGCATGGAAATCGGTTCAATTACCATTGACGGGGAAACCTACAGCAAAGCGGTCTTCCAGCCCGAGTTCAGCCTCGGCAAATTACAAACCCAGCTTTATCTGCCGATTATCTACACCTCGAATTTCCTCGATCCCGATGACTGGTACCGCCCCCGGGGCAACGACGAGTGGAGTTTTGGTACGGATCAGGATCAGGAAGACATTCTGGCGGTTATCTCCGACTTTACCAGTGACCTGGTGCTGAAGTTTAAGTACCTGCAATGGGGCGATCTTCGCGATCCATTCTTCTTCCAGCTCGGTAATGTTGAAAGCATGACGCTGGGACACGGCATTCTTATTCGGGGCTACGCGAACGATGCCGACTTCCCGTCTGTACGCCGCATCGGCGTGAACCTGGGCATCACCACTCCTGGCCTAAAGATCCAGACCCTGGTGAATGACCTATCCGATCCCTTCCTGTACGGATTCCGTATTCAATTCGGTGCCCGGGCAGGATTCGCGATCAGCGCCGCCGCAGACCTGACACCATGGGAAGTGTTTGACGGGGTAGACCCGGCGGATCTGAACGACGATCAGGAAGACGCCTTATCCGTTAAACCGGCATTTATCAATGCTGCGGTTGACCTCGATATGCCCATCATGGAAAACGATATTCTTTCTCTGGTGTTCTTCGCCGACGCCGCCTCCCTGTTGCCGTATCTGGGAGAATCAAACTCCGACCTGGGACTCGAGGAAGGCTTCAAGTTTGACGCCATTTTCACCGAGGACGGTTTCAGAAACTACGGTATCGAAGCCGGCGCCTTTGGTAACGTGCTGTTCATCGATTATCGGCTTCAGTTCCAGTATTACACCGGCAGCTTTATCCCGGGTTTCTACAACCAGCCTTACGACCGAATCCGCGGCGAGCGGGCCGTCGGGGTGGTCAACTATCTGCAAAACCCGGAAGCCGAGGAATACGACAGCTACACCATGGGCGTGTACGGCCAGGGAGGTTTCAGCCTCTTCCAGGACCGGCTGACCCTGGAAATGGGATATCTGTGGCCCTGGACCATTGACCAAACCACCAACGAGATTTCCACCGACGCTGAGGACTATTTTAACCTGAGCTTCGGCGTCGACAAGGAACTGCTGAGCTTCCTTCCCTGGGAAATGGAAGCGTCCCTGGCCTACGACAGGGTTCGTTTCAGGGATGTATTCCAGGAAGACGCGGTTACCAAGCTCTTCGACGAAAATGCCACGTTGAAGGGCGAAGGCGTCGTGGCCATAGCGCCTGGAATCAACCTGGCATTCACCGTCAGCACCAACGTGCTGCGGGATGAAAACGGCAATATCGTGTACCGGGATGGAAAACCCGTCATCGGTCCGTCCATCGGACTGGAGACCAGAATCGGAAACTGATATTGGATACACAACATATGAACCCCCGGAGGATCGAGGTCCTCCGGGGTGACGTTGCAAAAAAGATCGCGGCCGGCGAGGTAATCGACCGGCCGTTTTCCGTATTGAGGGAGCTTCTCGACAATGCACTTGATGCCGGCGCGCGCAACATCGAGGTCCGCATTGAACAGGGGGGCACCTCCCTCATTCAAGTCAGGGACGACGGAGCGGGTATGTCGAAAGAGGATATACAGCTCTGCTGGCACAGCCACGCCACCAGCAAAATCCGCCATGAAGATGATCTTCTCACTGTAAGCACCCTGGGGTTTCGCGGGGAAGCCCTGTCTAGCATAGCAGCGGTATCGAAACTTGAGATAACCAGCAGAACTGAGGAATCGCCGGCGGCAAACCGCCTGACGGTACAGGGCGGATCATCGCCGCGGCTTATAAAAGTCAGCGCAGACCGGGGAACCTCGGTGGCCGTACGGGATATCTTCTTCAATCTGCCGGCGAGAAAGAAGTTCATTAAGTCGGCGGGGGCCGAAACCCGGCTGTGCCGAAATGTGCTCCTGGAAAAGGCCGCCGCCCACCCCCAGGTAGAGTTCCGCTTTTTTACCGACGGACAGACCAGGGATCTGCTGCCGGCCTTGGGTGCCCATGACTTCCTTCAGCGCATCGCTCAAATGTATCCCGCCCAATGCACGGTGGACTTGCTGCGTGAAGTGCGGGGGGCCGGTGAAGGCTTCTCCTTTACCTGCATTATCGGGGTACCGCCGCTTCACCGGTCCGATAGGAAATTCATTCATATACACTGCAATACCAGAAGAATATCCGAATTTTCCCTGGTTCATGCTGTTGAATACGCCATGTCGGACGTGTTGCCCGGGGGAACCTACCCGGTTGGCTTTGTCTTCCTTACCATCGATCCGTCGGAGGTTGACTTCAATATTCATCCGGCGAAACGGGAGGTGAGGTTTTCCCGGCCCGATATTCTTCACCGTTCGCTTCGTCAGCACATTCAAAACGCCCTCAATGACATCGTCAGCGGTGAACCCCAGCCCTTTGTTGAACCCCGTACCTTGTTCACTCAACGGGTAGACCGAGAGTCAACGGAATCTCAGCGAAGCTTCAGGGACAGTCTGAGTGATAGTCATCAAGCAATGAGGCCGTTTTCCGGCGCTGTGCCGGATTCCGCCCCTGACCGGGCGTTTAATTATCACAGTCAATTTGACGACGCGCCGGAAATCCGGGAATCCATCCCCGGCTCCGTTATCGATGAAACCGGCCCGGATCGTAGTGGTTCCCATGATATCCCACCCTACCGTTACTTGGGGCAGGTGTTTTCTCTTTTCCTTATGGTTGAGATGAAAGACAGCCTGTATCTTATCGATATGCATGCGGCTCATGAAAGAATCCTGTTTGAACGGTTTAAAGCGTCAGGGCCGAGTGAGAACCTGCTTATTCCCTTGGTGATGGAGAATGATGATCCGTTATTGACAGGCCACCGCCAGTTTCTGGCAGAGGAATTGGGCAGCATCGGCTTTGAGGCTTCGGCGGATAGTGCGGGAAATTTGGAAATACGCCGGGTTCCTTCGGCGTTTTCCGGTAAAGAGCGCATGCTGCCGGGGCTGATCGATGAACTGGGTTCCAGCGTGAAAGACCTGGAGACCCGTTTATATGAGAATATGGCCTGCCGCACAGCGGTCAAGGACGGCGACGTGCTCGACCGCGCCACGGCGCGGATGATCATAGAAGAGAGTTGGCGCCTGCCGGTAAAACGCTGTCCCCACGGAAGGCCCATCTGGTTTACCCTTACAAAGAGCGAGCTCTTCCAGCTGGTCGGCCGTGTTGTGTGACCAGGCGGTTTTTATCTGAGCCTCCCCAAAACCAGTGAGGTGCGGGATTTACAATGATTGCAGCAGCTCGCTTGCGCTTGCGGCCTGGGCAGTATCAGAGCCCCGGCTAACCAGATTTTCCAGCACAGTTCGGGCTTCGGATTTTTTATCCTGGGCGATGAGCACTTCCCCCAGCCGCAGGTAGGCATCCCAATAACTGGCGTTGAGATTAATCGCGGTTTCCAGGCTGCTTTCCGCCTCGGGAAAGCTCTCCATGGCTATGAGGGTCAGGGCGAGATTATACCGCAATAACGCCGAATTTGGCTCTGCCTGTATGGCCGATGCCGAGTGAGAGAGACTATCCTCAAAGAGATTCTTTAATCGGTATACAGTGGCCAGGTTGTTGTTAACGTCAGCCCTGGTCGAGTTAATCCGGTACGCATCAAGCAGTTCCTGTAGAGCGGCGTCGTAATCCTCCTCGTCAATATGAATCCGGGCCAGTTCAATCCTCGGCCTGAGATAGGCGTTATTGAGCTGGATTGCCGCTTCAAAGTACTGCCGGGCCTGGTCGCCGGAGCCGAGCTGCTTTATCGCCAATCCAAGGGTGTAGAAGTATTCGGGAACAGAGTTGTCTATTTCTACGGCCCGGGCGGCATACGGCAGGGCTTCCTCTGCTCGATTGAGGTCCAGCAGGACTGCAGCCACATTGTACTGGTTTTGCGCCCTGCCGGGCTCCAGCCGTACTGCCACGAGATAGAACTCAAGGGCCTGATCATAGCGTTGCATGCTGTAGTACGACCGGGCAAGGGCCCGGTTATTCCGGGCATTGTTTTCCAGGGTCACCGCCTGCTGGAGGTTCACCAGGGCGTTTTCAAGATCCCAGTTTTCAAGCAGCAGCTCCCCTATTCGGTTGTAAGCCGAAGCATAGTCCGCCTTGACGGCGATAGCCCGGCGGTAGGCCTGGATTGCCAGGTCCCGTTGCCCAAGCCTCTCGAAGGTCAGCCCGAGGTTAAAATGGGCCCGTTCATTGCTGGAGTCCAGGAACACCGAGGCCTCATAACTCTGACGGGCGTCGCTGAAACGCCTGGCATCGAATTGGGCATTGCCCAGGGCGTAGAAAACATCGGCGTTAGTGCCGTTAAGCTCCGAAGCGGTGGTCAGCTCTCGGATCGCCTTGTCATATTGACGGGTTTCATTAAAAATGCGACCCAAGGTGTAATAGGGTTCCCAAAGACGGGGATCTCGTTCGATGGACTGTTCGGAAAAGCTGATCGCCCTGGCGAGATTGTCGTTGTTGGTTATATCTTCTTCTACGTAGGTCTCCGCCATGCGGGCATAGGCCAGGGCCGAATCGTCGTCAATGGTAAATGCCTGGTTTATTTTTCCCCGGGCATTGATGAATTCGCTTTGCTGCTGCAGCCGCCGGGCTTCCTCAAGCAAATCGCTAATCTGGCGCTGCCGATCAGCCTCCTCTGCGCTCATGGCGGCAAGACGCTCTTCTTCCTGCTGCCGGCGGGATTCCTCTTCCTGGCGCCGCCGTTCGGCTTCGGCTGCCCGCTGAGCCTCCAGCTGCCGCTGCAGCTCAAGTTCGGCTTCTTTGCGGCGGGCTTCGGCTTCAGCCTCCCGCGCCGCCGCCTCTCTTGCCCGGGCTTCAGCCTCGGCCTGCTGGGCGGCAAAGGGATCGGCGCTAATGTTGTTTTGAAGATTTCTCTGCCTCGCAGCCTCGGCGGCAGCTTCCTCGGCCGCGGCTATGCGTTTGCCCTCCAGGGCCTGATCGCGCAGAGTCCGGGCCTGTTCATCCGAAGGGTTGGCAATCAGCAAACGTTCGAGAAGGTCGAGGGCCCGGTCATACTCACCCTGTTCAATGTATTCCCCTGCAAGAATCAGGGTGTTCTCCCGCTCAGGGTTTGCATCCGCTGAAGAGTCCGACGACCCTGGGAGGAGAAAAATTACACCGGCTATTAGTAGGGCCGCAAGAATTCCCCCGGCGGCGATGATGATATTACGCGTAGTATGTTTATTGCTCATGGTAGCTCCTGGAAACTATGGATAGTACAACACAAGGGCAGCGAATCTCCAGCGCTGCTCCTGAATTAATCGGCCCGTTGAAAATCATCCTCTTCATCGGAAATCTCCTCGGTTCCCGCGCCCAAGGTTTGGGCTTCGTCGGTGGCCCTGTTCAGGTTACCGAGAATATCATTGAGGAGGGCCTGGCGCCGGGCGGCCTCCTGCTCCGCCTGACGCTGGGCTTCAAGTTCCGCGAGGCGCTGGCGCTCGGATTCGACTTCCGCAAGCCGTGCCTCCTCGATCTCCCGGGCCTGTTCCGCAGTTATTTCGGACTGAATAGCTGATATCATCCGTCTGACGTCAGGGGTAAGCGGGTGCTCCGCCGCGAGGCTGACGAAACGCTGATAATCACCCAACGCATCATTGAGCCGCCATTCGCGAAGGTAGGTATTTGCCCGGTTGAGGTATGCATCGGCATAACTGCCCCGGCTGCTGATGGCAAGGCTGTACTGATCAATGGCGGCTTGAGGGTTTCCATTCTTGAGGTGGAGATTACCGGTGTTGAAATGAAACAGGTGCCGCTTGTCACGGGAAAAAGCCATACCGCGCTGAAGGGCGCTGATCCCCTGCTCGTAGAGCTCAAGCTGTTCGTAGCTGTACCCGAGGTACAGGAAGGCATCCGGATTACTGCTGCCCTGGGCAATAAGGGTTTCGAATATGGCGGCGGCTTCCTGGGCTTCTCCCGACATAAAGGCCTCCACGCCCGACTGATACAGGGAATCCTCCTGGGCGGCCACAGGTAAAACTGATGCCAACAGTGCAATTAGCGCGATGAGGGCTGTTCGTCCTCTCAGGCGCATTTGACAAGCCTTCACGTATTCATCTATTCTGAACGTAGATACTAAAGTACAGGATCCCGTATAGTTCATGTTATACATACCCCTCATCGTACTGGGAATTATAGTTACCGCTTCCATAGTCATCATCGTCAGAATCCTATTTCAGCCTAAGCGGGTTAAAACCATCGCCCAACTGTATAAACAAGGCAAGTACAGCCAGGCAACGCGAATGGCCCGGCAAATTATCCAAAAAGATAACCGGGACTCGGATGCTCACTACTTTCTCGGCCTGTGTTACGAGGCGGAAGGCAAGACCGAACTGGCCCTTATGGAATTAAAAACCGTCAATCAGCTCGGCAAATTCGATGAATATGTGTCCGAACTGGCGTTCAGGAAAAAAATAGCCGAATTATACCTGAAATTCAATCAAACAGAGGAAGCCCTCAAGGAATATCTGCTCTTAGTCAAAAAGGATGAGAGCAACCCCGAGTACTACTACCTCATAGGAAGCCTGTTCGAGCAGCGAAGCCGACCCGACAAGGCGGTGAACTATTACAAAAAAGCCGTCAGTCTCGACGAGCGCCATTCGGCAAGCTACGCCGCTCTGGGAAGCCTGCTGTACCGGGCTAAGCGTTTTAATGACGCCCGCATATATCTGGACAAGGCCACTACCCTCGATCCGGACAACACCCTCGGCAGCTACTATCTGGGAAAAATACTCAAAGACAGCAAGGATTACCAGGCCGCCCTCAAGGCGTTTGAAAAATCGGCGAAGGATCCCGAATTAAAGGTAAAAAGCCTTGCGGAACGGGGCGCCTGTTATATAAACATGGGGGACGTCGACCGGGCGTATGCCGAGCTCGGCCGGGCCATAAAGCTATCGAAAAATCCAAAATCTCAGGAGCTGCTGTATGCCCGGTACCTCATGGCCTATCTCTATGAAAAAGAGCGCAAAATTGAAGAGGCCATCGAACAATGGGAAGAGATATACAAGGTAAGAGAAGATTTCCGTGATGTTGCGGAGAAGCTTTCCAACTACCAGGATCTACGCACAGACGACACCCTCAAGGATTTTCTCATAGCCAGTCAGGAAGAGTTTCTTGAAATGTGCAAAAAGGCCGCCGGAGCCATGAGTTTTGTGGTGCACGAAATATCCCCGATCAATGGCGGATGCGAAATTATGGCTGCGGAAAACTCTGATAAAAAATGGCGGAATCAGAAAAAGCAGCCGCGGCTGATATATTTCCTTCGGGTTACCGACCCCATCGACGAAGCTACGGTCCGCAGCTTCAACGATAAAATGCGCGAGAACAATTTCCCCCGGGGAATCATCCTCACCAGCTCGGTTTTTTCAAAACTCGCGCAGGTCTTCGCCGAAAGCCGGCCTATCGAACTGTACGACAAGGACAAGCTGCAAAAGGTGTTAAAAGCGGCTGTCAAGCAGGGATGAGGGCGAAAACCGTGGGTTCCGCTCCGCATACCGTCAAAATACTGTGCATAGCCGATCACGTCGATCCACTGGTCTACTCGCTCCAGGCTAAGGAACGATTTAAGGATGTAGATTTGGTGCTCAGCGCCGGCGACCTCAACATGAGTTACCTCGGCTATGTGGCCAGCACCCTGAACCGCCCGGTCCTGTTTGTCTTCGGCAACCACAACCTCAAACATTACGAGCTATTCAGGCAGAGCCAAAATTTCATGCGGGAAGGAATGAACGATACCTACCTCACGGCGAATTTTTTTGGCAGCACCTATGTGGGCGACCGGGTGCGTCACATAAAAGGTTTGCTGGTCGCCGGCCTGGGGGGAAGCATCAAATACAATGACGGCAAAAATCAGTACAGCGATCTTGAAATGTACTTCAAGTGCATCCGTCTGATCCCCCGGCTACTATACAATCGGATTGTCCACGGACGCTTCCTTGACATCCTCTTGACCCACAGTCCGCCCCTTGGTCTCGGCGACAGAAACGATAATTGCCATCGGGGGTTTAAGGCATTCCGCTGGTTTATGA
This sequence comes from Salinispira sp., assembly GCA_965602015.1. Lineage (GTDB taxonomy): Bacteria > Spirochaetota > Spirochaetia > DSM-27196 > Salinispiraceae > Salinispira. Next base: position 1,186,680 of record OZ271918.1, on the reverse strand, counting down.
AGGCGTTTAAGCCCCGGTATCTTCTGCACGGACATGTACATCTCTATGATCAAAATGCCAACCGGGAGTTCGATTTTCACGAAACAAAAATCATCAATGTATACGATCACTTCGTACTGGATTTTTCCGGTCACCGGCCGGGAAAAGATGCTGCACCGGAGGGCGCCGATGAGCAGTGATTATTATGACATGAGTTCCCAGGAAAACTTCAGCAAGGCCAGAAAAAAAGCCATGTTTTCCCGCATTCTCAACATTCTCAGACCTAGCAAGTTCGACCTGCTGTCACTCGAGGAAGTCAAAAAGCTACTGAGTCCCAAAATAGAGAGCTATAAGGGTCTTGAAACAGTAGAAATTGACCTCATTGTGGGCAGCGAAGGCCGGTACCAGGATTTTAACAAAACCTTTCTGCCCAGACACGAGCATTTGAAGAACAGGTGGACCAATATTGATAAGCTCCACCTGCAAAACATCAATTTACCGCCGGTGCAGCTGTACGAGGTCGGCGGCGTGTATTTTGTGCGGGACGGAAATCACCGGGTGAGTGTGGCCCGGACCCAGGGTATTGAGATGATTGATGCGGAGGTGGTAAGCCTGGACAGCAGCATTAGCATTACTCCCGATATGGACAGGATTGAACTCCGGGATGCGGTCATAGAATATGAACGGCTTCAGTTCGAGGAAAAAACGAACTTCAGCTCGGTGATCCCCGACTATCGACTCAGCTTCACCGCGACAGGTCGATACAATGAGGTGCTGTATCACATTCTAGAACATAAATATTTCATTAATCAGGGCTATGAGGAGGAGCTGCCCCTGAGCTCAGCCCTCTTTTCGTGGTTTGAAAACGTTTTCACCCCCATTCTGGCCATCGTCAGAGAATACAACCTGCTCAACAGCTTCCCTGACCGCACCGAGGGTGACTTGTATGTGTGGATTGTCAAGCATTGGCATTATCTCAAGGAAAAATACGGCCACGAGGTGACAATCCTCCAGGCTGCCCAGGATGTGGTCAAACGGCGAGGATTGAATCTTATTCAGCGAATACGATACTTCTTTAGAAAATTTATCAAGGGCAAGCAGATATCCGATGAATAATGCTGATGCGTTTTGCTTATGGGAGATAGGGGCCTGAAAGGAGCATGCAGTCATACTCCGCAGGTACTCCCCAAATATACCACAGGGCATCAGCAGGGATTGTGTCGGCTGTCATAAGCTCTGACCTGTTTGAAGCGGAGTAATCGATTCGCGCAATAATTGTTCCGTCAGATGAATCAACCGCAAGAAGTTCCCAGCTGCCGGGAAGAGCGATCAGCGACGGACTTAACCCCCCAAGCCGCTCTGCCAGTTCCCGAGAATCGACCCGGGACAGAGTCCTGAAGTCGAGCTCCAGCTGTTGCCGTTCAAGAGACAAGTCCTCTATTGCAACAGTAAAGCTGCCCTGGAAACTGTCGTCCGGGAGGACAAACCAGGGATACAACAGACTGTTTGCGCTTCCCGGATTCTCGCTGTAGAAATCAGGGCGCTGATACTCCTCGCCTTCAAACGGGCTCCGATTCCCCGCTGCCTCGGTGCCCGGCAGCCGCACATTCCAGCTGACTCCGGATGCCGTATGGGTCAGCTCAATTCCCGCAATCCGTGTATCACCGCTGTCAAACGCCAGAAAAAGGGCCGCAAAGGAGAGGAGTTCCCCGCCTCTGCCCGGGTCATGGACAAAAAGCGGGTATAGCTCGGCGCGCTCTGCGCGAAAGGTCGCGGGATTGCATGAAGTGAGGAAGAAAAAGAGAGAACTGATGAGCAATGCGGATAAAAAAAGAGCCCGTATCCTTTGGAAACGGGCTGATTCGCAGACGAAAGCCATTAGTAGCTCTTCATGTTCTGCAGTTTGCGTATTTTCTTTTGAAGCTTTCGCTCCAAAGATTTTCGCTTGCGGTTCTTAATGGTAGAAGGCTTTTCATAATATTCCCGCTTTTTCCACTCGCGGATGATGCCCTCTTTTTCCACCATCCGCTTGAAGCGCTTGATGGACTTTTCGAGGTTTTCGCCTTCGTCAACCTTAATGAATGCTATGGTAATCACCACCTTTTATGTGTTGTGTCCAGAAAGTACCTGTAAAAGCCGCTCCCTGTCAAGTAAGACCGAGGACATAAACTCCTCGGGATCCACGGCCTTTCCCCCGATTCGAATCTCCCAGTGAAGGTGGCTTCCGGTGGCAAGTCCGGTCCGACCCGCCCCGCCGAGCACGTCGCCGGGCAGCACTTCCTCTTCCGGGGAAACGGCAAGATCATCGAGGTGATAGTACAGGCTATACACTCCCGGCAAGTGCTCGAGCACCACGGTGTAGCCGGTGACCAGACGAAACTCCGCCATAACGACCAAACCGCTCAAGGGGCTGAAAACTGACTCGCCTACTGCGGCGCGGAAATCTAGGCCGTTGTGAATGCTCGAGGCCCTGCTTCCGTCGCTGTACTCATAAATGCGACGCACGCCGAAGCCGGAAGTATGGTAAATGCTGTCCAGCGGCAGGCGCCGGCGCTGGTCCTGCGCTATGTAGCGGCTGGCCGGATCCACCCGGAGAAGCAGCTCGGAGAGCCGGCGGCTTTGCTCCATGCGTTCGGGACTTTCATCGGTGCGGATATCAGTGAGCCGGCTGTTGAGGGGGATTACCTGCCGCTCGTACTCTCTGGAGATAAGCGGAAGATCATAGTTCTGAGAAAAGAGCACCTCGCCCTGGAATAGATGCACCAGCTCCAGATCATAGGCTCCCGGGGCGGCCCAGCTGTCAATGCCGATAACAAAATACCAGTGGGCTTCGATGCCCTCCAGATCGGTAATAATACCCTCGACCTCTTGGTAGACATGGCCATCGGGGCCGGTGAGTACCAAACGCGCCGAATCGCTCTCCAACAGTCGCGGCGCGAAGGCTTCCACAATGCCGCCGGGATAGTGAGGGCCGGGAATCACAATAAATCCCGGTACCGAAAGCTCAGTCTCTTCAATGCTGCTGCCTGGCTCCCCGGCCTCATCTTCGGCGGGCAGCGCCGGGCTGACCGGGTCATGGCATGAGGTAATGAGTAAGGTAATGCCCAGCAACACGGCAAAAAGTCGACGCAGAGCCGCAGCAGCCCGTGCCGCATGTACCACATCGGCAGCCGAAGCCAAAACCGGACCGGCAGCCAAAGCCGCAGGAAGCGCGCCAGCACCGGGGCACAAAACGGCATGGCGAATGACTCTCACCGGCTCATTCATGTAGTGCTCCCATCATCCACGGCAGCCATGTCGATGATAGTGAGCTGGAGGTTGCTGTTGCCTCCGAAATAATTGCGCTCCACGGTGAAGCTGATGTCCACCCGGGAGCCCAGGGAAAAATCACCATTTAATCGATCGGCGGCGGACCAGAAAACCGCCGGCCATTTTCGGTTTCCAATGGCGAGAAGGAGCCGGAGATGGCTCTGGTCTTTTCCGATAACCTGGGCGTTTTCAATACCCGCATTTCGGACCAGATAGCGAATCGGCGGAAAATCCATGCCCATCGGCTCGAGGCGACTCTGAAATTTTTCAAGATCTTCCGTAACCCTGTCGCCGGGAAGTTCCAGGTCCACCGGCTCCTCGATGCTCTCAGCCAGCTCGATTGTCCCGGAGTGGTCTTTCAGCCGTTGCAAAAACTCTCCGAGACGCTCTTGCCTGAGGTGAAACCCGCCTGCAGCATCGTGACCGCCGAAGTCATCAAAAATATCCTCGAAGCGTGAAAGAAAATCGGTGACGTGGAAACCCCGGATACTTCTCACAGACCCCACATAGTGGTCATCAATTTCCGCGATGACAACCGACGGGACGTCCAGGCTTCGGCACAGCCGGCCGGCAAGAATGCCCGTAATTCCCCGGTTGATGCTGGGGTGGCGAACAACTGACAGGGTCCTGGCGTACTCATCAAGGGATTCCCGGGCCATTGGAAGCACGGCAGACCATGCCTCATTTCCCAGACGTTTGCGCTCTTCATTAATCAAAAAGATTTCATCAGCCAGGGCAACCGGGTCTCCCTCGTCGAGCAGGAGCCGGACAGCCATATCGGGTCTGCCCATACGTCCGGTGGCATTGAGGCTCGGGGTGAGTTTCCATGAAACGCTTGTTGCGGACAGGGGTCGGCCTAAAAGACCAAGGCGTGCCATCAATTCCCTCAGGCCTTTCCTGGGAGTGTTTTCCAGTACCTTGAGGCCGTGACGCACCATTATGCGGTTTTCATCAAACAGGGGCATCATATCGGCCACCAGCCCCAGGGCGACCAGATCCAGTTGCCGCTCAAGGGTCTCGAGAATCGCCGGATGGCGGGCATAAAGGTAGCTCACGATGAGCTGCACCGCCGCGTCGATCTCCTGAGCCGGTCGCTTACTGAACCGGGTGAGCCGGGAGCCCTGCAGCATTTTCAACAGGCTCCGGCCTTTGAGCCGGGGAAACTGTTTCCATATCTCGGGGGCGATATCGGTGAATCCGATCTCAACTGACTCGCCAAACAGGCCGGCCAGGAGCTTGCGTTGATAGTCGCCCTGGTATACCAGAATCGCCTGATCGCGGATAAAATCCACCAGATGCTGAATCTGCTCACGGCTCGAACCGTTAACAAAGGTTTCTGTAATCCGCTCCTGTTCTACGAGGTTTATCAGTTTGACCGCCTCGACAATGATGCTGTCGTTTCCAGGACGGACGTTGAGTATGCAGAACTGCTGGTTGTAAATTTCACATGCGGCGATTTCCAAGGCGGTAATCACCTTGGCGACCAGGGCCACAGCGCTCAGCCCCTCGAAGGGATAGGTTTCACCGGGAGTTTTGGGGTTTACGATGGCAATCGCATCGGGAAGAACATCGCCCGCATTATGGTGATCGATTATCAGACTGTCGATTCCCAACGATGCGGCATATCCCACTTCATCAACGCTGCCGATGCCGCAGTCTACGCTGATAATAAGCGTCACGTCTTTTTCGGCGTAGCGGTCGATGACGTCCTTTTGAAGGCCATAGTGATCATCGCCCATGGGCACTTCCCAAAAGGTCTCCAGTCCCCGTCTCCTCAGTTCCTCGACCATCAGAACTGTCGCCGTTATGCCGTCGGTATCCCGGTCGCCGAATACCAGAACCCGCTCGCCTTCGGCGGCGGCGGCCTCTAATCGTTCGACCATCAGGTCCATTTGACTGAATAAAAAGGGGTTGTGAAGTATTCGGATATCGTCGTTGAGAAAAAATTTCAGTCGCTCGGGTTCGATTATGTCCCTGCTCAGCAGCAGAGTTGCGGTTAACTCATCGATTCCGTATTTATCAGCAAAAAGCCGGGCATCTTCCCGGCTGATTGAAGGGATGTTGTCATTCATATTTTTTCCTGTTGCCTAGCCGTCTACTCGATTACGCTATGGATGATCCCGACTTTTTCCGGTGCTTCACGTTTGACCGCCAGTGCGTCGGCCAGGTATTCCCGGGCATTATCGAGACTTTTTTTATCCCGGGCAAAGAGGGTAAGAAGGGGATCTCCCGACCGGACCTCGTCACCGGGTTTTTTATGAATCTCGATACCCACATCGGGAAGCACATCATCGCTGGCCACATTCCTGCCCGCCCCAAGCAGAACCGAGGCGGTACCTACCTTGAATGCGTCCATTTTCGCCAGATAGCCCGAATCTTCGGCTGCAATGCTATGCGAGGTGACGGATTTACGCTGCCCTACCAGCGCTTCGGCTTTTTTTTGGCTTCCGCCCTGCAGCTCAACATTCTGCCAGAACCGGGAAAGGGCTGTGCGGTCGCGTAGAACTTCCAGGGATTTCTCGACTGCATGGCTGAAGTCTTTGGCGATTCCGCTGACGACCAGCATCCAGGCCGAGAGGGTTATGGTGACTTCCATGAGATCGGCGGACCGGCCGCTGATCAAAAGCCCGCGGGAATCAAAATCCGCTTCCCAGCCTCGGCAATCGAGGCAGGCGATGCACTCCTCCACTTCAAGGAAATTGCCGACCATATAGCCCAAAGGGACATCCATATTCGTAATGACGGCGGTAACTCCCCGATCGAGCTCCTGACCGGTTCGCACCAAGGACCTGGCAAGCTCCTGGGCTTCCTCTGGAGTCTTCATAAAGGCTCCGGAGCCGTATTTGACATCGAAAACCAGATGCTGAGCGCCTTCGGCGAATTTCTTGCTGAGAATGCTGGCGGTGATGAGGGGTACAGACTCCACGGTTGCGGTGACATCCCGCAGTGCATAGAGCTTTTTATCCGCCGGGACAATGTCTGCGCTTTGACCGGTCATGGCGAATCCGCAGCGGGAAATTATGTCAATAAATTCATCCTGTCTGAGGGCCGTGCTGTAGCCCGGAATGCTTTCCAGCTTATCCAGGGTACCGCCGGTATGCCCCAGTCCCCGGCCGGACATCATGGGTATCTGAGCGCCTGCTGCGGCGGCCATGGGCGCCAGAATGAGACTGACCTTGTCACCCACCCCTCCGGTGGAATGCTTATCGACAAGACTCCCCGAATCAAAGGCCGCTAAGGAACTGAGATCCATTACGGTGCCCGAGCGTATCATCTCTGTGGTGAGTACAGAAGTCTCCCGGGCGCTCATACCCCGAAAAAACACCGCCATGAGAAAGGAGGAAATTTGATACTCGGGAATGGAGGCATCTACATATCCCCGGATAAGAAACCGGATCTCCTCCTCGCTGAGCTCTCCGCCGTCCCGTTTTTTCATGATAATGTCTAAGGCTCTCATGCATACCTCGCCAGTGAAATAGTGTGGCTATTCTATCACATGGACCGGGGGTTGTGTTAGGATGACCGAATGAATGTGAGCACAGGATATCAACTGTTTCTCGATCTCGACGGGGTTCTGGTGGATTTTGACCGGGGGGTCGAACGGATTACCGGCCGGCCGCCGTCTGATCTCGAGCCCCGGTCCATGTGGCCCCGCCTGGCCCGAACTCCGGATTTTTACGCCGATCTGGAATGGATGGAAGACGGCCGGGAATTATGGGATTTTGCCAGGGAATTTACACCGATAATCCTCACCGGACTTCCCATGGGAAAATGGGCGGAACCTCAAAAACGAATCTGGTGCAGCCGGGAGCTCGGTGCGGATGTGGAAGTGATAACCTGCATGTCGCGTCAGAAGGCCGAAAAAGCCCGGGAGCGAAGCGGGGACCTGATTCCGGTTCTGGTGGACGACCGGGAAAAGCTCAAAGTAGCCTGGGAAGAAATGGGCGGCTTGTTCATCCATCACATTTCCGCGAAGCAGAGCATCTCAGCCCTGCGGGAACGGGGATTCGGCGCATCAGCCTAGGGAAGCACCCCGGCATCCAGGCTGTAGAGTCTTCGCTGAAGCTGGTACTGGTATAATCTGCTCATAAATGAAAAAAGGCGAAGGTCCGAGCCCTGATCTGACATGCTGACGCCCAGGTTCTCAACCAGACGTCTTCGTCCCTGATTTTTCAGAAAGGCCATCTCGCCGGCTTTCAAAAAGGCCTGGTCGACTCCGGCCTGCCTTCCCGAGAATCCCCCCTCGTCGAATCGGTAAAACACAGGAGCCCCTGAGGGAAGAGGACGGCCGCTGTCCGCGTCGTATTCGAGATCCGGGGCCAGGCCCATAATCTCCAGGTATCTCCACATACCTAGAACGCAGAGTCTCGCAACGGACGGAGCCGGACAATTGTCCATGGCTTCGAGGAATTCAAAGGTAAGCCGGTAGGTCTGGGGGTCCTCGCCGCCGGAGGCTGAAGAAACAAGGAGTATCTCCGCCATAAGGCTCGCACCGTACAGCCGCTTGCTGTCCATCCTGATGCCCGGAAAATCGAACTGCAGGTCAATATCGCGGAGTTTTGTGTAGCCCTTCACGGGATCCGTATAAAAAAACATTTCGCCGGCGTGGAAACTTTGAACCGCCGATCGCAGGGTGCTTTTTTGAGACGCGGCGCCGTATGCGGTCGCGGTTACGATGCCGCGCTGCGGTGTGAGGATTTCTAGGCGGCGGTTCTTTTCTCCCGAAGGACGGCTTCGGAGAATGATTCCAGGACTAATGAAATTCCTCTGGGACATGGCTCATCATGATTGGCCTTGACGATTTATGCAACTGTTCATATTTTCCACATATCGGGCAGTTCTGCCGACGCTGTCTGCCCGATGTATACCGCCATCCACTACAATACCAATATACGATTAGATCGTCGAAAACTAGTAAAGGGAGACTAACGTATGTCTAAATTCGAAATCGCTCCGCTGGAGTTGGCCCTGCCCCAGAAACTGCGCATCATCGCCCTCAACGGAAAACCAATATTTCCGGGCATTTTTACCCCCATAATGATCAGCGGCGATACCGACAGGACCGCCGTCGAGCAGGCCATGGAAAGCGACGGGCACATCGGCCTGGTGCTGACCCGGAGCGAAGATCAGGATGATCCGGGTTTTGATGACCTTTTTACCGTTGGTTGCGCGGCGAAAATCGTAAAAAAAATAAATCTTCCCGACGGCGGCCTCAACGTCTTTATTTCAACCATTAAGCGCTTCCGGATTAAAAAGAGCATTCAGGAAGACGGCGCAATGATAGCCGCAGTGGAATATCTCGAAGACCGGTATGAAGACAGTCTGGAGATAAAGGCCATGGCCCGCAGCCTCCTGAGTGAGATAAAGCAAATCTCCGAGGGCAACCCGCTCTTCTCCGAGGAAATGCGCCTCAACATGGTAAACATCGACCATCCCGGAAAAATTGCGGACTTCATCACGTCGATATTAAATATCGAACGGGATAAACAGCAGGATGTTCTGGAAACGATTGCTATTCAAAAGCGGATGGAAAAGGTGCTGGTCTTTCTCAAAAATGAGAAAGAACTGTTGAAAATACAGAAGAAGATTCAATCGCAAATCAACGAAAAAATAGAAAAGAGCCAGCGGGAGTACTTTCTCAAGGAGCAATTGCGTGCCATCAAGGAGGAGCTGGGAATCGCCGTCGACGGGAAAAGCGACGAACTCCGGCGCATCCAGGAAGCCCTGGACACCCTCGATTTGCCGCCTGATGTCAAAGAACAGGTGGATAACGAAGTACACAAGTTCAGCCTCATGGATCCCAACAGCTCGGATTATCACGTAACCAGAAACTATCTGGACACCATCACCAGCCTGCCCTGGAACGATCCCGAAGCCCGTGACCTCGATATTGCCAAGGCGAAGAAGATTCTCGATGCGGATCACTACGGCCTTGAAGATGTTAAGGAGCGCATTCTTGAATTTCTGGCGGTCCGGAAAAAGAAGCGGGACTTCAACGGTTCGATTATTCTTCTCGTGGGACCGCCGGGAGTGGGTAAAACCAGCATCGGGAAATCCATCGCCCGTGCGCTCGACAAGGATTTTTTCCGTTTTTCCGTTGGAGGCATGCGTGACGAGGCGGAAATTAAAGGCCACCGGCGCACCTATGTGGGAGCCATGCCCGGGAAGATCATTCAGGGCTTAAAAATCGTCAAAAGCAAGGACCCGGTTTTTATGATCGATGAAATCGACAAGCTCGGATCGAGTTACCAGGGCGACCCGAGTTCCGCCCTTCTGGAAGTCCTGGATCCCGAACAGAACTCGAGCTTCCGCGATCACTACCTCGACCTGCCCTTTGACGTCAGCCGGGTCCTGTTCATCGTGACGGCCAATACCATGGATACCATTCCCCGCCCCCTTCTGGACAGGATGGAGGTCATCAGGCTCAGCGGCTATATCGCTCAGGAGAAGATCGCCATAGCCAAAAAATACATCATCCCGAAAAGTCTGGAAAAAAACGGTCTGAGCAAAAAAGAGATTACCTACAAGCAAAAAGCCCTTCAGCTCATTGCCGAGGGCTATGCCCGGGAGGCCGGGATGCGCAATTACGAAAAGGCGATAAACAAGATCAACCGCAAGGTGGTTACCGGCCTGGTTACCGAGACCATGACAGCGCCGGTTCTGGTTGACGAAAACAAGCTGTCGGAGTTTCTCGGTCAGCCGTATTTTCGCGGGGAGGAGCGCAAGATTCTCAGGCCCGGAATGGTAACCGGGCTTGCATGGACGAATTTCGGCGGAGACACGCTGATAATCGAGACCGTGGCCACCCAGGGACGGGAAGCCTTCAAACTCACCGGACAAATGGGCAAGGTCATGCAGGAGTCGGCGAACATCGCCTATACCTGGGTCAAACACCACCTTCAATCGACGGGTACCGAGGACTCGTATTTTGAGAAGCATACGATTCATATTCACATTCCCGCCGGAGCCACTCCCAAGGACGGTCCCTCGGCGGGCATAACTATGGCATCCGCCCTGCTTTCAATGGCGAATAACCGAAAAATACGGAAAAGTCTCGCGATGACCGGAGAGCTGTCGTTGAGCGGATCGGTATTGCCCATCGGCGGGCTCAAGGAAAAAACCATTGCCGCCAAGAGATCACGGGTCAAGGAAATAATCATCCCAAAGGCAAACGAGCGGGACCTGGACGAAATACCGGAAAACGTAAAAAAAGGCATTAGCTTCCATCCGGTGGAGCACATGGACGAGGTGATTGAGATTCTCTTCCCCGGCTGATACAGTGGCCTGAGATGAGTCCACAATCACGAGACGGAAATTCCCGAACAGGGAAATCCCGCAGCATGCGGAATAACAGCTTTATGCAGCGCCTGGTTCGGATAACAACCGGGCTGCTGCTTGTGTTAGGCGCCTTGCTGGTCGGTTTTACCGCCGGCGCCCGATTTTCCGACAGCCTCGGTTTCGGCGCAAACGGCGCTATCAGCCCGGAGGACAGCCCAATCTCCCAGGAGGGCACCGGCGTTGAACCCGAGGCATTTGAGCCGGCGCACCCGAAGTTTGACCTGGACGCCGACGGTCTTGACAGCATTCTGCAGGATGTTTTTCTCCGCATAGGCGATGCTATCCCCGAACCCGCTGCGTCCGAGATTATATCAGCCATCTCTTTACGCCGGGAAACCTTCCTGGACCGGATGGCCATGGTTCTCGACGGGGACCCGATGTTCTACGCCCTGGCGGATAAACAGACCTTCCTCCCGGAAAATTATGAACCGGAGGACCTGGTTTCCCTAAGCGGATATGCTGACCAGCTTGTGCAGAACCGCAATGATTTGAGTTTGCGCGCCGTGATTATGCCCTGGCTCCTGGCTATGAACGAGGCGGCGCTGCAGGACGGCATCGTACTCGACCTGTCGAGCACCTACCGGAGCTACGAGTACCAGGAGGGGCTGTTCCAGCGCTGGGTCGATCAGCTTGGACTCGAGCAGGCAGAACGGGTCAGCGCCCGGGCGGGTACCAGCCAGCACCAGTTGGGAACCACGGTGGATTTCGGGTCGGTTACCGCAGCCTTTGCCGAGCATCCCGCGGGGATCTGGCTGAATGAGAACGCACACCGCTTCGGTTTCAGCCTCTCCTACCCCGACGGGTACGAGGAGCTGACGGGGTACATCTTTGAACCCTGGCATTACCGCTATGTGGGTCCCGACCTCATATACCTTCAGCAGGAGTTTTTTCTCGACCTTCAGCAGTACCTTATGCTGTTTATGCATGAGGCCGCGGGGGACTTCACCTCCCTCCGCAGGGATTAACGGTACCGGTATGGAACTTCTGGCCCCCGCCGGCAATCTTGAAAAATTACAAACGGTGTACCGCTATGGTGCCGATGCGGCCTACATCGGAATCGGCCAGTTCAGCCTCAGGGCAAAGGCCGAGAACTTTCGCGACGAGGACTGGAAGGAAATCTCCCGAATCAAGGGCGGCAGGAAACTCTACGGCGCATTAAACATCTATTTCCACAACCGGGACCTGCGGCAGCTTGAGGAAAACCTGGATTATCTCTCCCGGTATCCCTTTGACGCCCTTATTATTTCAGACATCGGCGCCCTGCCGGTCCTCCGCCGGCGTTTTGGGGATATGGAGTTCCATCTATCGACCCAGGCCAATTGCGTCAACGCCGAAGCCGCCGCCATGTACGCCGATATGGGCTTCAGCCGTATTATTCCCGGAAGAGAGCTGAGCATAGAAGAAATCGGAGAAATCAAACAGCGCCTTCCCGGGCTGGAAATCGAAACATTCGTGCACGGGGCCATGTGCCTGGCGTATTCCGGCCGCTGCTTTCTCAGCAGCTGGATGGCCGACCGGTCAGCCAATAAGGGCGACTGCAGCCACAGCTGCCGGTGGAATTTCAGAATGCTCGCCGAGGGAAAGACCGTGCTGGAGGAAGAGAAACGCCCCGGCGAGTATTACCCGGTTACCGAAGGCGCGGGATTCACTACCATCCTCTCCAGCAAAGATATCTGCATGATTGACCACATCGATGCCCTGAAGGATGCCGGGGTGGACAGCCTTAAAATTGAGGGCCGGATGAAAAGTCTGTATTACGCGGCCATGGTCACCCGCGCGTACCGGGCGGAAATCGACCGGGTTTTGCGGGGAGAACTAGACCGCTCTGTCACCAATGCCTACCGGCAGGAGCTCTACAAGGTAAGTCACCGGGAATTTACCACGGGCTTCTATTTCGGGAATGAAGAAATATCCCGGCCAAATGAAATCTCATACCGGCGGAGCCACCGTTTCCTGGGCACTCTGGAGCGGCGCATGCCGAACGGCCGATGGATAGTGAATGTTAAGAACCAGATTCGATCGGATGACGTGTTGGAGTACATCGGTCCGGATATTCTATACATCAGAGATGAAGATTTTGCCTTGTTCGATAAAGCGGGCAGTCCGGTAAACCAGGCCGATCACGGCAAATACTACGAGCTTCAAACCAAGCTGCCGGTTCAAGAGGGCTACATTATCAGGAAGGAGAATCCCCCGGAAGAACGGGATATTCACCCATAGCGGCGGCAGACCTCATCGTCCGGTGATGGGCATCCAGTGTAAGTCGGAACTCCCCATACCAGCGCTCTTCGCTTCGCCCCTGTAAAACTGCGTCGCAGGCGGCGGTCAATCGCTCGTAGCTCGCTTCAAGATCCACCGCAGGCTGTCCGATTGGGATAAACGGCCAGTTTTCCCTCCTTCTGCGCCCCCGCAAGCGGTTTATGTTTCGGCGCTGAACACGGAACCCCAGCCGGGATGCCGTTCGACAATACTCGGTCCACAACTCATCTATGTAGTCGAGCTGAGGTTCAATGGGATCTCCAAAGGGAATTGTCCCCCCGGCCCCTCCGCGCTGTAAGCCAAAGAGCGCAAATTGCTCCTCCCAGATTGCCGATGGCAACAGGCGGAAGCGGGAAGGCGGCGCCGGAAATCGAGATGAATCGATGAGGCGGTATGCCTCCCGGGGGTAACTCCCCAGCTGTGCAAGCCTGGAAATCAGCTCATCTCCCCTTGATCCATCGGTACGAATCAGCAGGTCAATTCCGTGAAATCGACGGTCGGCGATTCCGTGGATATCTTCCAGGGCGTCCCAAATCCTTCGGACTAAAAATGGAAGTCCCTCCCCGTTTCCCTCATCGAGCCCGGACTCCCAATCCTCCCGGCCCGGCGGCCTGAACGGCGTCGTAAGATCGAACACCGGCCGAATATGTCCGGCCTTCTCAAAAAGCGCCGCAAAGAGGTGCTCGTCATAGGCCAGCCGGTCATCGCGGTTTTCAAAGGGATACATCGATATAAAATCAAGCGACAGGGGCCGGGCCGTATCGGCGAGCAGGCCTCGCAGGGATTTAATAAAGATTTCCGGGGACGGCGCAAGAGGACCAGTGTGAAGTACAAAATCCGGGAGGGGCGCAGGCATAATCAGCAGTATATGGCCCGTCGGGCCGGTACACAAGCTTATTGCATGATAATTCAATACTTACTATGCTGTCAGCGATCTACAGCACATTGGGGGGCCCGATGAAGATTGACAGCAGTCTACTGCAATCCCTTGGCATCACTGTACCGGAGATACTTCTGCCGTCTCAGGCTGTCGATCCCGGCAACTGGGCGGTTATCGCCTGTGATCAGCACACTTCCGACAGATCATACTGGAAGCGGGTAGAAGAGCGTTGCAGTACATCTCCCAGCAGTCTGGAGCTGGTGTTTCCCGAGGTGTATCTCGAAGATGAAGACGCTCCCCGACGCATCAAAGCCATACACCAGGCTATGGACGAATATATAAAACAGGGAGTGCTGGAGAGCCGGGGATACGGCTGGGTCTACGTGGAACGGCGCACCGAGGCCTCGGGTCTTCGGCAGGGATTGGTTTTGGCCGTCGATCTTGAGCAATACGATTTCAGACCGGGCAGCACCAGCCTGATCCGGGCCACTGAGGGCACAATCGTTGAACGCATCCCTCCCCGGGTACGGGTCCGGGAAGAAGCACCGCTGGAACTTCCCCACGTCATGATTCTCATCGACGACCGGGAAAACCAGATTATCGAACCCCTGTCATCGATGACCGATGAACTTGAGCCTCTCTACAGTTTTGACCTGATGGAAGACGGCGGCAGCATAAAAGGGTACTGGATTGACGACCCCGATCTGATTAATTCAATCGCCGGCAAGCTGGGACAGCTTGCCAGCCCGGAAATAACCTCCGCCCGTTACGGCAGCTCCACCCCGCTATTATTCGCCATGGGTGACGGAAATCACAGCCTGGCCACCGCAAAAACCGTGTGGGAAACACTAAAAAAGAAGCATGTGGATTCCGGCGGAGCCATGGAGGACATACAGGATCACCCCGCCAGATACGCGTTGGCGGAAATAGTGAACATATACAGTCCCGGCCTGCGCTTCGAACCGATCCACAGGGTCCTTTTTACTACCGACTTCACATCCTTTGCCGATGCATTGGCTGGTGAAGCCCCTGAAGCCGGCGGACTGACCCATTTGGAGGGTGAAACCGCCGCAAAAAAATGGTTACAATCCAATAAAGACGGGGCAGTCGTTTTTAATAACAAGCGGTGGTACGCGTTTGCAGGCTCAAGGAACGAGCTGGCACCGGCAACCGTTGACCGCGCTCAAAAAAGGCTGGAGAATCAGGGCTCAACCATCGATTTCATTCACGGCTGGGAACACAGCAAAAACCTCGCTGCTGACCACTCGGACAGAATTGCGGTGTTTTTTAACGTTATTGCACGGGAGGATCTGTTTTCCTATGTGATTCATCACGGTGCCCTGCCTCGCAAAGCCTTCAGCATGGGAGATGCCGAGGAGAAGCGATACTATTACGAAGCCCGCAAGGTCCGATAGGCCCGGTTCGGGCTATGGATTTTTTAGTCCGCCGGGAGTACATTAACTGCATGGGTGCCCTAACCCGTCGCGTACTACTGTTACTATCGGCATTCACGCTGATCATCTCCTCCGTCTACGCTCAGATTCCCCGTTCGAGTATTACCTTTGCCTACGCCGGATTCCTCTTTGAGGAAAGTCAGTTCCAATCCTCGGAAATAACGGTTCTCGAAAACCGGGTGACCAGTCACCTGCTTGAGGTGGCGCGCCAGGCTAACTATTCGATTGTGCCTATAGAAGATCGACAGGCCTTCCGCCGCTTTTTTCCCTTCGGGGAAAACGCCCTCTCGTTTTTTGACGATTACGGAGGACAGATACCCGCCAGGAGTCGCGGAGTTATCGTGGGGCAGGCAAACAGAATCGGAAGCCGCGTTTATGTGGACATTCATATTTACTCCCTTTCCAGCGGAGAACTGCTTATTGCCCACAGCGACGACTTTCCCGATCTGGAAACAAGTATTTCCGGATCCCGGGGGATGGTGTTTAGTCTGTTCGGCTTTGAGGAAGAGCAGGAATCAAGGGGTATCGCGCAGGGCGTGGAGCGGCAGTCCGGCAGCGATGTCCAATGGCAGCGGCCCAGCATGGCCTACATCAGCGGCACCTGGCAGGGCGACACCGGCCTCGGAGCCGTAACAATAGAAAGCGACGGCAGCGGTTTCGCCAATCTTTCCGGCGACGATCAGATGAGAATCCGGGTGAGCATCGAAGGGGAACAGGTTCGGGTCCGTCAGGATGAACCGAACGCCCCAAAAATGTACCTGCCCCTCTTCCCCTTTTCCATCGCTAACCAGATCGTCAGCATAGCCCGCCCCATGTCCTGGGAGTTCCGGCTGACCGACGATGGCGAACTGCTCATAGGACGGAAGTTTACTTCTTATTTTTATATAGAAGACGGCGAGATTTCCCGGGTGGATAATACTTATTCCCGGGACGCTACCTGGACACGCATTGACTGACCCATTTCCACATCGCTTCCCACTCTACCCAGTATCCGAGGATCGAACTGGCCTGAGCCTTCGGGCATGTTTCCCCGCTGTTCCCGGGAGACTGTCCTCCGGCCCGGCTGCTCGGGAGGATCCGCAATTACCAAAAGCATAAAAATGAGAAGCCCGCTGGAGAGGGCTATTGCCCGGCGAAACATCGGATCCGGGGGGTCGGGATATGAGTACATTATTATCTGCCCAGGGCTTATTCCCTCGATACTCCTCTGCCGCCCGGCCTGCTGAAGAAGCTGTTCCCCCGGCAGTACCATGCCGATTCTCTGAGCCTCCCGAATAATCGCCCTGGAATCGTCCCGGAGTTCATAATAGTGGGCCTCTAAAGCTTCACCGGTCTGGGCCAGAAGCTCGAGATTTTCCTCAAGGGAGCTGTGGTATTGGATTAATTGCTCTAATCTACGACTGCTGTACGGACCGTCAATGAGGGCGAGCAGTGAGTATGTTACGAGCCCGGCAAAGAGGGCGATAAGCAGGTGGCGGACTTTCATATCTCATATATTAACGGCCCCTGATGGCCGGCCCTTGAGTGGATGGACTCCCTAAATCTCCATTTAATTGACAGCGCACAGCGCATGCTGTAGATTTAGATTAGGTGTAACGTTTTTTTTCGTTCAGCCGATACTTTTGCTAGACTACTGTCTGATCAATCAACCAGGAGATCGCCAATGGCTGACAAGACTAATTCACAGGATCAGGAAATGGATCTTGATGATATTAATGAACTGGATGATGAACTCACCTCCTACGGCGTATTTGTAAAGGCCGGGCCAGAGGACGTTTATGAAGCCCAGGAAGAAGATAGTTTAAGCGATCTCGACGAGGAAGAAGAAAGCCTTCTTGCCGATCTCCAGGAAGAAGAAATAATGCTCGAAGAGGATGGTCTGCTCGACCTCGACGATGATTCTGAGGGTCTTGAATCGTTCGGGAGCGATGATCCGGATTTTTCAGCCGTTAATAATGATTCAGTAGATTTAGCGGCCGATCAGGATTTTTCTGTTGATGCGTCTGAATCGGAAGAACCGGAAATTTCACTGGATGATGAAGAACTGATCGGCATCGCCGACCTCGATGAGGAAAGCAGCGAAGACGACAGCGATGAGCTGGAAATGACCCTGGATGACGAGCTGGATATTGAGGATCTGGAAAGCAGCTCTGAAGCAGATAACGACAGTTTGGATATAGCGGACAGTTCCGATGAAGACGATCTTGGCGACCTCGGTGATTTGTCTGACCTGGAAGAGGAAATCGCCCTGAGTCTCGAAGAGGAAGAGGATGGTGACACCATTTACCTCGAGGAAGACGATCTCA
Organism: Salinispira sp.; assembly: GCA_965602015.1. Classification (GTDB taxonomy): domain Bacteria; phylum Spirochaetota; class Spirochaetia; order DSM-27196; family Salinispiraceae; genus Salinispira. The sequence continues at coordinate 1,169,155 of OZ271918.1, read as the reverse complement.
AACTAGAATTAGACGATCACGAGGACGACCTCGTCCTCGAAGGCGACGAAGAACTGGAAGAAGACATTGTAATTCCCGGTTTGGACGATGAACTTGAAGACATCACCATCCCAGAGCTTGATGACGAAATTTCCGTATTAGATGACGATACCCCATCGGACGGAGATGATTTCGAACTCGATATTGAAGACCTGGATGATGATACGGTTTCTATCAAGCAATCGTCAGAACCCGACGATGAAGACCTGTCACCGTCCGATGAGGCCTCTCCGGGCGCTCTAGAGAGCATGGACGAGCTGGATGACCTCCAGGATGAAGATCTCCTCGAAGACATCAGCATAGACGAGTTTATGGATAAAACCGCTCCTGAAAACGGCGATGAGGATGATTCACCGCTTGATTCAGAAGACTCTTTTCTTGAGCTTGACGATCAGCAAGACGCCCTCAGCACCGAACTTCCCGCAGAAGACCTCGATATAGATATTGATCTCGATGAAGATATTCTCGGTCTGGACAGTAATGAAGAAGATGTCGACTTGGACGACTCATCACTGCCGGGAGCCGAGGAAGATGTAGTCAGCCTCGACGATATGCCGGATACGGATTACAGCGAAGAGCTCGATGAACTAGGTTCAGACGATGAGCTTGAAGCAGCGACACCCGCCGAGAATGAAGGTTTTGATGACGTAGCGGCATTCAGTGACAGCCTTTCGGATTCGGACGATGGGGATAACGGCTCCATGGTCGATGAAGCTCTTCAGCTCAGCGACCGGGAATCGGAGAACATACTTCACAGCATTGAAAGCGAGCTCAGCTCAATAAAAAGCGAACTCACCGATCTCCGCGAAGAACTGCGCAGGATGCGAGCCGGAGGCGAATCGCCAGCTATCCAATCGGCGCCAACTTCAGCGAACGATCAGGAAACAGCTACCGAGGACATCAGCCAGGGCTACTCCCATGAGGAAAGCGAGGGGGACGGCGTCGATGCCGGCGGGTTCTTTTCCTCAGACGACGACGATGAAACCATTGCCCTCACCGGGGATGAACTCGATAATATCCTCAATACCGCGGAATTCACCGAGGAAGCCGGAGAATCGAGCATAAATCCCGATGAGGATCTCAGCGATTCGCCGGCCTTTGAAGACGCCGGCGGCGACGACAGCCAACTAACCGAAATCAGCGTAGATACCGCCGAGGATCCTTTCAAGGGCAGCGAAGATGAAATTCAGGCTATGGCCGACCTTGACATCGAAGAAGAGCTGCAAGGTATAGACGACCTCTCCGATGATGAAGATGATATTCAACTGTACACCGGAGACGACCTGGAGGAAATGGAACTGGAACTCCCCGAACTGGCGGACAGCGATGACGTGGTCGACGGCGAGGCCGAACCCCTTGAGAGTGATGAAGTGGAAATCGAGGATGAAATCCTCGACCTCAATGAAGGCGAAGAACTTGATCTCAGTGATGATGACGAAAGCATTCTTATTCAGGAAACCGGGGCCGACGAAGACGAGCTGGAGGAAATCACCCTCGATGAAATCGACGATGACATACACCCCACAGAAGATTTAAGCGCCGAGGAAGAAGAACTGCTGGGAGCCGGTTTCGAAGAAGAAGCTCCGGCCCTCGACCTTTCAAGCGAAGGCGACGTGGAGGAAATCGATCTGGACAGCCACGATGCCTCCCCGGTACAGCTCAGCCCGGATGAAAGCCAATCGCGGGAAGCCCTGTCAAGCGATATAAAAAGCGAAATCAAGGCCGTATTGACGTACATGGACTCCCTTCTTGAGAATCTTCCGGAAGAGAAAATAGAAGAGTTCGCCCAATCGGAGCACTTCGCAACATATCAGAAGCTTTTCGAGGAACTGGGACTGTAATCCATGGGCCTTTTGGCGCGGGTAAAAGCGTATCAGAAAAGCATCAACGAAACAGCTCTCAACGATACTGCAGCCAGCGGCAGTGGTCTCCTCGACAAGGCACGCCGTATTCTCAGCGAGAAAACGCACAATGTCAGGGGCAATGACGGGCTCTTTGAAGAAATCGATTTTGACGAGCCGGAAACCCTCCCGTCTGAAAGCAGCCGGGACGTGCTTTCCGCCGATGACTTCACCCGGGAGTTAACACCGGCAGATGAAGATCTGTCCAATATTGTACTACCGACCGGCTCATACAAAGAAAATCCGTCGGAAATCGCAGATGCTCCCTCGGCCCGGGACGGTAAGCCAGCGGCGGCAGACGAAGGAGAACCGGCGTCGTTTCCCGCAGCATCTGCCCACATGCACAACTCAAATCTCCCTTCAAGAAGCGCTGACTTTACCCCGCAGCCCGTTTTAATTCTCCCCCAGCTTATGGCGGGGATAGGAAGCATCGACAGGGGAATTGATGCGCCTTATCACGCTTTTGGTATATTGGCCGATCTGCTCGGCCTCGGTAGCGCACTGCTGTTGTTACCCGAACATGCAGATGAAACCCTTGTTCCCTACTGTTCAAAGGGATTTGATACAGACAGCCTCATCCGTTTGAGGGTCAACCCGGCTGACAGTATAGAAAGCGGTTTGCTTCGGGAGTCTGCCGAGCTGGAGGGCTGGAAGCATATGTTTTCCAGCCGGGACCGGTCAAATATAGAATCCCTTATTGTCATTCCCCTTGGTTCGACGAGCGATGGGCTTTTTATCATTTCGGGCAGCAAAATCGCGAGCATCTCTCAGGAAAGCATTGACCTGGTAGTAGCCACCCTGGGCAATGCCCTCGGCAAAATGATCAGGAAGAGCCGCGGCATTCTGCTTGAAAACATCTCGCCGTTGTTTATCCTGAGCTCCCAGGAGTTTCCCTCGCAACTGCGCCAAGCCGTCGATTCTCCTGATTCGCTTCTGCTCGGTTTACCCAAGGCGCAAGTCCGTTCATTCATTGAAACCACTATTCCGCAGGTTTGGAGCATGAGTTTCTACCGGGACTGTCTTCGGGTGCTGGGGAGCATCGTACAGGACGACGGGTCTGTCTACATGGACGATGATTACTTTTTTATTCTAATCAGTGGTATTCAGGAGCTGGATCCCTCCCTCATTATTGAACAGCTGGAGTTCTCATTTCAGCAGGCGTTTAGCGCCGCCCTGCCTGGCCTCGATTTTATCCAATTCTCCCGGGAGGAAATGCAGTCGCTTTCGAACCGGCTCCGGGATAGCCGGCCATAAAATAAGCCTCATTCTCACAAAGTAATATGGATAAAAAGAACTCGCCCCCACAGTACCGGATAAACAATCGTCTGCTGCACAGCATCCGCAATCCCGTCAAAGAAGCACAGAGAGTGGTAAGCGCTCAAATCGGAGAATCTCTGCAGCTGCAACGGGTTCATAGTAGCTGGCCCTTGAAGGTTATCCTGGTCAATCCGGGCTTCGGCTTCTCCGCAATTCCCATAAGAGAGAAGTTTCCCCAATCACGGATTTCCGCCCTGTACAGCGATGTGAAGCTTTTTAACCAGGTTAAGTCAGGTATTCCGGCAGAGGTGCGTGAAGCAGGATGTGAATTATACCTGACACCAGATTCGAGGAGCCTGCGCCTGGTGCTTGGCTCCTTATTGGGCGAACTTGATTTCCTCGGGTGTTTTGTTTCCGATTGGCCGGCCGGGGAGCACATAGTGGGTCACGCTTTTTTAAGGGCCGGTATTCTTGATTATCTTACCGAACTTCAAAAGGGATTTGCGACCAGGAGTTACTTCGGACCCCGATGGAAAAGAAATCTAGTCCACAACCGGAATCTTCTTTTAACACAGCTCCGGATTTCCCGTCTGGGTAAACCCTTAGTACTCTGTGCATCCGGTCCAAGTCTCGAAGACTGCCTTCCGTTTTTTTCCCGCGCGCGTCAAAAGCTCTGTATCTGGGCCCTTCCGTCCGCATTGAGAGCATTACAATCACAGGGAATAATTCCCGATGCGGTGGTGGCAAGCGACGGGGGTTTTTGGGCAGGTCTGCACCTTCGACACCTAAATAAAGACAGCCTTCTGCTTTACGCCGCCACGGCAATGCTCCCCGCCTGGCTGCGGCAAAAAATACGTTCAGGCACAATACCTGCCTGTCAGTTCTCTCAGGGCTCGGCCCTCGAACAGTATGCCCCTGAACTCATGCCCTATGTGCCCCGAATCCCCGAGAGGGGTTCGGTAATCTTTTCCGCAATTGACCTGTTAGCCGATTCAGGGGCCGCGAAGGTCTTTCTTGCCGGAGCGGATTTTGCGCCGAGGAATCTGGCAAGCCATGCCAGACCTCATAGTTTTGATGAGTACATAGAGGCTCACACAAACCGCTTTAATGGCCTGACCACCGAGCGCTGGCTTCGAAGCCGCGGCGATGACTTAAAAGTCTACCGCCGTTGGGCCCACGCCAACGCAGACGCAAACAAGTGGCCCGAGCTACGACGATATTCTCCGGGAACTCCAAACATACCAGCAATAAACTACCCCGGCTTAGGTGATTTTCTCATGGCAATCGAGGAGGAAATTGATTCACTTCGCAGCCCTGAACAGAACCGGCCGGCAATCGAAACCACATCCTGCCCGGACCATGTCATCCAGAGCACAAAAACCATGATTCAGGACAAAACGGATGCAATTACCGCCTTACCCCCGAGGATTCCGCCGGATCTCTTCAGCAACCCTGGCAATAAGTTCCAGTTGGAGGGTCTGATCATCTCTCATGGAATCGAGGTAAAAACCGCATATGTACAATGGATGAGAAGCGGGGATGAGGAGCAGAGCCTGCGGGAAGCATTTCAGTATGCAAGAACTGAATAGTCTCCTATAATATTTTATATGAAGGGTATTTTTCAGAAGGTTTACATCGGCATTTCACTCATCTTCCTGCTTTTCCTCCTGGGATACTTCTTTGCCGCCCTTTCAACATCCCGAAACACCGTACTGGAAGAGGCGCATGACGTTCTCGATGGACAGATCGCCTCTCTACGCCGGATAGATGCTTCGATTCCCTATAATGATGTTATTGGCGAGCTGCGCAGAAGTGAGAGCCGGGACCGGATCGCGGTAATCGTCGTCTACCGGGAAAGCGCGGGAATCTCCGCCCTCTGGAGCAGGAACCGCGATTACCTGGCAAATCTCCCGGAAAATATCGACACCCTCAGAGGCAGGCCAAATCTGGTTTTTAACGATATCTATGAAGAACAGATTACCCGGCTGCTTCCCGACGGTGCCAGTTTAACAGTAATTTATCAGGCTATTCTCCTGACAGATCTTTATCCGATAATGATCAGTATTCTCTACATCCTCATCGCATTTGCCGCGTTCACCCTCGTATACCTTGTAATTGCGATTATCACACAGAATCAGAACACGGATGATGGAATTGAGTACTACCCCGGCGAATCTGGAGAGACGTCCTATAAAAACACAAGCGGAACTCAGGCTTCGAAAAACTCTATCTCACCCGAAGCTCCCGATGAAAAGGGACTGCCACGGCAAGATGATACAGAAACATTAGGGGAACTTGATAGCATCTCCCAAGATGAGGACGATGCCCCCTCTGCGGCCGGCGGCAGCAACGCTCAGGTAAACTCATCCCCCGAAGATTTTGACGCACAGGAAAACCGGATATGGCCGTCAAAGCTCTTGCGCCTGAGACTCAACAATGAGATCGAGCGCTCAGCGGAAAACGAAAACGACATCAGTTTTGTGGTTTTTCGACTCAGCAGGGGCCTCGTTAAAGACTCTGCAGCCCGTGAAGATTTTGAGGATCGCCTGTTGAGATTTTTTCGCTATGAGGACATGGTTTTTTCACTGGATAAAAATTACTACTGCGCAATTATGCCGAATCATGACCAGGGCGAGTCGGTCAGGCAGGTGGAGAAGTTCCTCATTCAGGTCGAAGGCAATGGTATGGATGAGTCCGAATTGTATGCCGGCATCAGCTCGAGAAGCGGCAGACTCATGGGAGGTGACAGGCTGCTCAAGGAGGGGCTAAAGGCCGCGGGAATAGCTGGTCCTAAAAAAGGACGGATTATCGCCTTCAAAGCCGATCCGCAAAAGTACCGGTCCCACCTCATGGGTGCGCCCAAATAGTTCTCCACCGGGACTCGCGGACATAGCGGAACGACCAGCCCCGACACAGCCCGCTCATTGGTAGTTTCGATGGGTAATCATATATCCAGGTAGGGCAGAAAGCGCCACTCAGGTATTTCATAAAGCCGCGACATTCCCGCGGCGGATCGGAAATCCGGCCCGGACAGGGGACGAAGAAAGTACCGCTCACCTTCTTCACCGAACGAACGGTAAAAAGCCGCAGACAGGTTTCTGCCGTCGGTTACCGTTAGCGTTATAGTAAATTGGGGCCGGGCTTCGGATGGAAGGTCGCCGCCGAGAATTGCAAGCCCTTCCAGCCGAAGGAAACCTCTGACCACAGCGCGCATATCAGTTTCGTTTTCCGTACCCGTATCATCGACCCAGCTTCCGCGGGAGTCGGGCTGCCACGACTCGGCGAAACCGTCGGCGTATTCCCGGCTCATCATTATGACATCGTCTGGGAGGATGGATTCGGCATTCCATACCCGCAGCTCTTGCCAATATACCGGGCTTTGGCTCAGGTAGAATCCGATATCTGTCGGTATGGCAAAAATTTCATTATGACCGCTGAAGCTAAAATACTGCTCGCTGAGCTGACTTGCCACCGAGCCAAAAATCAGGCTGGTAATCTCCCGGCCGCCGGGGTCGAAGAATGATATCCGCTCGCCGGTATCCAATCCGAAACCGGCTTCGTTTCCCTCAAGCCCGGCAACCCGACGGGTAAAATCCAGGGAGAAAATAGCGCGGATAAAATCTCTCACCCTGCTGTTTCGCGCAATAGCAATAGCTCCCTGTGTCTCGACCAGCCAACGCTCCCCGTCCAGAATGAGCGAAACCGGTTCAGCGCCGGGCCGTTGAATAAGAATGCGCTGATAATTCATATCGGGACTGATAAAATCGCTGAGTGAAGAACTGAATTCCGCCCGTCCCCGGTTTTGAGCGCCCGCGCTAATGAGGTTCGCCAGAATGAGCATAGCCAAAACAGCTAATTGGCCTATAATCGCCTTGGTATAGCGCCTTTCAGTCATTCTCGCCCTCCGGATCGACACCATACGAATCGCCGCCCTTATGCAGGTTACTCGGCAGCCCGCCGGGGAACGAGTCGTCACTTTGCGGGTTCCCCGCGGGACCGACAGCTTCCACATCGCCTTCATATGGGTACAATCGCCGGGATTTTGCCCTTCGGCGGAGATACCGCAGAATGCCGAAAGAGGCGAGAACGGAAGGCAGCAGGAAGAAGGATAGTATTTCCGCAAATGCGATGACGCGGTTTCGCTCCTGTGCTGTGGCCAAGGCGTTAAGACCGGTGTTGCGCTGGCCCCTGGTTCTCAATTCGAGGAGCTCCCGGTCGCCCGACAGGTACTCAATAATGCTCTGCATAAAAAATATATTATGGGTCGAGGCCGCTGTCTGAAAGAGCTCACCGGGGAAATCGCTGTCACCCATGATAATCAGTCTGCTTTCCCCGCTCTCACCAAGAGGAGAGTCGAAATCTACATTGGTCAGCTCCGACGGCGCCTCCCGGTAATAGGCGCGGAGGGGCCCGGAATAGGCGATCACCAGGGGATAGTTGCCCCGAGAATCGGGCCGGGAAGCAATTGACCCGGTGTCCGGCTGGGTGAGAAAGTCATAATCGAGGGCTGAAACTTCGCTGCTTTTGGCAAGAATGCGCGCGCCGTTGGCAATGGCTTCTTCAGAGGGAAATACCGGACCTGCCCAGAACAAGTCCAGGCCTTCGAAACCGGCGGTTAAGGGATGCCCCGGTTCAACGTTCGCCGGTAAAATCGCCGGCCACTGGGGATAGGGCTGCATACTGTTGACCACTACCCTGCCCTGTTGCTGCTGTACCGGCAGCAAAAGATTCGATTCGTCAATCACCCATGCGGGCTCGAGGCTAAAACCGTGATGGGCAAGAAAACCGCCGGCCGGCCGCCCGCTGTAATCCGTGGAGAGTAGATTGTCCTCGATATTTACCTCAGCCACATCGGCGGCAAATAGTACGCCGTTTCCCGATAGCATGTACTGCTCAATCAGGAATAAGTCCCGGTCTTCCAACACAGCGCTACCCATCACCAGCAAAACCTCGATGTCCGGAGGGATCTGATCTCCGGCGGGTATAAGGCGTATGTCATAGTATTGGGAAAGGTATTGAAGCACCGTCTGATACTGGGACGGATCCTCATTTACCTTGCCGAGCATAAGGCCAATCCGGGGTCTGCCGCCCAGCGTAAGACTCTGAATACGGGAACTGAGTTCGTACTCCAGATCAGCAGCGTCGACAATGATGGGAATCACTTCAAGACCGTCGAGGTAGGATACGGCAATGCCGCTGTACACCCGGGCAAAGGTCTGTTCATTATTCTCAACAACCTGAAGCTCCTGGGGCTGTATCCCTAAATCTTCCGGAGCCGGGCTCTCGGCGCTGTCGGGATCGATGATTTCCAGATCTATCAATCCGTTGCCAAGGCGCTGATACTCATAGAGAAGGTCGATTATTTCCTCAACCGCCGGAACCCGTGCAGTAAGCCTAGCCGAGACATAATAGCTGATGGTGATTCTCTCCTCCAGGCGGGAGAGCATCTGAGCAGTGTAGGAGCTGATGCTAAAAGCTTTTCCCCTGCTCATATCCAAACGGCCGTACACCGAAGTGCTCAAGAAGGCAGTCGCGGTAAAAATGGCGAGGATTATAAGCACGCTGAGCCTGACATATCGGCGAAAGTCCATGGCTATCTCCATTTCCTCAGCAAAAGAACCGCACGGTTGAGGTAGAGAAAGACTGCGCTTGACAGCAGGAAAAAAACCAGATCCCTGGTATCGACCACGCCCCGGGCAAATGATTCAAAATGCGAAGTGGTGCTGAGGTAGCGCAGACCGGCGTTGAGCCACGACGGCAGGGCTGCCGCCCCGGCCAGGGCGGAAAAAACCAGGCTACTCAGCAGCATGGCGCCGATGCTGATCAGGGCTGCGGTTATCTGGTTCTTACAGGTAACGGAAATGAACTGACCCATGCTGATATAGCTTGCCCCCATGAGAAACACCCCGATGTACTGGGTAAATATCTGCCCGGTATCAAAATCCCCAAGGTTCCTGAGAATCATGACGGTCGGAGTTGTCAGAAGAATGATACATACAAACTGAAAATAAGTTCCGAAGAATTTCCCCAGGACCAGCTGACCGGTTGTATAGGGCATGGTCAGCAGCAATTCAACGGTCCCGCTGCGCCGCTCTTCGGCCCAAAGCCGCATCGTGAGCGGCGGAATGAGAAGCACAAAAAGCAGGGGAAACAGGCTAAAAAACTCCCTGAATGATGCATAATCCCGGGCTGCGAAGTTAAAAATCCTCATAAACCACAGCCATGAAAACACGAGAAATAAAATCCCGGCCAGGTAGGGCGCGGGATTGTTAAGCCCGGAGGCGAGTTCTTTTTTTATCAGAGCTGCAACATTACTCCGGATCATTGCCATCTCCTCCCCGACTCGGATAATCAGAGCGAGTGAGTTTATTAAAGACTTCCTCCAGACTCTCCCTGATTGGCCGTAACTCCCGAACTTTGAAGCCCCGCTCGACACACCAGTCGAAGATAAAATCGGGATTTACCTCGCTATCGATGACAAGTTCGTAGCCTTCATCTTGAGCAACAAGGGAGGAGATGCCGGAAGTGGAGGAGAGCTCCCTGCTGATGTTGTCGTTAAAAACATTGAATCTGACGTAGAGCGTCCTCCGGCCCCTCAGTTCCCGGCCTATGCTTTTGACATCGCCTTGAGCAACCACCACTCCACGGCTTAGAATGAGGACCCTGTCGCACAGGGCCTCTGCCTCCTGCATGATATGGGTTGATAAAATTACCGTTTTTTCCTTCCCCAGGTTTCGGATGAGCTTGCGAATATCCTGTATTTGATTCGGATCCAAACCGCTGGTCGGTTCATCGAGAATCAGAATATCGGGATCGTGCAACAGGGCCTGGGCGAGAGCCACACGCTGCCGAAAGCCCTTGGACAACTCGGCAACGCTGCGGTGGTAGACCGCTTCCAGTGAACAGTCCTTAACTACCCGTGAAACGGCCTTCCCCCGGTTCCCGGGCCCTGGAATTCTCGCCTCCGCGCAAAAGCGCAGGTATTCAGCCACGCTGAATTCGGGATACAGGGGGGCATTTTCCGGCAGATACCCTATGCGATTTTTTACCTCGGGACTGTCTGCTAGAATCTCGTCGTTATCCAGACGTACTCGACCGGAGCTTGGAAAGTGATATCCGGTTATTATCCTCATTATGCTGGTTTTTCCCGCGCCGTTTGGTCCCAAAAGGCCCAGGATCTCTCCTTTCCTCGCAGAAAAACTTACCGTTTTGACCGCCTGGAAGTCGCCGTAGGATTTGGCTACCTCTTCAAGTACCAGCATTTCCCTTCCTCCACCAGTGGTTGATCATTTTTATAATCGCTGATTGTCAGAAAACTACTGTTCCTCGAAGGGGATGTCAATTTTCATCCGGTCCCTGGATAAAAAAGCCTCGGGGTATTCCTCCCTCGCCTCGCTTACCAGGGTCTTCAGCTCTCGTTCCGTATAGCGCGGTGAGAAATGAATGAGTCCGGCTTTTTTTGAAGCCGAATCCCGGGCAACAATGCCCGCCTGCCGGGCGGTCATGTGCCGCTTTTTCGCCGCAGTTTCAGCCAAGGCGGTTTCGAACATTCCCTCAATAATAAGCAAATCGGAATTTCGCACCTGGTCGGCAATCTCCGGCATAAAGGCCGTATCGGTGACGTAACTGACCTTCCGACCTGAGCGAGCAGGGCCCATCACCTGATGCGGAAGGACGATGCGGCCGTCCTCAAGAACGACCTGCTCTCCGGACTGCAGCCGGCCCCATAGTGGACCCCGGGGTATATCGAGGGTAACAGCCGCCTGGGGATCGAAAATTCCGGGGCGGGGTTTTTCCTCGAAGGCATAACCCACGCACACCCGGGTATGACGAAGGGGAAAACTCCTGACCTGGTACTCATCGGTCTCATAAACAACGGCAGGCTGCCCGGGATTCTCGATTTCTCTAACGATGATTTCATAGTTGATATACATTTCGAGGATCCGGCGGCTGGATTCCACGTACTCGGCTATCCGGGGCGGACCGATTATGTATAAGGGTTCGCTCCTGTCGACCTGGGAGGAAAGCATAAGCATACCCGGGAGACCGGTTACATGGTCCGCATGGGTATGAGAGATAAAGATGGCGTTGATTTTTTTCCAACGGAGGTTTAAGCGCCTGAGGGAGACCTGGGTACCCTCGCCGGCGTCGAAAAGAAACAGGTCACCCTCCCGCCTGAGCAGGAGGGATGTAAGATGGCGGTGCGGCAGGGGCATGCTCCCGCCTGTTCCGAGAATAAAGGCTTCCATGGTCATATGGAGGCCTACTGTATCAGAGAGAAAGCTCGGTGTCGATATCGGCCTCGTAATCAATATCTTCGCGGCCGAACCCGTGAATTCCAAGGAAATCCCGGTTGTAGCCGTCCAAATCACCGAGGCTTCGGACATTATCGCTGTTTACCTGGGGCCACAATTCGTCAACCGCGGACTGGACATCCTGCCTGAGCTCCCAGTCATCCATTCGTATTCTTCCCTTCTCATCAAGTTCAAGATCGCCGTCGTAGAGCCGGGCGTTAAACAGACGGTACATTTGCTCAATACAGCCCTCGTGGATTCCCTTTTCCTTCATGACTCTGAAGAGGAGGGAGAGGTATAAGGGCACAACTGGTATGACTGCGGAAGCCCGGGTTACCAGGGCTTTATTGACCGAAACATAGGCTTCGCCCTTAACGGAGGCAAGGTCTTTCTCAAGATCCCCGGCAGTCTGTTCGAGGTGTTCTTTTGCCTTTCCGATGGTGCCTTCGCGATACACCGCCTTGGTGACCTCCGGTCCGATATAACTGTAGGCAACGGTCTTCACCCCTTCGCTGAGTACCCCTGCTTTTAAAAGGGCGTGGGTCCACAGCTTCCAGTCATCCCCTCCCATTACCCGGATGGTTTCGGCAATCTCGTCATCGTTCGCCGGCTCGATGGTAACTTCTGAAATTTCAGCGGTCTGGGGATTAATGCTTTTTGCGGTATAGGTTTTTCCGATCGGTTTAAGAGTCGAACGGAATGTGGTATCGCTGTCGGGATCCTTGCGCACGGGACTCGCCAGGCTGTACACAACCAGGTCAACCGAGCCGAAAAGCTCCTTGACCCGGGCGATTACTTGATCTTTCACTTCGTGACTAAAGGCGTCGCCGTTGAGACTTTCTGCAATGAGACCTGCCTTCTTCGCCTCGGCTTCCAGGGCCTGATTTGCATAAAAGCCCATGGTGCCGGTGCGTTTCTCGCTTGGTTCGCGCTCAAAAGAAACCCCAAAGGTGTTGGCTCCGGCACCGAAGGCCGCGACAATTCTGCTGGCAAGACCGTAACCCGTTGAAGCGCCGATTACCAGTACATTTTTAGGACCTTCAATGGGGGACTGGCTTTTCACATAATTAATTTGATCAAGAACGTCTTTCTGACAGCCCACCGGATGGGCATTCATGCACATATTGCTGCGAATCATTGGTTTAATAACCATTGCTACCTCGCTCATTTTGATTCGCCCCTGGCTCACAAGGCAGGGACGGGAAATACGTCATTTTACACAAAAAACCAAGGGAGCCACAAGGGTTTAACTGAATTGCATTCAATATTGTCCATTCTGCCCGCTGCATGTCCAGATAAAAAAATTGCTGCCTCCCCGCCCCTTTTTTACGCACACTCGGCGGGCGACAGGTAGCGGGCAGAAGTCGGCGGGTAGCGGTCGGCGGGCCGGGGGCAGAAGGATTCAAGCGGCACGTGGCTGGAACCAGGCGTTAAGAATCTCATGCCGTTGGCGCTTTGCTTCCTTTGCAGCTTTTGCTATTATCTCAATCGGTATAAACAATATTTGACAAAAAAACGCGCACCGGTCGCACATAGGTGCCCATGACGGCGGTTTTACTATGAACAGCATTAAACGTGAGCTTACTTCAGCCAACGGGGTCATTGCCCTTTCGCTGGCGGTTCCCGGCATTGTGATGACCCTGATTCCCCAGCCTTACGTGGCGGGCTTTGGCTTTTCCATGCTGGTGTTCGGGGGAATTACGGGCATTCGGGCAATGTTCGGCGGCCTATTGGGTTATATGTTGGCCCAAAGCGGCACGATCAGGGACCCGAATAGGCATTACACCGAGGATGTGAACAGCGAGCTGGGACGGAAAAATCTGGAACGCCGCCGGAGGGCAGCCTTCGTCTGGGCGGGAATCAGTTTCTTCTTTTTGATAATCGCCCTCTCACTTGTCATCATATCCCACAATGAGGGAGGACCGGTTTTTTCAGGAGGCAGTGCAGGAGCCGCGGCCTCCCTGACGGTCATCCATATTCACTCCCTGTATGTGGGAATCAAGGCCGATCAACGGCGCAAAAGCGCATCATAGTTGGAGATAGAAATATGAGCATTGCTATTCGCGAATGGAAAAGCCTCAATGAAGCCCAGCGCCGGGAGATCCTCGAGCGGAGCGAAGCTGACATCAGTGAAGCGGAAGAAACTGTAGCGGAAATAATCAAAGATGTTCGCCTGCGGGGCGATGAAGCGCTGATTGACTACAGTCGAAAATTTGATAAGGCGGACATTAGCGAGCTTGGAATTGAGGTCGAGGACTCGGAATTTGATCGGGCAGCAAACATCCTGAGCGGAGAAGTCAAATCCGCTCTCGACTATGCGGTGGAGAATGTAAAGCGATTTCATGAGGCCCAGCGTCCTTCCGTCATGGAATATATAACCATCCGTCCGGGTATTACCGCGGGCGAACGGCCCAGCCCTATTGATTCGGTGGGCTTATACGTCCCCCGGGGCCGGGGAAGCTTTCCCTCCATGCTGTACATGCTCGCGGTTCCCGCAGTCATTGCCGGAGTCCCCCGCATTTCCATCGTCACCCCGCCCCTGCCGGACGGAAGCGTAGACCCAGCCTGTCTGTACGCGGCCCGGCTTTGCGGGGTAGAGAAGGTTTACCGATGCGGCGGAGCCCAGGCAATCGCCGCCCTGGCCTACGGCACCGAGAGCGTCGAACCGGTGGTCAAGGTTGTCGGCCCGGGCAGTAGATACGTCACCGCTGCAAAGCGCCTGCTATCCCGCCGAATTGACCCGGGTCCTCCCGCAGGCCCATCGGAGTCCATCATCCTGGCCGACGCCAGTGCCGATGCGTACACCGTTGCTCTGGATCTTCTCATAGAGGCTGAGCACGGCTCGGACTCCGCTGCCCTTCTCATAACCGACGACATGGGTCTGGCAGGAAGGGTAAAGAAGTATGTCGATGAATATCTTCCATCCATTCCAGAGCCCCGCAGGACCTATATACGTGACGTGTTTGCGGGCTATGGCGGGATTATTATCGCAGATGACATGGATGAAGCCATTGATTTGGTAAATGATTTCGCCACCGAGCACCTTCAGGTCCAGTCGGAAGATCCGTCGAGGTACTTGCCGAGGCTGCGAAATGCCGGTGAAATACTTCTCGGCTCCGGGGTTCCCTTCAGCATTGCGAACTACGCCGTAGGACCGAACGCCGTGCTGCCCACCGGAGGCAGGGCGAAAACCTGGTCCGCCGTGTCGGTCAGGGACTTTATGAAATTCACTTCGGTCATTGATGTCCAGGCGGAAGCCTACGGGGAAATCGCGGCTCACAGCGAGGTTCTCGCCCGATACGAGGGATTTTATACCCACGAAAAAGCCCTTGCCTATCGCAGGGAAATGCCCCTATGGGCAAAAAAACGGCAAAGCGACCATGATTGACTTCGGCTATTTGGAGGGCTTTGCCAACTTTGAAAAACAGCCCGGCGAGAAGCGTGATTTTCACCTCGACAACATGAGGACGCTGCTTGATGATTTCTCGCGCCCCGACAGAGATATGGAGCTAATCCACATCGCCGGATCCAAGGGTAAGGGCAGCACGGCTGCTGTGCTCGCTTCCCTACTTGCCGATGAAACCGGGGCTCCCGTCGGTATTTACTCTTCTCCTCATGTCTCCGATTACCGCGAGCGCATACGCTCTGCTCTTCCGCGGATGGATGATTTCCGCAACGGCTTTTTTAGCGACGAGGTATACTCCGCCAGCCTTGATGATATCAAGCGGTATATGTCCGAACCGGGTCACAACGCAACAACCTTTGAGCTTCTGACCCTGCTGGCTTTTTTGGTCTTTCAACGGGCGGGTTTGCGAAGAGCAGTAATAGAAGTGGGACTCGGAGGGCGATTGGACTCCACCAACGTCATTCAGCCCCTGCTCTCTATAATTACCCCCATCGAACTGGAGCACACCAAGTATCTCGGTGATACCATCGGCAAAATTGCCGTTGAGAAGGCGGGCATCATCAAATCCCGTACGCCGGTGCTTCTCGGGGATATAAAACCGGAGGCGCTGGAAAGTATTCTGCCGATAGCCGATGAGCGCGACGCCCGGGTTTTTAAATCTGTGGATTATGAGCCGGAGTTCTCAGGCATTATTGCGGAGGCCGGTATGGCCGATCGCGACATAAATACCCTGCCGCGGTTTTACCGGCTCAACGCCCTATGTGCATACTCGGCGCTTCGGATTTTCCAGAATCTTACGGCGAAGTCCGGCGCGGACCAAATATCCGTGCCGACGGTCGGCTCGCGGAATGATGCAGACCAAAATACTCCCGCGGCGGGATTTGCCCGGCGCCTTGCGGCTTTGCTGCAATCTCCACCCTTGCCCGGCCGATTCGAACGGCGCCAGCTCAGCCTTCCCGGTGGACAGGAGCGCCCGGTTATTCTCGATGCTGCCCACACCCCCGAATCCCTGAGGCAGCTGGTCTCTGCTATAGAACAGCGAAGGGGATTCGCACCCCATGAGCTCACGGTTATTTTTTCCTGTCTGGAAGACAAGGATGCGGACTCAATGCTTACACTGCTCATACCCCGATGCAGCCGCCTGATCATTACCGGCACGGGCAATTTCAAACGGGCAGATATACCCGGGCTTTATGCGAAGGCCCTACGGGCAGCCGAAGGCCATGCAATTCGCCCGGAGCTCGTTGAAAATACCGGCGAATTATGCGCCATAATTCGCTCGGGACAAGCGGGAAGCGGGGTTCTTATTACCGGCTCTTTTTACCTGCTTGGTGAACTCGCTTCCTGCCTGGATATGTCGGAGAGATGACATGAGTCTGAACTGGAAAGAAATCAACCTGATCCTGCAGGAGCTTGACCTCGAAGGCGCCCACATACAACAGATATTTCAGCGGGATTTTCGCAACATATACTTCCAGATCTACCGGCCGGGCAAAACGGGAATCCTGAGAATCTGCCTTGAACAGGGAAACACCCGTCTGCATCTGAGCAATCGCAAGCCCGGGTCAAAGGGTAAGCAACCACGGTTCTCGGAATTCCTGCGATCCAGAATAAAGGGGGGAAGAATCGTCTCTGCCGCCCAGCTCTCATCGGACAGGATTATCGAGTTCCGCATCGAGCGGGGCGGAGAGACCACCCTGCTTTACGTCAAATTATGGGGCAACGCGGCAAATATTCTTGCCTGCGATGAAACACATAAAATACTCGAGGCCGCTTATCGCCGGCCCCAACGGGGAGAAATAGTCGGAGGCCATTTTGCTGCCCCGCAAGCCGGAATAAACGCCGATCAAATCACTGAGGATTTTGAAATTCGAGAGCATCCCGGCGGGCAGAGCTTTAATGACTTTATCGCCCACGAGTACGGTCAACGGGAAAAACAGGAGAAAAGCGTCAGGCTCAAGCGGGAACTTGAGCGCTACTATTCCATGCGGGAGAACTCCCTTCAAGCCCGAATCCGCCGGGTAGAAAAATCCGAGCAAAATGTGGGCAAGGCTGATGAACTGCAGCATCAGGCTGATCTTGTCCTGTCCAATATCTGGAAGATAGCACCCGGCCAAACGTCTGTTCTACTGGAGGATTATGATAACCCTGGTGTGGAAATCGCCGTTTCCCTGGATCCCTCCCTCGACCCGGCGGAAAATGCCGAACGCCTTTACGAAAGCGCCAGAAAAATCCGGTCCCGCCGGGAACACCTTTCTCAGGAGGCCGATCAAATCCGTCGGCAAATAAAGGAAATAACAGAAATTCTGAACGAGCTTGCGGATCAGTCCACAACCCTTCAGCGATTAATCGAGCTTAAGGAGCTGATGGATGAGGCCGCGGGCAGCAGAGCCCGGAGTGAAGAAAGGGACGCCGCGCCGGGATTGGAATTCACCAGCGGCGGTTTCAGGCTGCTTGTGGGCCGCAACGCCAGAGAGAACGATGCCCTCCTCCGCCGATACACCAGGGGAAACGACACATGGCTGCACACCCGGGATTACCCCGGCGGCTATGTATTTATAAAAAGCCGTGCGGGAAAAAGCATACCCCTTGAGGTACTTCTGGATGCGGGAAACCTCGCCCTGCATTTTAGCAAGGCCCGGGCAAACGGGCAGGCCGACATGTATTACACCCAGGTCAAATACCTTCGCCGACCGAAGACCGGAAAGACCGGTATGGTACTCCCCACCCAGGAAAAGAACCTATTTATCAAGGCCGATGAGAATCGCCTCGGACGACTATTGAAGGGGCCTTCAGAATAACCCATACTTTTACCTATGCCCGATCCCTGGAAACGCGAGCTGGTCAGAGAGCCGGTAGCCGAAGGACTATTCTACCCGGAAAACCGGGATTCTCTCAGAGAGCTGATTCAGCGAAGCCTGCAAAACGCGTCCACAGTTAGCAGTGAAGTCAAAGGACTCTTAGCGCCATATGCCGGCATGGATTTTATTTCCGGCTTGTCGGCGGAGGCGTACAAGCGCATCCGTTCTGACGATTTTCAGCGCATCGTCATTATATCTCCATACAAAGACGCCGCCCGGGACAGTTTCCTTCTGCCGGAAAGCACCGCCTTTCGTACTCCCGCGGGGGTCAGCGCTGTCGATGTGGCAGCGCTGGAATTCCTCATGAGCTCCTCGACCCTGGCTGAAATATCCGAGGTAGCCCATCTTCAGGAACAGGGAATAGAGCTGCAGCTTCCATGGATTCAGTATTTGTATCCCGATTCCCGCATAGTCCCCATTTTGCTGCATGCCAAAAGCACTGTTGGTGTAAAGGCACTTGCTTCGGCCCTGCACGCCATGGAAGCGGACAATCCCGTGCCTACCCTGTATATCGCGAGTGCGAATCCCACGCCGGCAATTCCGCGAGATATCGCCGCACGGCAGGCAGGAGTATTCTCCAACCTCCTTCTTGAGGGCCGCTGGGAAGAGATGATGGCCGCCCATCGCCGATTGGAATTGCCCGGGGCCGGAATCAGCTGCGCAGCAGTCCTCTCTCTACTGCTTCACCGCCAATGCAGACCGGTAATCCTGGCCCGGGGGAATTCCGCAGAATATGACAAAAATGATTCTTCCGTTGTAGAGTATCTTGCAGTAAGTTATGAGAAGGCCCTACGAAGCGGAGGAACCGGTGCCGATGCAGCTCATTGATTCGCATAATTTATTTCATCGCCTGGATATCGACAGAACGCAATTCACCGCCGTCGACACGGGAATCAGCGCCAGCGGTCCAGGAATTGCAAAGCTTCGGCAAAACCTTACCGGCGGCGCCATGCTTATTAGGCGGGACACAGACGGAAGAAGCATGACCGCCACTGTCGTTCCCATTTATCAAATCCTGGCCTTGGATTCCCGTGTGCATATAGTTCTTTCGGGATATTTTTCCGGCCATACCCTCAGCGATTATCTGGGACAGCGGGATACATTTTCCCGTGAAAAAGCGGATTTTTTCTCTCTTCTGTTCTTGATGTTCAGGGAAAATTTGGATCTTCTCCCCGAACGGGTAAATCCCCAGCACATCCTCTACTGCGACGATGCGAGCATCCTGCTCATACCCGAACAGTGGAGCCGGGTTCTCAGTTCATATGAAACCGAGCGGAGTCTGAGCAAAGGGTACCGGGTGATCAATTACCCCGATCCGGATATGTTCGAGAAGCCGAGGATAGTACAGTTCTATCTGGCATGTGCTCTTGAATATGTGCTGACCAGGGTCTGGCCCTACGCGTTCCTTGAACCACATCACCTGAGCCGGATGCAGCGTAAAATGCTGGCAGTCCCGCTGGAACTGATCGATCCCGGCCTTCCCGATGAAATCTCCGACTGGATCGATGCTGCGCTGGTTATGGAAGCGGAAAATCCGCCGGAGGCTATTGATACAATCCTGCAGCGACTCGCCGATGAGCCCCCGGCGGTGCATCCAGACCGGGACCCGAGCATCTATGCTGATACCGACCGCCGCGCCGCCGACCGCCGCGCCGTCGCCGACCGCCGCGCCGCCTCGGATAACCCGCAAATTCGCCGGTACCGCACTCGAATGAAGCAGGTACAGGCCGTAAATTGGATTCGCCGGCATTCGGTTGCCGTTACGGCAATTACCCTGTCCGCTATCGTGTTTATTGCCGCAGGAATCACGGTTATCCAGAATTTTACCCGTGATCTTATGATAACCGGCCTGAGCCCCGCCGAGGTTGTGGCGGGATTCTACGATTCCTACAACAATCTCGGGCATGAGTTCATGAGCGAGGCAACCGCGGATGATGCGGCCAGGAGCGAAATACGCCGGATCATCCATATTTATGCAGTCTCTGTGGTACGGGAAGGCACCGAGATGCAGTCGGTGTTTATCCCGGCCCCGGTCTGGCTGGATTTGGATGAAGAAACCAGGCCTCCCTTAGAGCGGAACCTGGTGTTCGGGCTGACCGACCTTGAGCTCAGCGAACAACGACGGTTCACCGATGCAGAAGGAAGACCGAGTATTGAGTTTGCTGCGGAGTATACCATTTGGGATCCCGCAGCCCAGGAAAATACTCTTATACCTAGCCGCAGAAGAGATGAGCTGTTGCTCCGGGAATTCCGACGGGGCTGGAAAATCGTTGAATTTGAGTCAGAAGAACTCTGAGCTCACAGGGGCGGCGGAAACACGGCCGTGACTGCAATCCCCGGGTTGGCAAAATCCCAAATACCATGCAGCCTCGAAAGCTGAGGCAGTTCTGCCGACCAGGGTGTATCAGGCAGCTGAAGCCTTCCGTTTTAACGACCGGCAATGTGCCGGGAGGCTATCGGGCTAAATCAATCAGCAAAGAGATGAGGCCGATAGACAAACTCACACCTCCGGCTCCCATTAGCGCCGGACCATAGTTTTCCGAGAATGCCGAATCCAGACCCAACTCCTCCGAGTAAAACGTGAACAGGATTCCCGCGGTCTCAGCCAGCACGCCGAGGGTACCCATAAATGCTCCGGCCACCCGCAGTCCGTTGGCCTGATAGGCGACGGTCTGAATTTCCGGGATGAGGCTGGCAACAGATATCGGTTGAATCAGGGGAAAGGGATCCCTGGCGGGTGCGGGCGTCTGAAGGGCAGCGGCCTGTTGCCGTGATTCCCTGAAGGCCCTGAGGGTCTGACCGCTTGCCAAAAATGCCCGTTTTTCAGCGGCCAAAGCAGCCTGGGCTTTTGCGGCCCGCAGGTCCTCCTTGATGCTCGGAAATACGTTTTCGATTTCCTTGGGATTCACCGCGACCGATTTGAAGGAGTTGTCCCTCCAGTAGTCGGTTATTTCCTGATCTATCTGACGGGCATCGAATCGGACTTCCACCGGGGTCAAGGGGCCTGCGGACCGGTCTTCGCTGACCGCAACCATTTCAAATGCCTCTATTAGCACGCCGTCGGGTTCTACTTCATCCTGGCCGGGAGAGCCGTTAGCATCCGCAATGGCATCGTTCTGACCGCCGACTACTTCCACCGAACCTTCGAAGCAGTACACCGAGGTTGTAGGTGTAACGGATTCGCCTATTCTTGTCACATAGTCGTATCCAAAATCCGTTCCACGCACACCGGCAATGGCCGAGCGACCCCGTATCTGAAACTGTTCGTCGTTTAACCGGCTCACCTTCGCCCGGACCCGGCCGTACAGCAACTCGAAACTGCCGCCGCCCTGGTTCCCGATTGAAGTGATCTCAAAGGTTGTGTTTTCAGCGACTTTGACTACGCTCTCGCTGGGAAGCATTTGTATTTCCACAAAACTATTATCTTCAGTCTGGACCATATCGCCCTGAAGAAGAGGCATGCCGAGCACGTCATCCTCGAAAAGGTCGTAGCGAAGAAGCTCCCCTTGCCGAAAAATACTCAGCTGAGCGCCCTCGGCAAAGAGGATGACCCCGAAGACTTCCTCGTCTTCCTGAGCCGAAACCGTGAGGGTATGCAGAAGCAGCAGTGTCATCGCCAGCAGCAGTACTTTTTTCATCCTTAACTCCTTCTACTCCGATTCCGGAGGCCATTATACAATCGATCGCTCACAATGTACAAAGGCCGGTTTATTGCTTATAGTTTAATATATCATGGCCAGTTCAAAGCATCTAATTGTTGGAAACACAAACCAGCGCATCAATGAGATCATCGGCAGGGACCATTCTGAGATAAAACAGTACAGTTGCCATTATAATTCCAGCGAGGAGATGTTTCTCAAATCTGATAAACCTCTCATCGTTCCATCAATGCCCATACATCATGACGTCAGGAATCCCGAACCTAGCAAGGAATACAGCACCACCATAACCAGGGTGGTCGAAGGGGTGATGGAAAGTCTCCCGGGATTTCTCAACGGGATGAAGTATTACTTCGACCCCACAGATGTACACCGCCCGACATTCTATCAGCTTTATAAAATTCAGGATGCCAGTTACATGTACCAACTGAAATTCGATGTCACTTTTCATCCCAGCCACCATGAGGTGCTAAAAGAAGGCAGCAATGATCGTTCGCCGGAATTCCGCACAAACCGGATAATTGTGGAGGCGGATATTATCCCCATTGGAGAAATCAGCAAGATCGACGGCTTTCCCGCCCTGTTCATCGAGCAAAGCATTTCGGATACCTGGATCGGCGAGACCGGCCGGGGCTATTTCGTACAGGGAATCTGGCTTGACCGGGAGCTCACCAAGTTTTTCTCCAAGCTGTTTCTCGCCGAGAAGCAGCGCAGCTATCCGTTCTACCCGATAAACTGTAAGTATCAGGCGATCTGCCAGACGCTCAATGTGTTCACCCCCGAGGCCAGAAAAACACGCCTGGCAGCCCATCACAATATCCGGCGGTTTCTAACAAAATATCTTGAGACCATCGAATCGGCCCTCAGGAACGCCGAGTTCAGCGAGAATCTTCAGGCATATCAGCTCATCCGCCAAAAAGTCCCCGACAGCATGAGGGAGCCCTGGAGTAAAACATCGGTTCAGGCATACCTCAATGAAGACGATCTGAGGGAATATCTGGTAGAGGACAACCTGCATTGAACGGAACTGCTATAAAAACAAATCTCAGCAATCGCCGAGTGACGATAATGGGGCTGGGATTGCACGGCGGAGGCGCCGCAGCGGCCCGCTACTGTGCTTCCCGGGGGGCGAAGGTGACAGTCACCGATTTGAGGAGCGCCGATACCCTTCGGCCAAGCGTCGAGGCCCTCGCCGATCTGGACATACGCTTTGTTCTCGGCGAACACCGGGATGAAGATTTTTCCAATGCGGACATTATTGTAAAAAATCCCGCGGTTCCCAGAAATGCCCCCCACCTGCTCAAGGGCATACAAGCCGGAGCCCGTATGGCCACGGATATATCGCTGTTCCTGGAAGAATTGGCGCTTCACTCTACCCCCCAGAATCTCCTCAATATCGTGGCGGTGACCGGAACAAAGGGAAAGAGCTCGACGGTCAGCGCCATACATCACGGCCTACAATGCTGGGGTCGGGACAGTTTCCTCGGGGGGAACATCACCAACAGCCCCTTAAATTTTGTTGAAGAAGTATGCCGGCTCTTGGATGAGAGCAAGCGGGTGTGCGTGGTGCTTGAGCTTTCATCATTTCAAATCGGGGATCTTGTGCTCGTCGTTGATGGCGAAAACCAGCAATCGGGGAAATCCCGGTTCATCCTTCCGGATATCTCGGCAATAACAAATCTGCTCCCGGATCACCAGGATTACTACCCGGATATGGAGAGCTATGCGGCCGACAAGGCGGCTTTGTTTTCCCTTACCGCAGCGGGGGGGACGGCAATTATCGGAGACTCGGGAGACTGGAACCGTGTGTTTATCTCTGCCGCACAAAGGAACGGATTAACCATCAGGCGTCCGCTTTTTTCCGCCGATTGCCCGAGACCGGGAGCGTTGCCCGTCGGGCCCCTGGTTCCCGGTCAGCATCAAATGAAAAACTTCGCGGTTGCCGCCGAAGCCCTTCTTCTGCTGGGCCTCACCGAGAACCAGTGCGCCGGGGCTCTTGAATCATTTCCAGGCGTTGAACACCGGCTGCAGTATATCGGAAAAACCGGCAATGCCAGGGCATACAATGATTCGGCGGCTACAATCCCGGAAGCATGTCTTGCGGCGGTACGGGCCTTTGCGGGCAAAAAGGTCTTCCTCATTTGCGGGGGAAGCCGGAAGGGAATCGACCTCCAGCTCATCGCTGAGGCAATAGCCGCCAGCTATCGGGCTTACCTGCTTGAGGGCAGCGGCACTGCCGAAGTTCTCCAGCAGCTAAAGGCCGGAAGCAAAAAGGACTCTCTCCCTGCCGCTCCGGGACTGTACGGCGATATGGCGAGTGCGGTAAACAAGGCCGCCGCGGACATCGCCGCCGAGGCGCAGGCGGAAGAGGAAGCAGTTCTGCTGCTATCTCCGGGCTGCGCGAGCTTCGGGTTGTTTCTCAATGAGTTCGACCGCGGGCGGCAGTTCGTCGCGGCTGTGCAATCCCTGGAAAATTTCAGCCCGTAACCGTCCCCACATCAGCGACCAGGGATTTACCGCCGAATACCGGGAAATATCGTACAACTCGAGCCGTTCATCGAGAAAGTCGGTAAACGCCAGCAGGGACCCGTCGGGACTGACTGCCAGGCCGGTCGGCTGGTTGCCCCCCCAGACCCAGTCGACTATCTCAAGGCTTTGTGCATCCATGACATATACCCGCCCGAAATCCGGACCGGCGATGAGGTATGATTCTGGATTATTCCGTCCCCGGCTGCTGATGTAGAGAAACTCTTCGCGGGGATCGAGGGCTATGGTATTGAGCTTGGGACCTACGGGTATTTCCGCAAGCAGGCGTAAATCTGCCAGGTTATACACAAAAATACTTCCGTGCATCATATCGGATACATAAATCCTCTGCCGCCGTGTTGAAATAACAATGTGGCGCTTGGCTCCGGGTCCGGGGCTCAGAGTCCGGTCCGGCTTCATATTCGCGAGATGTTCGGCGATTGCATCATAGGAAGCCATGCCAGTGCCGTACAGCAGGCCGTTGAGTTCACCCAGGGAATAGGAAAGGACCCGGCCTTGTTCGTAATCGGTAACAAAAAGTCTCCGCTGTGATTCTTCGACCGCCAGACCCCTCGGCACCGAACCAACGGGAATCCGGCCCAGAAGCCTTCGGGCTTCCGCGTCAATAACGCTGATGTCTCCGCTGAGCCAGTTGGAGACAAAGGCGAATCGTTCATCAGGGGTGAAACAGATAACCTTGGACCACGCGCCGCCGGTGGGGATGGCCTGCTGAACTTCCAGATTCTCCAGGTCGACCACATGCACCTCAGCGGTGGTCATCTGACTTATCCAGAGCTCCCCGGATTCCCGCCGTACGGCGAACTCAACATAGCCCCCGAGGTAATCTCCCGGGGGATCCAGTCGCAGCTGCCCTTCCCGTGCCATTTCAGGCAGCCGGTAGATGTCTATCCCGCTCCCGCTGAGCTGGGCAACAAACATCCTTTGTCCGTCCGGACTGAACTCGACGCTTTTGGGCGAAGAACCGCTGTCCAGTTCGCCAAGCAGAAGCATCGCAGAAGCCTCTCCGCTGCGCTCCAGCTTGAGCTCCAGGTCCGCCGGGGAAGGTAGCTGTTCATCAAGTTGCATAACCCGGGGTATGTAGCCGTCGGCTTCGAAACGGAGAAGCCCGGGCCGTTGAGGGAATTCATATACCCGGTAATAACCTGACTGACCCGAAGGTTCCCTTATTTCGCCGTCGGCCCGCAGGCTGGCCTCCTGGGGAAAAATCCTGAGCTCAAGACGAAAGCCCGCATCCTGGGCCGATAGCAGTGGCTGACTTACTAAAAGAATACACGCCGTCAGTGTCCTGATCGCATGGCCCAGAAGGACCTTGCCCCGGCTTGTAGCATTTCTGGTTAGCTGCATGAGTTCATAGTAAAACTCAAACGAGTCCTTGAGCAAGCATGGGTGCTCGAAGCGTAATTTTCTGGACAGATGTCCCGCCCCCGGGTATGTTTGATGCATGAGCTGGTTTAGCGAAGAATTTATTCATGAAATACCCAAGACCGATCTTCACGTCCATCTGGACGGAAGTCTGAGAATACCGACCCTTATCGAACTGGCTGCCGAGAGAAAGGTCGAGCTCCCGAGCACCAGCGAAGAGGGTCTGAGAGAAACGGTTTTTAAGGACCGCTATGCCGACCTCAATGAATACCTGACGGGGTTCGCCTACACCACGGCGGTCATGACCGACGCCGCCGCCCTTGAGCGCATTGCATATGAACTTGCGGAGGACAACATTAACGAGGGAGTCCGCTATCTCGAAGTTCGCTTCGCCCCTCAACTGCATATCCGCAAGGGCTTGAGCTTCGAAGTGATTATGGAGTCGGTTGACCGGGGATTGAGGAAAAAACGAGATGAATTCAACTCCACGCTTCCCGATAACCAGCCCCGATTCGAATACGGAATCATCGTATGTGCCATGCGTTTTTTTACCGATAAATTCAGTCCCTACTATGGAGAGCTCATAAATCTCCACAGCCACTCATCCCAGAAAGAAGTTATCCGCTACGCAAGCCTGGAGCTCGCCAGGGCGGCGGTGGCGCTCAGAAAGAACAGCCAGGTTCAGATTGTGGGGTTCGACCTTGCGGGCAGCGAATACGGATACCCGGCGTCCACTCATGAGGAAAGCTATCAGTATGTGCACAAGCACTTTCTCAATAAAACGGTGCACGCCGGCGAAGCCTACGGCCCGGAAAGCATATTTCAGGCCTTAACCGATCTGCATGCGGACCGGATCGGCCACGGTCTTCATCTTTTTGATGAATCCATGATTAGCGATGACAGCATTGCGGATAAACAGCAGTTTCTTACAGGGCTTCAGCAGTTTATCGCCGACAAACGCGTAACCCTCGAGGTCTGCCTCACCAGCAACCTGCAGACCAGCCCGCAGATTCCTGACATTCGCCAGCATTCGCTGTCAAAAATGCTGGAATCAAAGCTCAGCGTAAGCTTCTGTACAGATAACCGCTTGGTCAGCCATACCAGCGTGAGTAATGAAATCCTCCTCGCCCTTCGAAATTTCGATATTAGTCCGAAACTCCTGAAGAACATCATCATTTACGGTTTCAAGCGTTCCTTCTATTACGGCGACTATCGGAAAAAGCGGGAGTACGTGAGAAGCATCATCGATTATTACGATCGACTTGAAAAGCGATTCGGCGTCACTTCATAAAGATATAGGCAGAAAACCGCATGCACGGGCTGGGCTCAAAACTCCCTGTCCAGCACCAAGCGCAGCCCTACGCTCCAGGATGTTTCATCCACGTAAAACCGGCCCCGGTTGGTGAGCCTCACCAGCTCCGCATTGGAGTTCCAGGCCGCTCCCCGGGTCACCCGGAGAAAAATCGGATCGTTAGGATCGGGATCCCCTTCCAGCTCTTCGCCCTTGGATAACAGCAGTTGTCTCGCCTCGCCGCCGAGCTGGCCGATTATCCGGTCCATTCCGGTCTGGTCTTCCAGGGCATAGCTGCTGTAGGCCCGCTCGTCATACCAGTCCCAACACCACTCCCACATATTTCCCAGCAGGTGACGGGCTTCCTGTTCAGCGGTTCGGTAAAACTCCTCCCATGCTGTGCCGGGGGCGCTGGGCCCCCCCAGGGCTGTGTGGGGGTAGCGCACGTCTTCCCAGGAATCGAAGGAGCGAAAATAATTCACCGGGGCGGTGTTTCGCTGAAGCCGAGCATAGGCTTCCCACTCCATTTCCAGGGGCAAACGGTACCCGTTTTTCTCATAATCCCAATCCAGGGTTTCCAGATTGTAGACCGGCTGTCGACCGTGTTCCCGGCTCAAGCGATTCGCAAGATACAGAGCGCCGAACCAGGTTATTCCTGTTACCGGATGATTCTCATAGCCTCTGACCGGCCGGACACGCGGCGGATCATCGCCCTGGTCTTCGAGCGCGAGGCCGAATTGAATGCCGTAAAACAGGTCTTCGAAACCGATAACTGTCTGATTATTTGGCAGGGAATAGAGCTCCGGTTGGCCGAATTCCCCCATTCCCGTCGCAAGCTCCTGTTCCTCCAGCCCCCGGTTCAACAGGAAGGCGGCCATGTCGTTTGTCATTTCATAGCGCATAAACGCCGGCAATCTATAGGCGGCGATGGTAATGCCCGAGCGGTTGCGTTCATCAACGGGAATTATCGCCGAGCTCAGCTGCTGCTCTGCTTGGGAAGCTCCGGGAGACAGATCCTGAACGACCAACTCGCGGGAGTCCAGGGCCAAAACCCTATCGGGAATCCGGATATCCAGCCAGTCGCTCCAGGCAATATCTGTTCGTCCCGCTGAGGTCTCCGGCCTGAGCCGGATGCGGTAATTGCCCGGCGCCGGAAGGACGCGTCTGAGAAAAATATCATCCATATGGTGCCCGCGAAAAACGCCCGAGGCAATAATGTCTCCCGCAGAGCCCCTGGGGATTATTTCATATCTATAGCCCGCAGTCCCGAGCACCGGCTGCCAGCGCGGTCCGTCGACGCTGCTGTGCATTACCGGCGAGGCGACCAGGGCAAGCTGCTCCCCGGAAGTATATTCTTCTACCCGCAGTAATTGACCGCTGAGAGAAAACAGCTCATCGGCGCTCTCCCCGTCTTCCAGTACCATGAGGGCGTAAAATACGCCTACTTCGGGCTGCCCCAGAGAAATGGCATCTTCCCAGGCGGGATCGGGGATTTCCCCGGCATTAATCGTCACCCGGTAGCGCCGCTCCCGGGCATTGACTGCCCCAGCTCGCGGGGCCGGAAGAACTCTCAGGGGAAAGGATACAATCCCGTCATCACCACGCAATACAAGGGCAACGGGGGTTTCTTCCAGGCCGCCGCCCTGTCGTACTTCAAGTTCCACAGGGCCATCAAGGCGAGCGATGGTCTTGGATGGATCTAAAAACAGCGATCCCGCCCCATCCCCTGGCAAAAAGACCAGGGGATTGACCAGGCTGTCCACCGGCAGATTTCCCCGCAGGGAGGGTGGGCGTGATGAGGGCAAGGACGGCTCGTCATTTTCTGCAGTCTGATTCAAAACCTCAGGCACCTCAGGGGCAGCCGTTGTCGGCGGCACATTTTCGATGCCGGGAGATTCGAGCAGCGATGAGGATGCCGCCGCGCAGGATGCCAGGAAAAGAAGCGGGAGCAATGCAGGGAAAACAGACGCATACCCCTGTGGATTTACTCTCTTCCCCGATAAAAAGAGGGGCGACGCGGCCCCTTTCATCTATTCCTCCGCTTGCGAAAGACCCGGTAATAATACATTCTCAGGGCTTCGGCCATACGGTACATTGAGTAGAGAATCGGCATCAGCGGGCGATCCCAGGCTCCGGGAGTATGAATAATTCTTCCGGCAAATCCGGTCTTAAACTGATACAGGCCGAACATGGGATGCCCTTTCTCCGCATAAGGCGGGATGCCGAACATGTCGTACAGCGTGCAGCCCTTCTCCCGTAGATCGAGTATTGCCCGCCACTGAAGCGCATAGCTGGGCATCAGGTTCCGTTTTACGTTTGAGCTGGCGCCGTACAGGTACCAGCTTTTGGAGGCCCTGCTTACCACGATGATTCCCGCCAGCAGGTCCTCCTGGTGATATGCCATGTACAAGAAGCAATCTGCGCTTTTTGTCAGTTCGAACAAGCGGGCGTAATACCGGCGGGAATGAAGGGCGATATTGTTCCGCTGCTCGGTTATGCGATACAGCTCATACCACTGGTGCAGTTCCGGGGGAACCGTGTAATCGGTTCGCTCAATGCGCCGAACTTCCACCCCCTTCTTGCCCGCCAGGCGGATGTTGTAACGGGTCTTGCTTTTCATGGAGGACAGAATATCCTCCTCGCTGAATCTCGATTTATCGATTGGGATGAGAACCGTATCAGGAGGCTGAATATCCGCCGATGATTTCACCATGCCGCTTCGCCGATGAAGCCTGCCCCTGCCGGTAAAACCCGTGTCCTCCCAGCTGATGCTGTCGGCATCTGCTAAAATCGTGCCTTGCTGTGTGGCACCGGGCACTGCACCCGGACTTTTCGAATCGCTAAACGCCGGTGTGCCATCCAGGGACCGTCCGGCCAGGGACCCGGAAAACGCCGAGCTCAGCGGCCAGTCCAGGTCGAAACGTACAAAGATAGAGGATTTTACCTGCGGTTTAAGTAGTGCGCCTATAAGGCTGAGGATTTGCGCCGGACTGGCGCTGTGCCCCCGGGCATACAGACCGGCCTGAATTTCGCGTATGTACGACAATGAGGGCCCGTGGGGCAGATATGAAAGAGAGAGCAACGGGGCGATTCGCCGGGTTAATACCAGCAGATCCCAGCTGCCTTCGGTCAACTCGTCCTCGACTCCACTGCCGCCGGAAGCCTGCCGGTCGGCGAAGAAAAACCTGAAGGCCCGGCTTCGCCAGCCGAATGCCGATTTATGTCGGGCCCAGACGGGACTCTGAAGAAACTCATCGCCGCTTTCAATCTGGTCGATATCAATTTCAGTGCAGCGGAGAGCCGTCACCCCACTTCACCGTCGCGCACGACGGCGCTTCGCAGCTCCCTCCCGTCGGCGGTGAGGGCCGTCTTTCCGACCTTCACCAGGGCATTTTCCGCGCGGATGGGAATGTCAAAAAAGGTATCGATATCGATTCGGTCCTTCGGGCCGCTGGGATCCTCGCCTGCAAGGCATATCTGATCTCCCGGGCTGGCGTGGTCGGCGAAAATCACCTCAACTGTACCGTCGCCTTCCGCCTTGTTGCTTGCAGCCAGGAGCATGCCGTAACTTTTAACGCCACGCAGTTTAGCCGGCTTGAGATTTGCCACAAGGATTATATTCCGTCCCCTGAGCTCATCCTCGCTGTAATGCCCTACCAGGCCGGAAACAATGTGGCGGGGCTCGCCGCTGCCGTCGTCCAGGGTTTCGATGAAGAGTTTCTCTGCCTCGGGATGCCGCGTCACTTCGGTGATTCGGGCCACCCTCAGCTCGATCCTTTTGGCAAAGCGCTGTTCCAGGGTCAGTCCCTTATCCTGTTTTGCTATTTTCTCGGCCTTGCTGAGGCTCTTTTTTTCCCCGACCGGGCCGCCGCCGGCGCTGTTTTTGCCGGCGGGAGCCTTGCCCGCGGACTGTTTCCGCTCCGATGCCTTCGCCCGATCAGCCTGACTGCCGGCAAAGCGCTCGCGAAGGGAATCGATGAGACTGTCGTCAAGTTGCTTAAACAGGATTTCCGCCTTAGCGATGGAAATATCAGCTGACAAATCGCCCAGGCAGTCCCAGTCACGGGATTCCCATCCGAGGAAGGACGCAATGCGGTCAGCTGTTTCGGGGATAAAGGGACGGATCATCACTGAAAGATCCCTGACCAGAAAGGCAAGGTTGGAAAGCACGATCCGGGCCTTATCAGGATCACTCTCCTTGAGTTTCCAGGGTTCGCTTTCCTGAAACACCTTGTTGCCGTAACTCGACAGGGCGAAAATTTTACGGAATGCATCTCTCAGTTGGGCCCATTCCAAATGCTCGGTGATTTCCGCCTGGAGTTTTCTCACCTCCGCCCAAAAGGATGCGCTGAACTCGTCATCTTCCCGCGGTCTGTCGATCTGACCGTCAAAGAACCTCAGGGAAAAACTCAAGGTACGGTTCACCAAATTCGCGAGATTGCCGATGAGCTCCTTGTTGGTCTTCTCCTGGAAGTCCTTCCAGGTGAAGGCAAAATCGCTGGTCTCGGGTCTGTTATAGAAAATGTAAAAACGCCAAACGTCGGCGGGGATTCCGGTGTCCTGGGCGTCGTTTCCAAATACCCCGACTCCCTTGCTTTTCGAGAATTTTCCCGACTCGTAGTTCATGTATTCCGAACTGCTCATGTGATGCAGCATGGTCCACCGGGTGCCGCTGGCTAACAGGGAACTGGGGAAAATGACCGTATGAAAGGGGATGTTATCCTTGCCGATAAACTGAAAAAGCTCGACTTCATCGGGATTCTGCCACCAGCTCTTCCAGGATTCCCCGTCGCCGCTGTTGGCAGCGTGCTCCGCGCTGATGGAAATATATCCGATGGGGGCGTCGAACCACACATAAAAAACCTTGTCTTCGAAGCCTTCCAGAGGCACCGGTATTCCCCACTTCAAATCCCTGGTGATCGCCCGCTCCTTGAGCCCGTCCCGAATCCATGCCTGGGTCATTTGAATCGCATTGCGGGCCCAGCGTCCCCGGTCGCTGGCCTCGCTCATCCATTCCTGCAGGAGCGGAAGGATTTTGGGAAGGTCGATATATAAATGAGTGGTTTCCTTTAATACCGGCCTGCTGTTGTCCATAATGCTCACCGGGTTTATGAGCAGTTCGGGATCTAACAGTTTTCCGCAATTCTCGCATTGGTCGCCCCGGGCGTCATCGTAATGACAGTAGGGGCACTCGCCCTTAACGTAGCGGTCGGCGAGGAACATGTCGCTCTTTTCGGAGTACAGCTGTTTAATGCTGCGTTTGGTGATGTATCCCGCGTTGTATACGTCGGTGAAAATGGACTGAACGATTGTGGTTTGGTATTCCGTAGAGGTTCTTCCATAATGATCAAAATCGATAGTAAACCAGCGGTAGATGTCCCGGTGAACCGCATGATTGCGGTCGCACAATTCCCGTGGAGTAACCCCTTCTTCCCGGGCCCGGGTTTCTGTGGCTGTGCCGTACTCATCACTACCGCACACATAGAGGGTCTCATAGCCGCGCTGCCGGCAAAAACGGGCAAAAACATCTGCGGAGAGCACCTGAATGAGGTTCCCAAGGTGGGGAATATTGTTAACATAGGGCAGTGCGCTGGTCACTAGTCGTTTCTTCATATCGCACAATATAGGGGGCAGAAGAAAGCCATGTCAACTACGTCCAATTCTGACAGTGAACGGAGCGCCGGTCAGGTTTTTATCCACCGGGCAAGTGAGATTACCAGGCGTCACCTCGAAATGGTGGCCGACGAATCGGCGGCGCTATTCGTCGAAATGCTCTCCGATCTCTGGAAGGCCGAGGGGAGTCTGGAACTCACCGAAGCCCTGGCAATACCCAGGGAGCTGATAGCCCATCTGCGCAAGCACTACGGTCTGGATAAGGTTCATGCCCTCTGCGGCTTTTTCCTGGATTTCTTCAGCGGCGGTCTGTCGGGAGCTTCTGACGGGAAACTGAGCTTTACCAACCTGGAGTTTGACGGATTGAAGCATTTCGAGCAAAAATTCGCCCACCGGCTGCCCGAGGCCGATAAACAGCGCCTCCATCAGCTTGTGGCCGCCCTGGGGAAGGCCGGGGGCTAAGCACAGAAACCCACAACAGCTTCGGTTTCCGGCGGCCTGTGCTTTCGGCGAGCCTCCGGTCTTATGCGCGTGACCTACAAAGGCGCGTGACCTACAAAACCTCTTCGAGAAACGCCAGGAACACCGCCCAGGCCTCCCCCGCCGGTCCCGGTAGATTTATATTATCGGCCTTGACGAAGGCGTGCCCCACCCCGGGGTAAATGTACTCGCGGTAATCAACCCCTCTGTTATTGAGGGCGGCGTTGAAGGCGGCGACCTCATCCAGGGGAATGCTGGTATCTTCTTCGCCGAATATCCCGAGAACCGGGCCGTTCCGTCCCAAACTGCCCATGAGGGCTGGATTGGTCACCAGAGAGCTGCCGTAAAAGGTAACGGTGGCTGCAGGGCGGTCATCCCGGATGCCCAGCATCATGGCATGTCGTCCGCCGAAGCAGAAACCCGCGACCGCGCTGCGGGATTCATCCACCTGGGGGTCCCGAAGCATTGCCTGGTAGGCCGCATCGATTCTCCCGTGAATGTCCCCCAGATCCTGGGTGAAGGTGAGAAAGAGGGCTCCCGGCACGCTCACCGCCAGCCTTCCGCCGTAGGCGTCGGGAGCGTACACCACATAACCCTGACGGGCCAGTTCCTCGGCTTTTTCAAGGTGCTCGGCATTCAGTCCCCACCACTCGTGAATAAGCAGCACCGCCGGCAGGTCCTGATTGGAGAACCCGCTCCCGTAGTCCTCCGGGCGAAACACCGCGTAGCCGTCAGTACCCTGATAGAAATCAGTGGCCTGCAGGCCCAAGGCGCCGTCGGCAAAAGCAATCACGCCGATGACAATAATAAACGCCAGCGGAAGGCCGAGAGCCAGCCCTCCGGCAATTTTTAGCCATTTTTTCATAGATGTCTCCCTATGGGAAAAGGTACTTCGGCAAATGCGCATCGAAAAGCGAATTTCAAGCGGGCCGGGTTTGACCCCTAGGCTAATGCGGTATACTTTGAATATGCTGCCATACCAACGGTACAGGTAGTGAAAAGAACACAGGAGGCAGTATGTCAGATGCAAATGGACGCGGTTCAGGCCGACGTTCGGGCGCAGTGATAACCACAAGCATGATCATCCTGATTCTGGTCGGACTGGTCGCCCTCGGAGGGGCCTTGAGCACCTTCTTTCAGGTCGATGCCACCGAACAGGCCGTGGTGACCCGTTTGGGGCGATATCACCGTACCCGGGGTGCCGGATTGCACTTCAAGATTCCCTTCGGAATTGAGCAGCATTTTATTGTTCCCACCGAACTCAACCAGTCGATGTCCTTCGGATTCCGGACGCTACAGGCGGGAGTAGAAACGATCTACGATACGGCGGAATATCCCGAAGAATCGGTTATGCTCACCGGAGATATCAATATTATAGATGTAGAGTGGGTTATTCAGTTCCTCATCGATGATCCCAGCGCATGGCTGTTCAACGTCGACGATCCCTACAAGACCATCAGCGATATCTCAAAATCAGTGATCAACAAGCTGGTCGGCGACCGGAGCCTCAACGCGGTTCTCGGTCCGGCGCGAACAGAAATCGAGGGTCTCGCCCGTCAGGAAATGAATGATATTTTTGATAACTACGAGTTGGGCATCAATGTCACCACCGTGGAATTAGGTAATATTGTTCCCCCCAGCGGCCGGGTTGAAGAGGCATTCAAGGATGTTCAGGACGCCCAGCAGGATATGGAGCGGCTGATAAACGAAGGTCAGCAGGCCTACAACACGGAGATTCCCCGAGCCAGAGGTGAGCGGGAACGGGTTATACAGACTGCCCAGGGTTATGCCAACGAGCGCATTAACCGGGCTGAGGGAGACGTTGCCCGGTTTAATTCTGTCCTTTCCGAGTACCGGAATGAACCGCAAACGACCCGCACCCGTCTGTATTTCGAAATGATGGAAGAGATTTTCGCCGATGCGGAAGCCACCACATTAATTGACAAGGATCTGCAGAATTTTATACCGCTGCTGAATCTCGGACAGGATCAGGCAGGGGGACAGCAATGAATAAACCAATGAGAAGACTAATCATCGCGGTCAGCGTTATTGTGCTTCTGGGAATCCTGTTCTTTGTTCTCGGACCCTTTTACATCCTCAACGAGGGTGAGCAGGCGGTAATCCTGCGATTCGGTCAGATTGTCAGGGCCGATACCGAGGCGGGACTGAAGTTCAAGACCCCCTTTATCGATAACGTTCAAATTTATAGCAAAAAGATTCAACCGTGGGACGGAGCGCCGATTCCCATGCCGACGGTGGGAGGAGAGTTTATTATACTCGATACCACCGCACGATGGCGAATCAGCGACCCGGCGCAGTTTTATTCCCGTCTCGGAGTTACCATTTCCGCGGCGCAGCGGCGCCTTGACGATGTCATCGAATCTGCGGTGAGAACGGTGGTCAGTCAGAACACTCTGAATTCCATCGTTCGGGATTCCAACCTCATAAATCAGGTTGCGGTGGACGCAGAAGAGCTGTCAACCATTTCGGTGTCCGCCGAGGGATTCGATCAGGCCGAGTTTGAGGCCCAGTTGGCTCAGGCCACCAGTACGGGCAGCCAGCCCAACATCGACCGGGGACGAAGCCAGCTCAGCGCGGACGCCCTGAGAATCAGCCAGCCTACCATTGAGGAACTCGGCATCGAGCTCATCGACCTGGTGATCCGTCACGTGCGCTACAGCGACGACCTCATCGAACGGGTCTACGACCGTATGATTTCCGAGCGAAACCGGATAGCCGAGTTTTACCGAAGTTTCGGTGAAGGTCAGCGTCAGGAGCTCCTCGGTCTGCTTGAGAACGAGAAGCG
This sequence comes from Salinispira sp., assembly GCA_965602015.1. GTDB lineage: Bacteria > Spirochaetota > Spirochaetia > DSM-27196 > Salinispiraceae > Salinispira. The sequence goes on along the minus strand of OZ271918.1, from coordinate 1,133,639 downwards.
CAGCATACTCTCTGAAGGATACGAACAGGCGGAAATAATCCGCGGTCAGGCCGATGCTGAGGCTGCCCGGATTTACTCCCAGTCCTACACCCAAGATCCCGAGTTCTTCGAGTTCTGGAGGGCGATTGAGAGTTACCGGCGAACAGTTCCGGGCTTCCAGAAAACCCTCTCAACGGATATGGACTATTTCAACTTCCTGTACAACGAGCAGGGAAATTAGCGCACAGGCTGATTACAGATTACAGCACCCGGGACCGGTTCCCGGGTGTTTTTTTTCAGGGCACAAAGCAGCCGTACATGGCCGTCACTCCGGCGCTGCGGTCTCCCTCACGGTTCTCGGAGAACTGCCGGCAATACGCCTGGCAACCCGAAGCTCCAGAGCGCCAAGGCGTTGTGAGAAATCCGGCAGCTTCCCGGAATCAATGCGGTTTTTTATCTGCTGAACTATTTGCCGAAAGTCATCGGCATACTTGCGGAAGGCGAACTTTTTTAGGCTCCACAACAGGCTGTCGGCATACTGTTTCCAGTCTTCCCCGTTTTGATATCGGCTTTCGATAATCTCTACGAGTATCTGCGAGCGCTCGATGTGGCCCGGCAGGGTTACTTCCTCAAGCTGATCTCCCAGCTCCTCAATGGTCTCAATATCCATGGAGACCATACCGCGCTTGATGGCCTCCCGGGCTTCCGGGGAGAACTCAAAGAAAAACGGCATCCTGACATCCCCTACACCGCCTATTTGGAGCCGGGCACTTGATTCGCTTCCCCGGCTTTTGGTGTGATGATTCATCACCGGAACCTGCTGCGGATCGAAGGAAGCCTGGGTAAGGCGCTCCAGACGTCGGGAGGCGGAAATCCTGCGGATTTCTTCCAGATCATTTTTGCTGGTCCTTTTTCGGCGATCCAGGGATAGGATAAATTCCATGTTCCGCACTTTTCGGCCGTTGCTCTGCCGACCGCCGCGGTAGGTTGTATACTCACGGGTGTGAATGCTCAGTTTGCCGCAACCGGCCATAATTTCAGTCAGTTCATCGAAGGGGATGATTCCTTCGGTGTTATAGCTGAGGAGAATCCGCGGAGCATCCAGATTACTGAGGAGCTCACGGAAGGCATTGGAAGCGCTGCTGCTGTAGCAGAAATCGCTGCGGGTTTTGACCCAATCGGGACGGATGGCAGCTTTTTTCCGGAAACGGCCGTCGTCCCCCCGGCTCTGGTCCACCGGCGGTTTATCCCATCGGGCGATGCTGTTCAACATAAAATAATTGCTTCCGTACTGGTGGCCGTTGTACGGCGGATCGAGATAGACAAGATCGTAGGCCTGACCGCTGGGCCCCGTGGCGTCATTCCCCGTCACCCAGCAATGCTGATCATCGGGCAGATCGGCCCGGGAGGGCAGCGCCGGGTAGGCAAGTTCCATTGGATGCATGATGCGCTTGAGCGCATCTCCCCCCAAACCGCCGAATCCCCTGTGATATGCCTTGAAAACTCCTGAGGTGTTGGCATGGGTGCCCGCCTGGTACAGCAGGAGGGCGGTAAGGAGCTCAGCCATGCTCCTGTCGGGAAATTCCACTGCAATTACATGGCGCACGTAGTCAATAAAACGGGCGTTTTCCGCAGTGTAAAATAGCCGATGCCGGCGGTAGTCCGCGGCGTCGGTTTCGGGAGGTGCGTAAAAGGCCGATATGTAGGCCGGTACATCGGCGGGCAGCCCGTCGGCCGCCGCCTGTCGACCCCGGGCATTGATATTCCCGAGAAGGGCCGCCAAACCTCCGAAGGGCTTGAAGAGTGATTCCGCCGACTCTCTGGTTTCGCAGATATACACCCGGTTGTACAACTGGCTGTAGTATTCCCAATCATTCGAATGGACATCCATCCCCATAAACCGGGCGAGCCTTGATGCCGCTCCGGTTCCGGCAAAGGGATCGTAAAAGCGAAGTCGGGTTTGACCGGTCTGCTCAGCGACCTTAGCAAATTCCTCGTGGAGAAATGGAAGCAGGGCGCGCTTATTGCCGATGTACGCAAATAGCTGGCTGTCTAGATAGGGATGATCCACCGGTCCTCCGTCGCGATGTTGGTATAGCTTGAAGTCCTCACATCCCCCTGATAGACTCGGAATCCATGACTGGAATACCCTTATCCGCGCTCTGCCGGGCATATCCGAATGCCGTAATTCACCCGACCCAGGCTGGGGAAAATGATCCTCTTATTACATCTATCGTCTATGATTCCCGGCGGGTTGAGCCCGGAGCCCTATTTTTTGCGGTCCCCGGAATGCACACCGACGGACACCGATTTATCGGCCAGGCCATCGAAGCTGGGGCGGCGGCAGTTCTATACCAGAATGATACCCCGGTAATCAAAGAGCTGCGTTCGGGAAGGACCACCGCCGGAGATAATCCAGCCGGGGATAATCCAACCGGAGATAATCCAACCGGAGATAATCCAACCGGAGATAATCCAAACGGAGATAATCCAAACGGGGATGAGCCCGCCGGGCAGCAAGACAGGGCCAAAAGAGCCCTTCCCCCGTTGATTCGCTGCGATGATTCCAAAGCCGCCCTGTCCGCCATGTCCGCGGCGTTTTACGGTTATCCCGCCAGGGAAATGCTGATTATCGGGGTGACGGGCACCGATGGAAAAAGCTCAACGGTGTCCTACCTGCATCAAATGGTGCAGAGCCTGGGAATCCCCGCGGGATTTATTTCAACGGTGGCCATGCAAAGCGGCGAATCGGTAGAGGACAATACCCTGAGGCAGTCGACCCCCGAAGCGCCGGAAATCCACGGCTTGCTGCGCAGCATGGCCGACTCGGGAAAGCTCGTCGCGGTGGTGGAATCTACCAGCCACGGCCTGTCCCACAAAACCTCCCGCCTGAGGGATGTGCAATATCATGCGGCTCTTTTTACCAATCTCACCCATGAACATCTGGAGTTTCACGGAAGCTTTGAACAGTACCGATCTGACAAGGGAAATCTTTTCCGGCAGCTCGCAGCCCCGCCGCAGGATGTGCGCGAAAAAATTACCGCGGCCATGAAAAACGCTGGCCCGGAGGCACAGGGGCAACCGGTGGCGGTAATAAACGCTCTCGATCCCTCGGGAGACTACATGGCCGAGCTGGCAGAAGCTGTCGGAGCCCGGGTTCTGCGCTATTCAGCGTGCCAGGATGCCGGCGCAGCCGAGGGTGGTTCTGGCGGCGCTATTGCGGCGATTCGGGCCAGCGACTGTGAAAGCAGGGCGGACAGCAACAGTTTTACTTTGAGTATTCAAAACCAGAGCAGCGCCGTGGAACTTCCGGTTCCCGGGGCGTTTAATATTGATAATATTCTGGCATGCGCGGGGGTTCTGTATGCCCTCCTTGGTGCGTCCCCCGATGCGATTGGGAAGGCCGCCGCATCGGTTAAGGGCGTAAAAGGCCGGATGCTTCCCCTTTTTCACGGCCAGCCGTTCAGCGCAATTGTCGATTACGCCCATACCCCCGGCAGCTTCCGCAAGGTCTTTCCACTGTTCAGAGAGTCCTGCGGGGGAAGGCTTATTGCGGTGTTTGGATCCGCCGGTGAACGGGATGTGGAAAAACGCCCGGTACAGGGACAGATTGCCGCCGAGTATGCCGATATACTGGTCATTACCAATGAAGACCCGCGGCTTGAGGACGAGCAGACCATTATTTCCCATATCAGCGCGGGAGCCCGAAAATCGGATCGTTTTTGTGAAATCCTTGAAATTCCCAACCGGAGGAATGCCATCAAAAAGGCCTTTGAAATCGCTCTGCCCGGAGACCTGGTAGTCATGCTCGGCAAGGGTCATGAGGGGAGTATAATTATGGCTGAGGGCAAAATTCCCTGGGACGAGGAAAGCGTTGCCCGGCAGATCCTCGAAGACATGGGCTATCGGAGAGTGCGATGACAAACAAGACAACTGTGGCCATCCTGTACGGCGGAAAATCCGGTGAGCACCAGGTTTCCAAGGAGTCAGCCGCAAGCGTAATCAGAAATTTCGACCACCAGCGCTTTAACCTTGTGCTTATCGGCATAGATGAATCGGCTCAATGGCATCTTCAGGATGATGATATGCTGGAACTGGTACTCGCTGGGTCAGCTTTAGAGATCGGCCCTGGCAGGCAGGTTGTGGGATATCCGGGCTTGGGACTCTTTTGCGAGGGTGAGAAGCTGCCGGTTGATATCGCCTTTCCCGTTCTGCACGGGACGAACGGAGAGGACGGGACCATCCAGGGTTTTCTCGAAACCCTCAATGTGGCCTATGCTGGCTCGGACATCCTCACTTCAGCTCTGGGAATGGATAAAATCCGCGCCAAGGAAATGTGGAGCAATTCGGGTTTGCCGGTGGTGCCCTATGCGGCATTCGACGTTGCCGAGTACCGCGGGCTGCCACGGGGCGAGGAGGGAGCGGAATCCCTGTATGCCCGATGGTCAAAAGAACTGGGATCGCCGTTTTTTATAAAGCCCTGTCGGGCAGGTTCGTCGGTGGGCATTAGCAAGGTTAAATCTTCAGCGGATCTTGACGCTGCGCTTTCGCGGGCATTCCAGTTCGACACCCAAATCCTCGTTGAAACCGCAATAAATGCCCGGGAAATAGAGTGTTCGGTGCTGGGATACCAGGATGTCATTTCCTTTCCCCCGGGGGAGGTTATTTCCCACCACGAGTTCTACGATTACAGCGGAAAATACCTTGACCCCGACGGAGCGACCCTTCAGTTTCCCGCTGATTTGAATGAAGACCAGGCTTCCCGCATACGGGAACACGCGGTGGCGGCCTTCAAGGCAATCGGCGGAGACGGGCTGGCGAGGGTGGATTTTTTTATTGATAAGGACCGGGGTGATGTGTTCCTGAACGAAATCAATACCATGCCGGGCTTTACCTCCATTAGCATGTATCCCAAAATGTGCGAGACCGGCGGCCTCGGCTATACCGAACTCCTGAGCAAAATGGTGGACTTGGGGCTTCAGCGATTTATACGGCGCAATGCCCTTAATCTTCACTACAGCGTATAGCATGAAGATAGGCAAACGCTTCCCAACCGGGCTAAAGCTGTTTATCGGTCTCCTCCTTCTGTCCCTTGCTTCAATAGACAGCATCACAGCTCAGGTTAGCGGGTCAGCTCTGGCCGATTCCCCGGAACAGGTCTTGCTCCTTGCGCGTTACCGGGAATACCGGGACAGGATCGGGGAAATCACAAACAGGGAGGAAAACCTGTCCGGCGCCGGGGAGACCCTTGATTTTCTTGAAGATTTTGCCAGAAGTCGGGGAATTGCATCGAGGCGGCATGCAATCCGCCGGGATGAGAGTTTTCACTCCTACGGAGAGAATCTCCGCTTTCTCATAGAAGGCAATGAAGATACCCGCATTCTGATGTTCGTGGCCTATGTTATGGATCCCGGCAATTCGGCTTCCCGGAACAACAGCGCGGCAATCGCCGCCATCCTCTCAATACTCGAGCAGACAGGCAGGGATCCCGAAGCACCCACCCTCGAAATAAACTTTCTGGGCAGCATCGACGGGCAGAAGGGCATTCGGGAGTACCTGTCCAGAAACAGCCCGCAAATTCCCGATGTGGTCTATGTGATAGATAGCGCAGAGAATTTCGGGAGCCGTGTCCAGCTCGTTAACGGAGACCGCAATATCGTCTCTCCCCTCTGGATTCTCCGCTACCTCGAGGAGCGAATAGAGATGGCGGGCTACCCCTCGGGCCTGGCAAACAGCCGCACTCAGCTATACCGCATCGGACTGGCCTCCCCCAGCGTTCTGGGTCCCCTGCTTTCTGCGGAACTCAATGCTGTAGGACTCCGTTTTCTCCCGGAAGATACCGACGGCCCGTCTTCACGGATGAACCGCAACGGAGAGCACAACCTGGTTGAAAATCCCGCAACTATAGAAGCCCGGCAGCTGCGCGCTCTGACGCTTATGTCGGATATGATGTCCATGACTGAGGGCCGGGATGTTCTCGAGCAGGCGGATATAACCGGGCTCTGGGACCAGCACTACATAAACCTCAACCTCGGATTGGGTCAGTGGATTATCCCCGAGAGCAGCTATGTGTTGAGCATCTACCTCATTCTCGCAGGACTGTATGTGTGGCTGTTTATTTTCCGCCGGCGCCGGGAAAAGTATGCCAGGACGATCCGCAAAAATTTCTGGAACCTGCCGCTTCTCTACGGAGCCATGTTCAGCTTTATTTTTCTGGGCAGCCTGATGGTTTCCCTGGTTCAGGGAATACGGGGAATGGACAGGCTATGGGAGTTTATCCCCATACCGCTCTTTCTTCTCAAGACCACCAGCGCCACCCTGCTTTTCACCCTCCTGTTTACCGTCCTGCACCGAACGCCTTTAAGTAAAAACGGAAGCTTTTACTCCGCCTCAGCGATTCTCATCCTCAGCATTGACGTGCTGATCTTTGGCCTGATAAATATCAACTTCGCGTATTACTTTCTCTGGGCCCTGTTCTGGGCATTTATTTTTTCCGTGAGCCGCAACCGCATCGCCAAGGTGCTGTCCGCCCTGCTGTCGCCGATTCTCATAGTTATCGGCGTTGTGGATATCATCCGGCTGGGAGAGTACCGGCTTATCGGGGAATTGATCAGCCTGAACCCGGGGATAAACCTTTTGGTAGCCTTTTTGTTGCTGCCTTTTATGCTCATGCTGATTCGTCTGGACTTTCTTTTTCCCCATCCCGTTCGGGGAAGGCGGAATTTCGCCCTTAGGTCCTCGGCTATCACCATGGTTTTGCTGCTGATGATTAATTTGCTCATCACATTGGTGATCGATCCGTTTTCCCCGGAAAACCCCCAAAGGGTCGCTATAACCTCGGTAACCCAGAGGGAAGAACCATTTGATGGCCCCGGCGGGGAAAATCAGTCCTTAAAGGTCGGACAGGTCACCCGTGGCAGCATTACTGCAACGAGTTACGCCTCGTTAGGTGATTTCGAAATCGATTTCCAGGGTATCGAACTTCGGGCGGAAGATGCGGGGACCAGCGCGGATTTTGGTCTCTTTGATATTCCGCTGCAAATGAGCTACCGCACAAGACGGGACGATTTTCTGGCCCGCTCCAGTTACCGGATAGAACTGCACAGCGCAGAGCGGCGTCCCCGGGCGGTGCGCATCAGACTGTTCACCGAATCAGACACCTCGGTTTTCGATTCCAATCTGCCCTACCGATTCCTGACGGGTCGTGGTGAAATTCAGTTTATCAGCGGCATCAATCCGCCTAACCCCATGATCATGGAATTCACTCTGCCCTCATCCGCCCAGCCCCGGCTGAGCATCGAAGCAGGCTATGAAATAGCACGGGCGATCATTCTCGAAGGTGATGAAGACAGGCGTTTTTCCCTGGTAAGCCGGGAGGTGTTACATCTCTTACCCTCGGGAGAAGATCAATGAGGCGCCACAGTCCTCTGTGGTTTCATGTGGATATGGACGCGTTCTACGCCGCAGTGGAACAGCGGGATAATCCGGAATACCGGGGAAAACCGGTAATCATCGGCGCCAAGCCCGGAGAACGGGGAGTTGTGGCAACCTGTTCTTACGAGGCCCGTCGTTTCGGGGTTCATTCTGCAATGCCTGTGAGTCAGGCCCATCGGCTCTGCCCGGAAGGAATATACATTCATCCCCGGATGGAGCATTACTCCAGGGAGTCGGAAAAAATCATGGAAGAGTTCTATGATTTCAGTCCAAGGATTATCCAGGTGTCCATCGATGAGGCGTTTATCGAGATGACGGGCACCGAAGGAATATTCGGCCCCCCCGCCGAAGCGGCTCAACTGCTCAAGGACAGAATACGTGAAAAGACCGGCCTTACCATTACCGTCGGCGCAGCGACCAATCGTTTAGTCGCCAAAATGGCGTCGGCGTTCCAGAAACCGGACGGATTGACCATTGTGGCGCCGGGAGAGGAAGAGGCGTTTATCCGCAAGCTGGAAATACGCGACCTGTGGGGCGTGGGTAAAAAAAGCCAGCAGCGCCTTGATGAACTGAATATTCAAAGCATTGATCAGCTGCTGAGCATTCCCCAGGCCACCCTCAAAACCTTATTCGGACAGGCGGGGGGAGAGTATCTCTTCCAGGTGTGCCGGGGCATCGATCCGGGAATCTACGACGGCGATACCAAAAGCCATTCGATTAGTAATGAGCACACCTTCAGCCGGGATTGCAAGGACCGGCAGGCAATCGAAGACACGTTGTTTTTTCTCGCCCACGGAATCGTTTTCCGGCTTCACCGGGAAGATGCCCAGAGCCGGACCCTGGTGCTCAAGCTCAGATTGGGAGATTTTAGCACCTCTACGGTACAGAAAAGCCTTTCCCATCCTATAAGGAGCGTGGAGGAATGCTTCGACCTTGCACTCGCCCTCCTGAATTCAAAGTGGGACGGCCGGTCGCCGTTGAGGCTCATCGGCCTGGGCCTGAGCAACGTCGAAAAGCGCTCCAGCTATCAACAGACCGAACTCTTTGAGGACGCAGAAGAAAAACGGAGCAAGGTCGAAGAGGCAGTACTCGAATTAAAAAAGAAGTATGAGGACCTTCCGATTGCAAAAGCCCGTCGGCTTATTCGCGGGAAAGATCGGGGCGGGCGAAGGGAATAAAGCGCTCCAAAGCCGTCCAGCAGGATTTCTCCCCTCCACTTAGGGCATCCGGCGGTCCATGGCCGTAGAACGCCAGGCGGCTATCGAGCTTTAGTATCCATTCAAAGACGCTTCCGTTGAGGTCGGCGGGTACCCGTATGGCACCGTCGATAATTGTGCCGGCTGAGGCCCCTTTCTCCATTCCGGGAAGGTCAAGATTCCAGGGTGGCTGGGAAGCGCTTTTTCGAATAAACGGCGCCCTGTCGTAGGGGTCGGCCAGCCAATGGGGCCCGAGAACATATTCATCCTTCACCCGAAAAAAAAATCCCGCCAGGGCCCAGGAGTCACGGACAACCGCGGTCTCGCAAATTCTCAGGCAAAATTCCCAGTAATCCGCCCAGGATTTTTTAGCGGTCTGCCTCACGGCTTCACGGTAGATATCATCACAAAAAAGCACGGCAAAATTGTACCGGCCTGTGCGCGAAGTCGCAAGATCCCTATCCGGTATGCAAAATGCCCGAACTATATTATCTTTTCGCCCATGATACGAATGAACGAACACTATAAAAAACTGCAGTCCTCGTACTTGTTTTCCACAATATCAGCAAAGGTCAGGGATTTTCAGAATGAGAACCCCGAGGCCGATATTATCAAGCTGGGAATCGGTGATGTAACCCGCCCATTGAGTCCCTCGGTAATCCGCGGGTTTCAGACCGGAGTTGACCGGCAGGCCAATGAATCGGCATTCAAGGGTTACGGTCCAGAACAGGGCTACGAATTTTTGAGGGAAGCCATCGCCACCATTGATTTCCGGGAGAAGGGTGCGGATATTCAGGCCGATGAAATTTTTGTTTCCGACGGAGCCAAATGCGACACGGGGAACATTCAGGAACTCTTCGCGTCGGATCTGGAAATCGGGGTGCCCGATCCTGTGTATCCGGTCTACGTCGACACGAATGTCATGGCCGGCCGCACGGGAAAATGGGATGACGGACGATACCAGGGACTGCACTACCTGGAGGGCAGCGAGGAAAACGGCTTTGTTCCCCTGCCTCCGGAAAAACATCTCGACCTGATATACCTCTGCTTTCCCAATAATCCGACGGGAACCACCGCAAGCCGGGAGCAGCTGACCCAATGGGTAGATTACGCCCGCCGGGAGAAGAGCCTGATCCTCTTTGATGCGGCCTACGTCGAGTTTATCCGCGATCCGTCTCTTCCCCGCTCCATATTTGAAATACCCGGCGCGAGAGAGGTCGCGGTGGAGTTCCGAAGCTTTTCTAAAACGGCGGGCTTTACGGGCACCCGCTGCGCCTACACGGTCATCCCCTCTGAATGCTCGGTGTATGACGCCGAGGGGAGCGCTCACAGCCTCAAGGATTTGTGGCTGAGGCGCCAAAGCACCAAGTTTAACGGCGTGAGTTATCCGGTCCAGACCGCCGCCCACGCGGTGTACAGTCCGGAGGGCCAGAGCGAAGTCCGCAGGGAGACTGACTACTACTTACAAAACGCATTACTTATCAGGGAAAAACTTCAGGACCTTGGTTTCGCCGTGTGGGGAGGCCTTAACAGCCCCTACGTATGGGTAAAGGCCGGCGGCTCGAGCTGGGATTTATTCGATAAGCTCCTTCGCAATGCCGCAGTGGTTACCACACCGGGGGCAGGATTCGGCAAATGCGGTGAGGGCTATATTAGAATCTCGAGTTTTAACCACAGGGAGAAGGTTGTCGAAGCCCTCGGCAGAATAGAGCGAGCCTTCGCGACATAAGGGTATGCAGTGGCCGCCTGTGGTATGCCGCCTCTGGTTGCCCGCCTGTGATTGCCCGCCTGAAATCGACCGCACAACTTGAGCGCTTACACTCCGGGAATGCGCCCTGTGAGGTATTTCCGGAGGGCCTTGAATTCATTCAGGAGCTTTGGCATGAGGGCTGTAGAAGCGGAACCATCTTCGGCTTCATTGGCATCCTCTAAAAGGGCCGCAACATCCCCCAAGCGGGTCATACTCAGGTTGCGGCTGCTGCCCTTTATGCCGTGGCTTATAATTCTCGCGTCTTTGAATTCTCCGCTTTTTATGTGGGCCTTTATGACCTCGAGCTGTTTTTCAGTGCGAACGATGAACTCGGCGAGTACATTCTGCAGCACATGCTCTTTGCCCATAAATGTGTTCACTGCGCGGGTATAATCAATTATCTGAAGATTCTCGGGTTTGTCATTCAAGGAGTCTGAGCCTGCAGAAAGCCCTTCCGAGCTGATATCTTTACCCGGGGATTGCAGGCGGCTCTTGGGAACCTGGACCTGCTGCCCGCTGTGCCGGCGGTTGCGCCAGCGCTCTATCTGGCGGACAAGATCGTCCCGGCTGAAGGGCTTTGACATGTAGTCATCCATTCCTGCCGCAAGGCACTTCTGGCGTTCGCCTTCCAGGGCATTGGCGGTCACGGCGATGATGGGTTCGTCGGCCCCCGCGGCTCTCAAATGAGCCGTGGCCTCGTATCCGTCCATTTCCGGCATCATCATGTCCATGAATATTATGTCGTAGCTGCCGTTGGCATATTTTTCAAGGACAACCCGGCCGTTATCCGCCACCTGAACCCGATGCCCCAGCTTGTAGAGAATTGTGCGGAACAGCTGCTGATTGACAAAATGGTCCTCGGCCAACAGGATGCTCAGCGCCCCGTCGCCTTCTGGCTCTTCCAGCTCCTCAAGTTCCTCAATGTCATCGCTGGAGGCCTTGTTCGTTAACTCGCTGCTCAAGCCCCTCACCATGAGCTCCACCAGCTGCGGCAGTTTCACCGGCTTGGTAATATACTCGTCAAACCAGTTGAGCAGCTTCATTTTCGCGTCCGCCTGCATGGTACCCGGCGGCCGCATGAGAAAAAGCCTGCTGTTGCGGATTGCCTCGCTGGTTTTAACCTCGCTGGCAAACTGCCATCCGTCCATATCTCCCAGCCGCAAATCCACAAGCACAACAGGCGCGGCCTCGCCCGGGGCGGACAGCGCAATGAGCTGCTCGAGGCCCTGAGCCCCGGAATCCGCAAACAAGAGGCGCTTGGCGAAGGGCGAAAAAATACCGGCCAACATTTTCCTCGCATGGGCGTAAGGATGAACGATGAGCAGCGAACGGTCGGTAAGGATCTTCAGCTCCCGTTTTATATCCGATCCGCTGCGCCCGCCGACCACCGGGGATTCCAGGGTAAAGAAAAACGTGGTGCCCTTACCCTCTTCGCTTTTGAAGCCGATGCGTCCCCCCATCAGGTGGACCAGAGAGCGGGAAATGCTCAAACCGAGTCCGGTTCCGCCGTATTTCCTTGTGGTGGTGGAATCAACCTGCTGGAAGGCTGAAAAAAGCGCCGGCTGCTTCTCCTCGGGAATCCCGATTCCCGTATCCCGCACCTCAACCCTGAAACGCACCGTGTCGGAAGATCGCTCCCGAACCACCAGCCTCACGGTAATATGACCCTGGTGGGTAAACTTCATGGCATTGCTCAATAGATTTACCAGGATCTGGCGTATCCGGGTCGGGTCTCCGACGATGAGCCCGGGCATGGAATCATCAAAATCCAGAAAAATTGACAGCCCGCGCTTGTACAGCTCGAGACTGAGCATATCCAGGACGCCGCCCATGAGCTCCCGGATGTCATATTCAATATTTTCGATCTCGAGCTTTCCGGCTTCAATCTTGGAAAAATCGAGAATGTCGTTAATCAGGCCCAGTAAAGCCTCTGCGGAAAACTGAATTTGAGCAGCATACTCGCTTTGCTCCTGGTCAAGTTCGGTGTCCTGCAGCAATTCGCTCATGCCCCTCACCGTGTGGATGGGGGTTCTGATTTCGTGGCTCATATTCGCCAGGAACAGACTCTTTGCCTTTGTGGATTCTTCGGCGGCGTTCTTTGCCTGTTCAAGGGTTTCGGTTTCCCAAATCTGCTCATCGGCGGGTATGAATTGATGGTGAACGTCGTTTTCCGAAAGGGCGGCGCTGGAGAGAAACCACCAGCGCTTGGCGGTTTCCCCCGGTACGCTGATGCGGCAGGGAGCAAGACTGACGGCTTGAGATCCGGCGAGTACCTGCCGTATTCCCTCGGTCAGGTTTTTGGTATTTCGGGGAACTATGAGTTCCAGAAGCGTCACACCGCTGTAGGACTCCCTGGTTCTGTTGAATAATGCGGAGAATGCATCATTCCACAGAAGTATCCGCCCGTCGCGGTCGCTTATTAGCTGAGGCAGTGCTGAAGAAAAGACCCGGTCTCCCATCGATATGCCTGCCTAAAAGTTAAGCTGGAAGATTTCCAGGGCCTTTTTATACACCATACCGGGCTGTATCGGCTTAACCAGGTAACTCTTCACTCCCATCTGCAGGGCCTCTACCACGACCTCCCGTTTGTTCACCGCCGAGAGGACGATGATTGGCAGGCTGACTCCCCGGTTCTGCAGAACACGAAGAACCCCGAAACCGTCCATCTCCGGCATAAGAAGGTCGAGAAAAACAAGATCGAAATCCGCCAGCTGTTGTGAATTAACGAATTGCTGACCGTCTGAGTAACACTCAATGGTTAATCCGCTATCTGCAAAGGCCTGCTTTATCAGCTCCTGAATGACAAAGTCATCGTCGACCACCGCCAACTTCAGGCCCGAAGCCATGGCATCGAAGGAAACGCTGGAAGCTTCGCTTTCGCTTTGAAATCTGAGGTTTATGCTGTCGTCGCCATCTCCTCTGCTTGCTCCCACCCGCAGGAAATCCTCGTGAACCTTGCCCTCGGTGTCGCTATACCCCCCCGCCCGGTCTCCCAGAAGCCGCTCCATTGCCTCGGGCATTGAGGAGAGCACCTCGATTCCCTTTAGATCGGATCTGCTTTCAATAAACTCCCTAACCACGTCTCCGGTGGTCAAAATCTTGAAATTTCTCGCGTGGGCATTCGTGGCGCTGCGGATTCCTTCGAGCAATGAACGAAGTTTTAAGGAATCGGCTTCGCTGATTTCGATGCCCGTAAGCATTAAGAGAATTCTCGGTACATCAATATGATAGAGTTTGATAAGCTCCCGGAGGCGATACCTCAGCAGTTCTATTTTCTCGTTATTCAGACCCCGGGCTACTTCAATAAACAGCACTTCCTCGTTGTAGTTCGCATCGATAATGCAGGGGGTATTATCCAGTTCAATGCGGATGTCCAGCAACTCGGAAACCGCGTTTATCAGGCTGTCGATTTTTATCGGTTTGGTGATAAATTTCCGCACCCCGTATTTGCTTAACTCCAGGATAACCTGGCGAGAAATCTTCCCCGAGGCGAGAAGCACGGGTACTGTTTTGGCATTCGGTTCCTTGGACTTCTTGTCGAGAAAATCCGAGGCGCTCATTCTCGACAGGTAATAATCCATTATTATGAGATCGGGCTCGAATGTTCGAAGCTTCATGAATCCCTCGAGTCCGTTTTGGGCTTTGTCGGTTTCGAATCCCAATTCCTGCAGTTTGTTCGAGAGAAAAGAGCGGATAAGTTCCGCCTCGTCGATGATTAAAATCTTCTTCACAAGCTCCTCCGCTGATGGTCCCGAAAGCTGTCCCCGGGGCTACAGTTCTCATCATAAATTGACCCGGCGTGCATTGCAAATGCAATTGCCTTGGGGCAAATCAGCTGTTTTCGGGGCAGCAGCACAAAAGCCAGGAGGCAGTAAAGGAACCCGGAACGGTCAAACTGGACAGAGCAGGGCAAAGGTACTACTATCGCTGCGTAAATCACGAACGAGAACCTGGCTTTAGGAGATGGCATGATTCGCGACTCAGTTTCCAATCTGATAATGGGAGATCCCGCCGCCCTTCCCCGCCTGTTGGGCGAAAAACCCGACAGCAAGGCGCTGCAGCGGGCCTTTGACAGCATGATTCTCTCGGCCTCGGGCTGGCGGAAGGTTTTTGTCGCCGGAGGAGATGAGGAGAACCAATCTCCCGAGGTGGAAGCCGCGGATCTGATGATTGCCGGCATGGTTGCCCACAGCCTGGCGGACTTCCTGGTCCCCGCCCTCGAGAAGGCTCCGCAGGAAATTACCGTCGCATTGGGAATGGACTCCCGTCCCACCGGCACCCTCCTCGCCGACGCCTTTATACGGGTCGCCATGGCACGGGGAATCGGTATCCATTACCTGTTTATTGCCGCGGCTCCGGAGGTCATGAGTTATGCCAGAAGCGAGGAGCGCCTTGATGCATTTGCCTACATCTCCGCATCTCACAACCCGATCGGGCATAACGGGTTCAAATTCGGCATGAAAACCGGAGGCGTCCTCGACGCCGAATCGGCGGGAGAACTCGGCGCTATCTTCCGGCATCACATCGGCTCTCCCGCAAGCCATGATTCGGTTTACCACATGCTTCAAAACGCCGAGCCCGACGCCCTCTCTGAAACCTTTCGGCAAAAGGAAATCTATAAGCCCGCCAGCCTCTCGGCATACCGGGATTTCAGCGAAATTGTCCTGGCGGACAGTTTCGAGGAAAAGCAGCGGAACCTGCGGCTTGAGGAACTCAGGCAGGCCTGCGCAAAGCGCCCAATCGGGATTCTCGGTGAGTTAAACGGCAGCGCCCGAAGTCTCAGTATAGACCGGGAATTCCTTGAATCCCTGGGGGTAAAGGTCCGTCTTATCCATAACCAACCGCGAAAAATAATCCACCGGATAGTACCCGAAGGCCGGTCGCTGAACATGTGCCGGGACGAACTGCAGGCCCTGCACGCCGCCGACCCTGATTTTATTATCGGATATGTGCCCGATAACGACGGAGACCGGGGCAACCTGGTCTATATGGCAGGCGAGGCTAGGGCGGAAATACTGGAAGCTCAGACGGTATTCGCATTGGTGGCCCTTGCGGAATGCGCCTGGCTGGAATATTCCGGACAGCTCCATGATGGAAAAAAGGTTGCCGTCGCGGTCAACGGACCCACATCCATGCGAATCGATGAGATATGCCGAAGCTTTGGAGTTTCCTGCTTCCGGGCGGAAGTAGGCGAAGCTAATGTTGTCGGCCTCGCAGAGGATTTACGAGACCGGGGCTATCTGGTTCGGCTTATGGGAGAGGGGTCAAACGGCGGAAACATCACCTACCCCGCTGCGGTGCGGGACCCCATAAATACCCTGGGGTCGATTGTAAAACTCATGAGCCTTCGAAGCGACGTGATGCGCAAGGGCTTGTTCCACATTTGGTGCGAACGGAGAAATATCCCCTACAATGATAATTTTACCTTCGCCGACGTGCTGGACTCCCTGCCCCGGTATGTGAGCACTTCGGCATATGAAGACCGGGCGCTCATGAGCATCAAAAGCCTTGACCACGGCAATTTAAAAACAGCATATGAGCGGCTCTTTGTAGTCGAAGTTGAACAGCGGCTTCCGGAACTGACCAGTCGATGGGGAATTGTCTCCTGGGAAGAAATAAACACCGAAGGTGGCCGGGAAATTCGGGGGTTCGGGCCTGATTTCCGCAGCGGCAAGCAAAAAGGCGGATTCAAAATACTGTTCAGCAATGCCGCCGGAGACGCACAGGCCTACATCTGGATGAGGGGATCGGGAACCGAACCGGTGTTCCGGGTTCTGGCCGATGTGAAGGGCTCCCGGCCTGAACTCGAACAGTACCTGCTGGACTGGCACCGAAGCCTCATTGAACGGGCTGACCTCAATGCTCAGAAATAAAACTGCACAATTATTGGACTGGGGATCCCTGCTTACTACCATGGTCCTGTAGTTCCTGCAATACACGTTGCGGGAATCGCCATCTCAAAAGCTCGGTGAGCCCCCGCCTGTTCTCACTCTTTCTCAGGATGTCTTTGGCTGTTGATGATGTAGACAGCTGTTAGCGCCAGCGCCCCGCCGAGGATGGTTGAAAGCCTGGGCACTTCCCCGAGAAAGAGCAGGCTAAAGACCATGGCGCTGGTGGGGACGATGAAGGTAAAACTGGCCCCCCGATGAGCTCCGAGCCGATGCACCGCATGAAAGTACATGCTATTTGCGAAAACTCCGGCGGGCAGGGATAGGTACAGCACATTGAGCCAAAACAGCAGACCATACCCGTCTGAGCGGGGATCGGCGCTAAACGGCACAATAAAATTTCCGGTCATCAGCGACCATAAGCCCAGGAATACCGTCGTCAGAAAAAACAGGTAAAAAGAAAACGGCAGCATATCAAGGCTTTTTCGTATGTGGCGGCTGAGGTTAGTCAGTCCGGCCCACAGCAGGGCGGCGGCTACGAACAACAGTGCGCTCACATCGAAGCCGCCGGACAGCAGGCTTGCAGGTTCCATGAGAAAGACGCCCCCCGCCAGTCCCAGCAGTAATCCGACGATCTGGCGGGAGCTAATCGCCGTCGAGAATACCAGGCTGGAAATGACGAAGGAGAAAATCGGGTTCAAGCTGGTGACGATGACTCCGGACTTTCCCGCGAAGCCGATGATAAGGCCGTAAAAAAACAGGAAGTTGTACGCGGACAGCAAAACCGCCGCCGCGATAAGCATTATGAGCTGCCGAAGGCCAATGGAGAAGGACTTCCGGCCAAAGAGCATCCACAGCCCGAAAGCCAGGGCGTGAAAGAAAAACCGCCAGAAGGCCGCCAACTCAGGCGGAAGCGATGTGGAAATCAGCTTCGCAGATACCCAGGACCCTCCCCAAAAACTCATGGAGAGGACCATGAGAATAACAAGGAAGCCGTCGGACTTGCCCTGATTGCTCATTGAGATACCCCGGCCAGTAGATTCACTATGAGTATCAGCCCCAACCCTCGGCAATTTTTGCCTGAGCATCCCCTTGGGGCCATTCTTCGGCGATTCGCATGGCGGCGATTTTACCGCTGATCATGCTCATGGTCGTACCGGTGCCCGGCACGGTGTAATGACCGGAATAGTACAGATTAGCGAGCTTCTTGCTCCGGTTCATTGGCCGGAAGTATGCCGTTTGAAATAGGGTTTGCCCCAATCCGAAGGCCGTGCCTTCATGGGCATTGTAATCGTGCTTGAATTCCCGAATCGACATGGATTCCCGGAAAACGATGGCATCGCGATAATTTTGCCCCGTGAGCTGCTCCATTCGTTCAATAACCCTGTCGAAGTACCGTTCCCGAATTTCATCCCCGTCTTCCAATCCGATGGCGCTGGGGACCAGAATAAACATGGCCTCCTGGCCTTCGGGAGCGCAATTCGGATCGGTTTTTGAGGGTATATGGAGATAGAACAGCGGATCCTTCGGCCAGCGACGGTTTCCGTATACCGCATCAAAGTGATCGTTCCAGTCGGTATCGAAGAAAAAAGTGTGATGCTCAAATTCCGGAAGCTTCCGGTTAAATCCTACGTAAAAATTCAGTACCGCCGGGGCGAATGTGCGGTTTTTCCATTTCTCAAGGGGCATGCTTCGGTCCTGCTGTTGAAGAAGGGCATTCTCCACATGAACATAGTCGGCATTCGCCACGATGATGTCTGCCTGAACTTCATCCTCCGTATCTCCGCTGTATACCGACAAGCTCTGTGCAAGGCCGTCTTCTCCCCGGATATCCGTAACTTCGGTGTCGAATACAAACTTCACCCCCAGGCCTTCGGCAACCTGCTGCATTGACCGTACAACCCGTCCAAACCCCCCTTCGGGATACCAAGTTCCCAGCCCGAAATCTATGTAGTTCATCAGGGTGTACACCGCCGGGGTCTTTGCGGCATAGCTGCCGAGGAAGACTACGGGAAATTCGAGAATTTTCTGAAGATAAGGATGTTTGAAATAGCGTCTGATAAGGCGGCGGTAGCTGGTAAAAAGATTGAGCCGCAGAAGGTTCTTCACCAGCGTGCCGTTGACCATATCGACCAGGGACCTGAAGTTGCGGTAAATGAAACCGGACATGGCAAACTCGTATTTTCTCTTCGCCTGATTGACGAAGAGTTCAAGCTTTCTACCCGCACCGGCTTCGTAGCTTTCGAATACCTGTTTGGCCTCTTCGAAATCCGCGGGGACCGTAACCTGATTGCGCTGTTCACCTTCCAGACTCTGACCGTAGTACACCTTGTAACTGGGGTCCACCCGGTGAATAGCGTAGTAATCCTCCCGGCGCGCCCCCATATCGGTAAACCATCGGTCATGCTCCTCCGGCATCCAGTACCAGCTGGGACCCATGTCCATTTGGAAGCCGTCGCGCTTTAGAACCCTTGCCCGTCCGCCGACCCAGGAGTTTTTTTCATAGACTGTGACTTCATAGCCCGCCTTCGCAAGATACGCCGCCGCCGAAATTCCCCCGAAGCCCGCTCCGATTACCGCTACCCGCTTTCCTGTTGATGCCATCAAGTCCTCCGAAAAATCCATGGGTATATTATAGTAAGCTCCCGCGATTGCGGGGCATTTATTTATCAGATCCCCGCTATTACCGTGTGAAATACCCCGCCTCGAGGGGAGTCGATAGAAGCTCCTGTACCAGATGCGGGATGTCCGCTATGGTTCCCAGAACCGATTCATCGGGAGGCAGCGGCGGCGGTGTCATTTCCCTGCTGATGAGCCAATCCGGGGGAAATTGCAGAGTTGTTCCCCGCCGTACCAGAATATGAAAGGGCACCGCATAGCCGGCTGTTGGAACGCTGACCGGCTTTCTGGGCTGGTGATCGCCGATGATTAACACAAATCCCCGGTCGTTCAGGTGGGTCTCGATGTAGCCTTCAATTGTCCTCAGGGAATAATCAATTCCCGTCAAATATCCCTCCGCCAGTTCGTTGCCGCTCAACCAGTTGTTGTCAAAATAGCGTAGGAACCCATCCTCATATTCCCTCCCGAAACGGGAAAAATCCCAGTCGGGCTTGTATTGCGGGATGATGGTGAATGGTACATGGGAACTGACCATGACGTACATGGCGAATTCCCGGCGCTCATCCTCCAAATGATAGCGGCCTACCCTGTCCAGGAAATACTGATCGCTCATGGCCCCAAGGTTCAAAAAGGGGCCACGGTAACCGAAGCTGTACCGCTCAAAGTATTCCTCGAAGGGATAGGCGATTTTCCATTCGTCTGTGGCCCCGTTGGTGCCCGGGGCGGCATAGATTCGGTGGTACCCCGCCGAGCCCATAAAGGTGAGCATGTCGGCGGGTAAACCGTCGGAGATTTCCGCTTCGAAAATCGCCTGATTCGCCTGGAAGGTGCCGGTCAGCAGACTGGAGTCCGCAAGCCAACTGCGGCCGCCGAATGCCGGCGAGCGGACCATTCCGGTGTAAATATCCCATCCCCGTGCGCGAAGCCGGGGCTCCAGTTCGCCGTAGGTGGCCCTCATGGCCTGTATATACTCTTCCCGCATGAAGAGCGTCATGCCGTAAGACTCGATTACGAAAAAATGTACGTCCTCGTCGCCGATTATAGGAAAAGCAAAATCCTCAGCCTGATCCGCACTTTCGTCCGCTGCGGCCCCGCCCTGGAGGATGGGGTCCCGGGACGAAGGGCCGGCCATCATTCGTCTGAGTTCTCTCTGTGCCTGCAGATCGGCGATTATGCTGCCCCCGGGACCCGCCGCTGGTACGAGCAGGTTTATCCCGAGGGCCGAAAGGAGAATGATTGCAATGGGAAGGGGTCCGAGCTTTTCCTTCGAGCTCGCTCGTAGTCCGGCGACCAGCGAGGCAGTCAATTTTCCCAATAGCAGAAGGACGAAGCCGATGGCAGCCCATACAATAATTCCCAGAATAACCCCCGGCAGGGCGGCCTCGCCCATCAGCATACCGGCAAAACCCACCATGAGAGCCGAATCGTTTACAATTGAAAAATTTTGCAGGTAGAAAAAGCGAAAGAAGAGCTGTCCGGCAAGCCGGTATATCAGCAAACCGTACAACAGAGAGGCGCTCCACATCCGCAGGGAGAATGCTTTGCCCTTTTTCTCCCCGGAAATGATGAGCAGAGCCGCAAGGGCTACCTCGAATGAAGGCAGAAACCAGCTATACCAGCGATCCGCCTCTATCCGAAGCAGGTAATAGGCGGAAAACAGCAAATGGGTTACCAGCACGGCCAACAGAAACTGCTTACGTTTATCGACGTCGGGCATACACATCTCCGCTTCGACTGCCAAGGGGGTACTCGGACAGGAATGTTTTTAAGGCATCGGCGTCAATCCATGTTTGCCACTCGAACTTCATGCTTTCTCCAGGAGAGTAATTGAACTGGTAATTACCGAGCCTGCAAACCTCGTCAATGCATTGCAAGACGGCGTCTACATCCGACGGGAGAAACTCGAAGCTCAATGCCGGCAGAGCATGGCTGTTTCCCCGAAGGACCCTGGTTTCGAATCCCTCAACATCAATTTTGGTAAACGCCGGCATCCCGCTTTCGCGGATTTCATCGTCTAAGGTGCTCATTTCCACCGTACTGCCCCGATCCCACTGTATTTTCGAGAATGCATCTTCCTCACCTCGTCTGGACACCCAGTCCGGGTCGAGGCTCGTCAGAGTGGGATGCGCAACGGAGCGATAAATCGGCACAGCTCCTTTTTTTTCGCCGAGTCCGGCAAAGCGCAGGGTTACCTGCTTCTCAGCGCCGTACCATTCGTTAAGCGGGGCAATGCATGCTTGCTGAGGTTCGAAGGCCCGGACTCTCGCTCCCAAATGAAGGAAAACTGCAATGCGATTGCCCAGATGGGACCCGACGTCATACACGAGGTCTCCGGGACTGATGAACGAAGCGTAGAGTTTTGTCATCCGGCGGAAGCGGAAGGGGAAAAGGACAAAGGGCACGATGTAGTACACAATCCACGATCTGAGAATGCCCGAACCCTTTGTCTGCAGAAGACGGAACGCCGTCACAACACGAAACCAGAGAGATATGGCAAAGCTCAGAGCAATTGCCGAGCACACTGCCAGGGCTATTCCCGTGAATACCGGGGCGTCGCTGTCGAGGCCGAAAACAGCGCTGATCCAATAGGCGGCGACGAGGGTCTGCAGCGAGGCCGCCGCCGACTTGGAATACCATTTGAACCACACGGGATAGCTCAGGCGGGGTGGAATAAAAACCGACGGGAGGGCGTACGCATATCGGGCGACGGCGGGCAGCAACATGAAGCCCGGCGCGATCGACAAACCGACCATGGCGGCAACGGTAAAATACACCGCCAGGGAGTCGCTCTCGGCATCGAGCCATGGGCCTACCTGCCGGGCCTCCTCCGGAGTGCCCCGCCGGCGCAGGGAGTCCGGGTTTTCCCGCCGTGCAAGAAAACCATCGAGAAAATCCCCGGCAAAGCCCAGGGCTACCAGGAGACTTGAAATGATATTCCACGGCAACCTGTTACCGGCAAAAGCGCGTATCCCCGTTCCGCCTTGGGGCCACGCGATGAGCAGGCTTCCGAGAACCACACCGGTCATTATAAAAAACGGCCGGGAATAGCTGACGAAATTGGCGGGCCGGCGAAAGAATTGCACCAGCGACGCGTTTCCCCTCCGCCTGAAAATAGCAAGCCAGGTTGCCATTACCGGCGGATATAAGAGAGCGGGTAAAAGAAGCAGCCAGAACTGTGCGGACATCAGAAAGCTGTTATCTGCTTGTGAGGGAACCAGACCAAAGGAAACCCATGAAGCGTGCAGGAGTATAAGAATGCTGAGACGGGGAAGCCAAACGCTTTTTGCCGGATTAAACTCATCCATCGCTGCAATATAGGGGATGTTGGCTGGATCAGTCCAGCAAATGCCGCAATATGCCCGTAATGCGCGCGTTTTCCTGTTCCGTTTGTGAGGTTTTCATTAGTATATTTATTGGTGAGGAGAAAGATGGCCCCCGGTATCGCCGATTATTACGATAAAAACACCAAAAAGTTTCTCAACCTGAAGCGTGACAAAAGAATAGGCGCCATTCACCGCCGCTTATATCCGCCGGGAGTCCGGGACCTCGAGAGGGCCTTCCACCATGCAAATGACCTCATCCTCCAGGCACTAATTGACACACGGCCCTCAAGAATTCTCGATATCGGATGCGGAATCGGAGGAAGCATCCGCTACCTTTCCAAACATTTCGACGCCGAATATGTGGGCATAACCATCAGTCCATATCAGGTGCAAGCCGCGGCCAGCATGGGTGTCAACCTGGAACTGGCTGATTACCTGGACAGCACATGGTTTAGCCGCCAGCCGGCGGTAGATGTGATGTACGCAATTGAGAGCATGCAGCACAATCCGGATCACCGCCGTCTGGCATCGAACCTTCGAAGCCTCTGCCGGGAGGGAAGCACATTAATAGTCATTGATGATTTCCTCACCGAGGGCACGGATATCAATCATCCACTGGTGAAGCGTTTTCACCGGCACTGGCGGGTTCCGGGAGTCAGACAGGTATCAGAGCTGGTCGCCGCCTATGCCGGGGAAGGTTTTGTACTGGAACAGAACGCCGATCTCAGTCCCCTTATGGCCCGGCGTGGTTTTGTCCGCCGACTGGGAAACGCCGCAAGCGCCATTCTCAATACCCTGGGTGCCAGCGGCGGTTATCTTGATAATATAATCGGCGGAAACGCCCTTTTGAATCTTCAGCACCGGGGAATGGCGGAATACCGCATGCTTGAGTTCCGGTGGAAGCCACACTAGGTTTTGCAGCCCGAGTCCGGATGCCCTGCATGAGTGAGGATACGTCCGGAATTGACGGCATGTGAGCAGCATTGTTTATTGGCGACGGTCGGGCGAAGGACGCCCCCATCGCCCGAGGTGAAGCACAAGGAGGAACATATGTGGAAAACACCTTTTATGGCAGCGGCGGCGCTGCTGTTGATCTCGTCGCTGGCCTTCGCGGGCGGCGGCGGCGAAGAGCCTGCGCCAGAGGGACCGGTAACGGTGACCCTGGGCTACAACGCGTTTCTGTCCAATTCGTTTACCGATGCCCCGGCGCCCATCGACGCTATCCGGGCCGAACTGGCCATACAGTATCCGGATATCGTACTCGAGTACGAGACCATGGCTCAGGATCTCCTGGACACTCTTATTATCTGGATGACCTCCCGGGACACCACCGTCGATATTTACGGAATCGATGAACCCTGGGTGACCCAGTTCGGACGCGCCGGCTGGGCGCTCCCCCTGAACGACGCTCTGCCCGAACTCGAAGGCAGTTTCAGCTCTTCAGGTCTGGACACATTTTCATATGAAGGCAGCCGTCTCGGCGTACCCTTCTGGGGTTCGGTTACCGGATTGTACTACCGGACCGACATCCTCGAAGAGTACGGGTTTGCGCCGCCGGAATCCATTGATGAAATGGTGGCGATAATCGAGGCTGTCCAGGCCGATGATCCGGAGATAAGCGGTTTCCTCTGGCCCGGCGCCAGGGACGAAGACCTGGTGATGTACTATTCCACCCTTCTCCACGCCTTCGGCGGCGGCTACCTCAATGAAGACGGAAGTTATGCATTTGACTCACAGGCAAGCCGTGAAGCCCTTGAGTTTATGCGGCAATCCATAGACAGCGGCGTTTCTCCGCAGGTGGTTCAGAACTGGCAGCGAACCGAAGCCCGCCAGCGGTTCGCCGGGGGCAACGGTATTTTTCTCTGGGACAATAACGACCTTGTTATTTGGCTCGATGATCCACAGCAGTCACAAATCGCCGGCAACTGGAACCTCATGCGCTTTCCCGCCCAGAGCGACGGTGAAGAAGTCTCCATAACCGGCGGATTCGCCTTTGCGGTGAATCCCTTTAGCGAGAAAACCGAAGCGGCATTGCAGGTAATGGAAGTCATTGCCAGCGAGGCGGTTCAGAAAGGCTTCGCCCTTGCCTGGGGACCGGTGCAGTATTTTAACGGCCTCTACGATGACCCGGAGGTTCAGGCTTTTAATCCGAATGTGGACCGGCTTATTCCGCTACTGGAAAGAGCAACGAACCGTCCCCCGTCGGAAAGCTATGCCCAGCTATCGGGAATGCTTCAGGAAGAACTCAACGCCGCGGTAACCGGCACCCGGTCGATCGATGCGGTTTTGGCCAGCATGGCCGAGCGTGCAGAAGCCCTACGGGATTAAGGTATTACCCTCCCGCCGCCGTCGGTTTATCGGTGGCGGGATTCTTCAGGAGCGTACTCTGCTAAAAAAAGGAAATGAAACTCGCCTCGGAGTACTGCTTGTTTTTCCCGCCCTGGCGGCTTTGGCGGTCTTTAATTACTATCCAATTATTCAAACTCTGATATATTCGTTTTTTGATCTCGATCTCACGACGGACTGGGTAAACAGCCCCTTTGCGGGGCTGGATAACTACCGCCGGGTAATGAGCAGTGGACAGTTCTGGTATACCCTGATGTTTACCGTCGGGTTCACGATTGCGGTCGTCGCCCTCGACCTTAGCCTCGGAATGGGCCTGGCTCTGGCGACCTTTTTTGTGCCAAAGAGAGCTCGGGGGATTTTGCGGGCAATAATCATTGTCCCGTGGGCTATACCAAAGGTGATTCAGGCCTCCATGTGGCGATGGATGCTTAATGCCGATGTGGGGCCAATAGCCGACCTCTTTGTCCGCAGCGGCATCACCTCCGAGCCCCCGCTGTTTTTGGTCAATCAGTTTCTGGCAATGGGGAGCGTAGCCCTCGCCTATACCTGGAAGGGGGCGAGTGTGGCCGCATTCTTTCTTATGGGCGGCCTTGCGCTTGTGCCACGGGAAATAATCGAATCCGCCAGGGTGGACGGAGCCGGACCCCTGCGCCGATTTTTCTCAATAACTTTACCGGTGCTCATGCCGACGGTGTATGTAGCCCTGCTGTACCGCACCCAGGATGCCCTGAGAGTCTTCGATGTGGTATACGGGCTTACCGGTGGCGGACCGGGGACCGCAACCGACACCCTCAGTTCCTATGCCTATACGGAATACTTCAGGTACGCCCAATTCGGACAGGGATCAACCTATGCGGTGGTCACATTCCTGCTGGTTGCGGTAATCGGAGTTCTCTATATTAATCGGGTCCGTCGGAATTTTAATTTTCGGGAATAGGTGACAATTATGACCTTAAGCGCGCGACGCCGGTTAAACCGGTCATTTTCAGTTCTTCTGTTTGCGCTGATCGCCGTGTGGTGCCTGGCACCTCTGGTGTGGATCGGTCTGACATCCATAAAACCAGCGGGGACGGAATTCCGTATTCCCGTGGAATACTGGCCGGAAAACCCGACCCTGGAAAACTACCGAACGGTTTTGGGTGAACGGTTCACCGTGCAGCGCTCCATTCTCAACAGTCTGGTTGTCTCAAGCGGCGCACTTGTGGGTACCCTGGTACTCTCCACCCTGTCGGCCTTCGCCATCGCCCGGCTTCGCTTTCGCTACAGAATGATAACATTGTACGGGATGCAGATTGCCGGAATGATTCCGCCGATTATCGTTATAGCGCCGACCTTTGTACTGCTTCGGGCCCTTGGACTGATCAGGACCTACTGGGCAATGATCCTTCCCAATGCGGCCTATGCGGTACCCCTCTCATCCTTTCTCATCGCCAGCTATTTCGCCAACGTGCCGTTTGAGCTCGACGACGCTGCCAAAATAGACGGCGCCGGTCCGTGGAGAACAATTATGCAGGTGGTGCTTCCCATAGCCGCCCCGGGAATATTTTCCGCAGGGGTTCTTGCTTTTCTGGGTTCCTGGGGGGAGTTTATGCTTGCGAATGTGGTATCCATCGGCGCCGATGAGGTTGAAACCGTGCCGGTGGCAATACTGAGCCTGAGTCAGGCCTTTGAGCTTCAGTGGACATGGATTGCCGCGGGCACCGTACTCACCCTTGTTCCCATTGTGCTGGCGGTTCTGGTTTTCCAGCGCTACGTGGTGACCGGGCTGTCATCGGGTATAGGAAAGTAAGTATCGTCTAACAAAAGCAGACGGCCCCTGCCTCCATTACCGGCGGCCGGATGCATAGAGACCTCACATCATTTTACAGGGCTCACCTGTTCGAACTGGCTGTTGTACAGGTCGGCGTAAAAACCCCCGGCTGCCATCAGCTGTTCATGACTGCCCTGTTCGATAATATCTCCCTCGTTCATGACCAGAATCAGGTCCGCATTCCTGATTGTGGAAAGCCGATGAGCGATGATAAAACTGGTTCGCCCCTGCATAAGCCTGTCCATCGCCTTTTGGGTGAGCACCTCGGTGCGGGTGTCGACCGAGCTGGTTGCCTCATCGAGAATCAGCATTCTCGGATCGGCAAGGATGGCCCTGGCGATGGTCAGAAGCTGTTTCTGTCCCTGACTAATATTGCTGGTCTCTTCATTTATCACCATGTCGTAGCCATCCGGCCAGGTGTGAATGAAGTGATCGACGTGAGCGGCCTTTGCGGCTTCCATGACTTCCTCGTCACTGGCGTCGGGACGGCCGTAGCGGATATTTTCCATTACGCTGGCGTTATAGAGCCAGCTGTCCTGGAGCACCATGGCGAAGTTTTCACGCAATCTCTTCCGGGCGAAATCCCGAATGTCATGTCCGTCAATAAGGATTCGCCCGGCATCCAGGTCGTAGAAACGCATAAGGAGCTTTACCATGGTGGTTTTGCCGGCTCCGGTTGGTCCGACTATGGCAATTTTCTGTCCCGGTGCCGCCTCTGCAGAAAAATCCCGAATTACCGGATGTTGGCTCTCGTAGCCGAATCTGACGCGGTCAAACGCCACATGACCCGAAGCCTTCTCGAGAGCAACGGGAGATTGGGTCTCGGCGATTTCCTCTTTCTCATCAAGGAATTCCAATACCCGCTCGGCCGCCGCGGCGGTCTGCTGGAGGACGTTGCTGATATTGGCAATATTCATCAGCGGTTGATTGAATTGGCGCACATACTGAATAAAAGAGGCGATGGCGCCGATGGTCAGGGTGCCGGCGGCTACCAGCCAGCCCCCCATGACGGCGACAACCACGAAACTGATATTGCCGAACACCAGCATGATGGGCATCATCAGCCCGGAAAGAAACTGACTTTTCCAGGCGGATTCATAGAGATCGTCGTTGTGCGTGTCGAATTTTTCCACGGCACGGCCTTCGCCATTGAAGGCTTTTACCACCAAGTGACCTGAAAACATTTCCTCAATATGGCCGTTCACATGGCCGAGATTTGCCTGCTGATCCTTGAAATAGCGCTGGCTTCGCTTGATAATCGCACCGACGACGATCATCGAGAGGGGAATAATAACCAGGGCCGCCATGGTGAGCCGCCAGTCTATGGTGAACATCATAATCATCGATCCCACGACGGTTACCACACTGGTTATCATCTGGCTGATGCCCTGGCTCAGGGTCTGATTGATGACATCGACATCGTTGGTAATCCGGCTGAGTACTTCGCCGTGCGTTGTTCCGTCGTAGTATTTCAGGGGGAGACGATGCATTTTCGCCGATATATCCCTGCGGAAACGGTAGGCAATATCGGCTGAAACCCCGGTCATAATAAAACCCATAAAATATGAAGCCAGGGCAAAGGCTCCGTAAATTGCCAACAAGCGAAGTATCCAGCTCAACAGCCCGTCAAACTCCGCTTCTCCCCCGCCCATTCGGACCCCGACTATGGCTGTGAGCTCATCGATGGCATAGCCCTGCCAGCGCGGACCGATAATGCCGAAAATGGTGCCGACCAGGGTGAGCGCCACTCCGAGGAGAATCATCCAGCGGTACTTGCCAAAATAGGCGACGAGCCGGCGCATGGTTCCCCGGAAGTCCCGGGCGTTCTCTCCCTTCATCATCGCCATGGGTCCCCGACCCACCGCCGGCCGGCCTGAGGCCGACTCGTTTTTCCGCTCGTTTGCGTTCTTCACGATGCCTCCTCGATGCTCAGCTGGGAAAGAACGATTTCCCGGTATTCACCACAGCTGTCCATCAGCTCCTTGTGGGTTCCCCTGCCCGCCAGCTTTCCGTCTTCCAGGACCAGTATCTGTTCGGCGTTTATTATTGTCGAAACCCTCTGGGCGACGATGATTCGGGTGGAATTTTTTGCATGGTCACCCAGGGCGCGCCGGAGCGCCGCGTCGGTGCGGAAATCCAATGCGGAAAAACTGTCGTCGAAAATCAGCAGCTCCGGTTTCGCCAAAATGGCCCGGGCTATGGACAAGCGTTGGCGCTGACCGCCGGAAACGTTTACCCCGCCCTGACTCACCGCCGAGGCAAATCCGTCTTCACGGTCCTCTATAAAGTCGAGGGCCTGGGCGACCTGGGCAGTCTGTTTTATGTCTTCATGGCTGGCATTCTCGTCACCAAACAGAAGATTGCTTTTAATGGTTCCGGTGAACAGGCTGCTTTTCTGGGGGACGTAGCCGATGCGGCTTCGAAGATCTTTCTGGCTCATCCTGCGGATGTCCACCCCGTCGAGAAAGATGCCTCCGCCGCTGACATCATAGAATCGGGGTATAAGATTGACCACCGAAGTTTTTCCCGAGCCCGTAGATCCGATTATCGCAGTGGTCTTGCCCGGTTCGGCGGTGAAGCTTATATGACAAAGGGCATTTTCATCGGCTCCGGGGTACGCGAAACTTACATCCTTAAACTCAAGAAATCCCTTTAATTGCCCGGATTCCTCAGCGGTTGAAACAGTAATACGATTATTGGACGGCTCCGGCGAATCGGGGGTTTCGGGAACATCTGGATCCACAATAGACGGCTCGGTCTCAAGCACCTCGGCAATGCGCCGGGCAGAAACGCTGGCTCGGGGCAGGATAATAAACACCATGGTGAGCATCAGAAAGGACATAACGATTTGAATGGCATACTGCATAAAGGCCAGCAAATCTCCGATGGCCATTGAAAAACCGGCGACCTGGCCTGCTCCCACCCATATGATTGAAATGACCAGGACGTTCATTATCAGCCATATCAGCGGCATGATGGTGGCCATGGTCCTTCCCACAAAAAGATTGGTTGAAGTGAGATCCCGGTTGGCTTTGTCAAAGCGCTCCTGTTCAAAATCCTGGCGGTTAAATGCCCGGATGACCATTATGCCCGAAAGCTGTTCCCTCCCGACCCGGTTCAACGCGTCAGTGAGCTTTTGAATCATCTTGAAGCGGGGAAGGACGATGGCCATGACCAGCAGGACCAACCCGAGCAGAACAAGAACCGCCAACCCTATGAGCCAGGCCATATTCGGCGCTTTTCCCATCGCCCTGATCACGCCCCCGACACCCATGAGCGGAGCCAGGAACACCATCCGGATTATGAGGAAGGTCACCATTTGAACCTGGGTTATATCATTGGTGCTCCGGGTGATCAGACTGGCTGTTGAAAATTTGTCTATTTCAGCGGCGGAAAAGCCTTCGACCGTGCGAAACAGGTCAGCCCGAATTGATTTTGCCACTCCCGCGGATACCCGGGCGCCGATGTAGCTGACGCAGATTGTCGCCGCGGCGGAAAGAAGGGTCAGCAGGATCATTGTGCCGCCCATACGCCAAATATAGCGGTTCTGAATGGCATCGGTATCCCGGCCGAGCAGGCGGTACTCTCTGAGCACCAAGCGGACGGCAAGCTGCTCAAGGAGGAAATCATCATCCCCGAGCATACCGGCCAAGCCCGGACCGGCGGCTACCGGGTCCCCCCCAAGCTGCTCAGAGGATTCCCCATTCTGCCCAGCACCGGCAAACACATCAAGATCGCCCGACTCCATCGCTTCCCGGGAAAGACTGAGGGCGAAGGACTCGAGGAAAGCCCGTCGCAAGCGCTTATCAGACTCCACCTGTGCAAGAAGGTCCGGGTTGACCTGCACGGTATTTTCGCCGCCCTCTCCACTGCGGTAGAGAGCCCGGGGAAACTCGATATCTCCCCGCTCTTCCTCCAGCCGGGCAATTACAGCATTCCAGCTCGAGCTGCGCATTTCCCGGGGGAAGGGAGATTCGATTCCCCCCTGCTGGATACCCGTATTAATTATCCGCGAAAGGTAATCCGGCAGGGCAAGGTCCAGGTTGGCCTGGGCGAATAAAAAAATGAGGGCTAACAGAATGGCCCCGAGCCACGGGGTAAAATACCTGAAAAGTCGAATCAACGGATTTCCTCCTTAGAGCAATAGCTGCCGGAGGATCTTCTCCATTGACGGGGACATTCCGGCACGTCCAAATATCAGATCGCCGTCCTCTTTTGTCAAGCGTACTCGGCTTGCAGCCAATAAACCCCGCTGCAGCCATAAAAACAGAAAAAAGTAAGAGATGAATCACCTCTCACTTTTTTCTTGACAGATGGTAAAACCGGGGTGAAAATCACTAAAAATGAGAACCGATTCGGTTTTCGAAAAATGATCGAGGAGATTCGATGGATAACATCCTCCGGATTCTGTTTAACAGCATGCAAACCGGCAGCACCTATGCCCTGGCAGCCTTGGGCATAGCGCTGATCTGGAAAACGAGCCGCACGACGAATTTCGCCCAAGGCTCCATAGGGACATTGAATGCATATGTGGCGGGAATCCTGTTAACCACCTGGGGCTGGAGCATCTGGCTTGTGGCCCTGGTATCCCTGGTAACCGCTTTTTTAACGGGTATTCTCATCGATACCTTTATTATCAGGCCCGCAGCCAGGGTTAGCCCGATTTCGAAGCAGATTATCACCCTCGGTTTGATTATGGTCATTGTCGGACTGATTCCTTTGCTCTTCGGAGTCGACCCCTACCGGCTTCCGAGCTTCATACCGGGCGCGAGCGTGAACATCGGGGACGCCACCCTGCGTTACAATACGGTTTTTGTTATCGCCGTATCGCTTACCCTCATGGGCTTCCTGTTCTGGTTCATTCAGAAAACCCGCTGGGGCCTTGCCATCCGCGTAACCGCCGCCAGCGAGAGCACGGCAAAGCTCATGGGCGTTCCGACCAGGACTGTGACCATGATTTCCTGGGCCAGCGCAGCCATGATGGGTACCCTGGCGGCCCTCATCGTTGCCCCCCAGTCCAGCGTTAATCCGAACATGCTGCTCGATGTGCAGGTGAGCGCCTTCTTCGCAGGCGTGCTCGGGGGATTTTCCACCTTCGCCGGTCCGGTTGCCGGATCGTTTATCATCGCCTTCGCCAGGAATTTCACCGCGTTCTACATCTCAGACGTATGGGGAAATGTCATTGTGTATTCGGCAATCCTTGTATTCCTCTACTTCAAGCCCTACGGCCTGTTCGGCAAGAAACTCATCAAAAAGGTATGACGTCGATGAAAAGTAAAATAGAAAAAAAATCGAGCCATAAAGGCGGGGGCAGCGGGAAACCCCGTCCGGCGCTTTCCGGGAATCCGGTGTTGCAAATTCTGCTTCTGAACCTGGGATTAATGCTAATCGCCGTTTTGCCCCACCTGGGTCTTATGCGTTTCTCCACCATGAGCATATTCGCCTACACGGGCATTTACACGGTGGTGGCGCTGGGAATGAACATACTTCTGGGATTCAGCGGCCTGATTTCACTGGGTACTGCGGGATTTATCGGCGCCGGCGCTTTAGGGATGGGGGTATTCCTGCAGATGGGTCTACCCTTCGAACTGTCGGCGGTCCTCGTATTGCTGATAGCCGCAGGCCTGGGTGCCTTGATCGGGTTGTTTTCCCTGAAAGTCGAGAGCATATACCTTGCCATCGCCACCCTCTTCATCGGTGAAATACTCCGGCAGATATACACCTCGGTTCCCATTTTCGGCGGGGAATTTATCAAGATCGGAGCGGTTCGCCTCCTGGGTTTTATTGAGCTCAACCAGATCCTTCAGGTGCACCGGAGCATCTTATTCGCGTTGATAATTGCCGCACAATTGATCGGCATGCTGCTGATGCACAATCTGGTCAAAAGCCGCACCGGCAGAGCGCTCATGGCCATGAGCCGCAGCGAACACGCAGCACAGGCAATGGGAATCAATATTCTGAAATACCGGCTGATCGCCTTTATCACCGCCACGGTCTACGCCACCGGCGGGGGAATCTTGTACGCGATGTTTTTTCAGAATGCCCCTACCCGGGCCTGGACCCTGAATATCAGCCTTTTAATAATCGCCATGGTCGTCGTGGGCGGATTCAAATCCATCATCGGCACCTTCCTGGGAGCTCTGATAATTTACGGTATTCCCAATCTCTTTTTGAAAGATTTGCTCGGCGATATCTCCTACGTGTTTTCGGGGGTGCTGATCATCCTGGTTATCCTCTTTTACCCCCGGGGATTCGTATTCGTCGGTGAGGATATTAAAAGGCTGTTCCGCAGAAAGGTCCGGCCCGCAGACGGTATTCCGGGAGGTAAGAAATGAACAGCACTCCCCTACTCCGCCTTGATTCGGTCACCATGACCTTCGGCGGGCTGAGAGCCGTCGACGGCTTAAGCTTCACTATAAACGAGGGCGAGATTGTCGGCCTGATCGGCCCCAACGGGGCGGGCAAAACGACGGTTTTTAACTGCGTCACCCAATTTTACAAGGGATACCAGGGTTCGATTACCTACTCGGGTCCCGGAGGCATGATCGATCTAAAAGATGTGGACGTCTCCCGGGTGGTCAACCAGGGAATAGTCCGCACCTTTCAGAACCTCGAGCTGGTTCCTGATCTTTCAATTCTGGACAATGTGATGATTGGAGCCCATACACAGTTCGCCACCGGCGTGTTCTCACACCTGATAAAAACCAAAAAGGCCCGGCTGGAGGAAGATGCTGCCCGGGAGCGGGCGGTGGCAGTGCTGAAATTCCTCGGCATCGATCAACTGATGTACGCATATGCCGCCGGTCAGCCTTACGGCATCCTGAAAAAAATAGAGATTGCCCGGGCCCTATTGGCCCGTCCCCGGCTGCTCATCCTCGATGAACCCGCCGCCGGACTCAACGACAAGGAAACCGAGGAGTTGGACAAGCTTATTTACCGCATCCGCGACGAGTTCAGCACCTCCATACTTCTCATCGAACACGACATGGGGCTGGTTATGAATATCTGCGACCGGGTATGCGCAATCAATTTCGGGAAGTTTCTGGCGATGGACACCCCTGACAAAATCAAAACCGATCCCCAGGTTCAGGAGGCCTATCTCGGCCGGGAGGAGGAAGCATGAAAGAACACAAGGAACTGCTTCTGAAAATTACCGACCTGAGCGTGAGCTACGGAGCGATTCAGGCATTAAAATCCGTGAGCCTGGACGTACCCCGGGGCAGCATCGTCGCGATTCTCGGCGCGAACGGCGGGGGCAAGACGAGTCTCCTTAAAAAAATATCCGGTCTGATACCTGCGGCATCGGGATCCATCCTGTTTGAAGACCGGGACATCACCCGCTTGAGCCCCGAGCTTATTGCCCAGGGAGGGATTTCCCAGTCGCCGGAGGGCCGGCAGATTTTTGGCGAGTTGACGGTGCGGGAAAACCTTCAGATCGGCGGGTTCACCGTGAAGGACAAACGGAAGCTGCAGAAAAACCTTGATCAGGTGTTTGCCTATTTTCCGGTCCTGAAGGAGCGGGATTCCCAGATCGCTCAAACCCTTTCGGGAGGGGAACAGCAGATGCTCGCCATAGGCCGCGCGCTTATGGCAAGCCCGAAACTGCTCATACTGGATGAACCTTCTTTGGGCCTTGCGCCGCTGATTGTCAGGGATATTTTCGCAATCATCGAGGAAATCCGAAATAACGGCACCACGGTCCTCATCGTCGAGCAGAACGCCATGCAAACCCTGAAAATTGCCGACTATGCCTACGTGCTTCAGGTAGGAAGCCTGGTTAAATCCGGCAGCGCCGAGCAGCTGAGGAAGGATCCCGAGCTGGTCGAGGCCTATTTAGGTAAATAGCAATGATTATTCAATCGAACCGCCCCCGGCGGAAAACAGCAGACACAACTCTAGGAGGAGTTATGAAAAGGTTTACAATAGCGATCGTGCTGATTGTAGCGTTGGCATTCGCCGCATGGGCGAATGGCGCAGGCGAAGAAGCGGCATCCCAGGGGGTAACCGACACTACGGTCCTGGTCGGTAACGCGGCCGCCACCAGCGGCGCCCTTGCTTTCGTCGGAGTTCCCTTCAACCAGGGAATCGAAGCCTACTTTGCCATGGTAAACGGCGCCGGCGGAGTCGCCGGGAGAACCATCGAATGGGTGCACTACGATGACGAGTTCGACGGAGCTCAGGGCCTCACCTACGCCCAGCGCCTTGTTGAAGACGATCAAATATTCGCATTCGTCGGCCACTTCGGCACCCCGACGGTAGCGGCAACCCAGGAATACCTCAATACCGTGGGAATTCCCCGGGTGTATTACGCAACAGGTCTGCGATCCCTTTTTAATCTCGAAGCCGAAGGCGGCGAGCGGGCATCTTTCCCCGTCCAGCCCATCTATGACGCCGAAGGCGAAGTAATGGTGGCCCGGGCCGTGGCGGATTTTGGTGCCGACAAAATCGGCGTCATTTACCCCAACGCCGATGACGGAAAAGGGCTTTTGGCGGGAATCTACCTCCGTGCCGGCGCCCTTGGGGTCGACGTGGTTGAGGTACAGGTCGCCCCGGATTCAAACGATATGAGTTCCGCAGCCCAGACTATTCTCAGTGAAGATGTGGACGTGGTCCTGGTTGCGGCAAATCAGGTCCCTGCGGAAGTGGCCATTAAGGCTCTCGCGGCAGCGGGCAATGATGTTCCGGTCATCACCAGCTATGTTAACGCAGCACCCACCTTCGTCGAAGGGGTCAGCGAAGCACTCGAAAGTTTTGATGTCTACGCGAACGCCTGGCTCCAGGTAGTCGATGCAGACGGCAATCCGACCGACGCCCTCAACACCTTCGTCGATGAAGTCAGCAAAATCGATGCCGCGCTTGCAGGCAATCCCTACGCCCAGGCAGGCTGGATTGCGGCGGCAATTTTCGTACAGGGTCTTGAGCGGGTCGGCGATGGCGCCCTCACCTGGGATAACTACATCGACGCGATGGAAGATGCACCGGTGGAAATCCCCCTGGGAGGCACGGTAGATTTCGCAAACGGCCGCCGGGTGGGAACCCAGGCCATGGCCCTCCTTCTGGCAACCTATGACGGCGCCCCCGGTTGGGTTGTGGATCAGCCCCTCGAAGCCATAACCGACATTCTCGACTGATTGCGAACTACGGAACCATCCCTTCCCGAACATTCGGGAAGGGGTGTTTTTTTGAAAACGAACTGAATTGGTTCTCATTTTTTGGGAACAGGACAATCTTATGACTGAAATTGGAATTATGGGGCTCGGGGTGTACACCCCGGATCATTGGATGGATGCCTCGCAGATTGCGGAAAAAAGCGGAATACCGGAAAACGTCATCCGGGAGAAATTCGGCGTCGACCGCAAACCGGTGCCCGGACCTGAAGACACCACCAGCGCGATGGGTATTGCCGCCGCCCGTGATGCCATAGAAATGGCCGGCATCGACCCAAAAGATATAGACGTGGTTATCTGGAACGGTGCCCAGCACAAGGATTACCTGAACTGGCTGGCAGGCCTGCACGTCGCCCGGGAAATCGGGGCCGATAACGCTTGGAGCTTCGATATGGAGGCAATGTGCGGCTCAATGATGGCGGGAATGGAAGTAGCCCGAAGCCTGATGATCGCCAACAGCGAGTATAAAACGGTCCTCCTGGTCAGCGGCTACCGCAACGGCGACATGGTAAGTTATGACGTAAAAGAGACTTCATTTATGTACGACATCGGTGCCGGAGGCGCCGCAATGATTCTCGGAAAAAACCAAAAAGCTAACCGCATAGTGGGAACTGCCTTCAGGGGCGACGGAAGTTTTTCCACTGATTGCGTAATCAAGGCCGGCGGAAGCGCTGCCTGGCCGCCCAGTCCCGAGGATACCCACAACATGCACTTCGTCATCGACGACGTGGACAGCTTCAAGAAAAAACTTGGTGAACGGACCCTGCCGAATTTTTATGCGGTAATCCGCGAATCCCTTAAAAAGGGCGGGCTCACCGACGCTGACATCGACTATTTGGCCATTCTCCATTTTAAGCGAAGCACCCATGACCTGGTGCTTCAGGAGCTCGGACTGAGCGATGATCAGACAACCTATCTGAATGAATACGGCCATGTCGGCCAGAACGACCAGATCATCTCCATTATGGAGGGGATTAAAAGCGGAAAAATCAAAAACGGAGACCATATTGTTATGGTCGGGGCCGGAATCGGATTTGTCTGGGCGGCCGCCACAATACAATGGGGAGTAAGCACATGAAAATTGAAGGAAAAGTATGTTTGGTAACCGGGGGAGCCCGGGGAATTGGAAGGAAAATCGTAGAAACATTCGCAGCCGCCGAAGCAAAAGCGGTGTACGCCCTGGATATGGGCTTCGACGGTTTTGACGAAGTCACCGTGAAGTACCCCAACGTCAAAAGCGCGGTTTGTAATGTCACCGACTCGGCCGGCGTTAAGGAAGTGGTGGAAAAAATCTGGGGAGATGAAGGGCGTATCGACGTTCTGGTTAATAACGCCGGCATCACCCGGGACGGGCTGATTCAAAAGATGAGCGATGAGGACTGGAACTCCGTCATTGCGGTGAACCTCACCGGCGTATTCAACATGGGGCGGGAAATCGGACCGCGGATGATGAATCAGGGCACGGGCTCGATTATCAATATGGCGAGCATAGTAGCCCTCACGGGGAACGTGGGCCAGTCCAACTATGCGGCAACCAAAGGCGGAGTTGTCTCGATGACAAAGACCTGGGCAAAAGAGTTCGCCCGCAAAGGCGCGAAGGTTCGTTCCAACGCCATTGCTCCCGGATTTATCCGCACACCCATGACAGAGAAGGTACCCGAGAAGATACTGGATTCCATGGTGTCAAAAACCCTTCTGGCCAGAATGGGCGAGCCCCAAGACATTGCTGATGCGGCTTTGTGGCTTGCAAGCGATTACTCGAGCTTCGTCACAGCCCAGACAATCAGCGTTGACGGCGGCCTGGTAATATAGCCCCTATTAGGCAGTAGCGGGCGGGATGATTCATCTTCAACGTCCGCCGGGAAATCTCACCGATAAGAAAAGGAGTGTCAATGTCAGATTGGAAAAGCCAATATACCGGTAAATTGCGAAGCATGGAGAATGCCATCCGGGCACTGCCGAAAAACGCGGCAATCATTATGGGCATGGCCTCCATGGAAAGTCAGGGTTTTATGTCAGCGGTTCACCGTTTCGCCGATCATTTTGATCACCTGCGGGTGCTATCCTGTCTGAATATGCAGAGCTATGAGTTTTGCGAAGATCCCCGTTACGAAGGGATCTTTATGAACGAGAATTGGTTTTTCGGCCCGTCGAACCGCAAGGCCGCAAAAATGGGCTATAAACTGGTGGATTTTATTCCCAACAATCTGCATCAAGCCGGAGGAAATAAACTCAAGGCTCTCAAGGAAGAAGGCGCCTCTATTGTGTACTGGGGGCCCGTGACGCCTATGCAGGATTCCACGGGCTTTTTTAACCTGGGTCTTTCGAATGTATATGAAGGCGAGGTTATCGAGGCGGCAGACATAGTGGTTCTCGAGGTAAACGGGAAAATCCCCTTCCTTCACGGGGACACCCAGGTTCACATCAGCCAGGCCGACATCCTCGTTGAACACGACGCCGCCCCTCCCACCATACCGGTTCTTGAGCCCGGCGCGGTTGAAAAGGAGATTGCCTCCCATATCGCGGGCCTCGTGGGAGACGGCGCCACCCTGCAAATCGGCATAGGCGGTATACCCAACGCCGTGGCCGCCCTGCTCTCCGACAAAAAGGACCTGGGTGTGCATACCGAAATGTTTACCGAGAGCATGATCGATTTGTTCGAATCCGGAGCCATAACAAACCGGAAAAAATCCCTGTGGCCGAACAAATTCGTGTTCACCTTTGCCTTGGGCAGCGAACGGATGTACCGATGGCTGGATAATAATCCGGCGATTCTCGAACTGCGGGGAAATTATGTCAACGACCCCTATGTGATCGCTCAGAACGACAACATGGTGAGCATCAACACCGCAATAACCGTAGACCTTACCGGACAGGTCTGCTCTGAAAGCCTGGGCCCTGTGCAGTATTCGGGAACCGGAGGTCAGCTCGACACTCACCGAGGAGCGCAGAAGGCGAAAAACGGCAAGGGCATTATCGCCCTGAGGTCAAGCGCGAAAAAGGGAAGCATCAGCACCATCGTCCCGATGCTACCCGCCGGTTCGGCGGTGACGGTGCCCCGCCAGGACCTGGATTTCGTCGCCACGGAATACGGCGCGGTCAGGCTGGTAGGCCGAACGGTGAGCCAACGGGCCAAGGCGTTGATTTCCATCGCCCATCCGGATTTCAGGGCTCAGCTCACCGCTGAAGCGGAAAAACTGGGATATGTATAAACGAGGAGAGAAACAGTGAGCAAGGTATACATCGTCGCTGCAAAGCGTACGGCAATCGGAGCATTCGGCGGCAGTTTTAAAAACGTGCCCGCGGCGAAGCTGGCAGCCGAAGTAATAAAGTCGGTGATTTCCGATGCGGGAATAGACCCTGCGGATCTCGATGAGGTCATCGTCGGTAACGTAATAAACAACGGTCAGGGCATGGGTCCGGGCCGTCAGGCTTCCATATACGCCGGGGTCCCCGAGAGCGTTCCCGCCTACG
This sequence comes from Salinispira sp., assembly GCA_965602015.1. Taxonomy (GTDB): domain Bacteria; phylum Spirochaetota; class Spirochaetia; order DSM-27196; family Salinispiraceae; genus Salinispira. The sequence goes on along the minus strand of OZ271918.1, from coordinate 1,094,653 downwards.
CGGTAAATATACTTTGCGGCAGCGGTATGAAGGCGGCAATGCTCGCGGCGGACAATATCCGCCTGGGAGAACATCAGCTGTCGATTGCGGCGGGAATGGAGAATATGAGCCTTGCACCGTTCACGGTTTCCGCCAAGGCCAGATGGGGCAACAAGCTCGGAGCCATGCAGCTGGAAGACAGTCTGCTTCAGGACGGGCTCACCGACGTGTTCAACAATTACCATATGGGCATTACCGCCGAAAATATTGCCCGCAAGCATTCCATAAGCCGTAGCGAACAGGATGCCTTTGCTGCAGAAAGCCAGAGACGGGCTGCAGCCGCCAGGGATTCAGGGCGCTTCGCCGATGAAATTACTCCGGTGGACGTAGCCGAGCGAAAAAAGGTCTCTACAATAGATACCGACGAGTATATTCGTCCGGAGACCACCGAGGAGACCCTGGCGGGTCTGCGTCCGGCGTTCGAGAAGGACGGGACGGTAACCGCCGGAAATGCATCGGGATTGAACGACGGCGCAGCCGCCCTGCTCTTGGCTTCCGAGGACGCGGTAAATAAATACCGCCTCGAGCCCATGGCCGAAATCGTGGCATACTCCCAGGCGGCCCTCGACCCGTCGGTAATGGGCCTGGGACCGGTTCCGGCGATCCGCAGCTTATTAAAAAAAACCGGCTTGACCCTTTCGGACATGGAGCTCATAGAGCTCAATGAAGCCTTCGCCGCCCAGAGCATAGGCGTTTTGAAGGAACTCTCGGCAGAACACGGGGACAGTATGGTCAGCCTGCTGGAACGTACCAATGTGAACGGCGGCGCCATCGCCCTCGGACATCCCATTGGAGCCAGCGGCGCCCGGATCACCATTACCCTGCTTTATGAAATGATTAAACGGGGAGCGAAAACAGGTCTTGCCTCCCTGTGTATAGGCGGGGGCATGGGAACGGCGCTTATCATAAGGAGAGCGTAAAATGGAACAAATCAGCCTGCGAATCCGCGACAAGCTCATTCAACTGAGGCGAAGCGAAGGCAAAGATGACTCGCTTCCTACTCTGCTTTGCATCCACGGCAACCTTGGAAGCGGAAGATGGTTCGAACCCCTGGCGGAGCGGTATCCCGGGCAGGTCATTGCCCCGGATATGCCCAATTTCGGGGAATCCGAGGCTATTGAGGGCTGGGCAATTGGGGACTACGCCCGTTGGGTGGGCTTTATCGCCCACAGCCTCGAGCTGCATAATCCCGTGGTTTTAGGCCACAGCCTCGGGGGCGCCGTAGCCATGGAGCTGCTCTTCCAGAAGCCTCAGTTTCCCCGCGCCATGGTGCTGGTGGATTCCGCGCCGGTGGAGGGACTTGTTACGCCGGTGGAACATTATCCGGCTATCGAAGCGTACAAGGCCGACAAAAACATTCTCGCCCAGGCCTTGAAATCTATAATGCCCATGATACAGGATAACGAACTATATTCCGCTCTGGTGGATGACGCCTGGAAAATGAACAGAGATTGCTTTATCGGACACGCCGAAGCCCTTTCGGTCGCGGATTTTACCGACAAGCTGCGGGATGCCTCGCTTCCCGTCGCAGTCATGCACGGCTCCATGGATCCCCTCATTACCGAGGACCGGGCACAACAGACCGCGGAGTTCTTCTCGGCAAAGCGCATCAAATTCGATACCTGCGGCCACAGCCCCATGGTGGAGATACCCGACGAGTTTTGTCAGGCGGTTATCAGTTTTATAAAGGATATGTAAAGTGGCCAAGAACACTCCGGAAAAAATCAAGAACGCGGCCCTGCGGCTATTTTCCCGGCAATGGTTCGAAACGGTTTCCATTGCGGAGATCTGCCGGGATGCCGAAGTTTCCAACGGAGTGTTCTACCGCTATTTCCCCAACAAGACCGAGCTGGTCCGCCTTCTGCTCGACGAGTTTCTCAGCGACTTCGAAAATGAACTGGCGGGTATCGGCGGAGAAACTGTAGAGGAGCGTTTACAGCGCCTGTATACGGTGATCCTGGATGCGGGAATACAACATGCCGAACAGGTAACAGTCTTCCGGGAAGGCCAGTATCGATTTCCCGAATATGAAAGCCGATTGCGGAGCATATACATGGCCTGCTGCACTCAGGTTTACCGGCGTCCGGTGACTGAAGCCGAGTATCTATACATCATATCGGGACTTCGCTTCATTTCCACCCGGGCCATTTACGACGGTCTGCCGAGAAATTCCGGGCTTATCGCCAAGCTCGTGCTCAACGGCATGTTTGCAAATGAGTCTCCCGGGAAGCTGGACATACCATCGGATTTTCCTGAAATTCCCGAGGATCAGCCCCAGGACAGCCGCGGGCGACTATTGCGCACGGGAATGGAGTTAATCGGTAAAAAAGGATACCACGCAATAGGCGTTGCGGATATCGTCCGGGCAAACCAACTCGCCGTGGGCACCTTTTATACCCACTTCGAGAGCAAGGAGCAGTTTTTTTCCATCATCGTTGAACAAATCGGACAGGAAACCCGGCGATATTTGCGGGAGAAATCCACCACCCATCCCAGCAGTCTTGAGCGGGAGGTATACGGCGTATGGCATTTTCTCAGCTATTTCAGCAAACACAGCGACTACTATGCCATCGTGAGGGAGGCGGAATTCGTCGCCAAGCCCTGGGTCCGCCGGTACTACGATGCCTTCGAAGCGGGGTACATGCATAACCTCGATATGTTCGATGAAGATGATAGGCGGATGGTTGCGAATTTTCTCATGGGATTGTCCCATTATGTGGGCATCGAAGCCCTGCTGAACCGGAGAATCGGCGATATTCCCGGTTTTATTCATGAGCTGGCCGGGCTACTACACAAAGGAGTCAAGGAATGAACATCGTATCAACGGGGCTTTATGTCCCGGGAGAGGCTATTGATAATCTGGAGCTGATGGAACTGGCGGGAATAGAATTCGACGGGGATCGGACAAAGGCCAAACTCGGCATTGAAAAGCGCCACATCGCCCATCTGCGCGGATTGGATGAAACCAGCGCCGACTTCGCTGAAAAGGCTGCCCGGGACGCCATTCTCGCCGGCGGCATCAACGCGGAAGACATCGGGCTGTTTATCGTGGCCAGCGACACCCCTGAATACATTTCACCGGCAACCAGCATGATCGTGCAGGGACGGATCCAGGGCGGACAGCGGTATTGCGGCACCTTCGACGTCAACGCCAGCTGTTCGAGTTTTGTCGCGGCCCTGCACAGCGCCCAGGCACTTCTGGCCGCCGACCCCGGCATGCGCTACGCATGCGTCATCGGCCTGTACAATATGCCCGCCTTCGTCCGGCCTGGGGACAGCTTCGGCTACTCTATTTTCGCCGACGGGGCAGCCGCTTTTATTCTCGAAAAAAGCGACAAATACCTGGGCGGCCAGCTCCTTGCCGACGGGACCCAGTTCGACTATGTGGGCGTGTACTCCGGGGCTACCCGGCAGCCGGTAACCCGCCAGCGGCTTGAATCCGGTGAATACGGCCTTCAGCTCCTTCAGCGCCTGCCCGGCGACCGAAATGTAAAGCTATGGCCCGAGATGGTCGACAAGCTCTTAGAAAAAATCAACCTTGAAAGAGATGATATCGATCACTACCTGTTTACCCAGATCAATCTGTCGGTTATCGCCCAGGTAATGGAGATTCTCGGACAGGGCATGGATAAAACAACCGCGGTAATGGACCGGTATGGATACACCGGCAGCGCCTGCATTCCCATGGCCTTCCATGAGGCGGTCCGGGAAGGACGGATAAAACGGGGCGACAAGGTGATGGCCGTCGCCTCGGGTGCCGGCCTGGCGGTGGCCGCCGCAAGCTGGGTGTACTGAACCAGCAGTGTCTTAATCTGCGATGCGGTATATCCCGCCGGCCTCGCCGGTTACGAATCCCTCCCGGTCCAGGTCACTCAGGATCTTGGTCAACAGCGTCACATCATACGGATGCTTCGGGAGGGCAGCCCTAATGCCGCGGTCCAGCTCGCCGATGCCGACCCCACCGCGCCTCCCAAGCTGGCGAAGGATTTCTCCCCTCAATTGCCGGGCAGAGCCTTCGAAGGGGCTTTGTCGGCTGTAGTGAGCGCTTTTTCGGTTTGCCTGCCGGCCCTCTCCTTTTAGGCTGACGCCGTAATCCATGAGTGCCCAATACCATCGACGGGCGTTGTCTTGGGGGAGCGTCGCCTCTATAAGCGGCATAATCCGCCTGTCGTGAACCTCTTCATCACCGGGAAAGAACTCGTATATAAAAACCCGACGGATATTGGTCTCGATAAAAGCCACCGGAAGATTAAATGCAAAGGCCGATATGGAACCAGCGGTATTTTTTCCGATTCCCGGAAGTTTGATCAGCTCATCGGGATCTGCGGGAAGCCGGCCGGCGTACTGTTCACAAATTATCCTCGCGGCCTCCCGGAGGAACCTGGCGCGCCGGTTATACCCGAGTCCCTTCCAGACATCCAGCACCTCCTGCAGTTCGGCGTCGGCGAGGGAAGAAAAGTCCGGGAAGCGATTCATAAACGTCCAGTAGTAATCCGTTACCCGGGAAACCTGGGTCTGCTGCAGCATGACCTCCGAAAGGAAGATGCTGTACGGACTGACGTCATCGCGCCAGGGCATTGAACGTCCGTAGTCTTCATAGAATGCCAATATCTTTTTCTGAAACCCGTTTATTGAAGTATTGGAGGGAAAATCGGGAGAATCATTGCCCGGCACTACAACAGCTCCCGATCCTCAAGCCAGGTAAGTACCAATTCGGCGGTGAAGTCCTTCATTCCCCGGCGAAAAAGCAGGTCAGCCTTTTCGAAATACTCCCGGGTCTGGTCGTGAATATGGTAGGGCACGGCGACGACCGTCATGCCCGCCCGTTTTCCCGCTTCAACACCGTATTGGCTGTCTTCGATCACCAGGCATGTATCTGCAGTCACACCGAGCTTGTCGGCGGCATATAAAAAGAGGTCGGGCGCCGGCTTGCTGTGCTCCACCATGTCGCTGGAAAACTCGCCGTGGAAGCTGTCCGCCTCTCCCACGCATGCCAGGGTGGTATGGATTATCTCACAGCTGGAAGCTGATGCGACGGCAATTTTTCCACCCCGTTGCTTGAGGGAGTGCGCCAGTCCAAACATTTCCCGAAAGGGTACCGAATCGGTGGCGGCCAGCTTTTGGAACACCGAGTTTTTTTCCCGCAGAAGCTGATCATACTCGCCCTGTAGTCCCTTTTTATCCATGAGCATCCTGACGAAGGGCCCGCCGCCGAGACCGACGATGTGAATCCACTCATCATCGCTGAGCTCAATGCCGTGAGTGCCGAGCCAGGCCTCATCGGCCCGGTGCCACAGGGGTTCTGAATCGACGAGGGTTCCGTCCATATCGAAGAGGACAGCTTCAATTTTACCGCCTGATGCCATCTTCAGGACTTCTCCCGCTTTTTCCGGTACTTTTCGGCCTTGCGGCTAATGCGGTTCCACGCTCCGGTGAGGCCCATGGCTTTCTTGGTCTCTATGAGGGTTTCCCGGGCTATCTCCCGCATTTTAACCGTACCGTTGTAAATCACCTCATCGACGAATCCCGAATCATTTGCGTACATTTCCCGTCGCTCCCGCAGCGGATCCATAAACGCGTTTAGCGCCCGTGCGAGCTTCTCCTTGACTTCTACATCGCCGACGCTGCCTGCCTTGTAGCGTTTTTTCAGGTCCTCGATTTCCGCCTTATCGGGATTAAACATGTCGTGATAGATAAACACCGGGTTGCCCTCGACGGTACCGGGGATGTCAGCCCGAATCCTGTTCGGGTCGGTAAACATTCCCTTGACCCGCTTCTCGACGGTTTTTGCATCATCGGACAGAAGGATCGCGTTGTTCAGACTCTTGGACATCTTCGCCTGGCCGTCGGTTCCCACAAGGGTGGCGGTGCCGATGATTGAGTCGGGGATGGGAAACACCTCGCCGTAGTGGTGGTTGAAGCGCCTGGCAATCTCCCTGGTCAGCTCAACATGCGCTTCGTTATCCTTGCCGACGGGAACAACATGGGCCCGGGGAAGAAGTATGTCCGCGCTTTGGAGTACCGGATACCCCAACAGACCGAAGGGCATTTCATTCAGATGGGCGTCCCTTGCCATATCTTTCAGGCTCGGTAGCCGCTCGAGTCGCGGTACGCTCACCAGCATCTCAAGAATAAGGTTCAGCTCGTAGACCTCGTGAAGTGCGGATTGCATGTAAATCGTGGCTTTTTCCGGATCGATGCCGCAGGCCAGGTAATCGAGCACAATTTCCCGGGCATTTTCGCTGACCTTTTCGATTGCTTCCTTGCTCGGTTTTGTGGTGAGCATATGCAGGTCAGCCACAAAAATGAACGAGTCATACCTGTCCTGAAGCTTAACCCTGTTTTGAAGGGAGCCCACATAGTGGCCCAGGTGGAGCTTGCCCGTGGGCCGGTCTCCCGTGAGTAAGCGTTTTTTCTCCATGATGTACTCCTGTGATGCTTTGCGGGGAAGGAAATCGAGAGCCCGATCAGCTCTCTAAAGGAGTATTGGCTTTTTCCTGAAGTTTCTCTTCGGCCTTCGCCTTGTTGCGCAGCATCCGCTGTTTTCGGCGCTCTTCAGTTTCGCTGAACGTGCCGGTTCCCATGATTATACCGATATAACGCATATTTGGGAAATGCTCGAAGATAATTTTCAAGCCGACTGTCAGCGGGACCGCGAGGAAGAGGCCTGCCACGCCCCAGAGGTATCCCCAAATCAAAAGGGCGATGAGGATAACCACCGGCGACAAATTCAGACTGTTTCCCAGCAGCTTCGGATCCAGGATATTTCCGATGATCAGCTGGGGCACCGCCATGGCAAGCATGGCCAGGACAATCGGCTGATATGTAGGAAAGAACTGAATAACCGCGAAGGCAGCGGTAACGGCCGATATGGTTATGGATCCGATGGTCGGAATGAAGTTGAACAGGAAGGTGAGCACAGCCCAAATGAATGCAAAATCAACCCCTATGAGGGAGAAACCGAAATAAACCACAATCGCCGTGAGCGTGCTGACAAAGAATTTTACAAAGAGGTACCGGCCTACCTGTTTGGTGATGTCGGCGAATATCCGGGCGAGGCGTTCGGTTTCATCATGCCGGATGGCATCCACAAGTTTCCGCCTTATCAAGGGCTTTTCAAGAAACAGAAACAGCATAAAAATCAGAACTAGCGATACGTTTCCCAGAAATCCCACAAGATTGGACGACACCTGCCCTACCAGCGACAGGATGGTGCCGGTCAGCTCGAGGGTTTCGAAGTAATCAGCCGGTAGATTGAAGGTTTCGGAGGCGAAAGCGATGAGATCGAGGTATCGCTGCTGATACTTTCCGAAATTGCTCAGTATGCTTTGAACGGACTCGTAGAGTATAAGCCCGACCAGGAAACTGAGTCCCAGCAGAATGAGAATGATAATTATAATGGCGATAATTCGGGGAATACGGATTTTAACCAACGCTTCCACCGCGGGATTGAGCACAAACGACAGTAAAAACGCCACAATAAAGGGAATAAGCACGGTTCCCGCAAGTTTCAGGAAACCCAAAATGAGAAAAACCGCAATGGTGGCCAGCAGGGCGATAATCGTTCGTTCCGCTCGTGGATTTAACATTCCCATGGTATTAGACTAACATATAGTCAGCGACATTGCATCGTCCAGGTAAAATATTCAGCATCACGGAGAAGATTGCAGCGATGAAACTGAGAAGTACAGCAAGCGTCTTGAGATACCTCACCTGTGTGGTAGCCGTTGTAGGTACCATTAGCCGGCTGGTGATTTCCATGACAAGGGGAAATGCCGCATTTATCTTCGGCTACTTTACAGTGCAGAGTAACATTATGGTCTGTCTGTTTTTGCTCACAGAAATCACCCGCCGAAGCAAAACCGCCAGACACATAGACAGGCACATAGACAGACACATAGAGATGCAGACAGACGGGCACCAAGACGGAAGCGCCCGGTATGACTCCCCGGTCGGAGCAGGTAAACTGCCACCGTCGGTTCACGGCGCCGTTCTCCTCTATATTCTTATTACCGGGCTTGTATACAACCTGCTTCTGGCGGGAAATACCCAGAGTCAGGGATTCGATCTCCTGGTCCTCAACATTAACCACGGAGTAACCCCCCTGCTCTTTCTGCTCGACTGGCTGACCAACAGAAAACCGGGGAAATACCCCTGGAAATACCTGGGGTTCTGGCTCATATACCCGCTACTCTATGCCGTATACGGGAGCATCGAAGGTTTGCTTACCGGCAGCTTCAGATATTTCTTTCTCGATTTCGCAAACCGGAACCCCCCGGTCTACGCCGCACAGCTGGCGATGGTCATCTCGTTTTTTGTGCTGCTCGGCGCGCTGATAGTCATACTGAGCCGCCGATCCGTCCTATCCGATAAATGGCAGAAGGCGGTTGAGCGAGAAGATAAACAGGAACTGAACGGCCACGTATAAGCCCGGGAAATATTTGTCGCTGCGGTAGAACAGCATATCAACGGCCTTCCTGCGCCCGTCGGCACCGGGCTCGGGCTTCCCAAAGTCCCGGTCCGGCAGGGGATAGGGAATCATCAGGAAATACAGAATGGCGAAAACAAAGCTGATCACACCCCAGGCAATGTAATTTTGCAGGGGAACTGTTCCTCCGGGCCAGGTCCAGTAGTCGAGAACCGACATGGCTACCGGCTCCAGGGCGATATCGAACAGCACCGCGCCGATCGGCACCCCGATAAGGGCTGCCAGAAGGCTGAAGCGCTTCATTCTCAGGGTTTCTGAAATACCAAAAATAATTATGCACCAGTTAAGGCCGATGATTACCGGAGTCTCAAAAAGCTGGGGACCGAGGGTTTCGCCGTAGTAGTACTCCCCGAAAACCTTGCCGGTCTCCACCCCCACGGCTTCCAGGATGAATGTGGCTATCCAGGTAACCCCAAGCCAGATCATTATGTTCCGCTTTTCCGCGGCGCTGCGCCGGGGTGAAATGAGAGTCATGACTATGGTCACCACAGCGAATCCCAGAAGAATCCACGGGGTCAGGGTAATCATCAGCGGCAGAAAAAACGGAACCACATGTCCGACCACTCCTACGGCATACATAATGAGAATAACCCCAAGGGCCAGAGCCGGAACATAGGGTTTCTTACTTGCTTCCACTTTCATCCTCCAAAAGTTGTCGGGCAGCTATCATGCCTGAACTGACGGCAAGGGGCATGCCGCCGCCCGGGTGTACGCTTCCGCCGCAGTGGTACAAACCCCTCAAATAGGGCGACCGGTTCGGGTGTCGGCGAAACGCGGCGGTCATATTGTTTGAACTGATTCCGTACAGACTGCCGCGATAACTGCCGGTTTCTTCCTCTATTATGTCGGGACTGAGAATCCTCTCCTCCGCAATGAGCGGGCTGAGGTTGGTCCCGAGGTCCCGATTTATCCGTTCGATTACCGTCGAGCGAAGCTTTCCGATATCCTTTTCCCAGGAACGCCCCTCGCTGTGCCAGGGAGCATTGACCATGACGAACCAGTTTTCACAGCCCTCCGGAGCATCCTCGGGGCTGAATTTCGACCCGATGTTTACATACACCGTCGGATCATCGGGCAGTTTTTTTTCCCGGTGAATCTGGTCGAACTCATGCCGGTAATCCGACGAGAAGAATATGTTGTGCAGCCCCAAGCGGGGGAACGCTTCTTTAACTCCCCAAAAGAACACCACTGCCGAGGAACTGGAGGGTTGCCTTCTATAGCGTTTTGCCGCATGACGCTTAGGAGTTTTGGCGATGTCTTCGTACCATCGCAGGATGTCCACATCGGCGATGAGTTTATCGGCTCGCACAATTTCGCCGTCGGAAAAATGCAGGCGGAACTTATCCGCACCCGAATCAGGAGGCTGGAACGACATCAGTTCTTTTCCATAGTGAAACTCAACCCCCAGCTCCCTCGCACGCTTTTCCATGGCCGCAGGGATGGCTGCGATTCCATGACGAAGGGCATACACCGGGCGTCCGTGTTCCACCCAGGCTATGCAGTTGAGAGCCGCCGGCGCCAGATATGGATTGGACCCGTTATATGTCGCGAAGCGGTCGAGAAGCTGGATTAACCGAGGATCAGACACGAAGCCCGAGTTGGCATTGTGCATGCGGCGGAAAACGTCTATTCCCCCGAGCTTCATAAGGTTTTTAACCGCGGTCAGAGGACCGCCGGATTTCCAGTGACTCAACGGATTCTTGAGAAAGAGGTCCTCACTGATGTCGAGTATGCGCTTCGAGTACTCCAGGTACCGCATCATACCCTCCCGCTGATTCGGGGCGAACTGTTCCACCTCATCGAGAAAAGCCTTTCCCGGTCTGCTGCGGATTGTGCTGCCGTCGGCGAAGAAATAGCTGGTGATGGGGTCAAGTTCAATTGTTTCTACATAGTCGGAAAATCGGGCCCCCGAGAGGGAAAAAAGCTCTTCAAAATAATCCCGGAGGGTGAAGAGGCTGGGACCGGCATCGAACCGGTATTCCCCGAGGCTAAAGGAGTAGGCCTTGCCGCCCGGTTGATCCCGTTTGTCGTATACGGCGACAGACCTGCCCTTGGAGGCCAGATAGAGGGCAGAGGCCAAACCGCCGAAACCCGCCCCGATAATCACCGTCTTTTTTTTAGCTGCACTGTGGTTCACGTATCCGATCTCCGTTTTGGCTAATCGCTTTAGTAGCGCATTTTCCGCGGCATGCCGCCTCGAAGCGTATTTGCTAAGCCCCTGAGGATAATTCGGAGCTTTCCGGGCTTTACCTGACGGTCGAAGATCACCCAGGGATCACGGTAAATCTGTTCTGCGGTCCACAGGTACATATCCGACGCGGTTCTTATGGGTATTCGGTATCTGCGGGGAATATATTTAAACGCTGTATCCGCGTCGGCCTGCCACCGGCGAAAACGGTTCAGTTCTTCCCGGTAGAATTTCTCAAACACCAATGGCTGTTTGGAGGCGCTTGCCTTGTCGAGTCCCGCAAGTCCCGACTCCCTCAAAGGGATATAGCGTCTGCCAAGTTCATTGTCTTCGTCGGCGTCCCGCAGGAAATTGATATACTGCATTGCCCGTCCGAGCATTTTTGCCCCTTCCAGAGAGTCATCCGGCAGGCCCATTATTCTCGCCATAAAAAGCCCTATTACCTCAGCCGAGCCGTAGATATATTCGAGGGTTTCATTAAGGGAGTCGTAATGACTCTTTTCAAGGTCGAGTCGCATGCTGTAAAGAAAAGCATCTGCCCAAGCCGGATCAAAGGGACAGGTTTTCTCGAGGTAGACAAAACCGCCGATCACCGGATCAACATCGGGGCTGTTTACAATGGACAGATCCACCGCTGCGGCCTCCCGCAGGCTCTCGAATGCCTTGCAGAACGCTTCAAAACCTGCCCGATCCTGGGGGATATCATCCACAAGACTGTCGGCCTTGCGCACAAAGGCATACAGGAGGGTTACCCTCTCTCTGAGCTCCCGGGGAAAAAAACGGGTGGCGTTGTAGTAGGTCCGACTCCCCTGCTCAAAAAGCTGTAGATGTATATCCTGTACCGGTACCGCTGTGGCCGTGCTGCTGCTCATGTCTGCCTCTATTACATTCTGTGATTTTTGAAAAGATATCTAATTTATGTAAAGGGGACAAGGAAAACTCCCCGAGCACGGATTTTGGTCTTTACTCTTCCCGGCTGAACAGGGGCAAAAGAACCTGCCGGCCCGCAAAACCATGATGGGTGCAGGCCGCCCGAATGTGTGCCCGGTCCAGTCCCTCGGGAATCACCACGCCGCTTAGGCTGCGGGTAAAGGGCATTTCGTACATATGGGAGTGAAGAAGCCTGCGCACGGCCAGCACCTCGCCGTTTCGCGGGTCTACCACCTCCCAACGGTCGGCGTAGTGCTCGGTTCCGTCGGGAAGCCGTTCGTCATTGTGGTCAATTGTGGTGGAAATAACCCACGTTCCGTTGGGCGCCTGTCTGGCCTCGGCCTTTATTACCTGGGCATACCTGCGGTCGGCGGAGAAATTTTCATCAACCGCCATAAAACTTGTCACCTCACGGGGAAGCTCCTGGGTCCACAGCGGGGCGCAAAAGAGGAGGGACAGGCTGGTGTAAATTATAAAAAAACGGCGCATGGCTCACCTCCAGTGGCGTTAGAAATTCACGGGCCCCATAAAAATATATGCGGTATTGGAAGGAATTGTAAGCGTCGCCTGTCCACCGGCAAACAGCAAATCACCGCCCACAGACAGCCCGGCCTGAGAAGCCAGAGGGATTGAACTGTCGGCAACAAGGGTCCAGCTCTCATTTAACGACTGGTATGGCGGCTGAAGATTAACAACAAATCCTGATTTGTCGGAATCACCGTAATTGATAAAGACGGCGAAGGGCCGGTCTCCTGCTACCGCCCTGATGTACGCAATCAGGCCGGTGCTAATGTCACCCTCATCTCCCCAACTATTTAACCACATAAATCCGTCGGACAGAGAACTTCCGTCGCTGTCCGGTTGGCTGACTGCCCGGCCGATGCTCGGATGTATAGCACGCAGGTGAATCAGGTTACTGAGGTATAGAAAGTACTCGCTGTTTGCCGAGGCAAGCCCCTGCCAATCGACCTGATTGTTGATTTCATCCACATTGCTTCCGGAACCGCTGACCGTATCGGAACTATTGCCCCGGTGATCGCGCATGAGCTCGTCTCCCATCCAGATCATGGGAATTCCGAGGCTTGTGAGTACATGGGTAAGGGAGGTCAGCGCAAGCTGCTTTTGATCGGCAAGGTCATCGCCGATTCCGTCAGAGCTTATATCGTCATTGCCTGCATGAAAGTACAGGGTTCCCTCGTCGTGGCTGCTTGCATAGCTGATGGCCGAAGCCGCCTGAATCCAGCCGTTATCATTTGAGTGATAGGTCACCGAACCCAGGCCGGAGTATCCCGCATCAGCCAGTGCCGGATAGATGGCATCCTTGTAGCCCGTGCCCCAGCTGGATATTCGGGTTTCCCCGTGGAGGGCATTATATGCTTGAATCGCCTCGTTGTGGTCGCCGTTGAATTCCTCAAAAATATAATAGCGGTCGCCGTAACCCAGGCTGTAGAGTTCATTAATCAGCGAGCGCATTGAGGCCCCGTCGCTGTGTTCCGTGGCATCAAACCGGAAGCCGTCAATTCGAAACTCATCCATTAAGTACTTAAGATTATCCAGAACATAGGAGTAGATAAAGTCATCGCTAATGTCCAGCCTTGGGCCCCAGGGAGTATCGCCGTCGATATAGCCAGCAGTATTGATTCTGCTCAACGGAGAGGAGCCGTCAACGTGGTTGTACACCACATCAAGAATCACCGCTATCCCCGATTGATGGAGAGCGTCGACCATTTCCTTGAAGTCCAGAAGCACCTGTTCCGGATCGCTTCTATTGCTGGAAAGCCCCGCTTCGATTGCCCAATAGAGCGAGGGATTGTACCCCCAGCTGTAGAACTGCCCCGGCCATTCCTGGACCGGCATGAGCTGGACCGCATTGACACCCAAGGCCTCAAGGTACTCAATGCGTTCGGTGACACCGTCGAAGCTTCCCTGGTTGCCGTCGGACACCGCATCTCCGTCAACCAGGCCTGCGCTTGAAGACGGAGCCTCCCTTTCCTGCCAGGTGAAGTCCGCCACATGCATCTCGTAAATGACCAAATCCCGGCGGTCCGGGCGGGCCCAGGCAGTGGACTGCCAGATATAATTGGAAGCAGGGCCGTCAGGGTCAATTATTACCGAGTTCTCATCGGCGTCAGCGCTCACCGCCCGGGAAAATGGATCGGCTATCCATTCACCGCTAAAATCATCTGACCGGTACTTGTACCGGTCGCCCGGGGATGCAGAGGTAATTTAAACCCAGAAATTATCGCCGTCCCGGTTCATAGGGGTCTTATCCCAACTATTGAACGTACCGCTGACATAGACGGTGGAAGCCCCGGGAGCGTGAAGAACAAATCGCGTTCCCCGGCCTGAACCCAAATATTCGGCACCGTACTGCCAATCGGCCGGAATAGTTGTGCCGCTGTCCACCGGTCCGGGACAGGATGTTAATAATATAAGCACCGCCAAAATGCCCGACAAAATGATTACGCTCTTATTCATTACTCCCCCAAAAAAGAAGGCTGCCTGGTGAAACACCAAGCAGCCCCGAAACCCCAACGCTACCCCAAAAAAGGAGGATACCGGGCGCCGCTTCGGAATCGAAAGCGACGCTCGAAATCCCCCCCGGCGAATGCCGGAAGGGAAAAATGCTGTTACGGTTTAACCGCAGTCATGGCTTCAGACTCGGTCTTGGTGGCATCGAAGGTAATAACCCACTCGCCGCCGTCGATGGTCAGACCTTCGGCGTCGAAGACGTTCGCGTTGCCGTGGGGATCTCTAAATCCTCCTTCGACAGCGAAATTCCAAGTGCCGGACTGAACAATCTTGAACTCCGAATCACCGACCGGTACCTCAAGCGCGGGGTCAAATTCCCAGGTTACCGAACCTTCCACCGACTGGGTTGCCAGATAGGTGTTGGTCCATTCTTCCTCGAAAAACGAACCGGCAAGAGCATATTCGCCCTCTGCAGGAAGGTTCTCAACAGTAAGCTCGGTGATGAACACTCCGCTTGCGTTAAAAAGGGTATTCCCGCAGGAACCAAGAAGCACTGCCGCCATAAGGACGGCAATAACTAATACTGTTTTTTTCATTGCCTTCTCCTCTTAGAAGTTCCAGGTGATACCAAAAGATACAAACGCTTCGCCCTGACCGCCAACATTTTCGAGGTAGTTGGGTGAATCTTCGTCGAAGTCAATCTTGCCGTCATTTATGCCGCCATAGGGATCAAAATCATATCCCATCTGGAGGAAGGCGATGCCTTTCTTCCAGGCGTCATTGAGGGTCACGTTACCGCCGAGTGCCACACCGAAGGGAGAAGTTTCGCCGTCTGCCAGTCGTACGATGGCGCCGAGGTTTGCAGCGAAATCGTTGACAAAATCCGCCTGAGCCATCATGGACACATCCTGGGCCTTCCAGCCGAAATCTACATTGATGCCTTCGATGGCTTCGGCGATTCCGACAATTTCAGTACCCAGATAAGCCGCACCCTGATCGAGGGCTTCAGCGGTGTAATCATATCCGGCGTATACGGTGGATATAACCGGAATCAGTTCGCCGGTTGCCACATTGAAGTATCCGGTATCGGCCGCATCCTGCTTGTAGGTGTACCCCAGACCAATTTCAGAAAGAATAGCCACGTCCTTTACGCTCACGGTACCGCCTGCATCGACGAAGCTGAAGTCCGAACCAACAAGGGCGAGGTTCGAAAAGCCGCCGACGGTGATGTCGAGACCGAGTACGGAAGCCAGATACACGTTCAGGTACGGATTGATATCGTGTTCCAGGTCCCCAGCGAACTCATTGTCCACCTCAAGATCGTAATTGGCCCCGACCTGAAGAAGTTCGATGGGTTTGCTTACCGGCGAAATACCGGCTTTGAACAGTCCTGCATCGAGAGTGCTGTCGTCACCGAAGAGGGTAACAACACCGTTGCCCGCATACTTTGCATAGAAGCCGCTTGAGAAAATATCACTGAGAGTAAGATCACCTGCGAGACCGGCAACAATGTCATCAGCGGCATCATAGGTTTCAAGTGCGTCAATGGTGGTCAAGGCTTCTACTTTTAGGCTCAGAAGATCGGGAACCAGGTCAGCTGCATCCAGTCCGAGACCGATGGTGTGCCGTGCATCGAAGAAGTAGTAGCGAAGGGCATCGTCATCAAGACGGTTGGCGAGGGTGTTGTATGCGATGCTGATATCGAAACCTGCAACGCCGAGATCGATCCAGGAGTACATACCGTGTCCGCCGGCCCGCTTAGTGAGTCCGAGCAAGACATCAAGAGTCAGCCCGCCGAACTCGGAAATTTCTGCACCGTTTGCGATTTCAAAGAAACCGTCGTTGGCACTGGCGCCGTTGTCGAAGGTTTCGTACATCAACTCGCGGCTGGATTCGTCGCTTTTGGCATTTTTGTACCCTGTCGAGAACTCAACAAACGGAGTCGTTATGCCGGCCTTAAAATGGCCGAGCTCGGGCTGGGCATCGCCGTTGAAGGTATGGAAAGGACCAAAAAGCGCTTCAGCGATATTTTCCAGTCCATCCTCGATGGTGACTGCTGGATCGAGAATATTATCGGGATCCGCACTGGCATCGGGAGCCTGTTCGAATATGGTGATGGTTCCGTCAAAGGCTTTTAGCTCAATAAAGGAATCGATACCGGGAAGGATGCCGGCAGTGTATTTCCAGTAGGACGCAGCCTTGAAAATACTGTTATCCATTTCAAAGCCCTTGAGAAAATCGCCGTCATCGCCGGGAGCGATAGATGTTGTTCTGATGCTGGTGTCTGAGTAGAACTGGGTAAATGAGCCGAAGGTAAGGCTTGTGCGGAACACATCGTCATCTGCTCCACCTGCAGCAGCCATGTCAGCCACAGCCACAACCCCGTTCTTACCACCGAATCCGTCTTCGCTGGTAGAAGGAGCAAGACCTTCCATGCTTCCGAGATACTCACCATCGACAACATATTTGAATGTGATGGAGTCGGCG
Organism: Salinispira sp.; assembly: GCA_965602015.1. GTDB lineage: Bacteria > Spirochaetota > Spirochaetia > DSM-27196 > Salinispiraceae > Salinispira. The sequence continues at coordinate 1,078,049 of OZ271918.1, read as the reverse complement.
GCTGTTACATCGAGCCGATATTCCCAGATTCCCGGTTCAACCTGCTCCATGGGAGTGGCTTCGGGATCCCAGCCCTGGAAGGGGCCGGCAATATTCACCGTGGCGGCATCGGCGTTCTCATAGCGGAACACCAGTACCAGCTCATCGGGGAGCTCAAGACTCACGGAAGACTGGGCCACAACGGGCAGTACCGCGAGAAGGAGAGCTGTTACAACAAGAACTAGTTTTTTCATGTCATTCTCCTGTGCTTATTTCCAATAAATAACGATGTCAGTACCGCCGTCCGGACCGAGCTTGGTAAGGGTATCAACCGCGGTATAGAGGTAATAACCGGCTTCGGTGGTATTGGTCATGTTTCCGGTCTGGCCGGTTCCGTTGAGGATTACTCCGCCGACACTTGTCAATTCGGTATCAAATGAACGGATTCCCTTAACTTCATCGGGGCTTGTGCCGGGCCATCCACCTGCAGCTTCGGGAGTGAATGTATATACGTTCGGTCTGTTTCTGTCCGCCCACATTACAATTACAGTGCTGGGATCAGTAGCTCCGAAAACCGTATCATTGTCCACGTCGATGAGATACACGCCGGGAGCGCTAATAGCGATATTACCAGTCTGTGTGAGTCCGCCGCCGTTCAGAATTACTCCGTCGATTGAACTTTGCGCAGCGAAGGTGATGCTTCGAAGACCAGTATCAGCATTAACCGCAACGTCAGCCTGACCGGGCCATCCACCTACCAGCTCGGGTCCGAAAGTGTAGATATTCGGGAAACCCTGATAGAGTTCAAGAAGCAATTCATCAGAAGTAACGGAGACTGAAGATGAGCGGCTGCCGAGAACGATGGTCACCTCGAAGGTATAGGTTTCGTCGAGAGTAAGTCCCGTAACCTCATAGGATCTGTTGGGGTCCCATTCGGTTTCTGTGTCGGTGTCATCGTATTTTTCGTCACGGGCAATATCGGCTACCGATCCGTTGTCCGCGGCGTCATTAACGTTAACCCAATCGATGGTAACGCTGTCATAGGGGAAGTCCGGCTCTGTCCATGTGAGCATTGCAGAGCTGGTGCTTTCCACCGCAGCGGCCAAATCGGCTACAGTCAGTTGACCTTCGGTGATTGCGAACGTCGCCGTTTTACTTGCCTTCACACCATTCGAAGTGACGGTGGTAAACACGAAGGTGTATTCTTCGTCGACACCGGTCAATTCTTCGAATGTATAGGACGTGGTCCCTTTGTCTACTGTAACGACTGTGTTGTCGGTATCAGTCTCCGATGAAAATGAGATTTCCACCTGAGCAAAGTCTACATCCGGTTCAGTCCAAGACAGTTCGATGACACCTAAACCAGAGGAACCTTCGATTCCGCTGACGGTGGCAACTTCACCATCTTCTCCAACAAAGGGGTTTGCACAGCCGGCCAAGAGAACCAATGCGGCCAGAAGCGCTATCCCCAAATTTCGCAGTTTCTTCATTACGAAACCTCCTTGAAACATTTTTCACACCCAACGGGCAGAATGAAATGTCTGCCGGAACGGTTTTCCGCTCCGGTTATTCCCATAATTTAGTTGGCGCCGAAATGACGCGCGGAGGTAGGTCGTGGAGAACGGCGAAGATTTGGTGCCTGGTACTGAAGCCGATGGTACAGCGCCGAACCCAAGGCGGAAATGCCTTGGAAAGGTTTCCAATAGTATTGGAAACCTTTCCAACAATCGGACTAAAACCCCATTTTCAGTCCGGAGAAAGCCGTGGGTCGGCTGCTGCAACTGTGAAAAACACAGCTTCAAGAGTAGTCCCCCAAGAATACCCCTTGATACACATCATTTAACCATCACTTTTTTTATTTGACAAGGAAAAATTCGTTGCGAAACAGTCCAACTTTCTCATTAAAATACAGGGTAAAGCGATTTAATTGCATTGATATACATAGAATGGGAATTGTTTTGGAAGAAAATACAAAAATTCGGTTAATACCTGTATATACATACAGTTTTTTGCGGTCTAATCATGGTCATCAAAGCGTCGAGCGAATATTTCAAGCATATGCTCCAGGGCGGCGCCTTCATCAGGTCCGTTACAGCGAAGGGTAATTTCATCGCCATGCATTGCGCCAAGGGCTATTATGGACATGATGTCTCCGGCATGTGCTACTTCGCCGTCCTTGATCAGTTCAATATCCGATTTGTAATTCTGCGCAGTCTGGAGAATCATAGCAGACGGGCGCGCGTGAATGCCCTTGGGATTGGTGAGGGTAATGGTTTTTGTGACCATAAGTCCAATATAGGCAGAGCAATTGCTGCTGTCCAATCAAAAGAGAAACAAATCACAGGAGTTGGTTTAGCTAATAGAGTTTCTCAAGCCGTGAAGGGTCGTTTTCCCTGGAATCGATTACCTGCCATCCGCCATTGCGTATAAGTTCATCCTTTCTGAAAAGTTTCCACAGCAATGAGAAAACGGAGAACACGGTGAAATAAAACAAACCCAGGACAACGGCGCTGATGATAGTCCCAATCAGCCGTATCATGGCAACTGAAAAACGGCTAAAAGCAGTTCTATATCCGCGCCATAAAAGATTCAACGCGCCATGTAAGAACGCAAGGATAATTACCGTAATAGCCGCGGTTCGGTGCCCACGCAAAAGTAGAAGACTGGCGAGCAAGCCCATGCCAATCAGACTGAACACTATGCTTTGGATTATCCGCTTTTGTCCGAACCGCGTGACCCTAGTCATAGACATGTCCTTGCCTCCAGCCTTCGAGTAGATCATCCAAAGTAGTCTTATCGAGGTTTTGCCTTGATTTTGAAACGTAGTAGTTACCAATCGCAAGGGCATCCATGTGGGTGCCGAGGAAACAGCGGATAGCGTCATCTGGGGAATTCACGATAGGCTCTCCCCGTACATTAAAACTCGTATTGATCAGAACAGGGCATCCGGTTTTTCTATCGAAGCATTGTAACAGCTCGTACAGTTTCCCATGAAGTTTGCGATGGACCGACTGCAGGCGGGCGCTATAATCCACATGAGTTACCGATGGAATTTCCGACCTTTTCTCTCGGAGGCTAGAAAAACCCGATTCCTTCTGATGCCTGCCCGTACTTCCGACTCGCTTTATTTCGGAAACCGGCGCAACCATGAGCATATAAGGGGAAACCTGCTGCAAATCAAACCATTCTTGCTGTTTCTCGGCAAGGACCACCGGTGCGAAGGGCCGGAATCCCTCTCTGAATTTTATTTTGAAATTGAGAGTTTTTTGCATTTCTGATTGTCGGGGGTCGGCGAGAATCGACCGGCTGCCGAGAGCCCGTGGCCCGTACTCCATTCGGCCTTGAAACCATCCAAGCACCTTTCCGTTGCTCAAAGAATCAGCGGCCCGATCATATAATTGTGAATCTGTGAGTTTTTCATAGAACAACTGCTGCTTTTTCAGGCTTTCTTCGATCTCAGAATCTGTAAAATCCGGTCCCAACAAGGCCCCTTCCATTAAATCATGCCAGCCATACTCCGAGGAAGAGAGCTCGCTTGGTATGGCCCGAGGCTTCTTATAATACATATTCCAGGCATACAAGGCGGCGCCGAGCGCTCCGCCGGCGTCACCGGCTGCGGGCTGAATCCACACATTGGAAAAACCTCCTTCTTTCAAAATACGATAATTTGCAACGGAATTCAGAGCGACCCCTCCGGCGAGCACCAAGTTATCTTCCCCGCTGATAGCTTTGGCTTGGCGGGCAATCCCAATCACCGCATCTTCAGTTACCTTCTGAATACTTGCAGCTACATCCATGTAAAATTGATCGGGATTTGTCTCAGGTTTGCGTGCAGCACGATTAAAAAGTTTCTCGAAACGGGTATTTATCATCCTCAAGCCGGAAATGTAATTGAAGTAACGCTCATTCAGATTAAAGCTCCCGTCTTCTTCTAGCCTGATCAAATGATCTTTAATTAGCTGGACATACTTCGGTTTGCCATAGGGCGCCAAGCCCATGAGTTTGTATTCGCCGGAGTTAACCCGGAAACCGCAGTAATAGGTGAACGAAGAGTATAAGAGCCCCAGGGAATGAGGAAAGTGAATTGCTCTGGTTAATTCGAGCGAACTCCCCCTCCCCCTGCCGATGGTCGTTGTTTCCCATTCCCCGACCCCGTCCAATGTCACAATTGCGGCAGATTTGAATGGGGAGGGGAAAAACGCACTGGCCGCATGGCTGTGGTGATGTCTCGAAAAGAGTATTGTGTACTCACCAGGAATTTTTTTGCGGATAATATCTTCAATCCAAAGCTTGCGTTTAATCCACACCGGAATGGAGCGGAAAAACGAGAAAAAGCCATGGGGAGCCCGGTGTAAATAGCTCATGATTAAGCGCTCAAAGGTTACAAGTGGCTTATCGTAGTAGACCACAGCTTCGAGCTGATCGACGGAAATATTAGCTTGTTTCAAGCAGAACTCTACAGCTCTTTGTGGAAAACCGGAATCACCTTTTTTTCGACTAAAACGCTCTTCCTGGGCAGCGGCAGCAATTTTCCCATCAGTAATTATCGCGGCAGCACTGTCATGGTAGAAGGCTGAGATTCCAAGTATGTTCATGCTAAAACAAGGTATAAATGAGCGGTGCAATTGCCTGCGACTGAGCAATTATTGTCACGATACCTACCACTCCGAGAATTACCAGGAGGGGAAGGAGAAAAAGCCGTTTGTTTTTTGCCAAGTACTCTACCAACTCTTTTATGACTCTGGTTTTTGCCATATATACCCTCTATTCACCCAGACGCTGAAGAAAAGCTTCCAGCTGCGACTGGTATCCATTTTGCTCAGTAAAATTCTTAAAGCGCGAGAGAACTTCAGGATCTCGGCCAGACAGTAAATATCCAATTTGAAAATGATACAAGGCAGCCTGGTGGGTTTGGGGATTGATGGATACCAGGTCTGCCAGGTTCAAATGTGTCCGCGGATCGCCGGGGTTTATGTACACAAGGGTCTGTAAAAAGTCGTATAGCTGTTCGAACTGGCGATTCTCGAGATAATACTCGCCAACCAACTGGAGTATATCCATTGAACGGCTACGTGCTAACTGCTCTCCAATTTGCGGTATGTCATTCAGCGGATTTTTTACCAAAGTTTCTCGCAGGTGATTATTTACGTAAGGGAATGCCATGTTGATAAACGGCGGCTGGGTGATTAACTCTAATACGGATTTTTCCTTTTCGTATTGCAGTGCCGGATGGAAAAAGATGCGTTCTCTTACTTCGGACTCTGTAAGAATACTCATGTCCTCAACGACTAAGAACTGCTCTGCAATACGTCGGGCCACTATGTTGCCCACGATAAGCTGTCCTGTAAAGGTAAAATGCAAGTGATCAATAAAAAGACTGTTCCCCCTATTCTCGATAGCATCAAGTCTTAGGATTTCCTGATCCGTCGCAATATAGCCAACATCAGGATTTCTATTAGCCCAGTCCCGCAGGGAGTCAATCAAAACGGATCGGGCCCGAAACGGGCTTGTGTCTCGATCCTTGGCCATGACAAGATTTTCAATAGAGGGATCAGTGCTACCGTACTCGCGCAGGTACAGAAAGTGAGCATTATCTTCCGAGTCAATAACATCGGAAAACAAATCCGCAGCGATGTCAGGCCATCGCCCCTTAGCCGGAGCTTGGGATGCGGTGTCACGAATTTCATTGAGGATGTGATCTGGTGCCGTTGAAGAAAACGGCGGCATGTCCAGGAGATTGCTTATGGGTTCCATTACAAGTACATCTATTCCGGCCTGACGGGCATAGCGTGCGCTATCATCTATGTTATCAATAAATCGGCGCGCAATCCGCTCATCAAAATTCACATCAGCGGGGTAACTACCCTGCCTCAATCTCTGAGCCATAAGCGACTCGGAGACGGGGGCTGTCCGGTCTGTGCCGTCCATCAAAGTGAAAAGAAACTGAAAAACCCTGAAGCGATTAAGAGCAATGAACAGTTTTTTGCCGAAGTGGCCGCCTCCGGAACCCGCAGCAATTGTCCCGTAATACTCATTATGGCCGCTATAAATGATAATAAGGTCCGGTTCATATTTCCGGGCCAATCTTGCGGTTTCACGGACATAATATGAGCTCATTGCGGATTGAGCGAGATTATGTACTTCTATGCGCTTTCCCCTCAGATTGGCGTTGAGCTGTTCCGCGGCGATATTGGGAAATGCATGCCGGTCGTAATAAGGAAATCCTTTGGCGGTTGAACCACCCAGAATAAACACACGATATACATCATTGGGCTTTGGCATGGTCAATAGGCTGGGCCTATATACCTCACCGCTTTCGACGGCTGTCTGGCTAATTGAAGGGTAGAAGAGTCTAAAAAAATCATCATTAATAACAAGAGTTTCCGGGATTCCAGACTCTATAAACAGGCGCGGTGCAATACCGTAACCCGAAAGCTGCAAAATGACTTCAGCAACAGAAAAAAATACCAGGGGTAAAACCAGCAGGAGTAGCACTAATGCGATTATTCGTGTCCGCAGGCTTGGATTTGCAGCTGGTTCTGATCTTTGACTCATAGCGGATCATAGAATAGCGGGTCCTTTGTCATAGTACAAGGGAATTGTTCAGAGTGAAAAATGCTTAACACAGCACTTGGGGATCACTATGTGAAAATGTATCCTATGGAGTCTTATTGCCGCTTTTTTCCCGGGTATTTCACTCAGGTATATGCTTATCGGGCACCATTGGGCTACAATTACCCTGTAACTGGAGGTCAGTATGAAACGATCCGGCATGTCTGCAGGCTTTGGGTTGATAATTGCCCTTGTTATAACCATGAGTTCATGTTCCTTTGCCAGGGATGTCCGCTACTTCACCTCGCCGGTGTGGTCCGAGACCGGCAGCGGCATAGCCTATGTCGATTTGGAGCATCGTGAGCGTGATGTAATCCTTTCCAGTGTTCCCCACAAATGGAATGAGGTATTTCGGGTCATGACTGCCTCGGCGCCGGATGCCGATGCGAGCCAGTGGGGTCCGGAGGTTGAGGGCTGGCCTGTGGAAATATACTATCAGAATCAGGAAGGCTACATAATGCTCAACTGGTATGACCGCGCCGGTGAGTACATTAGTATTATCTACAGTGATGGCCGGATGGAAACCGTCGTTGGGGAAGCCCGCTTGCCCAGTGAGAACCTGGTACGGGCTTATCCGAGTCCCGACGGAAGCATCATTGCCGTAGTCTGGCCGGAGCTTGAATGCAGTCCGGGGGTCTGGAGCAGCGAATGCAGCTATGAAGAAGCGTACGGGCAGGAAAGCTTTTTCGATCCCGAATGGTTTCCCCCTACCCGGGCGCGCCTGCGCTTTCTCAACTCTGCCAGCCTCAGCGAAATCCGGACCTTCAGTTATGATTTTAACTCGTACCTGGATTTCCGCTGGTCGGCATCACAAGCCAATGTCTTTGTCATAACCGACACCCTCGAGACAAATCCCGGTGAATATGAATATGTGCTGTTTCGGTCAGACGGGGTGGTCGACACCGGGACAGACGAATGGGGCAGTTTTGCAGGTTTTCCTCACACCGCATCTTCGCCGGTTAATGACAGCCGCCAGCTGATCCAGGGGAACGGATTGTCTTTTGAGGTCTCAAGCGTGAGCAACCAGGATTTTCTGCCTTTTTCCGAACATCGATTCTGATAAATCGATCTAAAAAAACCGCCGCAATCCAATGAGGAAAGCGGCGGCATAAACCGTCAACGGCGTGCGTGGAGCCTATATGTGAATGGCCCAGCCCTCGACGCCTCTCATCGATTCCATTATTCCCTCGCTAATGGTGGGATGGGCATGGATCATCGTCGCAAGGTCTTCGGGAAGCAGTTCGGTGCACTTGGCCAGTAGTATTTCGTGAACCAGTTCGGTAGCACTATAGCCCACCACGTGACCGCCGAGAATTTCGTGGGTTTCCTTGTCAAAAATGATTTTGACCAGCCCGTTTGCCTTCTCAATGGCGTTTGCCTTGCCGATGCCGTTGTAGGGGAAACTGTAGCTGCCGTAGTTCAGTCCCCGCTTCTTTGCCTCTTCCTCGGTCGGACCGAAGGATCCCACTCCGGGTTCGGTATAGACGGCGCCGGGAATTTCGTCGGGGTCTACCCGTTTTTCATGCCCCGCATGTCCCGCCATATGTTCAACGGCAATTTCCCCTTCCTTGCTCGCCACATGGGCCAGAAGAGGCGAAGAGATGACGTCGCCGATGGCATAGACGCCGGGGATGTCGGTCTGGTAGTAATCGCCGGTCTTGATAAAACCCTTTTCGGTGCGGATGCCGAGGTTTTCCAAACCGATGCCTTCGGAGTTGGGCGCCCGGCCCACGGCGACCAGTATTTTATCGGCCTTGAGATTTTCCTTCTTGCCGTCCTTAGCCTCGGCGGAAATGCTGACCCCGGTTTTTGTTTTCTTGAGATCGCCGGCCTTGACTCCGGTGTGGTAGGTCACACCGAGTTTTTTGAATTCAGCCTCCATAACCTTGCTTACCTCGGCGTCTTCAAGGGGAAGCAGGCGGTCCATCATCTCGACCACGGTAACCTGGACGCCGAAGGCGCTCATCACGTAGGCGAATTCCATACCGATGGCGCCGGCTCCGAGGATCAACAGGCTCTTGGGCAGCTTTTCCAGACTCAAAATTCCCGTCGAGCTGAGAACCTGTTCTTCATCGAACTCGAAGCCGGGGATCTCCCTCGGGCGGGAACCCGTGGCGATGAGGATAAACTTGGTCTCAATTTTGAGATCTCCGTCCTTGCCGCCGGTAACCGATACTTCTTTTGGTCCGGAGATTTCCGCAGTTCCGGAGACGAGATCAACCTTGTTTTTCTTGAGCAGATACTCGACGCCCTTCCCGCTCTTGGAGGCCGCCTTGCGGCTGATGGCGTGGACCTTCGAATAGTCGAGGCCCGAGCTGTCCACCTTTACCCCCATCTTCTCCAGGTGGGAAATATCGTTGAACATCTCCGCCTGGTGAAGAAGGGCTTTTGAGGGTATGCAGCCCCAGTTTCCGCAGACCCCCCCGGCCTTGTCTTTCTCGATTACCGCGGTTTTTAAGCCGAGCTGGCTGGCGCGGATTGCCGCAACATAGCCCCCGGGGCCGGCTCCGATTATTGCTACGTCGTATTTTTTATCTGCCATAGTTACCTTCCTTACTTCGGGAGGACTGCGGCGTCTTTGCTGCAGACCTCCCGGCACCTTAGAACAGGAGCCGAACGGGATTCTCCATCATTTTCTGAAGCTCCGAAAGGAACCGTCCGCCCAACGCACCGTCAATAACCCGATGGTCGCAGCTGAGGGTCATGACCATCTGGTTGACCGGCACCAGGTTTCCGCCGTCGTCATATACCGGCGTTTTGGTGACCTTGCCCAGGGCAAGAATTGCCGACCCCGGAGGATTTATCACCGCGGTAAACTCATCCACACCAAAGCTTCCCAGATTGGATATGCTGAACGTCGCTCCCGTGTATTCTTCGGGCTTAAGACTTCCGTCTCCGGCCTTCTTGATGAGTTCCTTCAGCTCGGAGTCTATCTGGACCACGCCCTTGTTGCCCGCATTCCTGACAATCGGGGTGATAAGACCGTTGCCCAGGTCGACCGCAAGGCCGATGTCTATGCTGCCGAACTCGAGAATTTTATCCCCCTGCCAGCTAGCGTTTACCGCGGGGTAGCGCTTCAGGGCTTCCGCAACGAATTTGATCATAAACGCGTTAAAACTGACCTTTTCGGGGACTTCCTTGTTCAGCATCGAGCGGGCTGCCATCAGATTGTCCATGGCAACCTTGTTTTTGACGTAGTAGTGAACCGCACTAAACATGCTTTCAGCCAAGCGCTTGGCGATTACCGCTCGTTTTCCGGTTACGGGTATCTCCCGGTCTTCCCCGGCTGCTGCTGCGGGGGCGAAGGACTGGGCGGGTCTTGAAGGCGCCGATGTGGCGCCGGCCGGGCCCTTATAGCTTTCGATGTCCCGCTTTACGATGCGGCCGTTTGGTCCGCTGCCGTGAACGGTTGAAATATCGATTCCTTTTTGGGCTGCCAATTTAAGAGCCAGGGGGCTGGCGACGATTCGCCCGTCGGACCGCCCTTGTGGTGCTGGAGCTGGTGACGGAGCCGGGGACGATGCCGATGTTTTGTCGGCCGCCTTGGTATCGGCCGCGTTATCTGCTGACTTATCCGTGTCAGCGGCGTCCCCGTCGCCTTCTCCGGATGGGGCGGCGGCTTCGTTTTCGGCCTCTTTAAGAATCTCGGCTATGTCTTCGCCGCTCTCGCCGATAATGCCGATGGTATCGCCGACCTTAGCCCCACTGCCCTCGCCTTTTACGATTTTGAGCAGGGTGCCTTCCTGGGCGGACTCGTAATCCATGCTCGCCTTGTCGGTCTCGACTTCGCAGATGACGTCGCCGGTGGCGATGACATCCCCTTCTTTTTTTGTCCATTTTAGTATGGTTCCCTCTTCCATCGTGGGACTGAGGGCAATCATAAAAATCTTTTCAGCCATGTGATTCTCCTGTGGGGTCCGGGCCCCGCCGGCAACGCCGCGATTAGCTGCGGCGTCTGCATACTCTATTCCATGTACAGTGCGCGCTTTGAAGCGTTGACGATTTTCTCTACCGTGGGCTGGACTTCGAGCTCAAGGGTATGGTTGTAGGGCATCGGCACGTCCTCGCTGGAAATAAACTCCACCTGGGCGTCCAGGTCATCGAAGCAGTTACTGCTTATCAGGTAGGAAACGTGGGATCCCACCGAAGCAAGTGGCCAGGCTTCATCGATCACCACCGCCCGGTTGGTTTTCCGCACTGACTCGTAAATTGTATCTTCGTCGATTGGCCGCAGTGATATCATGTCGATGACCTCGGCTTCAATTCCCAGTTTGGCCAGTTCTTCCGCTGCCTGAAGCACCATGTGGCGAACCTTGCCGAAAGTAATGAGGGTTATGTCGCTGCCCTCCCGGGCGATTTCCGCCTTGTCCAGGGGGAGCAGATACTCTTCTTCGGGGACGTCGCCCTTAAGTCCGTACATCATTTCCGCTTCCAGAAACACCACCGGGTTATTGTCCCGGATTGCGGATTTCAGGAGCCCCTTGGCATTGTGGGGGGTGGAAATGGCCACCACTTTTAAGCCCGGAATGTGCGCATAGTATGAAGCAAAGCTCTGGCTGTGCTGAGAACTCAGGAACTCTGCGGGGCCGTTGGGAGCCCGGAACACGATGGGCACCTGGAGCTGACCTCCGGACATATGGCGAAGTTTCGCCGCGTTGTTGACCACCTGGTCCAGAGCCAGAAGGGAGAAATTCATGGTCATCCATTCAACAACGGGACGCAAGCCCACTTGGGCGGCTCCCACCCCTATGCCGGTGAATCCAAGCTCGGCTATCGGGGTATCGAGCACCCGATGGGGGCCAAACTTGTCCAAAAGGCCTTTGCTGACCTTGTACGCGCCGTTGTACTCGGCAACTTCCTCCCCCATAAGCAGCACCGCTTCATCGCGGGTCATCTCCTCATCGAGGGCCTGATTCAATGCTTCTCTTACTGTTAAAATTCCCATGTTTATCCTCTCTTAATCAGATCCGCTGACTCAGTCGGCGTAGATGTCTTCATACATAGTGTGAAGCGGGGGCTCGGGGCTCTTTTCGGCAAAATCCACCGCCTCGCTCACCTGCTGCTTCACCTCGTCATCCATGGCCTTGTACTCTTCGTCGGAAATCATACCGGCATCGAGCATGTCCTTTTTCAGCGTGATGATGGGATCCTGATTCTTAAAGGATTCCAGTTCTTCTTTTGTCCGATACTTCGCCGGGTCACTCATCGAATGTCCTTTGTAGCGGTAGGTTTTTACATCGACAAGGAAGGCTTTGCCGGATTTCCGGCTATCCTTGACCATGTCCAGCACGCCTTCGTACATGTCGAAGAAATCCATACCGTTGAGAATCCGCCCCTCGATGTCGTAGCCGCTGGCTTTGAGATTAAAATCTTCCACGGCGGAAACCCGCTTGACCGCGGTGCCCATCCCGAAGCGGTTATTTTCGACCAAATAGATTACCGGCAGGTCCCAGACCCGGGCGAGGTTCAGGCTTTCGTGAAAAGCGCCCTGGTGAATGGCTCCGTCGCCGAAGTAACAGAGGCTGACCCCCATTTCCTTGACCTTGCCCAGCTTGTACCAATACGCCTGGCTGAACGCCGTCCCCGTCGCAAGGGGAATTTGCGCCCCGACGATACCGTTGCCCCCGAGCATATGCTTCTCAGAGTCGAACATATGCATGGAGCCGCCTTTTCCCCGGCTGACGCCGGTGATTTTCCCGTATAGTTCGGCCATGATGTTCTTCGGATCCATACCGCAGGCGATCGCGTGGGCATGGTCCCGGTAGCTGGTGAGCACATAGTCTCGCTTCAGATCCAGGGCACGGATCGATCCGGAAGCCACGGCTTCCTGACCGTTATAGAGGTGGCAAAATCCGCCGATTTTTTTCAGTCCATACATCTGCCCGGCCTTTTCTTCAAACCGGCGCATCAGGGTCATCTCCCGAAGAGATTCGATGAGAAAATCCTTATCATATTTCTTGGCTCTGCTCATTAATTTTCTCCCCGGATGATTTCAACCTGTTCCTTAATGCCCTTTGTGGCTGAGAAGTACTCCATTTCTTCGATTACGGTTTCGAGTATAACCACTTCGGTGTCGTTCATGTTTACTTTCCAGAAGGTGGCAAGTTTGGTACCGATAGCTTCCAACACCATGGAGCGCAGGCTCGGATTATCAAGCACCTGCATGCTGCCCTTGATGGAGACGACCTCGGAGAGATCTTTCTTCTGCACCATCCACTGGACGTTCGGGTTTTTCTCGAGCTGAACGGTTTTTTTGAAGTTCGGGCTGGTTACCGCATAGAGCAATCCTTCCTGGCCGCGTACCAATCCGGGACTCATCCAGCGCATGACGGGCTTGCCGTCTTCATCAATGTTGGCGAGAATCGCCACCTTTGCCTCTTCAAGCAGTCGGTCAAGGATGTTCATCATCTGCTTGTTGTCCATTCAATCCTCCTGATCAAGCACTACACATTTGTATATTTGGCGGCATCTCAGCCCAACGGACCGCTGCCGGGAACTCAGCCTTTTTTTCCGGCTGCATGATATGTTGCAATAGTTTCATCGAGCCAGCGCAGACACTCGCCGTTCAACAGGTCGCATGTGCGCATGTTCTCTTCCTTGCCGGCGATACTGATGGCGGCGACGCCCTTCTCCACCGATATTTCAACGCCTTCCTCTATTATAATACGAAAGGCGGGGGTGCGCCGAAAATGCCAGTCGGTTGAACGATACAGTTCAATGAGCTCCTTCGGCACACGCGGCAAACCCCCTGCACCAGTTGAACCGTTGTGGGAATCCACAGACATTCCCGAGAGACTGGAATCCCCGCCAAGGGCAAAACGAACAAATCCTTCGGCGCTGAGCTCCCGTCCTGCGGCACGGGACAGACTGATAACCGGAGAAGGGTTCGATGCCACCGCTGCACCCTCAATCCGAATACCGGGGTAGCGCCGTGTTAGACCTCCGAGGGCATTTCCCAGTTTTCCCAGGTCAGAGTCTACCAAAAGCGTGCCGTGATGCAGCACCTTCTCCCCCCGGAACGCCAAGGCGTTGCCGCTCACTTTCTTTCCCCGCCAAAAAACGTCGCCGCGCTCCCCGATGGAAAAATCATTGGGGGCCAGGGCGCTGTACTCCGCCGCTAAATCGGCGATTATTTGAAGGTTTTCTTCCTGGCTGAATCCTTCCTTGCGGGAGATAAAACTCCAGTTTACATTGCCCCTGTCGTGAAAAACCGTCCCTCCTCCGCTGAACCGCCGCAAAATCGCTAGTCTTCCTTCGAGGAGAACATCGAGGGAGACTTCATTCCAGGGGTTTTGGTGTTTGCCGATGACCACCGCAGGCTCATCTATATAAAAGGACAGGCGCTCAAGGTGCTTGCCGATTTCTTCGGATGAGAAGAGTGCGTGTTCAAGGCTGAGATTTTTCACCGGGTCCTGAGATGGAAACAGCGAGAGGGCAAAACGACGCCGTTTTTTATGCGTATCATCTGCCTTTCTACCGAACATCGACCCGCTAATTCCTGAGTATTCTACTATCTTTTTAAGAATAAGAAAATAGCATTCACCTAAAAAGTATCTAGAGAAGCTCCCGACGTCCAGCAAAACACCGCCGGTTCACGATATTTTTTTATTGATAATTTTAGATTCATATAGTACCATCATACACAGATAAGCTTACTTATTTAATAAGGTATATCTGGGCCCGGCAAAGCTGTGAGGGATTTTTTGCACACAAGAAAAATCACTTGGAGTATACTAAGGGCACAGAATCAGCATCACAATACGTAACATTATCAGCTGCCAACGGTCGTTAGGAGGAATTGTGTTTCAAAAACAACAAATCATGAGGAAGGTGATGTACTCCCTCATACCCATTTTCCTGTACTCCATATTTCTGTACGGATGGCGGGTTATCGCCGTCAGTGCGGTGGTCTTCGGAGTCGGTATCATTTCCGAATTCATCATGGAAAAAGCGCGAAACAAAAAAGTCAGCGAGGCGGTTCTTGTCACATCAATGCTTCTGGCTCTTTCCTTCCCTCCGGCAGTTCCCCTGTGGATCGCGGCCATAGCATCGGTTTTTGCGGTGGTTATGGGCAAAGGCGTATACGGCGGATTCGGCCGGAACGTGTTTAACCCGGCCATCACCGGCCGGCTGTTCACCTACATTTCTTTCCCGCTGCTGATGCAGACCACCTGGATGATACCCGGGGCCTTCGGCACCATCGGGGTGAATTCCCAGGTACAGGGCAGCGGATATGTGGAAGCGATCTTTATGATACTCATCGTCGCCGCTGCATACTGGATTATCACCAACAATTACGAGAAGAAGAAGCTCGTCCAGGCGACAATTTTTGGCTCCATCGGTTTAACCGTTGTACTGTATGTCATCAGCGCATACGCCGGTCTTATCTATCCGGAAATAGACGCGGTGAGCACCGTGACCCCTCTTGAAATATATCGGGGTCTGTCCACCACAAATCTTCCCGCCGGAAGCGAATACCTGGGAGAAAACACCCTCCTCAACCTCTTTTTGGGCAGACGGGTCGGGTCCATGGGCGAGTCGGCGATTTTTCTCATTATTCTCGCCGCGATCTATCTGATGTGGACCAAGACGGCTAACTGGCGAATGATCAGCATGACGCTGCTTTCCGCAACCGTGATGACGGTGATTTTTTACTATGCCGGACTGCTGGACGCCCTGAGCCCCGAGAACCCCGTCATGATGAACCCAGCCGGGAAAACCCTTACTGAACAGATTGTGGATATAACAAAGTTTCTGTTCTCCGGGTCACTGTTTTACGTGGCGGTTTTTATGGCAACCGACCCGGTTTCCGGACCAAACAAGCCGTTGTCTCAGTTTATATACGGCATACTCATTGGTTCGGTGACTATTCTGGTGCGTACTTTCAGCGGTTTTCCCGAGGGAACGAGCTTCGGTATTATGATCGGGAACACCTTTGCGAGCCTCCTCGATGAGTACGCCCCGGCCCCGAAGAAAAAGAAAAAAAAGAACACCGGCGCTCCCAAGGTGGCGGCAAAACTGGATAGCAACGTGAGCGCAAAAGGAGCAAATTAGTGAGTAAAGACGGACTGATTTACACCATCATATTTTCATTTGTTGTGACTTTCGCCTTCGTATTTTTCCTGGCCTTGGCCAATGTCGGTACAGAAGACATCGTGGAAGAAAACGGCAGACTCGCCTCGGCCAGGGCGGTGCTTTCCGCATTGGATATCCCGTATGACAGAGGCGATCGGGAAGGTATTTTTACCAGATTCAATGCCATAGAAGCCAATGAAACTGAAGACGGCCTTACATGGTACCGAGCCGAGGTAGGCGGTGAAGATTATTATGCCCTGAGAACCAACGGCGCCGGTCTGTGGGGAAACATAGAAGTCGTCATGGGTTTTAATGAGGACGTCGACCGTTATGTTGGCCTGGAGATTATCGAGCAGAACGAGACCCCGGGACTGGGCGGCCGCATTACCGAAGACTGGTACAAGGCACAATTCGCCGGACAGCGCATTCCCGATTACGTTTTCCAGGGCCAAAACCTTCGTCAGGCACCGGCGGGCACCGGAGCGGCAACGGATTACAACGACGATGAAGTCGACGCCATCACCGGCGCCACGCGAACCAGCGAGGCCATGAAGGTAATCGTTTCAGAGGCGGCTCGGGACATGAAGAGCATAGTGGGAGGGCTGTAATGGGCCAGGCACGAGAAGTATTAAAAAACAACATTTGGGACAACAACCCGATACTCATTCAGATTTTGGGCATCTGTTCCACCCTGGCGGTCACGAACCTTTTGACCAACACCGCCATCATGACTATTGGAGTTACGCTGGTAACCGCATTTTCCAGCCTGACCATATCGATTATTAAAAAACTCATCCCCCGCAAGGTTCGGATGATAGTCCAGACCCTGGTGATCGCGTTTTACGTAATCATCGTTGATTTGCTGCTCAAGGCGTTTAGCCCGGAGATCAGTAAAAACCTCGGGCCCTACGTCGGCCTCATTATTACCAACTGTATCATCATGGGGCGCGCCGAAGCTTTCGCTCAGAGCAATCCCCCGTTGATTTCCTTCTGGGACGGCTTTACCAGCGGCCTGGGGTACATGTCGGTGCTCATGCTCATCGCCTTCGTCCGGGAGCTTCTGGGATTCGGGACCCTTTTCGGATTCCGGGTATTCCCCCTTGCCTACAGCGACGGCGGGTACAACTGGACCATCATGGTCGTGGCGCCCAGCGCATTCTTCATGGTGGGTTTACTGCTGTGGATAGCCAAATCCATCATGCTCAAAAATGAAGCAGCCCAGGGAGGTGATAAATGAGCCCGATATTAAATCCATTTAGCCTGTTTTTCGCATCGATATTCACATCGAATATTCTTCTGGCCAACTTCCTGGGAATGTGTTCCTTCATTTCCATATCCAAGGACATCAAGAGCTCCAACGGATTGGGGATGGCCGTAACTCTCGTCCTGGTAATCACCACGGCCGCAAACTGGGCGGTGCTGCATTTTGTGCTGATTCCACTGGGCCTTGAGTATCTCAGATTTATTGTATTTATCATCGTCATCGCCGCCGTGGTGCAGATGCTCGAAATGATCATTGACCGGGTCAGTCCGGCGCTTTACATGAGCCTAGGTATTTTTCTTCCCCTGATCACCGTAAACTGTGCGATCCTCGGCGTCAGTCTGTTCATGCAAATCAGGAATTACAGCTTTACCCAAAGCCTGATCTACAGTTTTGGATCGGGACTCGGCTGGTGGCTGGCAATCATGGCTCTGGCGGCGATTAGGAAAAAGACCGACAAGGCGCCGGTTCCCGCAGGCCTCCAGGGGCCGGGAATCACCATGATAACCATTGGATTTATGGCCATGGCGTTTATCGGTTTTTCCGGTATGTTACAGGTCCAGTAGGAGGACATCTCTATGACAATGACAGCATTACTCATCGCGCCGGTGGCCGTCGGTTTTGTAAGCGCAATTCTCGGCGCCCTAATAGCGGTCACCGACAAGATTGTAAATAATTACGGACAGCTCAATGTCGACATCAACAATGGAAAGAAACAGGTTGAAGTAACAGGCGGTAATTCCCTCCTGTTGGCCCTGTCCGAACAGGATATATTCGTGCCCTCGGCCTGCGGCGGACGGGGCTCCTGCGGAGCTTGCAAGGTAAAAATTACCAGCGATGTGGGTCCGGTGCTTCCCACCGAAACTCCCTACCTGTCCAAAGAGGAATTAAACGACTCGGTCCGCCTGGCATGTCAGGTCAAGGTCAAGCAGGAACTGGCTATCGAGATTCCCGAAAGCCTGTTCAACATCAAAAAAGTGACGACTACCGTCGAAAAGATCACCGACGTTACCCATGATATTAAGGAAGTTCTTGTCAAACTGCCGGAGGGCGTGAGCATCGACTATGTAGCGGGGCAATACGGCCAGTTTGAGGCGCCAAAGTACGCCAAGGTCAAACAGCCTACCCAAAGAGCATATTCGTTTTCGTCGGACCCGGAAGATAAAGAACATCTTGAGTTCCTCATTCGTCTTGTTCCCGGCGGCATCGTAACCACCTTTGTTCACGACCATCTCAAGGAGGGGGACAAGATTAACGTGGTGGCCCCGGTAGGCGATTTTCACGTGAAGGATACCGATGCAGCCATGATCTGCGTGGCAGGCGGTTCGGGCATGGCTCCGTTTAAGTCGATTTTTAATTCGATGATTCATGACGGCAGCATCAAAAACCGGGAAGTCTGGTACTTCTTTGGTGCACGGACCACCAAGGACATTTTCTACCTCGAATGGCTTCGGGAACTTGAAAAGAAATACGAAAAGTTTCATTTCATTCCCGCCCTTTCCGAACCCCAGGACGGCGACGGATGGGACGGCGAGACCGGTCTTATTACCGACGTTATGGACAAGTACCTCAATGCAGACAACTTGAAGGACGCCGAAAAGGAAGGATACCTGTGCGGAAGCCCGGGTATGCTCGATGCCTGTATGGTTGTTATGCGCAATAACGGCATGGAAGAAGAGCGAATTTTCTTCGACAAGTTTGCCTGATAATACCTTATACGGCCCTTTCACCAGAGAGGGCCTTTCGCTTTTCCGGCCGCAAAGCGGGCAAAAGGGAAGCAGGAGGAGAAACCATGAAACAAACACCGGATTACAGCAAAGCCGAAGCCAATATGCAGGCTGGGGTCATTACCGCCGATGGTTTTCTGGGGGACGACAAACGGCCCCTGACGGATATCATCGAGCACGATGAGGAGAGCTTTTCTTCCCTCGGCCTGGACTTCGAGGACGTGGCGCAAAAGCTGGAAGAATTGCTAAAGGCCGGTCAAAAAGGGCTTGGAGAACCGATAACAGTCCAGGACCGTTTCCTGGTGAGAACCGACGAGGCCCGGGGCTACCTTCCCTCCCCCTTCGGAACCGGAGTCTTCCACAAGATTAACGTTGAGGTGGAAAAGAAAGGCGGCGGAACAAAACTCATTTTTACCGAACTCAATATTCACATGATACGAAATTTCCATTTTCTCGAGGGCCGGGGCTCAGCCTTCCGCATGGAGCCCAAGGATATCAAGGCTGTTTTGTACTGAGTCAGAAAACGCACAGTAGGTAATACGCGCCGGCCAATGGCCGGCGTTTTTTCTATCACCGCCAGTCTTGTAAGACCGGACGGGTTTTGCGTATATTCATACGGTATTCATCGGTTTTTATACAACTGCGTCAGGGGTCATTGTGCGGATTATCGTCCTCATGGGATTAAAACACAGCGGAAAAAGCAGTCAGGCCCGTCGCCTGGCTTCACATTTCCACTGTAACTTTTTCGACCTGGACGAGATCATCCTTAGTCGCAATTCCTCCTACCCAGGCATCCGTGAGTTGTATCGGGACCGCGGTCTTGAGTGGTTTTCCGCAGCAGAGGTACATGCCCTGGACTCATTGCCCAGTGACCGGTTCATGGTGATCGCCACCGGCGGCGGAAGCATGGAAAATCAGGATCTGATGAAACGCCTTGAAAACCGGGAAAAGTATCAAACGGTATTTATCGATGTCGCTGAGGATCTTCTGTGGGAGCGAATCGCCGCTGGAGGCATCCCACCCTTCCTCGAAGGCGGAGATCCGAGGGAAAATTTCCGGCAGGTATACTTCAGGCGCAGAACCAAGGCCCTTGAGACCTCTGAAGTTGTGGTATCCGCGGGAGATGAATCAAAGACTGCGGTAATGCGACGAATTCTCAGTCTCATTGGTCCCCAGCTGCACTAATTGCCGGGAATGAGCCATGGGGCGATACGTGAACCATAAGGAGCATAGTTATGTCAGGCAACAGTTTCGGTCAGGCTTTCCGCATCACCACCTTCGGCGAATCCCACGGTGGGGCTGTGGGTGTCATCGTCGACGGGGTTACCCCGGGCGTTGAAATCAGCGTCGAAGACGTGCAGAAGGAACTCGACCGCAGGAAGACCGGTCAGTCGTACATAACCACTCCCCGGAAAGAACCCGACAAAGTGCATTTTATGTCGGGCATATTCGAATGCAAGACCACCGGCACGCCGCTTATGATGATTCTGTACAACAAGGACGCCCAGCCCAGCGCGTACAATGAGATCAAGGAGCTCTACCGGCCGGGCCACGCGGATTTCAGCTACACCAGCAAATACGGCTTCCGTGACTGGAGAGGCAGCGGCAGGGCAAGCGGCCGGGAAACCGCCGGCCGGGTCGCCGCCGGAGCCGTCGCCCGCAAAATCCTCGAATCCCGTGGGGTGAACATCGTGGCTTATACCCGTCGGGCCGGAGGCATTGAGATTGAAGAATACGACCCTTCGGTTATCGAAAAAAACCCCCTCCGTGCGCCGGACATGAAAGCCGCCGAGAAGATGAATGAAATTATTTCCCGCATCAAGGACGAGGAAGACAGCATGGGGGGAATTGTGGAATGCCGGGTTTCCGGCGTGACTCCAGGCCTGGGCGAACCGGTCTTTGACAAGCTGGACGCCGAGTTAGCCCACGCCATGCTGTCCATCGGTGCGGTCAAGGGAATTGAGTTCGGAAAGGGCTTTGCCGCCGCCGATATGCGGGGAAGTGAACATAATGATGAAATGAACGCCGAGGGATTTATCACCAACAACGCGGGGGGAATCATCGGGGGAATCTCCACGGGAGCCGAAATACTCTTTCGCATCGTCGTTAAGCCCACCTCTTCCATTAACAAACCCCAGCAGACCGTCAGCACCAGCGGCGAAGAGCGGGAAATCCGCACCGAGGGCCGTCACGATGCATGCATCTGCCCCCGAATCATACCGGTAGTCGAGGCCATGTCGGCAATTGTGCTGCTGGATCACTACAAACGCTACGAGGCGCTTCGTTGGTGATGCCAGTCCAACAGGCCCCGAATTAGCGCATAGGGATCGTCGCCCCGCTCATAGTCAATGGCGAACGATTCCGGGTCGTCCATGGCGGACTGCAGAAGGGCAAGAAACTGCCGAACTGATCCGGCCCTCTCATAGAGGCGCTCGTAGCTCTCGCCCCGTTCGCTGTAGGTTCGATACAGCGAAAGAAATGCATTGTTGATTTCCATTTCTGAAAAGCGGGTAAAGCCCTGGCCCAGATAACGCTGTGCATATTGCTCGGCGAAGTCGGCCTGAAACTCCGCAATAACAGCATCCCTTTGAGAGAGAATTTCCTCGCGGGTCAATCCGTCGCCGGGGACGGATGTATAGAGGCTGTCCAGCTCCCCGGCGAGGGAATTCATGTCCCGAAAAAATAGCCGGGAATCCCGGGCGGAGTTTTTCGCCGCCAGGAGCTCCGGAGTGCCCTCCCCAAAGGAGTGTGCCAGGTATTCCAGGGCAGCCTGTCTGCCCAGGACGGTTGCCAGCTCTTCGTTAAACTGGATCTGGCGGGGTACCCAGAAGCTTGCGTGGATCTGTTCATGGAAAATCAGTTCCGCGAGCCGGAAGAGACTGTACTCCTGCATAAAGGAAATCAGGGGATCCCTGGTGATGCCCAGGGTACTGAAGCCGTCAACCCGGCGCACCCACACTTCATACCCGTCCCGGTCCAGGCGGTCCGCCTCCGCCCGGGCGTGATCTTCATTGTAAAACCCCCGATAGGGCGCCGGTCCGAATAAGGGGTACCGCCACAGGTAGGGCTCAAGGCTGTCGTGCGGAGCCGCGTTAACCACCGCTACGAGAAAATCCCGATCAAGTTCGAGGTATTTCCCATAGTTGCCGTCATCTTCCAGGCCAAGGTTTTTGATGCCGAATTCCCTGATGTCATCGACTTTCCGGAAAAAGGCTCTCATTTCGCGATACTCGGCGCTATCAGTCCCGTATTCCCCGGCGGCTCGTCTCAGGCTCGATGCGACGCTACGGGACGACAGGCGATGAGATAATAGTACCGAACCCTGGTTTATGTAATAGCAGGAGGAAAACGAAAACAAGGGAATAAGCGTCAATAATAAGGGGAAAACGAGTCGAAGAATCTTGTGGAGAGGTTTGGAGCGGAGCATAAAGATAAAAAAAAAGGGGGTTTTTAGCCCCCTTTATTGAGAATTACTCTTCAGGTGAAAAGTCTTCCACACCGGCTCCGCACATTGGGCACACCCAATCTTCCGGGAGTGACTCAAAAGCTGTACCGGCGGCAACTCCGTTGTCCGGATCACCTTCTGCGGGGTCGTAAATGTAACCGCACACTTCACATACATATTTCTGCATGGAGCGCTCCTTTTTTTAAGCTTGAATGGAAATTCAGCATACTTGCAGTTAAAAGATAACAGTCTCGAGGCTATTCTGCAATAGAATCCCGTTGAGACATTTCCTTATCCAGCATATAAAGGCCGGTCTTGGAATCATCGACCATCTGCAGCTTCTTAATTATCGACTTGGCAGTCGATTCTTCTTCCACCTGTTCGTTTACATACCATTGGAGAAAGCTCTCACTGGCAATGTCGCCTTCTTTCCGGGCTACCAGCACCAGATCGGTAATGCACGCAGTTATGTGCTGTTCATGCTTGTAAGCCGCTTCAAAGGCAGCGAGGGGTGACTCCCAATCCTTCTTGGGTTCGGCGATTGAAGGCACCACAGCCCGGCCTTCCCGTTCAAAGAGATAGTCAAAAAACTTGTGCGCGTGAGCGAGTTCCTCTTGATATTGGGACCTCATCCATGATGCAAAACCCGGCAAATCCACGTCCTCAAAATACGCCGCCATTGCCAGGTACAGATACGCAGACTCAAGCTCTTCCTGAATCTGTTTGTTTACCGCCTTCTCCACTGCTGCGGGAATTTTCATGAACCCTCCTTATGACCTATCGATTCCATTTCCGCGCTAAATGTATTGATGAACTCATTCTTTGACAAGCCCGGGTGAATGCCCAAGCGGGTCAAACAGAAATCGTAGCGTACCGGATCATCGGGTTCGAACGAAGCAAACCATCGGGTAATTTCCATTACCGTAGCCATATCGGCGGTTTTGCGGCTTCGGACGCCCAGTGCGCCGCTGATGTCCATCATGTGGGTATCAAGGGGATAAAAGAGCTGACGGGGCCGCAGCAGCTCCCAACCGCCGGGATCGATGCTGTCTTTACGCACCATCCAGCGGAGGAAAAGCATAAGCCGCTTAGCCGCCCCGCCCCTGTGGAAGGCTTCTTTGTTCACCCGGGGAAACACAATACCGGCCAAAAGCGCGTCGGCCGAACCCTCGGTGAGCGCCTCCCGAAGGCTAAGCCCCAGGTTGTCCATGGCGTGAAGGGCCCCCACATCGCTGCCGATTCCCTCGGTTCGCCGGCCCGCCGCAGCTTCCAGGCTTCCGTAACGCCGGTACACCCCCCCTATGGAAGACAACAGTCCAATAATCCTCTCCCTTGAAAAAAACCGGTAGTAGATATCCGGCAACAGACGGCGAAGGTCCTGGGGACTGCTTCGCTCAAGCATATCGGCCGGTCTGGGTAAAACAGCGAAAATCCGCCGCAAAACATCGAGGATGAGCTCCACCCTTCCCAGGGCAAAGAGGGCTGATATCAGCGCCGCCGCCTCCCGATCGCGCCGATCCTCGAACTGCAGCACCAGCATCAGGGGATCAGGTGAGAGATATTCCAGTCGGTTGTACCGTTTGTATAGCTGCTCAAACAGGTTGTTCATTCTCTTGCTTCGGTCGGTCAAAATTGATTACTATCTCCCCATGAAATACCGCCGGACACCCTTCAAGGCAAGGCGATTGCTCACAGTGGTTTTAACGAGCATCATCGCCATGACATCCTGCTTCACGAATCCGGTCCCCAAGGAGTACCGCTTCCTCGGGAGCGAATATAATACTGATATAATACGGCTCCTTGAAGAACAGGACTACTCGAGCCGATTTGTTTTGATAGACAAGACCATCCGCCGGATTTACCAGCAGCGGGGCATTGATGATCTGCGTTCATTTATCGACCAGTACACTTCATCCCACTCTGATGACCCCTACAATGCCTACTACGTTCTGCTCCTGGGAGATTACTACGCCGCAACGGCCCCGGAACTCAGCGAGTACTATTATCAGAGGCTGCTGACTTCTTACCCAGATGTGATAGTGGCGGCCCGCTCTTCCCATTTTATGGCGCTCAACGGCCTGCTCGGTCAAATCACTTCGGCGGACAAACGCATCGCCGCATATCGTCAGCTTATCGAACGCTTCCCCGCCGATATTGACCTGGGGCTGACCTGGTTCAATCTGGCGCAGGAATACCGGAACCACGGACTGTACGCCGCATACTATGATGCCCTTCAGGAGTTCACGGCATTTCCCAACACCAGGGTGCCCGGCCGGCCCAATATCCACCAGGATGTGCTGGAGGAACTCGCCTTCCACTTCAACCGTGAGAAGGACTGGACATCGCCCAGTCTGGAAACCTTGGTGGCAAACATTTCCAACGCCCTGCGCTGGAAATCCCCGGCGGCTCTTGAGAGACACCGGTCCAAGGAAAATTTCTTCGCAATGAGCTGGTTCCAGGAAACCAGTGACCTCAATGCCCGCCCGGAGAACTTCAGATTAGAGAACTTCCTTTTGGCGGCGCGCTATATCAACATAAATCCCGAGCTCACCATGCGGAACTCCCGGGAGGCCCTGCTTCACACCTGGGGCTGGGGGTACCGGGTGCGGAACTGGTACTTTTACTTTAGAAAAATCGATTATCCTGCCGATCCTGAAATACATGGTAACTGGGAATGGGCAGGAATTTATTTTGGCAACAATATATAGAATCCGTAGTTTACTAACTCTCTTCCTGATAGTTCTCGCTCTGCCGATAACGGCTTCCGAGGGCATGGCCGCCGGCGGCAGAAGGTCAAACCCGTCGGCCTCCTGGAATTCCGATTCAATTAAAATCCCGGGAACCCTCCCCTTACCGTCGCAGCAGACCCATATGGGACCCATGCTCTTCGCTACATTTTCTCAGGCGGATATAGCCCAAGAACGGGTTTCAGACGAGATTGCCCGGCAGCTTCAAAGCGCCTATCTCCGGGGCCACACCGGCAGCCATGTGCGCGCAGCGCTCTACCGGGATTTTATCAGCCGCGAGCTTCAGAGCCGCCGGCTTCCCACGGAGCTCATCACCGTAGCCTTTATCGAATCCGCCTTTCGTATACGGGCCGAAAGCCGGACCGGGGCGCGAGGTTTGTGGCAGTTCGCCGACAATTCAATGGAGCCCTGGATGAGGGCCAACGAGACCGGCATCGCCTACGACCAGAGATTCGATTTCTGGATCAGCACCCGGGCGGCGATAGAGAAACTGCAGCATAATTTTCGGACCACCGGCAGTTGGGTCTTCGCCCTGGGGGCGTATAACGGGGGCCTGGGAAGAATGACCCGGAGCATGAATGGTGGGAGTTTCTGGAGTCTTGAAACCGGAAATGCGGCGAACACCATCAGCGAGGAAATGGCCAATTACCTTCCCCGTTACATTGCTACTTCCATCATTGCCATGTATCCCGGACGTTTCGGGATCGATACCGGCTGGGCCAGGCCCTTCGAGTGGGAACGCCGTCTGGTGAGCAACGGGCTCTCTCTGGAGGCCTTCGCAGAGGACAGCGGCATTCCCTTGAGCCTGCTCGTCGCGGGCAACGCCGAATACCTGGAGGGCTATATTCCGTCCGGGCCCTATTATGTAAAGTATCCCGCGCGCTATGCCGGCGCCGTGCTGCGGGTCCTCGGGTTGCCGTCTGAGCCCAGGCACATGGTTGAGCCGGGGGACACATTGTGGAGTATCAGCCGACGCTATGCGGTGAACCTTGAAGACCTGCGCCGTATAAACCGCATGGGGGAATCCAATGCGCTCAAAGTGGGCGAATACCTCAGGATACCCCCGCAGCCCGCCGATAATAGCAACAGACCGTGAAAACACATACCCCGCGTCACAGATTAACCGCTTCTCTCCCCCTCATGTTTCTTCTGCTCCTGTCTTCTGCCCTGTACTCCCAAAGCGTCAGTAGCGCGGTAGACTGGGAAGAAGGCGTCATTCGCATGGAGATTACCCAGGCAGCGGCTCCCGACGCCTACAACCGCCCCGCCTCGCTGTTCAAAGCCGAGAGAAATGTTGATCGGGAAATTCGGGACATCATGCTTGGCGCCCTGATGAGTTTACAAGCCGATTCGGCCAACAGCCTGAAGGACCTGGTCCGCAGCGACCGGCAGCTTCTAAGAACCCTTGAAACCATAAGCGCCGGAGCCCGCCAAACCTTCGTCCGCCCGGAGCCCGGGTTGGACAGCGTCGTGGTGGGCTATGAACTCGATATTTTCCCGACCCTCAGCAGCGTACTGGTGCGGCACAACAATGCCTTTCCCATGGAAGAAGTTCTCGGTTGGCAGCCCGGATCGGATTTCACCGGGATCGTCATTTACGCGGCACGTCCCCTGCCGGTGCACGGCGAGGGCGGAAGCCTCAGCCATATCCAACCGGCAATTTTTCCTGTTATTTACGATGACAATCTGCGGCTCCTGGTAAATCGAAACCGCATGGACCCGGAATACGCCTCGCGCTGGGGCACCGCGGTCTATTCATCGGATTTCTCCGAGAGGGAACACGTCGAACGCATCGGAACCAATCCTTATCGCATCATCGCCACCGGACTGTTTGGCATTGTACCGGCGGACCTAAAAATTCCCCGGGCGGACGCCGACGTCCTTTTGCACAGCGAGAACGGCCGCCGGCTTTTGAGAGAAGGACGAATACTCATCATCGGCCCTTCCCGGTAAAGCCTTCCCTTGATTATCAACCCATAACATGATATTTCCTCATATCAGCCACATGCGCATCTTTACCGGCGCAACCTGAGGAGATTCCCGTGAAGAAACGACATATGCTCGCGTCGGCCATTTTGGCAACATCGCTCACTCTGATATCCTGCGGTCCCCGGGTCATCGACCAGGGCGTACTGGTATGGTCGACTGATGAAGAGCCCCTGCCATCGGGAAGCATCGTCGATATCCTCACAGAATCCGAATTGCGGCAGAGCTATAATATCAGATACATAGACAGCGAAGACCGGGAACAGTTTATCGAAGTGGAGAACTGGCGGATTCTCAGAGGTGAAGACCGGGAAGATTTACAGAGAATATTTGACGGATACGCTGAATGGGCTCCCTATTTCGGCGTGGCGGAAATACAGGCTTTGCCGGTGCGCCGCTTCATGGCGACTGATCCCACGTCGACCATACTCTACCGCCTGCGCGAAGGCGAGCGGGTAAAAATCCTGGACCGCACCGACGATGTGGTGGAAGTCGGCGGTTTGACGGATTACTGGTTTGAGATAATTACGGAAAACGGCACCCGTGGGTTCGTTTTTGGGTACCGGCTGGACGTAGTGGATAATCAGGGCGTCTCCATAGAAAAAGAGGAAACCGAGGAAGATGTGTATCTCAGCTCGATTCTCAACGGCCGCTGGCGGCCCGATTACTTTGGTTGGATGATCAGGGACAACACCTACGACTTGAGCAGATTTCGCGACGAATACTTTTTTGCCCACGATGCAGAGAATCAGACATTCACATTAGTGACGGAAGAATACAACCAGGTTTTTAGTTATGACGAAATTTTCAGGGCTCGATTCAAGGAGTACGTGGCCTCGGGGTCGGGCCTGCAGATTTCCGCATTTAATGAGCGGAACATTTCCATTCAGTTCAATCTGGACGGAGACACCTATCAGGAAAGCCTGGTGCGCATCGACCAGGACGTCTCGCTGATAATCGAAAATGAACTGGGCCGGAGGCAAAGGGTCCTGGAAGACTTTGTTTCCCGGGGCGGCAACCTGGCGTCCAGCAGTTATGGCAGTATTCAACTCTCGGAAAACGGCAGCCTCTCCTGGTCCCGTTACGGAGGCCTGGATCAGAGCATGCTGCCCCCCTGGTTCACCGGCAGGGCTCAGCTTTCCTTCAACCTCTACGTGAGCCGGCAGGTTTCGGCGAACTACGACGGTGCGGTCAGCATGACCCAGCCGGGACAGAGCATTAGAAATAGCATGAATTTCTTTTATCGATTTGCAAACGGAGGTCTGCAGCTTGAGTACATCCCGCCGCAGAATATCGACCGAAACCTGGTGATCAGACAGGCACTCAGTCCGTTTGTCATCTTTTTTACCATCGAAGAGTAGTTTTCCATGCTCCTGCTTCAGGCCGACGAACTTTCCCTCTCCTTCGGCGACCGGCCGATCCTCGCATCGGTCAGCCTTCGCATTCCGGTTCGCGGCCGGATCGCCTTGAGCGGGGCCAACGGGAGCGGAAAAACCACATTAATGAAGATACTCGCGGGGCTTATGGAATCCGAGGGAGGCCGGGTCTCGGCCAAACCGGGAGTCAGGGTTTCATACCTCCCGCAGTCCGGCATTGAACACCGCAATCACAGCCTGCGGGATGAGATGGAAACCGCATTTGACCACTTCAAGGAAGACGAGGCCAGACTCGATGACCTGGGCGCCCGTCTCAAGAAAAAAAGCCGGGAAGACAGTGAAACCCGGGCGCTTCTTGAGGAGCATCACCTGCTCAGCGAACGAATCCTCTCAAGCCGTTACTACCAGAGAGAACAGTACATCGGCGAGGTGTTGAACGGTCTTGGCTTCGCTCCCCGGGACGCAGAAAAAAGCTGCGGAGAATTTTCCGGGGGCTGGCAGATGCGCATCGTTCTGGCGAAGCTGCTTTTGGAGCAACCCGACGTGATGCTCCTGGATGAGCCGACGAACTACCTCGACCTGGAAGCCCGGGCATGGCTCTCCGATCAGCTCCAGCGCTTCCCCGGGGGAGTGCTTATGGTCAGCCACGACCGGGGATTCCTGGACTCCACGGTGAGCGAGGTAGCAGAGCTGTTCATGGCTCAGCTTCGGGTATGGAAGGGTAACTACAGCAGCTACGAGCAGCGCAGAAAGGAAGAAATGATTCAGCTGGTGAAGCAGTACGATCAGCAGCAGGAAGAAATCCGGCAGCTCGAAGATTTTATCCGGCGTTTCCGGTCCAATGCAAGCAAGGCTGCCCAGGTCCAGAGCCGGGTAAAGCAGCTGGAAAAGATCCGGCCCATAGAAATCCCCGAAGGACTCAAGAGAGTTAACATACGCTTTCCCGAGGCCCCCCGCTCGGGAGATATGGTGATGCAGGCCGCGGGCCTTGAAAAATCCTACGGCGATCTTCATATTTTCAAGGATCTCGATCTGGAGTTTTCCAGGGGAGACCGATGCGTTGTCCTCGGGCCCAACGGCGCCGGGAAATCTACCCTGTTGCGGGTTCTGGCAGGAAGGGACAATGATTTCGCCGGGGAGCTTCGCAGCGGAGCACAAGTTGCACCCGCCTACTTCGCCCAGGAGTCCGAGGGCGAACTCGACCCGGGCAACAGCATAATTGAGGAAATCGAGTCTTCAGCACCGACTGCCCTGATTCCCGAACTGAGAAATATCCTGGGAGCCTTCCTCTTTCGGGGCGATGATATCCACAAATCGGTTTCGGTTCTCAGCGGAGGTGAGAAAAGCCGGGTCGCCCTGGTAAAAATGCTTCTGGAACCCAGCAACCTGCTCATCCTCGACGAGCCCACGAATCACCTGGACCTCAGCAGCAAGGAGGTCCTGCTCGACGCCCTGCGTCAGTATTCGGGAACCATCCTTTTCGTGAGCCACGACGAGTTTTTTATCCGCGAACTGGCTACCCGCGTGGTGGAACTGGCGATCCCCCGGGATAACCGCAACTGGCGGCCGGTGAGCAACATCCCGGGAAATTACGACTATTACCTTCACTGGAAGGAACTCAATGCTTCCCGGACCCCGGAAACCTCACCGGGAACCTCCCCGGCTAACCATGCCGCAAACAGCTCTGCAGCATCAAAGCGAACGGAGGGCGAATCGCCGGCGGACAAAAGCGCCAACGCCATAAGCCATGAGGAAATGAAAAAGCGCCGAAGCGAGATTCAAAAGCTGCAAAAGGAAGAAGAGCGCCTCATGGATATGGTTGACGAGCTTGAGGAGTCCATTAGAGAGCTTCAGAAGGCAATGTCGCTGCCGGAAAACTACACCGATGGCCAGCGAATCAGCTCCATGCAGGATGAACTTCGCAGCCTCGAGGAAAAGCGGGACAGGGAGCAGGAGCTCTGGCTGGAGGTCGGCGGTCGGTTAGCCGAACTTGAAACACAGGGATAAAACGTCGTATCTTGACAGACTATGAAACGCATCTACTCGTGGAACGTCAACGGCATTCGGGCAGCGGAAAAAAAGGGTTTTATTGAATGGCTGAATAGCTGCGGTGGAGATATTGTCTGCCTGCAGGAAACCAAGGCCCATAAAGAACAGCTCTCCCCTTCCCTGGCCGAACCCAAAGGTTTTTACAGTTATTTCGCATCGGCTTCCCGCAAGGGATACAGCGGCGTCGCCATTTATTCGAAAGAGGAACCGCTGTCGGTAAGCACCTTCGGCATCGAGCGCTTTGACGACGAAGGACGGGTGCTCATCGCCGAATACCCGGAATTTACCCTGATGACCGCATATTTTCCCAACAGCCAGGCCGAAGGCGCACGGTTGGACTACAAGCTTGACTTCAACAATGCGGTGCTCGAATGGGCTGACGCCCTGGTGGCCGAGGGAAAGAACCTGGTGATAAACGGTGACTACAATGTGGCCCACAAACCCATCGATCTGGAAAATCCCAAGCAAAATGAAAAAAATCCCGGTTACCTGCCCGAAGAGCGGGAGTGGATGGACCGATTCATCGACGCCGGCTACGTGGATTCATTCCGGATGTTTAATACCGAGGAACGGCAGTACTCCTGGTGGAGCTACCGGATGAAGGCCCGGGAGCGGAATATCGGCTGGCGCATCGACTACAACTGCGTAAACCGCGGTTTCGCTCCAAAAGTAAAAGCGGCGGACATACATCAGGACATTATGGGCTCGGACCACTGTCCGGTCTCCCTGGACATAGAGGCATAGGCGGAAAACAATGAAAATTCGGCTGCGCTACAACGCTCCGGTTACCCTGAGCTTTTCTTTCGCATCAGTTATTATCCTCATTATTGATCTCATTCTTCCCGGTGAAATACAGCTGACGGTTTTTTCCGTCGGCCCCGGCATGAATCCCGGGCTTTTTCTTGACTGGATACGGCTGTTCTCCCATGTATTGGGACATGCGGGGGTGGAGCATCTTTTAGGGAACCTCGCACTGATACTGCTCTTGGGTCCGATTCTCGAGGAAAAACACGGTTCGGGAAGCATGGTGCTCATGATTCTGGTGACGGCGTTGGTAACGGGGCTGGCGAACATCCTGATCAGCGATGCCCGGCTGCTGGGAGCAAGCGGCGTCGTCTTTATGATGATTCTTCTGGCGAGCTTTACCAATGTGCGGCGCGGGGAAATTCCCCTTTCGTTCGTTTTGGTGGTGGTTATTTATCTCCTTCGGGAAGTGATCGCCGCGATGGAGGCCGATTCCATTTCCCAGCTTACCCATATACTCGGCGGAGCAATCGGATCGATTTTCGGTTTTGTCCATGCAGGACAGGATTCACAGGAGCCTGAAGCAGATGAATCCCCAGGAGATGTATCGGAATGATCGACAAACTTGAACAAATGGTCGAGCGATTTGAGGAACTGCAGCAGATCATCCTCGATCCTGATCTGCATAAAAATCCCAAGGCCTACAAGGAGGCCATGCAGGAACACTCTCATCTGCACGAAATAGTCGAGAGATACGCCGAATACCGTCAGGCCAGGGCGGACCTGGATGAAGCGCGTATAATGATGTCAGACAGCGATCCGGATATGAAGGCGATGGCCGGCGAAGAAATCGCCAAGCTCGAACCAAAAATCGAGGAGCTGGAAGGGAAGCTCAAGCTGCTTCTGGTCCCCCGGGATCCCCTGGACGGCAAAAATATCATCATGGAAATTCGCGCCGGCACCGGCGGGGACGAAGCGGCCCTCTTTGCCGCGGACCTTTACCGGATGTACAGCCGATATGCGGAAAAACGGGGCTGGAAGCACGAAATTATCACCATCAGCGAAACGGAAATCGGCGGACTAAAGGAAGTGATTTTTTCGGTAAACGGAAAAGACGCCTACGGAACCCTGCGCTACGAATCCGGGGGACACCGGGTGCAACGGGTTCCCTCCACGGAAAGCGGCGGGCGGATTCACACCTCTGCCTGTACCGTGGCAGTCCTGCCGGAAGCCGAGGAAACCGACATTGAAATCAACGAGAACGACCTGCGCATCGACGTATTCCGGTCCTCGGGTCCCGGTGGCCAAAGCGTAAACACCACAGATTCGGCGGTCCGCATAACCCACCTTCCCACCGGTCTGGTTGTCAGCTGTCAGGACGAAAAATCCCAGATCAAAAACCGGGCGAAGGCAATGCGGGTGCTCACGGCGCGGCTTTACGAACTTGAAGAATCCAAGCGCCAGGCCGAAGAAGCGGCGGAGCGCAAAAGCCAGATCGGCAGCGGCGACCGTTCACAGAGAATCCGCACCTACAACTTTCCCCAGAGCCGGGTGACCGATCATCGCATCGGGCTGACCCTTCATAAGCTCGATTCGGTTCTCCAGGGAGAAATGGATGAAATTGTCGACGCCCTGAAGCTCAGCGCTTCACAGGAAGCCCTCCAGGCATAGGCCCGGGAAAGACAGGTAAACCGCTGTGACAGTCTCGCAGTTACTGAGGCAAGCCCGCGAGCTGTTGCCCTCGGGACCATATGACAACCCCACTCTGGACTCCATTCTCCTGCTGGCTCATTGCATGGGCAAGAGCAAGGAACAGGTATACGCCGCGCTTTCCGATCCGGTTCCCCGGGATGTCGCTGAAGCCTACCTCCATGTTGTTCAGCGGCGATCGGAAGGCGAGCCCCTGGCCTACATACTCGGAAAAAAAGAGTTTTACGGTCTGGAATTTTCTGTTGATCCCCGGGTTCTCATTCCCCGACCGGACACGGAAATCCTGGTCGAATGGGTTCTCCAGGAAAATCCGGGGGGACAGCTGCGGCTCCACGATTGCTGCACTGGCAGCGGGGCGGTGGCCATCGCCTGCGCCGCAAACCGAATGAGCTGGCAGGTCAGCGCTTCTGACATCAGCCCCGAGGCCGGTGAAGTATTTGCGGAAAACTGGAAAAACCTCATCGCTCCCGGCATTGCCCAGGGCATTACCCCGTGGCGTCAGTCCGACCTGCTGAGCGCCCTGGAGCCCGGGGAAGGGGACATAATTACCGCAAACCCGCCATATCTGGAAAGCGGTGAATGCGATGAAAAAGCGATGGAAGGATGGCGGGAACCCCGCATGGCTCTTGACGGCGGGGCCGACGGGCTAGATCTTATAAGGAAGCTGATTGCGCAGGCTGCGGGCATCCTTCAAAAGGGCGGACAGATCTTTATTGAAGCGGCCCACTGGCAGGCCGATAGTATATGTAAAGAATTGCGGAACAACGGTTTTGGCAATACCGGTATTCGCCGGGATCTGGGAGGCCTGAACAGGGTTTCCCGGGGTGTAAAACTATGATTACGACAATCGAAGACCTCGGTTCGCTATTGGGGGACCGGGGCTACACAGACATAGATCTCATTTCCCGGGCCGCCGAGCTTTCCCGCAGGCTTCACGACGGTCAAATGCGCGCATCCGGCGATCCGTACTTTATTCATCCCCTCCAGGTCACGGAGATTCTCGTTCACATGAGAATGGATCCCGCAACCATCATCGCCGGGCTTCTGCACGACAGCATTGAAGACACCCTGTACACCTACGAATCTCTCAACAAAGATTTCGGCGAAGAGGTGGCAAACCTGGTTGACGGCGTCACAAAAATCGATATCGTCAAGGCCAAGAACAAGAATTCCGTACAGGCCGAAACCATTCGAAAAATGCTGTTCGCCATGGTGAAAGACATCCGTGTCATTCTCATCAAACTGGCCGACAAGCTGCACAACATGCGCACCCTGGAATTCAAGCGCCCCGAGCGAATCCGGGCCATCGCCCAGGAATGCCTGGATATCTACGCCCCGTTGGCCGGCAGACTGGGCATTAGCTGGATGAAGGACGAGCTTGAGGATCTCAGTCTCAAACACCTGCAGCCCGATGTGTATATTCAGCTGAAAGAGTATGTAAAACAGAAAAAAAGCGAGCGCAGTGAATATCTGACCAAAATCACCGATGCCATTGAACGGGCCGCAAACGCCGACAGCATCGAAGTGGAAACCCGCACCCGGGCCAAGCATTTCTACTCTATTTACAGCAAAATGCGGCAGCGGGGCAAAAGCATCGACGAAATTTATGACCTGCTGGGCGTCCGGATTCTCTGTCACAGCATTTCTGACTGCTACATAATGCTGGGCAATGTGCACAAGCTCTGGATGCCAATCGAGGGACGGTTCAAAGACTACATTGCCATGCCCAAGGCCAATCGCTACCAAAGTCTTCACACAACGGTAATGGGTTACGACGGCCGGCTTCTGGAAATTCAGATTCGCACGTTTTCTATGGAGGATACGGCGCAGAACGGAGTTGCCGCCCATTGGCAGTACAAAAAAGACCAACGGGGAGACCGGGCCGTCCACCAGGATTTAACGATTATCAATCGCCTACGCGATATGGATAATATCAGGATTGCGGGCAGGGAATTTCTCGAGGAAATGAAACGGGAAATACTCAAGGACTCGATTTACCTTTTCACTCCGAAGGGCGACGTGATTCAGCTGCCCAAAGGGGCCACCGCCCTGGACTTCGCCTATCATATTCACACGGAGGTCGGTCATCACACCTCAGGCGCCAAAGCCGACGGCAGCATCGTTCCTCTCAAGCAGCCGCTGAGAAACACCCAGGTCGTGGAAATAATCACCCACCCCAGCGCCCATCCGCACCTCGAGTGGCTCAGATCGGTAAAGACCCGGGGCGCCCGAAGCAAAATACGGGCCTGGATCAACAAGCACGATGAAAGCCTGTTCGTCGATCAGAATATTGTCGCCCGTAAAAAGGCCGATGACCAGCCGGCAAAGAAAAAACGGAAAAAGGCCGCGCCTCCCGCCAGCCAAACCCTTCAGACCGACAAGCTGGGCATCCGGGTCGGCCGCGACCGCAACCTGATGATCCATTTTGCCAATTGCTGCAACCCCAGCACCGGCGACGAGATCGTCGGCTATGTGAGCCGCGGCAGGGGCATTATCATCCACCGCACGGACTGCAAAAATTTCGCCAACATCAAGGATGTTCAGGAACGAACCATAGAGGTCGAGTGGGAAACCGTCAGCCCAAAAATAACAAAGAAATTCCTGGTCACCGCCCGGCGCACCGGCGACCTTTTCAGCGAGATTGAAGGCGCCGTGCGCAAACACCACGGACACCTCATTGAGGGGAAGGTGGATTCCATTCACAGCGGAAGCAACAATCAGGCCGGAAGTCTCGAAGGGCACTTCACCATGGAGCTGGATAAAAAAGAAGATATCAACAAGATTATAAAAAACATCCGCTCAATCCCCAGCATCCTCAGCATCAGCGAGATCGAGGAAGATCATTCGGAGCATTAATCCCCATTAAAAAGACCTCTGTGTTTTACTTCTGCTGCGGTGCATAGTACATTTGCGTAGTGGCTCAGATCAGTTTTAAGGGAAAGCTCATCAACACCCTGGACAAAGACCTTTCACCAGGTCAAACGGTTCCGGATTTCACCCTCACCGACAGCAATCTACAGGATTTTCATCTCAGTTCCGTCACCAGCCCCTATGTGCTGCTTAATGTGGTTCCCTCCATAGATACCCCGGTTTGCGCCGCCAGCGCCAGGGAGTTCGACCGTCAGGCCCGCATCGAAGGTTCCAGCTGCAGCTACATCACCGTCAGCCGGGATCTGCCCTTCGCCCAGAGCCGCTTTGCACTCAGGGAAAACCTGGAAAACATGATTCTCCTGTCGGATATGCGATTCGACTCTTTTGCAGCGGACTATGGCGTGCTCATAGCGGACGGCCCGCTGAAAGGACTCTGTGCTCGTGCGGTATTTCTCCTTGGGCCGTCGGGCCCTGGAGAGGAAGGGCGGCCGCTTATCTATCGGGAGATGGTCAAAGAGCTTGCCTGGGAACCCGACTATGGCAGCGTACTGGAAAAACTTCATGGCATTACACATCGTCCTGCATGAACCGGAAATCCCGCAGAACACCGGTAATATAGCCCGTACCTGCGTCGCAACCTCCGCTGTGCTTCACCTCATTCATCCTCTTGGATTTTCAATTGATGAGAAATCCGTACGCCGGGCCGGCCTGGACTATTGGGACCGCTTGGAGTTGCGCGAATGGTCCTCCCTTGAAGAGTTCTTCGACTCCCTCAAGTCGCAGGGAACCGGTATTACCTCCGCTGGGTATCCCGAAAACTGCTGGTTTGTCAGCACCAAGGCCAAGCAGCCTTACAGTAGTGTCCGATTTACGGGTGATGCGTATTTCCTTTTCGGCAGGGAAAGCAAGGGACTTCCGGAGGTGCTGATGAACAGTTCTCCCTCGCAATCGCTCACAATCCCCATGGTGGCGGGAAACCGGAGCCTTAATTTGAGCAATTCGGTGGCCATTCTCGCCTACGAGTATTGGCGGCAAAGAGATTTTCGTTTTACTCTTTAAGTATCCGGCAATCAGTACCGGCTTATCCCCTCTTTCGCATTAGGAGCATCACATGAAGACACTGGGCATTATTGGTTTTGGCAATATGGGAGAGGCGTTGATATCCGGCGTCAAGGAAGCTCATCCTCAGCTAGGCCTTTTGGTAATGGAAAATTCCGGTGAGCGGATGAAGCTGGCCACGCAGACCTATGGGGCGAAAAACTATAACGATAATCCGGCTCTGCTCTTCTCTGAAAGCGATGCGGTTATCCTGGCTGTAAAACCCCAGGACCTGCCCGCACTTGGTAAGATCTACGGGAAGTTCAGCGGGGAGTCCCGTCTTATTTCAATTGCCGCCGGGGTGAGCATCGAGCGGATCAGCGAATTATTCGGCAGTCCCTATGTTTCCCGCTTTATGCCCTCGCTCGCAGCCAGCGTCGGCAAGTCGGTAACCGGCGTCAGTTTCAGCGAGGACTGCGACGAGACCTTTAAGGAGCAGGCTTTTTCCGTAGCCCAGTCTGTCGGTCTTGCCATGGAAATGCCCGAGCATCTTATCCCTTCGATAATCGGAATCTCCGGTTCGGGAATCGCCTTTGTTTACGAGTTCATAAACGCCATGGCTCTGGGCGGGGTCAAGGAGGGCATAAAGTACGAAGCCAGCCTGGAGGTGGTGCTGGAAGTCCTGGAGGGCGCGGTGGGAACCATCCGCTCAAGCGGAATCGGCCCGGGGGAACTGATAACCCGGGTGTGTTCTCCCGGGGGAACGACAATCCGGGGCATTGAGAGTCTGCATCACAACCGCTTTACCGCCACCGTAATGGATGCGGTGTCCGCTTCGGCTGAGAAGGCTCGGGATCTGGAGAGATGATGGAAACAAGAAGCTTTGGAAAAATACACAATGCAGTGAGCGTTCTGAGTTTTGGTGCCGGTCATATAGGCCGCAAGGATGTGGATGCGAACCACGCCGCAAAACTTCTGAATCTCGCCCTTGATTCGGGAATAAACCTGATCGACACCGCCAGGGGGTACGGACTGTCCGAGGAGCGCATCGGTTCGGCAATCGCCAATCGGAGATCCGAGTATATTCTGGTCACCAAGGGCGGCTACTCGGTTGACGGTGCGGAAAACTGGAGCCCCGATGCCATCCGCATAAGTCTGGAGGAATCACTGCGGCGCCTCAAATGCGATACCGTCGATCTGTTCCTCCTTCACAGCTGCGACATGGAGATCCTCACCAGGGACGAAACCCTGCGAACCCTGGAAGAAGCGCAAAAAAGCGGGTTGTGCAGATTTTTCGGCTATTCGGGAGAAAACGAAGAACTGGACTGGGCCCTGGACTCCGGGCATTTTAGCGCTGTCGAAACCTCGGTAAATATTTGCGACCAGGGTAACCTCTACGGCCGCCTCGAAGGGGCCCAAAGGCGAAACATGGCAGTCATAGCCAAGCGCCCCCTTGCCAATGTGTTTTGGCGGTATGAGGAGCGGCCGGTGGGAGAATATGCCGACGCCTATTGGGTCCGCTGGCAGAAAATGAAGGAACTGGGAATCCCGGAGCTGGAAAAACTCGACGACCATTCGTCAATGCTGCGGGCTGCCTGGGGCTTTACCGCCTCCGCCAAAGGGGTGTCCACAGCCATCGCCGGCACATCCAGCGAAAAAAATCTAAAGGCGAACCTAAAGCTGGCTGAGAAGTCCAGCATTATAGATGAAGGTCTTGCCGCCTCTCTCAAAAAAGCCTGGGAAGATGCTGGCCGGGGATCCTGGAAGGGTCAGGTGTAGCCCAAAAAACAGGCCTTGCCCCGTAATACCCAGACGTATATTATGGCCCTATGTTAGACATCAGATTCATTCGTGAGAACATTGAAGCCGTAAAGGCAAATATCGCCAATAGAAATATGAACGCCGACCCGGATTCTGTGGTTGAGCTCTTCGAAAAGAGAAACAGTCTCATTCAGGAACTGGACGCCCTCCGTCAGGCCCGCAATGAAAATGCGAAAAAAATGAAGGGGCCTCTGGACAACGAGGCCCGTCAGGCTCTTATCGCCGAAGGCAAATCCATCAAGGATTCACTTTCTAACCGAGAGAGCACGCTGGCCGAGCTGGAAGAGGACATGTACGCTGAAGCCAAAAAAATACCCAATATGGCCCACCCCGACGCTCCGGTTGGAAAGGAAGACAAGGACAATCTGGAAATAAAGCGGGTGGGGAGCATACCGGAATTTTCTTTTACTCCCCGTGATCACGTTGAACTCGGCCAGCTCCTGGAAGTCATCGATTTTGAAACAGGAACCAAGGTGTCGGGCACCAAGTTTTATTACCTCAAAAATGAGGCGGTTTTTCTGGAGATGGGCCTGATTCGCTACGCCCTGGATATCCTTCAGAAGCACGGTTTTACCCCGACCATTACTCCGGACATAGCGAAAGAAGAAGTGGTCAGCGGCATCGGTTTTAATCCCCGGGGCGAAGAGAGCAATATATACAATCTCGAAGGCACCGGCACCTGCCTGGTGGGCACTGCCGAAATCACCCTCGGCGGATACCACGCCGACGACATGCTCGATGCTCATGAGCTTCCGATAAAACTCGCCGGTGTCTCCCACTGTTTCCGGCGGGAAGCCGGCGCCGCAGGGCAGTTCTCCAAGGGTCTGTACCGGGTTCACCAGTTCACAAAAATCGAAATGTTCGTCTATTGCCTCCCGGAGGATTCTGCACGCATACATGAGTCTCTGAGGGAAATAGAGGAGGAAATCTTTTCCGGCCTCGGCATCCCCTTCCGGGTGGTCGACACCTGTACCGGCGACCTTGGAGCTTCGGCCTATCGGAAATACGACCTGGAAGCCTGGATGCCCGGCCGGGGCGACAATGGCGACTGGGGGGAAATAACTTCCACCAGCAACTGCACCGACTATCAGGCCCGCCGGCTCAATGTGCGCTACAAGGGCGAAAAAACGAAGGGCTATGTCCACATGCTCAACGGTACGGCGGTGGCAAACAGCCGGGCGGTGATTTCCATCCTCGAAAACGGTCAGCAGGAAGACGGCAGCGTCGTAATTCCCGAAAAACTGGTGCCCTATGTGGGTTTTGACCGCATCCGCCCCAGACAATAAGGACTGGCTCCGGTGGCTCACCCCGTTCCCCCGCTTGCGGCGGTACCAGTAGAAATTGTCGCTGAAATCGGAACGGGCCACCGGGGAAACCGCAACCGTGCCCGGGAGCTCATAGCCGCCGCTGCGGACTCCGGTGCCGATCTGGTTAAGTTTCAGCACTTCTACGCCGATGAAATCATCCACCCCAAAACCGGCGGCGTCAAACTGCCCGGAGGCGAACTGGATTTGTACTCCCGGTTTCGGGAGCTGGAGACCGGTCCATCCTTTATAGAGTTCTGCAAGGATGAATGCCTGATGCGGGGGGTTGGGTTTTTCTGCTCTCCCTTCGGCATACGCAGCGCATCCGAGCTCATCGCACTGGGGGAAACCCGGCTTAAAATCGCAAGCCCGGAGTTAAACCACCATCCGCTTTTGACCTGGCTGGCAGAAAGGGAGGAAATCACCTCCCTGGTTTTGTCCACCGGTGTTTCAACCCTCGGCGACATCGAAGAGACCTTAGGTCTTATTGGCGGGATAAAATCACTGGACATCACCCTCCTCCATTGCATCACGGCCTACCCCAGTCCCGAGGAGGAGTTTAACATCCGGCTCATTGGAAATCTCTCGTCAATTTTTGGCCTGCCCAGCGGATTATCGGATCACAGTCTTGACCCGGTCCTGGTTCCCGCCCTGGCTGTGCTTGCCGGAGCCGTAATGGTTGAGAAACACTTCACCATTTCCAGGGAGGATGGGGGCCTTGATGACCCCATTGCCCTGGACACCGGTGATTTCGCCCGAATGAGCGCGGCTATTCGGCAAGCCGAATCCCTCCGTACGGAAGCCGGACACGGGTCCGAAATAAATAACGCCCGGGGCCCTCGGGAATCAGAACTGCGCAGGGGAATTTCCCGGCACAGCGACCTTTCATCGTACCCTGAAGCAAGAATTAACGCGATTTTGGGCAGCGGGGTTAAGACCCTGGCTCCATCCGAGGCCGCCAATTACGGACGCAGCAATCGGAGCATCCATGCGTTGAACTTCATCCCTGCGGGATCCCCGATTAGCAAAGATATGATCTGCGTGGTTCGCAGCGAAAAAAACCTCAGGCCGGGACTTCACCCCCGGCATCTATCCCTCATCCTCGGCAGGCGGGCGCTAAGAGACATTCCCACCGGCGAGGGACTG
This sequence comes from Salinispira sp., assembly GCA_965602015.1. GTDB lineage: Bacteria > Spirochaetota > Spirochaetia > DSM-27196 > Salinispiraceae > Salinispira. The sequence continues at coordinate 1,037,158 of OZ271918.1, read as the reverse complement.
CTCTGGGATGACCTGCTGACATAAATCCGCATTTTTTATCAATCTCTTGACAATTACACCAGGCCGGGCTATATCTATATTGTACTATAACTTTAGTACAATAGAACATCAGTACATGCCTGTAAGAAGGCGGCAACTGAGGAGAAGCCTATGGCCGAGGCGAAGCGCAAGATCGACATCCCCTTTAGTTTGGACCCCAAAAGCGGCGTCCCCTACTACAAACAGATCATTCTTCAGGTGGAAATGGCCATTGCGGATGGAAGACTTATTACGGGAAACCAGCTGCCGACGGTGCGCTCACTGGCGGTAGACCTGCAAATCAACCCGAACACCGTCGCCAGGGCCTACAACGAGCTGGAAATTCGGGGGATAGTCACCACTCAACAGGGCACCGGCACCTTCATCAGCGACAAGGAAATTCAACTCAGCGACGTCGAGCGCGAGCAGGTTCTCGATGAAATGATATTGGGCTTTTTAAGCAAGGCCAGGTCGTACGGCTTTGACACCGAAGAATTAATCGATGCGATCCGACGGGCGGATTCTTAGCATCAGGAGGTCATGATGGTTGCTTTCGCCAAAAACAAATTCAGCCGGATAAAAAATCCCCACACGAAGCGTCTCACCAGGGATTTTGAGTTCAGCATTTACTCCTTCCTCTTTATGATTTTGATTGGGGCGGTTTTTACCGCGGGCTATGCATTGGTCGCCGGCGATGCCCTGTCCACCGGAATTGTCGCCCGGAGCGCCATCGCGCTGGTGTTCGGAGCCCTGGTATACCTGGTGCTCCCGCGCTGGTCCGCATTTATTCCCGCAATGCTCATTGCCCAGCTGGCGCTTTTTATCGAACTGCCGGGAAGCGCCGGAGAAATGCTCAGCTGGCTACCAGGCAGCGCCGAACTGATACCCATTGCGGGGGCATTTATGGGGCTGGTGTTCGGACCCTCGCTTCAAGTCGTATGGCAATGGGACAAGGTGGTTGTTCTCCGCCTCGGCCGGTTCAAAACCGTTCACGACCCGGGACCCTTTTTCCTGGTGCCCCTGTTGGATAAATGCGCGGCGTTCGTGGATACCCGCATCCGGGTAACCGACTTCTCCGCGGAGAAAATCCTTACCCGGGATACCGTGCCGGTTCACGTGGATGCTCTGGCGTTCTGGATGATATGGGATGCAAGAAAGGCCATCCTTGAGGTGGAAAACTTTCTGGAGGCGGTCACCCTTTCGGCCCAGACGGCTCTGCGGGACAGCATCGGGAAATACAGCCTCACCACCCTGCTGTCCGAACGGGAAACACTGTACAAGGAAATCCAGACCATACTGGATGCCAAGACCAACCCCTGGGGAATCACCATCTTAAGCGTGGAATTTACCGACATCGTCCTGCCCCCCGAGCTTGAAGACGTCATGTCCAAACAAGCCCAGGCTGAACGAGAGAAGGAGGCCAGGCTATTCCTGGCAAAGGCCGAGAGGGAGGTGGCCGATCACTTTACGATGGCCGCCGAAGTGTACCGGGGAAGCCCCGAGGCTCTTAATCTTCGGGCGATGAACATGGTCTACGACGGCATAAAAAACAACGGCAGCCTGGTTCTGCTGCCCTCGGGCGCCCTGGAGAACATGAATCTCGGTTCGGTGATGGGAGTCAGCAGTCTTGCCGAAGGCCATCGGAGGAACAGCGCCGCTGCAAGAGGCCCGGAGGATTCGCGGCCGGCCCAATCGGCCCCCAAACCCGCAGCGGAAAGCACTGCCGCCAATCCGGAGAAACCGGCGACCGGCAGCGATGGCGCCGGAAAAAATACCTAGGCTTATTGCAAAGCCGGCAAGGTCCGAGCGGGCAGCAATAGCGGACCCGCAACCTGCCGGCAGGCGGGTCCGCCGACCAGCCACAGCCGGAATGCAGCTCGCGGGCAGGCAAGCCGGAGCCGTGTCGGCAGAGAATTCGAGTTTTACCCAGGAGGATTACATGATTTCAATTAAAGACGTTCACCGCACCTACCAAACCGGAGAAACCGAGGTAAAAGCCCTGAAAGGCGTGAGTCTCGATATCGAACAGGGAGAGTTCCTGTCGATAGCCGGCCCCAGCGGCTCGGGAAAGACCACGTTGCTGAACATCATCGGCTGCATCGACACCGCCGACAAGGGCAGCGTTACCATTGACGGCACTGAAGTGACGGCCATCGCCCACGGTAAGCTCGCGGGCTTCCGGCGGGACAAGCTGGGATTCGTATTTCAGTCTTTTAACCTGATACCGGTTCTCAGCGCCTATGAGAACGTCGCTCTGGCGCTGAATTTACTCCAGGTTCCGGAGAAAGAAATAAAAGAACGGGTTATGGCCCTGCTGTCGGATGTGGGGCTCTCGGGAATGGAAAACCGCCGGCCGAGCAAACTCTCCGGAGGCCAGCAGCAGCGGGTCGCCATCGCCCGGGCCCTCATAAAGGAGCCGTCCATAGTACTGGCCGACGAACCGACGGCGAATCTGGATTCGGAAACCGGCAAGGATATTCTCGATCTCATGAAAAAAATGGATGAGAAATTCGACACCACCTTTATCTTCAGCACCCACGATAGAATGGTCATGGAATTCGCCGACCGCCTGGTAATGCTCCATGACGGCGAAATTCAGAGCGATAAAAAGAGGTAGAAACCATGAAATATCTTCTGATTCTTTCGTGGAAAAATCTCGCCCGTCACGGAAAGCGAACGGTAATCACCGCCTCGGCCATCGCCTTCGGCCTGGGTCTGTTTATTTTCGTGGATAGCATGCTGGCCGGAGCCGAGAGGGATTCCGAGCGAAATCTGATCTGGTATGAAACCGGATCGGTGCGGGTATACGATGAAGAGAAAGCCGAGGACTGGAAAAGAATTAACCTCAAAAACCTCATAGAGGAACCCGACAGTCTGGTGGCCGCCCTGGAAGACGCGAACATCTCTGCAGCCAAACGCACGGCGTTTACCGGCGAGCTCATAGTGTATCAGGACCCCTTCCCCGAAGATGGCTCGATGCAGGTTCGCCTCATGGCCGTTGATTCCCTCCGCGACCCAGAGGTATTCCCTATGGCTGATGCCATAGAAGACGGCGGCCGCTGGTTTATCTCCGGCGAACCGGGGGTGATTCTCGGCTCCTGGTTAGCCGAGGATATCGGTGCGGAGCTTGGCTATCCGGTGACCGTGGTAACCCGGACCCGGGACGGAGCGTTTCAAACCCTGGATCTGGAGGTGATCGGAATGATAAACACCGGAAATCCGGTGATAAACCGGGCAACCCTGCTGGTTGATCACGATTTTGCCGATACCTACCTTCAACTGAACGGCGCTGCCGGCCAGATAGATACGGCGTTTCCCCTCACCGCGGGCAGCGAAGAGAACGCAGCAGAGGTTCGCCTCGCCCTGGGAGGCCTGGCGGCGGGTCACAGCCTGATGAGCTGGGAAGACCTGGGCGCCGACTATCTCGCTCTCGCGGCCTCCAAGCAGGGCGGATCGAAAATCGTTCTTTCACTGGTTGTGCTTATCGCCCTTGTGGGCATAACGAACACCATGTTGATGGCAATGTACGAACGGCGGCGTGAACTGGGAATGATGCGGGCCATGGGAATGAAAAACTGGGAAATCGTCGCATCCTTCACTCTGGAGGCCGGAGGCATCGGAGTAATCGGCGGCGTCATCGGACTGGCCATGGGAGGACTACTGACCTGGTTTATTGTCGATGTGGGTATCGATTTTGGCATGATAATTCGCCAAATGGACATCGGTTACCGGATTTCCGCGGTTTTTCGGGGGATATGGAAGGCCGATACCTTCGTTTTAGCCTTTGTCAGCTCGGTTGTGATGGCGATGGCGGTGTCGCTTATACCCACCCGCCAGGCATTAAAGATGAAGGTTACCGACTGCCTTCGATCAGACACATAGGGGAAAGGAATGAAACTTCGAACAATGGCCTGGCGGAACATCCGCCGCAACGGCCGCCGAACTGCACTATCGGCCACGGCCATCGGTATTGCCGCTATGACCATCGTGCTGCTTTTTTCGCTCCTTGCGGGAATGAGCGAGGACATGGCCTTCAACATGAAGCACTTCTACATGGGCGAAATTCGGGTGCGCCACAGCGATTATGATAAAAACGCCCATTTGAACCCCCTGCACCTGAGCATCGAGAACGCATCGCAGGTTATGGACGAAATCCGTCTGAGCGGCAATTTCACCAATGTCAGCGGACGGATTTATTTCCCCACCGGGGTTTTTCAGGACGGCGAAACCACCCCGCTTCTTGGCATGGGAATAGATTTTGAAAACGACATGATGGGCGTGGCGGACTTCCTCAGCGAAGGCAGGCTGCCCGCTGCGGGAAGCACCCAGGTCCTGCTGGGACGACGGGCGGCTGAGAATCTGGGGCTGGGAATCGGGGAGAAGTTCACCTCGGTGAGCACCACCCTTCGGAGGGCCAGCAACGGCATGACATTTACGGTCAGCGGCATCGCCGACTTTCCCCTTAACGACATCGACGGCCAGTTCTATCTGCCTCTGGAGACCGCCCAACGTTTCCTGAGGACCGGTGACCGGGCAGTGGATCTGGTGCTTCAGTCCGCCCCGGGGGTCAGCGCCAGAGACGCGAGGAATGCGGTTACCCGCATTCTCGAGCAAAGCGGCCAAGCGGCAGTAGAGGCGGAAGTGTGGAACGACATCCCCTCATCCTATGTTTTCCTGGTCATAGCTCAGACGGCATATTACATAATCGGCCTGGTATTCTACGTGTTGGCATCCACAGTTATCATCAATACCATCATGATGACCATATTCGAGCGCACAAAGGAAATCGGCACCCTGGCGAGCATGGGAATGGACAGCCGTGACATCGTCAAAATGTTTCTGCTGGAGTCCATGTACATCTCGGCAATCGGAAGTATTTTCGGCGCGCTTGCGGGTACGGCCTTGACAATCGTGCTGGAACGGACGGGAATTGATCTGTCAGCCGCAATGGAGGGCGTGGACTTCGAACTGTCCGGGGTCGTCTATCCCAAGCTGACACTTTTTAATGTGATCTTCGCCACCGTGAGCGGCATAATTGTCGCATCGGCGATCAGCATGATTCCCTCGAAACGGGCATCCGCGGTGAAACCCGTGGAAGCGATGAAGAGCTACTGAGCTCTGCGATATATTTGATACAAGGAGCATTCATGAAAACCAGAATATCCGTGCTGATTATAGCAATATTGATCATCGGCTCTGCCGCTGTGTGGGCCCAGTTCCCCGAAGCTGAGGGCATAATCCGGGAGATGGAAGGCCGGGAAGTATTTTCCTCCGCCTTCCTCCGGGGGCGAATGATAATCAATGACAGATTCGGAGAGAAAGTAAGCACCTTCGATAGCTGGAGCCTCGGCAGCGATTACAGCCTCATCGAGTTCACCAGCGTCGAGGAACTGGGACAGAAAATCCTGCGGAGCGAAGACGATCTGTACATTTACTACCCTGATGCCGAGGAGGAAATCCGCTTATCGGGATCGGCCCTGAGGGACGGAATCCTCGGGTCCGACGTCAGTTATGAGGATATGACCGGCGGAAAATCCCTGCTGGACGATTACAGCGTGGCGGCCTTCCGAAGTGAAATTCTCGCAGGAGACGACAGCTGGGTCATCGAGCTGGTCGCACGGCGAACGTCGGTACCCTACCCCAGGCAGACAATATGGATTGATAAATCCAGCGGGAACGGAATTCAGAGTCAGATGTACTCCTTGAGCAACCGGCTTCTGAAGGTTGAGCGGGTACTGGAGTTTGATGATCAGGACGGATACGTATTCCCCGTGCACATCAGGGTAGAGGACATGCTCAAACGGAATTCCTCGACGGAATTCATCATTGATGAAATAGATGTCAATATCGACATCGATATGGATTTCTTTTCCCGGGAGAATCTCACGTGGTAAAGCGCTCCCTCGGACCCTCCGGGTTTTGGGGCAGAGTTATGCTTGTCATTCTGATGACACTGCTGCTTGCCCCCGTCCTCAGCGGAGAAACCCGGACGGCGGTGGTCCTCGACCTTTATTACACCATGCTGATAAATCCCGATCCGGAAAACTTTGACAGCGCCCTGCTTCCAGCCGGGCTCGGGGAAATCCGCATTGACTCGGTGGGTAATCGCAATGTCAGGGCATATCTCGATATCAGCGCAGATTTGGGCTACAGCTACGCCCTGAGCATCGACAGGGCGTACCTGCGCTCCCGTTTTGAAAATTTCAGATTTACCATCGGCAAAACGCGGTTGAGTTGGGGCGAGGGGCTGGTATTTAATGCCGCGGATGTGCTCATGGGCTCCTCCGATCTCAACATCAACCTGGGCGCACAAGAGTACCGAAGCGAAAGCAGCTGGCTAAGCGCCGTATATTTTCCCCTTGGCCGCTTCGCCTTCCTGGAAGCCGTCGTCATGCCGGCGATGATTGATGCGGCGGTGTTTAATCCCGCCGATCCCGCCAGCTTTCCGGATATTGAGGATAGCGGAGCCGGTGTGCGCCTCGGGTTCGAAATTGATAAGCTCTTCGACACCGCCGTGGAAACCGGGTACTTTTATTCCGGTAATCGGGCAAACCATAGCGCGTATCTCAGTCTTCAGGGAGGAGCGGGCATCAACTGGCATGTTTCCTCCAGCCTCGCCCTGCCGCAAGACAGTATTTCTCTCAGTTCCTTCCCGGAAGGGCTTCCCGAGGGATCGGAGCTGATAGACGGCCTGCTGTTCAGCGGCGGATTCTACGGACTTCCCAATGTCGGCAGGCAGGTCAGCATGAATCTCCGCTTCGAAGGCTTATTCAAACCTTCGGGGGTCATGGCCGAAGAGGCCGGGGAGCGGGATTACGGCTTGTTCGCTTTTGCGGAACTCGGCCTTGGATTCGGCCAGATTGTGACGAGCTATGTCCGCAGCATCATCAGTCCCGTCGACCTCTCCGCACTGGTCTATGGCGGCGCCAGTTTCGCGGTCTTCCAGGGCTTTTCCGCCTACCTGGATGTGATTGGACGGATCGGCGAAGCCGGCGACGTGTTCCCCCATTTTGGCCTGGGCGGATACAGCATACGCAGCGGCGTCCGCTTTGTGTACTGATTTTAGGAACAGTGTTCCCCGGCTTGCGGGTTATACAGCTCGAAGGGCTATGCTATACTTTTTTATCTTCGTAGCGAGGTGTGAGGAATGAGTCAGGCTGAATATGAACTTGAAAACAGGAAATCGACGCTCATCGAGGAGCTGACCGGAAGATTTTCCAGCGACAGCATTTCCATGGAAGTGTATGAAAGCGCCGTCGAAGACGTCAACGGGGCGAACAGCATTGATGAACTGTCGTTTCTGGCTCAGAAAATGAACCTTCCCACCGTCGCCAACCGTGAGCCTGTAAGGAACGAGGTTCCCGGCGAGTACGTTTCACCGACGGCCGGCGACCTGATAAACTTCGGTTCATATCCCCAGCGCATGGATAAAATCGCTATTTTCTCAGGGGTAGACACCAATGGCAGAATAAAGGTGGCCCCGAAGGTGAGTTGCATTTCGGTGTTCGGCGGAGTAAAACTCGACCTGCGAAAGGCCATTTTCCCGCCGGGAGAGACAGTCATCGATGTGGTGGCGGTGTTCGGCGGGGTGGATATCATACTACCGGAAGGGGTCAACTACTCTGTCGGAGGCTTTGCCATTCTTGGAGGATTCTCTTCACCCAAAGGGGTCCAGAATGACAACGACCATCCCGGCGCGCCGTCGGTGCGGATTCAGGGAATAGCCCTGCTCGGCGGCGCCGATGTAAAGGTCCGCCGCCGGAAATAGACCTGTTCAGTCAGCCGCCGGCTTCCGGCGGTGTGAGCCCATCCATTCAACGGCAAAATCCACAAGCGGGCGGCTGTCTGCCGCCAAAACCTGCCCGAACCCGAGATTCCCGCGGGCAAAACCTTTGCCGCCGCCCTCCTCGTATGCCCGTCCGATAGCCGCAAAGTCATCATCGTCGTATGAGTAATCCTTCATTACACCCCATTGGGTTCTGTTTCCATCCCGGGAAACCGGAATTTTGCTCTCTTCAAGCTCCTTTCCCGGCCAGCTCGCCCGGTATTCGGCGAGATGAAGCATGCTGCAGTTGGAAAAATCTACGCCGAACAGCAGTATTCTGGCGTTGAGGGCGTACAATCCGCCGTAGGGGCTATTGTCGCCGGTTCCGAAATCAAGCGGGTGTTTGGAAACGAGCTCTTGAGCGCCCCGGCCCCAGGCGGCCAGGGAAAGCTGGGGATGGGAACTTCGATACACCCCGGGCAGAGTTCGAAAGAGCTCCGCCACCACACCGAGTCGGGAGGCGGCGGACCAGCGAGGGTCATAGGGCGGCATCGTTTCCATAATTACCGGAATCCATGATTCGGGCACCGGAGGATTTTCCCAATCATTGGGATCGCCGATTTCGGCGCTGTGAGACGGCATGGCCAAAAGCCCAGAAGGTCCGATGAGTTCCATCAATGTTTCGAGCACTGTTCTGGCTCCGCCCACTATCCACCCGACCCTTTTGAGGGACGCATGAAGTATGATGCGGCTGCCCGGGCCTACATTGAGGGAGGTAAACGTCTCGCGCAGGTCGGCGGGAGTCAGCGGGCGTTCCCCGGTTTTTTGGATCAGCTCATACTCGCTTTGATACCGTTCATCCATATCCCCAGTATACCCGGCACCTCGGTTCCGGGAAAGCAGAAGTGCGGCGGTTAGGAAGCCCGGGGAATCTGATGCTCCCCGGCACCGGACTATAAAAGCCGGTATGCATCGGTACTGGACATGCGGATTACTGACCCCTATAGTAGCCGACATGACAAAAATCGATTCCCGGATCGGCTACCGGGAGATTCTGGCAATCGCCCTTCCCATGGTTGTCTCACAGGCATCGGAAACCTTTATGATGCTTGCTGACCGCTATTTCCTCTCATTTGTCAGCATGGAAGCCCTGGCGGCGGCCATGTCCGGCGGCCTGTCGAATTTTGTCTTTCAAAGCTTTTTTATCGGACTGATCGGCTACAGCAATGCCCTTGTTGCCCAGTACTACGGCGCCGGCAAGCTTCACCGGGGGGTGAGAACTGTTACCCAGGGGCTAATCCTTTCAATTGCAGCCTATCCCCTTACCCTCGCGCTGATTCCCCTGGGACGAATGACATTCCTGTGGGCCGGGCACAGCGCGGGCCAGATAGCGACGGAGTACAGTTACTTTTCACTCCTGATGTTCGGCTCGATATTCGCCTTTTTCCGCAGCACGTTTTCCGGGTTCTTTATCGGAATCGGCAAAACCCGGGTCGTGCTCTGGGCCAATCTGGCGGGCATGGCGGTGAACGTGCCGTTAAACTACCTCCTCATATTCGGAAAGCTCGGGTTACCGGCCATGGGGATACGCGGAGCCGCCCTGGGAACCCTGGGAGGGGCCTTCCTGACAATCGCTATTTTGCTCGCAGCCTACCTTCATAACAGCGAGTATCGGCAGCACAGGACTGTGCAGAGCTGGAAATTCGACCGGAAGATCCTCGCCAGCCTGATGCGCTTTGGCGCGCCTGCCGGGGTGGAAATGTTTCTGAATGTCATGGCGTTTAACATCGGCCTCCAGCTGCTGCATTCCTACGGGGTCGGTGTGGCGGCGGCTGTAACCATTACCTTTAACTACGATATGGTCGCCTTTATTCCCATGCTGGGACTGGGCTTTGCCACAACATCCATTGTCGGACGATACATGGGAGCCGGAAAACCGGAGACGGCGAAAAAGGCCGGAATGAAGGCCTGGTCATTGAGCCTGATATACGCCCTGGGGATAATGTTGCTCTTCATTTTTGCAGCAAGGCCGCTGGTTGCGGTTTTTAGCGCAAGTTTCGACTCGGGGGACGGACAGTATCTCGAGCTTGCGGTTCGCATGCTGCAGCTGGCCGCCCTGTATACCTTTGCGGATATGAGCCAATTGATTTTCGCCAGCGCGCTGCGGGGTGCCGGCGATACCCGCTGGGTTATGTGGGTCTCGGTAATCCTTCATTGGATATATGCCCTGGCGGCCATCATCCTCATTCGGCAGCTGCGGATACCCCCTTTGAGGATGTGGGTTGTTTTTATCGCCTTTGTAATCTGCCTGGGAGTTGCCATGGCCCTCCGATTCACCCGGGGTTCCTGGATGAGCATTCGGCTCATCGATCACACTGAGCAATAAACGCCGCAGGCATTTACTCTGGCGACTTCAGGAATTTGAGAATCAGAATCCAGGCTATGGCAAAAACCGGCACGGCGATTGCAAGGGCAATTAATCCGGTCAGCTGCCCTGCAAGCAGAAAGATAGCGAAGATTACAGGTCCTGCGGATTCGGCAAACTTGCCGAATGTCTCATACATCCGAAGGGCATCGGCGTCTGAGGTCTGGAGAACCGCCCTTCTTTCGAAGTACGCCGCATTCTGGGCACCGATGGAAACTCCTTCAATCAGGCCCATTACCAGCAGGATTATCCCCGCAGTCAAGAGACCGTTGCTGCCCCCGGCGACGGATAGGGCTGCCGCCCACAGTATGGCGGAGAGTACAAGAGCGATCTGCTTTCCGAAGCGATCGACAATAAGGCGGGAGGCCGCCGGACCGAAGTTGACGATGAGCAGCACATTGGCTGTCATAAGCCGTCCGATTTCCGCGACTCCTAATCCCCTTTCGCTGGCGAACAAGGGGAAGTAAAAACGCACATATGAAGCCGCCGCATATGCCAGCAGCGCAAGCAGCCCGATGTGCAGCAACATTCTTGTCGATTTTATAAGAGAGTGTGGATTACCGCCCGGTTCCTTGTTTTCGCCGCGGGGGAGTGTCCATACATATCGGAGGTTCCGGTAGAAATACCCAGTGACGGCTGCAGTCAGGCCCAGCAACCCCGCCCCGACCAGGAATACATTTTGATAACCCAGAATCTCCGACAGCGAAGCTCCGAGAATGAGTCCCACACTGATTCCGCCTATCATACCGCGGTAAAAAAGTAACAGGGAAGCTTTTTGCTGCATCCGCCGGGCCTCTGCGTCGATGAGGCTCTTCAAAGACTGATATCCGATGCCGGTTCCAAAACCCGTAAGCGAACGGGCCATAATAAAACGACCCAACGACCCTGGAAATGCGGAGAACACCAGACCGGCTGCGGCAATAAGCAGCGCAAGAAAAAAGGAGGGTTTCCAACCACCTCGCCGGGTTAGAGCTGGAGAAATAAGCATTGCCAATCCAAAAAAGCCCATTTCCGCCGACAACGGCATGGCTATAAGCCAACCGCCAAGGGTTTCTATGCCGGCGCTGGAAAGATCGCGGGACAGAATGGGCAGGAAGGCGGTTGAAAGCCCCACGGCACAAAAGAGGAGGAATGACAACGGACGCGCCATATCGGCATCGCTGAACCCCTTGTCATCTGCACCGCGGGGAAGCCGGGCGTGTCTTCTCCTCCTGATGGCGGCGACTGTGCTGATTTCCGCCAGGAGCAGCAGCAAAATGACGGACAGGGTAATAAGCTCCCAGATAAGGTCTCGGATTACCCGCTGGTTTTCCAGGTTCAAGGCATAAAGATCGGTTCCGGTCTCAAAAAGCCCGACCACATCTCCGGATCTGTTATAGATCGGTCCTACCCCGTAAATCCAGTCGCCGGATATGTCGGTAACCATTTCGCTGGCAATCTCACCCTGCCAGGCCAAATCATAGACCCCCGGATCTTCATCTCCCGTCAGCCAGTCGAAGGGATGGTACATGCCGATGGCGCCGTTCATGTACATAAAACCGTATAATCGCTCATCGATTATACGATACAGGGCAAAATAATAGCCCCGATTCCAGTCGTCCCTGTTGCGGTTAAATGCATCTAAGAGATTGCTCCTGATCTTCATATAGTCATCGCGGCCGAAATCATCGAGAGAATCAATGCGCTCCATTGCATCGCCGTCAACAACCAGGGGAATGACCTGAATCATGTTGGAAATCTGAGCAAAAAAAGCCTCCGTGTATCGCTCATTGAAATTCCGGATGAGAAAAAATGTGCTCATCCCGCCGACAATACCCAGAAGAAGGAGCACCAGGATTGCATTAATAACAAGCGCCGGAAGTTTTTTCCAAGGACAACGACGTAGCAATACCGAAGCAGCACGAGCCCTGCCCCGACACCCAGGGCAAGAGAAAGCCACCAGAAAAAGGCCTTGATGATGCGGCCGTTCGGCATCCGGGCGCCGGAGATGATTGAAACCCCTCCCGCGCCGTTCATGACGATGAGAGACGAATCGACGGGGACAAAAACCCTTCCCGAAGCGTTTACGTCCAGGCGGTAGTAATTGTAGTTGTTAAGCCCTGGCGAATCTGATCTCTCAGAGACTATTTCACGGTTTACAACGACGTCGCCGTTGTCATTTCGGATTGATCGGTTTTAGAGATCGACAAAATAGACTCTGCCGTTCGGCGCCCGGTCTACTTCCCATGGCACCACGAGTTCTCCCGTCCTCATCCGGTGTTCTCCTGCGTCGAAGCGCGGCCTGTGGTCGCCGCTTTCATCCAGTTCAAGGATGAGGCCGTTTCGTAAACTTGCCAAAGTTAAACCGCCGGGAGCAAGACTGACATCGGCGACATATAATAGGGCATCGGGAAAGGGATAAGAGGCGGCGATTTTGTGTTCGCCAATGTTCCCGCCTTTATCTGCAGAGTATTCTATTCTGACAACATCCAGGCGATCCTCCATGAGTATCGCCACATCAAGAATGCTCTCGCCGACGGCTTCGAGTGAGATTATCCGGCCCCGCTGAACAAGTGTCGGGTCATGATGGCCTTCGGGGTGCTCAATGCTGTACAACTCTCCGAGAAATTTCCCCTGTCCATCCACTAGAAGGATTCTCTCCCTGAGGACGTAAAAGCCCTCCTGGTCGCGCAGTTCATCAACAATAAAGAGCTTTCCGCCGGGACTCACGGCGATCTGGTTGGCATAGAAAAAGGAAGACCCGTCCCGGAGGCCTCCTGCAATTGAATACTCCAGAAGCCCCTCTGAATTGACCTTTGACACCCTTCTCAATGAAGTATCGATGGCGTAGATGTTTCCCGAATCATCCCCGGTGGCATAAACCGGATAATCGTAGCTAAACGTACTGTTGAATGGATTTACGGCTCCCGACTGCCTCAAACCTAAAAGTCCTGCCATTGCCGCTGCCAGTAACAGGGCGGCTGGAAGCCATCTGTTCTTTGTTTTCATGGTAGCTCCGGTCAATTCCCCAGTGTCTGAGTGCACATGGACAACTATAATGCTTCAAAGAGGGCACTTGCCAGGAAGCAGGCAAATCCGTAGATTTTAGACATATGAAATCACCGAAACCCCCTCTTTCCAGGCTCTGGAAGTACCTTCGGCCGAAGCGCACGCGGATTATCACCGCAAGCGCGTTCTCGGTATTAAACAAACTCTTCGATCTTGCCCCGCCCGCCCTCATCGGATTCGCAATTGATGTGGTGGTCAACGGCGAAGACAGCTTCCTCTCTGGTTTCGGTTTTCCCGACCCGCGGGGTCAGCTAATCATCCTCGCGGCCATCACCGCCCTGGTATGGATACTGGAATCGGTGTTTGAATATCTGTTTTCCCTGGCATGGAAAAATCTCGCCCAGCAGACGCAGCACGACATACGAAGAGACGCCTACAGGCAGCTTCAGAATCAGCGCTACGCGTATTTTGAGGACAAGAGTACGGGCCAGCTTATCACCATTCTCAATGATGACGTGAATCAGCTCGAACGCTTCCTTGATGTCGGGGCCAACGACATCATCCAGGTGTTGACGACCATAGCAGTAATCGGCGGAATGTATCTGGTGGTGGCGCCGGGTATCGGATGGATAGCTGTGCTCCCGATTCCTCTTATCGTGTGGGCGTCCGTGTGGTTCCAGAGATTTCTTGAGCCGCGATACCGGAACGTGCGGGATTCAGCGGGTGAGATAAGCGGTCAGCTGGCAAATAATATCCAGGGAATGGCCACCATCAAGAGCTATGGTACGGAAGAACTAGAGAATAAGCGAATCGGCAATCTGTCTGATTCCTACCGCCTGGCGAACATTTCCACCATCCGGCTCTCAAGCGCATTTATCCCGATGATTAGGATGATAATTCTCGCGAGCTTTCTGGCGATAATGCTCATGGCAGGCTTCCAGGCCTTGGATGGAGCCACGGCCGTCGGACTGTACAGCATGATGATTTATATCGTTCAGCGGCTCCTCTGGCCCCTCACCAGGCTGGGGCAGACTTTCGACCTTTATCAGAGGGCCATGGCCAGCGTAAACCGCATTATGGGGCTTTTGGATGTGGAGGAGCATCTGGTTGACGGGCGGCGGAGCCTTTCTCCGGAAGATACCCGAGGTCATTTCACCGTTGAAGGAGTCAGTTTCTCGTACTCTTCCGGGGAGAGGGTACTTGATAATCTCAACATGGAAATTGCTCCGGGCTGGACGGTAGGCATTGTGGGCCCGACGGGCGCGGGCAAGACAAGCCTCATCAAGCTTCTTCTGCGACTTTACGATGTTAGCTCAGGATCAATTCGGCTGGACGGACATGACCTGCGGGATTACCGGCTGGCCGACCTGTCCCGGGCCATCGCTTTGGTGAGCCAGGACGTCTTCCTGTTTCACGGCAGCATTCGGGAAAACATTGCATACGGCAGCCCCCAAGCACGTGAACAACAGATAATTCAAGCAGCCCGCATGGCTGAAGCCCATGACTTTATCAGCGAATTTGCCAACGGCTACGATACGGTGGTGGGGGAACGGGGAAAGAAGCTTTCGGGAGGCCAACGCCAGCGGATCAGTATCGCCCGTGCCCTGTTAAAAGACGCCCCGATTCTTATGCTCGATGAAGCAACCTCCAGCGTCGACAACGAAACCGAAGCGGCAATCCAGAAAAGCCTGGCCCGCATAGCCCATAGCAGAACGACCATCGTCATTGCCCACCGTCTCAGCACCATTCGGCATGCGGACCGGATCTTTGTCCTCTCACAGGGCCGGCTGGCCGAACAGGGTACCCATAAGGAGCTTGTGAAGCTTCAGGGAATATATGAAGCCCTGTGGCGGGTTCAAAGCGGTGAGGCGGCGTTCGCCACATAGACAGACGGAGTTTGGGGAGTGTGTGCCGTCCTATCGTGCACTATATGCAAAAATATGACTGATTACCGCATTGGGGTCGGAAACATCGTAGCGCCTGCCGTCAACCCAGAAGCAGGGCCTTCCTGTCAAACCGTGCTCCCCGCTGAGGTAAACCCTGCCGTCGAGTACGAAGATATCGCTTATCAAGGCGCTGTCCTCAGGCAAGTCAAAACGCCGACCGTCGACCCAGTAGGCCGCTATGCTTTGGGGTCCGGAAAATCCCGCCATGTAGACCATTGAATCTTCGACAAACACATGGGTGATGACCGCTGCGCTGTCTTCAATAAGCTGCATGCGGCCGTCGATCCACAATGCCGCCCGGGCATTTAGACCGTACTCTCCTACCAGGTAGACTACATCGTTTTCAACAAACAGATCGGAAATTACCGCATTGCGCTCTTCGAGGGGTTGCCAGCTGCCGTCAATCCATATGCCGGGGTATGCCAGATCACCGGAGCTTCCCGCGGTGTAGACCCGATTGTTGCTAACTGCGATCTGAAGCGATACCGCATTGTTCTCTTCCAGAAAGAACATCCGGTCATCAATCCAGTATGCGGCCCGTTCCGGAAGGCCCACGCTGCCGACGGCATAAACCCTTCCGTCGAGCACCCATATGTCATTGACAACCGCCCCTCCCCCGGTCAATCGCCGATGCTCCTGGTTCTGCCAGACTACAGCCCGGTTTAAAAGACCGCGGCGACCCGATGCGTAGACCACTTCATCCTCAACAAACAATCCCGACACTGCTGCAGGTCCCAGATTATCGGCTTCCCCACCTACCCAGATAACGGCGTCAAGGGGTCCCGACCCGCCGGCTAGGACGACAGTGACGTCCTCCGGGCTGAAGTAGTAAAGCGATTCGGCAGCTGCGCACACACTAACAATCACGGTAAACAAGGAAATACTGAACCAAGTCTGAGCTTTTCTCCGGAATATTGACAACTCCATCTCCTAATCCTATTCTATTATTGTATAAGCTGACCCAAATTGTAAGAAAAAGAGGGAAAAATGAGTTTTGAAAAAATCAAGCAAAGCAATGCGGTTAGTTATTTGCTTCGGACCACCCAGCAACATCATGTCAGCCTCAGCATTATGGCGGATCAAAAGGCAAACATTATTATTGCCGCCAGCAGTATCCTCCTGACATTCTCATTTGCGAATTTTAAGCAGCAGAATTTATTTTGGGGCTTTCTCGCGCTGTTCGTTTTTTCCTTTCTTTCCCTGATTTCCGCGGTTATGGCCGTCAAGCCGCGCTTTACTTCCAGCAAGCGCAAATTATCGCTCGATGCAAACTTCAATCCGCTGTTTTTCGGGCATTTTACCAATCTCAGCCTGGAGGAATACTACAGTGCAATGGAAGATGTGATGAAAAACGATAAGCAAACCTACGAGACCCAGGTGAAGGAGATCTATCAGATCGGAATGGTCCTCAAGAACCAGAAATATCGGCATCTGGCGGCAAGCTACCGGTTTTTCCTCATCGGCATCGTACTGGCCGCCCTGCTGTTCATCGCCCAAACCGTACTTTTTTACTATTTTTAGGATCGTGGACAGCCCCTATGATTGTGCGTCCATACGCTGCAGACCGCGATTTTCCCGCTATACTGGCCCTTCTGCAATCGGAAGGCGACGAGTGGTCCTGCTACCATGATAAGAGACATCGAAACGCATACAAGCAATCTTTGGAAAAATCAATTACATTTGTCGCCGAAGATGCGCGTGCTATCGTAGGGTTTAGCCGATCAATCGAAGACTTCGGGTTTTATATCTATGTCTGCGACCTCTTGGTCCGCCGTGACTACCGGGGTCAAAATCTCGGGCGCAGATTGATGGCTCCCCTGATAGCGAAGTTTTCCGGTTACGATGTTTTTGTGATGAGCGATGTGGACCCATACTACGTGAAGCTTGGCTATCAGCGCGAAGGCTCGATTTTCAAGTTACCCCATTGACCCAGACTCTACGCGGGTTATGTCGTTGAGCCGGTAATATTCCTGGCGATTTCCTGTATGTATTCCCGCATGTTTATTTCTTCGCTCGCTGCATTCGGCATGATCATGATTTCAAAGATGAACTGGAAATCAGCGAAGCGGAGCGTCCATGCCCAAAAGCCAGAATCCCAACGGTACTCGCTATCGTTTCCAGCATGTACGGAAGTGACCCACATCCCCCGGACAAGTTCTGCCTCGAATTCGCCGAGGTTTACCCTTTCGGTCAGCGCATCGGCTGGAATAACAAAGTTAAAGGGGTAAGAAAGAAGGCTTTCGCCCTGGGCATATTCAAGGGGCTGTTGAGATATCCGCACATAGGCAGTGGGTCCGTTATACCATTGAACAGCTATCCGTCTATCTTCCAGATACTCGTAACCGATGGAGTATGAACCCTCGGGGTAGTCCTTCCAAAGGCGGGGGGTGAAGGGAAGACTTTCAGAAAATTGCTCTGGATTTTCATAAAAAAGCCCGGCTTCGAAAAATGAATCGGGGCTGTCGATGGAGATTTTTGCCTCCTGCGTTCTTGGAAAAAGCCGCTCCAGGACGAGACGGATAGCGTCCTGACCGGCTATCCTGAGTGGCTCTATGCTAAATATAATCATTGCCGCAGCCAATGCAGCGGCAATGCCCAAGCGGGGCCGGAAGATATTGTGACGTTTTTGCTTCCGGGAAAAGACCGCATCCGCCGGAGCCTTGGGCAACTGTGAAATGGTTAAGCGGGAATCGAGTCTTGCCAACTGACCCGGCATATCCAGATAGGTTTCTCCTAATATCTCTTTCACACGGGCGGCACCGGTGAATCCCGAGTGTTTACCTGCAGATTTATCGGCCGCTTCCGCCTTGTATTCCTTCATCGTTTTCCTCCGATCTAAATTTTTTTCGCAATGCCCGAAGACCCCTATGAACACGCACGGCCACATGAGCTGGGGAAATACCGGTTATTTTTGATATTTCGCTGTTCGTCAGCCCTGCCATAAACCGCATTGCCACGGCATCCCTGATTTGACCTGGCAGTTGCTTCATTCCCTCTATCACCATCAGCTGCCTCTCGGACAACACTGCCTTTTCTTCAGGAGTAAGTGTTTTGGCAATGACCTTTTCTTCGACATACTCTCTCCGATTAGAATCATGCTTTGATGTAAGCCGATGACGGGCGAGGCGGTGTCGTGCAATACCGTATAGCCATGAAGAAACAGATCCCTTTGTCGGATCATATGAGCCGAAAGATCTCAAGGCCTGTTCAAAAACATCTCCGGTGAGATCCTCCGCTTCTTCCGGGGAACTGCAATGGTAACGGAGGTAAGTGTACATTCGCCTCCCGTATTCTTCAAAAAGGTAGTTCAAGGCAGTGCTCCCGTCGGCCTGATTATCATTTCGAAAGTATTTTCTCATATCTGCTTACCGGTATACTTGCCCAATAGTCGAGAATAATTACAGTCAGGACGAGAAAAACTGCTTTTTTTTTATTGTGGCAACACAGCCAAAGAACGGCAGGTAAATCCTGTCCCGGAAAATGTATAGCTAATTTAAATCAGCTGTTTTCGGGGCACTACCAACGGAATAAGACATTACGCGAAAAAACCGCTAAGCTTATTCTGTATGGTCGATTATTACGCCGCAATACACAGGGCCCTGGAGTTCGTGGAGAATAACCTTTGCGAGCCGTTTACCATTGAAGATGTCAGCCGGGCGGCATTCCAGTCGCGCTGGCATTTCCAGCGAATCTTCAGGCTCGTGACCGGATACTCATTGTATGCATATGTCAAGCGCCGAAGGCTGGCGGAAGCCGGGTCCGAACTCCTGATGAAGGGAGCCAGGGTAATCGATGTGGCGCTCAAATATCAGTACGGGTCGCCCGAGGCCTTTGCCCGTGCCTTCCAGGCGGAGTACGGCTTCTCGCCGAGCGAGGTAAAGCAGCGGCTTGAGCACCGTATCTTTCCCCCGATGGACCTTCGAGAAAGAAATTCCGCTGTGCTATATAAACAGGGAGATATCGAGTTTTATCCGGCAAGCAGGGCGTCAATTACGCTTTTTGGCAAGACCTACCGCACAAGCATGCGGGACAAGCGCAATGAACGGGACGTTCCCATGGCATGGCGGGATTTTTACGGGAAGGGCCTTGACCGCAACATCGTCAATCGGATCGAAGGTGCTAACTATGGGGTGTACTTCGATTGGGATTACGAAGAAAATTTCACCATACTTCTCGGCTGTCCGGTACAGAAAAACGCTGGCTCCGATCCCCGACGTTTTCTCGAGTCGGATCCGGAAGATGTAAATGCCTATCGGCTTATCAGCGTAAAGCCCTGCAAATACATGGTGTTCACTGTTCCGGGCTCCTCTGATGAGGAAATAATCGCCGGTTGGAATTATATATACGGAAACTGGATGCCGAACGGCGGATATGAACGGGACTACAGCGTCGATTTCGATGTATTTGACGACCGTTTCTTCTCCTCATCACCGGTTTCCGAGATTTACATTCCCATCAAATAAACCCTTCACATTCAGCACAAATTATCAGGATTCTGATTTCCCGTTTTATTATCCTCGAACCATCAAGCTTGAGAACATGCAATAAGAGGATAGGGTATGAAAAAGAACATTGATGAGTTGAAGGACTTTGGAAGGGCCTCCTACAAAGAGGCTATGCACATAATCGGAATCTCAGCCAGAACATCGAATATCAACGAGATGCAAGGCGATGGAGTGATTCCCGATTTATGGCGAAAATTTCTCACGGAAAAGATGTACGATCAGATTCCGAATCGCATCGATGAGCAGGAAATTATCGCCGTGTATCACGACATTGAAAGCGATGATAGGGGGCCCTACAATTTTTTTCTCGGAACCCGGGTCGCCGACTCCGCCGGAGTGCCGGAGGGCATGATCGGCATAACCGTTCCCGCCGGTGAATATCTCGAGATTTTAACTCCCCGGGGGCCATTTGACAAAATCGGGTTGGAGACCTGGCAGAAAGTTTGGGCTTCCGAGGATTTCAGACGTCGTCGCCGCTTTGCAGTGGACTATGAAGTATACCGGCTTGAGGATGTAAAGCCCGACGAAAGTCAGTTCAGAATTGTTATCGGCGTACAATAGGACTACCCGCCGCCCGGAGCCACCGGGCGGTATTTTCAGGAGGCAGTCATGAAGGATAAGAGAATCAGCAAAATATTTGACAGCTACCCGCCGCAAGCCGGGAAAATGGCAGAGAAGGTCAGAAATCTGATCCATGAAACCGCTGCCCGGGACGGGCATGGAGACGTGCAAGAGCTTCTGAAATGGGGCGAGCCGAGCTTTGTAACCCGGGAGGGAAGCCCGGTCAGAGTTGCCTGGAAGGAAGATACCCCTGAGGTGCTGGGAGTGTTCTTTTCCTGCGGCAGCAAACTGGTATCCACCTTTCGCGTGGTGTTCGGCGACGCTTTGGCATTTTCGGGAAACCGGGCAATTCTCCTCAACATAAAAGAACGCCTTCCGACTGAAGCCCTGATCTGCTGTATCTCCGCCGCCCTGGCATACCACCGGCGGAAAAACCTGGAAATGCTGGGCATGTAAAAAACCCCGCGATCCTTTGGGACCGCGGGGCAGAATTTTGTGCGGACTCTAGCTGTTTTTTATAAAGTTCCTCAACACCGTGTGAAGGATGCCGCCGTTTCGGTAGTATTCAACCTCCACGGAGCTGTCAATGCGGCAAATCGCCTTGAACTCGGTTTTTTTGCCGTCTGGAGCCACGGCTTCCACATGAATCAGCTCTTTAGGCTGTACCTTGTCGCCTACGTGTACGGTAAATTGCTCATCACCGTTTAAACCAAGGCTTTCGGCAGTTTCCCCGGGTTGATACATAAGCGGGAGGACGCCCATACCGATAAGGTTGCTTCTGTGGATTCGCTCAAAGCTCTCGGCGATGACTGCTTTGACGCCGAGCAGATACACCCCTTTGGCAGCCCAGTCCCGGCTCGAACCCATGCCGTAGTCCTTGCCTGCCAGGACGATGGTCGGGGTGCCGGCTTCCTTGTACTTCAGGCTGGCTTCGTAGATGCTCATCTGCTCGCCCGAGGGATGATGGACCGTCCAGCTTCCTTCGGTTCCCGGCGCGAGCTGGTTCCGCAGTCTGATGTTCGCGAAGGTTCCCCGGGTCATGATTCGGTCATTACCCCGCCGGCTTCCGTAGGAGTTGAAATCAAACCGCTTGACCCCCTTCTCGCCGAGATAGCTGCCTGCCGGACTGTCCGGCGCAATGACTCCCGCGGGGCTGATATGATCTGTGGTCACCGAATCGCCGACCTTAACGAGCACCTGAGCTGAATGAATAGCCTCGATGGGTTTTACCTCGATGGGCATATCGACGAAAAACGGCGGCTCCTGAATATAGGTGGACTCTTCTTTCCAGCCGTACACCTGGGATGAGCTGAGCTCAATTTCATTCCACTGGGGATTGCTTTCCTCGATGCCGCCGTAGCTTTTCCGAAATGATTCCCGGTCCATGGCCTTTGAGACGTAATCCGCCAGCTCCTCATTGCTGGGCCAGATGTCCTTAAGATACACCGGCTGGCCGTCGCTTCCGGTTCCCAGGGGATCGGTTTCGAGATTGACATTCATGTTCCCCGCAATGGCATAGGCTACGCAGAGCGGCGGGGAAGCCAAGAAATTGGCCCTGGTGCTCGGGTTTACCCGCCCCTCGAAGTTTCTGTTTCCTGAGAGAACCGCCGCCGCCACCAGACCGTTTTCCTCTATTGCGGCGGAGATTTCCTCCGGCAGGGGACCCGAGTTGCCAATACAAGTGGTGCAGCCGTAACCCACCAGGTGAAAACCGAGTTTCTCAAGATAGGGCATGAGCCCGGCGGTTTTTAAGTACTCGGTAACCACTACCGAACCAGGCGCAAATGAAGTTTTGACAAAGGGCTTGCTCTGCAGCCCCTTTTCCACGGCCTTTTTTGCCAACAGTCCGGCACCCATAAGAACCGACGGGTTTGAGGTATTGGTGCAGCTGGTTATGGAGGCGATGACCACGTCGCCATGGGTCATCTCCACCTCTTCGCCGTTGGACAGAGAGACCTTCACCTTGGTTTGCAGCTTGTCGGCGGGTTCTTCGAAGCCTCCGCTTTTTATGGGGGCTGACATCAGCCGGTCAAACTCCGGAGCTACATTTTTTAGGTCAATTCGGTCCTGGGGTCGTTTAGGACCGGCGATGGCCGGAACAATGCTGTTGAGATCGAGCTCGAGAACCGCTTCGTACTTTGCCTCGGCAATGGAATCATCCCGAAAAACGCCCTGGGCTCGGCAATAGGCTTCGGCGATTTCCAGCACTACCGAGTCCCTGCCGGTGTTGTACATGTAATCGAGGGTCTGTTTATCGACGGGGAAAAAACCGGCGGTGGCGCCGTACTCCGGTGCCATGTTTGCGAGGGTCGCCCGGTCGGGTACCGTGAGCACATCGAGACCGGGGCCGAAGTACTCAACGATTTTCCCCACAACGCCGTGGGCCCGCAGCAATTCAGTAACCCGGAGCACCAGGTCGGTTGCGGTGGTACCCCGCGGCAGGCTGCCGATAAGCTTCACTCCCACCACCGGAGGAGCCAGCATGTAAATGGGCTGGCCGAGCATTGCCGCTTCAGCCTCAATACCCCCTACTCCCCATCCGAGTATCCCCAGACCGTTTATCATAGTTGTATGGCTGTCGGTTCCGACCAGGGTATCGAAATACGCATAGTTTTTGCCGCCTTCGCTTTTGGTCTGGGCCACCTTTCCCAGGTACTCAAGGTTGACCTGATGGCAAATTCCGCTCGCCGGCGGCACCACGTGGAAATTCTCCAGGGCGCCCTGTCCCCAGCGCAGGAACTCGTAGCGCTCCCGGTTCCGCTCGAACTCCCTTTCGGCATTCTTGCGGAAGGCATCGGTGTGACCGTAAAAATCAATGCTTACCGAATGGTCGATTATCAAATTAACCGGTAGTTGGGGATTTATCCGAGAGGGATCTCCGCCCATTCTCTCCATGGCCGAACGAAGCGCGGCCAGATCAACTACGCAGGGAACCCCGGTAAAATCCTGCAGCAAAACCCTGGCGGGTGTGTAGGGAATTTCCACATCAGACGGCTCTTCGGGATTGTAGTCCAGAAAGGCTTTGAGATGATCGCTGGTCACTTCCTTTTCATTGATGTTGCGCAGGACCGACTCCAGCAGAACCTTAATGCTGATGGGATAATTGTTGATTTGAGGATAGGCTTTGGCAAGCTCCGGCAGGGAAAAGTACTGTACGGTTTTTCCCCCTGCGCTGAACTCTTTCAGCACTCCAAATACATCGGAATATGACATTGATTCTCCTTTGGCGCGTTGCGGCGGGTTGCCGCTGGTGTGTTTCAGTATTTTATAAAAACGCTCGGGTATTTAGTACTCTCATAATAATATCCATGTTGTGCTCCTGCAACCTTTTAAAAAGAAACGGCCGACGGCGGGTTGGCTCTGACCCGTCATCGACCGCAGGAAACGACAAAAAAAAGCGGGAAAAGAAGCCAAAACCGCCTTTATCATTCACAATCCAAAACCTTAGGAGGGAACACCTCGCTCTTTTCATCATATAAACAGCAAGAGCTTCTGTTGGTAACAGCTCGCGTTGGCAAAATGACGAATCATTTCCGGAGTTATCGGCCCTTGGCCGTCGCTTGCTGACCTAGGCGGGAAAAACCCCGGTAGACAGATAGCGGTCTCCCCGGTCGCAAATAATGGTGACGATTATTGCATTGCTGACGCCCTGGTCATCTAACTCCCGGGCGATCTGCATGGCGACCGCCACATTGCCGCCGCTTGAAATGCCGGCAAAAATTCCCTCTTCCGCGGCGAGTTGCCGGGTGGTCTGCTCCGCCCGATCTTTTGATACCTCGACGAGGCGGTCAAGCCGCTCCTTCTCGAAAATACCCGGAAGGTATGCCTCCGGCCAGGCGCGGATTCCCGGTATGCCTCCTTGTGAATCGGGGCGGGCACCGATGATCTGAATATTCCCGTTGCGCTCTTTCAGATAGCGTGAACAGCCCATCAGGGTGCCGGTTGTTCCCGTAGATGCGACGAAATGGGTGACCCTGCCGTCCGTGTCGTCCCATATCTCCGGTGCCGTGCTGCGGTAATGGGCTTCGGGATTGGAGGGATTTGCAAACTGATCGAGAATAACCCCTTCTCCTCTACTTTCCATTTCACGGGCAAGGTCGATGGAGCCCTCCATGCTTTTTTCCCGGGGAGTTAACACCACCTCGGCTCCATAGGCTTTCATCAGGGCAATTCGCTCGGCGCTCATATGCTCGGGCATGATCAGTCTCATTGTATAACCGCGGATAGCCGCCACCATGGCCAAACCAATGCCGGTATTTCCGCTGGTGGCCTCAATAAGGGTATCTCCGGGGGATATGCGTCCGGCCTCTTCGGCGTCAAGTATCATCTGCCGGGCCGGCCGGTCTTTCACCGATCCTCCGGGATTATTTCCCTCGAGTTTGCAGGCGATGATGTTGGGTCCCTTGTACATGGTACGAAGCTTGACGAGAGGCGTTTTCCCGATTATTTGATCGACGGTATACACATTCATGGTTCTAATGTACTGGCGGAAAACCCGATGCGCAAGTCAATGCTGGACAAGTCTAAACATGATTCATATAGTTAAGAAAATATTCATGCCATTCAGGACGGACGAATGAACATAACCCTCGAACGACAAAACAATGCGGTGCACTTTCGCGCCAAAAACCCCCAGGGCAACGCCATCGATATAGACGGAGGTCCTGCGGTGGGGGGCAAGGATTTGGGATTCAGGCCGATGGAAACCGTCCTCGCGGGACTGGCGAGCTGCAGCGCCATGGATCTGGTTCATATCATCACCAAACAACGCATGGATCTCAAGGATTTAAAGATCGATGTGAGCGCTGAACGGGCCGAAGGCATACCCTCACCCTTCACAAAAATCCACATGCATTACCGCTTTTGGGGAAGGTTGGATGAGGAGAAATGCCGACGGGCATTAGAGTTGGCGGTTGAAAAATATTGTTCTGTCGCCGTGATGCTCGAGAAGTCCGCTGAAATTACCTACGATATGACCATCGAAAACACAGAACCGGGGGCCAGCCATGGGTGAACAGAAAAGCACATCTGACGGGCATTCTGACAGGCATTTTGAGACCCGGGCAATCCGCATGCAGATGCCGCGAAAAAATATGAAGGAACACAGCGCGCCGATATACATGACCTCGAGCTTCACCTTCGATGATGCGGAAGATGCCCGGGCCCTCTTCGCGGAGGAGCGGGATGGAAATATATACAGCCGCTACAGCAACCCAAACACAGACGAGTTCATAGAAAAACTCGCAAGCTTGGAAAACTGCGAGGACGGTCTGGCCCTGGCCTCGGGTATGTCTGCCATGTTCGTCGGTCTCCTGTCCTATCTGAATAAAGGCGATCACCTGCTGGCGAGCCGCTCGGTATTCGGCAGTACTCATCAGATAATCACCCAAATACTCCCGCGCTTCGGCATAGAATACAGCTATCTTGATATTACCAGCCCAGCCTACCGGGAAAACCCGCGCGGGTGCTGGGAAAACGCCATACGGGACAACACCCGGATGATTTTTTGCGAAACCCCGTCAAACCCCACCCTCGATATCATTGATATGCATATGCTCGGGGAAGTCGCCGCCGCGGCAGGTATTCTGCTTAACGTGGACAATTGCTTCGCGACTCCTTACCTGCAAAATCCCGCTGATTTCGGGGCTCACATCGTTGGTCATTCGGCGACGAAATTCATTGACGGCCAGGGTCGGGCCATCGGCGGAGCCCTCCTGGGTGACCGCGAGAGCATTTCCCGAGCCCGTTTTTTTGCCCGACACAGCGGCCCGGCCCTCAGCCCCTTTAATGCATGGATTCTTTCGAAAAGCCTGGAAACCCTGGGAGTTCGAATGGACCGGCATTGCGACAATGCGGAAAAGCTTACCGCAGCCTTAAAACAGCACCCGGCGGTAGCGTCGGTGAAGTACCCCCACGACCCGGAGCACCCGTCCTGGGAAACCGCCCGTCGCCAGATGCGCAGGGGTGGCGCCCTGGTGAGCTTTGAACTCAGGGGCGGGCTTGATTCAGGCAGGACCTTCCTTAACTCATTAGAAATGATCAGCCTCTCGGCAAACCTGGGAGACAGCCGAAGCATCGCCACCCATCCGGCAAGCACAACACACTCCAAGCTCAGCCGGGAAGAACGGTTGGCAGTGGGAATCAGCGACGGGTTTGTGCGGATTTCCGTTGGGCTGGAGCATATTGACGACATCATCGCCGATGTTAGCCGGGCACTGGATACAGCCGGTGCCCAATAAAGCGGGGAACATCGGGATTGCGCCGGAGGCGGAGCTGAGGGGAAGCGCATGAAGCAAAAAAGAGCTCTTGTTACTGGAGCGACTTCGGGAATCGGCGCGGCGTTCGCACGGCTCCTGGCGAAGGAAGGCTGGGACATCATCCTTCACGGCAGGCGGGAGGAGAAACTCCGGACTCTTATGGACGAACTCGCGCAATCGGGGGCCGGCGAACTTCGGCTGGTCACCGGCGATCTGGGAGATAATGCCACCGTCGAAGCGTTAATCGCCGAAGGCCGACGCACCGGCATTGACCTTTTAATTAACAACGCCGGCTACGGCGCCGGCCGGGACTTCCTGTCCGACAGCACGGAAAATCAGATGGGCATGCTTTATGTACATTGCAAGGCCGTAGCCTTGCTGTGCCGGGGGCTGATTCCCGGTATGATTGAACAGGGCGGCGGACAGGTTATCAATGTGAGTTCAATAGCGGGGCAGCAGAGCCTGCCGAAATCCGTCATGTACTGCGCGAGTAAAAGCTTTCTCACCCGTTTCAGCGAATCCCTGGCCCTCGAACTGAAGCCGTCGGGCATTGCCGTCCAGGCACTCCTGCCGGGTTTCACCGTCACGGATTTCCACGACAGACTCCCGGAATGGGAGCGGGAACGGCGCAGTGCGGGAATCATACGATGGCAGAGCGCCGAGGATGTGGCGCGCTTCAGTCTCAAGCATATCCGCAAAAAAAATCCGCGGATCATCGCGATCCCCGGATTCTTCAATAAGATAATCGCCGCATTGCCGACCATACTGCCGCGCAGACTGTACTACGCTGTGGCAACCCGGGTCACCGACTGATTTCCCGGCCTTAGGCTCAACAAGCAGCGGTTCAGCTTTTGTCCGCGTCGTGGATATCGTTGGGCAGGGGGTCGTCGGCATCTTCAATGGTGATATCAACCGGCTGGGACTCCTCCTCATCTTCGGTTCCGGGCGCGGATTTCTTGTCTCCGCCGCTACCGGCAGAGCTTTGGGGGTCACGGTTGAGGTTCGCAAAGAAATCTCCGACCTGGTTTAATCCGTCGCGAATAAAATTTCCGGCCTGATCCGCCAGACTTTCCAGGGGCTCGGCGGCATCCTCCATACCTTCCTGCACGGTCTTTTTGCCGCTGAGAACATCGCCCATATTCCGTACGCCCCGGGCGAGTTCCGGCAACACGTCGGTTCCTCCGGAGGCCAGCCGAAGCTGCTCACGGTACAGCGAGCCGAGTCCCGGATACTCCTTGAGCAGCCAGGCGAGAACCGAGCGGAGAAATACCACCCGCTCGCGGTCGCTCCTGGATCTTGCGGCTCCCAGGTCCTGGATTACCGCCTGCACGACCTTTCCCATATGGGCTGAGCGCTGGGCTTTGGGAAGGCTAATCTCTCTGAGGTACTGGGCAGCTCCCAGGTAGTTACCGTCGGATATCAATTCGGAAAAAAACGCCTTTTCTTCGCTGTTCATTATTCCTCCTGACGGATTTCTTGAGGCTTCCCGCACGATTTCTCCGTCGATGTACTAATCAAGGTACTCGATACTGCCCAGACCGTCTATGCTGAAATTCCGTTTGCTGACCTCGCCCCGATACCGGACCTTACCTATGCCTTCCAGACTGCCTTCCAGGAATCCCCCGCCCATCATAAGGTCGACTTTCGCAGCCCCTTCTATATTAATCTGGGCATTTGCCACTGAAGAGTCCATAAAATCGACGTTGGCCGCACCTTCGGCGTTTACCGTAAGGGTTTGCACCGCAAGGTCTTCTGCCTCAATGCTTCCGGCACCCTCAATGGTAATCAAAAGGGCATCAATGCTCAGATCCTCCAGTTCTACGCTGCTGGCGCCTTCGATCGACAGCTCCTCGAGGCTGTCAGTATACACCGTCGCCTCCAGACTTGACCGGAAACTGCGGGCTCCCGGGGGAATGACCAGCCGAAGAGTGCTATCTGAACGGGATATCACCTCATCGATTACATCCTCCGGTGCCGACAGCTCCACAGACGCTCCGTTTTCTGCAGGCATAACCCTGACCTTCCACACGCCTTCAACTTCGATTCTCACTGTTTCTTCGAGATTTACGCTGGTTTCCACAAATCCTCCCGCCTGCCTGCGCTCGGTCCGGTTAAGGTTTACCCCGCCGGCAATTGAACGCACGGTAAAAAAAATCGTTCCGATGGCGACCACTACTCCAAGCACGGCAATCACCGTGTATTTTCCACTCCGGCCCATGTACAAACCTCCTAAAGACAGTACAATACTACTGAGTAGTACCGGGATATACCAATGATATTCATCAGCACAAAACATAAAACAAGCGGGAAGCCTGCGGCTGTCACCTTTATTTGCCTGATGGTCCTTTTTCTCACCTCAACCCCAGCAATTACCGCTCAGCTGGCGTCGGACTCTCCGGATGAACTGGATCTGGTACCGATAATTATTCCCGATGGAACAACATACCTCAGCAGGTATAATCTGCGGATCTATGAAAATAACTCCTACCGGGGCCTGCGATATGTAGAAATTTCCGGCCAACTCCGGCGGAGCGAGGGCAACCGCTACGAGTCCTCTTTCTGGCAGATATCCGAGACCACCCGAGACCTCAGGGCGGTGGTCGCCGGAATAGACCGCTCAGACCGTCGGGTTTTTACCCTTGATGAACTGCTCTACCAGCCAGCCAGCGGAAGCTATCCGGCTCATCTGTACAGTTTTCCCGAGTACCGGAACTTTCCCGTTCTGCCCGCCGCAACCCTCTACCGATTGGAGGGTCCGGGCATTCCCGAGGAAGGATTTAGCTATGAAGCGCCGGCATACCGTCTGGTCGACCCCGAAGGCGACGGACGCTTCTCCCCGGTTTCGGTCTATGTCCGATACATCTACCGGGGCACCGGAGAATACCTGGGGGCGACGGTTCATTTTTTCGATGCGGATTTCGCCTTACGCAGCGACGGGAGGCAAACCGGCTTCGCGGTGCAGGGAAGAAATATGCTGCGTATTAGCGTCTTTCCCGGGGATGAAACCCGTATTCTCATGAACAACAGCATCACAGAGCAGTACGGTTTGACCGGCGGAAGGCAAATCAGGCTGGAGGGCTTCGGGCTCACCTGGATTCGAAGCCCCAGGCCGGTGTATGACGACCCGGTGTTTCTCAGGGGCATCGCCAGCAGCGCATCGGCCAGCGTCAGCCGGACTCAGGACTCTTCAGAGCCCGCGCCGGGGCCGGCGCTTGCCACTACGTCCGGTCAGTCCGGCGAAACTGCGGCCGATGCGACGCCGGCCAATCCGCCGGCGGTCGATCCGCCGCCCGCCGCTGCGCCCGCGACGCCGGGTACAACGCCCGCCGCTGCGCCCGTGGCGCCCGGGGACCAGGCTCCCCGGCTTCCGCCGCAAGTTCCCGAACGCATCTCATCTGAAAGCGGGGATATTGAGCTGTCGGCAAGCAGCCTCGGTTTATCGTTGAATCTTCCGAATCTTCAGTTCCGGCCGGACAGCGCCGAACTCCTGCCCGGCGAGATGGCCCGGATGGACGTTCTGGTCGACCTCCTTCGCCAGGCGGGGGAGCGGCGTTTTTTGGTGGTGGGTCACACTGCCGATGTGGGTAATCCGACGGGCCAGCAAAACCTTTCGGTAGAACGGGCCCGGACGGTGGCTCAAATGCTCGCCGACCGCGGACTGCCTCCGGGAACCATACGATTCGAAGGCCGGGGCGCCCGGGAACCTCTGGGAGACAACGCCACCGCCCAAGGCAGAGCCAGGAACCGCCGGGTTGAAATAATTATTTTGAATTGAGCTGGTATATTTCCCTGATGCCCTCGAGGTGGAGCCAGGGTTCCTGAAAATCGAAACAATCGGTGAGAACGGCGATTACCCGGTGCAGGCCTCCGGTCGCCACGATTTTCACTTCACCGCCCATCTCCCTGCGTATTCGGGAAACCATTGATTCGACCAGCCCCGTATAGCCGTAAATCACTCCGGACTGTATCGAGCTAATGGTATTCGTTCCGATAACCTTTTCCGGAGCTTCGAGTTTCACATGGGGCAGTTGGGCGGTGTCGCCCGCCAGGGCTTTAATGGCACCGTTCAAACCGGGAGCTATGGATACACCGAGGATGCGGGCATCGCCGCTCACCATGGTGAAAGTCAGGGCGGTGCCGAAATCGATTATAATGGCCCCGTACCCTCCGGATTCCCGGGCGGATTCGCTGTCGCCCCCATTTGCAAGCCGATATCCCGCAACCGCGTTGGCAACCAGGTCGGCGCCCAGTTCGCCGCTATTATCAATACGGATATCAAGACCGGTGGCTATTCCCGAATGGACATAAAACGGCTCGCGGGAGAACAGTTGGGCGCTGAGACGGCTAAAGGTATCCACAAGCTCGGGAACAACGCTGGCGATTGCCATGGCATCGATTTTTTCAATGGCCAGGCCGTCGCGTTCGAGGAAGGGCCGGATGAGCATTTCGTATTCGTCGGCGGTACGGGTTCCAACAGTGCTCAGCCGCCAATGGCTAAGCCACTGGCTTCCCGAGTACACGCCGAGAGATATATTCGTGTTTCCGATGTTTATACACAGCAGCATGATAATTCAGAGTACTACAGCACAGAGAGTATGTCCATGAAACCCGCTGGACCTTCGGGCTCCGCCAGGCCGGATTTATCCCGAAAGGTCGGTTCCGCCCAGCAGCCGGATACGGGTAAAAATATAATCGAGACTGTCCTCCTTCATTTTTACCTTATAGATAGAGCTGTTGTTAAGCTGCTTGGTGCTGAGGCTCACATAATCGAGAAAGCGGCTGCTGCGCCGTTCATCAAACCAGTGGCGCAGAAGAATTTTCCCGTTTTTTATTTCAAGGCATGTCATTCCCCGCTTGCCCAACACCGTACCCGAGTTGAACATGCAGGGGACCACCAGGTTGGCGTTATACAGGCTGTTGCGGATTTCGAAATGATCGGCCCGGTCAAGCACCCGGGTAAGCCGTTGGCGCAGATCGGCTATCTGGCGCTCCGAGCGGATGCGTTTCTCATCGCTGGTCTTTGGATATTCCCTGCACAGCCGTTCAATTTCAAAACGGATACTGTCAATTTTTGACATCGACTCAAACAAAGGGCGGTGGGTGTGCCCGATGATGCTCATCACCTTCTGCTCCGAGCTGAATTGATACACCCGTTTTTCGGTGGTAAATCGTTTGTGGCTGGAGTGGCTGACTGCGTAATTCTTAATATTCAGAGGATTTGCGAGATACTTAAGGGTGTAGTGAATGGCCCGGTTGTACTCCCGGTACCTGCGCATTGTCTGGTGCCCGTGAAAGATAAAGAGCCGGTTACCCTTGTAATCGAAGGTAAGGGCCTCATATAGCTCATAGGGATAGTCCGCCGCATCCTGCAACTCCAGATCGTGATTGCCGATTATCTTGTAGAGTCCCGGACCATCGCGAAACCCATCCAGAATGGCAAAAAACCTTGCCCAGCGGCTCATGATGTCCCGCAGGTTAAACCGCAGGAGCTCCTCCACATCGCCGTTAAGAATAAGCGTGAAACCCCGACTGAGATAATCATCGAGGATGTCCAGGAACATATCGGCGTTGGGTTCAAAATCGTCGTTCCGGCCACCGGCGCCCATGTGCAGATCGCTAAATATCAGGTACTTGCGGTTCTCATCAAGGGGCCAGACAGGGGTCCGCTGCAGCAGATCGTAGAGATAATCGTAGCTTTCGTGATGGCGTTTCATCTTCTTCATTAGATTCCCTCAATATTAAAGTTTAATGAGGCCGCCGCATCTTGGCCAGGATATTTGCCGGCCAATGCCCATTGACGCTGTGTAATGATAAGTCGAACATGATATACTTGAGCCATGTCATTGATTCAACCGGTTTTCGTAACCTATGACGAGAAGGAACGGGAAGCCTACCTCTCCCAATTGGGCAATTTCAGCCCCAATGAGCGCTCTATTTTTCACAAGCTCTGCCGGGTGTGGGAACCCCTCATCCCCTATGCCCGGTTCATCGCCATGATAAACCGCGATACGCCGAATTCAAACGCCGAGCTGATGCGCCTTATGGCCAAGCTCAGCAAGGGGCACATGGGGATTATCGTCTCGAAAATCAAAGAGGGAAGCCGGGAACCGGATTCCATACTGATTTGCGAACCCGGCCAGCAAATTTTCTTCAGCTATCTTCTGGAAGAAGAAATTCTCGACGTGTTCGAAAATCTTCATCAGCCGCTGCCGACCCAGAAAGGCATGACAGAAAAAGGAACGCCGATTCCCGTCGAATACCTGAGGGAAATGAAGTACCGCGATATTGCCGAGTTGTATGTTCATAAAAAGACCCGGGGCACAGATATGTACATGGTGGAAAACCAAGGCAGCGACATGTTTTTGCTTACCCAGAATTCCCTGGTGCGAATCCTCACTATCGCCATATCCAAAATGCGAAGTCTTTTTCAAAGCAGCAACTTCCTGGCCCTGGGCGCCTCGATTCTTGAAATGAGCCTTACTGAACTTCGGGGAAACATCGATGCGAAGGAACCGGGCTTCTGGAAGGACATGACCGGCACCTTTCTGGAGCAAAAAGAAAACCTCATGGTACAGCGCAAGGTGAAAATTCCCGAGGACCTTTTCGATATCTGCCGGTATCTTCACAGATTTCTGGAAGCTCAAATAATCGTCGCAAAAGAGAAAAAAGCCCGTGATGAGGAAAAGCAGGCGGACATGAGCGCCCTGGCTGAAATAATCCAGAAAGCTGAGAATTACCTGGTTCCCCGGGATCTCTTCGAAAATCACATCGACAGCTTTAAGGAGAAATACGGCGAGTACTTCCCGAATTTCCGTTCTGACTTCGAAAAGGCCTATTTCAGGGCCGAAAGCGGGAGAAATTTGCCGGTAATTCTCCAACTGGATGAAAATCTCATCCATGAGGATAATATAAAGCCCTTGTTTATCCAGAGAGTGGAAAAGCTCAGCAGGGAGCTATACAAGCACTATCTGCCGCTGATGAGCCGCTACATACGCAGCAAACAGGGCCTGGCGGCGAACATTTTTAACTCCAGCGCAACTTTCGAATCCGATATTGAAGATCAGGTGAAACAGATGGATAAACTCAGCGCCTCACTTTTGGCGAAACCCGCCACGGTGGCCGAAGCGTTTATTCAGTCCGCCCGAAAGACCAGACAGTTAAACAGCGTAGATGAAATGAAGGGCGTTTTGGTGAGCTTTTTTTATCCGGACCAAATCCAGTTCAAGGAACTTCAGGTCATTTTTAACCTGAACGTAAAAGACATGTATCATCATGCGTTTTTGAACTTCAGCATCCTCCGGCAAATCATTATGCGGATTACCGGCAGGCATGAGAGTTTCAGGAACAAGTTCGCCGATCAGGTCAGCCGAATCTATCAGCGGATGGAGACCGAGGCGGCCCTGCCCTCCAAATATCCGCACGGTAAAACCGGGGGACTTTCCCGGGCCAACGAACGGGGAAGCAGCCCATCACGGGGCCAGCGCCGCGGGACTTCCCGGGCCGAACGGCGGCTTTCCAATGGGCGGGACTTTAAACCGGAGAAAAAGCACAAACAGAGTATGGCGGAAGAAGCAAAGGCTGTGGCAAAACGGCGCTACAGCGAGCAGGAACGAAACGACGCCTGGACGGAGTTTTCAAAATCCCTGAAAAAATGATCCATATTATCGGCGGCGGTCTCCAGGGGTGTTTTTTCGCCATAGCCCTTATGGAACAGCTTTCTGTTCCCAGGGATCGCATACGCATTTACGATCCGCATGACAAGCTTCTGGCAAACTGGCGGTTTCAGACCTCAGCCTGCGGCATGACCCACCTACGGTCCAGTTCTTCTCACAGTATCCATCCGGATTTTAATCATCTGCGCGGCTACGCCCGGGACCGAGGCATCCCGCTTTGGGATTCTCCGGAGTTCGCCCGTCCCTATCACCGGCCTTCCATCGAACTCTTCAACAGCCACGCCAGGAGCTGCATAGAACGCTACGGCCTTGAGAGCATACACCGGCGGCATAAAGCCGTTCATATTGATCCAGAAGGCGGACTTGTTTTGGACGACGGTTCAAACCTGTCCGGAACCGTA
This sequence comes from Salinispira sp., assembly GCA_965602015.1. Taxonomy (GTDB): domain Bacteria; phylum Spirochaetota; class Spirochaetia; order DSM-27196; family Salinispiraceae; genus Salinispira. Next base: position 1,002,619 of record OZ271918.1, on the reverse strand, counting down.
ATCTACGCCGGGGGATTCCAGCACGGCGGATTGAAGTATCCCCCATGGGTCGGTCGCTTGAGATCCGCCGGGAAATACGTCAGGCACGTATTCGAAAAAGAAGGCGCAGGTTCTGCCCCCTTCGAGTCCTCCCCGCTTATAATCGGAGGGGGGATCAGCGCGCTTCAATACGCGCTGAAGGCCGCTGGCGAGGGTAAAAAACCGGTGCTGGCAACCCGGCGGCCCCTGGAAGTGTATCGCTTCGATTTCGACCCCTGCTTCGTGGGGCCGAAATGCCGCCCGCTTTTAAAAACCGCGGAATCCACTGAGGGCGTGGCATCCCGTATGAAAATAATCCTGGAGCACCGCTACTCCGGAACGGTACCCTCCGAAATAGCCCGGCAGTTCCTCGACCTGTGCAGCCGGGGCGCAGCCTCCCACCGGGTAATTGAAGCGGATGTTCATCTCGCGGAGTTTGCCCTTACTCATGAGGGTCCTGTTATTTTTTGCACGGGCTTCGAAAAACCCGATTCGGGTTCCTGGGGGATCGGCGGTCTCGCCGGAGCCGAGAATGATCCTTCGGATTTTGTCAGGGGCTACCCCATTCCCGGAGCCGATATGCGCATCGGGCAGGCGGCCTTTCTCAGCGGCGGGGCGGCGATGTACCGTTTGGGGCCCGCCGCGCCGAATATTATCGGCGCCCATCTGGCCTGGAGAATAATCAGGCGTCAGCTCGCCCGGGATTGGTGAGGGATTGGTGAGGGATTGGCCCGGAAGCATTACAATGCCGATGGGTCAGCCGGCGGCCTCAATAACCGGCGACCAAGGCTTAGAGTTCTTCGACTTCCTGCACGTCATCGTCGTCGAGAATTTCAAGTTCTTCAATTTCCGCATCTTCGAACAGTGAATTCTGATACTCGATTATTGAGTTTTTAATTGAGGAAAAAACCAGCGGGAACACCACATTGAAGAAATAGGCGCGCTGAACCATGCTGAACTCCCGCTTTTTGTAGTTCTCGATAATTTCCATCCGCTCGTTCTGCATGGTTTCCTCATAGCTTCGAAACGGTTCTTCGCTGCGGGTGTATTCCGGGCTCTGCTTCACGATGTCCTGGTAGGTACCCATCTTATCCAGAAGCAGGTACAGACTGAAGTTATAGTTGAGTTCTTCCTCCAGCTCCCGGGGGCTTCGGTACTCGTTCTTCTCCATTATTTCCCGGTATTTTTTGGGGAAAATAAACTGAAGCAGGTCGAGCTTGCGGATTTTAACTCCCTTGAGCTTCATCCGGTTTTCTATGGCGTTTACCACGTAACGGTTCCCCCGATAATACTGAATGAGCTCGAGAATTCGCTCGGCCCCGGGCTCAGACTGGAGAAGCAGGGATTCGACCTGGTCGGCAATGGTGGTCGGCAGGTTGGGATTAACCTGCACGCTGTACGAGTCAAACTGGGCGTTTTTCTTTTCCTTTATGTTGACGTTGCTGAAAAGAAATATCTCCTCGTCCTTCACCTCAGCATAGGCTGAGCTCAACAGGCCCGCTTCCCGCCGGAATCGGCTGCAATAACTGTCGGCTATGCCGTACTGATTTAAGACATCGTAAAAGTCCGATGAAATTCTCACTCCGCCAACCGGAGCGGTGGTCTCCATGCGCTTGGCAAGAATGACCGGGACGCCGATGACATCCCACTGTTTTGCTCCCGCCGGGCCGAAGTTTCCGACGGTAACCTCTCCAATGGATGCGCCTATTCGTATTCTGATTTGGAAGAAGGCGTTGAATGATTCCAACAGTTCGCCTTTGGAACGAAGGGCTTCGATTATCGCAAAGGCGTCCTGGAGGGCCTGCCGGGCGGTATCAGTGGCTCCGGCATCGAGGAATTTGTCGTTCGCCTGGTTAAAAAGGGCGCAGACCCGCTGCATTTCAATACAGGAATAAAACAGTTCCCGGGCTATGATCTTTACCTGTTTTTCCAGTTCGAGACCGTGCATTTTCCGGTCGAGGCTCCCGCCGAAGTGGAACATCATACTGTCCCCTTCAATCTTGTTGAGGTAGCCTCCGCGACGCAGCAACACCGACTGGAACGCGGTGTACAAACCGTTGAGGAGTATCTGGTTTTCTTTGGGGGTGAGAAATTTTGATAAGTAGCTGTAATCGGCGATATCGATGAAACCGATTCCTATGTGGGTCTCTTCGGTGGTCTCGGGAATCTTACCCCGCTGGAGAATAGCCTCAATGAGCTGTGCGGGTAGGTAGTATTCCTCGATGCGCTTACGCAGTTCATAATCACCCGCAGGCGGCTCGTGATTGTTCTCCGGTTCCATTAATTCAATACTATAATAAATAGTATTGAGCCGCTACTATTTTCTCACAGGTCGTCATCATCTCGATTGCGCCGACTATCGGCGAAGGAATGCTCGAATGGGAACAACGCAGTATCGGAGCTTTATCGCATGGCTGCCGGAAAAGACCCATCGAGGGGTATTGTCGGCTATCGGCGACTCCTGCCTGAGAACAGCCGGCACGGTGTTCAGGGCGGTTCCCCCGAGAAATTATCATATCACCGGTATTTTTCTCGGAGACCTCGCCGAGGAAGAGCTTCGAAGAACTGCAGATATTCTCAAAGATTACCGGAAACGGGAACCCGAGCTGTTTTCCCGACCCCTGGCCCTAAAAAATCTGTTCCCCGTTCCCTTTCCGGACGCACGGAGGCCGAGGGTGTTGGTCCTGGCGCCTGAGCAATCGCCCGCGACCGACCATCTGCTTAACACCGGTCGCGCCGGGTTTTTGTCGGCGCTGCGGGCCGAGGGGATAGCCTTCGATGACAGACCCCTGCGGCCGCACCTGACCCTGGCCTATGTAAAAAGGCAGGCGTCCGCCCATGATATCAGAGAGGCATTTGCCGCAATGCCCGAATTCCTGCTGCCGGTTCTTGACCTTGAACCGGCGGTTCTCATTCACAGCACTTTGCAGGCCGGAGGCAGCGCGTACCGGGTGGTGGTATAGCAGACAATAGTCCTATGCCGGTGCGGCGGCGGTTTTTGCGGCTTTTGGAGAGTGATCCATAAGTTTCCTGGTCTTCTGCCACCCCGCATCGATTTCCCTGGCCGCCCGGTTCAAACGGATGCCCACATGTATGCCAAGACCCGCATTGATGAGGTCGTGCATGAGCTCGGACAGCAGTTTGAGGTACACATTCCGTCTCAGCTCGCCGCGTTCGTCGCGAAGGAGGATGGTTTCAAGCTTCCATCTCCTGGCGAGTTTGATGACCTGACGGTCCACCATGGGAAAAAGGGTTTTGATAAGAGTAAAAAAGCGGCGGTGGTACTGATCGTCCTTCTTCAGCAGAAGCATGATTTGCCGGTGCCGGTCTCTGACCGGACGGCCATCCCGCTGCTTCTTCGGGACGAAATTGGAAATCAAAGCCTGCACTTTCTGGTAATCCAAAAGCCGCAATACCGAATAGTAGAAAAACGCCAGGCCGAGGGTATTTCGCAGCATGCGGATATCAATGTACCCAAATCGCCGTGCCAGGGAACGGTCTCCCCTGCGTTGAACAAGACGGTCCAGGAGTGAAAAGCTTTTAATGAGGCGGGAGGACATTACGGGAAACTGGCGGCGCAAATCGGCGGACTGAATGCCCGATTGCTCATACACCCTGGTAATCGAGTCCAGTATGGTCAGACTATCGCCGACGCTTGAAAGAAGGGGATTCTTTATTTCTCCCGCCAGGTAGTCCCGGGCCGCGTCTTCCGCGTCGGATGAGAATCCTCCCCCCGGTGACGAGGAGAACAGGGATGCACAGTAGTCAAGGCCGCCGGGCACCGAAGGATTCTGGTATTCCCTGATAAGATAGAAGCGCAGGGCCTTGCGCTGGACCGCAGAGAGCAGCCGGTCGGGACCCGGGGAAACCACCAGTTCGCGAAGGACCTGCAGGCTTTCGCGGATTTTATAGAGGATGTCGAGCCGGTAATCATTGCCGGATTTTAACAGGTTCAATGCGGGGTCCGGAGGAATAAAGGCGACCTGCTTCATGCTGCCACGGGATTCCGTTGGGAGCATGAGCTCGTCCGGGGCATAGCGGTTGTAGTTCCCCCATAGATCCCGGGGATTAAATGACGGATCGGCGCTGGCTTCGAATTTATTATTCCAGATATAAAACTGAAGCGCGGGATTCACTTCGAGGGCGGCCTTGATATATCCGCCGGCTGAAACATGGCTGGTGGGCTCGGCGTTGGTAACGATTAGCACATGGCGCAGCTCGGGCAGCATGATAAGGTTCTCGTCCTGCACAATGCCCGCCGGCAGATCCAGTATGATGCGGTCGTATTCCCGGGCCAGTTGATCGGCAAATCGACGAAAAACCAATGAATGAAGCCCGGCGCCACTGTCGCTTTTTGAGACTCGGTGGCTGCTGAGGGGAAAAAGGAGTTCCAGGGAAGGAACAATGCTGAGCCGGTAATCATCGAGATTATGCGATGAAAAATCCCCTGATACCGAATCAAGCTGACCGGCCGGCAAATCAAGAATGGTTCCCAGGTTCGACAACGGATCCATGTCGATGAGGGCAGTACGCTCGCCGCCCCTGGCCGAAAGCAGGGCCAGGTTCAGCGCAGTGGTGGATTTACCGACCCCGCCCTTTCCCGAACCTACCGCAAGTATTTTATCTCCCAGTTTTACCATGATAAGAGCATACAGCCACAGATGCCCGGTTTCAAGAGCGAAGGCGGCGGCCCGTCTCGAGCCGCCGCAGTATGCTAGCGGGTTTCGCTGAGAACCCGGAACTCCTGTTCTTCCATAAACTGCCTTCGGTACATCGCCGCATAGTGTCCGTCGGCGGCAATAAGACTGTCGTGATCTCCGTCCTCAATAATCCGGCCTTTTTCGATGACCAGAATGCGGTCGGCTTCCCGAATGGTCGACAGCCTGTGGGCAATGACAAAACTCGTTCTCCCGTTGAGCACCGTATGAATGGCTTCCTGTATCAGCTTCTCGGTTTCGGGATCCACGGAACTGGTCGCCTCATCCAGGACTATGATGGCCGGATCGGCGAGGATGGCCCGGGCCAGGCTGATAAGCTGCTTCTGTCCCGTCGAGAGATGGTTTCCCCCCTCGCCCACCAGGGCTTCGTATCCTTCATCGATATCGCTGATGAAATCGTGGGCATTGGCCAGACGGGCCGCCCGTTCCACATCCTCATCGCTGGCAGTCAAATTACCGTATCGTATGTTCTCCCTGATGCTGATATTAAACAGCTGGGGCGCCTGCAGAACATAACCGAGGTTCCCCCTCAGCGCCGGGAGGCCCAGTTCGCGGTAATCCTTCCCGTCGATGAGAATCTGACCGTCACTGGGCTCGTAGAACCGGCAGACCAGATTTACGATTGTTGTTTTACCGCTTCCGGTCGCCCCGACCAGGGCCAGGGTCTGCCCCGCGGGTATGGTCAGATCAAAATCTTTCAAGACTGTCTGTCCCCCGTCATAGGTAAAGGTCACCCTGCGGAATTCGATTTCTCCTTCAAGCTTCGGCCAATTATCGGCCTTTGGATCCACAACGGTACCGTACATCGCCTCAACCGGAGCCGTATCGATGATTTTAGCCTTGGTGTGGATGAGCGAGAGTATCCGCTCGCCGGCAGCCCTGGCAGACTGCATTTCGCTGACCACCCTGGCGATCTCATTCAAAGGATCGAAGAACTGCAGGGTATAGGATATAAACGCTAAGAGGGTACCGAAGGTAATCACCTCGTTTTGGATCATAATTCCGCCGTAACTCAGGGCAAGCGCCGTACCGACGGATCCGAGAAACAGCACCACCGGCAGATAGAGTGCGGAAAACCGTGCAGAAATGACCGAGGTTTTCTTCATCCTGTTAGTGAGCGCGGCAAATTCTTCAGCGCTCTCCTTCTCCCTGGCAAGCACCTTGACGGTGGGCCCTCCCTGGATACCCTCGGAGTACGCCGCGGAAATCCGGGAATTATTCTTCCTCACCAGCCGTTGGCTCTTGAGAATCTTCGTCTGGAAGTAGTAACTGGCTACTGCCAGAACCGGCACCACTGTCAGGATGACAATACCGAGCCGGAAGTTTAGCACGAGCATGGTAACCGCCACCCCGAACATAAAGGTAAGGCCCCAGACCATATCAACAATGCCCCAGGAAATTACTTCACCAAGGCGTTGGCAGTCGCTGGTCATTCGGGTTAACAGCCAGCCCGAAGCCTTTTTATCGAAATACTCGAAAGACAGGCGCTGAAGCTTCTCGAATCCCCGTTCCCGCAGACGGTACACCAGGCCCATTTCGATGACGCCGCCGAGGTGGATCAGCAGATAGACGTTAAAGGCCTGCAGGGCCGACAGGGCGAAAAAGCCGGCGGCAAATAGACCTATCCCCTCGGTGCTGCGGGGAATGACGAAGCGGTCGACGGCCATCTTTGTCATAAGCGGAAATATCAGGTCGATGCCCGCCACCACCAGCATCACAAGGATGAGGATGGCGATTCGCCCCCGGTATTCCCGGGCGTAGACCAATAGACTCTTCCACATTTCCAGGTTGGCCCGCCGGGTGTCGCGTTTTCTGTTGTCAGTCGGTTTCATAGTGTACTATCCTCGTTTACAGGGCCCGCCTCAACGTAAGAGGCGCGGTTGGCGACAGTCCGCCTTTCTTCTTTTTCGACGATGCTTCGCCGTTTCCGTCGGAATCCTTGCCTTCGCCGCCTTCCATGGACCCGTTGCGCTGGAGATCCCAGAGCCGGGCGTAGAGCCCGGGCTCCGCGCTAAGCTCTTCATGGCTGCCGAGCTGGCTTATTGCGCCGTGTTCCAGAACCATAATGCGGTCGGCGCCGGCGATGGTGCTCAGGCGGTGACTGACGATCATGGTGGTCGCCCGCTCATCTCTGCTCAGCAGATTGTTGCGGATCCGAGCGTCGGTTTCCGCATCCAGGGCCGAGAGGCTGTCGTCGAACAGATAGATAGGCACTCCCTTGACCATCGCACGGGCGATGGCGAGACGCTGCTTCTGTCCGCCCGAGAGTGTTACTCCCCGCTCTCCCACCACCGTTAAGTATTTCATATCAAATTCATCAATAACGCTGTGCATTTCGGCCTCCCTGGCCACATGCTCTATATCCCGCATGAGGGCGTCAGCCCGACCCATGCGAATGTTTTTCTTTATGCTCCCGCTAAACAGAAACGGTTCCTGGAGCACATATCCAAGCTGGCGGCGGTAATCCGCCAGATTCAAATCTCTCAGTTCCACGCCGTCGATCAGTATCCGGCCCTCATAGCCGTGATACAGGCCGGCGAGCAGGTGAAGTATGCTCGTTTTTCCCGAACCCGTGGGTCCGAGGATTCCGAGGGTCTCACCCGGAGCCACTTCGAAGGTAAGGTTCTTTAGAACCGGCAGGTTATGTTCACCGGGGTAGGTAAAACTCACATCCTCAAAGCGAATGCTGCCCCGGATTTTCCGCCGTCGGGCGGCAGAGTGCAGGTCCTCGGGCTCGCTGTCGAAGATTTCCTCGATGCGCCCAACCGAGACAAAGGCCTTGCCCATGTCCACCAGAATCCGTCCCATCTGCCTCAGCGGCCAGAGAATCATCCAGACATAGCTGATGAACACCTGAAGAACCCCCAACGTCACGCTGCCCTGAACGGCCCAGATGCTTCCCATGCTCAGCACCAGCACTACCTGGCCCATGCTGAACAGGCTGGTCACCGACCAGTACATGGCAAGCAGATCGATGAGCTTCTGGGTTACGTCCCGGTAGTCCCGGTTAAGCACATCAAAGCGGTCAATCTCATGACGTTCCCGACCAAATGCCTTTACCACCCGTACGCCGGTCAGATGCTCGGAGAGCATTGCCGACAGCTTTCCCTCGCTTTCATCGCTGACGGTGAAGGTTTGCTGCACACGCTTGAAGAAGAAATAGGAAAAACCTACGGTCACCGGAATGATCGGCAGGGTCAGCATGGCCAAAGGCCGGTGAATGCTGAACATCAGGCTCAGGGCGATAACCAGCATGATCATGGTGTTGCCGATCTCCACAAACTGGGTCTGCAGAAAGCGCCGGATGGTGTCCACATCGCTGGTGCAGCGCTGAATAAGGTCTCCGGTGCTGGCGTTGTTGAAGTAATTAAACTCCTGCTTCTGCAGATGCACCATGAGGCGGTTCCGCAGCTTCCGCACGCTGCCTTCGGCGGCGACGCTTGCCAGGCTCCGGCTGGCGAAGGTAAACACACCCTGCAGACCGACGATTAACGCGAGAAAGAGCGCCGGAACCCACAGGCGGCTGCGCAGGACTTCCCGGCCGCCAAGGGCAAGGAAAATCCGGTCGATAAACAAGCCGCCGTCAAGGGCCACATCGCCGAGCACGCTGTCGATGGTTGTTTTAATGACCAGGGGACCGGTGTACGAGAAAAAGGTCCCGATGGCGATTCCCAGCAGCGCAAGCACATAGACATAGCGGTGACTTTTGAGAATTTTCAGTATTGCACGTAGTTTCTTCATAACAAAATCCTGGTAAAGCAGAACAATACAGCAGCACAGATACAGCTATGCGCTGAAACAACTGAAGGGGGTAATGAGGAGAATAGATGATGTATGGATTGGCGTGTAAAAAGTTAACCCATGGGGGTTAGGTGAATACGCCGGAAGCCATAATCATCGTTGACTGCCCCAGCACCATTGCGCTTATCGCGGGAAAAATATGCTGTATTGATCATGTACGCCTCCTGCGTGAAGTATGACAATAAATAAAGCCCGGTTTTTTACTTCTGTCAACCGAGCGAATAGATTTTTTACGGAATTCACATAAAAAAACCGCCTTATTCTGCGGTTTTGAAGTATTTTCGCTTGGTTACATAGTTTTCGAAGCGTTCCGCCGGAAGGGGACGGGAAAAAAGGTAGCCCTGAAAACTTCTGACGCCGGCCCCGAGGAGGTAGCTCAGGTGCTCCATATGTTCAACACCTTCGGCTACCAGACCGAGACCGAGTTCCTTGCCCATTGCGATAATCGTCCTGACAATGGTCCGTTCCCGGCCGTCCCGGGAGAGATTCATGATGAAGGATTTATCAATTTTAATTTTCTTGACAGGCATTTGGTGCACGTAGCTCAGGCTTGAGTATCCGGTTCCGAAATCGTCAATATAGAAGTACACCCCTTCGCGGTGAAGGTCCCACATGGTTCCCACCATCGCCCCGGGGTCCTGGGCAATGCTGGTTTCGGTAATTTCAAAGCGAAAGGAATCGCTGCTAAGACCATTGTTTTTCATGGCGGTGCGGACCGTGTGAAGAAAGGTATCAGAGTGGAACTGCCGGGGGGAAATATTAACCGAAACCGGGCCCACCTCCAGTCCCTTGTCCTTCCAGGCCCGGATTTGGGCAGCCACATTGTAGATAACCCAGTTGCCTATGGGAATTATAAGTCCGGTTTCCTCGGCAAGGGGAATAAAGCGGTCCGGTGAAATGGTTCCTTTTTGGGGATGATGCCAGCGGATGAGGGCTTCGGCACCAACCTGGGCGAAGTTCCAGCTCCCGGCGTCATCAAGCCCGAGCTCTCCCGGGTCATCAGCGCTCTCAAGGTTGATGATCGGTTGGTAGTAAATTTCGAACTGCCGTCCAATTTCATCGATTGCCTGCTGTTCCAGGGCGCGCAGGATGCTGTTTTGAAGGTCCATCTTTTCCACGACCTGCTCCCGCAGCTTTTCATAAAAAAGCACCGCCTCCTTGCCCCGCTCCTCGGCGAATTGCAGGGCGATATCGGCATTTTGAAGCAGCAGCCCCTTCTCCCGGCCGTGTTGGGGAAGCAGGGCGACGCCCACATGACAGTCCAGGTGGATGTTGTAGCCCGAGAGGACATGGGGTTTTTTGACCTCACGGCGAAGGGACCGGGCGAACCTCATGACATCTTTCATGCTGTTGTATTTCCGCAGGAGTATGGCAAACTCGTCTTCCCGGTTATGGTATATGCTCATTGAATCGGAAAGCATTTCCCGAAAGCGGTTGGAGATTTGATAGAGAATCCATTCAGTCATTTGGGGCTTGAGGGTGCTTTGAATGCCCACGAAGCTGCGGTCGAGCCGTAGAATTATAAGCGCTCCGGGGTTGCGGTCGAGCTCGTCCCGGTGCCCCCCCAGCAGTTCTTCCAGGTCCACCGTGAGCTTTTGATGATTGGGAAGCCCGGTTATGCGATTTATGAGAGCCCGATAGCTGAGATCCTCATGCCTGCGCTGCTCTTCCTGGAGCAGCTTGAGCAGCTCCTGATTGCGATTATTGAGGTCGGTTTTCTCGTCTTTTATGCGCCGCACATAGCGAACCACTTCATGGAATTCCGTGCGGATTTCCGAATCGCTTGGGAGCGTTTCCACTAATTTGCGTAATTCTCCGATGCCCATAGTCCGTCCTGCTTATCGGTTCCTGTGGTAAAACTATAAACGGTCTAAGACCGGATTTCCAGAAAAAACGGGAATCGCCACAGGCCTTTACTCATGGAGATGCGTTAACGTTTGTTGCCCGAGCTCTACAGTGCCGTCAAAAGCTCGGTAAAAAACTCGAAAACCCTGGCGGTCGACGCGATATGGACCCGCTCTTCAGGAGTATGAGCCCCTCTGATGTCTGGGCCGAGGGAGATCATTTCCATTCCGCCGCACTTGGCTCCGATAACTCCGCATTCCAGACCTGCGTGAATCGATGTGATTATCGGTTTCTTGCCGTTTTTTTTCTGGTATGCAGTAACGGCGCTGGCCAGAAGGGCTGAATCCGGATCCGGTTCCCAGCCGGGGTATTCACGGGTAAATTCCGCATTTCCCCCCGCCAGGAGGAATGCGCTGGCGACCCGGTTCGCGATATCGTCGGATTGGCTCTGAATGTCCGATCTCTGGCTCGTAAGAATTTTAACCTGCCCCTGGGAAATCCGCAGCGACGCAAAATTGGTGCTCGTAGATACCAGGCCGGGAATGGCACGGCTCATGGTCTGAACTCCGTGGGGAATGCAGTACATCATGGTAGCCAGGGTCTTTGCCGATGCACCGGACAGCACTGTCGACGGGTAATCTTCTCCCCCGCTGGAGAGCTCAAGCGCCACTGATAATCCGCTTTCGGTCTTGCCGAATTCCGCTTTGAACGATGTTTCCAGCGTTTTGATTGTCGAACGGATGCCGGCGGCGAGATTCTCAGGGCAGAGAAAATCAATAAAGGCTTCCCTGGGGATTGCGTTGTGTTTATCGCCTCCCCGGACGTCGACCAGGTGAAGGCTATCCAGAGGGAGTTCCCGCAGGATTCGGGCGGCAAGCACCAGGGAGTTCCCCAACTGCTTGTGGATGTCCGATCCCGAGTGGCCGCCGTTGAGGCCGGTAATCGCGATGCGACCCATGGCCAGTCCTTCCGGGGCTTTTTCGTGCTGAACGGGAAGTGTTCCAATGGTTTCCTTTCCTCCCGCGCATCCGATGTAGAAGATGCCTTCCTCTTCGCTGTCGAGATTTATCATGCGTTTGTGAGTGATTATTGAGGGATCCAGTTCAATTGCGCCGGTGAGTCCGGTTTCCTCATCGATGGTGAACAGGAGCTCAAGCGGACCGTGTTGGATCTCGTCGGAGTTTATGAGGGCAAGCATGGCTGCCACGGCGATGCCGTTATCCGCACCGAGGGTCGTACCCTTGGCCTTGAGCCATTCACCGTCGACCACAAGGGAAATGGGGTCGCGAGCGAAATCGTGGCCCGTGCCGCTATTTTGCTCACACACCATGTCGACATGGCCCTGGACGACGATTCCCGGAGTGCTTTCATGCCCCGGCGTTGCCGGGATCGCCACAACGACATTGCCGATTGGATCCCGGCGGATCTCGTGGCCCCGGGCTTCCGCCTGTGAGATAATATAGGCCACTACCTCGTCCTCGCATTTTGAACAGCGGGGAATGGCTGATATGGCGGCAAACTCCTTCCAGAGTATTGTAGGTTCATTTTCGAGTATGGACTGGGACATTATATGCAGTTCTCCTTCAAGGGGCCATCATACCGTGCCCTGCGGGATCATGAAAGGATAAACTGATGAATTTTTTCTATCTTGCGCCGGATCATCGACATGACCGCCGGGGGGTGCTGCAACTCATGAATTTTCTTTTCAAAGTGGTCGAGCAAATCATCGCGCAGCAACCGGGGGTCTTCATATCCGCCCCAGGCAGCCTCATCCAGGATCTTTGCCAGGCTGTGAACCGCCCGTCTCTCCTGCTCAAAGACCACATAGTTCTCGTGGTACACGTAATTCGTAATTTCGGCATTCTTCAGGCGGTCCATGCTGACCGCTTCGAGGAGACCGATGTCCTCGTGAATGTCATCGAACTCCACCTTCAATAGTTTCAGAAAATGATCGGCTTTACCTGACATACTCACTCCCTGCTGCGTTGGCGACTATCCCATATACCAGTATAGTTGATGGCGATGAGGAAATGGGAAAAGTGACCAACACTTCAGCTGCCGACCGGTACCAATGCCGATTGTGCGGAGGCACGACAGAACACTGGATGGAAGCCAGAGGCCTGTCATACCTGCGCTGCCCGCGCTGCACTACGGTTCGCAAAGAAGCCCTGCCCAAACGGGAAAGCGAACGCCGCCGCTATCGGCAACACAATAACGACCCGAACAACGAGGGGTACCGGAACTACATACTGTCCATCGCAGGTCAAATTCTGCTGCCCTGGCTGAAGCCTGGTGATGTGCTCCTTGACTTCGGTTGCGGTCCCACCAGGGCATTGGAGAGAATTCTCTCCGATACATTCCCCGGCTTGATACTGTGCTCCTACGATCCGTTCTTTCTTCCCGATGATCCCGAGATATTCCTGGCCGCCAAGGGTTTGCCGGGTTTCAACGCCATATTTTCGAATGAAGTGTTTGAGCACCTGCACAATCCGGGGAAGACCCTGGGCAGGCTTGCTTCCCTGCTGGGGTCAGACGGATTCCTTTCTGTGGGGACCATGTTCTACCCGCCTGACAAAACCGGCTTCGAAAAATGGTGGTACAAGGATGACAGCACCCATGTTCACTTTTATTCCCAACGCAGCTTCGAGATCGCCGCTGAAATAGTAGACCGGGAAATCGAACTCGTGGACAAAAACGGCCTCGTCCGTTTCATTGCCCGGCCTCAGGGATTAGAATACAGGTTATGATTAATCCACGGGAGCCCTCTACCAGACAGTTTTCCCGGTTCCCCCTCCTCTACATCATACCGCCGGCTTTTTTGTCCCTGGCCATCATTTACATTTTTTCTTCAACCCGTGAGTCTCCGTTTCAGACCTTAGCCATCGGCCTGCTGGTGACCGCAGGACTTATGTCTTATGGATTTTTGATCATCGCGGAGTTTGAGCGGCGCAGGATTCGGGCTGAGCGGGAAAAAATTCTGGACGCCGAGCGCCGGGACATTCTGAGAGCCGCCGACATGGCCTATCTGCTATTTGATCTGAACAGGGACGAATTTGTGTACTGGAATGACATCGCCGCGGGTCTACTCGATATATCCGAAATACAGGCGGAAGACGGGAAAAAGCCCGACCTGCCCGGCCCCGGCAGCCTCATGGAGCAGGTAAAAATACGCTATGCTGCCCAGGGATCCGAGGAGCTGTATCATTCCCTCAAAGACTTCATTGGCCGCAGGAAACCCGGTGATAAATTCATCAGCGCAGGAGTGAGTCTTCATCCGGGAGAGAGTGAGCGGGAGCTGCTGTGCAGGTCATCACAAGCGTATCCCGGCCGGATAATTGTGCTTATCGGCGGCGAATACCGGGAATCCCTGGAGGAATTGCAGGTTCAATTACAGCGTCTGACCACAGCGCTCCGCCAAAGCGGCATAGGATATTACGATTGGAACCTGCTCACCGGCGCCTTCACTCACTCTCCCGATCTTCCGGCAATGCGAAAACTTCTGGCCGGAGGAAAGCCTCCCAGGCTTCAGGATCTGATAAACCGCATTCATCCCCAGGACCGTCCCGCCGTGTGGAATCATTTCGAGGACGTTATTCACCGCCGTTCGGAAACTGCGGACTACCGGTTCCGGGTGGCCGAAAATCCCGATTCGGGGAAATGGCGCTGGCTTCGCGAAATGATTTGGGGAAGCTGGACGAATGACGGGCGCTGCCGCCAAATCTTCGCGGTGAATATGGACATCAGCACGAATATGGAGCGGGAACGGCAGTTGCGGCGGGCCCGTGACATGGCTGAGGAGAGCAACCGGAGCAAAAACGAGTTTCTGGCAAATATGAGCCATGAGATTCGCACCCCCCTCAACGCCATACTTGGATTCTCGGAAATTATCGCCGGAGAAGCGGGAAGCGAATCCCTCGGCCAATATGCCAGGACCATACAGCGAAGCGGTCAGCAGCTATTCGCCATGCTCGACAACATTCTCACCCTGGCTAAAATCGAAGCCGGCAGGGTCCCGCTCCAGATAGAGGAGTTTTCTATCTTTTCCCTGCAGAAAGAGATAGAACAGACATACTCATCCTCCGCGGAAGCGAAGGGTTTGAAAATCAGACTAGAAAGTGATCCGGACCTTCCTCGATACCTCGTATCCGACAGAGAAAAGATCATGCGCATACTCAGCCGGCTGGTGGACAACGCCGTGAAATTCAGCCGCAAGGGCGTCATAGACCTGCACTTCTCGCTGAGGAACCGGCAGAGCGGCGGGGGAACCCTGACGGTACGCATTGACGATGAGGGAATCGGTATGGCCCCGGAGCGCCTGGGGGATTACCGCGCGATGTTCACTCAGGGCGAGCAGAATTCAACCCGGAAATACGGCGGCTCCGGCCTGGGATTGACAATAAGCTCCCGTCTGATTGATCTGCTTGAGGGGAGCCTTGAAATCTCGTCCAGGGAAACCGGAGGCACGAGAATTGTCATGCAAATACCTGTTGAAAAGATCGCTTCATCACAGGAAGCAAACTCCGGTGATTCCATTCCGCTAATGGATGATCTGACGGGATACACCGCCCTCAGCGTGGACGATAGCTATTCGAACCAGCTCCTCCTCGCCCGAATGCTCGAAGCCAGGGGTTGCACGGTGCACAGATTTGAGTCGTCCGTACAGGCAGTAGATGCCTTGGCTGAAATTCAGCCCGACATGATTTTTATGGACATCAACATGCCCGAGATGGACGGTTGGCAATGCCTGTCGGAGATGGGCCGCCGCTATCCTGAGCTGCTGGCCACCGCCTGCATCATCGTGCTTTCCGGGGATGATCCCGACGAGCACGGCAACAAGCCCTCAGAGCTGGCGGTTGACGGCTTTCTGACCAAGCCCTTCAGCAAGGAACAGCTCTACGGACTGCTATCACCCCTGCTGACCCGGCGGATTGACCGGCCAGACGACGGGGCAACCATTGCGGCCCATGAGCCCGGCGGCTACCCCGGGACAGGGAATAAAGACGGACAGGAGGCCCCGGTTCAGAGCGTTGCAATTGAGCATGCGCGGGGGAAAGCCGAGCACATGCCCCCTGAAGTCATAAAACGGGCCCTGGAGCACAGCGTCGCTTCGTACCTCCGGGCTACCGAAAGAATGCGTTTGCAGGACATCATCAGCTTCGCATCGCTTTTGAAAGAGGAAAGCCAGGACTACCCCGATTCTGACTGCCACCGGCTGGCGGTCGCACTCACCAAAGCGTCAGAGCGATTTGACATCGACGAAATGAGACGGCTGCTCAACAAATACCGGAGCATGCTGCAAAATAGCGGCATAACGGACGGTGATATTTGATTTCATCCAAGGCGTTTATGATAATTGTAATAGTATGTCGGAAATTGTGAAGATCGAAGCCCAACGGCCCAAGCAGCGGGAGCACCCCTGGATTCTCCTGGTGGATGATGAACCCCGAAACATCCAGCTCGCCGGAAGAATATTGTCCCAGCAGGGTTACGATATCAGTTTTGCCCAGAGCGGCCCGGAAGCCTTGGGTATCATCGAAAAAGACCTTCCAGATCTCATTGTACTGGATATCATGATGCCTGAAATGGACGGCTTTCAGGTAAGCAGACAGATTCGAAGCGATTATCCGAGCTCCGAAGTGCCAATCATTTTCCTTTCGGCCAGGACCGATACCGAAGGAATGTTGGAGAGCTTCAGGTCCGGAGGAGTTGATTTTATTTCCAAACCCTTTCACCCGGAAGAGTTCACCGCCCGGGTCGGCGTCCACCTGGAGCTTCAGCAGGCCAAAAAGCGGCTCAACGAGGAAATTGCCTTCCGCGAACGCTTGTTTACCATCATCGCCCATGATCTCAGAAGCCCGTTTAACTCAATAATCGGCACCCTGGACATGCTCAAACACAACGGCGACAGCCTCACCGCAGAAGAAAAGGAAGAGTTTATAACCATACTGTACAATGCCGGGCATCAGGAACTGATGATGATGGATAATTTGCTCCAGTGGGCAAGAACCCAGTTCCAGGGGGTCAAGCAAAACCTCACCGAAGTGGACCTTTCATCGGTGGCCAGGAGGGTAAAAATGGAACTGGCCCACATGGCGGAGCACAAGGAAATCGTCCTGAATGTGCATGTGGAACCGGATTGCCGGGCGAGAGCCGATGTCAACATGGTTCAGATTATCTTCCGAAATCTGATATCAAACGCCCTGAAGTTTACTCCCCGGGGAGGAAGCATCGATGTGTTCAGCCGTTGCGCCGACGGCGACCGGCAGATTTTCGTCCGGGACAGCGGACGCGGAGTGGAAAACGTCGAGTCGCTTTTCGAGCTGGGCAACTATTCGACTACCCCGGGAACCGAGTATGAAAAGGGTTCGGGCCTGGGGCTCCATCTTTGCCGGGATTTCGTCCACGCCAACGGAGGCCGCCTCTGGCTGGCAGAAAGCGATAAAACCGGCAGCACCTTCGCCTTCTCCCTTCCGTCGCCCTGATTTTTTCCCGCCGAATACGAAGCGTCAGCGGTAGCCCCGGCTGTAGTACCAGTGCATGACTGTAAAAACACATGAATCAGCAAAGACCTGGGAAACCATGCGCCGGGATATCCTCACCCGATTTTCCCTGGATTATCTGTATCCCCATCAGGAACTGGCCATCCACTACGCTGTTTCCTGCCTCGGGCTTGCCGGCGACCAGGCGCGCTCTGAAAGCCGGCGGGGCCTCCTGCTCTGTCTCCCCACCGGCAGCGGCAAGAGTATCTGCTTTAGCGCACCGGCATCCCTGGTGGAGGGAGTCTCGGTTATTCTCTACCCCCTCAATGCCCTGCTTCGCGACCAGCGGGAAAAATTCCGCCGGGCGGGCATAGCTGCGGTGGCCTATTGCGGCGCTATGGACATTCCGGAAAAGCAGCACGCCCTTGAAGAAATCCGACGCATGCACAAGGGCGCCATTCTCACCAATGCGGAATCGGCCTCCCGGGCGCCGCTGCTCCCGCTGCTCTTCGAAAAACAGGTGAAATTGTTGGTGATTGATGAGGCCCACCTGGTGCTTCAATGGGGCGGCAGCTTCCGCCCTGAGCTGTTAAAAATACTGCACATCCGGCAAATGCTCGACGATCCGGTGACCATCGCCTGTACCGCCACCATCAGCCGGGACGAACGGACGATTCTGGGAAATCTGTTATGGAGGGAAGACAGCTACGAGACCATCGAGTTGCTATGCGACAGGAAAAACATTCATTACCGGAGCATCGGGTCCGCAGATCAGCTCATAGGACTGCAATACTTGCTGAGCTGCGCGGCCGAGTATCGCCACCCGCCGGCCTCCCCGGTCTTGCAGGCTCTGGCCGCTGAGGTAAAACTGCCCATGCTGGTGTTTCTGTCGAGCAGGCGCCGATGCGAAGAGCTGGCAGCCCGCGCCAGGATCTGGTTCCGTCAGTGGGGACGAGGGGATGTGGATATCTGGTACTACCACGCCGGATTATCATCATCCCGGCGCCGGGAGATAGAAGCCCGCTACGCTCAAAGTGACAGGGCCCTGGCCTTCGTAACCAAGGCTTTCGGAACCGGCTTGGATCTGCCGGGGGTTCGCTGCTGCCTGCACGCCGATTGCCCTGAGAGCATGGAGGATTTCCTGCAGGAAAGTGGACGGGCAGGCCGCGACGGGAAGCCCGCATTCAGCGTCCTCCTTCAAACCGGGGACGGGATGTTTGCACCGGGCAGATGCCGAAGACGGCAGGCCCTGGAGTCAATCGATCAGGAACCGGAGTACTGCGCAGGCTGCGATGTGTGCGACGGAACAGAGGCGGCCGAAAGCCTGGAAGAGCTGATTCTGCAGGAGCTGCGGGACCGGCAGCGGATACGGGGATATCTGGAAAATGACCTGCTTGGAAAAATCCTCTAACAGGGCTATTATGAAGTCATGTTTACCGTCACCGCCCGGGGTATCTACGGGCTGGCCGCCGTGGTCGAATTAGGTCTTTGTTATCAGCAGGGGCCGAAGCAAATAAAGGATATCGCAGCAGCCCACGACATTCCCCAGCATTACCTGGAGCAGATACTGGTAATCCTAAAAAAGGCAGGGGTCGTGGAGAGTTTCAGAGGCGCCCAGGGAGGGTATGCCCTGGCCCGACAACCCTCGGCCATCGCGATCCTCGAGGTATTAACCCTGCTTGAAGGCAAGCTCGAGGTTCTTCCCGAGCAGAAGCAGTCCAACATGCTGAACTTTTTCTGGAACGGGCTGGAAACCGTCATCAGGGAACATCTTGATAAAACTCTGGAAGACCTGCTTCATGATATCCAGAACCGCCGTCAGATTATGTACTCAATTTAGCTGCGACGGCCTGTCAACCAGACAGAACAGATCACCTGCCACCAAGCCCCTGGTCTGATAAATGTGTGACTGTAAGATCTCTCCTGACTCGAGCATTCTCCAGCCGCTTTCCTCGTTGTTCGCGTAAATAAACGAACGCTCCGATGGAAACCGACGCACGATGCGTTCGGCCATTCGGGTCTGCACCAGCCACCTCAGATTGATTATGTCCTGCTGGAGCATGTAGGCCTGAAACTCGTTTATCATCAGATACTCGTCCACCGGGTCATAGCCCATGTAGACAAAGTAAAACTCCATGTATCGTCGGATATCATCGGGAAAGGACGCCCAGAGATCCTCACTCATTTCCTGAAGAATTTCATCGTTGTAAAAGAGTCCGTGCAGCCCTTCGTGGTTGAGAAACAGCCTTCGGGAAGCACGGGTCTGCAAGGGGTGACTGGTTACCGAGATTATCGCACCGGGTCCCGGCCGGTATTCCCCGGAGGAGAGGGTGAGCAGCCCGTTATCCTCGAGGATTTCCCGCAGATGGATCTCCTCGGGATTCAAGGTGAAATTTTCCCTGGCCGCCTGGTTAAAGAACCGGGCCAGGTCGACGGGACGGTAATTATGGGCATTCCATCCGTGCCTGCCGCTGAGCTGAGCATTGGTCAGCAATGTTCCCCTGAATCCCTGCTTCTCCACGTAAAAGGCCAGCCGCTTTAAATACCGGGCCTGGGTAGGATAATCGGCGAAATCAAACATAAGCACGCCGGGAAACAGATTCCAGCTGAACAGTTCGAGCCGGGGCTGCCGCCACAGCGCCTGGGAGTACTCCATCAGCTGCCCGAGGTCTATGGGAAGGGGCGCAGGCAGGGGCCAGGAATCATTGTCGGACGAAAGGGCCGCAGAGGAAGCAGCGCTTTGACGGGGCATTGAGAGCAGACGGAGCGATCTCATTCTGCCGTACAAACTGTCGTGGGAAAAACGCAGAAGGCCGTTTGCTTCCCCCAGCATTTCCGGATAGATATACACCTGTTGCCTTCCGGGCCGCAGCCTCAGTTCGAAGCTGTGGGAATCACTGAGATCGAGGGACCCCGGCAGCATGTCGATCCTGGCAAGCGGCGGGGCCGGATCGGGATAGTTTCGATCGCCGGCGAGATACGCATCGTCAAAACTCACGGGCATTCCGCTTTCCGGCTGGGCATATTCATAGCCCAGCTCAAGCACCGGCACATAATTCAGGTAGTCAAAGTCGGCTAAAAGTTCATCGAGAAATACATCCTGAAACACGGCGATTCCCGGCTGATCCGCATCATTATCGCCGCCGGAGGCGCTTTGTATTTCCTGCCGGTATCGAAAATCCTCGGGCAGTACAATACGAAGGTCATCGAGAAGCAGTCCCGGCGACTCGGCGTAGCGTCTCACCGAGAGAAGGGTCAGTTCAGGGCTTTCATCGGTCTCGCCGTCCAGCGCCGCTTCGATGGTCGCGCTCTGAATTATCATATCGGGATGATGATAGACGAGCATTTCCAGAACGCCCTGTTCCCGGGCTATTCCGATGGGAGCCGAGAAGCGGTGGCGGGAAATCCGGGTTTGCTCTTCCGACGGGTTCGAGTCGCTGTCCGGGACCATGCCCTCAATGGTAATCAGGATATCCGTTCCGGGTTGGGCGATGCCGAAAGCGATATATTCCTGAGAAGAAAGCAACATGCCGTCGGGGAACCTGATGCTCACCTCGCCGTCTCGACCGATGCGGTGCCGCAGGTTGACCGGTTCGCCGGCCCCTGCGTTTTGGTATTCAATACGCTCTCCCAGACAGGAAGACAGACTGATGGAAAGCACGATGACAAGGAGTGCAAGAGCTATACGGATTTTCATGCCAGTAATTTAGAGCTGAATAATCCGTTTGGCAAGTAACTCGGCGATTTCCCGTTTACGGGTAAGGGGTCCGTCCTCCCTTCTCAGCAGACTCTCCAGCAGTCCGTTGAAGGAATCCGGCAGAATTTCGAGATTGATAGCCTTGTCGCTTATTAAGCGCGGGGAGGGTTCGAATGTCCGGTTAAGCGCGAAGAGGGTTCTGAGCGCTGACTTAATAAAACCCGACAGGGAGACGTAATAAAAGATATCATCCTCCCGGATTACCGCGGCAGAGAGGTCGCCCAGGTAATGCTCCATGCTTACCTGGGCGCTGGCCCGGGCGCCCTGCCAAAAGTCTTCGGATAAATCCCGAAGATCGTTCCGAGCGCCGTCTATCCAGGAAGTCTTTTGGAAGATCACCTGGGAAATCATAATCCGGTGAAACATATAGGTGCCGGAATCGCGAATTGCCACGGCATTGGCTTTGGAATCCGCTATAATGCTCTCGAAGCGCTGTATGTCCTTATATTCCAGGCGAAACGGAATGTCATCGACGAGAAAGCGGTCCTTGCGGTTAAATCCCGAGGTTTCCACTCCTCCGGCGAAATCGAACATTTCGCTCCGCTTCTTGCTGTCGGGAATTTCACCTCGGTAGTAGACGTCCAGGCTTATAAAGAAATAGGGATCGTAGATGTCATCGCTGATTTGAATATGCGTCAGGGTATCGATTGAGTCCCATTCCCGGAGGACCTGTACGATTTGGTCCAGGGACTGCTGGATTTTACGCTTCACTTTCTATACCCTCAAAATGACAAATTTGGTGCAGGGGAAGTATATCACGGGTGAATAGCAGGGTGCAAATCACATATGGATTGTGGCTCGAACCGGAAGCTCAAATACTGAGGGCCATGGAGTCCCTCAGGCACGCCATATTCAAGACGATGCCGGGTAGAATGAGGTCTGAATTGAATTTCCTCGCACTACCTCCTTGGCTGCTTCTTGAAGGGAGCGGATACGAACCGCTGCCGGCACGCCAGCCGCCATTTTGGGCCCGCCGGCATATAACCGATGCGCCCCGGATTGTACGGCGGGACCGCAGCTCCGGGCGTTTTTACTCTCCCGCGGTTGAACTTGCTCCTACAGGAATTTTTGTGAGCCTTCCGGACCTGGTAAGAGGTCATACTATTTTTGCCGTACCCTGTGCAGTCCGAGGGGGCGCTGTCCCCGATCTGCGCGCCTGGAGCTTCTCCCCGGGCCTGGGCGAGGTCGGGATGAATCTGCGGGACCTTTCGGTTTTTCCCGCCGAACAGGCCCTGCTTCCCGTCGGAATAGTGGAGGATAGGTCTGCAGGGGCGTTTGAGTCCCGACTGCATCAGATTTTATCCCGGCTGCCCGATTTTCTGGAAAGCACCATACCGCCGGCACAGCGGCGGTTTCGACGGTGCAGCGTACACGCCGTCGAACTGTTCTCCGAGACAGGCGACGGACAATCACTCTCGGTCCGCTGGGATTCCATGGTACAGGTCGATCTTGTCCAGAACCGGAAGCCCGCGGTATAGTGCATCCGATGCAACACATAGAAGCAGTGGTTCAAAGCAATAACAGGATATCGGAGGGTTACTACGAGCTTCGCTTCGTTTTGCCCGAGGGTTCGACCGCGCCGGTTCCCGGCCAGTTTCTCACCATACGGGTAAGCTCGGGCAATGTGCCGTTGCTGCGCCGCCCGTTCGCCTTCTCACGCTGGGATGAGGATACGGGAACCGCTGGCATCATATACCAAAAGCGGGGAAGCGCGACGGCCATGTTAAGCGCTGCGGTTTCCGGCGATACCCTGGATATTCTCAGTCCCCTGGGCAACAGCTTTCCCCTGCCGTCGGCCGTCGACCCCCCCCCTGCGCCGCGCTCCGGCAACTATTCGCCAAAAAGCGATGCCGGATCACATCGCAGGCCCGTTCTGCTCGCCGGCGGCATCGGCATGGGCCCCATGTTCTTTTTTCAAAACGACCTGATCCGCCGCGGAAGGAATCCCCTGCTTTTGCTGGGAGCCCGGAGCGCCTCGCTGATTCCCGATACCGCTCCCCTGACTTCGGGGGAGGTTGTATGCGCCACCGACGACGGCAGCCTGGCAGACGGCTTTTCGGGTAACATCCTTGAAGCCCTTGAAGAATATCTTGGGCACAGCGGCGACTCCCCTGATACCTACGAGCTCTACGCCTGCGGTCCCCACGCGATGATGAAGGCCGCATGGGATTGGGCCAGCGCACGGGCGATTCCCCTGTGGGTTTCCATGGAGCAAACCATGGGCTGCGCCGTGGGGGCCTGCATGGGCTGCGTCGTACCCGTAAATGACGAAAGCCGCTACGCCCGGGTCTGCAAGGAAGGTCCGATCTTCCCCGGAGGGTATATCTCATGGCATTAGACCTGTCCATCCGCCTCGGCGCCTTGACCATGCAGAACCCGGTGGGGGTCGCCTCGGGCACCTTCGGGTACGGAAGCGAGTACGAGCAGCTCATCGACGTAGATTCCCTGGGAGCCCTGTACACCAAGGCCGTTACCCTCGAACCCCGTCCGGGCAACATGATTCCAAGGATTGTCGAAACCACTGCGGGCATGCTGAATTCCATCGGACTGGCGAATGTGGGCAGCCGGCGATTTGTACGCGAAAAATACCCGATGCTCAAAAAATACAAAACTGCGGTTATGGTGAATCTGGCGGGCAGCCAGCTCGAAGACTACCTGGAAACCCTGGAGTACCTGGAGGAGCACGCGCCGCTGTCGGGATACGAAGTCAATCTCAGCTGCCCCAATGTGAAATGCGGCGGCATGGCCCTGGGGACCGACCCGGCCATGGTGGAGGAAGTAACCTCTACCCTTAGAAAATCGACCAAAAAAGCGCTGGTGATAAAACTCAGCCCGAATGTCACTGATATCGGGGGAATAGCCCGGGCTGCTGAAGCCGGCGGCGCAGACGCGGTGAGCTGCATCAATACCCTTGTGGGGATGGTAATCGATACCCGCAGCAAGCGGCCGGTGCTGGCCACGGGAACCGGCGGCTTGTCCGGTCCCGCGGTGTTTCCCGTGGGTCTGGCGGCTACCTACCGGGTGAGTAGAGCGGTGAAGATTCCGGTAATCGGACTCGGTGGGATATCTGACGCCGATCAGGCCATTCAATACCTGTTGGCCGGAGCGAGCGCCATTCAGCTGGGAACCATTAACTTCGTCAATCCTGCGGCGGGAAAGGAAATTCTAAAGGGAATCCGGGACTATATGACCGAACACGGTCTGCAGTGCATCGAGGATTTCCATCAATTTCTTCCCCGCAGTGTTATATAAGGACATCCGGCGCTGCAATAACAGAGTTGACCCGCCTTTCATTCATCGCGCCGATCGCATACGCCACACCCCCCGCGGGCCACTCACCCATCGCACCCATCGCACCCATCGCACATAGACACGCATTTTAGCGCTCTTCCGCTTCTGTCTTCCGCATGTTATCCGTTTTCGGGGCAGACCGCGGGTATTTTATGATAATTTCTCTTGCCCGAAGTAGGCGCTTGTTTTACACTATATGTGTTAGACAATCATTGAACTTCAAGATGTTTGAAAAAGGAGTGATTATGGATACCAGTAATGCCATGGGCGTCAGGGAGCGCTCGAATTTTTTTCTCGCGATTTGCGGGCAGGCAGTTTCGCTGTTTGGCAGTCAGATATACACCTTTGCCATCGGATTGTATGTGCTCAGGCTCACCGGCTCGGGTCAGAGCTTCGGAATTACCCTTATGCTGGGCGTGCTCCCAAGCGTTCTTCTTGGGCCCTTCGCGGGGAACTGGGCTGACCGTTTGAATAAAAAAGCCATCATCGTAACTGCTGATCTTGTCAGCGCGGTAGTGATGGTTGGTATCTACTTTTACGCCATGGCAAACAGCCTCACTCTCGGCATGATTTACGGCGCCACCCTGGTCCTGTCGGTGACATCGACGTTTCTATCAAGCACCTTCAGCTCGGCCGCGGTGGACATCGTCAAGCAGGAACGTCTAACACGACTGAATGCCGCAACTCACTCGTTCGCCAGTATCATTCAACTTGTATCTCCCATCATAGGGGGTATCATCTTCGCCCTGGTTCCCATCTCGGTTTTTCTGCTGATAAACGGCATCTCATTTTTTATGTCAGCGGTCTCTGAAGTGTTTATCGATTTCCGCTTTAACGCCGGTGAAAAAGCGATGAAGCGGACAAAAAGCTTCTTTGCTGATTTGAAAGGTGGTTTCGCCTATTTTATGAAAGACCGGATCATCAGAAACATCGCCTTTATGGCGCTTTTTCTGAACTTCTTTCTGACGGCCATTGCAGTTGTTTTACCATTCGGAATTGTTCAGGTGCGCGGCATTTCCGATCAGATTTACGGCAGCATGATGGCAGTGGTCTCCCTGGGATCCCTCGGCGGTTCAATTCTGATAGCCAAAGTAAACAGCCGCTTCTCCCGGCGCCACCTCGTCATGTGGCTATCCTCCCTTGCTGTTGCTTTCGCCGCGGTGGGACTCTCGCTGCACTCTGCAATTCCCGGGCAATGGATTTCGATTGCGTTGATTTCCCTTTTTGGTTTCATTCTCAGCGCTTCCGCCACCGCCATAAACATTCCCCTGGGCGTCTTTCTCCAGACCACCGTCGACCGCAGCTATTTGGGCAGGGTAATGTCCATCCTGCAGACCATGGCGGGGGGAATCACCCCGCTGGCCTACCTGCTGTTCGGAGCCCTCACCGAACGAGTATCTCCATCAGCGATTCTGGTTGCCAGTAGCGTGATTACCATGGGCATAGTAGTATTGCAGTGGAGATCCCGGGCCCTGGCGGACATACCCGATCACAAACAACCAGAGGCGGCATAATCAATATGGAAGAAATACGCAGCAGCATGTTGCTGGAATTTCACCAGTTTCTCGAAGGCCTGGCGAATTTCAGGAAGTTCTACAAAAAACCCCAGGCGGAAGAAATGCTGGATGAGCGGACTCACGAGTTCGTCTCATCCTGCCTGGAAGATCTCACTCCCCTGCTGCGAAGCGACCTAAAGACCTTTTACAAGAGCAATGCATTTTATCCCTCGGTTTTTACCCAACCGGCTACTCTCAGCCGTTACCCCGATTTTACGGCGTTTCGGAAATATCTCGGATCAATCGATGCCCAGCAGTTTATCGAGCTGGTGCTGGCCGACACCCGGTTGGGCGGAATCGACGAAGGTAAAGGCGAGGAAGAGAAGTTCAAGGAGATGGAAAAAGCCTACCGGGCTCTGGACGAGGGGGAATCGGTACTGCGCAGTTACCGTGAAATGAAGAAGTACCCCGTTGAAACCTATGAACGGTTTCTCGGATTCCTTGACAGAATGTATGAGAGCTTCTTCAAGGCTGAAGAATCATTCATCGCAGAGCAGCTGGAGGAGATTCGCCCCCGTCATCAGCGCCTGCTAAAGGAGCACCGTGATGAATTTATGAGGGAGATCATCAAGGTGGATTTCACCCAGATCATTCACAGTGATAATCTGAGCTACCGCTTCTACCTGGGGTATCTTAACACCGGACGAATATCATACTACCCCGGCAGGGATTCGGTGCACTGCTTCTATAATTACAATCTCGAGCGGCTCTTTGACCCCGAGTACGATACCCATAGAAAGGCCCGGTTTTTCAAGGCACTGGCCGACGAGACCCGAATCGAAATCGTGAAGCTGGTGGCCCGCCGGGAGTACTATGCTGCGGAGCTTGCCGAAGCCCTGTCGGTGACCAAGGCGACTATGAGCTACCATATGAATATGCTGGCCGCTCAGAACATAGTGTCGATCCGTCTGGGAGAAAACAAACGGATTTATTACCGCCTCAAATCCGACAATCTCGACGAGCGTTTAGAAAGCTTTGTTTCAAGCCTGAAGGGTACTCCGTAGCAGAAGAATGCAGTGAATGGAAAAGCGGAACAATGGTTCGGCACCAAAACCGTCATTAGCGCTAGCTGTTTCGCTTTGAGTTCACCCCTGCGTCCGATCTTTGTATCTTTAGAAGATGAAAACTCTAGGATCACTTCCCAAAATTACAGTACTTGCCGTTGCCCTGATGCTGAGCTCCTGCGGAACCCTGGCATCCGAAGTCTCCATGAGCCGTTGGAGCGAACAGCCGGTGATTTCCGCCGAGCAGGAGATTCTCATAGAAGGCATGAACCGCCCGTGGTCAATTACCTGGCTGCCTGACGGCCGCATGCTGATTACCGAACGCGGGGGCCGCTTAGTGCTTGCCTCTCCCCAAACATTCGCGCTGACAGAGGTTAGCGGTGCTCCGGCGGTGTTTGCCTCCGGGCAAGGGGGCTTGCTCGACGTGAGCATATCGCCGAACTATGCCGATGACGGGTATGTCTACCTGGCTTATGCCGCAGGAACCGACGATGCAAACCGGACTGAGGTATCCCGGTTCCGCCTCGAAGAGAACGGCTCGGAAATCGCACTCACAGACGGACAGCTGGTGTTTGCCAATAACGAGTACAAGTCCGGCACCCAACACTTCGGATCACGGCTCGTATGGCTCCCGGACGGCAGCTTGCTCATCGCCATCGGAGACGGGGGAAATCCGCCGCTGCGCTTCGGCGACGGGCTCCAGCGGGAACAGGCACAGGAACCGACCACACTGTTCGGCAACATTGTGCGGATCAATGCCGACGGATCGGTGCCCGAAGACAATCCCTTCCTCGGTGAGGATGGATTTCGACCCGAGCTGTATACCCTCGGCAACCGTAATATCCAGGGACTGGCTATCGATCGGGTAACCGGCACCGTTTGGGCCACCGAGCACGGATCAAGAGGTGGAGATGAAATCAACAGCATAGAATCGGGTTCGAATTACGGCTGGCCTCTTGTTTCCCACAGCCGCGAATACCTCAGGGGGACCCCGGTTTCCCGGTTTCAAACCCTTGAAGGGTACGCCGACCCCCGCCTGGTGTGGGAAGACACGGTCGCCCCTTCGGGCCTGGCTGTCGAAGGGGGCATTCTTTATGCCGGCGGGCTACGCAGTCAGTCGGTCCATGTAATCTCAGTAAACGAAAGCGGAGCATTCCTGTCTGAATCGGTAATACCCGTCGGGCAGCGGGTACGGGACGTGCGAATCGGTCCCGACAGTATGTTGTACGTTCTTACCGATGACGCCCAAAACGGCAGACTGATCAGGATTAGGCGGCCCTGACTATCCGCTAGGCTTCAGTTTTCCTTCTGCCCACCGAGCGGTGGCGGATACGACGGCATCAGCGTGAGAGCAAAGCCGGGCAATTCTTGGCAACAGCTCAGTGTGCCCGCCGTTCGCCGCCGCAATAAGGGCATTTCTTAGCATACCCCTCCAGCCGGTCCGCATGACGGCGGTTCCGGCAAACCGGCGGGTAAAATCATCATGGCCTTCCATGCCAAGCAGATCCGCCAAATCAACCCGGCCCGCGTTGATGGGGTTTATGAAGGCTGCGACATCGCTGACCTTCGCCCTGATGTTAAAGGGGCACACATCCTGACATAAATCGCAGCCGAAGAGCCAGGTGCCCATTTTTTCCATGAGCTCCGGTTTGATCATGCCCTTGTGCTCAATGGTCAGGTATGAGATGCAGGTTGATGCATTTATCCGGTATGGGGCTTCGAGGGCGGCGGTGGGGCAGACATCGATGCATCGGGTGCAGCCCCGGGGGCAGTGGCTCATTGCTTCGCTTTGAATATCCGTCGGCTCGAATGCCAGGGTGCTGATAATCTCGCCGAGGAAAAAGTAGGAGCCCATTTCCCGGTGAAGACTCAAGGTGTTGCGTCCGGTAAAGGTCATGCCGGCCTTCTGGGCATACCAGCGTTCCTGGAGAGGCGCTGTGTCGGTGAAGCCCCGAAACCCTTCCCCGGGGTACCTTCTTCTCAACTCGGCGGCAATCCGTTTGATTCGCCGGCCGAATTCCTTGTGGTAGTCCCGGCCCCGGGCATACATGGATATTTTACCTTCGGCGCTGCCGCCCCGATCTTCCCGGAGTTCCGCAGTGAGTGGGTTTCTTTTGGCTTCTCCGGTCCGCCGCCCGGGGTAATAGGACAGGGCAAAAACAATGACTGATTGCGCGCCGGGAACGATGGCCCCGGGGTCGTATTTCATCTTTTCATGGGCGGCCAGAAATTCCATGGTCCCGTGGCGCCCCTGAGATATCCATTCCCGGTATTCCCGCCTGGCGGAATTGCTGTGCTCAAGCTCGTGGGCGGCGGGCTGCGCATCGGTCACCCCCCAGTAGTGAATACCCTCTGCGGCGGTCAAATCGGCGATCAGCTGTCTGTCGCCCGTCATTGGACGGACTCCTTCCCCGAGCCATACAGCGGGAAGTAGGCGCAATGGGCTCGTATGCTGCATAAGGCGCAGTTCGGAGTTCTTGCGGTGCAGACCCGCCTGCCGTGAAGGTTCGCGATCATGGAAAACGAGCTCCACCGTTCGCGGGGAAGGATTTCGGCGATTGCCCGTTCGGTGCGCATGGGGTCGGGCTTTTTATCCGCGGGATCAGAGCCCAGGAGGCCTAATCGGCTTACCACCCGGCCGAAGTGGGTATCGACGATTATCGCCGGTTTGCCGTAAATATGATGCAGGATTACTCCGGCGGATTTTCTCCCGATTCCGGGTATGGAAATCAGTTCATCCATGGTTTCCGGTACGGTACCGCCGAAATCGCTCATGACGGTTCGCGCTGCAGCCCGGATGTTTTTCGCTTTGTTTCGGTAATAGCCGGTGCTTCGCACCATTGCCTCTATCTCAGAGAGATCGGCCTCCGCCAGGTCGGCGGGCCCGCGCCATCGGGAAAAAAGCTCCAGGGTGACCCGGTTAACCTGTTCGTCGGTTGTCTGGGCAGACAACGCCACTGCCACTAAAAGCTGCCAGGCATTGTGATGCTCGAGAAGATTAATTCGCTCGTCGTAGCGGGTCTTCAGGTTTTCGTGAATGGCAATCGCCTTGGTCCGCAATTTTTGGTTTTCCGGGGACGGGGCGCTCATATCTTGAATCCCCCGTTAAATATCAATACAGTGATGAAATACATTATTGTGACCACCATAACAATAACTCAATCAAAAATACAGAGGACAGGCGATGCACGGCACAAACGACAAGGACGCACAGGACGTCCGCATCTACGACAATCTTAAGCATATTAAAAACGTAATCATGGTTTTGAGCGGAAAAGGCGGCGTGGGAAAGAGCACCGTCTCGGTGAATCTGGCCCACTCCCTGGCGATGGCGGGAAATTCCGTGGGGATAATGGATGTGGATGTTCACGGCCCCAATGTTCCCAAAATGCTGGGAATCGAGGACAAGCACTTCACCGGGGAGCATGAATCCATCGAACCGGTTGAAATCCTCCCCAACTTTCATGCGGCGTCCATCGCCCTGGTGGGATATGATCCAGCCGAGGCTCTGATATGGCGGGGCCCCATGAAAATCGGATTGGTGCGGCAGTTTCTCGGAGACGTGGTCTGGGGTGAACTCGACTATCTTATAATTGATACCCCACCGGGCACCGGCGATGAAGCCCTCACCACTGCCCAGCTTATCCCCCAGATGAAGGGAGCGATTATTGTGACCAGTCCGCAGGATGTATCAATACTGGACAGCCGCAAGAGCATGACATTCGCGAATAAACTCGAACTCCCCATCCTCGGCATCGTGGAAAACATGAGCGGATACGTATGCAGTCACTGCGGGGGCGTCACCGACATATTCGGCAAGGGCGGAGGACAGATGGCTTCGGAAACTGTGGGAGTGCCTTTTCTCGGTTCGGTGCCCATCGATCCGGGCATTGTGGTCTCCGGCGACCAGGGAAGGCCGTTTTTGGCACAGTTCCCCGAACGACCGGCAGCCGTCGCCTTCAGGGAGATTATCGGAAACATCGAAAAACAGATCGAAAAAAACACCAAGGACGGAATCTATGAGGGGAAGGAACCGGAGGATCCCCGGGTAGCCCAGGCAAAGAAAAAAGAAGCCCTGGGGGATTTTCGGCCCCTTCAATAAATCGGAAACACACAGGAGTAACCAGTGCCGACCATGTATCAGATTTACGATAACCATGCCAAGGAGTACGACGAACTGGTCGCTCATGAGGATTATCAGGGAAATCTGAAGACAACACTCCACGAACTGGCAGACTTCTCCAATTGTGAAGTAATTGAATTCGGAAGCGGAACAGGCCGCCTTACCCGGCTTTTTGCCGAAAAAGCTAAATCCGTGCGCTGCTATGACCGGTCACCGCACATGATGGGGGCGGCAAAGCGGAGGCTTGCGGAATTCGTCGACAAGGTCAGCTATGAAGTCTTTGATCACTGGCATGCGGATACATTACAAGAACCGGCGGACATAGTCATCGAAGGATGGGCATTCGGGCATACGGCATTTGACCATCACGCCGAGCTGCCCCGCGCGGTGGATCAACTGGTGACAAGCAGCCGGCGCCTGGTGCGGCCCGGCGGCACACTGTTGTTTATCGAATCACTGGGCACCAATACCGATGAGCCCGCAGCTCCCGGCGAAGTGCTCAGTGAGTTTTACCGGCTGCTTGAGGAAACGCATGGCTTTCAGCGCCATGTGGTCCCGACGCCGTACCGCTTCGACAGTCTCCCGGAGGCCGAGCGCATTATGGGTTTCTTCTTCGGCCAACCCATGGCGGAGACCGTGCGAGCCCGGGGTCAGCTCATTGTTCCGGAATTCAGCGGGATTTGGCTCCAACACAGGTGATCAGGGGGCAGTGCCCCCAAAACAGCTGATTCAAATCGGCTAATCTACTTACCGGAAAACACTTAGCGGTTTTTTTATATCCGACGAAGAGACCAGAAGCGCTAATTAAACTTGGCATTATGCCTTACGGCATGCAAATCAGCTGTTTTGGGGGCACATCATAATTGAAGCCTCCAGCCGTCCGGTAGTATAAACAGACAATATTGACCGGCCCATGCCCCTCTGATATATTGAGCATTCGTGAAAATGACGGATACGCGCGGTCAGCGCACACCTGTCAATAACGGGGTGTAGCCTAGTGGCTAAGGCGTCTGCTTTGGGAGCAGAAGATCGCTGGTTCGAGTCCAGTCACCCCGATGTTTTTGCGATTCCGGGCAGCATTTAGCCTTGCTTTTGCGAGAACTGAACTACACCATCAGGCGTCCATAGCTCAGCTGGATAGAGCAACGGCCTTCTAAGCCGTAGGTCAGAGGTTCGAATCCTCTTGGACGCGAATGCAAACCGACCAGGTTGGTCGGTTTTTTTGTGACAACGCGCATGACCCAGTGGGTCGCACGTTCGAAAAAATCGCGTACCGCAGAGGCATAAGGCCGATGCGAGGAACGCGATGTCAGTCGTGCTGGACGCGTCCAAAAAAGAAGTCGATCCGATTGGATCGGCTTTTTTTATGGACCTCCAATGAAGTACGACTCGAAACGCAGGAACGGCGCGAATACTTGGAGCGCAATCCGCCAGGGATGGCGGATTAGTGACGGAGGCGCCCGAAGGAAGGAGGCAGGATGCCGACGACTGGAGGGCGAGTCGTGCTGGACGCGTATTTCATTATCCAATAATTATTAACATCACTATTAAAGGCATAGTTTATCCACCGGGGCTTGAAGTATCCCCAAAGCCTCAAAGAAATATTCTGCTATCCAGAATCACGATGCACAATTTTCCACGATTACCTGAATTCCGCAATATAAATTTTCTGTGTATACTTATCGCATGACTTCAGTGGATCACGTCAAACAGGTAATAAATCAAAAGCGTTCTCAGCTATCAGCACAAGGCATAACCGAAATTGGCATTTTCGGTTCATATATTCGGGGTGAGGCCCGGCCTGAAAGCGATGTTGATATTCTCATTGACATTTCCCGTCCTGCTCGGATTGACCTTTTCGATCTCATATCACTTGAAGATGAACTCTCTCAGGCATTGAATACAAAAGTCGATCTCGTATTGAAATCAAATTTGCGGCCGGCCATCGGAAAGACAATCCTTTCAGAGGTGGAATATCTGTGAGAGAATTTTCTGATTCCGTCAATGATATCATTCGCTCAGCCACTCTCGCAAATGAATTTGTTGAAGGGATGAAATATAGCGATTTCATTACCGACGCCAAAACTCAATTTGCTGTCGTCAGATGCCTTGAAATCATTGGTGAAGCGGCAAAGCGGATCCCTTCAGAATATCGGGCTGAAAATCCTTCGATTCCCTGGAAAGCAATGGCTGGAATGCGGGATAGACTCATTCATGGCTATGATCAGGTTGATATGGAACTTGTCTGGAAAACCGTAACTCAGACGCTATCTCCGCTGCTTGATAAATTACGGGCTTTGAACCGCAATTGAAGTTTTTTTTCAAGCACCAAATAAAGTATCAGAACAAATCAAAAAGGATCGAACTATAGCAAGACTCCAGCGGATTTGAATATCTCCTCGGATTCTTCAACTGAAAGATAGCGATTTTCGCGGACGCACTGCGACTCCGCTTTTGATAATAAGCATCGCACAGGTACGGCAGGGTGTCATCAGGCCGTACAGAGGAGCGCCTTCAGTGCTGGGGTAGCAACATTTTATGGATTTTATTTTCCATCCTGCGTCAATCTCTCAAGGCTACCTTTGCGCTTATAGATAATCTTATAATCCCATTGAATATCTCTCGACTTTTCCAACCACCTTTTGAGAGAGGTGATATTTCTTTCATCTATTGAGTTATAGAAGATTCAAGCATCCTTGAACTTGCCCTAAGCGGCTTGAGTTCAGTTTCACCGAAGTCCGGCCAGATCCAAAACATGAGCCGCCCCCCCGGCATTTTGCGTGTCATCTCTCCCGGGAGTGCACATTCCTCTTTACGACCCATCGGTTTTTCCCGATCTTGCGATCACGGACGAAGCCAGCTTTTATGAAGGTGGACAGCGCGCCGTGATACAGGAATCCGGCGGGGACAGCATCAGCAGGTTCCGGATACGCCTCCACGGTTCCACCGCCGAGATTAGCTATGAGCTCGATCGCTCCTTCAAGCGCAGCGGTAAAAACTCCTTTTCTCCGGTGCCCCTTGCCTACGTGACAGCAAGCGATCCGCCAATCCGGGGGATCGACCAGATCCTTCTCATACTGCTTCCGATTTTTGATTCTCGGCAATTCGTGCGGTGAGCCAAACTGGCACCAGCCAACGCACCGTTCGCCATCGAACACGAGAGCGGCGAATGCATCCCATGTCGATATATCGAGGGCTTTCACGCTGTAATTCGGCATGTTTATTCAGGTCTCCTCAGCGGGTATGGCGGGGACAGCGCCTTGATTACTCAGCTCTCCCCCAGAGATCGATCTGCGGCAACTCCGCGATTCCCAGCGTTTGAGACAACTCTCCGCAGTGGTAAGCATCGTGGCTGAACAACCTCTGGATCACCGATCCGCGGGTGTGTTCCCATATCTCCCCGGCAAAATCCCTTCGGATAGTGACGGCCAGTTCGTCAACCGTCCAGGTATCCAGACAATGCTCGATGATAGCAAAGCTCGACGTCAGCGCTTGTGCAAGCTCTTCGGGCCCGAGAATGTTGTCCAGGTCATCGTCGCCGGGACAGAAATATGCGGCGTTCGGGAACGGCGTAGAATCCTTCCCGGGCTCCCCTGCGAAATCGCATAGCCAAAACACCCGTTGGCAGGCGAGGTGCCCGACGGTTGCCCAAATTGGCCAGCGATCCGGTGAAGGTTTGATAGCCAGTTGAGCCCCGTTCATGCTTGAGACCACCGCGGTGAGACGACTGTTATATTCGGGCCATGAATCAAAGCAGGTTCTTATCGGGAATTTTTTCAACTGTAGATTCTTTAAACTCTCTATGCTATCGGACCGCTCTGCGTGCGATCTCTCCTAGCTCCAGTATACGTCGCTGATGATAAAAATTAGCAGCGGCGAGGATAATCTGATGCAAAAATTCGCGAATCCCCGATAACGAAGGCACTGCTCGATCATGTTTTGAGTTCCATCTCTCGAAAGCGGAACCAGGACGGTCTGATCATTGCCTGGGCCATGACATATGGATAACAAAATAATTGTTGACCTGGTTCACAATCCATCATAAGATTTTCCAGCCGAATGTGCATTCGGTAAAGGAGATTGTATGCAGACGAAGTATTCACCGAAGGCACTGGTTGCCATCGCAGTGGTTCTCATGTTGTTAGGAGGGGTATTCGCGTTTCTCTTCAACACATCTCTCGGATCAGTTGAGGTCACCAGGGTCGAATTCGATACCGAGCGGGGACGGCTGGCCGGTCTGCTTTACCTCCCGCGAGGTGCATCTGCTGAAGATCCCCGCCCCGCGCTCGTAACAACGACAGGATATTTGAATGCCCGGGAGATGCAGGCCGCACCGGCAATAGAGCTTTCTAGACGGGGGGTCGTCGTACTTGCCCTCGACCATTATTCCCACGGCAACTCCTTCCTGAATGAAATTCCCCCGGGCGGCGAGTTTTTTTCCTTTTGGACCCATACCATCTATGATGGCGTTCAATACATCTACGATATGCCTTATGTCCTGAAGGATGAAGACGGCAACGGGATAATCGCAGTAAGCGGTCATTCCATGGGCGGTTTTTCATCCACAATGGCGGTCGTTTTTGATGAGCAGGATTATCAGACTGCCCTCGCCGAAGGGAGTCCGGCTGTTCGAAAAGTGATCGCCGGTCTATCGGTCGGAGCCGATTTTTTCTTCCCCGCTTTCCTCGGCATTACTCCAGACGTCGCAAACGGACTATACGGCGACAGAACTATGGGAATGATCGCTGCGCAGTTCGATGAGTTCTTCTTCGACTCGACTGCCGTCGGCGCATCGGTAATAAAGAAGGATTTCATTTCTACTCCGGAAGGTCAGACTTTTCTCGGGAATCCCGCCACATCCGAAGTGGGAGAGTTCGTCGATACGGCGCAGGGGGGCAAACGGATTATCTATCAACCCTTCGAAACTCATCCCTGGACCCATTTCAGTCTCGGTTCGACGAGGGATATGGTAGAGTTTTATGAGACCGCGTTCAGGGATCATTCATCGAGCCTTACTCCACGGTTCGGGCAGATATGGTGGATAAAAGAAGTAACCTCCGTCCTGGGATTGGTAGGGTTCTACCTTCTTCTTATTCCCATCGTCGCTTTACTCGGGAAAGCGCCTATTCTCAAACA
Organism: Salinispira sp.; assembly: GCA_965602015.1. GTDB lineage: Bacteria > Spirochaetota > Spirochaetia > DSM-27196 > Salinispiraceae > Salinispira. The sequence goes on along the minus strand of OZ271918.1, from coordinate 966,891 downwards.
TGCCATTACAGAGTCGGTCCCTGAAATCTCAGGACCCACGGATACCCGTTCGAAAATCATCTTCTGGCTATCATTGGCTGCGGCCGGATTGATTCCCGCATTTCTCTATACCACCTATATGGATAGGGCCGCGGACGGTCTGGCGGTAATACGGGTTATCGGGTTGCTAATTTTCTTCGCCAGCATTGTTATGTCGATAGTTAAGTTTTTTCGGAAAAAGAGTAGCGAAGCATTGCCGTATATGGTCGCGGGCATCGGAGCCTTCATCCTGGCAGGGCTGTCAGCCGCATCCGCGAATATCCTTCAGCTGAATCCGACCTTCAGCTCGCCGGTCACGAACAACGTCGCTCTCTGGGCGGCATCGGTGGGAGCGATAACCGTCATTCTTGTATCGCTTGTTTTCGCCGTCAGCGGACAAAAGTCAGGCCTGTCCCCCAAATCCTACGGTTTCATCATTCCCGCCAAATCGATCGCCGCGGGATTCGCGGTCGCTCTCATCGCTGCGGCGAGCGCCTTCGCGATGGTGCAGGCGATCCACTGGATGTTCAACGTCGATTTCCGGTTGTGGCTGGTTGCCGTCCGAGCGTTCAATGTTCCGCATCTCGTAATTTCACTCGTGTACATGCCGTTTATTTTCGGATACTTCCTGATGAACGGGATCGCGCTGCAGGGAGCCACGAACAGCTCATACCTCGGCGGTAAACGCGGATACTTGTTTGCTTTGGCTACTAATATCGGAGGATTGGTTCTTTGGCTGCTCCTTCAATACGGTATACTGCTGCTCACCGGCAGGGCGGCTATGCCGACGCAATCTCTGAACAGTATCGTACTCATTGGTTTAACGGTGAATCTCGGAATTGCGACAATTATTACGAAAAAGGCGTTTGAAGCTACTAATAACGTGTACGTCGGCGCCTTCCTGAACACCCTCGTAATAACAGTGATCACAATATCCACCTCAACGCTCTATTGGAGCATTGGATAAAACAACAAGCATTTGATACTCGATCGAAGAAGGCGGCGAATTTGCCGCCTTCTTTTTTTGCCGGGACAAAGCACTACTGCATTCTGGCTAAAAACGATAAAATCATCCGATGGAATGGATGGGAAAGTATCATGACCTCAATGAGCTGGTGATTCGTGTGTTGAATGAATATGCTTTGCTCCAAAACAAGCAAATAAGCATTCAGGGGCACACAATTTCTTTTTCTGAAGCTCAGGTAATTGAAGAAATCATTATGAACGAAATGTCTAATATGACCGCTTTCGCGAAAGAGCTCGGAGTTACAAAAACCGCCATCACCAAAACGATGAAAAAACTTGAGAAGAAAAGGTACATTTTCAGATACAACAAAACCGGAAATAAGAAGGAAGTCTTTGTCAGTTTAACTGATCTGGGGAAGCAGATATACGAAGACTATCAGCAATACATATCCCAAAATTTATTTACTGAACTCTATGGGTTGATGGATACATACAGCGATGAAGAGATAGCAATGCTCTACAAGCTATTCGGCTCCCTAGAAAATTCTTTTAAGCGGATATCTGAGAGATAAGTCTCAGCCGGTATTGTATCATCTCGGTAATCAGGTCTTTCGGCAATTCTTCATGCACGGGGAATTGCACAGATCCCTTCCCTCGTTTATACGGGGTAAGGCGCGGCTCAAAATGCTCCATGGCCGTGGGATGCGGATAGAGCCCCACATGCTTTTTGTAGCCGGCAATCATGATCTGATGTTCCCGCTTTCCTCCGGGCACCAAAGTAAAAGCCGGGATATTATAGTTGAATAGCTCTTCAGTTTCGGGAACGACCTGCAAAATTATTCGACGAAGCTCCTGCAATGCCTGTCTGCATGCTTCGGGCTGGCCTTCCAGATATTCAATAAATGTGGCGTAGTTAGTTGTTCCCATCGTGTTCTATCCTCTCCAGGCGGCCTTTGCGCTTGTATATATTTTTATAGTCCCATTGGATGATCCTAGAGGTTTCGAGCCAGCCTTTAAGAGCTGCCACGTCTATTTCATCAACAGAGTTATAGAAAATCGAAGCATCCTTGAACTTGCCGGTGCCGGGCTTGAGATCGGTATCGCCAAAATCAGCTCCGCTCCAGAACATGAGCCGAAATCCGGTTTTTTGCCTGCTGTAACCAACCGTCGGGTTTCCATGCAGAAACCAGACCGGGTGACGGTGCCAGATTTTGCTCTCGGCTTTGGGAAGACAGGCATCGATTGTCGACGCAAGCAAGGCGGCGATTTCCCGATATCCCTCATCCTGGTTCAGGTTAAACGTTTCTATTTCACGATGCATGCACGTACCTCACAGCTTTTCGGTGTAGATACAAAAGTTGTTCAGGATCGCCTGCCAGCCCATCTTTTGCATTTCCGGCGAGACCTGATGATCCGGTTCGAAGGATTCTTGAATCTGAACTTCCTCAGATAGCTGGGTGAAGGATACGGTCACCAATCGTCCGTCGTTCAGCGAAAACTCAATCAGCTCATGGTCCACTATCTTTGCATACGAGCCGTCATAATCAAATTTCGCGCTTCCGTCTTTTGCCGCCAGGGTATAACTAAATGCCCCGCCTTGCGTAAAATCATTACTTGCCGCAGGACAATGCCATTCATCTGAGGCGAAATACCAGTTAACAATGTGTTCAGGTTCTGTCCATGCTCTCCACACAGTTTCAATGTCATTTTTGACGGCGGCATTCACCGTTATCCTCTCATTCATTGTTGACTCTATAAAAGGCTGATTGTAGCTCGGCAATGTCGATTTTTTTCATGCCCAGTAGAGATATATTCATTGATTGAATCTGCTTCTCATTACCGTGCCTCATCATTTGCACATAAGCCTCAGGCACTATTTGCCAGGAGATTCCATATCGATCTTTAACCCAACCGCATTGTTCGGAGTCAGGTACTGCCGAAAGCTTCTTTGTGAGATAATCGATCTCATCCTGATTGTTGCAATAAAGAATCAGAGAGACAGCTTCATTGAAGCAGAATTGATGGTCATACGCACTGTCGGCGGCAGTTATCCAGGATTTACCTAATTTAAAGTCCGAGAACATGGTCGTTCTCTCTCTGTCAGGCTCCATACCGGCAGAGTACGGGACCGTAAGCCCGGTATCCGAGTTGGAAAAGAGGGAACGGTAAAATGAACCGGCCTCACCAGCCTTTCCGCAGGCATCCCCGACAAATAAGAGTGAAAGCATCATGGGAGGCCTCGGATCTCCGCCGGGATCTGTGAGGATGAGCTGCCAGGTCATTCCAAACTTGTCTTTAACCCAGCCGTAACGGGGACTAAAATCATAGCTGCCGATTTCCATAAATGCTTCGCCGCCGTCAATAAGCTTATGCCAAATCGTATTCAGCATTTCACGGCCGGCATCTTCCGGGTTCTCTTCATCCCGAAAAAAAACCGGGTCGAAATTTACCATAATGGAAATTGAGGGATTAATTTCAAAATGAGGTCCGGCGCTGATTGCTTCAAAGGGTTGCCCCCATAATTCAAAGGAGACAATATCGCATTCCCCGGAAGGAGTATCATGTATCACATATTTTGAGTTGATTTTCGAATTGGGAAAAAGGGAGCAATAAAAATCGGCTGCGTCCAATGCCTCGGTACTAAACCACAAATGCGGTACAATGTGCCTTTCGAACTTCATCTTATCCTCCTTATCCTGAGTCAACTCCCCCAGAGGTCGATTTGGGGCAACTCAGCGATCCCCAGCGTCTGTGATAAGGCTTAGTCGCCAATTGGTCCGCCTTGCTGTCAATCTCGCTTAGCTACATTGTACGGTGCCTGCGGCATGTTCTGGAATTGTCGCTATTCCCCTTAATCAAAATACGAGTTCAAAATCGCGATTAAGCTCTGGGAATCGCTGAACAGGCTCTGGTAAACCTGATGCAGTTCCGGCCAGGACTCTCCGGATGCGGCACCTTTACTGATCCGGTCCGCATAGCCGTGGATTCGCTCATGAAGGTCCATCATTTCCTGCCAGTTCCCCCGGGAGCGAAATGCCCGTGAGCTTTCCCCTTGAACCCAACGGTCCATTCTTTCGTGGGACTCTGCAGAGAGCTGCGAGTGATCGGGTTTAATTTTCCCATCGAGGATCCCCCGGGAGAGGGATATAAAATCCGAGTGATTGATGATGATTTCCGAAAGCTCGATATACGACCGGGTCTTCTGTGTGCGATCTGAAAAATCGTCGGAAATCGAAAACTTTGCCAGCTGTTCAATGAGCCGCTCGATTCCCTGGTTATTCTGCTGGGAACGGGAATTTATGGTCCGCGAGCTCATGTTTATCTGTCCGATGGCGTCCTCTATTCCCCTGAGATTTGTGAGCACCAGTGAGCTCGACGTGGTAACTTCATTTATTGCAGTATTCAAAGCCTCGGCTGATTCGGTTATATTCTCCGCCCGGCCCTCGAAATCACGGCTGAGGTCCATTAGCGTCGAGGCGGCGGCGACGACTTCATTGGTGCCCACCGCCAGTTCCTTGGTGGCGTCGGTGATTTCCTGAAAACTGGCGCTGACCGACTCGACTTCCCGGGCGATGGTCTCGAAGGCTTCGCCTGAATGCCCTGTGGTGTCCGAGGTTTCCTGAATCCGCTGGACCAGGTCTGTGAGACTCTCGGCGATTTGTGATGAACTGGACTTGGTGCTTTCCGAGAGCTTGCGGATTTCATCCGCCACAACGGCGAAACCCCGGCCGGCTTCACCGGCGTGCGCCGCTTCTATGGCGGCATTCATTGCCAGCAGGTTGGTTTGGGACGCCACGTTGTCGATCACGGCGATCATCTCGAAAATTCCATCGAGCTGCTGGCTTATTTCCCGCAGCGAGCGCACCGAATCCTGGAGCTCTTCGTTGCTCCGCTGGGTGAGATCGGTGAGATTTTTCGCATGGCTGATACGCTGGCTGGAAATGGCCGACACGTTATTTATGGAGGCGCTCATCTGCTCGATACTGGCGGTTGTCTGGGTTACCGCCGTCGACTGTTCAGAAATGCTCGAGGATATTCTGGTAACGTCCTCGGAAATCCGGGCCCTGGCGGATGCAGCCTTTTCGATGGATGCGCTGAGGGATTCGTAGCTGATTTTCGAATCGGCTGCAAGCTGGCCTGCTCTATTTACCGTTTTGATGTTTTCAAAGAGCTGAGCGCCTATTCCCCTGGCATTCTGTTCATTATCCATCATGGTCGATTGCATGCGGCCTAGCAGCTCGATTATCCCCTCCCGCGATTCCAGCAAGCTCAATGAAATCCGGGAAATTTCATCTCGGCTTTTGACTGCAAGGGGTTCCCTCAGATCCCCCCGGCTCATACCATCCATGACCCGTTCAAGACCGGTGAGTCTACCGAGGCTTCGACTGATAAAAAATACGATGGCAACTAACAGCGCCAAAAGAACGCCGTTGAACAGCAGGAGTGCGAATTGAATTTGGGATATCCGCCTGTTAGCCAGCACTTCAAGGCGGCCGACGATAACGCTTATTTCCCTTCTAAACTCATTCGCGCGAAGGCTTGAGATGGCGGCGACGTCGCTGTCCGGCACCTGACCGGCATTCGAAGCGCCCATAACCCTGTCGAGGCTTCGCAGGTAGCCTTGCCAATCAAGTACATAATCCGACATGAGCTCGCGGTATTCCACATCATCAATCACCGGCAAACCGATCTCCGCACTGCCTTCAGTCAGCCCGGCTATAAATCGCTGATAGATCGCAAGCTCCTCCCGGTAGGTATCTCTCAAAGCAAGATCCTGAGCTGACCCGCCGGTTCCCAGACGGATATTGTCGTAATGCTCCCGGGCAAGATAGCTCAGGAGGACGGTTCGCATACGCTGCGAACCGGAAACATTGATGGCCCTGGTGTATTAGTCGAGCCGGGCAAACTGCGAGCTGATAAACACGAGATTGCCGATTGATAGGCTGATAATTATCAGGATAAACAGAACTATACGGAAACGGAGGTTCCGAAGATTCATGTGTGCGCCTCCGGGCTAAGAAAAGATATACGCATCATTATAATGCACCGGTGAATCGTTGTGGTGACGAAGCCGAGAAAACCGCTTATCAATTTCGAGTTTGCACTTTATAGTTATCCTATCGATCGCAGCTTGAAGCGAGAGGAGAGCGAATGCATTTTTCCATGATCTTTGAAAAGCCGGATCTCACATTGACAAAAGACCTCATCGGCCTCTTTTCCCGGACATTCGCTGCTTCTGAAGGACCCAATGAGGGTCAGGTTATTGGAAAACTCGTCAGCGATTTCCTTGACGACTGGAGAACGGGAGACCTCAGTATTGTCGCAGGATTTGACGGAAATGCCCTTTGCGCTTCGGCAATCTTTTCGCGTTTTAAATCTGCCGACCGTGCCGATGCCTGGCTCATGGCGCCGGTTGCAGTTGCCCCTGAACGGCAGGGAAATGGATTCGGCACGTCGATAATCGCCCACGGGCTTGAAGCTCTGGCTAAGACTGGGGCCGATACGGTTATCACCTACGGTGATGTTAATTTTTACGGTAGATGCGGTTTCTTGCAGGTAAGTGAAGACATAATTCCCGCTCCCCTACCGCTGAGCTACCCCGAAGGCTGGCTCGCTCAATCATTGAGGGGCGGGGATATTGCCCCGATGTCCGGTCCGACCCGCTGCGCAGCGGCAATAAGCAATCCGGTTTACTGGTAACAAATCCTACAATTCGGAAACAAGAATCTTCAACACATGTGTTAAACACTATAAACTTAGCTGAAGGAGATTTGCATGAACGGCATCATCGTCTACGGGGGGAAGTACGGCTCAACCAGGCAATACGCAGAATGGATTGCCCAAAAAACCGGGTACCGGGCCGTACCGTTAAAAAAGGTAAAATCAGCGGACCTGTCGGATTACCAGACCATCGTGGTCGGGGGAAGCATCAAAATGGGAAAAAGCGATGCGGCTGCATGGCTGCAGAAAAACCGGTCAATCCTGCATGGTAAAACAGTACATCTGTTCACAGTAAGCGGCGCCGGCGCCGATGGCGAAGAAGCAGAACGTTTTAGAGAGGCCGCGGTTCCCGAATGGCTGAAGAGCTCGGCGAGCTACCACGCATTTCCCGGAAGATGGAATCCCGCAGAGGGGCCCGCCTTGTTGCGCTGGCTGTTTGCTAAACTGTCACAAAAGGAAAACGGCACCGGTCCCATGACTGAAATGGCGCGGGGCTTCGACCGCATGGACGAATCAAGCATAGCTCCACTGGTCTCGGCGCTGGTATAACCTGGAATATAGGCGATGCCGTTTTGCCGCTCAGGAGCCTAACCGGGAATCCGCGGCTCCACAACCCGCTTGTACAGCGGGGGAATTAGGCTCATGATAATCATGGTTGCATATCCGAAGGGAAGCTGGGGAGCTTCCTCCTTCGATTCCAAAAGGGGATACGGCACCCGCGGCCGGGAGTGGTGATCTGAATGGCGTTGAAGATTAATAAGAAAGGCATTGGTTAGCCGGTTGTCCGCATTCCACGATATGCCGGGGTGGGGTTTTTCATAATTCCCGCTTTCAAGCTGCCGACGCTCTAGGCCGTAGTGCTCTATGTAATTGACGATCTCCAGCAGCACTACGGCAATAAGCGATTGCAGGAGAAACACGGCCATCGCCGCCAAGCCCAGCGCCAAGCCGGTGCCAACTGTTAAAACAAACGGAAGCAGTATCGCCGGCCACAGGTAACTGCCGGCGGAGAACGGGCCTTTGTCCAGGCGGGCCAGCCGGGTTTTTTCGAGCTGCCAGGCGCTCACCCATGTGCCGATGATTGAGCGGGGAATAAACCGGTACACCGTCATGCCGCGAGGCGCGCTGGCCGGATCTTCAGGGGTTGCCACATGGGCATGGTGTCCCCGGACATGCTCGATACGCCAATGAAGATAGCAGACGCTTGCCAGGATGATCTCTCCCAAAAACACCTCCGCCCGGGACTTACGGTGAATCAGTTCATGGGCATAGGTGATTCCCACCGCGCCGTTTATCATCCCCAGGGCCAGAGCATGGCCTATTAATGAAGGGCCCGCAATTACCCCGATTGATACCTGGTAGAGCGCAAAGGCGAGATTTACGATTTGAACTATGGGCCAGAGCCACACGAGTATGTCGAAGGCGGCGGGGATATGGTCGGACAGAAAATTCACCGTACTTTTGCCAAGAAGCAGGTCGAACAGCGGGATGGCCACAAAAATGAAAAGGGGAACCGCTAAGGGCGTTGGTGCAAAAAGGTATATCGGGATGAGGCTGTACCCCACTAAAAAGGGAATCGCATGGCGCAGGCCGAGGGCGCTTTTATCGTTCATGAAGCCTCCAAAAGGGATGGATGGTTAGTACCTATCATCTTATAATACCCTGCTTGGTTTTCATTTCATAGTTCGCTATCAATAGTAATCAGCTCAAAAAACGGCACAGGTACACTCATTGCTTTATGTACTTCGGTCTTCCTGGACAGGGCCCTGGCTATGCGAATAACTCCGGCATGAGTGCACAACAGCGCTGAAGTTTTTTGAATACTGCTGATGAAACTGTTAACTCGGAGAATCATTTTGGGAAGGGAATCCCCAGAAGGTGTCTGTTCGGTCTGCCAGTATTCCATCCAGTGACGATAGGCGGGCTCTTTTTCCCATAGTTCTTTATAGGTCCATCCTTCCCAAGCCCCAAAATCCAGCTCCCTCAAGCGGTCATCCTGCACCAAGCTGAGGCCGAGCGCATCGGCCAGGTAGGCTGCAGGCTCAGCGCAGCGCAGCGAAGGGCTGCTGTAGATTTTTCGGTTTGAATCTTGGAAGTCATCGAAGAGATGTCGGTATTGCTGGGCGAGCCGATCGGCAGAATCTTGCCAACCGGGCTGCAAAGGAACATCCATTTTGCCATAGCAGAGGCCGTTAGGAACATTCACCGGAGGATGTCGTACAACGTTCAGAATCACAGGGCAGCCAGAAATGCTAAGGCACAGACTTCACCCAGCTGTTCCGCCGCACCAAGAAGGTCGCCGGTATATCCTCCCATCTTCCGCCGATAGTAGGCCGCAATAAGCGGAGAGAGGATAAGAGGTAGAACCACAATAATTACCATAAGCGGAGGTCCGGGAGTCATCAACAGATACAGTCCGCCTATCAGAGCACCTGACGAAAGCATTCCCGTCAGCAGCACGAACCATGAGATTCCTTTAGACACCGGCTTAGCCTTGCTCAAATCATCGGCGCGTACATAAGGCAGCATCTTTATTATTAGCAGGGGAATTACCCGCGCAGTTATGTGGCTGGCCATCATGGCGAAGACAGCCAATGCGGGAGCGAAAGATGAAAGCAGGGCGAATTTGAGAAGGAACAGCAGCGTCAGACCCGCAAGGGCATAGGAGCCGACTCTGCTGTCCTTCATTATGCGCAATTTGTCCTCGACGCTCCAACCGCCTCCCAACCCGTCGCAGGTATCAGCGAATCCATCCTCGTGAAATGAACCGGTAGCTAGCACCCCGACGATCATGGCGATTACCACAGCGGCATTCGGGGGAAGAACTACGGCAGTCAGTGCGTAAGCCGCAGCGGATAGCCCTCCGACGATTAACCCGATGAGCGGCAGAAAACCTGTCGCCCGGTTCAGGTCTTCGTTCGACCCCGAAATATTTTGGCCGGCGGGGATGCGGGTGTAGAACATGAGGGCAGTGCGAAACAGCCTAATCACGGGTACTGACCTCTGCGGATGCAAAGCTGGCCATTTCGTTAAAAAACGCAAGCGCACTTTTTAACAGGGGATAGGCCACTGCGGCTCCCGAACCCTCGCCGAGCCTCATTCCCAAATTCAACAGCGGCTCAACATTCAAATAGTCCAACAGGAGGGCGTGCCCTCGCTCATCGCTTTGGTGGCAGAATACCGCAGTGTCAGCCACATCGTCCCGAATCCGGCTTGCTGCCAGATATGCGGCAGATGCGATAAATCCGTCGATGAGGGTTATCAGGGATTTACGTCGGGCCTCTATAATGCCGCCGGCAATCATCGCAATTTCAAACCCTCCTAGACGGGCAAGGACTGACTTTGCCCCGCCAAGATGCTGACCGTGGTGGGCAAGCCCGCGCTTAATTATCGCAATTTTGCGCTCGAGACCCCGGTCATCCAGTCCGGTTCCCCTTCCGGCACAGCGCTCGGGAGCGTAGCCTGTGTACGCACTCATCAGAGCCGCCGCCGAGGTCGTGTTGCCGATCCCCATTTCCCCGAAGCCGATGCAGTTACAGCCTGCCCGCACCGCCCGTTCAACGGCCGCTGCGCCTCCGGCAAGAGCCGCTTCGAGTTCTTCTTTACCCATGGCTGGAGCCCGGGTAAAGTTTTCGGTTCCCCGTCGTATTTTTTCGTGTTTCAGATTCGGTAGGCCGGTAAGGTCTGCAGCAACCCCCGCATCGACGATTTCGAGATCGATGCCGTTGGCATTACAGAAGGCATTGACCGCGGCTCCACCCTCAAGGAAGTTTCGCACCATTTGGCTGGTCACCTCTTGAGGATAGGGGCTTACCCCTTCGGCCACGACGCCATGATCTGCGGCAAACACGACAATCCTGGGATTACTCAGCCGGGGGGTAAGGCTGTTTTGAATACGTGCGATGCGAAAGGCCAGCTCCTCCAGTTTTCCCAGGGATCCCGGCGGTTTGGTTTTTTCATCGATAATCCGGCGAATGTCCTCTTCTATGCTCACCCACTCTCTCCTTTTACCGTCACAGCTGAGCCTGAAAGCATGAGTATCTGACGGTTCGCCTGTCCGGCAATGTGTTGATTGACAAAACCCTGGAGGTCGGCAAATTTCCTCGCAATTTCGTTGTCCGGGATTACTCCCATGCCGATTTCGTTGCTCACTGCTATGGTTCGGATGTTGAGGCTGTTGAAGCGCTCCCATTCGGCCGTAATTTCCTGGAAAGCCCTTTCAATATCACCATCTGCATCGGTGAAAAAGTTCGTGACCCAAAGGGTGATGCAGTCCACAAGAACCACTTCTCCTCCATCCTCTATGGTTTTGGGAAGCCGGGAGTCAACTGGCGATTCATTGTTCCCTCGCATAGAGGGTTGTGCAAGATACCGGTGTATATCAGAAATGCTACGATCAATCTCAATACTGCGCCAATGTTCACCACGATCGGCCTGGTGGCGTTCAATACGCCGGCGAAAATCATCATCCCACACCCTTGCAGTTGCCAGATATATGGGTTCCTCACTCATTGCGCAAGCCAGTTTTTGAGCGTACCGGCTTTTGCCTGAGCGTTGCCCCCCTGAAATATAAATCAGTTCCCTCATGTCAGGTTCCTAAGTTCCTTCAAATATTGATTCAGGCAATTCTCGCAGATGCAGCGTCCGGCAGGAATTTGTGTTTTCAAACCGTCGGGAACGTTACGGGAGAAACACCAGCAGATTCCGGTCTCCACGCTGCAACGGTTCGGTTCCCCGCACATGGGACATCGGCCGCGGACAGTCGCATAATAGTCACGGGCGCGGTGAACAAAGGCTCTTGCTGCCTGAGGATTAGATGCGAAATGCAGGTGAAGCCAGCTGGCTGTGCTATTGTACACCTGCCGACCGATGCTGTTGTCGCGGTTTTTCGTCTCACCCCTATACGACACTGAAAACTCCGCAGCTCTCTCTATGCCGGCATCAGCTAGGTCCTGAGTGCGGCGACTGCCATCATCGCCAAAAAAACTGTCTCCCCTGTCGTCAGGCTCGTCGGAGATATCCGCCCAATGGAACACATGCCCCCGTACGTTCAAGCCGTCACCGCCGACGGCTGACTCTCCCATGATCCGCACATCCGCATAGCCCAATGCCCGAAGCGTTGAGCCCATGCGAGCAGTGCCGCTAAACAGGCCGACCATTGCATGCCGCACACCGTGTACATCGACAATGGCTCTGCTCAGATACATGTACCCCCCGCATTCAGCATAGACCGGCATACCGCCTTGGGCTGCCTGGAGAACAGAGCGGCGAATGGAACTGTTACCCGAGAGTTTCTGGGCATGGAGTTCGGGATAGCCTCCTCCGATATATATGGCGCAGCTGCCAGGCGGAAGCCTATGGTCATGAATGGGGCTGAAAAATTCCAGTCGAGCGCCATGCGCCTCAAGCAGCTCGAGGTTTTCCTCATAGTAAAAGCTAAAAGCCTCATCCCCTGCGATTGCAATGACGGGTCGGGTTTCATGCGCCTGGGCTTCATGCGCGGTCTTCAAAGAAGCGGCTTCTCCGCCAACGCTGCCCCCACGAGCGTGATGGACGATCGGCCCATCAGTCGGACCAGATAGAGGGGCAGTCTCTGAGGATATTTTCAGAAGCAGGTCCCTATCCATGGCATCACTCACATACTGTGCAAGCAGATCTATCCGGGTCGGGTTTTTGTCTCCTTCAACATCCCCGTTCAGCCACCAAGGCACAAGACCGAGGTGCCGTTCGGCCATGGACCACTCCTCACGGCGCTCCATTGTCAGGATCACCGGCACCCCTGTTGCATCTTCCACCGCCTGCCGGACCATTTCGCCATGGCGCGCCGATCCAAGGCGATTAAGCACGACGGCTGCTACCCGCACCTCCGGATCAAAGGCCGCGAACCCCCTGACCACAGCAGCGGCGCTTCGAACCATGGCCCGGGCATCCACTACCAAAATAACCGGCAGACCCAGGAGCCGGGCGAGATGAGCGGCCCCGCCCCTTTCATCGTCCGGCCCCGCACCGTCAAAAAGGCCCATAACCCCTTCCACAATTGCTATATCGCTTCCCAGGGATGTACGGGCGTACAGGTCCCTCACAGTAGTATCATCGAGCATACGGGTATCGAGATTGCGGCAAGCCCGGCCCGCTGCCAGACGGTGAAATCCCGGGTCAATAAAATCGGGGCCGCATTTATACGGCTGAACGGTCAGGCCCGCCCGACGAAGGGCTGCAATAATGCCCATGGTGACGGTGGTCTTTCCGCAACCTGAATGGGTTCCGGCGATTATGACCCCATTCTGCCTGCGTCGGTCGCCTCGCGGCTCAACTCTTTTAGCGCCCATAATACCCCACGGAATCAACTACAAGCAGAAGAACTGCGGTTGTCATACTCAGGATCAGAGCTAAGGCCGTCTGATTAAGCGTGATGGCCGAGGAAATGTGACGGAGCTTTGCATTACCCTCGCCAATCCGGGGGTTTTCCACCAGCACTCCGCCATAACGTGCCGGGCCGCCCAATGCGACGCCGATTGCCCCGGCACAAGCTGCCTCCACCCAACCTGAGTTGGGACTTCGGCTTTTTCGTCCATCCCGGCCGCACATTGCCGCAGCGTGTACCACCGATGTCCGGGGCACCGCCAGAGCGGTGATAACAAGAATAAGGGCAGAAAGGCGGGCGGGCAGGTAATTCATAACATCATCCGCCCGGGCCGCTGCCTTGCCGAATTTCTCATAGAGAGTGCTCCGGTAACCCCACATAGCATCCAGAGTATTCACGCAGCGGTAGGTCCACGCGCCGGAGAGCAGTCCGGACAATACCGCGATGAGACCGCCGGCCTGATTTACCCCGGTACCGATGAATGCGAATCCTGCGCCGAGCAGGGCCCACATGATGGGCGCACCAACACTGTCGAGCCAGTTCTCCGACAGACTTTCCAGGGTACCGCGAATAATCTCATCTTTTTCCAGCTCTGCGGTTTGACGGCTGACGATCAATGACAGTCGCCTTCGGGCCTCAGGGAGGTCGCCTGAAACAAGCGCCCGTTGGACCCCTCGCCCAGCTGCGTTTAATTCATGACTGGCAAAGGAGAATGAAAGCAGGAGTGAGGCGAAAGACACTGTCAGCACATCGGTGGTGAAGGAATCCGCTATGCTGATTCTGAGGAGAAGTGCAAAAACGGGAACGGCAAGAGCTGAGATGATGGCAATCAGGATAAGCGCTGCGACCAGGGCAATCAAACCCGCCCGTACTGTTCGCCCCAAGAGCCTTGTCAGAATAGACTCCAGTGCGTTAGCCAGAAAGCCGATTGCTCTCACGGGATGCGGCCACCATGGAGGATCAGCGATGATTGCATCGGCTAAAACCGCGCCGTATAGGCACAAAATTGCGGCAATGATTGCCTCGCTCATGACGGTTTTCCCCGGTACCCGCTGATGGCCAGCAGGGCATCCACGTCGACGTGCTCTTCGAAAATCAGGGAAAATCGCTCCAGGGCTGCTTCGAGTCCGGCCGAGCTCTGGGAGTTCTCGCGGTTGCCCGGCTCTAAAGGACGATCTCCCGGCTCCCCGGGGCCGAAACTGCTATGGGATTCATTACCGGCGAAATCATTCGGCCTGAGACCTCGTGCCGAGCTGATCAGTTCATTAAGGAAGCCCCGGTTCTCAAGAATTCCGTGCAGGTAGGTGCCCCAGACGCATTTTTGCCTTGCCCCCAGCCCCGGGTCATCAAAAAGCTCTAATGAATAGGGGTATTCGCTTTTTCCATGGTGGATCTCATAGCCCTCAATGGCCTCGCCGCCTGCAGCCAGGCGGGTTTTTCGCAACAGCGTGGTCTTATCTTCCTGGAGAACCGTGCGAAGGGGCAGTATACCCAGGGCAGAACAGCTCTCTCCCGGATCCATTTCAACACCTCCCGGATCAGAGATTCGATCACCCAGCATCTGAAAGCCCCCGCAAATTCCCAGAACAGCGGCGCTGTGGGACTCAACCAGTCGCTTGATCGCTTGGGCCAAGCCGGATGCCTCAAGAATACGGAAATCGGCGATTACGTTCTTTGAACCGGGAATGATAATAAGGTTTGGGTCAAAATCACTTAGCTCTTGTCCGGAAGTGACCAATCGTAGATCCAGGTTTTCCACATCAAGCAGCGGGTCAATATCGGTGGAATTTGATATATGCCGCAGTGCTATTACTGCAATCCTCATCGTAGTATCCCGTCCACCGTCCCTTTGCTCTGAAGCAGGAGCAGAGGCTCCGCCTTCCCGCCGGTACCGCAGGTCGAAATCCACCCCATCTTCCTCGGGTAGTCGATGGTCTGCCACATAAGGCATGGTACCCAGTACCGGAAGCCCGGTGCTTTCGTACAGGTACTTATGGGCATCTGTCAACAGCCTTTCGTCGCCCCGGAAGCGGTTTACCAGGAATCCAGCGGTAAGTTCCCGTTCCCATTCTTCCATTACCTCCATATGGCCGATAAAGGATGCGTAGACTCCGCCTCGGTCTATGTCGCCAACGAGGACCACCGGGCTGCGCGCATGGCGGGCCATGGCCATGTTCACGATATCTGCCTTTTTGAGATTCACCTCTCCCGGAGACCCGGCACCTTCAAGCACGATGAACTCATACTTCTCTGCCAATCGGTCATAGGCCTGGAAAACGGTCTGCCGAAGGCGATTTTTTTGCTCGTAATAATCCGACGCCTCAAAATTTCGCCAGGGTTTACCCAAAACCACTACCTGGGAACCGGTCTCTGAGTTCGGTTTCAAAAGCACCGGATTCATCTCGACATGTGGTTCAATACCTGCTGCCCGGGCTTGCAAGGCCTGCGCCCGGCCGATCTCACCGCCGTCAAGGGTGACCATTGAATTGAGGGACATATTCTGTGCCTTGAACGGTGCGCAGCGTATACCCCGACGTTTTAGGCAGCGAAGAAAGGCGGCGGTCATTAAGCTCTTTCCGGCATTAGAGCCGGTTCCTTGGAACATAATTGCCGGGACGCGCCGGCGTGTATTAGTCGGTTCAGCGGTCCCGGAGGCCGGATCGGAGGCCGGATCGGAAGCCGGATCGGAAGCCGGATCGGAAGCCGGATCGGAGGCCGGATCGGAGGCCGGATCGGAGGCCGATCCCCGAGCTGTTGCCTGGGGCAACGTCCCGGCCCACTCATGGAGGGCTTGTATGAACCGACGGTTTACCTCATGTGTAGAAATACCAAGGCGGAACCATTGGGGACCGAGGTTCCGGTAATCGTCGCAGCGGCGAAGCAGCAGGCCCCGATTAATCATGTAGGTATAGAACAGATCCCCGGGCCGGGAGGCTTCCAGTCTGTCATCTTCGACATAAAAAAGGAGGAAATTCGCTTCCGAAGGGATGAGGCGGATACGGGAAATCGAGTTAAGGGCTGTACAAAGCCCTTTTCGCTCTCGCGCAATGAAATCCAGGGTCTGTTCCCGATGTGCAGTGTCGGCAAGTAGCCGTACGCCGCAGGCCGCGGCAAGGGAGCCGACGTTCCAGCTCGGCAGCTGACGGTCTATTTTTTGAATACCATCGGCGGCGCCGATGCAAAACCCCAAACGCAGTCCCGGAACTGCATATATCTTTGTCATGCTTTTTATCCGAACCAAGTTTGGGGTCGTTTCGGGATCGGGAAACCCCGGGCATCGGCTATCCTCGCCTTCGAGCACAAAGTCACTATACGCCTCGTCCACGATAATCTGGACATCGGAGCGAAGGCTCGTTAGCGACATAATGTCCTGCCTGCGGTAACAGACTCCGGCGGGATTCACCGGATTGGTAATAAGGACGGCGCTGCCCGTCGGCGAGTTGAGGATATGGGAGGACAGTTCAGATAAAAAACCGGGATCGCGGGGAGAAAAGTCCGCGGGTTCCGGAAGATTCACCCACCGGACGGCTATCTCCAGGGCGTCGGCGTTGCGTTCGTAATCAATATAGGCGGGAGCCGGGACAATGAGCTCGCCCTCGCTGTAGCGGGAGAATCTCGCTCGCAGCACGGCGAGCAGGAGCTCGGAGCTGCCGTTTCCAGCGCAGATCTGGAATGGCTCGACGGACCAAGAATGGGCGGCAGCGCGCTTCAGATCGGGGTATTCCGGGTCGGGATAGCAGCTGAGCCGGGAAATATGACGGCTGATAAGCTGCCGGGTCCAGGAAGGAAAGCCGAGGGGATTAATGCATGCGCTGAGGTCACTAAGTGATAGTGGATCGACGCCGAGTTCCGATGCAATTTTATCGGGGTTTCCGCCGTGCATTTCAGAATTCTCCCGCGTGGACCGACCCCGCAACCAGGTGGGGGGCGTCGTTGAAGGGATTATTCAGCCTGCGGAATGAAAGGCGGTACACCTCTTCAAGTAAGGGTGATGCGGCCAGTTCCGACGGGGTGGCCCAGGCAGCCATTCGGCCCCGGTCCAGGAGGAGGAGACGGTGGGCAAATCCCAAGGCCAGATTGATGTCATGAAATACAGATATAACTGTCAGCCTTCGCCGGCGCTGTTCTTCGGTAATCATGTGCAGGAGAGTTAATTGGTGGCGCATATCAAGATGATTGGTGGGTTCGTCCAACAGAATCAGCGGAGTCTGTTGGGCAAAGGCCCGGCCCAGCAGGACTCGCTGATACTCTCCTCCGCTCAAGGTGGTGACCGCACGATGTCTCAGATGCGCGAGGTCCAGCCGCTCGATAATATCCTCGACGATTTCCCGGTCTGCCTCCCCCGGCCGGTAAAACAGCTGCCGACCGTGGGGATAACGGCCCATGGCAATGACATCCTCAGCGGCATAGGCGTAATGACCATTTGCCATTTGAGGCACATATGAGACCATTCGGGCCAGGGTCTTTTGCGGTATCGCGGTGATGTCCTGCTCATCATAAAACACCATATCTTCCGGCGGACTGATGATTTTTAGCAGAAGGCGAATGATCGTGCTTTTGCCCGATCCATTGGGACCGATAATTCCCACCCGCATGCCGCCGGTGATATTTAATGAGATGTCTTCCAGGCAGAAAGCCGCGACAGCGTCGGAGGCATAGGCATACTGTAATCCGCGAAGGCTCAGGGAATTCATCGAACATCCCCCCGTCGTCGGCTTATCAGAATATACAGCAGATATGGTGCACCGAGCATGGAGGTGATTACACCGACGGGAAGTTCCGCCGGCGAGAGCAGTACCCGGCCAAACATATCTGCGAGCATCAGAAAGAGAGCGCCGCCCAAAACTGATAGCGGTAGAAGGCTGCGATGGTCGGGACCGCTGAGCATCCGGAAAACATGAGGCACCATAAGACCAGCAAATCCGATGATACCCGTAACCGAAACAGTAATTGCGGTTACGAAGGACGCCGACAGCAGCAGACGCACCCGTGCCCGTCCGGGCACCAGCCCGAGGGAGCGGGCGCTTTCGTCTCCTTGGGATAACATGTTCACGTCCCGCCACTGCAGAAGAATGAGAGCCAGACCGGCAATCTGAAAGCCCAGGGCTGATGACAGTTTTCCCCAGCCGGACGAGCTGAGGCTTCCGAAAGTCCAGAAGATAATTCTTTCAGCCTGTTCATGATTCATATACATGATGAGGGACACTCCGGATGACAGCATTACTGAAATGGCGATTCCCGCCAGGAGCATACCGGTAGACTCCCCCCTTCTGCTCGCCAAACCGGCGACCACGAGGACCAATACCATTGCCCCTGCCGATCCTATGAGGGCGAATGCCTGGAGCGCCAACTGACTGGATGTTCCCAGAATGATTCCGATGGCCACTGCGAACGCAGCTCCAGAAGAAATACCCATGACATATGGATCAGCCATGGGATTGAGAAAGACTCCTTGTAACACCGCACCGGCCGCCGCCAAACTGGCACCTGAACTCAGGGCCAGAATAATGCGCGGAAGCCGGAGATTTACAATAATAATTCGGGAACTATCGGCAATGCCTTCAAAACTTCCCAAACCCGTTGAAGCGGCGAGGACCCGAAGGGTGTCCGCTACGGAAATGTCAGCTGTCCCCACAGTCACAGATATCAGGGCGGCGATGGGAATCGCCGCCGAGAGTACTACAAACAGAGATGAAGTCTTTCGCACCCGCTACCCTAAAACAGATCTGGGTGGATAGCGCTAGCCAAAGCCAGCAGACCGTCAGCCAGCCGTGGACCCTGCCGGTCAATGAGGTTATTGTTCAGAGGACGGAGATTGCCGTTTCTAATGGCGTTCAGTTCACGGTAGCCTTCGGCGGTTTGCAGCGAAGCAGGCGTATCATAAAATTCCGAACAAATAATGATTTCAGGATCATTTTCCACGATCTTCTCGAAACTATATGACCAGCCTTCCAGCTCTGATGCAATATTGTTTCCACCGGCCATTTCAATCATTTCGCCGATAAAGGTATCTCCGCCGGCGGTGAAATCGCCGTATTGCCCAAAGCCGACCACGTAGTACACTTTCGGGCGCTCATCGACCGTTGCGATGCGTTCGGTTACCCGAGCCACAGTATCCTGCATTTCGGTGACCAGGACTGCTGCGGTCTCTTCGGTGTCGAGAATCTCGCCCAGGGTTTGGGCTAATCCGTACACACCGTCGAAACTCGCTTCGTTGTACAGCGACACGACGGTAATTCCCAGGTCTTCGAGGGTATTCAGATTGTCACGAGTGAAGTGGGTCGATACCAGAACCACGTCGGGGTTGAGTTCCACGATTCGCTCGAGATTAGGCTCGCGCAGCGACCCGATGCTCTCCACCGAGCTGACAGCTTCCGGATAATTGCAGAAATCCGTGCGACCGATCAGGCGGTCCCCTGCGCCGAGGGCATACACGAACTCCGTGATGCTCGGAGCGACGGAAATGACCCTGAGCGGGACCTCGGTTAAACTGATTGCCCTGTCATAGGAATCGACAATATCGACCTGATACGGAGCTTCGACAACAGCCGGCTCAGCGCCGGCAGCCGGTTCACTTGTACCTCCGGCAAATATGGCCAGAGGCAGAACTAGGATGAGAATGAAGGAAAGTGCTCGTTTCACGGCAGCATCCTTTTAAAATGAGATGGGTTTTGGGCGGAATGCAGTGGGTACAAGCGATCCGGCCCTGGAACCATACACCGTGGTCCCGTTGGGCATATCATCCGGCAGGTCTCCTGGCTGAGAGGAATCAGGAATGCCGCCTTCCCGAGGACCTGGCCTCAGTGGCGTGCCGCCGCGGGGTGACCGCGGAGGGGCATTCTAACCTCTATCACAGTGGCGGGACCGCGCAGGAATTGCACCTGCTTCCCTCTTCGTCCATTCGGTCCTAAGGGACCGGATGGAAACCGTATGCTATGAGGAGTTCATCGTAGTCCCAAGCATCCTCTCTGTCAATCAAGGCCTCAAGCAATTTCCGCAGCTAGTGACATTTTCCCTTTCCATTCATATGCTAAACGCATGAATATATCGACGGGAAAAGGCGATACCGGTCAGACCGGCGTGGGCGGCGGATTACGGGTAGACAAGGACGATGTGCGGGTCGAATGTCTCGGTGAAATAGATGAATTCAACAGCGGCCTGGGCCTGCTTCGCGCCTGGCTTGGCCCGGAGCATAGATGGCAAGAGAGCCTTCAGAAGGTCCAAACGGACATGATGGAAATTATGTCCCATCTTGCAACTCCGGGAGACATGTCGGGGACTAATACGCGGCCCCACCCTCAGGACGGTCCGCGCTACCTGGAAATGTGGAGTTTTGAGCTTGAAAAATCCCTGGATGAGGCATCGGACTGGTTTCTCCTGCCCGGCGGCAATGTCGCTTCCGCACAATGCCATGTAGTACGAACCGCCGTCCGTCGGGCAGAACGACGGGTAATCAGCCTCAAAAAGGCTGATCCGAACTGCGTAATGCCGTATATGCTGGTATACATAAACCGCCTGAGCGACACCCTGTTTCTCATGGCCAGAGTACTCATGCAGGATGAGGGAGTAGCTGAAGAAAAGTGGAAACTTTTCAAGCCGAGGATGAAATAACATGTACGTGGCAGAAGACGGCAGCGTATCATCCCAAATGCCCAAAGCTGTAGTACACTATACCAGTAACGGTATTAATTCCCGCAACCTTTGGAGAGTCGATAATGATCAAACGCATTCTGTTTACCGCAGTACTGTTTTTTTTCGTAAGCGCATCGCTTGTTTCCGAGCCTCAGTTTTACATTTCCGGAGCGCCGTCAAAGTTCTGGGCGGCGGAACTTGAGCTTGGGTTCGCCCGTTTGGGTCTCGTCGAAGGTCGTGATTCCCGGGTATTCATCGGTACCGAGGTAAACTACGGCAACAGTTCGTATTACCGCCGACCGGACGGCACGTTTTACCTCCCGGGAGATTCTGATTTTGATGAGTCATTGGCAGAGTTCAATCGCCTTCAGATTAGCTGGCGAAGTGGTTTTGCCCAGGGAATTCTGCCTCCGAAGAATGAGGCCAACGACATTCTTGAAGCGGGCATTGAATACCAGGGGTATTACTTTACGGGCCTTGGAGATCTAGACGGGAAATATATTCAGGAAGCGGGACTTCCCGAAGCCGATAGTTTTGTGCAGCACGCATTGCTGCTCAGCCTGACCTATGATGAGGCCATAACTAACTCATACAGCGTTATTCGGGGAGTCGAAGCCCTGGCTGAAATTGAATATGCTCCATCGGCGCTAAATGCCTATGCGGATTACGTTCACAGTTCATTGCAGGTAAACGCCTATATCCCCCTTTTTAATGCGGAACCCGAAGCGGGAAACAACATCTTTTCCTCATATCTGGCCAATAGTACCGGGATGCGCTACTTGTGGTACGGTAGCGCGCCGGTAGAGGAAGGCCTTTCGAAGGATATCGGAGTACGGGGGATAGAAACCCCCCGTTTCGCCGTCCCCTTCGTTGTCTCAAACCGGACTGACATCCGTTTTGGACTGACGGCGCCGGCCATCGCTTTCCTGTTTATTACTCCCAGCTTCCTCCTGTTCACCGACGTCGGCTACTATTACGAGAATGCGGATTACAGCGGCATAATAGTCAGCCACGGAGCGGCCCTGTACCTCAACATCCTGGACCTGGTGCAGATCGGGGGACGCTTGAGTATTCTCTCTCTTGGAGAAAAGATGGATGAGTCGATGTTCACACCCTTCGAACTACAGGTTTTTTACGCATTCTGATTGTCTGGAGGGGATAGGCGGCAGAAATCTGACGATCTAAAACGCAGTCATTTGGACTGCCGCCGGTTAACAAGGGCCTTAATAGCTCTGAGGGTTTCGGGAGACAGGATATGCTCCATCCGGCAGGCATCCTTTTCGGCGAGAACCGGATCGAGATTAAGCGACTGAATTAAAAAAGCTTTAATGTAATCATGACGCTGCCTTACATCCTCGGCTACCGCCCGCCCGTCCTCGGTCAAGGTGATGCTGCCGTAACGCTCGTGGTTTATCAGCCCGTCGTCCTTGAGAATGCCCAAGGCCCGGTTGACGCTGGGCTTTGATACCTCAAGTTTTTTTGCAACGTCGACTGAATGCACTTCAGCGTCCTCATTCGATAAGTCGAGTATGGTTTCCAGATACATTTCTATGGATTCGCTGTATTCACCGATGTCGTTCATCGACGTTACTCTCCTCAATTAACCCACGCCAACTACATGCCCGCCACAGAAGTAACGGTACCACAGGGAAGAAAAAAACGAGAGGGCGCAAACCCTCTCGTTTCTGCATTTTTTACGCCTTTCTCCTGATGAAGAATGCCTACATAATACCTAATGACATGAGAAGCTTGATGCCACGGGTTTTTGCTTGTGATGATCGGCGCAGCTCGCGTTTTCTTTCCGGCACTGGGCCGCGATTGGGCAGCCGACGCATACGGGCAGCATTTCACCACCGGCCGCTCTGGCCCGACGCCGATCGCGGTAGAGCTTATACCCCGCCGATGCGAGTAACGAAACGATCAACAAAAGCACCAGCAGGTCGGCCACACTCATTTTATTCTCCTGCCGCCACGCTGGCCAGCTCAAGTTTCACGCTTCGGCTTCCGCGTCGCATGAGATACGCCACAAGACCGGCCATAAGGGTTACGGCAATCAGACCGGGAAGAAAACCGCTTCCCGGGGAACCGGTGCTGATGAGGGTGCCGATCTGATACACCAGGAACGCAAGAACGTAGCCCATTCCCAGCTGGAAGCCCACTGCCCCCCAGACCCATTTCGGATCTTCCATTTCCGAGTTCATCGATCCGATGGCGGCGAAACACGGAGGAGTAAAGAGGTTGAACACCAGGTATGACATGGCGGCAACCGCGCCGATGCCGAATACCCCCAGCACTTCTGCAGAACCGCCCACCAGCGCCAGCTCCTCCACGTTTATGAAGTTGGTTACCGCGAAGGTTACCGCAAGGGTGCCCACCACATTTTCCTTAGCAATAAAGCCGGTAATGGCCGCAGCGGCGAACTGCCAGAGCCCGAAACCAAGGGGTATGAACAGGAAGGCCAATGGGGAAGCAAGGCCGGCGAGGATGCTGGTCTCGGCCATGCCTTCGGCCACCGGAGCAAAGCTCCAGGTGAACGTTTGAAGTATGTGAACAATGGCGTTACAGATAAGGATTACCGTACCGGCCTTGATGATAAATGCCTTTCCGCGAAACAACATGGATACCGCAGCCCGCTTCACGCTCGGCAGACGGTATTCAGGCAGTTCCATAATAAAATATGACTGGGAGGTATCGCCGGTGATTCTCCGGATAATGAGGCCGCTGAGGACGATGACAAAAATCGCCAGGAAATACATGGATGTTCCCACCCAGGCCTGATCACCGAAGAACACCCCGGCGAACAGTGCGATGATCGGCAGCTTTGCGCCGCAGGGCATAAAGGGAGCGAGCATGGCGGTAGTCCGGCGCTGCCGTTCATTCTTGATGGTTCGCGTGGCCATGATGCCCGGTATGGCGCAGCCGGTTGAAACGATCATCGGGATAATTGACTTGCCCGATAGGCCGATCCGCTTGAAGAAGCGGTCCATAATCACCGCTACCCGGCTCATGTAGCCCGAGTCCTCGAGGAGGGCAAGCATAAAAAAGAGCACCATTATGAGCGGCAGAAATCCGACCACCGCTCCGACACCGCCGATAATTCCGTCCAGCAGCAGTGCGCTTAACAGGGGGCTGACCGAATCGCCCATGAGGCCCTCAACGAAGCCGTAGAACGAATCGATCCAACCCACCAGCAGATCAGCCAGCCAGGGCCCGACCCAGGTTTGGGAAATAGAAAATACCAGGTAGATGACGCCGGCAAAAATCGGCAGTCCCAGCCATTTATGAGCGACGATGCGGTCAAAGCGGTCCTGCACCGTTTGCTTGGACGAATCGATCTTGCGGCGCTCTGCCTGCTCGACAAGATCGTTAACGAAATCGTATCGCCGGGCGTCAACGACTTCCATTTTTTCTGCACTGTCGGCGGATTTGGCGCCGCGTATGGCGACGGCTTTTTGCCGATTCCCTTCTTTTTTCACCAGGACCACCGCCTCGATGAGGTCTCCCAGGCCGTTGTTTTTGCCCTTGGTGGCAACGGTTTCGATTACCGGACAGCTCAGCGATTCGCTCAGGAGCTGGGTATCGATAATGATGTTTTGTTTTGCGCTCACATCGCTTTTATTCACCGCGACGACCACCGGGATGCCAAGTTCCAGGAGCTGAGTGGTAAAAAACAGGCTCCTGTTCAGATTGGTCGCATCAACTATGTTGACGATGACATCCGGCGATTCGTTGTTAACGAACTCGCTGGTTATGGACTCTTCACTGGTGTAGGCGGACATGGAGTAGGCGCCGGGAAGGTCGACGACGGTCAGAGGAATCCGGACGGGGTTCAGTTCGTCCTTTACGCTGCCTTCCTTCTTTTCGACGGTGACGCCGGGCCAGTTGCCCACATGTTCCACCTTGCCGGTGATGGCATTGAACAGGGTCGTTTTTCCGCAGTTCGGATTGCCGGTTAACGCTATTCGCATATATATCTCCTAAGGGAAAACCTGGTACTGGTTTCTGGTTTGTTATACAAGGCTAACTTTCTGGGTAAAAAAAGCCGGATTACCCGACTTTTAACACGGAATCGTATTCCGGCATGCTGGAGTTTGATGCCAGATGAATCGCTTCGGCGAGCCGGCTGTCCAGACTGTACCGGGAGTTCTTCACATTCACGATATGGTTGCCCGAAAGCCGGGACAACACGGTAATCTTCTCGCCGGGATAGCAACCCAGGGTGAACAAAAAATCCTTCATGCCCGCTTCGTCAGGCTGAACAGATGAAATGATATATGTGGAATCGGCAGTCGCATTGGCCAATGTCATGGTTCGCCTCCATTAAGCTGTTAGTCCGTGCTAACAGTTTCGAAATGAAGTTTATCTCAACTAACTATGGCTGTCAATTGATTTTTTATTGAAGATTGAAATTTAAATCATTTTTTTATAGATATATATTTATCTAATATTGACACCTGCAAGTTATCTCTCTACCATTTTCCTTATCTGATTGCTGTCCGCTTTTTCGGATTACCATCCGCAAGAGGCCGATCGCAAAAGGATTCGAAACCACAACGCTTGCAAGGACGATATGGTACTGAGCAATGCGGAGACCGTACCACACAAACGGGCACTGCCCCCCTCCGTTCGCTCTTTCCGTTGCCATATCCTCTGAGGAGGAACTATGTCTGTTAAGGAATGGGTCTCATCGGTCATAAAGCCCGACGAAATATCCAGATATCTGCGGCCCGACAGCAGCAGCTTCATTGACGAACAGCAGATCTGGCATCAAATCAATTATGCTGCTGCTCCTGAACCCGGAAGGGTGCGGGAAATTCTCGCCAAAAGCTTGAGCATCTGCTCTCTCACCCCTGAGGAAACCGCGACACTTATTCGCGTTTCAGACCCGCAGCTCCTTGCAGAAATGCGCGATGCAGCGCTTACGGTGAAAAACAAGGTGTACGATAACAGGATTGTCACTTTCGCCCCCTTGTACCTGTCGAATTATTGCGTAAATGCCTGCAAATATTGCGGCTTTCGGGATGAAAACACCCGCATGCCCAGACGAAGCCTTTCGATGGACGAAGTGCGGAGGGAAACCGAGGCCTTGGCAGGACATCTCGGTCACAAACGCCTCATTGTAGTGTACGGCGAAGATCCCCGGTCGGACATCGACTACATCGAAGAGAGCATAGACACGATCTACAATGTTGAAATGCCTACCCGTAAGGGCAAGGCAAGTATCCGCCGGGTCAATGTGAATGCGGCGCCGATGGATATTGAAAAACTGACCCGGCTTCAACGGGTAGGAGTGGGAACCTATCAGGTTTTTCAGGAGACCTATCATCAAAAGACCTATGAAACGGTCCATCCTGCAGGAAGCGTAAAAGGGAACTATCTCTGGCGGCTTTATGCCATGCACCGGGCTATGGACGCCGGCATTGACGATGTGGGCATCGGAGCGTTACTCGGCCTCTACGACTGGCGTTTTGAACTGATGGGCCTGATTCATCACAGCAGGGAACTTGAGAGCCGGTACAACAAAATCGGCCCCCACACAATTAGTTTCCCCCGGCTGGAGACGGCGGATAATGCCCCGTTCCTGAAGAACCTGGATTATAGGGTCAGCGACGAGGATTTTCAAAAAATAATCAGCATCATCCGCCTCGCGGTTCCCTACACTGGTATGATAATTACCGCCAGGGAGCCGGCACATATCAGAAATTCGGCCCTGGAATCCGGAGTCACCCAAATGGATGCGTCCACCCGAATCGGTCTCGGGGCATACAGCGAAATCAATGATACGAAGCAGGATGTTTCGAAGCAGCAGTTCGAGCTGGGAGACACCAGAAGCCTGGAGGAGCTCATTGGCGATCTGGCAGACAGGGGTCACATTACGAGTTTTTGCACCGCCGGCTACCGCATCGGCAGAACCGGAGAGCGGATAATGAAGCTGCTCAGGGGATGCCATGAGGCGGAGTTTTGCAAGCTCAATGCGGTCATCACCTTCCGGGAGTGGCTGGACGATTTTGCAGGCGATGACATTCGGAAGAAAGGGGAGGCGCTGATTCGACGCGAGCTGTCTTCCATAGGTCGGGAGCTCCCTCAATACCAGGGCAAATTCAAGCCCATGTACGCAGAGACCTGCAGGGGAAAACGGGACCTCTATTTATGAGCGGGGTTAGGACCAGCTTAAGCCGCGCGGAAATTATAGAACTGCTGTCATTAACCGACCCGGCAGATCTGGAGCGTCTGCAACGGTGGGCATATGAAACCATGAAGCGCACCGTTGGTGAGAAGGTATACTACCGAGGATTGCTGGAATATTCGAACCGCTGCGCCCGGGACTGCCTTTACTGCGGCATTCGCCGTTCCAATTCGGCGGTTCGCCGTTACCGGCTGTCAATCGAGGAAATTGAGCAGGTGGCTGCCTGGGTTGCCGACAACGGCTACGGTTCGCTCACTCTGCAGGGCGGCGAGACCCGGGACCGGGAATCCATCGACTTCGCCATCAGAATGCTGCAAGCCGTAAAATCAGCCGGAAAACATCCCCGTCTTCCCGACGGCCTGGGCATTACCCTGTGCATCGGCGAACAAAAGCCGGAGGATTACCGGCGGCTTTTCCTGGCAGGAGCTCACCGCTATTTACTGCGAATAGAAACTTCCAACCCAACACTGTATGCCCGAATCCACCCTCCAGCCGACGACTGGAAAGACCGGGTCCGCTGTCTCGAAACACTTCAGGCAATCGGATATCAGGTGGGCAGCGGCGTAATGATCGGCATTCCCGGTCAGAGCATTGCAGATCTGGCCGATGACGTTCTCTTTCTCAAGGAGAGGGGAATAGACATGATCGGCATGGGGCCCTACCTTCCCCACCATGCATCGGCAATGCACGGTTTTCCCGAACTGTGGGATGATAAAATCCGCCTCGCCATGACCCTAAAAATGACGGCGGTAATGCGACTGGCCATACCCTCGGCAAATATCGCCGCAACGACTGCGCTCCAGGCAATACATCCGATGGGAAGGGAAATGGGCTTAAAATCCGGAGCAAACGTCCTCATGCCCCTGGTGACACCGGCTGCTACCAGACGGGATTACCAACTCTACGACGGCAAACCATGCCTGGACGACAGGACCGAGGACTGCCGGGACTGCCTGCTGAGCCGGGTTGCCAGCACCAGCAGGGAGGTGGCCCGGGATGAATGGGGCGACCCTCTGCATTTTTTTGAACGGCGGAAGAATGAAAAAGCCTCAGCCAAGGAGCTAACATCATGACAGAAAAACGGTACGGATTTGTGGGCATCATTATCCCGCGAGAGCTCAAGGCGGGAGGTAAAATCCAGAACATCCTGGAACGGCACAGCGAGATTATTCTCGGGCGGATGGGGCTTCCCCATTTGGATGAAAACCGACTTGCGATTATCACCCTGATTATCCACGGCAGCACCGATGAGCTGGGAAGCCTCACCGGTCAGCTCGGGCGGATTCCGGGAATCACGGTAAAATCCGGCCTGGGGAAACTGCCGTCGGCCCTTCGTATAGAGGACGATACATGATGCTGCGCAATAACCCGTACCCTCCGGAAAGCCACACGGCAATATCGGCCCGGCTATACAATTATACTCCCTACCGCTTCCCCCTTGAGCTTATACACGCAGGGCTGACCGTCAAGGGCGCGGCTGCGGATGCCAACTGCCGACTTGGGTATATAGGCGTAGAACGGTTCGAGCTCATTGCCGCCAGAATCAGCGAACTCAGGATCCTTGATGAAGAACGGCTTTTCTCGCTCTTTCCGCTTGACCCGTTTATGGGCGGCGCGGGGACCTCCATGAACATGAATCTCAACGAGGCCATAGCCCTTAACACGGACCTCGACCCCTACGACGAAGTTAACCTTCATCAGTCTACCAATGACGTTCTACCTACTGCGCTTAGGCTCTACCTGTACGGCATGTTTCAGAAAATTGAATCTGCCCTGGCTTCCCTTCAGTCCTGTTGCCAGAATCAGGAGAGTTCATGGAGCGGGCAGCTTATGAACGGAAGAACCCAGCTGCAGGATGCCCAGCTTATGGATGCCGGACGCCTGTTCGGAAGCTGGGCCCAGGCCATAAGCCGGGACCGTTGGCGCTGTTTTAAAAGCCGCGAGCGCATAAAGGAGATCAATCTCGGCGGCACTGCCGTCGGCGCAGGCAGCGGCGCACCCTGGGACTATGTCCGTACGGTCTCCCGTGTCCTGAATGAGCACTCCGGCCTTCCCTTCGCCAAAGCCGATGACCTGATGGAGGCAACCGTGAACTATGACGGTATCAGCGAGGCTATGAGTTCCCTGCGTATTATCGCTCAAAATCTGGAGAAAATAGCCGGCGACATACGATTCCTTTCATCGGGACCGGTGGGAGAAATCGCCCTGCCCTCCTTGGTCAAAGGCTCTTCCATAATGGCTGGAAAGAACAACCCGGTAATCGCAGAGGCCGCCGTTCAAGTCGGCGTAAAAATCCGGCACAATGACGCCATTCTGTCCGAGCTGGCAGCAAAAAGCGAACTGCAGTTAAATGCGTTTTGGCCCCTGATCGCCTGGACCTGCTGTGAAAGTCTTGAGCTTATGCTCCGTTTTATTCCAGGCTTCGAGGATTTTCTATCCCGACTATCCGTGAATGCCACGCGATGCGACAAAAACATCCGGCACAGCAACACAGAGAGCCTCTGTCTCCTCCCCATTCTCGGGTACAAAAAGCTTGAAGCCCTTATGACCCACAGCCGTAAACAGGAAAGGACTCTGCGCAGCATGCTCGAGGGCAGTAATGTAATCGGCAAAGCGGATTTAGATACCTTGCTCTCAGGTGACAGTCTCACCTCCGCGGGCTACGACCCGGCAGTTGTCCATGATTTTCGCCGGCGCTACGGCAAAAAGCTTGATGAGTATCTGTCCGCCCTCGAAGGAGCGAAGCCATGACTGCAACACCAAGAGGTCTTCGGCCGCACATCATTCTGGCGGGAAAACGCAACTGCGGAAAATCGAGCTTTCTTAATTCCATCTGCGGGAAAGCGCGGGCGATAGTATCGGACACCCCGGGAACAACTAGCGACCCGGTATACATTAACATGGAGCTATTACCCTTCGGGCCGGTAACCTTCGTCGACACTCCCGGCCTGGACGATACCGGCGAGCTTGGTCAGAGGCGGGTAGACCGGGCACGCCGGGTCATGGCTTCGGGAGACCTGCTTATACATATCTGCCGGCCGAGCTTGTTTGATGACGATTTCCGCAGCCTCGTGATGGAGCGCTCAGGGAAAGAAAAGCCCGTTGTGATTTTCACATTTATTGATATTCCCGATGAGGCGGCCCTGGCCGACAACCTGAGCGCCGAACTATCACGCATGGGAGCACGGGTTATACAGGTGAGCAACCACGGAGGCCAGGGACTTGCTGAGGCGGCGGATGCCCTGGTCGGCATCCTTCAATCGCGGAAAACCGGCCAACAGAGTTTACTCGAAGATTTAGTGAGAAACTTTCAATTAATCTTGATGGTGGTCCCCATCGACATGGAGGCTCCGGCGGGTAGGCTCATTCTCCCCCAGGTTCAGGCCATCCGGGAAACCCTTGACGCCGACGCCGCGAGCCTGGTGGTGAAAGAGAAGGAAATTGACTGGGCCCTCTCCATACTCAAGCAAAAGCCTGACCTGGCAATCACCGACAGCCAGGCGGTTCTCAAAGCGGCGTCGAGCATACCCCGGGAGATTCCTCTCACAACCTTTTCCATTTTGTTCAGCCGATTAAAAGGAGATCTGGAATCCTTCGTTCAAGCCTCAGCAGTAATCGATGACCTGCAGCACGGCGACAAAATCCTCATAGCCGAATCCTGCACACACAAGACCATGTGCGATGATATCGGAAGGGTTAAACTACCCCGCTGGCTCAAACAGCACAGCGGCAAAACCCTTGACATTCAGGTGGCTGCCGGCGACTTTCCCGAGGATTTGGAAGATTTCAAACTCATAATTCACTGCGGGGGCTGCATGATTACCCGCAAGATGATGCTCGCTCGGATGGGCGAAGCTGATACTCGAGGACTGCCCATAACAAATTACGGAATAGCCATCAGCAAAATGCACGGCGTGCTCCCGCGGGTTCTTGAGCCCTTCGGCTTGTGAATGCCCTCTGATCATTTTTTCCGGATGGAGAAAACACAGCTCAAAGCATCGCCCGTTCGGCCGTCTTTTGCGCGGCGGCTTCCCGTCGCTTATGCAGCTCACGGGCGGTGATTATGAGCATTTGCAGTCGGTTTTCAATATTGGCGAAGGCCGTATCGGGATCAAAATCCAGACTCAAAATCTGAATGTGGGGAAGGCGCTTTTTTAAAGGTTTGATAAATCCCCTGCCGGTAATGTGGTTCGGCAGGCAGCCGAAGGGATTGAGGATGAGAAAGTTATCCACCCCGTCTCGGGCCATTTCGATTATTTCCCCGGCCATGAGCCATCCCTCTCCCGGCAAGTAGACGTCATCAATGAGCCCTTTGATATTGCGCGTCAGATCGTCCAGATCAAAATGTCCGCGGTAGTACCTGAAGCTCTGCATCACTTCATCAATTCGCCTGCCGATATGGGTAAAAACCTTATCGGTAATTCCGGCTATGAGCGGCTGGATAAATCTGTCGTCAAGCAGATCCCGTTTGTACTTTTTTATAGCCGCATAAGAATCGCGTCTGAAGAAGTCCGTCATGGACGGCTGGACCACCTCCATTCCATGGCTTTCAAGGTAGGCTTCGATATTGGAATTCGAACTGGGGTGGAAATTTAAAAGAATCTCACCGAGAATTCCGACTCTGGGTTTTCTCTCTGACCTGTCGCATGGAATGCGGTTAAAGCGATCCACGATACGCCGCATTAATGCAACGCACTGCCTTGCGGGCTTTTCCAAGGCTGCGGATATGTGATCGATGGCTTCTTTCCAGGCCCGGTCGGTTTCTCCCGAAACCCGCTCGTAGGGGCGGATCATCCGCACCATGGATTCCAATGCGTCCACCATTGCCAGACCCCATACCATCCTGACTTGAAAGCCCAGTGACAGGCGAAACCCCGGATGGGCGTGCTTCTTGTCCTCGCCGGTGGTGATGATGGGGACCTGGGGAAAACCCGCTTCGTCGAGGGCTTTGCGGGCAAGCATCATGTAGTGGCCGGCCCGGCAGTCTTTGCAGTTTTTCGCGATGCCTGCAACCGCGCTGTCGGGATCCACCGCTCCGGATTTGAGGGTAGCCAGGATTTCACCGACATTGACCTGGGCGGGAAAACAGATGTCGTTGTGCACGTGCTTTTTGCCCAGTTCGATTGCCGAGGCGTCGGCAAGGGGCATGTTCATCACCCGGTAGCCGTCGACCTCGATGGCGGCCCCGATTATCCGGCTGAAACTTTCAGACAGATTCGGTACCAGTATGGTTTTTTTCCTGTCACTGCGGGTAAATCGCACGGGATACGGATCGGATAGGGGTTTCCAGCTCCTGCCGTCGCCTTGGCCTGACTCCCGGGATTCCCGTTCAACAAGGGCCTGCCTGCGGCTTTTTATGGTTTCCACGAAGCTCTTGACCCGAATGGTGAGCGGCCCGATGTTTTCCCCTTCATCGAGCTTGAGGACCAGCATTTCTTTTCCTGATTTTTCCCGGAGTATGCGGACCATTTCGTCGCTGATTATTGCGTCGTGACCGCAGCCGAAGTTCACTATTTGCACCAGCTCGAGATGGGGATTCTTCCCTACTTCGAAGGCCGCGGCTATCATCCGGGTGTGAAAGGCGTTGTAGGCGTCCATCCGGCTTCGCGAAATGTCGTGATCCGAAAGACCCTCCAGAGCCTCCAGGGTGAGCACCGGAAATCCCAGAGAGGTGAACAGGTTTGAGAGATTGTGGTTGATCAGCTCGTCGCAGTGGTACGGCCGTCCGGAGAGCACCACCGCAAACCGGCCCTCGGCGGCGGTTTCATTGAGGATGCGCCGGCCTTCTCGGTGCATGGCGCTTCGAAGACCGCTCATGGCTCTCTGCCCTGCGGCAAACGCCCGGCGGGCCCGGGACGGGATAATTCCCAGGGTTTCGGTCAGGTAGCGCACAACCTGCTTTTCCTTATGAGATTCGTCATACCAGAAGAAAATCGGATGGTCGTAGGGTACGCCGTAACGGGTCGCCGGTTCATCTGCCTTGTCGATAACCGCCGGGTATCCCTGAACCAGGGGACAGGTGTAGCTGTCTTCGGTCAGCCGCTGCTCCACCGGGGTTATGGCCATCATGGGAAAAAAGATCCTGTCCACCCCCTGATCGATTAGGTCGAGAATATGACCGTGGGAAAGCTTCGCGGGAAAGCAGGCGGTATCGGAGGGTACGTTCGGAAGGCCCCGTTCAAATATCTCGTAACTTGATTTGCGGCTGATTTTCACAGTCATTCCAAGGGACCGGAAAAGCGTGGTCCAGAAGGGCATGGAAGCCCAAAACTCAAGCACCCGGGGAAGCCCGATAATCAGGGGATGACGGTGCTTAACCTCGGCTATCGGCCAATCCTTAAACAGCAGTTCCCGGTAGAGCTTCATGGTATCGGGGATGCTGCCCTGCCTGCGGATCGCCGCCTGTAGTTTCTCCCTGGTACCCGGGTCGTGGATGTCCCCGATAATCTCGCCTTTTTCGCAGCGGTTTCCCGTAATATAGCTCGAGCCATCACAGAAGCTCACGACGGTGCGGTTGCAGTTGTTTGCGCAAAAACGGCATATAACTCCGCTCTCATTGGTCCAAGTGAAGGATTCCAGGTCATCCAGTCCGATAAACCGGGATTTTAGCTCCGGGTTTGCGGCAATCCGACGCTCAAAATTCTCTTTGGTGAGAATGGCGGCTCCGATTGCTCCCATTTCGCCGGGCAACGGCGGCCGGTTTACCGTCTTGCCGAGGTATTGCTCGAAGGCCCGAAGCACCGCATCGTTTTTAAAGGTGCCCCCCTGAACCACTACATGATCCCCCAGGGTTTCGAGATTCGATACCCGAACGACCTTGGTAAAAACATTTTCTATGACAGATCGGCAGAGTCCGGACATTATTTCCGCGGTAGTCTTTCCGGCTTTTTGCTCGGTGATGATTGATGAGTTCATAAACACCGTACAACGGCTGCCTAAACGTGAGGGATTTTCCGCCGCAAACGCAAGGGACGCGATGTCCTGCACGGGTATTTTCAGGCTTTTTGCATAGGTTTCGAGAAAGGACCCGCAGCCCGCCGAGCACGCCTCGTTGAGAACTATACCGGTGACAATGCCCTTGTTGACAAAGATGGCCTTCATGTCCTGGCCGCCGATGTCCAGGATGAAGCTGGCGTCGGGGTCAATGCTCTGGGCGGCCTTGGCATGGGCAACGGTCTCAACGCAGTGAAAGTCGGCCTTGAGGGCGGCGGCGAATAATTGCTCGCCATAGCCTGTGGTTCCGCAGGCTTTTATTACCAGGTCGACGCCGGATTCCCGATACCGGTCGCGCAGCTCGATTAAGCTCTTTTTTAAGACGGCCAGGGGATCTCCTTGGTTGTTCGCATAGAATTTGTCGATGACGCTTTGGTCATCCGCCATGAGGACGAATTTGGTCGTGGTGGAACCGCCGTCTATGCCGAGCCATGCCTCCACCCGCGAACCGGAAACCAGGGGGCGGGGCTTCCACAGATCACCGGGATACCGCTTCGTAAATGCGTCGACTTCAGAAGCATTGTCAAACAGCCTGGGGCTGTCATTGCGAATCTCAAAACCCGAGCGTGAACGGGCTTTAGCGAGGGCGGAAAGCGCACGGCGCCCGCCGTAGCCGTTGGGCCGGTCGGCGAACATTATTTGATTCGAAAGCGCTGCGCCAGTGGCGACAATGAGCTCGGGCCTTGAGGTGTGGACGATCTGATGCTCCCCGAGATTCAAACGCTCGGCAAAAACCCGGATGAGCACCGGATTAAAGGTGAGCGGCCCTCCTTCAAAAATGACCGGAGGGCTGATTTCCATGCCCTGAGCCAGGCCGCCGATGGTCTGCTTGGCCAACGCATGAAAGCATGATAGGGCGATGTCGGACTTTGCCACGCCCTGGTTGAGCAGAGGCTGGATGTCGGTTTTTGCGAACACTCCGCATCGCCCGGAAATGTCGTACACCGTGTTACCCCGGGCAGCCAGTTCGTTAAAATCTTCGGTTTTGATGCTGAGCAACTCGGCAATCTGATCGACAAAGGCCCCGGTGCCCCCGGCGCATGAGCCGTTCATCCGCATGTCGCTGGCTATCAGCTGACCGGTAATATCGTCGATTCGGAAAAACACCACCTTGGCATCCTGCCCGCCCAGTTCGATGGCCACCCGGACCTCAGGATGGAGTTCCTTAATCGCTACGGCATTAGCCACCACTTCCTGGATAAAGAAGGCGCCGGTCAACCCGGCAAAGGGCTCGCCCGCCGACCCGCAGAACGACAGGCGGAAATCATTGTCCGGGAAAAGGCCGTGGGCTTCCTCCAGGAGTTCCCTGACTACCCCGGCCTGGTTCGCGTCGTGACGACGGTAATCGCCGTGCAGCATTTCCCGGGTATCCGGGTGGAGGACGACGATTTTTACGGTAGTCGAACCAACATCCAGGCCGGCCAGTAGTGTTTTCATACCAAAAGTTCTAATAGAACATTACAATATGTGCAATAGCGGAAACCTTGCAGATAAAACGTTTTATGTCAAAAACCGTCAGACCGATTATCGAATGAAAAAGCCCATGCTGAGGGCCAATCTCGTGGCGGATAATGTATCTATCGATACGCGGCCGTCGAATCCGAACTGTTGATTGAGATTTAACCGTGCGCTGACAAGAACCCCCGCCGTCGGATAGAGTTCAACCGAGCCCTGCCCTGTGTTCGGCTCGGTATTCTGAAATGGCGCAGCGTCGGATTCCAGAAGAATGCCCGCTCGGCCTCCGATCCACAGCTCCACATGTTCCGGAGCAGACACAAGCTGTTCAATCGGCCAGGCAAATACAGTTTGAGCCGCAGAGATAAATTCCCCGCTGTCTTCAGTAGACCATAAAGCGTCAATATCGATACCCCAGATAAAATCGGAGGGCATGCTTCTAATGAGAGATGCGTAACCGCCGTAGACCGGATCTTCATCGGCAAAACCCGCTGTACCCCCGAGCCCAAACGCTATTGACGGATCGACGGCAGAATGCAGCATCATTACAGGTACCAAAAGCAATGCGAACAGCAAAAAAATCTTACGCATGTCAGTCCCAATCCCTGTTGTACCTGACCGCAAGCACCGTTCCGTCGGCGAGTATCAATTCGGTAGCATAGATATCCTTGGGAAAATCGAGGATATCATCGTCGACCCATCCGAGGACCGTCACCGTATCTCCCAGGGAAAACGGCGGACGTGAGAAGTTCCCTTGGCCAATATAAATATCGATCCTGCCACTTTCATCTCGGATTCGAAACTCGTCCTCCTCACGGAAACGCACAACCTCCCCCCGAACCGCAACGAACTCTCCCCGTCTGACCGAGGCAATCTCACGAATGTCCAGCTCGTCTTCCGACTCGGCGATGAGCCCAAAGCTCGCAGTTATCAGCACAAGCATTACCATAAAAGAAATCCCTTTTTTGCCTGTCAGGTGATACCTCATATCTCCTCCTATTCCTGACTGTTTTACTCATATTAAAGGCCGGGAAGGAAAAAGGGTTACACGGTATGCCCTGAGATTTGCATAGGTATCTGAGATTTCCCCGTCAAGTATCCCACAAATCATCGAGGGCCCAGAGATGCGGGGTGAAGTGCCGGTCTTCGAAGTATTTACAGCGGGAGGCCTTCAGACGTGAACCATGAGCGCAATTCTTCCATGAATACGGGCTCGGGCACCGGAGTTTGGGATAGAGTGTACCTCAAACCCTCTTCAGCCCATTTGGGCTCGCCGAGTTTGTGAAAGGGAAGAAACTCGAAGCGTTGGAGGGTGGGAACGGCCTTTACCAGCAGTAACAGTTTCTCCAGGTCTTCCCGCCGGTCGGTCAGGCCGGGGGCAACCACATGGCGAATCCACAACGGTTTTTTCTGTTCTGTGAGGTATTTCAGGGTGGCCAGGACCGGATCAAGATCAACGCCGGTCAGCCGTTTGTGTAGGTCGCCGTCCGCCGCCTTAATATCCAGGATTACCAAGTCGGCGGCGTCAAGGGCCCGGGCGGTGCGGGACAGGGGACCAAAACCCGAGGTGTCCAGGCATCCGTGGATACCCCGTGAAGAGGCGACCCGGAAAATAGCCTCGGCGAAGTCAGCCTGGGAAAGGGCCTCGCCGCCTGAGAGGGTGATGCCGCCTCCGGAGCTGTCCATCCACATTTTATATTTCATTGCTTCGGCGACCAGTTCGCCGGCGGTCATCCGCCGGCCGGTCTTGAATTTCCAGCTGTCGGGGTTGTGGCAGTAGAGGCAGCGCAGCGGACAGCCCTGAAGGAATGCGACGAATCGCAAGCCCGGGCCGTCCACCATTCCGCCGCTTTCGAAGGAGTGTATGTATCCCTCAATGTCTTTCACTATGAAACTCCGTACTCTCTCCTCAAATCATCGAGTGGAACGTCCGGCTGATGACGTCTTCCTGCTGTTCCCTTGTAAGTTTTACGAAATTCACCGCATATCCCGACACCCGGATTGTGAGCTGAGGATACTTCTCCGGGTGATCCATGGCGTCCAATAAGGTGTCACGGTTCATCACATTGATGTTCACATGGTGGCCGCCGGAGAGGAAATAGCCGTCCATCAGTGAAATGAGGTTCTTCTTCTGATCAGCGGCATTTTTGCCCAGGGCTCCGGGAATGATGGAAAAGGTGTACGAGATTCCGTCGCTGGCGTGTTCGTAGGGCAGCTTGGCCACCGAAGCGAAGCTTGCCAGTGCACCGTTTTTGTCCCTGCCGTGGATGGGGTTGGCTCCGGGGCCGAAGGGAACCCCGGCTTTGCGTCCGTCGGGGGTCGATCCGGTTTTTTTTCCGTACACCACATTGCTGGTAATGGTGAGGATGGACTGGGTCGGAATTGCGTTTCGGTAGGTATTCTGTTTCTGAAGCTTCTTCATAAAGGTTTCGGTGAGATTCACCGCAATCTGGTCGGCCCGGTCGTCGTTGTTTCCGTAGGCCGGATACTCGCCTTCGACCTGATAGTCCACTGCAAGACCTTTTTCATCGCGGATGACCTTTACCCTGGCGTGTTTGATGGCCGAAAGCGAGTCCGCGGCCACCGACAGGCCGGCGATGCCGCAGGCCATGGTTCTCACAACTTCCCGGTCGTGCAGGGCCATCTGCAGCGCTTCGTAATTGTAGCGATCATGCATGAAGTGGATGACATTGAGGGTCTTGATGTACACCTCGGCGAGCCATTCCAGAAGGGCATCGAAGCGCTCCATCACCTCGTCGTAATCGAGGTACTCGCTGGTAATCGGCAAAAATGCCGGGGCGACCTGCACGCCGCTTTTCTCGTCAACACCGCCGTTAATCGCATACAGCAATGCCTTTGCGAGGTTTGCCCGAGCGCCGAAAAACTGCATCTGTTTGCCGACCTTCATTGCCGAGACGCAGCAGGCGATGGCATAGTCATCGCCGAAATAGGTGCGCATCGTGCAGTCGTTTTCGTACTGGATTGCCGAAGTTTCGATGGATAAGCGGGCGCAGAAATCCTTGAAACCCTGGGGAAGCCGGGGGGTCCACAGCACCGTGAGGTTTGGCTCAGGCGCCGGACCGAGGTTTTCCAGGGTATGAAGGACGCGGAAGCTGGTTTTGGTTACCAGGGGACGCCCATCTACGCCGATTCCGCCCAGGGCTTCGGTAACCCAGGTGGGATCGCCGGAGAACAGCTCGTTGTACGCCGGAGTCCTCAGGAAGCGGACCATGCGCAGTTTCATGACAAAATGATCGATCAGCTCCTGGGCCTGGGCCTCATTGAGGACACCATCGCGGATGTCCCGCTCGATATAGATGTCCAGGAAATCCGACACCCGGCCCAGGGACATGGCGGCGCCGTCCTGGTCGCGGATTGCCGCCAGATAGGCAAAATAGGTCCATTGTACCGCTTCCCGGGCATCGGCGGCGGGAACGGAGATATCAAAACCGTAGGCTTTTCCCAATTCGATGAGGTCCCGCAGGGCGGAGATCTGTTCGGTTATCTCTTCCCTGCCCCGAATATTCTCCTCGGTGAAATTGTTGGTATCAAAACCTTCCTGGGTCTTCTGCTTGTCCTCGATGAGGCGCGTAACCCCGTACAGTGCCACCCTGCGGTAGTCGCCGATAATCCGGCCCCGGCCGTAGGCATCGGGCAGGCCGGTGAGAATTCCAGACTTTCTCGCCCTCAGCATTTCGTCGGTGTAGGCGCTGAAGACCCCTTCATTGTGGGTCTTGCGGTACTTGCCGTAAATCTCGCTGACTGCCGGCGAGAGGCGGTATCCGTAGGAATCGAGGGCGGATTCAACCACCCGAAGACCGCCCTTGGGCATAATTCCCCGCTTCAGGGGCTTGTCGGTCTGAAGACCGACGATGCTCTCCAGGTCTTTATTGATGTAGCCCGGTCCGTGGGAGGTAATCGACGAGGGAACCTCGGTTTCCAGATCGATGACGCCTTTGGCATTTTCTTCTTTCATGAGGGCCGACACGGTCTGCCACAGGCTCTCGGTCGCTTCGCTGGGACCTTCAAGGAAGGAATCATCGCCTTCGTAAGGGCTGTAATTTTTCTGAATGAAATCCCGGATGTCAATTTTATGCTGCCAGGCGCCGGGGTTGTAGTCTCTCCACTGATTCATATGGGGTACCTCTATTTTTTGTACTATTTCTGACTGTTTCTGACGTATAAGGAGGGTATATGATTTGTTTACGATGGTCAATCGGGATTAATTTTTATTAACTATCTATGTACTAAGAATATATGCTTGCAGTATCTTAATCCTGCTACAGCACCGTTCCCGCCTCTGCGCTTCCGGCGGCGGCTCCGGCCTCCCGGGCAAGATTCTTCGACCAAAAGTCTTTGACGCGCTGGCGGCCCTTGTCGGTCAGGCGTACCAGTCCGTTCTCTCCGGTGCGCACCAGGGCCCGGGTTTCGAGGCGGCGGTAGACCCTGTCCAGGCGCTGGGGATTCCAGCGGATGTGTTCCGGGAGGGTTTTTCGGGGAAGTTCGACCGTTGCCTCGGGGGTGTCGGTGTGGTGAAACACATGCCCCATAAGAACCTGCTCTTCAAAGCGCCTGCGCTGACCATAGCGGCGGATAATCGATGATACCACCCCGTATCGCGGAGAGGCGACGAAGGCCCCAACGAATAGAACCAGCATCATAAAAACCATGGAGGCGGAAATCGACGTGTCCCAGCCTCCGGGAAACAAGGTTGAAAAATCTATGCCGAGCACTTGCCCCCGGGCGAAATCATAGCCAAGCCAGGCGCTGAGGGAACCAAAAACGGCGCTTATTGTCAGCATTACCGGCAGGTTGTCGGTAAGCAGGTAGGCAGAAGCCGCGGGGATGATAAAAAACGCAATGACCAGAATGGAACCCACCGCATCGAATGCTCCTACGGAGACCAGGCTCACCAGGGTCATGAGCGCATAGAGCACAAGGGTCGGCCGGAAGCCCAAGGATTTGGCCAGTGCGGGATCGAAGGTGGAAATCTTCACTTCCTTGTAAAACAGCGTAATGAACACCAGGGTCAGGGCCATCATGGCGAAGGTAAGGGTTACCGACTCGGGCCAGAAGACCAGAAGCGGTTCAACATCCGTTAATCCGGCCAGATAGGCCTGGGCCGGGGTATACTCGCCAAGATTGGTGTACACGATCTCGAACTCGGCCATGGGGTCCCGGGGGCTGATGCCCAGCTCCCGGCAGTTGGTGCATTGCCGGGTGAAGGTCGCCCGGGGGTCGTCCTCGGTAATGACGATGGTTTCGTAGTCTCCCAGTGCATGGCTGTTGGTATTCGCCCAGGCAATGCCGATTTCCCCGACCATTACGGCGTCCTCATCCATGTGCACGTCATCCACATAGCGGGAAACGAACACCACCGCCACGGCAAACAGCAAGGGAAACACCAGCCCCAGGGCGGCGTCCATCTTCACCAGCTTTGTTTTGCTCAATAACTCGGTGAGGATTACCGTTCCAACCCCGGCGGCTGCAGCGCCGATCAGGAGCCAGGGCGAGGAGAGATTGGCCTCCCCGCCAAGACCGAGCATGATCATAAACGCCACGACTATCCCCAGGAGAACCGTGTGGCTGATGGCGTCGGAAGTCAACGCCAGGCCTCTGAGAAGCAGAAAGGTGCCCAACAGCCCTCCCGCCACGGCGATAAAGCTGCCGATGAGGATGGCGGTGTTCTGGGGATTTCGGAAAAACAGATTGATGGCCTCTGGTTCGAAGAATCGGGTAAAAAGCCAGACGAGCGCCTGTTCGAGAGCGTACATCAGCTATCCCCCTTGAGCTGTTCATCGGCCATCGCCAGTTCTATGCCGCTGCCGGTCAACACGTAGCCGGCGGGGGTATACCTCAGCTCATCGTTTTCTACGAGCTGACGTATCCCCTCGACTGCGGGGCGCCCCAGGACGCCGCGAAGGAAGTCTTCGCTTACGGGCTTCGCCGTGTCCCCGTGACTCATTGCGTAACGGTATGCGGTTTTCCGTACATTTGCCGCCGCGTAGCGCCGTTGGTCATTCTTCAGGCGCAGCAAATTCCACAGTACGCCCCGCCCGGGAGCGAGCAAAAGGGACAGCAGGACGAACAGAAATGCGGTTATGATAATCATCGGTCCGGTGGGAAGCCCGGCATCCAGGGCGCTGATGACCGCGCCGAGGCCGCCGGAAGCCGCGCCGATGACCCCAGCCAGCACGACCATTTGCTCGAGCCGGTTCGTCCACTGCCTCGCCGCTATGCCCGGGGCGATAAGCAGGCCGACCATCAGCACCACACCGGCAAGCTGGAGGCCCAGTACCACCGTCGCGACGATAAGCGCAAGGAGGACGGCGGTTATCAGGCCGACCCGGTATCCGTTCGCCCGGGCGAACTCGGGGTCGAAGGTGACCAGTTTGAATTCCTTCCAGTTCATCACGAGGGTCAGGAGCATAAGGCCGCCGACCAGCGCGAGGAGGCTGACGTCCCTGGCCCGGATTGCCGCGGCCTGGCCGAAAATAAAACTGTCCAGACCTGCCTGACTGGCGTCGGGCCTCTGCTGTACAAAGGCCAGGATGCCGATGCCGATTGCGAACCAGCCGGCAAGCACTATTCCCATGGCCCCGTCCTGCTTTATCCGGGTATTCCGGGTGATGAGGGAGATGAACCACACCCCCGCAAGACTCGACACCGCAGCCCCGGTCAACAGAACGCCCAGCCGCCTGCCGGCAATAAGAAAGGCGATGCCCACTCCCGGCAGGGCTGCGTGGCTGAGGGCATCGCCGAGGAGGCTCTGCTTTCGAAGCACGGCGAAACTTCCGATGACGCCGCTTAGTGCGCCCAGGAGCAGGCCGCCGGCGGAAACCATCCGGAGGGTATAGCTGAAACGGACCCCTGTGAGAATAAACAGGGGAATGAGGAGCAGCAGCGCTGCGGAAACCGCGGCGATAAAGAGCCAGGTTTCCCGGTCGGACAGGGCTTCTTTGCGCATCAGGCTCTCCTGCCGGCTTCGAGGGCCGCAACCCTGCCGCCGTAGGTTCGCTCTATCAGCTGGTCGGTAAACACCTCGCCGATGGGTCCGGCGGCGACCACCGAAACGTTGAGCAGGGCCACCCAGTCGAAGTAATCGGCGACGGTTTGTAAATCATGATGAACGACAATAACCGTCTTGCCCCGGGACCTCAGCTCGTGAAGGATTGTGATGATGGATCGTTCGGTCATGGCGTCCACCGCGGCAAAGGGCTCATCCATGAAATACAGATCGGCGTCCTGCACCAGGGCCCGGGCGAGGAAGGTTCTCTGCTGCTGACCACCGGAGAGCTGGCTGATTTGCCGGTGGGCGAACTCGGACATGCCAACCTGCTCCAGGGCGCGCATAGCCAGCTCCCGTTCCCGGCGGCCGGTGCGGCGTATCCAGCCGACCCTGCCGTAGAGACCCATAATGACCACATCCAGAACCGACGTGGGGAAATCCCAATCGACGCTGCCGCGCTGGGGCACATAGCCCACCCGATGGCGCACCTTATCATAGCTCTGCCCGAAAAAATGAATCGATCCCGCTGCCCGCGGGATCAAATTCAGAGCGGCCTTTATGAGGGTGCTTTTGCCGGCGCCGTTCGGGCCGACAATACCCATGAGCACACCGGGCGGGACGTCCAAATCGACGTCCCACAGCGCGGGTTTGCTGTCATAGGCGACCGTGAGGTCGTTGACCGCAAGACTGATCTCGCTATTTCCGGTGTGTACCATTGCTATTCTCCTGGATTTACTATGGATGCCGGGGGCTCGGGAAGCAATCCTGCAGGCCAGTCGGGGATTTCCGCGGCTGCGCCGGCTGCCCGGTATGACTGGAGAACAGTATAGACATTCTCCGCAATCATGCCCACGTAGGTTCCGCCGAAAGTGCCCGGAGAACCCATGGCGTCTGAGTACAGCTCGCGCACGCCGATTCTCGCCCTGCCCCCGTCGGCCTCGATGGCTTCAATGACCGCCTGAATGGTATCCGGGGGTATTGTCGATTCAACGAAGAGTACCGGAATGTTGTTTTCAATCACGAAATCAACGGTCTGCTGCACATCACCGACGCCGGCCTCATCTTCGGTGCTGATTCCCTGGATCGCCGCCATTCTCCAGCCGAAGGCCGCGCCGAAGTACTGGAAGGCGTCGTGGGATGTCACCAGGTAGCGCTGACTGCCCGGAACGCTTCGCATTCCCCGGTCGGCCCAGTCGTACAACAGGTCAAGCTGATCGGCGTAGCTCTCGGCGTTGTCCAGGAAGACTGTCGCCTGGGACGGATCGAGCTCGGCGAGAAGTCGCGCGGTATCCCTGACGGTGATTGCCCAGTTCCTCGGGTCGAACCAAAAATGGGGATCGTCGCTTCCCAGGGCTGCCGCGCCCTCGTCGAAGGCTCCGATAATAAAGCCGCCGTCTTTCACCGGCTTTGACATAGCGTAGATTGTCACCCCCTGCTCTCCCAGGGCTTCGAAGACCGCGTCGTACTGACCCTCGAGATGAAGTCCGTTGTACACCACC
The DNA here is from genome assembly GCA_965602015.1 of Salinispira sp. Classification (GTDB taxonomy): domain Bacteria; phylum Spirochaetota; class Spirochaetia; order DSM-27196; family Salinispiraceae; genus Salinispira. The sequence continues at coordinate 923,047 of OZ271918.1, read as the reverse complement.
GCGTCCGCTTCATTCATTTCCCGGATATCGCCCTCGGTGGGCTGGTAGAGGTGCGGATCGACACCGGCGCCCATGAGTCCGGTAACTTCGACGTTCTGGGCGCCTGTGGTGAGAATGGTGAGCAAATCGAATGCCTGGGTGGTGGTGCCCACAACCCGCAGAACGCCGTCGTCGCGATTGACGTTCTCAAGCTCGACGGCGCTTCCATCCGCCCGAGGGTTTGCCTCGCCGGCGCCTGCGGCAAAGGCTGCGGCGCCCATGATTACTATCAGAAAAGCCAATAGGCATTGCTTTTTCATATTCTTCTCCTTACACTTTGATTGATCAAAGTATTACACAATGTAATTCAAACAATCTATAATGTCAATAAAAAGTCAGGAGTTTGACCATCTCCCACCGCTCGTATACTATTGAAGCATGAGCAGCACCACCGAGAATTATTTGAAAAAGATTTACGGGTTTTCCGAATCGACCGGGGATGATCTGGTGTCTCTTGGAGACCTTGCTCAATCGTTAGGGGTCACGCCGGGGACGGTCACCACCATGATGAAAAGCCTGGCAGATGACGGGCTTGTGGAGTATCGCCCCCGGGTCGGAGTGCTTCTAACGGAGAAGGGCAAGGATGCGGCCCTGGCTGTGGTGCGAAGGCATCGTCTCATCGAACTGTTTTTAGTGGAAATTATCGGGCTCGACTGGTCTGAAGTACATGAGGAGGCGGAAATCCTTGAACACGCCATCAGCACCCGGCTGCTCAACCGGATCGACGAAATGCTCGGTCATCCGACGACCGATCCCCATGGCGACCCCATACCCGCCGCCGACGGCAGCTTCGCGGAGTCGAGTACCATTCCCCTGTCGGAAGCGGGGCATGGAAAATTTTACGAAGTCGTTCAGGTGGCCCATGACGATCCGGGATTTCTGAATTACCTGACACAGACCGGCCTGGTTCCCGGGGCCCGCATCGAGATTATGGAGCACAACCCCTCGGCGGAAACCTTAACCATTCGAAGCGACAACGGCGAAACGGCGATCAGTTTTTCGGTGGCCGGGAAGCTGCGCGTGCGTTCAACATAGCGTATTATCAACATAGCAAAGGAAGCGTTTGACGCCGGCCTCTTTCGGATCTATTATTACTTACCGTAAGTAATAATAAGAGGGTGGACTGCTGATGAGCGAACGAGAAGTAAAACTCAGGAACATGCTTGCCTACGGCGCAGGGGACATCTACGGCGGGGGAGCATTTATCATCATCGGGACGTACTTTTTGCTCTTCCTCACCACCAATGTGGGCATACATCCGGTTATGGCCGGCCTGATCGTATCTCTCGGCAAGATTTGGGATGCGGTTACCGACCCCATGATGGGCATTATCTCCGATAAAACCAGGAGCCGTTTCGGCCGCCGGAGGGTATTTTTTCTTCTGGGTATTGTGCCCATCACCCTCTCTTTTGTTCTTCTCTGGCTTAACCCGCCGCTGAGCGGAGCCGCCCAGTTCATCTATTATCTGCTGAGCTATATGCTTTTTAACACGGTGTTTACCATGGTAATGGTTCCGTACAACGCGCTGCCGGCAGAGATGCTTCATGAGTATACATCCCGTTCGAAGATGCTGGGAATCAGAATGGTGTTTTCCCAATTCGGCACGCTGGTAAGCGCAGTAGTTCCTGGAATCATTTTTTCCCTGGTGGGCCGCAATGATCTGGGGTATTTTTACTTCGCCCTGATCATCGGCATCTTCTTTTCCACCCCCTGGATCTTCACCTATCTCGGCACCTGGGAGCGGGAGGTAAGCGAGGAAGAGCGCAGCCGGCAGGCAAAAACCATTGGGGAAATCTTCGGCGAGTTCTTTTCCACCTTCAGGAACAAGTCCTTCAGAAGCCATATCGGCATGTACCTGTCAGCCTACGCCTCCATGGATATTTTTATGGCTCTTTTGATGTTCTACCTCATTTATTATCTCAACTATGCCCAGGGTGAGAATCTCATTCTCGGTACCGTGCTGATTGTCCAGATTATCGGAATCATTGTTGTGGCCCGAAGCTGTATGAAATGGGGGAACGCCAGGGTTTTCCGTCGCCACCTTCTTATCTGCCTGGCGGGCATTCTCGGCCTTTCCCTGCTCCCCTCTGGCGTTCCTGCATGGGTCATAATGACGACCGGAGCGGTCTTCGCATTCGGACTGGCTGGGGGAATCTTTGTCCCGTACAACAATCTTCCCTTCGTCATTGATGCGGATACGATTATGTGCGGGAGAAGCCGCGAGGGGATTTACTCGGGAATGACGACTTTTATAAGGAAGATCTCCCAGGCCATCGCCCTCCAGGTTGTGGGCATCGGTCTGAGCCTGTTCAATTTCGTCGAGGGGGGAGCAGTCCAAAGCGTTCAAACCATCAACGGAATCCGCTTTATGTTCATATTCTTCCCCTTTGTGCTGCTCATTGCCGGCATCGCCTTTTCACGAAACTTCAAAATCGACCCGGAAACCCATGAGCTCATGAGGAAGGAACTTAAAGCCCGGGCAAGGGGGGAAAACAGCGCCGATGACCCCGAGGTGATACGAGCCTGCGAGCTGGTCACCGGACGGACCTATCAGAGCCTCGGAGGAAACTGATGAGCATAAAGCTGGAGGCAAATAATCACGTCCTCGAGCTGCGCTGGAATGACCGTCTCCTTCTTTCGCATTCCCCGGGGGATCCGGCGTTCTTTGTCGGAAAACGCCGACAGACCTTCGCCATGAAGAAGGGTCATTTCCGCATACGGGACCGGACCCGATTCTTTTCCGCGGGCCGGGGAGAAATCAGCGAGAGCGAATGCATAAGCCTGGCATTCCAGAAAGTCAGCATTGATATTCGTGAAACCGGGAACTCAGTCAGCCTCAGCTTTCGAAACCTAGCCGAGGATCAGGCTGTCAGGGTGAAATTTGCGGCGGATAAGGATGAGATGATTTTCGGCTGCGGCGAACAATTCGCCCGCTTCAACCTCAGGGGATGCAGGGTGATCAACTGGATCAGCGAACACACCACCACCTGGTCGATCATCAGGAAGGAACTTCTCAAACTCCTTGGCATAAAAAAACCGATGCCATTTGAAAAATATTCCACATATCAGGTACAACCTGATTTTATATCCACGGCCCGCTATTCCTGTCATGTGGATACCTCAGCCCATGCCGTCCTGGATTTCCGCGCCGGTGATTGTCACAGCTTGAGCTTTTCCACAGCGCCGGCAGAAATTGTGTTGACATTCGCCCGGAACTACACAGATCTGGTTGGAGAGCTGAATACACGCCTGGGCATCCAACCGAGACTTCCCGAGTGGATTCACGACGGCATCATTCTCGGAATCCAGGGAGGCAGCTCGGTATGCGAAGAGAAAGTTGGGGCGATGAAGCGGGCCGGCGCCGAGCTGTGCGGCATATGGGCGCAGGACTGGCAGGGCGAGCGGATAACCGGCTTCGGCAAACAGTTATTCTGGAACTGGAAGGCCGATGAGAATCTCTACCCCGGACTGCGGCACAAAATTAGCGAATGGAAGCGGGAGGGCATCAGATTCCTGGGATACATTAATCCATTCCTGGCGTGCGACGGCGAGCAATACGCCGAAGCCGAATCGCGGGGGTATCTTGTAGTAAACCAGCACCGGCAGCCGTATATCGTAAAAACTACCAGTTTCCCCGTGGGGATGGTGGACCTGACCAACCCGGATGCTTTCGAATGGATGAAAGCCATCGTCAAAACCAATATGATCGGCTACGGGCTTTCAGGGTGGATGGCGGATTTCAGCGAATATCTGCCCACCGACTGCATCCTTCATGCCGGCGACCCGGAGCTGATTCATAATTTGTGGCCCGTGCTCTGGAGCAGAATGAACCGCGAAGCCCTTGTCGAATCGGGCGCCGGGGAAGACGTGTTTTTCTTTGTCCGGGCCGCGTATTCCGGAACCAGCCGCCACGCTGGCATGTTGTGGAACGGCGACCAGCACTGCGACTTTAGCGATGATTACGGAATGGGTTCGGTCATCCGCGCTCAAATCTCCGCCGGACTCAGCGGAATGGGAGTCAGCCATTCCGATATCGGCGGATACATCACGGTGGCATCTATTAAACGATCGAGGGATCTGTATATCCGGTGGCTTGAGATGAGCTGCTTCTCTCCGCTCATGAGGAGCCATGAGGGCAACCGGCCGAAGGACAACGTTCAGTTCGACCATGACGGATTGACGGTGTCCCTCACTGCCCTTTTCAGCAGAATCCACAAACGACTCAAACCCTACCTGCTGGGGGTGTTGGATGAGTACTACCAGCAGGGAGTTCCGGCAATCAGACCGCTGTTTTTCTACTACGAAGAAGACCGGGCATACGAAGATAGCCAGCAATATCTGTTGGGCCGGGATATTCTCGTGGCCCCAGTGGTGAAGGAGCAAGCCGCAGAGCGAGCGGTGTACTTTCCCGATGACCGATGGATTCACGTTTTTAGCGGATCGGAATACCGCGGCGGGACCCGGCCGATCGATGCCCCCTACGGCCAGCCGCCGGTATTCTACCGGCTCGAATCCCGCTGGGCCGGGCTGTTTGCCGAGCTGGCAGGTCAATAGGCTGCGGCGCAGATTGGCCTGCCGCGCCGATTTGAGCTGCGGCGGTTTGGCTGCGGCGCTGGTCGGGTGGCAGCGCCGGTTTGGCTGCGGCGCCGGTTTGGCGGCAGCGGTTTGGCTGCGGCGCCGGTTTGGCGGCAGCGGTTTGGCTGCGGCGCCTATCCCCGGCTTAAAAGAGGAGCATAAATGTTAGAGCAATTAAACAAGGCAAATGCCCCCCTGCGGATACTTCCCGCAGATTCTCCGGATTTGGCGAGATACGGCCGTTTGGTTCGTGGGATAGACTGCAGCGAGATGTTTGTACAGGCGCTGACCGAGGTTGATCTGGAAGGTCCGGCATACAAGCGGGAGTTGGAAGTTCTGAAGCACTTCGAGTCATTTTCAAAAATCCGATCGGAGGTATACGGCAATTCCACTGCCCTGCAGGCGGGATTATGCTTCGGCATGAACGACCGAATGAACGGTATGGAGTATCATCGGGGAAGCGAGGTTATCGTTGCGGTGAGCGATGTGGTGCTATTTCTCGGCAGAGCCGAGGATATTACCGATTTCACGTGGGATTCCTCAATGGCGGTCCCGTTCTATCTGCCGGCGGGAAGCCTGGTCGAATTATACGGCAACACGCTTCATCTTGCCCCGTGCCGGGTGAGCGAACATCCCTTTTGCACGATTATCATCCTTCCGGAGGGAACCAACCGCCCCCTGGAAACTCCGCAGTCTGATGACCCGACGTACTTCATGAAAAACAAATGGATGCTCTGCCATCCCGAATCCCCCGCAGCGCAGCGGGGGGCATACGTGGGCATCACAGGGGACAATATCAGAATCAAGCCAGTGGAATCTCGATAACAGTTCCGCTGTTCATGCTTTCCCTGGCCGCCAGGGATATCCGGAGCGCCCTGATGGCGTCTTCAATGCCCACCGGCAGCGGTCTGTTGCCGCGGAGGCATTGCACTACCCGAACCACGTTATCCCTGATACTCTCGGGTTCTCCGGCCTCTCTTGACCAGCGCGTAATTTCCGCATCGCCGGGGCCGCCGTTCACAGGGCCGTGGCTGAGTATGCCCCAGTAATCGCTTTGGCCGCCGTCGAAGCTGCTGTACGCTCCCTCTTTGAGCGATAGCCGGGCCATCCTCCGGGTACCGTGAACCTCGATTGTCAAGGCGAAATCGTGGCTGGTAAGCGCGTGGGACAACTGCCAGACCGCCCCTCTTTGCATCCTCCCCTGACAGAACGCGATATCCTCATAATCAAAATCCCCATGGATAGAAGCAGATCCCAGGCAGTACACCGATGTTATTGCATCCCCGCTTACATGGCAGAGAAGATCGAACCAATGAGATGTTTCCTCGGTCAGCAGTCCTCCGCAGTTCTCCTGCTTTTGAATCCAGCCATTCCATTTATCCCTTCGGAAGGGCCTGCGGGTGTGATACAGGCTCCATGCGCTAATATCCCCGAACTCCCCCGCTTCAACGAGGCCTTTCAACGCGATGATTGCGGGGTTCTCCCGAAACTCATAGGCCACAGCCACCGTGAGCCCGAGCCTTCGGGCTGCTCGGCGTATATTCTCCGCCGCCTCCAAACTCAGGGCAATGGGCTTTTCGAGGATGATGTGTTTCCCCGCCTCCAGAAGCAAGAGGGCATGCTGTTCGTGCAGGTAGGCCGGCGTACAGATACTGACCACATCAATATCGCGGCGTTCAGCCAGGTACGATATGTCCGCATACGCCGCTATCCCCAGCTCGTCCCAACTGGCAGATTTTTGCCCCTCGTCGAACAGGGGTTCGAGAACCCTCATGCTCCCCTGCCCGAAGGTTCCGCCGAGGGACTGCCTACGTGGTTCCCACGGGTCGGCAACGGCGACGAGTTCGGCATCCGGCGATGCAAAATAGCCGGCGACATGGGCCAGTCCGATACCCAATCCGGCGACGGCACAGCGCATCATAGGGCCTCCATAATGACCTTTGCATTCTCAGAAAGAATGGGACGAAGGATGCTTTCCGGCAGCTTGAGGCCGGTAATGCGGGGGTGGGCTTCAACGCTAAAGCCAAATGGATTGTCAAATTGCCGGTCCGTAGACAGGAAATCCAGAAGTCTGGTGAAGCGCAGCAGGTTTCCACCGTAGCTGTCACCGGCGAGGGTCTTGTCACCGGGGTCGAACCAGAAGCCGTCGGTGCCGAATACAATGCGCTTCGAATACCGTGCGAAAAACGCAGCAGCCTCCTCCCTGCGCAAGGCCAAATCGGCAAACAGGTAGTTCCCGGGAGCCAGGTCGAAGTAACAAGACGGGTGCTCATCAAGGAAGCGGGCGGCAACTCCAAGGTCCCCGGCGAGAAACAGCATGTGGGGAAAAATGAAGGTGCATTGGGGCGCTAAAGATGCCAGGCGGCTTGCGGCTTCAATAAGGTCGGAAAAGCCCGGAAGCGAATCGTCGGAGGCATAGGGGCCGCCGTTTTTCCAGAATGCCGGGGGATCCGCAATATGGAAAATGACCGGCATGGAGAGCTGGGCTGCCCGGCGGCACAGCAAAACGAAGCGCCTGTCATCGGGAAGCATCGAAAGTCGCCTGACAAGATGGGGTTTGCCCTCCCAGAGTTTCACACCGCCGAAGCCCCGGGACTTCAAATCGTCCACCATTTCTTCGGGTTCATAGCCTGATACCCGTAATTTTTCATCATCGAGGGAGCCGAAGAGAACAAGCGGAAAGCCCGGCCGGGCGGCATCCACGCGGCGGGCGGTTTCCAGGATCTCGTCATTGAGGGTGGCACAGGCATACAAAGGAGGCAGGGAAGGGAGAGCATGCCCATGGCTGCAATGCCGCTCTCATTTATATAGCGGGTGATTTCTTCGCTGCGTTTGGGCGGCCCGCCGTGCACATGAAAATCAATTAGTTCCATAGCGTATCTACTTCAGCCCCGGCCGGGGCGATTCGGCAACAGTCCTTGTGACCGTGAGCCGGGCATCCCGGTGGTTTTGCGCGAATGATGCCGGAAAGGCCTGACCGACCGGTCCGTACAGCAGCTTACGCACCACCGATCGCTGCCATGGACGGTTACAGTAGATTCGAAGCCTTCGGCTCGCGAGTATGCTCTTCATCCCGACAGTGACGGCAAGCCGGGGAATGCTCTCCCAGTCGCCCCCCAGGGCGGTATGGCCGTTAGTGACCCGGGTTTCGGCGGACAGCTCCACCACTCTGGAAGGCGAATCGGCGGCGCTCGGCGCTTCGTTGAATGCCAGATGTCCGTTGATTCCCACACCGGCGAAGCAGACATCGATGCCCCCATGTTCATCGATGATGCGGTCGTAGGAAGACGGATCAGCGGGGTCGGGAAAATACAGCTGCCCGGGATTGAAGCCGTGCCGGGTCCCCAGCGGTTCGACGAGTTCCTTATCGATGAAGCCGCGGAACGAAAGAGGATCGGTCCTATTAATAACACTTCCGTCGTCGTTAAGGTATTCGTCCATAAAAAACAGATGAAGCCCGGCCAAATCAATGGGGAGCTCGTCAACAAGCCTGATAAATCGTCGGTACTGGAAAACCGGCCCCACCGGAGCGATGCAGCGCAGGGATTCTCCGGGAGTGAGCCTGGCAAGAGCCCCGTAGAGCTCCAGGGCCATGAGCCAGTACAGCTCGGTGTCATTTTCGACTATCTCCAGCGGCAAGGGAAGATTGGCTGCGTCAGAGCTCAGCTCATGGTTACCTTCCGGTGTTTGTTGTGAGAGTCCACTGATTTTTCTACCCGGCTTCATGGCTCATCCCCTTCACCCGCGGAGTGTGGAATTAACAGTGCCCCCAAAACAGCTGATTTAAACAGTCTAAGCGTTTTTCTGGACAGGAATTGCCCGCCCTCCGGTGAACTGATCGGCAAATATCTTCGCAAATCATTGCTGCACAATGTTTTCCCCTCGCACATCAGCTGTTTTCGGGGCAGTGCAATGTTATTCTCTACCCTTTCACCGAACCGCTGGTTAAGCCCTTGATAATCTGTTCATGCATAAATACGTACAGCAAAACAGTGGGCAGCATGGTCAGTACGATGGCGGCGAACATGGATGTATTATCCGTAAAGAATTGACTTACGAAAAAACGGATTCCGAGCTGAAGCGTACGGGCGGCGGGGCGGGAGGTCAGCAGCAGGGCGTAAATGAATTCATTCCAGCTGAATAGGAAAACAAATGTTCCCGCGGTGACAATCCCCGATTTGCTCAGCGGTAATATGATTTTCCAATAGCGGCCGGCGAATCCTACTCCGTCGATGGTGGCCGCCTCCTCCAGCTCCTTGGGTAGGGTCTGCATAAATCCGTACATCAGGAATGTGGAAATCGGAATGTTTATAGCGGTGTAGGTCAGAATCAGGGCGAGCAGAGTGTCATATATGCCGAGGGCCGCGGTAAGTCTGAAATAGGGGGCCATGAGGGCGATGATGGGGACCAGAACGCCGGCGATGATCAGATTGAGAATGGACTGACGAAACCGGAAAACCTCCCGGGAAAACACAAAACCCGCCATGGAAGTAACCAGGATTGTCAGCGCCGTTGATGCAGTTGACACGACAAAGCTGTTCAAAAAGAGCCGCGGCAGACCGCTGATCTTCAAAGCGTTGATGTAATTGGAAATCTGCCACACCTCAGGCAGACTGAAGGGGGCAATTTGCAGCTCGAGATTCGTCTTGAAGCTCGATATTAGCAGCCATACCAGCGGCATGAAGGTGAACAGGAAGAAAAAACCGAGAATCAGCCACTTGGCGATTTTGCCGACCCTGTCTCCCGAGGTTTCGTAACGAACGATTGCCATTGTGCCCTCCCCTATTGCGTTACATCGGAGGCGGAATCTCTGCGCCCGATGGTGCTGCGAATTACGACGATCATAATGAGCCCCAAAATCACCAGGGTAACGCCGATGGCGGCGGCCTCACCGTAATCAAGTGAGCTCAGGCGCTTATACATCATGATTCCCAGAACGGAGGTTCGGTTCGCCGGCCCGCCGTTTGTTAAAAGGAATGTAGCCTCGAAATGCCTGAGACCATAGGCCATGGCCAGGGTCATTGCGGTGATAAGTATCGGCTTTATCATGGGGAGGGTGATGAACCAGTCCTGCTGAACGGCGTTTGCCCCGTCCATTTCCGCGGCTTCATAGAGGCTTTCGGGAATAGTCATGCGCGAGGCGAGAATGATAATCATGAAATATCCGATGTAAAAAATCTGCTGGATAATAATTGCCGGGAGGGCGGTATTGAGTTCCCCAAGCCAGTTTCGGGTCAGCTCGTTAAGCCCGATCGCCGAGAGGAATTGATTGATGGCGCCGTACTCCGCATTGTACAGGGCGGCCCACATCATGGCGATGGCGACCTGGGAGATGACATTCGGAAGAAAATACGCGGTTCTCAGGAAGCGCCACCCTTTCGGCTGCCTTGCCAGTATGAGGGCTACGAGGGCGGCCATACTTATTTGAAGAATACCGTTGGCGAATAGCCACACCGCATTATTTCGAAGGGATATTTGAAAGGTGGCGTTGGAAAAATTCTTTACATAATTCTGCAAACCAACAAAAACCGGTTCGCTTATACCGTTCCAGTCGAGCGTGCTGGTGACGAAAATAAAACCAAGAGGATAGATGAAGTACAGTCCGTACAAAATCAAAACCGGGGCGAGGAAAAGTAATATCCACAAGGCATTTTTTTTGCTTCGGACACGCATTGGCGGTTCTCCCTGGGGTACGGTGAAATAGTGCGGCCGTCCGGCCAAGGATACAGACCGGACGACCGTCGTGGCCGAGAGCCTGGCAGCTCAGGGCATACTTACTTATTGGGCGTCTACCAAGGCCTGGACAAACTCTTCGGGAGTCGCTTCATCGAGGGCCAAAAGCGCCAGGGCCTGTCCGAATTCCTGCACAACCGCTATGTCGAAGGCCGACTGGAAGTGGTTGATGACGAAGGTGGCCTCGCTGGCCGCCCGTACGAATTCCCGCTGAAGGGGATCGGCGTTGGCGCCGAGCTCGTACTTTATGGCGAACAGGGAACCCGCCGCTTCGCTGACCATTTTCACATTGTCCGGATCGGTCATGTGTTTCAAGAATGTGATGACCGCCTCCCTCCGGCGGGGATCATCGGTATTGGCCGCCGCCAGGTTTGAAAGCATAAAACCGATCTGATGTCCGGAGTAATCGCCTACCTGGGGAGCCGGAGCCAGACGGGTTACCGCGTGGACTTCCGGAGCATCGCCGCGGATACGGCCGATGTACCAGGGACCGTTGATAAAAGTCGCGGTATTGGAAGCCAGGAAGTGTCCTCCTGAGACACCGGCGTCCCCGCCTACCGCGTCCCTGGTGGTATTGCCGTTTTGGTACAGCTGCTGGAGAACCGCTGCCGCTTCAACAAAAACCGGATCGGTCAGGGGCTTGGACCATACATCGGGTCCGCCGATGCTGCCGACTATGTGACTGTACCAGAGCATGCTGGTCCACGCATTGGAACCGCCGGTCATTTGGCTGCCGGGAACAATTCCTTCGGCTTTGAGCGCTTCAGCCATGACGTAGAAATCTTCGATGGTCGCCGGAATCTCGTCAACGCCTGCCCGGGCCAGAAGGTCCATGTTGTACCATACCGGGGTGATGCCGATTTCGAAGGGCACGGACTTAATAGCCCCGTTTCGGGTGCTGTCGGTGATATAGCTGCTGACAAAATCCGAAGCCCATGCGCCGGTCAGTTCGTCGGTGAAATCCATGAGGATGTCGCTTTCGTAGTACTGGAAGGTGGTGGGGTCGGGATTGAATACAAAGATGTCCGGAGCCTGTCCGGAAGCCAGTTGGGTGTTCAGTTTATCACGATATCCGTCGGTATCGGGATTCGGCTCGATAACAACCTGATATTGCCCCTCATACATGTTGTTGAAACTCTCAACAAGGGCGGCGATGGGTTCAGCCTTTGAATCCTGTCCGACCCAGAAAGTCGGGAAGTTCAGAACCACTACCTCTTCTTCCGCGGGACTGCAGCCCACAGCTAATAGCACCATTGCGGACAGCACCATTAGAATTACCGTACTGCGGTACACAAGCTTCATACATTCCTCCTTCAGGTATACACCTGTTTTGACCGGCAGTCCGGTCCGGACAAGCTCTCTGTCCACCGGAATCCGCCGAAAAAGTATCTCCACCGCCGGTCGGTACGCCGGCGGATGAATTACGTGGTTATCTTTTCCCCGTCTCCCTTCATGAAGTCGGTGTTTTTGTCCCCTACCCAATACCGTTCCCCGGCGATGCACCAGATAAAACACAGGGGCTCATCGTGACTGAACACCGGATGGTAATTGAGCACCGGAATGGTAACGTGGCTTCCCACCTTTACCGATGTCACAAAGGTCTGGTGTTCATCGTCTTCGTATACCGTCATGGCGCCCTTGCCTTCGATGAAGCTGTAGACCTCCTCTTGATCGGTGTGGTTATGAGGCGGCCAGGCTCTGGTGTGGTCGTCGTAGAATGTATAGCCCGCCATGAATTTGTTGGCCCCCTCGGAGACATCGAACATTTTATACACGACTTTCCGGTTCAGGTGGCGGATGCGCTCTTTACTCTTCCTGGCGTCTTCATAGCCGGAATGGAACACCGGGTAGTCTTCAGTACCGGTCGCCCGATACGCATACACAAGACCCGGTTCATCTCCATTGTGGCTTAGCCTAAAACCCTTGTTGAGCGGGACATAGAGAACATCGTAATGGGCCAGCTGGTAGTCTGCTCCGTTCACCCGGGCGGTAAGCGGCGCCCCCAGGTTAAACAGCAGTACTTCCTCACCTTCAAAGGCGAATGGCGGACTGATAGAATTCTGTATTCGAATTTCCGCAGCGCTCAGACCATCGAGATTGGAGGTGTGGTGGTTGAATAACTCTTTTAATTCGCATCGGCTGGCATCTGCGCTAAACAGCTGACCGCTTTTTGTCATTGAATGCCCTCGCTTTTGTACGCTTGATGGTGCAGCTTGGATTTTACCTTACTTACAATAAGTAAGTAATTATACCCGATTTATCGATATCCGCAAGCGAATTTCTCGGTGATTCGTGAGCTAACTAGTGGTGCTCACGAAGACCAGCGATCTGCCAGAGTCTTGAAAAAATCAGACCAACGTGACGGTTTTCTGTAGAAAACCGGCGGGGAGCCGAGAACAGCGGGAACCCTCGCCCACCCCCGGGGATACGGTTTGCCGGTCCACATATGCACCCAGTCATCAGAGGGCAGATATACTGTGCGAAACCGGGAAAAGCGCTTATACGCCGGCGCCACCAGAAGATCCGGACCATACAGGTATTGGTACTGAAGCTTCCGGTTTCGAATCTGAGGATCATCAGGATAGTGCAGCCAAAGATGACGCATTGGAGGTGTGCCCTTCTCCTGGTATTCTTGCGAGAGTTCCTGATGATAGGGTTTCAAGTCGGTGAAGATGCCGGTCATGCGCGCCAGATGTTTCATGGTTTCATCATCCCCATCCAGGGGCCACCCTATGTGCGGCCGATTGCCCTCGTGGCTGCGCATGGTCTGACTGAATGCCGATAGCTCGGCCCAGCGCATCATCAGCCTTTTACTCCGCTTAAGATGAAAGATTGTGGTATATCCGCCCAGATCACTATGTACATACCCGGCCCCGATGAGGCCGAGAGAAAGGCTGCCGGGAATGACGGTGGGAAGACCCTGGTGACGGCTCCAGTTTACCAACTGGTCCCCGTTCCAGAATGCCGATGCGAAGGCCTGGCTGCCGCTGTAACCCGCGCGCATAAAGAAGATGATTTCATCCCGCTTACCCGCGTCATCCACGGCTTCTCGGTTGATTTTTGCCCACTCCACCACATAGCGGTTATGAAAGTGCTCGGCATTCGAACCGTCGTAGAACACGGCGTCCGCCGGAATATATTCACCAAAGTCGGCCATCCAGCCGGCGAGTCCGATGTCGATCATATTCGACCGGATAATTGATTTTATCCATGTTCGGCACTCGGGATTGGTCAGGTCGATCATCGCCGCGGGGAAGTCGGTTATGGTTACCAGGTAATCCTTGCCCGAAGGATCTTTTACGCAGTACCCGTTCTTCGCAGCGGTTTTGTAGAGCTCTCCCTCAATGGCCAGGAAGGGATTGATATAGCCCAGAAAGCGGACGTGCTGCTTTTTTAGCTCTTTAATATAGCCGGGCAGGTCTGGATACAGCTCACTGCTGAAGATCCAGTCCCAGAACAACTGTTTGCCAAAGCTGGTTTCCCGTTTGCCCTCCCAGTCCTGACACCAGAGCGCGGCGATCTTCACACCGGCGGCCTGCATCTTTTTCATTCGCTGCCCCGTGGTTTCCCGCCCCCCCTGGGTTCCAAGCCACAACCCGTCATAGGCCCAATCGGGTAGCCGGGGCTGACGGCCGATGTACCCCGTAAGCGACTCGATTAGGTCCAGGGGTTGTTTATTCACATCGAGGACGAGGGTGAAATCCCCTTCCCACACTGCAAATTCATATTTTCCATCCTTCCTGAAATCCGCCTCCATATACGCGCTGGATTCACAGTGGATATACGCGCCCCGGGAAAACAGGAAGGTCGGCTGGGCGAAGTAGGTGGAAAACCAGCTGCCGCCGTAACCCGACTTGAGCTCCGCCCGTAGCGTCACCAGGTCCCGCCCGCGGCCGAGCCCCGGCTCCTGAACCCACACCGGAAGCGTTCTCCCCTTTAAATCGAGGTAGCTGTACTGCTCACCGCCGCCGTAGACACGCTCGCCGGCAAGGCCCTGGACCTGCAGCCATACCCGGTTAGTCCGGTTTTCCGGAGAGCTGGTTTTGACGCTTATGTGCAGCCGTCCCTGTCGAACCATACAGGACAGGGTAGCGCCGTTATCGAAGGACAGGGTAAATCCGTCAGCAGTATGCTCCCGCCGCTCATAGCCGATGTGCTCATGTCGTTTGGTAATGTTGTCGGAAATTTTGAACAGTCCATAGACAAAGCGGTATGTCCCCCGCCCTTCACCGCTGGCAAGGCAGGGGTCGTCGGGGCTGTGCCGGATTATGAGCCGGTCTTTAAAGAAGATGGAAAAGGAATCCTCGGTAAATTCTCCCGTGAGGGACAAAGCGGCGTATTGCTCCCCAGACCCTGACGATTGCTCTAATGCTGACATGTATTGCCTCTCAACCTAGGAATTGCCGGAACAGCAGCTCCGCTGCCCCGCGGCCGGCTCTCAGGGGATCGTAGCATGCCGATGCTATCCGGGTTTCTCCCTGCCACCGGTCGCTGGACTGGGCGCGAACTTCCTTGGCAACCTGACCGGCGAGAATATCGCCGAGAACCCGGGATCTGGTCACAATAAGCACCATTTCCGGCCCGAAAAGGCTTATCAGGTTTCTCACCGCCATGGCGAGCATGCCGGATTTGGATTGCAGACATTCGCTGACGGTTTCTTTGTGGGCCGCATCATCCAGACTGTCAAAATCGCCGATGGTACTGATCCCCGGTATACAGGCGCAGTCCTGGAGGATGGCCTGTTCGGACACATAGGCTTCCAGGCAGCCGCTGCTGCCGCAGTCGCAGGCCCGTCCGTTGTATTCCACGGCGATATGACCGATTTCCAGGGTGGTATGGGTTTTGGTAACGAAAATTTCCCGGTTGTCGATAAACGCTCCGCCGACGCCGGAGCGGATCATAATGGTAAACAGGGACGGATGCTCTCTGCCGGGTCCGTTCATGTAAAAATCCCAGGCGACGGCGGTGCTGTTATTCTGGATGAGAACAGGTATGGAAAGCCCGGATTGGAATAAGTCCCGCAGGTTTATATCCGCAAGCCCCTTGCGGGAATACTGGATTATGTCGCCGGTTTCCACATCAACCTGGCCGGGTGCGGCGACGCAGATGCCGATGATGTTCGCATCTTCCAGCCCGGCATGCTTTATGCCTGTCCGGACCAGGGACATAAGGAACTCCGGTAAGGAATTACCGCTGCGGCCGGAAATATCTTCAATCTGGGAATACACCACCTCCCCGCTAAAATCCTCGATTACCACCGAAGCAGACTCCAGCCAGAACTCGAGCCCTATGGCATACGCGGATTCTGGCACGACCTCGTAGTACACCGGCCGGCGCCCGCGCTTTTCGCTCTCTGAAGTTGGCGGCTCGGATGAGACGGATTTTTGAATGTATCCCCGCTCTTCAAGATCGGTAAAAAACCTCAGCACCGTCGGCGCTCTCAGCCCGGTTCGGGATACCACCTCGCTTTGGGAGGTGCTTCTCTCTTCACGTATAATGCTCAGAATGAGCTTCTCATTGGCTTCGCGGATATCGCTGCTTCTCACCGGATTTTTCGTATTCACCGTATTCAATTCCTTCACAACCGCTTTACAGTCCTGTGAAGCGATGCTACATTATATTTAATTATTTCCTGTAAGTAAATAAATATCTTGAGGCTATTATGGATCAGAACACGCGTATCACCCTTGAGCGAAAGGCGCGCCTTATACGCCGGATGACCCTGGAATCAATCGCCAACCTGGGAGTCGGCCATGTCGGCGGCTCGATGTCCATTGTCGAACTGCTTACCGTCCTGTATTACCGGCAGATGCACATCGATCCGAAACAACCCCGGATGGATAACCGGGACTGGTTCGTCCTCTCCAAGGGCCATGCGGGCCCCGCCCTGTACAGTGTACTGGCGGACCGGGGTTTTTTCCATTCCGACTGGTTAAAGACCCTGAATGTGGTGGGAACCAACCTCCCCAGCCATGCGGATAGAAATCGCACCCCGGGAATCGACATGACTACCGGAAGCCTCGGCCAGGGCCTTTCGGCGGCCATCGGCATTGCACTGGGTCTGCGCATGGATAAGAAGGAATCATTCGTGTACGCCTGCATTGGCGACGGCGAGAGCCAGGAAGGGCAAATATGGGAAGCCGCCATGGCCGCTCCGCATTACAAACTCGACCGCCTCATCGCCTTTACCGACTTCAACAAGATGCAGATAGACGGGATGACGGCTGACATCATGGGTCTGGAAGATATTGCAGCCAAATGGACCGCGTTTAACTGGCACGTCCAGAGAATAGACGGCCACGACGTGGCTGCCATCGACGATGCCATCGAAAACGCAAAACGGGTACAAGGCAAGCCCAGCATGATCATTATGGATACCGTAAAGGGCAAAGGCGCGGCTTTCGCAGAGCACAATTTGGGCAATCACAACATGCCCCTCGACCGGGAAACCGCAGATGAGGCCATCCGGGCCTTGGAAGACCAGGAGAAGTAAGAATATGGATATGCGACAGGTATATAACGATGTGCTGACGGAGCTCGCCGCGAAAAACCAGAATATATGCATTCTCGAAGCCGACCTTATGGGAGCGTCGGGAACAAAAGGCTTCAAGAGCGCCTATCCCGAACGGACAATAAACGTCGGCGTCGCCGAGGCAAATATGGTCGGCATCGCATCGGGGCTTTCCGCCGCCGGAAAAATTCCCTTTGCCGCCACATTCGGCTGTTTCGCCAGCCGGCGGGTGTACGATCAGTTCTTTCTGTCGGCCAACTATGCCCAACTCAATGTCAAACTGGTGGGAACCGATCCGGGGGTTACCGCCCAATACAACGGCGGTACCCACATGCCCTTCGAGGACGCCGGCCTGATGCGGAACATACCCAAGCTCACAATAGTTGAGCCGTCGGATGAAACCTCCCTGCGGAAACTGCTTCCCCTCATCGCCGAATACCCCAAAACCGTGTACATCCGCCTTCACCGCAAGGGCGGATGGACTTACTACGATGAGTCCGAAAACTTCGAACTCGGAAAGGCAAAGGTCGTGCGCAGCGGCAGCCACATTACCCTCATTTCACTTGGTTTGGTTATGCTTCAGCAGACCCTGGAAGCCGCGGACATCCTGGCGTCCCGGGGTATTGAAGCGGAAGTCATCGACGCCCTGAGCCTGAAGCCCTTGGACCGCGGGCTCATCGCATCTTCCCTGGAAAAAACCGGACTGGCGGTGAGCTGCGAGAACCATAATATTCACAACGGCCTCGGTTCCGCGGTGGCGGAGGTCATCGCCGAGGAAGCCATTCCCTGCCGCTTGAGCCGGATCGGCAGCCAGGACGAATTCGGACAGGTGGGGCTTCTCGACGGGCTTCTTGAAGCCTACGGTATGACCGCCGAGCATATTGCCCGGGCGGCATCGTCGCTGATCGACAACAGCAAGTAAATAAGCAACCGGGGCTACTCATGCCCCGCCATAACAGGAGAACTACATGGCAGAAAACATCACCATAGCCATCGCATCGGACCTTTCGGGATTCCCCCTAAAAAGGCAATCGGCGAGTTTCTGGCCGAACGGGACGATGTCACCGTCATCGATTTCGGCATCAGCGACCCGGATAAACCCGAGCCGTACACCGCCCAGGCCCCGAAGGTCGCAAAAGCCGTGCAAAGCGGCACGGCGGACAAGGGGATTCTGGTGTGCGGGACCGGGCAGGGCATGGCCATCGTCGCCAATAAG
The DNA here is from genome assembly GCA_965602015.1 of Salinispira sp. Taxonomy (GTDB): domain Bacteria; phylum Spirochaetota; class Spirochaetia; order DSM-27196; family Salinispiraceae; genus Salinispira. Next base: position 904,973 of record OZ271918.1, on the reverse strand, counting down.
CACCGGGGCGTGTATGCCTGCGTGGCTGACTCAATTTTCAGCGGCGAGCGGGCAAAAATCATCAACAATGCGAATGTCATAACCATGGGCGGCTGGATAACCGCGCCCTTCCTGGGAGTCCAGATTGCCCAGGCATGGCTCGCCATGGCATTCGCCCAGAAGATGGAATTCAAGAGGGATTTCCTCCAGAAAAATTTCGAGCTTGTGCAGTCCATTGAGGCGGAGAACTTCAAGTAAGCTTCCAACCGAAATACAAGGAGCCCCCATGAACAATCACGATGCACACATCAGCGATATGATCAGCGAATTAGTCGGTAAAGCCCGCAGAGCCCAAGAGGCGGTGAGCTCATACACCCAGGAAGAAATCGACCGGGTCTGCGTGGCCGTCGGTTGGCAGGTCTACAACGATGGAAACATCGCCCGGCTGGCGGCAGACGCCGTCCAGGAAACGGGGATGGGCAATGTCGAGGACAAGATAAAAAAACACAAGGGAAAAATCCTTGGCCTGCTCAGGGATATAAAGGATGCCAAATCCGTAGGCCTCATCGAACGGGACGAGTCCAGGGGCATCAGCAAATACGCCAAACCCGTTGGCGTCGTGGGCGCTCTTACCCCGGTTACTAATCCAACCGCCACCCCGGGAAGCAATGCCCTTTCCATCCTTAAAGGCCGAAATGCGGTAATCTTCGCCCCCCACCCCAGATCGAAAAACAGTTCGGCTCTGGCGGTGGACATGATGCGCGATGGCCTGCGTCAGGCTGGCGCTCCGGAGGATTTGATCCAGATCATTCGCGAGCCCTCGATTCCCGCGACCAATGAACTGATGAAACAGGTGGATCTGGTGCTGGCAACCGGAGGCGGCGCCATGGTGAAGGCCGCATATTCAAGCGGAACCCCGTCCTACGGAGTGGGCCCGGGCAACGCGGTGCAGATCGTGGCCGAGGACGCCGACATCGCCGATGCTGCGGCGAAAATAACGGTGAGCAAATGCTTCGATTACGCAACCAGCTGCTCCAGCGAAAACTCGGTTATTATCCACGAGTCGATATATGAAACGTTTTGCTCCTGCCTTGAGAGCGAGGGCGGATGGTTCGCCCGGGGATCCGACCGGAACAAGCTGGAAGACTGGATGTGGGTTGAGAACAAGGCGGGATACCGCGCCCTGAATCCGGCCATCATCGCCCGGAGCGCTGCGGCCATTGCCGAAGGCGCGGGCATCGGCATTCCGTCGGGAAAACGGATGATCGTCGTCGAAGGCGAGATGCCCCTTGAAGACGACCGCTTCGCCGGGGAAAAACTCTCGCCGGTGCTCACGGTTTGGAAATACCGGAGCTTCCCCGAAGCCGTCGAAATTCTTACCCGGCTCACCGACAACGCCGGAACCGGCCACTCATGCGGCATTCATACCAATACCCGCTCGTACGTCGAAGAGCTGGGACTGCATCAGCGCACCAGCCGCATTCTGGTCAACCAGCCCCAGGCACCGGGTAATGGCGGGAACTTCTGGAACGGCATGCCCTCAACCGTTACCCTGGGATGCGGTACCTGGGGGGGCAACATTACCACCGAGAATATCTACTACAAGCACTTTCTGAATGTAACCTGGGTCTCCGATCTACTGCCCACCGCAAAACCCGGCGACGATGAGATTTTCGGAACCTGGCTGGCCGAGGGAAAGGCGGGAACATAGAAAAATGAAGTTATTCGAATATCAGGCGAAAGATGCCTTTACGGACTTCGGCATAGCGGTGCCGCCCTCTGTGCGGATACTCCGCCCGGCAAAACAAGCTTCTGAGTCTGCCGACGGGGAACGCCAACTTAAGGATGCCTGGGATGTGCTGGGGCTTCCGCTGGTTCTCAAGAGTCAGGTCCTCATTGGGGGCCGGGGCAAGGCCGGGCTCATCCCCTTCATCAAGAAAGACGAGGACCTCCTGCCCGAATTACGACGGCTGTTTGACCATGATATCCAGGTTCCCTCGGTATTGGTCGAAGCGGCGGTAGATATTGAGCGGGAACTATACCTGTCGATTACCGTCGATCCGCCGGGCGGCAACGCCCTTATTCTGGCAAGCGGGGAAGGCGGCGTGGAAATCGAGCAATTGGCCGTCGATCGTCCCGAGGCCATTATGCGCATCCCGGTAGATCTTCAGAGCGGCGTCATGCCGTTTCAGATTCGGCGACTGGTAAAAGGCCTCGCCTTGACAGGCCGAGCGGCATCGGACTTCGCCGAGCTGATGCACAACCTCTGGAAGCTGTTTACCCGGATGGACTGCGAACTGGCGGAAATAAACCCGCTTTTTCTTACCCGCGACGGATTGTTGATAGCCGGTGACGGGAAAATCTCCATTGACGATAATTCCCTCTCGCGCCACCGGGAGTATCATGCCGGCCGGGAATACTACGAATCCGACGCAGCCTATGAAGCCGCCCAGGAGGGAATACCCTACCTGCAATTTGACGGCGACATAAGCCTGATGTGCGCCGGCGCGGGGCTCACCACCACGGTATACGATCTGGTTATTGATGCCGGAGGCAGCGTTGCCAATTATCTTGAGTTCGGCGGTCCGAATTATTTAAAGGCCCGGCGGGCCATGGAACTGTGCTTAAAAAACGAGAGCTCGGTGATTCTCATGGTTACCTTCGGCACCATCGCCCGGGCCGATGTCATGGCCGAGGGCATTGTCTCGGCGATTCGGGAATTGCGCCCGGACCGGCCCATCATTACCTGCATTCGGGGAACGAACGAGGAAGCAGCAGTAAAGATCCTCGAGGATGCGGGCCTTGAAGCGATATTCGATACGGAAACCGCGGTGCGCCGGGCGGTGCACCTAGCCGCCGGGGCTTCGGGAGCTTCATCATGAGCATATTTATCAATTCCGAAACCCGGGTCATCGTTTCGGGCATCACCGGCAAGGAGGGCGGATTCTGGACCGCCCATATGCGCGACATGGGAACCCGGGTCGTCGCCGGGGTAACCCCGGGCAAAGGCGGTCAGAAAGCCGTCGGCGTGCCGGTGTTCGACAGCATGGCCGAAGCCATTGAAGTCCAGCCGGCGGATGCCGCAATGCTCTTCGTCCCGCCCCGATTCACCATGGACGCGGTGTTCGAAGCCCTGGACGCGGGAATACGAAAAATCGTCACCATTGCCGACGGCATTCCCCTACACGACGCCATGAAAATCCGTTCTGCGGCCCTGTGCCGGAGCGCCACCGTCATCGGCGGCAACACTTCCGGGGTGATTTCCCCCGGCCAGGCCATGATGGGGGCCCTGCCGTACTGGATCGAGCGGGTCTACAAACCCGGGCGAATCGGCGTAATGACCCGTTCAGGCTCCCTCACCAACGAAGTGACGTCGATGATCGTCCGCGAGGGTTTCGGGGTATCCACCCTCATCGGCGTGGGCGGCGATCCGGTGCCGGGCACCCGCTTCGCAGAGATGCTGTCATTGTACGAGGCCGACGATGCGACCGACGGCGTCCTGATAATCGGGGAACTGGGGGGAAGCATGGAAGAAGAATGCGCCGAAATGGTTCGCCAGGGGCGATTTACCAAGCCCATGACCGCCTTCCTGGGGGGCCGCAATGCCCCGGAGGGCAAACGCATGGGCCATGCCGGGGCAATCGTCAGCGGCGGCCGCGGCTCGGTTGCGGAAAAAACGAGAATCCTGGAAGCCGCCGGCGTCCCGGTGGCAAAGCGACCGGCTGAAACCGGAACGCTGCTTCGCGAACTTTTAGGTCCGGGAGAAGTGGATGGACGCTAAGGCAAACGCGCCGGTGAAACACCGTACACATTTTGGAGAAATCCGGGCTGGGGTAATTCTGTTGTCCGCCCTGGCCCTGGCGCTGGTCAGCTACTTCCTCCCCCTGCCGGTGGAGGTAACGACCGTGCGGGGAGTCAGCCTCTCCCCGCCGGCCCAGGCGGCTTTAGGTGTACTGCTGTTTGCCCTGATCCTCTGGATGACCGAAGCCGTCCCCTTCCACATAACCGGCCTGATGAGTATTTTCCTGTTAAGCGTGTTCCGGGTGGACAGCTTCAAGAGCATTGTCTCCCTGGGATTCGGGAACCACATCTTTGTGTTCTTCCTCGGCGTTCTCATCCTCTCGGCATTTATCACTCACAGCGGACTGGGCCGGCGCATTTCCGTGTTTCTACTGTCGAAAACCGGGAACTCGACCCGCAAAATCATTCTGGGGTTCATTCTCACCGGCACCGTCCTTTCCATGTGGCTCACCAACATGGCGGTTGCGGCCATGCTGATGCCCATCGGAGTTGCCATTCTCGAAGAGGAAGGGGTTGAGCCCCTCAAATCCAATTTCGGCAAGGCATTGATGATTTCCATTTGCTGGGGATCCATCGTCGGGGGCATCGCCACACCTTCGGGAGCCGGACCGAATCCCCTGGCCATCGGGTTCCTCAAGGAAATGGCAGGTATCGACGTCAGCTTTACCGACTGGATGGCTTACGGCGTTCCGTCGGCGCTCCTGTTGATTGTGCCGGTCTGGCTTGCCCTACTCCTGTTTTTCCCGCCGGAAATGAAGCATCTAAAAAAAACGAAGGAAGAAATGGCACAGGATTATCACGAGCTTCCGCCGATGAACCGCACGGAAAAAATAACCATGATTCTCTTCGTTCTCACCGTACTACTGTGGGTAACCAGCCCCCTGCTTGAAGGGCTGCTGGGAATGGATATCCCCATTTCCTTCCCCATCCTGCTGACTTCCAGCCTCTTTTTCTTCCCGGGGATCAAATCCCTGCCCTGGAAAACCATAGAGAAGGACATCAGCTGGAGCGGAATCCTCCTGGTTGTCACAGGAATTTCCCTGGGAATGATGTTATACCAGACCGGAGCAGCCAACTGGCTGGCGGTGGCGCTTTTGGGGGGCATCGGCGGGCTTCACCCCCTGGTGTTGGTGTTCATCGTCGTTCTCATGGTCAGCTTTCTCAAGATTGCGTTCTCATCCAACACCGTCACGGCCACCATCGTCATCCCCATCATGATCGCCCTGGCGGGGAGCATCGGCATCGATCCGCTGACCATTGCCATACCTGCGGCGCTGACAACCTCCATGGCTTTTATTTTGGTAACCTCCAGTCCCACCAATGTCATCCCCTATTCGGCAGGCTATTTCAGCATAAAGGACATGGCCTGGACCGGGAGCATTCTTACGGTGCTGGCATCGGGAATCGTGGCGATAGTGATTTACGTTGTGGGAAGCATCCGGGGTCTATATTGAGCCGGAAGCGGAAAATCACAGAGCGTCCCCTTGTATGTGGCCGGTGAAAATTATACAGTGTTTTTATCAGGTTTATAGCAATCTTATCGAAATGCAGGGATGGAAAAGGTGAAAATACTATTAATACTGTTATTCAGCAGCACTTTGATTTTTGGATGTTCGTCGCTGGAACAGCAGGTCGTTACTCTGGTAGATGACCTTTCCCAACTCGACGGGATAGCGGTCGGTAAAGCCGGTGAGTTATATGTTTCTGATTTGGGTAATCGTTCAAACTTCAGCGACGGGAACATTGTTTGGCGGATTGACGCCGATGGGTCTAACAGTATCGTGGCTTCCGGATTAGATAATCCCCTTGGTCTGGCAATGACAGCCGACGGAGAGCTGCTTATTGCTGTGGAAACAGAAGTATTGCGTTTAGTTGAAGGGAATTTAGAGCAGATCGCCGGAGACTTTTCACGAGCAGTCGGAATTGCCGTGGATAATCACGGCGCCATATATGTAACCGACTATGTGCGCAATGAGTTTCGCCGTATCGATACTGACGGTGATTCAATCAGCGTTGCGAGCCAGTTACTCAATGGCCCGTCGGGAATTGCAATAGATGAGAACGGCGATATTTATATTTCGAACTACAATGACGGGCGAATAATCCGTTTTACCCCCGATTATGAAGAGTCGGCTTTGGCGCAGATCAGAGGAGGAATCGGGTATCTTGCCTTAGCCGGTGAAAATGTATACGCCACGGGAATTGCCTCTAATCGGGTTTATTCCGTAGATATGGACGGTAACGTTGCGACTCTGGCAGGCAACGGAACTCCGAGTCGGATTGACGGCGACGGTGATTCCGCATCGTTTAATGCTCCGAACGGCATTGCGGTTACCTCGGACGGCCTCACCCTATATGTATCCGAGGTTAGGGGAAAGAGCATTAGAAGCATAAGAATAGCCGAGTAGCAAATAATGTCGTCGGCTTACGGCGGATGACCATTCTCACCATTCTTAGTGAAGGTAAGTTGGAACCGGATCCTGCAGAATTAGCGAACTGAACCTTCCGCGCAAATAGAAATTTGTCACATAACGGACAAAACCTCGCCATCGCAGTGCTAAGAGAATTGCTTAAAAAAAGTAATCCGTGATAGTTTTATCCTCTTTTCATAATCACGCCGGTATCAACCGGATAGTCAGAACCTACAGGAAACTGCCATGTCGTATATCGAAGTTACGAACTTGCGTAAGTCCTTCCCAGTCTCCCAGCGAAGCCCGGGATTCAAAGGCGCCCTTGCCGGCCTTTTTACCAGAGCCCGCCGCCGGGTTCACGCCCTCAATGGAGTGAGCTTCGCCCTGGACGAGGGGGAGCTGGTGGGATACATCGGGCCCAACGGCGCGGGGAAGAGCACCACCGTCAAAATAATGGCGGGGATACTTCTTCCGGACAGCGGAGGCTGCACCGTCGGCGGGCGCATCCCCTGGAAAAACCGCATCGAGCACGTCAGGCGCATAGGCGTGGTCTTCGGACAACGGACACAACTGTGGTGGGACCTGCCGGTTGAAGAGTCATTTCTCCTCCTGAAAGACATATACGACATCGGCGAAGAGGACTACCAATTAGCCCTTGAGGAACTGGTCGACATGCTCGACCTTGCGCCCCTGCTTCCCATTCCCGTCCGGCAGCTCAGCCTCGGCCAGCGGATGCGCTGCGATATCGCCGCCGCCTTGCTGCACTCTCCGGACATCCTCTTCCTCGACGAACCGACCATCGGCCTGGACGCCATCGCGAAGCTGGCGGTGAGGGATATCATCCGGCGGATTAACCGGGACCGGAACACCACCATGATCCTCACTACCCACGACATGGACGATATCGAGGCCCTCTGCTCGAGGGTCATCGTCATCGGGAACGGCGAAATTCTCTACAACGGGAGCCTGAGCGAGCTGAGGCGTCGGGAAGGCGATTCAAAAATCCTCACGGTTGATTTTCACATCGCTCCGGCGGAATCGGACTTGCGCCTCCCGGCCCAAGCCGGGCTGATCTCCCTCAACAAAAAACGGGGGGTGTTCCGCATTAGTTCCGGCGCCGCCGCCGGTCCGGTCATCACCGAACTGACGGCGGGCCACGGAATCAGGGATCTCACCGTGGAGAATCCGCCAGTGGAAGAACTGATCGCCGATTTGTACAAGCGGATGGGTTCGAGGTCGAACCGGACCGGGAGCGCCGGAGATGCATAAACGATTTTTGACCCCTGGATTCTTCGCCGGGCTGCCATCGCGGATGCGCTCCCTGCGCTCCCTCTTCGTAATCCGCCTTAAAGTCAGCTTGCAATACCGGGCGGCGGCATTGGCGGGAATCGCCACCCAGACATTCTGGGGTTTCATCATGATTTTTATACTGGAGGCATTTTACGCTTCCTCAACGGCTTCGGCTCCCATGGATTTCCCCCAGGTTGTGACCTATATCTGGCTTGGTCAGGCGTTTTTGGGAATGCTGCCCTGGAATATCGACCTGCATCTTGCGTCGGAAATTCGAAGCGGCAACATCGGGTATTCCCTGGTGAAACCCCTGGGGCTGTACTCCCAATGGTTCGTTAGCACCCTGGGGGACAAGCTGGGCCGGGTACTTCTGAGGGCGCTGCCCCTGTTATTTTTTGTGACCGTTATTCTCCCCCTCACTCCCCTCTCCCGCTTGGCGCTGATCTGGCCCCGGGATTTTATGGTCCTCTCTTCCTGGCTCATGAGCCTCATACTGGCCTTGGTGCTCGGAGTTTCCTTTCTGACATCTGCCCATGCCACCATGCTGTGGACAATATCCGCCGACGGCATACGGTTTTTTATAATGCCCGTGGTTACGATTTTTTCCGGCATGATCATCCCCCTGCCGCTGTTTCCCGACGTGCTCCAGACCCTTCTCAGGCTGCTTCCGTTCAGCGGAATGGTGGATGTGCCGAACCGGATTTACTCCGGCGATATTAGCGGTCCGGAAACGGCCCTGGCCCTGACGATTCAGCTTGTATGGATCGTACTTTTTATGGCTGCGGGGCGATTCATGATGTCCAGGGGCACCGCGAAGCTCGTCGTTCAGGGGGGATGACCATGAATCATATCCGTTTGTATTTCCGCTATGCGTCGACTTCAATCAAAAGCCAGATGATTCACAAGACCGCCTTCTTGTTACAGAGCCTGGGTCATTTCCTGGTGACGGGAATCGAAATCCTGGGGGTGCTCGCCCTGTTCTCCCGATTCGGCAGCATCAGGGGATGGTCATTGGCGCAGGTCGCCTTCTTTTACGGCTTTATGCAGTTCACCTTTGCGGTATCCGACGCCCTGGGAAGGGGTTTTGATATTTTCGGAGAGCTGGTTAAAAGCGGCGGATTCGATGCGGTCCTGCTTCGTCCCCGGCCCGCCGGGCTGCAGGTGCTCGGCTACGAGTTTACCTTAAGGAGGATCGGGCGGATGGCGCAGGGGCTGATGGTCCTCGTGTGGGCCATATTCGATATGGGCATACCCATGGATATCAGATGGATAAGCGTCATGACCCTGTCGTTTGTCGGGGGCGTGTGCCTGTACATGGGCATATATCACATTCAGGCAGCAATCAGCTTCCTGTCGGTTGAGTCCCTGGAAGTGATGAATATTTTCACCTACGGCACCGTCCAGGCCGCCCAGTATCCCCTGTCAATCTACGGCAAGAACCTGTTTCGCATGCTGACATTTTTCATCCCCCTGACCCTCATAATCTTTTACCCCTTTGCCATTTTGATGGAGCGTCCTGAGACCGCCGGTTTGCCCCAGTGGCTGGCCTATATCGCGCCGGCAGCCGGGGGACTCTTTTTGGCGGTAGGCATTGGGATGTGGCGGATAGGCATGAGATACTATGCATCGACGGGCAGCTGATGTATTCGATTATTTCGGCGGTCATCGGCATGCAAGCGAATAGGGCAAAAGGATGATGACATGATTGAAGCAATACGAATACGCAGGTCGGTGAGGAAGTTTACCGCACAAGAGCCTCAGCCACAGTGCATTGAGGAAATACTGCGGGCCGGAATGCAGGCGCCGTCTGCGGGCAACCAGCAGCCCTGGAAATTCGTGGTGGTTCGCAGGCGCCAGACCCTCGATGATCTCTCGGGTATGAGTCCCTATGCAGCGGCCTTAAAAACAGCACCGGCAGCCATCGTCGTCCATGCAGATATCACGAGTCTGAAGTACCCCCAAAACTGGCAACAGGATCTGGGTGCCTGCGTGCAAAACATGCTGCTGCAGCTTGTGGAAGAAGGCTTATCCGCCGTCTGGCTTGGGGTGTATCCCGAGGCCGAGCGGGAAGAGCTGGTTAAATCAATTCTTGGACTCCAGGATTCGGTGTATGCCGTAATCCCGTTCGGATTTGCAGATGGGGCCGGAAATAAATTCGTCGACCGCTGGGATGAAAGTCGGGTATGCTGGCAGTGATGTACGTGAAGGTATAGTAGAATGAAGCCGCAACACGGAGGTTCGAATCATGATTAAAGATGCTGTATTGCTTATGGCACGATACAATCAAGCGGTGAACCAGCGACTGTTTCAGTTGCTTCAAGAAGAAGAAGTTAACCTGCTCACGGAATACTGCGGTTCATACTATGGTTCGATTCTAGGGTTACTCAACCACATCCTGCTCGGGAACCTGAACTGGCTTTCCTCCTTTCGCGATTGCAAAGATCTGGATATACCGATCCTAAATAATCCTGCTTTGGAATTTGAGCACCCAGGCAAAGGCAATCTTTTATATAAGGATTTGACCAGCTTGATAGATCATGAAATTTCCGTGGATGAAATCTTCGTTCGGCTTGTAGAGCATACAGGAGAGGATATTCTGGGAAAATCGGTAGAACTATTTAAAGCAAAGGGTCGACCGCGAACCTGGTATTTTGGCCATTGCCTCATCCATGTATTTAACCATCAGACCCATCACCGGGGAGCAATCGCGCAGATTCTCGATGAAAAGGGAATCGAAAACGACTACTCAAATGTGTCACAAGTTTTTAGAAATCATACAAAGGATACATAAATGAACCCACCTATCCGACAGGTTAGTCTACGTGCACAATCCCTTCTCCTGTTCCTGCTGGTAAGTCTCTGTCAGCCCGGATGGACTGAAGGCGAAGCGGATCAGCGGCGTCCTTTCGTTGTGCAAGGTGGAGATGACTCTGTTTCTGCCCCGGCGGCCATGCCGCGGTTTATTCAGGCCGACCGGGGGGCCGATGGAAATCGTCTGGCCGTTTGGGAGGTTCCCCTTGTTGAGATGCAGCGGTCAACAATTACTATAGAAAAAGCCGTTGTATGGGCCGTCGCAATTCCTCAAAATCTTGTAATCGATACCGTCCCCCTACAAGCCGATGCCGTCTGGATTCTCCAGTTCAGCGATGGCACACATTCCTGGTTGTGGCTGCAAGACGGGGAAGTCGGCATTGGGAGTCTCCCATCCGTACGCGGTGATGCATCAAGCCTCACGGTTTTTGTCGACGGCCAGACTCATAATGTCAGCCTCCTCGGAACAGGTGAGTACCCCGCCGCAGCCCTGCTGCCCATGCCATTGGCCGACGCCGGAGATAATAGCCGCTGGGCGTTTCCCTTTGAGGAAACGCCCCTCGCCGACGGCCACATTGCCGTAGGCCCTGAAAACACCCTGGCCTACCTTTCACAGCCCACCTCGGAGTATGCCCATGCCGTCCTGGGAAATAACATCGAGGCCGGCGGACTAACCCTGATATCCAACCGCGGGACCCGTTCGATTTCCTTCGGCGATGATGTTGCGGAGGAACGGGGTGTTCTCATCAGCGATTTGGGCCAGGACGGGAACTACGAAATCATTACCGTTCTGGCTAATCGGAGCCAGGGCGCCCGCCTTGCCGCCTTCGACTTTTCCCTGGAAACCGCAGCCGAAGGCGTGCCGGTAGGCAGGGGTTTTCGCTGGAGGCATCTTATCGGGGCAGGACCGTTGGGTCCAAACTCCGAGCATCTGGTGGCCGCCGTGAGGACCCCGCATATTGGCGGAGTTGTTGAATACTACGATGAAAACCTGAACATCATGTACAGCATACCCGGGTACTCCAGCCACGCAATCAGATCCGCAAATCTGGGAGACGCGCTTATAGCGCCTGTTGACCGCATTGGAAATGCTGAATTAATTCTCCCGGTTCAGCGTCGGGACAGAATCGAAGCACTCACCCTGACGCGGAGGGGTCACAGGGTAGTTTGGAGGTACAACCTCAACGGCACCCTCAGCTCAAACCTTTCGTACGGAGAACGGGGCCTTCTCGCCGCCGATTCCGCCGGAACCGTCCACATCTGGTGGTATTAATAGTCAGCCTGCCATTTCTCCAGTGCTTTCAATATGTACTTCTCTTCCGGTCTGATGTGTGCCATTTCTTTTCGACATGCGGTTTGCAGCCGATTATCGCGTGAACTACAATTAGACTTCTAGTCGTTTTCACGAATCGGAGGGCTGAATGAAAATCGGTATCCAGGCAAAAATTACTCTCTTACTGTTCATCGGATTGGCAAGCGTCACCGCGGCGCTGGTAACTTTGGCAATTATTGGAATGAACGGCGTCGGACACGATGTCACTGATTCAACCTTAAGCTGGATGCTCGAATCGGACCTCGTCTCCGCCAGGGCGAGATTCTCTCAAGAATTTGGCCAGGTAGAACTGCAACGGGACGGACTGTATGACTCCAATGGCAGCAAGATAGGAAATAACCATCGCTTTGTAGACGGCATTCTCGAGGACTACCGGATTGCAGCCACAGTTTTCGGGCGGGAGGGCAATGATTTTATTCGTTTAACTACCAACATACGGCTCGAAGATGACTCCCGAGCGGTCGGAACCTACCTTGGCGAGGACTCTGCAGCATACCCGACGGTGATTGATGGGCAGACCTTCATCGGTGAAGCCATGATTCTGGGAATACCCTACCTGACCGCCTACGATCCCATACTCTCTAACCGCGGCGAGGTTATCGGCATACTGTTTATTGGTATACCGGAAGCTGAAATCTTTGCCTTAATTGATGATTCAATAATCCAAAATACTGTTATCCAACTCGTCGTCGCAGTGGGAATTCTTGTCGCTGTTTCCCTAATCGTGTATTTCGTGAGCAAACGGATCAGCTTGCCCATCAGCAGAATTGCCGGATCCTTAAAAGAGATCGCCTCAGGTGATGCGGATCTCACCAAGAAGCTCGAAGTAATCAGCCGCGATGAAACTGGTCAAGTCGCGGAATCCTTCAACAGCTTCGTTTCGACCCTCAGGGTCCTAATGGAGGAATTAAAAAAAATTATCGGACGCACCGATATGATCAGAATAAGCATTGGGGAGTCCACTGAAGAAACATCATCGGCCATTGATCAGATAAGCGCTAATCTGGGTTCTATCAGAGATCAGATGGATGTTTTGGACGGCAGCATCAGCGAAACCGTGAGCGCTATCGAGGAAGTCACGGCAAATATGACTTCAGTAGATGAGCAAATAATAAATCAATCGGCAATGGTGGAAGAATCCACTGCCGCAATCACCGAGATGATAGCCTCCCTCAACAGCGTTACTGAAGTTGCTCAAAATAAGCGGGAAACCACAAAAGCCCTGAGCAGAGTCGCCGATGAAGGTAAGGCATTAATCCAGCAAACGAGCGGTACATTCAAATCAGTGGTAGATCACATCCGGCGAATTCAGGAAATGGCATCGACAATCAACGATATAGCCTCTCAGACTAACCTGCTGTCGATGAATGCGGCCATCGAAGCCGCGCATGCGGGAGACTCGGGAAGAGGGTTTGCCGTAGTTGCTGAGGAAATCCGCAAACTGGCGGATTCCGCAGGGAGATCATCACAAAGCATTTCACAGACTATAAGCGACATTACCAATTCAGTCCTGGAAACTGACCAAAATGTCATTCAAACAACCAGCGCATTTGAACGAATCTCCAGCGAGGTGGAGGATACAATTAATGCTTTTGCAGAAATTGAGCAGGCAGTTACCGAACTTAATACCGGGGGGCGCCAAATCCTCGATTCCACAAACGAAATTAGCGAGGTCACGGTGACGATCAGGAACGGCTCGAATGAAATCAAAAACGGCACGAAACTGATGATGGATAACTCGGCAGTGATCAGCCAGGTTTCGGAGCGGGTCAGCAGCGGAATGACGGAATCCTCAAAAGGCGCTGAAGAAATCGTTTCCGCAATGAAAGGTCTGCTTGCCCGTTCTCAGGAGCTGAGCAGTATTGTCGTTGAACTACAGGATCGCTTCGGGCAGTTCAAGACCTAGAATTTTGTCGAATCGGCAGTTACGCCTGCCGATTCCGGCGGAACCGTCCACATCTGGTAGTATTAGTTGTCACCCCGCCATTTCACCCGGACTTTCAGTATGTGTTTCTCTTCCGGACTGACGCAGCCGATCCCGGATCCTCGACCAGGCAAAGGCGATGATAAAATACAATGTTAAAAGCAGAACTATGGCCGGGCCTGAAGCCAGATCCGCATAATATGACAGATAAAACCCGATTACCGTCGCCGAAAGGGCAAAAAGCACCGAAAGCAGCACTATGGTTTTTAGGCGTTTTGAAAGCATTGATGCGGCGGCGGCCGGGGTTACCAACAGCGATAGAACCAGGATTACCCCGACAGTCTGAATGGCGACAACCGTCGTCATTGCCAGAAGCAGGAGAAGGATGTAGCGGATTAATGACGGCGATAGCCCAATGGCTACCGAGTGGGCCGGGTCAAAGGAGGCAACGAGAATCTCCTTGTAAGAAAGCGCCAGGGCTGTCAGGGTCAGCAGAACAACACCGGACATCCAGTACAGATCGCCGGTGGCGACTCCGAGAATGTTGCCGAACAGAATATGCCCCAGGTCCTGATAGCTGGTCACGCTACTCAACAGCAGAACTCCAAGGGCAAAGAACCCCGAGAATACTATGCCTATGGCCGTATCTTCCTTCAGGCTGCCCCTGCCGGATATAAGCCCTATCCCCAGCACTGCGAGAACAGCGGCACCCAAAGCGCCAAAAAACAAACTGAAACCGAAAATATAGGCCACGACGATTCCCGGAAGAATCGCATGGGCCATTGCATCGCCGACGAAGGCCATGCCCCTCCAGACTACAAAAGCGCTGAGGATTGAACAGGCCAGAGCGGCCAGAAGTCCCGCAGCGAAACCCCGGACAATAAATGAATACGACAGGGGCTCAAGGATAAATTCGATCACTGTACATAGTCCTTGTGGAATTCGAAACCGTAAGCCTGGGCCACAGTTTCCGGAGTAAGAACATCCTCGACTTTTCCGTCGGCAATGACCTTTCGGTCGAGGAAAACCGCCCGGTTAAAGTGGACCGTCAGGACTCCCAGGTCATGGGTGCTGACGATTACCGTCTTCCCGGCTGCGGTCAGACGCTCCAGCGTGTGGAAAATCAATTCCTGCGTGGCGATGTCCACATGATTTAGCGGCTCGTCCATCAGCAGAAGATCCGCGTCATGGGCCAGTGTGCGGGCGAGCATGACTCTCTGCTGCTGGCCCCCCGAAAGTTCTCCGACCTGCCGATCGCTCAGGGATTCGATTCCCATGGTGGCCAGAGCCTCCCGGACACGATCGTGATCCTCGCGGCGAGGTCTTTTGAACCAGCCCAGGTGCACAAAGCGTCCCATCATGACGACCTGGCGCACGGTGACCGGAAAGCGCCAGTCCACCTCCGAACGCTGGGGAACGATGGCCACCCGGTGACGGCAGGTGTGAGCCGGGTTGCCGTACACGTCTATTGTACCGCTATGGCCTTCTGCCATACCGATAATGAGATGCAGCAGGGTGGATTTGCCGGCGCCATTGGGCCCGACCATGGCAACCCTCTCGCCTGGTTCAACCGATAGCGAGACCCCGTCCAGCACCGGCTTTTCCGAGCGGGGATAGCGGAATCGGAGATCGGAGATGTTTAAAGCAGACGAGTGCGGCACCGCCGGGGTGTCGCACTCGCTGCCTCTGCATGAACCGTAGTTCAAGCGCTGTAAAAACTTCACGGAATAAAACCGCCTTACTGTCGGAGCCCGGAAACAATCTGCTCCGTATTGTAGCGTACGAAATCGATGTAGCTGTCCCCCCGGCTGCCCTCTGATGCCAAAGACCCGGTGAGAATCGAGACGATCTGAACGTCTTCGCCCACTTCTTCAGCCACGGCACGCACAAGATTTTGCAGACCGCGGCCTGCGGTTCCGCCGATAAAGATGGCGCGGACGCCTTCTTCCCGAATTTCTTCAGCCAGCTGGGCGATGTCCCTGGCCGAGGGTTCGGCCTGATCAGAAACTGACGGGATGACCTCGCCGATTACCTCGAATCCGTATTCTTCAGCATAGTAGTTCAAAGCCACGTGGTCCACCACCAGTTTACGCTGTGCCCGGGGAATGGATGCCACGAGATTGCGCACCTCCAGGTCCAGGGCCTCAAGCTCGGCAATATAGGCGTCCCGGTTTGCTTCATAGGCGGCGGCATTGGCAGGATCAGCGCTAATCAAGGCATCGGCGATGTTTTCCGCCCAGATGATCACATTGGTGGGATCAAACCAGAAGTGGGGATCGCCGCCTGCATGATCGTGATCGTGATCGTGATCGTGATCATGGTCGTCATGATGATCTTCTTCGTGATGGTCCTCATCGTGATGATCATCTTCGTCGTGATGGTCTTCATCATGATGATCATCTTCATCTTGGTGATCTTCATCGCCATGGTCGTGCTCACCGCCTTCCAACACAGCGATTCCCGCTGAAACCGGAACAACATAGGTGCCGGCAATGTTCTCGATGGTTTCCAGAAGAACTTCCTCGAGATTCAGGCCGTTTACAAAGACGATGTACGACTCTTCGACGCTCGCCATGGCCCGGGGAGTGGGCTCGTACGAATGGGGGTTTTGCCCCCGTGGCATCAAAACATCGACTCGTGCGCTGTCGCCGGCAATTTGGCGAACAACGTCGCCGACAATGCTTGTGGTTGCCACTACCCGGAGGGGGCTTCCGCCGGAGAGACTGGCGGGCTCGATATCCGGAATGACCATTTCGCCAGCATGGTCGTGGTCGTCATGATCGTGATCATCATGATCGTCATCATGGTCGTGGTCGTCATGATCGTGGTCATCATGATCGTGATCATCGTGGTCATGGTCTTCGTCGTTGTGATCGTCGTCATGGTGCTCTTCGGTCGCTTCTTCCGTGCTTTCCGCTCCGCCGGCGGCGAAGAGCGGGCTGTAGAAAAAAACCATAAAGAACAGAACCAGGAGGGCAATGCCCCGCACAGACGTCCTTGTTTTCATATGTATCTCCTTAATGTTCAGCCTCAACTGGCTGTATTGCTATTATGTTGATTCGTGGTCGCACACAAGATGGAATTCGTTGCAGTCTGTACAGGACTCCACATGATGATGTGAGCTAAAATCCCGCCAGTGGCTCATTTGCGACACCGTCAGAGAACCACTCCCGTTGCACACGGGGCAGACATTCCCCAGGGCATCCAGAACGGCTTTTCTGATAAAATCCGACTTGTTGTGCAATCCGCTCAGGGCATGAGCAAGATGTTCGTCCACTTTAAAGGTGATGACCTCTTCCTTTTTGCGTCCCGATGAAGCCATATTGCATCTCCCGACTTGGTATTGGCTCAAAATATAGCTGCTTGAAATAGGTATGTCAACGTAATACCTTTTCTGTGTGATGATACCGATCCCATACTGCCTGGAAGTCGGAATCATGTATTAGAGCCGCTGTGCTCCGCGCAGGTATCGCACAGGGCGTAGCATTCCAAGAGATGGCCGATAAACTTCCGCCCATAGCGTTTCTCCAACACGGGCAGCACATCGTGAAGCTCGCACTCTTCGATCTCCAAAACCGATTGGCACTCGGGACAGATGATGTGCCCGTGATGCCCGTCCGCCGACATCAGCACGTAGCTGGGGGTCTGGGATTCCACATAGGTGGGCCTCAGAATGGACATCCGGGTGAGGAGATCCAGAGTGCGAAAAACGGAAGTGCGGGATGCGCTTCCCCCTGACGATTCAATCTCGCTGAGTATTTCACGACTGGTGAGATGATGCCCGGATTTGCAGATAATCCGGAGAATCTGATCGCGGGCCGGAGTGATTCTTTCCCCACGGTCGAGAATTCTTCGAATGCACTGTTGGTAGGCGTTTTCCCATTCCATGGTAACAACTGTAGCAGCGGCGGAATCCGCTGTCATCCCCCTTCAAGCCGACGGCCGGCCTATACCAGCGCATCCGTGAGGCGCTTGTTCAAATTGTCAAAGTCGACATCCTGACCGATAAACACCAGCTCCTGACGTTTGTCTCCCCAGGGTTCTTCGAATGATTCGAGAATCTGCTTCCGGTGTTCTTCATCTGCAGGCCACTGCGCCCGGTCTACCGCTGACCACCAAAAACCCGCGGCCTCGAAAAAGCCCTTTTTTCCCGAGATACTCAGGAAATAGGCGGACTCAGGTTCGTCTTCGAACCAGAAATAGCCTTTTGCCCGAACGAGCCCTTGGGTCCCCTCGGCGATTACTTTCTGAAACTTTTTGCGGTCGAAGGGACGGCGCTGACGAAATGCCCAGCTTGAGATGCCGTACTCCTCGGTTTCCGGGACGTGCTCGTTTTGAAGCTCTTCCTCCCAGGCGTCAAGGGATTCGCCCCACTCCCGGGTATACAAGCCGGTATTCATGATGAGGAAGGGATCAATCTGGCCGTTGAGCATGGGGACTATTTTGGCAGTGGGGTTCATCTTCCCCAAAAGCGCCGTAAGCCGGGCCAGTTCTTCGGGCTCAACCAGGTCGGTTTTACTGACAAGGATTACGTTGGCGAACTCAATCTGGTCGGTCAACAGCATGGATAGGCTTCGCTCATCCTCATCGCTTACCGCCATGTTTTTATCCGCAAGGCTTGTGGTGGACATGAGCATCTCGCGACATGTTGAGGCATCGACGACGGTGACCATGGTATCCAGGGCCGTAACATCTTCAAGGGCCGACCCCTCATACTCTCCCAGCTCGAAGGTCTGGGCAACGGGCACCGGTTCGCTAATTCCCGAACTCTCAATAAGCAGATAATCGAACTTCCCGGCCTTGGCCAGGCTGTTGACTTCCTTGAGTAAATCATCGCGCAGGGTACAGCATATGCACCCGTTGGACATCTCCACAAGCTGCTCATCGGTCCGGCTGAGCTGGGCGCCGCCGTCTCGGATGAGGGCGGCATCGATGTTCACATCGGACATGTCATTGACGATAACCGCGACTTTCATGCCGTCGCGATTGTTGAGAATATGATTCAAAAGGGTGGTTTTGCCGGCTCCGAGAAAACCCGAAAGGACGGTAACCGGCAGTTTGGTCGCTGTTTTCATGGGGCCAATTTACTGGTACTAAGTACCACAGTCAATACTTTGTTTCATAATTGAACTAGTAATCTGTGCCCGAGGCTATCAGTGATACTGTTTAAGGGGATTTTGACGCCAGATCTCGCCGGGGAGCAGCATCGATTCGATAACGCCCACATCCTCTACGCTCACAACTTCCGGTGCCATTACGGTTCGCAGTTCGTAGTCCCGGCTTTCGGGCTCGGCCCAGTTCCGAAGCAGGTGTAAGGAGCCCTCAAGTAGGGCGGGAGAACGGCTTCCCCCGCCGACCCGAGTATAGTGAGACGGCGCAGTTTTTATATCCATGGCGACAAAAGACAGGGCCGGATGGTTCAGGAGATCTTTCAGCCGGGATGGATACATCCCGCAGGTATCCAGCTTTATGACCATTCCTATGTCCGCCAGTTCATCAAAAAGCCTGGGCAGATCATGGTGAAAAAGCGGTTCGCCGCCGGTAACTACCACATGGTCTATCAGATGCCCTCTTCGGGACAACAGATCGATGACATCCCGGCGAGGAAGGAAATCAGCGGGATGTTCTCCTGAAATGAGACTGCTGTTGTGGCAGTAAGGACAGACAAGGGGGCATCCGGCAGTGAAGACCACCGATGCCGGATGCCCGGGATAGTCAGTAAGGCTGGTTTTCATAAAGCCCAGGCGGGATAAGCCGGAAGTACCGGTGTACGAATCCCGCCTGGCTGGTGCATTAGGCATCTGCTGCAGCGCTGCGGCCCGCGCCCAAGGCAGCTACGAGTACCCTGATATTTTGAGCAATAATCTGGACATCGCTGCTGCGCCACAATTCACCCTCGCCGGGATCGGAAACAATAACAGTCGGTACCGAACAAATGCCCGCCTGACCGGCCAAAACCGCACCTTCAGGACCTGCGGCATTGTAGGCCCGGTATTCCAGGCCCGTTTCATCAAGAAGCTTTTTCGCACCGGGGCATTGCGGGCAGCGATCGGTATAGAACAAGGTGATCTCGACCGAGCGATTTACTAAGGGTTTGCGATCGGCAAGGCTTTCTTTCGCCGCCTGTCCCGTTCCCGATGCCGGATCGACTTCCGCAGCATCAAGTGATGCGTTTTTATGTCCTGAGGGTATATAGGTTTTACGTTCATTATATTCCCGACGCTTGCCGCGATTCCAGTTGTTCAGGGCGCGATAATAGCCGACGATTCGGCTGTACACCTCAGTACTCCGGCCGCAGACCGGACACTCGGACTGCTCTCCTTCAAGGTAACCGTGGATGGCGCAAATGGAGAAGGTCGGCGAGATGGTGAAATACGGCAGGCGATAATTGCCGGCGATGACCTTCACAAGTTCTGCGCATGAGCGCCAATCCTTAATGCTCTCTCCCAGAAATGCATGGAAAACCGTCCCACCGGTGTAGAGGGTCTGAAGTTCGTCCTGCATATCAAGGGCGTCAAAAATATCCCGGGTGGCATCGACCGGCAATTGGCTTGAGTTTGTGTAATAGGGTTCGTCTGGTGTGCCCGCGGTGATGATCCCGGGATAGTTCTTCAGATCGTGGAGGGCGAGACGGTAGCTGGTTCCTTCGGCCGGGCTTGCTTCCAAATTATACAGGCTACCGGTTTTTTCCTGGTACTCCGCGAGCCGGCCGCGCATATGATCAAGGATATCAATGGCGAATCTCCGGGCTTCGTCTTCCTGAAGATCGCAGCCGAGGAAGTTTTCCATGGCCTCGTTCATGCCCACAATGCCTATGGTAGCAAAATGGTTATCTAAATGCCGTAAATATCGTTTTGTGTACGGAAACAGCCCCTGATCCATGAGACGGGTCACCACCTCGCGTTTGGTCTCAAGGCTTTCGCTTGCCAGATCCATCAACTCGTCGAGTCGTTGGAAAAAGGCATTCCGGTTATCGGCGATATAGGCAATTTGCGGCAAATTAATGGTCACCACCCCGATGGAGCCGGTAAACTCGTCGCTGCCGAACAGCCCCCCTCCCCGTTTGCGAAGCTCACGTTTGTCCAGCTGGAGGCGGCAGCACATGGAGCGCACATCCGAGGGGTCCAGGTCTGAATTGACAAAATTCTGGAAGTAGGGCGTACCGTACTTGCCGGTCATTTCGAATAACAGGGCGGCGTTGGGGCTATTCCACACGAAGCGATCGGTAATATTGTACGTGGGAATTGGGTACTGGAAACCCCGGCCTGAGGCGTCGCCTTCGATCATCAACTCGAGGAAGGCTTTGTTTATCATGTCCATTTCATGCTGAAGCTCGCCGTAGCAGTAGCTCATTTCCAGACCGCCGACCACCGCAGGCTTCCCGGCCATGTCAGCGGGGACCACCCAGTCCAGGGTGATATTGGTAAACGGCGCTTGACTCCCCCAACGGCTAGGAGTATTAACCCCGTAAATGAAGCTCTGCAGGGCCTGTTTTACCCCGGAGGAATCAAGGCGGTCCTCCCGGACGAATGGGGCTAAATAGGTATCAAAACTGGAAAAGGCCTGGGCTCCTGCCCATTCGTTCTGCATTATTCCCAGGAAGTTCACCATTTGCTGTACCAGTGTATTCAGGTGTTTCGCCGGTGAAGAGGCAATTTTGCCCGTCACCCCGCCCAAACCCTCTGTGATTAGCTGTCGGAGAGACCACCCGGCGCAGTAGCCCGAGAACATCGAAAGGTCGTGAATATGCATGGCCGCCGTCCGGTGAGCTTTTGCAATTTCTCGGGTATATATCCGGTTCAGCCAGTAGTTCGCCGTAATGGCTCCGGAATTGTGGAGTATGAGGCCGCCTAGACTGTAATTGACATTGGCATTCTCATTGACCCTCCAGTCAGACTGACCAAGGTATCCGTCCATGGTCCGTTCAATATCAAGCATGCTCGCGGTGAAGTTGCGCAATTCACCGTGGCGGGATCGGTACAGCATGTACGCCTTTGCCTGCTTGTACATGCCCTGTTCAACAAGGGTCTGCTCAACGATATCCTGGATGCGCTCAACGCCTACTTCCCCGCCATGTGGCAGCTCCCGCATTATTTCACGCTCCACCAGACCGGCAATCAAGCCTGCATCCGATCCGTCCCCCGCATCACTGCCTACGAGCTGGTTTGTGGCGATGAATGCCTTGAACACCGCTGATTGAATCCGGGCTGAATCAAATATCCGCCTCTGCCCTTCCCTGCTGATTACCTCTATTTCCTGGTTCACTGTTGTCTCCTGTGTATCTGATCTGGTTTTCCGGTATGCTGGTTACTCCCCTAATTGGAGAGCTCGGGTTTGCCCTATGCTTTTTATGCCTCAATCCCAATCGAGATTGCCGGCAATCTGGTACTCGGTTACCCGGGTCTCGAAAAAGTTTTTTTCCTTCGAAAGGTCGGTTGCCTGGCTCATCCAAGGAAATGGATTTGACTGATGGTACAGTGCGTCCAATCCGATTCGCTCAAGTCGTCGGTCGGCGATGTGCTCCACATATTGGCAAAATTGCTCCGGGCTGAACCCGCTAACCCCGGAAGGACAGGCATCCCGGGCATATATTTTTTCTAACTCGACCGCCTCGGCAATGAGAGAACGTATTTCATCCTTAAACTCAGGTGTCCAAACATCGGGATTCTCAGCAATTATTGTGTTGATCAAGTCCGCACCGAATGCCAGGTGAAGGCTTTCATCCCGCATGATGTACTCGAATTGCTCGCCGATGCCCACCATCTTCTTTTGCCGCTTCATGGCGAGCATCATTGCGAAGCCGGCGTAGAAGAAAATACCCTCCATAATGACGTAATACCCAATGAGGTCGTGGATAAAACGGCCGATACTGTCCTCTCCATTTGTGGTAAACAGGGGATTCATGATTCCCTCGGTCAGGCGGATGACAAACGCGTCTTTCTCCCGGATGGAGGGGATTGTCTCGTACATCCCGTAGAGCTCTTCGGGGTCAAGGCCAAGGGAGTCGCAACAGTATATGAAGGTATCGGTGTGGACAGCCTCTTCAAATGCCTGCCGAAGCAGATACTGGCGACATTCCGGGTTAGTCACATGGTTGTACACGCTCAGAACGATATTGTTGGCCGTGAGGCTTTCGGCGGTGCTGAAAAACCCCAGGTTCCAGAGAATCAACCGTCTCTCGGCATCGCTGAGACGCCCGGATTTCCACAGCTCGATATCATCCTGCATGGGGATTTCCTCGGGTACCCAGGTATTGGCAACCCCGTCGCGGTAATGCTGCCGGGCCCAGGTATAGGTCATAGGCAGGATTTTGTTTGGATCAGTTTTGCTGTTATTTATAATTGACATGTGGGCTCTCCTTTGTTCTTACTGACAGGCCTCGCAGTCCGGATCGAGAAGGCTGCAGACCTCAGAGCTGCTTACCTTGGTTGCCGGTGAACCCGCGGCGGGGCTGCCCGAGGAGGCAGCGGCAGCGCCGGTTTCCCGTTTTTGGGTATAGCCGTAAACCTTGGCGTCCAGGGTTGATTTTTCAATCTGACTGGCCGCCAGAGTCCGCAGGTAATAGGTGGTTTTTAATCCCATTTGCCAGGCCGAACGGTATATTTCATCGAGCATCTTCCCCGAGCTGCCCTTCATAAACACATTGTGGCTTTGGCTCTGATCAATCCATTTTGAACGCCGTGCAGTAAACCGGAGCAGGGTAAGGGGATCTATCTCGAAGGCTTCTAAAAATCGTTCCCGAAGCTCTGCGGGAATCTGTTCGATTTTTCTAATGGACCCGTCGTGATATTTGATCAGTTCCCGGATCTGGTCATTCCAAAGGTTTCTGGTCTTGAGCTCCGCTGCGAGGTACCGGTTGACGACGGTGAACTCACCTGACATGTTGCTCTTTACATAGAGATTCTTGTACGCCGGCTCAATGCAGGGATACGCGCCGGCAATATTCGAGATGGTAGCCGTCGGGGCAATAGCCATGGTGTTTGAATTTCGCATGCCGTGCTCCCGGATGGAAGCGCGAACCGACTCCCAGTCCAGGGTTGAGCTTCGGTCAACGTCTATTCCCTCGCCCCGCTGTTCTTCAAGGATCGCAATGCTGTCGAGGGGTAAAATACCTCTGTCCCATTTGCTCCCGGTAAAACTTGCGTACGCCCCCCGTTCTGCTGCCAGATGCGAGCTTGAGAGTATTGCATGGTAGGAAATCAACTCCATTGAGCGGTCGGCAAAATCAAGGGCTTCAGAATCGGTAAAACCCAATCCCTGAAGGAACAACGCATCCTGAAACCCAAGAAGCCCCAGACCCACCGGACGGTGGCGCACATTCGAAGAACGGGCCTCCTCCGTAGGGTAATAATTAATGTCGATGACGTTGTCCAACATCCTCATGGCGGTTGAGACTGTCTTTGCAAGCTTTGTTTCATCGATACCCCGATACTTCTTGCCGTCGGGAAGCAGGTGGCGGGCCAGGTTTACGCTTCCCAGGTTGCAGACTGCGGTTTCATCGGCGCTGTTGTTCAGGGTGATCTCCGTACAGAGATTCGAGTTGTGCACAACTCCCGCGTGGTCCTGGGGGCTTCGGATATTCGAAGGATCCTTGAAGGTAATCCAGGGGTGTCCGGTTTCAAATATCCTGGTCAGCATCTTGCGCCACAGTTTCTCAGCCTCAACCTCCTTGAACAAGCTTATATGTCCCGCCGAGGCCTGGGCCTCATAGTATTCATAACGCTCTTCAAAGGCACGGCCGTAAAGCTCGTGGAGATCAGGAGTTTCGTCGGGGCTGAAAAGAGTCCACCGCCCTTTTTCCTTGACCCGCTTCATAAATAGGTCGGGAATCCAGTTGGCGGTGTTCATATCGGGAGTGCGACGTCGCTCATCGCCGGTATTTCGACGTAAATCCAGGAAATCTTCGATATCATAATGCCAGGTTTCCAGATAGGCGCAGGTGGCTCCCCGCCGTCGTCCCGAACGGTTAATGGCCACTGTCACGTCATTGGCAATTTTCAGGAAGGGAATAACCCCCTGGGAGTTTACCTTGGTCGTTTGAATCCATGCTCCGGTACCCCTGATTGAGCTCCAGTCATTTCCGATACCGCCGGACCATTTAGACAGGGCGGCGTTGTCACCCATGACTTTGAAGATGTGCGCAAGGTCATCCTTCACCGTGGAAAGGTAGCAACTGGAAAGCTGGGGATGACTCAACCCTGAGTGGAAAAGGGTCGGCGTGGAGGGAATAAAGCTCAAAGTGCTCATGGCGTCGTAGAACTCTTGTGCCCGCGCTTCCTTATCCCGTTCATTGAGGGCCAGACCCATAGCGACACGCATCCAGAATCCCTGGTAGCTCTCGACGGGCTTGTCGTCAATGCGCATTAGGTAGCGCTCTTGGAGGGTTTCGCTTCCAAGGAACTTTAGCTCCCGGTCCCGGGACGGCACCAGATAACCGGCAATTCGGTCGACATCGAACGTCGCCATTCTTTCGTCCAGGTATCCGGCATCTACTGCCTGGCGGAATGTGGCGGAAAAACCCTCCCGATATCGCGTTTCGTACCCGGCTTCGCCCTCCTCGCTACCCAATAGTTCACGGCAATGGGCCTGACGCAGCAGCAGGGCGGCATAGTCATCATAGGCCGGATCCTCTTCAATACACTCCGCAGCTGCCTGTACAGATAATCGCCGCAATTCGCCGGTTGAAACTTCGTTGCCCAATCCGGCTATGACATTCCGAGCGATTCTGCGGAAATCGATTATTCCGGCAGCGTCTCCTCCCAGAAGCCGAGACTGGAGTTCCAGGTACGCCTCCAGATTTTCCCGATTAAATGCCATGGTCCGTCCGTCACCGGCTGCTACGGGGATGCGGCCGTCGCTTGCGTCCTCAGCCCGACGGCGGGAAGCTTCCCGGCGTTGGAGAGCGTGCTGAAAGCGGTAACGGATATAGCGCTTGGCCGTCTCGTAATAGCCACACTCCATTAGGGCCGTTTCGGCTATATCCTGAATCTTTTCTACCGGCAGAATAGCCGGCGAATCTGTGAGGTCATTTGGAACAACGCCGCTATGCCCAAGGGATTGAAGCCATGAGCGGATCATTTCGCTCATACGGGCCATTACAGCCTCCACCGCCTCGTTGTACCCGGCGGTATCACCTCCGCCGGAGGCGAAAGACCGTTCCAGAGCAGACGATACCCTGACTTGATCGAAAGCTGTAAGGCGTCCATCGCGCTTGCGCACTTTGAGATTGAAATCAATAATATTCATGTATGTATCCTTCTTCTGTACCGCGTATAGTCACCAGCAAACCTGCGGTAAAACGAGGAAGCCGCGCGTCCTCGGTTCAACAGCAAGAGCTGACCATCTTCATTCGGGGAAAAAGGATTTATCGATATACAATAGTGTTTGTTCGCATGGGGAACCTCCCGTTCTGTGAGTTCAGGCAGGTCTCCTGGCTTAGCATCATCCTCACTCCCTGCCTTCCCGGTTTCCCAGTGGCGTTTTAGGGGCTCGTCAGCATAACAGTAGCGGGGGCTGCGCCGGATTTACACCGGACTTCCGCCGACAGGTTTGTACTCCTTCGGCTTTGCCTGATACATTGATTATTACACAGGAGATAATTATGCGCCAGCATATATGGTGTTTTTTTTCTAAATATTTTAATTACACCCCTATATGCAGTGCCACCAGACATCCTCATAACTCATAGTGCATCTGACCAAGGATGAAAAAAAGACTTTTTGAAGAAGTATTTCCCAAGAATACTGTTCTGAACGAGAAGCCGGTAGCAAAGCCGCAACAAATCTCATATAGTTACGCCAGCACGCTATATGGAGAGCATCTTGAGTTTATTTGAAATTATCATGCTGATCTGCTTCGGACTTGCCTGGCCATTTTCAATTTACCGGTCCTGGAAATCCCGATCGGTGGCGGGAAAGAGCATCATCTTCCTCTTCGCCCTTTTTGTGGGCTACATTTCAGGTATTCTGCACAAAGTATTCTATGCCCCGGATCCCGTCATCTTTTTCTACGCCCTCAATGGCACCATGGTGCTCATCGATATCGGTTTGTACTTTCGCAACAAGTACCTCTATATAAAGGAGACAGGTCTGTGAAAATTCTCGTAGTGTACTCCACCAGAAGCGGCTCAACCAAGGAAATCGCCCGCCGTATTGTAGACAAGATACAAGCCGAAGACGTTCAAGCCGATATGGCTGATGTGAAATCCCGGCCGACGATTGAGGGTTATGATTGCGTAATCATCGGCGCTTCCGTAAGGGCTGGTCAGGTGCCGGCGAATATCCGGAGCTTTTGCCTGCGGCACGAGCAGGAGCTTCTGGAAAAACGCCTGTGTTTATATGTATCCAGCCTGGCCCGGGGCGAGCGGGCAATAGCCTATATCGATGCGAACTTCCCTCCCCGGCTGGTGGCTCATTCCAGCCTGAGCGCCACCGCCGGAGGGCGGATAATCCTCGATGAGCTCGGGGTCATACCCCGCACCATGCTAAAAATCGCGGCAAAGATCTCCGAGGACCGCGATGAGCTGGACGACGAGGCCATTGCCGAACTGGCCGCCGCCGCCGTTCAGTGAGCACCGAGGTCTCGCCGCGGTTGGCGGGACTTCGGTTTGCCCATTGTTTGATTAGGTTTTAAGAGAGCCTACAACGAGAATTGCTCGTAATGGATGCGAGACTTTCTTATGCCCAGTTTCTGGAGCTCGGGAAACAGGGCGTTGCGCATGGCCGGCGGTCCGCAAAAGAATACTGAGGCATCTTTTATGCCATCGCCTACTGCATCTTTTATGATCTGCCGGTCCACGAATCCGCTGCGCATATTCGCAGTTTTTTCAGCCGGCATTTCATCTGAAAACACAGGGTAGTACGTGAAGCCATCGATTTTTTCTTCGAGGCCAAGCAGCAGCTGATGGTATACCGCATCCTCGGCAGTCCTCACCGCCCATAGCAGGGTCGTATCTACAGAAGAATGCTTGCCAGCGGCTTCCCCTAAAATAGAAATAAACGGGGTAATGCCGATGCCGCCGGCAATAAAAACCAGAGATTTTCCCTTGGCCCTCGAAGGGGTAAAAATCCCATACGGCCCGTCAACCCGTACCGGAGTTCCAGGCGATAATTCCCGGAGCCGGGAAGAGAAATCGCCGAGGTTTTTTGCGGTGAAGCTAATGTAGTTATCATGCGGCGCTGACGAATAGGTAAACGGATGCTCTTCTGCCCCAAGGCTTGACCCGGGAAAACTGAAGAATGCAAACTGACCGGCCTTGTAGCGCATTGGGCCGGCCTTCGAGCCGGCTGCCTGCCCACCTTTTGATGAGACGACCCGCACTTCGGTCACATCCGCCGAGTGCCGAATAATCTCATCGACAACCAATCCTCTTCTGCGGTTCTGAAGAGGCCGAATAATTTTATGCCATACCCAGCTGCCCATGGCAATCACCGCCAGCGATGCGATGTATATCATCCTCGACCAGGTCTCCTGGGTGCTGGAAGCCAGAAAAACATGGACCGATGCGCTGAGTATCGCAAGAACGAGAACATTGTGGACGGTCTTTAAGATGCTGTAGTCCAGTTTCATTGAACGGTTCACAAAAAGCCGAAACCGGTTGAGCCACCGCACCCGATGGATGATATTGGGGACCATAACCAGCACTGTAATGCCGGCAATGCCGACTACAAGCAACAGGGCGATAACGCCGAAGAGCACCTGCAGATTTGTAAATGAAAAAACCATCAGTTTTATCTGCCGGTGGGCAATTGCCAGTACGATGGCGGCAATGGCGATATAGCTGTGAAACTTCATAACCCGGTCATGACCGAACAGGCGGTCGAAGACCCGAATGCGGCTGGAGATAAAAATCGCAACCAGGAAGTAGCTATACGCCATCAACCCGACAAACATTGAAAGTGAGAACGGTTCCAGAATGTGACTAAAATCGCTGCCGAAATACAAAAACCAGGCTGGAACCGGACTAAGCAATGCCGCCGTCGGCCACAGAAGTCTTTTTATCATCAAGAATCCTGAGCCATGCGAACAAGCACCTCGACAAACTCGGCGGCGAGGTCGTTGGTCCGTCGACGGTTATTGTATGAGGCGGACGTCACGCCGTCGACTTCTACCTGGGGCTCCCACTCGGTAATTTGAGTCGTATGAACATAGACATTTTCCGGAGTAGTACCGTTGAGGTTGAGCCAGTCCACGACTTCCACTCGAACCTGTGCGGTAGCACCGCTATTGGTGATAAAAACCGCGTCGAAGTCCGATGCAGCCAATCCCGACAGTCCTTCATCCTGGTGGTCGACCACTGAAATGAAAAATCCCCGCTCCTCCAAAAGCGTCAGCATTTCGCTTACCAGATTATTTTTAAAGCGGGTGGGCTCGTAGGCCAGCAGAATCCTTCCTTCCGGGGCAGCCGGACCGTATTCACCGGTCAACGCCCACAGGGAACCCGACAACACACTGAGCAAAACTAAAAGCAAAGACAACCTGCGCATACCGTACCTCTTCTTATTCTTAGTGTTTCGCTAATATATGTAACGGGTCACAAAAAGGGTATTAGAAAATCAGGCTTCTGGAAAAAAACCGGCAGCACGTCGATGTTCTTCACTCTCAGCCGTCTATTCAAGGCTTCTGCGTTCATAGGCAAAGCCTCCCTGTTTGGCTGCCGACCAGCTGGTGAAGCGGATATCTATATATGTTTCGCTTTCAACAAGATAGAGGACCAGATCTTTGCCGGCGATATTCTTGGGCTTGCCCACGGCTGCCCGAAAGGGTTGAAACTCAAGACTGTCAAGCTCAGCGGTTGTTCCCAGAGCCCACAGGGTTCCCGCCGGACTGGTCCTGGCGTCGGCCCGGCTTTCAGAAACTGCGTTGTAGATCTGCCCGCCCTGGTTCCCTCGGGCGAGAATCACATCGTCGCTTATGCGGTCCTGATTGGCCGGGTCGTTCGGGTCAGCGCCGTCTGCCTTGGTAAATGATATCCACTCGCCTTCGGCGACGACCGGGCCCTGGTCGATGACCGGCGCTGAAGCGCTCCCGGGCTCCTCTTCACTGCCCATGGTAGCACCCTCTTCGCCAGCCGGTTTTTCGGCGATAGCCGGAACTTCCGCCCCTGCATTGGCGGATTTATCTTCCCCGGCGGAACAGGAAGCGACCAACACTACAGAAACGAATAGCGTGGCAATTACTGATGATTTACTCTTCATTGTTTTCCTCTTTTTCTGAATCTCTTATATGCGAAAGATACTGAGACCACGGGTCGGGTTCCAGCCTTCTCTTCTCTTCTCCCTTGCTATCTTTGAGAATTTTGGTAAAGTTTGATAGATCCTTGAACAGCAGACAAGTCATGCTGCCGGGGCAGAAATACATGAGGAGTTTCAATGACAATCAGAACACAAAAAGTCCTGTACAGTGCGCCGGCTTTTGGGTCTTTACTTGTAATCCTGCTGCTATCCGCAGGCTGCGGCGGGCAGAGATCTCCATCGGCTTCCTACGATTTCGGCGATCCTGCCAGCCCGGTTATGGTACAGCTGTTTACCGATTACCAATGCCCCGTATGCACGCGCTTTCACGATGAGGTAGAGACGGAGCTCATTCGGGAAGTCGCCGGGGACAGGGGATTTTTATTCCGGGTTACCCCGGTGGCCCTGCTGGGAGCCGAATCTGCGCTGGCGGGGGCGTATGCCCTTGCAGCCAGAGACAGCGGCCGCTTCGAAGAATTCGCAGCCCTGCTGTACTCCTCACAGGAAGAAATAAACAGCGGAGTCTACAGCCATGAAAATCTCAAACGGTTTGCCGATGGTTTGGGTATGGACGGCGAGACCCTTGAGCAATCGGTTCGACGAAACGACTATGTAAACCTTGTTGCGGAAAGCACAGGCATCGCCAGGGCCCTGGGCATCAGCGGACCGCCGAGTTTCGCGGTGGTTTACGACCTGGATGGTCAGCGGCGCTATGAGATAATTCGCGGGTATGTCTCGCTGGAGGTCTTCGTAGATTACCTGGATCAACTGGAAGCAACTTTGGGCTTGTGATGTACTATACTTAAGGCCGTCCGGGTCGTTCATGACACCTGGGCATTACAACAAGTCTACAGGAGCTGCCATGTCGATTCGCTGGAAGATTTTTATCCCCATATTTTTCACCCTGGTCGCCTATATTTTTATTTTGATTATCATGATTTCCACAACGGTAACCCGGGATGTCATGGAGCAAAATACCGAATTCGCGAAGGTTTTCGTGGACGGTATTTATAATGAAGCCCAGGCCCTGAACAACTCCATCGAAACAGAATCGGCATTTCAGCGCAGAGACGTTGAGCGGCGGCTCAGAGAAATCCTCGAAACTGCCCATGGAATGCTTGAGAGCCTTTATGCCCGGGAATCCTCCGGCGCATTCACCCGGGAGCAGGCCCAGACCCTTGCGGTGGAACAGATAAATTCCATGCTCTTCGGGGTCGATGGATATATCTGGGCTGATACGGTTGACTACATCAATGTCGCCCTTCCCCCGAACCCTTCGGTAGTCGGTACGAGCCGCCGCGATCTTCAGGATCAGACCGGAACGTACATCATCCGTGATTTGGTAGACAATTCGGTGCGCGACGGCGAGGCATGGCTTGAATATTATTTTCCCAAACCCGGGGAGACCGAGGCCTCGGAAAAATTGGGCTACACCCTGCTCTTCGAACCCTGGGGTTGGGTGCTGGGTACCGGCGAGTACATCGATGTCATCGAAAAGCAGGCGCAAGAGTTCAAGCAGGAAAGCATCGATTATCTGAACAATACCCTGTACACCGACAGCGAGCGCACAGATTATCCGTTTATCCTCGATAGCCAGGGACGTTTTGTCACCTATGTCGACCAGAGCCTGGTTGGAACCAGCCCTGAGCTTCGGGATTCCGAAACCGGAGAACTGCTTCTGCCCCGATTTATCAATGCTCCCGAGGGAAGGATTTCGTATTTTTTTCCCAAACCCGGGATGCCCGACTCATCGTTTGAAAAAACCGGTTTTATTCGCCGACTCGACGCTCTGGGCTGGACCATTGTCTATTCGTTTTATCCCGATGATGTGCTGGCCGATGTAATGGGTTTCCGGATCTTCCTCATCGCCACCTCGGCCATCGGCCTGGCCGTCCTGACGCTTATTATCCTGGTTACTCTGAGTTTTATTCAAAAGCGTATCTCTCTGCTGACGAAGATGTCATCGACCATCGCCCTGGGAGACCTGGACGTCCATATCAGTGAGACCTCAGGAAAAGATGAGCTTGCCCAGCTCAATAATGCATTCGCCAAAATGGTCTCGGCGCTGCAGAAAAAAAGTCATGATTTGGAGTCGGTTGCCGACGGAAACCTGATTTCTGAAATCGTCATCACCAGCGACAAGGATGTGTTGGGTCTGAGCATGAAATCCATGCAAAAGTCCCTCACGGGAATAATCGCCTCCATCAGCGACCGATGCAATCAGGCCCAGCTTCAAAGCTCACAAGTGGCCCAGGCTAACGGTACCTTAAGCCAGTCAATCGTGCACCAGGCAGCGAGCCTTGAGCAAATATCCGCATCATTAAATGAAATAGATAACCAGGCGAACCTCAATGCCGGTCGATCCAAAGAGGCATCGGAAATCGCCGGCACCGCTACGTCCAGCACCGAAAAAGCCGCCGGAGCCATGGACTCCCTTACCTCGGCCATGGAAGAAATAACCGCCTCGAGCGGCGATATCAGCGGGGTGGTAAAACTGATCGATGATATTGCATTCCAGATTAATCTGCTCGCTCTGAATGCGAATGTTGAGGCAGCCCGGGCCGGAAAGTACGGCAAAGGATTCGCGGTAGTGGCTGATGAAGTTCGCAACCTGGCGAATCGAAGCGCCGAGGCAGTCAAGGAAACCCAGAGAATGGTTGAAGAATCAATCAAAAAGGTGGATTCGGGAAATGCAGCGCTGAAAGAAACCTCGGGACACCTGACGAGCATCGAAACCGAGATCGGCAACATTCTCGAGCAACTGAAATACATAAGCGAATCAAGCGTTCAACAGGCGCTATCCATCAAGGAAATAACCGGAGCCATGAACCAGATTGAAGACATGTCACAGCAAAACAGCGCGTCGGCTGAACAGACCTCCGCGGCGGCGGAAGAAATGATGAAGGCGATAACCGACATCATGAACCTCCTGGATTTCTTCGAAACAAATAATGGAGAGCAAGCCCCGCAGCGAACCCTCCCGCCGCCCCGGGGAACCCACTAAGTCGGGTCCAAACGCAAAGCGGGAAAACTTGAAGTTGATCTCTTTACCCGGTATCTTTCTCCGACACCACGGCACCATCAGGAGAACAGATGCCCCGACTCAACGACCCGGTTTTTTTTACCAACGGCAGCTCGATGAAAAACCGCTTTATGCTCGCACCCATGACCAACAAGCAAAGCCACGAGGACGGACGCCTCAGCGAGGATGAATTTCACTGGCTGGCCATGCGCTCCCAAGGCGGATTCGGCGCAGTAATGACCTGCGCGGCCAACGTCCAGCAAAACGGTAAAACCTGGAGCGGCGAGCTGGGCATGTACAGGGACGATCAGATCGACGGATTACGGCCTTTGACTCAAAGAATCAAAGCCGACGGGGCGTTGCCCATTATGCAGATTTTCCACGGCGGCCTTCGCTCGAGCCGCGAAATTAACGGAGGCCTTCAGCCCGTAGCGCCATCCCCCGACGAGTCGGAAGACGCCAGAGGACTAAGCCGCGAAGAAGTAAGGCGGCTGGTGAAAGATTTTATCGCCGGCGCTAAACGGAGCCGGGAAGCGGGCTTCGCCGGAGTAGAAATTCACGGAGCCCACGGATACCTCATCTGCCAGTTCCTCAGCAGCCAGTTCAACCGTCGAAATGATGAGTACGGAGGAAGCCTGGAAAACCGGAGCCGGCTTCTGATGGACATCATCGGGGGAATACGGCGTGCCTGCGGCCCTGACTTTATCCTCGGACTGCGCCTTTCACCCGAAGGCCACGGGCTGGATTTTGCTGAAATGCATCAGCTCGCCGCCGGTTTGCTGGCCTCCGATGCCCTTGATTTCCTGGACATGTCATTGTGGGATTGTTTCAAATATCCTGAAGATCCGGCATACGGAGAAAAAACATTACTCGGCTGGTATGCTGAGCTAGCGCGGGGCCGGACAGCCCTGGGAGTCGCGGGCAAGCTCAACAGCGCCGCCGATGTTCAGGCGGTAATCGACGCAGGGGCGGATTTCGCCCTTTTGGGACAGGCGGCCATTCTCCATCATGACTTTCCGAAGCGGGCCATTGATGACAAAGACTTCACCAGCCACTCCCTGCCGGTTCAGCGCCATGTCCTGGCGGAGGAGGGACTTTCCGAAACATTTATCAATTACATGAGCCGTTGGGAAGGCTTCGTCAGCCCACAGTGATACTCGCAGGGCTGCCATCGGCGGAGTACGGGATGAGGACCTGCTGCCTCCATCACCCTGTTCAATCCCCCAAGTTAATCCACCCAGTTAATCCCCCAAATCGAGATCCCGGCTTTTGAATCCGAACCCGATGACGTCGCGCACATCGTTCATGATCATAAATACTCCGGGATCTTCGTCGTGAGCGATTGTCTTCAGCGCCGCAGTTTGCTGCATGCCGAAGGCGACGAAGATAATGTTCTTGGCATCTCCGGAGTAGCTGCCCTCGCCCTTGATGAAGGTGACGCCCCGGTCGATTTCCCGGTAAATCCGTTCCTTTATCCGCTGCTCGGCCTGGGGGTCGGAGCAGATGATGGTGGCGGTCTTTACCCGCGACAGACCTTCGGTCACCACATCGGTGAATTTAGCCGAGAGGTAGAGGCCGAAGAAACTCCAGATGACGATGTTGAGGTCGCCGAATACCAGGCCGATTATCATGATGATCACCGTCTCGACAATAAGGTAGCCGTTACCGATGGAA
The DNA here is from genome assembly GCA_965602015.1 of Salinispira sp. Classification (GTDB taxonomy): domain Bacteria; phylum Spirochaetota; class Spirochaetia; order DSM-27196; family Salinispiraceae; genus Salinispira. The sequence continues at coordinate 870,496 of OZ271918.1, read as the reverse complement.
ACCCCCAGGTATTTTTTGAGCATTGCCACGGGAATATCTGTACCGCCGGTAGAGGCCTTCGAACGGAAGATAAATCCGATTCCCACGCCAAGCATCATCGATCCGGCAATGGCCGCCAGGAATATGCTGTCAGTCATTGCCCATTCCGAGACAGGCTTCATGGAGCCGTCAATCATGTTAAAGGATTCAATCAATTCTTTTAAAATACCCCAGTCAAAGAGCCGACGCGGCGAGACCAGGTCAGCCATGGCCGAACTGCTAAAAAAGCCGATAAACGTCCCCATGCCGAACTGACGGCCGACGACGATTAATCCCATGATCCACAGCGGAATATTCATGATGATCATTACCAAACCGGTGTTCCACCCGAACGTATGAAAAAAAATCTGGCTTAAGCCCCCGACCCCTCCCGGCGCGATTTTATACGGCACCAGGAACCATGAAAGGGCTATACCGTATATAAGGCTTCCGACCAGAATTCCCAGCGCCTGCCGTAAAAAGGCAAAAACAGTTTTTCTGTCAATGTTGGCCCGGATGTTCATTAAACGCCTCCCTATTCCGAGTAGTACCTGCCATAGCCATATCCCGGCAGCCGGCTTTACATACCGAATCTGCGCCCCCAGCATATCGGGATTCACAATATCTGGCCAAGCCCTATTGTGAAAACTACATGCACACTAGACCGCGGTAATAACCTGGGGATTGATCAAAATTCTCGCGAAAAAACTTGTCAAAACAAAAAAAAGATATATAATTAACCTCAATTAAAAATATGACCTATCGGAAATGCCTGATTACTGCACTACAGCGTATCTGCAGGTCACTGTGAGGTAGCCATGAAAACCATTTCTCTCTTTGTACTCGCCGCATTAATATTATTCGCCGGATGCGATGTTGTTCGCCCCGACTCCGACCAGGGACTGTGGGCCACGGCCCCAACAGCGGTAAACAACATGAATCTGTCGAACATCGGGCAGTCCTCCTCAAGCCTCTCGCTTGCGGCGTCCCGGCAGCTCCCGAATGAGAACCGGATTTTCTTCCGCAGCTCAGATGTGGAGTTTTGGAGCTTTGAAAGCTTGAGCGATATTGAAAATCTGTACTCAAGCAAATACGGAATCGGCAGCGGCGAGCTTGCCGACTACGACGGCGGACAATCACTGGAGTACATTCTGGGCGACCGGATTGAATCAGTGGTATTCTCCCCGGACGAAGATACCGCCTCTACCCTCGGCGTCGGAATGAATCCCTACTGGGAGACCCGAAGCGAGCGCTTCATAAGCGTAGGCAACACCAGCATTAATCTCATTCGGCTGGACATCGGCGGCGGTAATGTTACCTTTATTATCGATGGGCTGGAACGGCAGATGCTCACGGTACACGGCGAGGCGTTTACCGGAATAAACGCCAACAGCATATTGTTCGTCGACCGCAGCTTTTTGAGCCGGGCGTATCTGGCAAGCCGTGATATCTCCCAGGGCATTATCGACGGAATTTCAAACGCCGGGGATTTGGGCCTGAGCGACGAGGATTTTGCAACTATTAGCACTCTGGTCTCCCAATCCAACTGGCATGATCAGGTCAGCCCCATGGACGTGGACGGCGCATTGTTCATTCCCGCAAGCCCCATAGATTTAGCCGGCTTTGATCCCCTGAGCCAGCACCTGGCTTTGGAACTGTCCTGGCCCATCGCAGGTGCAATTCAGTTCAACGGAGTTGGGTATTATGTGGATAATCGCGTCGGCGATTCCCCCTTTGATTTCGACCTCACGCTCAAAATAATGGACGGCCCATCGGTGGACGGTCAGGAAACCGGGGATTATGCGGGGTACTGACAGAAATGCGGGCGGCGGCGCACAGCCTGCCGCCTTCTTTTTAGGTTTTTGGGTATGCCGGAAGCCTAAGGCGATAGTGCAGGATGGGACAGGGCTTTAGGTCTGTTCTCCGGGTAGTTCATATTCCACACCCCAGTGTATCGAGAATTTGTCGCTACAGCTGCCATACACCGAACCCCAGAACATTTCTCCGGCATTCATGTCCAGCTTGCCTCCCTGAGAGAGTTTTTCCACCAGGCTATACACCTCTTCCGCGCTGTCCGTATTGAGATGGATGGTTACGTTGGTTCCCGCAGACAGGGTTTGACCTTCCCAGCTATCGCCGAAGTACAGCTGCTGACCGCCGGGAAGAGTCAGACTGCCGTGCATGATTTTTGAAGCCCAGTTCTCGCTGACTACCCCTTCATTCTCAGGCAGATCGGAGAACCTCATCAGATTAATATCCCCGCCGAGGATTGATTGGTAGTACTTCACCGCCTCCTCGCAGTTCCCGTTAAATGAAATGTACGGTGTTGCCTTCATGTTCACCTCCATCACCAAGTATACACGGAGAGGAAGTAAAAAACCGGCGCGGAGGCCGCGTTGACCGCCCGCACCGGACACACACGTATTTCTACCGGGAACCCGTTACTCCACTGTGGTATTGCGCTCCAAGTACCGTTCGACTGAACTGATATTTTCCAGTCCGAACGCCCGGCTTTTCTGGTCCGCCCGCACCGAGTGGCGCTGACCGAGTATATTCTGAAGTTGGACGTCGCCCTCCTCCACCTCGAGCTCGACGCCGTTAAAACGGAATACGGTTCCCCGGACGCTGGCGGTGGCTACCGGGCTTTGGATTTGAAATCTGACGCCGCCCTCCCCCGCTCTCGAGCTGACAACCTGGGCACGCATGCCGCCTGAGCGCACATACATTACCGACGCATCCTGCTGGTTGCGGGCGCTGACCAGATCAAAGTCAGAGAGTGGATCAACTTCCACCTTGTCGCCGTTTACCTCCAGCACCAGGCTTCCACCGCTGCTGTTGAAAACCCGGGTACCCGGGGCAATAACGTCGCCCGGGGTTATCCGGGACCAGGATTCGCCGTCCCGGAAAAACGCCAGTCCGCGTACTTCCTGTACCAAAGCCTCGCCGGCGAACAGTGATGAGGTAAAACCTAACAAGATGAAAAGCAGCGCCGCTATATGACGTATTTTCATATGCACCTCCGCATAGTGTTTAGTATCGATACTCCAGAGTGAACCGGGCATCAACCAATGAAACAGTTTCTCCGGAAGGCCACAATGCCCTTCCGCTCAATTCGAATGCCAGATCCCTCAAGGGTCTGAATCTGAGTGCACCTTCGAATCCCGATGCCACATAGCCTGTGACATCTTCCAGGGACTCATCGTTTACCAGCCCCAGACCCGTAAATGACTTTCCGGCGGCGAATCCGCTCAGACGCCAGCCGAAGGCAAGGCGGGGATTATACCGGCTGCGCCACAGAAGCCCTTCCATATTAAGGGCGGCGAGAAGGGCCGCCGACTCGTTAAAGTCCAGATAGTCGGGGGTAATCGCCAGACTCTGGGGAAACTGAAAACCGCCGGTACTCGCCAGCGCCTGCAGCTCTATTCTCGGACCGAATCGGCCGGGGAGAAAGGTCCGCAGTTCGGCGACCGCAGCCCCGGCGCGAATATCCGGGAGACCGGGCTCCTGTATCAGGGAGTAGCTTCCCAAAATGCTGTAGAACATGCGGCGGCTTAATGAGCCGGTGGAGCCGGCAATCCCGGAAATGTGCCGTATGGGATTTTCCAGACCGGTCCCGCTCAGCACGGTTTTATATTCGCCCAGGAAGAAGGGGCTCTGCCTGCCGATGAGCTCAGGTGCCAGGACAAAGAGTTTGCTGATTACGGTATTCGGCCCGCCGTAAAACTTGAGGGCATCGAGGCCTAACCCGGCAGTCATAACCTCCAGATTATCCCAAAACGGCAGCTCGGTGGTAGTTTCTGCACCTTTGAGAAAAAGCAGATTGCCGGTGTTTTCCAGGGAAGAGGGAGTGTTTACCAAAAGACCCTGGTATCCGAACTCGGCGGACACGCTAATGCGGGATGTGCTCAAGGAATACCGAAGTCCGTCGTAAATAAACGGATTCAGCAAACCAAGCAGGTCGTCGGTTTTTAATCGTCCGAAAGCAATCTGAATGAGGTCGCTGGTGCTGCGTTGCCGGCTGTCCCCTGGATCCGACGGGGCATTGCCCACCGGAATGCTGACGCGGTAATACAACTCGTTTATATAAGGACGAACTGAACCGGAAATAGCAAAGTCCGGTAGGACGCTATTTCCCAGGGTTTCCACGCCTAGAGACATACCCCCGGCACTTCTATCAGAACGGAGAGGGCGTATACCCACAAGCGCTTCATATGATGGAAAAAGGTCGTAACCAGGATCCTCCCCAACGTCCGGTGTCAATTCCAATGATGAGTATGATTCAAAATACAGCTGCTGGGCAAAAAGACTCGAGGCAACCAGAGCAAAAACAATCAAAAATACGGTAATCCGATGTCTCATTGCTGATCCCCCTGAGATAGTTCCGCACTTTCGTAATTTGAGGATATCTCCTTAAACCACACATCATAGCGGTTGAGAAGGGAAAGAAGATCTCTGCCCGACACATGGCTTCCGCCGCTTCGCTCGGCCGGGATAAATTCCAGGTGCTGAAGGTCCCGGAATGCAGCGCCGGCATTCCGGAACAGGCGGAAGCCAATGCTCTGAACCAAATCACCGTCGCTTACAACGAAAATCCTGGCTACATCGCGAAAGCGCACAAACCTCCTGGGATCCCGGTCCGCGGGAACTGCATCTGCGCGCAATATCCCTTCGAGCTGATTCCATCGCAAGGACGGAAAGTCGAGGTAGCGAAGCAGCTCGCTTTCATTGATCTGAATGCGCCCGTTTCCCACAGCGGATTGGGAGTAGATAGTGGCGGGGAAAACCGTGCACAAAATGAGGATCGCCGTGATTTTCAAAATACTCGTTGCCTTCATCATCATTTATAATCACCTTATGTGATAATTATATATCCGAGAGGAAGGCAACGGCAATGAAAAAAGCACAAACCGGAATTCCGGGCAAAACCCGCTTTATTAACCTATTTCCCCTGCCCTTGTACCTCTATCTGGCCATACCGGCGATCTTTGTCCTCCTTGCGCTTGTGCTATTCTCAGGCGAAAGCCGTTTATCCCTCTCAATCTACGACAGCCTCCTGTGGGTCCGGGAACCCGTACCGGAAAGTGATGAGATTGTCTTTTTGAACATCGACGATCCGAGCCTGGATTTTCAGGGTGAATGGCCCTGGCAGCGAACCGACCTGGGCAGATACCTAATGGAGCTTGAGTTTTATAGTCCCAAGGCTCAGATCCTCGACATCAATTTCGATCTTGCCAGCAACCGGGGTCTCTCAGGCTTTTTGAGAAATCAACTGCTTCAGCGGGGTTTTTCTATTGATGAGATCGTCAACGCTGCGGAAGATCCGGTGTTCGGCAACATGCTGCGCTCAATCTCGCCGCTGGAAGTTGCCTCATTATTTGACGGCGACGGCCGGTTTCGGGCCCTCAGCCCTGAAATCGGGTTTGAAACCGCTGCCAGCGGATTCGTCAATGTGGTCCGCGACCGGGATGGTATTATTCGGCGCTTCACCCCGCGGATCGGCGAGGAGTGGATACTGGGCATTGAGAGCTTTGACAAGGCAAATCCTCAGCTCGAGCTTCGGCTGAGCGAGGAAGGACTTTCTTTGAACGGGAACGATGTACGCCCGGCAGTAATCCCCCGGGAGCCCGACGGCAGTATTCTCATCGAGTGGCCCCGGAAGGACTACCCCCTGAGCTTCGACCATATCGGCTTCGAGACCCTCCCGAGAATAGCGAGCGTGCGCGAGAGCATGTGGTTTAATTTCGGCTTGCTCGAGTTTTGGGCGGTTCTCCCCGCAGAAAGCCTCGGCGCACAGGCCCTGGATGTATACCGGCAGGCCGAAGATCAGTTTTTGGCCGCGAGCTTTACTGCGGAACCCGATGGCCTGGATAACTATTTCCTCTTGCGCACGGCTGCCGAGGATTTGCTTCGTTCCTATCTCACCACAGGGACTATCTCTGCTATTCTCGAGGGACAGCAGAATAATCCGTTTATCCTTTCGGGGGAGTTGGATTTCAGCGAAATACAGCCCACCATCGATGCTGTGGTCGCAGATCTCCGGCGGCTCACGGAGCTTCAAAACGACTTGAGGCCCAGAGTACAGGACCGCTACGTGATTCTCGCGTTCTCAGCCTCGGGCAGCACCGATATCGGAGCCACCCCGTTCATCAGCGAATATGCCAATGCGGGGATGTACGGTAGCATTCTGAATATGCTGCTATTGGCGGAACAGGGGCAGCACCGATTCCTGCGCACCCAGCCTTTGCTGGTCAACATCGGCCTCAGCTTGGCTTTCGCCGCTGCGATATCGGTAATTATCAGGAAGCGGTCGGTGCTGTTCTCCGTGTCGGTGGTCAGCGGGGCAATACTGGTAATAATGGGACTCCAAATCGCTCTGATTCGCTTCGCCGCGCTGTATTTTGATCCTATTCTTATTATCATGCCGAGTTTTCTCAGCGGCTTATCCATCGTAATTCTGCAATTCTTCGGCACCGAGGGTGAGAAACGATGGCTATACCAGGCTTTCGGGAGGTATATCTCCCATGAGTTCATAGATTTGCTTGTGGAGCACCCGGACAGGCTCAAACTCGGGGGAGAAGAACGGGAAATCACCATGATGTTCACCGACATTAAGGACTTTTCGGGGTTGGCCCAGCTGCTGAATCCCACAGATCTGGTGGCGCTTCTTAACCTCTACTTTACGCGGATGTCGGATATTATCATGGATCATGGGGGAACCATTGATAAATTCGAGGGAGACGCCATCGTCGCCTTTTTCGGAGCGCCGATTCACAGCGAACGGCATGCCCAGCAGGCGGTTGAGGCCGCCATCGAAATGCAGAACGCCTTCCGATCGCTCACCCAGGAGATTCAGGATCAGTTCGGCATCGATCGGGGAATCGAAACCCGGGTCGGAATAAACAGCGGTACCGCCCTGGTAGGCAACCTGGGAACATCCCGGAGGATGGACTACACCGCAATGGGTCTGGTGGTAAACACCGCTTCCCGATTGGAGGGCGCAAACAAGATTCTGCACACTTCAGTGCTTTTGAGCGAAAGCACCTTCGCCCAGCTCGATGACTCAATTGCCGCCAGGCTGATCGGGAAGATAAAACTTATCGGAATCGATGAACCCGTTGCCGCCTATGAGCTGAGGGGCAAAAGCTCCGACCAGAGCAAGAGCCGCTATGAGGCGGATGTATTCCTTTCAAAAGCCGTCTCGGCGATTCTCGAAAACGATTACCTCCGCGGCGAGGCCGAGCTCAAAGCGGCGTCTATGCGCGAACCCGGTGATCCGGTAATCAGAATTCTGACGAAGCTCATGGAAAAGAAAAAAGACGGAAAGATTCGCAGTATCTACCCGTTGTCGATAAAAATGAAATAATACTGCCTTCATGCAGCCAAGGTTTGGCATTGATAATTCCGGCGCAATGCTTTCGCTATCTTGCCCAAGGGGTGAATATCCTGATATATTCGCTCTCAAGTAAAAAACAGTCAGGAATCTAAATGTCGATCGGAAAACAATTTATTAGCAACCTTTCTGCCCGGGGCCGGGAGGTGCGCTCCAAGGCCCGGGCATTGTTAATGGCTCACATTCTTATGGGCGCCGTGGCACTCATTATTTCAGCGCTCTATATTATCAATGGGGAAGTTTTCAAACTCGTTTTTGTCGGCGTCACCCTCCTCAGTTTTGCTGTGAGTTTTACATTCGGATTTAGGGGCCGGTTTCAAATAAGCGCTGCTCTTATTTCTGTTTCTACATTTGCGTTCATGGGAGCCATGGCGTACTTCAACAGCGACACCCATCCGGCAAGCGTATTTGTCACCGCGCTGTACCTGGCCACACCAACCATGCTCAGCGCCCTACTGTCGAGCAAAACCCGGCTCATCTATATTTTGGCCATCGCAACCGTGCTGGCGGTTTTGTACACCTTTTTCGCCCGGGTACTTCCGGCGAATCCAGATATCTCAACTGCGGACCTGGTGTTCCGCTACCTCATTTTTTCCCTCCTGCTTCTGTTTTTCATAGCTCACTGGACAATGGAAAAGCACCGCATCGCCAATCGCCTTCTTACCGAGGGCGACGAGCTGCAGACACGGGCTCAGGAGAAAACCGTCGAGCTCGAGCAAAATATTGCCGACGTGCGAAGCGGCATAGGCATAACCGCCGACCTCGTTCGGAATATCGAGCAGATTCAGTCACAGGTAGCGGCGGCAAACCGGGAAATTCAATCGATCAAGGACTATATACGGGAGTTCGACTCAGGTTTTACTGAATCATCGGGACAGGTGGTCAGCATCGGAGAGCGCATCATCGACCTCAACGAAGCGGTATTTCAACAGTCCAGCGCCCAGGAAGAGTCCGCCGCTTCGACCAACCAAATGGTCGCCTCAATTCAAAGCGTCGCCGGCATAGTCCAGGCAAAAAGCGCGTCCGCCCGGGAGCTTATGGAGACCACTGAGCGGGGCGGGCAGGAACTCGAAAGCACCGTAACCCTTATTAACGAAATATCCGGAAGCGTGGACTCAATTCTTGAGATGGTTGGAATCATCAATAAAATAACATCACAAACCAATTTGCTGTCCATGAATGCCGCAATTGAAGCGGCTCATGCGGGGGACTCGGGCCGGGGTTTTGCGGTGGTTGCCGATGAAATCAGAAAGCTGGCGGAAAATACCGCAGTCAATGCCCGGAACATCGGCAGCGTCCTCAAGGATGTGGTGCAAAAAATCTCCCAGAGTTCCAAGGCCGGAGAGCGCACCCTGGCGGCATTCTCCCGGGTTTCCCGAGAGGTAAGAGAAACGCAGGCAGCCCTTGAGGAGATTGCCGCAAGCACCGATCAGCTCGGTGCCGGCAGCCGGGAAATTCTGGAGAGCATTTCCGCACTGACTGATTTAAGCAGCCGGGTTCATGGCGGTGCGCAGACCATCAGCAGCGCGCAGGAACTTATCGGCAAACACATGAAAGGTACGGGAACCATGATTGTGCAACTGAGCGGCAACCTGGAATCCATCGCAACGGGCAATGACGCAATAGAAGAATCAATAGGTCAACTGAACCAGGTAGCCCAATCCCTCCTGCGCATTAATGAGAATATTGCTAAAAGCTCCAGCGCCGGCTGAGTTTCCGGGCGGCAGGGGTACATCGATTCTGAACCACAGAGAAAGGCAAAGCTGACGTTTTTTTAATAGAGTAAGCTGCATTCCGGGGCTATACTGGGCTCATGACTGCGGTGGATATGATTCAGGTTTTACTTGTGCTCAGCAATGCCGTCACCATTTTTACGGCCCTGGTAATTATTACCGATGACAGCAAAAACAGCAATTCGGTCATCGCTTGGCTGCTGGTAATTTTCCTGTTCCGTTGGGCCGGTGTTGCCCTGTATATCCTCATAGGCATCAACTGGAAAAAAGGCAATATTGTCCGGCAGCACCCCGAGAAAATTTTTGCCAGCTACCTATCAAAACTCCTCGACCGCCAACGACTCTACTTCGACCGCCTCAATTCCAGGGGGCTCAGGGAAGAACAGTCGGACATGTTCAAATGCGCGCGGATGCTGATTTCCGCGAACAACTCAATGCTGACAGTGAATAATGAGGTCGAGCTTCTGAATGACGGACGCAGCGCATTCGACCGGCTTTTCCGCGACCTGAAGTCTGCCAGGGAATCCATTCATATGGAGTTTTACATCTGGCGCTCTGACAGTCTCGGACAGCGGATAAAGGAACTGCTGATAGAAAGGGCCGGTGCCGGGGTTGAAATCAAGCTTTTGTTCGACGGGCTTGGCTCCTTCAATAAGATATCACGGGAATACCGGAGAGAATTAAAGCAGCACGGTATCGAATTCGCCTACTTCCTCGACCTCGGGCGCTTTCTGGCGCGGCTCAAAGTCAATTACCGCAATCACCGGAAAATCGTGGTGGTGGACGGGAAAATCGGCTACCTCGGCGGAATGAACGTGGGGGCCGAGTATATTGACGGAGGGACCCATTTCGAGAGTTGGCGGGACAAGGCGGTGAGGCTGACCGGCGATTCGGTACTTCTTCTTCAAGCCCTCTTTCTTGCGGACTGGGGCAGCAGCGGTAAAGCCCTGGAAATGGATGAAAAGAATTTCCCCGGTCAGGCGGATACCGGCGATATCCGGACCCCTGTCCAGTTGGCGTTCAGCGGCCCGGATTCCCGCTGGCCGAACATCGAGCAGCTTTTCTTCCAAATGATCACCAATACGAACTCGGAAATCTGGATTCAAAGCCCGTATTTTATTCCCAGCACCACTATCCTCATGGCGCTCGCCACCGCAGCCCAGAGCGGGGTGAAGGTGCACCTCATGATGACCGGGGTGCCGGACAAGAAGATTCCTTTTTGGACTGCCGAGAGTTACTTCGCGGGCTTATTAAGCGCCGGAGTAAAAATTTACCGCTACAGCGGCGGGTTTCTGCACAGCAAATTCGTCGTCTCGGACAGAACCTACGCCACCCTGGGAAGCTGCAATATGGACATGAGAAGCTTTCACATCAACTTCGAAGTAAACGCGGTAATATACGACGCGGATTTTTCCCACGCGTTGATCGAGCAGTTTGCCCTCGACCGAGAACATTGTGTCGAAGTAAGCACCGAATCACTGCGGAAAATCGGTCCGCTGAAGCGATTGCGGAACAGCGTCTTGCGTATTTTCGCCCCGATTATGTAAGACAGTCTACTTTTGCATTTCTCCACTTATTTGACTTCATTCACAGGCAAAGCGATACTGGAATGGGAATAGATGTGATGTGTAGAGCCAGCCGTATTTCCGTGAGGCAAATGAAGTGACCAGTGAGATAAAAACCGGGAATGCCAGCCGATTGCTGTGGATTTTATTCTATGGACTTGTTGCGGTTGCCCTCTATTTTAGTATTAGGGCTTTCATGGGCGATTACCGTTCAAATATGCTGGCCAGGGAAAACCTTCTGAGGTATAACCTGCGGAAAGCTTCCCAACAAGTGGAGACAATTTTTGTCAGCGCAGACAGTCTTATGCAGTCCATAGCCGAGCGCTACGAGTTCACCTCCTCAGCTGATGACGACCTCCACGCGCTTATGGCAGACCGGGCAGCCTCGCTTCCCATGATCAGGGTGTTCCTCATTGTCGGAGCTGACGGGCAGGTCCTTATGGACTCTCGGGCGAACCGGGAAGCCGTCGGTCTCAATGTACAGGACAGACAATACTTCGCCGCCCACGCAAACGGTACAGAAACCGGTCTTTTTATCGGTCCCCCGGTGCAAAGCCGGGTCGACGGCCGGTGGGCAATGCCGATATCCCGGGCATACTACGGTCCTGACGGAAATCTGGCCTTCGTCGTTGTGACATCCCTGAGACCAGAGTATTTCGAGACGGTTACCCTGAGCACCGAGCTGTTAAGCCCTACTTCCTCCGGCGAAGCAGCATACAAACTCGCCCTGACCCTCAGGGACGGAACAATACTCAGTCACGCCCCCCATCCTGAGAGCTTTATCAGTCGCAATCTGGAAGAATTTATGTCGGATGAGCTGGAGAGGTTTCCTGCGGAAGAGATAACACTGCCTTCTCCGTTCCCGGCCATGCGGGGCGGCGTAATTCTGTTGAACTCCGATCTGTTATCTCCATTGCCCCTCCGATTTTTTTTAAGTTTTGACAGCGGTACCATTCTGAGAAATATTTCCGGTTACAGCCTCTTGTGGGCGGCATTGATGCTCGTCCTCCTGGCATTCGTCGGTATTCTGATCAAGCGGCTGGACACCCATAGTTCCCTGTTGAACACAAAGTCGGAAAATTTACGCAAGGAACTTGAAAAGCGCAGCCTGGCTGAAAAGGAGCTGAGGCTGAGCAGAGCCTTCTTTCAGGCGGCCTTTGATCAAAGCCCTCTTGGAATCAGCATCGCCGATGCCCCGGATGGTAAAATCCGTTATGTAAACAGGGCGGGTATTCGTATACAGGGGGAATCCGCCGAGGAACTGGATGATGACTTAGGAGTCACCGACTACACATCGCACTGGTCAATTCGACATCCCGACGGCACAGATTTTTCACCCGATGAACTACCCCTGACCCGGGCATTGTTCAAGGGAGAGCTATGCCAGGAGGAAATGATAATTACTCAACCGGGAGGCCAGCAATTACACGTTATTGCCAACGCCGCGCCAGTGTACAACGACAGCGGAGAAATCGCCCATGCGGTAGTCATTTTTCAGGACGTCACCGATCTAAAGCAAATTTCCGAGGATCTACGCATACAGCACAGCCGAATGAACCTGGCCGTTCGGGCTGCCGGTTTGGGCATTTGGGAATGGGCAATTCCGAGCAATCGCCTGGTATGGAACGACCGCATGTACGAATTATACGGCATCGACAAAAAGCATCACAACGAGCCGGTTTACGACACCTGGCTGTCGGGAGTCCACGAAGAGGATCGGAATGACAGCAGCGAACTCATCCAGAAAGCGCTGCGAGGAGAGGCCCCTTTCGACACGAGATTCCGGGTTGTTCAGCAAGACGGCACGGTAAAATGGATCAAATCCTTGGCCGTCGTGATATTCGGCAAAAATAATGAGCCGGAAAAAATGATCGGCATCAACCAGGATATTACCAAAGAGCAAATAGCAAAGGAGCAGCTCCGCACTTCCCTGGCGGAAAAAGAGGTGCTGCTCAAGGAACTGTACCATCGGACGAAAAATACCCTCCAGGTCATCCGTTCGATGCTGGTTCTTCAGGCTTCGACCCTCGGCGAATCTCCGGAAATAACCCGGCTGGTTTCAAGCACTGAAAAACGCATTCTTTCCATGGCACTCGTACATAAAAAACTGTATCAATCTCAAGACCTGTCCCATATCAATTTCAGGGAATACATTACGGAGCTCGCCGAGCTTATCATTCAGACAAGTCCGGAGCTCGCCGATCAAAATCCCATCGAGCTTAGCCTGGATGTCCAGGCCCTGCAGGTTCTCATCGACACCGCCATACCCTGCGGCATCATCCTCAATGAGCTAATGACTAATTCGATTCAGCACGGCTTCCCCGAAATGAAAGACGCCCGGATTAGCGTGACCCTCCGTACGCTAACTGAAGACCACGCCGAATTATTGTATTCGGACAACGGCGTGGGATTCACCGGATCCCTGGACTTTGCCAACATGGAAACTCTCGGGCTGCAATCAATCAAGGCAATAGCCGAACAGCAGCTTCAGGGTGAAATTACGTTTGAAGGGGGCGATGGGATGTCCTGCCGCATATCCTTCCCCCTTGATACCTACGGGGCCAGGATATGAGTGATTACTGGCGAGTGCTCATTGTGGAGGACGAGTTTTTTTCGGCAATGTGCCTGCAGCGCGAGCTGGCGGCCGCCGGATATGAGGTGGTTAAAATATGCTCCCGAGGTGAGGATGCCGTGGAGGTGGCCCGTGAACAGCTGCCCGATGTAATTCTGATGGACATCGGGTTGGCGGGATACCTCAACGGCATAGAGGCCGCGGGTAGAATTCGGGAGTTCAGCGACACGGGAATCATATTTATGTCGGGGTACCCCGATTCCGACACCATGGCCCACGCCATGAACCTGTCGCCAATCGGGTATCTTGAAAAACCCCTTCACAGCAGCGCGATAATTTCCCTCCTTCAGGAACGCCCGTAGCAAAAGAGACAGCGTTAATAAAAATGACGGGAATAACAGTAGAGACTGCAATAGCAAACGATACGGCCGTAACAAACAAGCTTCCATTAGAGATTAGTAACTGCTGCCGGTGAAATCAGGATTTGATTGAGCAGACGCTTCGGTCAATGATTTTGAGCTGTCGGGAATCTTCGTCGATTTGTGCGGTATCTTCGCAGCTTGCATACAGGTACTCGACGAGGGAACCTGCGTCCTCGGCGATGCGGTATTCAATCCATTTACCGTCCCGTCTGCTCTCCACAAGCGAAGCGTATTTCAGGGTCTTTAAATGACTGGACATGGTGGCGCCGCTGACATCGAGAATCTCAAGGAGCTCACAGACGCAAAGCGGCCTGGATCTCAGCATCATCATGATACGAAAACGGTTGCTCTCTCCGAGGGCTTTTAATTGCTCAATACTTTGCTGCATCGCCGGAAATTTATCATGGGGTTCTTGATTAATCAATTTGCTTATTCTACATTTCGCTATATATCTAATTGTAGGTGAGCCCCCATGTCTAAACAGCAGGCCGAAATCGGCTTTTTCGAACAGTTTTTGTCTCTCTGGGTACTGGTATGCATCGCTGCCGGCGTTCTCATCGGCGTCTATATTCCGGCATTTCCCCGGGCTCTGAGCACCCTGGAATACGCCAATGTGTCCATACCTATCGCCGTACTCATTTGGCTCATGATTTATCCAATGATGATGAAGGTGGATTTCACCTCGCTTCGCCAGCATTTGCGGGTGCCGAAAGGCCTGGCCATTACCCTGGTGACAAACTGGATTATCAAGCCCTTCAGCATGTTCGCCATCGCCTGGCTGTTTTTCAAGGTCTTGTACTCATCCTGGATTCCCGATGAAACCGCCCGGCAGTATATTGCGGGAGCCGTTTTGTTGGGCGCCGCACCCTGTACCGCGATGGTTTTTGTCTGGAGTCATCTCACCAAGGGAAACCCGGCGTTTACGGTTCTCCAGGTTGCGGTAAACGACCTGGTGATTCTGGTGGCATTCACGCCCATCGTCGCCTTCCTGTTGGGCATAAGCGACATTTCGGTGCCCTTTGATACCCTCATTCTTTCGGTGATCCTCTTCGTCGTATTTCCCCTGACCCTTGGCGCTCTGACCCGAATACACGTTATCCGCAAAAAGGGCAGCGATTACTTCAACAATGTGTTTATCAAGCGGTTTAGCGGCGTTACCACTGCCGGTTTGCTTCTCACCCTGGTGATCATTTTCTCGTTCCAGGGTCAGACGATTTTGGACAATCCGGCGGACATCGCGCTCATTGCCATCCCCCTCGTTCTCCAGACCATCCTGATTTTTGCCGCGGCCTATTTCTGGGCATATCTGTGGAAAACCAGCCACGACATTGCAGCACCGGCGGCCCTCATCGGTGCCAGCAACTTCTTCGAGCTGGCGGTAGCCGTGGCAATCGCATTGTTCGGGCTGGACTCCGGGGCGGCCCTGGCGACGGTTGTCGGAGTCCTGGTAGAAGTGCCAATAATGCTTCTGCTGGTGAATTTTGCAAACAGAACCCGAGCCTCATTTACCGACCGACATGCAAAAGGAGAAGCACATGTCTAATGACTCTATGAAAAAGACCGTATTGATTGTCTGTATTCACAACAGCGCCAGAAGTCAGATGGCCGAGGAGTTCTTTAAAAACTATGCCGGCGATCTGTTCATCGCCGAGAGCGCGGGAATCGAGCCAGGTACGCTCAATCCATTTGTCGTCGAAGCATTACAAGACGAAGGCATCGATATTTCCGGTAAAAAAACCCGCAGCGCCCTGGCTCTCTATAACGCCGGGAAGAGCTACCATTATGTGATTACCGTCTGCGATCCCGAGGCGGCGGAAAAATGCCCCCTCTTCCCCGGCACTGAGAAACGGATGCATTGGCCGTTCAAGGATCCCTCTTCATTCAGCGGAAACCATGATGAACGCCTTGCGGGCACCAAAGTGGTGATGAGGGAGATAAAAGCCAAGGTCTCAACCTTTATCGCCGACTACCGGCGCGATCCGTCGGCGGCTCTGGAAAAACACTGATTTCGTAAACCCTTAGCGGCGCAGCTTCCTCTTTAGCGTAAAAAAATAAATGTTCCTTTACGGTAACATATGTTACCGACCCCTGAGGCTAACGGACCTATGGTAGTGAGAGCACTACCAGAAGCTTTAGGAGGTACATATGTTTTGTTATCAGTGTCAGGAAGCCGCAAAGGGGACAGGATGTGAAATTCGGGGCGTCTGCGGTAAAGCCGGAGAAACGGCGAACCTGCAGGATCTGCTCATCTACACCCTCAAAGGCGTAGCGGGACTCGCCGGGGCAGCGGCGAAAAACTCCCAGATAGATCCCGGTCAAAAAGGATCTGTAAGCCGATTTATCGCCAGAGCGCTGTTTGCAACCATCACCAACGCCAACTTCGATGATGAGCGACTCGCGGCCCTTATCCGGGAAGTCTTGGAAATCCGGACTCGCCTGCATGAAGCCGGGGCGGAGTTCCCCCATGATTGCGCAAGCTGGTCAGTTGAAGAAGGCCAATGGGCAGAAAAGGCGAGTAAAATCGGCGTTTTATCCGAGCCGGATGAAGATATCCGCAGCCTCAAAGAACTCACGACCTACGGCCTCAAGGGACTTGCGGCCTATGTGACCCATGCGTCGGTCCTTGGTTTCGAAGATGAGACCGTCTGGGATTTTATGATCGAAGCCCTTGAGACCCTGGTAATCGAGTCGAATCCCGACGCCCTCACTGCGTTGGTTCTCAAAACCGGCGAAACCTGCGTCGCCGGAATGGCCCTTTTGGACCGGGCGAATACCCAAAGCTACGGAAACCCGGAAATAACCGAGGTGAATATCGGCGTTGGAAACCGGCCGGGAATTCTCGTCTCCGGCCATGACTTAAAAGACTTTGAACAGCTGTTGGAGCAAAGCGCAGATGCCGGGGTGGACATCTACACCCACTCGGAAATGCTCCCGGCCAATTACTACCCGGGCTTTAAAAAGTACTCCCATTTCGTCGGAAACTACGGGAACGCCTGGTGGAAGCAATCCTCGGAATTCGAAACCTTCAACGGCGCCATCTTTATGACTACTAATTGCATTGTTCCGGTGAAAGAGAGCTACCGCGACCGGATTTTTACCACCGGGATGGCAGGCTACCCGGGGGTTTCTCACATCGAGGAGGCGGAGGACGGATCGAAGGATTTCACCGCCCTTATCGAGCGGGCCAAAAGCTGCCCCCCTCCGAAAGAAATTGAGACCGGCCGCATCGTCGGCGGGTTCGCCCATGCTCAGGTCGGCGCTCTTGCGGACAAGGTAATGGACGCGGTAAAGAACGGAAGCATCTCCCGGTTCATCGTTATGGCCGGCTGTGACGGACGGCAGAAAGGGCGGAGTTACTTCACCGATGTTGCGAAGGCGCTGCCATCGGATTCGGTTATTCTCACCGCCGGCTGCGCCAAATACCGGTACAACAAACTGGATCTGGGTGAAATCGGCGGGATACCACGGGTTTTAGACGCGGGACAGTGCAATGATTCCTACTCCCTGGCCCTCATAGCACTCAAGCTCAAAGAGGCCTTCGGCCTGGATGATATTAATGATCTGCCCATATCCTATGACATCGCCTGGTATGAGCAGAAAGCCGTCGCCGTCCTATTGGCGCTGCTTCATCTGGGAGTGAAGGGAATCCGGCTCGGACCCAGCCTTCCGGCCTTTCTTTCGCCCAACGTAGCAAAGGTGTTGGTGGAAAAATTCAACATAAAGGCAACCGGCGAGGTCGCCGCAGACGTCGAAGCAATGATGGCCGCTCGCTAAGGCAGCAGAGAACTGCCAATTCAGCCCCCGGGAAGCCGGGGGCTGTTTAACGTGGAGAACTGAGTAAAAAAAGGCGGAAAAAATCTCCGTCGCTGGGCTTGCTGCGGGAATATCCGCCGAAAATCCTCACCATTTCGAATCCTGCTTCACGCCCCAGTGCTTCTACTTCATCGCTACCGGTCCTACGGTGAATATGCCGGTCCTCAATGACAGTAGTTCCTTTGCTATCAGTGACTTTTGTGTGGAATTCCAGATGTTCTGAAGACTCTGCGCGCAGGTAACTTCGGTACATATGCAGACTAGTGCCCGTTAACGGCGGAAACACATACCCCGGAGCAAACACATGATTGTCATAGTTGAGAAGCTGTAATACCAGAGTACCGCCGGCGCACAGAAGCCGGAGACAGTTCTCAAAAAAAACCAGTATGCTTTCACGATCAGTAAGGTAGGCGGCGGTATTCCCCATGCAAAAAATAACATCCATTGAATCGGTTTTCGCCGAGCAGAGATACTCCAGCATTTCCGATTGGGTAAACGTCATCTCAGGTGCTCCGGACTCGGCGGCATGCCTTCTGGCTGCTTCTATCATTGCAGGATCGAGATCTATGCCTCGTATGGTCCTATCAGCTTTGTGCAGGGAAACGCAAAACTCGCCACTGGCACATCCGATGTCGAGAATCCGTACAGCCGGGGTTTCGCTTACTAAAGACTCGGCGAATGCTATCTTTTCGGGGGAAGAAGGAAATAGGTCGGCGTACTCGTCGGCGATGCGCCGGTAAAGCGAACTATTCACCATTTAGGGATCCAGCACCCACTGTTCGTCGAGGATATCACCCCGGATGGAAACGATGACCTTCTTGATAGGCAGTTTTCTCGATGCCTGGCGGACAGCGCTGCGGGCCATCATCAGCAGTCCGCCGCAACAGGGCACCTCCATCATCAGAACAGTGATGGAATTGAGCTCTGCTTGTTCAATCATGGCAGTAAGTTTATCGATGTAATTCTGTTGTCCCTGGTCAAGTTTCGGGCAGGCAATCGCAAGGCTCTTTCCCTTGAGATAGCGCTGATGAAAGTCGCCCATGGCGTAGGCAGTACAGTCCGCTGCAAGCAGCAGGTCCGCCTTTTTGAGGTACGGGGCAGCGGGGCTAAGCAGATGCAGCTGGACCGGCCACTGTCCAAGCTGTGAAGATATAGCCTCATTACCCGGCGAGTAGTTCTCAGAAGCCGGCCCCCCCGCGGAATCGGAAACCGGCGGAATAACGGTCTGTCGGCCCCGGGTAACCGGATGCCGCCGGGAATCTGCCGCAGGAGAAAAACTTCGTGCCGCGGTACCCGGACATCCCGAACTCATGGCTGGCATTGCGTCTTTTTCGCCGTGGGCGGGAATATCGATATTATGCTCTCGTAACACCGCAATGGCTTGATCATAGAACTCGGTTTCACCGTGATCCAGCAAATGGGATAGATGGGCGGAAATGGTATTGGCGCCTGCGGGAATGATATTTTCCGTCATCACTTTGCCCTCGTCGTAAGCCTCTGCCTCACGTTTTACCACCGTCATAGCCCCGGTGGGACAATGGCCCACGCAGGCCCCCAGACCGTCACACATGAGGTCGCTGATTAGCCGGGCCTTCCCGTCAATTATTCTCAACGCGCCTTCGTGGCAGCCCGGGACGCAATTTCCGCAGCCATTGCAAAGTTCTTCGTCAATCTGGATGATATCCCGTATCATGGCCTACCGCCTTTTCTGTTTTTTGAGAGTATACCTGAGCCAGACTCACATAGCCGTAACCTATGTTACAAAGATCATAATTATTCTCTACTCGTCGAGAAGGCGGCTAAGGGCGTCGCTGTCGAGGATGCGTACGGTTTTTCCGCTTTTTGCAATTATCCCCTGGGACTCGAGATTCCCCAGGACCCGACTCAAGGAGGGCCGGGCCACCCCGAAGAGCTCGGAGAGCTCCTGAACGCTGTACGGCAGGGAAAATTCCGCGGTTCTTCCTCTTCGATTGAGATCGATCAAAAATCCCGCAGTCTTTTTCTCGATTGAGTCGAATTGTATAAACTTAATCTTGTCCGCGAGGAATCTGAGGCGGTTGCCCGAATCCCGCAGGAGATTTTCCAGAATGATCCGATCATTCATGACCATCCGCAGCAGCTCATCCTTGGATATGGCGATGATGACCGAATCGATGACCGCGGTCAGCTGAACCGGGAAAACATTATCTTCGGCGAAGAGAACCGTGCTGCCCACAAGGGCCGGTGGCTGCAGATTTTCAACCTTGAGGCTGCGTCCCTCGATTGACAAGAAATCCGCGCTCAGGCGGCCATCAACCAAAATAAGCAGCTCTTCGAGGGGGTCTCCGGAAAGGGCGATAACCTCCGATTCCCGGTAATGTCTGATCGAGCATGCGCAGCGTTCCAAATACCGGGTGAGAAGCTCTGGACTGATCCCCTTAAAGAGTATGAGGGATGTTAACAACGGTATATACGCGGCAACCGGACTGCTCATACGACACACTGTAGCGGTTTATCCCAGATTTTCAAGGGATATGAGGGGTGACCGGCAGCTTTGCTGTAGCAGGAGGGTATCTGATCCCATGTCTAGGATGAGCTCGTCACAGGAGCTGAAATCACCTATCCAACAAAGGCAATAACCAGCCAACAGCTCTTTTTCATTTCAATTACTCCTTGTAAATAAGTCCATCATTAATAATAATTTCCCTATCGGCGTATTGAGCTACCTCGGAATCATGAGTCACTATGACGAAGGTTTTATTCAGAGACTTATGAAGTTTAGAAAACAAATCCAGAATTTGCGACGAAGTGACGGAATCTAAGTTTCCCGTCGGCTCATCGGCGAGCACCACATCTGGGTTGTTCGCCAATGCCCGAGCAATGGCAACACGTTGTTGTTGTCCGCCCGAAAGTTGATGCGGATGCATGGTTTCCTTTCCGCTCAATCCGACTTCTCGTAGGAGCTCATAAGCCCTTGCTTTCCTTAGCGCTCGTTTCACGTTCCCATATCCCAACGGCAATTCGATATTCTCTATTACGTTCAGCGATGAAATCAGATTGAAGGACTGAAAAACGAACCCGATATTCCGATTCCTAAATTCAGCCATCTGCCGATGGTTGAGCTGCGACACCTCCGCTCCATTGAAACTGTACGAGCCCGAATCAATTCGATCCATCAAACCCAGAAGATTCAATATCGTCGATTTTCCACTACCTGATCTTCCGGATATCGTGACAAAGTCCCCTCTTGAAATCTGCATATCAATCCCCTTAATTACCCTCAATGGGGGGGTTACATCGGTATAATCCTTGTGGACGTTTTCAAGCCGTATCATTTAATTCCCCTTGTCATTTACCCGGCCTCATCCGGTCGATAGCCAGTATTGGACCTGTAATCGTCAACAATACTGGCAGTGAGATCGCCGGAACCAGCATCAGAATATCCCAATAGTTGACGGACAGCCGCACATCCAACTGTTCGACCACCACCGGAGAGACGATGATCAGCAGCCCTGCGCAAAGCACGAATCCCGCTGCGATAACGATCATCAGCTCGAACAGCCATTCAATGGAAATCCCCAGGAGTGAAGCGCCGAGACACAGTTTGAGTTTGATCTCGGGCTGCCTGGTGAGAAACAGTGCGGAGAACGTATTAGCAGTATTCGCAACCATAATCGCGATACTGAGGATGCCGAAGATTCTGAGGAGGCGGACATAGAACATGGCCTCATCGATTCTCGGCTGGTACACCGTCACCGGCTGAATAAATCTATATCGGTACTGATCTGCGTATTTCCGGTTGAGATATTCAAGAAAGAGCGCATTTGTATCGGAATTTTCATAAAATGCCGTATTGCCGATGCTCAGGCTTTTGGCGAATCGGTATCCGGATTCTTCCAGTTGCCGCTCAATTGCCATCCCATCAACGTCAAGTGAAGCGAAGATTACGTCATTCCAGGGGTTTGAATGATATTCATTGTTCGCAAAAACCAATAAAGGTCGGTCCGGCGAATCGGAGCTACCTGAGATGTCGACTATCGCGTCTCTATTAATCTGTCTGCCGAAAAAATCAAAGCTTTGCGCTCGCTTATCGTATCTAAATGGAAAATCTCCGTTAAGGGGTTGCGAACTATATCGCAGCAAGGTGGCAAGCACTTCGGTACCAAAGAAAAAAAATGCCGGAACAGCCCCATCGAATTGATACTTCGATGCAAAAACCGGGTCGGCAGCCAAAATCACTACCAGGTTCTTCACCTCATCCTCAAGGTTTGGCCCGAATAACGTACTATTTATCCGGATATAGAACTTCAGATCATTTTCCGTCGGCAATAGCGACGAAAGGTAGAGGAAGTCGGAATAATCGAAACTCAACGCCTGATCAAATACGGGCTGATCATCAGAAGTGAATTCCGCGGATGTCCCATCAAGAAAAAACGCATAGTAGTCTTCAGATCGGGTGAACTGCGAATAGTGGACTTGTATCGTTTCATGGATGATATTGCTGACGATCAGAAAGGCGAAACAGATCGCAAGACCGAGGATTATCAGAACGTACAATGAGAAATTCCTCATGATCTGCCGCAGTGACAAGGTCAGCCTAAACAAATGGATCATGAATGAAGCACCTGTTTGATACCGAGGCGTTTTAAATGCCAATGGATAAACATCGTTATTCCAGCGGAGGTGATAATGGGGAATGTAAAAAGCCCCCACAACACCGAATCGTACACTCGGAAAACATATCCAATCTGATCTTCGAGAACCACGTTTATTATCGGGATCAGCATCCCGAGAATGACGGCTGACAGCATCGAGATCAACAGATACCTAAGGAAATATTCCAAACAGATATGAAAAAAAGTCGCTCCGAAAGACAATTTCACTCCGATATCGAAGCGGCTGCGTTGAAACTCGAGAAGAATAAGTCCAGACAGGTTTGATAGGGTATACAGGTAGACTAAGAATGCCGCGAAGAACAAGATCACTAATACATTGTTCGCACGATTTTCATTGGCCGAGTCAAATGATTCATAAGACCACAATTCGATATGCGCATCCGGATAGCTCGCCTCAAATGCGGCATAGAGGGAACGCTCGATATCATCGCTGTATTCCTCCCTGAGCCGGAGGAAAAAACTAGCTTCTCGAGTACCGGATGGGCCATTCAGAGGCAGATAACTGGATATGGGAAAAATAATGTAATTCTGCAATAATCCAGCATCCGTAATTCCAATGACGCGGTACTTCCACCCATTGACTTCAATGGCATCGCCTACGTCCACTGATAGACGTAGTTCGGAGATCATCGAATGCGTAAGTATGCAGACATGAAAGTCTTCATTCAGTTCTTCTATTTGGAAGTATCTTCCCCGGAGAATCGGAACCTTGAAGACTCGAAGGCTGTCTTTTGAAAGATAAGTACTGGGGTGCTGTACTACCGAACCGTCAACCACAATGCGGACTATTGATCCGAGATTCGGTATCTGTAAGAACAGGTATTGGGAATCTTCTACATTTTCCGGGCCGGTAAATGACAGCCCTTGGAATCCGCTGATGTTTACACCAGCCAATTTTGCCGGTTCGTAAAAACGATTCGACGACAGCTGATCCCTGACGAAGCCATCGAATTGGAACACCAGCAAGGGAAACACGAATGAAATCAACAGGGAGAGCATGGTTTTTGCCGATGTCATTACATTCGATGTGAAGTACCGACCCAGAGATTCAAGGAGATAAAGTGTTCTATTCGCGTTCATTAGGCGTTAATACGACGATTTTATTCGATCGGGTATGTACAATATATAATACACCCGTTTCATGGGCCTTCCTGTTAATACTGTACCAATCCGATCCTCACTCAGGCAAAAGCATGGCAGGTCTTTCAAAGACAGTCAAACAAAAAGGGTATTTTATACATAGCAATTTATTGCTATTTAATAGAGATTTAGTAATATTTTGCATCAAAAAAGCTATTTTATTAGACAAAAAGTGGCTTTGGAGGGAAAATGGCGACAGCTCAGCGCTTCTGATTGTCCTCATCCGGATAAAAACTAGGGATTAAATTGTCTATCTTGTATAAATATCTTTTAATAGTTCGAATCACGGAGAATTTCCCGAATCTCGGAAATGAGGCGACGGCGGATATCCGCCGAGAGCCGACGGCTGACCGGCAGATCGCCACCTGAGGAAGCGGTTTCCGCCAGAGTCAGGAGCTCGTCATTGGCCAGGACGTTGTGGGGCGGCCAGTCAACCTGGGCGGCAATGCGTTCCCGGGCAGCGAAAATCGCGTCGGCCCTCTTTTTTTGCACAGATGAAAACTTCTGGTAGCGGCTTTTTTTCTGGATGGACGGAACGCTCTTTTTTTCGTAATTGATATCTTCCCGAACCATCGCCTCTAAAAGCTTGTCTATTTTTCCTTCCTTGCTCACCCGGCTGTGCAGAGCGTCCCGCAACGCGAACAAATGGCTGACATCTTCCAGGGCGTATTCCATGGCAGCCGGATCGATGGGCCGGCGCATCCAGTTGTATTTTTGGTATTTTTTCTCGATACCTATGCCCAGCATCTGTTCCAATGCATGATTCAACCCGGTCTTTTTCCACTGAAGAGCGCTGAGGTAATGCTTGAGATCCAGCACCGAGGTGAGCCGAACTCCATGCTGACGATAGACAAGCAGGCGGTCGGACGAAGCGTCGAAAAACAACTTGATAATCTTATTATCAAGCAAGTTGTCCAGGGCTTTGACGCTGACCCGCAGAGGATCGACAATGGCAAAATCCCGGCCGTCGAAAATCTGGATAAGGCAGAGCTTTTCACCATAGCCGTGCAGATTAAATTCGCCTTCGAAATCCATGGCGATTTCCTCTATCCGCTGTTCACGGAGCCGGGACATATATGAAAATAGTTTGTCGTCGCTGTCAATGTGAAGGTAGGTAGTGCTGTTCATGATGTGTTCGCCGCCCCTTTTGGGCTATTGTAGCCGGTGAAGCCCTGTTCCGCCAGTCGATTATTCGACTGGCGCTTAGAGGTAACGCGCTTATGACATGCGGGTCGTCTTCAGCCTGAAGCCTATATGCCGTCGTCTTTAAGCATTTCGAGCATCCGGTATACCGCCGGACAATATGCGCTGTTTTTCACCAGTTGATTCAACCTGCCTCTGATCTGCCTTCCTTCGGTGTGGGGATATTCAGCGCAGGCTTTGGGACGGTTTTGATAGACAAAACAGTGGTTATCTTCGCCGAGAAAGGGACAGGGCATCGCCTGAAATACCCGGTCGCCATCCTCATCGATTTTGAGATAGCGCAGCTCAAGCTCTGCGGTCGTCAGACCAAGATTAGCGGAGAGTCTTTGGACATCGCGGGTGTTTAGCCGGGGGCCAAGACTGCGGCAGCAATTACCGCATTCCAGGCAGGAAATCTCATCGAATGCCCGGCGGTGAAGTGTCTCAACTATCGACTCAATGTCGCCCGCCCGGCGCTTCCTGAGTTTCTTAACCAGCTCAGTGAACTCTTTTTTATGCCCTGCTGCCATGGCGGGAAGCCTGCTGAGCATTGTATTGATATCCATCTGCACAGTTATAGTGTAAGAACCGTTCCGCAGCAAGAATGGCGTGCCCCGAAAACAGCTGATTTCCAGGTCAATAAACCTGAGTCTGCCTAAGGTCAGTTTCATATATGAAACCTCGTTTTATATATGAAATTCTGTTGACAATGCTTATCCCCGGGGATATAACATACCAATGGTCGACCAGCTTTCCCCGGTACCCGCCATTGATAAAATGGACCTCATTTTCCGCTGTCTTTCGGGATCAGATGCCAAACTGACCCAATCCGAGATATGCGTGAAGACCGGTTTGGCAAAAGCGACGGTTTCACGGTTGGTGAATAGTTTGCAGGAGCGGGGGTACCTTGAGCAGAGCGCTTCGGGGTTCTCCCTGGGACCCAAGCTTATGGTTTTGGGCGCCCGGGCCGAAAGAGGGCTTGATATTGCTTCGGCTGCCGGTCCTCATATTGCATCACTGAGCGGGAAAATCGAGGAAATGGTCAAAGTCAGCGTCCTGCGGAGCGGCCGTGTCTATCCGGTGGCGAGCTGTGAGAGTCCGTCTCCCATACGCATCACCCTTGATGCGGGAACCGTGTTTCCTCCCCACATCGGCGCGGCGGGAAAGCTGCTCCTTGCCCTCAGCCGTGAAGGTCAGCGCTACCGTCAGGGACTAGACGATGGTTCATCACTGGAAGCCCGCACTCCATTCAGCATTACAAGCCTCAGCGAGCTGGACCTGGCGATAGAAAAGGTCAAAGAGAACGGCATAGCCAGCGATTACCAGGAAGAAACCCTGGGTATCTATGCAGTCGCTGCACCCGTTTTTAACAGCCGAAGCGAAGTTATTGCGGCGTTGAGCGTTCCGTTTTTTGGGGATTTCGAGCAAAAACGGAATGACTACATGCCCCTCGCGGTGAGCTGTGCTGATGATATTTCACGGTCAATGGGTTACCACCCAAAGGAGAAGCAATGAGCAAAGCGTCCGGTGATGAAAAAAGTAGAATGATCGCCGAAGAATTCCGAACAGCGGGAATCATTCCCGTTGTGAAAATGAGTAATGCCGAGGATGCCGTGCCGCTGGCGGAGACTCTCGAGGGAGCCGGCCTTCCCATAATTGAGATTACCATGAGAAGCGGCGCCGCTGCCGCAGCCATGGAAAAAATTCGGGGCCGCCGCCCGGGCATTTTATGCGGAGCCGGGACGATCTTGAGCGTCGAGCAGGCGAAAGTTGCCCGGGGATCCGGGGCTCAGTTCATCGTCAGTCCGGGTTTTAATCCGGAAGTAGTTGACTACTGCCTGGAACAGGAAATACCCGTATACCCAGGAGTGAATAATCCCATGGGCATTGATTTCGCCATGCAGCGGGGGCTGTCAGTGGTAAAATTCTTCCCCGCTGAGGCCACCGGCGGTATATCGATGATCAAGGCCTTAAGCGCTCCATACGCCGACGCACGGTTTTTAGCCACCGGAGGCATTAATCATACAAACATCGGGGATTACCTCCGGCTGCCCTCAGTATGGGCCTGCGGAGGATCGTGGATTGTCAGTTCGAAGCTGATTGATGAGGGCAGATTCGACGAGGTAGCGCGGCTGACCCGGGAAGCTTTGGCCATCATTCGGGATGTACGGAAACCATGAGCACAATTGTCACCCTTGGGGAAATCATGCTGCGACTCAAAGCCCCATCCCACGAGCGCTTATTCCAGAGCCCGACGTTTGAAGCCACCTTTGGAGGCGGCGAGGCAAATGTTGCCTCAGCCCTGGCACTTCTGGATGCCCCGGTGGCCTTCATCACCGCATTGCCGGACAATCCGGTCGGCCGGGCAGCCATTGCGTCTCTTCGGAGCCGGGGAGTCGACACATCGCGAGTTATTCTGCAGGGCAGCCGTGTAGGCAGCTACTTCCTTGAGACCGGGGCAAACCAGAGACCAAGCAGAGTGGTTTACGACCGGGAAGGCTCATCGATCAGCGAGGCCGGGCCCGATGATTTTGACTGGGATATGGTTTTCCATGCCGCAGGCTGGTTTCACATTACCGGCATCACTCCGGCCATTTCAATCCGGGGCGCCGAGCTCAGCCTACGGGCAGTCACGGAAGCCAAAAGCCGCGGCATCACTGTCTCCTGCGATCTCAATTACCGGGCAAAACTCTGGAACTACGGGAAATCCGCCCCGGATGTGATGGGCGAAATAATGAAATACGTCGATGTGGCCATTGCCAATGAAGAGGACTGCCAAAAGAGCCTGGGAATCAGCTCCAGGGCCGAGGTCGGAAATGCCGATCTGGGTACCCGGCGATATCGGGATATATGTCTCGAGGTTCTGGACCGGTACCCGGGCTGCGAAAAAATTGCCATTACCATGAGGGAAAGCCACTCGGCGGACCGAAACGGCTGGTCGGCAGTGATGCACAACAGGGAGCGCTTTATCGAATCCCAGAAGTACGATATTACCGACATAGTGGACAGGGTCGGCGGAGGAGACTCCTTTGCCGCGGGGTTGATTTTCGGGCTCACCCGCCTCGAGGATGACGAAGCTGCACTGCGCTTTGCGGTCGCCGCGTCTTGTCTGAAACACTCGATTCCCGGAGACGTGGCGCTGATCAGCAGGCCGGAGGTAGAGGCCCTGCTCAAGGGCGACGGGTCCGGCCGTGTACAACGCTAATGTACCGTAGGGCTAATTGAGGCGGATTGATTCCGGCCGGGCGGCCAACCAAGAGCTATTGTACAGATTGACCCGGCACCAGGGTTTTCCGGCGAACACAATGTCCAGAGGCCCAGCAGCAAAGCCCGGACGGAGCTGAAGAAGGAGACGCTCGCCCTGCGCATGGGCCTGGCATACCTTGATCAGGCTGCCTTGGGCGTCCCGGATTTCAAGGGCAGTGCAGATGCTCCCCCTCGGTTCATAGCTTCGGGGCAAAAAGAAGAAGGGTTTACCCGTGCGTACCCAATGCTGCCTCAGCTGGAGCCCGTCACCGCTGTGTTCAAATGTCAGCTCCAGTACCGGGCCCGACTGACTGGCGGGCTTGCCGTCTGCTGTGCCGCCGGGCAAGGGTTCCGGCTTGCCGTCTGCTGTGCCGCCGGGCAAGGGTCCCGACTTGCCCTCTGCTGTGCCGTCGGGCAAGGGTTCCGACTTGCCGTCTGCTGTGCCGCCGGGCAAGGGTCCCGATTTGCCCGCGGACCTGCCGTTCGTCGGGCAGCCGGTCGCATAAAGTGATTCAGATACAAACCGGGCAGACCTCAGGCGGGGGGACTCACAGGGCACATCCGCATTGTACATATACGCCAGCGCCAAAAGGGCAAGCCGGCGGCCCACGGGCTGCTTGTCTTTGGGATGGATATCATCGCGCATGCCGGCGTCCATTACTGACGCCATCCACACACCGGGAATTTCATCTGCACAGCTCTGCTGGGCTTCCCGGAGGGCGGGGAATTTTTCTCCCCGGCTATTCATCCAGCGCAGGAAGGGAGCCAGCTGCACAAACAGGAAGGGGAGGTCTTCGCCCCAGGCATCGCGCCAGCAGGAAATGGTCGCGGTGAACAGCCGGGAGTACAGCCCGGCCCGGTCGGCATCTGATTCCCCCTGGTACCACAGAATCCCGCGCAGGCCGTATCCGGCAATCGGCGATACCATGGTGGAAAACAAGCCTCCGGGCCGGTTTAGTGACTTGTGGCCGACCGGCGGCTGAGGCGCAAGGTTTTTTGCCACTCCCAGTATCCGGGTCACCCAAAAGGGCAATCCCTTCATAAGAAGGTGATTGAACAGCCGCCAAAGCCATCCCCGCTGAAGCCCGGCGTAGCGCTTCTCCCGCCGTTCATATTCTTCGGGACCTATCCCGGCGGCACGGCTGCGGTGCGCATCTATCAGCTTCGCCAGCTCGGCGTCCTGCGCCAGATACTCTTCCCGGGTCCAGGCAAGGGCTGAGGTTCCCCCGTAATTGCAGCTGATAATGCCGACCGGAACGCCGAGATTACGCCGTATTTCGAGGGCGAAGTAGAGTGCCGCGGCGGAAAAATCCCCGCAGCTTGTTGGCGTGAGACTGCGCCAGGTATTCACACCCAAATAGGTTTTATGTGACCCAAGGTTTTCGTCTTCATAACGACGGCGGGGTACTTCAAAGCATCGTATGTCCGCATCGGAGAGATTCTGGCGAATCTTTTTGTAATTACGGTCGTACCGCAGGGGAAATTCCATATTGCTTTGCCCGCCGGCAAGCCACACTTCGCCGAAGGCCACATCAGTGAACTGCCGCACTTCATCCCCAAAATGCAGTTCAAGGGTATTGCTTCGGGAGGCGGCCCGGGAGGTGAAAACGCAGGAAAACTCCCCCGGCTCGATGTGAGCCTCACCCAGGCTTTTGCCGTTTACCAGCAGCTTCAGCACCCCTTGGGTATCCGCCCTGCCGAAAATGCGTAGGGCTTTATCGCATTGAATAACCATCCTGTCCTGGAAAACCTGGGCCAGCTGCAACACCGTAACTTTCTCCTGTCCGCCGTATATATACCTGTGCACGGCGGAGCTGCAGAACATGGTACCCCTATCACCCGGGATATACAATTGCGCCGAAGCCCCGCGCGCAGCTTGATTCCCTCCGGGCTTCCTATTACCCTTTTACAAAGCGCCAGGAGGATGAGAGAGAACGTATGGAAAAACCTGAAGACAGCATAATCGTGATATTCGGGGCATCGGGTGATCTGACCAAGCGCAAGCTCGTTCCAGCCTATTACGATCTCTTCGTCCACCAGCGCCTTCCAGAGAACTTTGCCTTGTTGGGTATCGGCAGGACGGAGTTCGAGGACACATCTTTCAGAGACAAGCAGCGCTCGGTTCTCAAGGATATTTACGGTGAGTCAAGGGCGGAAATCGAGCGGATAGACGGTTTTCTGGCCAGAGTCTGGTATCATTCCATGGAGACCGCCGAGGCCGGGGAATATTCCACGTTGACCGAGAGATTACATCGGATGTCAGATGAACAGGGGATCCCCCAGAATTATCTGTATTATTTGGCAACGCCGCCGACGCTGTACTCACGAATCCCGGCCCTTCTTCACCAGGCCGGCCTAACCGACCCTCAAAACGGCTGGAAGAGGATCATCGTCGAGAAGCCCTTCGGATCTGATCTAGGCAGCGCCGCCGAACTGGATGATCTGCTACACCGCTTTTTCGATGAGGAAAACATCTACCGGATTGATCACTATTTGGGCAAGGAAACCGTGCAGAATCTTCTGGTGTTCCGTTTTGCGAACGGCATGTTCGAACCCCTGTGGAACCGGGGATACATCGATCACGTGGAAATCACTTCATGCGAATCGATCGGAGTCGAGCAGCGGGGGGGATACTACGACGGCACCGGCGCCCTGCGCGATATGTTTCAAAATCACCTGCTTCAAGTCTTGGCTATGACCGCTATGGAACCGCCGGCGGTCATCAATGACCGCTTCACCAGGGATGAGGTTCTCAAGGTGCTCCAATGCCTCCGCCCATTGAGCGACTCGGATCTGGAAGAGAACCTGGTATTGGGGCAGTACACCGAATCGCAGATCCGGGGGGAAAAGGTAGCAGGTTATCGGGATGAAAACCGGGTCGATCCCTCTTCGCGGACAGAGACCTTTGTCGCCCTCAAGGTACATATCGATAACTGGCGCTGGAACGGGGTTCCCTTTTACATTCGGACCGGCAAGCGGATGCCGACCAGGGTAACCGAGGTGGTTATACACTTCAAGCAAACTCCCCATCCGGCGTTTTTTACCAATGGCATCGCAAACAAGCTTATTATTCGCATACAACCCGATGAAGGCATACTCATCAAATTCGGCTTGAAAAAGCCGGGGTCGGGATTCGATGCCCAGGAAGTCTCCATGGACTTTCATTACAAGGATCTGGAAGGCGCAGATCTGCTGACTGCCTACCAACGGCTTCTGCTCGACGCCGCCCGGGGCGACGCCACCCTGTTCGCCCGCAGCGATGCGGTCCGAGCCTGCTGGCAGTACGTGGAGCCCATTCTTCAGCGAATGCGCGGGGATTACCCCCTCTACGGCTACGCCGCGGGAACCTGGGGTCCCCGTGAGTCCCATGAAATGATCGAGAGCGATGAGCGAAGCTGGCGCTATCCCTGTAAAAATCTCGCAGATACCAGTTACTGCGAGCTATAACCATGGCCCGCTACCGGATGCAAAACAACGTTCATGACCTTCTCACCGAAATTTCCGCTGAGCTGGAAGCCATGAGCCGTCAGACTGCTCCGGCGCACATAGCCCTATCCGGGGGAAGCACCCCCTTGCAATGGTTCAAAATGCTCTCGGAACAGCCCTGGAGAGAACGAATCGCCTGGACCAACCTCAACTTCTGGTGGGGCGACGAGCGCTGCGTCCCCCAGCAAAGTGAGGAGAGCAACTTTGGTCAGGCGTTCAGAACCCTTTTTGCCGAGGTAAGCATACGGAAAACCAATCTTCACCCAATATTCTGCGACGGAAATAGCGCCCGGGCCGCAGAAAAATACGCCGGACATGTTCGAACCCTGCTGCAATGCGAAAACCCCGCCGGGGAGAAGGGGCCCACCCTGCCCCGGTTTGATTGGGTAATTCTGGGTATCGGCGGCGACGGGCACTGCGCATCCATTTTCCCCGGCCGACAGGCCATTTCCGCCCAGACTGACATGGACGGCACTCCCCTGCTTTACTTTCCCGCCGCCCATCCTGAAACCGGACAGCCGAGGGTGAGCATCAGCGAGGCGGCAATCCTCGCCGCCCGGAGGATAAGCTTTTTGGTAACCGGTTCGGCAAAGGCGGAGATTCTGAGCCGGGTGTGCGCCGAGAAAAGCGATTCCCCGGATTCCCAGCTTCCGGCCCGGCGCATTCTCAGGTCCTGCAGCTCAGCGGAACTGTTTCTCGATACCGAGGCCGCAGCCCTTCTCCCTGAGCTTCATTAGGATTCTGCCAGCTCCCGGGCGATCATCTGCCTAAACAGCGTCAATTCGGCATCGACTCCCACACCCTGCTCTTCTTCCAAAATACGTCCGCGAATGGCAAGGGTTTTGAGAAAGCTCATGACTGCATTACCGATCATAATCAGCCGCGCCGCATTGAGGGGAGGAACATCGCCCGACTCTTCGCCAGGTTCAAGTCCCAGGAGAGATAACAATTGTTGGCCGTACCATGCGCTGGTCTCTCCGCCGGGGAGGCGACTGCTGTCGGTATACAGGCTGTCGTATACCGCAAAGAAACTGAACTGCTTTTTGAGTGTGTGGAAATTATCGATCATCGCCATTATTGCCGAGGCGAAGCGCTTTTTACTATCGCCGGCAATCCGCACGGGAAAAAAATCCTCGCGTAATATGCCGATGGATACTTCGACCGCAATACGCTCTAAATCGGGGAAATACCGGTACAGGGTTGCCCGGTTTATCTGTGAGGCCTGGGCAATGTCCTTCATGCTGGTTTTATCCAGACCCCGCTCCAGGAACAGG
Source organism: Salinispira sp. (assembly GCA_965602015.1). GTDB lineage: Bacteria > Spirochaetota > Spirochaetia > DSM-27196 > Salinispiraceae > Salinispira. The sequence goes on along the minus strand of OZ271918.1, from coordinate 838,000 downwards.
TCCCTGGAGACTTCGAGAATTTGCTCCCGGCGTTTGGGGCTTTGGAATTCCTCATTGTCCCGTTTGACCGACATTTTCGACGGTATCATCAGCCCTCCCATGCAGAATTTCTTCTCTCCGCTATTTTCCTTGCCCAGACACAAAGGCCGTGTTATTGTGTTATGCAACACGATGTTGCATATTAGCAGTAAATCGTCAATCGAGCAAGAGAGAGACCCTACATGAAGAAGCAAAGCACGGACATCCACGCCATTCTCGGAAGATTGAGCCTTGAACAGAAGGCACAAATGTGTTCTGGGAAGGATTTTTGGAACCTGGTCGGCTATGAAGATCTGGGCATACCTTCCATCATGCTGACTGACGGTCCCCATGGTCTCAGAAAGCAGGAAGGCAAAGGGGATCACGCCGGCCTCAGCGAGTCTGTTCCGGCAGTCTGCTTCCCCAGCGCCGCAGCCATCGCCTCGAGTTGGGATGAAGAGCTCATCGAAGAAATGGGCAGCCTGCTGGCCGACGAATGCCGCCAGGAGAAGGTTGCAATTCTTTTGGGTCCCGGGGCGAACATAAAGCGTTCGCCCTTATGCGGGCGAAATTTCGAGTACTTCTCCGAAGACCCGGTTCTCAGCGGAAAACTGGCGGCTGCCCACATAAGAGGGGTCCAAAAACGGGGCATCGGCGCAAGCCTCAAGCACTTCGCGGCGAACAACCAGGAGCATCGCCGTATGACCATCGATACCATTGTCGATAACCGGGCTCTCCGGGAAATTTATCTGACGGGCTTTGAGATCGCTGTCAAAGAGGGAAAACCGGATACGGTAATGAACGCCTATAACCGGCTCAACGGCGTATATTGCTCGGAGCATAAAACCCTCCTCACGGACATTTTAAGAAAGGAATGGGGTCACCGGGGTTTCGTTGTCACCGACTGGGGGGCGGAAAACGACAGGGTTGAAGGTCTGATTGCCGGGCAGGAACTGGAAATGCCGGGACCTTCAGAACACAACACATCCCTGATTATCGATGCGGTGCGAAGCGGCAGCCTAGCTGAAGAGGTTCTCGACGAAGCGGTGCGGCGAATACTCGCTGTGGTTCTTCGAACCTACAAAACCCTTTCTGAGCCCTTTCGCTATGACGAAGAAGATCATCATCAGGCGGCGCGGAGAATTCTCACCGAATCGGCGATTTTGCTAAAAAACGATTCGCTCCTGCCGCTGGAAGCCGGCGGCTCCCTGGCCGTCATCGGCGAGTTCGCAAAAATCCCCCGCTACCAGGGCTCGGGATCCTCGCTGATACGGCCCACACGAATAGATAGCGCATGGGACGCCATGCTTGAATTCTGCAAAAATATAACGGAGCTGAGTTATGCCCCGGGTTATCGGGCCCACGACGAAGCAGCCCATCCCCAGCTCATTCAGGAGGCAGTGAGCGTTGCGGCCCGATGTGAGACCGCGGTGATATTTGCCGGACTGCCGGATATTTCCGAATCCGAGGGCTTTGACCGGAAGCATCTGGATCTGCCCGATGGCCACCGGCGGCTCATAGAAGAAGTTGCCAAGGTTAACCTGAACTGCATCGTCGTTCTCTCCAACGGTTCTCCGGTGACAATGCCCTGGATAGAAAACGTCGGCGCGGTGCTTGAGACCTATCTCGGCGGACAGGCCTGGGGTTCTGCGGTAGTCGACCTGCTCTTCGGTCGGGTAAACCCCAGCGGCAAACTGGCAGAGAGCTTCCCGCTGAGGCTCGAAGACGTGCCCTCAACGGTGAACTTTCCCGGCGGGACGAATAGCGTGGTTTATGCGGAATCCGTCTATGTGGGCTACCGCTATTATGACAAAGCCGGCACCCCCCTGCTCTTTCCCTTCGGCCATGGTTTGAGCTACACGGTTTTTGAATACTCGGATCTTTCCATCACCGGACCCGATGACGGGGGCGCGGTACAGGCAAAATTTACCGTTTGCAACAGCGGCAGCGTCAGCGGGAAGGAAATAGTCCAGCTTTATATCAGGGATATCGAGTCAAGCGTGTTTATGCCGGACAAGCAGCTAAAAGCCTTTTCAAAGATTTCTCTGGAACCGGGAGAATGCAGGGAGCTTATTCTCCAGCTCACCCGCCGGGATTTCAGCTTCTGGGATGCCGGGGCGGAAAAATGGGCCGTTGAAGCCGGTGATTTTGAAATTCTTATCGGCTCGTCATCCCGTGATATCCGGCTACAGGCAGTGCTGAATATAAAAAACGGCGATGAGCTTTCCCCCTGGGCCCGGACAGTGAAGGAAAGGGCACCGGGCTACTATGAGCCTTCGACGAAAGTATTTGCCGATCTGAGTGACCAGGGGCCATTCGCCGGGCTCTACGGCAAAGGCCTTCCGCCCCGGGACATTCCCCGCGGCACTCCCTTCAGCAGGTTTTCGACCCTCGAGGACGTGAGCAAAACCCTGGTCGGCGGCATTCTGTACTGGGGCGCTAAGCGGCAAATATCAAAGATGGCGGGAAAAAACGCCGACGAGAAGACCCGGGAAATGATGGCCGCAATGGTGCGGGAAATGCCCATAAAAAGCATTGCCATGCTGGGGGGGATGAGCTCATCCCTCGTCGACGGACTGATCAGCATGATGAACCGACGCTTTCTCAAAGGTTTTCTCCAAATAATCGCGCGGAAAAAGAAAAAGCCCTATTGATGAGGGTACTCAGCCAGGCGATGGGGCGATTGCAGCTGCCTATCCTCAGTGTGGTCCAAAACGCTCCCTCATAAAACGAAGAGCCCGGGTTTCCTGCTCAAACCACAGGGAATCGGGCATTCCCAGAAAGGCATGGGTACCGCCGGGATAGATTTCGATCTCCGAATGAGCGCCGGCGGCATCAATAGCGTTTTTGAGCAAATGTGCCTGTCGTACATGAACCACCTCATCGGCATCGCCATGATAAATAAGCACCGGAGCCATATCCGAACTTACCTGGTGAACGGGGCTGTGACGCCTGAGGTAAACCGAAGGCAGAATACCGAGGAAAGAAGACCTTTCGAACGCGTCCCCGGCAGCCATCGCCGGTAAATCGACGGGCGCGCACTCGGCGAGGACAAATTTCACGACACCCCGGGAACGTAGCCGGGATTCGGCCATCAGAGCAAGCTGGCCACCGGCGGATATTCCGTACAGGGCGAGGGACGCCGGATCAAATTCGTATCGTTCGGAGTGTTTATCGAGCCAATCCAGGGCCGACATGGTATTATTCAGGGGCGCGGCAAACCCTCCCAAGAGTCCAGACCGGTAGTTAACCGCAGCCACGAAGTAGCCCTCGCTTCGCATTCTTTGTAAAAAGCGGTCGATAATCCGGATTGTGACCTTATCGCCGTGTATCCACGAGCCCCCGTGGAGAAATACCACCACCGGCGCCGCGTTGAAGGAGAATGAACCCAATGGCTCATATATATCCATGGTCGCGCCGGGTCTCAATGCTCCCCGGTAGCGTAGGTCGAGGTGAACCTTTCCCTCCGCCGGAGGCAAAGCGGATGCCTCCCGGATAAGCCGGGTAATAATATGTGAATCGGGAATGAGAAGGTATTTTGCTATAAACCCAATAATACCCGCGGCGACAATGATGCCCGCAATAATCAGCAACTGTGGGATGCTCATTCGACAAAGACTACTATATACATCGCCGGTTAATCACGTCCCTGCGGCCGGCCGCCGACCATGGGCCGCCATCGATCAGCCGCCGAACATGGGCCGGCTACCGGGCACAGCAGCCGAGGGACATCAGGCCTGTGCCGGCTCATAACCCGCGTTTCGAACCGCTTCCTTGACGCTGTCCAATATTTGAGCGCTGTCGTCACCGCTGATATCGACCGTCAATACTCCGGCATCCAAATCGACCTCCGCCATACCGACGCCGGCGACCTCTTTTGCCGCCTGCTCAACCCGCATTTTACAGTGATTGCAGGACATGCCGCTAACCTTAACTTCAATCATGCTGTTCTTCTCCTTTGCAGCCTTAAAAGCTGTCTTGTTCTTTGTTCGACTAGGTTTTCCGGGGAGACGGTCAATATCCGCCCTTCGAAGCAATAGGGAGTTGGTCACCACCGACACCGAGCTGAATGCCATGGCAGCCCCGGCAATCATCGGATTGAGCAGGCCCAGGGCAGCAAAGGGAATGCCCAACGAGTTATACCCAAAGGCCCAGAACAGATTTTGCCTGATTTTGGACATGGTCCTTCTGGACAAGGCGATGCTTCGGGCGATATCTCTCAGGTCTCCGCGAATCAGGGTGATATCCGAACTCTCAATTGCAATGTCGGTTCCCTGCCCCATGGCGATTCCCGTATCGGCGCTTGCCAGGGCCGGCGCATCGTTAACTCCATCACCCACCATTGCCACTTTCCGTCCCTCGCGCTGCAGCCTTGCCACCTCGCCGGCCTTGTCCTGAGGCAGTACTTCGGACAGGACATGACGCTCTTCGAGGCCGACCTTGGCTGCAATGCTGGCGGCAGTACCCCGGTTGTCTCCGGTAATCATATAGACGGAGATCCCCGCCTCCTTCAAGCGACGGATTCCCTCACGGGATTCCTCCTTAATCTGATCGGCGATGGACAACATGCCGAGAAGATTCTCATCGTCGGATATGAGCACCACCGACGCTCCGTTATTTTCGAGAGCGGTCTTCTGCTGCTCGACTTCCTGCAGCGATATTCCGGCCTCAATGAGGAACTGGGAGGTGCCTATGCGATACGACGTATTTGCGATAGTTCCGGCGATCCCCTTTCCGGGATATGCGGTAAAGTTTTCAGCTGCTTCCAGCTGTAAGCCCTTTTCCTCTGCGGCAGCGACAACGGCCCGTGCCAAAGGATGCTCGGAATACTGTTCGAGACTGGCCGCGAGGATCAGAAGCGACTGCTCATCGTGCCGCTTACTTTTTTCCACAGGAAAAACGCCCTCCAATTCGGGTTTTCCCCTGGTGACGGTCCCGGTCTTGTCCAGGACCACCGCATCAATTTCACCGGCCTGTTGAAGGATTTCGCCGTTCTTTATGAGAATTCCCTTCTGCGCTCCCAGCCCGGTTCCCACCATAATGGCCGTCGGCGTGGCAAGACCGAGGGCGCAGGGGCAGGCTATCACCAGAACAGCCACCGCTGATACAAAGGCCTGTGTTCCGTTGCCCAGGGCGAGCCACCACACCAGAAAGGTCACGCCCGCGATGGCCAGGACTGCGGGAACAAAAATCGCCGCAACCTTGTCCGCCACCTGCTGGATGGGAGCTTTGGAGCCCTGGGCTTCCTCCACTATAGAGATGATTCGGGAAATCATTGAATCCTTGCCGACGTTGAGGGCTTCGAAGCTGATACTGCCGTGGGTATTTATGGTTCCGCTTAAGACCTGATCCCCGGCCTGTTTTTCCACCGGCAGGCTTTCGCCGGTTATCGCGCTTTCGTCCACCGCTGATGAACCGGATACCACTGCGCCGTCCACCGGTATGCATTCTCCGGGCCGGACAAGAACCAGATCGCCGACCTGCACATCGCCGACCGGAAGCTCTAACGCTTCGCCCCCCCGGCTGACCCTGGCGGTCTTGGGCTGAAGGTTCAACAGCTTTTTTAATGCCTTGGATGTCCGGCCCTTGGCCAATGATTCGAAATACTTCCCGAGGAGCACCAGCGTAATGACCATTGCGGAGACCTCGAAGTACAAACCGCTTCCGGCTATTCCCAGGGCGTCTGCGAAGAACCCGTTGACGATGCTGTACGCATAAGCAGCCGAAGTTCCCAACGCTACCAGCACATCCATTCCCGGGCTGCCGGCCTTTAATGACAGAAAGGCTGCCCGGTAAAAACGCCAGCCGATAATAAATTGCACCGGGGTGGCAAAAACGAATTGGAACAATGGGTTGTGAAGAAACATCAGCCCGGGAACCGGAATCACCATGGTAATCATGGCAGCCAAAAGCGGTAGGCTGAGGAGCACTGAAATCAGGGTTAGATTCCGAAGCTTTCGCAGTCCGGCCTGCCGCTTCATCTCGTTTTCATCGTCATCCTGGGAGCGCAGGCTCGCAGAATACCCGGCTTGAAGGACCGACTCGATTATGCCCGATACTTCAACCCTCGACGGGTCATAGCTTACGGTGGCGGTTTCCGTCGCCAAATTGACATTGGCCATATCTATGCCGTCAAGCCGGGAAATGGCTTTCTCCACATGAGCGACGCATGAAGCGCAGGTCATGCCTTCTATATTTAGTTGGGAAATTTCCACGATATTCCTCCTGTTTCTCGCCGGCTTGCCCCGGGCGTTAACCCCAGGCGCTGCACAGCCGACATCCTTACTCTCCGGCCTTACTTTCTCATTTTGGCAATGGTGCTCATGAGCTCGTCGACTACCGCAATATCGCCCTCGCGGATCTGATCGATTACACAGCTTTTCACATGGGCTTCCAGAAGCATATTTTTGACCCCTGCGATTGCCGAGTCGACGCTCATAAACTGATGGAGTATATCGTCGCAGTATACATCCTCGTCGATCATCCGGCTGATTCCCCGGATCTGACCCTCGATTCGCTTGAGGCGGGTGAGCATGGCCTCTTTGGTTTTATAGGAATGATGGGCCTTTCTGGCGGACTGCTTGACGCTCATATAGAATACCCCCCTACCCTATATAGTAGAATAGCTAAAGATAAAAATCAAGAATGATTCTGCGAAATCTGGTGACTATATGGAATTCATCAACTGGTCACCGCCCCTTCGCTGGCTGAGCGGCACAATCTGGCAAACTTGGCAAGGGCGCCTCGATGGTACCCGTGATCCCGTTCGCTCCAGTCGGCAACCCGCGCTTCAATATCCTCCTGCGACAGGTCGACCGAGAGGGTCTTATCCTTCAGGCTGATGGAAATGACATCGCCATCTTTCAAGGCCGCGATGGGTCCGCGCACCTGAGCCTCAGGCGTAATGTGACCGACAATAAGACCGTGGCTGCCGCCGGAGAACCGGCCGTCGGTAAGCAGGGCCACCTTGCCCGCCAGCCCCTGACCGGCGATGGCCGCGGTGGGAGCCAGCATTTCACGCATTCCCGGTCCGCCCTTCGGACCCTCGTAGCGGATGACGACCACATCGCCTTCGACAATTTTCCCCGCCAGAATGGCATCCAGGGCCGCCTTTTCTCCCTCGAACACTTTGGCGGGCCCGCTGTGCTCAGTGACCTTCAGCCCGCAGGTTTTAAGGACAGCGCCGTCGGGAGCCAGGTTCCCGAACAGGATGGCAATGGGCCCGGTGGCCTTTTCCGGCTGGGAAAAGGGCTTTATAACGTCCTGGCCCTCGAGGTTGGTGGAGACGCCGGCCAAATTTTCCGCAACGGTTTTTCCGGTCACGGTAAGACAATCTCCGTGCAGAAGTCCCTCATCCAGAAGCATCTTCATTACCACGGGAACGCCGCCGACCCGGTGAAGGTCCTCCATGACATAGCGCCCGGCGGGCTTCATGTCCACCAGCATCGGCGTGGTGTCGTGGAAATAATTAAACTCTTCGATGCTCAAGGAAACCTCCGCTTCCCTCGCCAGTGCCAGGAGATGCAGCACCGAGTTTGTGCTCCCGCCCAGGGCCATTACTGTCCGGATGGCATTTTCAAAGGCTTTTCTCGTCATAATGTCTCGTGGTTTGATATCCCGGGCGATCAGATCGGCAAGGGCGCGGGCGCTCTCACGCATATGTTCGGACTTGGCCTTGTCCACCGCCGGGATGCTGGAGCTTCCGGGAAGGCTCATGCCGATAGCCTCCATGGCCGACGCCATGGTATTGGCGGTATACATTCCGCCGCACGCTCCAACGCCGGGACATGCGCTGCACTCGATTTGGTAGCGCTCTTCCTCGTCTATACTTCCCGAGCTGTAGGCTCCCACGGCTTCGAAGGCCGACACAATATCCACTGCTTTGCCGCGGTGATTTCCCGCCTTGATAGTTCCCCCATAGCAGAAAATAGAAGGCCTGTTCAGCCGTGCCATGGGCATGACGGTTCCGGGTATGGTTTTGTCGCAGCCACCGATTCCGAAAATCGCGTCCAAAGCGTGCCCCCGGACAACAAGCTCGATGACATCAGCTATTGAATCCCGGGATATCAGGCTTGCCTTCATGCCTTCATGACCCATGGCCTGACCGTCAGTCACCACAAAGGTATTGAACTTCATGGCCTTCAGCCCGATCCGGTTTATTTCCTCTTTCGAGACAGCTGCCAGGGCGTCATGGTGAAAATTACAGGGACTGAGTTCAGCCCCGGAAGATGCCAATGCTACAAGAGATTTGTGAAAATCTTCATCTTCGAATCCGATGGCCCGTAACATGGCCCTGTTCGGCATGCGCTCCACCCCTCCGGTCATGTCGGTGCTGTAACGCGGTTCATTATTAGTTTTTTTCATACATGTCCTCATCGACGGCAGAATATTTATTGGTATTATACTAATATTCATCCGATCAACGCCACGGCGTACATAAAAAAAGGAGCGGCTTATGAAACGGAGCAATCCGGGAATCGGCACCACAGCCCTGTTCGCCATCGCCAGCGGCACCATGATCTCCAGCGGGATTTTTATTCTTCCGGGCCTCGCATTTTCCCGAATCGGTCCGGCGGTCAGCCTCAGCTATCTGCTTGCAGGCATCGTGGCCCTGCTTTCAAGTCTGGCGCTTATCGAGCTGGCTACCGCCATGCCCAAGGCCGGCGGAGACTATTTTTACATCACCAGAAGCATGGGGCCGGCGGTGGGTACCATAATGGGCCTGCTCAGTTGGCTCGCCCTGATGCTAAAAACCGCATTCGCAGTGTTCGGCCTGGCGGAACTCGGCCTGGTATTTTTTGGCCTGCCCCCGCGCCTCACCGCCCTGGTCCTCACGGGTCTGTTTCTGCTCATCAATCTCCTGGGTACCGGCGAAGCCGTAACCCTGGAAATTATTCTGGTCTTTGCGCTGCTCGTCATAATGGCAGGATTCATCGTTGTCGGGTCGGCCAATTGGAACCTGGAGCATTTTGACAGGGGAATCTGGCTGCCCGCCCTCGCCGGGGGCGGCGCTGAGCAATCAGCCTCCGTTCAGGAAGGCGGCTTTGCCGGATCCATGGCCTGGATGCGCAGCCTGTTCTCCAATGCGGCTTTTGTTTTTGTCAGCTTCGGCGGCCTTCTCAACGTTACCACCCTCGCCGAGGAAGTGCGCAGCCCCGGAAAGGTAATTCCCCGGGCCATGCTGCTGTCGGTCATTATTATCACCGTGCTGTACGTCGCCATGGTGCTCACCACCACCGCCGTATTACCCCCCGGCATATTCGCCGGATCGCTCACGCCGATTGCCGACAGCGCGGGCATCCTCCTCGGCAATGCCGGAGCTATTATCATTGCTGTTGCCTCAGCAATGGCCTTCGTCACCACGGGAAATGCGGGTATTTTGGCCGCCAGCAGGTATCCCCTGGCCATGGCCCGAGATCACCTGCTTCCTCCGGGTATCGCGAAAACCAGCGGCCGGGACATTCCAGTCGGAGCGCTCCTTCTCACCGGAGCAGGTATAGCCATCGCGGTTCTCATTCCTCTTGAGAGCCTTGTGAAGCTGGCCTCAACGGTAATACTTCTCTCCTACATGGCAATCAATGTAGCCCTTATCATCCTCCGGGAAAGCCCCATCAGAAACTACCGCCCGCAGTTTAGGATACCGGGTTATCCGTTAACTCCGGTTCTCTCCCTGGTACTTATGAGCTACTTTCTTGTCGAACTGGGAATAAGTTCGCTCGAGGCTCTTCTCCTCTTTGCGGGAGTCGGGCTGCTGATGTATTTAAGTTACGGCAAGCAGCGCTCCCAGTACGAGTTCGCCGCATTGCACCTCTTAAAGCGGATAGTTGACCGGCAGCTCCAGGATGACCGGCTGGAAAGCGAGCTGAGAGATATTCTGCGTACCAGGAATGATCTGGCCAACGACCTGGCGGACAGTCTTCTGGAAAAGGCAATGATGCTTGATATCGATCACCCCGAAACCCTTCATGGAGCCTTCCAGGCGGCGGGAAGCGCCCTCGCTCCCTACACCGGCATCCCCTCTGAAACCCTGACATCCATGCTTGAAGAGCGGGAAGCTTCCATGTCCACCGCCCTTTCGGAATTCGTTTCCATTCCCCATGTGCTTATTCCCGGCGACAAGGACATTCACGTCTTCCTTCTGAGGTGCAGAAAGGGAATGTTCTTTGATGAAAATCACAAGAACATCAGGGCCATGATCGGCATCATCGGCAATCAGGAGCGGAGCGACGATCATTTGAAGATACTTTCCGGCCTGGTGCACATCATCCGGCATGAGGATTTCGAAAAGATATGGATGGAATCCGAGGATATGCCGACTCTACGCGATCGACTGCTCCTATTGGACCGCAAACGGATATAACCTTTTCTAAGGCAGCCTCACCAATCCGTATATATCGAGACGATCATGAATATTACTGTAGTAATTATCTGGCACAGAAACCGAGGATTATGAGATATACTATGACTAATATGGATGCAAGCAAACCGGCTATTCCCCGGGTCAATAATAGCAGAATAGATGACGCCCACGATGAAATAATAAACCGCCTCGGACAGGTTGAGTCTGTGACCAGCCGTGCCCAACTATTAAGCCTCATGATCGATATTTATAAACACGCGGCGGTTCATTTTCTGGAAGAAGAACAATTTATGACCGATTCGGGAATGCCCCCGGATTACCTCAGCGCACACCGCGAAGAGCATAAAATTCTCAGGGAATCGATTCACGAAGTGATAAACCACATCGAAACCTATCCCACCGATGAGGTAAAAAAGCAACTGCTCATATTTAAAGAATCAGTGGTCAACCACATCGAACAGATGGACAAGCAAATGGAAGATCACCTTTAGGCAGGTGAATAGGTGACCAGCAGGTAACATGGCGGTTTAAACGCCGGCCGCTTTGACCGGGCGTAGGATTACCCTGTAGAGGCCTTCACAACTCAGGGAAGCTCGGGATTCTCCAAGTAGAAAAGGCGCAACTGGTCATAGCGGCTTCTGTTAAGCCCCATATCGGAATACCCGATGCGCGAAGCGCTTCGCACGTGGATGGTTCGGTCTTCTTCAACGAATAAAAACTCCACATCATCCTTGTATCTCATCAATGCGGTGGTAAACACCATGTGGAGGTAGTTGGGCTCGTCCCTGATGAGCCGCACCCGTCCGTACGCTTCGGCGGCCCTCACAAGCCGCTGACGGCTTTCGCTGAGACTTCCGATAAACGGCAGGGGTTCAACCCTCCGGGACAAATCATCGGTTTGACTTGAAACTGCATTCGGACTGGAAGGCAGCTCACCGAGCCTGCCGCTGTCATCCGGGCCGAGATTCCGCGGCACCATGTTGTTCCGCACAATCATCGGCACCGGGAGAATTATCAGAACCGCAAGCAGGATATACCAGATATTCATGTTCACTCCTGAAATGCCCCCGGAAAATCAGCTGTTTTCGGGGCAGAGCCTAAATTATCCTCTTTGGAGGAAGCGGCGTCAACATAATCCTCCAGAGCTCCGGCAAATCAGGACACATGTCGGCCCTCTCTTTTCATTGTGAGCCGAAGACTGTGATAGAATCGCGGATATGGAATATTTCGCCGTAGGCAGTTACACGACTTCCCTCCCCCATGTTCCCCGGGCCGCAGGCAGGGGTTTGCAGCTAATCGCCCTGGATGCCGCATCTGCGGGTTCGGTTCTCAGCGCATGTGATGCCGATAGCACGCTCCAGAACCCGAGTTTCGCCGCCTGGGATGGGACACGGGGGCTTCTATACTCTTCGAGCGAAGCCGGTGACGACCCGGGGCAGGTAAACTGGCACCGCATCAGCAACAACGGCCAGATGGACCACATGGGAAGCAAGAAGGGCCCGGGTTTCGATTTCTGTCATATCAGTCTGGCACCCAATTCGAACGCTCTGTACGCATCATCATACGGCGCTGGAAAATTTGCATCCTTCGGGGTGGGCAATAACGGGAATATAACAGAGGAAATGATGATCTCCTTTGAGGGCTCCGGGGCCGACCCGGAAAGACAGGAGGGCCCGCATATCCACCAGGCCCTGCACTCACCCTGGTCTGATTGCCTATATCTCTGCGACCTGGGAACTGACAGGATTTGGTCCTTTCGTGTAGATTCACTCGGCCGTCCTGCGGGTCCGCCCACAGCCGCATTGGAGCTCCCGCCGGGGTACGGTCCTCGGCACCTGGCTTTTAACCGGCATACCCCACGGGCATACATTCTCTGCGAGCTCGCTCCCCGAATAGTAGCCGCTGAAATACATGTGAAAACCGGTGCCTTGAAAGTCATTCAGGATATTCCAAGTACAGCCGGGTCAGAGAACTCAGCTTCCCCGGCGGCCGCGACTATGTCTATAAGCCCTGCACCGTCGGCAGTCAAAGTTCACCCTTCCGGCAGAAGCCTGGCAGTGGCCAACAGATTTACCGATCACATCTCAGTGTTTTATATCGGGTCAGGAAACCCGGCGCTAAGCCCTGGCGGAGAGTTTTCCTGCGGGGGAAAAACCCCCAGGGACATGGAATTCAACGGCGAGGGAAGCCTATTGCTCATCGCCAATCAGGACAGTGATTGCATCAGTTCCTTAGGTTTTTCCCCCGGCTCCGGCAGCTGTGAAGGCGCTTCGGGGCCCGAACTGCCGACAGGATCACCTGCCTGCATTGTCCGCTTAGGCAAGCTGAGCCATGAGGAATCCCGCAGCGGCATGTAGCCAGCCTGTCCCCATTCCGTGATACCGTGACAGACATGAATATTGAGCACATACAACATCTATGGGAACTGGCCCAGTCGAAGTCTCATATCGACAAGCAGCCCGAACCGCCTGTCGGGAAGAGTAGCGGAGGAAGCGAAAACCCTTGAATGTCCGAAGCAGCCGTTGATACTATGCGGTCTATGAAACACAGCTATAAGAACATCCGACCGCAGACCGAGGCGGCGCAATTTATCGCCTGGAATGCCGAGGTGGTCGGCGATGTGGTTCTCGGGCAGGACACCGGGGTGTGGTACTCGGCGACCCTCAGGGGAGACATGGCGCCGATCCGGGTGGGCGGCAGGACGAACGTTCAGGACAATTCGGTGCTCCATGTAGACCACGAGCAGCCGTGCATCGTCGGCAGCGGGGTCACCATAGGCCATAGTGTCATACTTCACGGCTGCACCGTCGGGGATGACTGCCTGATCGGCATGGGAGCCATAATTCTCAATGGTGCAGACATCGGCGAGGGTTCGGTGGTTGGCGCCGGCTCCCTGGTTACCGAAGGAAAACGGTTTCCTCCCCGATCACTGATTATCGGCAGCCCGGCCAAGGCGGTAAAAAACGTGGATGATGCGATGCTGGAGAAAATCAGAAAAAACGCATCGGACTACGTCACAATGGCTCGGGAACACCGGGAGACCGCAAAAAACTTTGAAGAGTAAGCAGATCTCCGGTCGACCCTAAAACGATCCGTCGGATAGCCGCAACTTGTCGAAGACCTTGCCTATGGGGTCAAGCAGTTTCCGTGCGTCGGACTGGGGAACCCTTGCCTGTTTCCATATTGAAATTCGGAAAAACTCGAGGATGTCTTCCTTGACAGTTTCCGTGGGGAAAAAAACATAGCTTACATCCTGACCGATTGGCTTGAGCACAGTGAAGTTCGTGTAGGTGACAATGGGCTCGGCCCCGATAAATACATGATCCTGGCGGTTCGTGGTGTAATCTATGAGCTCCTTGAAGCGATAGGGTATTCGCTCGGCATCGGGCCTGTATGCCGGTTCAATGTGGCTTGTAGGATAGCCCGCCGGCTGAACGAGAAGATAAAGCTTCCTGCCCTCGGCGGAAAAAACCAGCCCCTCATCGGAAGTATAGATGTCCTTGACGTTTCCGAAGGAAATGAGCTCATACCGGGTATACGTCGAATGATTATGGTAAAAAACCGAGAGGATGTACCCGTACTGGTCGGGCAGTCGATGTTCCTGATACGCCTTAAATGTTTCAAGCAATCCCATGCATTACCTCCGTCGAGTATCAATACCCCTATTCTAATCATTGTAAGATTGTCTGTGCTGAATTAAGATGAAAAAAGTGATGAAAGTCAGTGCAGCCTACGAAATACTCCAAATTGAGCAAAGCGCTTCTCCCGCGGAAATCAACGCCTCGTACAAACGGCTGCTGATAAAGTATCACCCGGATCTGAACAGCCACCGAAGCGACTGGTCACACCAGATGACCATTCGGCTGACTGAAGCGTACCAGGCCATACTGGCATACCAGGAGAGCCTCGAAGCAAGCGCCGAATCCCGGGAAAACGAGGAAAGCCAGCCCGAAAGCACCCAGGACTCGGGGTACTCCCTGGGTACCCAGGCGAGAATTGCCAATATTTACGATATGATTCTCGATCTTATTCACAGCTACTACGTTGAAGGCATGGATAAGATTTATCTTCGGCAAGAGGGCAGCATGCGGCAGCGCTACCGGGCTCTCATGCGCAAGCTGTCTCACGTCATCGAAAGCCTGGCTCTTTGCGGAGAAATGCCCGGGTCGGCCATCCAGCACCGGCAAATCCGGGGTATACGGGACTTTGCCCAGGCCTTCTATGAAAACCTCCTGATCAAACCAAAAGAGCATCAGGTATACATCGGTGACGAAGCGAAAGCCCAAAAGCTATATCGCCTCGGCAGCACCTCCCTCGACCGGGCGATTTATCGAGGCCTGTTAAAAATGGAAAGACAGCAAGGCCTGATATGCCCGGGAGCACGCTCGGCCGCAGAGAAAAACCTCATGTTCCTCCTGTCGAATTTTCCCAAGAGCTGCTACGTTCCGGAGACCCTCATCAAACTATATCTGCTGAAAGCCCTGTCCGGTTTATGTGATGAAATAGAAAAAACCGCGGAGTGATTGCACCCCGCGGTTTTTAACGTTTGTGTGCCGAAGCAGCCCGCCGGCCTCAGCCTTTGGCTGCCTGTAAATTCATTTGTGCAATGGCCAGTTTTGCAATCGGAATGCCGTAGGGCGATACCGACACGTAGTTCAATCCGGTCTCGGCGATAAAATCGATGTTCTGCGGCTCGGCTCCGTGTTCACCGCACAGTCCGAGCTTCAAATCGGGCCGCACCATACGTCCGCGCAGGGCAGCGGTTTGCACAAGCTCCTTAACCTGCGGCTGGAGTACTTTGAAGGGATTGGCGGGCAGCAGGTCCAACTCGGTGTAGTCCGAGAAGAAGGTATTGAAGTCGTCCCTGCTGATGCCGTAGGTGGTCTGTGTCAGATCGTTGGTTCCGAAGGAAAAGAAGTCGGCGTACCGGGCAATGGACGAAGCGTTTAACGCCGCGGCGGGTAATTCGATCATGGTTCCCACCGAGTACTCCAGGCTCTTTTCGGGATGTGATCGACGCACCTGCTCTTCTATGTCCCTGATGCCCAATATATGTTTGCCTTCGATTTTCTTCCCGTTGCGCACTACCTTCAGCTCATTGGGGTTCATCACCAGGGGAATCATGATTTCAGGCTTGGGATCCAAACCTTCATCAAGCAGCTTGTATGCCGCTTCGAAAATCGCCCGGGTCTGCATGCGGTAGATTTCCGGATAGGAAATCGCAACCCTAATACCCCGATGGCCCAGCATGGGATTAAATTCTCTCAGAAGCTGGCTTCGTTCGGTAATGTGTTTGGCAGTCAGCCCGGTTTTGTCCTTTTTTGCCTGGGCAATAAAGGCCTTCATGCCGGCATCGTCGGCCGGAAGGAATTCGTGAAGCGGCGCGTCGAGCAGCCGAATGGTTACCGGAAAACCGTCCATAATTTTCAGCAACTCGTAGAAATCACCGGTCTGATCCTTGGCCAGATCATCCAGAAATTTCACCCGGGATTCCGTGTCATCTGCGAGAATCATGTATCTGAAGCGGTTTATGCGGCTCTCGTCGAAAAACATGTGTTCCGTTCGACACAGCCCTATGCCCCGGGCGTTGAATTTCCGGGAAAGCTGGGCATCCCGCGGCTGGTCTGCATTCGCGTGAACATCGATTCCCGATATCCTGGTCTGGACGACCTCAAGGAACTCAAGGAGTCCGCTTTCTTCCTGACTGGGTTTGGTGAGGCTTCCTTTGCCCACGAATAAACGGGGTTCCTCGTAATACGGCACGTCCATGGTGAGGTAGTCCCCTTCTTTTATGACCTTTCCGTTTAAATCAAGAGACTTAGCGCCGATTACCGCGTCGGTGCGCACCAGGGCGACTTTTCCCAAGCTCCGGGCAACTACCGGAGCGTGAGAGGCGTATCCGCCCTCGGAAGAGAGAACACCCTGGGCAATTTCGATCGCCTTCACATCTCCCGCGAAGGTGGCGGGCATGGCGAGTATCATGTTGGTGTCTTCGCCTGCCTGTTGAGCCTGTCTGAAGGCAGTCACCAAGGCTTCGGCGCTGAAGTACACCCGGCCGATGGCGGCCCCGACGGCTCCGGCGATGCCGCCGTCAAAGCAATGAAAGTCAGCAACCGAGTCGGGATCGAGGGTCGGGTGAAGGATTTCCGACAGCCGACCAGGTTTGACCTTCTCGATGAGATAGTCGTTATTTACCACTCCCCGTTCGAGCAGATCGAGCAGAGTGCGGATTTCCGCCTGAGCGGACTTGTTCGGCACCGATGACTGATCAACCAGCCAAAGGGTCTCGGCCTCAACGGCGAATCGCACGAAGCGGAGTTCTTTGAAGTGGTCCTCAAGTTTCCGGCTTATCAGTTTAAGAGAATCCAGGATTCCAGCGTCGATTTTATCGATGGCTTTTCCATTTTTCGCCGACTCGTCAAAAGCCGAAGGAAAAAACTGCCCCTGCAGCCGGTCCTCGCCGCTGACGATATGGTGGGTATAAAAATACCCTGCAGCCGAACTCTCGCCGAGATTCCCGTAGACCATGGCCTGAACCATCACCGCGGAATCCTCGCTGGTGGGGCTCTGCTTCAATGCGTGATAAAACCGTTGAATGACGTGTTGGAGCTGAAACAGCGGTTCGGTATAGACTTCTTCGGGAAGCAGGTCCCGATTCTCACTTATGGCCTTGACTACCGCGGCCTTAGTCTTCGCGCTTTTGAGTTTTTTTATGTAGCCTTCAAAGGCGGTTTTTTCGCCGTCCTCACCGACGGCTGCAACCTCAAGCTTGAGAATATTCTGCAGCAGATGAGCGTATTCCGCATACGCGAATTTCTCACCGGTCATTTTTCCGACTATCTCTACGGTTTTCTCGGTGAGCCCGATGTGGTGAACCGAAGGCAGCGAACTCTGTACGTTCAGCATGGGAGATTCCACGGCTTTCAGGAGAAGCGGACTGTCGCCGCCGCCGAATTTCTTGTCCATGACCTTTTCGATGGCGACCACCGACTCGCTAAGCGGTTTTATGAGCGGCGAGGGATCTTCGGCAAGGCGTTGGACCTGTTCATTAAGCACCACAAAACCCGGGCATATGGGCATTTCCAGCTCGCCCAGGGATACGGCACGGCGGCCGCGGCTTCCGAGGACTTCCCGTTCGCTGCCCTTTTCGGGCCCCAGGGAGTCGCCGAAATGGATAAAGCTGTTCATACTATGGCTCCTGGATCAGAAGAGCTCAAGGGGCTGATCAATGCTTCCCTTGAGAAAATTTTCAAAACGGGGACTGGCACCTTCGAAGAGATATCTCTGAAGTTTGGAAACGTCTTTTATATTGGTGCCGGCCACGGATATAAGAATCGGCGTTCCGTGCTTGACCTTCCCCCACTTAAACAGGGCGTTTATGTCCTTTATGCGTTCATTGTCGTAGTAGATAAGCACGTCCAGTTCAGGATAGCTCTGACGATAGGAGGCAATAATGCGTTTCCATGCCTCCACATTTCCGTTGTGAAAAAGCTCATTGGTTACCACAACCGAGTACTGGGGCGTCTTCCGGTAGGCACCCTTAGGCTTCCCGGCAGCCTGAGCTGCGGGTTTGGGGGCCGGTGCCGGGGCGGGTTTTGGAGCTCCCGAAGCGGTAAAACTTTTGGGTGCTTCAACCGATAGGCCCGCAAGAACGTCATGAACCAAACCGAGGGCCGCTTTGACATCTTCGCTGCTGTGCTTGCCGCTCAGGTCTTTGATATACGCCACCATCAGCTCATCCTTGAGTATGGGCAGCGCCGCCTCCCAGGATTCGGCATTGCGAGGATTGATGGGAAATGGTCCGACTTCGGGATGCTGATAGACGATGACGATTTGAAATGCCGTCCATGTGCTCAGAATGCCGACGATGTCTGAAGGATCATCTATAAGAACCGGACAGTTCCGGCTCTCAACGGAGTACTCGAATTTATCCACGAGAAGCGCAGAAAGTATTGGTGAAAACTGTTCTTTGATAATTGTCCCGTTGAGTTCGGCTTCCCTGAGGAGGTCGGCGATATTGCCCCCCCGGGTAACCGGTTCAATCAGGCCGGTGGTGAATTTGAAATGCCGCAGGGCCGAATTAAAACCGGCCCTGCGGGAAAAAAGATCCAAATTACCGACCATGAGGTCTACAGCTCCTGCAGGTCGTCGCCGGATATATCGCCTTTACCCGGTGAAACGTCGGCCTGGCCCTTCACTGCCGTGGCGGTGCTGCTCGAAGAGCTCTTGGGCGCCGCAATGGTGTCGGTTCCCATGTTTTCCATTTCGCCTCCGCGATCATAGTCAGCGGAAAAACTCATGCCGATATCGTCGCGGACCGTTGAGCGGCGGCGCTTGAATGCCGCGAACGCCGCATCCTGGAAGCCCTTGGAAACGCCGTGGAGGAATTCGTTGAGTACGTTGGCCATGCTGCCCAGGGTGTACTTCTTCCTCTTTATACTGACGATGTCAATATCTAGCAGCAGCCCCGGCTGGATGTGATAGGGGTTGATGATGTAGTCGAAATTATCGAACTGCTTGCGCAGGAAACCCACCCGGTTGTCCAGAATGACCCGCTCACGGGGATTCTGAAAGCCAAAAATGCTCTCGATCTTCTTGCTGATGGCGCTGAGCATTTTTTTGAACAGTTCCTTTTCGTGGAGATAGGTCTGATTCAGCCGCTCGACCTCGGTGAGATCGGCCTTGAGGGCGATGATCTCGTTCCACACTCTTTTTAATTCCTCGACGATGGGATCCCCCGATGCGTCGAAGGGGCTCTCGTCTTTTCGTCGGACGATGCGCCGTTTGAGGCGGCGGGACAGGTCTTCGTAATCATTGACATTGAAGCGGCTTCGGCGGTCCAGATATATCTGCTCGACCACATCGTACAGCTCCTGAATTTTCCGGCGGAAAGATTCCAGCTGGGCGTCATAGGCAGACTGTTCCTTGTGGAGCTGATCGGCATCGAAATACTTCAGCCGGATCTGGTAGCGCTCGTCGGGCAGCTGCTCGCTGTCAGTGTCCTCATATTCCCGCACGATAAGTTCCCGGGCATTCTTGAGGTTTTCCACGTACTGATAACCCATCTTGGACGTGTCCAGAATGGAGGTAAGCGAATTGACCACCGTATTAAAACCCCGGTTCCGGATATTTTCCATGTCGATGATTTTCTTCAAGTTTTCCCGGATATTGATGGGGTCAAACTGGCTGGGGTCGATTTCCGCCCGGAGCCCTTCGATTTTGTCCATCAGATCCTTGGCCAGGAAGGTGTAGCGCTTGCTGGTTTCGTCCGCCGCGTCGTCATCGGTGAAGGTGGGCACCCGTCTCATCTTTTCGAAGATGATTTCCGAGTCAGTGAGCTCTTCCTTGCCCTCGTCGATCAGCTCGTCCTGATATTTCTCAATTTCCGCATCGATGAGATTGGTGATGGTCCGGCTGATCTGATCCTTTATGAGGTACTCAACTGTAGCCTGATACTGGAAAATGGGACTGATGAGCTCGGAGTCCAGGATGTTGACCGAGAGCTTTACATCGGTAACGGTTTTCGGCCGATGCGCACTGTCTTTGAATGCACATTTCACAACCGAGTAGGCGTTTTCCCCGCGGATAAAAGCACCGACGTCGGTTTTCTGCCTCAGCAGGCTGTTGGTGTCGTTCTCCAGGTCGTTCATCCCCCGCTGAATGTGACCCTGCAGGTGACCGTACATGTTGACAATGGATTTTTCGATTTCACCGGTATTGAACTTGTCGGCACCGGCGATCTCGTCAAGCATGTTGGCGATTTCTTTCGGAGTGTAGCGGGCCAGAGCCTTGTTCTCTTCCTTGTCGATGAAGTTCCGGATTTTCTTCACCATCTCGTCTTCAGTGGTGGTGATATACCGGTTGAACATGTTCTGGTAGTTCTGGTTGAAGTAGTTGTACAGTTTTTCCTTCAGACCGCCGGTGATATCGAGGCGCTCGAGAACTTCCTTCGGAAGCTTGGACTCGATGACGTTGAGGATTTTGTTGGTTTCCTCCTGGACCAGGTTGTCGTACTCCTTTTTCTGATCCCGGCCTTCCTGCGCCATACTGTTGCGAGATCCCACCGCTGACGGTTTCGTAGGATGGAATATATTCGGGCTGTGGTTAAGATCTGACATGTGGAATTCCTCCTTGGATACTTCCCCGGGCTGCTAACCCTTGTTCTTGCCATGTTTTTCAGCGGGTCTACGACCGCAACTGCACGTCTCCAAATCCTATTTTTACCTAATTTCCATTTTGATTATAGTTCAGGTCAGTAATATTCTCACGGAATTCCTCAATACTCAGGCCGGAATTCTCGAATTCATTGCTGAGATATTCATCGGCGATGGTCCAGATCATGTCCCCGTCGCGAACCTCATAGCTTTCACCGTTGGGAAGGGTAAACACGTTCCCGGTAAAAATCCAGTCGGGGTTTCTGCGCAGGTCGCTGGTCTGACCGATAAGGGCAAAACCGTTGTTGCCGGCTATCCAGTTCGACACCCGCAGAATCTCCGCCATGGTCCAGACCGACTCGAAGGGCATTGCGGGGCCATCCTCCGGCCGCCGGGGGCCCTGATCTCCCATTGCCGTCGGAGCTCTGTCCTCGCCGCTTTGGGAATCACCGCTTTCGCCTGAGACTTCGCCGTCCCGATCATCGGCAGCCTCGCTGGAATCATCTGTGCCATCGTCAGCGCCGCCGGTTTCCGGGGGCTGCTCTGCATCTTCGTCGCCGGTTTCACCGGAAACGCCGCCGACTTCCTCATCGGAGGCCGCGCTTCCCGGTCCGGCAGCCTGTGAGCCGGCTCCGGTTTCCCCGCCGTCCGGATCGGCGGGAGACTCCTGCTGCGCCGCAGCCTGGCCGCCGCCGGCAGCTTCGGATGGGGGAACGGGCTGCCTGAAAAAGATGAGCCATATAAGAACGGCGATTATGCCTATGAGGATGATGCCCAGGAGTATGCTTCCCCAGGGCGAGCGTCCGGATCCGTCAATCGCGTCTGAGGCAGCGCTTCCGGAAGACCCACGATCGGCGGCATCGGCGGTTCCGCGGCCTGCGGCGATAGAAGATTCACCGCCTGACGCCGTCGAACCTTCCCGGCTTGCAGAATCGCGTTCGCTATCCTGGGCGGTTTTAACATCCCCGGTTTGACCATCTCCGGTTTTAGCACGTCCCTCGGCGTCGCCAGCCGCTTCGCTTTGGGGCGGCGGGGAATCAGCGGGCTGGGCTTCGTCCGACTGCGCCGAAGAGTCGGCGGCAGCGTGGGGCTTCGGCTTGCTGCTGTGAAGGCTCTTTGAAGCCAGGAGGGCTTTTAGGGTATCGCTCAGCCGCTGGCGGTCGGCTTCATAGTCGGACCTGGGGTCATTCCAGGCGAGGAGTTTTTGGATTTTTTCGACGATTTGCTGCCGCTGGCGCAGTTCGCTTCGGGTGATATCTTTGGTGAGGCGGTACACCGTCACCCAACCTTCGCCGCTGTCCACCAGACGGCCGATGAGGGGAAATATCTGCTCATCCTGCAGGGAGGCCATGAGGCCTATCTGCGCGGAGCTAAACAGCGACCCGCCGGCAACTTCGTGAAGATATTGATCGTTCCAGATCCACAGCAGGGCTGCCAGCCGGCCCACCGGATCCTCGCTCTCACTGAGAAGCTGTCCGATGTGCCGCTGCTTCGCGCTCTCGTCATAGCCGGAAAACTGCTCAATGGCCGCCAGGTGCTGGCTGCCCATAAGGCGCGAAAGGCTCTCCTGTGAGTCTGAAACGGCCTTTTTCCACAGGCCGTCTCCAGCACTGCCGATGTGTACCGGAACCCCGGTGAACAAGGCCGGCTCACGGCCTCCGTGCCAGGTCTGTCCCTCGGCGAGGAAGAGTTCAGTGGAACCGCCTGGATCTCCGGCCTGCAGATCCAGGCGGTTGAAAATTGCACCGCCGGATTTGCCCGTTGCCTGTGCGTCGGTTTGGCCGTCGGCCTGACTGTCAACTCGCGATCCGAATGCGGCTTTGACAAAGGCGGCGGGTGCGGGCGCTGGGAGATCGAGGCCGGGTTTTGCCTTGGCCTTGGCGTGTATATGGTCCAGCATTTCCAACAGATCGGCCTCGAGGTCGCTGGTCGGGCCGGTTTTGGTGTTCAGGTCTTCGAGAACGAATTCGATTGAACGGTTTTCCACATGGTGCCATTTCACCAGGGAGAACATGGCGTCCCGGTTGGCCCGGGCTCCGAAGCGCCGAACAAGGGTCAGGGGCAGCAGCCGGGAAACCAGCCGCGCGGCGCTCGCCCCTCCGGTACCGTGGATCTCAATAATGCCGTTGGCAAATCCAAACACCTCGGGTCCGTCCATGGGAATAAAGCCGGGATCCTCAAAATCCGCCTCAGTAAAAGCATGGGTATCACTTTCGATGAGCTCGCAAAGCCGCCGGTACTGATAAACCTGGTGGTTATCGCTTTTCTCCCGTTCAACCAGGTCGAACAGGCGGTGCCCGTCCATAAACACCCGAAGATTGCCGTCTTTAAAGAAGTGAACCTTGGCGCCGGTTTCCTCGGGTTTGTCCTTCACCGACTGAATGGGTTGAAGGGCGATTTCATCCTTTCTTATAAAATGGCGGACCGCCTTTATCAGCTCGGGAGAGCCCACATAATGCATGTTGCGGGTAATGGGCTGCTCAAGGCAGTCGGCTTCCTGAAAGTAGTCGCCGGTCATCCGGTCGGGAAGCACAACCGATCCGATATGCCTTCGAATATCCGATGGGATAAACGGACTCGTTCCGATGCGCAGGAACGGCCGGTACTGGCGATCGCCCTTGCCCATGTAAATTACGTAGCACTCGCGGTCGAGATGATAGACTCTGCTGCCCGTAGGCATATTGCTGTTAGAAGTTTCCACCGACTATAACTATAAGGGGTCGATTGCCTGTTGTCAGCATCGGCGGTGGCATTTTTTCGTATTTTCGAGTATTGTGGTCCAATCGGGGTAAAAAATGGTTATAACGCAAAATCGAGCAACAAAGATAATCCCCATAGCCGGCGGCAAGGGCGGAGTGGGCAAAACCGAAATCTGCGCCAATCTCGGAGTGCGCCTGGGCCAGTTGGGTTACAATACGGTGGTCATCGACCTCGACCTGGGAGGATCTAACCTCCACTCTGCGCTGGGCATCAAGAATAAAAACTACGGATTGGGTAACTTTTTATCAGACCGCAGGCTGGGATTCGAACAAATCCTGTCGGACACCCCTTTCCCCAACCTCCGTTTTATCCCCGGCGACGTTCTGGTTGCCAACACGCCGAATATCACCTTCGCCCAGAAGCGGAGCGTAATAAAACACATTGAAAGAATAGAGGCGGATTACATCCTGCTCGACCTGGGCTCCGGCGCGAACAATAACGTCGTCGACTTCTTCCTGGCTTCGAATTCGGGCATCGTAGTGTCCTCCCCCCATGTAGGGGCAATACTCAACGCCTACAGTTTTATGAAGAACACTACCTTCCGCTTTCTGATGCGGGCATTCAGCGGGGACAGCGAGGTGGAAAAATACATCCGCCAGACAATAAAAGAGCGGCAGCCGGGCAATCCGGTGAGCGTCATATCGGTAGTCAAGGGAATGCGGGAAATGGATCCGGTACAGGCGGACCGGGCGGAACGGATTCTGGGCTATTTGAAACCCCAGCTCGTACTGAACCTGGTACGGAGCTCCGAAGACCTGAATATCGCCGAGAGCCTTCGCGACCTCGTGGGGAAGAACCTCACCTACTCCCTTGAAGCCCTGGGATTCGTGATGGCCGATGAGGACCTGGCCAAAAGCTACCGGGCCCACAATCCCCATATCATCGAAGCCCCCGACAGCCTGATGGCCATGCAGGTCGACCGGATCGCCCAAAAAATCGTCCAGTCGCCGGATTTTCCCGATCTGGCCCTGGATACCAGCCTGTACAGCGATTCCTATGAGCTGCTTCGCATAGAGCTTTCCAATGATCTGGCTACCCGGCAGGCAGAGGCCGGCGCGCCGGAGGGCGGGAAGAACTCGGATACCGAAGAATTCATAGAGATACTTGCCGCCCAAAAAGAACGGATTCACGAACTGCAGAATACGGTTCGCATGCTCACCATGAGGAAGGGATAGGCGGATGCGCACCCCCCACAGCGTGTCCAAGCGGGTCCATCGGGAGATCGCGTATTACGATCTGGACTGGTCCCCCCTTCTGCCGGTAGAACGACGGTCGATAAACGGATCGGTGCCCTCGCTGGCGGGAATCTGGGAACTGTACTGGCTCGAGCAGTCCCGCAAGCCCCGGCTGATCAAGATGGGAAGGGCATGGTACGGCGGGCTGCGAAATGAGATTCGATTCGAAGCCGACGCCTCAGAGCGGACCAACCGGAACATAGAGAAGTACCTGATCAGCGGCGACTGTTACTATCGATATATTGTCTGCGAATCCGCCGATGACCTGAACGAGCTCTACTGGGTTCTCTGTTCCCTCCGGGGCATGGAGGGGCCGACGGCGCCGAAGCGCCGTTATCGGGACCTGCGGGTGCGCGAAGACGATAATATGATAATAAAGCGCCGGCGGAAGCCCGGCCATGGTGAACGGCCGGTGGACCCCCTCGGTCACCGGGTGCCCAATATGTTCGACGTGCTCAGGGAAATGGGCGAAGTGGAGTCAGACCGGGAATTGTGATGACGCGGGAAAACGGGCGCTGGCTCTCACGGTATTCCGGCTCTCTTCCCCAGTATTCTGATCAAATATCAAACAGCGTCCTGCCCCGGACATTGATAAAGAGTTTTTCCCAGGACCTGCCCTCAACTATTGAATAATCTTTCAGGTTCGGGCAGCGCGTTATGACGAGTCTTTGCAGCTTCGGTGCGGCGGATAGCAGGCCGTCGAGGGATCTGAGATTTTTACAGTAATGAACCTGAAGCTCCAGGAGATTCGGCAATTTCGGCAAACCTTCAAGCGAATGAGGATTGCACCAGTTCAAAGCGAGCTTCTTTAATGATGCCGGAGCTTTAAAGTCCGAATAGCGCTTAGTTGAAGGCTTGAATCTCCACATGTCCAATTCTGTAAGCACAGGTAGTTTTTCGAGGCCCCAATCCCCATCGACTGGATGCCACACGGCCTTTTTTAATCGGGTAAAATGCGAGAAATCTATTCCGGGACGCACATCATGGACCCCGAAGTATTCGAGCTGGTCGAGACTATTCAGCCCGTCAATTGAGTCCAATCGAACTTCCCAAAACCAGACCTGCCTGACAAATGGCATGGCATTCAGGAAATCCAAATTCTGTTCCTTGAATCCGAACGCAGGGCAGCCGAAGACACCGGGGATTTTCCGCCGTCGAATTTCCCGTATGCAAGGCTTGAGGAGCGAAGATTCAATACCCAGAGAGGGGTAGTTCCCAAGGTCATCAGATTCGAGATATTTCCCGACTCTTTTTATAGGCATAGCCATTAAGTAATACCGTCAAGAACGACGCAAGATCAAGGGCGCTTAGCCCCGGTTAGCATAACCCGAAAGCTTAGCTCACATGCGCCAATCCGGACTCTTACCGCCAGATCACTAGGCTACAATGCTAATCCATCCGGTAAGGGTCAGAACCGACAGGAGAGTGGTCACGCTGATTATCTCGCCGGCAAGCTCACTGTCGGCGCCCATGGCCCGGGCCATCACAAAGCTGGCCACCGCCGTCGGACAGCCGGAGGTCAACACCAGAACTCGGAGCAGATCACCATCAATGCCCGTAAGCAGTCCGCCGGCATACACCAGAGCGGGAATAACCACGAGTTTTACCGCGGAGGCCAGGGCCCACAGGCCGCGGCGGTGAACCAGGCCTTTGACGCTTAGGGATGCCCCTATGCTGATAAGCGCCAAGGGCAGAGTAAGCCGGGACAGGTAATCCAGAACCTGCTGGGCGCCAGTGGGCAGGGGCAGGGACACAAGCGAGGCGAAAATCCCCGCCGCCACCGCCCACAACAGGGGATTGGTCGAAACTTCCCTGGCCACCTTGAGCCAGAGAGAGCCTTCATTGCGGTGCGCCCCGTGGCTGAGGACGGTAATAGCCAGCAGGTTGTACAGCGGCATAATAGCCGCAAGCACAACCGCCCCGAGGGCCAAGGCCCGGGGCCCGTAGCTGTTTTCTATTACCGCCAATCCGATTATTGCGATGTTGCTGCGGAATGCCCCCTGTATGGCCGCGGCCCATTGCGGCCCGGGAATGCGTCGAAGAAATATCCATAACGAGACAAAGACCAGCAGGGTCACAGCGGCAAACAGGCCGATGCCGGCAAACAGTTCCGCGGGTATTGAGTCTATCTGCGACAGCCGACGGAAAACCATGACCGGCAGGGCGATGCGGAACACCAGCCGGGATGCTCCCGAAACGAAGGCGTCGTCTATTACCCCGCCCCTGCGCAGGAATAAGCCCAGCAGTATCAGCACAAAAAGCGGCAGGACCTGAGCCAGGGAGGTGAGGAACAGCGTCACGGTCTTCCCCTGTCAATACAATCGATGTGACGAAGCATTTTTTCCCTATGCCGGCGGACTGAGGCTTCTCAACGCATCGAGCCGAGAGTCGCTGTACTGCACCTGCTGCGAACTCACGCCGATCTTCTCCATTTTTGCCCGGGACTCCACACTGGCTCCGGCTATGTACACCGACTGATCACTGGACCTGGCGTCGAGAATAATGTTTTCCAGGGCAAGGCTCACCGTGGTGCTGAGAAACGAAACTTCCGTGAGGTCGATAATCAGGGCGGAGGCCGACTCCCTCATGAGGGACGACTCCCGGGCGATGGCCTGGGCGACCCCGAATATCATGGGTCCGCTCAAGTGAAACAGCACCACCGACTCTCCCAGAGCCTCAAGCAGTTCCCTCTCCTCGGCGTTGACCACCACCGGGTCGCCGCTGGGGTCTATGCTGCGGACCCGGGTCGCCGGCTGAGCCGAAAGCCGCTCAATCGTCAGGACATTGGCGATAAACACCCCGACCCCCACGGCCACCAACAGGTCGACAAAAACCGTGAGCAGTAAAACGGCGTACATAATAAAACTGGCTGCTCGGGAAATCTTGTGGGCCCGCCCGAGGAAGCTCCAGTCGAGGATGTTGAAGCCGACCTTCACCGCAATTGCCGCGAGCACAGCCATGGGGACGAATCGCACAAGGGGGGCGAACACCGAAACCAGAGCTATGAGGGTTCCGGCGCGGATCATTGCGGCCGCCGGCGTCCTGGCGCCGGTCTGGATATTGACCACCGTTCCCATGGTCGCTCCGGCGCCGGGCAGTCCCCCGAAGAGCCCGGAGGCCAGGTTTCCTATTCCCTGCCCGATGAGCTCCCGGTCGCTGTTATGCTGTTCCCTTGTCAGGCTGTCGGCAATCATGGCTGTCAGCAGGGTATCGATGCTCCCCAGAATGCCGAGTATGGCCCCGTTCACCAAAATCTCAGGCCAGATGTCCAGGGGGATTCTCGGCAGATTTATGGCCGGGAGGGTGAAGTTGATATTCCCCACGCTGCGGAAGGCGGCTGCGGGCAATAACAGGGCGGCTGCGGCGGTTCCCAGCACCAGCACTATGAGCTGGGACGGCACATAGCGCTGAATTCGCCGGGGAATACCGAACAGCACTAGCAGGGACGCCCCGGAAATGCTTAACTCGACCCAATTGGGGCTGGCTAACGCCCGGAAGCTCACGCTGATGGATTGGAAGACATTCGCTCCCGACTCCACTGAACCCGCCAGGGAGGGAAGCTGGTTTAGTATAAGAAGGACGCCGATTCCCGACATAAAGCCGGAAATCACGCTGTAGGGCATCATGGTGAAATATTTGCCGAGTTTTAGGGTGCCAAAAAGAATTTGAACCACTCCGGCCACCATTACGGCGCTAAACGCCAACACCAGGCCGTTTTCCGGATGATCGGCAATTGCCCCCATAATGACCGCGGTCATCAAGACTGTCATCGGGCCGGTGGGCTCGGAAATCAGGGTTCGGCTTCCGCCGAACAGCGCGGCGAAGAACCCGAGAATAATAGCGCCGTATAATCCGGCCTCGGCACCGGCCCCGGATGATGCCCCGAAGGCGATGGCCATGGGAAGCGACACCACGGCAGTGGTGAGTCCACCGAAAATTTCCCGGCGGAGTGAAAAATCAGCAAATCGTTCCTTGAGTAATATTCTCATGATATATACATAATGGGCTGACGGAAAAAAAAAGGCAATGCGTATCCCGATCGTCATTCAAAAATATCACATAAAACAAGGATATTTTAGAGAAATTTTGATACGGGTTAAAATTGTGTTTTGTCAAGGATTATTGTTGACATTTTCCTGCAGCGGGATACATTATCTCCCGGACAGAAATCATAAGGCTTCTGTCTGGGAGGGAAGATGAATTATATCATTCCGAAAGACGAAAAGAAATACCTGCTTAAGATGACGCTGCTCAATCTGGGCATGTTTCCCGAAGATGAAAGCTGGTGGGACAACCTGGTTGATCATGTAGATGTACATAAATATTTCAGAAGTGAAGAGGCGTCATGGCCCCTCGAATGGGGGGAGGCGGTGTTTTCCTGGATGGAAGAGGTGTTCGAGCCCCTTCTCACGGCCTGCGAGACGCCGGATTTCCGGATGGCATTCCCGGATCTCAGCCGGGCCGAACGCTTGTTCCGATTGTCGACTCACTGGTACTATTTGAAGCAGACCCAGCCGCAGGTCAGTGCGGGGGACGCCGCAAAAGATTACATCCGAAATTTTGCCCCGGGCGTCATGAGAGCCTTGGCGTAAAGACGCCATACACATGAGCTCCTCGAGGGTGTTCTGGTGCAATGGAGAATGACATGGCAGAGCTGCTACAATATCACCCTGACATTCCCATACAGGATGACCGGGTTCGCATTACCGTTGAGGAAGCCCGGAGCATAGAAGGCAAGCATATTGACCGAGGCGCCGAATTTAAAATTAAGACGTTTCCCCGAAAAGAAAAGGCGAAGCTTGTGGTGCTCCGAGCCGTCGCCGGGCTGTTTGAGAAGAATCGGGTCTACAGCGACAGGGACATCACTGGTCTCCTAAAGCCGGTTTACCAGGACGTGGCCACCATTCGCCGCTACCTTATCGATTATAAATTTCTGTTCCGCGACGGGGCCGGCCGGGAATATCGGCTCAACAGCAAGCTTCCATAGAACTTCCGCTCACCGGGATTCAAACCGGGAGCGTACAAGGAGCTCACCGGCCCGCACCATGGCCCTACCACGAGCAAAAACACTGTGAATTGCCGCTTCCCCTCTGTCCGCCGGGCCATCGAGCAGGACAATGTCCGCATCAAAGCCGACCTCGAGCCGCCCCTTGCCTTTCAACCCCAGGGTAGCGGCGGGATTAGCGCTCACGGGAAGCAGCGCGGTTTCCAGATCGATGCCCTGCTCGGTTACCGACCGCTTTATTTCCCCATAGAGGCTGGAGCAGCTGCCGATGCTCATGCCGATGAGCTCCCCCCGGGAGTCGAATTCCGGCAGACTTCCCCCGGCATCCGATGAAAAGGTAATATTCCGGGGATCGACTCCCGCATCGAGCATCCTGCGAAAGCCGTCGCTGGCCCGAATTTCCCCATCATCGAGAAAAGACTGCACCGTGCATGCGGTGAAATCAACCCGTCCGCCCTGTAAAGCCCAGTCTATTGCCTCACTGAACAGCCCGGGGTTGCGGGTGAGATGGGTCGGCAGGAACTGGGAAATCGGAATATCTGTTTGACCAATAAGCTCGCGCAGAAGCTCCAAACCGCCCTTTCCGTCGCCAAGATGGAGGTTTACCAATCCGGCTTTCCCGGACAGCATTCCCCCCACCCGGACCTGGGAGGCAAGGCGGGCCAATTCCGAGACCGTCGGCTGGCTGGAACGATGGTCCGACACGGCGATCTCGCCCGCACCGATCACTTCTTCGATGAGCATGATGTCGTCGGTCAGGTTTCCCGTCAGGGTTTTTACCGGAAGGTGGTAATTTCCGCTCCAGCACCATGCGCCGATGCCTTCTTCACGCAGCGCCTTAACCTTGGCAAGCAGATCGGCCATGGACCGGCTGGTGGCATCGGTGCCCAGGGTGCCGACCACTGAGGTGACGCCGTGGGCCACCATATCTCCCAGCATCATCTCCGGAGTACGGGTCGTATATCCCCCCTCCCCTCCTCCGCCGATAAGGTGAAGATGATTGTCGATAAAACCCGGAACCGCCGTCATACCCTCGGCGTCGAAAACTTCAACCTGGGAAGAAGACAACAGGTCATCAAGTCCTCCCGCAGGCTCAATTGCAATTATGCTCCCGCCGGCCATAAGAAGGTCTTTTCGACCAAGGCGGGAGGGGGCATAGATGTCGGCGTTTTGAATAAGAATCATGGGCGAATCGACCTCCGGTCATTACGACTACAGTAGTATATGCTCGATTGTAGCTTTTCTCGACGCCGCGGGCAACAATGCTGGGTTTTTATACAAAACGGTTATATGATTTCAGGAGCAGAAAGGTCTCGGAGGATATCAGGCCGTCCACGGTGGAAAGCTGATGAGTAAGGAAATCAACCAGCCCCTTGTTGGAGCTCACCAGAACCTCGGCCAGGACATCATAGCGGCCCGAGGCGATGGAGACCGATTGCACATGGGACAGAGCGGCAATTTCCCGGGCCTTTGTCTCGAGCTTTCCCGCCGGCCCCACATTTATTCCGATGAGGGCAAGCTGCTGCTCTTCCAGGATATCCGGATTGATCTGTCCGCGCACCCTGAGAATATCCGCCTCCTTGAGGCGGCGTATTCTCTGGCGGACAGTGCCCTCTGAAACCCCAAGCTTCCGGGCGATGGCGTTGTTGTTTTCGTATTCCTCCCGAAGCAGCCGGATAATACTCCAGTCGACTTCGTCGGGTTTATACATAAGCCGTGGCGGGGGCGTCGAAAATTCCGGCGGGATCGGTATATTCCAGAGCGAAGGCCTCGGCGACAGCCTTGCAGGTCAACTTCCCTGCGAAGGTATTAACCCCTCGGCGCAGGGCGGCATTATTGCGGCATGCGGTCTGTATGCCCCTGTCGGCCAGCATAAGCCCGTACGAAAGGGTCGTGCTGGTCAGGGCCAGAGTAGAGGTCCGGCTTACGGCTCCGGGCATATTGGCTACGCAGTAATGCTGTATGCCGTCAACGGTATACACCGGATCGTCATGGGTCGTCGGCCGGGAGGTCTCGAAACAGCCGCCCTGGTCAATGGCCACATCCACCAGCAGGGCTCCGGGTTTCATCAGGGAGAGCTGCTGCCGGGTAACGAGCCGGGGGGCCTTGGCCCCGGGGATCAGCACTGCCCCGATAATCAGGTCGCTTTCCCGGAGGATCCGCTCTACGTTGGGAGGCGTGGAGTACAGGGTTGTCAGGGTGCCGTGATAGAGCTGGTCGAGGTACTCCAGGCGGCGGGAGTTGATATCCAGGATGGTGACGTCGGCGCCCATTCCCATGGCGATCTGGGCTGCGTTGGTGCCCACCACGCCGGCTCCCAAAATGGCGACCTTTCCCCTTGCCACCCCGGGTACTCCTCCCAGAAGGACCCCGCGCCCGCCGAAGGGCTTTTCAAGGTACTTCGCGCCTTCCTGGGCTGATAACCTGCCGGCGATTTCGCTCATTGGTTTGAGACAGGGAAGCAAGCCGGCTTCGGGCTCGATGGTTTCGTACGCCACGCCGTGGGCTTCGCTTGCCAGAAGCGATTCTGTGAGCTCCTGGTCGGCGGCGAGATGCAGGTAGGTAAAAAGAATCTGACCCTTGCGGAGCATGGCCACTTCGGGCTTCTGGGGTTCCTTGACCTTGACGATCATATCGGCCTTTTTAAACACCTCTGCCGCGCTGTCGGCCAGCTGGGCTCCGGCCTCGGTGTATTCCTCATCGGTGAATCCCGCACCCAGTCCGGCTTCCTTCTCCACCAGCACGCTGTGGCCGTGAGAAACATAGGCCGCCACGCACTGGGGAGTGAGGCCGATCCGGTATTCATGCCGCTTTATTTCTTTGACAGTTCCAACTATCATACTCTACCTCCGAAACAGGTCGTTCTACGCTGATAATAAAACGTATTTCGCAAAATGCAAGGGTAATTTATTCGATTTTCGCATTTTCGAGCTGAAGAATACGCTTTTTTATACCATCGACGGAAAGACGGGTTTCCGCTGCAAGGTACTCAATATCATAGTGTCCCAATACTTCAAGCGCGGGTCTCTCCCGGCCCAGGGCGGACAGGGCTTTTTGGAGGTAACTGTTTTGGAGGCGCTCCATGCTCACCTCTCGGGCCTGAATCTGGGATGGGTGCTCGGGGATGACGATGGCCTTGCCGGGCCGGTTTTCGGAAGGGTCTCCCCGGCGCAGCTCGATGCCCATCTGCCTGGCCAGATTCAGCTGGGCTATGGGATGCTTTCCCGCACCGGTATACTCTGTCTCCTGGACTACCACAATCTGTTCCCTCGGCAGTTCCCGGGCAATGCTCAACGCGGCGGCAAGGGAGGTGTTGCCCGCCGGGCCCCGCTCCATTCCCTCGAGCTCGGCAAGTGCCTGGGTAACATAGAAAACCTCGCCCTGGGTTACGGTGACAAAACGGTCCATATACCGCAGGGGACGGGCTGCGCTACGGGGTACGTCGCTGCGGTCAGGCCATGTGGTAAACGGTATGGCAAAGCCGGTGTGGCCCGTGGTGAAGGACTTGCGGTTAAAATCCCCGTCGCTTGCCATGTGGAGCCCGGAAAGGTCGACGCTGGCGCCGATAATGCTACATGACTGGGCTCCGGCCTTCACAATGCCCCTGGCGGTACCTGTGAGGTTACCCCCGCCGGCGTTGGTGGCGATTACCACATCGGGGTCCCGACCGCAGCGGCTGCGGACCTGGCTGACCAGTTCGCTTCCCAGGGTCTCCACTCCGAGAATAGAAAACGGGGTGTACAGCGAGGCGTTGAAAAAACCGCTGTCTTCCAGGGTGAGAAGGAACTGATAGAACAGCTCCGGCCCCACCGAAAGCCGCTGCACTTCGGCGCCGTAGGCCTCGCAGGCCCGGGTCTTCTCGGCAATTTCCGGCTGCTCCACTCCCCGGGAGTCAAAGCTCTCCTGAACGATGATTGAGGCAAGACCATGCTTTGCCGCCTGGCTGGCCACTGCCGCTCCGTAATTCCCGCTGGATGCCGCGGCGATGCCCCGGTAGCCTCGTTTTTTTGCCTCCCATGCTGAGAGAGAAGCCCGGCGGTCCTTATATGATCCCGAAGGGTTGGCGGCTTCATCCTTGATGAAGATTCTGGCGCCCATGCCGGGTTTGGACATGGCTCTGACAATATCGGTGAGATTTTTTAATTCAACCAGGGGGGTGTTGCCCACCGCGGTTTCAGCCTGAATTGCGGCGATGTCCTCAATGGCGTAGCCCGGATCGGAAAGCATTGCTTCATAGTCGAAGGCGATTGTGCCGTGGTTGTACGCGCTGTAGTCTATGCCCACCGAACTGCGCATGATTTCCGACTTTCGGGCCATGACCGCCTGGTAGCTGCGGTCCCGGTCTTGTGCTACCCTACTCATCAGCAGCCTCCCGGTAATCCCGAAGGATGCGGCGAAGTTCGCCTCCGATATTCACCAGCTCGGGAATCGGCGGTCCGAATCGGTGTTTATAGGCTGGATAGGCCTCTATCAGGGTACCCCTGAGCCTTCGCCCGACGG
This sequence comes from Salinispira sp., assembly GCA_965602015.1. Taxonomy (GTDB): domain Bacteria; phylum Spirochaetota; class Spirochaetia; order DSM-27196; family Salinispiraceae; genus Salinispira. The sequence continues at coordinate 803,968 of OZ271918.1, read as the reverse complement.
GCGTTTCGATTTCCACCGAATCGCCGGGGGACGCATCGGCGCAGAGAATGCCCTTGACCTTCATCTCCAGATTCACCCGTTTGGTGTCCTCGGGGATTGAAGAACTGCGCTGGTCGGCGCTGAGCAGAATGGTGTGAATGTCGACGAGACTTCCCTGTGGTATCATCCGGCGGCCTCCTGAATTATGGTGCACGGCAGGTGATGATATTTTATCATAACTACTGCAATAGTAACAGATGTCCTTTTGCTCTTCCATTATTACTATTACAGTGGTAACATACTATCGGAATTACGAGGAGCGGACCCATAATGAGTACGGCATTTCTCAACATCAGATCGGAGATTGATCCCATTCAGAGTATCCTGCTTCACCGTCCGGGGCGGGAACTCGAGCAGCTCATGCCCAAATATCTCGATGAGATGCTTTTCGAGGACATACCATACCTTGAACAGATGCAGAAAGAACACGATGAATTTGCCGCCCGCCTGCGGGAGCACGGGGCGGAAGTTCTGTACTTCGAGGACCTGCTCGCCGAGTCCCTGAGCCGCAGCAATGAACGGGGCGTGGCCCGTGATCTGATAGTTAACGAGGTTCTCGATGAATTGAGGGTAAACTCCCGAACCCTGAAGGAAGATATCAGACAGCTGCTGTTGGACAAGGCCGATGGCGATCTTGCCAGCAGTCTGGTTTCGGGTCTTACAAAAACCGAGATTCCCCACCGGGGCGAGGAGAAGCGGCTGTCTTTTTATATTAAAGAGGGCTACCCCTTTTATCTCGATCCCCTTCCCAATCTCTACTTCTCCAGAGACTACGGCACGGTAATCGGCAACCGGCTATCGGTAAATACCATGAAAGCCAGGGCCCGCCGTCGGGAGAGCATGCTGCTGGAGTATATTGCCGAGTTTCATCCCCGATTCCTGAGCCACGGTCAAAAGCCCTGGCACCATTACGACGAACGGGACAGCATCGAGGGAGGGGACATCCTGATTCTCAGTCCCCATACCCTGGCCATCGGGTGCAGCGCGCGCACCAGTCCCGAGGGCATTGAGGAGCTTACCCAGCGGCTTTTCGCCGAACACAGCGAGCTGCGGCGGGTACTGGTCATGCAGATACCCTTCGCCCGGGCCTATATGCATTTGGACACGGTGTTCACCATGGTGGACCGGGACAAATTCACCATCTTCCCCGGCATTGCAGATTACATTACACTTTTCGAACTGACCCCTGCGGGCAACGGCGAGATCCGCATTCAAAGCCGGGAAAATCTCAAGGGGACCCTGGCTTCAGCGCTGGATATCGATGCGGTGCAGCTCATCGAAACCGGCGGCGGAGATCTGCTTACCGCCGAACGGGAGCAATGGAATGACGGTACCAATACCCTGGCCATTGCTCCGGCCAAGGTGATTACCTACCGCAGGAACCGGGTATCAAACGACCTGCTTCGCAAAAACGGCGTGGAAGTGGTTGAAATACCCGGATCGGAGCTGGTCCGGGGCCGGGGGGGTCCGCGCTGCATGAGCATGCCCCTGGCCAGGGATTACTCTCAAGAGAGCTAGTACACAAGGCCGGGCGGCCGATGCCCCGAAGGCCTGGGCCGGGTTGGGCCGGAACACATAATGAGGAGAAGCAAATGCCAGTAAATCTGAAAGGACGTCATTTTCTTACGCTGAAAGATTTCAGCCCCGAGGAGATCCGCTATCTGCTGGAGCTCAGCCGCGATCTCAAGAACAAGAAGCGCGCCGGCATACGCGGCGACCTGCTTGACCGGAAGAATATCGTGTTGCTCTTCGAGAAGACATCCACCAGAACACGGGCGGCTTTCGAAACCGCCGCGTTCGACGAAGGGGGACAGGTGACTTTTCTGTCCAACAGCCAGATGGGCAAAAAGGAGAGCATCGAAGATACCGCCAGGGTTCTTGGGCGGTACTACGACGGCATCGAGTTCCGGGGCTTTCACCAGGAAACCTGCAACGAAATCTCCCGTTATGCCGGTGTGCCGGTGTGGAACGGTCTCACCGACCGCTACCACCCGACTCAGGTTTTAGCCGATCTGCTGACCGTGCAGGAGCATGTGGGCAAACCCATGGACCGGGTAAAATTCGTCTACGTCGGCGATGCCCGCAACAACATGGGCAACAGCCTCATGATCGGGTCGGCAAAGATGGGAATCGACTTCGTCGCGGTAGCGCCGAAGAGCCTGTTTCCCGATCCGGATTTGGTAGAAGAAATGAAGCTGGTCGCCAATGCCACCGGCGGCAGCATAGTGCTCACCGACGACATAGCCTCGGGGGTCAAGGGAGCCGACGTGCTGTACACCGACGTGTGGGTCTCAATGGGTGAAGAGGAGCAGTTCGCCCAACGCATAAAACTTCTCGAGCCTTTCAGGGTGGACATGAAAATGGTTAAGGCAACGGGAAACCCCGACGTTAAATTCCTCCACTGCCTTCCGAGCTTCCACGATACTGCCACAGAAATCGGCCGGGAAATCAAGGAAAAATTCGGTCTGCATGAAATGGAAGTATCCGATGAGGTGTTCCGAAGCCACCACTCGGTGGTCTTCGACCAGGCGGAAAACCGGCTGCACACCATCAAGGCAGTAATGGTCGCCACAATCGGAAACCTGTAAATAGCAAAGCCAATGTTATCTTTCAAAACAGAGCGTGGGCCCAAAGGGATCCGGGAGAGTTCACGCGACTGGATGAAAACCTATTTATTTTCTACTATTAGCCCTGCCATCCGGCGGGGTTTTTGTTGCCACGAAAGCGCGGTACCAACTGCATTAATCGGAAAAACCGATAGGCCAAAAACAGACGGTAAAAATACCAATTGCTTCCCAAAGTTTATGCACAGGAGATGAGTTGGAAGAATATACTCAACGGATCAATCGAATCATGGATTACATCGAAGCCCATCTCGGGGATCCTTTAGATTTGGAGACCCTCGCTCGGGAGGCGGCATTTTCCCCTTTCCACTTCCATAGAATTTTTTCTTCCATCGCCCGGGAACCCCTCTATCAGTTCATTCTTCGCCACCGACTCTCCAAAGCTGCCCTCTTGATGTATGACAGCAAGAAGAGTCTCACCACCATCGCCCTGGAATGCGGGTTCTCCAGCTCCTCGGCTTTTTCGAGAGCCTTCAAGGAAAAATTCGGCATAGCTCCTTCTGAATATCGTAAGGAGCGAATCCGGATTTTCTCTATAAAGAAAATAAACGAGCAAGATAGCAAGAATCGGCAAGGCCTTCGCAAGGATCGTGAAGTATTTCCCGGCCCTGAGGGGCATATTGAGCACAGAGAACAAAGCCAAATTTGGATTGGAAAAGATCGAACGAAGCGGATTGTTCGGATCGTTAACCAGGAAGCGATGGCCTTTGCCTATGTCCGTCACACCGGGCCGTACAAGGGAGATGCCGGTCTATTTCAGAGGCTCTGGGACCAGTATTGTCGTTGGGCGGGTCCACGGGGTTTCTTGGAAAACGCAAACACCCGGTATTTGTCTTTTTATCATAATGATCCTTCCACCACTGAAGAACCAAAGCTCCGCCTGAGTATTGGAACTAACGTTCCCTGGGGCATTGAGGGAGATGGAAAAATCGGGGTCATGGAGATTATGCAATGTTCATACGCTCGAAGCGAATGGTATTTGGGTCCCAAGGACTATCAGAAGGCCTGGGAATGGTTTTATGGGCAATGGCTGCCGATCAGCGGCTTTGTCCCGGATGACGGGCTGGCCTACGAGGAATATTTCCAGGAGGATGGCCAGGGAGAAAAGGGGAAAGCCCGGGTGGTTTTGGGAATCCCCGTGAAGCCTATGGAGTGATGCGACCTCCATTGGAATGAAGGTAAGCATGCAAAAAGCGATCAATCTCAAGGACCTTGGGTCGGTAAGTCTTGCAGAGGGATTCACCTTAGAGTTGGGGATATTCGCCACTTGTTCCCCCTTCAGGCCAAAGCCGATTCTTCTGAGTGCAGCTCAAGTGCTCGATGAAGATTCGGCTATTTTTGATTGGGGTATGCTTATGCACATATCAATCATGGAGAACCGTTATGACCTATCTTACTCTTGATCCGAAGTCGGTTATGAACGAGCACATTTGCTGTGCCATCAGCGACAAGAAATGCTCTGAGGGTTACGGCTTAAAAAAGCGTTGGCTTATTGATCAATACCACCGCGGTTTCCGTTTTCAACGCTTGAACGAACGGGCGAAAGTTTTTATTGAATATGGCCCCGCCGAGGAGTCCTGGATACCGGTATCTGCCCCCGATTATCTCATGCTGGGCTGTTTTTGGGTTTCTGGCAAATATAAAGGACAGGGCCACGGAAAGGCATTATTACATCTGGCCAAGGAGGCCGCTCAGGCGCAGAATAAAAAGGGCTTAGTGGCCGTGGTGGGCACCAAAAAGTTTCATTTTATGAGTGACGGAAAATTTCTCTTGAAACAGGGGTTTTATGAAGCCGACCGTAGCCCCGACGGCTTCAGCCTCTTGGCCTTAGAATTGGTTACGAATGATAGCCCTCCCCGCTTCCCAGCTCAGGTTAAATCAGGCGGTTGCGACGAAAAGGATGGGTTAGTGGTATATTTTTCTAACCGCTGTCCCTTCACAGAATACTATATAACTGACACCCTGCCCCAAACAGCTAAAAACCGTGGACTATCGCTTACAATTCACAAATTGGAGAGCCGTAATCAGGCACAAAATGCGCCCACTCCAGCTACTATCTTTTCCCTCTACTATAATGGCCGGTTTATCACCACTGATTTGGGAGTCTGCTTAGACAACCGGTTTGAGAGAATTATGAAAAAAGCAGGGGTTACGCTGATTTAGACTTCACGGAGCTGCCGGTATCGGCAGCCGGAGCGGCCAAGGCGTGGTCGGTTTGCACCTTGCAGTATGGATCCGGCTCCGGGATGTCAATCAAACAAAGACCGAGATTTCCGCTTTATGAGGGTTAAAAACTATATCTACTTTCACTGTGAGCCATCGATCAGATCATCAAAAACTATCGTAAATATCGTTCCGCGGTCGGTTGTAATGCTGAAGGTGCCTGACAGCTGTTCGGCGAGCATTTTGACGATAGTGAGTCCGAAGCCTGAGGAATCGTTTTTTGAGGCTTCCTCTGAGTATCCCACTCCGTCATCTTGAATCATCAGTACAGTACCTTCATGTCCGTGATTAAAATCGATTCGTACATGTTTGGATGGTACGCCGTTAAACGCATGCTTGAGGATGTTTGTGACCAGCTCATTAATAATAATTCCTATTAAAACGGCCTTACCGGAGCTTAGGTTTACCTCGGTAATATTCTTTTCAACACAAATATCGGTGTGCTCGGGATATATGCTAACTAATGAGTTTAGCAGCTCATCGATATAACTTCTGATTGAAACTGCTTCATAGCGCTGATCCACCAGCAACTTTTCATAGAGAACTCTCACTCCCTGCACGCGAGAGATCGCGAGCTTAAGCGACTTTTCCGCCTCAGCGTTCGCCACCTCCTCGGCTTGCATTACCAGCAATGCTTCAATCGAAGCTATGTTATTCTTGATTCGGTGATGAACCTCTTTCAGCAAGGTTTCTTTTTCCGATAACTGACGCTTGATTTCCTTTTCAACTGATTTACGGTAGGTAATATCCTGGAAAAATCCGAATACTCTGCGATTATCAGGGTCAGGTTTTCCGATTGCATGAACATGGCGCAGATTACCTTTGGCGGTAATTATATCAAGTTCCAAATCAAAAGGTTTTTCAAACTCGATTGCCTCCCTCACCGCATTTTCGATGAGTGGCCTCGATTTCTCCGTATAGAAGCTCGCAGATTTTTCCGGAGAGAGATCAAACTGAAGGTCGACCTCGTGAATCCGATAGGTCTCATCGGTCCAGCTCAATTCATTGGAATCTATGCTCAGTTCCCATCCTCCGACTTTCCCGACCTGCTCGGACTCGGAAAGCAGCCGTTTTGTCCGCACAAGATGTTCTTCCACTTCTTTCCGTTCGGTAATGTCCTGGATTGCGCCGTGCATCCGTATCGGTTTTCCATCTTCATCGAATTCTAGCTTGCCGGTACCGTGCACCCAGCGCTCCGCACCATCGTTGATGCGGATAATCTTGTACTCACGATCGAAGGTTGTTCGTTCCCGCACCACCTGCTCATGGTATGAATAGGTATCCTCACGAAAGTCCGGGTGCAGGAAGGCCGACCAGCCGGCGATGGTGTGGGGATACGATTCATCGATACCAAAGACGTTGTAGAAATTAGGTGAGCAGACCCATGCGCTTTTATCGATATCGGTCTCAACGAGATTAGTTGAATATGAACATATATGCGCCAAGGTTTCGGAGTTGCGCATCATCTCTTCGTTCTTCCTCAGAGCAGCTTCTTTCTCCTGCTTTTTTACTGATGCGTCGAATAACTTAAAGGCCATCTTGATTGACGCGTCAAGGACCGTTATTGATGAGTTCTTGACAACATATCCATAGGATGTAATCCGCTCCGTTTTCTCAACGATGTCCCGCTCGCTGTGGCTCGATAAGAAAACAATCGGGATATCATGGCGACTGAGGATGATGGCCGCCGACTCGGTACCGTCCATGCCCTTTCCCAGATCGATATCCATGAGGATCAAGGAGATTTCCGGATTAGAATCCACCGCATCAATTGCCTTCTCGCCGCTAGCGGCTATGACCACATCATAACCGTATGTAACGAGGGAAGTTTTCTCAGAAAGCGCGATAATGGGCTCGTCTTCAACGAGTAATAGGGTTTTGGTTTTTGAAAATTGCATTATAATCAGCCCGCTTCTTAAGCATAACTCATTTTTACCGGACTGCGATACCGTAAACAGAAATCCATAAAAAAATGGACGTAGCGTGTTGCTTCTCGGGGGAAAGGAGGCCAGAAAACAGCAGCGGCTGCCACATGCGGGAAATCACTGATTGAGTTCAGTGATCTGCGCCGGTACCCACCCGCCTTGTTGTCCCGGCGTCTCACAGAACAAGGAATTTCCTCATCACGCCGGCTCGGTGCTGCGGCTTTCCTGATCAAACTCTACTATATCGACAAACAGGTCGCGGATCTCTCCGATGGCGTTAAGAATATCCATGAGCATGAGTTCAAGGCGAACGTTGCCCCCTGCTTCGAGGCGGGTGCGCAGGCCTTTGTAAGAACCCTTGTGGCTCTTTATGAGATTTTTCTGCAAGGCTGAGACAGTGGCCCGGGACGGGCTAACCTTCCTCTCCCGGAGAACCGCCGCACTTTGGCGGTGCATTTCCTCGAGCTGGAGTACCATTTCCCTGAGAGCCGCTGCCTGTTCCGGAGGCAGATCGAAATTCCGCTTTGCCATCTTCTTCCAGACCTTGGAAATGCGGAGCATTTCATCGCCGATGCGCTCGAGCTCGCCTACGCTGCGGGTCATTATGCCCACTTCGCTGTGGTGGGCAGGGGAAAGATCCTTTCCCGAAAGCTCTGACAGAAATTCCGAGAGTTCTCCTTCGAGAACATCAACTTCCGCTTCTATTGCCAGCTGATTTTCGTAGAATTCTCCGGCGGGAATATGCCCGCTTTCCAGAAGATTTCTGAAATTTGCGAGCATGCTGCCCACCCGCTCGAATAGCTTGTCGCTGTACTTCTGCGCTTCGAAAAGATACGCCTCGCTGATTTCCTGGTATCCCTGGGAGAGCATGCGCAGGGATATCTCGCTCTGGCCGAGCTGATCCTTGACCATTTTTCCCGCAGCCCATTCGAGCTGGGGGATAAACCATGCGAGGATGAAGGTGTTGGTTATGTTGAACAGGCTGTGGAACAGCGCCAGCTGGAACAGCAGATAGTTTTCATTGCCGAACAGAACGCTGCCGTCGGGAATTATCCGGCGAACAAGCAAGGCGAAGCCCGTAAAGGCCACGAACATCCAGGCGACGCCAAAAAGGTTGAACAGAATATGCACCCGGGACGCGCGCTTGGCGTGGATATTTCCACCAAGGGATGCCAAATAAGCGGTGATTGTCGTCCCGATATTTTCTCCCAACACGATAAGCGCGCCCTGTTCAAAGTTGAGCGCCCCAATGCTGATGAGGGTCAAGGTAATGGTCATGGCAGCGGAGGATGATTGAACCAGCACGGTCAGAATTGTGCCGATGAGAACAAAAACCGGAAAACGCAGGATGTATGCATCCAGATTAATGCTGCTGATAACGGTCTGGATGAAGTCCTTCATGGCGTCGGTGGCCATGTATTCCTTAAGGAATCCCAGGCCGATGAACAGGATACCAAAACCGACCAGGGCTTCTGCAAGGCCTTTGTGCCTGCTGCGGCTGTTGATAAGCATCGGCAGACCCATTGCGATAACCGGCAGGGCAAACGCGCTTACCGACACCTTAAAACCGAGGGCTGAAACAATCCAGGCCGTTAAGGTGGTGCCGATATTTGCCCCCATGATGACGCCGATGGCTCCGGTCAGGCTCAACAGACCGGCGTTTACCACCGACACTACCATCACCGTGGTCGCCGAAGAGCTTTGAAGCATGCTGGTTACTGCGATTCCCGTGCCGATGGCCGAGACGGGTTTCTCGGTCATCTTGTCCAAAATCGACTGCATTCGGCTGCCGGCGGCTTTCTGCAGGCCGTCGCTGAGAACTTTCATGCCGAATATAAAGACCCCGAGGCCGCCGACGATTCGGAGGATCTGGCCGATAACCTGCCAGATTTGAGAGATGATGTTCACCGGTCACTCCTGTGAAATGCAGATAGGTTTGTGGTACGCGTGTCTAACAGAATGCTAACGGAATACTAACACGATACTAACATTTCAGACGAGGATTTTTAGCATGATGAGGGGGACTGTGGCAATCTACCCGGAGGCCTCTGGTGAGCTCGGTGATGGTGCGCCGAGTATTCGCTTGCCGAGGGCGGACAACAAAAAGCGGGGCATGTTCGCGCTGGCCTGTCTGCTGCTGCGAACATACGAGGACTCCAGACCGCCGATATCGTCATCATCCATCTCGAACACCCTCAGGGCTCCGCTTGCGGCGATAAGCTCCATAATGAGATGGGTCTCCCGGTTGGTAAGACCGTCATTACCGTTATCCGCCACCCTGCCTGAAAATTTAAGATAGATTCCCTCGGTTCCCCTGCTGCAGCGGGCGATGGATCGACGGACTATCTCCCTCATTGGCAGCAGGGAAACCTCTTCCATGGTGTACACCCTGATGCCCAAACGCCTGATGAGCCGGGCTGCGCCTTCTTCGATTTCCCGGACTCCGAGCAGGACGATGTTCTCCAGGGCCAGCGAGGATGCATGGTGGTGAGGCTCAGCGGAGCCGGTTTTGCCGCGAACCGCCTGGTTGTCCGGGCCATTATCCATCAAGGCCCTCGGACCCAGGACCCGCCGCAATTCCTCCGCGGCGATGGTCGAGTCCACCCACAGGAGCCCGAACTGACTCATGCTTTGGCCTGCAGCCTCAAGTCCCCGGACGCTGTATTTCCTGCCGCCGAGAACCGGAATTGATCCGGGACGGATATGTCCGGCAATTTCAGCCGCAGCTGCCTGGTCGCCGAGCTGTTTCCTGACATAGCCCAGGCGGTCGAGCCACATATCCAGTTCCTTTCCGTATTTTTTCTTGCGGAAGAGCTCGCCGGCCAGGGCCACCGTGGAAGCTGTGGTTTGATCCCGTCCCTCGGGAAGCCTTACCCGCTTGCCGACGTATTCGCTGGTCATGCATGCGAGCAAGGCGGAGTAATTGGGTATGAATTTCACACGATCGCCCAGCTCGGGTTGTTTTTCCCCATCGCTGAGGTCTACAAGCAGGTGATCGCTGGATGCGCCCATTACCCGTACTCCGGAATCGACGGGCTCAAGCCCATCAACGTCTACATCTTCCCGTCCGATGTTTAATATTCCCCGGAGGCGGTCTCCCCGGTCCTCGAACACCGGCTTGCCGCCGAAGGCGTCCTGACCGGTCTCGCCGATGGGCACCGAGGGTTTGACCTTCTTTTCTATGAGCTCGGCGCTGAGCACAAATGCTTTCTGGCTGGTACCCGGCCACGGCCGCCGTTCTACGGTCTCCCGCCCTAATAGAATGGCCTCGCCTATTCGCAGATTGTTGACCCGGCGGGGCACCTTGCCGGCAGCAAGCAAATCGAGGGTGGATGAATTCCCCCCTGATATGACATCCAGAGCGAATCCGAAGCGGTCTTCAATAGTCTCCGCATAGTTCACCAGGCGGCCGAGATTTTCTTCTGTGGGGATTACTCCGCCATAGCAAGTCAGGTTTGTGCCCAGTCCTCGGATTTTTACACCCTCTAGCTCAATCACCCTGGCTACTGTGCCCATGAGGTCCTCGGGCCAGATTCCTTCCCTGAGATCGCCCAGGTCAACCATGAGAATAATCTGGTGCACCGTGCCCATGGACAGGGCGACTTCCGACAGCCGTTCAATGACCGGCAGCTCGGAGTTGAGACTGATGTCAACGCTGCGCACGATTTCTTCGGCAGCGGAAATCGGGGGAATTCGCAGAAGCATGACCGACGCGCTGATGCCCCCGGAACGCAGGCGGTAGATATTTTCAAGCCGGCTTTCGCCGAGCTGACGTACTCCCGATCTGAGCAGGGCTTTGGCGACCTGGGGCATGCCGCAGGTAACCTTGGTCACCGCCGTGACCTCTATGCCGTTGTCCGCGCAGAGTCCGCAGATAATTCGGGCGTTGTTTTCTATGGCTTCAATATCGACCTCTACAAGGGGCCCCGATGTATCGTGCAGTTGTGGATTCTTATTCATTATGTATTCCCAGACTTTTTTTTAGCAGCCACAGGGCTTCCCGGGGGTATTCGCCGGCAAGAACTCCCATGGTAGCCATAATATAATCATTGTCCAGCAAAATGGGAGTGTTCGGCAGGGGGTAGAGTTCAGCGCCCCTTCGTGCCGCCAGGACCGCCCTGAGTATTGCCGGGGCATCGGGGAGACGGGTGAGAGCGCCTCCGGTAGCCAATAGGTATTGCACGGCGCTCAGATCTTTGCCCTCCGCAAGGGTTTCCTTTCCGGAAATGCTGTACAGTTCCCGCAGGCATCCCGCATGGCGCTGCAGGGCGATGCGGCAGGCGTGAAATGTCAGGGCCCGGACAAGGGCTTTCTCCCTGGCCGATACGGGGATGGGCGGCAGCCGTCGGATTTCGTCCTCAAGTTCCTGGCTGCCGGGATGCAAACCGGGTGTTTGGATAGCTTCCCGTGATAAAAATGCGGCTATCGCGTCGCAACCCGCTGTCTCCACAATGCTAATTCGGTTTACATACACCCCCAAGTCGCCCTCGACGCTTCGCTTGGCCAGGGGCTCCGGAGCGATTAGTATGCGCTCGATCTCCGGCGAATCGGAGCACACCGAGTGTATGTCCGTGGTGGCGCCCCCGACGTCGAAAACCACTACATCGCCGATCGATTCCCGCAAAAGCCTGGCGCTTGCCATAACCGCTCCGGGAACCGGCATAATATGGCCGTTTACCAGCTCGCGAATATGCTCCATGCCCGGGGCATGCACGATGTGCTGCTCAAACACGTCCTGGATGATCCGGCGGGCCGGCTCGATGTTCAGCTCGTCGATGCGGGGGTATACGTTCTCGCAGATATAGAGCCTGCTTGCATGACCCGAGAAGATCTCCCGGATTTCATCGTGGTTTTCAATATTTCCGGCGTAGATCACCGGAATCGGGAGCCCCGCAGAAGACAGGGCGGCTGAAATAAGCTCGGCGTTGTCCAGGGCCGTGTCCCGCTCACCGTAGTCCAGACCGCCGGCTATCATGATTATATTCGGCTTGTGCTCGATGGTTTTTTTGATGTCCAGACGGCGCAGACGGCCGGCGGTGACATGAATGATGTTCGCCCCGGCCCCCAGGGCGGCCTCCCGGGCGGCCTTAACCGTCATGTCATACACCAGGCCGTGCACGCTCATCCGCAGGCCGCCGGCCGCCGAACTGCTGGCGGAGAATCTTCGCCACTCCAGTCTGTCATATCCCAGGCGGGCGGCGAGATCGCTGATCGCCGCCTCCAGACCAAGGCGGACGTCGGCTTGGGGGGGATACACGCTGGTCGGCGCTGAACCCTGACCGAGAAACCGGGGAACTCCGGCGCTTTTGCTCCTGTGCGGCGCATCTGGCGCTGCGGAGGCATGGGCTTTCTCGCCCGAGCCCCGAAAAACCGAGGATCCGGATTCCAGGCCCAGTCCGTCGAAGGCGCTGACCACCGTCGTCGTGCTGCCGATTTCCGCCGACAGCAGGTCGACGGTTAATACTCCTCCGGCGCTCATTACCTGCCCTTGCGGTTTTTTACCAGGAAGGTGGCCACGTGGATGCCCTTGGTACCCCGTCCGAAGCCCGCATCGACTCCCTGTTTTACCGCCAGGTCTGGAGTTACCTGGGTTCCGCCGGCAAGAATCAGAAGGCGGTCGCGCACCCCTTTCTCAATGCACAGCTCGTGGACCCGCTTCATATTTTTATAGTGAATTTCATCATGACTGATAATGGTGGACATCAGAATTGCCTCGGCATCTGCCTCGATGGCCGCATCAACCAGTTTTTCCAGGGGTACGGAAGTCCCCAGGTAGAGACACTGTATTCCGTACCCCTCGATTCCGCCGTGCTTGATGTCGATTATTTCCCTCAGGCCCACCGAATGCTCGTCCTCGCCCACGGTTCCCGCAACTATTGTGAGGGGCCGGACCTTTACTTCGGCTGCCACTTCTTCGGCGGTCATGATGTCGGGCTCCGGGGGGATTTCAAGGGAAGCCGTATCGATTATTACATCCAGCCTGCCCTTTAACTCGATGCGGGTCCCCTCCGAGGGGTGCATGACCTCGCTGTGAATAACCTCACACTCGCTCAGGTTCATTGCCTTACCCACTTCAAGAGCCGCGACCTTGGCGGTGCGCTCGTCTGTGGGCAGGAAGACGGTCACAAGCACCGTTCCGTCACCCTGCCACTCCATTTCAGGCTTGATTTTGGTTCCGCCCCGGAGCTCAGCGGTTTCCGCCATGCGGAGGTTGACGTTGTCGCTCTCGTCGAGCTCATCGATGAAGACAATTTTATCCGGATTTTCGAAGGTTGAACCGCCGATCAGGCTGGATGGATTTTTTACGGCTTCGGGGCCGAAGGGCTTGAGATTGTTGTATCCGAAGTGCGCGGTAACAGGGGCCATGTACTCCTCATCTCTGGGGTACACTGTGCCGGCGCCGATGCCGTCGTCGACTTTTCGGACGATGGGATCGCCGTTTCGCTCGGGGTACTTGCCCGAATCGACGAACATCCCGGCCTCAACCGCCTTGAAATACCCTCCGAGCTCGAGCATTTCCTCCATGTACAGAACGGCCCGCTCCTTGAGCTCCCGGACCGAATCGGCGAGCTCGCCTTCGTCCCTGCGGAGCTGAACCATCTCCATGAGACCGTCCATCCCGCTAAAAGCCTGCTTGGCGGTATCTGTTCCCTCTATATTATAAATATGCCAGGGGACATTCCGTCCCTCATCGGGGGTGATGGTCGACTGGATTTCAGCCCGGGTAAACTGACTTATCAGAAGGTTCAGGGTGTGGGTCACCGTGGCCTCCCGGGCGGAACTGGTCATGTATTTGGTGTTCTGCTGGGCCCGGATTTTGTAATCCCGGAATAATTCCCTCAGTGCCACGGCATAGGGCAGATCGAGCCGCATGGCCGGAGCCGGAGGCGCGCTGGGAGGAACGCTTGAAAGGCAGATGTCTTCCTTTGGCATGCCGGACTTTACGGAAAACATGGAGTTCAGGGCATGCTGGACCATCAGCTCGGGCATAACCTTCCAGGCCTGGCGGGCTGTGGCGTTGGCGTTATGGGCGCCGTCGATTTGGGCAATTCCCGCCCAGGCCATAACTTTTTTTGCCGCAGCCGCATCCACGAAAGAGCGGACCATGTTCACATTGCGGTACAAGACGTTGTACTGGGGGTCCTGGTGGGCTCCGTTCACCCCTTCTTCGGCGAATAGTACCGCCATCTCCGGTCCGGCCACTCCGCTGACATAGGAGTGGTAGTTAATGGGCCGCCCGACCTCGTCCTCAATGGCATCAAGGGCCTTCCGCTGTGCCCGCAGCTGCTTTCGGGTAATCGCCACGCCGCCTATACCCTGGGGAGTTCCCTCCAGAAGCCCGTCCATATGACTCTGGCCTGCGGTGCGGATAACCATCAGGTGGTCCGCTCCGTGCCAGGCGGCCATTCTCATCCGGCGTATGTCGTCCTCGAATCGCCCTGAAGCGATTTCCGTGGTAATGGTGCTCACGGGCTGGGGGTCGATATCTCCGAAATAATGGGCGGCAGGGAGGGGCACATTGTTGTTCAGGTTTTCACTGGTCTGATAGTACTCGAACGGACCGATACCCCGCTTTTCGCCGATACCCTTCCTCCATGTCCAGCCGCGGCGTCGAGGGTGATAGCTTTCAAGGTCCTTGAGGATTTCCTCGACATCGAGCTTTTTATTCGTTTCCAGCTTCATTGTTGCCCTCCGGCTGATGTTTCGGTTCCCGACGCGTTTGACGAAGGTCCGCTTTGAGCGAAGAGCCGGGCCGCATCATCCCAGTACCGGCCTTCGGCCAGAGCCTGCCCGGCCGCTCGGATATCCAACCCCGTATGTTTGCTGATTTTGTAGACGATATGACCTGCGCCTTTTCCAATCAGGCCGGTATCCACCGCCCGGCTTACAAGCGATTGGGATTCAATGGATGACAGGCCCATTCTCAGGAGCACCGAGCGCTCGATTGACGGGCTGGTATGACCATGAGCCAGTTCGATTAAGGGCTGGGTCAGCTTGTCGGCCAGATCCCAGAAATGGGCTTCCAGCTGCTCTTCGGTCAAATCCGCCAAATGAGCACGGCGCCGGGTATAATCGTCGGGTCGTTCCTTCATGTTATTTCTCCTATTCGATGCGGTCGCGGATATCGCCCAGAATCGCCCGGGGAACCGGCAGGTCGAGCATGGTTTTTAAGCCAGGAGATGCATTGATCACCTGGGGAATCATATTGACGCACATGGCGATGGTCCCGATGCCTCCGGGCACTTCGGGTTTGATGGAAAGATTGATATCCGGCGTACCCTTAATAGTCACATAATCACCGGTGTCGGTTCCCTCCAGCTCCGGTTCAATCTGCTGCGGATGGTCCATTTCGATGCCTCCGGTCCCCGAAACCCTTCCTGAACCGGTCATATTGCAGCCCGCGACCTGGCCGGCTTCTATTTCTATGTACTCGGTTTTGCGGGGAACCGACGAAATAATTGGCTTCATTGCCTGTTCAACGGGACCGTCCAGCTTCCAGCCCACAGCGTCGGCTATCATGTTCACCGACTCGGCAAAGCCCACATGGCCGGCCAAGCTGCCATTGGCCGCCCCTTCTCTAAACTCTTCGGGGCTGAGGCCGACTCCCTGTTCCTCCATTACCGCCGGACCGAAGGGAGATAGACTGTTGACCCGTTCGGCTTTGATCGAATCGATATTGATGCATGCGCCGGTCATCAGAACCACCAGCAGATCCATAATCAGCCCGGGATTGATGCCGGTTCCCAGCACGCTGACCCCGGAAGCCTTGGCAGCCCGGTCAATGTTCTGGGCAAGTTCGGGCTCGCCTGCCCTGGGATAGGCCATTTCCTCGGCGGTGGAAATAACATTGATTCCCTCGTTCACCAGGAGCATGATTTTCTCATAAGCCATTTTGGTGAAGGAATCGGTAGCCAACAGGGCGATTGATACAGCTCCGGCGGCCCGGGCATCCGACAGTGCTTCATGTATATCAGGTCGAATGATGACATCCGGATGATCCCCTGCTTCCTGCCCCAATACCTCAAAGATGCTTTTGCCGGCCCGCTGAGGGTGATTGTCGCAAACCGCGCTAATCTGAACGCCGGTTTTTTGCAGAAGCATCCGTGCCATGCCCGATCCCATTGCCCCGAAGCCCCAGAGGAGGACCTTGACCCGTTCTTTCATTGTATCTCCCATTGGCCCGATGAAACCACGCGCTGCACACATGAGGGATCACCGCGCCCACGGCCTGAGTCTAATACAGCAGACCAGGCGCGCACTATTTACTATTGAAGTAGTAATTATACAGGAGGCTTTGGGGCTGTCAAGGAATAGTTGCTGCGGTTCAATGTGATGCGGGTGTATAAAAGCTGCGGGAGGATCAAGTTGATCCTCCCGCAGCATACAGCCGAAGAACTATTAATAGAGGGAAAAAGCTTCGGGCAGGGGGCTGTAGTCCTGTCGGTTGAAATCGGGACCGTTCTGAACGCTTCCGAAAACAAGAATTTGTCCGTCAGCTGTTTGAACTGCCGAAGCATATTCTCCGGGAATGATGTCTACGATTCCCGTTCCGATTGTCACCGGCTCAACCCGGTGAGTACGGCCTCCTGTTCCGAGTTCTCTTTGGAAGTTATAGCCGGCAGCGATTACCCGACCATCGGTGAAGCGAACATAACTGTAATTGCCTCCCGATTCGATTTCAGCGACATTCTGCAGCAGCTCTGTGTACGTCAGGTATTGATCGGTGTCGCCGCTCATTATTTCGCCATAATGATTAACTCCGGAGGCCAATAAGGTACCGTCGGTTCTCAGCAGGAAGCCGCTCCAGCCGATGGCGATATCAGCAATACCCGTCTCGATGAGAAAGGGGGTGGAATACACTGACGCGGTGAACCCGTCGCCTAATTGAGCGCTGCTGTTGGCACCGCAACCCCAGGCGCTACCGTCGGCTTTAAGGAACAAGGTTGTAACCGCCGTGCTCTCAATTTTTGTAACACCGGACATTACGTGAACAAAGCCCGTTCTGTTAATATTGGTGCCGTCGCCGAGCTGGCCGTGGTAGTTATAGCCGGTTCCGTAGGCTTCGCCGGAATCGGTAATGATCATGGTTCTGCTTCCCGAAAGCGAGGCGTCAGCCACATTATTCATGACGTTGATTGCAGTCGAGCTGCTGTTCCGAGTGCCGTCACCTAACTCGCCGTGGTAGTTGTACCCGGCAGTCCAAAAACTGCCGTCGGTTTTTAGGATTCCCGTATGATAGCCCGAGCTCCATACCTTGGCTACGTCACTCATTATTACCGTCGGGATTGCCAGGTCCTCACCCGCCGGCCGCAGCATTTGTCCGTCCCTGTTGCCGCCCCAGCCCCACAAGCGGTTTTGATCATCCACGTAATAATTGCTCCCACCCAATACCAGACGATCACTCAAATCTTCCGTTGAGCCGCTTTGGGCAGATACATATACGGCATGTTGGGCGCTGCCGGCCCGAAGCCCGTCAGGGGTAAAAACTGTCACAGAGAGGCGATGATACCCTGCGCCCCAGGTGCCATTCATGGAGAATTGCTCGGCGTTGTCCACTGCCCGGCCGTCGACATACCAGGTAAATATCAGATTATCAGCATAATTGCTCACTTCCGGCTCATATACTACCGTATCACCGGAAAGCATGAAGGTCGGCTGATTCTCCAATGTTAGCTGAATGGGATCAGCAAGAGCGAGATCAACATTGATATCGATGCTGCCTCCCGGCATATTGATGTTTTCAAATACAATATCCGCCGAGGAAACCTGGCTATCGACGACACGGACAACTTCCACCAGACCGGTTGTAAGGGCGCCGTTGTCAAGTAACTGAAGAATCAGGGTATAATACCCGCTAGCAAAATCTGAACGGTAGGTTGCGTTCCCTTGCGGGGCATCCAGAACAACATCAAGATCGATTGTTTCGCCGCTGACGGGAATAAGCGATGCCCGTAGTTCAGGCATATCTATAAGTGAAGGATTCCAGGCGAACGACAGATCTAATGTTCCCGTCCCCTCAATAGGAAGAACTTCGACGATAAGAACTGTCGTCTCATTGCTGCGAACCTCACAGTCCGATGATCCCCGGCCGATTACATCATTTGCCTCGTTTAACGCCGTCAGCTCGACGGTCCAGGTTCCAAACAGCAGGCTCTCTGCCAGGAAGGTTTCACCGGGAAGGAAATGACCATTGAATTGCGCTTCGCCCGGGCCCCGGCCGTCGATTTCATACCTGGCCACATCCATTGAAATATCCGGGGCTATGGTCCTTGAAACCGCATTTTCTGCGCTGACGCGTATGCTCCCGGATTCTGTCGGAATAAGATCGCACGATGCATGTGTGAAAAGCATCACAAATAGGGCGATGAACGCAAAAATGGCATTCACGAGCCCGGTGTTAATCTTCTTGATAATCCTCATGTAGAACCTCCGGTGTAATAAACCCGACCTTTGTGAATGCCCGCTGTTTCCATGCTGCCCGACTGAGTTTTATCAATGACATGGCCGAGAATATCTAAACTCCCGTCAGCGTTTACCCGATGTGTGCGTATCAAGCGCTTCTGAAGAACTGGGTCGTACGCCAGGGTAAACAGGTATTCGCCGTCACCGGATTGAACTCGTTCATAGCTGTATCCGGTAAATTCTGGGTACGTAATGACATCGAGCACCGGATTCACGAGAGTATATGAGTAGCTATAATTCAGCACCTGCCAGGATCCGGCTGACGTCCTGCTATACCCCATGTCGACCCCTTCATACCGTGAGTGAAGGTTCACCGTTCCATTCTCTGATATGCCATAGAAGTAGTTGAAATAGTAGATCGAATTGTCGGGATTACGCCGATAGGTAGATACATGGAGGCTCCCCGCGGCGAAACCAGGGCTTGGAGACTGCTCGGGTACAAACCCCGGCAGCTGAGAAGTACTGAGGAGCGTCAGGCTGCCGTCCGACTCTTGGACATATCTGTGTAGACTGTAGCTGTAGCCCCGCTCAAATAGATAGATGTCGCCGTATTGCTCACTCAGGAAAAAATGTGCAGTTGAGAGGCCGAGACTATAATCAGGGGTGAAAAAAACCGGGCCAATTTCGTCAAGCCCACCGTCAGGCTGTATAGCGAAACAGCGGACGACATCGAAGGTATCCATGGTATTGTCCCAATACTGGGGGAGGTACAGATAATCGCCGACGATAATCATGTTATATACATTCCCGAGGCCGTCGGTAGAAATCTGATGAGCCAGCGCAGGCAGGTCAGGATCCAGTAGGGAGTACACCTTTAGTTCTCTTCTATTCGAATCAAAAACGTACGCAAAATCACCCCAGAACTCCATGGTCCTGCTGTACGATGCGGGCAGTGAGACATAGTTGTTCGGATTTGCAAAATCCAGACCTGAAAAACCGGCGACGGTAAGGTCGACCCCGGCGCTTCCCGCCCTCAAGCCGTCGGGGGTAAAAGCGGTGACATTCACCGTATAAAACCCTTCTTCCCAGCTTTCATCGAGGGTATAACTGCTCCCGGCTTCCTGAACCTCGCCGTTGACGTACCACAGATACGTTACATTCCCCGGATAATCGGAAACATGCGAGTGTAGTTCGATAGATTCGTTTACAGCCTTTTCAAGCGCCGGAGCGGCAATGTTTACGTGAAGCGGGTTTTGAAGATTAAGCTCAACCTGAACCTGGAGGCCGCCGGTTGCGGGATTGATGCTGTAAAAGTCGATTACCCCTTCCGTACGCTCCGCATGGACAATCCGCACAACTTCAACCAAACCGGCAACGAGCTGACCGTTATCAAATAGCTGAAGAATCAGGCTGTGGTAGCCGGTTTCGATATCATCCGCAAAAAACAGCCCCTGGCCTTCGACGATGGTAAAATCCAGGATGCGAGAATCGCCGGTTACCGGAACCAAATCGGCCCGGATCTCCGGACTCTGGATGTCCGGCGCGTTCCAGTTCACCTCCAGACTGAGGGTTCCGGAACCCACAAGCGGGGTGACAGTGATGGAGGTGCTTACGGTTTCATTACTGCGCACCGTCACCTCCGCGGCTCCCCTGCCGATTTCCGTGCCGTCGGCGTTGATCGCCGTCACGGTCACCGTCCAATCCCCGAACATAAGCTCTTCAATCAGAACGCGCTCGTCGGCACTTTCGACAGAAAACTCTTGGCCCGCAGGTCCGGTTCCATCGATTCGATAAGAACGGGGATCCATTGAAATATCAGGCAGCAGAGTCCGGGAAACCGACTCATTAATGCTAATTAGCAGATCGCCGCCATCTCCTTCCAGCCCCGGAAACATATCACAAGACGCCAATAATAAGGCGACTATGAGCATAAGCGTTCCCGGGAGACTTCGATTCACTCGCATAATTATCTCCTTCGGCAACCGGACTGTCACAAGCGCTCCACTTGCTGTCTCATGCAAAATCCGGCAGCCATCGGGAATCATACTATTTTTGAAATGTAGTTCATATGGATTAAATCGGTAAATAACAGAGAATGCAGTATAATTGCGCTATTTAATGTTGATTATCACAGGATTTCAGGACCTCGTATGGATGAAAATTCCGATTATTTTAATAATCTACTATCTTTTTACTTGACCAAGAATTAGCTCCTCAATAGCTTTACGAGGGAAAATTTGGAGGAGTTTGTATGAACAAAGGGAAGTTGTTACTGGCCGTTCTCGTGATGGCAAGTGTGCTGGTCGCAAGTTGCGATATCTTTCAGTTGCCGGAGGGTCCCATCGGTCCGGAAGGTCCCATCGGTCCTGAGGGTCCTGCGGGGTTAAATGGTATAGACGGCGCAGACGGACTCAACGGTACGGACGGTACAGACGGAAGCGACGGACTTCCCGGTCCAACCTTCTACCTCGAGGATGCGGCAGGGGCCAGGTATTACTCCGGCGCTCAAATCTATCTCGGCTATGTTGGGTATTTCGATCCTGATATTGTGAACACCTTCCGTTTTGTCAATAACGGAAATGAGGATATTACCTTTTCGGGAAGTCCGGTATTTGATATCGATCTGGAGACCAGGACAACTCAGGGCGGAAGTCTGGATTTTTTTGCACCAACCTCCCCGGACCTGACCGGCGATTTTACCGCAATACCCACCGGTACCCTCGTGGCTGCCGGCGCGTCGTCACCTGATTTTACCATTACCCTTTCAGATGATGACATCAATACCTTCGGTTACTTGCTGCGACGCCGTTTCCGCATATTCGTCGACGGCACAGCGGAAGATTTCGATTTTGTTTTCGAAGTGTACGGGGTTTCCGAGGGCAACAGCGGTTGGTAGGCATATAGACCACAACGGTTGAACTACCTACCGCAGGGCGCCTGCTATGTTTCAACAACTATCTCCTCAAGCGAACCAATGCTTGAGGAGATTCGCACCCACCTCACAACACCGCGCAGCATAAAGCAGTTATCATCAATTCTGGAATCTCAAAACTGGCCTCAAGAGAGCATCAGCGGACTTCAGTCTTGCATCGATGAGTTAGAGAAAAACGGCTCGGTAGTTGCGTTAGCGGATCTGGTCGATGCCAGCGCGAAAAGCGTTGAGACTCCTGCGGCTTCATTGGCGTATCACTGCATCCCCACCAAAGACCGGCCCAAACAGCTCGAGCAGCATCTCAGGTCATGGAAGGGCCACCATCAAAGCCTCGGTCATAAGCTATCCTGGATTATCAGTGACGATTCGCTGGTCTATTCATCGCAGGTGCGCTCGGCGGCACTGAGCTTTGCCCGGCAGAGCGGAGAGAAGGTCGCATATCTACATCGGTCTTCACAGGAGGACTTTATACGAGGTCTCCCTCCTGCATTGCAGCAGAGCGCCAGATTCGCCTTGAATCTCGACGGAGACACCGCCTCTCAGGCTTACGGAAGTAATCGGAATACCCTGCTGCTGCTAAGCGCGGGGGACAAAATCGCCATGACCGACGATGACATCTATCCGGTTTTTCGAAGGCTAAAGCTACTCGCCGGAGGCAAAAATTGCCTTTCCCTGTCATCAACAGGGAGACCGGTGCATGCGGTAAGCGCATCGGACTGGGAGGGTCTTGAAACAATGGGCGAGGAGATAATGCCGGAAGAGTTGTACGGCTTTGCCGGCGGAGAAACAGTGAACAGTTTTTTATCGGGGCATGAGACCCTCGATCTGTCAGAAGCCCGGTTCACCCTCATTCAAGACGCCCTCAGCGGCAAGGGAAAGGTCGCGGTACTTTCGCACCCCTACTGGGGAGTATCGGGGTCGCCGTCATATGCATTTCTCCTCTATGGCAGGAATGAATTCAGCAGAAGGTATAAAACCGATCAGGAATATTTATCCTGCCGGGAAAGCGCTCTGATTTTTCGGAACCCCGTCAATCCTCATGCCGGGTACGGCAGCCTGATGGGCGGCTATCTGCTTCTCAACCCCTCTCCGGTTCTGCCGCCCTTCAGCCCCAGGGGGAGAAATGCCGACGGCCTGTGGGGATCCAGTCTGAGATATCTGCTGCCCTCGGCCTACACATTTACGCCCGATTATGCCGTGCGCCATCGCACGGCGGAAACAAGCGGCACAATCGACACCCTGATGATAAGACCGGGGCTCAACGACCTCATCCGGCTCCTGTTGGGATTCGCAGTCCGGGATGCCGGGGAACTGGGACAAGGCTTCAAACTCCTGAGCGGCGAACTTCAGGCCATTCTGCAATGGCCGGCGCATGAGCTGGAAGGCCTGTTTGACGAACTGGTTTTCCAGGCGCTGGCGGGGAGAAAGCGGCTTATTGAACAAGCCCTGGATAATTATGATTCGCCGTCGAGTTGGGTAGCCGACTGCCGGGCGGCAATGGCATTTCTCGATGAACTGGCCGATGAGCCGAATTTCTGGCTTCCCGATGAAACCGCAGATTTTTCTGCGCTCGTGGGCTATCTCCACAACTACGCCGAGCTACTGGATTCCTGGGAGGAACTCTATGGTTTCTGTACAACATACTCAAAAGAGTTTCTCCAACACCAACTCATAACCTGAGTCCCCACCGAAAAACAGTATTTCATTGACAGCAGAGCTTTCCAGGGACTATAGTATTTTTACTATCAAAGTAGTAATAACTGCGCCGGCATTATAATCCGCCGGCATATTTTTTTCCAAAAGGAGCCGGTATGGAAGAAAAGCGCCTTGCAGTGGTCGCCCTGGGGGGAAATGCCATTCTCGACAAAAAACGGGGAAGCGATATTCACGCCCAGTTTCAGGCCACACGGGATTCCATGGCTGGTCTGGCCGAGCTGCTGAAATCCGACTATCGCCTGCTAATCACCCACGGAAACGGTCCCCAGGTGGGCAATATTATGCTCATGGTGGAAAATTCACGAAATTCCCTTCCGGAAACTCCACTGGGAGTTGCCGATGCCATGACCTGCGGTTCAATCGGCTATATGATCGAGCAAAGCCTGCAGAACACCATGATTCAAAACGGGATTTGGCGGAATGTGGTTACCATACCGGCCCAGGTCGTGGTCGACCCCGCCGATCCGGCCATGGAGGACCCCACCAAACCCATCGGTCCGTTTTACGATGAAGCCGAAGCCAGGAAGCTTGCAAAAGAACACGGCTGGGTGGTTAAGGAAGACGCGGGTCGCGGTTGGCGGCGATACGTGGCATCGCCCTACCCGCTTGATATTATTGAGAAGGACTCAATCAGGCACCTCATCGACGAAGATTATGTGGTCATCTCCGGGGGCGGGGGCGGTATTCCGGTGTACTGGGATGAAAACGGGCTGATCGAAGGGCTGGACTGCGTCATCGACAAGGATCTGGCGAGCATGAAGCTTGCCCTGGCGGTGGGGGCCCATGAGCTTATTATTATCACCGGGGTTCCCCGGGTATCGATTAATTTCGGCAAGGCAGATCAGAAGGACCTGAGCCGCATAACCCTTGCGCAGGCCCGGCATTATCAGCGTCAAGGCCAGTTCCCCGCAGGCTCTATGGGACCAAAAATCGGAGCGGCAATTGAGTTTGTCCAGGCCGATCCGGGCAACAAGGTTATCATCACCGATGTGGACAGTTTGCCCTCGGCAATACGGGGAGAGGCGGGCACGGTCATCGTCTCTCACTGAGTTTGGCCCCTTTTTCGCCGAAGTGTTTTGGTGATTTAAATCAGCTGTTTTCGGGGCACGGCATTTTTTACTCACGAATAGGCGGCCTCGAGGCTGCCTTTTTTACACCTTCATTCTTGACTTTACAACTTTACTTAGTTAGGTTTAAGCAAGCAAATAAACCTGGCTATTGGAGGATACTATGCCCCGGATGAGAACTATCATTCTGACCTTGCTGATGTTTTTCATAACAACTGCTGCCCTTGGTGCCGCGGGGAGCGGCGAGCAGGCGGAGACGAGCCCTGAACTGCTCAGTCTTGAAGCAGGGGTGATGCCGATTCTCCCGGTCTCCCAGTTTTTTATCATCTCCGAAAAGGGCTGGGACCGGGAAGAGGGCCTGGTACTCAATCAGAACATGTTCCAGTCAGGACCGGCCATGGTTCAGGCGGTGGCATCGGGCAATCTGGATATCATGTTTTTCGGTATCGGACCGGCGATGGTGTCCAGAAGCCGCGGCCAGGACATTGCCGTCATTACCTCGCTTATTATTGAGCAAATGTCCTTTATTGCCCGGGACAATCTCGCTATGCACTGGGATGAAAGAGATCCTGCGGGAGTCTTCCGTCGATTCAGGGAAGAAAACGGACGAAGGGCGAAAATCGCCACCTTCCAGGAGGGGAGCGTACCTCATGTAGTACTGATGTACTGGCTGGAAAACGTGCTGCAGGTGGGCACCGAGGATGTGGAAATACTCGGCATGGGGGCGAATGCGGTCCAGCAGGCCATGCTCAGCGGGGCGGTCGACGGCGCAAGCACCCTCGAGCCCATCGTATCCATTGTTTCCAACGCAGAACCGGGATCCCGGGTGCTTGCCCGGGGAAGCCAGCTCTTTCCCCGCCAGCCGGGTGCGGTGCTTGCGGTGCGCAGCCCTCTTTTTGATGAGTATCCCGACCTGGGAGAGCGGCTTGTTCGATTGATCCGCAGGGCAACGGATTTTATCCGGGATGAGCCCGGGCAAGCCTCTGAGATAATTGCCGGAGCCATCGGGGATGGCCTCGTGGATCCGCAAATAATTGAGTCGGCGCTGCGCTCAAGCCGGGATTCCTTTGTGGCCGATCCCCGGATCATTCTCGAATCGACCGCCGAGATGCAACGTTTTCAGGTAGAGATCGGCACCCTCGCCGCCGAGGTGGATATTGAGGAACTCATTGATGTCAGCTATTTCGAGACAACTGAAGCGTCAGATTAGCTCGTTCGCATTGCCGGCTGCGGGGATAGCCTCATTCCTGCTGATTTGGGAGCTATCCGTAGTCTCCGGACTCTTTCCCCGAACCCTGGTCCCACCGCCGAGCGCCGTACCCGCAGCCTGGTTGCGGGAACTTCACCTGGGCGCCGGACCATCGGCACCGTTGGGAATCTGGGGGCAAAAAGTACTACAGAGCCTGATCCACTACCTGCCGGGAGTGGCAATCGGCTCGGCGGCGGGAATCAGCACGGGCTTTATCATGGGAATATCACCGGGTTTCCGGTCCTTCAGCTCCGGACTGATCCGGATTCTCCGGCCCATACCGCCCCTGGCCTGGATACCCTTCAGCATTATCTGGTTCGGCATCAGTCATTGGGCCTCGGCGTTTATCATATTAATAGGAGTATTCTGGATTACCTGCCTGGGGACAGCCGGTTCCATGGAGCGCTGTTCGGCGGAGCTCAGGGAAGTCAGCCGGGTCTTTGGCTTTGGCTCACCGTTGCCCTACCTGCTGCGTGTAGCCATTCCCGAGTCCCTGCCGGGGGTAATGACCGCCCTGCACACCGCGTTGGGCATGGGCTGGATGGCTGTGGTTGCGTCCGAACTGTTTGGAGTTGACGGAATCGGTCAGCGAATGAACCAGGCCGCGGGACTTTTGGCAACCGATGTGGTTCTGGTGTACATGATCACCATCGCCGGGCTGTATACCGCGGTCGATGTGATTTTTAGCCTGATAAAACGGAGGGTTTTGCGATGGACCGCCGAATAAGTGTATCGCTTTCCAGCGTGCACCTTGGAAACGAGGGCAGCAGTAGGGAAATCCTTCGGAATATCACAATTGATCTGATACCCGGCGAGCTCTGCGTCGTACTCGGTGCGTCGGGGGCCGGAAAGTCTACCCTTCTCCGACACATTGCCGGCCTGCTTCCCGATGTCAGGGATTCCACGTCACCGGCTGAGGAAGGCAGGAGTTCATTTGCCGGGAGAATCGGATTCGTATTCCAGGAGCCAAGGCTATTCCCGTGGCTCGACGCCCGGCGAAACGTTATGACAGGGATGCAGGACAAGGCCCCGGGGAACCGCAGGGACGGCGGAATGCATTATCCAACACACAGGGAGCGGCGGAATCGGCGAATCCTCAGGGCCGATGGCCTTCTGACCGACCTGGGGCTTCAGGGTTTGGAAAACCGCTGGCCGAGGCAGCTCTCCGGGGGACAACGGCAGCGGGTCTCCATAGCCCGGGCCCTGGCCGCCGAACCGGAGCTCCTGCTCCTGGACGAACCCTTCAGCGCCCTGGACCGTGCCACCCGTATCAGGCTCCAGGGCGAGCTGGTATCGCTGGTGAGCGCGACTCGTATTCCCGCCCTCATGGTAACCCACGATACTGAAGAAGCCCTGGTGCTGGCCGACCGCATCTTGATTTTATCCGGAAGCCCGTCGACCGTGGTGCGGGAAATCTCCGTTGACCTACCCCGCCCGCGGGACCCCGAGTCCCCTGAGCTTATTTTCCGCCGCCAGGGGCTCCACCGCGAAATGGCTGATTCAATGGATTATGTAATTTAGTCAGGAATGTTTTGACCAATCGACGGCATCGCGGTGTTGGCAGCGCCCGTCGATTGCGGAAGTCATGGGGTAGACCGCGCCGCGGTGGCGCACATCGATGGAAAAAAGCCAATGTCTGGCACCCCAGCCCGAATCAAGCCGGGAAATTCGGCGGAGGCGGTAGTTGATCTCGGAAGCCCTGGCCATATCCGCCGGCAAAATATTATCTTTCACTAGATGGCTGTGAATGGCACAGGTCATCTTCCTAAATGCCAGCTGAGGAATCAGTATCAGGGTGCTGACAAAGGAAATTCCAAAAGCAATACTCTCAAACACCTATACTCTCTCCTGCCGGCTAATCAATGGCTTTTATTAAACTTGTCGCGAAGGACGATGAGGTTTTTGCCGAATTTGCTGTTCATCTCCTCGCCGAAGACTTTTTCAAGCTCGGCCAGGTAAAAATCGTGGATGATATATCCTTCGATTGAGTGCACCAGACCGCTGTTTTTTGTCCACACCATTTCGGTTTTGCCGGGGCCGCCCAGAATTCCCGAAAGGCAGATTTCACTGTCCGCCGCCAAATCGATGCTTCGGCCCTGCTCCTGTATCTCGTCCAGGTGATCCCTGTCGTGGAAATAATACTCCCCGAAATCCAGAGTGAGCTGTCCGTACACCAGCATATATACCTGAACTCCCCGTTCATGAGCGTGGCGGAGGGGTTCTTCCAAAAGGTCGAACTCTTCGCTCCAGAATCCGATATACAGGATGCGCCGTGCGCCGCTGATTATCTCAACAGTTTTGCCCAGGGCTTCTTCCCGGTCCTGCAAATTCCACACGGGATCAAAATCACTTGAGAAGGAAATCGACTTCAGGCTGCTGCCGAGTTTTTTGGTCAGTTTTTGGCTGTCCCTGGTGAGCTTGTCCACCAGCTCGTCGGGGGACAGGGGTGAGAAGGTTTCCGGTTTGCTGCTCGATGAAACCGCATAGCCCTTTTTCTTCAAACGGCGGCAGATATCGTATACCCGCGAATGAGGGACGCCAGAATTCTGGCTGATGGTATAGGCGCTGGCCGGATGGTTCTGCAGAAGTGAGAGATACACCTTGGCCTCGTATTCGATAAAACCCGCCTCCATGAGGTCGGCGATGGCGGAATCAAGGGAGTTTGACATAGATTAACTATATCATAACTGCAGTAGTAACACTACAGTTTCCCGATGGCGAAGCAAGTCGGAATATGTTACTTTTATAGTAGTAACATTATGTCGCAATGGTCCGCGCTTGCGGCTTTTTACCATATTACCTACTATTCATCGGGGGATAGCTATGTCCAGTCTGTGTATCGTCGGCGGCGCCGACCGCAATCCGGAAATTTATCGAAGCTTCATCGGCCTCTGCCATGCCGCTGCGCCTGCGGTCGGCGTCATTCCCTGCGCCAGCGAAGAACCAGGACTCTCCTCCGAGAAAATCAGCGCCCGGCTGCGCTCTGCCGGGGCCGGTTCCGCCGTGGTCATCGATCCCCGGATCGACCCGGATGCCGCCCAGGCTGCGGCCCAACGGGTGGACGCAATCTGGTTTACCGGCGGCGATCAGGCAAAAATTGTCGAGTGCATGGGCTCTGCCGAAGGCGGTTCCCTGGTAGACGGCCCCCTTCTCGCTCTCCTGCGGGCCCGACACTCCGCCGGCAATCTGGTTCTCGGCGGAACCAGCGCCGGGGCGGCGGTAATGTCTTCTATTATGATCTACGAGGGAAGCAGCCTGGCCTGTATTTCCAACCCCGATACAGGGGTTCATACGGGTCCGGGATTGGGCTTTTTCCCCCACGGCATCATCGACCAGCATTTCGACGCGAGGGGACGGCTCATCCGGCTGTGCGCCGCCCTTGAGCGCCACGGGCTGAATCGGGGCTTTGGCATCTGCGAGGACTCAGCTCTCATCTTGGATGCCCGTGGTCTTCGCGCGGCGGGGAGCCGAGGGTTCTACTTGGTCGAACGGCGGCACGAATCCGAAGCCTATCACTGGGAGATAAGCTATCTCGAGGCTGGAGACAGCTTTTCGCCGGACAATGGCAGCGTGGAATTTAACGGCAAATCTTCGACCCACGACGACGAAGCCCTGGATATATTCCGACCCCTTGCCAGCGGGGTGCTGTCCCCCCACGGCGACCTTAGGCAGTTCATCGCCCGGGAGCTGCTTGATAATCGAATCGCCAATTTGTATGTCGACGGCAACGGCAACGGCAACGGCAACGGCAACAACGTCGACAGCTCACCGAAGCGTCCGCCCTATGTCAAAAGCCTCCTCCTGGAAGAAACGGATGAACGGCGGTACGCCGGGGCGGAATTGCGCTTCTATCGAAGCCCGAACAGCAGGGGCTACTATTCCGCCGATGGAGCCCTTGCCTTTGAGCGGGTGGGCTTCTCCTGGGACAAAATCGAAATGGAGGCCGGGGGGCAGATGGAGGTCAGAGGATAATGAGATTTCTCCAACCTCGCCGGAGGTCTGCAGTTCCCCGCCGGAGGTCTGCAGTTCCCCGCCGGCCAGGGTCGCCAACGATCCTGATGATCCTCCTCTTTTTATGTGTTTTTTACCTGATATTGCCGACGAGCGTCAGCGGCCAGACCACCCAGTCCTTTACTCATTACGGAATCAGCGACGGTCTGTCCCACTCGAGAATCTATGCCCTCCTGCAGGATTCCCGGGGCTACATCTGGGTGGGCACCTCAAACGGCCTGAACCGCTTCGACGGAAGAGAATTTATCGAGTTCAGGCATCGTGAGGGCGATGAATCCAGCCTTCCCGACGATTTTGTCACCAGCCTCATTCAGGATGCCGCGGGGGATATCTGGGTCGGCACTGACGGCGGCGGAATCGGACGACTGGACCCGGAGCGGGGGAGCTTTACCCGTTACCACAGCCAGGCTTCCCAGCCGTCTCTTCGCATCAGCGACGATTCAGTCTGGGGACTTTTGGCAGACAGCCGAGGGTTTATTTAGGCGGGCACCAGTTACGGAGGACTCAACCGCATCGATCCGGCAACGGGAACTGTGCAAGCCTATACCCGAGGCGATCAGAGCCGGGAAACCAGCGTCTCGTACAATAACATCTGGCCAATCATCGAGGATTTCAACGGCGATGTGTGGATCGGTACCGACGGCGGAGGTCTTAATCGTCTGCTGGTGGAAAGCGGGGAATTTATTCACTACCGGGCCGACGGTAGGCCGGGTTCCCTGAGCAGCGACTATGTTTTTTCCCTTTATATTGATAGCTCGCAAACCCTGTGGGTGGGCACCGCGGGAGGAGGATTAAACCGCTTCGACCGGCAAACCGGCAGCTTTTCCGCATTTCTGCATGATCCGGCTGATCCGCAGAGCATCAGCAATAATTCGGTACGGGCCATTCTTGAAGACATCAGGGGCGATTTTTGGGTGGGAACTACCGACGGACTCAATCACATGGACAGGAACGAGGGAACCTTTAGCCGGCTGTATCATCTCAGCGATGATCAAAACAGCCTCAGCCACTCCCGGGTGCACCGGATTATAGAAGATGCCGGGGGAATACTCTGGATCGGAACCCGAGACGGGCTGAACCGCTACATCGACCCCCGCTTTACCAGCATAGGCGTGCAGGGCGATCCCGCGGATATTCCCCGCCGAAATGACCTGCGGAGCATCGCCGTTGCTGAAGAGGGCTATTATCTGGGCAGTTTCTCCGGCCTTTTTCTCGTTACACCGGGAAATCCTCCTGGGCAGGAAACCATTCTGGCCTCGGGAATTGTCTACGCCCTGGACAGGGTATCCCGGACGCTGCTGTACGCCGGAACCCAGAGCGAATTGCTGGAAATATCCGGCGAGCCGGGTAACCGGCGTTCCGTTCGCCTGGCCGAGGCGCAGGTCAACCAGCTGTATCGCGATTCCGACGACACCCTGTGGATAGCCACAGAGGGTTCGGGGCTCGGCTATCTTCCTTCCGGAGAAGATGAACCCCGATGGCTTCGCTCGAGCGATCCCAGCCTGACCAGACTCGCCGGGGATACGCTGCTGAGCATTACGGAATACGATGAACGCCACCTGCTTCTGGGAATTGCCGATAAAAATCCCCAGCTTCTGGACCGGCTGACCTTGAGCCTTATAGCTTCGCCCTGGCCCGATGAGCTGCGCTCGGTTAACACCGCCACCCGGGATGCCATGGGCAACTGGTGGCTGAGCAGCGAACGGGACGGATTGTTCATGGCATATGATGATGGACTGAGGAGAATAGGCGAGGCCGACGGGCTTCCCAGCTCGGTTATCCGCGCCTTGGCCGCTGATCCCGACGGTTCGGTCTGGATTAGCAGCATCCGCGGCATCGCGCGCCTTCGCCAATCATCGCAACAGGGCGGGTTTTCCATCGAGGTGTTCCGACGTGAGGACGGGCTACCGGGAATGATTTTTAACCCGGGCTCGGTGGCCTATGGTTATGACGGCCGGCCGGTCTTTGGTTCCACCGAAGGTCTGGCCATGCTCATCAAGGCCGATGAACCGTCAGCCCTGCCCGCCCCTTCGGCCTTTCCCCTGGGCATTGAGGTATACGAAGATCTGCAGCGCAGGGTTCAGCTGTACCGCCCGGGGGAGATCCTGGAACTGGACTCGGCCAACCGCCTTTTGCACATCCGCCTCACGGCATTTGATTACCGTCATCCCGGAGAAACTGAATACGCGTACCGCTTTTCCGACCAGAGCGAGTGGATAGAGATCGGAAGCAACGGGGAAATTCTGCTTTCCCATATTCAGCCGGGAAGATACCGCATGCATGTGCGGGCAAGCGGCAACGGCGGCATTCCGCTGACTCCCGAACGGAGCCTGGACATCCGGGTTTCGCCTCCACTGGTTCTGCAATGGCCCCTGCTTCTAATGTATGCCACCGCGCTCGCGCTGCTGGTGGCCCTTTATATACGCCTGCGCTCCCGTCGGCACCTGAGAATAATCCGCGAGCAGGAGCAGGTGGTCGCCCGGCGCACCGCTGAACTCACCGAAGCCAAGGAGGCACTGGAGCAGGCGATCCGGCGAAAGTCGACGTTCTTTATCAACCTCGCCCATGAAACCAAGACTCCGCTGACATTTATCCAGAATTATCTGGACCGGTATTTGGCCCGCCACCCCGGAGAGCAGGAGCTTCTGCTGGTAAAAGACAATGTGGATAAGCTGGTGCGGGACATGGTGAATTACCTGGATGCGGAAAAAATCCAGCGTTCATCGGACTTGTACGATCACAGCCGGCTCACCGATATACACGCCCTCCTGGGTCCCAAACTCACCATGCTCAGCGAGGTGGCCCAAAAGCATCAGCTCACCCTTGGCATGGAACTGGAAAACGACCTGATCGTCTGCGCCGATCCTCTGGCGGTGGATAGGGTGGTGAACAATCTCATCGATAATGCCATCAAGTACAACCGCCCCGGGGGAAGCGTCCGCATACTCGCAAAGAGAATATCCCAGCGCATCCACTTCTCCGTACAGGACAGCGGACCGGGAATACAGAAGGACAAGCTTGAGTCCCTGAGCGATCCGTTTTTCCAGCTGAGCCACAACAAACGGCAGATTCAGGGTATCGGCATGGGGCTGTTTATCGTCAGGAAAATAGCCGAGGGTCTCGGGGGCAAACTGGTAATCGAATCGACGCCCGGCGAAGGCTCCCGCTTTGCCGTCGATTTTCCGGCGGCAGATCGGCATACCGGAAGCGCCGAAAGCAGCCGTACCTCAAGGGACATCAAGCAAAGCGGAACCCCGGCATCCGGCGCCGTCGATCGTCCCGGCTCCGGCGCGGAAAGCGAAAGCTACTACAACTTCCGGCAACCGCCTCCGCAAAAGCCCAATGACGTCCTGAGGGGCGGGGAGTTCAAGCACATCCTGTTCATCGACGACGACCGGGACATGCTTCAGCTTATGGCAGAAAGTTTTGCTGGACGATACGACCTCAGTTTCGCCACGTCGGCGGAAGAGCTGCTTGACGGCCTTGACGAGAGAACCGCCCCGGATATCATCGTCTCGGATATCATGATGGACGGAATCAGCGGGCATGAGCTCCTTACCCGGCTTCAGGATACCGGATGGCGGGCGGTGCCGTTTATCTTCCTCTCGGCACGGTCCGACAAGGAGGAGTATCTGCGCAGCTTCTACGAGGGCGCGGTGGATTTTATTCCCAAACCCTTCGCCCTGGAAGATCTGGCGGGGCGCATCGATGCCAGAATCAGCGGCCAGGAGCGGCGCCGGCGCATGCTCATGGAAAGCGTCCAGCAGCGGATTGCCGAAAGCCTCAAACCCTTACGAACTTCCAAGGGCATCCAGCAGGAACAGAAGCGCAAGCGGGAACAGCAGATGAGCCGAATCGATCTTTCAACCCGGGAGCGGGAAATTCTGCTTGGCATCCTGGAGGGAAAGCTCAGCAAGGAAATCGCCTCGGATCTGGATATCTCCGTGCGGACCGTGGAAAAGCATGTGTACAACCTGTACCGCAAGGCCGGGGTGCAAAACCGGGTCGAACTGATAAATTTCTTCCACGAAGAATAGGAGCCACCTCCCCTCAAGCCGGTTTTTTCGCCCCTTCACAGATTACGTAATACCCCTACGTATATTTCCCATCTTGCTGCCCGTAATAATCAGGTCCACAGTGGAGCATCACTGCACTAAGGAGGCGGCAATGAAACGAAAACTGCTTATTGCCATCATAGCATTTCTGTGGGCCGGAATGGTTTTTGCCGGCGGAGGCGCTGAGGCGCCCGCCAGCTTTAACACCACCTACGCCACGGAAGTAAAAACCCTGAATTATTTTCTCCTCTTGGACACCACCGCATTGCGGGTGGCGGCCAACACCATGGACGGGCTGGTGGAGAACGACCGTTTTGCCCGTTTTGTGCCCTCACTGGCCGAAAGCTGGGAGCACAACGACGATTACAGCGTCTGGACCTTCACCCTGCGTCCCGGTGTCATGTGGGTCGACTCCACCGGAGCCGAGACTGATTATGAAGTTACCGCCGACGACTTCGTCGAGGGCATGCGTTTCATCGCCGAACCCCAAAACGATATCCGAAACGTGGGAACCATCCGCAGGCTTATCGAAGGCCTGAACGCCTATTATTGGGATCTGGTTGATATTGACGACGGCGTAGACCTGGGCGTCACCCGGGAAGAGGTGCTTGCCCGCTTCGATGAAGAGGTAGGAGTAAGGGCCTTGGACGAATATACCATTCAGTACACCCTTACCGCGCCCACCCCGTACTTTCTTTCGTATCTGGTTACCGAGCTGTTTTATCCCCTGGAGCGGGATTTCCTCGACAGCGTCGGAGCTGAAGACTTCGGCACCACAGCTGACCGCCTCCTGTTCACCGGGGCGTACTACCT
Organism: Salinispira sp.; assembly: GCA_965602015.1. Classification (GTDB taxonomy): domain Bacteria; phylum Spirochaetota; class Spirochaetia; order DSM-27196; family Salinispiraceae; genus Salinispira. The sequence goes on along the minus strand of OZ271918.1, from coordinate 769,911 downwards.
GTCTGACTGGCAGCGGGACAAATCAATTACCCTGAGCGCCAACCCCCATTATTGGGATGCCGAGGCTATCAGCATCGACAGCATTAATATGCAAAAAGTCGCCGACGACGCTATCCGGGTACAGATGTTCCAACGGGGTGAAATATCCACCACCAACCTTCAGGGCGATCAAGTCCAGGCATTGCAGGGCAGCCGCTGGGAAGACTATATCTTCCTGTCCGAGCGCAGCGCGGTTACCTTCTGGTTCGCCATGAACTTCACCTCTGAAAACAGCGAGAGCCGGGCGTTTATGAACAATCTGAATTTTAGAAAGGCCCTCTATCACGGATTCGACCGGGCGAAGCTGCTGGAACTCTACAATCCCTTTGAACCCGAACGGCTATTGCGCAATACGGTTATACCCGAGGAAGTCATTTACGACGAGAACGGAACGGACTACACCGATTACCCCGGCCTGGCGGAAATCAAGGCCCGGGAAACCTATGACCGGGACCTGGCTCGGGAGTACTTCGAGGCCGCAGTCGCCGAGCTGGTGGACGAAAACGGCCGAATCCGCGGAGCCGAAGCCGGCCGGGTCGACTGGCTCCCCATAGCCGATCTGGACCTGGATGCCCGGCTTCCCGTGCAGATCGTCTACGTACATTCAACCGACTCGACGGAAACCCGGCTTGCCCTGCTGCTGCAGGAAATGCTCAGAGAGGCCTTCGACGGCCAGGTGGAGCTGGTTCTCGGCCAGTTCGTCGACGACAAGTTCAACGACACCATCAAGCCGCGGCGCTTTGATTTTCTCTACGACAGTTTCCGTCTGGGATTCGCCGATCCCATGGCGCAGCTGGGGCGGCTTGTCAGCGACGGCAGCGTCAACGACAGCGAGCTCACGGACGAAGCCTTTGACGCCCAGGTACTGGCCGCCGATGCACAGAGCACCCTCTCCCGGCGCTACGAACTGTTCAGCCAGGCCGAAACCTATTTCATTGACAACGCGTACGTCATTCCCTGGCAATCCGGCGGCGGCGCATACAGCATGAGCCAGGTGGTTCCCTTCAGCTACCCACGGGGGGGATTCGGGCTCACCCGCTACCGCTACAAGGGCATGGAGCTCCAGGGCGAACCGGTCACCCTTCAGCAATATGAAGAGCTGGAAGCCCGGTTCCGCGCAGAATTGCGCGCAATCGGCAACTGATTAATGGTATACGGATGCCCGTCCACTGGCGGGCATCCGCTTCGAATCGCCCCCGGGTAGGCGGATATACGTTCCGCACGCGCCGGGGGCCCGCTCAGAGCATTTTGTATTATATAGAGAGCTAAATTATGTGGCGCTACATTGGCAAGCGGTCCATCCAGTCGGTATTCACGGTGATAATCGTCGTATCGGCGGTATTTTTACTGCTGAGGCTCATGCCCACCAGCGGTTACTTTACCAGGGATGACTATATAAACATGTCCGAGGAAGGACGCAAGGCATATCTTCGGGGTCTGGGACTCCTGGATCCGCCCCTGGTCCAGTTAAAAAACTTTTACGCGGATATCTTCCGGGGAGATTTAGGACGATCCATCACAGTCTATCCCCGACTGCCCATAACAACTGTCCTGGCGGATAAAATCCCCTATTCGCTGTATTTCGGCCTGGCGAGCATGACCATCTCCCTGACCTTCGGCTTCGGCCTGGGGATATTGATGGCCCGGTTCAAGGAGCGATGGCCGGATCACCTGGGCACCGCCTATGTGGTCAGCGTACGCGCCATTCCGAGCCTTATCTATCTTTTTCTCATCCAAATTTGGGTAACCGGATTATTCGGCTGGCCCATGGTTTTTTACGACAGCAGGCCTGTAACCTGGATTTTGCCCACTGTGTCTCTCTCGCTGACGGGCATCGCCTGGTATGCCATATGGCTGCGCCGCTTCATGGTCGATGAGGAAAACCGCGAATATGTCGCCTTCGCCCGTTCAAAAGGCCTGAGCCGCAAATACATCATGAGGCATCACATCATGAGGAATGCGGTAGTGCCCCTGGTGCAGTATCTGCCGGTACAGCTTCTGCTGACTATTGCGGGATCGCTTATTATAGAAAGCATTTACTCAATTCCCGGGATGGGAGGACTCCTGGTATACGCCATCCGTCAGCAGGACAACAATCTTGTGCAGATACTGGTCATGATCTACTCGGTACTGGGAGTTTTCGGGGTGTTCATCGGCGATATGCTGATGGTTCTGGTGGATCCCCGCATACGCCTTTCCCAGAAGCGCAGGAAAAAAGGAGGGGATCATGCCTGATATTTCGCTCAAACGCGACCTGTTCGCCTTCGCGCCTCCCAGCGACCACCGGGCGGAACTGATCGGATACTCGAACTACAGCTACTGGCGGTCTACCGTCAGGACCTTTATGAAAAACCGGGTCTCGATGGTCCTGTTGGTGTTGATGGTGCTGTTCACCCTCATGAGTTTTCTGTACCCGGTTTTTTCCGGGGGAGACCCCAACCAGGTTTCCCTGGACAGTTCAATGTGGAATCAACGGCCGGGCAACGGACAGCTGTTCGGCACCGACGCACTGGGCCGGAGCATGTGGGCCCGAACCTGGTACGGAACACGCACTAGTCTGCTGCTCGCCTTCACCATCGCCCTGCTGGATGTGGGAATCGGGGTCATCGCCGGCGCCCTGTGGGGGTACGTCAGAAAGATAGACAGGTTTATGACCGAGCTGTACAACGTAATAACCAACATTCCGTCGACAGTCTATCTCATCCTGCTCTCATATATTATGCAGCCGAGCTTTTGGACAATCGTCATTGCCCTGTCGAGCCGGGGCTGGATAACCATTGCCCGGTTCATCAGGAACAAGGTCATATCCCTGCGGGAGGCCGAGTACAACATTGCCAGCCAGACCCTGGGCACTCCGCTGTGGCGGATACTGCGGAAAAATATCATTCCATTTCTGGTGAGTATCATCATCATGCAGACCGCCTTGACCATTCCCTACTCAATCGGCTCGGAGGTGTTTCTCGGATTTATCGGTCTGGGGCTTCCCCTCGACACTGTGAGCCTGGGAAACATGGTAAACCAGGGCAGGAGCAATTTTATGCTCTATCCCTATCAGCTCACCTGGCCGACTGTGGTCCTGGCATTTATTACCATCTCGTTTTACATCACCGGGAGTAAATTTGCCGATGCGTCGGATCCGAAAAACCACCAGTAGGAGACAGCGGTGACTTCAGAAAGCACCCGGGGAAAATCCCCGGCACTATTAGAGGTAGAGAATCTCTCGGTGGCCTTCGATGTCCGGGGCAGGCAGCTCAAGGCCGTGCGCTCGGTAGATTTTGAACTAGGGGAAGGCGAGACCCTGGCAATCGTCGGCGAGTCGGGCTCGGGAAAATCAGTGATGACCAAATCCCTGGTGGGAATGCTCGATAAAAACGGACGGGTCACCGGCGGTTCGATCAGGTACAGGGGGAACGAACTGGCGGGGGCAAAGAGGACGATTGGATGGGAATCCGGGGCAAAAAAATCGCCATGATTTTCCAGGACCCCATGACGGCCCTCAATCCCCTCAAAACCATCGGCGAGCAAATCCGGGAGGTGATCAGTCTGCATCGCGGATTGGACAAGAAACAGGCAAGGGCCGCCTCCGTCGAAATGATTCGGAGGGTGGGCATCACCGACGCCGAGCTGCGCTACCGGCAATACCCCCACGAGTTCTCCGGCGGCATGCGCCAGCGAGTGGTCATCGCCGTCGCCGCCGCCTGCCAGCCGGAAATACTCATCTGCGATGAGCCTACGACGGCGCTGGATGTGACCATCCAGGCCCAGATACTCGAACTTCTTCAGAGCCTGCAGCGCGACATGGGAATGAGCATGATTTTTATCACCCATGATCTGGGAGTCGTGGCGCAAATGGCCGACCGGGTCGCAGTCATGTACGGTGGGGAAATAATCGAAATCGGTACAACCGAAGAAGTATTCTACGATGCCCGCAACCCCTACACCTGGGCGCTATTGTCGAGCATGCCCCAGCTCGGACAGCCGGGCGTCGAACTGTTCAGCATAAAGGGAACGCCCCCCAACCTCTATATGGACATCAGGGGAGATGCCTTCGCACCGCGCAATCCTTATGCGCTAAAAATCGACTTCGAAAAAAGTCCGCCCTGGTTCAGCCTCAGCGATACCCACAGGGCGAAAACCTGGTTGCTCCATGAATGGGCTCCGGAGGTGACGCCGCCGGACAGTGTCCGGCATCTCAGAGAACGGTACCGGGAGGGCGGTAATGGCTGATATTCAAGAAAAAACCAAAGAGGCCCTGCTTTCGGTCCGCAAACTGAGTGTGGATTTCAAGCTGGGACGAAGCAGTTTCCGGGCAGTCAAGGATGTCAGTTTCGATATTTACCCCGGAGAGACCTTCTCGCTGGTGGGAGAATCGGGCTGCGGCAAGACCACCATCGGGCGGACCGTTATGGGCATCCATCAGCCCGCCGACGGAGATATTCTCTACGATGGCCAATCGATCAGCGGAAGGCTTAGCGGCAAGCGGCAGAAACAGCTCAGACAGAAGATTCAAATGATATTCCAGGACCCCATGGCCAGCCTTAATGAACGGGCGAAGGTGGATTACATCGTTTCTGAGGGTCTTCACAACTTCAAACTCTACAAAAACGAGCAGGACCGGAAGAACAAGGTGGAAAAAGCCCTGTCCGAGGTTGGACTCCTGGCGGAGTTTGCATCGCGCTTTCCCCATGAATTTTCCGGAGGTCAACGGCAGCGCATCGGAATAGCCCGGGCGCTGGTAATGCGGCCAAAGCTGCTCATCGCCGACGAACCGATTTCCGCCCTGGATGTATCGATCCGAAGCCAAATCCTCAATCTGATGAATGAATTAAAGAGAACCCACGGTCTGACCTACTTGTTTGTCGCACACGACCTCTCGGTGGTTAAAATCATCTCGGACCGAATCGCCGTAATCTACAAGGGCCGGATTGTCGAACTGGCAAGGAGCGAAGAAATGTTTTCCAATCCCCTGCATCCCTACACCCGAGCCCTCTTGTCGGCAATTCCGGTGCCCGACCCCCGGGCCCAAAGGAAGCGCGAGCTGCTGGTGTACCGCCCGGATCTGCATGACTACGATAATGAGCAGCCCGGTTGGAGGGAAGTCAGAAATGGACACTTTGTATACGCTTCACAGCCGGAGCTGGAAGCATGGACCCGGAATCCCGGCATGAGTACCGGCATGTAATCCGCCGACTGGAATAGCGGCATATGGACGAAGTTGATCCTATTTTTAATCTGATAGATACTGTCTATATGACTATTCAGCAATGGGAATATGTGATCAACGTTGCGGACCGGGGCAGCTTCACCGCCGCGGCGGAAGACTGCAATGTCACCCAGCCCACCTTGAGCGCCCAGATTGCAAAACTGGAAGATGAGCTGGGGGTAGTTCTCATCGATCGGGCGGCCAGGCCCATGAGGGCCAGCGCCGATGCCAGGGACATTCTCCGTCAGGCTCGGGAAGCCCTGCAGATTATGCAGGCCATACCGGTCATGGCCGCTGAGCAACGCTCAAGCCTTGGCGGATCGCTGCGCATCGGCATTATCCCTACCCTCGGACCCTACCTGCTGCCTCGGTTCCTGGGCGACTTCATCTCGGCCCATCCGAATTTGAAAATGAGCGTTTCGGAGATTAATTCCGACGATATCATAGAGGGCATTCGCGCCGATCGCCTGGACATCGGCATTCTCGCCCTCCCCTCCGGTACATCCGGTCTGGTGGAAGAATCGCTTTTTTTAGAAGAATTTTACGCCTACCTGCCGCCGGGCTTCGCATACGGAGACGGCAAGACACCCGCCGGGCGGGTAGACATCAGGCGGCTCGGCTGGGAGGGAATGCTGTTGTTGACCGAGGGACATTGCCTGAGAGATCAGATAATCGACCTCTGCAAAATCCCCGAACGTCGCCGGAGCAATGCCCTGGAGTTTGCATCGGGCAGCCTGGAATCCCTGAAGCTGCTGGTCGAGCGGGGTTTGGGCTATACACTCATTCCGGAGCTCGCCGCCTCCGGCGAGAATCGTGAATCGAAATGCCATATTCTACCACTGGCGAGTCCTGCTCCGGCGAGGGATATCGGGATTCTCCGGCACCCGGGCTTTATCCGCCATTCGCTGCTCGCCCATCTAAAAGAACACATCAGCAGATCCCTTCCCGAAAGCATCCGCAGGGCTAAAAATCTCACAACCGTACCCTGGAAAACCACCGGCGGCTGACAGGCGGGCAGCGGCTGACAGACATGAGCTGCCGCCATTGTCCGTCGCATGGCATTGTGATACAACAGTGCCATGCTCACCCTGTTTATCACGGCATTTGCCGGTTTTTTCGTCATTGTCGATCCCATAGGGGTCTCGCTTATTTTCCACGCCCTCACCGACGGCCACAAGCGTTCCTATGCAGTGAGTATGGCAGTAAAAGCCGTGCTGATTTCACAGGGACTGGTGACCCTCTTTGGTCTGTTTGGTTCGGCGGTCCTGGAGGGGCTGAACATTAGCATGGATGCTTTCCGCATCACCGGTGGGATTTTGCTTTTCCACACAGCCTTTGGCATGATTGTACATCCCGACGATGACAACCGCCCCAAAATCCACGGTGACGAACCAAGGGACATTTCGGTCTACCCCTTGAGTATACCAATGATCGCCGGACCCGGAGCCCTCACCTTTACAGTGCTGCAGTTTTCCACGTCGGCTCATACCCTCTCAACTCTGACCGCCCTTTTCGCCGCTATTCTGGTTGTATACGGCGTAACCCTCGTTATGTTTCTCACCTCAACCCGTCTCATTAAAATTGCAGGCCGCACGGCGAACTCGGTTTTCAAACGACTTTTAGGATTGCTGCTGGCATCTCTGGCAATTCAGTTTATTATTGATGGGGTACGGGCGGTAATCGGAATTTCCTAATTCCCCGCCGCCGAATCTTTATTACGAGGCGGTTTCCATGAGCAGCTCATTCAGCCAGAAAAAAACCTTTCTTATCGGTTTCGGATTTCTCGGAATTTCGATGATCTGGTCGATGTACAATGCCTATGTTCCGGTGTTTTTGCGCGACAGCTTTTCCCTCCCCTTCACCCTGGTCGGAACGGTAATGACCATCGATAATATCTTCGCCATTATTCTCCTGCCGTTTTTAGGGGCCTTGAGCGACCGGACCCATACCCGCATCGGGCGGCGGCGTCCGTATCTTCTGCTAGGCGCTCCGCTGGCCATGCTGTTTTTTATTATGATTCCCTTCGCCAATATCTGGGAAAGCCTCGGGCTGATGATGCTCACGGTAATCCTCATGAATCTCTCTATGGCGCTGTTCCGTTCACCGGTAATTGCCCTGATGCCCGACATCACTCCCAGCCAGTACCGCAGCCAGGCAAACGGAATTATCAATTTTATGGGGGGAGTGGGAGCGCTGCTTGTATACTTCGGAGGCAAGCCCCTGTATGACGCGGACATCCGCCTGCCGTTCATCGTCGCCGGCCTGATAATGTTCACCGCAAGCATGATCGTGGTAATAAGCGTAAAGGAAGACCGATCCGACCCGGCGGAGGCAGACGCGTTCGCAAATGGGGATTCCGACGGAAACAAGCGCATATCCATAAAAGCCACCATCGCCGAACTGACGGATAATCTGCGGGACGTCATCAAGGGGGAGAAAAGCCTGCTGTTTATACTTCTGGCGATTTTCCTCTGGTTCGTCGGTTTCAACGCCGTTGAAACCTTTTTCACCAGCTATGCCAAGTTTTACATGGGCCTTGAAGAATCTACCGGAGCACTGATTCTGGGAATTTACTCTGCGTTTTTTATCCTGTTTTCCATTCCTGCAGGTTTTATCGGATCGGGAATCGGAAGACGCAAGACCATCCGGCTGGGACTGCTTCTCCTCATTGTCCTTTTGGTAACCGCGGTCTTTTTTACCACTTTTTTGCCTGTGGCAATTCTGTTCGCCCTGGCCGGCGGAGCCTGGGCTTTCGTTAATGTCAACTCGCTTCCCATGGTTGTGGACATGACAACTGCGGAAAAAATCGGAGGCTATACCGGTCTCTATTATTTCTTTTCCCAGGCGGCGAACATCGTCGCACCTCCCCTGGGGGGAGCGGTCATGGATATTTTTACCGCCAACGGGAGCCGACCGGAGGGCTATGTATCGCTGCTGTTTTTCGCCGCGCTGTTTTTCCTGCTCGCTCTGGTCATTATGAGCTTCGTGCGCCGTGGTGAGGCTGCTGCGTCCTCCGGCGGCCCGGCAGACGCATCGACAGCGGCGGCAAGGGACTGATGCGGCGCAGGAGATCAAAGCCCGAACTGTGGGCCCACCGCGGGCTTTCGGCCCGCTATCCGGAAAATACCGTTCTGGCATTCACAAAGGCTTTGGAAGACGGAGCCGACGGAATCGAGCTGGATATCCAGAAGGACGGAGACGGCAATTTCCGGGTCATCCATGACGAAACCATAAACCGGACCTGCGCTGAAGCGCCGGGGGAAATACATATCGGCAATGCAGGCAAAAAAGAACTGGAAGCCCTGGACTGCGGCGACGGCAAGGGTCCTCCGCTTCTGACTGATGTTTTGGACCTGGCATCCGGCTTCGCCTCAGGGGGCCGGCGGCCGGCGGTCAACATTGAGCTGAAGGCCGAAACCCTTGCCCCTGAGGACTTTAGCGCTGTCAACCGGGTTCTCGAACCATACCGCCCGCGGCTCTTTATCGTCATATCCTCATTCGACCACGGACTATTGCCCGCCTTTTCCCGGGCGGGCTACCGCTGCGGCCTGTTAATCGGGGAAGAACACCGGGCTTCGGGATTTCGGGGAATCCGGGAATCGGTACGCAGAGTCAAACCATGGTCCGTTCATCTGCCGGTTCAGATTTTTACCGGGCTCCGGCCGGCGCTGCGCCGGATCATGTTTCTCTGGTTTATTATTCGGCGGATTTCCCTGATCTTCTGGACCGTCAACCGACCGGAAGAATTCACCCTGCTTCCCGTCCGCGCCCGGGCGATTATCAGCGACGATCCTTTTATTTTCTCATCGGCTGTGAAGCGGATCGTCGCCGGCACCGGACCCCGGGATCAGCATCGGCCGGGCAAGCGGAGGGAGAACGGAGAATGAGCGTCAGGGTTCACCAAAAGGATGTGAAAAAGGCCCTCACGCGAAACCGGGCCGCCGAACCCTTTTGGTGCGCCCGTTACCGTTTTTCTCCCTACCAGAATTGCGAGCACGGCTGCCTGTATTGCGACGGACGGGCTGAACGATATTACATGGACGGGGTGTTCGAAGAAGACATCAGCGTCCGGACCAACCTCCCTGAACTTTTGGCGAACGAGCTGTCGAAGCTTCGCGAAAAGGGAATAATCTCCGGCGGATCCGGAGTCAGCGATATCTATCAGCCGATAGAAAACGATTTAAAATTGACCAGGGAATGCGCCCGGGCAATTTGGGACGCCGGCCAGCCGGCGGCAATCGCCACAAAGAACGCCCTGGCCGTCCGCGACCTCGATTTGTGGGGACCCGTGGCCCGGGACGCCGGGCTGATTTTTATGATGTCCATTGTCACCCTTGACGATCAGGTTCGGGCCCGCTTTGAGCCCGGAGCGTCCGCAATAGCAGATCGAGTACATGCCCTGAGGGCCTTCAAGGAAGCCGGCGCGGTTACCGGGGTCTTGGCCATGCCCCTTCTGCCTGACATCTGCGATTCCGAAGATCAGATCAGCGGATTATTCTCCGCGCTAAAAGAGTCGGGTGTGGATTTTATCATACCCGGCGGACTGACCCTCAGACCGGGACGCCAGAAGGACCGGTTTTTTTCAGCGCTCGCAGACCATGACCCCGGCCTGATCCCCCTCTATGAAAGACTGTACGGAGAAAACCGTTCTTCAGGCAGCCCGCTTGCCCGGTATGCCGGAGAGCTCAATCAGCGGGCCTGGGGGGTTCTGAAGGAACTGGGTCTGCCGGGAATCATCCCCCACCGGGCCTATCGCACAATGCTCGGTCCCGCCGATGAACTTCACATTCTGTTTTGGCACATGGTCGAGTTGTACTCGATGCGGGGAGTCAACACCCGACGGCTCAAGTCCGCCGCAAAGGCTTACTCCGCATGGCTCGATGAAATACGCAAGGATTTCAACCGCCGCCGCAGTCTTCCCCCTGATTATGTGAACGGGAAGCTGCTCGAAACTGCCCGCAGCGGAGGGCTGGGCACATTACTGGGTAATACCCGCCTTGGGGAATTCGCCCGCCGGGTCCTGCTTGAACGGGAGATTTTTGATTACCTGGAAATGAAGCTGATGCCCGGGGAGTCCGGCGGTATTGCTAAAGGCCGCGACGATGAAGGGTCAGCTCGGTAGGCGCGGACAGCCCCGGCTGCCCCGAAGAGTCCGGCAACTCATGAGCCCAATAGCAGCAATTCCAGAGTCGAGCATCAATAGGGTCACTGTGGGCGATAATTGTCCGTTTCCGAATTACCGGGGCTGGGCGGGAAGAGATCTGCTTAGCTCCCGGGCAATAGACGCCCTCTGTCAGACAGCCCCGGTAAGGCATGCCCGGGAGAGCCTCGAAACCCGACCGCAGCGTAAAGACCGGCATCAAATAGAAAATGAGTTCATCAGGCGGCTGGCAGCCCTGCTTCACAGCCTATTGAGCGGCAATGCACGCTGGCCCGTCCCTCCCCAGGGGCCTATTGACCGAATTGAACAGATCCGCCGGGGATGGATGATTTGTCCCCGGGTCCTCCTGGGCGGCGGCTACCTGGCGTTGCTTGACGGCAAGCGCATTGCCGGCGGCGTCGGGGAGCTGCTCAACGAATGGAAATTGGCCGACCGTCAGATACTGCTGGCCGATAATCCCGCAGAATTGCCAATTCACGGCGCAGCCCGGGGCCAGAAAGCCGGGACCCTGGTGCTGGACTACGGCCACTCGGCCGCCAAATCGATGGTCGCCGGAACAAACATTGTATTTACGCGCTTCCCCATGGGCATCAACGCAGCCCATGAGGGCTGGGACCTCGCCTATGCCCGGGAGGTCCTGAGTCGTTACCGCTTATCCCTGGAGTTTTTTCACCAGCAGTATTCCCGCAATCCAGGAGGAGCGCCGCCGGGCATTGCAATCAGCCTGGCGGCATATCTCGATGGAGGGCAATTCATCGAGAACCACCGGGGAGGATACTGCAAGCTGCGGATGATCGACAGGGATTTTAACCGGCTAACCGCCGATCTCTGGGAAGAGATTGCCGGGCAGCGGCCCGCTGTCACCAGCTGGCACGACGGCGCTGCTGCCGCCCGCAATTTGCGCAAACCCGGTGCCGTGTTGGTCTTCGGCACCGCAATCGGCCACGGATTCTACGGGCTTTGACCACCGCCCTGCGGGCGGAAACTGGACAGGTCCGGAGCTGAGCCGATACAATGGCACATCAGAGTTCTGTGGAGGAATCATGCCCGTTGCGTTTCTTGTAGCGGTCAGCGTACAGCTGGTCAGCCAGGCGTTTAAGTTTATTATTTATTCTATCCGCGATAAAAAGCTCAGCCCAAAGTATCTGGTCACAACCGGCGGCATGCCCAGCGCTCACTCGGCATTTGTATCATCCTTGACGGCCTTCATCGCGCTGGAATACGGAACATCGGGCCCATGGTTTTCGGTGAGCCTGGTATTCGCCCTCATCGTCATGTACGATGCCTTGCGACTTCGGGGGTTTGTGCAAAATCATGCCATCGCGCTCAACCGCATGAAAACGTTTTTCACTGCTGAGCAGCAGGGACAGTTGGAAAACCATTCTGAAATGGTCGGCCACTCAATTGCCGAAATCGTCAGCGGCCTTGTTCTCGGCGCGGCCTACGCCTGGTTTTTCTGGGCCATCCTGTGAAGCAATCCGACAGGCAGGCTGACCGGCCAGAGGACAATGGGCAAACACAGGCCAAAATCGTGGTGAAATTCGGCGGTTCCAACCTTCGCAAGCCGGAGGATATGGGCCGCCTGGTCTCGGTTCTCCGCAGCTATAATCGCCCGGTGGTCGTGGTCGTTTCTGCATTTTACGGCATCACCAACCGGCTCATCGCCCTTCTGGACCAGGCCCTGAGCAGCGATACCGACGCGGCGAATAATATCGGCGAAATACGAGAGTACAAGCGCGGTGTTATCGATGGGCATATCTCAAGCCCGGAGATAAAAAAAGAGATCAGCGCTACCATCTCCCAACGCCTTGAGGAGTTGAGCCGGCTGCTTCTCGGGGTGCATTATCTGTCGGAAATTCCCGAGCGGATCTATGACCGGGTTCTGAGCTATGGCGAACGGCTGTCTTCCGCGCTGGTTGCCGCAATTCTCAAAGACAGCGGGTTTGACGCCGGCGAAGCCCTCCCGGAGAACATCGGGCTGATAACCGACGGCGAAGCCCGCAACGCAACGGTGGATTTTGAGGCATCGGTTCCGGCGCTGGAAAAGGCCCTGAAGCGAGACGCGGTGTACGTAGTCCCCGGTTTTTACGGCGTGTCCCGGCAGGGCGAGGTGACGCTGCTGGGACGCGGTGGAAGCGATTATTCGGCGGCAGCCATAGCCCGCTGCATTAGCGCCGAATCTCTGGATATTTGGAAGGATGTCGAAGGCTTTATGTCCGGCGACCCCGGACTCGTCGACTCGCCCCGGCCTTTGGAGGTACTCAGTTACCGGGAGGCCGCAGAACTTTCCTATTTCGGCGCCCGTATTCTCCACCCCCGGACGGTGGAACCCCTTCGGGAACAGGGTATACCTTTGCGAATTCTCAACATTCACCGGCACGTGCGGGGCATCGCTCCGGTTTCCCGAATCGAGGCATCCCACAGTCCACTCACCGACGGAAGCGGCCGGGCAGTGACCCACCGGGTAAAATCCGTAACCCACACCGAGGACTTCGGCATACTCAGGCTCAGCGGATCGGGAGTCGGTTCAAAAGCCGGGATTCTCGGCAGGGCAAGCGCCGAACTGGCAGCCTCCGGAATCAATATTAAATCAGTAATTACCACCCAGACTTCCATCAACCTCTTCCTCTCCCGGGGAGATCTCGACGCTGCACGGGAATGCATCTCGGCCCTCTCCCTGGCTACGGTGGCCCGCCTCGAGACCCTGGATGAATACGCCATCGTCGCCCTGGTGGGAGAAGGACTCGAAGAATGCGAGGAAATCGCCGAGACCCTCATTCTGGCTCTCAGCCGGTACGGCCTCCATGCAAAAATGCTCTCAATCGGGGCCAGCGCGGCGGCCACATATTTCGTGGTGAGGCGGGAACAGGTCGAGTCCGCGCTGCGTGCGGTTCACTCGGCATTCTTCCCGGCTTGATAAAGGCCGGTCCTCGGTATATTCTCCAGCCCATGAGTCGAACCGTTTACGTCACCGGCCATATCAACCCCGATATGGACTGTACAGTGGCAAGCTATGCATACGCATTTTTAAAAAACCAGATAGATCCTGACAATAAATACATCTCCATCCGCTGCGGATCTGTCAATGATCAGACCAAGGCGGCCTTCGCCAAAGCGGGAACCGCCCTCCCTGTTTTGTACAAGCAGCTGATTCCCACCGTCGGTGATGTCACCCGCATGGATTACACTTCCCTGCCGGCAAATGCGCCCATCCTCGATGCCCTGGAACTATTGTATACCCGCAATATCAGTTTCCTCCCCATCCTGGATTTCGACGGTTTTACCGGCACGGTTTCCATTAACGAGGTTTCTGCCTACCTGGTGCGCCAAAGCACCACCGGCCGGCCCATGTATCATTTTTCCATGGCCAATATTCCTCAGGTTCTGCCCGGCGAATTTATCCACCGGGGCGAGAACGAGGAAATTGACGCCCCGATCATGACCGGCGCCATGCCATTCGATATTTACCTCAAGAGAATGAAGGGACTGGAAAAAAAACCCGTGCTGGTGGTCGGCAACCGCCGAAAAATTCTATCCCACGCGGTGGAGAACCAGCTTCCGGCGATTATTATTACCGGCCTTGAGTCCGCCGATGAACTGGATACGGACTTTTCCAGCTACCGCGGCTTTGTCTACATGTCCCGCACCGACAGCGCCGAAAGCATTCGGCTGCTTCGCCTGTCAGTGCCCGTAAGCACCATCGCCAACACCTCGCAGCCCAGGGTTCAGCGGAGCCAGAGCTTTGAAGAGGTGAAACAGCAGCTTATGTCTTCGGACTATCGGGGACTGCCGGTTTTCGACGGCGAAGAATTCATGGGCATCGTTACCCGACGGCGATTCATCGAAAAGCCGGTTAAGGAACTGATAATGGTGGATCACAATGAAATTCACCAGTCGGTGCCCGGAGCCCGGGAGGCCAAGGTGGTTGAAATAATCGATCATCACCGCTTCGGGGCGGAAAAAACGAATACCCCGATCTACATAGCAAGCAAACCCGTAGGATCATCTTCCACCATTGTGTATCAGCACTTCAGAATGCATTTCGAGGAAATCCCCAGACATATCGCCATTCTGCTACAGTCGGGAATTATTTCGGATACGGTGAATCTCAAATCGCCGACCACAACAGTAGAGGATGAAAAGGCTCTGAATGAACTGTCCATGCTATCCGGTTTGAAAATCGAAGAGTATGCGGTGGAGATGTTCAGTCAGCTCAAGGCGCTGAAGGAGCGCGATCCCCGGGAAATCGTCCTGGCGGACTTCAAAACCTATGAGCAGTTTGACCGTTCGGTGGGCATCGGTCAGGTGGAAGTCATCAGTCTGGAGGAGGCTTCCGAACTTACCGAGGCCTTCGCCTCGGCCCTGGATTCGGTGGCCGGAGAAAAAAATCTCAACTGGACGCTGTTGCTCATTACCGATGTCATTAAACAGCACAGCATCCTGGTCAGCAGCGCCTTCCGTGAGGGAAGCGACAAACTCATATATACGGAAATCGGACCCCGCCGTTTTGACCTGCCGAAAATTCTCTCGCGGAAAAAACAGGTGCTTCCCGAAGTTCTCCGGGTCCTTGAAGAGCTGGATACCTGATCAGGCTCTGAAATACACCCTGGTCTCCCAAGGCGCAAGGCTCATGGAGGCTTCGGGCTGTGAATCCGGACCGGCGTTTTTGCTGTCGCCCAGAGGGGAATCGCCCAGCAGGCTCGTATCCAGGTTGCGGTATACCGGGTAATACCCTTTCCGGTATCTGGCCGGCAGCCGAAGCACTGCGTACTGAGACGCGGGGTTTGCCACAATCAGCGCAGTTGCTCCCCCTCTTATACTCCGTCGATACACCAGGACCTCTGGACGCCGTCTGGTGGAACTGATGAAACGAAGATCGCCGCGGCGCAGCACTTCAGCATGCTTTCTCAATGTGAGCAGATAGCGGTAATGTTCGAGAATGCTTCCGGGCACTCCGCGCTGGGATTCCACGTTTACCTGGGGATAATTTGCGTTGATTTTGAGCCAGGGTCTGGCGTCGGAAAACCCCGCGCCACCGCCGGAGTTCCACTGCATCGGCGTCCGGGAATTGTCCCTGGTGCGGCGGCTGAACTCTTTGAAGGCCAGGTCCTTGTCTACTCCCCGTTCCAGCGCCGCAAAGTAATGCCGTTTGGCGGCCTTGCAGTCGTAATCATCTATGGAGGGGAAATTGGCATTGGTCATGCCGATTTCCTCGCCCTGGTAGATAAAGGGCGTGCCCCAGAGGGTAAGAAGCAGGGTGGCGATGGCGGTGGCGGATTCCCTTCGGTACGCTTCGTCGCCGAAAATCGTTAGTTGCCGGGCGAAATCGTGATTGCCGAAAAACAGGCTGTTCCAGCCCTCGGGACTGAGGTGGCGATACAGGGGCTTCATAAACCGCCCGATATTTCTCAAATCGTCGTTCATCTTCCAGATATGATCGAACAGAAAGATCATATCCAGTTCCCGGCGGCTGCGGTCTACGTAGAGCCGGGAGGTTTTCGGCGTGGTACCGCCGGTCTCGCCGACGGTGAAGACCCGGGTACCCGCAAGGACCTTATCGTAAAGCTCCCGAAGATACTGATGCGTTCGGGGAGTGTTTTTGAAGTTCTTAAAATGCCATTCCTGGTTATTCTCAGGGGCATCGGGAAGGCCCTCTGGTTTCCCGATGTGATGGATGGCATCCATACGGAACGCGTCGATGCCCCGTTCAATCCAAAACCTGGCGATATCATGCATCTCGCTGCGCAGTTCGGGATTCTCCCAGTTAAGGTCGGGCTGTTCAGGGTAGAAAAGGTGAAGGTAGTATTGCCCGCGCTCTTTGTCGAAGGTCCAGGCGCTGTTGTGGAAATAGCTGTCCCAGTTATTGGGGGTATCGGTCCAGTAATAGTATTCCGGGCGCTGGCGAAACCAGGGATGCTGGTTCGAGCTGTGGTTCATCACCAGGTCCATCATCACCAGAATATCCCGGCGATGGGCTTCCTCTATGAGCCTGTCCAAATCTTCGAGGGTGCCGAACTCGCCCATGACGTTCCGGTAATCCGACACATCATATCCGTTGTCCACATTTGGCGAATCGCAAAATGGGCTCAGCCACACAACATCGATGCCAAGCCACTGCAGATAGTCGAGTTTCTCAATGACTCCGTTAAAATCACCGATGCCGTCGCCGTTGGAATCTTTGAAGCTGCGGGTATAAATCTGGTAGATTACCAGGTCTTTGAATTTGTCCGGTGATTGCTTGTTCATGGCTTGAGCTCCGCAACTATTATGAGATGTGGCCAGCTTACCCCGCAGGCAGCCCTGTGGCAAGTGGGGTATTTTTGCGGTGAAAGAACCACAATCAGGTTATCACTACCCTTTCGAGATAGTCCTGCATGGCGTCGAGGATGGCGGGGACCTCGCTCAAGCGCGACGGTTGGCAGACCAACTCCAGTTCCCGTCCCAGGCGGGACAGTTCGTCAAATCCGTAGGTCCCGCCCTCGCCTTTTAAACGGTGAGCCAGTTCCCGGAGGGTATCCGCATCTGCTGACCGGTAAAGCTCCCGAAGCCGGGGCAGCAGGTCACGGGTATCGCCGAGGTATTTCCCGGCAAATGGTTTGATCACCGGATCTACCTCGATAATGATGGAATCCATTTTGGAGTTCTCCTTCATGCGCTTTTCCCCGGAGGCGGCAGCTGAGGCAAGGCTTCCGGAGACCCCGTCCGGCTTCTCTGTTGTGCTGCCAACGGATCGTGCTGACCTACTAGGGTAAGTATACAAAAATTGCCCTCGGTTCTCAACGAAGAGCGCCGGAAACCCGGCTTGCTTGAACAAACAGGCGATATCTACTATACAATTCACATGAGCCTACAGCAGCCCATCATCGTCGGCAGCATTGCCGACAATCCCTTCGTCGCGGATATCGCCCAGCATATGGGCCAAAGCACCCATTATTCCGACCTGATTTCCCTGAAAAGCTTTCTCAACAGCGAATTCTGTCCACGATTTATTGTCGATGAACAGAGCTGGGATGAGATCGGAAACAAGTTAAAAGACCGGACGGTGCTTATCGTCTCTACAACCCAGACCATCCATGCCCGGGACGAACTCGCAATGAGGAATTTCCTCATTGCCCGGGCGGCGAAGGATAACGGGGCGGCACGGGTTATCCTGCTTGAACCCGATCTGTTTTACAGCGCTCAGGACCGGGGGCCCAGGCCGGAGCACGGGTTTGTCGATTTTGATCGGGGTGATAAGGACTTCAAAAAGTTCGACGGTCAGCCGTTTTCCAGCAGGCTCTATGCCGATCTGCTCAAGGAATCCGGAGTAGACGAGGTCATCACGATTCACAATCACTCGAACTCCGTGAAACGGCTCTTTATGGAGCGTTTTTCAGGGCATTTCCATAACTTGCAGCCAAGCGACGTATTTGCGAACTATATCCAGGAATCGGACATTGTCGATCAGGAAAAACTGGTGCTGTGCGCTCCGGACAAAGGCGCCGCCGCATTCGTCAGGGAGGTTCACGGTCATTTCGAGGACAGTTCGGTACCTCTGCTAATCCTCGAAAAAGAACGAAGCGGTGAACGGCAAATAAGCATTGAATTAAATCCCGAATCGGACCTCAGCTTTGACGACGTCAGGGGTAAACATGTGGTGGTCATCGACGACATGGTCCGCACCGGCGGAACCATCGTCAAGGCCTGCACCAAGTTGCGGGAAGCGGGAGCCGAGCGAATCGTGTTTGTGGTTACCCATTTTTACTCGAGTCAGGAGGGGCGGATCAAACTCAACAGCCCGGTCATCGACGAGATCGTCACCACCAGCACCATCCCGCAAATTCTAAACCGGGACATGCAGGGTCGATTGCGCCATAAAATGGTGGTGCTGAGAATCGCCCGATGGATATCGAACTATATCCACATGATGATGGAGCCCGAGGGCGAACCGCTGAAACGGCCCTACTATCTTGAGGACATGTCGAGCAAAAACCCCCGGTGGAAGGATCCCCTGGGACCGCTTTTCACCCGGGGCTGGCAACCTCCTCTTTGACTCATCGCTGGTCAGGCTGCCCGGTGAACTCAAGATTCTCCGCCTGCCCGCCGTCCTCATTGAGGGCAATTTTCCGGTAAAAACAGCTATGACGGTGCCTGCCGTCGGATCTGTAGGTATGACAGACCCCGTCCCCCAGCACTTCGACCCGGTACAGCAATGAGTCCTGGTCGCAATCCACGAGGATATCCTTAATCTCGAGAAAGTCCCCGGAGGTTTCGCCCTTGGTCCACAGGCAATTGCGGGAGGTGCTGTAAAAGGTCGCCTTCCGGCTGCTGATGCTTTTTTCCAGGGCTTGTTGATTGACATAGCCGAGCATAAGGATATCCCCGGATTTTGCATCCTGCACAACGCAGGGCAGAATGCCCCCCCGTTTTTCGAAGTCCGGGGCCAGTTCTATACCTTCCTCCCGTTCCCTTGCGGTCATTGTATGTCCTCCGGAAGCAGGTCCCCCAGGGCATCTCGCTGCACCTGATACAGTTCTTTAATTCCCTCAGTAGCGCTGTCCAGCAGTTCATTGAGCTGACTCCGGCTGAAGGTATTGCGTTCCCCGGTTCCCTGTACTTCAACCAGCTCATCGCCGCGCATAACCACATTCATGTCGACTTCCGCCCGGCTGTCCAGAGCATAATCAAGGTCACAGTAAACCTCGCCGTCGATTAATCCCACGCTGACCGCCGCGAGCTGACCGATGAGCATATCCGCAAGGTCCTTTGAGGAAGCCTCGGCGTGCACCGCAAGGGCGTCCACAAGAGCAACCCAGCCTCCGGTAATCGCCGCAGTTCGGGTGCCGCCGTCGGCCTGGATGACATCGCAATCCACAATGATGCTCGCCTCGCCCATGGCGTTCATATCGGCGGCGGCCCGAAGCGAGCGTCCGATGAGACGCTGGATTTCCACCGAACGGCCGTCCCGTTTGCCGATTTCCCTCCGCTTGCGGCCGCCCCCGGTGCTTCCCGGGAGCATGGCATACTCGGCGGTCACCCATCCGCTGCCGCTGCCCCTGAGAAAGGGCGGCACGCTGTCTTCCAGGGTTGCGCTGCAGATGACCTTGGTGTTGCCGAATTCCACCAGACAGGAACCCGCCGGCGCCTGAAGGTAATTCCTTGTTATCCTTACCGGCCTCACCTATTCGCCTCCCTCACCGATTCTGGCGCCGATGAGCGCCGTGAAGTAGGCAATCAAGGCCGCGATTATTACCCCAACGATGCGGGGACCTATTACCCGTGAAGAGTCGAACAGCGCACCGGCCACAGATGCTGCAGCGGCGCCGATTGCCGGCTCGCGTATGGTAATCCCCGGACTCAGACGTCCTGTAATATAGCCTCCGATAAAATACGTAACCGGCTTGAGAACGAGGAACAGAATAAAGCCGAGGCCGAAGGTAAGAACGGTAAAAACACCGAAAACCAGAGACACAACTATCTGGGCGACAAAATAAATCCCCATGCTGATAAACACCCATTTCCAGTCCAGACTTCCGCCGGATTGCTGATAATCACTCATATATCCTCCAGGTTTGGCAAATTGCTGCAAGCTCATTGTACCGTACCACAATCGGCGGCAGTTATTCAGCAGGCAGGAACACCCCATTCATCGCCGTCGCCGGCTTCCCCGTTGCCCCGTATCCGGCCGCGCATATCCTCGGCTGCGTGTCTGATTCTCCTGAGACTGTATTCCAGCAGGGATACCTGCTTTTCCAGTGAGGACAGATCGGGATCGTCGCTTTCCCGAACAATACTGACCGAGTCGATTGCGCCCAGTGCTGCCTGCGCCGCCCGGTCAGAGCAGGGGTTGATTACATCGCGGGAGCTGCAGGGGAGGCCGATGTGAGGCGCCAAGGCCATCCGCACCGCCGCCAGCACCTTGGCATCAGAAAGCTCATAAATTGCCGCCAGCCCGGCGGCTGCCATTGCGGCGGCTATGCCCAACTCGGCGGTGCAGCCCCAGCGCACATGGCTGTGAAGTTGCCCCTTGCCGAGGGCCATTCCCACGGCTCCGGCGGCCAGCACGAAGCGCCTGAGCTGATGCTCTCTGCTATTCCGCCGATCCGGCCCCAGGAGCCCGTCCCGCCAGCAAAAAAATAGAACCGGGTACATCACCGAGGAAGACCAGCTTCCCGGGGCAAGGATAATGCTGTGCTTGTTCCCTTGCCTGCGCACCCGGTGATTGTGGAAGGAAAGGATATCCCGGCCGGTCGTTTCGCCTGGCGATGCGGCCGGAGCGGTATTCTGCGCGGGTGAAGGCTCGCCGGTCGCTTCGCCTGGAGATGCGGCCAGAGAAACGGTGGACGACGCGGTTTTCGGCGCGGCTGAAGGCTCACCCGGCGATTCGGCCGGCGGCGGGTTTGGCTGCCCGCCTGACGCTTCAGTTAAAGATCCGCTATGCAGCGTCAGCTCAATATCCGCCTCAACTAGATCACAGAGGGCTGAAATGCGGTAGTGGATTCCCGGCTCGCCGTGAACTGCGCTTTCGTTCTGATAGGCCAGGGGCACAATGCCCGGCGAATCCTGAAGATATTCAGCGAGGGCGGAAAGGCTCTCGAAAGGCTTCGGAGGTTTGAGGCGGGAAGGAAGCGATGAGTCATCCTCAATCGGCTCATGGTAAAGCAGCTCTCCGGCTTCATCGACCAGCAAAGCGCCCCCCACAGCAAACCATTTTCGGGACATCAGCAGCCGTTCCCCGTGCTCCCTGCTGTCGGCAACCAGGCGGTACTCAATTGACTTTGGATAGCTCTCGCCAACCCCCGACGGGCGGAAATTGACGGTGATATCCGGGGAAAAGACAGAACTGTCTGTACGACGGCTATCTTCCAGCCCGCGGCGGATCTGCTCGAGGACCCGGTCATGACCCGCGGCCGATGCCACACCGCCGGTTACATAAACCAAAACCGACAGGGCGTCGATATGGGTGTCGGACTTTTCATCAAGGAATTTCCGGGACAGGGCGCCGAAACACCGGGCGCTGCGCAGCAGAACAAACAGCCGGGCATCGCCCTCTCCGCCGCCGGGAATAAACAGATCAAATACACTTAGGACCGACATAACTGTTTCAATCCTACTTCTCCTCCAGGGGATATTTACGCCTGATCCGCTGAATCTGGTCCGGATTGGCAATACGTTCGGCGAGCTGGATAAGATTGGAAATGACGGCCCGCATCTTTGTCTCGTCTTCAAGTTCCGCTACGACGTTATCTTCATGGAGTTCGTAAAGATACAGATTGATGAGCACGATAACATTCCGGACTGCTTCCTTTACCGTCAAGCCGTTCACCCAGCCGTCGGCGAGGATTCTGCGTTCGGCGTATCGGAATATCTCCTGGTTTCCCGTCGGCAGCCCCCGGTTATCCTCCCCCTCGATCCGGTTGTCTTTGTGATTCTCACCGCCGGCGGCGAATCCCACCGCCAGCCTGTACAGGATGTCCTTGAGGCTTCTAAACAGGTTGATATTATCATCGAGGAAATTCAAAAGCTGAGTCTCGGCCTTGTTCGCTTTTTCACCGTAGGAGCTGCTTCGCCCGCCCTTATTCGTCAGGTCGAGGTAGCGGCGAATCTGAAAGAAGGGAAGCTGGGTCCGAAGCCGTTCGATCTGATCGACGTTGTACTTCAGTTTGCTGAAATAATCGGAGAACAGGGCGGGAGAAAACAGGTGAACCGGCCCCTTCTGCTCGATCAGCGGCTGCCTGCACAGGAGGGTTTCGAAGGCCTTAATCCATGCATTGGTGAAATCGATAACATAGCTCGGCAGGTTGGAATACATTTCCGCATAGGCGGTCTTTCGCTCCGGACCTATTTTCCTGGTGAGAAAGGTTTGGAGGCCGCCGATGTCCGGAGTCTGGGAATCGAGACGGGGAAAAAAATACCGCAGGCCGGACATCTGCTGATAACCGCCGTATTGGGCCGCGAGTTTTTTATCCAGATCGTCGAGATATCGGTAGATCTCCCCGTGAATGCGCTCATCCACATCGTAATGCTGATCGGAAATCAGCGGTTCCTCCACATTCTCGATGAGATCGGTCATGCTTATGTACCGCCGGCTGACTACCATGTTGGCCGAGAGGATGACCTGGGCAAGCGAGGGACGGGCGACGCCGAACAGCAGCAGGCGTTCGACCAGAATCCGGGTTTCCCGGTACGCGAACTTCACCTGCTCCATGTTGTCGTGGGCATAGCTGAGAATATCCAGAAGGGACTTAACAATTTGGGGCCTGTGGTAAAACACCAGAAAGTGGGGCTCCACATTGCGGAATAGCTCGGCGGCATTGCGGGAGGAAACATTCAGCTTCATAAAACCGGTTTTATCCACTTCCCGGCAGAGACTCCGTAAAAGCGCGATGAGGTTGTAATCCCATTTATTGAGGTAGAGCCACCCCCGTTCCAGAATGATGTCGAGCCTGGCAGCCAGGGGGATGACAATCTCCTGATTTATGGATCGTTCGAGGCGTTCTCCCAATCCCGTAGCCATGCTGAGGCGAAAGAACAGGTGGGATTCTATGAGCCCGGTCTGATGCCCGTACTTCCGCAACTTCCAGAAATCATAGAGCATATAATTCATCAATGAATTCGCGGCAATGCCGCGCTTCAAATGTCTGCGGTTTCTCAGGATATCCTTTTGGTTATGTACGGGATTCCCGCCGCCCTCATCGGCGGCGGGAGGATCCGGATTCAACGCATCGCTCATATCTTCTTCCATCATACACCACTTACCTGCAGCGGTGAATGACGGGGCCATTAATCCCGCGGGAAATGACCGGCGGCGGAAGCTATTTGTCCTCGATTTCCCGTGCGGTGATGCGCTGTATCGCCCAAGCGGTATATTTGCGCACCCGGCGCTCGGGATCCTCCTTGAGCTTGCCCAGGATTTCAACCCCTTCCTTGCTCTGCAGATACTCAAGGGCCTTGGTCACCTGAACCCGGACCTCCTCGTCGGGATCCCTGGCGGCGAGAATAATTCCCCTGAAGCTGGAATGACTCCCCACCTTTGCCAGGAAATCGGCGCTGGCCCTCCTGATCCGCGGATCCCGGTTGCTCAGTCGCCGAATCATCAGCTCGATGAATCCCGTCCGGTCGAGTATCTCTATCAAGTACGGTTTGAGGGTCGCCAGGTCTTCTTCCAAGAGTTCGCGGACGGCTGACTCGATGTCCTGACCGAGCATCACAAAAATATTGACGATTCGGTCCCTGAGATCGGCCTCCGCATCCTTCATATGCTCCAAGAGAAGGCCGATCCTCTTGGCATCCGGCGACCAGGCAATGGCATTCTGAATATCGCCGAGAATTTCATCATCGTCTTCCACGTCGCCGAGCAGGCTTACCAGAAGCTCCAGTGCCTTCGGTGAATCCGACGCTCCCAGCCCGGCAATTCCCGCCCGTTTCACGCTGAGCACCTCGTTCGAATCCTTCACAATGGCAAACAGACTTTCAACGCTGGAATCAGAACCGTAGGTTCCAATTGCCCTGGCTGCCGCTTCGCGGACCCGGGAAACCGGATCCCTGAGCAGATCGAGGCTTTGATTGATGGTACGGGTTTCCTCAACTTCGATAAGAGCCCATACGGCGGCAATACGCACGTCGGGTTCGGCATCCTTTATTGCCTTTCGTATTTCCTTGATAACCCGCTTTTTCTCATCCAGGGGAATTGAGGCGATGACCGCAGAGCGGATTTTACCGTCGGGCTGAGCGATGAGATCGTCAACCCGTTCGGAGAAATCTTTTCCCGAATACTCCTGCAGGATTTTGGCGAAATCCCGGGCTTCCTCCAAGGGCAGGGTGGGCAGTTGCTCGAGAATCATCTGAACCAGGTAGGGTAGCTTGTAGGAAGCGATTATCCGTAGGGCGGTAATCCTGATGATATGGGAGTACTCCTCCCGCCCGGATTTGAGGATTTGCTTGAGTTCCGGTAGGGTCACGGCTACCTTGAATCTGCTCAGGGCCTCCACCAGTTCGTCCCGGGATTCAAAACGCTCGTCCATAAGAAGGCTCATAAGCAGTTCGGCCATCCGCCGGTCCTCGACAATTCGCAGCTCCTTCAGGATAAACGCGGCCTTTTTCCTGTTGTACCGGTGACGGTCCAGCTCCTTGATCAACAGGGCGTTGCCGCTGTCGGTTTCCCTGAGGTTGAGAAGCCTGACGGCCTCTTCCCAAATACGATGCTCGTCTCCATTGAACTGGTTAAACGCCCGTTCGACCAGCGGGGGAATCTGGCTCCGGTCCGCATATTTCTCCAGCAGCATCAGTGACAGCAGAATGCTCGCCGGCCGGGGAGCGGTGTGGAGCAGAAAATCGCAAACCTGAACTTCGGCGGATGCGCTCAATAGCGCCAGGCGGCGGTCCAAATCTTTCTGATCATTGAGTTCCGCCTCATTGAGGGTTTTTAATAGCCAGCCGCTATGGCCGAGAAAAACGGCGGCGGGATGGCGCAGTTCGAGGTTCGATCCTTCCAGCAGGCCGATGGCCAAATTCACATGATCGTCCCGCCGGGCATCGAGGAAATCGAGAACATGGTAGGCCTCAACGCTGTTCATCTTGGACAGGTCTACATGGTAGCTATCGAGAAATTCCCGCTGAATGCGCTGCCATGCCGCCGAGCGGACCTCAAATGCCGCATCATGAATAAGCGAGCTCTCAAGTCGCTGATAAAGATCGTCGACCTTTTCCTGTCCGATCTGCAGAATTACCGTCCGGCGAATAAGCGGATGGGGATCGGAAAAGGCGTCAAGGACCGGCCTCAAGGAGCGGTCCGAGCCGTCCTTCAGGAGAACAGAAATTGAGTAGTACCGGGCCTGCCACTCGGGGTCGCCGGCAATCTCCCGGATCTCATCAATTTTATCCCGGAAGAACTCGAGATTCGCCTCGCCGTCAAACTCGTCGCCGTTGCACGACCGGGCAAAGACCCTCATACCGTGCTGCTCCGCCGATTCGCCGATCAGCCGCAGCAGCGATGTTTTACCCAGGGAAGCCTGCAGCGCTTGGAACAGCACTTCTTCGGGAATGAACTCAAGCATGAGCCTCAACAGCCCTTCCCGGGGGCGCTGGAGAAACTGAGCGAGCCAAATGCTGTTGAGACCCGAAAGCCGTATGACCCTGGCATCCTTTCGCTCCCTGGCAATCTTGATAAGCGCACGTTTTTTCGCCTTGATATATGCGCTGCTGAACAGCTGATTAAAATTTTCGCCGCTCTCCAGGGCCGATTCGAGTTCCCGACGGAAGCGCCGGCTTTTAAGAATCTCGCTGATTACCACTGCGAGAAGGATGGCCGCTATGAGCGCAGCTCCGCCGATGTATACCCACATGGGCACGCTGTTTAGCTGATACATGAATTCCGGCATAGTTTCTCCCTTTAATTGCGAATGCCGAGGACGTTGAATATCGGCACCGGTTTGACCTTGCCTTTTACCTTAACCGGTGGCAGTTCCTTAATTTTAAAACGGTCCCCCACGGCGTCTCGTGTCGCCGCTGAGATGATTATATCGTTTGCTCCGGCCACGCCTTCCAGGCGGGCGGCGGTGTTCACCGTATCGCTGATGACCGAGTAGTCCATTCGACGGCTGCTGCCCAGGTTACCAACAACCACCGGTCCGGTGTTCATACCGATGCTCACCTTCAGGTGCTTGGCTTCGCCCTGAAAAAATTGCCGCTGCTTGTCCTTAACCATCGCCTGCATTTCAACGGCGCAGGTAACCGCATTGACCGCATCGGAAAGTCCGTTGGGCACCGGAACGCCGAAGGCCGCCATGATGCAGTCACCGATGAGCTTGTCGATGTAGCCCTGGTACTTGATCACCACTTCCAACGCCACAGAGAAAAACTCGTTGAGCACCTCGACGATGTACTCCGGTTCCTTGCCCTCGCTGAAGGATGTGTAGCCGCAAATATCCGCGAAGAAAATCGTCGCGTCCTTCTTTGCGCCGCCGAGGCTGGCAAATTCCGGATTTTCCATCAACTGATGAACAATGTCGCTGGAGAGGTAACGACTGAACATATCCTTGACTATCCTGCGGTCTTCCACGGCGGATTCCATCTGGCTTTTGAGCTCCCGCTCCCTGGTCTGATCGGAAAACAAAAGGGTCAGGCCTTCGTTTTTGCCCCGGGTGGTGAGAATGGGAGCGATATTGAGGGAGTAATCCATTTCGCCTTCCGAAGCCTGATAAATCCCCTCGAGCCCCATGATGATCTTTCCGGTTTCCCGAACCTTTACGATGTGATTCGCGGCCTTTTTCCCCAGGCCCTTGATAAACAGCTCATCCGCCGGTTTGTCCACGTCATCCTCGGCAAGGCCGAATCGTTCGGCCGCAGTGGGATTGAAATACCGGATGTTTCCGTTTTCATCCAGGGTTACCAGCAAATTGGTCATGGAATTGAAAACGCTGGTCTGGTAACGGTGAAGACTCTCGATCTTCTTGAGCTGATCCTTGACCTCCTGGAAGAGATCGATATTTCTCAACAGCCCGCTCGCCATCCGGCTGAACGAATCGATGAAGGAAAGCCGGCTCGCCCCGAAATGATTCTCTTCCCGGGCATTTATATACAGCACCCCCAAAAGGACCTTTTGGTTGAGCAGGGGCACCACCATGGCGGATTTCATGTCGGGATGCAGATAGACGTCGGCAAAAAACTCCGCATCCGGCTGATTTACGACGAGAGAGTTTCCGCAATCCAGGATGAACTCAATGGACTCCCTCTCCTTTTCAAGCTCGGACGGCACGGGATAGCGTCCCCGCTTGTGCAGAAGGGGAAGCACGTCATCGTCCTCATCCCGGGGGTTGATAACATAGAGGGCGGCCAGGTCGGCCCGGGTGACATCCAGCGCCTGCTCGACCAGCGAACGGCTCACCGAGCGTCGGCTCATATCCTGGCTGAGCACGTTTGTGGTGCGAACCAGTTCGTCAATGATCAGATTATGCTGCACGGCGGAACCTCCGTTATATACCTTAGTGGAGTGGAGGGCAGAAATAAAGTAATACAGAGCAGGAATTTACAAATTATTTTTCCGCGGTTTAGCGGCGGGGATGCGATGTTTGCCGTGCAAAGGACCTTCCGCTCTCTTATACTGGGGCTATGCGAAGCGTTGCAAAGAAGGTGCTGTTTCTCTACCCCCATTCGGTGGTTTCCGGTCAGATGATCGATCTGCTCATTCAGTCCGAGTTTGAAGTGGCTACCCTCAATGATCACCAAAAGGCCATGCAGCTCATTCACAATTTTACCGATTCAATCCTGTTTATTAATATCGAGGACCATCTCAAGGAGGACGAGTGGGAGGTGATGGTTCGCAACATCATTCAGGGCTTCTCGAAACACCGCACTGCAGTGGGCATTATGGTTTATAACAGCGACTCAGCCCTTGCTCAAAAATACCTGATAGACATCGGCGTCCAATGCGGTTTTATCCAGCTGAAGCTCGGCCTCATGGACAGCACAAAAATCGTCATGAAGGCCCTCATGGCCAATGAGGCGAAGGGAGACCGGAAATACGTCAGGGTGAAGTGCCCGGTGGGCAAAACCAGCATAAATATCAAGGACGTCACCGGTTCAATCAGGGGAACCCTGCTCGATGTGAGTTCGGCGGGCTTCGCATGCACCCTGGACCGTTTCGCGGAAACCGGCACGGAATTTATCGATATGCAGGTATCCCTGCGGGGAGCTATTCTTCACGCCGGCGGAAAAGTGATGGGACGCCGAAGCCAGGATACCGGAGAAGAGATCTACGTGATCCTGTTCACAGACATCAGCAGGGAAACCAAGGGCAAAATTTACCAATTTATCCGGAAGACCCTTCAAACCGAGATCGACGATTTTTAGTACCGCGCGGCGTATCCATCTGTTGCCCGGTTTCGGCCCGGGGCATCGGGGACATCATTGTACAAAGCACGGTTTTCACGTATACAGATGAACACATTAATTGCCAGGCAGGAAAAAAATGAAGAACGATGTATTGCAAAAATGGAACCCCGACGACTCCGCAAAGCTTTACGGCATAAAAGAATGGGGAGCCGGGTATTTTGATATAAATGAATCCGGCGAGGTGGTCGTTCGGGTGCCCGGTGCGGGCAAGAGCACCGACGTCAGCCTTTTGGACATCATCACCGGATTAAACGAACGGGGAACCCATATGCCGGTTCTTCTGAGAATTGAGAACCTTCTGGATGCTCAAATCAGCCTTCTGAACAACAGTTTCGCAAAGGCCATCAAGCACAACGGATACAACGGGCAGTACCGGGGAGTGTTTCCCATCAAGGTTAATCAGCAGCAACAGGTAATCGAGGAAATCTCCCGCTTCGGCGAGCGATTCTCCCATGGCCTGGAAGCAGGCAGCAAGGCTGAGCTGATGGTCGCCCTGTCGATGATCTCGACCCGTGAGGGGTATATTATCTGCAACGGGTACAAGGACTCGGAGTTTTTCGACCTGGGCTTGTACGCCACCCGGATGGGGTACCGCTGCTTTTTTGTCATCGAAACCCCGAGCGAGCTGCCCATACTCCTGGAACGAAGCAAAAAACTGGACATAAAGCCCCTCATCGGGGTGCGTCTCAAACTCTCCAGCCGGGCTGGCGGTCACTGGCAGGACAGCGGCGGGGACAACAGCCTTTTCGGGCTGACCACCGCGGAAATCGTCGATATTATCGACCGATTACGGGACGAAGCCATGCTCGACTGCTTAAGACTGCTCCACTACCACCTGGGAAGCCAGATACCCAACATCCGGGATATCAGAACCGCAGTCCAGGAAACCGCACGTTTCTACACCGAACTGGTGAAGGAAGGAGCACCCATGGGTAATCTCGACCTGGGAGGCGGGCTGGCGGTGGATTACGACGGAAGCCGCACAAATTTCGTACACTCAAAAAATTACAGCCTGCAGGAATACTGTACAGACATCATAGAAGCACTCATGGAAGTTCTGGACGAACAGGAGGTGAGCCATCCGACAATCCTCACCGAATCGGGCCGGGCTACGGTTGCCTACTCCTCAGTGCTGCTGTTCAATGTACTTGATGTAACCAAGAACGAGCCGAGACCCCTACCCGAAGCCCTGCCGGAAGACAGCGACGACATGCTCCGCAATCTCTGGGAGATCCGCTCCTACATGACCATCAAGAACATGCAGGAATGCTTTAACGACGGGGTGTACTACCGGGATCAGCTGCGTGACCGATTCAAGATCGGACAAGTGAGCCTGCGGCAGCGGGCTCTGGGGGAAAACATATTCCGCACCCTCATAGAGGACATTGCCGGAAATGTGGACAAGGTCAAGCGGATTCCCAAGGAGCTCGAGGGCTTGAAAGAAGCGCTGTACGACATCTATTACTGCAACTTCAGCGTGTTTCAAAGCCTCCCGGACGCCTGGGCCATCGATCAGATATTCCCCATCATTCCGGTGCACCGGCACGGCGAAAAGCCCACCAGAAAGGGCATTTTGGGGGACATTACCTGCGACTCTGACGGCAAAATTGACAAGTTCGCCGACATTCACGATGTGCACAGCACCCTGAGCCTCCACGAAATGGTGGACGGGGACGAATATTACCTAGGGATTTTCCTGGTGGGCGCATATCAGGAAACCCTTGGGGACCTCCACAACCTCCTGGGCGATACCCACGTGGTGTCCGTGCGCATCAATGAGGACGGGAGCCATGACATCGTCAAGGAAATCATGGGCGACAGCGTGGCAGACGTGCTGAGCTATGTGGAATACGACGCGAAAGAAGTGTTTACCCGGTTCAGGGACAAGGCCGAGGAAGCGGTGCGCCGGGGCGCCATAAGCGTACAGGAGCGAAAACTCATCGTCGACGCCTACGACGCCAGCATGCGGGGATACACCTACTTCGAACGATAGAACGACAACAGCGGGCACCATCGGAAGGGGAGCGACGGAAAGCCGAGTCCCCGCGGCGGGCCCGGACCATGGGGAGGATAGAATGGGAAAACATGTACTGATAATCGGCGCCGGCGGGGTCGGCTCGGTAGTGACTCACAAATGCGCGATGAACAGCGACGTATTCGGCACAATTACCCTGGCCAGCAGAACCAAGGCAAAATGCGACAGCATTGCCGCGCAGGTTTCTCAAATGCACGGAAGAGAGGTACACACTGCGGCGGTGGACGCCGACAATGTGGCGGAAATGACGACCCTTATCGACCGGGTGCAGCCCGATCTGGTGCTCAACGTCGCCCTGCCCTATCAGGACCTGCCCATCATGGACGCCTGCCTGGCAACGGGCATCGACTACCTCGATACCGCCAACTACGAACCCAAGGATACGGCAAAGTTCGAGTACAGCTGGCAATGGGAATACGCCGAGCGCTTTGAAAAAAAGGGCATCATGGCCCTTCTGGGCAGCGGCTTCGACCCTGGGGTTACAAATGTATTCACCGCCTACGGCGCGAAACACTACTTCGATGAAATCAGCCAACTCGACATCATCGACGTAAACGGCGGAGACCACGGCAAGGCTTTCGCCACGAATTTCAACCCTGAAATCAATATCCGGGAGGTGACCGCGCCCTGCCGCCACTACGAAAACGGCGTCGCCGTGGAAACCCCCGCCATGTCCATGAGCCGGGAATACCACTGTCCGGAAGATGTGGGAACCTACAATATTTACCGCATGTATCACGAAGAACTTGAATCCCTCACGAAAAACTTTCCAAGCTTGAAAAAGGCCCAGTTCTGGATGAGCTTCTCCGACAACTATCTCAAACATCTGGAAGTCCTGCAGAATGTGGGTATGACCCGTATCGATGAGGTGGAGTATCAGGGAGTAAACATCGTGCCCCTCCAATTCCTCAAAGCCGTGCTGCCCGAACCCGCCAGTCTGGGACCCGACACCACGGGTAAGACCTGCATCGGAAACATCATCAAGGGCAGCAAGGAAGGCGCTGACCGGGAAATCTACATCTACAACATTTGCGATCACCAGGATGCGTATCGGGAAGTGCGTAGCCAGGCCGTAAGCTACACAACAGGCGTACCGGCAATGATCGGCGCAAAAATGATGCTCACCGGCGCGTGGAAAAAGCCCGGAGTGTGGAACATGGAGCAGTTCGATCCCGATCCATTTATGGCTGAACTCAATGTCCAGGGTCTGCCCTGGAAGGTGCGCGAATGAGTTCATGGACCCCGGTCGAACGTACCCTTACCCAGAAACGCGGGGCGTTTGAGGGTTTTGATCCCGCAAAACTCCCGTCACCGGCCTATGTGGTGGACCGGGCCGCGGTCCAGCACAACCTCGATATCCTCACCGAGGTGATGGAGCGTTCCGGGGCTTCAATTATTTTAGCCCTCAAGGGATTTTCCATGTTCGCCCTGGCGGATCAGATTTCCGGCGCCCTGGCGGGAACCACGGCGAGCTCCCTCCATGAGGCCCGGCTGGGCCGCGAGGAGTTCGGCGGGGAGGTGCATGTGTACGCCCCGGCCTTCAAGCGGGAAGAAATGGCCGAGCTCCTGCAGTTCGCCAATCACATCGTATTCAACAGCTTTTCACAGTGGGAGTTCCATCGGGACGCCGCTTTGGCGGCCGCTGCAAGGCGTCCCGGCGAACTGCGCTTCGGTATGCGGATCAACCCCCGTCACAGCGAAGGGGCCGTCGCCCTCTATGACCCCTGCGCGCCGTACTCGCGCATGGGAGTGCCCCTTGATCAGTTCAAGCCCGAACTGCTGGAGGGCATCAGCGGGCTGCATTTTCACACCCTCTGCGAGCAGGGAGCCGAGCCCCTGGAGCGGACCCTTGAGGCGGTAAAAAAACAGTTCGGCCCCTGGATGAAAGACATGAGCTGGCTGAACCTGGGCGGCGGACATCACATAACCAAAGACGACTACAACCGTGAGCTCCTGATTCAGTTGATACACGATCTTCGCAGTGAATACCGAGCGAAGATCTACCTTGAACCCGGCGAAGCCGTTGCGATTCACACCGGAGTCCTGGTGACAAGCGTGCTTGATCTTCCGGTAAACGGCATGAACCTGGCGATTCTGGACAGCTCGGCCACCTGCCACATGCCCGACGTGCTGGAAATGCCCTACCGTCCGGAAATATGGGGAGCCGGAGAACCCGGAGCCCATCCCCACCTGTACCGCCTCGGCGGACAGACCTGCCTCGCCGGCGACGTCATCGGCGATTACAGCTTTGAAGAGAAACTTCAGGTCGGCGACAGGCTGGTGTTCGACGATATGGCTCACTACACCATGGTGAAGACCACAACCTTCAACGGAATCAATCTGCCGTCGATCTGCACGTATGACAGCCGAACGGGAGAATATCAGGTTATCAGGGAATTCGGCTACGAGGATTTCCGAAACCGTCTGTCATAGGAGCATACATGAAGCTTCAAGAGTATCCCGGCGAGTTTTTCCTCGAAAGTGAAATACAACGCCCCTCCGCCACTGACTCGGCTTTTCACATCATTCCCTTTCCCTTCGAAGCTTCTGTTTCATATGCCGGGGGAACCTCGGCAGGTCCTGAGGCCGTCCTCGAAGCGAGCCAGCAGCTTGAGCTCTACGATGGGGTTTCCAGCCCTGGCGAAGCGGGAATTTTTACCGCCGCGGGACCGGACTGCTCCTCCGGGCGCTTCGCCGACCCGCAGAACCCGACAGACCGGGAGGTGGCGTCGATTTTTGATGACGCGGCCGCCCTGACCGCCTCAAGCCTCGAAGCCGGGGCGGTCCCCATGTTCCTTGGAGGGGAGCACAGCATCAGCTACGGACCGATCAGCGCGCTCAGACAACGCCTGGGGGAAAATCTCGGAGTCGTCCAGTTCGATGCCCACGCGGATCTGCGCCTGGCGTACGAGGGCAGGCAATGGTCCCATGCCTCGGTGATGCGCCGATGCGCCGACGACGGTATCCCCCTGCTTCAGCTCGGCGTCCGGGCCCTGTGCCGGGAAGAGGCGGAATTTCGCGATTCCTGCAGTCATATACACTATTATGATGGAGCAGAGCTGGTCACCGGCGGCATCACCCACATCGAATTTCCCGATGATTTCCCCCCCTATGTCTATCTCAGCTTTGACGTCGATGGTCTGGACCCTTCGGTCATGCCGGCAACCGGAACACCGGTTCCCGGCGGCCTCCTGTGGTACCAAACCCTTTCTCTCCTTCGTTCGGTGGCGAGCCAGAGAAAAATTATCGCCGGAGACTTCGTGGAGTTGGCTCCAATTCCCGGTCTGCACGCCCCGGATTTTCTGACGGCCCAGCTGATCTATCAAACCATGGGCTACATACTCAGGGATTCCCCGGATTGGGATCAACCGAAGGGTACTATCGGCCGATAATCCGATGGGGAGGACCAGTGACGGATTACAGCGCATACCTGAAAAATCTGCCGATTATGCCCGATATTGCCGCCAGGGTTATCAACATGGCCGGAGACAGCAAGGAAATCGATTTCCGGGACCTGGAGGAAGTTATCAAGCTCGATCCGGGTCTGGCCTCAAAGGTGCTCAAAGTCGCCAACTCGTCCATGTATGCAAGGCAGCGAGAAATTGCCAATCTCCAATCCGCAATATCCATGCTGGGTTTTAAAAATATCCGCAATCTGGTCGTTCTTGTCACCGCGTCTTCACTGTTTAAAGAGGATTCCGAATCATTTTTTCTGTCCAGCTTTTGGAAGCACGGGATCATCACCGCGTTTGTGTCAAACTACCTGGCCGAAAGGGTCAACCGGCAGAATATGAGGGAGGAGGCATTTTTGGCCGGC
This sequence comes from Salinispira sp., assembly GCA_965602015.1. Classification (GTDB taxonomy): domain Bacteria; phylum Spirochaetota; class Spirochaetia; order DSM-27196; family Salinispiraceae; genus Salinispira. Next base: position 735,785 of record OZ271918.1, on the reverse strand, counting down.
TTGTTGAGCAACATCGGACAGGTGGCCCTCTATGTTTCCGACCGGGCAGAATACCAGGGCCTCTACCGCTCCTCCCTGGCTGAACGGACTCCCCTTGCCGAGCTGGAGGGCTCACGATTCGGGACAAACCACCGGGAAGTCGGCAGCATTCTATTGAAGCGCTGGAATTTTCCGGAAATCTACTGCGATGTGGCCAGAGAAAAAAATCAGCGAAACATTACCAGCGCCCACAAACTACTGATCATCATTGTGAGCATCGGCTCCTTCCTGGCGGCAAACATCGCCCATTATTCCGACCGGCCGCAGGCTCTCGAACATATCCGCCATTACCTGCCGTTTATCGGCCTCACCATGGGAGGTCTGGAACGGCTGGAGGCAAGTGTATTGGAGAACCTCAACAGCGACAGTCTGTACAATGAAATAAAAGGCCTGTTCGGTATTCCCTGATCGGCAGTTTTTGTCAGATGCGGCGCTGAGTTGGGTCTATGCAGGAGCCTCGCTGTCCACTTCCGTTTCAAGCCAGCGCTTTCGCAGAAACCCCAGCGCCATCATGGAGGCATGACTAAGCTGGTAGATCCCGAAAGTCAGCCAGGCAAGACGGATTTCGTTTGGAAAAAGATAGCGAACCAGAAGCGTCGCCAAAAGGATGAACAGCACATTCGTCGAAAACTCGCTAATGAGAACCCAGCGGCCGTATCCATTTGAAACAAATACCATCTCAAACGCATAACCCAAGGCTTCCACAAAAAAGAAGGGCATAAAAAACGCCAGCGCCCGGGCAATTGCCTCGATTGTGGCCGGATCGCCGGAGAAAAATCCTCCGATGAGGCGCCGGAATATCAACGTGAACGCCGCGACAAAAAGCGCTACTATCGCCGCGATTTTTCCCGATGAACTCATGTATCTCTGGGCTTCCTCCCTCTCGCCCCGGCCAAGGGCATTGCCGACAAGGATGCCCGCGCTTCTGGCAAAACCTTCGATAACCGTTTTATTGAGCCGGAAGTACGAGAAGGCCGTATGAGTCGCGGCCAATAGAATCGGAGAATAATCTTCGATGATTGTCTGGTAGAGCATAAAAATTGCCAGCGCGATGATATTCTGAACCGCGGGATTTATGGCGACCTTCACGATGTCCCGCTGGAGGCGAATTGAAAGATGACGGAAGCTCAACAGACGATACTGCCTGACGTAGCCACGCTTGTAGAGGATGAATCCCATATAAGCCAGGGCGACCGTCATTGATATCAGCGAGCCCAGGGCGGCCCCCCGTATTCCCATTGGGGGAAATCCGAATCGTCCGAAAATCAGGATGTAGTTTATGCCGATATTCAAGCCGTTTGAAATGATTCCCGACCACATAATGTATGACGTTTTGTTAATCGCGCCGAAAAAGCCCTGGAGTACGAAGTACAGTCCGGTCGGTATAAGGGCAAAACGCATGACGGCGATGTATTCCAGGGCCAGCTCCCTGATTTCCCCGGTCTGGATAAGGATTGTGAGGATGGGACGGGCAAGCAGACTAAAAACCAGGGCCAGCGCGGCGGCATACAGGGCGGTGAGCAGGGCATTGTCCATCGCCTCCCCGGTGAACCAGCGCGAACGTTCATCCGAATGGTTTTGCCTGCCAAAACGCCGGGAGGTGATGGCCTGAACCCCGTTTGAAAGAGGCCACATAAAGGTATTCAGAATCCAGGTGAACAGACCGGCAATCCCCACCGCCGCCAGTTCAAAACTATCTTGCCCGTAATGTCCCAGCATGGCGCTGTCGGCGATTTGATGGAGATACTGCATCAACTGACCGAATAGCAGAGGAATACCGAGTAAAAACACCTTTCCCAAATGGGAACCTGTTGATCGTGGGGACTTCATCGCAATAACCGGGCCGGCCCTGCTAGTTCAGCAGGGTCGGGAAGCTCGAGTACAACCCGATGTTTGCGAAAAACGTGAAGTATCCCAGGCCCCCATCGGCTATGCTCAGCGTTGTGCCCAGGTCCAGATACTGGCTGCCGGTGCCCTGGGTGAGCTCGAACTTAAACGCCGCATCCAGCAGCAGGGAACTGCCCGGACTGTCCGATCCCAGCCGTTCGCCGAAGTATCCCACGCTGAGACGGGGCATCAGACCCAGAACCCGGTTGTTGCTCAGACCTCCGATCCAGCTGGCGAGATTCATGGAGAATTTCCCCACAAGGACGTTTTCCGGTGCGTAGTAATCGCTTCGTGCGCCGTCGCTGCTGGTTTCAAAGCTCCCGCTGACGACGAAATCCAGATTTGTCCAGGGATTATCTGCCAGATGGGTGCTCAGCACTATTTCCTGAACAAGGGTATAGAGAATGTTCGCATTTTGCCCTTCCTGCAGCACGTATCGGCCGTTCAAAAAGCTCCGGGTGCCGAATGAATTAAGGTCCCGCCGATTGGGAAATCCGAAATAGGTTCCCAGAGTCGCCGAGGCCGAGTGGGCCAGGGCCGCATCACGGCCGAAAAAGAAACTGTCCTCCATTCTGTACCATTGGTAATCAAGGGCGATATTCACCGCGCCGAGCTGAGTTGCCGTGGAAAGCCCAAAACGGGGAGAAAGTTCCAGGGGCTCGAGAAGGTTCTCCGGAAGCACCGGCGCCGGCACATCGGAGAACTCGTCGAGGAAAATTCTGTTGCTCAGGGTGATGCCCGCCTTGGGAGAGATTTCCGTAGCAAAAAAACGGAGGTTCACCGGGAGGCTTATATTGGCGCTGTGAAGGCTGGAGGTCACCGGCTGTTCGCCTGCCCCGGAGGGTTTGTGAAGCCGTATGTCCCGCAGGCTGTAATCGGCGGTAAAACCAAGGACGGTGCTGATCGGCGAGTCGAGGGAAAAGCTCATGCTGTTGCTCCAGCGGGAACTGTCTGCCAGGCTCTGAGCCTGTATTTGAAGGACGCTGGCGTTTTCCCGGGCGAGCTGGTTGTAAAGCTGGCGCACATTTTCAAAGCCCGGATCGGCATAATACACCTGGAGGTAATCCGCCATGGCACCGCTCCAGTCGCCGTCGAGCTGTTTCACGCTTCCCAAACGGAACCGGGCGTTGGCATTAAAGGGATCGATCCGCAACACCGCCCGAAACTGCCGGGCTGCTTCCTGGTACTCCTCCAGAGAGAGGTAGTATTCGCCTATCTGGTAGCGGGTAAGATAGGTCCCGGTATCAAAGAGATACATGGCAAATTCAAGACGCTGATCGAACAGGTCGTGAAGCTCGTCAATCCGGCCGTCCATCACGTCAAGAAGATCCCGGCTATCCCCAACCGCCGAGACCAGGCGCTGGTCCAGCTCGGCGATTCGCTCAGAGCTGAGCAAGCGGGGTTCGGCAATACCCATCGGCCGGTATTCCCGGACCATCGGCTCGAGCCTCTCGACCAGCTCGGCGCCGTAGGCAAAATAGTCTTCGGCCGGGGGGACGTCCCTCCCGCCAAGCCAGAGCTGGAGCTGGGCGGCGAGGCGCTGACCATCGCTGAACTGCCCGGATCGCTGGGCAAGAAGCTGGGCATCGGCGGAGGCCAGTTCTTCCGCAGGCCGATTGCGTGCGATGCTCAGCAACAGGTAATCGCCGAGCACATTGCCCTTGTTCCGGATCAGTTCCAGTTCCGCCGTGCTGTCTTCCCGGTTCCAGGTCCATGAAATCTGCGAACTGAGACTTTCGAGTCTTTCCTGTTCATCGGCGGTTTCGCTGCGGACCGACTCCAGCGCCGCGGTCAAGCCGGTTATCCGTTGGGAAATAAGGGAATTTCGCCTGAGGAACTCTTCGGCGCTGTCCATTTCATCGGCCAGGGCTTGAGCGCTTTGCCGGAGGACATCGGCGGCTTCGCTTATGAGGGCGGGAAGCTCGCCGATGCGGCTGCGCTGGGAATCCGATGGGGATTCGAGGGCCAATAGCCGCTCCTCTTCCAGGGTAAGATTCTCGAGGAGCTGAATCTGCTGCCCATAGCTGCGTTGGGCAGCGGCAATCGATCGGCGGAAGTCCTGAACCATCCGGTCTCCCCGCTGGAGAATATTGCGGTATGCGTAATGCTCATCCAGCAGTTCCAGCAGTTCAACGCTCCGCTGTTCGAGATCCCGTATTTCACGGAGAAGACGGTTACCCATAATGTTGAGGTACTCGTCGACGGCTTCCCGGCGCTGTCCGTTCCAAAACAGGGTCTGGACCAGCTGCTCCCGTAGAATCAGGTCGTCGGGATTTGCGGCGAGTTCATCCCGAAAGCCCTGAATCACCTGATCCTTCAGGCTCTGACGCAAATCATATGCGCTGATGTACTGCTCAAGCTGGGGGTTTTCCCCAAGGACCTGGCGGATTCTGTTTATTGTCTCCCGGGATTCCCTCTGGCGGCCGTCTTCCTGATACGCCTCGCTGAGACCAAGATAGAACTGGAGATGACGGGGATACTCCCGAAGAGCCTGTCGATACACATCCACTGCGTAGGAGGGGTAGGAATTGCTCAGGTACACCCGGGCAAGCTCTTCGAGCTGATCGGGATCATCAACGGCATCCTCCAAGGCCTCCCTGAGGGTATTCAGCCCCTCCTCAACCCGGCTGTTCCACAGGTAGGTGAGCCCGAGGTTCACCTTGAGATTAAAATTGTCCGGCTCCAAAGCCAACCCGAGGTTGTAAAGCCGGTAACTGTCCGTAAAGCGGTTTGTCCATGCGGCGATTTTCGCGGCCTCGGCTATGGTATCCACATCCTCGGGATAGAGCTCCAGGTATCGGTTAAACGCCGCCAGTCCTTCGATTACATCGCCCTTCCATATGCGGTTTTTCGCTACCAGGCTCAAAAGCCGGGGATTCTCCGGTTCGTAGGCCAGTCCGCGGATGAGATATTTCAAGGCGTTCAGGTAATCGCCAAGGAGGGAATAGACCTGGGCGATGGTGACATAGACCTGAATATTTTCCGGGTCCTGGGCTATGAGAAACTCGTACTCGTTTATCGACCGGTAGGCATTGTCTATGCTGCGGTCGTCCATATCAGCGGGGAATTTTTCCGGCACGAGCTGGGGATCGATCTGAGCTTCTGTATGTAACAGGAAGAAGCTGTCCAGCAGGAAATAGTATTTGCTGTCAAAGCGGCGCTTCTGGTCAATTAAAAAGCGGATGGTATGAACGCCGGCGTCCAGGTCGACCTCGTCGACCAGAACCCAATAATTGGTTGCGCTGAATTGCTCGACCACCGCGACGTCTTCCCGGAATACCGCACGGGAAGGCCGGTCATCGATTTGGTATTCGAAGGGGCTGACGTAGGATGGGAAAATCTGGTCCCTCGGTCCCGGAGGGGTACCGGCGTACCAGAACTCATAACGCCCCGCTTCCTCAACGAGAAACACAAACTCGGCGTAAAAATCCTGGCCGACTCCCGGAGGGCTAAAACGGCTGAGCTGAATGTTCTGTTGGCTGCTGCTTGAATAATCCAGGGTCGGTTGCTGGGTAAAATTGGTGGAAACCGCATCCTCGGCCTCGACGTAAATGAGTCCCGGTTGCTCCCTGGGATAGACGACACCATCATCGCCGGTCTCTTGGCCGAGGACCGGCAAAACAATAAACAGGATGATCGTCAGAATGAGGAAATTTCGCCGCCATGGCAGATGTTCTTTCATTAAAATACCCCTATGAGATGGTGCCCGGGTTGTTTTTTTATTTTCACAGGAACCGCGGTCCCATGCTGCTATCAGCAAACAGTATATTCTTCCCGGAGCAATCCGACAAATACTGCATGGAAGACCAATGAGCCTTTTCTCTTTTAATCGACGGATAATATCCCTACAATAGACATATGCCAAGACTCCTGCGGCGAACACTGGAAATAGCCGCCCTTTGCGCCATTGTATTTATCATCGATGTCCTCACACCGGGTTCGGCGATCTTCGCCGAGGCCTTTGCCCTGCCCTACCTGCTCATTCCCCCGCTGATTGCCGCATTTTACAGCATAAAAATGGGGGTGATATCCGTAGTGCTGGTCGCAATGGTCCTGTTTCTGGCGCATACTCTGCTGTCTGGAGCCCCGGGAGCGGCGGACTCACTTTTTAGCCTGGTAGAAGTGCTCAGAGTCTCATTTCCCCTGACCATTCTCTTCAGCTTCATTTTCGGGGGAATAGTCCAAATAGAAAAAAACCGCAACCGCGGCCTTCGTGAGCGGATGCGCAGCCTGGCAAAGACGAACTGGGCCCTCAAACGCAAGAGCGAAGCACTATTTGAAAGCAACGGCGTACTGGAAAACCGGGTCTCAGGCCAAACCAGTTCCATGAGTCTGTTGTACAATCAGATGGGCAAATTCTCAAATGTCAGCGTCCGCGACACCTTGACGGTGCTTTTGGATACCGTAGAAATGTTCATCGGGGCCGAACAGTCCTCGGTCTGGGAGTACTATCCTTCGGTGCAGCAGCTCCGCCTTGTGGTGACAAAGGGGTGGAATGAAAATGCCCCCGGGCAATCGGTTCTTTCGGTCAACGACAGCATTGAGGGCTGGGTAATCCGGAACGGAAGCTTTTTCTCATACCGCATGATTCTGGGTAACGAGTTTCTTCAGAAGCTCGATGAAGACCGCAGCATAATCACCGTCCCGATAATGATAGAGAACAGGCCCTGGGGAGTGCTCAATATCGAAGCCCTGCCCTTCACCCAGTACAGCGAGTACAGCGAGAAGGTTCTGCAAATCATCGCGAAACTCGTCCAGCCGTTTTTGCAGCACGCAATCGAATACGAGCGGATGTTTCAGAAACAGGAAGCCGACGAAATTACCGGGCTGCCGTTGTACAGTCAGTTCCGGGCAGTGCTGTCCAGGGAAATTGAGCGGAGCGGCATCAGCGACAGTAATATCAGCGTCATTATTGCCGAGATCACCAACATCGACCGGCTCCTTCAGGATTTCGAGCTCGACGATGTCAAACGGCTGATCCTCCGGCTCATCAAGCAGATCGACGAAAGCGACAAGCGGGAACGCTACTACTTCCACTACCGCAGGGACACCCAGATCGCCCTTGTGTGTCCCAACACCGACCTGGACGGCACATCCATGCTGTCTCTCGACATCCTATCTTTCGCAAACTCGACTCCCTGGGAAATCAAGGGGCATTCGGCCCCCCTCGAACTCATCATCGGTCACGCCCATCTACAGGGAAGCGGAGACGCCGATGAACTGCTGAATCAGGCGGAAAATCTTCTGGAGATGCAGAGAATATGATCTTCCATAATCTGCATCACGAATCATACCGGTATATAAAAAACTCCAATGAGATGTACCGCCCCCGGACACAGCGGACCGCTCTGATTGCCGTGGAAAACGGCCTTCTCCCCCCCGCCGCCTTCGTGACCAAGTCGGTTAACGTTCGCCCGATTTTCGAGGAACCGTACGACCTGGCGGAAATCGACCGCATTCTGGCCCGACGGAGACTGGATATCGGGACCATCATGCTTCTCATGGAAATTCTGGGAAAATTGATAAATGATCCGGATCCCGAGGTCGCCCTTTTTGCCGCAGAGAGCATCAACGCCATCGAAAACCGCTATAACACGAGAATCCAAAGCCTCAAAGAACGGCTAGAAGTCCGGCCGCAGGATAAAAAAATCCTTCGCGGCCTCATCGAACAGTACGCCGAGCTGGCGAAAATCAATCGGGTGCGACAAGTCTTGAGAAATTTCTACCTGAGTGAAGCGTATCAGTATTGCAAGCGCCTGTGGCGAATAGGTGCCCCGGATGCTGCGGATTACCGGAGGCTTACCCACATCCTGCTGGCCCTTGATCTGCACGACCAGTGCCGCGAAGTTCTCGACCGGGCAGCCCGGCTGAGACCTGATTTGCTCACATCTTTGAGGATGCTTAAACTGGAAGCGGCGTTCGCCCGGCGGGATTCCGGGAATATCGCCGAAATGATAGACCTCATCGATCCCTCCCTGCTCGGCCAAAAAGACGCGGAGCTGTACGGATTCTGGACCGGGGAGGTCATTGATGGATAAGCGGCGAATGCGGGTCTGCATTGTCCTTGAAGGCTCATATCCGTATATAACCGGGGGCGTAAGCGCCTGGGTGCATGACCTCATCATCAACCTTCCGGAAATAGACTTTGTGCTCTTCACCATAAGCCCCGAACCCGATCAGCCCCTGCGCTACGATTTGCCAAAGAACGTGGTGGAAAACCGGGATATCATCCTCACCCAGGCGGTGGGAAGCGACCGAGCATCCCTGGACACGGACCGGCTCCTGACGGAAATACGAGGAAACCACCGGGAAATGTTTTCCGGAGGGGCGCCGAGCCTGGATGCCATGATTGACCTGATACCCGAGGGGGCCTCCTTAAGCCGGACGGCGGTGGAGGAAGATAAATCCTGGGAGCTCATCGTCGACTCGAACCAGGAGCGCAATCCCCTGTATCCCTTCTCCGATTATTTCTGGGCCTGGAAGGCTTCCCATGAGATGCTGTTTAATGTGCTTGCAGCGCCGGCTCCCGAGGCTGACCTGTATCACGCGGTTTCCACGGGATTTGCCGGCCTGGTCGCCCTGGCGGCTCAAAGGCGTCATAAAAAACCCTTCCTGCTGACCGAGCACGGCCTGTATCACAAGGAGCGGGAAATCGAGATTCGCAAGGCGGATTTTGTCAGGGGCTACCAACGGGACATGTGGATAAAAATCTATAATAAGCTGAGCACCATCTGCTACAAATCAGCAACCATGGTCACCGCCCTCTTCGAGGAAAATCGTCAAAAGCAGATCGAACTCGGCGCCAGTCCGGCCAATACCGTCGTTATTCCCAACGGCATCGATATCGAGCGTTTTTCCTCTGTCGAACGGGTCAAAAAAGACGGATTTATGGTCGGCCTGGTAGGCAGGATAGTACCGATAAAGGACATCAAGACCTACATAGCCGTTGCCAAGATCGTTCTGGATGAAATCCCCGGCTCCCAGGTCTTCGCAATCGGTCCGACCGATGAAGACCCTGCCTATTACGAAGAATGCGTCAAGCTGGTAAAAAGCCTGCAGATAGAGGACCGGTTTCACTTTACCGGTCGGCAGAACGTCTTGGAATACTACAATTTTCTCGATGTCATGCTGCTGACAAGCATCCGGGAAGCCCAACCGCTGGTAATCCTGGAAGCCTGGTCCGCGGGAGTGCCTGTTGTGTCCACCAGGGTTGGGAATGTCGCCGAGATGCTGGATTATGACGATCGCTTCATCGCGCCTTCGAAGGATTCGGCCAAACTCGCCCGCGGCGTGAAATACATCTACGAACATCCAGAGGAAATGGCCGTAATTATGGAGAAAAACAAACAGAAGGTCCGTGAGCTCTATGACAAGTACGATTTGCACAAGAGATACCGGGAGCTCTATCGGGAACTGATACCTTCCGAGTTAAAGACCGAAGAGGCGCCTGCCGGGGCTGCAGTCGATGAGGCGACAAGCGACATGGTTGCGCATGACGAGATGGCCCCTGGAGGAGAGGCGTAATGGCGGGAATCGGCTTCACCCTTCGCAAGGTCATTTCCCGCGGCGAGCTTGGCTCAACATTTCAGGCGGCGCTCAGCGGCATAATGATTGTCGCCGGCCCCTGGATACTTTCAATAATTACCCTGAGCCTCATAAATCGTTACCTCTCCCTGGTAATGGCGGAAAACAGCGGACTGTTCGTCGGTCAGCTCATCTACAGTTATTCGAGCTCGCTGGTCTTATTCAGCCCGGTCCACCTGCTGTTCACCAGACTGATCGCCGACCTGATCTGGGAGGAACGGGAGAATGAGGCATCGAGACTTCTGTTGTGGTTTATTCTTTTCACCGCCGCGGCATCCCTTGTCCTTTCGCTTCCCACGATTTTGACGGCGCCCTATGAGGGCATTTCCCGTCCCGGGCTGTTCCGCTTGGCCTCGGTACTGTTTTATCTCAGTATTAATCTAATATGGCTCATTTTGCTGTACACCAGCCTCCTGCGTTGGTACGGGCGCATTCTGTGGTTAATGGCCTTCGGCATGGCGATCGCCGTGCTGCTCATCTGGCTGTGGGGTCAAAGCGCCGGCCTCGGCGGGGCGATGATGGGTTTTGCCGTCGGGCATTTCCTGATTGCGGCGATGCTGCTGATCATCGGGCTTCGGGCCTACAAGCCTTCCCCATCCGGCCAAGGCTGGAGCGACATTGCGGATTACCTTTGGCGATACCGGGACCTCATCGCGGCGGGAACCCTTGCCAACGCGGCAATCTGGGCCGACAAAATAATCTATTGGTTTACCCGGGGAAGCCGGATCGAAGGCAGCATGCTCACAATTTACCCCGCCTACGATCAGGTGGTGTACTATGCTAATCTCATAATGGTACCCGGCCTGGTTTACTTCGTTATCTTCGGCGAGACGGGGTTTTACACCTACCTGCGAAAGTTCCTCATCACCCTTACCAGGGGAAGCTATGCGCAAATTCAGCAAAGCAAATTCGCCATGATACGCAGCATGAACCGGGAGCTGGCAAACCAGCAGCTGTTTCAAGGAGGAATAGTCCTGGTGGCCATTCTGCTGGCCTCGAGCATTTTTAGCGGAGAGGCAATCTCACCGACTCTGTTTCAAATCAGCTCGGCGGGAGTGTTTTTTCTTCTGGGGTTTATGACTGTCATTAACTATTTATACTACTTCGAATTATACCGCCTCGCCCTGGTCTCGGCAGTCCTGTTTTTCACCCTCAACCTGGTGCTGACTCTGGGCTTAGAAGCATTGTTTTACTTCGGACTCTTGCCTCTTCCTGTTCCGGCTGGGCTGAGCTTTTTGCTTTCTGTAATGATTGCCGCAGCCGCGGCGTACCGTTACCTGGCATCCAGCGCAAAGACCATGGATCGGCTTTTATTGACCCGATAGCCGGGATATCCGCCGGCTATGGCCTCTGCATGAGTCATGCATTATGCATAAAAGTCAATATTTCACACGCAAAACCGGCGATTTCTCCGGGTTTACCAATGGTTTTTACATGAAATCCTTCGAAATTCATACTATTATCACAGTATAGAATCGAAGAACTCTCTAAAGTAGGAGTTGTCCGGTTTCGTGAGGTGCACAATGAAAAATATCAAAATACTATCCATAATTTTACTTGCGGGAATAATTCTCATGGCTTCCTGCGGCCAGTCCGGTTTCACAAATCCGGTGGAAGTTGCGTCCGATGCTGCAGGAGCCCAGTTCCTTCTCAGCGGCATATCTGCGGGTTTTTACCTGGGATCCAATAGCGAGGACGTACTCAGCCGCACGGTGAATCCCGGGCCGGGAAGCGGCGGAGCTGTGGCCAGTGGCGACACTCCTGCGGATACCTATGCCGCCAACGGCGGAACAGGGAACAACAGCATATCCATCGGAGAAGACACCCCGCTTGCCAATTTTTACGAAAACAGCAGCAACCGGGCGCGGTTTACCATGGAGCCGGTAACCGGCGGGTTCAAGATCGTCCTCCGGGTATTCCCCCTGGCGAACTTTGACGTGGCATATCAGCAGGAAACCTACTACGTTCAAAGCGGCGACACGGGCTGGTCAAACTACGCAGACGCCGCATTCTCCGAATGGGGATATGAGGACATACGTGTGGCGTTCACCGACGGCAGCCTGGGTACACAGACCATTCTGGCCACCACCTATTCTCCTTCGCCGGTTCAGTATGAGCACATTGCCGTAGAGGCAGATGTTTTGTCCTTCAAAGAGCTGTATACCGGTGACGCCGCCGATCTGCAGCCTGCTTCTGATGCCGGAGCAACCTATTCGGCTCACAGCAGCACCAGCATACCCGGATTTATCACCATCGAATCCGAGGAGTTTTACACCGAACACACGAATGCTTCTGATGAAATAGAGGCAAGCAGCATAAACTTCCGAAGCGAGTCCAGTTGGTTCGCGAACACCAGCTATGTAACGCGGTTCAGCGAAAACCTCTCAACCGGGCAATACATCTACCGTTCCCTCGGCGAGCAGGCAGGACTGTGGTGGACCAGCGCGTTCCTGATAGAGCGGGACAGCAGCGTAGATGCCCTGAGCGGTCTTCGGGAATATATCAGCTCGGAAAAATCATATCGCAGCGGACTCAGTTCAATCGATTCGGACACCCAGCCCCGCAACGAAACACGGGTAAACATTGTGGAAACCGCCGTAGGCAGCGGTAATTTTAGCGGCACTCTGGAATCCCTCCGCAATGGCAGCGGGGATGAATATACCGTCGAACTCACCCGCGACCCGGTTGACGGAACTACCTCGCTTGTCACTACACTGATCGGGAGGGTAAGCGGCCGCAGCGCAGGTGATACGGTGAATATTACGCTGAATCATCTCAATCGCGAGGACGGACTGCAATTTACCATTCCGGGAAGCAGCGCGCGATTCACCGGCACCTATGAGCAGGGCGTCCTCATAGGAACCTACTCAATCGGCAGTCGGACCATTGAGGTAGAAATACACTCCAGCGGGGTGGCGGTGGACGGAGAGTTCTTTCCTAATCAGGAACTCGACGGTTAACACAGCGGTCAAAACGAATAAAAAGACGTTTATGTAAAAAAGTAGCCCGCCGTGAGTTTCTCCGGCGGGTTTTTTTATGCGCAATGCAAGGTATTGTTCATTGGTCTTAGCCGTTGTTCTGACCGGAGTTCCAGCTTTCAAGCCAGGGAAGAAGTCGGTTCAACTCCATTGGCTTGGCAAAATAGTAGCCCTGCAGGTAATTGCAGCCCTCCTGCTTGAGGAAATCGCACTGATCAGCATTTTCCACGCCTTCGGCCACGGTGCTGATGCCCAGGCTTCGGGCCATTGCAAGCACTGCACGCACGATTTCCCGGGAAGATTCCCGGTGTTTGACCGTCGCAATAAAACTCCGGTCGATTTTGAGCGTGCTGACGGAAAAACGCTGGAGGTAGCTGAGGCTGCTGTATCCCGTACCAAAATCATCCAATGCCAGGGCGACGCCCATTTTTATGAGCTCATTCAAGTTTTCCATGACCATGGGATCCTGTTTGAGAAGGAGGGACTCGGTTATCTCAAGCTCAATGCGGGATGTGGGAATACCGTGGGATTTCATTAATGCATTAAACAAGGCGCTGAAATTCCGGCTGTACAGACTCACCGGACTGAGATTCAGCGACAGGCTCATTGTAAGGGGCGCCTGCTTGTTGGCTTCATCAAGCCGGGGTATATGGGAGAAGGCTGTGGCAAACAAATACTCTGATATTTCCCGAATTAGACCCTGATCTTCCGCCATCGGTATAAAAATGGCAGGAGAAATCGACCCGAAGCTGGCGGATTTCCACCGCGCCAGGACCTCGAGTTTGCGCACCGATCTATCTTGTGCAGCCACGATGGGCTGATAATGCAGGCTGATTTCTCCCCTATCCAGCGCCAGGCGCAGGGCTTCAGCCATGAGGTAGCGCTTTCTCACCGCCCGGTGGCCCTCCGAATCGTAGCGGACCGTATGCCCTCCGCTTTTCCGGTCCAGGGAATCGAGGGCTACCTCGAGGTTTTTAAAAATCCAGTCGGCGTCTATCCAGTCTGGGGCCTGCAGTCCGTCATCTTCCCAGATGGACTGGCGTACCTTCGGGTACTCGAGATAACTGATATTGGTCAGCAGGGGGATGCTCAGCTCCTCAAGCTCGAAGGGCTTTGCGACGAGGGCGTGAACCTGCTCACAAAAGGCCAGGGGATCCGGTACCCGGGATGCAGGGAGGGCAACTAAAAAGTTGGTCCCGCCGAATCGGCCGCAGAGAAAGTCCTCCGGCACCAAAGCGCTTATTCGACGGGAAAACAGCTTTATTACCTCATCGCCCACCTGGTATCCGTAGTTATCATTTATATGGCGGAACTTATTGAGGGAAATAAAAAAGACTACAAATGCTCCCCGCCCGGCCTTACCCTCAGTCAGCAGCCGATTGATTGCGTCTCGTATGCGGTAACGGTTCGGCAGTCCAGTCATATCATCATAAAACGCAAAACGGGCTAGCCTTCCCTGACTTTGCCTGAAGACATAAATTATGGCCGCAGTAATCGCGCTGAGCAATATGTAGAGGATAAGAATGCGTACAAGGTAGGGCAGCTCCAGCACAGATCGGACGGGAAACTGAGGAAATATCATCGAGCTCGCTATCAGCATGCTCAATGCGAGGGTGAATACCGCCCCGAAACGGAAACCAAGCAGATAAAAGAAAATAATCGGGCTGAGAAACACATACAGCATTCCGTAGCCCCGGTATCCGCCAAACACCACCGCATAAATGAGGCCGATGGTGATGCTGATTGCCGAAAGAAGACTTGCCCGCCGCGCTCCGTCGGAAACGCTGGCTGAAAAATATAAAAATGCCACCGAAAGCCATTGGAATAAACTGATCCCGAATAGCACTGCGCCGTCAACCATGCTGCCGGCGAGGACGACCGAGATGCCCATGGGCGCAAAAAAAGCCCCCGCAAGAAGGCCGAGAATGTGGAGAATCAAAATTTTTCCCCGCTCATACAGCGGCGTTGACGGCGATGATAGAACCTTCGCGATTCTGGCGATTCGCGAATTGGGTTTCTCTGCGGCCTTGCTCTGCATAATACAAATCAGTGTATTTCAATATCCTCCCTCTGAAAAGAACATAATTTCAACATCGCTTTCCCATTGGAAGGGACCGAATGCTATGACCCCAGAGGATTACTGAATAGTCGTTCACTTTTTCCTTGTCATTTCCTGACTTCACTTGTAAACTTTAAATATTGAACCATCATTCATTATTTATTCATAAAGAGGAGGATGTATGAGTCGGAATTTCACGACATTACCGGAGCTGTTTTTACACGCCACTGATAATTATAACCTTGAGCGGGCATTAATGTACCCCGAGGGCGAGTCATGGCGAATGTACTCAAGCGGCGCGTTTCGCAACCACGTTGTGTGGCTGGCACTGGGTATGCATGATATGGGTGTGAAGCGGGGCGATAGCGTCGGAATTCTGGCTCCGTCCTCACCGGAGTGGATTATTCTCGATCTGGCCACCGTCAGCCTGGGGGCAGTTTCGGTTCCCCTCTTCAAGAAAATAAGCATCGAATCCCTCGGTCATGAAATAAGCGATTCGGCAATGAAGTACATCTTCATCGGAAACCTGGATGAGCTACCCAACATCAAAGCCACCCATAAGCATCTCAAGGAGCAGATTACCTTTGGCAAGGGCTTTCCCAATGACCACTTCAATTCGCTCATCAGGAAGGGTCAGGAATTAGAAAAAGCCCAGCCTGAACTGTTTGCGAGCCTGGTCGCCAAGGTTTCCCAGGACGATCTTGCAACAATTATCTACACCAGCGGAAGCACCGGTCTGCCGAAGGGAGTAGAACTCACCCACCGCAACATCATCAGTCAGGTGCACGCGGCGGCTCAGCGCTATGAAACACGGAGCAATGATATTATTCTCTCCGCTCTGCCCCTCGCTCATATTTTCGAGCGGATGGTAATGTACTTTTACATCTCCTCCGGTCTTCCGATCTACTTCGCCGACGATCCCAAAATGCTCGGCAAGTACGCCAAGAGCGTGCGACCGGCCATGATGACTGTGGTTCCGAGAATTCTGGAGAAGGTCTATCTGAAAATGCAGGAAGGCGTTCTGGAAAAAACCGGAATCTCCGGGCTTATCGCCAGAGCAGGGTTCCGCAGGGCAGAAACCAAGAAACCTGGTACCGCTCAAAAGGGTTTGATGGGAGCCCTGTTCAACAAACTGCTGTATGGAAAGTTTCGTGATGCCCTCGGGGGTCGGCTGCGCATGTCAATTTCAGGATCGGCCAAGCTTGCGCCGGAAATTGCATCCTTTTTTGTGAACTGCGGTATCGACATATACGAGGGTTACGGTCTTACCGAAGCCTCTCCGGTAATTGCGGCTAACTACCCGGGTCACCGGAAAATCGGAAGCGTCGGTCCGGTCTTTCCCGGTGTGGAAATAAAAATTGCCGAGGACGGCGAAGTGCTTGCCAAGGGACCCAACATTATGCGCGGGTATCATAACCGACCCGACGCCACGGCCGAGGTGATAGATAACGACGGTTGGCTGCACACCGGTGATTTGGGAAGCTATGAAGACGGCTATCTCACCATCACCGGCAGAAAAAAAGAGTTATTCAAAAAGTCAACCGGCGAGTACGTTCCTCCGGTTCCCCTGGAAAACGAACTGGTAAAAATGAACGGCATTGAAACAGCGGTGGTAGTGGCAGATAACCGAACCTACGTTACTGCTCTTATCTTCCCTGAATACGAAAAACTGCCCGCCCTAAAGAAAAAGGCCGGTATGCAGGATGTGGACGACGATAAGTTTCTCGACAGCCAGTATTTCCGCGGCCAAATTGAAGACTACATCATGGAGATGAACAAGCACCACCATCACTGCGAGCACATCGCCGATTTCCGGGTGGTTCACAACCAGGCAACCGTTGAAGATGGAGAGCTCACCCCGACCATGAAGGTGCGCCGATTCTTCATTGAGGAAAAATATTCGAATCTCATCAACGACATGTACAAAATACAGCGGGGCTGGAAGTAAACCCATCACGCTGACGGTCACCGCTGCCGGGGATGCAAGATATCCCCGGTACCTCAGTAAACAGGAGCAGTAATGAATTTTACCAAGGAACGGATTGCCATCATCGACGGCATCAGGACCCCTATGGCAAAAGCCGGGGGTCCGTTAAAAAACACTCAGGCTGACGATCTGGGGGCCTATATCGTCAGGCAGATCCTCGAAAGAAACCCGATAGAACCGGAAGAGTATGACGAAGTCATTATCGGCAATGTGGCCCAGCCCGCCCACGCCGCCAATATCTCCCGGGTCATTGCCCTCAAGGCGGGCATGCCTAATTCAATATCCGCGTACACGGTTCACAGGAACTGTGCCAGCGGCATGGAATCCATGACCACCGCGGCGAGCAAGCTCATCATGCAGGAGGGAGACATATACCTGGCAGGCGGCGCCGAAAGCATGAGCAATATCCCCCTCTTTTTTAACAAGCAATTTACCGGATTCATGGAACAGATGATGCGCTCGAAGACGTTTTTCCAAAAACTCGGAACCCTTTTTTCCTTCAAGCTCAGCATGCTAAAGCCGGAAATCGGCGTCATGCACGGTTTAACCGATCCGGTGAGCGGACTGATTATGGGACTCACGGCGGAAAATTTGGCCAAGGAATTTACTATCAGCAGGGATGAGCAGGACGAATACGCACTCATGAGCCATCAACGGGCAGTGCGGGCTGCTGAAGAAAATCACCTGGATGGAGAAATAATTCCCCTGCCTGTCATGCCCGAGTACAAAACCGTGCTTGATCAGGATGTAGGTCCCAGAGCTAACCAGACCATGGAAGCATTGGGCAAACTTCGCCCGTACTTCGACAAGAAAAACGGCACCGTTACGGTCGGCAATGCCTGCCCAATTACCGACGGAGCCGCCGCAGTTATCATGATGCGGGAGAGCGACGCCAAAAAACGCGGACTCGAGCCTTTGGGCTACCTCACAGACTGGGCCTATGCGGGCCTGGAACCCGAACGCATGGGTTTGGGACCCACGTATGCAACGGCAAAGCTCTTCAAGCGGAGCGGGGTAAAAATGTCCGACATAGATTACATAGAAATGAACGAAGCATTCGCCGCTCAAATTATTGGAAACGAACGGGCATTTTCGAGCACCGCATTTGCCAAGAAATACCTCGGCATGGATAAAGCCCTGGGGGAAATTGACCGGGACAAAATGAATCTGCAGGGAGGAGCCATCGCCCTGGGACATCCGGTAGGCGTTACCGGGACCCGGATTGCCGTACACACGCTGAGGGAACTGCGGCGCCAGGGGAAGAATACCGGACTGGCAACTCTGTGCATCGGCGGCGGCCAGGGCGGAAGCCTGCTGCTTGAGGTATCATAGCCAGCACGGAAGACAATTTTTACGCGATACACTATTCGCGAAATCTATTTCGTGTAACTTGTATCGCGAATAACAGGACGATATTTTCATGCAGCAACGAGGATTATAACAATGAACAGTTTTTTTACATTCCGCGAAGAGGACGGACTTGCGAGAATCACCCTCGACCTTGAAGGTAAGCCGGTAAACCTGCTCAGCACCGAGGTCATGAGGGCCCTCGATGAAAAGTTTGCCGAACTACAGAACCGAAGCGACCTTCACCTTCTGGTTATTGACAGCGCGAAGCCGGGAATTTTTATTGCCGGGGCCGACATTAATGAGATTCGCGATATCCGCGAGACAGCAGAGGCCTATGAAAAAGCGAAGATGGGTCAGGACGTACTGAATCGATTGGAAACTATGCCCTTTCCCAGCCTGGCATTCATCAACGGGGCATGTATGGGAGGCGGCACCGAATTGGCCTTAGCCTGTACATTCCGGGTTGTCGGTGACAGCCCCAAGGCAAAAATCGCCCTTCCGGAGGTAAATCTCGGGATCATGCCGGGATTCGGCGGGACTCAGCGCTTGCCCAGACTGATTGATATCACCCAGGCGCTTCCGATGATACTCAGCGGCAAGACCTTCGATGCGCGAAAAGCGGAAAAAACCGGTCTTGCAGACCGCATGGTACCGGAAGGGTACTTCGAATTTTTCCTCGAGAAGTTTTCCGCGAAAATCAGGAAACTCCACCCCAGCTTACTCTCAAAACGCCCGGCTTTGGGCAGCGTCTATGAAACCGCCGTGAACCGGGGAAGAAATTGGCAGCTCCAGGTCCGAAAAGATGCATACCCCTATATCCGGCTGGTAAAGCGGGGGAAAATTCAGTACCCGAAAAAAAGCTGGTTTCTCAATAGAACGGGACTCGGAAGAAATCTCGCTCTCAATGCCGCAAAGAAGCAGGTTCTTGCCAAAACCCTGGGGAACTACCCTTCCCCGCTGACCGCAATCGCCACCATAAAAAAAACCTTGGGCGGGAACTTTGCCAAAGGGCTGGTGTACGAAGCTGAGCGTTTTGCCGAGCTTGCGGTCAGTGATATCAGCAAAAATCTCATAGACATATACTACCTTTCGGAGGCGAGTAAAAAGCTTCCCCAACCCGGCGATGTTCCCGGTGCCGGCGCCGCCGCGGGAAGCGCAAAACTCCCGGAAAAAATCGAGAACACCGGGGTCCTCGGCGCCGGAGTCATGGGCGGCGGCATAGCCTGGCTCTTTGCCAACGGGGGCTATGATGTTGCGCTAAAGGATATCGCCTGGGATGCGGTGCAAAAGGGCTGGGATGCAGCCATGAAAATCTATCGGCAGCTCAAAAAAATCCGGAAGGTAGACAACAGACTAATCGGCCTCGGCATGCATCGCATAAGCGGCACCCTTGATTACAAGAGTTTCACCCGGGCGGATATTGTTGTTGAAGCCGTGGTGGAAAAAATGGCGGTGAAAAAGGCCGTCCTGTCAGAGTTGGAAGACCATATTGATGAGGGCAGTATTATCGCCTCCAATACGTCGAGCCTTTCGGTGAATGAAATGTCACGCTCCCTCAAGCATCCCGAGCGCTTTGCGGGGATGCACTTCTTCAACCCGGTCAACCGAATGCCCCTTGTTGAAGTCATCTCTTCGGAAAAAACAGATCCCCACACCGCAATTGAAATTGCCCGCTTCGCCCTCAAGCTGAAGAAGACGCCGGTATTTGTAAAAGACGGTCCGGGATTTTTGGTAAACCGCATTCTTATGCCCTACCTGAACGAGACGGCATATCTGTTATCCGACGGAGCTGACATCCGCGAGACCGACGCATTGTGGAAGAAATGGGGGATGCCGATGGGCCCCTTCACCCTCATTGATGAAATAGGGATTGATGTTGCCCGGCATGTGGCGCTTATTCTTGAAGAGGCCTTCCCCGACAGAATGAAGGCGGCCCCGATGCTTACCGCCCTCGCTGATCACCCTGAGCTGCTGGGAAAGAAAAACGGGAAGGGCTTCTATTTGTACGATAAGGGCAGCAAAAATGTTAATCCCGCAATGCAGAAAATTATCTCAAGCCGGCGCGCTTCTGCTTCAACGCCGGGCAAAGATGACCTGATAAACCGTCCGTTATGTATGATGATCAATGAAGCGCTGCGTTGCCTCGATGACGGGATAGTTCAAAACGCCGGCATGCTTGATTTGGCCATGATATTCGGAACAGGTTTTCCCGCTTTTCGGGGGGGGCTTCTGAAGACCGCCGAGAATATGGGACTTGATACCCTCCTCGAAATGAGTAGGAGTCTGGAAACCCGAATTGACTCCCGATTTAGCCCTGCGCCCGGCCTGGTATCCAGGGTTGAGGGCAAACAGGGCATATTCGTATAACACAAAGGAGAACATACAATGCAATACGGATTCTTTGAAAAACTGTACTCCGGAGAGTACGACCCCGCGATGCTTGTCCGGGATTATGGTTCATCGATTGATGAGAAAAAAGTCGGCGCATTTATGGAAAAATACAATGCATTGATTGCCCGATTCCCGGCCCTGGACATCGAAAAACAGGGAGTAGTGCCGGATGAACTCATGCAGGGCATGAGAGATATCGGATTATTCGGGCTGTTAATCGAAAAAAAATACGGCGGATTGGGATTCTCCATAAGCGAATATCTTCGGGTCGTAGAAGAGATGGCCAGGGCCGATATGGCCTTGGTGCTGGTTCCCCTGGCCCACTTGTCCATCGGCTTGAAGGGTATAATCCTCTACGGAAGCGAGAAGCAAAAGACCGAGTATCTCACCAAGGCAGCCAGCGGAGACATGATTTTCGGCTACGCTCTCACCGAACCGCGGACCGGTTCGGATGCCCAGCACGTGGAGACCAATGCGAAGCTTTCGACGGACGGAAGTCACTACGTGTTAAACGGCACAAAAACCTACATCACCAACGGGAATTACGCCGGCGGCTATACGGTTTTTGCCCAGCTTGATCCGGAAAATCGGCCGGGTTATATGGGAGCATTTATCGTAGAGCGGGCCTGGGAAGGAGTCAGCGTAGGAGCCGACATGCCCAAAATGGGGCTGAAAGTCAGCTCCACCAGCTCTTTGCGCTTCAAGGATGTCAAAGTGCCGGCAGAAAATCTTCTTGCTGCAGAAGGCGACGGTTTCAAGGTCGCCATGAATATTCTTAATTACGGCCGTCTGGGTCTGGGAGCCGCATCGGCGGGACTGCTGAAGCAGAGCGTGAAAGACATGCTAAAACGTTCGGCTACCCGTAAACAGTTCGCAATGCCCATAGGGGAATTCGAACTGATACAGGAGAAGGTGACCCGGGGAGACGCCCATTGGCTCGCATCGCGGAGCATGACCTACTTCACGGCAAAAATGATAGAAGACGATCACTTAATGAACGTCGCCATGGAAAGCTCACACACCAAGCTGTACGGGACCGATCAGTGCTGGAATACCCTGTACGACGCCCTGCAGACCGCGGGAGGTTCGGGATTTCTTCAGACCCATCCGTATGAGAAGCGGATGCGGGATTTCCGGGTCACAACCATCTTTGAAGGCACGAGCGAAATTCACTCCATCTATCCGCCGCTGACGGTTTTCAGGACCTGGGGAAAGCTTATAAAAAGCGGGGAGAAGTCAAAATCCGCAGTCCTGTTTGACCTTCCCAAGGCGCGCATCGGGTCAAGCCCCTTCGGCGATAGCCAGTTGAGCGAGGGGGTAAAACTGGCCCGGCTCCTGGAAAAACGGTTTCGCAAACTCGCGTCCCTCGGTCTTCGCAAGTACGGTAAAAAGGTTGCGACCAAGGAGTATTTCCTTCGATCAATGACCAGACTCAATCTTGCGGCATTTGCCTTGCTTGCAAGCGCATCATATCTCGATTGGCAGGCCCGAAGCGGAAAGGCGATATCTACAGCCGACCGGGCGCGCTACTCGTACCTCATGCAGGAAGCCCGGGAAACCATGGCGGCCATACCGCAGTCGGGAGTAGCCGAACTGGAAAAGCGCAGCCGTGATGTGTGGAAGGAAATAAAAACATACTAACGGGCCCGTGCCTATCGTGAAAAAGCGGTTCTGCTTAAAAGGCGGAACCGCTTTTTTTACATCCTGATAACCACATTCCCTTTTTTCCCCGACGAGCGGGGCTTTTACAAGGTAATTGAAAGAAGGGTCACGTCGTCGAAAAACTCATCGGAACCCCGCACCATTTTTAGCTGGGAAATGAATGTGCCGTTGAAATCCTCATCCATTTTAGCCAGGCGGAAAAAGCGCTTTACCGCCTCCGCATTGATTTTACTGTGCTTTTGCTGGGTCTCAAGCAATCCGTCGGTGTACACCGCA
Organism: Salinispira sp.; assembly: GCA_965602015.1. Classification (GTDB taxonomy): domain Bacteria; phylum Spirochaetota; class Spirochaetia; order DSM-27196; family Salinispiraceae; genus Salinispira. The sequence goes on along the minus strand of OZ271918.1, from coordinate 713,572 downwards.
ATGGTGTCCCCGGGAGACAAGGCCACGTCCTTTTCCGGATACCTGAACTCCGGAGAGAAGCCCATGGCAGGGCCATCCACCTGGTGTTCTGTTTCACCTCCGGAATTAACCAGGTACACCGGTAAATGACCTGCATTGGATATCTGCATGGTCATCGCCCCGGTATCGATGAGCAGACAACTGAAGGTAATAAGAATATCGCTGCTGTTTTCCAGGATTGCGCAGAGGCGTTTATTCAGGGCGGTCAGCATGCCTCCTGAACTAATGGCTTCGCTGTTTTTCGCGGCCCCCAGGGAAAGGGTGATCACCTTTATCATTGCGGTAATAAACGAGGGGCGAATTCCGTGTCCCGTAACATCACCGATCATTGCGAGAAAGCGCCTGTCATCGAGCTTGATAATATCGTAATAGTCCCCTCCTATCTTCATGGACGGGTGCGGAAGGTAACTCAGGTCCACCCGTACATTGTCGAGCTTGGGAATCCGGGTCTCCAGGAGATTCTTTTGAAACTCCGAAGCCTGGTCGAGCTGATGATTTATTTTTTTTAGGTATTCCCTGTTCTCCCAGCGAATTCTCCGGTACTCCATGGCGTCCTCGATTTCCGACTCGAGGATGTCTGGATTCCACGGTTTGGTGATAAGGGCTCTCAAGGTGGCGGATATTGCTTTTTGAATCTCGGGAATATCGTTGTAGGCCGTGAGCAGCATAAGGGCGATATCCGGATAGGCATTATGAATCTCCACGAGGAAATCGCTCCCCTTGGTTCCGGGCATCCGCAGATCGGATATGATTATGGCAAACCGACCGGGATCGGCATCAACTGCATCCTTGCATCGGGCAGCGCTCTCATAAGTCTGAATTTCAAGTCCGAGTTGTTGGCAAAACTCGCCCATCTCACGTTTAAGCGCCTTTAGTACCTGCGGCTCGTCATCGACAAACGCCAGTATTTCACTTTTTGATTTCATGGTACTATTAGACTACGGGGCCCGGGGTCCCGGGTCAAGCTCAGCGGGAGGCTATTTTGGAGTATACCGTATTCGTTATTCTCGCCCCCATCGCACTGGCCTTTGTGGTCATTACCCAACTGGTGCTCTGGAGATACCGGAAAGAGGAAGTGGGTCGGGCATTAATTGTATATTTCGCCCTGGTTGTAATTATGGTGCTCACCAATATCCTTGAGCTGCTTTCCCAATCGGAACGGGCGACCCTTTTCTGGGCCGCAATGGCCTTCCCCCTGGTTTCAGCGGTTCCCCTCGCCTGGCTGCATTTCGCATTTTCATTTACCGGCGCAAAGATTTCCCAGCGCCGCTTATTGTGGGGATCCCTTTCAATCGTCCCGGCCATAACCCTTGTTTTGTCCCTGACAATAGAACATCACGGCTTTATCTACTCAACGGTGGACTATCTTACGCGATTCGGCTACTCCACCGTCGAACCGACCTACGGTATGTGGTTCTGGTTTAACGGGGTATTTCACTATGTTCTGCTTATCTTCGGCGCGGTAATCATAATTCGGCATATGGCGGTTTCCGGCAGTATGAAAATCGGACCGGCGTTCTGGGTGGCCGCGGGTATTTTCCTTCCGCTGATAGTAAACGCCCTGTACCTGCTGCCGTTGAATTTTTTTGTGTACAAGGACTTTACGCCCATCGCATTTGCCGCCACCGGGGTGTTCTTCTTCGTCGGCGTGTACTGGCAGCGGATGCTGCAAATCGTACCGCAGGCCCGAAGCGTCGTTATCGATACCATGGATCAATCCGTAATGATATTTGATACCGGCGATATTCTGGTGGACTTCAACCCCGCGGCCTCCCGGCTGGGAATCGAGGAAAATCACATCGGGGAAAAGCTCGAAGATATCCCGGCGGTTGCGGAAATCCTTGGAAACCACGGCAATGGTGATCTGGTTACCTTCGAAACTACCCGAAGCATCGCCGGGCGCACCCATCACCTCGATGTGTATCTGCGGCCGGTGTCCGCCGGGGGAAAACAGCACCTGGGCAAGGTTCTCATCGTTTCGGACGTTACCCTTCGGGTAGAGCTGATGGAAGACCGGATGAAGCTGGCCGCGGAGACGCAAAAAGCCAACAATGAACTCAAGCGCACCCAGCTGCGGATGATTCACCGGGAAAAACTGGCCTCCATCGGACAGCTTTCCGCCGGCTTGGCCCACGAGATGAAGAATCCCGTGGGCTATCTGCAAAGCAATCTCAGGGTGCTTCGAAGAATGCTGGAGAGCCTCAGCGCGCGTTTCGGAAGCAATATCCCCGATCAGGAGATCCGGGATATCCGCGAGGTGCTGGACGATTCGGAAGACGGCTTCTTGAGAATTCTCACGGTGGTCGACAATCTCCTTCAGTTCTCGAGGCCCGGAGGCAACGGTGAGAAACAGTATTACGATCTGAACAAGGGCATTGAGACCACCCTGCAAATAGCCGGCAGCCTCATCCGGGCAAGCGGGGATATCAGAATCGATAAAGACCTTGCCCTCCTCGACGGAATCCAGGCATTCCCCGGGGAAATTAATCAGGTGATATTGAATCTTTTGACCAATGCAGTTCATTCGGTCCAGGGAGTGCTGTCGGAGCAAGGTCTGATTAAGATTCAAACCTGGCAGGATGAAAAATCCGTCTATTGCAGGATCAGCAATAACGGCCCGCCCATCGAACCGGAGATTCTCGAGCGAATTTTCGAACCCTTCTTTTCAACGAAGGACGCGGGCCGGGGCACCGGCCTTGGCCTGTCCATCGCCCGGGACATTATTACCGGACGCCACGGGGGACATATTGAGGCAAAGAGCGACCGCAAATTAACGAAATTCACCTTTTCGCTCCCCCATTGAGCTGAAGTTTTTCCTTGTCAAAACCGCAGGAATATAATAAAATGTTTTTATCATTACTTTGGAGATAATAATGAAATTAATTATTAAAATCCTCATATTATTTTCCCTTATTGTTACCCTCGCCGCCTGCGATTTCTTGTCACCGCCAATGCAAAGCGTGGAATTTCGACTGAGCGGAGATTTCGAATTCGGCAGTGTTGCAGAAGACTTTTGGCCGGTCACCGATGTGTTTATTACCGGCTCGTTTAATGAATGGAGCGAGCTCGACTCACAGGAATACCGGCTTCAGGAGCAATCCAACGGAGATTGGTCAATTACTCTTGAACTGCCCGCGGGAGAGACCATTCAATTCAAATACCGCATCGACACCACCAATTCTGACGGAGCCCGCTGGTGGACCGATATGCGCCAATGCTACAATAATGGTCCCGGTATATTGCCCAATTCGTCAGCCCTTAGCTTCGAATTCGACGGCTTTACGGGATACAACGCAGTGTTCCAAGTCGCAGAGGCCCCGTAATAAGCAGTCCAGGCCCGGGTCTGCGTCGGGTTCTACAGTCTGACAATGACCCTGCCGGTGAGGCTTCCCGACAGAATTTGCCCTATGTGTGTCAAATGGCGCCTATTTTTACGAAAGAATCGGCGTTTAGTTTTACGAATTCCTGTCTTTAGGATTCATTGGAAACCCCTCCTTTCTGCAGTAGCTGGAAGTCTTTCAACCGGTAGCTGTTGCCGTCAATGTTGAAAATATGGGATCGGTGGAATAGCCGGTCGAGAATTGCCGTTGTTGCCATATGGTCGTTGGCAAAGATGGTCGCCCAGTCTTTGACCTATCGGTTACTGGTGATGATGACCGATCCTTTCTGGTAGCGCAGATTGACGAACTGAAAGAACAGATGCGTTTCCTGCCGATCCATCGCCTGGTACCCCAGCTCATCCAGAACCACCAGCGAATTCTTGCAGTAGGCCTGTCGGCGCTGCCGGGTAATCGGTGTATCGCTGCGCCGCTTGAGCTGAGACAAGAGTTCTTCCACCGTGTAGTAAATCACGCCGTAGCCCATCTCCACGGCCTTCACCGCCAGGCCGGTAGCCAGATGGGTCTTGCCGACACCCGGCGGTCCGAAGAACAGGATGTTTTCTTTCTGCCTGATGAAATCGCAGGAGGAGAGGAAATCAACCTTGTGCTTCTCTACTGCCGGCTGAAACATGTAGTCGAAGTTCTCAAGAAACAGCCCTTTGGGTAACCCTGAGATCTTCATTGAGGTAGCGATACGACGCTCTTCCCGGGCATCCATTTCAACCGACAACACCTTCTCGAAGAACTCGAGCGGATTCTGGTTTTCTTTCACCGCAGCGTCGGTCAGTTCCTGGAGAATAGCCGGGGTATGCTGAAATTTCAGGTATTCCATTTTCCGAATTATGGCTTCCATGCTCATCACATGCCTCCTGCGATTTCCTGATACAGGTCCATCTGCCTTTCGGCAACTTCCAGGGCCCATTGTCGGGTAAGATCGCTCATGGGACGGGTGGTCGAGGAAATCGCCTGACGGCTGAGGCGAATCATGTTTTTCGCCCCCGGAAGATAGTCATGGCTCTGGATGAGCTTTCCGTCATGGAAAATCTGAATCTGTGTGCCGGTGTTGATGCATCGAACCGGTTTTCGCTCATATCCTTCGGGAATCTGGTACCAATTGCCCCGGAAATACACCAGAGACTCCTTGGAAACCGTTGTCGTGGCGGTATCCACGGGTATTTGCGGCGCCTGACCGAAGGATGACAGGTACTGCTTTTCGTACTCGTAGGCAGCCTCGATGCTGGTTCCGGTTGCCGGACATTTCCACCGGGAGATCTTTTCGGTGACCAGATCATCGAAAAACTGCTGGACCTCTGCCAGGTTCTTGAAAATGATCGATTCGAAGTCGATGTCCCTGATGAGATCCTGAATGCGCTTTTCGACCTTGCCTTTGTCCTGCGGCACTCCGGGCCGGGCGGGAAAAGCTTGGGTGCCCAGACTTTTCAGGTACTGCGCATAATCGCGGTTCATTTGAGACTTCCTTCCCCGCCATAGCTTAACGGCGGTAGCCATGCAGTCAGGACGCACGAACTCGGTGATGCCACCGAGCTTTCCGGCGGCTTCATGATGGGCACTCAGGAACGATTGAATATCTTTGTTCACCCGGACAACGATTGCCGGCATGCGGGAGAAGGCCAGCAGGAGAACCAGCAAATTCACCATTTGCCAATTCTCCGGTTCTCCAAGCTGGATTCTTACCGCCTCCTTCCAATCAACCTGAAGCAGTTTGCCTGGCGGGGTCTCGACCCGGATACGATAAGGTTTCTCCATCACATCGGGGTAATGTTTTGAGACAAAACGCCGTAAAGCATCATAGGAAAGGGTGAAGTCGTGAAACTTCACCAAGGCATGGTATAGTGACTGTATCGTGTGACGCTTTGACGGTTCGCGGCCGGCATTCTGGCTGATCCACATTGCAATTTGGCCGTTGAATGCGGATACGCCGGAATACCGCATGGTCCGGCCGTCAACGCGTTTTTCCTTCTTCCGATGGTAGCGAATGGTACCTTCGCTTACCCCAAATCGCCGAGCTAACTCGACATTACTGATCTCCAAGTCAAGATCGAGCATGCAAAACTCCTTCTGGTCAGCATGTAATTTCGCCACCCAAACACCCCCTTACCGGGAGTATCGGGTCGTAAATATACGCGCCGATTCTTTCGGAGTTTAATGCGCCTTTTGACATATGTGTTCGGGAAGCCCATCCAGGTCCGAGTATACGCAGTTATCGGCCAGGGCCGGCACATTCCATTCGCCTGCGAGTTTCTCCCACAGAACCAGATTTCAATTTGAAAAACTCAAATGCTCGAGTTAGTGAAAGAAGCATTTGCTAAAATTAGTTACATAGCTGCGTTGAAACCCAAGACCATATATCTACTAACTATGATTTGAGGTACAACACCTGACATTTTCATTTGAACAGTATTAATGGTGACCGGTGTTCCATTGTATACTGTGGGCCAAATATAGAAAACGCCTAATTCGCCAAAGTCAACTGCAATAAAATCGTTTGGCAATGAAAGAATCATATTATAAGGGTCGTGATTGAAGCCGGTCCTCATTCTAAGGTTCTGCTTGATATCAGCTATTCTTGCCTCACCAATGATCGGATATTCGCCATTCAGAGTAATCATATCTGAACCATCATAATAAGAAAATTCCCCGTCTATCGTTAACAGATCAGGACTAAATGAGAATGAAACCTCGCGATCCTCCGCCTGTAATAGATTGTTTTCATAAAACCGCATTATAATATTCCTGTCATGCCACATAGAAATGTAAGCAGTTTCAGATGAGATCGATTGGGAATCAAATGATATTGTAGAATTTTCAAACCCGCTCCAAGTTGACCTCGCACTAGTTTCTTGTGCGGGCGATGCATATAGTATAGTTCCAAAAGTTGCAATAATAGATATAATAAATAATTTAGATTTCATTGTGTTTCCTGTTTTCATTTTTCGTTATTATGCATGCAATCATAATTGCTTTCAATAAAATACACTCTGTCCAGCAATTCTAATTATGCTGCGCCTATCATTTATCTTGAAGAGAAGAAACCTTGAGAGGTTAGGACTTCTTACCACTTGTCTGTTAGGTATGGGTGCACAAAATTTGCACTAACCTCTTTCGGTCCGCGCATGCGGTCCATCCGAAAAACCTATTTGCAAAATGGTTAGTTAAAGATTTCTATTAAAGATCAATGGTTTTCCCGGTATATTGCCCAATTCGTCAGCCCTTAGCTTCGAATTCGACGGCTTTACGGGATACAACGCAGTGTTCGAGGTCGCAGAGGCCCCGTAATAAGCAGTCCGGGCCCGGGTCTGCGTCGGGTTCTACAGTCTGACAATGACCCTGCCGGTGAGGCTTCCCGACAGAATTTGCCCTATGTGCTCGGGAAGCCCATCCAGGTCCGAGTATACGCAGTTATCGGCCAGGGCCGGCACATTCCATTCGCCTGCGAGTTTCTCCCACATCCGGCGTTTTTTTTGCCGGCTGCTGTCCGCGCTGGCGATGCCCGTCAGGCGAACCCCCCGCAGAATAAAGGGGAAGATGTTGGTCTCAAGCTCAGTCCCCCCGACCATTCCGCAGGCCGCCACCGCTCCCCCGAACGAAATGCTTCGCAGCAGCCGGTGGAGCATTCCCGCCCCCACGGTATCAACGGCGCCGGCATACTCCGGCCGCAGCATGGGTTTTTCTGCCCGCGAAACAAAATCTTCCCGGGAGATTACCGCAGACGCCCCCAGGCCCTTGAGCCAGTCACTTTGCTCGGTCTTTCCGGTCACCGCATGGACCTCAAAGCCGAGCCGGGAAAGGATTGCCAGCGAAATGCTCCCCACCCCGCCGGTGGCCCCGCTCACGGCTATGGGGCCGGACTTCGGCTCCACGCCAGCATCCAACAGGGCGTCAACGCACAGGGCCGCCGTCACTCCCGCAGTGCCGTAGGCCGCCGCGTCCCGGAGGGTGAGGCTATCAGGCAGACCAATAAGCCAGTCTTCGGGAACCAATGCGTACCGTCCGAAACCGCCGGGCGTCCCCATGCCAAAATCAAAGCCGGTGATGATTATCTGTTCTCCGCTGTCCAAACGCCGTCCATAGCCGTCTATGCCTGGAATATGAGGGAAATGGGGGCTGACCCCGCGATTTCCCGTCGCTGAGAGGGCGTCTTTATAATTCAAGCAGGAATACTCCAGTTCAACCTCCACAAGTTTGGTATCCCCGCCCCAGTCGGTTTTTAAATCGGCGGCCTGCCAAAGGCCTTTGGCCGGATGTATGGAGCCGTCTCCGGTTTCCGCGGCAATAAGCGCGGGAAATTCCTGTGGTATATGTTCAAATTCAAAACTCATAATCCTCCCCTTCGGCCGAGCTCGGCCCATAGTTCTAGATAATTTTTTGCCGCTCGCGAGGAGCGGTTGTAGGCAAGCAGGGGTTTCTGGTGAACTCCCATCTGTTCCACAATGCTGGCGTTGGGAATCAGCACCGTCAAGAAGCGGGGATCCCGGGCATAGATGTCCACAATCTCACGGTGCATTTTTTTGCGAAGGTCAACCATGGAAAAGAAGGGAATAATCTGATCCTGTGCCAACTGCTTTGAAGCGTAGCGTTCGTCGATCAGCTCCAGGGTGCGAATGGAGAGGGTCGAGGGCTTGGTCGGAACAAGAAGAAGGTCCGATGTTTCGAAGATGCTCTCTGACAACACCGAAAGACCCGGGGGCGGATCGAGAATCACCAGATCGAAATCCTTGTGTATGTCCTTGATCACCTTTTGCAGGGCCTTGCGCGAATCCTTTTGATTATTCACAAAAATATCGAGTTTCCTCACCGAACCGTCGGCGGGAATAAGCCAGAGATTATCGTAGCTGGTTTCCCGTATAACCTTGTGGGCTTCGGTCTTCCTGCTGATGAGCTTCTTTGCCCCTCCCCGGACCTTCGCCTTGGCGCCGCAGTAATAGGTGGCGCTTGCCTGGGTATCCAAATCCCAAAGCAGCACCTTTTGCCCCTCAGATGCGGCGATATGGGCGAGGTTAACTGCGGTAGTGGTTTTTCCCACCCCGCCTTTGGTATTAAATGTTGACATTACCCTGCACTTCATGCGGGCTTACCATATTTCATGCCTTCTCCTGATCTGGGCGGCTTATTCTCCAGGGTACCGCAAACCCCACTCACCTCTCAGGCCGTCCATGATTTCCATTACGGCCCCGGTTTCTTGCAGGGGATAAACCGCAGATGCGGTCCTTCCCGCTAGAATATCTCTGCTCACCGATTCGATTTCAAACTGATATCCCCGGCCATCGTACTCAAAATCATAGAGCAGACCCGGATGCTCGGCATCGGGGTGAATATTCTCAATGTCTTCCACCTCTCCCGATGGCAGGGCATCCACCGCCGCATCGTTTTCGGGATATACCACGTACTGCCCGGGATGGAAAAAATCCGGGACAAACACCCCTCCCCGTTCGAAAAAAAGCCTGGCGACCTGGGGTTGATTGAACCGGAATCCCGACAGCAGCGCTGCCTGCTTCCCCTCTCCGAAATCGAGCTGAATGCTGTTTTCAGTGTCGACTCCGGTGGACCCCATAACCGCCATGCTTTGGATGTTCCGTATGTCCCGACGAAACATTAAACGGGAGAATGCAAGGGGGTACACACCAAGATCTAATAGCGCGCCGCCGCCGAGAGCAATATTCAGCCAGCGGGAGCCCTCATCTTTGTCTATCCTGGCGGTAAAACTGGCTTCAAGTCTCACAAGCTCACCCAAGGCCCGGGAATCCACCAGAGCCTGAAGCGATGCCGCGGCGGGGAAAAATGCGGTCCACATCGCCTCGCCTAAAAACACGCCGGCGGAAGAAGCCGCTGAGATCAGCTCATCGGTTTGGGATCGGTTTATGCTCAGGGGCTTTTCGCAGAACAGCGCCTTCCCGGCGTCTATAACCTGAAGACCGATATCCCGGTGAAACATGTGGGGGGTAGCCACATATACCGCGTCCACATCCGGATCTGCCAGGAGACCGGCGTAATCTCCGTAGTACCTGCTTGCCGAATGCCTTTTTGCGAAGGATTTGGCCCGTTCGGCGCTGCGGCTTGCCACCGCGTACAGATCCGCGCTTTCAGCCAGCCGGAAATCCGAGGCGAAGATTGACGCAATGTTGCCGCATCCCAGAATGCCCCATCGAATAGTTTTTTGATTCATATGCACAGTATAGTCGATTCGGGAAGGCTCCGCAGAAGCGGGTCATTACGATAAAAAAAACCACCCGGAGCAACGCTCCGGGTGGAGGGGGTAATACAGAACATTGGGGGTATTCTGCGGGACTACTATTTTTTCCTCATGGAGACGTCGTACCAGACTGCAAGGAGGAGAACCAGTCCGCGTACTACCATCTGCCACTCAGAGGGTACATCAAGAATCTGCATGCCGTTGGTGATCGACGACATGAGCAGAGCGCCGATGATGGCGCCGAACACCGTGCCTTCGCCACCGAGGGTCGAAGTTCCGCCGATTATGGTGGCGGCAATGGTGTCGAGTTCGAACAGGTTACCGGCACTTGCGGTTGCGGATTTCAAACGCGCGGTAAAAATCAGGCCGGAAACCGCCGAGAGAAAACCCATGGAGACAAAGATCATCAGGGTCTTTTTTTGTATATTGATACCCGACAGGCGGGCGGCTTCCTTGTTTCCGCCCATGGCATATACATGCCGGCCGAAAACCGTATTGTTGGTCAGGAAGCTGTAGAACAGCACCAGGGTCATCAGAATAAGAATGGAGTACGGTATGCCCCGATAGGTCATCAAGGGAATAAAAAATACTCCGATTAACAAACTGCCGCCGAGGATCTTTAGAAACTCCACATTGCCCGGAAGCACCGTAAATCCGTACTCGACGCGCTTGGCGCGGGTTCTGATCTGCATCACGATGAAGGCAACGATAATCAGGGCGACCAGAATTGCGGTGAGGTCGTGAAAGCCGTCCCGCTGGCCCACATTAACAAAGAGCCGGGGAAGGTATCCGCCGCCCAGAGCCGCAAAGGAATCGCTGACCGGCGCGATGGTCTCGCCCCGGCCGACGGCCAGCAGCAGTCCGCGGAAAATAGTCATTCCCGCAAGGGTGACGATGAAAGCCGGAATTCCCTGGTAGGCTATCCAGTACCCCTGCCATAAACCGATCACTATACCCAGGCCGAGGGCTACGAGAACAACGATAAAGGTGTTCCACTCAAGATACACGTTGAGTATCGCCGCCACGGCCCCGATAAAACCGGCTATAGAGCCGACCGAAAGGTCTATGTGCCCTGCGACGATTACCAGCACCATTCCCACCGCCAAAACGGCGATGAAGCTCGACTGGAGAAGCAGGTTCGTGAGGTTTCTTCCCGAAAGGAAGACTCCGCCGGTGGCCACCCAGAGGATGAGCCAAATACCGATCAGCACGAAAAACATTGCGTACTGCCGGATGTTATTTTTCAACTGGAACCTGAGGATCTCACCCAGGCTCTGCTCTTTCTTTAAAGAGTCCACTATCTTCCTCCCGTTGCGAGATGCATGACTTTTTCCTGGTCCGCTTCCTGCCAATTGAGTTCGCCGGTGAAGCGTCCCTCGTGCATGACGAGGATGCGGTCGCTCATTCCGAGAACCTCAGGCAGTTCGGAGGAGATCATTACGATTCCCACGCCCTGCTGAACCAGCTCGTTCATAATATTGTAGATTTCGAATTTTGCGCCTACGTCGATACCACGGGTCGGTTCGTCGAGAATGAGAACCGTCGGCTGGGTCATCAGCCACTTGCCCAGGATGACCTTTTGCTGATTTCCCCCCGAGAGATTTTTCACCACCTGTTCGAGACCGGTGGTTTTGACGTGAAGCTGATTTACGTACTTGGTTGTCAGGAGGATTTCCTCCAGCTTGTTGATGATGTTTCCCTTGCTGAGCCGATAATGACTGGCCAGGGTAGAGTTCTCTATGATGTTCATTCCCTGAACCAGGCCCTTGCTTTTCCGGTCTTCGGTTACATAACCCAGACCGTTCTGGATGGCGGTTTCCGGATTATGGATGTGAACCCGGACGCCGTTTATGAGCACTTCTCCGGTGATGTCCGATCCGAATGCTCCGAACAGGCTGGTGGCCAATTCGGTACGCCCGGCACCCATCAGGCCCGCAAGACCCAGAATTTCTCCTTTTCGAATCTCGAAGGAGACGTTGTCGATGACGTTCTTTCCGGGAATCTCAGGGTGGGGAACGGTCCAGTTTTTTACTTCCATTATGGTTTCGCTGGGGGTGTGCTCCACCCGGGGAAAACGCTGGGTCAGGGTCCGACCGACCATCATCGAGATGATCTGATCTTCGGTGATTTTTTCCGCCTTGGCGTCCCGGGTCTCGATGGTATGCCCGTCCCGAAGTACGGTAATCGAGTCGGCAATTTCCAAGACCTCTTCGAGTTTGTGGGAAATGTAGATACAGGTTACGCCCTGTTCCTTGAGTTTCCGTATGATGGACAGCAGGTTTGCCGATTCGCTCTCGTTCAGAGCGGCGGTGGGTTCGTCGAGCACCAGTATTTTGGTGTCTTTGCTCAGCGCCTTGGCGATTTCCGTCAGCTGCTGAGAACCGATGCCCAGATTGATGATCTTTGTTTCCGGAGCAATATCCAGATGCACTTCGTTGAGAAGATCCCGTGCCCGGGCGTAGGTCTTGTGCCAGTCGATGACGCCCCGGCTGTCTTTGAGCTCATTACCCAGGAAAATATTCTCCGCCACATTCATGTACTTCACCAGGGCGAGTTCCTGATAGATCACCGCGACGCCGGAGGCCTCGCTCTCTTTGATGCCGGCGAAGGACTGCGGCTGACCCTCGATCAGAATCTGACCCTGATATGTGCCGGTGGGATACACCCCGGACAGAACCTTCATCAAGGTGGATTTTCCAGCCCCGTTTTCACCGACCAGCGCGTGGATTTCTCCGCGCTTTACCCGGAGGTTGACGTCGTCAAGTGCCCTGACGCCGGGAAACTCCTTGGTGATGTTCTGCATTTCTAAAATGTATTCACTCATGGTTATTCCAGGTTTTGAATTGATGGTTGATTACCGATCAGCCGGACGGTTAAGCCCCGATCGATACCTGTGTAAAAGCGAACCGGGCTATAACAGCCCGGTTCGCAGTGTGCGATCCGATTATTACCGATTACTCGATATCTTCGGGGCTCAGGTAACCGCTGCCGATGAGCAGTTCTTCCAGGTTGTCGGCGGTTACGACATAGGGAACCAGGAGAACGGAAGGTACGTCGAATACGCCGTTAGCAACCGCGCCGTTGGTCTCGGGCATTTCGCCGCGAGCAAAAACAATGGCTGCATCGATGGCCGCGCGACCGAGGTCACGGGTATCTTTGAATACGGTCATGCTCTGGGTACCGGCGAGGATCCGACGAGCCGCTGCGGCTTCCGAGTCCTGACCAGTTACGGTGACGTTTCCTGCAAGACCCTGGGCTTCGAGAGCGACGATTGCGCCGCCGGCGGTGCCGTCATTGGGAGCGAGGATACCGACTACATCGTTGTTCGCAGCAGTAAGAGCGTTCTCAACAATGCTCAGCGCATTGGTGGGAAGCCAGTTGTCTACGCCCTGCTCGGCAACTACAGTGTAGGTACCGTCGTCGATTCTGGGCTGAATGAACTCCATGGCGCCCTGCTTGAAGAGGGTAGCGTTGTTGTCGGTGGGAGCACCGCTCATGATGATGATGTTGCCCGGAGGAGTATTTTCAACAAAGTACTCGCCCTGGAGGCGGCCAACGCCTACGTTGTCGAAGGAGATGTACAGATCGACATCGCCGCTGTTGGTGATAAGACGGTCGTAGGAAATTACCGGTACGCCTTCTTCTTCAGCTGCGCTAACGAGTGCTGCGGATGCGGATGCATCGTGGGGAGCGAGAATCAGAACGTCGATTCCGCGGGTAAGCAGGGTTTCAACCTGAGCAGTCTGCTGTGCCTGGTCGGCATCGGCAACCTGAACAAGCAGGGTAACTCCCAGCTCTTCCGCATAGTTTTCCATGGTGATCTTGTCATTGACCCAACGGGCTTCCCGCTGTGTGGGCAGGGAAAGACCAATTACCAGTTCATCGGCTTCAGCGCCACCGGCTGCGAATGCACTAACCAGGGTTCCGAAAATAAATACAAGCGTCAGAGCTATTGCAAGACTCTTTTTCATAAAGACGCCCTCCTAAATAGTTGTCTTTCGAGGCATACCGCCTCAGTGACAACAGACTACCCCTGGTTTTTTTTTACGTCATGACGAAAAAATTATGATATATGCGGAAGTTTTTAAGGGTGGGTAAATTTGTCTGCCGGGAAGTAGCACAAATTTAAGCTATTCCAATGCTAATTATTACCTTCGCTGCGGTACACCTCTTCCCGGGTATGAAAGCCGTCGGCGATTACCGTCTGGTCTATGTTGTCCGCCTCAACGGCAATCGGCTGTATTATAATGCTCGGAACCTCAGTCCGGCCGTTGTTCACCAGCCGGTTTGAGCGGATGTTCTCCCCAATGGCCAGATGATATGCGGTTTCCGCCGCAGCCTTTGCAAGCTGATCGATGGGCTTGTAAATGGTCCGGTGTTGTATGCCTTCAACCAGTCTCTGCACCGCGATGAGGTCCGCGTCCTGCCCCACCACAATGACCTCTCCCGCCATCCGGTTACGTGCGAGGATCTCTATGGCGCTGTCGGCGAACAGGTCGTTGGCGGCGATTATTCCGTCCAGATTGCCCTCTTTGATAAATGCCTCGAGCTCGTCCTCGATATACGAGGTATACCAGTCCCTCGGGTTAATCTCTCCGGCAATTTCGACGCTTCCCCTGTCAATGTAGGGCTGCAGAACTTCCATTATTCCCCGTTTGAGTAAGCGGGAATTATTGTCGACGGCTCCGCCGTTGATGAGCAGGAAGCGTCCGCTGCCCGAGTTGAACTTTACCATGCCCTCGGCCATGAGTCGTCCGACCTCAACATTGTCGAAACTCACATATGCGTCAATTTCCGCATTGAGAATGAGTCTGTCGTAACTCACCACCGGAATTCCCAGATTGACTGCCCGGTCAATAGCGGGACGAAGGGCCTGGGCGTCATTGGGCACGATAACCAGGGCATCGACTTCCATGTCGATGAGTTCCTGAATATCTTCAAGCTGTCGGGCCGGATCGGCCAGGGCATTCCGGTATTCGACTTCGGCCCCGAGACTCCGGGCTTTTAACACGAACTCCCTCTCGTCGCGCTGCCAACGCTCCACCACCAGGGAATCGAGGGAAAATCCAATAACCACTGAGCGGCTCATTCCGGTATTGCCGGTGGATTCGGCTTCGGACCCGCATGCGCTCAGCAGCGTAAGGGCAACCAGGGCGGCAGCGAGAAGCGTTTTTGGCTGGATTGACCTCATGAAGACTCCTTCTCCAGGCCCTGAAGAAACGAGGTGGGGCTGGATCCGTGGACTTTCCGAAAGGTTCTGCTGAAATAGTTTGCGTCGGCATATCCGCAGGCCTCGGCGACCTGGCGGATGCTCCTGTTTCCTCTTCGAAACAGTTCTATAGCATGCTGAATCCTCACCTGCGTGAGATGATCGATGAACGATATTCCCATTACCCGGGAGAACGTCTTGCTCAGATGCTGGGGACTGACACCGCAGCTATCCGCGGCATCTTCCAAACCAATGCTTCGGGAATAGTTTCCCTCAACATATAACAGGGCTTGCCGGATTAATGGGTTGGTCTCCAGCTTTCGCTGATAATGATCCGCAAGGGCTTCCAGCTCATCCCTCAGCCAGGCTTCAACGGCGTGTGTGTCCTCAGGATTGGGGAGACTGACCCCCGCCAGCCAACGTTCAATCCCTTCATCGTCCTCCCGGGCGTACAGCAGGCTGAGCATGCGCAGGGCCCGGTCATACAAATCCGGAGCCCGGCGGAAAATTCCCGGCTCGGCGAGCCGGAGGGCAGTAAAGGCCTTCCCGGCTTCTCCCGCCAGGAGCAAATTTTCCACATTATTAGTCTGCTCAAGACCGGGAGATGCTGCGCCTCTCCCGCTTTTATGTGCGCCAGGGTCCGCGGCTTGAGCCGATGGGTCAGCCTCAGCTTCATTCAGGCTGGGGCGGCCGGATGACAGTCTGGCGGGAATCCGGTTTATCAATGCCCGGGCGGCGGAAGCCAGGGACTTCGTGCTTTCGATTGTGTGCATGGCGTGATGGAGGTTCAGTGAAACATAGCGCTCGGGGTTCTTCTCGACAATCCGCTTCATGACCGCTGCCAGTCTCTGTGAACCCGGATCGCCGGGTATTACAAGAAAGACCCGGTTATTGCGTTCGAGACTGCGTTTGAACCCGTAGCTGTATCCAAGCTGTCTGAGGAAATCGTCGAAGGCCCCGGCCTTATCTCCCCCGTGCGACAGGAGGACCAGAGTGCAGCTATCGTCCAGAGAAATACCCATTTCCCCGGCACCGGCGAGAATTTCATCCTCATCCATGCCGCCGGAGAGAAGGAGGCTGAAAAAATAGCGTTCGCTCCGCGCCATGAGGCTTTCCAGGCTGCTGCGGGTTTCCAGATACCCCGCGTCCCGGGAGCGGTTTTGCTCGACTTCACGACGGGCATCCTCAAGCACCTCCAGAAGGTTTGCCGGGGTTACCGGCTTGAGCAGATAGGCGAAAATACCGAGACCGAAGGCCTCGCGGGCAATATCGAAGCGCTCATAAGCCGTTACGAGTATGCATACTGTGCGAATTCCCTGAGACCTGAGCTCCCGTACTACTTCGATGCCGCTGAGCCCGGGCATATTGATATCCATGAGAATAACATCGGGTTGGAGACTGCGTATTTCCTCCAGGGCGTGACGGCCGTTTAGGGCGGTGCCGGCAACGGTGAAGCCCTCAGCCTGGTTTTTTACCACCGCCCGCACCCCTTCGAGGACCGGTTGTTCATCGTCAACGACAAAAATCCGGATATTCTCGCTCAACTAATGCTCCTTGGGAGGGAGATCGAAGGCAATCCTGGTACCCCCGGTCTCCCGATTTTCCACCAGTATGGTAGCACGGTTTCCAAAAAAGAGGCGTATTCTCTGGAGGACATTGGTCAGGCCGATACCCTGGCTTTCATTCATCACCATATCCAGGGGGTCCTCATCGCTGATGGCCTTATACGCCTCGGTAATTTTCTCGGCGGTCATGCCGCAACCGTTGTCGCAAACTTCGATAAAAAACCTGTTGTCTCTCCTTCGCGAGGTTATTTCAACCGCCCCTCCCTCGGTCACCGCATTGAGTCCGTGATTCACCGCATTTTCTACAAGGGGCTGGAGGATTACCGGAGGGAGGAGGTAATTCCTGCATGCGGGATCAACATCAATAGCAAAAGCGATACGGTCGCCAAATCGAATACGCAAGATATAGATGTAGCTTTCCAGCGAAGCGATCTCCTCGTCCAGGGTCACAGGGGTGTCCGATTTCCGCAGATTATAGCGGTAAAGCTCCGCCAGATGGGCAAGATAGTCGGCTGTCCGGGGAGAATCCTCAACCACCGAGAGCTGCAGCCCGGTATTGATGCTGTTAAATAGAAAATGAGGATTTATCTGATTCTGCAGCGCAATGAGTTCTGCGCTCTTCAGGACGTGCTTCATATGCAGATTCTGGATGTTCTGCTCCATCAGATCCTGCTTCATCCTGGCCTTGTCTTTCATTTCCTCGATATACAGCCGAATTCGCTCCCGCATGGTGTTAAAGGTACCGGCCAGTTGGCGGACTTCCCGGCTAGCGCCCCTGGTCTCCACATCGCCCGAGTCGAACTTCCCTTCTCCGAAATCCCTGGCGGCGGCGCTCAGTCTGATGAGCGGCAGGCTCAACTGAATTGAAAACAGATTGATGAGCAGGAGGGACAGCAGGGCCGTGGCGCTCAACAGGAGCAGGGCCCAGAACTGGATCTCGTTATACCAACGGGAAAACGACAGATAGCTCTGGAGGCTCTCCTGAAAATCCAGCCAGTTGACGCTTAAGACGAGCAGATTGATGTAGTCGATAATTCTGCGGCTGTTGGCATACAGTTCGCTGTAGCGCTCAGTCAGCCTTCCCCTCCGGGCGTTAACCGCCTGGCCTACCTCGCGGCGGTAGCGTTCGAAGAGTCGGCGAAGAAGCCGGAGATTGAGGCCGTTGCTGTCCGCCGAAGGATCCTGAGGAAGGTCTTCAATGATCGACGCCAGCTGGGCGTCGAAGAGGAAAAAACTTCGCAGGGCCTGATCATCCCGGGTATCCAGATAATTCTGGGTCTCCCGGTCCAGGTCAACCAGGGCCCGGTTCAACTCCTCGAGATACAGGTTCTGGTCAAATAGCGCCTGGGCGGACCGGAGCAGGCTGCTCGAATAGATAAATACCAGGAGGGCTGCCAGGGCAAGAGGAAGAAGGCTTAACAGAAATACCAGACTGATCCGGGACCGGATGGAGCTCATTCGCCTATTCACCGCCGCCGGCCTCCTCTATCCTTACGGATACCGGAACCTCACCGGCCACGGTTTCGCCGGCAAGCAGTCCCGCAAGAGCCTCAATGGTTTTAATGGCGATTTCTTCGGGATTCACGCTGATCAGGTAGCTGATAACTTCGGACTCGAAGTATTCGTCAATCTCCGCAGCTCCTCTCACGCCGACAATGGTGAGCCGTCCAACCAGATTGCTCTCAACCACCGCCTGAGCGAGAATCAGTGTCAGATCCGGACTGTCGGCTATCACCAGGTCGATTTCAGGTACCCGGGAAAGCACCGATTCCACAGTGCTGCGAAGGCCAAGACCATCGTCCCCTTCCCCGGAAATTTCCAGGGGAAGCCGGCGATTCAACGGAAACAACGCGGCACGAAATCCGCTGATGAACTCTGCGCTTTGAGGGATGAGGGTGTTAGCGCCCTGGATATACACGCCGGAACTGAGTTCGCTGCCGCTGAGGATCTCCCCGATCCGCACCCCCAGGGAGAAGCTGTCCACGCCGATTACCGTATCGACGGAACCCGCTTCGAGATTACTGTTCAGTGCCACCACGGGAATGCCCTCCAGCCTGCTCCTTGCAAGAAGGCTGGAGATTCGCCGGGACTGCACCGGGGCAATAACTACCCCGTCGACCTGAGCCAGAGCAGCGATCTCGCTGTGCCGGAAAAGGGACTCCTCCGCGCTCATAAAGGGAAAGGGCTCGAGATACTGCAGCCCAAGGCTTTGCTGTCCCTGAGACTCCAGATAATCCTGCAGTCCGCTTCGAATCTGGGAATAAAAATCCCGCTGATTGCCGGGAAACATTACCGAAATATGTGCATCCCGCCTGAGGCCGCCGTCGATCCCCAGCTGGGGAGGACCCAGGCGGGCATCCCCAGCCAAAAGCAGAAGTCTGACGATGGCGTACAGCATAAAAAGCAACACGGGAACGAGGAGAAAAATACTGATTGCCACCCGCCGGCTGAGACTGTTTCCCTTATCCGGCATGGGGCTCTCCGGCTGATTTTGTCATGGCAGAGATTGTAGCATTATCGGGGCTTTTGGGGCAGGGAATCATTGATAGCGTCGATGGTGGTTATGGCGTGCCGATTGAACTGTCCGATATTTGCGGAGAATATCCTGTCCATTACCGGATCGAAGAAGCGGTGCATGCTATGCTGCCTGACGCCGTGAAACCCCCGCCGCAGCTTGTGCTCTCCGCCCATCCCCGGATCGAACCAGTCGATTCCCTGCCGTATGGCATAGTCGATGGGTTCGTAATAGCAGAGATTGAAATGGAGATCCTTGAAAAAATCCCGGCTGCCCCAGTACCGGCCGTACAGCTTGCTGCCCTTGTGCACCAGCATTGAGCAGCCCACGCTCAGGCCCCGGGAGTCAAAAGCCGAAACGAGCAGGATCTGGTGGGCGCAGCGTTTGAAGCTCTCGCGGAAAAAATCGCGGTTGAGGAATTTCGCCGCCCAGGGTCCGAACTGGTCGTTGGTTTTTTCGTATAGCTCAAACATGTCATCGGCATCTTCAGCGCAGAGCTCATCGCCGCCGATGATGCGCACGGTCAGCTCCTGCTCGGTTATGCTCTGTCTCTCCTTCCGGATGTTTTTCCGCTGATTTTTTCGGAAGCTGTCCAGGTAATCCTGAAAATCATTCATGCCGTCCCGGGTCCAGACAAAGCCCTGGTGAATCCAGCGGCTGAAGCCCAAAGACTCCAGACGGTCGGCGAAATCATCCTCGGCGAATAAAAACGAAAGGCTTTTTACTCCCATTTCGGGAAGACGTTTCTCGAGGTATTCGACGGCTTGTGCCAAACTGCCGGGGTCACCCGATGAATCGAGCGCCTGGTAGGCGGTAACCGGGGTTGCGGGAATGACCCCGACTGCCTTGGGGTAGTACTCCTGACCTAATTGGGAGGCCACGTCAGCCCAGGCAAAATCAAACACAAACTCGCCCCAGCTATGGTTTTTGAGGTACAGGGGCAGGGCAAAAACCGGATTGATAGTTCGGTCGGCATCATGGTCAGATTTGAATCCCAGCAGATGCAGGGGCTGCCAGCCCGAATCGGGGCTCATGGAGCCCGATGTCTCGAAACTCGCAAGCCAATGATGCTCAAGGAAGGGACTGTGCTGAGCCCCCACAAGGGACTGCCATTGCGAAGCTTCGATATCTTCAATATGAGGAAGCAGACGGAAAATCACCGCAGAACCCCGTTGAGGCTCAAATCCCTCATCCGAAGCATGCTCTGTTCCTTGCTGTAACTCTCCAGAGAATCGAGAGCTACCCAGGCCAGGTCGTGGGATTCTTCGCTCACCGAGGTGGCCAGGCTGCTGTCGGCGAAGAAGCGAAAACGGATATCAAAATGCTTATGCGCCGGCTCCCCCTTCCCCGGGGGAATATTGTGGATGTCGATGTCGAAGATGCCCTCATCCGCAAGGCTCACGGCGGACCGGTCAAGCCCGGATTCTTCAAGGGCTTCCCGAAGGGCAATGTGCCTGATGTCGGTTTCATTTTCACCGTGGCCGCCGAGTTGGAGCCAACGGTCCAGCCGGCGGTGATGCGTCAAAAGGACCATTCGTCGCTGCGGGTCAGTCACCCATGCCGAACCGGTAAAGTGACCGGGAGAGAAGTGCTTTCTGGAGAAGCATTGGGGCCAATGAGAGCTCAAATCGCTCATTTCATCGACTAATTCAGCCCGGCCGGGAAAACGGGAGCGGTAATCATCGAGCAGGGCGATAAACGCATTGTAATTCATGGCATTCCTCAGGGAAGTCATACGCAATTCAACTAATCAGATGCCAGCGATTTGGGAGTGACAAGCTCAACAAGGGCTCCGTCGCCCCAATCGATATGCCTCCACTCATAATGGTCTGTATCTTCCGGCGCGTCGATGCGGATATGCGCCGACGCGAGGGTGGGAAGGTATCCCAAATCGCGTCCGCAGATCCGGGAGGCAAACTCGCTGATCCCCGGGTTATGACCGCAGATGTACACGGTTCCCCGCGACCCCTGTCCCCGGAGGATAACCAAAATGTCTTCGCTCTCGGCAAGATAAAGATCGTCAATGAAGCGGACCTCCCCGCCGGGTTGTTTCCATCGGGCGACAATTCCCTCCGCGGTCTGTCGGGCCCGCACGGCGCTGCTGCACAGTATTCTCTCCGGCGGGGGAAAGCGGTCTTCAAGCACCTTTGACATGGTAATCAGATCGGAGCGTCCCCGTTCATTAAGAGGGCGTTCAAAATCTTCCAAGTCACGGTCCTGCCAACTCGATTTACCGTGCCGGATTATCACTAAATTAAGCATAATGACTCCAAGAGAAACATAGGAAAGATTAGCATCCTAATCAAGAATTGCCGAGGGAAAATATTTTTGCAAGGCGGAATATACCGGGCAGATTAGCAGCTCTTCGAACCAATACGAACAGATCGAAATCGCGTTGCCTGCCCTTAGCATGAAGAACGGTGATCAGCCCTTGACAGGTATCAAATAAATATACATTATATATGCATATGTATGTTGCCGGACGAAGTTTCACTGCACATGACAGCCTCCTACTATCTCAGGAAGTATTCTCTGCAGTGGGCGTATGTGTCCGGCGGCCGTAACACCGGAAACGTAACGTGGTATTAGCACCCGCTGCAGGCCCCTGCAGCGGGTTTTTTTTGATTTTTTGCGTCCGGCCCCGCCTGCCCGGCAGCCGGAACAGGAGGAAACATGGCAAAGTACCGACCCTACCCCCAGGTTGATTTATCCGACCGGAGCTGGCCCTCGGCGAGCATCGACAAGGCGCCCCTGTGGTGCAGCGTCGATCTGAGAGATGGAAATCAGGCCCTCGCCCAACCGATGAGCATTACAGAGAAGGAGCGGATGTTCGCCCTTCTGACGGGCATGGGCTTTACCCAGATTGAAATCGGGTTTCCCAGTGCAAGCCAGATTGAGTACGATTTCCTCAGGACCCTTATAGAAAACGATATGGTACCCAACGGAGTTGCCCTGCAGGTTCTCACCCAAAGCCGCAAGCACCTCATTGAGCGGACGGTTCAAAGCCTAAAAGGCGCAAAGCGCGCAGTAATTCATCTGTACAATTCAACCAGCGAACAGCAGCGCCGCATCACCTTCCGCAAGGGCCGGGAGGAAATCAAGGACATCGCCCTTGAAGGCACCAGGCATATAATCGATCTCTTGCCCGAACTGGACGGCACCGAAGTTATTTTCCAGTACAGCCCCGAAAGTTTCACGGGCACCGAACTGGATTTTGCCCTGGAGGTGTGTGATGCGGTGGTCGATCTGTGGAATCCTGCTGAGCGGGGAAAAATGATTATCAACTTGCCGGCCACCGTGGAATTAAGCACGCCGAATATCTTCGCAGACCAGATTGAGTGGATGTGCCGCAATTTCAAGCGCCGCGATGAAATCATCGTTTCGCTCCACACTCACAACGATCGGGGAACCGGAGTCGCCGCCACCGAGCTGGGATTGATGGCCGGAGCGGACCGGGTGGAGGGCACCCTCTTCGGAAACGGCGAGCGCACGGGCAATGTGGACCTGGTCACCCTGGCATTGAATATGCTCAGCCAGGGCGTCGACCCGGGGCTGGATCTTCACGATATACCCCGCATTCGCAAAATCTACGAGGAAACCACCAGGATGAAAGTTCACGAACGCCACCCCTACGGGGGAGATTTGGTGTTCACCGCGTTCAGCGGCAGTCATCAGGATGCAATCAGCAAGGGAATGGCGCTGGTCGAAAAAGGAAGCGAAAGCCTGTGGGACGTCCCCTACCTTCCCATCGACCCCCAGGATATCGGCAGAAGCTACGAAGCCATTATCAGGATAAATAGTCAAAGCGGAAAGGGAGGGGTGGCGTACGTCCTTGAGAATGAATTCGGTTTGAAAATTCCCCGGGGACTTCAGCCCGAGCTGGGCAACACAATAAATGAGATTAGCGACAAACTCGTGAGAGAACTGTACAGCGACGAAATCAAGTCGGCTTTCGACGGAGAATACGTGAACCGCACAGACCACATCGAACTTTTGGACTACAGCATGAGCCGAAGTCATCACACCCATCATGTGCTCTTCAAGGGCAGTCTTCTGGTGGACGGAAGCGAGTATGAGCTCATCGGCCGGGGCAACGGCCCTATCGACGCGTTTATGCACGGTGTGAACAGCCTGCTCGATGTTCAGCTCACCATCGCCGAATACGAAGAACAGGCCATCGGCGCCGGAAGCGCCACCGAGGCGGCGGCGTATATCCGGGTAGAGGGCCATGACGGCCACAGCATGTGGGGCGTCGGCCGGGATACCGACACATCGGCAGCCCATTTCATGGCCATACTCAGCGCACTGAACCGCTGCAACTGCCTGGACATTGACATCAGCGATGAGAGCATCGCGGCAATGAACGCCGCCATCGCCCACGAGACTCCCGGAAAAAGCGATGAACGGTCCAGGGCCGGCGCGGCTGGAGCATAAGTGACCGCATTGCACTGCATCGTGAGAGGCAGGGTGCAGGGAGTGGGGTTTCGATACTCGGCCCTGCGCCGGGCCCAGGGACTGGGACTCTCAGGCTGGGTCAGGAATAATGCCGACGGAAGCGTGGAAACCCGGGCGCTGGGGGACGAAGCCGGAGTCGCGGCGTTCGTCGAATGGCTGGGCGAGGGTCCGGCCTATGCCCGGGTTGACGCTCTCGAACTGCGCTACCGGGGAGAGCCCCGGGACGGCGACAAGGCGCTGACGGGAAGTTTCCGGGTGACTTCCTGATGGGCGGGTCGGGAACCGGCGGCAATTCGCTGCGGCGCGTGACGGTAACCTCGGTACGACCGGTGAGTTCCAATGCCCGGGTGCTCACCCTCGACTGGCGACCCCGGTTCACCCCCGGGCAAATGCTGAGTCTCTGCGACAGGGAATCCACTCCACCCCGGCTCTACAGCATCGCCAGCGCCCCCACGGACCCGGGGCTGGAAGTCCTCTACAACACTGTTCCCGGCGGCGTTCTCACCCCCGTGCTGGATGGCCTGGGCCCCGGGGATTCCCTGTTGGCAAGCCAGCCGCGAGGTGAGTTTACCGATCGGGGCGGGCAAGCCTGGTGGATAGCAAACGGCACCGGAGTGGCACCGTTTATCTCCATGTACCGTGCGGGAATACGCGCGGAAAAGACCCTCATTCACGGCGCCCGCACCCCGGAGGACCTGTACTACAGCGAACTGTTTAGTGCCCCTCACGAGAAATTTTCCTACGTTCCCTGCCTCAGCAGAAGCGGGAGCGCCGGTTCTGCCGGTAAAAATCTGCAGAATATGATCTACCCCGGCCGGCTCAGCTCCTGGCTCGATGAACGGATTGCCGCCGGTGAGTTGGACAACGCAGAGGCCCGGAAACGATGGTATTACCTGTGCGGCAGCGAGCAGATGATTCTTTATGTTCGCCAGTCCCTGATTTCAGCGGGAATTCCCTTCACAAACATTATCTCCGAGATCTATTTCTGATATGATCCCCCTGTGAATACCCCATTACCTAACTCTCAAAAAACGGAAATATCAGCCGACAGGCCGAACCTGTTCGGAAAGACCCGCGAGGATTTGCGCCGGGTAATCGCCGATCTGGGCCAGCCGAAGTTCAGGGCAGACCAGCTATTTATCTGGATGTACCGCGACATGGTCTGGAACTTCGATGATATGACCAATCTGCCAAAGGATCTCAGGGCGGAGCTCGGGAACAGCTTTTGCATCGACATATACCGCAGCAGTCATTCCGATGAGTCGTCGGACGGAACAAAAAAGTATTTATACCCCGCCCCGAGAGGCAAATTCGTCGAAGCGGCCTACATCCCAGAGGAGAACCGGGCCACCCTTTGCCTGTCGACCCAGGTAGGCTGCAAGATGGGCTGCCTGTTCTGCATGACCGCAAGGCAGGGTTTCCAGGGGCAGCTGAGCACCGGAGAAATTCTCTCTCAGGTATATACCCTGCCTGAACGCGAACGGCTGACCAACATTGTGTATATGGGAATGGGCGAGCCCATGGACAACATCGACGGCGTGATTGACAGCGTGGGCATCCTTACTGATCCCGACGGGATAAACATGAGCGCGAAGCGCATAACCGTCTCTACCATCGGAATTATTCCCGCAATGAAACGCTATCTCGAGGAAACCAGGTCGCCCCTGGCGATTTCCATCCACAACCCCATCGAAGAAGAACGCCGGCAACTCATGCCCGTCCAGTCGGTCTATCCCATCAAAGACGTCATCGAGGCGCTGAGGGAGCATGATTTCAAGGACCGCAAACTGAGCTTTGAATACATCATGTTCGAAGGTGTAAATGACGAACCCCGGCATGCGAACGCCATGGTCAAACTGCTCAACGGATTACGGTGCAAGGTTAATTTAATCCACTTCCATCCAATCCCGGGCTCCCCGCTGAAAGGAAGTTCCCGCGGACGAATGGTGGACTTCCAAAATCGCCTCAAGTCAAAGGGCCTGATGACCACGATCCGCAAAAGCCGCGGCGAAGATATCCAGGCCGCATGCGGGCTTTTGTCCACTCTCGAGCTGGTCAAGAGCCAGCGCGAAAGGGAAGCGGCCGACAGTGATTTCTAGCTCATCCGGACAACATGAAGGCTAAATCTACGGGGGGCGGCCGCGGCCGCCTGCCCATCCTCATTGGGGGACAGGGAATTGCCGGAACAATGCTGTGCTGGGAGCTAATGGAAAACGGATTGGAGCCCGCCAGGGATTTTATCGTCGCGGACCTCGGGGCGGAAGAGGGATCGAGCTGGTATTCCACCGGACTGATAAACCCCGTGGTGTTCAAGCGAATGACCCTGAGTTGGGGAAGCGCCATGATCCCCGCCGCCTGGCGGCGTTACCGGGGTCTCGAAAGCTTTCTCAAAGAACGGGGATATACATCGGATTTCACAGACCGGCGCCCCATCGTTAAAGTTTTTCTATCTGAGAATGAGCGTAGGCGCTGGGAAGCCGGCGGGGATGCGGCGCCAGCCCTCGGCCCGCTATCCGACACCGGGGAAGGTTTGCCCCCGAGTAATTTCGGCTCGGCGGAGATTACCGGCAGCGGACGCATCCTTCCCCGTCCCTTGCTTCGCTCATTCCGCCGCTATCTCGCCGATGAAGGAGCGCTTATTGAGACTGCCGTAGAGGATCTTCTGGGTAAACCGGGGTATTCCGCTGCGGTCATGGCCACGGGAATACAGCGCTCTTTTTCGCCGTCTCAGGAAGAGCTACCGGGTTCCGCCCTGCCCTACTATCCGGTAAAGGGCGACGTTATAGAAATTACCCTCCCGGGGCTTGCCAGTTCCCGGGTGCTCAGCGCCGGAGTGGCCATTATTCCGACGGATAAACCCCAGACCTACCTTGTGGGAAGCAGCTACGTGAGAGATTTCACCGATACGGACTGCGAGGAAGAAGGGGTCTCCTGGCTTCTTTCCCGTCTTTATGCCTGCGGACTAGGTGATCCTTCTATTTTGCGGGGTAATGTGACCGATTGCTGGGCGGGGATTCGTCCGGCCAGCAGGGACCGGTTGGCGTACCTGGGGCTTCTGGAACCCTACTCGCTCTCGGCGTCGATCCGCAGACATCTGCCCGGGGGAGTATACGTATTCAACGGTCTGGGCACCCGCGGTTTTATGCTCGCTCCGGGTTTGGCAGAAATGCTCTGCGGCAGTATCCTCCACGGCCGCACTACTCCCGATAAATTATCTCCAGGGCGCATCGGGACCTGACACCCCGCAGTCAGGGTCGATGCACTATACTGTAGTATTATGAAGAAGTATTTCCAGCCGGTATTAGAGATAATGCTATTGTCCGCAGTCCTGCTCTCTTTCTCATGCAGTCAGCGGGTCAATACCGTCGATGTGGGGGTAATAATGCCCCAAAGCGGTTTTGCCAGCTACCTCGAGCCGCTTCAGCTGGGAATGGAACTGGCGCTGGAAGAAGTGAGGGGCCGTCGTCTGGCCGGCGACTACAGCCTGGAACTCCATTTTCGCGACAGCGAATCTGACCCTCAATCGGGAATCACCCGCTTCAACGAGCTGGAAAACCAGGTTTCGCCCCATCTGTACGTATCGGTCCTCAGTTCGGTGGGGCTGGCCCTGGCACCGCGGGCAATGGACAAGGAAGTCGCCGTAATCGCCGCCGTTGCATCGAGCCCGGACATTCCCCTGCAGAACGACTACGTATTCCAGTTTTACCAGACCGCCGCCGACGAGGTGGAACCCATGATGAGGGTTATCGAGACGAATCGGATTGGCTCGGTCGGAGTGCTCCACCAGGATGATGCATACGGCAGGTCTATTTATCGCGAGCTCAATCGACGGGCCGAGGGTGTTCAGGTTATTTCATCGGCCTTTCCCGTGGGTGATGACGATCTGTCACAGGAGTTTGCAGCATTGACAGGCAGCGACGCGATAGTCGTCGCGGGTTTCGAGAATGCCTGCATTGCGGCCCTGGAAGAAATTCGGCGCAGGGGCTTTGAGGGAATTGTATTGGGCACATCGACCTTGTCTACCAGGGTCTTCCTCGATCTTCCTCAGGCGGAAGGCATGTACGTCGCCACTCCGTACATTTACAACCCCCGCTTCCCCCTGGTCCGGGAAATAGCCGAGCGCTACCGTCTGCGATTTGACAGGGAATTTCACCATAATGCGGCAATCGGTTACGATTTGGTGCTGCTTATTGCACATCTCATAGCCGATCAGCAGGAGATAAGCCGGGAAGGCCTTCGCCGGGCCTTGGACCGGGAGTTTTTCTATCCGTCTTTGTCCGGTGACGTGCAAAAGGTCCAGGGAAACAACAGCATCAGGATTCCCCTGCTTCTCGCGAAAATCGAGAACGGCGACAGACGGTTTATCAATTATTAAAGTCGGGAGACCCGGGTGCGATCGATTCGAACAAAGGTAATAGCGGCGCTGAGCATTTCACTGGCGGTCATTCTCATGATTGTTGCCAGCGTGGTGTTTATCGGACGGCCGATACTGATTGATATTCTCGCCACCGCCAACGTGGACCTGGCCCGTCAGGTTATGGGTGAAATTGATCAGATAATCAATGCTGAAGTAAACCGCCTGAGAGATCTGGACATAGCGCCGGAAATAATCGCCGCTTTGAGGGAGTCGAATTCGGTCTTTGACGCCCTGGAGTCGCCGTCCGTTGAGCTCAGTCGGCGCCAGGGGCAGTCCGCCGAAGCTATGGCCCATGATTTGTATACCGATCCTGATCTGAGTTTTTTTCTCCGCGAACTGTTCTCCCGCCGTCCTCTTCTCCGCCAGGGTTATGCAACCCTTCCCGAAGTCTATCTAATCAACCGCTACGGCGCCCTGGTTGCATCGTCAGCCCCCATCAGTTTGTACGACCACAGCGGCGAACAATGGTTGACCGGCTCCAGGCAAGGGGATGTTTTTCTTGAACGGCTGTATTACAACCCCGACCTGCAGCTTTTTGGTCTTGGAATCGGACTCGCGATACGAGACGGCTCTGGGCGAATAAGCGGATATATTCACGGTTTTTTGGACATTGCAAAGGCGGCCCGGCAGGCGAGAATAAACAGCGACCGGTCGTCCCGCCACGAAGTACTGATTCTCAATCCCGAAGGACGCCTGGTATATTCAACGGGACTCTTTCAGTTCATGGAAGACCAGAAGGCCGCCGAATACTACCAAATTCTGCCTGCGGGAAATGGCTATTCCATCGACGCCTCCACCCAGAGGATCTACAGTCTCTGGGAGTCGACGGGAATCGGCGAGTACCCCGGTCTCGGCTGGAGGACCGTAATCTCCCAGAGCTTATCGGACGCTCTGAGACCGGTAAACGCGATTCAGCGCCTGGTCATGAGTCTGCTGGGGGTAATGGCGCTCATTAATTTGGGCTTTATTGTGCTGGTGCTCAGATCGATTCTTTTGCCGCTGGAGCAGTTCAAGGCTGCCGCCCGGGAGATCAGCGGCGGGAATCTGGATATACGAATCCGGGAGTTCCCAAACAGTGAAATGACAAGTATGTCCCAGGCATTTAACAGCATGACAAAAGAACTGTCGAGAACCTATGAGCGAATTCGGGCCAATGAACGGGAAGCCCGCCAACTGGCCGTCGAGCTCGAAAAAGCCGTCAGTCAGGCTGAGGAGGCAAACCGGGCAAAAAGCGATTTTCTATCGACAATGAGCCATGAAATCCGCACTCCGATGAATGCCATAATCGGCATAGCCGAGCTGTTAAGCTCGACGGATCTCGACGCCAGACAACGGGAGTACGTCCAGATTTTGTATAATTCCGGCGAAGTCCTTTTGGCGCTGATAAACGATATTCTCGATTTTTCAAAAATCGAGGCCGGTCAACTGGTGCTGGAATCCCTTGAGTTCGATTTTCGCCGGGAGGTGGAAAAGGTCGCCGAAATGTACCAAATAAAGGCCCGTGAGAAGGGGCTGGTGCTGACCACCGAATACGGCGGCGGCCCCTACCGCCCGGTGAAAGGCGATCCGCTGAGAGTTCGCCAGGTTCTGAATAATCTGGTGAGCAATGCCTGCAAGTTCACCCCAGAGGGGTCTGTCGGGATCTCGGTCCGATGGGAGGCTCTGGATGATACACACTGCCGGATCTTCACCGCAGTGGATGACACCGGGGTCGGCATCGGAGAGCAGGAGCAGAGGCATATTTTCGAAGCGTTTACCCAGGCGGACGGAAGCATCACCCGCCAGTTCGGCGGCAGCGGATTAGGCCTGAGCATTTCCCGCAGCCTGGTTGAGCGGATGGGCGGTGAGATAACCCTGGAAAGCAGCCCGGGCAAGGGCACCAGGTTTGAATTTGCCATAGATTTTCCCCTGGCGGGGGGAAGCCACTGGGACGAGGTCCGCCAGGAAGAGAGCCCGCCGGCAATAGCCTCGGGCAAGAGGGTACTTCTTGTAGAGGATTCGCCGGCGAATCAGGTTGTGGTGGGAGCATACCTCGGTGACCTGGGAATAGACTATGTGCTGGCGGAAAACGGAAGGGAGGCTCTGGACCGCTGCGAAGACGATTCGTTTGACCTCATACTTATGGACGTGCAGATGCCGGTCATGGGGGGATACGAGGCCACGGAGGAAATCCGCCGGATGGAAGGCTCCGGGGCCCGTACCACAATAATCATCCTCACCGCCAATGCATCGCGGGAGCACATCGAGCGGGGCTACCAATCGGGATGCGACGACTATCTCGCCAAGCCCTTCAAAAAAAAGACCTTCTACCGGCTTCTGCGGAAATACCTGAGTTAACCCCCCCGTCATTACCCCGCTGAGGCGAAGGCGTCGATAATCCTGTTCAGCGTCGCACTGGGCCGCATGGCCTTTTCCGCACGATCAGGGTCGGGCAAATAATACCCCCCGATGTCCGTTTCCCTGCCCTGGGCTGCATCGAGCTCATGAAGAATTTCAGCCTCCCGCCCTTCAAGCTCATCGGCCAGGGGGGAGAACAGTTCGGCGAGGGCGGAGTCACGGTCCTGGCCGGCCAGAGCCCGTGCCCAATAGCGGGCGAGAAAATAATGACTTCCCCGGTTATCCAGCTGATGAACCTTCCGAAGCGGACTCTTGCCGTTCTCGAGCAGTTCCCCGGTGGCGGCGTCCAGGGCCATACCCAGAACCGTCGCCCGGGGATTGTCAAAAACCCTGCCCAAATGCTCCAGGCTCACCGATAGCGCCAGAAATTCCCCGAGGGAATCCCAGCGTAGATGTCCTTCCTGGACAAATTGCTGAACATGCTTGGGCGCGGAGCCTCCGGCTCCGGTCTCAAACAAACCGCCGCCGTTCATCAGCGGGACGATTGAAAGCATTTTTGCGCTTGTTCCCAACTCCATAATCGGGAAGAGATCGGTGAGGTAATCCCGAAGAACGTTTCCCGTAACCGAAATGCTGTTCAATCCCTGTCTGATCCGCGCCAGGGAATACCTGGTCGCCTCAAGCGGCGGCATTATACTGATTTCAAGGCCCTCGGTGTTGTGTTCCGGGAGATAGCGCTCGATTTTTTTGATGAGCTCCCGGTCATGGGCCCGGTGGCTGTCAAGCCAGAATACCGCGGGACTGCCGCTCTCCCGTGCCCGCCTCACCGCGAGTTTTACCCAGTCGCGAACCGGAGCGTCCTTGACCTGACACATGCGGAAAATATCGCCGGTTTCGACCTGCTGCTCGAGAAGAGCCCTTCCCTGTTCATCCTCAATGAGAACCGTACCGTCCGAGGCAATCTCAAAGGTCTTGTCGTGAGAGCCGTATTCTTCGGCCTTTTGAGCCATGAGACCCACGTTGGAGACCGACCCCATGGTCGCCGGATCAAAAGCGCCGTGCTTCTTGCAGTCGTCGATGGTCGCCTGGTACACCCCCGCATAACTGCGGTCGGGAATGACCGCTTTTATGTCCCGGGGGTCTCCGTTTTTATCCCACATCTGCCCCGAGGAGCGAATTGCCGCCGGCATGGACGCATCGATGATGATATCGCTGGGCACATGAAAACCGCTTATGCCCTTGTCGGAATTGACCATGGCCAGATCCGGCCCCGCATCGATTATCCGGTGAATTTCATCCTCTATGGCGTTTTTTTGCGCTTCATCCAGTGTTCCGATTTTGGCAAAAAGGTCTCCCAAGCCGTTATTGGGATTGACACCGGCAGTTCTCAGCTCGTCGCCGAAGCGCTCAAATAGCCCGGAGAAATACGCCCTTAAGGCATGGCCGAAAATAATGGGATCGCTGACCTTCATCATGGTCGCTTTTAGATGAATGGAGAAAAGCACGCCGCTTTCCCGGGCGTCATCGATTTGTTCCTTGAGAAAAGCCGCAAGAGCTGCCCGACGCATCACCGCCGCGTCAATCACCTCCCCTTCCTGAAGGGGGAAGAGCGCCTTTAACTCGGTCCGGACTCCGTCGGCAGTTTGATGAATGATTCGCACCTTCGTTGCCGAGTCTATGGTCAGCGAGCGCTCGGTCTCGAAAAAGTCCCCATGGGTCATGCTGGCGACGTGGCTTTGAGAATCGGCGCTCCATGGCCCCATGCTGTGGGGATTTTTTCGTGCATAGTTTTTGACTGACCGGGGCGCCCTTCGGTCCGAGTTACCTTCCCTGAGAACCGGGTTTACCGCCGATCCTTTTACCGCATCATAGCGGGCCTTAATCTCCCGGTCTTTGCCTGTGGAGGGGTTCTCGGGATAATCGGGCAGTCCATAGCCCTTCTGCTGCAGTTCCGCCACTGCGGCCTTAATTTGGGGAATAGATGCGGAAATATTCGGAAGCTTTATTACATTGGCCTCGGGACGGGTGACCAGCCTGCCGAGTTCGGCCAGGGCGTCTGGCTTCCGCTGGTCTTCAGTCAGATATTCGGGAAATACGGCGATAATCCTGGCAGCCAGCGATATGTCGGCTACCTCGGTCTCGACGCCGGCTCTGCCGGTAAATGCCGAAATGATTGGCAGGAACGAAACGGTTGCAAGCGCCGGAGCTTCATCGGTGCGGGTATAGGTGATTTTTGACATGAGTTATTCCCTTCGAATTGTTGTGTATGGAGTACTATACAATAGTTTATCATAATTGCTTGATTTTTTGGGACCGACAGGTCAGAAGTCAAACAGCTGATAATTCAGCGCATCTGACAGATCGATGGTTCTTGATTGTTCGGTGTGATCTTCGAAAATTTCCGTCTTTTGTATGCTCCTGCCCGAACTGTCGATGACAAAAAACGAGTTTTGGGGGTAGCGGCGCTTTACCTCCACCAATGCCCGGGAGATTTCCCGAATATTATTTGGATCATCGTCACTCACCCCGAATCGGTGGTGAGGATTTTTACCGTAGCGCCGGAAGGCGTTCTCCACCGCAAGAATCAGCGCTTCGTATTTTAATTCAGCCACCGGCCTGGCGTAATGCGGGTCTTTGAAAACCCGTTGGCGCAGCAGCGGATTGGTGACCGGGAACACGCTGAGAAAATTGGGACGCTTGAGAAGCTCCCCCCGGCGGTAGAGCAGATTCAGGGCCCGCTTGATGCTCTCCGGGCGATGACCGCGGGCGGTTATTATGCTTACCGGCCTCCGGTTGAGCACCGCGTAAAAGAAATGATTCCAGCTCGGACCCCGCCACTCCCAAACCGGTTGGCGTATGGCCCTCTCAAGGTCTTTCACAAGGGGGGAAGGACCAAAAGGGGGATCCCTGAAATTACGAAAACTTCCGGTCCGGTCATCCTGTTCAAAGCGGAATTCCCCGTAGGGCCCGCTTTTGCCTATTGTATTTCCATAGGCGGCCAGGTCGGCGGAACTGATTTCACGTTCAGCCCCGGTCTCTTTGTGAAAGAGGATGATAGGGGTATCGAGATGGAGGATGTTATCGTCTAGATCGAAAAAATAGAAACTTCTTCCGCCGTAGGAGGCGTTTCTGTCCTCCTTGTACGGTAACCAGTCATCCCCCTGCGATAGTTCCTGCTCAGCCACGGGTCACCTTCGCTCCCTGGACGCCATAATTCCGGCGAGGAGAAAAAACACCCCGGGAATTTGAACCAGGTGGAAAATACCATTGTGATCGAACTCCCATATCAAAGTCACTGACAGGCTTCCTGTGGCCTGGATGACCGCCGCCGCAATACTGAAAAATATTCCCAACGTCATGAACCAGGTCCACGCGCCGCCCCGGCGAACTGCAATTACCAGGTAGACCGTCAAGGCGAACAGCATTGCCATGGCTTCGTACGCGATAAACACCAGAAAAGAACCGGGCACCACGAGGGTAAACCCGTAAAACACCGACGCCACAATAACCAGCGCGATAATTACCCCGGCGGGCAATCGACGACGGCGCATATCGATGAGGACGCCGGCGGCGAAAAACGCAACGGTTATTCCCAGGCTGAGATACAGAGGCTGCCAAAGCGCACTGTTGAGTCTTTCACTCATAACAAAGCCGTGGGCGAAAAAACCCAGCAGACCTGCTATGGCCAGGGCGGTAAACGCGGCCATCCAAATCCGGGGTTTTTGCGAGATGCTAAAATCCCCGGACCTGATCCGCAGCATGGCCACGGCGTACAGCGACACAGCTGCCAAAATCAGGTCGGTGAAGGCGGTGGTTAACTCGGTCGGTATGTCGATAAATTGCATATTCTCCCCGTTACTAAGTCTATGAGAGATTACAGCAGCCGTAAATAGCCAGTTTGGCAAAATCCGGGGCCCCAGGTCGCGGTTTACAAAAGGCTTTGGGGGTCCGTATCAATCTCAAGATGAATCCCCCTGGGAGATTTAATACCCCGTAAAACCCTGGGGAGCAGGCTTTGAAGGGCAGCCATTCGAGGGGTCAATATGAGCATGTGCACCCGGTAGTTTTTGTTGACAATCGCCAGGGGACTCTCTGCGGGCCCGAGCACTTCGCCTTGTGCGTCCTGTAAAACCCGATTAACCGCCGATGCCAGAGCACCGGCGACTTCCCATACCGCCCGGGCATCCTTGCCCCGTACCAAAAGCCGAAGCATCCGGGAGAACGGAGGGAAGTTGAGCTGACGCCGGCTTTCCAGTTCCCGGGCGTAAAAACCGTCCATGTCGAGGGCCGCAGATTGGCGGATAATATGATGGGCAGGATTGAGGGTCTGTACAATGACCTTGCCGTCCCGATGATATCGCCCCGCGCGGCCGGCAACCTGGGTGATAAGGGCAAAAGTCTTTTCATAGCTGCGGAAATCCGGCAGGTGCAGGGATGAATCCGCCATGATTATCCCGACCAGGTTCACCCCGGGAAAATTCAATCCCTTGGCAACCATTTGGGTACCCAGAAGGATATCGATTTTACCATTTCGAAAATCCTCGATTCCCTTCTGAAGAACTCCCTTTTTTTGGGTGCTGTCGGTGTCCAGCCGGAGCACCGTCGAATTCGGAAAGGCACGGCGAACGTCCTCTTCGACCTTTTCAGTCCCGAACCCCGAGTAGCCCAGGTCGAGGCTCCCGCATTCCGGACAAGCTTCAGGCGCCGGGATGCTGTATCCGCAATGATGGCATACCAGCCGACCCTTTGATTTATGATAGGTCAGGCTCACAGAACAGCGGGCGCAGGAAAAATCCTGACCGCAGCTGCGGCAGTGATAGAAGTATCCGAATCCCCTGCGATTGAGAAAGAGTATTACCTGCCGTCGGGCATCAAGGCTTGCGCGAATTTCATTCCGGAGGCGCTCGCTGAGGCTTGCCTCGCTTCCCCTGATGTTTACCAGTTCCATGGAGGGCATCGCTCCCCCGGAGAGCCTGCGGGTGAGATTAAGCCGTTCGAGCTTTCCCTCCTGCATAAAATGCCAGGCTTCGACGCTGGGAGTCGCCGACCCCATAAGCAGCCGGGCACCCTCGTTTGCCGCCCGGTACATGGCGAGCTGACGGGCGTGATACCGGGGAGTCGACCCCGACTTGTATGAACTCTCGTGTTCCTCATCGAGGATTATCAGGCCGAGATTCTCCAGCGGCGCGAAGATCGCGCTGCGGGCTCCGATGACGAAGCGGGCCTTCCCCGAAAGAATCCTCCGCCATTCGGCAATTCGCTGGCTGGGAGTGAGGCTCGAATGGAGCACCGCCGCGGACTCGCTGAAGCGACGGCGGATCAGGTCGACGACCTGATGTGTGAGTGATATTTCCGGTACGAGGTAGATGATGCTCCGGCCCTCGGCGAGGGTGCGCTCGGCAGCCTGTAGGAAGACTTCAGTCTTTCCCGAGCCCGTTATGCCGTACAAATAAAAGCGCCCCTCCAAAGAGGAGCTTACCTTCTCGACAGCCGAACTCTGTTCGTCGCTGAGGCGAACTTCCGAGGCGAGAAATCCGTCATCTTCCGACAGCAGGCCGGGGATTTCCCGGTCCTTCCTCCCCGCCGGTATCATTATGGCCAGTGCTTCCCCGAGGCTGCAGAAATAGACCTTGGCCATCCAGCGGGCCATGGAAATCTGGCGTTCGAGAAAAACCGGTCCGTCATCGACAATACGGCGGATTTCCCGAATTCTGACGCCCTCCGGAAGATCGTTCGGCTTGTCCGGGCTGTCATCAATGACGTATCCCGTGAGGTCCTGCCGTCCTAAAGGGGCCATTACCCGATAACCGACGAGACTGGGGGGATTACCGGCCTTTTCAAGAAGTTCATCCGAAAGCAGGTAGCTGTAGCTGCCGTCCAGGGGACGGTTGAACAGGAGCCTACAATACCTCATCGCTGAAATTTCCTGTCTCCAGTGCACGTTTGATTTTCTTCATATCTTCCCACACCGGCCTGCGAAGCTCGCTGTTGCGAAGTACTGCGCTGGGATGATAGGTGGGCATAAGGGGGATTCCCCGGAATTCCGTCCAGCGCCCACGGATTTTACTGATTCGCTGGCCATCACCCAGGAGAATTGAACTGCTGATCCGCCCCACGCAGAGAATTGCCCGGGGAGCAAGCAACGCGATCTGACGCAGCAGGTAGGGCATACAGGCCGATGTCTCATCGGGCAGTGGATCCCGGTTTCCCGGCGGCCTGCATTTGACCGCATTGACGATAAAGACGCCGTTGTTCCGGCTCAGGCCGATGGCGTCCAGCCATTTATCGAGATACTGGCCCGCAGGCCCCACAAATGGCAGTCCGAGCCGGTCTTCCTCGGCACCGGGTCCCTCGCCGATCACCAGGAGCTGACAGTTCTCGCTGTCGCCGGCACCGGGTACCGCGCGCCGGCGGCCCTGTTGCAGAGCGCAGAGCGTGCAGCCTTCAACCTCCGCTGCCAGCGCAGCCAGGCTGTCATCCTTCGGGGGTCCGGCATCATTCACTGCCTCAGCCGGCCCCGTCCTCCCGGGAAGCTCATACCCCTCCGCCGCTTCCCGGGCCAGCGCCGGCCGGGGTGCCGGCGGAATCCGGGGACGGCTGGAGGAACGCCTATTTTGGTAGCGGAGGGCATCTTCGTAATCGTTAATAATGTCCCAAAGCAGAGATCTCGGGCTTTTTTCCATCAGAAACCTCCCGGCCGGTCGTGGTACTCGACCCGGTCAAAAAACAGTCCCCGGGCCTGGGCGGTCATTCCAGCCAGGCTCCGGTCACCGGCCGCCAGATATTCGGCAACTTCCGCGGGATCTACGCCCCGTTCCTCGTATTCGATAAAACTTCCCACGAGACTGCGCACCATCTTCCATAAAAATGCGGTGCCGGTGATTCGGAAAGCGATAAAATCCCCCTCGGGGTAAAACCCGGCGCTGAGAACCCGCCGAACCCTGTGGGGAACCTGCTCATTCGGTGCGGAAAACGTACTAAAATCATGCTCGCCGATAATTTTTCCCGCATATCGGTTCAGCAGCGAAAGATCGGGACGCCGAAGGGTTCTGACCGAGTAGCGCCGGTAATGGGGTATGCGCACGGGAGACGGAAAAATATAGTATTTGTAACTTCTTCGGCGGGCCGAATAGCGCGCGTGAAAATCATCATCTACCAGCTCGGACGCCACGGCGGACACATCCTTGGGGAAAAACGAGCTTACGGCCCTGCACAGTTTTTCCGCAGGAATATCGAGCTCGGAGCAAAAGCTGATTACCTGGCCGTTCGCGTGAACCCCGGAATCGGTTCTTCCGGCGCAGGCCACGGAGATTTCCCGTTTATGCATTCGGGACAATGCTTTTTCCACTTCGCCCTGAACCGTGCGGCCTTCTTTCTGTTTCTGCCAGCCCAGGAAATCCGTCCCGTCATAGGCGATTGTCAGTTTTACGTTTCGCATGAATGGCTATACCCTCATCCCGGATCTTTCTCGGGATCGAGATTTTCCAGTCCCAGGGTCTTGCCGATCTGGGAGTAGAGGTCGCGGGCATTATCCAGCAGGGCCAGGGGTTTATTTTTTGTGGCCTTTCCCATGCCGAAAATCCGGGCAATGGTGCGCTTGGCCCGCTTGAGATTTTCCTCACGCTTCGAGGAATCAGAGCGTGGCCCGTAATGGTATTCGAGGTACCCGTATATATAGAGAACTCCGTCGAACATGTAATTTTTGTCGATGTCGGGCCCGAGGTTCGGGCACCCGCCGATACCCTGCTTGCCGTTCGATTCGTATTCAATGGCCGTCAGGTAGAAAAAGCGCGCCTTGCGGTAGAGCATTTTTGCCAGGTAGTCGTAATTGCTGCCGCTGAATTTTTTATGCATATCAAGGGCGAGCCAGGCGCCCCTCAGGGCACTGATGCCCTGTTTTACAATGGGGGACACGTCCGACCGGTGAAAATCGTAACAGCGAAGGGCAAGCAGCTGACCCGCAAGACCCTCTGCCAGGCCCCGGTTGGCCCGAAAATCCACCCCTTCCAGGACCTCAGATACCCAGGCGATGCGCTCATTAGTGTCGATTTCAGCGGCATCCACTCCGTCACCGTTGAGTTTGAGGAAGTCTTCCTTCCAGGCGGCATAGTAGCAACCGGGACACACCGTAACCGGATAAATAAGGGGATAGACCTCGCCGTACTTCTGGCTGGGTTCGTACAACCTTCGGAGTTCAGAGGTGAGCTTGCCGGCAATCAAGCGTCCCCTGCCGGTGAGAAGCTCCTCCCGAAAGAATTCAGTACCGCAGACCGGACAAACCGTGGGCTTTTTCTGGAAAAATGTCGTAGCAGCGTTTTCTTCGGCCATCGGGGCCTATTCTATCACAACCATTGCCACTGCGTAATCCCGTTCGTGGGAAAGGGAAAGATGAATGGCCTTGACGCCACGGGCATTAGCGGCTTCCCGGGCCTTGCCGGCGGTGTTCAGGTTCGGCCGTCCCTGCCCGTCCCTGCTCACCCACACATCTTTTAACGGGAAATCCCTGAAGCCCCTTCCCAGCGCTTTGGCAAAGGCTTCCCGGGCGGCAAATCGGGCTGCAAGAGATGCAGCGGAGCCCGGCCCCTGCTCAAGGCAATAGGCAATCTCTTCAGAATGAAAAAACCGCTCCAGTTTTTGTCTATCTTCCAACCAGAGCGCAAACCTGGAGTTGCGGGCGATATCAACTCCGATTCCCAGGATCACTGGACTCTCTCCCGTATCTCGATGTCAATTTCAACCGGATCGAATCGGAAGATTACGAATCCCCGGGGCACCACCGGCCGTACCGAAAGGGTATACGCTCCGGGCGCATCGATATCGCTGGCATCGACCGCCAGGCTGATGGCTTCCGGATCAGTTTGATTTATCAGACTCTGGCTAGCTTGAACCCGTATGCTTCCGCCGGGAACCGCCAGGTCCGCACTGAACTCATCTGAGAGCCCGAGTATTATCAACGGAACGTTTTCAAAGGTATTTACCAAAATCGAATCGCTTATTTCCGCCCTGAACTCAACCAGCCGGCTGCCCTCGAATCGAAGCAGGGGATTCGGAGCCACAAGGGCAACCCGCAGAACAAAATCCCCGTCCTGGGCTCCGAGCTCAATTTCCTCGGTGTTAAGCTCATTTACCTGTGAAATTACCGATCGGGGACCGTAAATTTCGACCTGATCGGGGATCACGCTATACGAGCTGAGTTCGTACCCCGGCGCGGGGGACCCGCTGATTGCAGGCACTACCGGCACCATGGCGCTGACCCGCTGCTCGAGAGTGAGTTCCAAGAGCCCCGGCTCTATTCTGATCTCCAGCGGTTCGATGCTGGCCGCAAGACCCAAACGGCGCTCTTCCAGGGCGACGCGGTATTCCCCCTCCCTGGAGAACTGCCGGAAATCCGCGCTGATTTGGATTTCGTCTTCGGTTATTGAGTAGATATCGTCCCCTTGACCGCGGATGTATACCCGTGCGAAGGCCGGGTATTCCTTGGCGGGAACCAGGTTTTGAGGAAGTTCCAGACGGATAGGCAGGGTGATGTAGCGTTCTTCCAGGTTTTCCAGACCAACGAGGAGATACAGCAGAATGGCTGCCCCAAGAGCCAGGGCTTTGGCGGGCCAATTAGAAAAGAGGCGCACGATGATCTGAGAAAGACTGCGGCGGGAACTCACGTCTCAAACTCCTCCTCACTGAGTTTCAGCAGATCCATAAGGCGGCTCCTGACTTCATCAAGTTCGAGATCGTAATAGAGGGCTGCCTGATACGCAAGGGATACGGCTCCGGTCTCTTCGGAGACTACCAGCACCACCGCGTCGGAATCTTCGGCCAGCCCGAGGGCCGCCCGGTGACGAGTACCGAAGCTTCGGCGAATATCCTGTTGCTCAGACAGGGGCAGAAACGCGCCGGCTGCGACGACCCGGCCGTTCTCGATGACTGCGGCGCCGTCGTGAAGCGGGGTGTCAAAACCGAAAATGCTGATCAGAAGGGCCGCACTGACATCGGCGTTCAGCCGGCTGCCGGTTTCCACGATATTCTTCTGTCCCACATTGCGCACGAATACGATGAGGGCTCCCCGCTTTTGAGCCGAAAGCACTTCGGCAGCCCGCAGCACCGTGTCAACTTCCAGGGGCCGGGAGGACTCGCGAAAACGGAACAGGGGGTTTTGACCCAACTGGGTGAATATCTTGCGAAGCTCGGGCTGGAATATTATGGCAATGCCGATAACCAGACTCGGAGCGAGGAAATTGAGCAGCCACAGAACGGTCGTCAGGTTGAGAAAAAACGCCAGCGCATAGAGGGTGATAATAAACATGGTACCCCGGACGAGCTGAATCGCCCGGGTCTGGAGAAAAATGGTGTATGCCTTGTAAAAGATTACCGCCAAGAGGAGGATATCCAAAAACGGCAGGATAACGGTCCTCAGCGCCCAGCTTTCGGTAAGCCAGCTCATGCCCAATCCTCAGTCTAAATTTCGCGTCAGGCGCTTATTCACCCGCAGTTGAAATGCTCCGGCACACTTCCAGAAGCTGACGGGTCGCCAGCACGTCGTGGACCCGAAAAAGCCGCGCACCTCTGTAATAACTATCGGCAACAACTGCCAGCGACCCAAACAAACGTTGGTCCACATCCACCGGTTGAGTGTCTTCCCCCTCGCCTTCCCGGCCGGCGAGAATTCGCCCGATGAAGCTTTTCCGGGAGTGTCCCATGAGAACCGGAAAACCCAGGTCTACGATGCGAGGCAGATGCCGAAGAAGCATCAGATTGTGCAGGTGGCCTTTTCCGAATCCGATTCCCGGATCGACGATGATTTTCTCGCATGCGATTCCCAAAGACTGGGCGTAGTCGATTCTCTCCTGCAGGAAGCCGCAGACCTCGCCGACGACGTCGTGATAACTCGGGGATTTCTGCATTGATGCCGGCGTGCCCTGCATGTGCATAAGAATCACCGGTACGCCGGTATCGGCGGCAAGCTCGCCAAGTCCCGGATCATCCCTCAATGCGGAAATATCGTTAATGATATTGGCTCCGGCTTCGATGGCAGCCTGCGCGACGGCTCTTTTTCGGGTGTCTATGGAAATGGGAATCTGACTCTCCCGTCTGATCGAGGCGATAAGGGGCACCACCCGTTCGATTTCTTCCCGGGCATCCACATAGTCCGAACCAGGGCGGCTGGATTCACCCCCGATATCGAGAATATCAGCGCCTTCAACCACGTACTGAAGGGCTTTCTGAAGGGCGGCAAGTCCGGTCGCCCGGCTTCCCGGATAAAAAGAATCAGGTGTTGCGTTGATTATCCCCATAACCAGGGGTCGGGGATTCGGCGCATACAGTTTTTCGAGAAAATCTTCGCTGGCGGGGTGAACCATCGGACTGTCCATGACGGGAGTATATCAGATATGGAAGACCCTACAAAGGGAGAAGGGAATAAAACGAACGGCCCAGGTTATGGGCCGTCGAAGCCCCGGCGGAAATGCCGCCGGGGTAGGGATTTATTTTTTCTTGTGTCGGTTTTTTCTGAGTTTTTTCTTACGCTTGTGAGTGGCTATTTTTTTTCGTTTTTTCTTTTTTCCGCAAGGCATTGTGTGCTCTGCTCCTTATTGATTTTGATTCTTCGGCTCCATACCGGCGAAGGAGGTATTCCCTGTTCTCACCAGTAGTTATTGAGGCGCCATTATGACCGAGCTGTCCGCCCATGTCAAGCAGCGGAATCAGGGAAAAAAACCGCGGACCAAGTCTGTAATACCCTCTGTATCGTCCGCCTCCAGCCAATGTACCGACGGAAGGCTTCTGAAAAAGGTCAATTGCCGCTTGGCAAAGCGCCGGCTGGCCTGTTGAATATCCCCGATAAGATTCTGCCTCTGCAGGTCCTCGAGGGGTTTACAGGCGAGCAGCCGGTTGCGGATATCTATATCCATAAATTCCCGGTATCCAATGGCCTTCATACCCGGCGCCTCGGGTCCGTACCCCGCCCTCAGAAGACCGGCTACTTCACCCTCCAGGCCCCGGTCGAACATGACTTCCACCCTGCGGTCGATCCGTTCATACAGCTCGCGGCGGTCCCGCGTTAAACCTAAGGCCAGCACATCCAGTCCATCCCGGGGCTCGGACGGAAGGGCGTAGCTGCTCAGGGGCCGGCCGCTCGACCGGAAAACTTCCAAGGCCCGAAGAATGCGGTAGTGATCGGCAGGCGCAATGCGGTCCCAGGAAACCTCATCCACTGAGCGGAGTTCACTTCGCAGGGCATCGATGCCCCGCAGTTTGAGCTCCTCGGCCAGGGCCGCGGCGACCACGGGGTTTGCCGGCGGGCTCTCGGGGAGGCCGAACCACAGGTGTTTGAGATAAAATGCCGTCCCGCCGCTCACCAGCGGAATGCCTCCGCGGGAGCTAATATCACTAATGGCAGCATCGGCAATTGCGACAAAATCAGCTACCGAGTAGTTTTCATCGGGATTGCGCACATCAATATTATGGTGGGGAAGGGATGCCAGATCATCGCTTTCGGGTTTTGCGCTTCCGATGTCAAGCCCACGGTATACCTGTACCGAATCCGCAGAAATCACTTCAACCCCGGGGAGACTGCGGGATATGACCGAGAGGGCCTTGGTCTTACCCACGGCAGTAGGACCAAAAAGAAAAACCGCCCTCGCAGGCGCCGGGTCCCGCTCAGACGGCTTCTTGTGCTGTGATCCGCGCTGGCGGATTGATTGATTCACTATTCTTCCAGGCGGTACTGAACCTTGCGGGTAAGTATCTGCTTAATCGCGCTGGACACGATTTTCGCCTGCTCATCTTCGGATTCCGTATCGCC
Source organism: Salinispira sp. (assembly GCA_965602015.1). Classification (GTDB taxonomy): domain Bacteria; phylum Spirochaetota; class Spirochaetia; order DSM-27196; family Salinispiraceae; genus Salinispira. The sequence continues at coordinate 670,648 of OZ271918.1, read as the reverse complement.
GGTAACTGTGAGCTGATACGCCCGCCGTACGGCGGCGCAGGTCAACTCGTACATGTTTCCTTCTTCGCTCTCAAGGTAATCGAGAGGTATGATCATCAGGAGCTCTCCTCACACTGTTTGCATCTTGTTAATATAGCGGAAATTACCGGCCTTGATCAATAGGTGCAGCACTGCTTCCCGTCGCGCTTAGTCGCGGAGTTTCCCGATAAGAGTCTCGAGAACCTCTTCCGCCCGCTCGTTGGGTACCTGGCAGGTGCCCGCCGCCATGTGGCCTCCCCCTCCGTATTCCAGCATAAGCTCGCCGACATTCACCTCGCTGCTCTTGTTAAAGATGCTCTTTCCAACGGTGAAAACCGTGTTCTCCCGGTTGTATCCCCAAAGCTGTTGGATTGAGATATTGGTCTCGGGATAGAGGGCGTATTTTACGAAACGGTTACCCGCGGATATCGCATCATCAATCTTCATATCGACCAGGAGAACATTGTCATGCACCGTCGACCGGGCACGGATTTGCTCCCTGAAGGGCTTTTGATGCTCGAAATACAGCTCAACCCGTTCCCTGACGTCGGGCAGCTCGAGAATTTCATCAATGCTGTGATCCCGGCAGTAATCGATCAGATCCATCATCAGCTGATAATTCGATATACGAAAATTGCGAAATCGCCCGAGTCCCGTCCGGGCATCCATAATGAAGTTCAGCAAAACCCAATCCCGTGGATTAAGAACTTCTTCGATGTTGAAATCCGCCGAATCGCCCTTGTCCACTGCGATGAGCATCTCCTCTGAAATATCGGGAAAAGCCGCCCTGCCCCCGTAAAACTCATAGATAACCCGGGCGGCGGAAGGAGCGTCGGGATTGATTATGTGATTATCCGGCCGTTCGCCAACCCGTGAAGTTTCGGAAAGGTGGTGATCAAATGCCCGGAATATCCCGGGAACATAGGGCAGGTTTGCGGAGATATCGCGGGGACCGACGGAGATCAGCCCGTCCTGCATATCCTTGGGGTGAACGAATTGGATCTCTCCGATGGGTTCCCGCTCCTTCAAAAGCACCGCACAGACCAAACCGTCGAAATCGCTGCGGGTAATAAGTCTATACTCATCGGGTGAAGATTCTGCCATAAAGCCCCCGACAAAATCGTAAGCCATTAGCACAAGCTTTGCAAGTTGCACTCATCCCGCCCTCGGGATAGAATACCCACCATGGAATTCACCGGAAACGATAATCGAAACCTCTACATTCTCGCCGGAGATATCGGCGGAACCAACACCAGCCTCGCTCTGGTTCAGGACGACCGGGGGAAATACACAATACATTCCCGCAAAGTGTATGCAACCCAAAAACTCAATAACCTCGCTGAGGCCATCACCCCTGCACTCGAAGCCTTTCGACAGGAACTGGGGGATATCGATATCCAGGCCGCCTGTCTGAGCATTGCCGGGCCGGTACAGAATAACCGCTGTGTACCCACCAACATCAAGTGGACCCTTGATGGACGGGACATCGAGGACAGATACGGCTTCCCCGCCCTGGTCATCAATGATTTCACCGCGATATGTTATGGAATTCCCCTGTTGAATCCCGATAATCCCGATGAAATTACGCCTCTGATACATCCCGACGGCAATTTCCCCCGATGGAAGGAATACCTGCCGGGCGTCGGCATACAGGCCGTCGTCGGGGCCGGCACCGGACTGGGCGTAGGGTACCTCATCGAAGAGCAGGACCGCATCCTCGCCCTCCCAGCCGAGGGCGGCCACACGGACTTCGCGCCATTCGACGATATCACCCTCGAACTGAGAAACTGGATGACCGCCCGCAACGGAGCAGCCCCGGAACCGGAAATGTTCGTAAGCGGCATCGGAATAGCCAATATATTCCGCTTCATGCGGGAGGAAAAAGGCGCCGATAGCCCCGAACTGAATCGAATCGCCGACCTGCCGGATGTGGAAAAACCCCCGGCAATCAGCATGTCTGCAAAGCAGGATGAAACCTGCAGGCTCATAATGGAAACCTTCGTCAAAATGTATGCCCGGACCGCGCATAATCTCGCCCTCAGTTTTATTCCGAGGAAGGGACTGTTTCTCGCCGGGGGGATCGCCGCCAAAAACAAGGAATTCTTCATTCGCGACGATCTGTTTATGAAAAACTTTCTCTTTAACTATCAGTCCAGCATCCGCCCGGTACTGGAAAGCATACCGGTCTACATCGTCGAAGATTACAAAATCAGCCTGTACGGAGCGGCCCACGCCTACGTGCAGCTGACCAAATTTATTCACCGATAGAAGCCAGGCTAACCATGGTGACCGGACAGCGGCCGGCGGTTCGCACTGTTCACCGCGGGCTGCCTATTGCAGTCGCCAGGAAGGGCCCTCGGCATTGGTCACCGGCAACTGTCCCCGCCATCAGCCACCGGCTGCAGCCTGCGGTGTCCGCCCCAGCTATCAGCCACCGGCACCGGCTGCCCACCTGGCTGCCATAGTCAGCCGCCGGGATCGGTCACCTGAATCGACGGGCGGGATCAGTCACCTGCATCGACCGCCGGCGCCGGCTGCCCGCCTCGGCTTCGTGGACCTGCCGGCTTGCGGGGGAAGAGGAGTATTTATGAGTTCGAAAGACAGAGACCAAGCCCGGACCCAGGCTCTTCTGCAATCCGCCGGCATTGACCCGGAGCTGAGCACCTGGGTGCTCAACAAGGTGAGGGAGATGGATGCCGGAGGAGTCGGTAAAAAAGCTGTGGAGGTGGACGGATTTCCCGTTCCCCAGCCAGGCGAACTGCGTGAACCGCAAGCGGGGGTAAGCCTGATCGCTGATATCAGCGATAGGAATGGCGTTAGCCTGTCCATCGATGCCGGTCTCGCCGGAGAACGCCTGCGAGACGCAGGCATCCCTCAACCTGTTTTTGATGAAATCCTCAGGCAAACTAGGATGCCGACCTCGGGAATCTGGAGCGTCTCCGCTGCAGAACTTGAGACCATCGGAATTGCGGCCCTTCCGCTGGTGAGCTACGGAATTCTCAACGGGGGGTCCGCAACAAGTTATGCCGACGAGAAGAAAAACCGCAGTCTCAATGCAGGACTATTTGAACTATACAGTGATGATTTTTCCCGTCAGGCCGCAGCCTGCCGAGGGCGGGCCAAGGGCTTAACGCCGGGGTATATCAACCCCGACGGTTCTCCCGGTTACAGCTACATCGAACTCAAGCTGCGAAACGCCATGCTGCTGACCAGAGAACATTACAGGCGATTCCCGGTAAGCCAAAGTATTCACGACTCGGGAGAAAGCGGATGGTCCAAACCCCTATTCCCCCTATTTCAAATGTCCAGCAGCGGAAACGACAGTGAGCTGGCCCTGGCATATAATCAGTATCGGGACAGCGGAGCATTGCGAGGACTTTCCCGGGAGCTCGGCCTGGTGGAACCCTGGTTCCTCACCGGAGTCCAACCACTCATCGCCGCTCTTACCCATAGCTCTTTGCTGGACACCAATGCTTCTCTCCGGAGGTTTTTCCTCGAGGCCTGGGGAAAGAGGGATTCCCCCCTTGCCCTTCCCGGGGGTCACGGACAGAATTTCTTCGCTCTGGAATCCGTATATCGGGAATTACACGGCAGCGGGAAAAAGCTGGTATACCTGGGCAATGTTGACAACCTGGGTTACCTACCGGATCCCCTTGAGATCGCCGTCATGCTGCTGACGGGTAGCCCGGCGGGTTTCGATTTCTCCTTCAAGACAGCGGTCGACATTAAAGGTGGCGTCCTGATACGCCAAAAGGACGGTCGACTGAACTGCGCTGACATCGGACCTGCCATCAGTCCCGCCGAGGTTGCCAGCGCGGAGCAAAAAAACCTGCCTATTCTGTTTAACTGCGCCACCGGACTGTTTAATCTCGACTATCTCATTAAAGAACTGCCATCGATCCAGCAGAATCTGCCATTGAGAGTCAGTGACCAAGATAAGGATGCAGGCCGCTACAGCCAGGCCGAGCAAGTGACATGGGAGGTCATGGGTCTGATAAAAGGCTTTACCGCCTTCGGAGTGAATAAGTACCAGCGATTCCTTGCGGGCAAACTTCTCCTTGAAAATTTCATGACCAGCGGTCTTAAAACTGAGGATGAGAATTTCCCCGAGGAGCTGCGGGATAGCGCATCAAAACTTCATCAAGGTTTTTTAAGGCTAATGAGAGAAGCTTACCGATTAAAATTGCAGGGTGCCTTCTGGACAACAGCATCGAGCGAGGTCTAAGCGTATTTCAGCCGCTCATTAAACTCAAGCTGCAGCTGTTCCCTGACAAAATCTTTTATTTTCTGTACCGCTCCGCTGTCTTCGTGATTGCGAAACATGATTACCCAGAGATTCTCACCCTGACCGCTTCCCCCAGCTCGGGACCCCATAACCACACCGTCTACTAGGATGAGACGGGAGTTGAGCTTAAGCTGAATTTTTGCAAGGACGCTGCCCTTGCGCAAACGCGGCGGGGCTGAGCCGCCGTCGAATTCACAGGCCATGCCCGCCGAACTGATATCCAAAATAGTACCCTGATACATATCGCCGTCGCTTCTCAAATTGAAACGAGAACGGCCGTTGGATGGGCAGCGAACCCGAATATATTGCCGCTTGCCCTTGTCATACCATTGCTGAATCAGAGCCTGCATAAGAAGAAAAACCTGTTTCGGACTCTTGCCCATATCAAATCCGTCGAAGGGGATGTCCAGTTCAACCCGGGACTTGATTTTTTCCCGGGTATCCTTGCCGATAAACACCGGGAGGCTTCGCAGCTCCCGGAAAAGATCCTGCTTCTCTTTAACTGCCGCGAACCAGGTCCCTCCCTCGGGATTTTTATCGATGTTGAAAAAAAGAACACTGTGGGGGAATGCCTTCACCGCATCGCCGAGTTGAGACGCATCATAGAGGCTTACAGCCTTGTATTCCAGTCGGATAAGCAGTCCGAGAAAATTTTCTACAACCCATTCCTCAGGATTTACGAAAATAATCCTGCTCGATTCGTGATGAGGTTTAATAGGGGCTGTCTGCTTTGGAGAGGATGTCTCCACCTGTCCCTGTACTTCCATATTTGGTGTTCCTTTTTATTTTTACATAATAACTAAATTTTCGCATTAATTGCAGGCGCATCCCAATATTATGAAGTAAAACACAAAGGGAATACTGCCGTTACTTCTCGAAATCTCTGTACAGCATGGAGGGTTGAATGCCCTTGTTATTCTGATATTTGCCGCTTGAGTAGCTGGCATGCTCCCCTTCAAGACTGTGATAAAATATTTGACAAATCTCGACCCCGGCATACACCCGGATGGGCTGAACGCAGAAAATCTCGAGGGTCCAAAATCCGTTAAATCCCACATCGCCGAAACCAGCGGTGATGTGGACAAAAAGACCCAGACGGCCGATGGAGGAACGGCCCTCAAGCATGGGAACCAGGTTTTCCGTGCGGGTGTGCTCGAGTGTTCTTCCGAGGTACAGCCGGTTTGACTCCAGCAAGAGCCCTTCCTCGGGAATGCTTAAGGAACTGGCGGCGTTTGCCTTTTTCATATCGAGCACCGGTTCATCGTAAACCAGAAGATCCTGATGAAGGCGAAGATTATAGGAATTGGGGTTGAGTTGATCGGGAGTGAAGGGATCGATGATGATGTCGGAGCCCAACCGTTTTTGGATTTCTAAACCGGATAGTATCAATGACAGCTCCTGACAAATGGGAAAGGCGGTCCCGAATGAAAGAGACCCATAGGCCTCGTCCCCGCATACCGGGGACTCGGCGGCATGAATTACATAAGATCCTTGGGTTTTCGGGCCTGATTGCCGGTCTTTTCGCAGACTGCGAAATGACGCATCCGGCCTTTTTCAAACACCGACTTCATAATAATTTTTCCGCCCCAGCGGCTCATGAGTTCCTGAGCGCCTTCTCGGCGGGCGTTTTTAGAAATATTTCCAGCCATAATTTCTCCTTGAAATCGTACAAAGGCTACACCTAAACAGAAATCGCGTAAAGGGTGCAACCATATTTTTTACAGGGAATAGATTTGTAGCAGAAAGCGCGGGGAGTTTCAAGCTCGTAGAATAAAAAAGCGCCCGGGTTCAGAGGAGCAATCCTCTTATTCGGGCGCTGTATATTGCGAAATTTCGGGCGATCAGCCGGCGTCGATAGCGTCCACGGGGCACACTTCTACACATGCTCCGCAACTGGTGCAGACCGCGGGATCGATTACCCGAACATCGTCCTTCTCACTGATAGCCTCAACCGGGCACTCGGGTTCACAGGCCCCGCAGTTGATGCATTCGCTGTTGATTGAATAAGCCATAAAGACTCCTCATTTCTGGTTTCTAGTGGATTATAGACCCTGCATACCGAAAGTTCAAGCTTGTATTTCCCCTACCAACGCAGCCGGACCACAGCAGCAGCGGCAAGGGGAAGAGCACCGGGTTTGCGAACCGTGATGCTGCCACCGGAAATCTGCGGATACTTTTCCCCGAGAACATTCCTGAACTCGGTGACAAGAGTTTCAAGCAGTAAAAATTTTCCCTCTCGTGAATGGTTAATGAGGAGGTCGGCCAGGATGTCATAGCCGATGGTCAGGCTAATATCATCGGTCATTACAGCTTCCTGTACATCGATCTGCACCATCAGGTCAGCTTCAATGACCTGTTCCCGTTGACGTTCATGATCGAGTACCCCGACAACGCAGGGAATCCGCAAGCCTTCAAATCCGATTTCCATTTTTCCTCCCGTTGGCGGCTTATAGGCAGTGCCCCGAAAACAGCTGATTTAAAGCATCCAAACCGTTCACTGATTAGGATTTGCCGGTCATCAATCCAACCCTATTGAAAGAACCCGATTAGTAATTTACCACATAAGGAGTTACCGCCACAAAATCAGCTGTTTTCGGGGCAGTCAATATTTATTATACTGACCCGGCCTAACCTTGCCCATTGAAGCAGGCATTCACAGCAACCGGGAGCCGCCATGGATTTTTACAGCCTCGATCCACAGACAATTTTTAATGCGGCGGAATCCGTGGGTTTTGAATGCAGCGGTCATCTCCAGCAGTTAAATAGTCTGGAGAATCGGGTTTTCGACCTAAAGCTGGAGGACGGCAATCATCTGGTTGCAAAATTTTATCGGCCCGAACGCTGGAGCCGAGATGCCATCCTTGACGAACACCGCTTTCTTTTTCACCTCGCCGATCAGGAGATTCCGGTATGTGCCCCAATATCCCGGGACGGAGAGAGCCTCTTTGAGATGCAGGGCATGCACTTCGCTCTCTGGCCCCGAACAGGCGGCAGACTCATCGATGAGTTTTCCGACTCGATTCTCTCGCGAATAGGGGGCTACTTGGGACGAATTCACCTGGCAGCCAAAGACCTGGCTCTAAATCACCGCCCGCAGATGGACCGGGAGTATATGGTGGAACGCCACCGGCGGTATATCGAAGAGGAATGTCTTTTACCTCCGGCGCAGGCCCGCCGCTATGCGGACATGTCGGAGTACCTTGGGAAGTCCGCAGATAATCTCTACGCCGCAACCAGGTATCAGATGATTCACGGTGACTGTCACACCGGCAACATGCTTCTCGGCTCAAATGGGCTGTTTTTTCTCGACTTTGACGATTCGATGTCCGGACCGGTGCTGCAGGACATGTGGATGGTGGTGTCCGACAGCCCCGATGAGCAGGAACGAAAAACCAGCGCATTTCTTTCGGGCTATCAGCGTTTTGCCGACTTCCCCATGGAGAGTATCCGCTTTCGGGAGCTTTTAAGGGCTCTCCGTTACATTGCCTATAATGGATGGATTGCCCGTCGACGAGACGATCCGGCAATTCAGCGCAGTTTTCCCGGTTTCGGAAGCAGCGAGTATTGGGAAGAGTTTCTTAACGATCTCGAGGAGCAGATTGAGCGAATAGAAAAAGACAGCGGCTATCAGGGTGGCGGAATTACGCCTCCCTCGCCCGTTGAGGAAACGAAAGAGTCATTGAGCGATGAGGAGTATTTCTTCGATCTGGACGACGGACGATGGAGCCCCGGGCAGGATTAGGCCCTCAGCCTGTCCATACCCCGGGCCAGCATGTCATGGCTTCGTTTGAGCAGCTCTGCGGTTTCATCCCAGCCAATGCACGCGTCGGTGATGCTCACCCCGTATTTTAACTGGCCGATATCCTCGGGAATGGCCTGATTTCCCGGATGATGGTTGCTCTCGAGCATAAAGCCCATGATTTCTTTGACACCGCTGAGCCGCTGACGGAGAATATCTTCCAGAACGATGTGCTGACGCTGGTGATTTTTACCGCTATTGGCATGACTGCAATCAATCATGATTCTGTCGTGCAATCCGGCTGCCCGCAGGGCATTGCCCGCTTTCTCCACGTGATCCCGGTAGTAGTTCGGCCCGTTCTTTCCCCCGCGGAGGATGAGATGTCCCATGTCATTTCCCGTGGTATGGAGCACGCAGGTCTTTCCCTCGAGATCGATCCCGATAAACGAATGGCCGTGTCGACTGCTGGTCAGAGCGTTTAGCGCATTGTCCACCGAGCCGTCGGTTCCGTTTTTGAAACCAATCGGCATGGACAGACCGCTGGACATTTCACGGTGGGTCTGGCTTTCTGTGGTACGGGCTCCGATCGCCCCCCAACTGAGTAGATCATCGATATATTGGGGAACAACCGGATCGAGCATTTCCGATCCCGCAGGAAGGCCCATTGCGGTGATATCCAAGAGCAGCTTTCGTGCTATGCGAAGCCCTTCCTGAATATCATTGCTTCCGTTGAGGTGCGGGTCGAGAATCAGGCCCCGCCATCCAAGTTTCGTGCGGGGCTTTTCGAAATAGACCCTCATTACTATATAGATCTGATCCGCCACTTCTTCGGCCAGAACTTTAAGTTTTTCCGCGTATTCAAGACCCATTTCCGGATCGTGTATAGAGCAGGGTCCGACGATGGCGAGTAGCCTATGGTCCTGCCCGCTAATAATGTTTTCCACACTATGCCGACCCCGGACGACTGTCTGTATGCTGTCTTCACCGGCGGGAAGTTCATTTAAGAGTTCCCGAGGGGTCGTCAGGGGCTGGGCCGATTGTATTCGTAAGTCGCTGGTTTGTTCCATGATAAATCCTGTATATATGCTCGGGAATAGTCGAAAAAATGCGTTGCATATACTATCCCTTTTGCCGGCGTGCAAGCAAGCCTCCGCTGCATTTCCCGAGCCCTGATTGACCGTTTTACAGACTGCTGATACTCTCGATCCTTATGGAACGATTTCGCGTACGGGAATTATTGGAGATGGACCCCACAGATAGTGCGGTTCTTTGCAAGGGCTGGGTTCGCACCGCCAGAGATTCGAAAAATATCGTGTTTTTCGAAGTTAACGATGGTTCAAGCATGAAAAACCTTCAGGTCATTCTGGACAAGGACCGCTTCGGCGAGCAGGATCTCAGCGCGTTACAGAACGGCGCAAGTGTGGAGATAGAGGGCAAACTGGTGGAGAGCCCTGGAAAGAAACAGAAAGTCGAGATGCACTGCAGTGTCTTGCGTCTGATCGGCAGCGCCGATCCGGAAACCTATCCCATGCAAAAAAAACGTCACTCCTTCGAGTACCTTCGGGAGATCGCCCACCTCCGCCCCCGAACCAACACCTTCGGCGCCGTCGCCCGCGTGAGGAACGTCATGTCTCAGGCAGTCCATCAGTTTTACCAGGATAACGGTTTCCTGTGGGTGCATACGCCGATTATTACTGCAAGCGACGCCGAAGGCGCCGGCGAGATGTTCCAGGTAACTACCCTCGATCTGGAGGGCATCGCTAAAACCTCCCCGGAAAAATTCAAGCAGGGTATTGATTACGGACGGGATTTCTTCGGTCGACGGTCCTACCTCACCGTCAGCGGGCAGCTCAATGCGGAAATTTACGCCACTGCCATGGACCGGGTCTACACCTTTGGCCCGACCTTCCGGGCTGAGAACTCCAATACAACCCGTCACCTCGCTGAATTCTGGATGATTGAACCGGAAATCTCTTTCTGCGACATTCATCAAAATATGGACTGGGCGGAGTCCTTCCTGAAGTACATCCTCAACACAGTCCTCGAAACTGCCGCTGATGATATGGAATTTTTTGATCTGCGGATTCAAAAAGGCATTATCGACCAGCTGCGGAGCGTCGCCGAAAGCCGGTTTCAGCGGCTCACATACAGCGAAGCGGTTTCCGAACTGGAAAAGTCCGGAAAACAGTTCGAGTACCCGGTTTCCTGGGGTGTTGATCTCCAAAGCGAACACGAAAAGTTCCTCACTGAAGAGGTTTTCAAGGGCCCGGTCATCGTCACCGACTATCCGAAAGATATCAAAGCCTTTTACATGAAGCTCAACGACGATGAAAAAACCGTCAGGGGCATGGACGTTCTGGTACCCCGGCTCGGCGAGATAATCGGCGGCAGCCAGCGTGAAGAAAACCTCGAAGTCCTGACCCGCCGCATACGGGAGAACGGATTAAATCCCGACGACTACTGGTGGTACCTCGATCTTCGCCGATACGGCACAGTGCCGCACTCGGGATTCGGGTTGGGCTTCGAACGCCTCATCCAGTATGTTACAGGAATGCAGAACATTCGAGACGTCATTCCATTCCCCAGAACACCAAGAAACGCCGATTTCTAAACTCATGACCGGGAGGCAATAATGAAAATAATCATTCGAAACTTCTCTCTCCTTACAATAATGATTGCTGTGATTGCCGGCTGTGCAAGCCCCCCACCGTCAATCCAAGACCCAGGAATGCAGACCAGTGACATCCTTCCCCCCCCACAGAGGTCGCAGGCACCCGATTATCCTGGACGGGCAGACGGCGAGCTGTTTTTATGGGAAATGACCCGGGACGAATCTTCGGTTTTTGTTTTGGGCTCGGTTCATCTGGGGGGAGAGCTCTTGTATCCCCTTGATCAGCGAATATATGAGAAGTTTAGCATGGCCGACGCCCTGATCGTCGAAGCGGATATCATCAATGTTGATATTGCCGAAGTACAGGCATTTATCAATCAAAACTCAACCCTTGCGGACGGCGAAGATATTGAAGATTACCTGACTCCGGAAGATTCACTGACCCTGCGGGAGATTTTTCAAAGCTACGGGATAGATTACAACGGCATACGAAACCTGCAGCCCTGGGTTATTGCCAATACCCTTGCTACCATATCCACTTTCGAAGCCAACTTGGACCCATCCCTGGGAGTAGATATTCACTTTGCCACCAGGGCGATGGAAGCGGGGATTGAGACACTCGCCTTTGAAACCGCAGTCGGACAATTGGAAATGCTCAACTCCTTCTCAATGGAAGCCCAATTATGGTCTTTGGAAGACAGTATCAGGGAATTCGATTCTATCAGCGAGTATATTTCCGATCTCATAGAAATTTGGGTTGCCGGTGATGTGGCGGCATTGGAAGATTTACTTCTTGCTGAATACTTCGAGAGCGATGCCGGCCAGGAGTACTTCTCCCGCTTGCTTGTCGATCGAAATATAGACTGGATAGATACCCTGAATTCCCTTCTCAGTCAGCGCAGCCAGGATACTTTTTTCGTGGTTGTTGGAAGCGCTCACCTTGTAGGACCGGATAGTTTGATAGAACTGATGATCGAGGATGGATTTAGCGCTCGACGTTTTTAACCCAGCGCTCGCCGGCGGGAACGGTAATATCCATGTGATTTCCGTCGGGAGCGAAGGGACAGGTCGCAAAACTACTATAGGCACAGGGCGGACTAACAGCCCTGTTAAAATCAAGTTCTACCATGCCGTCATCGCCAGGCTTTTCGACAGTAAGATAGCGAGCTGAGGGGTAGACCCCTCCCTGCCCTCCAGAATTAGAAAGCACATCGCGGAAAATTATAAACAGGCCGTCATTACCACCGTCCATACATACCAGTGAAAACGTCCGGTCAGCGTGGTCAAAGGTCACAGAACCCACAGATTTTGCAAACTCTGTGGAACCCAGGGCATCGGGAACTTCAATGTTTTTTATTTCGGATATAAATCGGCCGGGTTTTCGCCAGCGTTCATCAGCTTCAAACCATTCAATAGACTGCTCGGTTCTTCGAGGACTCCTGGAATCCCAGACCCGAAGCGCCTGCCTCGGTTCACCGGCTAAACGCCTGCGAATTATACACATCCGCAGGTCATGAACCTCGAGCAGAGTCGCAGCTCCGTTCCGGTCATCGGAAAGAAGCGTGAGCTTGCTGTCCTTGGATGATTCGGTTTGAGTTCCGGGTAAGACCGGGTTCCAGGAACGAAACGATAAATCCGGCTCGGGATGAAATTGCCAGTGACCCTCACTGCTGCGAGGTTCCAAACAACCAAACCGAGGCAGTCTGCGCCAGGGAGACAGTGACGCTCCGGCACCACCGAGCACCGAGGCCTTATCGTCGAGCCAAATCAATGCCGAAAGACTCAGCCAGGAAAAAGGAGCTCGGAGCTCATCTTCCCGACGCTTTCTCCAGTCTATGAGTTCGTTCTCCCAAACCACGAAGACTCCTCCATCGACATATCCCCGGCAATCAGTTCAGGTCATGTGTCGACATAAAAACCGCCGTCGAAACGGCGGTTTTCTGTTTGAAGTGCCCCCAAAACAGCTGATTTAAATTCGCTAATTACCTGACCAGAAAAAAAATAGCTGATATTTTACTCAAATCTTATAGAAACTTACCCTTCTCTTTCTACCACAATAATCTACAGATGGAAAATCAGCTGTTTTCGGGGCAGTGAGAATAATTCCCTGAGGCTACACCACTTTTGGCGCTTCAGCGACCATTTTTTTGACCTCTGCGGCTAGTTCTTTGCCCCTCTGGCGGATAAGTTCAATATCTTCTGCGCTGGGTGCGCCTTTAAACTCCACAGGTTCCAGAAAATCCCATCCGCTTTTATGAGCAGTCATCAATTCGTCCAGTTCTTTCTGAGCGCCACCGGACCAGCCGTAACTACCCATTCTGAAGGCCTTCCGGTTCTTAACCTTTTTCTTGACTAGCTCGTCCAGAGCTGCGAACATTGGAGGAAACATTTTATACTCGTAGGTCGGCATGGCAAGGACAATTCCCGTGGATGTCCACACCGAAGCTAAAATATCGCCCATAGGGCTTTCAGGAACTCGATGAACGTGGACCTTGACCCCTTCGGCTTCCATTGCCTCAACGATGGGCTCTATGGTTTTGCCTGTGTTGCCATACATTGAACCCCAGATTACGGTGACTTCTTCTTTGGCTGGATTCTTATCATAGCTGGCATAGCGCTTGTAGTCGTCTATTATTTTTTGAGGGTTTTTCCGCCAGACGATTCCATGGCCGGGAGCTATGATTTTTACCGGAAGGCTTTCCACGGTTTTGATTGCTTTATTAACAGGCAGGCAGAAGGCTGCAACGATGTTTGAGTAGTATCTTACAGCCTCATTTTCGAAGAAATCAATCTGTTCCTGACTCAACTGATCATCGTATGGTGCGTCATCGATGGCTCCGAATGAACCAAAGGCATCACAGGGTAGCAGGGTGCCGCTCTTTGTATCGAAGGTCGCCATAGTCTCAGGCCAGTGCACATTGGGGATATCGGCGAATGCCAAAATCCTTCCATCGCCAAGATCGAGAGTGTCGCCGGTTTTGACTGTCCGGATATCCTGATCTATACCGTAAAACGCTTCGAGAAGGGCTTCCCCTTTCACACTGGTGATAATCTGGAATTTCGGCCTCACCTGTTTGAATGCCTCCAGCCAGCCGCTATGGTCAGGCTCATGATGGTTCACGATAACGTAGTCGATATCGTTTGGGTCAAGATTCATTTGATTGAACTGCTCGAGAAGGGTTTCCGGAACACCATCCCATCCGCAGACACCGTCCACGATTGCAATTTTCTCGCCTTTGACGATGTAGCTGTTCATGCTTACCCCGTTGGGTATGGGCCAGATGCCCTCGAATAATAGTGAATTCGGTGCGGCATTGGCAGAAAGGCGAAAGATTCCATCAGTTACTTCAGTTACATGCATTCCCATATATACTCCTTGTGACCTGGAACTCGCGTGGCGGGGTATCGGCCCCGAAGACGTCAAAAAACGCAGAGCGCGATAATTCCTTACTATTTTTCAATACTATTTCGATAAATTTAGAACCATTTAGCTAAAAAATCAAGCAGAAGCTTGGCTTTTTCCGTGGCTTTTCTTCTCCAATGGGTCGTCCATTTGCCTCTTTTGGGCGGCATCGAAGATTATAGATTATGCTCTCGAATAAGTGTGCTGAGTTCTCGGTCGAAGGTTGCAGAAAAGGCCTGGAGTTCCCTGTTCGAATAGCTGCGATCTTTCATACTCTCAAGTCCCATGGCCCGCAAATCCGCCATAAAATCCCGCTCGCTGAGTCTGGGACGGATGTTTTCACGGGTGAAGTGGTCTCCCCGGTCATTGATAACCGTGACGTCATTCTCTACCAATTGGGCCGCCAAGGGTATATCCCGGGTGACGACCAAATCTCTGGGACTAGCGGCCTGTATGATAGCCTTATCAGCCGCATCTTCTCCCGGTTCGACTTGGGTGAATCGAACCTCAGTGGCTTTGGGTAGGGGAATTTCCCGTGCGGCGATGAAGTGGGCTATGCAGTCCCTGCGCCGGGCGGCCTTTACGATGATCTCCCTCACCCTTACAGGGCAGGAATCAGCATCAACATAAATGATGACGGCGCTCACAGTCGGTTCACACTCGCCAGGGCAAAAGCCGCATCCCCTTCAGGAGTCATACTTTCAACTTCATGCTGCCCCGCAGCTAAAAAAGCCGATTCGCCTTTTTGCAGAACCAGGGTTTCGGTTCCTGCCCTTATTTCCAGTACACCCGATTCGACAAGCACGACAGCCGGTCGCAAAGCAAGTCCAAAATCATGCCGGACAGAGCGGGGCAACTCACCATCCTGTTCAATTCTCGCAAGCTGAAATTCCGGCACAGGGCTTGGATACCACCCGGCTTCGTCGGCTTGTACCAGATGGGGCTCATCGCAGACAAAGTTTAAAACTTTCACCAACTCGGGAGGATCGACATGTTTGGATGTGCAGCCTCCCCTGAGGACATTATCAGAATTAGCCATGATTTCCAGACCGGTGCCCCGAAGATATGCATGCAACAAACCAGCGTTCATAAATAGACCTTCTCCCCGACGAAGCCTGATTACGTTGAGATACAAGGGGGCCAGGGCCCCGGGGTCATCGGGAAACTGCCGGTTCAGTTCTCCCAACCAGTACCAGGGGCCTTTAGCATCATCTCTATTGGGTACGGTTTTCTGATAATCCAAAACATAAGATAATAGTTCCAGTTGGGACTCGACGGGTGCAGACATCAATATCGAATAGAATTCCCGAAGTCGCTGCTCATCATGTGCTCCCGTTGCTTCGAGGGCGGTCTCAAGCCTTAGCCCCAAAGGACTTTGTGAGCACCCCCGGAAGTGACCGGCGATATGCTCGGGATGACGAAAGCCTGAGAGTGCCCAAAAATCTTCCAAGGCAACGATGCACTCAGGCTTGTGATTGTCATCGCGGTAGTTACGATGAGGTGCGTCAATGGGGATACCTTCGCTGTTTTCCCGGGAAAATCCCCTTTCGGCCTGTGTCTTGCTCGGATGCGCCTGAATGGACAGCCCCTTTTTAGCTGATAAGACCTTAAAGAGAAAGGGAAATCTTCCCGAGAACTGCTGTGCAGTCTTATCACCCAAAAGACCCTTCGGATCCGCATATAACAGATCCGCCAGGGTAGCTTTGCTTCCGCTCACGACGCTGGGCCCCCTGGGATGAGCCCCAAACCAAAGTTCTGCGACAGGCTCACCCGATGCATTGCTTCTGTTCAATAGCCTTTCAACTGAATCCCTACTTCCCCAGGGATAGTTCATAACCGCCGGTTCGATTTTCCAGATAAGCCTGTTACTAGCCAATTTTCCATCCTCGCTCCCCGACGGTTTGGCAACTTTGGCCGGGATTGCTTATAGTTGATTATAAGAAAGCCAATGGGCTTTGTCGAATCCGGAGGAATCATGCAATTCAGTGACGTTCGTCAACTGGTAGGGTCCACCGGTTTCCCCAGCCGCCTGGTAACCAGTTTGGGGCTGAATTCGGGAATCCTGGACGAAGCTGACCGTGGCAATTTGCCGTTGCGATACCACAGTCTCTGTGAAAATGCCCGCTCACTTTTAAACATCAATGAGAGTGATCAGGTCTACATCTACAGCTCGCCGGGCAGACTGATGTACGCGGGAAACCACGCGGAGAGCTGGGGAGGTCTAAGCCTTGGAACAGCGGTTAATCCGGACATCCTATTAATCCTCAGACACCGGGATGATCAGCAGGTTGTGCTGTACTCCGACGGGTATGAACATCCATTTCATCTCGACATATCAGAACTTGAACCCGTCGAAAGTGAAGCCGCGAGTTCATCAGCGCTAATCCGTGGCGCAGCAGCAAAGCTGCTTCAAAATAACATAAGCATTAGAGGATTTGATGCATACTGCAACTCACAGTTGCTTCCCGGGGGAGGATTAAATGCCTCGGCATCATTCACCGCGCTCATGCTTTACTGCCTATCGGATCAGCCAGAAACACGCGCAGAGCATCCCCTGGCCGGCCAAGGCAATAAACTTGCCGCTATGATAAAATCAGTCGAAGAATCTTACTTTGGCGAAGAGGGCGATTTTGCCAGCGGCGCCATTATCTGGAACGGCGGACTCCAGATATGTACTAATACTCCGGATTTCAGCGTCTCACGAATCGAACAGAACGGCGGTTTTTTCGACCGCCGCCAATATATCGTTGACAGCCTCAGTTCAGGACCGGGGACCGAAGAAGCCTATCTTCACCTTCACGATGAGCTGAGGAGGATTCACACTCTGGAATATGACGATTTGTTGAATCCCGGGACATTCTCAGGATTTAGCCATGAGGACATCGTTCTAATCCATTTCTTCCGAACCGAGCGGCACCGGACACAGCAAATAATTCGTGGCCTGCGAAGCGGAAATCATGCCAAAATTTCTTATCTCTATCAGGAATATCTCCATGAATACCGGCATATAATTAACCTGATAAACAGAAAGAGCGGAAATTTCAACGATAAGCTTGAACTACTTCACAGCATCTTTTCAATCTATAAAACCGGTGAAAATGTGGAAGTCATCCACGGACCATTCGGTGCGGGTATAGAATCGAAGGCGTTTTTTATGATTCAAGCCGATAAAGGAAAAGACTTCGAAACCCTCATCAAACGCTTTTTCGACTATTTGAGTGTGCTACCAGTTTTCCCCCGGGAAAAGGGATGCTTGAGGGTTATTTGAAAGTGCCCCCAAAACAGCTGATTTCCCGCTCCTCAGGCCACCGCATAATCGGGTAGGTCGATCTTTAGCGCACTCACCGGTGTCTTCCAGATCCGGTGCCAGGTCTTCCATTGGCTGATGTCCAGCACCAGATGATGAACGAAGGCCCGCTGTGTAAACATCCTTTTTGCCAACGTGAGTACCCGCTTTCGGTCAAACCCCGCAACCTCACCATGGCTGATATCGTTTCGTCCGTTTATCCGATACGGCTTGAGCAGGTTATGATAGGCGATGTAAATCATCATCCGCTCCATGCTGTTGTTCACCGATTTTGACCACTGCACACTCTGGCGGACATGACAGGATTGATCCTTTCGTATCTCCCGATCCAGGTAATTCACCGGAAACAGGGGGTTCTCAGTGGTCCTGACCACCCTCGATGAGGTTCGGTGATGGAGTACCTTCCCTGCATTTTCCAACGCCGCCCAGTCCCGGTGAGCGAACAGCTCACGGCGGTATTCGAGTTTTTCATCGCTCAAGAGATAGCATGGCTTCTTCGATGAATAAGCCCTCCACCTGGGAAGAATGGTGTTTATCACATCACGGAAAGATCGCGCAATTTGTCCCCCTGCAATAGGATACCGGCGATTGAGCTCATCGCGCCGGCGCTTTTGTGCGGGGGTCATCCGCCCTTTGCGCCGCATCTGCGCATAGTCGCACGCATAGACAACCTGGCTGTCGGAACCTACCGCGAGGGTGAAGTTGTTCGGCCAGTATTGGCTATATACAAAGCTTTCAAACCCATCAACGGCAATATCCTCATCGATTGTATGATCGCTCAATAACTGGGCCATGGCAGCGATTGCCTGACGGGACAATCGGCTCAGCCGATTGAGAATGACCTTGTCGGTGACATAAAACTCCCGGGCAATGTCGCGGATGCCGGAAGCCGAGTTGATCGAAGAGAAGATGCGCCGGTAATCGAGGCGATGATGTGCGCGATAATCGAGGTGAAACGCGCTTTCGCAGAAGTATCGACGGCAATGCTTACAGCGATAGCGCTGTGAAGAACCGAGGCGGCGACAGTGATAGTGGCCGTTTCGGACAAACCAGCATCGGCTTGATTCTCTGTCGCGATGATGCTGAGAGCAGTCCGAGTACGGACAGAATCGGGGGTAAAATGCCATGGTAATCTCCTATGAGCGGTAATCGTGTCATAGAAGACTACTGGCAAAAGAGTTATGTTGATTCGATCAGCTGTTTTGGGGCACTTACTAATGGTCATACACATCGCGGCTGATATCAGATGAAGAAACCAACTTCTCAAGCAGATCATTCTGGGCCTCGCACATCCGGTTGAGGATGTATAACAGTACCAGACTCTTCTCGCTATAGCTCAAACTCGATGGAAGGTGGGGCCCGGCGTAATCGATAATTTCATCAATATCGCACATATAACGCCTGCGCAGCTCGCACATAAATGCCCGCATGTCCTGCTGCAGTTCGAAAAGCTGATGGAACGAAATGTTGTTCGAGACGACGAAGGATTTCGGGTCACCAATATTCCAGGGGTCGAGCAGAATAGGATGAAACACTTCCCGGATTCGCAGATTCTTCAACGCCTCAGATAAATAATCCGCAAACACCCCGCCGAAAGCGTGATGCAGGTCATCAAGGCCCGGTGCTTTTTTTTCCAAAGCCTCAATTTCTGTAAGCAGTCCGCGTTTATCCCCTTCACCCACTTTCAATCCTTCCACTCCACTTCGATGGGCTCAGCGGGAATACGCTTCACAACTATGTTCACCAGGTTAAGAATCTCCTGCTTGCAGCAATTTACATCTTTTCCTGCGTTGAGTCTTTCGGCCAACTCCACCGCAAATTCTTTCACGGTAATGGTTTTCCTGGACATCGTTCCTCCTGCATCACTCAATGATTCCAGTATAAATCCATCTACGCTGAACCGCGAGGATTTTTCGTCTTGGCTGGTCTTATGTTTTCTTCAAGCTCAAAGATATCCGCCGGCGCCTGGCATCTACCTCTAATACCCTGACGATCACTTTTTGGCCGAGCCGCACCGCTTCTCCCGGGTCCGAGACGAAGCGGTCCGCCATCTGGCTGATATGGACAAGGCCGTCCTGATGTACGCCGATGTCGACGAATGCGCCGAACTTTGTGATGTTCGTCACAAGGCCGGGAAGCCGCATACCGGGCTTTACATCTTCTATAGTATGGACGTCTTCTGAGAAGGCAAAATCCTCAAATGGCGGCCTGGGATCTCTTCCGGGTTTCTCAAGTTCAGAAATGATATCTTGCAGTGTGGGCAGTCCCACCTCTTTTTCGACGAATTGATCAATGGGAATTGTTGAGGGCAGCGTAGAATCGCGTATCAGGTCGGCAAGACCATACCCCCCCGACTTCGCCATGCGC
This sequence comes from Salinispira sp., assembly GCA_965602015.1. Lineage (GTDB taxonomy): Bacteria > Spirochaetota > Spirochaetia > DSM-27196 > Salinispiraceae > Salinispira. The sequence continues at coordinate 650,918 of OZ271918.1, read as the reverse complement.
TCCACCAGGGCATAGCGCTCCGGGTGAACAGCCGAGGCGTCCAGCGGGTGGTCTCCGTCGAGTATTCTTAAAAAACCGGCAGCCTGCTGGAAGGTTTTTTCCCCGAGTCCAGGGACGTTAAGCAATTGCTGACGAGTTCGAAAGCCTCCTTTTTTTACTCGATACTCGACAATTTTACGACCGAGTTGGGTGCTTAAGCCCGAAACGTAGGACAGAAGCTCGTCGCTGGCGGTGTTGAGGTTTACTCCGACAGCGTTTACGCAGCTTGACACCACATCGGCAAGGCTGGTCTGTAGCGCCTTCTGGTCTACGTCGTGCTGATACTGGCCAACTCCGATTGAGCGGGGATCAATCTTCACCAGCTCAGCCAAGGGATCGACCAGCCTGCGGGCTATGGAAACGGCTCCGCGCACGGTGAGGTCCTCATGGGGAAATTCCCGTCGAGCGATTTCCGAGGCAGAATATACCGAAGCACCGCTCTCGTTAACCGAGGCAACGGTAACTTCAGGACCCAGGGCGAGTTCATTAATAAATCTGAGGGCTTCCCGCCCCCCGGTTCCGTTGCCGACCGCAACCGCTTCAATCCGGTATTTATCGGCAAGCCCGTGGACGGTTCTGGCTGCCCCCTCGGTATCTTCCCGAGGAGCCAGCGGATAAATTACCGAGCTTTCGAGTAGTTCTCCTTCCCGCCCGATCACCACCAACTTGCAGCCGGTTCGCAGGCCCGGATCCACCCCCAGTGTAATGCGGGGTCCCAACGGTGGCGACAAAAGGAGCTGTCTGAGGTTCTCAGAAAAAACCGAGATGGCTTCTTTCTCGGCGGCCTCCCGCTTGAGCTTCAGTATTTCGTTCTCCAGGGAAGGTTTTACCAGTCTGGCATACCCGTCCTCGGCGGCGCGACGCAATGCCTCGCCGGCAGGAGTTCGGAGGAAGGGCTGGGGCAGTCCCTTGAAATGTATTGCGCCGATGAGCTTCAGAGCCTGTTCCCGATCGGGCTCAAGGGAAAGTCGCAAAAAACCTTCCCGCTGACCCCGGAGCATTGCCAGTAGCCGATGTCCCTTTATTCGACTAATCGCTTCCCGGTGTTCAAAATAATCACGGTAGATTGCCGCCGCCTCCTCTTTCTGTTTCTTTTTCACGGCGAGAGATTGTAATACCCCGTTCTCGCGAAAAAGAATCCGCATACTGTGTCGCAGGTCGGGATTTAAGCTGATATCTTCGGCAATGATATCCAGAGCGCCAGTGAGGGCATCGGCAGCACTAGCCGGACCGTCAGAAGGGGAAACAAAATGGGCTGCCTCGAGAAGGGGGTCATGGACAGCACCGGATGCAAGTTTCCGGGCAAGATCTTCCAGGCCCTGCTTTCGGGCTCGGGACCCTCGGGTTTCCCGTTTTTGCTTGTAGGGAAGGTACAGGTCTTCCAGACGGTTCGAGTCCCCCGCGCTCTGAACGTCCCGTTGAAGTTCCAGTGTAAGGGCTCCCTGTTTATCTATGCTTTCTAGGATAAAAGCCCGCCGCTTTTCCAGGTCCCGGTTTTTGGCTAAACCGTCCCGGATGGCTATAATGCGGGTCTCATCGAGGTTTCCGCTTTTTTCTTTTCGGTAGCGGGCGATAAAGGGAACCGTTGATCCCTCATCGAGAAGTTCGGCGACGGCGTGTATCTGTTTTTCATTGATGGTTAGTTCGGAGGACAACCGGGAAAAAATTCGGGCATCAGCATCGTTCATATAATCCGATTATGCGTATGCCCGGATTGTTGTGCAATAGAATTAATGCGCGGGGTTATCTGGGTGCTATCCTGATATTTCCTTGCTCATGCTTATTCCAGCGATGGTACCATCGCTCACCGCTGTGGTAATCTGCCGATACATCTTGGATGTAATATCACCTGCGGCATACACTCCGTCGATATTGGTGCGCATTTCTCCGTCAGTTTTAATGTAACCCCACTGGTCCTGCTCTAATCCCTGGAGACCATCGAGATTTGCCATAAATCCGATGAAAGCAAAAATCCCGTGTGCTCGGATTTCCCTTCTCGACTTCGTCTTGAGGTTTTCGATTACCACCCCCATGTCCATGGTGCCGTAGCGCTTGAACTCCCTTGGTTCATGACTGAGCAGGAATTCAACCTTGGGATTTGCGTAGATTTTCTCCTGGGCTAATTTGTTAGCCTGAAGATCATCGAATTGATGAACGATGGTTATTGATTTAGCAAACTTGCTGATAAAAAGAGCCTCTTCAATGGCAGAGTTTCCCCCGCCCACAACAATCACGTCCTTGCCGTCGAAGTACTTTGCGTCGCAGGTGGCGCAGTACGAAATTCCGTCTCCCCGGAACTCGAGTTCCCCGGGGATTCCCAGGGGCCGTGGGCTCGATCCGGTGGCGATGAGCAGCTTTTTTCCCCTGATCGTCTCAAATCCGTCAATCCGGACGGTTCGCTCCTTTAGGTTGACCTCATTTACTTCAACAGCAGCCCGGAAATCGACACCGTTTTTTTTGGCCTGCTCACTAATGTAATGGCTGAGCATCATGCCGGTTTGAGGCTCAACGAAGCCTGGGTAATTTGATACCTGGTGCGTCGTCGCTACATAGCCTCCCGGAAGGGCGGTGTCCACAAGGATGGTTTTTAGGCGAGCCTGTGCTAGGTATATACCGGCGGTCAGTCCTGCAGGTCCCCCGCCGAGAATTACCGCATCGGCCGTCGTCTCAACAGCCTTAATCCGGGTTTTTAGTTCCGCTGCCCGGCTTTCGCCTAGTAAACTATCGAGGTTTTTCATAATTGCCGATCGTCTTATGCCACCAGTGAGTTTGTCGCCGACCATCTCGCCGGCCCGGTAGAATAAAAGGGTCGGGCTACCCGTAACCCCGAGTTTGAGGGCAAGATCCCGATTTCCCTGACGGAAAATTTTGACGAATCTAATGTGGTCGCCATAGATCTCACTAAGAGCCTCGAATTTTGCTGCCAGAGCTTCGCAGGGAGGGCATTCGGTTGAGTAGAAATCCAAAACGGCAAGGTTCTGATTGAGGACCGCCTCCTGGTATTCCTCCGAATCGATTTCATGTATTTTACCCGCCATCACTTCCTCCTGATAGTTCAGTCCTCGTCGGTAAGTCCAGGCTGGCGTACAGGCTTACCCCCAGGGACATGAGGGCATCAACCGGCCGGCAGTCCGGTGTGTTTAGCCCGCCGTTGCGGTTGAGGGCAATCGCCGCACACCCCCCCCCGCAGGCGAGGTTGAGCGAACAGCTGCGGCATTCATCTATGGAGAGGACATCCCGATCCTCCCACAGCTCCACAGCATCGGTGTCCAGATTCTGTTGCGGATAAAAAGATCCCAGTTCCTGCCCAGACTTTCCCACCGTAGCGGTGCAGGCATACACCTTCCCGCTTGAGTCGAAGGCCCATTCGATTTTTGTCCCTGGGCAACTGTCGAACAGGGGCATGGGAAGTTCGCCGTTTTCAAACAGGAAGCGAGAGATGCTGTACGCCGGAACATGGAATTCCAGGACCCGGGGATGCTCACAAATGAGATCGAAAAGGTCGGAATACATTTCGAGACGACTGTACAGGCGTTTTTGACTCGCCTGACATGAATGAAGCTCGTAATTCCGTCCGAGCTGGGTTTTGAAATTCCGCCTGCCCGTCCAGCCCTTCCTGATAGCAAAATCTGCCAGATCGGGAAGAGCCGGAAGATTATCCCGGTCCAGAACCGTGCGCATATTTACAACAAAACCCGCATCGAGGGCTGCATCAATACCGGCCACAACCGCCTCGAAACTCGAGGGATCACGGTCACCGTGGACCGATGCTTTGAGCGGCCGGCGCCGGTTATGCACATCGCCCACACCATCAAGAGTCACCTGAATTTCTCTGATGTCCGCGGTAGAGAGCAGATCGATATAGGATTTTAAATAGTATCCGTTGGTCACCACAGCCAGGGATACACCCTTGCTGTTACAGCCTTTAATCAGTTTTTCAACAATTCGACGCTGATTGGGCCCCGGCAGCAAAGGTTCGCCGCCAAAAATCGTCAGGTACCAGGACCGTCCTGCAAGGCTGCGATCGATATATGAAAAAAAGGCATCGATGACTCCGTCCTGTTGCGGATGGGCGGCATGCTCATAACCTTCCTGATAGCAGTAGCCGCAGGCAAAATTACAGGAATACCCAGGCACGTAGAAAACCTGAACTTCCGATTCGTCCCTGGCGCGTATAAAATCTCCGTAGGCAAGCCGGAATTTCGACTCTTCGAGGGCATCATCAATTATATACCCCTTCTCTTTTAACTCGATGTACTCCGGGCCGGAGATACCAGCGTTGAGTACTTCACCATTTTGAATCTGATCTGCGAGATCAGCTTCAATAATGTCCGCCTGCTGATGAAGAAGATTGACCAGGAGCCATTCGTCTTTGTTATGAAGCCGGGTGAGAATGTTGTGTTTCGAAAGAATTTCCGCCATAGGAGTATCCTTACAGAAAAGAAAAACCGGAGGACCGCCGTTTCAGCGGCCCTTCGGGCCCCGAGGGGCACACGCGGGTAACCGCGTTCAGTCGTGACAGCCCGCAACGACGGGAGAAACCTTGGCACAGCACTGAGCCTGCTTCTTGTCGCCCTGAGGCTTTTTGCGTATGAGAGACTTCAGATTCTTTTTCATAGAATCCCTCCTTGTACATTATTAGAGTGATGGTATGAAAGCGGTGCCTCCCCCGAGATCCTGCCAGTCAGGGTCTATATTAAATACCGGAGGAGGACAACCAAATGAGTAATACTATTATATCCCTCGACAGCCATAAACGGTATACCGTGGCTGCAATTGAGGACGAAAATGGAAGGAAATCCTCACAGCGCATAGAACATTCTCACGGGTGTATTCGTGATTTTCTCCAACAATTTGAGCCGGGACAGGAAGTCGCACTTGAAACGATCGGAAGTTGGTACTGGATTGTGGATGAGATTGAGGAGGCCGGCATGAACCCCTTGCTGGTACATGCCGGTAAGTCAAAATTGATGATGGCCATGTTTAACAAAACTGACAAACTCGATGCTGAAGGTCTCAATAAACTTCAAAAAGCAGGCACACTGCCTACTGTGTGGATTCCACCAGGAGAATTGCGTGATAAACGAGAACTCTATCGAACCCGGATGCAGTTCGTTCAGGAGTTGATACGTGAAAAGAACCAAATTCATGCCGGGTTCGAGAAATATGGGTTTCGATTCAATGATGTGAGCGATCTGTTCGGAAAAGCAGGTACAGAAGCCATGAAGAAGGTAATGCCAAAACTCCCCGAGCATACCCGCACCATGATGAAACTCAAGCTCGATAATCTCGCGTTTATTAAGCAATCTATCACCGACTGCGAACAACGAATGCATGAAGCGTTTGATGAAAATGCTGAAATGAAGTTGGTGAAATCCATTCCCGGGATCGGATTTATTCTCAGCGCAGTCATTGTGCATGAAATTGGAGACATACATCGCTTTAAGACCGCTGAACATTTTGCATCATACTGTGGTACAACGCCGCGCGTTCACTCGAGCGGAGGTAAAACTCATTATGGTCGAACATCGAAAGCATGTAATCGATACTTGAAGTGGGCACTTACTGAAGCAGCTAATGTAACCTGTCTTAATCAAAGAAATTGGGCGAACCGACATACGGTAAAACTCTACAAGAGAGTTCGTACTAAACGTAATCATAAGGTTGCAATAATCGCCGTGGCACGGCACTTAGCAGAAGCAATATTTTGGATATTGCAGAAAGAACAGCATTACAAAGATCCTGCATTAGCGGGTTTGTCCAGACAGGGGTAAGCGCGTTTTTGGGGCTACAGCGCGAATACGAGGCTGTGCAAAGTGATTGCGACACCCCTGGAAGGACATTTTCATGCCACGTGGATGGCGGAGATATGACTCGGACAAAACCGATTTGCAGAATTTTTGTAATAGAACAATGAAAACTCTTGCGGGGGGGCACCGCTTTCAGATATGCCCCGAAAACAGCTGATAAACCCTTATTTCGAGCAGCAACTGCCGCTGCCGCGCTTCACACCCCGGATCGTCCAACTACAGACTTCAATCTCCCCCTTGGCATACGGCGCGCTCTTTTCAACAATGTCGATCTGAGCAAAACCGGCGTCCGACAATTGGCGGAGATAACTATCCCTGGTAACCGAACCGGCCCAGCATTCGGCAACGGCTGCGGGGTCGTTTGAGTATTGTTCCGGAACCTCGGTGATCGAATAGATATCGCTGACGACAAACCGCCCGCCGTCTTTGAGAACTCGATGGATCTCCTTCCAGACCCGGGCTTTGTTTTTAGCATGATTGATTGTGCAGTTCGAAATGAGCAAATCGACGCTGGAGCATTTTAGGGGTATGGTTTGGAGATCACTTTTATGAAGGCTGATCCGCCGGGACAGCCCCAGCTTCTCCACGGTTCGGGACGCCTTGGCAAGCATCCCGTCACTAATGTCCAGCCCATGCACATGGCCGGTTTCACCGACCGCTTCGGCAAGACGTATGAGGTCTGTTCCCCGGCCGCTTCCCAGGTCTACGCAGACCTCTCCGGCTTTTGGCTGGGATTTGTCGATGGCTCCCCCGCAGGAAAGGCAGCAGCTCCCTTCAGCGAGGTCGCTATAGCGAATATCTATTGCATTGAGAACGGATTGATCGGACATAACTGCTCCTATGTATACGGCCCGGTACGGTACGCGGTTTCCTTGTCTTCCATTGTAACCGATGAGGGCAAAATGGCAAGATCCCTTTAGATATATTTTTTACTATATTTACTTTTCTTAATAAGTAATTGAGCAATCGCCTTATTTCGAGGCTGTTACCAGCCGTACGGCAGTTCTTCACAGACCGGAAGAAATCCGCTACAATCTACGCCAATTCCCCCAACCAAGCCCATTATTTTTTAAGGAGACAGCATGGAAATATCCGCCCTGCAAAAAGCCCGCTATACCTATCAGCCCAAGTTACCCGCCGTTCTTACGGGTGACATTCGGGATATCGAAGTCGAGTTCGGCACGCCCACAGAATCGATCGCCGACCAGACCGATGTCAAAAAGCTCTTCGCCAAGACCTACGGCGCGCCTATCGCCGTATTCAAACAGGGTAAAAATCCTGAAATAAACAAGGAACTTCGGGTCGGAGTCATCCTCTCCGGAGGCCAGGCTCCCGGCGGACACAATGTAATCACCGGCCTCTATGACGGAATCAAGAAGGCTAATTCTTCGTCAAAACTCATCGGTTTTCTCGGCGGACCAAGCGGCCTCATGGAAAATTCTTTCGTAGAGTTTGATGATAAAACCATCGATGAGTACCGCAACACCGGCGGTTTCGACATTATCGGTTCCGGACGAACCAAAATCGAAACCCCCCAACAGTTTGCCGCCGCCCTTGAAACTGCAAAGACGCAGAAGTTAAACGCCGTCGTCGTTATCGGAGGTGATGATTCAAACACCAATGCAGCTCTTTTGGCGGAGTACTTCCTGTCGGAAGGCACGGATATTCAGGTGATTGGGGTTCCAAAAACCATCGACGGCGACTTGAAAAATGAGTATATCGAAACCAGTTTTGGTTTTGACACCGCGGTAAAAACCTATAGCGAACTCATCGGCAACATCATGCGGGACGCAAATTCCGCAAAGAAATACTGGCACTTCATCAAGCTGATGGGCCGCTCGGCAAGTCATATCGGCCTTGAAGCCGCCCTTCAAACCCATCCCAATGTAGCCATAATTAGCGAAGAAGTGGCGGAGAAGAAAAAGAGCCTGTCCCAGGTTGTGCGGGAAATCGCCGACGTGGTGAAGGTCCGTTCAAACAACGGGGAGAATTTCGGCATCGCCCTGATTCCCGAGGGACTCATAGAGTTCATTCCCGAAATGAAAACCCTGATCGGCGAATTAAACGACCTATTAGCTCACAACGCCGACTATTTTGCTACGCTGCGCAGTTTCGAAGATCAGGCTGAGTTCGCCGTCGGAAAACTCAGCGACCACAGCGCCAAGGTCTTTGGAAGTCTGCCCCGGGGAATCCGCCAGCAGCTGCTGCTCGATCGGGATCCCCATGGCAACGTACAGGTCTCCCTCATCGATACGGAGAAGCTGCTCATCGAGATGGTCGGCGAAATGCTGAGGGAAGAAAAGGCTGAGGGCTCGTTCTCCGGTTCATTCAAAGCCCTGGCCCATTTCTTCGGTTACGAAGGCCGCTGCGCATTCCCCTCTAACTTCGATGCGGATTACACCTACAGCCTCGGGTTCACCGCATTCCTGCTTATTGCCAACGGGCTGACCGGATACATTTCAAGCGTTCGGGATCTTGATAAAAGCGCGGACCAATGGATAGCCGGCGGCATTCCCCTGACCATGATGATGAACATGGAGCAGCGTCACGGTTCAATGAAGCCGGTCATCCGAAAGGCGCTGGTCGAGCTTGATGGAGCCCCGTTCAAAGAATTCGCCTCAAAGCGCGACAGCTGGGCGAAAACCACCAGCTACTTCTTCCCCGGCGCGATTCAGTACTACGGCCCGACAGAAGTGTGCGATCAACCCACCATCACCCTGACCCTGGAGCGCAAGGCCGCCCGCTAAGCGCTGCCAAATCGGAACTCTTTGTATACCAATACAGCCCGGCGACGTATGCCGGGCTGTTTTTTTTGATGCGTGTTGACGGCCCGGATCTATCGAAGCGCGCCGATTCCTCCGTCCATAGATATAATGTGACCGGTCATCCAGGAATACTGTCCCGCAAGAATGTGCGCTGCCAGGGCTCCCACCTCGGCGGGATCCCCCACCCTCTTAAGGGGATGGCGCTCGGCCATTGCCTGGCGCTTATCATCGCTTGAGAGAAGTCGGGAAGCCAGCGGGGTGTCGGTGAGGGACAGGGCTACGGCGTTGAAACGGATATTTTTCGGCGCATACTCTGCGGCCATGGCTTTGACAAAGCCCTCCACTGCGGATTTCGCCGATGCCACGGAAGCATGGTATGCCATACCAGTTGAGGCGGCGACCGACGAGATATATAACACATCCCCGCCCGCCGTCATTTTTGGCAGAACCTCCTGAAGCAGGGATATGGATCCGAAGAGATTGATATGCATGTCCTCCTGGAACTGCGACAGCTTCAGTGATTTAAAGGGTTTCAGGTTGATATTTCCTGGGCAGTACATAAGCGCGTCGACGGACTCCACTTCGTCCGGCAAGCCCGGGAAGTCGTTGGCCACATCCCATTCAATCCAGCTCACGTGCGGATGCCCGATTGACGGATCTTGTCTTGAATACGCGACTATATTCCACTGTTCTCCGTTATTTGCCAGGTGTTCGAGAGTGGCAGCGGCAATAGCTGAGCCGGCGCCTGCAACAATCAGAGTTTTCATAATTACATATCCTTTTACATTGAATCTCAGGCAAAAAAGATCGCCTATGTGTATAACATAGCGATTGCAGAATGGATCGGCAAAAACTATTCCGGTGCCCGGCCTCTTCGGGAAGTCGGTGTTTTGTTACTTCTGCAATAGTAAAATAATCCCGATTTACATTTACAGCCTGGTATTTTGGGCCTATTGTAATAGCTATGAAAATACTGATCGCTGACAAACTGTCTGATAATGCAATGACGGCATTGCGGGAACTGGGCGCCGACATCCGCTTCGAACCGGACCTAAGCGCAGGAGATCTGCCAAATCACATTGGGGACAGCGAAATCCTGGTGGTGCGATCCACTAAGGTTCAGGCCCCTGTCATGGAGGCCGGCCGCAACCTCAGCCTGATTATCCGGGCCGGAGCCGGTGTGAATACCATCGATCTGGAAACCGCGTCTACCATGGGAATCCATGTGGCTAATTGTCCCGGAAAAAATGCCGATGCGGTAGCCGAACTGACCATCGGCCTGATGATCGCCCTGGACCGAAATATTGTGGCCAACGCCAGCGATCTAAAAAACGGCGTGTGGAATAAAAAGCTCTACAGCAAGGCCCGCGGAATAAAGGGCCGGACCATCGGTATTCTCGGAATGGGTTCCATCGGCAAACGGGTTGCCGCCATTGCACAAGCGATGGAGATGAAGGTTGCCGCCTGGTCGAGAAGCCTGAACGAAGAAAAGGCCGCTGAAATGGGTGTTCAGTACTGCTCGAGCCCCCAAGACCTGGCGAAGCTGGCCGACATAGTCACCGTGCACCTTGCCGCCGCCCCGGAGACCGCTCACCTAATCGGTAGCGACTTCCTGTCAGCCATGAAGGACGGTGCGTACTTTATCAATACCTCCCGGGGTGAAGTGGTCGATACGCAAGCGCTGGAATCCGCCATTGAAAGAAAGCAGCTCAAGGTAGCCCTCGACGTATACGAAAACGAGCCGGGAGCCAGCGAGAAAGTATTTCCCCACAGTTCCCTCGCAGAAAAAATTACCGGCACCCACCACATCGGTGCATCGACCACCCAGGCTGCCGATGCCATCGCCGACGAAGTGGTCAACATAGTCCGGGCGTACTTTGAAAACGGAAAGCCGGTCAACAGCGTTAATGCCCGGGAAAAAAGCAGCGCGTCCTGCAACCTTGTTGTCCGCCATTTCAACAAGATTGGTGTGCTCGCATCGGTGCTCGACGAGTTGCGGGGAGCGAAAATCAATATCGAAGAGATGGAAAACTCTATTTTTTCCGGGGGCAAGGCGGCGGTATGTACCCTTAAGCTCGATGACCGCCCACATGACTCGGTAATAAAATCAATCAGCAGCCGGGAGCATGTCATTCAGGCAGATCTCAAATAACAGGCTATGTAATGCTCTCCCGGCTTCACTTCGCCGGGAGAGCGTGTACCCATATCGCCGGTAAGCCGGCATCAGGCGGGGATGACCATCGGAAAGGGAAAGCGAGCCTGGAATACCGGCGCTTGCCGCGGCATTACTGGGCGGATACAATGACCAGCCATGAACCTGGATAAACATTTCGCAGAATTTCGTAAGCACATTGTAGGAGTCGATAAGCGCCTGATGGGACCGCTTGGCGAGGTTCCGTTGGTCTATGCCGACTGGATTGCCAGCGGCCGGCTGTATCATCCCATTGAAGAACGTCTTATCAACGAAGTCGGACCGATGGTGGCCAATACCCACAGCGAAGCCAGCAGCACCGGCCGGGCAATGACCCGGGCCTACCACGACGCCCAACAGCGAATAAAAGATCATGTGAATGCCGGCCCTGATGAAATTCTGATATCCGCCGGCAGCGGCATGACCGCGGTGGTAAACAAACTCCAGCGGATACTCGGTCTCCGCCGGCCGGCCCCTGCCCTGGATCTTCGGGGGGGGCTTCCGATTAAAAGAGAAGCGGATAATGACGCCCCGGTGGTCTTCCTCACCCACATGGAACATCACTCCAACCATATCAGCTGGCTCGAGACATCCGCGGAGGTGGTGGTTCTCGAACCGGACGAAAATCTCGATGTTAATCCCAAGGAACTCGAGCGGCAGTTACAGCAGTATTCCCACCGAAGCGTGAAAATCGGCTCGTTCAGTGCGGCAAGCAATGTGACCGGATTTGTTCCGCCGTACAGGGAGCTGGCCAGGATTATGCACCGTTACGGAGGCGTTGCGTTTGTGGACTTTGCCGCATCCGCCCCGTACGTTGATATCGATATGCATCCCGTTGATGATCCCGACGGATACTTGGACGGCATTTTTTTCTCGCCCCATAAATTCCTCGGAGGACCCGGCTCGGCCGGCGTGTTGGTGTTTAACCGCAGTCTGTACCACAACGCCGTTCCGGATAACCCCGGAGGCGGCACGGTGAACTGGACGAACCGCTGGGGCGAACGGAGCTATGTGACCGACATCGAAGCCCGTGAGGATGGGGGAACTCCGCCCTTTCTGCAGACAATCAGAACGGCGCTATCTATCGGAGTAAAAGAATCCATGGGGACTGGGCGGATGGCCGAGCGGGAAGCGCAGCTTCTCCAACAGGCAGTAGCCGGCCTGAACGCCATTCCCGGCCTTCATATTCTGGGAGACGAAAACACCCTGCCCCGTCCCGGTCAGCTGGGGGTACTATCTTTTTATATGGAGGAGATTCACCACAACCTCATCGTCGCCATCCTCAACGACCATTTCGGGATTCAGGTGCGGGGCGGGTGCAGCTGCGCCGGAACCTACGGTCACTGGCTGCTGCACGTCAGCCGCGAAGAGTCGGTGCGCATAACCCGGGAGATCGATTCGGGAGACCTGAGTGAAAAACCCGGATGGGTCCGTCTCAGCCTCCATCCCGTAATGAGCGATGCGGAAATCTCATATATAATAGAGGCGATTAGTCAGACCGCTGTCCATATCGGGAAGTGGAAGAATGATTATCACTTTAACAACTGCAGCGGCGAATATGATTATATCGGCCAAGTTTTTAACGGGTACGACCCGAGCGCACAGATAACCCGCTGGTTTAGAGGCTTCTGAGACCGAGGCGCGAGGCGTTATAGGCGTCGAATGCAGCTCCCGCGGCAAAATATACCACAATCACCAGGGCGATCATCAACGTGACATTCACGGCCAGAACCGGCTTTTTCTGCTCACCCACCCGCTCCCATAGCAGCCGTCCCTGGGGAAGCAGAGGCGCCATGAACAGGCCCGCGGCAATCAAGCCCGCAATGCCGCCGATCGGCCCGCCCGGGGCGTACAGAAGCAAAATGGGACGGGAAATCACATCGGAGAAGCGCAGGACCACCGGAGACAGCTTCCACACAGCGAGAAAAACGAATGCAGCCGAAGAAAGCCGTCCGCTGAAAAGCCTCGCGATTTCTGAGGAGAGGCGATCGCGCAGATACGGAATCATCACCAGCATGTCAAACAGCATGAGCCCCAAAACAACGGAGAGACTCAGAATCACCACCTGCTCAAGGGAGTTAAAAAACAGAATCATGGCACTATAATCGCCAATTATCGCCCGTCGGGCAAGAAGCATTGCACGGTCCCCTTCGATACATGTAGAGTGGGACCATGATTAACTGGTCTGATTTTGGAAAAAAGCTGACGTCCCGCAGCGGAATACTGGAATTAATGGATGACCTGGGTAAGGCCATGCAGGATCCCGGCGAAAAATATATGCTCGGCGGCGGAAATCCGGCGGTAATACCCGAGATCAATGCGGTATGGCGCCGGCGTATGGAAGAAATCATGGCCAATGGCGATGAACTGGAACGGGGGCTCGCAAATTACGACACCCCGCAGGGAAAAAACGCCTTCCTTGAGTCCTTGTCCTCGATGCTGCGAAGGGAATTCGGCTGGGACCTTGGGCCGGAAAATATCGCGGTGACAAACGGCAGCCAAAGCGGATTTTTTATGCTTTTCAACCTGCTCTCCGGTGAACTGGATTCGGGCCGCGGAGAAGGGGCGGGAACCCGTCGCCACGGGGAGGCCGCCGGCCGGGATATCCAGCGCATCCTGCTGCCGCTCATGCCCGAGTACATCGGCTATGCGGACCAGGGAATCGGGCACCGGCACTTCACCTCAGTCAAACCAAAAATCGAACTGATCGGCGAACACTACTTTAAATACCATGTTGATTTCGACGCGATAAATATCGGAGCTGATATTTCTGCCATATGCGTTTCAAGACCGACCAATCCCACGGGGAACGTGCTGAGCGATGATGAAATCCTCAGGCTTGATGCCCTGGCGAAAGAAAACTCAATTCCTCTTCTGATCGACAACGCATACGGCACCCCGTTTCCCAACATTCTCTTCGTCGATGCTGCGCCTATCTGGAATGAAAATATCATTTTAGGCATGAGCCTGTCGAAAATCGGACTCCCCTCCACCCGTACCGGTATCATAATCGCCCGTGAGGAGATAGTTCAGGCCATCACCGCGGTAAACGCCATCATGTCCCTGGCCAATAATACCATGGGCCAAATGATCACCCGCCCGCTAATTGACAGCGGTGAAATCCTGAGTCTCAGCCGAAATGTGGTTATGCCCTTCTACCGCGATAAATCGAAGAGAGCCCAGGACCTCATCCACCGCTATTTCACGGGGATCCCCTACCGGATCCATCAAAGCGGCGGGGCCCTGTTTCTCTGGCTTTGGTTTGACGACGGATCGGTAGATACCGGAGAACTCTACGACCGCTTAAAAGCCCGGCAGGTCATCATCGTGCCCGGACGCTACTTCGTATACGGTCTTGAAGAACCCTGGGACCACGGGAACCAGTGCATCCGCATCAATTTTGGCCAGAGCGATGAGGTTGTGGAAGAAGGGCTAAAACGGATCGCCGAGGAAGTGCGCGCCATGCGGCGCTGATAGAACCAGGCCTTTTCCGCCCCGGCGTACTGCTCACGAAAATAGGGCCGTGAAAGGACGGCCACAAAAGTACGGCTATGAAGGGAGGCGAAACCGGCGCTTTTCCAGGTCCGCGGATTGGCGGTACAAGGTGAGGATATTGCCTATCAGGCTGACCACATCCGAGCCGGTTTTGGCCGCCAGGTCTTCTGCCAAAGACCGCTTTTCATCCTTGTAGTCCTGAAATTTAATTTTGATAAGCTCATGGGATGCCAGCGCCTGCTCACTGGCTTTTACTACTGATTCGCTCAGGCCGTTTTGCCCAATCATGACGACCGGCTTTAATGCATGGGCTTCCTTGCGCAGATAATTGCGTTGATTACTGTTCACTGCTTTCCTTCCTGTAATTTCTGGCACTATACTGATAAAGCATGATGGAGTCTACTGAGATGAACAACAATACCGATGCACCAATACTGCCAAAAACCTGCCGAGCCATGGCCTTTTGCGGACCGGATAATTCGGACCGTCTCGAGCTCATTAACCTGATTCGACCGGAGCCCTCGGAAGCCAATGTACTGATTGAGGTCGAACGCAGCGGAGTAGCCTTCGGCGACATCATCCGGTCCACCGACACCGCTATCCCCATCGGCTCCTACCCCTGGGTTCCGGGCTACGACGTATCGGGTACCATTATCGCTGTCGGCAGCCGGGCAGCAGATGAGGGATGGGCCCGGGGAGACCGGGTCACCGCGTTTTGCACAACCGGCGGATACGCTGACTGTATTGAGATATCCACCGAGCTGATTGCCAGGCTTCCGGACGGTCTTGATTTCTCCTCCGCCTGCGCCATAAACCTCAACTATCTCACCGCCTGGCAGCTGTTGTTCCGCATTGCACGATTGCCCCGTCTTCTCCCCGTCGGGGGAAGGCCACCGGTAATTCTCGTTCAGTCCGCAGCCGGCGGGGTGGGCAGCGCGCTTCTCGAGCTGGCCCGGCTGTTCTCCATCAAGGCCTACGGGAGCTGCAGCGCCGGCAAGATGGACCTTGTACGGGAGCTCGGGGGAATCCCCCTGGACCGTAATCAGGAAAATCCATACGCACTCATACAACGGGACGAAGCCCAGGGTCTCGATGCGGTGTTCGAAAGCAGGGGTTTTCTCAGCGCCCGTTCAAGCCGCAGGCTGCTTCACCGCAGGGGCTGTGTTGCGGTTTTCGGTTTCCTCGAGCATTACCATCGGGGGGACTTTTTCAAGATGCTGCCCTTCGTGGCCAAAAGCCTGGGGTTTTTCCTTCCCACCGCCCGATGCCGGGGAAGCCTCTATCTTATAGATCCGGAAAAAAAGAACAACTGGTACCGGGAAGATCTGGCGAGCCTGTTGCACCTCGCTTCCGAGGGAAAAATTTCACCGCTGATCCACTCGGAGATTCCGTTGGAGAAGGCAAATGACGCATGGAATATGCTCAAGTCAGGCGCAGTTCGGGGCAAGCTGCTTCTTTCCCACGGATAATATCCCCGGACCCATAACCAGCATTCTTTCCTGAATGCCCTTCAAGAATTCTGTGGCCTTGAATCCATCGCCGTGATACTATGATTTACTAATATATACATAGAAAAATGGCGGTGTTTATGTCCAAGAATCTCACGCAAACCTTTGTCGAGTATGTCGACAAGCTTCCTTCCCAGCCCGTGCAGTACAGCAAAGATGCAAACGGGCAATTCCAACCGATTACCTACGCGCAACTCTACAACGAAGTTGAAAAAATGGCGGCGGGGCTGGCATCCTTGGGTGTACAGCGAGGCGACTTAATCGGCCTGATATCAGAAAACCGGAAAGAATGGCTGGTGGCCGATCTGGCGGTGATGAGCCTCGGCGCAGCCGACGTCCCCAGGGGCAACGACTCCATGCCGGATGAGGTCGGCTTCATTCTTGGTTTCACCGAGGTGGAAATCAGCTTTGCGGAGAACGCCTCACAGGTAGAAAAGATTCTCAGCGTAAAAAAAGACATAAAAAGCCTCAAGACGATCATCGTTCTCGATGGGGATTTCGATCCTTCCTCGGTCAAGGTCCCCGCGGGCATCACGCTGATGACCTATGCCGATGTCTGCTCCGCTGGAGAAAATTTCATTAAGGGCAAGGAATCGTTCGTCCGGGATGAAATTGCAAAGGGCAGCCGTGAGGATCTGGCCACCATCATTTTTACTTCCGGTACCACCGGGGAGCCAAAGGGGGTTCAGCTCACTCATGACAATTACATGGCGCAGGTCGACCTCATCGATACCAAAATCAGGATCGGAGTCGGCGACATTTGGCTTGCGGTGCTCCCGGTCTGGCACTCATTCGAACGGGTTATGCAGTATATCGCCGTCTGCTACGGCTGCGCCCTGGCGTATTCAAAACCGGTGGGGAAAATCATGCTGGATGACTTTCAGAAGATCAATCCCACCTGGATGGCTTCGGTGCCGCGGATTTGGGAGGCAGTGCGGCTTGGGGTCATTAAAAGCGTTAACGCCGGCAGCAAGGTCAAGAAGGGCCTGTTTTTCTTTTTCCTGGGAATCGGCAAACTGTACCGCCATTTTTTCAACATGGTGATGGGGCTTTTGCCCACCTACAAGCCCCGGATACGCATTCTCGACATCATCCTGGGAATCCTTCCCATGCTCTTTTTTCTTCCGGGCTACCTCTTGGGTAACCTTCTGGTCTTCAAAAAAATAAAGGCCAAGCTGGGAACCCGGTTTGTAGCGGGAATCTCCGGCGGCGGCGCGTTGCCCAGCGGAGTTGATAAGTTTTTCTCTGCGGTGGGCATTCTGCTGCTCGAAGGCTATGGATTGACCGAGACCGCCCCGGTGGTATCAGTACGAACACAATGGCAACCGATCACCGGATCTATCGGATCCAAGCTCGACTGCTGCGAAGTGCAGGTTCGTGATGAGGAAAACAATCTGCTGAAGTCCGGTGAAAAAGGCATTCTGTTCGTCCGCGGGCAGAATATCATGCGGGGTTACTACAAGCGTGAAGAGTTTACCGCCAAGGTGATCGACAAGGATGGATGGCTGAATACCGGTGACCTCACCATGCTGGGCCGCCGCGGTGAAATCCGGATTCTCGGCCGGGCGAAGGACACCATCGTCCTCCTCGGCGGGGAAAACGTCGAACCCCTTCCAATGGAAGATAAAATGCGCGAGAGCATGTACATCGGCCAGGTCGTCGCCCTCGGCCAGGATCAAAAATTCCTCGGCGCCCTCATCGTTCCCGACGAGGAAAATATCAAACTCTGGGCGAGGGAACAGGGGCTCAGCGTCGAGGACTACCGAAAATTCATCGACGGCCCGGAGGTTCATGACCTGATAAAGAGCGAAATCGCCGAAGCGGTCAGCACCAAGAACGGCTTCAAAAACTGGGAACGCATCGCCCGCTTCGCCGTCGTCCCCGGTCCCTTCGAAATCGGCCGGGAGCTTTCCGGCAAACAGGAGATAAAGCGCCACGTAATCAGCGAGATGTATAAAAAGGAAATCGACAAAATCTTCGCGTGACACGTCCGGGCAAAGTCCCTGCACCTCACATCCCCGCGATCCTGCGGGGATTTTTTTATATTCCCTGAGCAGGGCGATGCGTTTGTTCCCTATCTTTAGTATGTTTCAATACTTCAAAATCGCTTGTGTTTTTTACTGCCGAATCGAGCCAACCATCGCTTGCAACGGTCACTATCTCTCTCGTTGTACAGCCGCAAAGCAGTCTGTGCATCCATAGTAAATGTCTGCTCCCCAAACCATTTATTGGGCAGGTCGGGGTCTATGACTAATGCACGAGCGAGCCCTATGGCATCTGCGATGCCGGCCTCGAGAATTTTGACGGCCTGGTCCCGGTGTTTAATGCCGCCGGTGAGCATAAGCGGTTTTAATGTGCGCTGTTTTGCAGCTTTTGCAAATTCGGCGAAGTAGGGACCGGTGGTTTTGGTTTTAATAACTTCGGCACCCGGAAAATAGGTGCCGCCACTGATAACGATCAGGTCGATAGAAGTGTCGTCTAGCAAGCGTACCACTTCCAATGCATCATGTTCCATCATGACCGCCTTTTAACTGATCCGTTGCATTAATTCTTGTGGCCACAGTGAATGGAGGATTTCTTCTAGCATGAAGGCCCCATCATGCAAGACTCGGATGAATCGCATCCCTCAGTCAAATCTGATAACTACATTTCCGCCTCTTTTACCGGATTCTATATATTTATGGGCCTGGACAGCATTTTCCAGGGGAAAATCCTTTTCCACAATTCCCTTCAGGTCGTAGTTCTCGATAATTTCTTTTAGCTCTTCGAGGTCTTTGTATGAATCATCGGTCATCACGCATTTCACCTTTTTGTCGCCAAACAAGCCTGCTGTAACGGACTGAAGCAGCTGCTTCAGTTTGAAACTAGCCAATAGGTATACAGAGCGATCTTTCATAATCTTCCTGATTTTCCCGTATGAACCTTTCCCCAACACATCCAGGACCAGGTCATACGTCTCCTCGGACTGCAGATAGTCTTCTTTTTTATAGTCAATGACCTTGTCCGCCCCCAGCTGTGAAACAAAATCACACCGGGCAGTGCTGCAGATCCCCGTGACAGTAGCCCCCCGTGCTTTACATAACTGGAGCAGGCCGCTGCCGATAGCGCCGCTGGCCCCGATTATCAGGACGTTATTTCCGGGCTGAATATCCACTTTTTTCAAAAGGTTATACGCCGTGATTAGGCCGTAAGGGAGTACGGCAGCCTGTTTGAAATCAAGGTTTACTGGTTTTTGTGCAATCGTGATATTCTCTTTTACGCTTATCAGTTGCGCATTAGCACCCAGGCTTTGTCCGGTATAGCCAAACACTTCATCTCCCTCTTTGAATCTTGTGACGTTCTTTCCTGTTTTTTGCACGACCCCCGAGAACTCATTTCCCAGCATATGCACTTTCGGTTTTCTGGCTCCAAACATCAATTTTACCGGAATCCAAAGCAATCCCGGCATATTAAAGTCTTTGACAGTCATATTCTTCAGATTACGGACCATAAGGTCCCCGTAGTTGATCGAACAGGCTTTGACACGCACAAGCAACTCGTTTGCATTAATCTCCGGTTCAGCCATCTCCTCCAGCTGTAAGACTTCCGGCCCGCCGTAGTTATAAAATTTCAACGCTTTCATTATAGCTCCTCTGAATTAATATCAGTACTCTTCGTCCCAACTAAACACATCTTCCAAATTCGCATTAAATGTCTTGGCTATCCGGAAAGCCAACTCCAGCGAGGGAGAATATTTATCTTTCTCAATCGCGGCGATCGTTTGTCTCGTCACACCAACCCGGTCCGCCAGCTGTTGCTGGGTCATTTCATTTGCCAGGAATCGGTGTTTTCGCACAGTATTAATGATGTGATTCTTCTTCATCTTAGAAACCACGATGATAATAACGAAAGCTTAATATGCTGCTAACCAGATCTCCCAGGAAACCTGCCGACAGAATTACGAGGAATGTCAGATGGGCGCCTAAGCCCGCCCACAAAAGGATCATGGAAACCAGAAATCCCCCACTGAAGATAAAATGCGCCGCTCTGTCAGATTTCATTTCAATCAGTTTATCTCTTTCATCTGCAAAAGAAGGTTCTTCTTCACCGCGTGTGAGCTTTGAAAGAATGGAAAAAATGATTGTGATTACAATTTTGGCCGCAATTGAAACAATCACAAACATCACGGTGATTCTTCCCCAAATACTGAGGTCGGTTTTTAACATTGATAAATCATAAGTATGTAAAACATACAGGATATACACTCCAGTTATCAAAACTGTGCTGAACAGTGATACCAGACTTTTTCTCTCCGGGTAATTCAAGTGAGCCCCCCACGCGACCTTGCAATATATTCTATTCACAATGTACACTATTCTTAACATATTATCAACAATTTATTACATAATATCAACTATTTTTTCCATGTCGCGCAAGCAGTCATAAACGTATTGTTCGCAGCATGTGGCTTGGTAGTTTTCATCATAAATCCTTAGTCAGCGAAATCGATGAATTTCGCCGTTTTTCTTGCGAACTGCTGCCGGATTTCCTATGATTATTATCAGAAAACACGGAACCGAGGGTGGGCTGAGTTGATGAGGTAATCTCCTTTGGCTCACGCAGTTACATCCTCGAGTTGGAGGAATGATGAAGAAAATTATCGCGTTGTTGATGATGTTGACGATGTGTGGCGCCGCGCTGGTGGCTGAGCTGCCCGATGTGTTCGGCGATGCTTTGCATGAAGTCAGCCTGGAGCAGTTTTTTACGCCAGACCCTTATCAGCATAAAATGGAAGCCGGCGGTAGCATGTACTTTGATGCCGAAGAGGATCTATCTGATTATTTTCGAAGGGATTCGGAGGTCGATGTAGCCGGTTATGTCTATGGACCGGGGCCGGATATCCGGTTTTATTATGATGCCGAAGATCAGGATACCCTGAGTTTCGAATTTGTTGCCGGCGGCGCAGGCGACACATTCCTCCTGATCAACGATCCAGACGGAGACTGGTGGGTGATTGATGACAGTGAAAGCAGTCTCGATCCGTTTCTTACCATCAGCAATCCCCCGGGCGGTCGCTACGATATTTGGGTCGGTACCTGGGACAATGAAATTGTGAACGGGACATTTTCCATCTCTGAATTCTGACAGTCCTGCTTAGAACTCAGACCCGGCGGCTTGCCCGCCGGGTTTTCTTGTATGATGTTCCCGGCTTTGGAATCCTTCCAGCGGGAGAGCGCGAGTGCCTTGTTCAGACGGTGGACCGGCGAAGGTGCCACGGTCTCGAGCATTTCATAATATTTGAATATCCCCTACCAGTTGGTTTCATCTATCGACTTGGCGAGGCAGCGTTCAGCTGCAATGGCGGCTTTAGCGTGATACTTTGAGAAATTCTCTCCCCTTGCAGCATTGGCAAGATAGCCCAGCCCCTTCTGTATTTCCTGTTTGTTCCAAAGATCTCTATCCTGCTCCTCAAGCAGGACAAGACCGCCGGTACCGTCAACCCGGGCTGATAATCTCGGATCTTCGGATTTCCTTCCTCAAATTGTCCAGCAGGATGTTACGCGCCACCCGATATACCCAGGCGGACGGGTTATCGGGTACGTCATTTTCTCCCCAAACCTGCATTGCTTTGAGCATCGCCGACTGGTCCTCGATTTCTTCCTCACGACGGTACCCGAATTTACCCCTGCTTCCAGAGAATCCGCTGCTATGATCATATATCCACCGGCGAGTTCCTTGATTTCAACGAAGGGTCCGTCGATAGCTTTATCCGTTACCACAGTGCCATCCCCGAGCTTACCCCCCATATCAATGAGGCTATCCTTAAATTTCTGCGCCCAGCTTTGGAAATCCCCACTCGCAATTATTCCCATTCTCATCAATAATACAGTTAGCCTTCGCAGACCGGAGCGGATGCCAAATTGAATATGCTATCATCTGCAATGCTTTTTGGTATTCGAGCCAGGCTGAGTAAGTCGTTTCAAGTAAACAACCCTGCTTCGGCGGGGATCACGGGAGTTCACTATGAAGATCGATATACCCCAGGATTGCGAGAACTCTCCTCGCAAGCAGTTCATCAAGAATTTCAACCTTGCCTTCGCGAATGCGGACATCGAGTTCATCATCGATCATGTAAGCGAAGATTTTGAATGGGAGATGATTGGTGACAGAACTTTGAGTGGTAAGGGAGAAGTTAGACAATTTCTTGAATCGATGGCAGCGGCGAAGAGCGAATCGATTCGCTTGCATTCAATCATAACACACGGCCGAGAAGCAGCCTGCAACGGGGAGATTGCCGCGGCGGGAAGCAATCCGGTGGCGTTTTGCGATGTATACACGTTTAAAGACACAAAAAACAACATGCTCATAAACATGCGTTCCTACGGAATTGAGCTCCAGAGCCTTGCTTCGCAGAGCTAGTGTAACAGGTGAACATAATTAAAGAGAATTATTTCGATTCCGAAGCGGCGATAGATGAGTACCTTGGCAACGAGTATGGCAAAACGATGCCGTATTATAAAACCGTATTTCAATCGGAACATCGGAGGTTCACAAATATATTTGGAGCCAGGTTCCCGATAATCCGTGGTACTATCCGCGACCAAAACTGCTACTCGATTCCGTTAAGTAGCCCGGAAACTCGGCCGGAATTTGATTTTTCTATCGACATTCCCCAACAGATTGAACATATTTTCACAAACGAAACACCGAGGGTTTTGAATGTTTATAGGTTTATAGTCCGACAACTCAAGACACATACTCCTGATCGACCGGACATTCCTTCAGCATCGGAAATTGCAGAAATCTACCCGCGCTTCGCTCCGGATACTGTCATCGAGTATATTAGTGGAAACCGGTTTGCATGTGTACGGGAAGGGTCCGGAGGCCCAATTGCGGGAATCAGCATCATAACCCGGCGGAATTCGCAATTCAGTGAACTATCAATTGCCGTGCTCCCGCGCTTTCGCAATCAGGGATTCGGTTCCGAACTGCTCAAACGCGTGGTTCATCAGGAAATACATGCAGGACGAATGGTGGTATATGTGACCGAGACAACGAATTACCCGTCAATCAGACTTATTGAGCAACTACATCCGGATCGCCGGATCCCAGAAGCAATGCTCATACGCTACAATGAATAGCCGGAGAACCCAATAATGGAGCAAATTCAATACTTGAATCTCAACGACATTAATACTAAAGAGCTTATAGAACTACTGAATGAAGATTCGGTGCGAACCCATTTAATCGACCATCCGTACTTCGATGAAGCGGGCATAAAAGACTGGATTAATGTGAAAAATCAGACCGACAGCCTTGAAGGCTGCCGGGTGCGTGCTGTCGCCATAGGCGGAACCTTGGCGGGTTGGTGTGGAATTCAGCCAGATGAAAATGGCTATGAAATTGCGATCGTGCTCTCCAAACGTTTCTGGGGCTCGGGGATCCAGATCTTCAAAACCCTCATGGAGTGGGCGAGGCAACTGGGCCATAAAGAAGTGCTCTTTCACCTGCTTGAATCACGACGGGAATACCACACCCTCGCAAGTCATGCAAAGCGCGTGCAGAAATCTCGGCTGCTCGGCCGCAATTTTACTACCTTCTTTTTCGCGGTTGGGAATTGAAACCGGCAGGAATGCTCTCTTCTTGGCCTGTAGAAAACAAGACACTTCCTGCCGATTTTTATGCCACCTTGCTACCAATTTGATGGTTGCTGTTTTAAAGCGATTGCTCAGTTTGCGTGCCGTTCCTTTCCTTTCGACGGGTTTTAATACCTTCGATCACCAGAAAGATAGCAGCTGCCGCGAGCAAAACTGCGCTAAACCCTAAGAGAAAGAGCTTCATTCGCTTGGCGAGAATCGCCAAGCCGGGCCAAAAGCCCTTCATCTCACCAGCCGAAACTACCGCAAGAAACCCGATATTTTCTATCCAATCCGCCACCGCAACGAGCAGTGGCAATAGAAAAAGATTGCGCCGTGTCATCTGCACTGCCAATTTTGATGGATTGAGCCGTAGGAGAAAGGCGAGAAACGATGAAAAGAACACCGCTCCTACCAGAGGAAAAAAGAAATCAAAAACGGCGAACGAGTGGTAAATCGCTCTTGCCTCACCTCTGTAGAGTTGAAGCTGTTCAGCAAACTCAACAAGACTCAGCTCGTTTTGAGTGTCAAAAACCGGGTACCCCGTTAATTCGGTGAACCGGTCTTCCACCGCAAGCATTGTAAACAGAAGCGCCGTGTTGAGAATATATACCGCGAGTACCCTCCACCATCGATTCGAAATCCAACGAAAACCTGCTGACAACCGAGAAATCATGATGAGACCTCCGTATTGCTTGGGTTGTGGTGAGAGCGACGAAAAAGACCGGCAAATCCGATGATGGAAAGAGCGACAGTAATACCAAAAGTGGAGAATAGCATGGCAGCCTTCAGACGCACAAAAACAAGACCGATCTGAAGCAAAAGCACAGGATTGGCTGTTTCGACGGCAATTACATTGAGAAAAAAGAGGTTTTCAACCCAGTCGAATACACCTACCCCAAAGGGAATGAGGAGAATAGGACTGCCTCGAAAAAACTTCATCCAAGAGAACGGCGTTCTTTGAAGAATGAATGCCCAAAGCAAAGCGAATGATCCGAAGACGATGGGCGGAAAGATGGTATCCAGAATGAAGAATATCAAATAAAGCGTCTGCGCTGACCCATTATATTGTTGGACCACGGCCAGCGCTTCATCAGCTGTCAAAATAGACTGCACATTCTCGAGATCCAAAAGCGGAGCATTGGCTACTACGAGAAAGTGAGATCCAATTACTTCAAGGATTCCTGACCAATAGGCAACAAGCGCTGCGATGGTAAAGAGAATCCAACCTAGCGGCATCCGTGTTGCCGCATTATCAATTGCTTTCCTTATCATATTCTAAATTTACTTACAATTAAGTAAATTCCAAAGAAATTTTTTTTATCTTGGCAGAATTCCTTTAAGCACGAGTTCTACAATCGATGCTACGGTCTCTTTCTTGATATTCGAAAGGAAAGGGTGACGGGACGCGTGAACCGCTTCTACAAGGGTAAGAAGACTCAATGCTACTAATCCGGTATCAGATGTGGCTAACTCACCTCGATCGGCGTATACATTGAGCGCAGTGGAGAGCGGGGTGAGCATGGCTGCCAATAGCAAATGATTTAATCGCTCAGCCTGACGCGGCTCCAGGAGTTCGAAATCCGAGCGCTCCATCTGAGTAACATTCATCGGCGGTTGATCCAGCAGCCATTGAGCGACAGCGTTTATCTTCGCTTCAGCAGAATCCTCGGCTTTTGAGAGAACCCGCTCTATCCCCTGGCGGTGCCGATTAAGACTCCGCTCAATCACCTGAACATACAACTCGGTCTTGCCGCCGGGAGCATAATAATAAATCGCAGAATGCTTGATCCCAAGCTTCTCTACCACCTCTGCGAGCCGAACCGACTTCAAGCCCCGTTCCATAAACATTGACTCCGCAACATCAAGTATCTGGGCATGGGTTTGATTTCTTATCTCATCCATCCGGTCGAGCATACCCGTTGAGAAATTGCATGCCTACCCCCTGCGCAGGTAATGAAATGAATGCCTCTGTTATTGCAGGGGAACGGCTCAATTTTATCTGTGAAGGCCCAAGTCCCCGCTATCTGAAAATAGCGGGGACCTGGGAAGATCACGATCACTACGTGCTTCTGAATATTTCCATAGCATAGAAAGGGCTTCGCCCATGAGAGAGACCTTTGGCAATCCGTTTTCTACTGCAGGCCCAGACTGCTTTTTATCTCCCTGACCAACTGATTTGAGTAGCCCCATTCGTTGTCATACCAGGCAAAAATCTTTACCAAATCTCCGTCCACAATCTGGGTAAGGGTCAAATCCACAATGGCAGCGTGAGGGTTACCGATAATATCAGACGATACAATTTCCTCTTCATTCACAGCCAAGACCTGTTTATACCGTTGTGTCGCTGCTTCTTCCTTGAATATCTCGTTGATTTCCTCTTTGCTGACAGGGCGTTCAGTCACAAAGGTGATGTCCGAGAGTGATCCGACGGCGACGGGCACGCGAACTGCTGTGCCATCAAATTTACCCGACAACTGGGGAAGAACTTTAGTGGTGGCGATGGCTGCCCCTGTGGTAGCCGGAATTATATTCTGTGCCGCAGCTCTGCCGAACCGCTTTTTATTGGAAGGCAGATCGACAATCTGATGAGAGGCCGTGTATGCATGAATGGTGGTCAGAATTGCTTTTTTTACACCGACTCTGCGAGCCATTACTTCTGCCACCGGTGCGATGCTGTTGGTAGTGCAGGATGCGCAACTGAATATATTAGGCTCCGACGATTCAGGATGGGCTACTCCGTACACGGCGGTAGCTAGCTCGGGACTTTTTGTCGGTGCTGAAATAACCACTTTCTTCGCACCGGCTACAAGGTGGGCTTTCGCTTTCTCCATTTTGGTAAAGAATCCGGTGGATTCTACGACAATATCGATGTCAAGATCCCTCCAGGGGAGTTTTTCAGGGTCTTTCTCCGCGCTGATAAAAACCGAAGCATCGCCGACCAGAAGAGTATCTCCCGATGCGATAACCGTGCTGGGATACCTGCCGTACACCGTGTCGAACTGAAGCAGATACGCCAGGGCATCGGCAGGAAGCAGGTCATTGATTGCCACCACTTCCAGGTCTGTTTCCTCGGAGATCAGCTTGAACACTGCCCTGCCGATCCTGCCAAAGCCATTAATTGCAACTCGTTTCATTGAGTCCTCCTTATATAGTTGTAATTACAACTTTTATGTGTGGGTTTATTGCTTATCATTCCATATCCAGAATGACTTCCATTTTTTTTACCTTTTCCAATGTGGATTCAAATGGTTCCAATCCGATTGTCTCGACCATCAAGGCCCGAAGCGATTCGCCGATGCTCTCCAACTCGCCGGACATGCTTTTCGCACGATCGCTGGGGTACACCTGAAGCTCCCGATTCTTTCTCTGCTCCGGTATGATCCGCTCAATAAATCCCTTTTCCTCCAGCTTTGGGATGAGCCGGGTCACCGTCGATTTTTCCAGCTTTAACTCAGCTCCGATTTCTGATTGAGATATCCCCGGCTGATGCAATACAACCCGCAGCAGGTAGGCTTGTGAAGGAGTAAGATTTAACCTTCCATACGATTCCTGCCAGATGTGATTCACTCTTCTGGTCAAGGCATTCAGATTGAAATACAGACAATCTTCAAACATGTATACAAAGTACTGCTTTATAGTTGTATCGTCAACTTTAAAACGCGGATATAAAAAGACCTGGGCTCATACTTATGTACCCGTTGAGACCGTGGAAAGTGAAACCGGAAGACTGATAAGAAAACGCACCCCCAAACCCGGGGCGGATTCCCACTCCAACCTTCCCTTCATTTGATCATAGACAAGTTTGTAGAGAATATGCAGGCCAAGACCGCCGCCGCTTGCTTCACGAAGCGTGCTGTAGAACGGGTCGAACATTTTCCGCTGCACCTCCGGACTGATACCCGTACCGTCATCGCCGTATTCCAGGGTGATGTACCCATCTACCGGCCCTGATACACAAATACTGATAGTCCCGGCAGCCCCTCCCGCGAACCCGTGAAGAAGACTGTTATCTATCAGATTTGAAATAATGCGAACAATTCCCGGCGAGTACCCTTCGATTACCAGTGCCTCGGGTATCTCAATAATGGTGGTGATACTGCCCTCACGGAAACGTTGCTCATAGGTGCCGAGTACATTTTCAACCAGCGTGCGAAGTTTAAACGATGAGAGGGAACCGGAATCCTGATTGACAGCTACATGCTTAAGACTGTTCACTAATTCCGCAGATCGCTTAATGTTGTTGAGAACCGCTTCAGATGCTTCTGCTATTTTGCCGGCATTTTCCAAAAGAACGGATCGGGACACCTGATCTTTTTCCACAATTTTCTGCATAAGGTCGGCTAAATCCTGGAGCATACTTGAGCTGAGGAGGGCGTTGCCGATAGGCGTGTTGATTTCATGAGCCAGTCCCGCAACCAGCGCTCCAACCGCGGCTATTTTCTCGGTTTGAATGAGCTGTTCTTGAGTAATTTCCAGAGAATGGAGGGTCTGCCGAAGGCTTTCCGTCCGTTCAGCGACTTCCTTTTCCAAGGCCGAATCAAACTGCTGTTGAATCTTCACCATATATGAGAAAGTTGCAGCCAGCCTGCCTACCTCATCATCAGCCTGATACTTCTCCTGCAAGAAATGGATGATGGAATCCTCAATCTTCAAGCGCTCCGACGAGTTAATCTCTGATTTGTGCTCCTTGCTTTTGATGAGGGCCTCAAGTTTTTC
Organism: Salinispira sp.; assembly: GCA_965602015.1. Lineage (GTDB taxonomy): Bacteria > Spirochaetota > Spirochaetia > DSM-27196 > Salinispiraceae > Salinispira. The sequence goes on along the minus strand of OZ271918.1, from coordinate 622,775 downwards.
AGTAAGAATTATTAGCGGATCGGTGAACTTCGCTGATAGTGAGAAAATAATGAACACCACTATTAACAGAATGCCGATGGTCACCCCGACTATGGTGTTTCTCAAAACAATGAAATCGCGAAAAACCGAATTCCGCGGCTGCATTGCATAAAGTATAAGCTCGAAATCCCGATTCATAATAAAGCTGAGGAGGTATTCATCTCCCCCCTGTTCAACCCAGGTAAAGCCGGAGTCAAACTCAGCCAATGAATCAAAAAAGTCGAAGCCGACGGGACTGCATCCGTCTGATACATCTGAGGGCAGACAGGAGCTTGAAATCAGATCACCGTCTGTGCTCACCAGGAATACATCGCCCTCCCGCACAAGATTTGATCCGCTGTAGATTTCGTTAATATTTGATTTACGGGTATTGACTATAAGATATCCCCCGGGGATTTCCCTCAAAAGAATAAGATAATCCTCGGCGTACAGCCAGGTTTCCGGTTGCAGGTAGCCAACGGTAAAGGGATCATCGGAGTTTACATAGTCAATGAACAGGCGATCAGCCCGCAGTCTGGTAGAATCAATGTTTATACTCGTCTGATTGCTGGCAAAGACATTTGAGCCGATATTCTCCCGGGCAAAATCCCGCTGCTCATCAAATATTTGGATATTCAGCCCGCTCTTTATTTGGAGGGTTCTTCGAAATAGCGCTGAGAGGGCATCGGCATCCGACTGCTGCTCGGCTGCGGTTATATTTTGATCTCTGCCCAGGACAGCATTGACTTCGCCATTGGAGTAGAGGAGCAATGAGGTGTCGTTGAGATCCTGAAGCCGCAGGTTTATATTCCGGTTTACCTGATTCAGAATATCCTGCACCGACAATATCACCCGCTGTTCCATGGAGGATCGGGTCACAAAGATTATGGAAGTTGTCAGGGCCGCAATTACGAGTATAACTATTATATAGCTCCACAGAAGGAGTTTGCCTCGAATGCTCACGCCCTATTCTAACCTGAAAAGTACCAGTCCGGGCAATTTGATTTTGCGGGTAAGTCTGGCATACACTGTATTCAGGAACGCTTATGAATAAATCGATTAAACCCCTTCACGTGCGAATATGGTCAGCGGCGGCTTTTGTCTTGGTGTTGTCCCTCGGTCTCGGTTCGTGTAATGACTCTGGCGAGGGGTTTCAGAGACAGGTTTCGTTTGAGTTTCATCATACCATGAACGTTGAAGAGTCGATGATACTAAACGCCATGGTTGACGAGTATCGCGAAATAAACCCGGATGTGGACATCACGGTGAGAAATGTTAGTTTCTACGATGCTCTGGACAGCTATATTCTTGCCAGTAGCGCGGGAAATCCTCCTGAACTCTTCCGTGCAGAAATATCGTGGATTGCCGGGCTGGTTGACCAAGGCTACTTACTGGAGTTATCCCCGTTTATCGGGGACGGTGACCTGAGCGATTTTCTGCCTCAGACCCTTGCCTCAGGCAGATACGACGGCGGCATTTACGGTATACCCCAGGTGACCGATGTTTTAGGATTGTTCTTCAACAAGCACCTTCTCTCCGAATCGGGCCACACGAACCCTCCGCGAACTCTAAGCGAACTGGAAACCATAGCGTCTGATATCAAATCTGCGACCGGCAAGGAAGGGTTCATGCTCCGGGGTAGCCAGGGGCATTGGTTTCTCGCCTTTGTCTTTAGTTTTGGCGGCGGAATGATGGCTCCCGACGGCACGATTCTTATCAATAATGATGATTCACTGGCAGCCCTCGAGTACATCGTACAGAACAAAGGTTCGCTGTTTCCCGAACTGCCGGATCTCGCCTCGGATTATTCCTACATTCTAGAGGCATTCCAGAACGGAGAAGTCGGCATGATTATAAACGGTCCCTGGGCAACTGCATCGGTTCTCAATGCCTTCTCAGACCCGGATAATCTTGGCATTGCCCCGTTGCCCGAAGGTCCGTCGGGCATCAAGGCGAGCCCGCTGGGCGGTCACCACTATGTAATATCTTCAACAGCGCGCTACCCGCAGGAGATTTATGAGTTTATACAGTTCCTCACCAGCCCGGGAAATCAAGCCAGATTTGCATTGGAGGCAAACCTGCTCCCTACCCGCTCCTCAACGTATGACATCCCGGAGGTTCAGGAAAACCCGATTATTTCGGCATTCAAAGGTCAACTGGATTTTGGGGTTGCGAAGCCCGTGCACCCCCAAACCGTGACAATGAACACAATCCTCAGTGAATATTATACTCTGGCCTGGAGAGGAGAATTGTCACCTGAAGATGCTCTAGATGCTGTAGCCCGGGAGTATGCAGGCCTAGGCGAATAATGTGTTTCGCTCCCGACCACAAGCCAGGGGTTTCAGAGACAAAAAGCGCCAAGCACCTCCACAACCAGGGCGTGGTCATCTTCTTGAGGAAGCCCGGAAACGGTAATCGCAGCTACCACGCCGGTACCCTGCACCGTGATGGGGAACGATCCCCCGTGATCGGCGAATCCCCGGTGATCAAGCCCCTGGCGAGAATCGAGCACCGGGTTTATCGGCTCCCGAGAGCTATTGTGATAGTCTGCTCACTCTCACCCCGAAGAATGAGGATTTTTGCTTCTTCACCCTGGCTCATCCTGCGCAAAATGCGGAACAAGTCAGCTGAGGATTCAGTGCTCTCGCCGGCGATAGTGAGGATAATGTCCCCGGTCTTTAATCCGCCCTTGTGAGCCGGTGAATCCCGTCGCACCTCGGTTATTATGAGCCCTTTTCTGCCGTCGCCGGTCCGGGCTTCTACACTTACCACACCGAGAAATCCCGGTTTTGCACTTCCCCGTTGACGAATCTCGGCCGCCAAGCGCTGGAGTAATGGCATGTCCAAAGTCATACCCCGGTCCCGGGGCAGAAGGGAGTTCATTCCATAGGGTTTGGCATCCGAACCGAAGAGCCCTCCCCCGCTCATACTATGACTTAGGCTGCCGTCAACTTCGACCGCCGGCTCCAGGATTCCTCCCATAGGCAAATCCCTTCGAGGCGAAACCTGAGCTACCAGACCTTGGTGAATGCGCAAGCCCCTGGCATCCATGCCCAGGCTATAGATGCTCTGGCCGGGTTCAAGCTCAGTGATATTGCCAATATCTCCGGGGACATCGGGTATTTCCGCCTGGAGAAAAGCAACATCATAGCGATTATCCCAGCCGAGAACCTCAGCCGAGACCGTTTTCCCGTCTCCAGTGACAATACTGATCGCCTTGGGGTCTTCGAGGGGATGAGAGACCGTTGCCAACAGCCCCTTTTCTATGTGCAGGGCAGAAACCCGGGGATGATTGTTTTCAAGAACGCCATAAACCCAGGGCGCTGCCGATTTAAATACTGATTGTCCTTCCATAATGACCTCCGTAGTAAGAAGGTAATCCTCTCATGAAGATCTGGATAGCTGGCCATTTGGTCAGGTGGCGGCGGGCGGGAGACATTTGCTTCCATAGAACAGGCACCATGCGCGCTATCCAGTATAGCCTGCTGATCACTTGGCTATGGCGCCGCCGATCTTAAATGCCAATCCAGCCCCGCCGAATGGATTCGGCCACCAGCTCAGCCCGGGAAGCCGTACCGGTTTTATCCATGAGGTTTCTGATATGGAATTTTACCGTGGAAATCGAAAGATGAAGCATGTCGGCTGCGGCTTTGTTGGTCTCACCGTCGGCAAGAAGCTCCAGGACTTCCCTCTCACGAGGACTGGGCATGACAGCCGCTTCCAATCCACGAGCATCGGCTGTCAGCTTTGGATCTACTGTCTTACTAAGTCCCGATGCAACAGCCATGATGCCGGCCCAAATCTTCCTTGGATCAGCCTCTGAAATGCAGATATCTGCACCGATGGAGTCCGGGTCTTCTTGTGTCCCGAGATAAATCATAATATCAGAGTGCTCGGGTGTTCCGGCCGGGGGCCCCCAAATACCTATGCTTTCATTTGTCAGGATACCGGGGCCGAATTCCGCAAATGCGGCGAGAATTCTCAACCGAAGTTGATCATCGGGATACTTCTCGGCGAATCGGAACGTATACAGTAGCATGTGATAGAAAATAGTACATCACAACGGCTAGTCAAACCTTTTGTGAGTGCCCCGAAAACAGCTGATTTGGCGGCTTACGGGGCAATGCTGCAATCAGCTCTTCAGGGAGGCAATAAAATCCATGAGCTCATCACCCTTGTCCCGGGTAAATGAGCCGGCACAGCGCCAGAGTATTTCCCCTGATTTAGAAACCAGAAATACATGTATCTCGCTGTTGTCCGGGATTCCGAGGGTTTTCATAAACCCCCGAAGGTCGATATAGAGGGTGACCGTGCGATAGCGGGTATCCGGGTCCGCTATGCCTGCCCGCATTCCTTCGTTGATAAATGTCCTCGCTATGGCTGAATAATCGTCAATCGTTGGAAACTCATAATGGGTAAGCTGAGGATATTTCAGTTCCAGTTCCCCGGTGAAGGGAAGCCAGGAGTTTACATCATACTGTTGGCGCTGTAGGAAGGGAACAAACACCAGGTTTATGTCCTTACCAAAATCGCGGGGAAACTCCATCTCCTCGCGCAGGAGATTACTGCCGGAAACCGTCGGAAACAGATTTTGCCCGGTTCCTCCCGGGGAAAATGTACTCTTTGGTACGATGCGGAACATATATACCTCCCGAGATGAAGATACTCATGGAGATACCGCAAGGATAGCCCAATCATCCACGAGGATGAATCCGAGAATACCCATGGTTTCCCCAACCTGACATAAAATCTATACAACGCCGATATAGATGTATCGCAAACCTTCCCCCTTACTGTATTGAATTTGCCTTGATGAGTAACTCCCTGAGCAATTGCTCCTCTTGAGGGCCTATCTTTTCGATGGCATAGGAGCTGGGCCACATATTACCGTCATCAAGTTTCGCCAGACCGGTGAATCCGATGGTGGCATATCGTTCTTCTCCTTTTTCCGCCGATTGATAGAAGAAGACGACCTTTTTTCCTTCCTTCGAGTATGCCGGAAACCCATACCATGTTTTGGGCCACAAATTCGGCGTAAGTTCGCTGGCCAATGCATGTATCTTCTCAGCGATTTCTTTGTCTGACCCTGACATTTCCTCAATAGCCTTCAGAACAGCCTGCTCTCCCTCGATTCGCTTTTTGGAAGGTTTAGCTTCTGCCGCGAGCTCTTGCGCCCTCTGTTTCATGGCGGCCTTTTCGAAATCAGAAAAACCGGTGTTTTTTTCATCAGTCATAAACGTACCTCCTGAGTATGATTGACTTTTATCTTGATTTTTAAGATACTTTATAACAAAGTTACTGTCAAGGATGAATATGGATCCGATTAAAACGCTTTACGAAACCGTACTAGATTCAGTTGCAGAGTTTGGAATAGAAACAACCATGTTTCGAAACGCCATGGCAAAAAAACTCGCGCTTTCCCTGACAGAATCGCTATGCCTTACCGCATTGGGGCTCGGGCAGGTTAGCAAGCCGACGGAGATCTCCCGATTTACCGGACTGAGTTCAGGAGCCACTACGATAATGCTGGACCGCCTGGAAGCCCGCCAGTTCATCCGTAGAAAACCCGATCCCAACGATCGCAGGTCGGTAATTGTGGAAATTGATTCGGGGTTTAGCGAGGTGGCGTTTGATATGGTTCAGAGTATTCAGAACGACAATCGAAATCATGTATCAAATTTCTCGCAGGACGAGCTTGAGGTAATTAATAGATTCCTGACGGGCATGAGTGCCATCCTGAGGGAAAACTCGAATACCATCGAGAAGAGAGTGAAATAAATCGTGGATATCTCGATTTCAATCGAAATATATTACCGAGCTAGAAACCGTTTGCCTCGGGTGCCTATTCGGGCTGATAAATAAGGATGTAATCGATCTCCGTTGTATCCGCCACTAAATGGTTTAGCAGAAACTTGAATCCGTCATTATACGATGCCACATATCCACCGCTGTACGAAAAAGCGGGATCGGAAAAATACGCTCCGAATAAATCAGTCATGGCGGCAGCACCGACCTCTGTTCCGTTTAGTCTGTAGGAGATACCGCTTGAGTCCCAATGAAACTCGTATTGTTCGGTGCCAGCTGAAACCCTGGAATTACTTCCGATCTCAACAGGATTCGGATTGGTCCCGTCGAAATAATTAAATGTACCGGTAAAGGCATAAAAGCTGATCAGTTCATGATCTTCTGCGAGCAACTCCGCACTTGCACTGGGTTCGGCAATTTCAAGCGTCGTGGCATAGGTATCGCCGTCGCCGTTGCTATCCTCGACATACATGCCAAGCATGATGCTCACGTCGCTTCCCGCACCAAGCACCTGATCAAAATGCATCAAGAGGGAAAATGCTCCGGAAATCCGGAGAACACCGTTCGATTCCACAGGTGCGGTTCCCCCGCCCCTGACATCCCATGAAGAACTGTCCCAATTGCTGTCATCGAAATCATCAAAAAATATGACTTCGGTTGCATTGATACCACCCATGGGGACGGTGATTTCTGAAGGAGTCGATCGATTATCAGCTTCATCGATTACAACGAGTGAGAAGGTGTATTCAGTCGCAGGAATCAGCCCTTCAATGGTGTAGTTCTCATCGCTGTTTGACAATAGCACCGGTTCAGCTTGGCCTGTCCAGCTGAGCTCAAGGTTTTTAACGTCGCTGCTGAATGACCTGGTCCAGCTCAAAGTACCGGAAGTAAAATTATCTTCGAACCCCAATCCCGTCACCGGGTCGGGTGGAACAATATCCGTGAGATTGTTGAACAGTTCGCATGCGGAAAGAAGAAGGAAGGCAGTAAAAGACAGGGCGATAATTAATCGTTTCATGGTTTTCTCCCTTCAATTACTGTACTGCATCCTCAACCACGTTTCCAGCTTATCCATCTGTATAGTGTTTGCGTGCTTCCTGCTATTATGGACATAGTGATAAGGCAGGCGGAGAAAAGAAAATGGAAGACCGACGCAGAATCTTACTCGAAAAGCAACCATTCCAATACAAGCAACTCAAGGACGGCAAGTTCCAGATCCAATATAATGGGAGGCTGATAAAAACCATTCACGGCAGTTCTGCAATTAAATTTCAAAAAATAATTGAATCAGCAGACCTGTTCCAAATACAACTATTCCTGGCCAAGGAGACCGGCCAGTTTAAACACGGAAATGAACGCCGATAATCACCCGTTGATATCAAAAAAGTAATACCACACTGATTCCGAGAAAGAAGGTAACGTTTGAGGCCACCAAAAGTGTGACGAAGCGGTTGAGCTTACCGCTGCCGGCTTTTCCGCCGTAGGAGAACAATGAGCCCGTAAGCAGGACCAGTGGAAGGGCTCCGGCAGCCAATCGCAGGGCTAACGCGGGCTGCAGAACCATGGGCGCCGCTATCCATAAAAAAATACTAAAGATCGCCAGAATAATAATAGGCATTTGCACCGGGACGGCTCCGAGGATTACGCTTGCAGTACGCTTTTCGGAGCTGCGGTCGGAGGGTTCATCGGGGATGCTCGTGGCCATGCCGCAGGCCAAGGAGATTGGCAGGCTAACTGCGAGGAGCATAAGCGGGAAAGATTCAAAGCTACCACCTTGGGCCATAAACCCGAGCAGGGGCAATACTCCGCCGACCCCAAGCATCTGCAGAAACTCGCCGCCACCCCGGTAGCTCAACTTTAAAGGGGGATAACTGTACCCCCACAAGAGCAGCACGCCGAGAATAGAAAAAGCAAGCGGCAAGGCAGAAAACTGGATCAGGGAAATCAGCCCACCGACGACCACAGAAAGCGTTGCCATAAATATGGCAGCAATACCAAGTGCCTTCCGGCTGATCATCCCGTCGACCACCACCCGCGATCCTCCGGAAAACATATTGAAGGTCTCATTTGCCGAATCGGTTTCCACATCAGCCCAATCATTGGCGTATACGATGTAGAGTTGATCGAAAATCCCAAAGAGCTGCGCAAGAAAAAAACCCATCCAGCTCCAGTTTCCGGTTATTGCGAAGGCTGCCATTTGGCCGGCCAATATCGGGAATGCGATGTAAGTCTGGGACGGGAGACGTGAAGCTTGAAGCCATGCTCGTAAATTGCCCATGATTGTACCCTCCAATGCGGATTGGGAGCCGATGATAGCAGCAGCTCCCCAGCAAATATACGGCCGGACTTCTACATTGCATAGGGATCTTTTGTTAGTGCCACCTATCCCCGGCGTCTGCGTCGATTACGTTCGGTGGGTCCAGGCCTCCCGTTATCAGCTTTTCGTTGACCGTCGGCCTTATGACCAGTTCTGTGGCCCTTGCGTTCTGATCGATCCGCGCTGTCGCTGGTTTCTCTGCTTCCCCGGTATGCGCTGTCGCGGTTTTTTCCATTTTCCTGGAAGCCGCTGTCGCTGGTTTTTTGTGTTCCCCGGCTGCGGTTTCTGCGGGGTCCTCTGTTTTCGCTCTTTTTCTTGTCGCGAGGTTTTCTGTTTGACGGGTTATCACTGTCGCGGCACATTCTGCTCTCGCGCTTATCACTGTCGCGGGACATTCTACTCTCGCTGTTCTCGTTGTCGCGGGTGTTAAGCTCTTGATCAAAATCGGCGGCTGCATGTGTAGGCTCGAAACCGCGTATGGTTTGGCGGTTCACTGCTGAACCGAGTATGCGTTCGATATCCGAAAGCTTTTTTCCTTCCTCCGGTGAGACAAGGGAGATTGCCTCGCCGGATTTTCCCGCCCGTCCGGTTCTTCCGATTCGATGGATGTAGTCCTCGGCTTGCTGAGGCAGGTCATAATTTACTACATGTCCGAGGTCCGTCAAATCTATCCCTCTGGCCGCTATATCCGTGGCGATGAGCGCCTGGAGGTCTCCTGTTTTAAAGTTCTCAAGCGCCCTGGTTCTCGATCCCTGGCGTTTGTCTCCGTGAATTGCGGCGCAGGGAATACCCGCCTTGTGCAGTTTTTTTGCCAGACGGTCGGCGCCGTGCTTGGTACGGACAAAAATCAGCACCTGATACCAGGCATTTTCCCGGATCAGGTGGATAAGAAGCTCGGTGCGCCGTCCCCTGTCGACCGGATAAATGACCTGCCGCACTTCCGCTGCAGCCGCGTTCCTGGGAGCAGTTTCAATCCTGACCGGATTGCTGAGAATGGATAGCGCGAGCTTTTCCACTTCCTTGGCGTAGGTTGCGGAAAACAGGAGGGTTTGCCGGGTATGAGCAGGCAACGCACGGATAATCTTTTTAATGTCGTTAATAAAACCCATATCAAGCATTCGGTCGGCCTCATCGAGCACCAAGGTACGAACCTGCGATAGATCAACGGTGTTCTGTCCCAGGTGATCCATAAGGCGTCCCGGAGTTGCCACCAGAATATCGCTACCCTGTTCGAGGAGGCGAATCTGCTGGGCCATGGGAAGGCCGCCGTAAATCTTCAGGGTGCGTACCCGCAGATGGCGGCCGTAGGCCGTGTAGCTCTCTGCTACCTGATCCGCCAGTTCTCGTGTGGGAGTTATCACCAGGGCTCTTGGGGCTCCACCCCGGTGTTCGATGAGTTGTTGCAGAATCGGGAGGGCGAAGGCGGCGGTTTTGCCCGTACCGGTTTGAGCTCCGCCCATAACATCTCTTCCATCGAGGATGGCAGGGATAGCCTGGGTCTGAATCGGGGTGGGTTCATCATATCCGCGCTGTTCAACGGCTTTGCACAGTTCAGGGATCAACCCCAGTTTTTTGAAATTCATTATTATTGTCTCCAGTCTGAGCTTGAGCTTCGGCGGCATGAGTCTAACCCCGCCAAGGCAAAAGCTCAGAGTCCCTGGTTGTATCACAAACGGGTATGGAGGGGATAGTGCGGAGAACTCTCAGTAAGCAAAGGGGATATAAAAAAACGCCGCGGGGGAGCGCGGCGTTTTTAAGACAATCGCGACTGGCCATTAGGTTGCGACGAATCCCTGTTCCTCACTGAGGATGGTGGATGCCACGTTCAGCATCGCGCCGTAGATTACCTTGGATGCGATATCCGCTATGGTGTATGTCATCTGCTGCGCTACGATAGTAAACTGGTAGTCGGCAATTCCCAATTCAAGCAGCAGGGGCATGAGGTACGCGCCGGGATACAGAAACCAGGATACATAGAACAGCGGCAGAATAGCGCCGAAAATACCGGCAGCCTTGGAACTGCCCATATTTTTAACCCCATCCTTTATGACCTTGGTGATGAGGATGAGAACCCATACAAAAAAGACCGTTGAAATGAATCCCCACACGAGCCACACGACCAAATTTGCATTATCCCGACCGGGCTCGTAGAATTGTCCGATGTATCCGGTAACAATCATCAGTACACCGGACAGTGAGAACTGGAATATATACTTGCTCCGAGCAGCCCCGACGATTCCGGCAACGAACAGAATCTGAATGAGAAGCATCGGTACATCAATCATCCAGTTCAGGTATCGGAAGCCATTGGTGAACAGATCCGCTCCCTCGCGCAGAACGTATTGGCCACTCTCGTATACATAGGCGTCGGTCCAGCTCTGCTTTTGAGTGAACAGCAGAAGAAAGGCGGACGTCATGACGACGACTGATAGAACTGAAGACATACGGTACTTAGGCATGTTGTCATTTTTTGTCAGCCAGAAGTACAAAAGCGAAGCGGCCATGGCCGCATATCCGAGTGTAAGAATATGTCCTACCAGTTCGTAGGCTTCTACGCTCAGAGTAAAGAACGATGCGTTCATATGAACCTCCTGTGTTTTCTTAAAAGTACACATATCGTGATTCGTTGGCGACGGTTTTCTTCAATAAAATCACTTTTTGTGGTTTATTGGGACCAACATTGCAGATATCTGGTTGCCAATACGGATATTTTCAGGTCTGATTGAAATATCTCTGTAAGGTAACAAGGCATACATCACTATATGTGGTTTCTTTTCATGAATGACGATGGAACGATACTGATCGTAAAGCCATACAGGCGACTGGTCATTCATATGGCTTGTATCGGGCGATGCAGCGCCCTTGACAAAACCGTCGGGCAGCATAACATTGTGAAAAGCTTTTACGCAAAGGCAGCAGAGGTGGACGCAATGAAATCACAGATCTTATTGACGGCACTGCTGCTTGTACCGTTGCTTATCTCCTGTTACCCAGAATCCGAACAGCCGCCTCCCCAAGCCGCGGAGGTTTTGAATCCCGGCTTTGCTTTGAGCGAAGCAGAACGCCGCTTCGTACGGGACGAACTCGGCGGACTGCTTAGGATCACCACGAGAGTACGGGAATCGGTATTTGAACCGGATAAATATGGAATCGGGCAACACGGCGGACTGGAATTTGAAATGGCCATGCTTTTCGCGGAAACTCTAGGCGTCGAGCTGGAATATGAAATAGTCGACAATTTTTCAAGATATTTTGCACTCAATGGGGAGGTGCCTGATCCGGACAGGCTCGATTCCATAGCCGGAGGCGAACTGCCGCCATACACTCCCGATTCCCTTCAGAGAACCCGGATACTCGTTGACGGTTTTGGCTACCGTCCCTGGAGGGAAAAGTTGGCCATTCTGATCCCTACCATTCCGGATCGCTTCGTGGTGATAAGCCGCAACGAGAGTAAGATCGACAGCATCGATGATCTTGAAGGATTGCGTCTCGCCTCGTTTCCCACCGCGGCTCACTACCAGGTTCTCAATGCTGAACTTGAAAGAAATGCTGTTACGACCATCCGTATCCGGGCAACCGACACCGAAGAGCTGGCCCGAATGGTCTCGTCCGGCGAAGCCGATGTGACCAGCTCGGGCGGCATTAGCGCCCTGTTCGAATTGACTAATTATCCAAACCTCAACATCGCATTCGCAATCGGCAGCGACATTGACTTTGCGCATTGGCTCATCAGGGCTGACGACGCCGTGCTGGCGGGTATTCTGGAGCGGTTTTTTGAATGGGCGTTGTTAAGCGGAGAGTACTCAAGAATTTGGGAGCATCAATTTGGCTTCCCCTTGGAAAACTACCTTGAGATAATCGGAACCTTCCCTCAATAGCTAAACAGCCCGGGGTTTATGCTGGTATATGAATCGATAAATTGCTCCCGGGTTTTTCCGCCGATGGTTTCGATGGGTAGGAGAATTGCCGTTTCGTATACATTTCCAAAATGACTGTTCAGCGCCGTTCCAAATGATTGTATTTCACTGCTAACAGCAATGTATGACTTCATGAGCGGAGGAACCGGCCATCCTGCATCGGACATTTCAGCAGAAAGCCGTTTAAATGCGGTGTCGCGATCCCCGATATCGGGATATCCGCTCCAATCATTCTCAACCTTGGCAATGGAATAATCCACGACCGGAGCCATCAAGGTTTCATCTCCCGGAAAAAAACGATCCCAGAAGGCAAAAATCCGATGCCGCAAATGTTTGGGAACCTCGGGATACAGGGTCAGTTTCCCGAAAAACCACCGAAGCCGGGGAAGCTCGGCAATCAAGGCTCCGAGCCCGCTCCACACCGCGAAGAGACCGAGAATGCTTCTTTTGGCTTTCCGGTTCACTACCGACCGTCCAAGTTCAATACAGCCCGGCGCGATATCATCATAGAATCTATTGGACAAATCAAATAATCTCGAACTGGGAGATCCGTTTTTCCGATGGTCTGCGGGAATGCGCCACATAGGAATATAGCGGTATGCGCTGAGGATCTGTTGATATTTGGGATCCCACACGAGGAGTTGGTAGCAGTACGACATAGTATCGTACTCATCGATGTCTATATCCTTCCCGGTACCGCCGCCGTCGGAGCTGAACTCATGCTCTCTGATACGGCCGATCTCCGCCATGGTTTGAGGCGCATCAGTGCCATGGATCTGGTAAATCTCGAGATCGCGAAAACGGGTAACAAGGCGGCTATCGTGCAGTTCGTCTGAGATCATACAAACAGAGTATGACACATTGCGCGCCATGTTCAATGTGATCTGATGAGCAACATATTGACCTTATGGGAAAAAATGCTACCGATACCGACGCCGCAGTAGTATGATGAAGGAAGGAGGCGCACATGGAAAATGCGAATCAAACAAAGGTCTGGGCGTTCGTCAATGCGGCAGCCCTGGCAGCCACAATAGCCATCAATGCTTTGGCTTCAATTCTCCCATTGAACGGAATGGATACCGGACAGCTTTCGGATATGTATCCGAATCTCTTTGTCCCCGCCGGGCTGACCTTCGCAATATGGGCGGTAATTTATACCCTGCTCATCGGTTTTGTTGTTTACAGCCTGGTTAATTCCTTTGCGAAGAATCGGGACGCGTCATACCTGGGGGCTATCGGTCCCTGGTTCCTGCTATCTTCCATAGCGAATATTGCCTGGATATTTGCCTGGCACTGGACCTTGACCGGACTCTCCCTCGTATTTATGCTCGGTCTCCTGGCCTCACTTCTGGTGATATATCTCAAACTGCGAATCGGAAAGGAAAAAAGCACTATCGGAGACTTTTGGTGGGTGAAACTTCCGTTTTCCGTATATCTCGGGTGGATCACCGTGGCAACCATTGCAAATGTCACGGCATTTTTAGTCGATATCGGCTGGGGAGGGTTCGGCCTCAGTGAGGCATTCTGGGCAACCCTGGTTATCATTGTCGGCGCATTGATTACCATAGCAATCATCATCACAAGAAAAGACATAGGCTTTTCGCTGGTTGTAATCTGGGCCTTCTTTGGTATCTACCTCAAACGTAGCGGAATCGACGTCCCCCCCGACACCGCCGTGGAGCTCTCATCTCTGATTAGCCTGATAGGAATCGCGTTGGTACTGGCGGTTACAACAATCATTTCACGAAAAAACGCCTAGCCCGAGAAGCAGCGAGCCTGGCCCGAACCCGGGCCACATAGTCCGGGTTCGGAACGATTTGCAGGCTCCGCCTGCTGCATTTCCCGCATCTTTTCCGATTGCATTGTACAGATTTTCCGGTCCCAAGCTATTACAAGCGATGCTTCAATTTGAAGAATAGACCCACATAATCAACAGGCTGTATCCTGGCCGTTTCTCCACAGGTCAACGGACTTTTTTATAAACTCGGGAAGGCCCGATGCCTCTACGTCTTTGGTTTTGGAGAGCCGGATACAGCCTTTTCCCATACTCAAACCCTTGAGAATCGCTCCCTCAGGGTCAACCTTGGCGATATTGCCGATGTATAGGCTTACATAATTCCGTTGGGCATTAAGAGCAAAAAGTCCCTCGTCATTTTCATCCTTTTTACCGTAGGAAAGCATGCCGTAGGCCATGCCCTCGTTGAGATCCTCATAGGAAAGAAGGATGTCCCGTATCTCCAAGAGCTTTTCCTTTCTCCAATCATCCTCAATGCGATCGAGGTACTCGCTTACATTATCGCCGCCGTATATCATTTTTCCTCCTTGGGCTGGGGCTTACTCAAAAAAGCTGAAAACTTTTTGGGTAAATAGCGCCTCACGATCATTATAGGATTCCAGAGTATCATCTGGAATAATCATCAGCTCCTGTATGCATATATCGTAGTTTTTGGGTTTGATTGGCAAGGAAAAGCTGTAATACAGCGCCCGGTCTTCCGCCGGGCAGTACAGGCCATTGGCATAGTAAAGGGCGTTAATTGACAGCTCGATGGCTTTACTAAGGTTCTGGTGCAGCTGGAGAACCGCAATCCTGCGACGCCATCGATCGGTTTTATACTCATTGAGAAGATAGTGTATATGACCGATTGCCGAACGCAATTTTTCAGGAATCTCGGTTTGTCTCCCTATGCTCAGCAGCTCGGTTCTCTTTTTCTCCAGTCTTGCGCTCTTGTCAAAAAGCATGACGGACTCGAAAAACGCATATTTTTCCGCTTCATCCTGCTTTGCGAAGCTATCGAGGTATTCCCGGTCATAAATCTTTATCTGATAGTACTCACCATCAATAGAAGCGAAGTGACCGGGAATATGCTCTTCAAGATCAGGGCCGAGGTATTGTTCGGCGGCAAAGACCGTGACATCTCGAACAAAGATAATCAGGTCCACAGCTCCGCCGAAACTTCCGGGCCAGTAGTCTCCCCGGGCCAAACTACCGCTTAGAAGACAGGATATGACATCATCTGCCGGTTCAAGCCTGCTCGAGGCAAAGGATTTGACCTTGTTCGTGAGCGCGTGTATTTTGCGGGACTGGCGAAAGCGTACCTGCTCAAAAAACAGCATTGTATTCCTGATGAGCTGAACTTTAGGTTAGTAAGTGTAGCCCGGTTAGGGAACTTTCGCCATAAAATCAGCCAGGGCCTCGGTCTTTGGATCCTTCAGTATGTCCGGCGTTCCATGTTCGGCAATGACTCCATCCTTCATAAACAGCACGTAATCAGCGAAATCCTGAACAAACGTCATGACATGGGACACCAAAACAAACTCCATACCCAGCTCCCGAAGTTCCTTGATGGCATTGAGAACCTCATAGGTGAGCACCGGGTCGAGGGATGATGTCGGTTCATCGAGAAAAATCACCTCAGGCTCAACCGACAGGGCCCTTGCCAGCGATGCCCGCTGTGCCTGTCCGCCGCTCACGTTCCTGGGAAGCTTGTGAGCCTGGTCCGACAGATGAAGGGTTTCAAGGTATTTGTGGGCCTGCTCGTGGGCATCCTCATGGGTAAAGCCGCGGGTTTTTTCGAGAACCAGAGTGATGTTTTTCTCGAGCGTCAGGTGGGGAAACAGATTATGGCTCTGAAAAACGAAGCCAATGTTCTTCCGGTATTCGTCGGCGGCCACATCATGCCCGTTGACCCGGACGTCTCCGTCGGTCGCCTTTTCGAGACCCGATAGAATCCGCAGAAGGGTCGACTTTCCGCTGCCGGAAACCCCGATGATTGCGATGGATTTATATCCCTCTAACTCGAGGCTGATTTCTTTGAGCACATCGACGTCATAGCGATGATAGAGTTTTTCTAATTCGAGTTTCACAGGCCCCACCTCCTATCTATCCATTTCGTCAGCTGTGACAGCGGGATGGTAATCATGAGGTAAAGGAACCACATCAGCAGAAAACCTTCCACAAATCGAAAATTATTGTTGGTCATAAGCTGTACTTCGTAGAAGAGCTCCCGGTAGGAAAGGACGTTCAACAGCGCGCTCCCCTTTATAATCAGCGAGAAATTGTTCATCAGAGGGGGCATGAGAATACGCACCACCTGGGGAATGATGATGAAGCGGTAGCGCTGATAGGGGGTGAACCCAAAGAGATCCATCGCCATATACTGTTCGCGTCCAATGCTCGAAATTGCCGATTTGTAGATGTTCGTCATGTACGGAGTGATATAGATTATCAGCCCCATGATTCCCATAGCGGAACGGTTTGTCGAGCCGAAGGCAGGGCCGATTACGAAGGCCATAATCATAATCATGACGAGGAGCGGGGTGCCGTAAATGATTTCGGTGAATACATCGGTGAAAGCCCGAAAGTATCGGACCTTCGACACCGAAAGCAGATAGAAAAGAAACCCCAGGGTTGTGGATCCGACAAGTGAAATGAATGAAACCCACACTGTGCGGCCAAAGCCCCGTAATATTTCATCCTGATAAGGAAGCACGGCGGTCAGATCGAAGGGTCGGGTCTGGCGGAGAACGACGAATAAAGCCAGGGCGATGAATGTCGCCAGGGCCATGCCATACTGAAAAGCAAGCCCGCCGACGAAGCGGCGGGACTTGCTGGTTTCGAGCTCGGTGCCCGGTGTAATAGCCATTGAGAGTACTTCTAGTTCTCGTTGATGAAAAACTCGAGGCCGAAGCGCCCTCCGAGAAGTTCGCGCATGGTGTCGTCCCAATCAGAGGCAAGCTGCTCGTACAGGCCGCCGGGTTCGGACATGGTGGCGATAAACTCGTTTGCCGCCATCTGAAGCTCCACATCACCGTCCCGAACACCCATGGCAATAGGGCTTGAAACGAAGGGATCCCAGATTACGATGGTATCATCGGGATTGGCGCGCTTTCCGCGGGTCACCGGGAATGCGCTCATCATCAGCACATCAGAACTGCCCTGTACAACGTTTAATACCGCAGCCTCGAGGTTGGTGGCAATTTCCACATCGAAGCCGAGAGACTGGGGAATGCTCGCTGATACCTGTCCGGTTATTCCGGTGAAGCGGGTCGCGTCGTTACCCGACAGCGACTCTTTGGGTGAATCTTCGGTTATGCCGTTTGCTTCGGCAAAGTCGGCATTTACCAGACTGATTATCTTGAAATAGAAATAGGTGTCGGAAAAGTCGATGGCTTCGTCCCGTTCGTCGGTGCGGCTCATGGACGCGATAATGATGTCGATGTCTCCGGCATTCAGGGCGGGGATCAGGGAGCCGAAGTTCGTGTCGACAATTTCAACCGGTCGGCCCAACGATTCGGCAAAAGCGGTTGCAACATCGACGCTGATTCCAACTGGATTTCCATCGTCATCACGGGTTTCAAACGGCGGATAGCGCAGGTCCATTCCAACCCGCAAAACATCAGTCTCCTGCTCTGCAGCCGGTGCGGCGAAAATAGCCCCTGCGGCGATAAGCAGAACAATGGTGACGCTAAGAATACGATTCATAATACACTCCTTTGTATTGTGAGTGAAAAAATCGCAAAGAATCGTTGGCCAGGCAAGTGAAATCGAGATTTTCGATTAATGCCGTTGTCATCGCTGTCAGTCTTCCGGTTCACGGGGCTCGGCTTCGGAGACTAGGAGCTGCAGCGCACCATCGCTGCGGCGCAGTTTTTCTAGCAGGTCAATTTGAAAAGCCCGTCCTTCATGCCCGAATAACAACATCATATGGGAGAATTCTCGGGGATCAAAATTATACACAGTGTAGGGAAACTCAGAAACACTGACCAGGCCGCTGGCGTCTCGATTTCGATGCTCATAGCGAATTTCAGGCGTCGCCCCAGGTATATGATTGCCCACGTCATCGATCAGGTTGATGACGATATCCTTTCCACGGGAAATCCTCAGGTCCGCAAAAATTGGTGATCCGTCACCTGAAGCTCTAAACCTGCGGATAGAATCCCCGGACATTCCCGCGCTTGCCGAAATGCTATAGCGCTTACCAGGAGTCAAGCTGGAGAATTGATAGTTTCCGTTTCGCGAGTTTACCTGGTCAACTATACTATCATCTTCATCCCGCAGCACAATATGCGCATTCCTGGGAGCCGAGCCATTGCTGAATCTAACACTCCCAGATACCGAAGCGGCGGGGTGCAACGAGATGGCAACCTGTCCGGCCTCAGCAGGCACAGGAATCGGCGAAGAATCGAAGTAGTAACCCGAAACCTCAAAGCTATCGATTTTTACCTGCTCAATGTTGCTGAGCAGATGTATGACAGCTCGTCCATTTACCACATCTGCATAGACAAAACCAAAATGATTTTCATACCCGTAATCATCGAATCTTGAGGCTCCCAGCATCTCCAGGGAAATATTCCCATTTACCGGAGGAAGTCCCTCCGGCGTTCGAAAAGCCAACTCTATTTCCCTGGAGCTCAAAGCATCAGCTGCTTGACCGGGTTGCCATTCCTGCAAGCTAATTTCAACAGGTTCGTCGTTACGGATGTCCCAATCGGCAGCATAGAGAAACTGCCCCTGGCGATGGACGTCGAAGCCGGTCACCGGCCACTCGAGGGGAAGAGAAAACTCAGCCTTGCCTGCTTCTATATCAACGCCTATCTCATCCTGCCTGGTACTGCTGTACTGGGTGTCTATATTAAAGCGAAATGAGATATGGACCTGGTCACCCATTACCCCGGTAATGGCACCTGAAAACCTCTGGTCCTCGAATCGAATTCGGCGGGCAGGGGTATCGTGGTCGATGACCGCATAAGCGGTAAACTCCGGCCCCCCATAGGACAGAACAGTTGAACGGTATCGGGGAGAAAGAATCAGCTCAATATATCCCGCTTCATCACTGTAAATCTGTTCGGGCGGGTCATGGGAAATCTCATCAAAATACCCGGGAATGACTGAAAAACCATGGTTTCTCATCGGCCTTCCGTTCAAATCAAGAACGCGAAAGCGACTGGCGACCACTGCGTGTAAGGTAAAAACCATTTCTCCATCCGGATTTACTGTTTCTTCAATATCTGCATAACCAGGAGCACGGGCTAAAAACGTGAGGGCATATGGCTGGAGCGGATCGGTATAAACCACAACACTTCCATCATCTTGTAGATCGACGGGGATATGGGGAAAAGCAGATACTTGACTATTAACTGGTTCGAACATAAATACCAGGCTGGGCAGGTCAACCGGAGAACCCGATTCGGAAATGAATGCGATGCGGGTCGGTTCGGTTTTGAGGAGATTTACCGACATCTCGATACGACCGCTCTCCGGAACTTCTGCAATACGCTGAGAAAACCACGGAGCCCATCTCAGGTCCTGAAATGAAAAGTTTATGTAGGAAGCATTAACGCTGCCTTCGTAGATAATCACATCGCCCTGTTTTCTTCCTTTTTCGGATGAAGAAGCGCTCATCAGGTCTGAACCATAGACGATGTGAAGCTGGGGAGGCTCTCTTTCTTCCAAATCGCCTTGGTATTGCACTTCTATCCGGTAGGGCATTTCCCGGACTGCATCTATTCCGGTACCCAGCTTTTGGGATATTTCTGCCAGCTCCGACAAGTTTTGCTGATGTTGAAGGGCGCTTATTCCCCGGCTAGCCCCTATTCCACCGGCAAAAATCAGCGCAAGAATCACCGAAGCCAAAAGTAGTGGCGCAACCAGAGAAAGACTTCTGCGCTGTGGCTGAACCTTGAAACCAAGAAGCCGCTGTATGCGACTTCGCAGATCCCCGGTAGAACCAGAAAACGCGCTTAAGCCGGTTTTGATGGTGGCGGGAAGGGCTCCTCGGCCCCAGTCAACCAACAGCTGGCTGTATGCGACGGGATCGCCGAGCACCTTTGCGGCACCGTCATCAGCCCTCATTTCTCGAAGAACCTGCATTTCCCGTATCATTTCCCGTATGGCGGGGTGGAAAAAGTAGAGCGCCCCGAGGATTTCAGCCAGGTATTGCCAGAGCCCGTCTTGAAAGAAAATGTGCTGGTATTCGTGCAGAAGCACCGCCCGAATTAAATTCTCATCCTGTGAATTGACCATGGCCACCGGCAGAATGATGCTAAAGCGAAGCAATCCTAAAACCACGGGGCTCATAATTCTTTTATGATGATACAGCCCCGATATTGGTATACCAAGCGTACTGGCACAGCATTGATTTATCCGCCGGATATCCGGCTGATCAATTGGCGTTAGCTGTTGACCCAGTCGCTTGGTCCCCGAAAGGCGGAAGAGAGAGAAGAAGATGCTTGTCAGCACTCCGGGAAACCACATCATTCCGACAAACCTCATTGCAATAGACCACAGACCAGCAAACCTGCCGCCCTCATCGATCGCAACAGCGACTGACGTTTCGCCATTTCCTAAAACCAGATCTCCGGGATTCTGATCAGATAGGGAATCGCGGGTACCTTCCATCTGATCCCCGCCAGACGCTGAGAGATCTGCCTCTTGCAGACCGAAAGACGAGTTAAAATGAGATACGGAAACTATTCCGAAGGTTGCAATGCTCAAAGCCACCTGAAAGATGATAAGCGCAAAGATCAGCCGTATTCTGGACGATTCAACCAATGATTTTAATGCAGGCATTCGGGAAATGAGATACACAAAGAACCCCTGCCATAGGCTATGTAAAACCGTGACGCCAAGCTGTTGTACAACACTCATTTATCATCGCCCCTCTTGACCTCGCGATGCTCATCGATGAGAGCTTGCAGAGCATCAAGTTCCTCTTCGCTCGGTTGATCGGAGAGAAAACTCTGCATCAGCGGCTTCAGGGAGCCGTCGAGTATCTTGTGGACAAAGGACTTTGAAAGCCGCGACAGCACGGATTCGCGTTTTTCAAGGGCCCGGTATCGTGCAGGCTGTTCTCCATCAATCCTTTCGATGAAACCTTTAGATTCTAGCCGCTGAATAAGGGTAAGAACCGTCGTTCGGGCCAAAGCACTCCCCCCCTGCTCTACGAGTCGGTGAATGTCCCGAACCCCCAACTCCGGGTGGCTCCAGATGATTTTTAAAATTTCCAGCTCCCGTTCGCCCAGGCTCTCACGGTTTCTATTATCGGATTTACCTGACATGCAACCCTCCCTCAAAAAATGACTACATACATAGTCGCATTGACTACATGCATAGTCAACTATCTTGTCATAGTTTTTGTCGAGATTCGGCTTCGGAGACTAAGAGCTGCAACGCCCCATCACTGCGCGGGAGAATAAGAACCACAAACTACCTGATAGCCTTGAGAATTTGCTCGCTGAAATTTTCTGGGCTGTGAAAGACCGGTATGTCCCGTTGGGAGAAGTGGGCACGCAACTCGCGGGATGTATTGCGAATCCGTTCCCTCATTAGGGCATACTCGGGACCATTTTGTCCGGCGTAATAAAGCCCCCGGGAATTAATCCGCTTCTTGTGTAGCCCGGGGACTACTCTGCGTTCGCAACTGCAGCGGGCATCGGGGTTTATCAGACCGCAATTCACATCCATAAACCACTTCACCTTCTGCTTCGCCCGTGAGAGCCGTTTGCGGAAGCTGGCTGCGGAGATACCGAGCACCTCCGATGATTCCCGGCTCTCAAGTTCGAAGATTTCCCCGAAGATGTAGGCTATCCGCTGCTCAGGGACTAAGCAGAGCAGCATAGCCATAGTGCAGCCCATTCGCACTTCCGAAAGCAGGAGGGCGTATTCCGGATTGCGAGAAAGGGCTCCGGGATCTTCCAAGTCGGTATGCAGTTCCTCCTGAAAATGTTCCCAGGTCATTGCCTTAGGCCCGGTGGAAGATCTGATAATGTCCAGCAAGGTGTTGGATGCGATGCGGTAAACCCAGGTCGGGAAAGACGACTCGCCTTTGAATTGGGAGAGTTTGGTAACAACCTTTATGAGGATTTCCTGACTTGCGTCCTGTGCCTCTTCGGGATTGACCAACATTCGCAGGCTCAGATAATACACCTTGTCCTGCACTTCCTTGATCAAGGTTTCGAGACTTTCGCGGTGCCCGTCCAAAGCCTTTGCGCACAGTTCTTTCCAATCCATGTTCATAGCTTACACCTGAATTCGATAAAAATGCGAGGGCCGAATTATTGCGGCCCGTTGATCCGAGCTCATCCGCCTTGAATCGGATTTTCGTCGGCGACAAACTCCATCATATACTCTGCTATGGGGGGACCGGCCATCATCGACAGAAAGCCTGATGCACTCGGCAGGGATGTGAAGGCGTTTCGGGAGCCTAATGCATGCTCCGCACTCTCCCATACCATGGTGTCGACCCAGGTATTATCCAGATCAAAAACCTTCGCACTGGTGCTTGAGACCAGACCCTCAAGTGTGAGGGATTCGGCAATCATTTTCTGTTTGATTGCCCTGAAATCGTCTTCCCGTCCGGGAAGGATGGTGAAAAAAATCTGATGGCGCACGTGTTTACCCATGGCAAACCTCCTCAATCTATGGGGGTTTTCCCCCGTTCATGTAATTAGACGATTATGGATAGCAGCGTGTGACAGCGCACAGATCATTTTTTCCGCGCGGACATTGAATTTATTGGTATATGATACGTGTCTGTGTCCTTGCAAAGCCCATCCATTGAACCTATGGTTAAAGGGATAAGTACAGAAGGGCTGCGAACTGCCCTTCAGGACGAAGGCTTCATAGAAGGCTGGCACATGAAAAAATACCGCAAAGTAATTGCCCTGTCTGCGTTTTTCCTCATCACGTATTCGATCTTTGGGCAGACCGTAGAATTAAATTCTGCAGAGCGACGTGTGACCACCCAGAGAGGCATGGCGGTGCTGGGCGGCTGGGCAGTGGGGAATATTGCTATTGGAACAGCATTGTCATTTTCGACCCAGGAAGATACCAGGTATTTCCACCAAATGAACGCGGCGTGGAACCTGGTTAATCTTTCGATTGCCGGGGTCGGACTTTTGACGACCGGGCGAAATGACGCTTCGGAAGATTTTATTTCAGCCAATGAAATTCAGCGGCGCCTTGAATCCGCCCTTCTCTTTAATGCCGGGCTCGATATTGGCTACATGGCAGCGGGTTGGGCCTTACTGGAACGGAGCAGACGAGGACTTCCGGATTCCGCGCGGCTTTCGGGTTTTGGCTCAGCTCTAATACTCCAGGGCGGCTTTTTATTCGCATTCGACCTTATTGTATATCTGGCGCTTCGTCAAAGCCGGCCGACTATAGAGTTTCAATGAACGCGTTCTCTGAGATTCGACATCGGCTCTATGTGCAGCGCAGCGGAAACCTGGACATTGACCATCGCAACAGCGTGCGGGAGTTGGGAAATGCTCTATTTGGCGGGTCCCCGGATTTATCAACACAAAGAACCCTGGAGGCAGCCTCGCTGCGATACACGTCGGATAAACAGGAAGTGTTCTCGTTAATCGAGCACGCCGGCGAGAGCCGCTACTTTGATCTCTATCTGAGCGACGCCATCGGGTCCCGTCCCCAGTGGCGGGAAGACGCAGCCGATCTCCTCCGATCAAAAAACGGAAATCCGCGTTTTTCCGGACTTGAGAAACTGATAAAAGCACAGGAGGCGGAAAACGGCAACGAATACAGCCACCAGCTCGCCCACCCGGTTTCGATTATTCAATGCATGTTCTATGGAGATCCTACGCGCAGCGGCAGGGGCTCAAGCGGGGGCATCGGCACCCTGCTGACCCAGCTGGGCAATGCCATACCGCCCACTGCCGGCGGGATTGCAACCCTGGTGCTCTACGACCGCGGCCGCAGCTCTTATCCCTTTGTTCCAGTGGAAAACCTGACCGATTGTCACAGCATTGTCAGGCTATCTGTCGAATTGGAACAGGAGGCCCCCGGAGGCTTCCCGGAAGCCCGCTCTCACATCGGCAACTCAGTGGGAAGAACCT
The DNA here is from genome assembly GCA_965602015.1 of Salinispira sp. Lineage (GTDB taxonomy): Bacteria > Spirochaetota > Spirochaetia > DSM-27196 > Salinispiraceae > Salinispira. The sequence goes on along the minus strand of OZ271918.1, from coordinate 598,865 downwards.
TTGGACACCCGGCGATGTCGCCGGATATCGTACATGTCAGATTCCTCGATGATGCATCTCTTGCGGCGGCCCGTTCGGCGAAAAGCGCCGGGGCAAAGCTGGTGGCAACCATCACCCCGGATCCCCACAGACAGATTATCGATCAAAAGGGGAACATCAAAAAACTCCCTTCAGAAACCGCCATAGACTATATTAACAAGATTCTAATCGGTGACGAACTGGTGGCAAAGGCCGACGGGATCCTGGCCATAGGGACCAAAACCCTCGAGAGGGAGCTGTGGCCCTATTATCCTCAATTGGAAGATACCCGGGGGAAGGTAATCGCGGGCATTGATGAGGGCGTTCAATCACATATCAGTCCTTCCGAAATCGACATTCCTTCACTGCTTACCTCGCCTTCACTGGAATTTGCCCTGACGGCGGAGCACCAGGACCGACGGACCGTGCTCAGCGTGGGTCGTCTTGCGGGAATAAAAAACCAGGTTGCCCTGGTGAAAGCCTGGTCAGCCGATGCCTGGAAGACCCACAACCTCGTGCTTATCGGGGGCGATTTTGCAAACCCGAATCGGGAGGAACAGGAGATCATAGAGGGCATCCGATCCTGCGTGGCCCCTCGTCCGGAGCTTAGCGGCAGGTTCTGTCATCTACCGGGGCGCAGCAACCGGGATATCAGGACTATTCAGGCATATTTCTCGCAGCGCAGGACTGATCACGGTGATCTTTACATCTGTCCGAGCATAAAAGAGGAGTTCGGTCTGTCCATTTTAGAGGCCATGTCCGTGGGTCTTGTGGTTCTCGCTCCCCTGAAAGGCGGGGCGGGGAGTTATATCCGCCATGGAGTCAACGGCTTTTTGATCGCAACTGAGAGCTCGGAAAGCCTGGAGCGTGAAATGGGAAGATTGTTGGTATGTGACCGACTTACGGACAAAAAGGCCCGGGCGATAGGCAAAAATGCCGCGAGGACAGTAGAGACCCGCTATTCCATGAAGCGGATTGCCGCGGATTTCGCAGATTTTTACCGGAGGGTCAACCATGGATGAAGTAAAATACCCGTCGGTTTGCATCCTCGCCCCCCCGTTTTATTCCCACTTTACCCCCCTCATGAGCTTGGCGGCTGCCTTACGGGACCGGGGCACGGAAATTACTGTGGGTAGTTCTCCGGAATTTAAGGGCGATGTGATAAATCTTGGATTGGATTTTCGTGAAGTCCATATTAACCGGAATGCCAACCGCGGGGTGGCCGTCGAAACAAAACAGGCTGAGGAAGAGGCCCGACGGCTTGTTGAGTTCCTCGATGCCACCAGGCTCGGACCGGTTGAGACCCTTATTACTCAGGGACGTCACCGGATTTCCGATATGTTTGCTAATCCTGAAGAGCTTATTGAGTCTATCCGGGAAATTGACCATGAAATATCGCCGTCCTTGTGGATAGTGGATCAGTTGTCCTACGGCGCGACCCTTGCACTCGTCGGCCTCGGTCTTCCATTTATGACATTTTGCGCGCCCCATCCCCACAGCATTCCCACGGGGACCATGATATACAGTGTGCCGCCCCAGTGGCCCCGAGCTTTAAAGCCGGGGAAAAACGACCTCCTGCGGTTGGAAAAATCGGCCCGGGAAGTTGAGCGTAATTTCACCGATAAATTCAATGCAATACTTCAGGGGAGTTTTAATATCCCCGGGGTCGAATCGGCCTTCGCCTGCACATCTTCCAGGGCAGTCATCTGCAACTACCCGCCCTTCCCCTCGGTACGGTCAAAGGGCCGCCTGTTCACCGGACACAGCTTTACCGAGCAAACCTTGCCCGACACATGGAAAGCCCGGATGCAAAGCGAAGCCTACACGGTCATTATTGCGATGGGCACCTTTCTTTCAAGCCGGGACGATGTAATAAAAAGACTCATCCGGGGCATTTTGGCAGCCCGTCCCGATGCGAGGATATTTGCCGGTGCCGGAAGCCATGCTGCGGACATAAACGAAGAGTTCGGGGGGAGCGTGTTTGCCGATCGGTTTATACCCCAGCGGGCCCTCCTCCCGGCAGCCGATGTGATTTTTCACCACGGGGGGGTGAGCTCGTTCACTGAGTCGCTGTACTGCCGTTGTCCCATGGTGGTTTTGCCGTTCTCAAGCGATCAATTCAATGTCGCCAGGGACGTGGAACGCTACGGTCTGGGAGCAGTCTGCGACCCCAATGCCCTCAGCGATACGGTAATCGCCGATGCCCTTCGCACTATCCAGTCTGCGGAGGTGATATCACAGCTTAACTCCTGGTCAGATACGATTCGTTCGCTCGGACCTTCTCAGATCGCCCGGGCTATTCAGCATGTTGGAGAAAACAATGGAATACCATGAAATCATAATCAAGATGCGAAGCATCCTCTGGGATCAGCTCTATGCCGTACTGGCCACAAACGACGGAAGCGGTCCGCACAGCACCATCGTGTCCTTCGTCCCCGCAGATGATCTTCGCAGCATCATTTTTCCCACCCCGAGCAGCACGAGGAAGTATCGAAATCTGATGGAAAATCCCAAGGTCTCCTTCTTTGTCGATGACCGGAGCAACGACTCGGAACGTCTAACACAGATATGCGGAATTGAAGCCAGGGGGGAGGCCCGCCTTTTGAAAAACAGCGAGCGCAGTCAATATGAACGCATTTATCGCTCCAGGCACCCGAACCTCGATGATTTTGCAAAAAACTCCGAGTTGTTTTGCATCGATGTGAGCAGATACGACGTTGTCGCCGGGTTTCAAAATGTCTTTGTCATCGAAACCGCTTCCATGGATGCCGCGCAGGGCGGAGACAAATGACCGTCTTCGGGGATGGTCCGCTCGACCTGCGCGCCAGGTTCATTGCTTCTGTGCAGGAGCGCGGGATTAGGCTCTGCCCCACCTTGGCTATAAGCTGGGACGCCCTTGGCTTTCACGAGTCTGAACTGATGAATCTCCTTTCCCAATGTGACAATTCAGAGACTGCTCTGCGGACCGAGTCGGCCGCCCTTCACGTCGCGGTATCCGGTTCTTTGGAGGAAGCCCTGGCTTCATGGCTCGATGATCGGGCTGATCGGGTACTTATCTCAATCGGCGGAACCGATCCTTTTGGACTGTGCCTGGCATCAGGCCCGGCGGAAATCCTTCGGGCATTGCGGGAAATTCGGGCGGCCGCCCTGTACGCCTTTCATCGGGACGCGGCGAAGCGAAGTATTGTGCTATCTGCCATTACCCGGGGTATGGAGATTAGCCTACGGCCTCCTGACACAAATGCGGAGCAGATTCCCGATTCACCGGAAAGTACAAGCACGCTGTGGGCTATCGGACCGGACACATCCGAGTACATTATTCCAATGGACGCTCTATTTCACCCGGAGGATCCTCTAGGGGCTTATCTCAGGGCGGATCATGGAGATGAAATGGAATCCCGGATCCTGTTCGGCCGGATGTACAACAGGGTCCTTTTGCCCGATTCCCCGTTCCAATGGGTGAGCGTATTGGCCGGTGTCCGAAATGAGGAATTATTCCTCGATGAGGCCGGACTCCGGTTCGGATCTGCTGCCCGGGAGTTGTGGCGTCTGGCTCAAGCTTCCTCATTGCCGCAGGCCTACCAGACTCAGCCTGTAGCGAGGAAAGCCGATACCGGCGCTGCTGCTTTCGATGGCCCGGCGCTGCGTCAAATAATCGGAGAACCCGGAGCGCCGGGCAGGGCCACCGGAAGAGCGCTGAGCATGGGGGAACATTCGGAAACCGGGATTCTGGTATGTGATGAGATCAGCGTTCAAAGCGCGGAAACCGCAGACAGGGCCCTGGCGATTGTTGAGCTTCACGGAAGCGGGTTTGGTCTCGGGGCAATTATCGCACACATAAGGGGAATACCCCACGTATATGCCGTAGCGGAGGGAAAGCACATCCCCGCCGGAGACCCGATCCATGTCGACGGATCCTTGGGCATCATTACCCTCATTGCCCAGTCTTGATTGGGCTGCGGATTGCGCAGTGATGGGAATCAAATGGAAATGACCGTGAGATACCGCCACACATTTATCTTCGCCGCCATCGTTTTTCTCGCTACGGGTGTCAGCATGGCAGATGAGCCGGAACATACTAAGATGACCTTTACCGTTGTGTCTTTCAATATACGCTATATCGTTCCATCGCGTCCCAATGACGATTGGCTGGACCGGAGGGAGGCAGTCGCGGGGGTTTTGGCGGATATGCAAGCCGACATCATCGCATTCCAGGAGATGGAAACCTTCGGCGGCGGAAGCTATAGCGATCAGAATTTACAATTGGAGTGGGTGCTCAAAAACTTCACCTTTTTCAGCCCCGGAGCCGTCGGCGATCCGAAAATCTTTCCGGTGACCCAGCCGATCCTCTTTGACTCCCGTCGGCTGGAGTTGGTGGAACAGGGTTTTTTCTTTTTCTCCGAAACCCCGGATGAGATTTACAGCCGGCAGTGGAATGGCCGATATCCGTATTTTTGCAGCTGGGTTAAGTTACGCGAACTCAACACAGAGAGGGAATTTTACGTTTTTAATATGCACAATGATTTCGCAAGCCGGAGAAACCGGATCAGATCGACGGAACTAGTGATGAAACGCATCGAATCCATTAATGAAGATTCCCTGCCCTTGGTGCTCCTAGGCGACTTCAATGCCCCCGCCAGCTTCGCCGAGCTGCGAAGCTTTGCAGAAATAGGCCTCTCCCTCGTTACGCCTTCGGGAAGCACGAACCGCATCGCCGGTTTGGCTATATTGCCCGCGATTGATCATATTCTGATAAACAGCGGCTTTTCCGCCGATGCTCCGGTAAGGGTCTGGCGCAACCGCTACAACGGCCGGTACCCAAGCGATCACTTCCCCATAAGCGTCGACCTGGAGTTCAGATAGTTCCAGGGCCAGCGCGCCGGTTCGGCTGATGTTCTCTGCCCGCTGCCCGCGCGCCGGTTCGGCTGGTGTTCGCTGCCAGATGCCCGCGCGCCGATTCTGCTGATGTTCGCTGCCCGCCGCCGGCCCGCGCGCCAGTTCGGCTGATGTTCTCTGCCCGCTGCCCGCGCGCCGGTTCGGCTGTGTTCGCTGCCCGCCCCCGGCCTGTGCGCCGGTTCGGCGGTGTTCGCTGCCGGCTGCCCGGCCAGCGCGCCGCTTCGACCGATGGCTTAGGAAATGCCGGCTTTTTTCATCAGAGCCTTCACCAAGTAGGCCAGTCCGTATGCGTCGGTGTCGCAGTATTCCACCACCTGCCGGTAGAAGGTCTCGGGATCCTCGCGTACGTGCCGTGCGTATGGATCCCATTGTTCTGGCACCGGTAATTCGGGATGCATAAGATAGTAGTAGCCCACAAAGGCCTGGCTGCCGCTTGAGACCTGGTCATCGGAATAGCCCTGCTCGCTGAGGATGGGAAGCAGGACTTTTAAGCTGATTTTGCCGGACTGGTGGGGGTGATAATACGAGAAATTTGCAAAAGGAGTTTGCAGATCCACCAATCGTTCGGTAACTGCCGCAAGGGCCTCTCGCTGCACCGCACAGCACTCTCCGAGCCGCTTGATAATGCTGCGCTCGAAATGGATTCCATATACCAAAATAGAGCCGCTGGTGCCCAGATCAGCGACCAGTTGCTTCGCCAGGTCATCCCGGCGATCCTTTCCGGGCAGGATGAGATGGTGTTCGTGGCGGTGCAGGGTTAAGTCGCCATCCATCCGATACAGGGAATACAAAAACGGAACATGCTCCCAGACACCGACGTCATCCCAGCTCGGCAAGGCCTCCAAAAAGCACTCGAAATCGAGGAAGTACAGCGGCCATGAAAGACTGTCGAGAAAATCACGAAGAGCGGGCTTGTCTATATGCTCGTCTCCGGTTTTCTCGACCCGGTGCTGAATCCAGTGATGGGGCTTGAGCTTCTCTTTTAGCGGAGATTTTACCTGATCGAGTTCGTCCACCCACAGGATGCCCTGTTCGCTGAGCTGCCGGCTTAAGCCTCCTGATTTGTGAAGGTTGTGGATGCTGCCCCAATCATTGGCGCTCGGCCGATCGGCACCGCACTCGGGGCAGCTCTCATCGCGGCATGAACCATCCTGTCCGTTTTGAATCTTCCTGATCATCTGCTCGAGCTCGTCTGCCGCATCCTGACGAAGGAACTTGTGTCGTTTTTTTTGTCGAAGCTCGGTATAAAATGCGGCGCTTCCCCGGCGATATCCGCGGTCGAGCAGAAGGATATAAATTTCATCAATCCGGAGACCACAAGCCGCCAACCCTTGGCTAACCCAGCCGGCTTCGCGCACATATCCGTCTTTTAGCTTCGATGCGGTTTTTGCAAGCTCCAGGCGATAGCCCCCGGACTCATTGCGCCGTAGCCGGTCGACCAGGATTATCCGCTGACCGACGACAAACAGTCCGTTGACCAAAGCCGGTATGGCCCCGGTGCTAAGGTCATCGAGAGCCGCTTGGCTCTGCCGGTAAAGGGTTACAATGTGATCATCACGATGTTGAATCAGACTGTCGGCCAGTCCGGCGTGAATAACAACCGATCCGGGCTCCTGCTCCAGAAATGAGTCGATATAGGCTTTTTCAATTCGGCTGCGCTCAAGAAACTGATGGGTTGAGGAAGAGCCCTTGGGGGCTTCGGGCAGTTGCGAGAGCAGCAGCTCATCTGCGCTGCTGCGCTGTTCGAGCCGTCGGCGAAGCTGGCGCAGACATCGCCGACCGACCACAAGATCGTCGTAGGAGTATAGCTGGTCCATGTTAGCGGGACCCGATTGCTTTAGTTCCGGGAAAAAATAAGATCATACGCGTCGGTGGCGATCTGCAGTTCCTCGTTTGTGGGCACAACCAGAATCGTTACCGGCGAGTAATCTGCGGAAATGATGCCGAGTCTCGGTCCGTTTTTGCGGTTCTTCTCGATATCGATGATGATGCCCAGGTTCTCAAGGCGCCGGCAAATCCGCTCGCGGACGTCTATATCGTACTGTCCGACGCCGCCGGTAAAGACAAGAAGGTCGACTTTGACCAACTCAGCCATGTATGCGCCGATGTATCGGCGGACCCGATGGGCGAACACTTCGAGGGTCTCCTCGGCATTCTTGTCGCCCTTGGCCACCGCATCCTGAATATCGCGGAAATCATTGGAAATACCCGAAAGACCGTAGACACCGCTCTTTTTATTGAGAAGCGTGTTGACCTCCTCCGGAGTATAGCCCCGGTCGAGGAGATAAAATATTATCGCAGGATCAATATCTCCTGAGCGGGTCCCCATCACCAGGCCTTCCAGCGGAGTGAAGCCCATGGAAGTATCCACCGAACGTCCCTGACTGATAGCCGTAATGGACGCGCCGTTGCCCAGATGGCAGCTGATCACATTGGTATTTTCCACCGCCCGCTTGACCTGCTCCACCGCCACCCGGTTAACGTAGCGATGACTCGTTCCGTGAAAGCCGTATCGGCGGATCTTGTATTTATCGTATAACTCCCGGGGCAGCCCGTACATATATGCCGATGGCTGGATGGTCTGGTGGAAGGCCGTATCGAAGACGGCGACCTGACTCACCGACGGAAAAAGCTTCATCGCTTCCTGAATGCCGATGAGGTTCGCCGGGTTGTGAAGCGGCGCCAGTTCGATATTTTCCTCAATGGCGGTAAGAACTTTTTGATCGATTACCACTGACTCGGCGTAGGACTCACCGCCGTGAACTACCCGGTGCCCGACTCCGCGGATTTGGCCGGCGTTGGCAATGAGCCCCTTCTCGGGGTCGGTCAATGCTTTTTGCACCAGGCTCATGGCTGCCGAATGGTCGGGAATTTCCTGTTCGAGATAGAACTTCACATCCTGCGGATTCTTCTGGGTGATCATGCCGGTTCCCATGCCGATTCGTTCTACCGTGCCCTTTCCAAGGCTTTCGCCGCCCGGCATGTCGTAGACTTCATATTTCAGGGATGAACTCCCACAATTGATTACCAGAATTGCCTGAGCGTCCAAAATGTTCCTCCGCAGATGGTCTTTGATTAGAGTATAGTTTAAGTCGGGTGTATTTTGAACCCGGATTGTAGCATTGGACTACCATCTTGTACAGCGAGTTGGTACATTTGAACAATGCCATCGCAGATCAGTCACAGCATATTTGTCCGCGACCTTTTTTCTGAGCTGGAAATATCCTTCGGCCGGGATTTCGGGAGCGACGCTGATGCCGCCTTGCACCTGGGAGCCCAAGGGCCGGACATCTTCTACCACAATCAACGGCGCATGCCTTCGGGCTTGCTCATAGGGTCGGTGCTCCATCGCAAGGGTTACGCATCGGTGGCCGCCAGAATGCTCGAGTTCTGCCTCACGGAAAACCGCGGAGTTTCGAGCCCTGAGGCCCACTACCTTATAGCCTTTATCAGCCACGGAATCCTCGACCGCATCCTCCATCCGTTTATCAACTACCGCAGCGGATGGGTGGATGCAAAGAACGAGGAAAGCGAAAAATATCGTTACGCCCACCCCTTTTTGGAGAGAATACTAGATCTCGCACTGTGGTCATATCGGGGAAGCGGTCTTGACCGAAGTAGCCGCGGGGCAGATAGCACGCCCGCAGAGGACTATCCTCCCCAGCCGCTACACTTTCTTTCCTTTGGGGATTCCTTTGATGCCGGCGAGGTCATTCCCGAGGGCATCCGTGATATGCTGATTTTCTCATTGAGCCGCAGTTACCAGAGAATGGCCGGTGACGGAAAACTAAAGAGCCGGATTGAAAACGCCTATCTGGACAGCCGTGGATTCTACCATTACTGCGAACAGCCCCGTTCCCCCCAAATTCCCATACGCTGGGCTGCCCTGCTGCACCCGCCGATGCTGCCCCCCGACGTGGATTTTACTAACATAGGTGGAAAACAGTGGTGCGATCCCTGCGATGAGGGTCTTAACTACTCCGATTCGCTGTACGATTTATATGATCTGGCCCTTAAGCAGGCGGTGGCAGTCTGCATGCCCCTTACGGAAATCCTCAAGGGAGGCGATCCTCCGGAGAATTACCCGGGCCTTCCCAGCGAGTTGGGAGATCACGGGTTGAGGAATAATGTGCCGGGGGAGGATGCCGATCTTCCATGCGCCCTCACTCATTGCGACGCTCTGCCCCTGCGTGAAATACTGGAAATCGTTGCATCGGGCGAATATCCCGCTCATTGGCTGACATGGCATGAGCGTTTTAGCGCTGAAGTTCCTCGCTGAGCCGGTCCCCTAGCATGTTCAGGGAATACACCGTGAGAGCGAGGGCAATGCCCGGCGGGAAGGCCAGCCAGGGCGCTGAAATCAGGAAATCCCGGGCGTTGTTCAGCATAATTCCCCAACTCGAGCGGGGCGGCTGGATTCCTATACCCAAAAAACTCAGGCTGGCCTCAATGGTAATTGACGCGGCGAAAAGGCTGGTGAGCTGAACCATCAGCGGCCCGATGACCTGGGGCAGGATTATATACCAAAAAACCGAAAGCCGCGGCCGGCCCAGCTGTATTTCCGCATCCACGAAATCCTGTCGCCTGGCTTTCTGTAGCTCTGCCTTGAGCAGCCTGGCAATCAATGGCGAAAAGATGATCCCCATGGCAAGCATCACCTGCACAAGACCGTAACCGAACACCGCTACAATGGCGACCGCCAGGAGTATGGCCGGCATGGCCAAGACCCCGTCCATAAGCAGCATGAGGCCGTTTTCCAGCCAGCGCGGGCCGTAGGCGGCTGGAATCGCAACCATTGCGCCGAGAATCAGGGCCACCGCGCAACTGACCCCGCCGACCACCAGGGCGGAGCGCCCTCCGAATATCAGCCGTGAGAGCACATCCCTCCCCAGACTGTCAGTTCCCAGGAGATGCCCCTCGCTGAGGGGCTGGGCGAATCGGTTCTGGAGATCCTGATCTGACGGATCGTAGGGCGAGAGAAGAGACGGGAATGCCGCTGCCGCCGCAAGAATCATGAGAAATCCGGCGGAGAACAGGGCGGCGGTCCGTTTTTTACTGGACTTCATCTCTGGTCACCATGCGGAAATCGAAGGTGTCCAGGTTTGGGGTCATCACAAATCCGTCAATTGAGCTGCGGAACGCGATGCGGCGCTGGGGTGAACCCACAAAAACGAAGGGGACGTTTTCCGCAAAAATTCTCTGAACATCCCGGTAGATATCCCGGCGCTCGGGTATGGAGATGGTTCGACGGCCTCGGTTAATCAGTTCATCGAGTTCGGAGTTTTCCCAACGCACATACATGTTGCCGGAGCCGTATCCGATGAAGCGTCCGTCGGGATCCAGCTTGCCTGTGTGACCGATTACCGTTAGATCGTAATTCGCGTTGCCGTACACGTCGGAAATCCAGGTTGACCAGTCGACGAGCCGGATTTGGCTCGAAATACCCGATTCCCGCAGCATTTCCTGGTACAGCTCACCGGCGGTGACATGGGGCGCGAAGTTTTGAGGCAACACCAGATCGAAAACCCGGTCATCGCCGTACCCTGCCTCCGCGGCAAGTCGGCGGGCTTCAGCCGGATCGTAGTCGTAAAGGTCGCTAAAATCCTCATAAAAGCCGCTGGTAACATCGTTGAAGGTGCCGATCACCGTGCCCCCGCCGTAGGCCACCTCGAGGGCGGTTTGCTTGTCGATAGCGTGGGACAGGGCCTGTCTCATTCTCAGGTCGCCCAAAACATCCCTGCTGGTATTGATAGCCATTACGAGAACCAGCGCGCTGTCCAGGGTCTCGAGGGTAACATCACCCCGAGCCTGGAGAATAGGCACATCCTCTTCGTTGACAATGTAGAGTATATCCACCTGGTCCGACAGCAGGGCCTGTACCTGAACAGACGGCTCGGGAATGATTCTGAAGCTCACGGCATCGGGACCCGCGCTGCCCCAATAGGCTTCATATCGCTCCAGGTCGATAAACTCATCGGCCCGCCATTCGAGCATCCGGTAGGGTCCGGTACCAAGGGGCTCAGTTGCGAAATCATGTCCGCTCTCAATGGCTGCCGCCGGGAGGATTGCAGCCCATCCGCTTGCCAGACTGTACAACAGCGGAGCGCTTGGTTCACTTAGAAGGAATCTCACGGTGAAATCGTCAAGCAACTCTATGTCGGAAACGACGCTGAACTCGCCGGCGTTGGGGGAGGCATAATCCTCGGAAAGAATGCGGGCAAAACTGGACTCAACATCCCGGGAGGTCATGCTGGTGCCGTCATGAAACTGCACATCCCTGCGGAGAAAAAAAGTGATCGAGCGGTTGTCATCGCCGATTGTCCAGCTTTCAGCAAGGGCGGGCCTCAGGATTCCGTCTTCATCGGGTTCGAGGAGGGTGTCGTACAGGCTTTTGGTGACCTGAAAGCTCAGGGTTTCGGTAGTGGCATGGGGGTCGAGGGTGGACGGATTGCCGGACAAGGCAAGGCGCACCGTGAATCCCTGCTCTTCCGAGGCGGAAGAGCAGGCGCCGACCATGATTATCAGAACAGCCACAACAGCGAAGGCCGCGCCTCGCAGCCATGCAGTTCTCGGTATTGTATACGTTTTCATAGTTTAATCTCCTGACAGTCCCGGCCATCGGGTATCCGCCGCTGATTGAAGCCAGAGGCTTTTTGCAAGGCCCGCCTTGAGCAGGTCTTTTGTGTATTGATGCCGGGGCTGGGATGTTAGCCGGGAAACCGTTCCGCTTTCGAGAATGGTGCCCTGCCTGATTATCGCCATACGGTCGCCTATATATTCTGCAATGTCAAGATCGTGGGTAATGAATATCATCGTCAAGTCCCGGGCGCTTCGAAGGTCCCGGAGAGTGTTTAATATGCGGGCCTGAATTGAGACATCCAGGCTTGCCACCGGCTCATCGAGTATTAGCAGACGGGGATTCATCGCCATAGCCCGGGCGATGAGAACCCTCTGCCGCTGACCGCCGGATAATTGGCCAGGCCTGCGGTCCAGCAGACTCGCGTCAAGCCCGCACATGTCTATTAGCTGGCCGATTCTGCTCTGTACATCATCAGACGAAATCCGGCGGAGTACATCAGAGAGCAGACGCTCCAGAGTGAAATTCGGTGCCAGGCTGTTTTCCGTCGCCTGGGGTATGAGCTGAACAAGAGACCGGCGCCTGCCGGGAGCGATCTCGGGCTTTACGTCTGCGCTCGCCAGCAGCTTGCCCTCGAACAGCACATCGCCTTCGCCGGGCTTCACCAAACCGCTAATTATTCGGGCCAGTGTAGTTTTCCCAGAGCCCGACTCACCCAAGAGCGACAGGACTTCCCCCCGCTGTACCGTCAGTGAAATTCGGTCTAAGACCTGGTGTACTTCGGTCCCCAGGCCGCCGAATCCACCGCTTTCGTATGCGAGGCTTATCTCCCGGATTTCAAGCAGCGTGGGATTCATGGGCCCTCCGGAAGCGTCAGCGGATGCCGGCAAAAAACGGTCCCCGATGTATCCGTAACTGCCGGCGGAAAACCCTGCGTACAGTCGGCATTCGCTGCCGCGCAACGCGGCGCATAGGGGCACCCGGGAAAATCCCGGCCCGCAGAGGGGATATCGCCGGGAATCTCCGGCAGGCGGCCTCCCCTGTCCCTCAACGAGGGATGGCTGAGCATCAGGTCACGGGAATAGGGGTGACGAGCCGCAGAAAAAAACGAAGCGGCTTCCCGTTCCTCCACAATTCTGCCGGCGTACATCACCGCGACCCGGTCCGCCAGGGATTCGACTGACTTGAGGTCGTGGGATATGTACACCAGCGAACGCCGGGTTCCCCCGATTATCCGCCGAAAGAGAGAGAGAATTTCCCTTCCGGTGTGAAAATCCAGGGCGGTAAGGGCCTCATCGGCAATAATAAGCTGGGGGTCCGAGGCGAGGACGGCGGCTATTACAAGCCGCTGTTTCATACCCCCGGATAGTTCGTGGGGGAAGCTCCGGCGAAGCCGCCTGCTGTCCGGGAGCTGAACCTGCTGCAGCAATGAGGAAATGACATCGTCGCCGCGCCGGTCTCCCCCGGCAGGGGAAGTTCGCAGCCGGGAGCCCCCATCCGGTGAATAGCGGATTATTTCCTGAAGCAGTGTTTCGACGCGAATTCCCGGGTTAAGGAATTTGCCCGGGTCCTGAAAAATCATCGCCATACGCAGCGGCGAATCATCGCAATCGTTTACATCGATGCTTCCTCCGGCTATCTGTATGCTGCCTGAGAGGGAGAAATCACTCCCCTCCGGCAATATTCCGGCGATGCCGCGCATGAGCAGGGTTTTTCCGGCACCGCTTTCACCAACCAGAGCGAGCACCTCCCCCGGGTATATGGAGAAACTGATTTCCCGCAGGATCGTAACCCCGGAAGCCTCCAGGTTGAGGTTCTTCACCGCTATACAATTTTCGTTCATATACGGCTCCGTGGATCGGCGACGGCGGTGAGAATGTCAGCGGCAAAATTAACCGTTGAAAAGATAATCGCAAGGACGATGACGCCTCCCTGTATCAGGGGGAAATCCCGGCTTTGAATTGCCTGCAGCAGCAGCCTTCCGGTGCCCCCCATTCCGAACACCTGCTCAATGATGATGGCTCCGCCGAGGAGGTAGCCAAACTGTATGGCTGCGGGAATCACAATGGGGATCATGGCGTTGGGCAGCACATGCCTGAGAATAATTCTGCCGCGCGGAACCCCCAAATGGCGCAGAAAGAGCAGATAATCCTGCTTAAGCTCTCGAATAACCGAGGTTCGAACGAGCCTGCTCAAAAATGCTGCCCGACCCAGGCCGAGGGCCAAGGACGGCAGAATTAAATGCATCAGGCTACCCGATCCGAACAGGGGAAAAAGCGGGATATATACGGAGAAAAGGAGTAGAAGGATAATTCCGAGCCAGAACTCCGGCACCGCCAATAGGACATGGGAGGAGCCCATCAGAACGCGATCGGCGGGCCCGTCCTTTTTTACGGCGGCCATGACGCCAACGGGGACGGCAATGAGCAACGAGATAATCATGCCAAACAGCGCGAGCAGCAATGTTACGCCCAAGCGTTGGCGCAAAAGCTGCATCACCGGACGGCCGTTGCGGAACGAGTTGCCAAAATTCAGGGTAATGGTGGACCACAGCCAGTCGGCATATTGGGCGGTTATGCTGCGGTCCAGACCGAGCTGGCTTCGGATTTGCTCCAACACTTCGGGATTAGAACCCGCATCCATGCCGGCGATAATCCTTGCGGGATCACCCGGGATGACTCTTAACAGAAAAAACACAGCGGTACTGGCAATCAGTACCGTAAAGACCAGGCGGGTAAACCGTCGGATAATGAGGGAGGGGATATTCACATGTCCGGACTGTTACTGATTGAGACTATTGACGATGCGCTCAAGGACCTTGGCCCTGTCTAGCGGCTTGACGATGTAATTCTTTGCCCCCTTCATGAGGCTGTCCTTGACAAGATCGTTCTTACCCAGGGCGGAAATCATCACAACAGTGGCGTCCTTATCGAATTCCATGATCTTTTCAAGGGCCGTAACCCCGTCCATTTTGGGCATGGTGATATCCATGGTGACAAGATCAATTCCGGGATGCAGTTCCTTGTATTTCTCAAGGCCCTCTTCCCCGTCCGCAGCGGTGGCCACAACTTCGAACCCGGCGGAGGTAAGAATCTGATTGAGCTGCTTTGCGATGAACATTGAATCGTCAACAATAAGGACCTTGTAGGGCGTGCCCTCGGGCTTTATTCCTTCGGGGTCCTTTTCATTAATACTGGGGAAATCACCTTTGCTTCTCATCTTAACTCCTGCATCTCTATCTTTTAAATGTAAACAATAAACCGGATTTTTTCCAGTCACATTTTCTCGAATTTCTCTCTGTCTCCTCGAGAATTATACCCGTAAGCGGGCCAAAATACAGGTATTAACTGCCTTTTCCCGCGATCTGCTGCTTCCAGCGGCTCAGGGTGGACTGACTGATGTCCAGGAGCCTGGCGGCCCTGCTTTGGTTCCCGTTGGTTCGTTCCAGGGCAGCCTCGTAGAGGAAATGTTCCAGGTCTTTCATGGGGGGAAGCCGGTCCCTGGGAACAAGAATCCCCGCAGGTCCCTCGAGATAACGCTGCTGGAGGGACTCAATGCTCGGCGATTCGCTATCATTTTGGGCTTCCTGATGGGAAAAGACGTATTCCCTGATGATTGAGCTGTCAAGCCGGCTGCCCGGACTCGCGGTGACAAGATCGTACATCAGGCCCTGGAGCTCCCGCACATTGCCGGGAAAATAATAGCCCTTGAGCAGTTCGGGAAGCTCCTCCGGGCAATCGCTGGACGGCCTTCCCAGGGAAACCAGCGCTTCCTTGAGGAAGTAGTCGATGAGGAGGGGTATGTCCTCCGGTCGTTCTCTCAGCGGCGGCAACTCAATGTGGTGAGCGATAAGACGATAGTACAAATCCCGTCTGAAGCTTCCGTCTTCCTGCTTCTGGTGCAAGTCGGCGTTAGTTGCCGCCACAATTCGGGCATCGGAGGTCTCGGGTTTATCGGCTCCCAGGGGGTAATACTCCCCCTCCTGGAGAAGGCGAAGCAGCTTGACCTGACTCTGGGCCTGAAGGTCCCCGATCTCATCGAGAAAGAGGGTGCCCCGGTTCGCCTGCTCAATGAGTCCCTTGCGTGGTTCGTCGGCACCGGTAAAGCTTCCCTTCCGGTGTCCGAACAGGGAATCGCTGAAGACCGCGTCATCAAGGCCCGAAACATTCACCGCCACGAAGTCGCCCTTTCCGCCCCGCAAATCGTGAATTGCCTTTGCTATCAACTCTTTTCCGGTGCCGCTTTCGCCGGTTATGAGCACTGCCTTGGGACTGTGAACGATTGCCTCCATGTAGGCGAATATTTTCCTCATTTTGGCGCTGCGGGTGATTATGGGCTCGAAGACATCCGGCCGCGAAAGATCCCATTGGGTGCGCTCGCTGGAGAGGATGCTGACCTCCGCTTTGAGATCGCGGATGGTTATGCCGTGATGAACCGCTGACAACAGCCTGTTGGGGTCGACGGGCTTGGTCATAAAATCGAAGGCCCCCACCTTCATGCACTCGACGGCGGTTTCAACCTTGTCCTGTGCCGTCAGGATAATCACCGGCACATTGGGGAAACGCTCGGAAATCTTCATGAGCAGTTCCCTGCCGTCCATGTTAGGCATCATCAGATCCGTGAGGACTAAATCGATGTCTTCTTTTTCGATTATTCCCAGGGCTTCCCGGCTGTCTTCGCAGGTGAATACGTTGCGAAATCCGTTTTCCCCGAGGATAACAGAGTACAGCCGCGAAGTCGGATATTCGTCATCCACGATCAGTATTTTATGCGCGAAATTATCAGCCATGTCACATCCCCACATACAGCATAGGAGTTGTGCTGCCAATCATCAAGCATCAGGCATAAAATACCCCTTCCGCCAATGAAGATAGTATCTTGAAGCTATGACTATTCCGAGTTTTGACCACCGGGTGACACTGATAAATTCCCCCGGAGATGATGACCGAAAAACAGAAAAGCCGGCTTCCGGACAGCGGGTATACTGGATGCAAAGCGCCCAGCGCTTCAGCGACAATATGGCATTGAACTACGCCCTCAAGCGCAGCAGCGACGATGGTATTCCCTTCTCGGTCGCATTCTTCCTCAGCACTTCTTATCCGTCGGCAAACCTGCGCCATTTTTGGTTCATGATGGAAGGCATAAAACAACTAAGCAAAAAGTTTGCCGACGCAGGAATCAATTTTTGTGTGTATGCCGCTCCGCCCTGGGAAGTCCTTCCGGAAATACAGGAGCTTTCGGAGGTAATAACCGAGCGGGCCTACCTTCGGCATCTTCGGGCTTGGAGAAAAAAGACCGCCGAAGTCCTGGGCAATAAGGGAGTGCCCCTTTTCCAGGTGGAGTCGGAGGTCGTTGTGCCCTGCGATCTTGTCAGTGAGAAGCAGGAGTATGCCGCCGCCACAATCCGGCGAAAAATAACCGGACAATGGCTCGATTATCTGCACGGGGAAGAGGAGGCCGAAGGTTTTTACATGGGTGAGCCCCAGCAATATGTCTCAAGGGAATCCCTGACCAATGAAGATGCCCCCAGTCCCCTTGTCGGCACTGAACAGTTTCCCGTATTCACTCCCGATGAGCTCCAATCGCTTGGCACTCCCGAAGACTTCATGCAGCTGCTTCACAAACACAAGCTGCCGCTGCCCGACAAGGATGTTCCGGTTTCTGAAGATTTTCACGGCGGTGAAGATGAAGCCCATGAGCGACTCTCCCGCTTTCTCAGCGATGTGTTCCCCCGATACGGACAGGGCCGAAATGATCCGGCCGATCCGTCTCAGAGCGAAATCAGCCCATACCTGCATTTCGGGATGATCAGCCCCCTACGGATAGCCTGGGAAGCGGTATCAAGCGCAGCGGACCTCAAACAGAACCCGAAAAAGGCGCCCTCAGCCGTCCCGGACGAGAGTCTGGAAGCCTATTTGGAGGAACTCATCGTCCGCCGGGAACTGGCGAGAAACTTCGTGCTCTATAATCCCCAATACGACAGCATCAAGGGCATTCCCGAGTGGGCTCAAAAAACCATCGAGGAACACCGGGGAGACCAGCGGGCATACATCTACAGCAGGGAGGAGCTCGAAAAGGCCAAAACCCACGATCCGTACTGGAATGCCTGTCAACGTGAAATGCTCGTAAGGGGCAAGATGCACGGCTATATGAGGATGTACTGGGGAAAGAAGGTAATCGAATGGTCCGAAACCGCCGAAGAAGCCTTCGAATCCCTGAAGTACCTCAACGACAAGTACGAGCTTGACGGCAGGGACGAGAACGGCTACGCGGGAATCTCCTGGTGTTTCGGCACCCATGACCGCGGCTGGACCGAGCGCGGGGTCTTCGGCAAGCTGCGGTACATGAATGACAAGGGGCTTGAGAGAAAATTCAAGATTAAAGAGTATGCACAGCGTTGGTCATATTAGCGCTTGTTGGAATACTTCTGCCTCTATATTTCAACGCGATGATGACCGTGCCACATTTCATCCCTGAGAGCCCGGACATCCTCGTTCTCGACATATTCATCGAAGGGCATCATCCGGTCGATGACTCCCCCGGGAGTAAACTCGATGATGCGGTTCGCAATCGATGAAATAAACTGATGGTCGTGACTATTAAATATAACGACCTCGGAAAAGCCGATAATGCCGTTGTTGAGACTGGTAATAGACTCCAGGTCCAGGTGATTGGTCGGCTCATTGAAAACAAGGGTATTCGCGCCGCTGAGCATCATCTTGCTGAGCATGCAGCGCACCTTCTCGCCGCCGGAAAGTACATTGACGGGCTTGAGGGCATCTTCTCCGGAAAACAGCATTCTGCCGAGAAAGCCCCGAACATAGGCCTCGTCCTGCTCGGGGGAGTACTGCTGCAGCCATTCGAAGATGCTTTCCTTGCCGCTAAAATAATTGGTGTTGTCCCGGGGAAAGTAGCTCGATTTTATGGTGGTCCCCCACTCGATTTCGCCGCTGTCGGGTTCCAGTTCGCCGGAGATCATTTCGAAAAACACATTCTTTTTCTGATTCATCGGTCCCACCAGGGCGACCTTATCGCCCCGGTTGATGGTCAAATCAAGCGAATCAAAGAACTTCTCGCCGTCTATGGTCTTGCTCACACCGCGAAGATGGAGCACTTCCTTACCGCATTCCCTGTCGGCTTTGAAGGCGACGTAGGGAAAGCGACGGCTGGTAGCCGGAAGATCGTCGAGGTTTAATTTCTCCAGCATTTTTTTTCGGCTTGTGGCCTGCTTTGCCTTGCTGGCGTTTGAGCTGAAGCGCTGAATAAAATCCTTGAGCTCGGCGGCCTTGTCCTCTGCCCGTCGCTTCTCGTCTTTTTTCTGCTTCGCCACGAGCTGACTGGCCTGGTACCAGAAATCATAGTTACCCACGTACATGCGGATATGGTTAAAATCGATATCGCAAATATGGGTGCACACCTGGTTGAGGAAGTGCCGGTCGTGGCTAACCACGATAACCGTGTTTTCGAATTTGCTCAAAAAATCCTCGAGCCAGTTGATGCTCTCCAGGTCCAGACTGTTGGTGGGCTCGTCAAGCAGCAGAATGTCCGGATTCCCAAAGAGGGCTTGGGCGAGGAGAACGCGGACTTTTTGCGGCCCGTCGAGATCCTTCATGTCGCTGTAGTGAAGGTCCGTATCGATTCCCAAACCGGAAAGCAGGATTCCCGCTTCGGATTCGGCTTCATACCCGCCCATCTCTCCGAAAGTGCCTTCGAGCTCCGCGACCCTCATCCCCTCGTCCTCGGTCATATCAGCCTTGGAATACAGTTCTTCCCGCTCGATCATGACTTCATAGAGCTCTTTGTTTCCCATGATGACGGTGTTCATAACGCTGAATTCGTCGTGCGCGAACTGGTCCTGCTTCAATACGGAAAGTCGGGCTTTTTTATCGATACTGAGCTCGCCGGAATAGTTCTCTATTTCTCCAGAAAGAATCTTGAGGAAGGTCGATTTACCGGCGCCGTTGGCTCCGATGACGCCGTAACAGTTGCCCGGTGTGAATTTGAGGTTTACTTCCTTAAAGAGCGGCTGGGTGCCGAATGTGAGAGACAGGTCCGATACGGTTATCATAAAATCTTCTCCGAAAAGATGGTATTGCGCTGTTCGCGTTGGCGGGTACACGTTGTATGTTTCGTCCCTTTGTAGAGGATGCCGGCCTGCATGTCAAGCCGTCGGCCGATCACGGAGGAACGGTCTCTTGCATGTCTCCTGCTTTACTCAGCATTCGAAAATCACTATATTTCTCACATGATTTGGAAAAGCAAAAAGGATAAAAAAACCCCGATTGTCCAGACGAAAAAAGCCCTCATCGACGTAGACGGCGCCACCTGCACCAGCTGCGTGTATACCATTGAACATGTGGGAGCCAAAATAAACGGGGTGGTGGACTGTTACGTAGACCGAAATACCAGCCAGATCCAGCTCGAGTACGATGGACGCGATGAGACCATCGATGAAATCGTCAAGCTGGTAGATAAAATCGGGTACTCTGCAGTTTTAAACAGCAAGGATGTGGACAACTTCGGCGGGTAACTCCCCTTACTTCGCGATAGCCGCAAAAAAGTGTCACGCCTCCGGAGAATCCGGAGGCGTTGTGGTGTAAAAGGCCTGACAAAGAGTCAGCGTTCTCATTTTCCCTCGCCGATGCTAATGCGCTGGGGTTTCTGACTTTCCTGTTTTGGTAATACGACTTTTAAGGTGCCGTTTCGATACTCGGCGCTGATTTTGCCCGGATCAACGGTATCTCCAAGGTCGAATTTTCGGCGGAAGCCGGAATACACAAGTTCATCTCTCAACAGCTGATATCCGTCTCCCGGCGATTTTCTGCATTCAGCCAGAAGGCTCAAGGAGTTCTGTTCGACGGTCAAGTCGATATCGTCCTTCTCAACTCCTGGGACATCAAAATACAGCACATATTCTGCGCTATTTTCGAATACATCCACCGGGGGAGTCCGATAACTGTTTCCTTTCCGGTTCTCAACCATGGAATTGCTCTTATTGCGCGACGTTTCTACTGAGTTCATATACGCCTCCTTAGATTAAGCGATTTTTATTTTGCGGGGCCGGGCTTCCTCGGCCTTGGGCAGCCGGATAATAAGCAGACCGTTTTCTGCTTCGGCTTTAATTCTCTTCGAATCGATTCGGCGGTTTAGCATAAAACTCCGCTCGAAACTGCCGGAAAATCGTTCGCTCATATGCAGCTTGTCCTTTTTATGGTCCGGCAGCTCACGCTTC
Source organism: Salinispira sp. (assembly GCA_965602015.1). GTDB lineage: Bacteria > Spirochaetota > Spirochaetia > DSM-27196 > Salinispiraceae > Salinispira. The sequence continues at coordinate 578,142 of OZ271918.1, read as the reverse complement.
CCTGAAATTGTCAGGGTATTATCGCTCACGCTAATCTCGATATCGTCCTTCGATAGCCCCGGGAGCTTTGAAACCAGGACGAAGGCATCCTCGCTCTCATACATGTTGGTTTCCGGCCATCTAAATGCCCCGCGGTACTGGTCATCATCAAAGATCCGGGTCATCTCACGGCTCAGCTCATAGAGATTCTGTAAAATCGAATCACTCATAACAACCTCCTTCGCTATTGCGATAGTATATGTACAAAATAATGCAAAGTCCGTGCCAATCGGCGCAACGAATGAAGCGATCATAATTAATTATACTATAGTGATTTACAAAATTGAGTGGTTTGCTTACCTGGGAGATATCTGCTATACGGTCGATAAACTGTGGCATAATTACCCAGAAACCGGCTTCCTGGCCTGCGCTGGAAATGCTGCGGATGATTCATTATGACACAGATTAATAGGGGTTTATACTCTATTGTAGAAAAATGACCTAGCCGCTGACGCTGGTGATGTCCTCAACATCTTCGAGGACATCCTCGGTTTGCTCCTGGGCAGCACCGCTTCCCTTGAGCCTGGCGACATAGTCGTTTAGCCTGTCGAGGCGGCCGGCGAGAAGGCGGGCAAGCAGTATACCGTAATGCGGCTGGGCTTTTATGGAATTAACAAAACTGTTCTTTGATATTCTGATTAAACGCGATTCTCCGTGGGACCTCACCGTCGCCGATCGGGTATTGGAAAGTAAAAACGACATTTCGCCGAGAAATAGATCATCCTGGGTGAGGCGGGAAACCATGGTCTCATCGCGATAGATATTCAGCTGCCCGCTGACAATGTAGTACATAAAATTAGAGGCTTCGCCTTCCTGGAAAACAATATCCCCATCGGCAAATAGGGTTTCTTCCTGATCCTGAAAAATCGCCGGAACCATATTCTTCTGCATTTTGTTGTGAACTACTTCGAAGCTCACTTCATTTCCCAGCTCATTGTACTCCAGGTTTTCCGTGTAAACCCCGGTCATCATGATTCCCCGTCCATGAAGGGCCATATCGTCTTTTTTACCCGCGAGGTAGCTTCGCCAATCAAAGCCGCTGCCCTCATCGCGGATGGTGTATCTCGACCGCTCGGGCGTAAGAGTATAGGAGAAAAAGACATGTCGGCTTTTGATGCGATCATCCCGGTTTTTCTTCCGAATCAATTCGATGATGTCACCATGCTCCTCGAGCCAGGCGGATTTCTCGTTATAGCTGATATTGCAGTTTCCGTGTTCCACCGCATTCATCAGCATTTCAAACAGGGAGACATGGATCTTGTCTTTGAGTTCAAGATCGATATACCCGATGTTGTACAGGTAGTTGGGGATGAGGTTAGCATAGGTGCCGACGTTAAACGGGTCATTGTCCATGGTCAAAGAGCCGGATATGCTTTTCATCAGATATTTCTGCAAATCGCGCTGAAAAAGGATTTGCCGGTTTTGCACGAGAATTTTCAAAACTCTGAAAAATGATTTTACGAATTCCGCACGGGTCATGGTCGCCACCACATTGAGCGACGGAGTGATATCGTGTACTTCCTTGCGGTCTTTTCCCTTGTGAACCAAAATAATTCCGCCGTAATGCAGCCACGGGTCTTCCTTGATGGTGGTCAGCAGCTTTTCGTGATCAATCTTGTCATCGGAAAAATTGATAATATTTACCTCAGGAAGCTCATACTTCAGAAACTCAATAGCAGGATCCGCATTGTTGAAAAAATGGGGTTCGAAATAATTATTGAACCTCTCGCAAATCAGGGAGATTCTATCGTTGAGTTCGCTGTCGGAACTGAGTACGGCAAGCTTCTGCATATGTGCTCCTGAAGTAAACAGATGGTTTTCTTCATTATACATCGGCCGCTGGGCATAAATCTTTACGCTGCGACCCTCTGTGGGCCGACGTAAACTGCTGGATCGGACAAAAAAAAGCCCGCCGGTGCACGGCGGGCCAAATATCCCCTGAGGGAACGAAATACCAGTACGACGAATTACTTGGAGTAGAATTCGACAATAAGCTGTTCTTCCGCAATTGTGGGAATCATGTCCCGGGTAGGCAGCACTTTAACGCCGGCCTTAAGTTGGTCAGCCTCGAGAGTGAGCCAGGGGGGAATGGGACGCCCATTATTTTCGGACAGGGTCTTGCGAACGAGTTCTTTGGACCCCTCCCTTTCCTTGATGGTGATGACATCACCGGCGCGGACCAGGGCGGACGGAACGTTTAATCGACGGCCGTTCACATAGATGTGACCGTGACTGACCAGCTGCCGAGCCTGAGCCCGGCTGGCCGACATGGTGAGGCGGTAAATAACATTGTCAAGCCGGCGTTCCAGCAGGATCAACATGTTGTGACCGGCAACACCCTTCATCCGCTTTGCTTTTTCAAAAACGTTGCGGAACTGACGCTCGGACAGTGCGTAAGCAAATTTGATTTTCTGCTTTTCTGCAAGCTGCCGACCGTATTCGGACTGTCGCGGCCGGCCCTTTTTAGGCTCTCCCGGAGGAGCAGGCTTCTTCTTGAGAAGCCTGTCATATTTCGGATTACCGAAAATATTTAGCCCGAACCGGCGTACGATTTTACCTCTGGCTGTACTGTTCTTTGCCATTTGCACGTACTCCTTGACGCTACAGGGTCTTACCCTGCAGGCCGGTTAGATTTGAATCGCTACAATATCAATGCGCGGCGCCGCTGTCAAGTCACTCACCGCCGAAGAGCCGCTTTATCGCGCCGAACAATCCCTTTGAGCGCGGTGATTTAGCGGCCTTTGTTTCCTGTCTTCCCTGCTGAGCGGAATTGTTGACCGGCTTGCCCTGAGGTCGTGATGTATTCGGGGCTGAATGCCCTTTTTTCTTGGAGCCGGATTTGCGCCTGTCGTTGCTTTGCCCTTGTGATGATTTGGTATCGGCCGTGGATTTACTCTGCTGCGATCTGTTCCTTGACTGTTCGCTGCGGGGTTTCCCGCCTTTTCTGCGCTTGGCTGAACCGGATTTGCCCGGTTTTCCGCCAAAGTCCTCTCCGTACTTCTCGGCATAGTACGCAAGCCGCTCTTCTTTTGACATTTTACTGACCGGCTTGTTTGGTTTGGCTCCGCTGCGGGGTTTTGCCCCATCATTATGACCGCGGCTTTTCACCCGACGGTCCTGTCCCCCGCCGCGTCCGCTTCGGCTCTTTTCCTGCGGCTTTTCATCCCGGCCGTCATGGGCACGGGAGCCCGCCGAAGAACGCGGGCTGCCGCTTCTGCCTTCTCCCCGACCGCGGGACCTTCCGCCGCGAGAGCCTGAGCGCCCGCCGCCTCTTGAGCCCCCACGACCGCCATCGGATCGACCGGAACCGTAGTACTCGGAATGCATTCTCATGCCCCGGCTCAGATCCTCGGCGAGCAGGTCGTCGCTTACCGTATCGACGGGAATTTTAACGCCGACATACGACTCGATGGAGCTCAGATTGTACACCGAGTGCTCATCGGCCAAACTGATTGCCTTGCCGGTCGCACCGGCTCGAGCAGTTCGGCCGATACGGTGAACATAATTTTCTGAATCTTCCGGAAGGTCATAGTTGAACACCATCTCGAGATCATCGATGTGCAGTCCCCTGGCAGCCACGTCGGTGGCAACGAGGAAACGGATTTCCTTGTGCTTGACCGCATTGATGATTTTTAGGCGCTTCTTTTGGGGTAGATCGCCCATAATGAACTCGGCGGTAAAATTGTTGGCCCGAAGGCGGTTTGACAACTCCTCGGCCATGCGCTTGGTGTTGGTGAAAAAGAGGGCGCTTTCGGGCTGATGCTTTTTAATGAGCCCCAAAAGCAGGGACATTTTTTCATCTCTCGAAACGTGATAGAGGGTCTGATCGATGGCTTCGACGGTTATGTGTTCCGGTTCAATTTCGATATCGACGGGGTTATTCATATGTTCCCAGGCGATATTCAAGACCCGGGTTCCCAGGGTTGCGCTGAACAACAGGGTCCGACGTTCTCCCGGAGGTTTCATACCCCGAAGGATTTTTTGAATGTCGGGATAAAAACCCATATCGAACATCCGGTCTGCTTCATCAATAACGAGATAGCCGAAGCGCCGGTTGTCGATTTTGCGGCTCTGCATAAAATCCATTAGGCGACCGGGAGTAGCAATAATAAAATCGGGATTCGCCGCCAGTTCATCTTCCTGCTTGTTATAGCCCACCCCGCCGTATACCGTGGCGAACTTGAAATCGAGGTGCTCGGAGAGCATTTCCGCTTCTTCCTCTATTTGAACAACCAGTTCGCGGGTCGGAGCCAGCACAAGAACCTGTTCATTCTCCGGTGTAGCATTGGCATCGTTTTCGGCGCGTTTCTGCCGTTCATCCATGAGGGTCTGAAAAAGGGAAATAAGGAAGGCTGCTGTCTTTCCGGTACCTGTTTGGGATTTTACTGTAACGTCGCGACCGCTGAAAATTGCGGCGAAAGTTTCTTCCTGGACCGGCGTACAATGTTCGAAGCCGGCATCATCAATACCCCGCTGTAAATCGGGATGTAAATCAAAATCAGTAAATTTCTTCATAGTTGAGGCGAATATACAATAAAGCCCGCTAAGTGTATACCGCAGGAAAGGATAGTCTATATGGGCCTAAGTGATTCGCGTTCGAGCAGATGGGATTCAAAATACACGTGGTGCTCCGGGTGACGCTCCTCCAGCAACTCGAACAGCATGCTTCCGGAGGTCAGGCCGATATCGTAGCCGGGCTGGGCGATGGTGGTCAGCCTTGGATTAACCAGTGATGCTTCGGGAATATCGTCAAATCCGGTAACTGAAATCTCATTGGGCACCGAAACCCCCCGGTCGGCAAGTTCAAGCAAGGCGCCGATGGCACAGATATCGCTCATACAGGCGATAACCGTCGGCCGGGTGTCAGGATAGTCCTCCATAATCCGGGCAACGGCGCTTCGCCCTCCCCTCAGACTGGATTCGGTGTCGTACACCGGCACCGAGTACGGATCCAGACCACACTCCGCAAGAGCCTTTTTGAACCCGTCCATCCGCCAATCCCGGGCTCCGGTGTACACCCGGTCTTCACTGCCTTTTGCATACTCCAGGGCGAAAATCGCAATGTTCCGGTGGCCGTAATCGAGGATGCGCTTCATCATTGCATATGCCGCATCCTCATCCCGGGTGTTTACTCCGGGGATGTCGGAGGCAGGGGTACCGTCTATGGTGACAAAGGGAATGTGCCGGCGGCGTATCAATTGCACCACCTTCATTTCAGGATGCAGGCCCATGGTGATAAAACCGTCCACTGCGGCGGTGCGTGCGCCGTCGAATATCCTACCCTTGAGCGGAGGCACCACGGTGAGGGAGTACTCATGCTTTTGGCAGGCCTCCCCTATTCCCAACAGAATCTGGTTCATATAGGGATTGAGGAACACCTGGCTAATCGCCTGGGGCACCAGGAAACCGATGGTGCCGACCTTTCGCATGGACAAATTGCGGGCCACGGGATCGGGCACATAGCCAAGGCTTTCGGCGATGTTAAGAATTTTACTGCGGGTTTCCTTGCTGATCCGTTTCGGATCGTTGAAGGCGAAAGAGACTGATGTCTTGGAAAAGCCCGAGGCCTTTGCGATGTCGTTTATGGTAACCCGCACAGCGGTGCCCCTTTGTGTGAAGTTCGAGCATTAGTGAACACATATGTGATGTAAACAAGTTCCCTCAGCTGCGGCCGAAGCCGCAGCGTTGGGAAACAGGAATCAGCCCTTTACAGAACCGATAGTAAGACCGGATATAAGCCACCTGCTCGATGTGAGAAAGAGAATCATAACCGGTACCGAGACCATAAGAGCAGCGGCGGAGAACTCACCCCATTGGGTGGTAAACTGCCTTTGCATGCTCTGCAGGCCGAGGGGCCAGGTATAGAGCTCTGTCCTCTGCAGCATAATCCGCGCCAGGAGGAAGTCATTCCAGGCCTGGGTGAAGTTGAACAGAAATGCGATAGCCAGGGCCGGCGTACTCAAGGGCAGAATAATCTTAAAGAAAGCCTGCATTCTCGTTGCGCCGTCGACCATTGCTGATTGCTCAAGCTCCATGGGAATCGAGTCGTAGTAGCCCTTGAGTATCCATATACTAAAGGGTACCGCAGACACCGAATAGGCAACCACCAATCCCCTCCATGTGTTGATCAGATTGAGCCGGGCCGCCAGGATGAAAATGGGAATCATCAACATGGGGCCGGGGATCATCTGTGTAGCAAAGAGGAAGATCAGCGAAGGATTACGTCCGGGAAACTGCCATCGGGAGAAGGCATATGCCGAGGTCGAGGCAATCATGACGCCGATAATACTTGTCGAAACGGTAATGACTAAACTATTCCACAACCACTGAAAGAAATCCCTGTTGAACAGAACGTTGTAATAATTCTCGAAGCTCGCATCCTCGGGGATGATGGCCAGCGATGTCGACAAAAGCCGGCTTCCCGGACGAAGCGATACGGACACGACCCGGAGTACGGGATATACAGCAATAATAACCGTAAATATCAGCACGAGATGTATCAGCAGCCGCTTGAATGGGGAATCCCCCCTGGCCCGCTGGAAAAACCACCTGCCGAAACCGTATTTCCGCATGAGATCGAATTCAGTGGGAGCTTTTATTGAGCTAATTGCGCGATCACTCATCATTATTCTCCTACAGCCTTGGCGGCAGCCAGTCGTTTTTTCTCTTCGCCGACCTGAAGCTCAAATCCGGTAACCCGCATGTAGATTAACGTGAATACCAGAAGTATGGCGAAAATTACAAGGGCGAAGGCCGCAGCAAATGCATAGCGGTTGTACTCAAAAGCTGCCCGATACAGGGCGGTTATCAGGATGTCTGAAGTCTCCAGCTCCTGCTGGTTGATAAAGAACGGAACATTGAACTGATTGAATGTCCAGATGACTCCAAGGATAATTGCCGGAGTCATTACCGGCTGCATCAGTGGCAGGGTGATATTCCGCAGCTGATCCATCTTGCTTGCACCGTCCATTTCAGCGGCCTCGTAGTACGAGGAGTCGATGGACTGGAGTCCGCCAAGAAGAATTACCGACATAAACGGAACCCCGAGCCAGATGTTGGTGATATTCACCGCCACCCAGTTCCACACCGGATCGGACATCCAGTTGACCGGCGTGAGGTTAAGATTTCTCAGCATTATGTTGAAGTATCCATATTCAAAGTTGAACTCCCCTCTCCATGCCAGAACGGCGATAACCTGGGGAATGGCCCAGGGAAAGAGGATAAGCGTTCGGTAAATTCCGCGCATTTTCATCGGCCGGTTCATCAGCGAGGCGAGGAAGAAACCGAGGGTTACATGGAAGGTTACCTGTACGAAAGTCCAGGCGAGGGTCCGCAACAGAACGGGAAAAAATGTTTGCTGCTGCAGTATCGGTCTGGTGAATACCGTGACGATATTGTTCCAGAATGGAGCCAATCCATAGGTAATGGAACCTTCAATGGTGAACCATCGCCCGGCCATAGGACTGACATCGCTGAAAGCAATCCACACATTGTAAATAATGGGATAGATCACCAGGACGGATAAACCGATCGCAGCGGGAGCGACCAGCATAAACGGAAGGGCAAAACGGTAATTCAATGCCCGGTACAGAAGGAAGTACAAGCCTATTTCGACGAGAACCATCGCCGCTGCGATGACAACTATCGTAGGCAGTACATCCGATAAACTTTGTAAAATAAAGGACAAGGTCATGTGCTATTACCCCCAAAAAAAGGGCACCGATATTTTAGCAGTATCGGTGCCCATACCTTTAACTCAAGAACGACTGTTAAAGTCCGGCTTACTGCAGAGCTTCGATTGCGTTCTCAGCAGCAACCTGCATGTCCGCTGCAGCCTGTGCAGCAGTCTTGGTGCCGGCAAGCACAGCATTCTGCTCGGGCTTCATGGCATCCCAGTTCGCACGCATTTCAACAACGGTGGGCATGGGAACGCCGGTAGCCAGCTGGGCTGCAGAACCTTCGAGGATCGGGTTAGAAGTGATTGAGGGATCCTGAAGAGCGCTCAGAGAAGCGGGAAGACGGTTCAGAAGAGCGGTTCCTTCGAGAAGGACTGCATCGCTGATCATGAACTCAACGTACTGACCGATAGCTTCGAGTTCAGCACCGGAAACACCGTTGGCAATCATGAAGTACTTGCCGGAGGTGTAGGGCCGGGGTATGTCGCCGCCGGGAAGGCTGGGCATGGAAGCAACGCCGAGGCTGTCGCCGAGGACGCCCTGGTAGTCGCCGAGGCTCCAGTCACCGTTGATGATGAAAGCAGCTTTTCCTTCTTTGAAAAGGGTATCCATGGTGCCGTAGTCCGCTTCAGCGGGGGTGATGCCATACTCGAACTTCAGGTCAGACATGAACTGAAGAGTCCGAACCATTTCGGGAGTGTTCAGATTGGGAGTCACGCCGTCAGCCGCGAAAACGCCGCCGCCGTATCCGCCAAGGAAGGGAACCATCCAGAAGGGCTCGGTTACATTGTATACAAGACCGTAGTTCTCACCATCGGTGAAATCCTGACCAAAAGCGATCAGTTCTTCGAAAGTAGCGGGAGCTTCGGCAACAATGTCTTTGTTGTACAGCAGCATCAGGTGGTTACCAACAAAGATGGGTACTGCCCAGGTGCGGCCGTCGAGGATTACGGATTCTACGTATGCATCTGCATCATAGAGGCCGTCAACGGGCTGGATCAGGTTTGCAGCGGTGAAGGGACCTGCATGGTCGGAAACGGTCCACAGAAGCTGAGGAGCGGTGCCAGCAAGAGATGCGGTCTGAAAATCTTCGCGAAGAGCTTCGGTATCCTTCTGCACTACTTCAACAGTAATGTTCGGATTTGCCGCCATAAACTCATCAGTCTTGTCCAGGATGAACTGGAGCGATCCGTCAGACTCACCTTCCTGAGTCCACAGAGTAATCATAACTTCATCGGATCCGGCGCCTTCCTGTCCGCCCTCTGCGAAAACCGCAGAAGCTGCAACAACAAGTACCAGAGCGAGCACGAGAAGTTTTTTCATGGTCTACCCCCTAGTAGATTGCCCTTCTCATTGGTTATGAGAAGGAAGTGCGTTTTGTAGACCGGTTTAGTAAATCGTTTTAGTAAACCGGTTAAGTTCAGGCACCATGCTATAGCCAGTCAGAGTAGCTGTCAACCAAAATTTTACAGAAAAAAACGACCAAGAGGGGATATCGGGAAATGTCGATAAAAGAGGAGACAATTCTGTTTTAGATACCGGCGCTTTACCCTTCCAAGTCGAGACTGAGGGAGTTGATGCAGTATCTCATTCCTGTCGGTTTCGGTCCGTCGGGGAACACATGTCCAAGATGGGCATCACAAGCGGCGCATCGCACCTCGGTGCGAACCATGCCGTGACTGGTGTCGCGAATCTCGACTACTGCGTCAGGTGAAACCGGCTGGAAGAAACTCGGCCATCCGCTGCCGCTGTGATACTTAGTGTGCGAACTGAACAGTTGGGTACCGCAATTTGAGCAGCAATAGGTGCCGTCCCGTTCTTCCAGATAGTATTTGCCGGTGAACGGAGGCTCGGTGCCGTTATTCCTGGTCACTTCGTACACATCGACGGGAAGCACGTTCTTCCAGTCTTTGATGATTTTCTCTTTCTTGTCGCTCATGGTGAAAAAATAAAAATAAATTTGGCCGACGTCCACCGGTATGAACCCGGGATCATCCACCGATTTTGCGAAACACAAAGAACCTTGATCATGGGCAAATATAAGGGTAGAACTCTGGAATATAGCCGTCCTATCTGTCACACTTGAATTGGGGAAGAAGATAGTTTCGCTCACGACCCTACCCAGCTGAGGAGCAAAGGCATGGATTACAGCGCGCAAATCCAAAACTACGAGAGAGATCTCACGATAAACAAAAACATCATCAACCAGGAATACTGGCATATCGGAACGGCGGTCATGGAGCACAAAGACCTCGCAGAGCCGGTAAAAGATGAAAATCAAAAAAATCTCAGCGAGCTGCTGGAAACCGCAGGGGATCACAACTCCAAAAAAGACGAACTTATCGCCCATATCGGAAAAATTGAAGAACTGGTAAATGCTCAGCAGGATGTTGAGGGCAGCATAAAAGGGCGGGAAGACGAGATAGTTAAACTCCGGAGTGAATACCGGGAGATGCTGCGGGATTTCGGCGCGAAAGCGTTCGAGCTGTATGCCTCATCGCCTCAAAGCTACCTCCCGCTGGCGCCGGGGTTTTCCGAACTCGACAGCTTGCATCGCGATCAGTTCAATGTAGAATCCCGGATAGAAGGGCTCCAAAAGAAAAGCGAGTCAGATCCGATCATAAAGCGGCTCGTGAGCCAGACAAAGCTTCAGTTCCAAAAGAATCAGCACAAAGGCCTTGCCAAAAAAATCAGCGAAGCGTTGGAAAAAACCGGCGCAGATCTGGTAAAGAACAGAGCAGCTGCGTCGGACAGCCAATCATCACAATTGAAGGGCATAATGGATCCGGTTGTCAAACAGCAGAGCAAAATCGATGAGATCCAGAAGATCATCGAAAAACAGCACAAGCAACTGACGGAAATCAGCGCGGAGCTGACCAAACAGGTCGGCTCGAGCAAACCGGACGCCCAGATTACCGAATTACAGATCAGAATATCCGAAGTCGACGAGGAGCAGAGAAGAATTCTCACCGATGCGGGAAGGCTTCTGTACCATGAGACTTCATCAAAGCCACCGGAAACCCTTTCGGAATTCTACGGGAATATTACCCAGCTCATCGAAGAGAATAGGGCGAAGGAAGAAAAAATCCGCCGACTGCAGGCGGCTCAGAAGATTCTTGCCCTGCAAGAAGAAAAGGCACGATTCAGCTTGAAAGAAGACAAACTCACAAAGCAGTACGATGACTTGAAGGAACAGATCGACAGGGTGAAAAAAACCATTTCCGATCTGGACAAGGAAATCGCATCTCAGGGGAAAATCCGGGGAGACGAAGCAGATCTGCAGTAATCCGCATTACGCGAAGAAGACGTGATGCCGTATCCAGTGAAGCAGTTTTATTTGTTTTTGAACGAGTCTGATGGTCTGCGGGGCTACAACGCCCTTATTTGCCGCGATTTCAGTTATGGCCTTTCGGCATTTACCCAGCCGCCTGGTAAGAAGAAAACCGGCGCAGGGCTTTATGTGCTCCTGGCAATAGGTAAATGCTTCAAGCCATAAATTCAGATGAAACAACCAGTTCTCCGGCATATCGAGAGCCATCTGTTCAGGCTCCTTCAGAAGAGAGAGGGCTTTGGGAAGCAGGGTTTTCAAGAGCTTCAAATGCTCGTGGCTTTGTATTTCCTCATCGATAAGAACAATGTATTCATGAAGCTGGAGATCTCCGGATTGCTGATAGCGGCCGGCGGCGATGATAATGGCCTGGGCGATTTCCCTGAAGAATTTACCCTGATGGACCAGGATATTCGTCTCGCCGCTCTGTTCTTTCAGACCCTGCTCAAGGGCGATGACATCGATAAGTCGAAGCCCCTGATCCAGAAGCAGGCTCCATGCGAGACAGGGGTCTGCGGCGAACGCCTGGCCATAGCGGTGTGAGAGGATCTGAGGCAGCCGTGGCGGACCGTAGAGAACCTTGGAGTTGCTGATAAGGCGAAGCCAGTTGAACCGGCGGGGAATGGAAAACAGACGGGGCGGGGTGATGACCGGCGCGAGATCGATTGGAACCGTAAATATGCCCTCATACTTCTTGAGGATTCCGGACATGACATCATGCCGTCCCCGAAGGTCAAACCATGACACGATGAGGATGTCGATATCTTCCGCCGGCGCCTCCCCAATGGACCACACCCCCGAACCATGACCTTCAACCACCCGTCTGATCCCGCCTTCTCCCCGGCCGTAATTTCCGCCGAGGATGACAGCATAGAGCTTTCCGGAAAGTTCGCCGGCAATTTCCCTGCAGAGATCCTGTAGAATTTTGTGCATCCTGCGATTAAAGGCGCTCGATGCGTGCCTGGCGTATGTGGAAGAGGCCGTGGACTCTTCACCGTGAACCTGCTTTCCTAAAAGCATTATGGCTTAAACTCTACGAAAAACCCCGTAATATTTCCAGTTTTTCGAAGCAGAGTTTAAAAATTCCGGTGGAGAAGCACAAACGAATCCTCGGGCACCTCGCCGCCCGCATCCTCAAGGCGGAGCACATATTGCCCCGGATCGAGGGTGTAGTCCAGTTCGGGCTCCAGACTAACCTTGTCCAGGCTCGAGAGAAGTTCGTTTCCCCGGTCATCAAAAATACGCAAAAGAATTTGACGGGTGGACTCCACGGAAAACCGCCCCCGCCTTCTCACCTGAGGATTAACCGCTATTTCAAGGGGCAGAACCTCCGACGAAACGCTGTACCGGTAGTTGCGGTCCTTGTGAATAAAATCGCTGCCGTCGGCGCCGGTCGCCCGCCCGATAGCCTCGAGCTGGGCCGGTCCCAAGACAAGGGCGAATGATTCTGAAACCGAGTTCACCGGCAAGGCCAGGCGTAGTTCGGGACGAAGAGTCTGGCCGACTATTTCCTCAAACCCCGGAGCGTCGAGCCGGGGAACGATGTGACGCGAAATTTCAAACAGTCCGGAGCGGCCTGGCGTGGAAGCCGGGTAATGCAGGAAGACCGGAAAATCCCGACGGGCATCTGAACCGTTCAAGCGCATAAAAAGGAAGTGTTCATCGGACTCCAGCAGGTAGCCCATGCCGCCCACGGGGATAATCCTGTCATAGCCGCCTTCGAGAACAAAGGTCCAGGGAACCTCGCGGCTCAGCAGATCAACGGCAAAAATCAGGGTTGATGCCTTATTGACCGGCTCCGTCCCAGACGCATCTTCTTCAGTCTCAGGCGACGGGTCCTCCGGGACCAGGCCGAGCATCAGGTTCCCGTTGAGGGCGACCGATTGGGGAGATCTCCAGGGAAGTGAGGTTTTTACCAGAGACAGGATTTCTCCCTCTCTGGTCAAGCGTAGCATCTCCGCGCTTCCGCCTCCGCTCCGCAAAAGATTGCCGTCCCCGGACAGGGCCGCCGCGCGAAAGCCCGGCATATCCAAACTGCGATCGATAAGCTCTCCGCTATCCGGATCGACGATAGCAAACCAGCCGCTATCGCTGACCAGTATCAGCACCGGTTGAATACTATCTCCCGTGTCCTGAGTGTCGCCGGCCTGCTGGTCTTCGTCTCTTCTCCCGGAATCTTCATCCTCTACCTCAGCGCCTTCACCCTCAGCGCCTTCAACCGCATCGTCCTGGCCGTCGTCCCGGCCGTCGTCCCGGCCGTCGTCCTCGCTGTCATCCTGATTCAGGCCGCTGATGCCCAGAATGCGCACCGGTCTGGCATACCCCGTCGTCCATTGGCGGCCCGAGCCATCCAGGCTGATGCGGGAAACCGCAGCAAATCTGCTTGAGAGGAACAAGGAACCGGGTATGAGGGGCTGATAGGAAACGGAATTTATGGCGCCGCCCGGAAGGTAAACTGTTCGGCTGCTGCGGTTTATGACATCGTACAGCGTAATGCCGCCGGGCTGCTCGGGAGTAAGAAGGTAGTTTTCGATGAGCGCCGGATACCAGGTAGAGGACATCTGCTCCCCGGTGGGCGGCAGGGAAGGCTCCAGCAGGGACGGCGGTAGTTCAACTGTGGCGTACTGCCTGGCGGCTTCATTGTCCAGCCGGATGAGTTCGCCGCTTAAGGTATCAAGCCGAAATCCCGGAGACTTGCTGTGTATCGGGTTCTGCACGGGAGAAACGGTGAACCAGGCTGGAAGGATTCGAAGCTGGGCTATCGACTCCCAGGGATCGAGGAGCTCGGGCTCATCTTGAGTAGTTACCGATTGCGATGAATCGTCGGTCTGCTCATCGTTTTGTGAGATCCCGTCGCAGGAAAACAGGGCGAGAAGCATGGTCCATACAGCTGCGGCAAGGATCAGTTTGAACCGGGGGCTGCGGGAAAAGGTTTTTTCGATTAGTTGTCTATTCATGACGCATCCTCAATCATGGCGCATCCCCTACTCGGCCCGCAAGTCTCTGCTTTAATTGGTCAATCAGCTGGGTTTCTGCCTCCGGACGGTTTACGCCGATTCTGATTTGCTCGATTGCCAAGGGAATGTTTACCGCCTCCCCGGCGAGAATATGCCGGAGAAGATTCGTATTCAAATTGAGCCAAACCCTCAGTTCGAGGTCCACGTCGTCCCACAAGCCCTCCTGGAGAACAAGGCTTCTGATGTCCTGGAAGATCATCATTCGTCTTAATGAAAGCAGGTAGGGAATCGCAGGATCCATGGTATCGATCCCGGACAATGCTCCCCCGAGTTCCTCGGCGACGGAAATCAGCATAGAGAGGGCTGCCAAGCCGTCGGTCAGACTTGCCGGGTCGGCGGGCAGGGCATCCCGGCGCACCACATACAACCCGCTTTGCAGATGCCAGGGGTCGTCAGGGCTTATGCCTCCGGCGCCCCTGCTCAGCTCCGACCAAAGCCCCTGAAGACTGAGCCCCTCCCGCGGACGTTCCCCGTCGATCAGCGCCAGGGTGTACCGGCGCGCCTGGCCGAGGGGAGAGAGAGAAAACTCGGGCCCCTGTCCGGACGGTTCAATCAAAGCGGCGTAAAGCTCAAGTTCGCCGGGGTATACCCGGCGGATATCCTCCAGATAGCCCAGGTATATTTGCTCTACCTGTGCCGCCCGGTCTGCGTTTGTGATGTAAAACGGGTTTTCAAGCAGACTGAGCAGGGCCCAGTATGAATCGCTGAACTGACCGTCGGGCAGAAAGAGCCGCTCATTTAGGGGCGGACCGGAAAGACTTGCCGGGAGTATGCTGTTCAAACTCCTCTCTAAACGGCTCAAGTCCGAGAGATAGTCCGGCCAACGGCTGTCGGGTCTCGAGCTAATATCCAGGAAGACCCTGCGGTCCACCAGCCGGTTATAGCTGTGAGCCGAATCGTCGCGTATTGCCGGCACTGCCGGTCCATCAAAATGATATATATGAGAAACCACATCGGGAATCAGCGATTCGAATCCCAGCGCTGCCTGGGGATTGAAGGTCAGCGCATTGATAAATGCCACAGGATAATCCCCATCGGAAAGATACTCGTTGAGACTTCGCCGCGAGGCAAGCGCGGAGATTGTTAAAAACTCCGAGGCTTCGACTCCCTGATGTAGCATTGAAAGCCAAAAATCAGCCGAGGGGGTAATATCGGGACGCATGAGCACCATCGAAATGGCAATCAGTTCTCCCAGGGATTCCCCCCACAGCTTTGCGCCTGCATCCTCCCAACTGCGGGATGCCCGTTCCAGAACCGTCAGCACATTGCGGGCTGATTCAATGCGGCCTCTTATCACATCAACGCCGGAATCGCTGATTTGCGGCGCATCGTCATGGGCTTCGCCGATGGGAAGAATTTCACGGTACAACAGCAGGGCGGACTGTTGGTACTCGGTCCGCCAGGCGGACAATGCTCCGCCGGCTTCTCGTATATCTTGAGATACATCTTGTGAAAGCAACAGTTCGACGGCTCTGTCGAGGGCATGGTGATACTCTGACGACCAGGAAGACACATATACCCGAGGACCTGCATTATCTGACCCGGGCCCATCCTCCTGCGGGGAGATCGCCGGCGAAAGAGAGAATATCACCGCGAAGAGAAGGCTAAGACGGAAGTATCTGGCGTGTACCATTGAAGCACCACCTCGTGATATAGTGCGGGAATGAGCAAAGGGTCCAGTGATCTTTTTACCGGAAACACCGGCAATCATCAAGGTACCGGTCCGGGCGAACCTCTGGCAAGCAGAATGCGTCCCCGAACCCTTGAGGATTTCGCCGGTCAGGAGCACATTCTCGCTCCAGGAAGGCTTCTTCGAAGGGCAATCGAGGCAGATCAGCTCAGCTCGCTTATTTTTTCCGGCCCGCCGGGAACCGGCAAAACCACCTTAGCCCGCATCATAGCCGAAACCACCAAGAGCCGATTCCAAAGCATCAACGCCGTCCTCTCCGGAGTCAAAGAAATCCGGGAAGCCATTGAAGAAGCAAAAAACCAAAAGGCGTATTACAGCCGCCGAACAATCCTGTTCATCGATGAGGTTCACCGTTGGAACAAGGCGCAGCAGGATGCTCTTTTGCCATGGGTGGAAAACGGTACGTTTATCCTCATCGGGGCCACAACGGAAAACCCCTACTTCGAAGTAAATGCGGCTCTGGTCTCAAGAAGCCGTATTTTTCAGCTCAAGAGCCTGACTTCCGGGGATCTGGATAAAATATTACAACAATGTCTGGCCGATCCGGTTCGGGGCTACGGACAGTATCATATATATATAGAAGAAGACGCCAAAAACCATCTCATCGGTGCATCCCGGGGTGATGCCCGGGCTCTTTTGGGTGCTCTTGAACTTGCAGTAGAGACATCAGTTCCGGACTTCCCGCCGCCCGCCGGCAGCGATATACACATAAGCCTGGAAATTGCCGAGGACAGCATCCAGCAGAAAGCCGTCCTCTATGACAAGTCAGGCGATTATCACTACGACAGTATCTCGGCATTTATCAAAAGCATACGAGGATCGGATCCCGACGCATCCCTCTACTGGATGGCAAGGATGATCCACGCCGGCGAAAGTCCCCGCTTCATTTTCCGCAGAATGCTGATTTCCGCCTCGGAGGATATCGGAATGGCCGATCCCGATGCCCTTGCTCAGGTCGAAAGCGCCGCCAAGGCATTTGACCGGGTCGGTTTGCCGGAGGGGCAGTTTTTCCTGGCGCAGGCGGCCATTTACCTGGCGACCGCCCCGAAGAGCAACTCGACCCTTGGCTACTTCGATGCCCTGGAAGCCGTTAAGGCCGAAAACGCCAACAGCGATGTGCCGAATCACTTGAAAGATGCAAGCCGTGACAAAGAGATCTTCGGTCACGGCAGGGGCTACCAGTATCCCCATGCGTTTTCCGAACACTGGGTCGCCCAGAATTACCTCCCCGGCGATTTGCGCGGAAGAGTGTTTTACCCCGGGGGAAGGCTCGGATTTGAAGCCCAGCGCTATGAGTCGGTTCTGCGGCGCCGGGAGCTGCAGCTTGAACTGGATCGCGACCCGTACCGGGAGATCCTCTCTTACTCCGGACGGGAGAGCCGAGGCGGCCGTGAGCGGGAACAGTGGATCGAGCGTAGCGAGGGATCGCTGACCGCCAGCCTGGAGAACCTGAGAAACACCTTGTTTGATCTGCTGGAAACCCGGACCGGAATGACCCGCTCCAGCCGCATAATCCTGGCGGGCGAGCACATCGGCCCCCTGGTATGGGAAGCTCTGAGGCGCTGTCCCGAAGGACAGGTTTCGGCGCTTTTTTACGATTCTGATGAGCGGGAACGGGTACAATACCTGGCTGCCCAGTCGCCCGAGTTGGAAAGACCGGTCATACTCGATGCCGCCGTGAGCCCGGAGGATCTTCCGCCGGCAGATCTCATGCTGTTTTTTGGCGGCAGCCGGGAAACGGCGAAAATCGGGACATCATTGTGGGGTGAGCAAGGGACTGACAATATGCCGGGGATTATGTGCCAGCTTGACTCAGCTGCCCATATCCGCCCTTCCCTTTCGCATTGGTTCTCCCGGCTGCCCCAAGCCGACACCAGGCTCGCGGAGAAACTCGCCGCGGGCGAACAGGTTTTTTTCACCGAACGGCGTAAAAAGGAGGGGGTTGGCGAACCCGGGGATTTTCTTCCGGTTGGACAAAACGTCTTTGAAGAACAGCTGTTTGCCGTAGAAACCGGGCGTGTGCCCGGCTTATCGCAAATCCGGCAATGGATGGAAAACGGCGATTATCGCGGCGCATTAGAGAAATGCCTCTCGAAAGATGAACTGGATGCGGTTCTCACGGGGATTTCCGGCGCGTTGAATCAGCCGGGGGCATCCGCCACCGGTCTTCCCGGCTGGCAGCGCTGGTATCGACTTTCCATCCTTTCAATCATGATTTCTTGACAAAACTTTGCGCGTACTATATATATAAGCGCTCACGCGGTGGATGTAGTTCAATGGTAGAGCACCAGATTGTGGTTCTGGTTGTTGCGGGTTCAAGTCCCGTCATCCACCCTAAGCGGAACAGGGACGTCATTAGTATGTAGACGGACTTTGACCGTAATACGCGTCCGTAGCTCAGCTGGATAGAGTGCCGGACTTCGAATCCGTGGGTCGCAGGTTCGAGTCCTGCCGGGCGCGATTCCCTTCGGGGAAAAAACATGTAGTACACAAGTAACAACAGGGGCCGTTAGCTCAGCTGGTAGAGCAGCAGACTCTTAATCTGCGGGTCGAAGGTTCGATCCCTTCACGGCTCATCGCCCCCACACAATAGTGAGGAGCATCTCCCAAGATTTCTTGCAAAAGTATCTTGACGGGAAAAAACAATTTAATATAGTATCTGCCAGCAGTGTCTGCGAGAGTGGTGAAATTGGTAGACACGCTAGATTTAGGATCTAGTGCCTTACGGTGTGAGGGTTCGAGTCCCTCCTCTCGCATCCACTCTCTATATGATTACTGACGGCAGTACGGAGATTATGGTATACTGTATTCTCCAGAGAAGCATCCTGCGGGAGTAGCTCAGTGGTAGAGCTCTACCTTGCCAAGGTAGATGTCGCGAGTTCGAATCTCGTCTCCCGCTCTACACGAATACAGCGATCTGGTGAACTCCAGGTCGCTTTTTTTTTCTGCGATTTCGCACGACTATCCAAAATTGCCGGCGATCCCACCGGCGTTCTCCAGGAGAGAGCATGATTGATTCTAAAAATGTTGAAAAACTCGATCAGAGTCGGGTTCGCCTTTCGGTAACGGTAAAAAAGGACGACGCGCAAAAAGAGTACGACAGCCTGCTCAAGGAATACAGCAAAAAAGCCCACATCAAGGGCTTTCGGCCCGGAAAGGCGCCGGCAGCAGTACTCGAAAAGAAATTCGGCGATAGCATTCGCGTTGAAGTGGCTCAGAAGCTCATCGAAGAGAGCATGAAGACAATTTATGAAGAAATTGATGAAAAGCCCCTTCAATATGCCGCCCCTGAGCTCGACGGCGAACTGGATTTTACCCCCGGAGAGGCCTTCTCATATGCGGTTACCTACGACATTTTCCCCGAAGTAGACCTAAAAGAGATCAAGGGGTTCACCGTTGAAGAACCCCAGGTCACCATCGGCAAGGACGCCCTGGAAGCAGAACTCAAGCAAATCCAGGAGCAGAATGCCATCGTCGCGGAAAAGAGCGAGGGCAAGGCGGAAAAAGACCACATCGTAACCATCGACTACTGCGAACTCGATGATTCGGGGAGCGAAGTACCGGATTCCCAACGTGAAGATTACAGCTTCACCATCGGAAGCGGTTATAACCTGTTTAAAATAGACGACGAAGTTATCGGAATGGCGATCGGCGAGGAAAAGGTCATCGATAAGACCTATTCCGAAGACGAGGAAGACAAATCCCTGGCCGGCCAGACCAAGAAGATCAAGGTCAGCCTCAAGAAAATCAAGGTGCGGGATCTGCCTAACCTCGATGATGAGCTGGCGCAGGATGTGGACGAAAAATATGAGACCCTTGAGGACCTCAAAAAGGATATTAAAAAACGCCTGGAGGAAAACAAGGACAATCAGCTGAGAAAGGTGAAGACCGACAGTCTCATGGATCAGCTCATTGAGAAGAATCCCATTATTCTACCCGACAGCATGGTTCAAGCCGAATTGCAGGCTAACTGGCAAAACTTCATCCGGCAGTTCGGCGGTGATGAGCAGATGGTTGAAAGTCTTTTAGGTGCCCAAAACAGCACCCGGGAAGCCCTCTACGCTGAGTGGCGGCCAGCTGCCGAAAAGCGGCTCAAGGCTCAGCTCATCCTTCAAAAACTCATCGAAGACCGCAAGGTGGAGGCTAGCGATGATGAAGTCAACGCCGAAATAGCCAAAACCGCCGCCCAGAGTCAGATGTCCGAGGAAGAGGTCCGGGATTACTACGAAAAAAATCAAATGATGGAATACGTCAAACAGGACATCAAGGAGAAGCGGCTTATTGAGCAGCTGCTCGGTGAAAACACTGTGAAGAAGGGCAAGAAGGTTAAGTATCTGGACTTCATCCAGGGAAATGCGTAGATTTACGAAATACCCAAACAGACAGGATGACAACATGAATGTTCAGAACAATAACCTCGTTCCGGTGGTTATCGAGCAGACCGGAGTCGGCGAGCGAAGCTACGACATTTACAGCCGGCTGCTTAAAGACCGGATTATTTTTCTCGACGGCGAAATACACGATATCAATGCTGATATCGTCGTTGCCCAGTTGCTGTTCCTGGAAAGCCAGGATCCCGATAAAGATATTTCGTTGTATATCAACTCGCCCGGCGGTTCGGTAACTGCAGGGCTTGCAATCTATGATACCATCCAGTACATCCGGGCTGACGTGCAGACCATTTGCATGGGCCAGGCGGCCAGCATGGCGGCGATTTTGCTGGCTTCAGGCACTGCAGGCAAACGCCTCGCCCTTCCTTCATCGCGGGTTATGCTCCATCAGCCATGGGGCGGGGTCCAGGGTCAGGCCAGCGATATCGGCATACAGGCCAGAGAGATGGTACGGCTGAAAAATCTGCTGATTGATATACTGGTCAAGCACAGCGGTCAGAAACGAGACGTAATAATCAACGATCTGGAGCGGGATTTTTTCATGGGCTCTGAGGAGTCGGTTAAATACGGTCTGGTAGACAACGTTCTGGTCCGCAATAAAAACGAGTAGGACATATGAGTAAAAAAACCGAAAGCAACAAAGCCTGTTCCTTTTGCGGAAAACCCGCAGATTTCGCCCGACGGCTCATCGCCGGTCCCGGGGTGTATATCTGCGACGAGTGCGTAAACGTCTGCAAGAAAATCCTCGATGAAGAAGAAGATGTGCTCACCACAGAGTTTCTGGACGAGGTCCCCTCGCCCCAGGAAATCAAGTCGTATCTCGATGAGTATGTAGTGGGGCAGGAACAGGCAAAAAAGGTTCTTTCGGTAGCCGTGTATAACCATTACAAGCGCATCACCCAAAAAACCCGCATTGAGGAAGACGTGGAGATTGAAAAATCGAACGTTCTCCTGCTGGGGCCCACGGGTACGGGAAAAACCCTGCTCGCCAAGACCCTGGCCAAGAAGTTAAAAGTTCCCTTTGCCATTGCCGACGCCACCACCCTTACAGAGGCCGGTTATGTGGGCGAGGACGTGGAAAACATTCTTCTGAAGCTCTATCAGGCGGCCGGGCAGGATATTTCCGCCACCGAGCGTGGAATCATTTACATCGACGAAATCGATAAAATCGGCCGGAAAAGCGAAAATGTCTCGATTACCCGTGACGTCAGCGGTGAAGGGGTGCAGCAGGCTCTTTTGAAGATTATCGAAGGCACAATCGCTTCGGTTCCTCCTCAGGGCGGTCGAAAACACCCAAGCCAGGAAATGATAAAAATCGATACCAGCAACATCCTCATAATATGCGGGGGAGCCTTTGTTGGTTTGGATAAAATTATTGAAAACCGGGTTTCCGAACACCCCATGGGCTTCGGGGCGCGGGTTCACAACAAACGCGATGATGTTACCGAGCTGTTTAAGTCGCTGCATCCCGACGACCTGGTGAAATTCGGCCTCATCCCGGAATTCGTCGGCCGACTGCCCATACATGTGGCCTTGAACGATCTTGAGCGGGAGGACCTGGTGAGAATCCTTCAGGAGCCCCGGAACTCAATCGTAAAGCAATACAAGGCGAGCCTGAAACTCGATGATGTTGACCTCAATTTCACCGAAGACGCCGTAGAGGCCATTGCCGAGCTGGCCATTAGCCGGAAAACCGGAGCCCGGGGGCTGAGAGCCATTGTCGAATCGGTTATGATTGATATTATGTACGACTTGCCGTCCATGAAGGGCAGCAAGGAAGTGGTAATCAGCAAGGAAGTAATAAAAAACGGCGAGCAGCCGGAAATCATCGTCAGGAAAAAGAAATCTGCCTGACGGCCGTCGGGGCGGAATATGAAATTGTTCAAAAAAAATGAATCATCACTGGTGAAGGGCGCCGAGTATCCCCTGATTGCAATAAAGGATATGGTGCTCTTTCCCCATTCCGCTGCGCCGATATATGTTCAGAAACCCGCAGCAGTGAAATCGATTGAAAAGGCAATGGCGGGCAAACGCACTATAGTCCTGGCGTATTTTCACGGCGAGGACAGCCGTCTTACCATGGAAAACCTCAACCAGGTAGCCACCCTCGCCCGTGTTGTGCAGGTAATGAAGCTGCCGAACAACAGTTCCCGGGTTCTGCTGGAAGGCAGCGACAGGGTCCGGCTTCTCTCGCTCCAGGAGGAGGACGGCCTTTTTATCGGACGAACCAACCCCATCGCCCTGGATAATTCACTGAATCCGGAAGTTACGACTCGAATGCGGGCCCTCCAGGACAGTTTCCGCAGTTTCTCCCGGGATAGCAAAAAAGTGCCCAAGGAAATCCTCCAGGCCATAGAACGGGCTGATAATCCCCACACACTCATCGACCAGATACTCTCCCAGACCGGAATCGCCTTCGATCGGAAGCTTGAACTCCTGACTCAAACTGATACCACCGCCCGACTGGACAAGCTGGCCCTTGAACTCGAATCCGAAAAACAGGTTTTGAGCCTCCGGAAAGATATCTCCAAGCGCGTTAAGCAGCGGATGGATGACAATCACCGGGAGTTCGTCATAAACGAGCAAATAAAGGAACTCAATAAAGAGTTGGGAAAGGCTGAAGAAGATCCCAGCGGCGTGGGAGAGCTGGAACAGCGCTTTGCCGGGAGAGAACTTCCGGAAGAAGTTCAGGCCAAGGTCGAAACAGAGATAAAGCGGCTCAAAAGACTCCAACCCATTAGTCCCGAAGCGGGAATACTCCGTTCGTATCTCGAATGGATAGCCGATTTGCCGTGGGACCGGTACAGCGACGACCGCATAGACATCGATGAAGCCGCGGGCATTCTCGATGAAGATCACTACGACATGAGCGAACCAAAGAACCGCATCCTCGATTTCCTGTCCGTTCTGCAAATGAAGCAGAATCTCAAAGGTCCCATACTCTGCTTCGTCGGTCCTCCGGGAACCGGAAAAACCAGCCTGGGAAAGAGCCTTGCCCGGGCCATGGGCAGGAAATTTGTGAGAATATCCCTCGGCGGAGTCCGGGACGAGGCGGAGATCCGGGGTCACCGCCGTACCTACGTCGGCGCTCTTCCGGGAAAAATCATTCAGGGTCTTAAAAAAGCCGGAAGCGCCAACCCGGTATTCCTTCTGGATGAAATCGACAAGCTTTCCAGTGACCATCGGGGAGATCCGTCATCAGCTCTTCTCGAGGTTCTCGATCCGGAGCAGAATAAAAACTTCACCGATCACTACATGGAACTCGCGGTCGATCTCTCAAAAGTGCTTTTTGTCACCACTGCCAACAGTCTCGACGGAATACCCTACCCGCTGCTTGACCGAATGGAAATCATTCAAATCCCCGGGTACACCAGAATCGAGAAACGGAAAATAGCCCAGGGCTTTATCATACCCAAACAGATAGCCGAACACGGCCTTGACTGGGCGGACATCAGATTCTCAGAAGAAGCCCTCAAGACCATAATCGATCACTATACCCGGGAAAGCGGCGTGCGGAACCTCGAACGGGAAATAGCCAAGGTCGTGCGGAAAATAGCCCGCAAGGCTGTTGAGGACGGCAAAGTGCCGGTACCCGTGGAAGTGCCCGAAGCCGAAGCGCCGGAGGCCAGCGCAATGCCCTCAGAGCCTTCAACGGAAATTTTTCCGGCCTCCGTGGACGATTCCGAAAACGACGCTGATGCTGAGCCCGAACCTGACGCCGCTCCCGCTCCCGATGCCGATGCCGCTCCCGATGCCGCTCCCGATGCCGATGCCGATGCCGAAAATAAGGCTGAAGTAGGGGCCGAATCCAATGAGAATTCAGACCGGGCTTCGGAGCAGGACAATAATCAAAAAATAGAACCCGGCGAAACCGAACTGCCCGCGGCAAAAGACATCAGCTATAACTATCCGAAGTTTGCCTACAAGGTTACCAACGGACTGGTACCCA
Organism: Salinispira sp.; assembly: GCA_965602015.1. GTDB lineage: Bacteria > Spirochaetota > Spirochaetia > DSM-27196 > Salinispiraceae > Salinispira. The sequence continues at coordinate 554,052 of OZ271918.1, read as the reverse complement.
AGCTCCTGGGCCCGGAAAAATACGACAGCGATTTGCTCTACGAAGAAGCACCTCCCGGACTTGTGTACGGCATGGCCTGGACCCAGCTCGGCGGGAAACTGCTTCCCGTCGAGGCGGTCATTCTCAATCGGGACGGCAAGGGTGAAATGACCCTTACCGGCAGCCTCGGGGATGTTATGAAGGAAAGCGCCCGCATAGCCCTCTCCCTCGCCAGGAAAATACTTGAGGAAGCGGGAAATGACGAAGTGGCGAATCTGTCGCATAATGCAGATGTTCATATCCATGTTCCCGCCGGAGCCATACCAAAAGACGGCCCAAGCGCGGGCATTACCCTTACCAGCGCCCTGCTTTCGGTGTTCACCGGAAAAACTGTGAAACACCTATGCGCCATGACCGGCGAAATCACCCTGACCGGCAGAGTTTTGCCAGTCGGCGGCATCAAGGAAAAGGTTCTGGCAGCTCACCGCAACGGTTTTTCCACTATAATCCTCCCGGCAAAGAATAAAAAGGATTACGACGAACTGCCTTCGGAAGTTAAAAGAGCTATCAGTTTCGATTTCGCTGAAGGGATCGCCGACGTCCAGCAGGTCATCTTTGAGGACGAATAAACCCGAATAAAGCTCTTGATTTTTCAACTTTTCTTGCAGAATTTACAGTAGCTGCCCTATACTTAAATCAGCAGTACGACAAGGAGGTTGAAGTGGATAAAAAAACGCTCATTCTGCTCTTTACTCTAACCTTGCTGATTGCATCCATCGCTCCGTTGAGCGCTCAGAATAATGCTGACGACGGAACTTCAGCCTATTATGTGAGAAATATGGTAATCAGTCAGGTCGCCCTGGGCGACTTCGGGTACCGGGTAACATACCGCAACGGCCGGGGAAGACTACACTATGCGTATATCCCCCACGATTGGTTCAGAAGCGCAGCAGGCAAGGCAGAGCAAATTGACACGTGGACCAAAGCGGCCCCGTTTATGCAGGTCTACTATCGCGACGGCGCCTTCTCCCATGTGCGCCTGTTCTTAATTCCGACCTATGATCATGTCAGCTGGACGGTGCTCAATGATGAGGAGGATACCGAAGCGAACTTTGCTTCAGAGGAATTGGTGATCAATTATAATTGACCGCCGTCTTTCTCATTTTCACCGGCGAAGATTCATGCTAAATACCCCAACGCACAGTTGGGGTATTTTTCTGGTATAACTATGGAAAGCCAATCACTGCCCTCGGATCTCATACCATTCTTTGAAAGCCACCAGCGGTTTTTTCTTATCTCCCACATCGATCCCGATGGTGATTGCGTCGGCTCTTCCCTGGCCCTTGGAGAGTTCCTCTCGCGCATCGGGAAATCCGTCCATTATTTTAATCCCGGCCCCTTCGGCCGAAGGGAAATAAACGAATTCGAGCCGCTGTTCGCGAAAAGAATTCCCGCTGAACTTCTTTCTGATAAAAAAAATAGCGCTGCAATTGTCCTTGATTGCTCTACCAGCGACCGGATCGGCGAGTTGTATGAGGATATTGCCTATCTTAGCACTGCGATCATCGACCATCACAGCACCGGCAAACCCTTCGGCGATATCCGCTTCATCAATCCGACGGCCCCCTCAACGAGCCTCCTGGTACAGCAGATAATCGAGGAAATGGGCTATGCGCCTAGCCAAATAGAATCCGAATATATTTTCTTCGCGTTCACCACCGATACTGGTTTTTTCCGGCATCTGGATGAACGGACCCATGTCAGCTTTCAGATGATTGCCAAACTGGTGGAAGCCGGCGCTTCCCCCCGGAAAATATATGAAAAAATTTCCCATGGGGTCAGTCTCGAGAGCAGAAAACACCTGGGACTCATGCTGCAGCGAGTTGAGTCCTACTTTGACGGCCGCCTTCTGTACACCTGGGAGACCCATGAAGATATCGCCCGCTACGGCAGGCCAAACCGGGATTCCGACAGCCTGTATCAGCAGCTCATGAATGTTGATCAGACGGAAATACTGCTTGTGCTCCGGGAGGAGGTTCCCGGCCGTACAACCGGGAGTATCCGCACGTCCCAGGCGATTGACGGCGGCGCCCTGGCCGCTGAGTTCGGAGGCGGGGGACACGCCAGAGCCGCGGGATTTACCATAGATCTTCCCCTTGGCGAAACCTTCGAAAAAATCCGAACCCGCATCGGTGAACTACTCAACAAGTAATAACGTATAAATTAGAGAATCCGGATAAAAAAGCCAATTTGCTCTTTACAAATACGATTTTCAGTACAAAAATAAATAATCCGCCCGGTGGTCCAAGCAGAACCTTATTACCGGGGGTTGTGTAAATGCGCTCCCGAACGATTTATGCCGGAGGGAATCATGAATCTGACCCAAAAAATTCTCTGCTACCAACAGGGTTGCTGGACGCTCAGCGACATTCTCCTACACATGCGAACAATTTTTCGCGAAACCCTCGGCTGCCGAAGGGACTGGACACACACGGAAATCGATGAACTCTATCTCAGCCTTCGTCCAAAACTTCTGCGGGCAATTATGCGTTTCAAATTCCAGCGGCTTGCTTTCGAATCATATCTTCGAAAGATTATTTTCTTCCAGGCCAGGACCTTCAAGGGGCGGGAGACCAGGGAGGGCGACAAGCAGAAACGGCTCGTTTCGATTTTTCGGGACAGCTACCAGGTGATACTCAATAGCACTGGGTTTTATCCCGATACCTCGGCTTCGCTGTGGCCTGAATCCCGCGGACCGGCGGTGTTTGAGCTGTCGGTCAATCCGCCGCCGACCGAGCGTCCTCAAATCACGTTCCATAGCAGGTACCGCCAGCCTTTAAAACATATCAAATCTGAACGAAAAAGTATTTTGCTCCTGGCCCTCAAACACTCGATGTTTTGGGATGATTCAATCATTTGCAAGCTGGCAAAATACACCAAAGTTTCCGAAATACTCCTTTTAGGCATGAGGCAAGAGCTTCACCGCCTGCTCATCCCTCGGATGGAGCGAATACAGTCGATAATTACATGCAGAAACAGTCGTTTTCTCCAAGTCAAGGGCTATGAGGGCTGCGATGGGCGCCGCCTGTCTCTGGTAGAGAGAATGCGGCGCACACAGAAAAATCTGTTCGCTTCGAATCTCTTTTCCACTCACAGGGAGATTGCAAAGGTGACCGGTATTCCCAAGGGAACGGTGGACAGCAATTTATTCAGTCTTCAGCGGCGGCATCGGGAGCGCGGAGGCTTCGGTTTCCGGGAGCTCTCCCGATTTTCCCTTGAATGACCGCAGGTCTGCGGGTATTCTGCGTGCATGAACCTTATTATTGCCAGCAATAATCAACATAAAATTGAAGAACTGCAGGATATACTAACCGGTCACCAATTAATACCTGTTGGCTCCATCTTCCCGGATTTCGACCCAACGGAGGACGGAAACAGTTTTCTCGAAAATAGCCTGATAAAGGCGAGGGAACTATACCAACTGTTGACCAGCAGAACCGGGAAGAAAGCCTTTGAGAACCGCTTTCCCGAATGCCCTCTACCGCCGGTGCTCGCCGATGATTCGGGAATTTGCGTGGACGCCCTCGACGGAGCACCGGGAATTTTCTCAGCGCGGTTCGGCCACCGGGAAGCTGGAAGAAAGCTCAGCCCTGCCGAGCAAAATGCGCTCCTGCTAGAAATACTTGCGGGAAAGAACAAGCGGAGCGCCAGATATGTCTGCTGTATGAGCCTGTTGATCAATAACAATCGTTTTTTCACTGCACAGGAGACCTGGGAGGGTGAAATCGCCCCTGAACCCTCAACTGCTTCGGGCGGTTTTGGTTACGATCCGATCTTCTTCCTTCCTGAACGGGGAATAAGCGTGGCCGATCTTCCGGCTGGAGAAAAAGCCAGAGTCAGCCATAGAGCAAAGGCAACGCGCCGCATTCTCTCCTTCTTGGAATCTCTCGGAGCAGACAGCGACCGGGGGAATTAGAAGTAATCAGCCGCGAGATTCTGCTTGCCGGAATCCGGATTGCTTCGTACTCTAAAAACACACATACATCATTACATAATCAACAAGGAGCCATCATGAGCATTAATCCCACGCGCGAAAGAAACGCCGTTCCGGCCGACCAGAGATGGAATCTTTCCGCCCTGTATAACGGACCCGAGGAATGGGAACGCGGCCTTACCGAACTGGAAAAATCCTACCCCGCCATAGAGGCATACAAGGGAAGCCTGGGTAATTCGGCGGAAAAACTGCTCGAGTGCCTTCAGCTCAACTTCAAACTCGACTTGCTCTCCGAGCGCCTGGGGTATTATGCCTTCCTCCGCATGGCGGAAGATCAGGGTGATTCAGAGAGCCAATCCCGTCAGGGCCGTTTTATGCAGGTGGCCGCAAAGGCCGAAGCAGCGACAAGCTTTATAGCCCCGGAAATTCAGACTATCGAGAAAAGCAGCATCGAAGCCTGGTTGAAACGCGAGGATTTCGCCGATTACCGGATTTTCCTCAGCAAGCTATTGCGTTATAAACCCCACATCCTCAGTGACAAGGAAGAACGGCTTCTCGCCATGCAGGCAGAAAGCAGTCAGACTCCTTCCAAGACCTTTGACGCGTTGCTTGATGTAGATATCGATTTTGGCGAGATCGATACCCCAGAAGGGCGAAAACCGCTGACCAACAGCACCTTGGCCAGCTTTATGCAAAGCAGCGACCGGGATGTTCGGCGCAACGCATTCACCCAATACCACTCCGAACTTGAAAATCATAAAAACACCATTTCCAGCCTATATGCCGGCAGCATCAATCAGGATATATACCGCGCCAGGGTACGAGGGTACGGATCATCCCTTGAGGCGGCCCTGTTTCCGGACAACGTGGACCCGTCGGTGTATCACAATCTGGTAAACAGTGTGAACGATCAGCTTCCCCTGCTCCACCGATACTACGGTTTGAGAAAGAAGGTACTGGGAATAAAAGACTTTTCTCTCATCGACACCCGGGTTCCCCTTGTTGGCGATGTGACGATGAACCACAGCTATGACCAGGCGGTTGAAGTAATCACCGAGGCATTGGCTCCCCTGGGCGAAGAATATGTGGCAACCATTGCAAAAGGCCTCAAGGGCGGTCCTTCTGGCGGCTGGGTCGACAAGTATGAGAACAAGGGAAAACGCAGCGGGGCGTTCAGCGCAGGCAGTTTTATCGGCGAACCCTATATTCTTATGAATTTCAAGGAGGACCTGCTTCGGGATGTGTTTACCCTGGCCCATGAGGGGGGACACTCAATGCACTCCTGGTATTCCTCCAAGAGCAACCCCTTTCCCCATTACAATTACACTATTTTCGAAGCGGAAGTGGCCTCCACATTCAACGAACAGCTCCTGTTCACTCACATGTTGAATAAGACCGACGATCCTAAACTCAAAGCCTACCTGGTGAATAAAAGGGTCGACGATATGATAGGCACTATTTTCCGCCAGACCATGTTTGCCGAGTATGAACTGCGCTGCCACGAACTCGTCGAAGGCGGGCAGGCAATGACGGTTCAGAGTTTTCGGGACGAATACCGCAAACTGCTTGAGACCTATTTTGGGCCTGATGTGGAAATTCCCGAACTTGCCAGCATGGAGGGGCTTCGAATACCGCACTTTTACCGGGCATTCTATGTCTATAAATATGCAACCGGTTTGAGCGCTGCCATCGCCCTAAGCACCCGTGTCCTGGAAGGAGGCGACGGGGAACGCGAGGATTACTTCAAGTTTCTGAAAAGCGGCGGCAGCCGTTTTCCAATCGACAGCCTGAAGGTCGCCGGCGTTGACATGTCGAAACCCGAGCCGGTGAACAACGCCATGAAACTATTCGGCAATCTGGTGGACGAGCTGGAAGATTTACTTGCATAAAAAAGGTGGTCCAGGCAGGCCTCGCGGATTTCCGCGGGGCCAGACAGTTTTGGGCGGGTACCCCGGGGGTTTGATCGCAAAATGATTCGCGCCTTGATTTTTGATATGGACGGCACATTGGTTGATAACATGCATGTCCATCAGCGCTCATGGATCGAGTTTCTCAGCCGTCACGGGGTGCATCTGACGGCCGCTGATGCTCAACGCGCCATCCAGGGAACCATTGATGAGGTGATCGGCCGGTTTTTCGGAATCGACACGGACCGCCAACAACTCATTTCTTTGGGGCAGGAAAAAGAGCAGCTCTACAGGAAGATGTATAAACCGGAGATGAAGGAAGTACGGGGACTATCGGCCTTTCTTGCGGAAGCCCGATCCTGTGGCCTCAAAATCGCGTTGGCGACCATGGGGGACAAACCGAATATTGATTTTATTCTAGACGGTCTTGGAATTCGCGATTATTTTAACGCTATCAGCGGCAGCCAGGACATCACTAAAGGAAAGCCCGATCCGGAAATATTTGCCAGGACCCTGTCGTTATTGGATATCCGTCCCGATGAAGCGGTCATTTTCGAAGATTCCTTCGCGGGAATTGAGGCGGCTCGTCACTTGGGTGTACGGGTTATTGGTATTGAAAGCACCCATAGCAGATCGGAGCTCAGGGCCGCAGGTTGCCTCAAAACAATTACGGATTACCGCGGAATCAGCATTGATGAGCTGGCGTCAACACAGCGGAAAACCAAAGATAAAGGCTAAGCGTGGCTTTGACTATTTTCTGTTGACACGTTCGCAATGCTTCGATAATATCACGCTTACATTTCGCGGCGGCTTTTAGGCAGTGCGCGAAAATGTCTACCTGCGGCGGTGGCGGAATTGGTAGACGCGCTAGCTTGAGGGGCTAGTGTCCGTTAGGACGTGCTGGTTCAAGTCCAGTTCGCCGCATCAAAAAAAGCTTTCAGATCTATAAGGATCTGGAAGCTTTTTTTTATCGATAAGCATCTGGACTTGAAGCGAAGCTCCGGCGCGAACACCTGGAGCGCGAATTGCCGGGATGGCAAATCAGGAGCTGAGACGGGTCGGAAGCCTGAGGCAGGACGCCGAAGGCTGTAGACCAAGTCCAGTTCGCCGCAAAGAAAGCTCGTTGATCTTTAGATCGACGAGCTTTTTTTATGGCCAAATAGCTGGACTTGAAACGGAGGAGCGGCGCGAGCGCTGCGAGCGCAAATCGCCTGGACGGCGATTTAGCGACGGAGGCGGCCCGGAGGGAGGAGCCACGATGGCGACGACCGGAGGGCAAGTCCAGTTCGCCGCATCAAAAAAAGCTTTCAGATCTATAAGGATCTGGAAGCTTTTTTTTATCGATAAGCATCTGGACTTGAAGCTAATCTTTTCGCTGAGCCGGATTGTCTCATGGTATACTTTCATAGCAAATACCAGGAGGCTTCCATGGCTGACGTGCAGTTTGACCGCTACTACAATTATGATGATCTCACCGGAATCCTGAAGCAGTTCGAGTCTGAGTATCCGCAGCTGTGCACTCTGGTTTCAATAGGTACAAGTCATGAGGGCCGCAGTATTCCGCTCGTAGAAATAACCAACAGCAAGACCGGGCCAGCGGCTGACAAGCCGGCGATGTGGGTGGATGGAAATATTCATGCCACGGAGCTCGCACCCTCTTCGGCCTGCTTATACGCGATTAACAAACTGATTCGCAGATATGGCCAGGATCCCCAAATTACCCGCGTTTTGGACACCCGGGCGTTTTATATTTGTCCCCGGCTTAACCCCGACGGTGCTGAGCTCATTCTCTCAGACCGGCTCGAAGAGGTTCGTTCGGGAACCCGCCCCTGGCCGTTTGACGAGGATCCCACAGAAGGGCTTGAAGCCCGGGATGTTGACGGTGACGGCCGGATTCTTTCCATGCGTATTCCCGATCCCGACGGGCAGTGGAAGACCTCGGAAGCAGACCCCCGACTAATGGTAAGAAGAGATCCGGCGGAAAGCGGAGGTCAGTATTACCGGGTACTCCGTGAGGGCCGGGTAAAGGATTTCGACGGAATCAGAATCGACTGGGCCAAGAAAAAACAGGGCCTGGATTTCAACAGAAACTTTCCGGCGAACTGGAGAGGCGAAGGTGAACAAATCGGCGCAGGTCCCTACCCCGGATCCGAACCTGAAGTGCGGGCTGCCGTTGATTTTATCACTGCTCACCGGAATATTACCGGCGGCGTCGCCTTTCATACCTGGAGCGGAGTCATCCTGCGACCCTTCGAGACCCACCCTGATGATGATTTTGCTCCTGAAGATCTGTGGGTATACAAGGAGATCGGTGAAAAGGCGACAGAAATAACCGGCTATCCGGTGTACTCGGTGTACCATGATTTTCGCTATCACCCCAAGCAGGTTATTACCGGCGGTTTTGATGAATGGCTGTTCTCCCACCTGGGCCTGTTTTCCTGGACGGTGGAAATTTGGAGTCCCCAGCGTCAGGCCGGGGTTGAACCGAAACACTACATAGACTGGTACCGCAATCATCCGATTGAAGACGATATAAAGATGATAAAATGGAGCGATGAAAAACTCGACGGAAAGGGATACATCGACTGGTACCCCTTCGAGCATCCTGATCTAGGCAGCGTGGAGCTCGGCGGATGGGACTATCTTTATTGCTGGCGAAATCCCCCCGGCGCCTACCTCGAGGCGGAAATTGCGCCGTTTACCGATTGGCTGGTATGGCATCTCGCCATTTCCCCCTGCCTGGAGATTTTCAAGACCGAGGTGGAACAGACGGGCCAGGATTCCTGGCTTGTGAAAATGTCGGTGCAAAACAACGGCTGGCTCCCCACATATGTATCCAAACAGGCGATTGAGAAAAAAATCGTCCGGGGCGTCTGTTATGAAATTGATATTCCCGAGGGCGCTGCCCTGCTTTCGGGAAAGAAACGGGTTATCGGAGAACAGCTTGAGGGCCGCTCATATTCCCATACTGCGGTTACTCCCTGGACCATGTTTCAGGGACAGTTTTATCCGGATAGGGCGAGTGTGGAATGGGTCATCAAGGCACCGAGCGGAACTGAACTAATGCTTACCGCCAGCCACGAGCGGGCCGGCAAAGTCCATACCGCTGTTGTTCTTACCTAACATGGGTAGATGTCGGGAGTGGGAAGGTCACACCGGGGAGCCGTAATCCCATTGACTGTTACTGGAGAGGGCGAAACCGGGGATCAGAAAGATGCACCGCAAGCCCGCCTTCGGAGGTTTCCCGGTACAATGAAGGCAGATCATGACCGGTCTTTTTCATCACATGAACCACCTCGTCAAAGCTCACACGATGGTACCCATCGGTAAACATCGCATAGTCCGCAACGCTCATCGCCCGGGTGGCGCCGAAGGTATTGCGTTCAATGCAGGGAATCTGCACAAGACCGGCTACCGGATCGCAGGTCAGCCCGAGGAAATGTTCCAGGCCGATTTCCGCCGCGTATTCTATCTGCCGGACGGTTCCCCCGAGAACCTGGGCCGCCGCCGCCGAGGCCATTGCGCAGGCCGCGCCGACTTCCCCCTGGCAGCCTACCGCGGCTCCGCTGATGGAAGCGTTGTGCTTCACCACATTGCCCACCAGACCGGCGGTTGCCAGCGCCTGAAGAAACACCCGTTTATCACAGCTTATGGTTTCGTGGAGGTATCTCAGCACTGCAGGAACCACTCCGGCGGATCCGCAGGTAGGCGCGGTGACGACAATTCCCGCAGCGGCATTTTCCTCGGAAACCGCATGGGCATAGGCTGCCAGGAAGCCGGTTCTGTTGGACTGCCCGCCGCTTAGTTGGGCCTTTCGGTACAACGCCGAAGCCTTTCGCGACACTCCGAGACCACCGGGAAGGACGCCGCTGTTTTCAAGGCCCCGGTCGACCGAATGCATCATTGCCTCCCAGACATCAGCGAGGAAATCCCAAATTCCCGGTCCCTCAATGTGTTCCACATACTCCCAGAACTCAACGCCGTTCGGGGCGCATTCGGAGATTACATCGCTGAGATTGGTGAGCGGATAGATATCGCCTTCGCTGTTTCCGTCTACCGGCTTCCCTTCGGAAAGAGCGCCGCCGCCAGTGCTGTACACCGTCCAATCGGCCATTAGCCGCGCATGGGCGTCGAGAGCTTCAAACAGCATTCCATTGGGATGAAAGGGCAGAGTTTCGCCGGGCTTCCACACAATTTCGACGGGCGCAGGACGGAGTGCCAGTTCCACCGCATAATCTGTCAGGTGGCCTTTGCCCGTCGCCCCGAGGCTTCCGAAAAGGGTGACCCTGAAGGAAGAGGCGTTCTGATTCTTTACCTTGAATTGCTCGGCGGCAATACCGGGACCCATGGTATGACTGCTTGATGGTCCCCTGCCGATACGGAATAGTTCCCGGATTGACCTCATAATATACGAGCATAGTGCCAATCGCACTCTGCGGCAAGTGATGGAGTTATCGGTCAAACCTCCCTCATCGAGCCGGTTGATCGCTAAAAAAAATTATCATCATCGAATATCGTGTTAAGATTACCCACCGTGATCTGATGTTAATGCAATCTGCTGAATCACTGAGCGGCTGCTACTGTGCCTGCAACCCGCGGTAGTAAGATACGGAAACGGAGGACCTCATGAAATTTTCGGAACTTCCCTATTCACGACCCGATATCGCCAAACTCAAACAGTCCATGGCTGAGCTCATCGGACAGTTTTCCGCAGCCCGATCGGCAGATGACGCCTTCGCCGTGATGGAGAAAATAAACGATATTCGGGTCACGTTTGATTCGCAAGCCTCCCTGGGCATCATCCGTCATGAGCAGAACACCGACGATTCTTTTTACGACGCTGAAAATGATTTTTTTGATGAAAACGAACCCCTGTATGAAGAAGCGGTGAACGCCTACTTCAAGGCGCTTTGCGCAACGCCGTACAAGTCCGAGCTCAGCTCCAGGATGGGGCAGCATTATTTTAATCTGGCGGAAAAAAAGCTCATTTCATTCAAACCGGAAATAATTGAGGACATGCAGAAAGAGAACTCCCTTGTTTCCCGCTATGTGAAGCTACGAGCCTCTGCAAGAATACCCTACAAAGGCGAGGACAGAAATCTCGCCCAGATGGTCCCGTTTTGCCAGGTGAGCAAACGCGCTGAACGGGAAGCAGCGGTCAGAGCCCTCAATGCGTTTAATCAGGAGAAGGGCTCCGAGATGGACAGTATATATGACGAGCTGGTCCGTTTGCGCACCGCAATGGCACAAAAACTCGGATACGATAATTATGTGCAGCTCGGATACGACAGGATGCTGCGCACGGACTATGGGCCGGATGAAGTTGCCGTGTATCGCAAGGCTATTCAAAAGCACATCGTTCCCCTGGCGGAAAAGCTTTACAGCGCTCAATGGAAGCGCCTCGGAATACAGGACCCAAAAGTCTGGGACCGGGGGTATGTGTTTCCAACGGGCAATCCAATGCCTGCGGGTGACAAAACGCTGATGACAGAGAGAGCCCGGGAGTTTTATGACAGACTCTCCCCGGAAACATCCGAGTTTTTCAGATTCATGGTTGAGCGGGAGTTGCTGGATCTGGAAGCCCGGAAAGGCAAGGCCGGGGGCGGATTCTGCGATTATCTTCCGGAGTTCGAAGTTCCCTTCATTTTTTCTAATTTCAACGGCACGTCGGGAGACATTGATGTTCTTACCCACGAGGCCGGGCACGCCTTTCAAACCTATTCGAGCAGACACCACCGCTTTATAGAATATCTGTTCGCGACTTACGAAGCCTGCGAAATCCATTCCATGAGCATGGAGTTCTTCGCATGGCCGCACATGGATCTTCTGGCCGATGATGCGGATAAATACCGATACGGCCATTTGACCGATGCCCTGCGTTTTCTCCCCTATGGCGCAATGGTCGATGAATTTCAACACATGGTCTATGAAAACCCCGAGGCAACCCCCGAACAGCGCTGCGATTTTTACCGGGAATGCGAATCGCGATACTGGCCGAATATCGATTACGGCGGCATTGAAAATCTGGAGCGGGGAGCCTGGTGGCACAGGCAAAGCCATATATTCCAATCCCCGTTCTATTATATTGACTACACACTTGCGCAAATCTGCGCCTTTCAGTATTGGAAATGGGACCGTGATGACCATGGCGCAGCATGGAAAAGCTACAAGGACCTGTGCGGCATGGGGGGATCGGCACCCTTCCTTGAGCTGGTAAAGAGAGCGGGAATAAAGAACCCTTTTAAAGAGGATACCATTGCCGAGGTGGCAGAATCAGTCGCCCAATGGCTTGACGGGGTGGATGATTCGGCCTTTTAAGGCAAGATTGCCGGAGTAAGGGGGAATAGACTTGGGCATGAGTATCAGGAATGACATTCTTATACTGCTTCGAAACCTGGTCAGCCAGGGCGGTATGATAGCCATATTCAGCCTAATTTTGACCAGGAGCCGCTTCTTCCACCGCATCTTCGCAAAACTTTCCCTCTCCCGGGGAGAAACCGCATTGCTCATCGCCTTTTTCAGCGCGATCGGCATAATCGGAACCTACACGGGAATCCCCGTGCAAGGAGCCCTTGCTAACACCAGGGTTGTGGGCGTCTTCGTCGCCGGCCTGATAGGCGGACCGGTAATCGGGGTGGTGACGGGTATTGTCGCCGGTGTTCATCGTTGGGCCATCGATATCGGCGGATTTACCGCATTTCCCTGCATGATTTCCACGATCATCGGCGGTCTACTGGCAGCAGGCCTGTCGAACCGCTTCCAGAAGAGCAGCAACAAATGGCTTTTTGCCGGGCTGTGGGGAGCGGTGGCCGAAATTATCCAGATGATCATCATCATTGCCACCGCCCGGCCGCTGGCGGACGCAATTGCCCTGGTGGAAACCATTGGGCTTCCGATGATAATAGGCAACGGACTGGCCATCGCGTTGTTCGTGGCCATTGCAGAATCACTCTACCGGGATCACGACAGGGTCGCGGCGGTAAACGCCCAACTGGTTCTCAGCATCACCGAACAAACCCTTCCGTTTTTTAGCAGGGGCTATAACTCCGAAACCGCTGGAAATGCGGGAAAGATTATACTCGAACAGTTCAATCTGGCAGCGGTGAATTTTACCGACACGGACCGCTGCATCGCTCACGCCGGTCTGGGGGGTGACCATCACCGCCCGGGATCTCCAATCAAGACCCAATTGACCCGGCAGGTTCTCGAAGACGGAATCTATCGTATAGCCAACACCAGGAGAGAGATTGACTGCGAGGATAATAATTGTCCGCTTTTATCAGCGATAATTGTCCCGCTCACTCGCGAGGACCGGGTAATCGGCGCCCTGAAGCTGTATCGGGACGCAGAGTACGGAATTACCCGGGTAGATGAAGAACTGGCGCTGGGCCTTGCCTCCCTCTTCTCCCTCCAGATTGAGAAAAGCCGGATAGAGGAGCAATCGCGGCTCATAAATCGGGCTGAACTGCGCGCCCTGCAGTCGCAGATCAACCCTCACTTCCTGTTTAACGCCATAAATACCGTCAGCTCGCTGCTTCGAACCAAGCCCGAAAAAGCCCGGGACCTGCTCCTCGATTTGAGTGATTACTACCGGTACCGCCTGCAGAGTCCCGAAGAATTTATCCCGCTCAACGTGGAACTGGAACACACCAGCGCCTATCTGGAAATCGAAAGAGCCCGGTTCGAGGACCGGCTGGAAGTGGAATTTGCCACTAATCCGGACTGCAGCTGCCATGTTCCGCCCCTGATCCTGCAGCCCCTGGTGGAAAATGCGGTGAAACACGGAATTCAGCAGAGCATACGGGGAGGCAAAATTACCGTCAAAGCCGAAAAAACCGACAGGGGAATCCTGCTCAGCGTCGAGGACAACGGCTGCGGAATTGAGCAGCATAAATTGAAGGATATCCTTTCGGGGCGCAATGGCTCGGTCGGCCTGTCCAATGTTCACCAGCGCCTGCGCAACGCATACGGAGAAGATTGCGGATTGAACATCGAAAGCACGCCCGGGGAGGTAACCAAAGTATGGATGACAATCCCATTAGCATCCTGATTGCCGATGACGAACCCCATGCCCGGGAAGAATTGCGGCACCTGCTTTCATCTGAATCGGGTTTTTACGTAATCGGGGAGGCTCGGGACGGTATGGAGGCCCTTGAGCTAATTATTTCCGATGAGCCTGAGATAATTCTTCTGGACATTGAGATGCCCGGTTTAAACGGGATTCAGGTAGCCGGCAGATGCCGCGGTCAAAATATTCCAAGCCAGATAATCTTCACCACCGCATATGATTCCTATGCGGTTAAGGCCTTTGAGGTGCACGCCGTCGATTATCTTATGAAGCCGATTCGGGATTCCCGTCTCCGAGAAGCCCTCAGCAAGGCCGGCGAAAGAGTCAAAGCATCACTGGATCCGTACAAGGGCATGGAGAGCCTGCTTCGGGAACATTTGCTCCCGGAAAAACCTGAGTCCCGATTTATCTCGGTGTACCGCGGCGGCGCCCTGCAACCCTTTTCCCTGGATAAAATACTCTTCGCCGAGGCCCGTGGCAGAAACGTGTGGATCGTAACCGAGAACGGCGAATTCCAAACAAACTTCAGCTTTCAAAAGGTGCAGACTATTCTCAAGGAACCGGATTTCTTTGCCTGCCACCGCTCGTTTATCGTTAACCTGTCGGCAATAGAGTGTATTGACCTGGCCGCGGGCTACGGCTACGAGATCTGCTTCCCCGGACAAAAGAATAAGGTGCCGGTGAGCAGAAGCAAGGTTCAATCCTTCCGCAATCTCATGGGAATTTAACCCGAGCAATACACCCTCCCGCAAAAAAACCGCTATTCGTGCAGCTCATGTACCTATTTATGCATTTGGTGCTCATCTCCCCTCAAAGCGTTTTTTCGATGACATAATGCGCCAGCAGAAACGCACAATGGAGGAAAGCATGATTAGTTTTCTGATTTCTTTAGCAGTTTTGGTAGTCGGTTATTTCACCTATGGCCTGGTCGTCGAAAAAGTCTTTGGCGTCGAGCCGGACAGGGAAACCCCGGCAATTGCACTGAATGACGGCGTCGATTACGTACCAATGCCCTGGTACAAAATCTTTCTCATTCAGTTTCTCAATATAGCCGGTCTCGGACCGATCTTCGGGGCGATTATGGGCGCTCTGTACGGCCCGGCGGCATTTCTCTGGATAGTTCTGGGAACCCTTCTCGCCGGCGGAGTGCACGACTATTTCTCCGGAATGCTCTCCATTAGGCACGACGGCAAATCGATTCCCGAAGTTGTGGGCATTTACCTGGGCGACAAAATGCGCGTGGTAATGCGGGGTTTCTCCGTGCTGCTTCTCGTGCTTGTCGGTACGGTTTTTATGGCCGGTCCGGCGGGACTGCTGGCGAACCTGGGCATCGGCGGTATTTTCGCCAATCGCTGGGTTTGGCTCGGCATCATTCTGGCATACTACTTTGTCGCGACGGTTCTTCCGGTGGACAAGCTGATCGGAAAGATTTATCCCCTGTTCGGCGCGGTTCTGATGATTATGGCTGTTGGCGTTGCCGGCGCGCTGATTTTTAACCGCATGCCCATTCCCGAAATTACCCTGGCAAACCTGCATCCCCGGGAACTACCCCTGTGGCCCATGCTCTTTATCACCATTGCCTGCGGTGCCATATCAGGATTCCACTCTACCCAGTCTCCCCTGATGGCCCGCTGTCTACCCAGTGAAAAACACGGCCGCCACGTATTCTACGGGGCAATGGTCGGGGAAGGCATTGTCGCCCTCATTTGGGCCGCCGCGGCTATGACCTTTTTTAACGGCGGAATCGCCGGTCTTTCCGAAACCATCGCTACCGGCGGAGCAGGCCTGGTGGTAAATGAGATCTCCCTCGGGTTGTTGGGATCCGTCGGCGGAATCCTGGCAATCCTCGGAGTTATTGCGTGCCCCATCACCTCCGGCGATACGGCATTCCGTTCAGTTCGACTGACCATTGCAGATTTCATGGGTGTGAACCAGGAAAAAATCCGAAACCGGCTTTTCGTGGCAATTCCGGTTTTCGCAATCGGATTTGTCCTGAACTTTGTCGACTTCTCAATAATCTGGCGCTATTTCGCATGGTCAAATCAGACCCTGGCTACCATCGTGCTGTGGACTGCCGCGATGTATCTGGCAACAAAGGGAAGATTCCACTGGATTGCATCAATTCCCGCAACCTTTATGACCGCGGTCGTGACCACCTACATCATGATTGCCCCCGAGGGTTTTCAGCTGAGCACTCAAATCGGCTATCCCGTGGGAATTGTCGCCGCAGCGCTGGCAATGGCCGGATTCCTCTTCGCAAACTACCGCATCAGCGCGGCGCAGATTAAGGAAGTAAAAGCCGCCAGCTGATTATATCAGGCGGAATTTTAGCTCTCTTTCAACCCAGGCTGCCCGAGATGTACCGGGGCAGCCTGGTTTTTTATACATACTGCCTGGAAATCAGCTGTTTTCGGGGCAGTACATGTTTTCTCACAAGTAATTTATTATTCTTTTACTAATAAATAATCACTCTTCGGGAGACAGTATGAAAAGCATTCGATTCAAATTCGCATCGGCCTTTATTCTCGTCACCCTGCTTATTCTCCTATCAGTCATCATCAGCACCCTTCTTATCAGCAGGCAGACCTTTAATTACTACCAGTCTTACATCAGGGAAGGAAATCAGAGTGTGGTTTCCTTCTACTTCGACGGTCAGGAGGAATCGGCCTTAAATCTCGCACTCCAGTACTCCCGTGATGAAGTTCTTTTAGAAGCATTTTTCAGCGGGGACCGGGCGGCCCTGGAATCGGCGGTTGCGCCGATTTTCCAGACCCTCTCGGCCAACGTTGGAGTTACGGTCTTCGAATTCGGTGATGCCGACGGCCGGGTATTCCTGCGCGGTCATATCCCCGGGAGGTTCGGCGATGACAAGAGCGGCAACAGTTCCATTGCCCGGGTACTCCAGGACAATCAGGTGGTCGGATTCGTCTTCGGCAGCAGCGGGCTTGCAGTCAGGGGCATAGTTCCGATTTATCAAAATAACAGGGTAGCAGGCACCTTTCAGGTCGGTTTCAACCTCAACACCGATCTTCTGGAAGAGTTATCGGATCTCGTCGGTGAAATCGCCCTTTATGAGCGCGATGTGCTCATTCAAAGCACCCTCGAAAGCGAACAGGCCGTCATAGGCAGCCAGCAGGAACCTGAGATGTTCGCGGTTCTGGAAGGAGGCGAAGATTTTGCCCTGAGAACCGCCGGACAGTTTCAGTCCACCTTTTTACCCCTGCTCGACCCTGTTACCGGCGGTGTGCAGGGCATGATACGGCTTGATTACGACCTCGGGCCCTCTCTCAGCCAGCAACGCGCACAATCCGTTCTCCTTTCCATTATCAGCGTGGCGGCCATCATCATCACCATGCTTCTCGCCCTGATCCTATCGGCAACCATCACCCGTCCAATCTCTCGAATCAACAGTCAGCTCGGCGAGTACTTCGCTGAGGACATAACAGATCTTTCCCGGGAAATTTCCGTGAAGTCCAGGGACGAAATCGGCGAAATGGCGGCAAATCTCAACGGGACCATCGGAAATCTGCGCAGCCTGGTATCGACCATCCTCGATGAAGCCCGAATGCTCGAGCAGGTCGGAGTTGATCTCGCCGCGAATATGAACGAGACATCGGCGGCGGTAACGGAAATTAATGCAAATATCGGAAGCATCCAGAGCCAAAGTCAGAATCAAAATGACGGGATTCATCGGGTTGCCGACAGTTCGCAGGAGATAATCGATGGAATACAGGCTCTGAACACCCGAATACATTCCCAGTCCCAAAAGGTACAGGACAGCACCGCCGCCATTGATGAGATGATGAAAAGCATAAACACTGTGGGAGCCACCCTTGAAAAAAATGCTCAGAACATACAGGACCTGGTCCGCTCATCGCTATCAGGCCAGGATCAATTGCAGAAGGTAACCCAGGATATCCAGGACGTGGCGAAGCAGTCGGAAAACCTGATGGAAATCAGCTCGGTAATTCAGGGCATAGCCAGCCAGACCAACCTGCTGGCCATGAACGCCGCCATCGAAGCCGCCCACGCCGGCGAATCCGGCAAGGGCTTTGCGGTGGTCGCCGATGAGGTGCGAAAACTCGCCGAATCATCAAATGCCCAAGCGCAGTCGGTGGGAGACATCCTCACTCAGATTAAAATCTCCATAGACGACACCACTTCATCAATAGAGGGAATTCAGGAAAGCTTTCGTATTATGACCGAAGAGATACAACTCATCGGTAAGCAGGAAAATGAAATACGGAGCGCCATGGAAGCCCAGACAAGAGGGAGTGCATTGGTACAGGAGAATGTGGGGTCTCTGAGCGAAATAACCGTGGATGTGGACCGGCAATCTTCCGCCATTCTCGAGAAGGGGAAGGAAATCAAGGACCGGACACAGTCGCTCTCGCATATCGCCCAGGAGGTGGCCAGCGGGATGGTGGAGATGGCCACCGGATCGGAAGAAATAACCGCCAGCGTCAACGAAGTAAATGACCTCAGCGAAAAAAATAAGCGGAGCATCGCAACACTGCTGGAGAGCATCAAGCGATTCAGGTTGTAATGACAACAAAAAAAATCAGGAATAAATTTCCGGGATGCGTTTAATCCCAAAAACAGGTTATACTACTCTATATGCCCAATTTACACGACGCCGAAGCTTTGCTGCGGACTACCGAACGGCTTCACAGCCATAAAGACATGGACATCCTGCTTGAAAATATTCTCCATGAAGCCCGGGTTTTTATCGGGGCAGATGCAGGCACCCTGTATCATCATAAAGACAACCAACTGTATTTCGCTCATATCGAGAACGAAACCCTGTTCAAACAGGGCAACCAGCAGGACAAATACGTCTACACCCAACGCTCTATTCCGGTGAACAATAGTTCAATTGCGGGGTTCGTTGCCCTATCGGGTCAGTCACTTCTCATCGACGACGTGTACGCCTTGCCGGATAACCTCTCGTATCAATTCAATCCGGAATTCGACAAAAAGAGCCATTACCACACAAAGTCGATTATGGCAGTACCGCTAAAAAACTCCGACGGCGAATGCATCGGCGTAATCCAGCTTATCAATGCCTTGAACGAAAACGGCGAAGCTGTTCCCTTTTCCAATCAGGACCGCTTGTCCATTTCGCTTTTTGCCCAGCACGCCGCCCTGGCCATGGAAAAGGTTGAGTTTTCCAAGCAGATGATAATGCGCCTGGTTGAGGTTTCTCAGCTCCGGGACCCCCATGAGACCCAAAAACACGCCCAGCGGGTCGGCGATTATGCAGCAGCCCTGTTCGACGCCTACGCCACCAAGGCGGGAACCCCCCTGGCCCAGCGAAACCGGGGAAAGGAAGCTCTCAGACTCGCAGCCATCCTCCACGATATCGGCAAGGTGGGAATAGACCCCGAAGTGCTCTCAAAATCCGATGCGTTCAGCGTCGAGGACAAGCAGAAAATGGTGTGGCATACCATATACGGCGCCCGGCTGTTCCATCGCAGGACATCCGTGTGGGACCGGGTCGCGTTTGAAGTCACGTTGAGACATCATGAGCGCTGGGACGGCCGGGGATATCCGGGGAATGTCAAAGACCTGTTTTCCGATGACCTGCACCAGGGGGCCGGGCTTTCGGGAAAGGATATTCCCCTCTCGGGCCGGATTGCGGCAATTGCCGACGTGTTCGACGCGTTGGTATCCAAGAGGAGCTATAAGGAAGCCTGGGACATCGAGACGGCGTTTGGATACATGAGAAACAAGGCGGGAAAACAGTTCGACCCCGAGCTGGTGGAAATTTTTATTTCGATGAAAGACACCATTCTCAATATTTATCAGCGCTGGAATGAAGAATCCGACGATCACGCGCCCGATGAAGCAGGTGGCCAACCCACCGTAGAAAAAGAGCTTCAGCATAGCCGATAGTCCGATTGTTTCTCCATACGGTCATCTGAAAAATTTTTTTCGCCGCGGTGAAGGCTTCTCCGTTTCTGGCAGTCGGTGTATTATTAAAGCAAATATTTTTGGAGTCCGGAATGATTACCACAGCGACGACAGAGCAGGAACTGCAGCTTAATCTGCAAAACCGCATCAGATGTTTTCTTCTGGAATTTGACGGGATAAAAACCGCCGTCAAGGGTTTTACCCTTGATATGCATGGTGACAGCGAGTATTGCTTCGAGTATCCGGCCATGGACTGGGACTCGCTGATGATCAGCGGCCACAGCGAAATGTACTACCGCAAGCTTTCGAAGGAAAATAACTGGCGCTCCTGCATCGAGTTCCGGCGCCCCCAGGAAGGAAGTCTCTCAATTAAAGACCACAAACGCTTTTTCACCCTGATTCTCGCGTCAGTGGATGATGTGCCTCCGGACCTGGCGGACTACTTCGCATGCCAGCCCGAGGGCATGATTGTGCCCCTGGCCGTTCCCATCGTGGATCTCACACACACGGAAATGCTGGAGAACGGAGAAATACTGGAGTTTTCCGGACGGGGCGTCATTGCGGTCTACGGCCCGGCGGATGATTTGGGCTACCTGTCGGCAGAGAATAACGCAACTACAATAAAAAAAGCGGTTCTCGAAAATCCCGGCAGGATGAACAGCCACGGCATTGTCAGTCTGGATCTCGGCGATATCGATGCGAAGATGTTTCCCGGAATGTGCGAAGTAAGCATCGGCTTTACCTTCTCCATCAACTTGAACATGCAGGAAGACCACTACTGGAAGCCGATTTACTAGAGTTATAGCGCCCGAAAAGCGGCTATTATCTCCATCTCCCGGTCTTCCGCCAGGCGTCTGAGTTCTTCAAATTCTTCTTTTCCCTCACTATCAGCCCCGGAAACCCTGAGCAGACGATTGTCCCATCGGTACCACAGAGAATGGATGTGCCCTTTTAATGACAAACCTCTGCGGTGAATGTCATTGAGGATGTATTCCTGCAATTCATTGTGGTTCGCCTGCCCGGCGAGGGCTCTCATGCCGCCTGATGTCAGGGTCAGCACGGCACGGGCAAAGCCGAGACCCAGGGCGTCGTCCGACCTGAACCCGGCGATTTCCAGGTCGTAGGACCCCAGGCGCAGATTGTAGCCTCTCTTTCTGAGATCCCGGCGAAGGGCTACGATTTCTCCCCGGATTCTGCCGAGCTCATCGGCATCGTTCTGCTTTTCCTGCAATTGCCGGCGCCAGCTGCGAAGATTCGCCTCCAGGGAATCAAACAGATCTGTTCGGCTGAGAAAGCGGTCGGTATCAAAAAGCAGTTTCCACACTGAAGAGAAGCGTTCCTGAAGGCTTTCACGCAGATTGTCCATGGACGGAAGCATGGGAGCATTCTACCCTATCGTCGTGTCCGGGTATATCAGGCTCAGAGGGAATCCATGGTATTGAGGTATTCCGCCGCCTGAGTGAGAATGGCCTTTTGCTCCTCGGATGAAAACCGCTCCCAGCTTCGATACATCATGGCCATGCGGTGGTTACCCGACAGCACATCCCGATTGCGGTGCATGAAATCCCAGTACAGCGAGTTAAACGGGCAGGCTTTCTCACCATGCCGCAGCTTGTGATTGTAGAAACAGTTTCCACAATAATCGCTCATTCGGTGAATATAGCTTGCACTGGCGGCATAGGGCTTTGTGGCTACCAGTCCGCCGTCGGCGTACTGGCTCATTCCCCGGGTATTGGTAATTTCCACCCACTGGAATGCGTCTATATATACGCCCAGATACCATTGGTCGACCTGATCCGGATGTACGCCGGCGATTAGGGCGAAATTCCCGCTTATCATGAGTCTCTGTATGTGGTGGGCATAGGCATCGTTCAGGCTCTGACCGATTACTTGGGAAAGACAGTTCATCTTCGTCTTCCCGGTCCAGTACCATTCGGGCAGATCCCGGGCGGCGGACAGAGCGTTCATCTGCTCATAATCGGGCATGGCGATTCGGTAGACCTGCCTCATGTACTCTCTCCAGCCGAGTATCTGCCGCACAAAGCCCTCGAGGCTGGCCAAGAGTACTGCATCGCCGGTCGCCTTATCGCCCCATACGCTGATGCTGCGGTGAATAACCTCTTCCGGTGACAGCATTTTTGTATTGAGGGAAAAACTGATAAGTGAATGGTACATCCAGGGCTGGTCGGCAAGCATTGCGTCCTGATATTTGCCGAACAGTGGCAGGCGATTGTGAATAAAGTCATTGAGGTACGTGAGAGCCTGTTCCCGGTTTACGGGCCATATGGTCTTATCGGCCTTTGGTTCGCCGAAATGCTCAACCCCTGAGGCGATAATGTGATTCCAAAGCTCCGATTCATCACGGGACTCAAAAGGGGGTAAAGGCAATTCGGAGGAGTCCCGTTTGGGCGAGCGGTTCTCCTTGTCGAAGTTCCAGCGCCCGCCGAGGGGCTCATCTCCGTCCATCAAAACCCCGGTCTTGCGTCTCATGGCCCGGTAAAAGGTTTCCATAATCGGCGGTTTGTCGGATCGCATCAAGGCGTCGAATTCGTCGTCAGCGCAGATAAAATGCTCGCTGTCCACCGCCGCCGTATCGAGGCCATGGGTTTCCGACAGGTCTGAGAAGGCGGCTTGCAAGTCCGTCTCAAGGCGATATTCGTCGCAGCGCTGCCGTTCTATTGCTTCCGGATGGTATTCGGCGACGATTCGGTCCAGATTTTTCCCGAAGTCATGGCAATTATGGTCATCATTAATGGCGATGTACTCCACCCGGTGGCCCCTGTTTCGCAGTTCTTCGGCAAACACCCTCATGGCGGAAAATACCGCTATGAGCTTTTGGGCGTGGTGGGTCACGTAATCGGTCTCCGACCGCTGCTCCGCCATGACGTACAGGGTTTTGTCATCGACACTGGAGAACCATGAGTGTTGGGGGTTGAGTTGATCTCCGAGGATCAGCCTGATTCGCCGGGTTTCCATAATCTATATTGACTGGGCTTCGAAATCGAAATCAAACTCGGGACCGGGCAAATCTCCGGAAAACAGCTGAACGGAAATCGTCATCCAGCAATCCTCGTAATTGCCCCTCTGTTGTTTTTCCAATACAAACAGATAGAACACCTCCTGCCCGGAGTCTCCCACCACCCTCACCCTTTGGAGGGCAAAGCGTCCCTCAACCCGGGAATCAAGCAGTTCGATCTCTTGTGAACCCAGCATAGGTGAATAAGACCTGGTCTCGAACAGCCGGGTGAATCGATCGATGGGGCCGGTTACCACTTTGTTCGAAGGGGCTGCGAAACGGTAGACAATGGCGATTCCCTCGTTTTCCCGGTTGTTACTCTGCAGCGCCCGCAACTGAATTGAGACCACTTCCCTGACATCAAGCTCGGGGTCCGGGAAGCTGCCTCGCAACGCCCTCAAGCCCATGCTATTGCAGGAGGTCAGGATTATTGCAAACAAAATTATGACCGGAATTGTCGCCTTTTTCATAGTACTAAGGTACTAGCCGGGGGAATGGGACGTCGAGGGAAATCCCGCCCCTCGCAGCCCGGCGAAAAAGAAGCTCAATCTCCGAAGCAGGTTCCCGCAGCCTTTGCCGAATGTATGGACAGGTCGCCCTCGGGAACGAATTTCGTTTTCCCGGCGGTCTCTTCCAGGGGAATTGAACTGACTTCCTGACCGTCCAGTACCACCAGGCGACCGTAATCTCCCCGGGCGAGCAGTTCTGCCCCGCGGGTTCCGAACTGGGTTGCCAATACCCGGTCATACGCCGAGGGGGAGCCCCCCCGCTGCAGGTATCCGAGTACTGATACCCGGGACTCAAAATTTCCCGCCTGGTTGATAGCCTCTGATAATCGATGGCCTGAGCTTCCGCCCTTTTTTCGAAGGGCCTTGAGTTCTTTGCGGGAAAGCTCGGCGTCCTTTATGCTTCGAGCGCCTTCGGCGACGGCGATGACAGAAAATCCTTCGGGGTGGGCGAGCCGGGTTTCCAGGTGGCGGACTATGCTGTCGATATCATAGGGGATTTCCGGAATAATTATTACGTCTGCTCCGCCGCCGATTCCCGCATAGAGGGTCAACCAGCCGGCCTCGTTGCCCATTATCTCGGCAATGAGCACCCGGCGGTGGGAATGCGCTGTGGTGTGAAGCCGGTCAACCGCGTCGGTTGCGATGTCCAGGGCGGTGTGAAAGCCGAAGGTCATGTCGCTGCCGTACACGTCATTGTCTATGGTTTTGGGAAGGCCGATGACATTCACCCCCTTCTCGGCCAGCCAGTAAGCTCTTTTCTGGCTTCCGTTTCCCCCGAGCACCACCAGGGCGTCGAGGTTCCACTTGCCGAGATTCTCCATCATCATGTCGACCTTCACCGGATCTTTGAACGGACGCTCGCGGCTGGTGCCGAGAATGGTTCCGCCCTTATGAATGATTCCGGAAAAATCTTCCGGTTTGAGTATCCTGGCCTTGCCCTCCACAAGTCCACGGTACCCCTCCTCGATTCCCACTATTTCCATTCCGTATTGATGATGGGCCGCCTTGCATATTCCCCTGATTGCCGGATTCAAACCCGGACAGTCCCCTCCGGCAGTGAGAATCCCGAAACGCTTCGTAACGCTTTTTTCCATGACGCCCTCCAATAATAAACGCTCTCCCAGAAGGATCGCTTTCCAGTTAGGATCGCTCTCCTGCCTACAGCTTAAGGCCAGCGGGCCGCTTATTCAAATATGCCGATTATCCATCCGCCGGCGATACAAGCGGTAGAAGATCGATAGCGCTTTATGTATGATGCCACATCTAGGAGAAAACACATGAGAAAAATAATCGTATATATACTCATCGCCTTGTACGCATCGGCGGCCTTCGCCGCCGGAGGCAGCGAGGAGATTCAATCACTGGGATACCCCATGAGCATAAGTTCCATTCCGCTGATGGAACTGGTCGAGCGTTACCCCGATCAGTACCAGGGCTCGGTGTACACCGATCATCCGCAAGCCCTGGGACAGCTGATCAACGGAGAGCTGGATATCCTGGCCTCGGGATTCACGGTGGGCTACAGCAGGAGCTTCAGCGCCGGCGACATCGGACATCTGGACACCCTTGTGTGGGGCGTGTCCGCCCTGATGACCGCCGAGGAAATTGATGAACTTTCGGATATTCAGGGGCAGGTTCTCTACGTTCCTTTCGAGGGCAGCCCCATCGATGTGCAGGTTAAGGCCTTGCTGGAAAAAGAAGGCCTGCTTGATTCGGTGAGCATTGCCTACGCTCCGTTTCCCCAGGCCGCCGGATTGCTGGCCCAAAAACGAGCCGGCGCGGCGGTGCTGGTGGAACCCATTGCATCCCGGCTCGAAATCGGAGGCCAGGCCTTCCGTTTTGCCAACATCCAGGACATGTATGCAGAAATATCCGGCGGTGAACCCAGGAGTCCCCAGGTGAGCATTTTTGTCCGCACCGAATACCATCCACAGCAGCGCCGTTCCCTCGATCAATTCCGGACCCGGCTGAAGGATATTGTGCAGGAACTTCAGGCCGACGGTGATGCCTTTGCCGCCAAGTATGGCCCGGTTTTTGATATGCCCGAACCGGTCATTGCCCGGGCAATCGAATCGAGCCTTTTTGGTTTGTTCGATGCGGCCGAAGACCGGATGCTTATAGAAACCTATGCGGATACCATGGGGGTTCCCCAGCCCGCCGACGCGTTTTACCTGGAATAGGCATAGATGACTGTCAGGGCATCAATAATTCGCAGGGCAACCCAGTATGCCGCCGGACTCGGGATTTTTCTGATAATCTGGTGGGGCGGGAGTCTGTTGGCGGGTCCGACGCTGTTGCCAGGCCCGGCGGCCGTCGCCCGGCGATTGGCTGAAGCCGAATTATATGCCCGATTCCTCCCGGCGATCTTTCTCACCCTAAGCCGGGCCCTGGGGGGTTTTGCCTTAGCGTGGATCATCAGCTTTCCCCTGGGCCTGCTCATGGGCGCAAAGCCCGCCGCCGGCCGCCTGGGTTTTTTCCCGGTATTTTTGTTCCAGGGCGCCCCTCCCCTGCTGTGGATAACCCCGCTGGTCCTGTGGTTGGGCACCAATGGAGCCGCGGCGCCGGCGGTGGCCTTTCTGGTCACCACCCCCCTGCTAACCAGTCACGTATATGAAGCCCGCCGACTGATTCCCGAGCAGGCCCACCACATGTTCCGGATATACAACCCAGCCCGGGCGGTACTCTGGAAGGAACTGTACCTCCCCCGGCTCTTGCCCGCGGTAAAGGTGAACATTCATCTGGGCATAATGACCGCGGTGAAAAGCGCCATGCTTGCCGAGTGGTTTGCCGCGCAAAACGGTTTCGGGCGTTATATTAATACCTACTATCAGTTCTTCGATCTGGAGAGTTTTTTTACCTGGGCCCTGCTCTTTCTGTTAAGCATGGCGCTGTTGTCCCTGGCGATCCGCCATACCGTTGAACGGCTGTTCCCCAGCCGGGCGCCGGCCACCGCGGAAACAAATGGCTCATCCCCGCGCCGTGGTCGTCTGCCCGCCGGCGACGGTAGCAAAAGGTACCCTGAACCGGAATCCTCAACTCCGGCGGAAGGTGCAAAAATTGCAGTCAGCAAGCTATCCATGGGGTTCGACGGCAGCCCGATTTTCTCAGGGATAGACCTCACGGTGGACGCCGAGAAACCGCTGATCATTTCCGGCCCCTCGGGCTGCGGGAAAACAACCCTGCTAAAGGGAATCGTCGGGCTGTTTTCTCCAATGGGCGGCCGGGTCGACGCGCCGAAGCGAACCGTGCTGCTGTTTCAGGAGGATCTGCTTCTGGACCACCGGGACGCCCTGGGCAATGTGCTTTTGCCGGTCTTTCCCGGCTGGAACACCGGGGAAGTTGAAAGGGCGCGGAAAATTTTGTCGCTATGGGGACTCGAAGGCTGGGAAGGGCATTACCCCCACGAACTGTCGGGGGGCATGCGAAAGCGCCTTGCCATGGCCCGCGCATGGTTCTACGGAGCCGACGCCCTGTTGATGGACGAGCCGTTTATCAATTTGGACAGGGAGGCTCGCCAGGCGCTCTGGCAGAGGTTTTTTGACCTTCACGCCGAATCGCCGGTTCCAACCATCATCATAACCCACTACCCCGAAGAACTGGAAAACGCCCCGGGAAGGCTCATACACTGGGAACAGCTGATCCGACCGAGTTAACCGACCGTTGACATTTCTGACTGCGGAAAAACCCCACTGTATAAACGAGAAATCGCGAGCAAGCTAGGCTTCCTCCTGACCCTCCCGACGGGCGCCGGTCATCATAAAGGGCACGATGGCGGGAACCCGATGCTGATAATCCCGGTACTCGGGATACTTTTTTACCGAAAGTGATTCGGTGAACAGCGTCGAACCGGCAAAGAGCAGGCTTAATACCACCGGTCCCGACAGGCTCCAGTGCAGCAGGCTCCCGGAATACGATGAAGCCATGAGGTAAAAGCTCCACCATACGCCGAGCTCACCGAGATAATTTGGATGCCGGACCAGGGAAAACAGCCCCCCGGTTAAAAAGCCCCGGGAAATATCCGCCTGATGATCCACGGTGGTGACTACCTGATGGTGCTTCAGGGCCGATGCCTTCGCCTTCTGAAAAATCCACTGCTGCTGATCGGCGATGGTTTCGAGAAACAGGAAGGCAAGCATGAGAATAGACGAGGATATAAAGAGCCTGGGCGACTGGGGATTCGCTCCCAGGCGAATGAACGGCGCGGTGAAGAGAATAAACAGTCCGATTCGGAAGCCGCAGATAAACAGAAGATTAAACAGTTGCCACAGAACAGGATGGGAAATTCTCTGCCTCAAAACAGGCCAGCGATAATCTTCTCTGCCCGAGTATCCCCCCTTGCGGGCAAAATTACAGGTCAGTCTGACGCCCCAGAGGGTAACGATCAACGCAGCCACCACCACCGGCCATGCGAACCGGCTTTTTGCCGCATACACCCACGCGTAGAGCACCGGGGCAGTGCTCCACAATCGGTCGACCCAGGAATAGTCGGAAAACAGCATTCCGAAGAGAAAACTGACCAAAGCCAGCGACAAGGATATGGAGATTACGATTTCCAGAGCGGAAGCCCTGTTCAAAAAATTAGCCGGCCCTTCGCCGGAAAAAACCCATACAGAGGTAAACAGGAGCACAGCAGAAATTACCAGGTGTAATACAAAACGCCTCATACGCACCTCCGGATAACCAGTGTACGGCGCAATGGTGATTTTGTGAATAAGCGTTTACCTGAGGACAAAAACCTTCTACAGTAAAGGTATGAATCAATATCTCGGTTTGGCCATAGCATATCTGTTTATTTTTATCTGTATGGCGATCGCCTCCGCTCTGAATTCACGGGGAGTCCTCACATCATCGACCGCCCGCAAGTTGATACATATCGCCGTGGGGCACTGGTGGTTCATCGCCATGTACAGCATCGTCACCCCCTGGGTGGCCCTCATCGGGCCGGCGAGTTTTATTCTCATAAATTTGGTAATCGCCAGAGCCCATCTTTTGCCGGCAATGGAAAGCGAAGGGTCGAACATGGGTACGGTCTATTATCCCATCAGCCTCCTCATCCTCGTTCTCATGACCTGGTTTTGGGGAATGCCGAAATGGATCGGCGGTCTGGGAATCATGGTAATGGCCTGGGGTGACGGTATGGCGGCGATAATCGGCCAGAGCCCGCTGGGCAGCCGGCGGCACATGAAAATTTTCGGTAACACCAAAAGCCTGGCGGGGAGCATCGCCATGGTTGCGGCGAGTTTTACCGTCGCCCTTGTCATGCAGATTCTCTTCCTCGACAGCGGAGATGTGCTCGCTATTGTCATTGCGGCCCTTGGTTTGGCTCTTGCAGCGGGGCTCGTCGAACTGGTTACCCCTTTTGGGCTGGATAATATCAGCGTGCCGCTTCTGTCATCTCTTGGCTATTGGATATTCTACTCCCAGGTGTTTTCGTGATTGCCGAACTGAGCCGGAACGCGCTGTTGACCCGTATTGTTCTTACCCTGCTTGCCAACACCGCGTTGGCAGGCGTTGCGTACTGGCGGCGCTCGGTTAGCCTATCCGGAGCATGTACCGGGTTTGTCTTGGGCAGCATGATATATCTGGGCGGGGGATTTGCAGCCTGGGGCGTGCTCCTGATGTTTTTTATATCTTCCTCGGTTCTCAGCCGTTTCGGATCAGCCAAAAAGATCGGTCTTGAAGAGCTTCACGAGAAGGGTCACACCAGGGACGGTTGGCAGGCATTCGCCAATGCCGGAGTAGGCGCTCTTGCGATGCTCTGGTATGCAATCTTCGGTCAGCCCTGGGCGCTGTTCGCATTTACCGGTTCAATGGCCGCGGCAACTGCCGACACCTGGTCGAGCGAACTGGGAGTCCTGGCGGGGCAGCCGCCCCGGTCGATTCTGACATTTCGCAGCGTGGAGCCCGGAACAAGCGGCGGGGTGAGCGTTGCCGGAACCCTGGCTTCCGCGGCGGGGGCGGCGGCTATTTTCCTGGCCGCTATTCCCCTTATCTTCCGCACAGCCGGCGCCGGAGCGCTTCTGCCATCGCTGTTTGCGGTTCTGGCAGGCGGCCTGGGCGGGAGCCTTATAGACTCGCTTCTCGGCGCCGGACTTCAGGCGCTCTACCGGGACGGACGCGGCAGGCTGACCGAAAGACCCGTCGGCGAACTGATACGGGGGCTGCCCTGGATGAACAACGACGCGGTGAACCTCATATCAAACGCCGCCGGCAGCGCACTCTGCACCGCCCTCGCCGCCTTCGCGTACTCATTGTGGTGACTTAAAACGGCCCGAAGCCGATGCGGACGGCGAAAAACAGAAACGCCAGGGAAAGCAGTGCCATAAACAGCTGCAGCAGGGCGGTCCAACGTATCCACTTGACGTAGGAGACCACGGTAAAACTCAGGGCGATGAGAAGCAGCGGATTGGTTGGAAATATCATATTGCTGAAGCCGTCGCCGTATCCGAAGGCCAGTACCGCAGTCTGCCGGGTTATTCCTACCAGATCGGCCAGGGGAACGAGAATGGGCATCATCAAAAAGGCCTTTGCCGAGGCGGACCCGATAAAGAAGTTCATTATCAGCGTAATAACATACACCAGCAATACCGATTCGAAGGCTGACGCTCTCTCGATGGCTCCCGCAGCCAAAAACAGCAGAGTGTCGGTAACCATGCCCGAATCGATGATGTATTTCACTGAATAGGCGAGGAGAATAAGCAGGGCGCCGGGAATAATATTTTTGCCTCCCTTCAGGAATATGGCTATGACCTTCCCAACGCTGTGTCCGCTGAGCATTCCGGCGCCGAAGCCGCCGATGAGGAACATCAGCCCCATCAGGGGAAAGGCGAGAAACCCCAGGCTCGGGACAAAGGCGACCGCCAGTACCACCAGGAGAGCAACGCCGATCCACAGGGCGAACCATCGCAATCCCCGCCGCACCAGCCGGGCTTCCGACTCATGAAAGTCGTGATGCTCGCCGATTTCAAGGCCCTGGTCCTCCCGGTGACACAGGCTCTTCGCGGGGTCTTTTTCGACCCGGCGGGCGTAGCGGTATACAAATCCGTATACCGCCGCATACACCAGGGCAAAGAATATGATGCGCAGCCAGGCTCCGGAGAAAATCGGCAGATCGGCGATGGTTTGAGCCACCGCTATGGTAAAGGGATTTGAGATGGAGGCTGACAGGCCGAAGGCCATGGGCAGTAGACTCATGCCGAGACCGGTGAGACTGTCCCAGCCCATCCTCCTCGCCATGGGAACCACGAAAATAATGACAGGAACCAGGCCTTCGTATATGCCAAGGAGCGAAGGGAGGGCCATAAAAAGAAGAATCACCACCCCCATAAGCATATAACGGTTCTCCCGGAAGCGGTCGATGAGCATTTGAACCAGCATATCCATGACATGAATTTGCTCAAGGATGGTGATGGAGCCTCCCACGGCAAACAAAAAGAGTATGAGGGTAATCAGCGTAGCGTTTCCCTCGGCAAAAAGGATTTCAACCGGGGCGGTAAACCAACGCCAGAAAGGGTAATCGGGTTTCGCCACAGTCTCGTAGCTGCCCGGAGTAATCATTACCCGGCCGTCAATGCTGACGCGCTCGTACTCACCGGAGTCCAGCGCCACGGTCAGCAGGCCGCTCACCGTCATGAGTCCGAGGAGGATGAGAACCGCCATGATAAATGCGCCCTTGCCGATTTTCACTGATGTATTCATTGCGATTCTCCTGATGCGCTTAATTCTATATGCCGTCGATAAAACGAAATCATGCGGCGGTAGTTTTTACTGCTGATGCGCTCATCGGCGGAGTGTACGCGCGCCAGCTCCTCGGCATCGAGCAGCATGGGGACAAAGCGGTATACCTCCTCAGCCAGGGAAGCGTAATATTTGCTGTCGGTGGAACCGGTCATGAGGTAGGGAAAGGCCGCAAGAAGCTCCGTGCTGTCGCCCAGGGCCAATTCGACGCTGCGTAGAAAGCCTTCCTGACGGCGCGGATTTCCGGGCAGAACCGGATCATTGGCCTCGTCCATATTGAGCACAGAAATATCGACCCGGGAGTCCCTGATATTGGTCCGCAAGCGCTGCAAAACCGAAGCAATGGTTTCGCCGGGCGCTATGCGAACGTTGACGACAGCCCAGGCCCGGCTGGGCAGAATGTTCTCCTTACTGCTGGCTCCCGCCATGGTAGGAGCGAAGGTGCTGTGGAGCATGGCCCTGCTCGAATCGCGTTTCCGCAAGATTGCCCGGACCAGGGGGGCAAAGAGCCAAAGATTCGACATGACAATCCGAAGGGGGATTTTTTGGAATGCAGCGCTTTGTATGAGGAAATTGACCATGGTTTCGGGAATGCGGTCGTTCCGGGGGCTTGATTCGATGCGGTCTATCGAGCGCCCTACCCTGCCCAGGGCGGTGCTCAGCGAGGGCGTCGACGAATGCCCCCCCGCCGACCGGGATTCCAGGAGGTAATTCGCAAAGCCTTTTTCTGCGACGCCCACAAGGGCCGCGTTCCCCTTCACCCCGGGTATCATGTCCCGGGCGATTATTCCCCCCTCATCGAACACCCAGGCGAAGCGAATGCCCTGCTGTTCAAACCACCGGGCCATGGTCGCGGCGCCTTCGGTGCTGGCGGACTCTTCATCACCGCCGAAGGCAAACCATATATCCCGCCGGGGCGTGAAGCCGTTCTCGCACGCAAGGCTCGCCCCTTCGAGAATTGCCATCAGGGAATTTTTCGTATCAAGGCTGCCCCGTCCGTAGACGAAGCCGTCGGCGCTTTCCCCTGCAAAGGGGTCGCGGCTCCAGTCCTGCCCGTCAACGGGAACCACATCGTAATGGGCGATGTACAAAAGCGGTTTGTGCGACCCGCCGGGATGAGCCGGCCAGCGGATGGCCAGGCCGTAGCAGTCAAAGCGATGGACCTCGCAGCTCTCTAAAAAGCCTGCGAACTCGGTCAGCAGAAAATCCTGAAAGGCAAAAAACCGGCTGCGGTCATTTGCAGAATAATCGCTGTGGGTGACGGTGGGAATTTTCAAGGCCCGGCGGAATCGTTCAAGCCGTACATCAAAGTCGGGAACATCCGGATCCCGGGCGATGGGGGAAACCGGTTTGCCCCTGGGCACCCGCGCACTGCGAAGAAAAACAGTTAAAAGCCCAACCAGTACGAGACCTGCCGCGGCGGCTAGCAGCGGGGACATCATAGGCAATCCGATACAGTCATGGGGCGGAGGTTCATCAGGTCTCGAATCCTTTGACGGTTTCGTACAGCTTTCTGATGCCCGCGCTTCCGGCTTTTATGGATTCTTCGGTGCGGGCAAACAGCTCCCGCTGCTCCATAATTGCCCGGTACACCTGGTCTACCGCATCCTGGGCCTTGTCCAGGGACCCTACCAGATCCTCGAGCCCGTCCCGTACGCTGGTAATCCGTTCGTTGGATATTTTCGCCGAATCGCTGATGCCCCGGGAGTCTTCGACCAGGTCAGTCAGGTGACCGGTCATTACCTCCGACTTGGCTCCCAGCTCGCTAATCACCGATATTGTTTGCTGTAGGCCTCCGGTCAACTGATGCAAATCCGTGAAGCTTTCCTCCATTTTCGCCGAGGTACGGCGCGCCTGTTGCTCGGTCTGATCAATTTCTTCGACGATGGATTTGATGGAGCTGTCGATGTTCTGGGAATTCTCGCCGGTCATCTCCGCAAGGCCGCGGATTTCACCGGCCACCACCGCGAAGCCCCGCCCGGAATCTCCCGCATGGGCGGCTTCGATGGCGGCATTCATGGCCAGGAGATTGGTCCGTTCGGCGATGTCGTTAATAACATTGAGAATTTCAAGAATCCGTCGTGAGCTCTGCTGAATACTAATCATTTGCTTCACCGAGCTCTGAATGGATCGCTGGGCTTCATCGGAGGCTTCTTCCGCCTTTTGCACGTACTCCAGGCGGTTCCGGGATTCACCCATTTCCCTTTTGAGTTCCTCTGCTATGCCCCGGTTTTCCTCTGATATATCGCCGGTGGCCCCGCTTTGGGCTTCGATCTTTTCTGCGGTGTCGCGTATAAAGCGCTGAACTTCCCGGGAGTACTCCCGGTATCGACGGCCGTTCTCCTGGATGTTTACCATGAGGGTCATTATCGATTTGCTGGAGTCTTCGGCGTGCTCCACCGCTTCCCGGGCATGGGCGCTGAGACCCAGCAGCTCCTGGTTTTTTGCATTGCTTTCAACCGCCAAATCCTGAATCTGAGCAATTATTATTCTCAGGGAGTGCATAAATCTGCCGAATCGACGGGAAATGTACCCCAATTCGTCCCGGCTTATAATATCAATCTCGGTTTTTAGCGAACCCCTGCCGGTTGAAAACGCAGTAAAAACTTCGCTGAGGGCGAGAGTGAGCTTCTGTACCGGGCGGGTAATTTGTCCTTCGGTCAGGGCCAGGTTGACGGCGGAAATTATGAGCACAACCGAACCGACGACCAGGAGCTTCACGCTGAATACCTGCAGCACCAGCGTCGGATCGGTCTTGTAGAGAATGGTCAGGCCGGTGATTACCAGGGTAAAAATCCCCCCGATGATATTTAGGAGAAAACTGATAATCAGCTTTGCCCGCAAACCAAGGAAGCGTTTGGTCCCGCTGACATTCAACGGGGACGTGAACCGCTCCAGGCTCTTAATGAACTGAATAAAAAACGGGATGGTGAACAGCAGGATGAGGGGCACGCCGAGGAGATTGGCTAATAGGTACTCAAAGCCGTCGAGGAAGGGTTCGCCGATGGTCTGGCCGAGCAACGCAACACTTGGTCCCACAAGGCAGTAGACGCTCATGAGTATGAGGAACAGCCGGGGAATCCGGTTTACCAGTCCGATGGCGTTGTGAAGCTCATCATCATCTAGTTCGTGAGCGCGCCGAAGGTACCCGGTCAGCCTGGTCAGCTGACGGTTTACCGCAAAAACCGTTAGGCCGACATAGACAAGAATGTATATCCAAATAAACGGAGAGAGCATAATGCGCACGAGCTCCTGGGCATTCCAGATGTCTATATACGTACCCGCCGCAAGCCATACCACCGGAGGCACCATAAACGCGGCGACCAGCCACATAATCACCGTCTTTTTTACCGCAGATACGTCCATCTTCACCTCGTTACCTATAATGGTAAATTATCGGGCAGTGCAAAATCAAATGCCCGAACCGCAGCTGTGCTCCGGAAAAAATAGAATCGCTCAGGACCTGCCGCCGCTTGGAGAAGCTTCTCCATCCTCGGCTATTTGGGATTTTATCATGAGCGCGGCAGCGGCGTAGCCGCCGTCGGCGGCGTCGACGAAATGGACCTCTTCGCCGCTGGAAAACTGAATGAGGCAGGTCAACAGGGCCCGGTCGCTCACGTGAATGCCGTAGTACAGTTCCCCGGCCGCCCGCCTGCGTTCCAGGACACGCTGGAATTTTTTCCGTTCCCCGGTGCTGCACGAGAGCACCATTTTCAAGGTGCCGTCGAATTTGCGGAAATCGGAGTTAATAATGTTGTCCATTTTCACATCGCGGAAATATTTGCCTCGGCGATGCAGGGGTATTCGAAGCTTCTCGATTATTTTTAGGGCAGTGGTTTCGAGACTTATTGCGATAAAACGAAAGGCATACAAAGCTCCCCGGCGCCTGCCGCTCAGCACCCGGGCTTCGGAACGGAACTGGCTCCGGCTCTGACGCTGTCCCTCGAGACTCAAGGGATGGTAGCGTTCTTCGGTCCCGAACTGCTCGCCCACGTCCCGGAGCACTGATTTCAGAATTTCGCTGCGGCGCTCCGCTGAGGCTCCCCGGGCCCGGACGATGAAAGAGATGGTTTCACCGTTTCGGCTGGGTATGTCCTGCCAGCGGCAGGTAAATCCGGAGAAATCCGCGACGCCGGGCACTGGCGCGTCTTCGGGAACTATCCAGGGGTTAGCGGGGGACGGGTCCTTAATCAGGGTTTCCGCCAGATCGGCCCCGGAGCCGCCTATGATGGCCTGGGTGTAGCGGGGAGAGACGGCGAATCGGGCCACCCGGATCTGGGCATTTTGTCGTATCAGCTCGCGCAGCGGGATAACTCCGACCCTGAGCTTGAGATCAAAAACCTTTTGCACCATGTCCCGGGTATCGATGAGCACTTCCACCACCCGGTCCAGCAGTTGACCGGGAATAAGGTAGGTCATGCCGTCGCCGCCGAACACGAAGGGGAACTGCATATCACCCAGGATATTGGAGATGGCCATGGCGCCGAGACTGCCGGCGGTATTCACTTCCTTGTACCTGCCCTCCTCGATGGCGCCGGTGGAGTTGACCACATCGGTCATCACAAAATGCCAGCTCTCCGGAGGCAGATAATAGAATTCGTGATTAAAAATATCGGCGAACTGCGTGATGGGGGGAATTTTGCTGTAGGCGGGTATTTCATCCATAGTGGCACCATTGTATCCCGGAAGCCCCGGAGACGACAGGCTATTTTCTTCCGGTTCCCCAGCGGGCAATCTGCGGGTACAATGCTTCGAGGATACCAAAGCATGCTGATTATTGACCACTTGATTGAAAGCGATATTTCCGTCCAGTACCTGAGCTACCGGGATCTGTTGGGCAACACCCCTGAAGTGCGCATCCGGGCGATCCGACGGCGGCTGGGAATGGAAGGCTGGGGAAAGCGCTTTCTTGAGGAATTCGACAACGCAAGCGGCACCTGGGGAGGCGGTTGGTACGGCCCGAAATGGATCAGCACCCATTACACCCTTATGACATTAAAGGACCTGGCGGTCCCCGGCGACAACGCGATATTCGCCAAAGCCTTGGACGGCCTGGTGGAGCACGTGTGGGGCGAAGAGGGACTTAAGCTCGGAAGCCGGGACCTCAACGCAAAGGACCGGTACTCCCGTCAGGATGTGTGCATAAGCGGTATGCTCCTGGGGCTGTACAGCTACGGAGGACGGAACGGCAATACCGGCAGGCAAATCATCGATTATTTACTGGAATCGGTCATGCCCAACGGCGGCTTTAACTGCGATATGTACCGGGGAAGCACAAAAGGCTCGGTCCACAGTACCATCAGCGTCATCGAGGGCCTGGATGAGTACCGCCGCATGGGCGCTCCATATAGGAGAGAAGAAATTGACCGGGCCATTCTGGGCGGGGCGGAGTTTCTTCTGCGCAAGCGGCTGTTTCGCTCGGAGCACGACGGAGAGATTTTTGACAAGCGCCTCACCCTGCTGTCCTTTCCCAATCGCTGGAAATACGACATTCTGCGCGGACTGGTGTTTATGGCGCGGATCGGCCTGCCCTATGACAGCCGCATGGAGGAGGCCCTCGACATCCTCATCGGAAAACAGCGCAGCGACGGATTGTGGCCGAATCAGGGAAAACACTCGGGACGGGTCTTCTTCGACATGGAAAAACCCGGGGGGCCGAGCCCCATGAACAGTTACCGGGCACTCCTGGTCCTCAAGGCCTACCGGCCGGAACTGTACATGAGCATTTTCCGGGAGGATTATCGATAGGGGGGGGGCCACCGCCCCTCATCGCCCCTCAATAGGCGGCGATATAGCCGTCGCAGCGTTTTTCGGTTCCGGCGGTATACACGCCGTTTTCTCCCCGGAGGATTATCTGTCCACGCCCGAAATGTCCGTAATTGCCTTCGATGCTCACTTCATGTCCCCTTCGGCCCAGCTCTGAGGCAAGGGACGGATGAAAATCCGGTTCGAGCATGACCTGGCGGTTTTTCATCCATTGCCAGCGGGGGGCGTCGAGGGCTGCCTGGGGATTCAGACCATAGTCGAGCATGTTCTGAATGACTTGAAGATGCCCCTGGGGCTGCATAAATCCCCCCATTACCCCGAATGGCCCGACAGCCTTGTTCCCCCGGGTGATAAACCCCGGAATGATGGTGTGGAACGGATACTTTCTCCCCTCCAGGCGGTTTTCATGCCCCTCCTCCAGAGTGAAGTTGTGTCCCCGGTTCTGAAGCGATATTCCCGTACCGGGTATTACTAAACCGCTGCCAAAGCCCATGTAATTACTCTGTATAAAACTGACCATCATTCCGTTTTTATCGGCGGTGGCCAGATACACCGTCCCGCCCTTCGGCGGTATTCCCGGGGCCGGCTCAAGGGCGTGCTCACCGATGAGGGCCCTCCTTGATTCCAGGTAGTCCCGGTTGAGAAGGTCGGCGGAGCTTCGGCTCATTTCCCGGGGATCCGAAACATAGGTCATGCTGTCGGCGAATGCGAGCTTGATTGCCTCGATTCCCCGGTGTGTGTCATCGGGGCTGCCGGGGGCCTTCAATGAGTCCCCGCCGAGAATGCCCAGGGCCATGAGAGCGGTAATTCCCTGACCGTTTGGGGGGATTTCCCAAATCTCATGTCCCCGGTACTCCATCGATATAGGTTCGACCCAGCGGGCTCGGTACTCTGCCACATCTTCAGTTGTCAGGTATCCGCCGGTGTTTTTCGAAAACTCCACCAGCCTTTGTGCCAGGCTGCCCCGGTAGAGGCTTTCGAAACCTTCATCCGCCAGAATTTTGAGGGTTTTGATCTGATCGCCGCTGGTCCATACATCACCGGCCGCGGGAGTGGACCCGCCGGGGGCAAAATGTTCAAACCAATGTCGAAAATGTCCGGGAATCGCTCCGTCTCCGTCGGATAGTACCCGTTTGTATGTCTGATGCGCCCGTTTCCAGTTGGCCGCCACCGTGGGAGGCACAGGAAGCCCCTTCTCAAAACGGTCGATGAGCCCGGACAGGAGCTCTGCGGGTTTGCGGCTGCCAAAACGCCTGCCCAGCTCATGCCAGCCGGACATGGCCCCGGGTACGGTTACCGCATCCCATCCGAAGGGCGAAATAGCGCTCTTGCCGGCTGATGCCAGGCTTTCTGCGCTGAGGCCAGAAGGGCTCCACCCGCTGGCGTTCAAACCGTATAGAGACTTTCCGTCATGGATGATGGCAAAACAGTCGCCGCCGAGACCGTTGGAGGTCGGTTCGAGCACCGCAAGGGAAGCTGCTGCGGCTATGGCTGCATCCACGGCGTTCCCGCCGGCCTTTAGCACATCGAGCCCGATGTCTGCCGCCGCGGGATGACTGGTGGCAACCATACCATTGGAGGCGACGATAGGGTTCCGGATTGACGGATAGGGATTGTATAGTCTGTCGAATTTCATGTTTCCATACTACATCGGCGGGCCCCGATCCCGCCATGGCAGGAGGGCTTTTTTATTGAAGCACTATACTCATTGGAATTTTCTTGACAAAAACGAAGGGCACCACCTACTGTCTTAGTCAGTGTCTGGGTTTAAAACCGGGATACTGCCAGCGGGCAATCGGGAGAACTTAATGAAAACTATGATGAATCGGCGAATGAAAAGAGGCATGTTTTGGATGCTTGCCCTCATAATGCTTGCTTCCTGCACAACGGGTCCCGACAGTCCGGATCAACGGCCCGGGTGGATCAGTCGTGAGGAACGAGCTCAGGTAGTTCCGGTAAAAACCGTCGCCCGGGATGAAATCGACGACTATCTCCATGTTCCCAGTCCGGACTGGCGCGATCAGGTTGTGTATTTCATAATGACTGACCGTTTCGACGACGGCAATCCCCGCAACTCGGATCAGGGCGCGGGAGAATACGATCCGGGAAGAAACAGCCATTACTCCGGTGGAGACCTTCAGGGCATTACCGATAATATCGACTACATCAAGGGCCTGGGGGCCAGCGCGGTGTGGATTACCCCGCCGGTAGCCAATCAGTGGTACGACTACATGGTGAATTACGGGGGGTATCACGGATATTGGGGCGAGCACTTTATGAAAGTCGATGCCCACAAGGGAAGCCTCCGGGACTATCAGCTCCTGTCCGCCAGCCTCCACCGCAACGGCATGTACCTCATTCAGGACATCGTGCCGAACCATACAGGCAACTTTTTCACCTACAGCGGTCTTTCCAGCCAGGCCCGGCCGGAACGCAACTATGTGCCGAACGAGAATTATGTTCCCCGCTATGCGCCTCGTCAGTTTCCCTTCAACATGAATGACCCGCGGGATCCCGAAGCCGTTGAAATCGACGCCTACCATTGGACCGGCCCGATTTCAAACTACAATGTGGAAAGCCAGCTTCTCAACTATCAACTGTCCGATCTCGATGATATCAACACGGAGAACCCGATGGTTCGCCGGGCTCTGAGGGAGAGCTACGGGTACTGGATAGAAAAGGTCGGGGTAGACGGCTTCCGCATCGATACGGTGAAATATATTCCTCTGGATTTCTTCACCGATTTCCACTATTCGGATGATAATGATGCTCCGGGAATCATTCCCCTTGCCCGCTCGTTAGGCAAAGACGGCTTTGTCACCTTCGGAGAGGCGTGGATCGGAACCGCGGCATACGATGACGAGGCCGACCGGCAGATTGCCGCGTACATGGGAAGCGAAGATGATCCCGCCCTGGTTTCCATGCTGAATTTCACCCTCAACACGGAAATCCGCGCTGTGTTCGCCGGCGGGGGCAATACGGACCGCCTTCACTACCGCATGGAAAAGGCCTATGAGCACTACGGCGACCCCAATTACCTCTACACCTTCATCGATAATCACGATATGGACCGCTTTATGTCCATTGCGAACGTACAGGATATGGAGCTCGCCCTGCTGTACCTTTTCACGGCCCCGGGAATCCCCATTGTCTATTACGGCACCGAACAGCAGTTCAGCGAAACCCGGCAGGCGATGTTTGCAAACGGTTTCGCCTCGGGCGGACGGGACTGGTTCGACAGCGAAAGCCCCACCTACCGCTACATCGCCGGGTTAAGCGAAATGCGCAGCCTGCTCCCGGAATTCCGCCGCGGACGGTATCGGGCTCTGGGGGCGAACAACAGCGGAGCCGGTCTGCTTGCCTACGCCCTCGAAGAGGGCGATGATAAAAGCATCGTCATCATAAACACCGCCTCCCACGATTTCCTGGCGACTGATCTTGACACCGGCCTGGGCGGATCGTTTTATCTTGATGTGCGCTATGCCCTTAGAAACGACGCCGACAACCTGGTAAGCGATTCCCGGGGAAGGATCGATATTATTCTTCCGGGAAAGTCCGCCCTGGTTCTCAAGCCCGGAGCCCCGGCGGCCGCCGGCACCGAAGCCAGCGAGGTCATCAGCATCGAAAATATCACCGGCAATCCGACGGTTACCGGAAATCTTATGCTGCGGGGACGCAGTACGGTCTCCGACGACCTGCTGCTGGTCATCGACGGCAATTTGGCACAGTCCGTTCCGGTCGAGGCGGATGGGTCCGGTGAGTTCAGCGTGCTGTTTCCCGCGGAAAACTATGCAAACGGCGCTCATAATCTGGCGCTTATCGGCCGGGATTCCACCGGCGCACTGGTGAGTTCTCCCCGCTACCCCCTTACAATCGACCTGGAGTACTTCCTGGCTGAGGTGCTGGAGGACGAACTGGGGGACGACAGCGGCCCCGAGGGCAGATACGAATACCCGCTTCACGAAAGCTTCACGAATCAAATGGATATTGAACGGGTGGCGGTATACCGGGCTGGAACAAATATCCGCCTGGAAATCACCACCGCTGGAGAAATTTCCACGGTATGGGATCCCCAAAATGGTTTTGACCATGTGTATTTCTACGTGTATTTTGACGATCCGGAAAAGACCGGCGCAAACGCCCTACCCTTCCAAAACAGCCAGACCCCTGAGGGCTTTGACTGGGATGTGATGATGATGGCCGGTGGATGGCACAGCAGCCTGTATTCCGCCCGGGGAGCCGGGGCCGACAGTTACGGCACGGCACTCAACAGTCCCCTGGGAGTCACCGTCGATGAAGAGCGCAGAACCATTGTGTTTTCATTAGAGGGATCGGGCCTGGATTATCCCCGGAGCCTGGAGGGTTTTCAAATCTACGTGACCACCTGGGACTACGACGGCCTTGAAAGCGCCAACAGGCTGCTCCAGTCTGCCCCCGACGCCTATATTTTCGGCGGGGGAGATTTCGAGCTCGACCCGCTGATAATGGATGATACGGCGATAATCCGACTGGAGTAAGAGTGCGATTTTCACACCCCGGGCTCAGGGCAGTTTATCTCCGGGCCGGCCGCGGTTTTGCCGCGGTCGCCCGGTTCCGCCTTGTTAATCGGTCCCCGCGGGTATATGGTCTATAGTATGAACCGTCGAATAGTGATTTTAGCCCTGTTTCTGATTTGCCTGTCTCTTGCTATCAATGCCCAGAATATGAACGCCGTATGGGTCGACGGAAATGTCCTTGTATACCTCAGCAATGGCGCCCGGAGCGTGGATATCGGCGATCGGCTTCCGATTGATTCCCAGGTTGAACTGGAAAGCGGTGCCCTGCTGGAGCTTGAGTTTAACGGATCGAGAATTTTCTTGTCCTCCGAAGGAAGGTTTCTGCTCAGGCGGCTCTACTCGGCCGCCTCAGAGGGTAACTCGACGGGAGTCCTCGGGGGACTCTCGCGCCGGCTGCAAAACCTCCAGGCACGGGAAGAAAACCTGAGAAGCTCCACGGCCACCGCGGGAGTACGGGCGGACCGGGCCGACGAGAGCGACCTGAGCTGGGCATCCGGCGACGTCGACCAGCTTTTTTCCGAGGGTCTGGCGGCAGTTGCCAATGGGGACATCGATGGTGCATATTTCGCCTTTGAGGAAGCGTATTTTTCTGCCCCCGAACAGCGCTTGAGTGAAGCCAGTTATTATCTGGGCTACGCGGCGGTCCTCCGGGGCAATCTCTCAGAGGGGCGGGAACTCTACGATGAGGTGTCGTTTTCTCCGGAAGAGCGCGAACTCCAGCGCTATTTTACCGTAAGCAACGCCGAGCTCTATATAAAAGCCGGAGAGCCGGAGAAGGCGGTTGAAATACTCGGCGAACTGATTGGTGATGCCGAAGCTCCGGCGATAATTCTTCAGCAGGCTTACTATTTCCGGGCAATGGCATATGCCGCCGCGGGAGACCGCTCCCGGCGCAATGCGGACCTCCAACGGGTTACTGATATCAATGCGGACCGAAACCTCACAGCCGCCGCAGAAGAATTACTGTGGGATTAACCCTCTGATGGTATAATCCACCAGCCGCGAAAACTTTTAAAAAAACAGGATCTCTCATGCACCGACGACGGAAAACCAGCGCCCACCGCTGGTTCCACGCAATTTTACGACAGACATTTGGCCGGTATCTCAAGTGGAGATACTCTCTTACCGCCCAGGGATTAGACGCTCTTAAGAATCTCCCACAGCCCTGGCTGGTGCTTCCCAATCACGTGATGACCTGGGACCCCGTATTGATTTCGATATTTATTAAACAGCCCATTTATTTTATCGCTTCCGATGCGAACTTCCGCAACAGAATTGCGTCGTGGTGGCTTCGCCGGGTCGGAGCCATCCCGACGTCGAAACAGGCGACGGATATGACGACTCTCAAGCAAATGATGCAGCTCATACGCTCGGGCAATACCGTCGGTCTGTTTCCCGAGGGAGAGAGAACCTGGGACGGGGTCACCCTGGACATCATACCCGCCACCGCAAAGCTGGCCCGGCTGGCAAAGGTCCCGGTGGTGGTGCCGGTCATAAAAGGGGGCTTTCTCAGCATGCCCCGATGGTCCTTCACAAGCCGCAGAGGCCCGGTGTGCATTGAATACAAAGTAGCCGTCGGTGCCGATGAGATACGAACCCTGCATCACGAGCACATCGCCGACCGCATTCGCGCGGCCATCCATCACGATGAATATGAATATCAAAAAAAGCAGATGAAGCCCTACATAAGCCCGGCGCCGGCAGAACCTCTGCAGTTGTCCCTGTTTATCTGTCCCGAATGCCGGGGAATTAACTGTCTTGAGGGAAGGGGCCGCAGATTCGTCTGCCGCTCATGCCGTTGGGAGGCCAACTTCGGCAGTTATGGCTTGTTTCGCCCGTCGGGGAATATGCCCTTGCGCTTCGAGAGCATCCGCGACTGGTCCCGCTGGCAGCTCGAGGAACTGGAACAGCGCATTAAGCTTCTCAGGATGGAGCAATCGTCAGAGGAACTGTTTTTCGACGAGCCGAGCATGTATTCCACGGGCTTCAAGTTCAACAGCCTTAAAAAGCATGGCACCGGGCGCCTGAGCCTCAGTCCCCGGGGGATGCATTTTCGCGGAGACAATATGACGAGCATGTTTCCCTGGAAGGATATTTCAGCCCTCAATGTGGTATATCAAAATCAGCTGGAATTCTATTTCGCCGGTGCCCTGCAGGTTTTTACTTTTCCCAAAAACCCCACATCGGCGCTAAAATATCTGGCTTCCGGGCGAATATTCCAGAGGGACAGCAGTACTACTTAGCGGTGTTACATAAAAAAGGAGTGTTCAATGAAAAAATTCCGATGGATAGCCTTGGCAATGGTCGTCCTGATGGTGCTCAGCATGAGTTCCTGTATGCCGGGGAACGGACGCGCCAGCGTAGACCAGCCCGCAGGGTTTTTCTGGGGGATTTGGCACGGCTGGATTGCCCCGATCAGTCTTGTCGCCAGCCTCTTCAACAGTGATTTGAGCGTGTACGAAATCAACAATACGGGCTTTTGGTATGACTTCGGGTTCTACATGGCCATTGTCAGCGGTTTCGGAGGCTTGGGCCTGGCCCGTGGCAGAAAGCGCCGGCGGAATTACGAGGAAGAATAGTATCGGGAATGATCTTCCCTGCTTCAGTCCCTCCCGGCTTCATCTGCCGGGAGCGACGCCTTAAGCGCAGACAGGCTTACCGCGCCGTCTGCGCGAATGTGCAGCATTTCATACGAGTCGGGACCACAATATCGGTCAAGAGACTCTAGCAGTTCCCCCGCCCGGTCGTAGCCGATGTAAAATTGAAGACTGCCTTCAAATCCGCCCCCGTGCACCCGGATGACCAGGTCATCGCCGAACTCTTCGGCGAGGGCGCTTGAAATTATTGCAAGGTTCTGCTCGGCAACGGCTCCCGATGGCGTCACGTTCTGAAGCACCGCCATCGAGCTCCTTCCGGAGTCCCGCACCAGCTTGAGGTAATCCCCGTATCGCCGGGCGGACAGGGCGGCCAGCATGGAGTCGACCCGCTGATTTTCCGCATAGAAATGGAGGGCCCTCATCAAGGCCCTATCGGATACCTCAGTCAGCTTCCTTAAATCCGGCAGGCGCCGGAGAAAATCTTCCCGGGGAATTTGCCGCAGTACATCCCCACCCATGGCTTGGGCCACTTGTTTCATTTCCCGGGGCACCGCCGCATAGTCTTCGGTGAGATCGGCATGGCTTCCGCCGGTATTCACTATCCCCAAAAAAAGCTCCGCCCGGGCAAAGTCCGCATCCACCGCTTCCACCAGGGGCCGGTCGGGATCTTCGAAGTCGATCTTCACAACCCCGCCG
Organism: Salinispira sp.; assembly: GCA_965602015.1. Lineage (GTDB taxonomy): Bacteria > Spirochaetota > Spirochaetia > DSM-27196 > Salinispiraceae > Salinispira. Next base: position 509,314 of record OZ271918.1, on the reverse strand, counting down.
TGTGCGCAGGCGATCTGATCCATTAGGCCGCATGGTTTTCCAAAGTATTCATTCTCGGCGTATTGCCCGGCTATGGCCATGTTCACTGCGGAAATCCTTCCGCCGTTATACAGACTGTTGAATATCTGCGCAAAACAGACTTCGATCGCCGCTGAAGACGACAGCCCCGACCCCCCGGGGACCAGACTGTGAACCGCAGCGCTAAAGCCGCCGAAGCGGTATCCGTTCTGGCTCAGCCAGGAGGCAACGCCTCTGACAAGCGAAGCGCTGGTTTCCCTCTCATCCGGATGAACGGCCAGGTCGCTAAGGTCCAGCTCGATTACGCCGTAGCCCTGACTCTCGAGACGGACCAGCATGTCATCCCGCTTGACCGCCGCGGCGGCGGCATCCAGATGAACCGAAGCGGCCAGAACTTTTCCGAGATTATGATCCGTATGGTTTCCCCCCAACTCAGTGCGTCCGGGAATCGAGAAGAGAAAAACCGGCTCGTCGGCGGTTTCGCCGAGTCCCTGGATGAGACGGGAGTACCTGCGCCGCTGCCCCTCCAGGGCCTCGGGAAGATACAATCGACGAAATACCCGGTCATAAGCTCCGGCGGATATTTGCCCCAGGAGCTCGGCGGCCCCGGATTCCCGGGGCTGCTTCGCGTTGCTCATAGCCGGCTCCTTACATGGTCCGCCAGAATTTGTAATTGGTCTTTTCGATGTCCTGCAAATCGGGCATTGGGAAGAAGAGGGTTTCATTCTGCGAAGCGAACATAAACCCGTGCCTGATGAGGGCAAAGCTGAAAGAATCCAGGTTGCTGTCCAGGGCTATCCCCTTGTTATGCTTGTCTATGTATTTCTTGAGTTCATAAAAGCCGTCGCGAAGAGTCGAGGGGTGAATGTTCCGCACGGGACTCGGGGCAAAGGGATTCCGTTCAAACTGATCGACAAAATCCACCAGATCGATATCAAGCTGGGTGTAGAACTGCTTCGGGGCGGATTTCGAAAGCTCGGGATCGGTGATGTAGCTGCCGAATGTGGGAAAGTCGTGCTCCGACAGGGCCATCATGCGCATGGGGGTAATTTCCGCATAGAGGCGGATTTTATCTTTTTCGTGAGCCGCGCTGTGCTCCCCGGCATCAAGGCCCATGCAGTGACCCTCCTGGGTGACCAGGTAGAGTCTTTTGATGGCGGAGAAATCCACGTGCTCGAGCACCCGGTAGGATTTAATAAACTTGGTCGCCTTGGGCCGGCCGTCCTCGTGGGGCACCAGTTCCTCATAGACTTTGTCGATGGGGAAGTACTCGTTTCGGAAATCCGGATCCACCTCGGCAAAGATAACCTTACCGCTGTAATGCCTGCTGGAGCCGCTGGTGTAATGACGGGCGAAAAGGTCGGGTTCGAGGTGACTGCCGATCAGCGCATTATTCGGGTACAGGGTCATGTACAGATGCTTAGCGTATTCCATTCTCAAATCCCCCAGAAGTTCTTTAGTATTGGCGCGATGACCAGGGAAACCACGGCCATAAGCTTGATCAGGATGTTCAGACTCGGGCCGGCGGTATCTTTGAAGGGATCGCCGACGGTGTCGCCGACCACTGCGGCCTTGTGGGCATCACTTCCCTTTCCGTGGCTGTCTCCCGCCTCGATCATCTTCTTTGCATTATCCCACGCGCCGCCGGAATTGGCCATGAAAATTGCCAGAACCACACCGCTGGCGGTTACGCCTATGAGCACTCCCATGAGCATCTGCACGCCGCCGAGAAAACCCACCAGCAGGGGCGTTACCGTGGCGATGACGCCGGGGACGATCATTTTCTTCAAAGCCGAACTGGTTGAAATGTCGACGCATTTTTTATAATCCGGCTCTTCCTGTTCGGTGAGTATTCCGGGTTTTTCCCGGAACTGCCGGCGAACCTCTTCAATCATTGCGAAGGCCGCGTCGCCAATGGCGTTCATGGCCATGGAGCTGAACAGGTAGGGAATAACCGCACCGAGCAAAAGTCCTGTCAGCACGGGAATGTCCAGGAGCTGGATTTGATCCAGGGGAAGGCCCACCTGCTTCTGGAATGCGGAGAAAAGGATTACCGAGGTGAGGGCCGCCGATCCGATGGCAAAACCCTTTCCGATGGCGGCGGTGGTATTACCCACTGCGTCGAGTTCGTCGGTGACCTCCCGCACTTCCGGGGGAAACTCGCTCATTTCAGCCAGACCGCCGGCGTTGTCCGCTATGGGGCCGTAGGCGTCAACGGCAAGCTGGATGCCCAGGGTCATAAGCATGCCCAGGGCGGCGATGGCCACTCCGTACAGACCGGCCATGAGGTTTCCCAGGATGATGGCGATGACGATGACGATGATGGGCAGGAAGCTCGAGGCCATTCCCACGCCCATTCCGGTTATCAGGGTGGTAGCCGGACCGGTTTCGCAGGCCTTGACGATCTGCTTAACCGGACGGGTTCCGGTGCCGGTGTAGTACTCGGTTAACAGGCCGAGCCCGATTCCCGCTGCCATTCCCAATACGGCGGACACAAAGATGTGGATGTATCCGAAACCGGTTTCCGCTCCGCTGGAACCGAGCATGAAATAGGCGGCAATAAAGGTAAACACCGCAGACACGGCGGCGGCCACGAAGGTTCCGGTGTTTAGCGCCTTCTGGGGGCTCTTGCCCTTTCGAATCCGGACGAAGCGTATGCCGATAAGGCTTGCAAGGACCCCGAGGGAGGCGAGAATCAGGGGAAAAATGGCCAGGCGGAATCGGATGACATCGCTGCCGATGGTAGCGGCGCCGAGAATCATGGCTCCGACAATTGAACCCACGTAGGATTCGAAAAGGTCAGCTCCCATTCCGGCCACGTCTCCAACATTGTCCCCGACGTTGTCGGCAATGGTGGCGGGGTTTCGGTGGTCGTCCTCGGGTATGCCGGCTTCGACCTTTCCTACCAGGTCAGCTCCCACATCAGCCGCTTTGGTGAAAATACCCCCGCCTACCCTGGCAAACAGTGCCATTGAGCTGGCGCCCAGGCTGAATCCCGACACAATCTGCAGGATATTGTCGGCGAAGTTCGAAATGGAAAACTCAACAAAAAACCCGGCGACGAAGAGGATAATAAGGATGCCCGACATGGCCAGGCCAACCACCGACATGCCCATTATGCTTCCGCCGGTAAAACTTACTTTGAGAGCTGGATTAATACCTTCCCGGGCCGCGTGTGTAGTTCGGCTGTTGGCAGCGGTAGCGACCTTCATGCCGATAAAACCCGCCAGTGCGCTGGCGCCGGCGCCGAGAACAAAACTGAGGGCCTGGAAACGGAGAATTCCCCGGTTTGAAACCGCGAGAAAAACCGCGACGATGATGACGAAGGGCAAAAGCACGGAAAACTCTCTGGTAAGAAAGGCCATGGCGCCGTCAGAAACGTATCCGCTGATGCGGATCAGCCGTTCACTTTCGACGGGCTGCTTAAAAACCCATCGGCTTCGGTTGAGGGCATAGCCCAGAGCCAACACTGAACCGGCCAGCAATGCGAGCAAGCCGATGTTCACCAATGACATAGATTCTCCTTGAACGGCCGCCGGGTTGGCCCCTGCGGCCTTATGCTACTGTGTATTTTTTAAGGCAGACAGTGTAACCCCGGAACATGATCGCCGCAACATATTTGAGTGAATTACTATTCAATATAAACCGGGGTATTCTCTGCGCGGTCTGCGCCTGGTGCCGCGCTATACTTCCGGCGTGCGCATTGCCGAGAGCCGCGCCATACTCCGCGGCTATCTCAGAGCACCGAGAAATCATTGATCCGTGAAATCATTCGGGTGCGGTCAATCCACTCCTGGGGGATGCCCGCATCTCCCCCTATGCCGTACAGAGCGCCCGCCATAGCGCCGAGAAAGATTGACCGGCCGCAGTTGTCCCCGCTGGCCAATATGTTGACCCGGTTCGCCTCGATAAAACTCGAAGTGTTTGCCAAAATATGAACGGAGAGGGGAACTGCCATGTGAACATGACAGGCCGCACCGAATGATTTCGTCGCAGCCCGGTAGTCAAGTTCGGGATATTCAAGCGCCTTGGTAATCAGCTCCCGGCCTTTGTCGCTTAGCACATCACTATGTTTTTTTACCAGGGTATGAACGACCGACGAAACATCTTCCGCTGCCGGGCTGCCCTGTTCATAAAGTTCTGCCAAAATTCGCGCCATAAACACAGAATACGCCACCGCATCGTCATTATTGTTGGTGATTCGCACGGCTTTTTCCACAACGGAGTCGAGTTCACTCCCGGAGTACAGCATGGGTAATAGGGCAGACCGGCTGAGGGCAGGCATTTGATCATCATCGGGACCGATGCTTCCGGCGAGATCCGCCACCTGGTCCACCAGGGAATCAACTTCTGCCAGCTCATCTTTGCTGAACTCCTGGAGTTTCAAGGGTCCTTTTACCACGGATTTTAGTTCGTCGGGCTCATACTCGAAGAAGTAACGGCTTATGTAGTGGGCAACTGCGGCGAGTTTTTTCTCATCCAGACTCGATGTGAGCCCCTTTACCTTTTTATCTATGTTCTTAGCCATGTTCGTAATGTTAAAAACCGTCTCGCGCATGGGTCCGTCGGCGTACCCTACGTACGCGCCACCTACCCCGAAATACTCGGCAAAATTCCTGATGTATCGGCCGACTGAGAACTCGCCGTCTTTAATGGACTTGAAAAGAATATACAGATACTCGCTGTAGTTCGAACCGTCGCCGGCGCTCCGGGTAGGATGGGCGAAAAATGAGGGCACCCCCTGGTAATTTTCTTCATCGGGTTCGAAAAACTCCGGCTCGCCCCCGTGTTTTTTTACCACCGAGGCAATTTTGCCCTGGGAATATATCCAGTGCAGCCCCATGCCCGAGGCATCGGAAACCAGAGTTCCGTAAACAGCCGCCTTAACCAGCCCATTATTCATAAATTTCTCCTTTTTTCTCTTTGAGTGAAAGATAGATATTTACTACCGCCGTCGTCCATCACCCTGTGCAGCTACTGTTATAATGGGAAACTATGAATATCCATTTTGAATCAAAACTCGACGAGACCGACGTAAAAATTCTCCAGTCGCTGATAGGCGAATCCCATAAAATCAGTTGGGAAGACGAGGCGGGCACCAAGACCGGGGTTCGCGATGTAGATTATTTGGTGGCCGGCAGGCCATCGGCTGAGTTTCTCGATGATCACCGGGAGCTCAGGGGCTTGATTATTCCCTGGGTGGGGCCGCCAAAAGCCACCGTCGAACTGATCCGCCAGCGTCCCTGGCTGCCCATGTACAATATCCACCACAATGCGGTACCGGTAGCCGAAATGGCTCTCGGTTTGCTTTTGGCGGCAGCCAGGCTTATTGCCCTGCGGGACCGCCAATTGCGCAGCGGCGACTGGGACGGCAGTTATCACATGCCCACGACGATTCTCCGGGGTAAAAAAGTCCTGCTGCTCGGGTACGGCGCTATTTCCCGGGAGCTCGAGCCGGTGCTCAAGGCCCTGGGGATGGAGTTTTCCGCGGTGCGGAGGAGCGCCGGAGACCGAAGAGAGGTGCACCCAATAAGCGAGCTCGATAATCTGCTCCCCGAGTGCGACGTGCTTATCAACACCCTTCCGCTGACCCCCGAGACCGAAGAGCTCATGGACAGCCGCCGGCTCTCGCTGATGAAATCGAGCGCCATTGTGGTGAACGTGGGCCGCGGCCGGGTGTTTTCCGAAAAGGCCCTTTTTGCGTCCCTTGCGGGGGGAAAACTTCAGGCCGCGGGCCTTGATGTGTGGTACCGGTATCCCCGGGGGGAAGGCCGCTCGGGTGACACCCTTCCGGCGGAGCAGCCGTTTTGGGAACTGGACAACGTCGTTCTCTCACCGCACATCGGGGGCGAGTGGCCGAACCCCGAAGTGCAAAGGCTACGGATGGAGCACATCGGGGAACTTTTGAAGTCCCTTTTGGAAGGAAGGGCGCCGGATCCCATAGACCCGGAAAAAGGTTATTAAAACCGGTCACAGCATTAGTCGGCCTGGGGGTTTTTTCGGCCGCGGCTTCACTTTCTTGCGTTCATGACCGAGACTATACAGAGGCGGAAAGCTATCAAATCACCCCGGAGTGTCAATGAATAAGCCATCGAAAAATAAATCCATGTTGTTGCAGGAAGCCTTTGAAATATCCCCGATCCTTTACTACGGCGGGCTGCTCATAATCGGCGCCGGCGCCCTATTCGGTACCGTGGTTGACGCCAGAGCAGGTCAGCTTCTTTCGGTGGTCAACAACAGCATTACCCTCGCCCTTCTCATCCTCAGCTATATTTTGGTAACTTCCGGAAAAATTGACAGAAATAACGCCATCGGGATGGTCATGTATGCCGCCATGTACACCTTCCTGAGCGAAATTTTGCGGGTCTACAATCAACCCGAGCTATTTGAAACCCAGATTTACACATCATTGGTACTTTCGGTGACCTTCATCGCCCTTGCGGGCTTCGTGGTTTCAAAGTATGTCTCAATAATCGTCTCGCTGGCTGCCCTGCTGTTCATTGGATACTTCGTCATTATGTACGGGGACAATCTCATAAAGTACCGGATGGTCTTCTTTACCCTGGCAATAATCGGCCTCAATTATATGATCGTTTTCTACCGCCTCCAGCTGGAACGGCTGGTGCAGAACCTCCATGAAAGCCGGGAGACCGAAAGATCCGAAAAGCACAGGGCAACCGAACTGCAGCAAAAGGCCGAGGCCGCACTGGAAGCCCTGCAGGCCGCTCAGAAGAAGATTATCGTTCAGGAAAAAATGGCGAGCCTCGGCGCCCTGACCGCGGGCATCGCCCATGAAATAAAAAACCCCCTGAACTTCGTAACGAATTTCAGCGAATCGTCGGTAGACCTGATGGACGAGCTCAAGGGCCACCTGGCGAAGGTGGTCGGCTCATTCAGCGATGATGACCGGGAAGATGTGGAATACCTGCTGGATGAGCTCGAGAAAAACATGAAGGATATCAACGAGCACGGCAAGCGGGGCGACCGCATAGTAAAAAATATGCTCATGCACTCCCGCGGCGGGAGCAATAATTACTCGCACGAGAGCGTCAACGTGCTCATAGAGGAGTGCGTCCACCTTGCATTCCACGGCATGCGGGCCCAGGATCAGAATTTCCGCTGTGATATCGACCTGAACACCGGGGAAAACCTCCCCGACATAGACATGATCCGTCCGGATCTGTCCCGGGTGCTGCTGAACCTTATGAATAACGGTTTCTATTCCGCATATCAGCGCTACATCGAAGGGGAAGAACCCCAGGCCCTGCCACGGCTGGCCATAAGCTCCGCAATGGCCGACGAAGATCATGTTCGAATCACCATTGAAGACAACGGCTCGGGAATTCCCCAGGATATTCAGGACAAAATATTTACGCCGTTTTTCACCACCAAACCGACGGGAAAGGGGACGGGCTTGGGACTGTCCATTTCTTTCGAGATAATCCGGGACGAGCACGGCGGGCATATGGAAGTCGAAAGTATTGAAGGCGAGTTCGCCCGGTTTATTATCACCCTTCCCGTCCGTTCGGTTAAATAGGATACAAGCATGGAACACGCAATGGAAATTCTGGTCGTAGATGATGAGCCGGCAATCGTCCGGCTGTTTCAGCAGCGGTTCCGAAGGGAACTTCGCAGCGGAAAGCTTTCGCTGCTCTTTGCCGCCGACGGCGACCAGGCATTGGAGATATTTACCGCTTCAAATGCCAAGGTGGTTATGATATTATCAGACATCAATATGCCGGGGATGAGCGGTCTCGAACTGCTGCGAAAACTTCGGGAAATAGACGCTGAAATTCCTATTTATATGATCAGCGCCTATGAGAACGAGCAGTATTCCCGGCAGAGCACGGAGCTGGGGGCCAACGGATTTATTCCCAAACCCCTGGATTTCCTGAGTTTAAAAAAAATACTTCAACTGGAAGACAGCGATGCATAAATTCTTAGTGGTTGATGACGAGGAAAGCGTCGAGCGCCTCATCAGTCAACGGTTCCGTCGTGAAATCCGCAATGAGGAATACAGCTTTCTATTCGCCCGCGACGGGCAGGAAGCCATAGATACCTTGAAGGAACACCGGGACATCGAAATCGTCATTACCGATATAAACATGCCCCGGATGGACGGGCTGACCCTGCTTAACCATGTGCAGGAGATAAATCCGGTGGTAAAAACCATCATGATTTCCGCATACGGCGATCTTGAGAACATCCGGGCATCCATGAACCGCGGAGCCTTCGATTTTATCACCAAGCCCATCGATTTCGACGATCTGCGGGCGACAATGGACAAAACCCTGCGCTTTGTCAGCGACATCAAGGAAAGCCTGAGAACCATCAAGGAGAACAATCTCCTCAAGATGTACGTGAATCCGTCGGTGTTCACCGTACTCAACGATACGGCGAAAAAGCTCAGCCACGACCTCAAAGCCGCCCAGGATGCCCTGGAAGACAGCGGCGGAACCGACAGCTTCACCCAGTTCAGCGAACGGGTCGAGGCAACGGTCTGTTTTATCGACATTTGCGGCTTCACCCGTCTCAGCGAAGAACTTCAGCCAGACCTTATCGCCCAGCTTCTGAACACCTACTTCGATGAAATCGCCAGAACCATTACGAAATACGGCGGAACCATCGACAAATTCATCGGCGACGCTGCAATGGTGATCTTTCGCGACGGAGATCACGCTCACCAGGCCATTGAAGCGATCCTCGAAATACAGGACAACCTCAAACACTGGTCAGAGAAGGAAATCTTCCCCGGCTTCAACTATCCGGGAATTTCCGCGGGAATTAACTCCGGAGAGATGCTGAGCGGTAATTACGGAAGTCCCGAGCTCGGACGCATGGACTTTACGGTCATCGGAGATGTGGTCAACACCGCAGCCCGCATTGAGAACCTGGCGCCGGCGGGAAGCATTTTGCTGCCGGCGAACATCGCAAAAAAAGTGGAATCCCGATTCCCCCTGGAATCCCTCGGGTTTCACGAAATGAAAAATAAATCCCAGCCGCTGGAACTGTTCAGGGTGGCCCGCAAGGATTCATAACCATGCGGAGTTGGCGGCGTTACCTGGGTGCAGCCTGCCTTGTTCTGTTGCACTGCTCCGTGCCCAGCGCCCAGACCCTGCCCGATGCCTCCCCGCCGCCTGGAAGCCAGGTGCTGCACCCGGCGGACGGCACCCCGGCGGGCGGCGGCCCAGCAGGCGGCGGCCCGGTTTTTGTGTACGACGTCGCCCGGGATTTCGGCGATAGCCGGTCATTAAAAGGACGCTTTGCCTTTTATCCGGAAAAGCTGATTGTCAGCCGCGGCGACCCCAGAACCAATCCCCTGCAAATCTCGGTGCCGGGGCGCTGGACCAATGCCAACGATATTTCTCAAATCCAACCCCGGGCGGGCTATGCCAGCGTGAAAATACCGGTCGAAATTCAAAACGCCCTGGCCGGGGAACGATTTTCGTTGATGCTTCCGGTTATCCACAGCGCCTGGCGCCTGTACATTGATGGCAGGATTGCAGCCTCCGGCGGGCGCGCAGGCACCACCCGGGACGCCAGCCGCGCGGGCTTCGGCCCCCGGATCGTCCAGCTGCCGGAATCGGCAAACGGACGCTACGAACTGATCTTCGAGGTCTCCAATTTCCAGGACAAGGACCCCTGGATTCGCGAGGAAATGTTCATCGGCTTCAGCAGCATGGTGGAGCGGCAGCTCATACGCGCCCTGGCAGCCGATGGGGTATTGGTTCTGATCATGCTCAGCATTACGGTTTTTCTCATTGTCAATTTTGCCGTAAAGCCGCTGTTTCCCTCCTATGTTCTCCTGGGTATTTTCGCCTTTGCCCTCGGCCTTCGTCATTCAACGGTGGGCTACCATCTGTTGAGCGTGCTGTTCCCTCAGCTGCCCTACGTTTTGGCATACCGGATAGCGTACATCTGTTTTTACGCCGCCGTTGTTTTCGGGTATGAGTACTTAACCGTCGAGTTTTTTGAAGAGCCCTGGCCGGCGGTATCTCCGTTTATTCAAATCACCGGCGGGCTGTTCACCCTTCTCACCCTTGCGGCGCCGAAATATATCTTCCAGACAACCCTGCCGGGGGCGCAAATTTTCGCCCTTGCGGTGGTTCTGTACAGCAGTTGGAGGATGATCCAAGCGGCGGCAGCGGGCTCGCCCAAGGCCCGAACCATGCTCATAGGCATGCTTTTGATGACAATCGCGGTCGTTAATGACAGCGTAGGCGCCAATCTCCCGGGAAACAACCGGGAATTAAGCGCGCTTTTTCTCCTCCTCATAACTACCGGCCACAGCATTTATCTTCATTGGACAATGTCCCGGGGTTATGAAATCAGCCTTGAGCTTTCCGGGCGATTAAAAAGATTGTTAAAGAAGCAGGAAAGCATACGGGCCAACCTTGCCAGGGAGGTTGAAACCCGGACCCGCGAGCTTTCCGACGCCCTCTCAGAGAGTCAGAGGGCTAATGAAGCCAAATCCCAATTCCTTGCGAATATCAGTCATGAAATCCGCACGCCCCTGAACGGTATTCTCGGTTTCTCCGAAATCCTGCATCAGCAGAATCACGATCCCGATCTCGAAGGGTACATCGATCTTATATATAAAGAGTCTGTCCGGCTTTTGGAAATCATCAACCTCATTTTGGACTTCTCAAAAATCGAGGCGGGCAAGTTGCAGCTGGAACCCCGGGTCTTCGATTTCCATGAAATGCTCCAATCGATTAATCTCACGGCAAATATGCTGGCGGCAAGGCAGAACTTGAGATACTTTTCGGAGTTCGACGACAGCCTGCCGCGGTACTACGTCGGAGACAGCCTGAGGATACGTCAAATCCTCGACAATCTCATCGCCAATGCCTTCAAGTTTACGGAAATCGGCTTTGTGAAATTCTCCGTATTGAAAAATGACGATTCGGGCCTGAGATTTACGGTAAAAGACACTGGAATCGGCATCCCCGAATCGAAGCAAGAGAAGATCTTCGAAAGCTTCGAGCAGGCCGACAGCTCGACTTCCCGCCGGTTTGGGGGCACCGGATTAGGCACCGCCATCGCAAAACGGCTGACCGATGAAATGCAGGGCAGAATATTCTTCGAAAGCCGGCAGGGCGAAGGGTCGGTCTTCACCGTCGATCTGCCCCTGGAAGCTGCACGATCATCGGATTGGGCCAAGGCTTCGGCAAGCAGCCCGGATACCGAACGGGAAAAAAGCCCGGGATTCAAGGATTTGACCATTGTTCCCCGGTGGAGCAATATGCCCAGAGCTCTGGTAGCAGAGGACTACGCGGTGAATCTGGAACTCACCACCCGCCATCTCAGCGCTGCGGGCTGGGAAGTTGTCGAAGCGAAAGACGGCAACCAGGCGATCGATGCGGTTGAATCCGGACATTTCGACCTTATTCTCATGGATATTCAAATGCCTAACACCGACGGGCTTGAGGCCGCCCAAATAATTCGCGGCCGCCTCGGTTATCGCGGTCCGATTATCGGGGTGAGTGCCAACGCCTACCCCTCCGATCGGGAGCGCTGCATCGAGGCGGGAATGCAGGATTTGGTCTCCAAGCCAATCAGGCGAAGGGAACTGCTTGAAGCCATATCCCGGCAGGTACCCGCCGGCTCCTATATTGATCTCTCCAAGACCGTGACCCCCGTACCCATCGACACTCGTGGTTCAGATCAAGAAAAAGAAGCCGAAAGAAGCAATTTGCTGGATGAACTCGACGGAGATTTGATAAACTTTGTCGGACTGCTTCGGGGCTTCCTGAAAATACTTCCCGAACAGATAAGAATCATGGAAGATGCGAACCTCGCAGAGGATATGAAAACCCTTCATCGGGGCGCCCACAGTATACGGGGCGGCGCGTTAAATTTCGGCGGTACGGACCTGGCTGAAATAGCCGGCCAAATTGAACAGGCGGTCAAAGCGGGAGACGGGAAGTCCGTGACTCAGCTGCTTGAAAATCTCAAAGCCTACGCGGAAGCCCTTCAACAGGCATAGTACTCCGCTGCGGCAGCGGAGCATACAGTGAAAAATCTCAGCGCTTTCCACCAACAGGTAGGCATGAAGTTCCAGATATACAATGGCCTCTTCCTCAACCTTCCCTTCCCCGATGTAAAGAGTTCGGGCATTTTGCTGCCGGTGTTTTCGGAATTTTGCCGAAACGGGCTGGAAGCCGGCGGTTCGCCGCTGGAACTTGTGGAGGAATTTTTTGAGAAACGGGTCGGGGCCGAGTCCTTCAAGGACATCAAGGACGACCTGTTCCGCTTTCTCAGGCTTACCGAGCGACAGGTCGTGCTATTCGATGCCCTGGAAGACGCCGCCTTCACCAGATTCGTCGATACCCAGGGTCCCGGTTCAATAAAGGACATTCTGAACAGGATCGAGCGACTGGAACAGGTGGATGAGTATCAGAATTTCCTGGAGGAGTACCGCGTGCGGGTGGTGTTAACGGCTCACCCCACCCAGTTTTACACCGATCAGGTACTGGGCATACTCAGCGACCTGGTGGATTCCCTCGACCGCAGCGACATCAATGAAATAAATAATTTGCTGCTCCAGATGGGCAATACCCGCTTCAAAAAGCAGCAAAAACCATCGCCCCTCGATGAGGCCCATTCCCTGATGTGGACGCTGGAAAACGTGATGTTCGAAGTGATCCCCGGGCTGCACGCCCAACTCACCGGAGACATTTGCCCGGACCGGGAAGCCGCCCTCTCCATGCCGGGGATAGTGGAACTGGGATTTTGGCCGGGAGGCGACCGGGACGGAAATCCCTTTGTTTCCCCGGACATTACCCGTCAGGTAGGAACGAATCTGCGCAGGTCAATTCTCGGTCTGTACATCAGGGAGTTAAAAGCCTTGAGCCGGAGGCTTACGTTCGACGGAGTAATGGAACGCCTGCAATCTATTATCGATCGCCTGGGGAACACCCTCGATCCCGTCCAACAGGTGCTTGATAGTCAGAAGCCGTACCGGGAGGAGAGCGGGGAAAAGCAGGTTTTTGTTGTGGAGGTCAGCGATGAAGGCTATCACTCGGCTGAACAGCTGATTTCCGACCTGCTTGAACTTCGGAGCATTGTGATCAGCCGTCATCGGAGCCTGTTTATCGAGCTACTGGAAAACCTTATATATCAGGTTCGCTGTTTCGGTTTTCATTTTGCCAGTCTGGACATTCGCCAGGACTCAGGTGTGCACAGCGAACTGGTGGCAAAGCTCTTTTCCCGCATAGCCGAGGGTAAGTTGGGCTCGAAGGCCATGGCGGAAACCCTCGCGGGTGAAAAATCCTATGAAGAACTCGATGAGATGAGACGGCTTGATCTCATTAATTCCCTGGCTGACAGCATCAGCGCCATGGATCCCCGCCGCCGCCGGGAACTGTACAAGAGCTTCCTTGACGGCATTACCGATGAGGTCGAACGGGACTGCCTTATGAGTTTTCCGGTTATTCGGGAAATCCAGACGCGGAACGGAGAAATCGGAGCGCACCGCTACATCATCAGTCACAGCGAACGGGCCAGCCATATTCTTGAAGTCTGGCTATTGGCAGTCATCAGCGGATATGAACCTGAGATTCTGCCGCTGGACATTGTTCCGCTGTTCGAAACCGTGGACGACCTGCATCACGCTCCGGATATTATGTCCGCCCTGTACAAATTTCCCGCATACGCCGAACACCTCAAGCAACGGGGCAAGCGCCAACACATCATGCTCGGATTTTCCGACGGAACCAAGGACGGCGGCTATGTCACCGCGAACTGGGAGATTTATCTGGCCAAAGAAGCTCTGACAAAGATTTCCGCCGGCCGGGGCGTGCGGGTACTGTTCTTCGACGGCCGGGGAGGCCCCCCTGCGCGGGGCGGCGGGAATACCCACAAGTTCTACCGGAGTCTCGGCCGGACGATTGACAGCCGAAGCATCCAGCTCACCCTCCAGGGCCAGACCATCAGCTCAAGTTACGGAACCGAGGATCTGGCGGCTTATAATCTGGGGCAAATTGTCAGCGCGGGAATAGAAAACAACCTTTTTCCGTCGGAAACAGCGGATATCAAACCGGAAGACCGGGAACTCATCGACGAGCTATCAAAACTCGCAAATAAGCGCTACCTTGAACTGCGAAACCACCCTCAGTTCATACCCTACCTGGAACAACGCACCCCGCTGAAATACTACGGCCGCACAAACATCGGCAGCCGTCCGAGCCGCCGGAACGCCGCCCTGAGTTTGGACAGTCTGCGGGCTATCCCCTTCGTCGGGGCATGGAGCCAGATGAAACAAAACGTTCCGGGTTATTTCGGCCTGGGCACCGCATTAAAGACCCTGGTTGATAAAGGCTATGGGGCGCAAATAGAAAACCTGTACCACAGCAGTCTGTTTTTCAGGACGCTTATGGAGAATTCCATGCAAAGCCTGAGCAAGTCGTACTTCCCGCTCACCGGGTATCTTGAGCAGGATAAGGATTTTGGGGAGTTCTACCGCATCCTGAAAGGCGAAGCCCACATCACCCGGGAAATGCTGCGGTCAATTTCAGGACAGAAGAATCTCCTTGAAATAGATCCGGTAATTCGCGAATCAATCGCCCTGCGGGAAAGCATGATTCTGCCGGTGACGGTTATCCAGCAGTATGCCCTACAGAAACTTCGCCAGCTCCACAGCGCAGACAATGAGAAAAGCGGAAAATACCTTGACGCCGATCGCCAGCGTCAGGAAGAGATTCTGGAAAAGCTTATTATAAAGAGCCTGATGGCTTCCATTAACGCTTCGCGAAACTCGGTATAGGGAGCAGGTCAAGGGGCGGTTCTTCCGCCCCGCATCAGCGTAGAGTCGACGGGTTCAGTTGTGATTCTGAATAAAATCCAAGGCGTGGATAAAAGCGCTGTGGTAGCTTGCCCCCATGCTCGGTCGGCTGTGGGTAAGCTGCTCCGCGGTATACAAATAGCAGCCGAGCTGGAATCCGCTGTACTGCCCCTTTATGCTGTGAAGTTCGAAACGGGCGGTATCGCCGCTGAACCCCAGCCCGAGATGGCTGAGCATCCGGATTTCGTTGCGCACTTCCTGTATTTCCTTTTCGGAAAGCGATAAAAACCGCTCCAGGGCATCGAGAATGCTCTTGGTGTAGTGAATCGAGAATTGGTGTTTGACAAAGTACAGCTGCTCGACCTCATCCATCTCGTTTTTGAGCATACTGATATAATCTTCGGTGGCATTTATGTTGAGTTCCTTGAGGTCAGCCTCGGTGCGGTTGATGCGGCTCCACAGCAGACCTAGGTCCGCCTCGTCCAAAAGCTCCTGAAGTATGAGGTAGCTCTCGAGATAATCTCCGTTGTGACTGTGGGCCAGGGCCAAATCGTGCCGGGGACTTTCCCCGGCCGAGCTGCCTTCGACGGCCCGGTTGTAATGTTCTATGGCCCGGGGGAAATTTTCCATATGTTCATACAACCTGGCCAGATAGGTATGGGCACGGGCGTGTCCCGGATCGAGCTGACAGCCGCGGTTGAGCAGTTCCAGGGCCAGGTCATCCTCACCATTTTTAAAGTGGATATCCCCCAGTTCTATGAGCGCCTCGATGTGGGAAGGATTAATATTCAGGCAATCTTCGAAAGACTTCCTGGCGAGAGTCATATCCTGATCGGCCAGATGGCACATGCCGAGCTGGAAATGGTAGCGGTCGTTGCGGGGGTCCCGGGAGCTGAGATCCTCATAGATTTTCTTTGCGGCGCTGTATTTGCCCAGATGCATCAGATCCCGGGCTTTGCGTACCGGATCGTACAAGGGGATCACCTCTTCGTTAAATTATAACTCAAGCCCGGGAAAAAAAAAGGCCTGCCGGGTCGAATCCCGGCAGACCGTTCGATTGTCCCGGTAAATTTACCGGAAAAACAGCGCTATAGCTGAAGCATATTCTCCACAGTGGCGATTTCAAGAAAGCTTGCGCCGGTGGACGGACCGAAGTTGCCGGCGAGCACCAGGACGGTGTCATCCTTGGCCAGGAGCTTGTCCTCCACAAGATGCATGAGACTTTTGTGGATGAACTTTTCAACTCCCTCCTGACGGGCAGGCATATAACTGGCAGTTACGCCGTAGGTGATCGCGAGCTCGCGCATTACCCGGGGGGTGTAGCATTCAACGTAAATGGGGATGTTGCCCCGGAACGCCGAGATGTAACGTGCGGTACGCCCGCTGTTCGTATCGATAACGATTCCGGTCATGGGAATCTTGTTCTCCGCGATAACCGCGGTCCGGGCGAGAAATGCGGGGATGACCTTGCTTGAGGGGTCGACATCGATATTGACCATAGCGTCGGTGGCTTCCTCGGCGGATCGGGCGATTTTTGCCATGATCTTCACCGATTCGATGGGATAGTCGCCGTAGGCGGTTTCACCGCTCAGCATGAGACTGTCGGTACCGTCGTACACCGCATTAGCCACATCGCTCACCTCCGCACGGGTGGGGCGGGGCTTCTTGATCATGGTGTGGAGCATCTGGGTTGCGGTTATAACCGGCTTGCAGCGTTCGCGGCACTTTCGGATGAGCATTTTCTGAATGGCGGGGATTTTTTCCGCGGGGATTTCAATACCCAAATCTCCCCGGGCGACCATAACGCCGTGAACGACGTCGAGGATTTCGTCGATGTTATCAACGCCTTCCTGATTTTCAATCTTGGCGATAATTTTCGCGCTGCTCTTGCCCTTGTCCAGAATTTGCTGGATGGCAAGAACGTCTTCTTTGTTTCGCACGAAGGAATGGGCGATGTAATCAATATCATGTTCGATGGCGAAGTCGATGTAACCCCGGTCGCGCTCGCTGAGAGCAGGAAGATGTATATGGACGCCGGGGACATTGACGCTTTTTTTACCGCCGATTTCTCCGTCGTTCTGCACCTCGCAAATGAGAGCTCCGTCTTTTTTCTCTTTTACCAGGAGAGCAACATCGCCGTCGTCGATGAGAACCGTTTTGCCAACCGGTACGTCCTCGACGAAGCCGCGGTAATTGAGATATATGCATTCCTTGCTCGAGAGCTTGTCGGGATCGCCGATCATCTTCACGATATCGCCGGTCTTCACATTAATATCCGATTCTTTGGTGGTGGTTCGGACTTCCGGTCCCTTAGTGTCCAGAATCAGCGGGATTGAATCTGAAAAACTTCGGACGGAATTCACGACCTTGAGGCTGTCTTCGTGATTCTGATGAGCAGTATTCAGACGAACGGCATTCATGCCGGCATCCGAGAGTTTCTTGAGAAACTCGGCGTCGCATTTCATATCAGAAATGGTTGCGACGATTTTAGTTAGTTTTCGCACGGTACACTCCGTAAAATTGGGATTGGGATGGATACACTGAGTATAGGCTGAAGTATAGTTTTTTCAAAAAGACCCGTCAATGAAGCTGCAGGGGGGAACAAAACCCTTTCCGAGAGGGTTTTTAAATTTGTATATTGAGAAGGATGGAACACAAAATACCCATTTTTCCATTAGGCATAGTTCTGCTGCCCGGCATGCGGATACCTCTCCACATATTCGAAGAGCGATATCGGGAGATGGTCGACTTTTGCCTCGAAAATCACACACCCTTCGGAATTGTGTACTACAACGGCAGCAATTTCAGGTCCACAGGCTGTTCAGCATCAATTCAAAAACTCATCAAACGCTACGATGACGGGCGCAAGGACATATTAATAGAAGGGGGAAAGCGCTTTTCCCTGGAAAGCATCGACGACAGCGGCCTGTTTCTGCAGGCGGAAATAAAATACTTCGATGATTGCGGAAGCGACGACCTCCATCGGGAAGCTCTCCGCCTGCAAAAAGAGGCGGTAGAGCTATTCGTTCATCTCGCCGACCTCAATAACAAAACCCTGGACCGGGAAATTCTCGAGCATATGGACCCGGTTGATTTCAGTTTTATGCTTTCATCCAGCGATCTGTTCACCGTGGAGGAACGCCAGGAAAGTTTGGAAAGCAGCTCGACGGCGAATCGTATTCAGAATCTGATAACCTCGGCAAAGCGGTCCATTCAGCGTTCCGAGGCCCATCAAAAGCTCCTGGAAATCCTGGGAGACAACAGCGACATTCGCCACATTTTTAATTAAACCCGAGTTAAAGATCAAATCTATTCAAAAACGCCTATTATTTGGCTTTTTTTTCACAGCATTGATAGCACGATGAAAAAAAATCAGTATAATCTTATCGCATGGCAGAAACCGACTCGCTTGTCGAACAGTATGAGAAAAAAATATTCGATCTCACTCAACTCATCGAAATAAGCAAGAGCCTGAATTCCAATCTCGATTATCACGCCCTCATACAATCGATCCTGTATATCTGCATGGGTCAGCTGAAACTTCTCAAGGCCGGTCTGTTTGTACGCAAGGATATCGGAAGCCAGGATCTTGCGCTTCACCGAAGTCAGGTTGGCTTCGACGTTCATTCCGGAGATTCGCACATCATCCCCGAGGGAAACAAACTCATTGATTTCCTTCACGACCATCCCACGAGCCATAGCCTTGCGGAACTCCAGGAAATTATTGACAGCGATTCCCTGGCTCCGGTCGCCGATTTAGAGCCCTCGCTGATAATTCCCCTTCGCGCCAAAGAAGTGATTAACGGCGTCCTCGTCCTCGGAGATCCCATAGGCGATCATGATATTCTCGGGGAAGACAGGAAGTATGTTGAAAATATCGCGGTACTCGCAGGTATTGCGGTACACAATGCGTTTTTATACGAAATTACCACCACCGATGTGATGACCCGTTTGCGGCTCCGCCATTTTTTCCTCGACAGTCTCGGGAGCCAGTTGGCAATGAGCCGAAGAAACAATCAGGAGCTCTGCCTGATTATGATGGATATCGATAACTTCAAGTCCCTGAATGATACCTACGGGCATATAACCGGGGATGAGGTTATAATAGGCGTTTCCCGGATAATCCTTTCGTGCATCCGTCAGACCGACATCGCTGCCCGATACGGGGGAGAAGAGTTTGTGGTGCTCCTGCCCGGCGCAGCCCTCGATGTTGCGGGAAACATCGCCGAACGCATCCGGAAGGCCGTAGAGGACGCAAGTTTTAGCTACGAAGGTCAGAGCTGTTCTGTGACCCTGTCCCTCGGCATCGCGGAATTTGACTCTGAGCGCGACGAGAATTCCCAAATCCTCATCGAAAAAGCCGACAAGGCCCTGTATCTCAGCAAGCGGTCGGGAAAAAACCGGGTGACGGTGTTCAACGGAGAAATGGCGAACAGCTGAAGTGCCTGGGAATATGTAGTGCCCCGAAAACAGCTGATTTAAACTGCCTAATCTTTTTTCGGGACAGGAATTAGCTGCCGTTCATTTCGCTCATTGCCAGAAATAGCTTGAATTATTCTCCCACAGTACTTTGCCAGGCGCAAATCAGCTGTTTTCGGGGCACTGATGAAATCTTGCTTAAAGAAGTATGATACAGTATCTTCTGCCCATGAACCTAGCAAAATCGATAGACGACATCCGTGAAAAACTTGAGCATTCCATTCTTCCCCACGAGGTGGATGAGGCAATGGAAAAAATTGCGAAAATCAGGCAATTAAAAAAGGACATGAACGTTGTGGTTTTAGGTCACAACTACATGACCCCCGATGTGTTCTACGGCGTGTCGGACATCGTTGGCGACAGTCTGGGCCTCGCACGGGAAGCGGCCAAAACCGATGCTGACATCATCCTGTTCAATGGCGTCCACTTCATGGCCGAAACTGCCAAAATCATGAGTCCAGAAAAAACCGTCCTCATTGCCGATCTCGAAGCCGGCTGTTCCCTGGCTGAGAGCATCACGGCGCAGGAGGTGCGCAACCTTAAGGCACAGCACCCAGGGGTGCCGGTGGTCACCTATGTAAACTGTTCCGCCGCGGTAAAGGCGGAGACCGACATCTGCTGCACCAGTGCTAATGCCGTGAAGGTCGTTAAATCGTTGGACAGCGACTCGGTTATATTCCTTCCTGACGCCTATCTTGCGAAAAACGTCGCCCTGCAGACAAGCAAAAAGATCATCAGTTGGGAAAAGGGCAAATGCATGGTGCACGAGCAGTTTACCAAGGAAGATATCGACGCGGCCCGGGCCCAGTTTGACGATCTGGTAGTCATAAGCCACCCGGAGTGCGACACCGACGTCACCGGAGCATCGGATTTCGCCGGAAGCACCAGCCAGATGGAAGGGGTAATCCGGGACAGCGGCAAGCAGAATGTTATGTTAATCACCGAATGCAGCATGGGGGACAACCTTCGGGCTGTCTTCCCGAAAAAGAACTTCATAAGCACCTGTCAAACCTGCCCGCATATGAAAAGAATTACCCTCGACAAAATCATTTACTCTCTTGAAAATCTTACATTCAAGGTCGAGGTCGAGGATGATATAATCCGACGCGGCCGCCGGTCGGTCGAGCGTATGCTCGCCATCGGATAGTGCGGATGCTCGCCATCGGATAGTGCGAATGCTCGCCATCGGATAGTGCATACGCTCTTCGAACAAGCTCTGTGCGACGGTCAGTCTGAGGGGTCGGCCGTCAGCAGCGGGCAGCAATTAAAAGTCGATAATCATCCTGCACAGATGCTCGTAGAAATCCGCAGCGGTCTCAAACTCCCCGCCGGCTAACGGCCCCCAAAATGGTATGCCGATGACATCTGCGTGATCCGTTGATTCCAGCGTGCCGGCGAAATTCCAGACTCCGGCTAGCGGTGCTCCATTCAGAGGACGGATGGAATCGTCGCTGCCGAGAATGGGCCCCTGCATGGAAATGCTGTTCACCACGCCGTCGTTCTCCCACCACTGTTCGGGCGCTATTTCCCCGGTCCGGGGCTCAAAACGGCCGAGAAAAAGCGACGGGGTCAGAAAGAGTGCCTGCATTGATACCTGGGGATAGTGATAGTTCGTAACCGGACCGGAAAAACTGGCGCTGGTGGCCCAGCTTATGTACGCCACTTCGGGATCCGCCGGATATTCCGAGTTAAACCGGGTCATGGATTCTATTGCCAGGCCGGATATGGCCGAGTCGGGGTTCCCCTCGCGCCAAAACTCTGAATCGCGGACCCTTTCTATGTAATCGACGAGCGACTCATCGTCGGTCCTGGAGAGTCCCCAGTGATCGAGTCTTAGGTCGTATCCCGGAAGGAGCCGAGATCCTGCCAGGCCGTTTAAGGTAGCGGTCACTGCATCGATAAGGGAATCGACGGCTCCGTCGGAACTGATAAGACTGGTTCCGTTATGAGGACTGGAAATAGTAACCACCGCTTTTATGCTTTGGGGACCGGAGGCAAAGAGCGGCGAATGATTCGCATATTCGCGCTCTGCTTGATTTCCGTTGCGTACGAGGTGTGCCAAAAGTCTGGCGGTGGTGCCTCCCATGCTGTGTCCGATGATGGCTACCGGGTTCTCCTCACTCCACTGGGGATACAAACCCGAATACTCTCTTCCGAACCGTCGGTGACCGTAGCGCGCCGAGTGGGCGGCGCCGTAGTACACCGTTCCGCCTTTTATATTTGCGTACAGCTCGCAGGCCCGGTCCCAGTCGCTGGAAAACGGACCGACCTCTGCGGTCATGACATTGTATCCCCGCTGGCGGAGAATAGCCTCGAGGTCTTCGAAGCCACCCCAATAATCAAGCCCTCCCAGGGATTCCCTGCCCCAGCCCCCGAATCCGTGTACAAGTATTATCGGGATTCCCGGATTGGGAGAAGAACTGGGTACTTCCGCCGTGGCACAGGAAGTTGTGCACAGCAGCGCGGCAAGGATTAATAGAACCTGCTTATATTTGCCTATGGGACACCTCCGGATCTTATTTCCGGTAGAGCGGGTGAATTTTCCGTCGGTAATCCTCGTACTGTTCTCCGGCATGATAGCTGGAACGCACCAGGGGTCCGGCTTCAACGAAGGAGAAGCCTTTTTCCAAGGCAGTGTCCTTGAGCTCAGCAAATTCTTCCGGTGTCCAGAACTTCTGCACCATCTGGTGATTCCGGCTGGGCTGAAGGTACTGTCCCATGTTCATCATCGAAACCCCGTGAGCCAGCAAATCGTCCATGGCCGCATGTATCTCTTCCGTCGTTTCCCCGAGCCCGAGCATAATGCTCGATTTGGTGACGATATCCGGAGCGATTTCCTTGCTCATGGCCAGCATTTTCAAGCTTCGCTCGTAGTATGAACGGGACCGGACTACCGGCGTAAGCCGTTCGACGGTTTCCAGATTATGACTCATTATGTCCGGCCGGCTGTCGAGAACCGTCTTGATTGATTGGGGGTCCGCCATCAAATCGCTGGTGAGCAGCTCGATGCTGCATTCCGGCGCGGCTTTTCGAATTTCCTCCACCGTCTTGGCGACCACCGCCGCACCGCCGTCCTTGAGATCGTCCCGGGTTACCATGGTGATAACCACATGGCTGAGCCGCAGCTTGGCCACCGAATCCGCGACCCGCGCAGGTTCTCCCCAGTCCACGGCACCCGGCAGTCCGGTTTTTACGGCGCAGAACCGACAGCGGCGGGTGCAGGTATCTCCGAGTATCATGAAGGTGGCGGTTTTATGGGTCCCCCAACACTCATGGATATTCGGACAGCGGGCTTCCTCGCATACGGTGTGAAGCCGCTCCTCTTTCACCATTTTTTTGAGGTCGCGGAATTTATCGCTGGTGTTTAGCTGAATCCTGAGCCATTCGGGTTTCCTCGAAACTCCGTTAGCCGGTCTTGTTTCCTTATTATTTATGTTCTTCGTAAGTTCCGATTCGGAAATACGCAAATCACTGCTCATAGTAGGCACTCCCGCTAGCTGTTGTGGTCCTGCAAAGGTACTACATTACGTCCGTCGAGGCCAGCGCCGGCTATCCGGCAGCGGTAGTCAGCTCGTCTCCCGGACTACCAGTTCGGGCTGAAGCACCACGGTTTGGGCATGCCAGGTACGGGATTCCTCGGCCTCGATGCCTTTTTGGGCGAGGTCGTACGCGGTTTTGCCGATTTCCGCCAAAGGCTGGCGCACAGTGGTCAAGGCAGGGCTGATGAGAGATGAAAAGACAACATCGTCATAGCCCACGACCTTCAGCTTACCGGGAATGTCGATTCCCCGCGACTGGGCAGCCTTTATCAGACCCAGGGCAACAAGATCACCGGCGGCGCAAAAGATACCGTCGCATCCGGCTTCCAGAAATGCACCCAGGGCATTCATACCGTCTTCAGGGTGATACTCGGGAATTTCCTGTACCCAGGCATCTTGGACCGTAATTCCCCGGCCGTTGAGCACATCCAGGTAGGTTTGGTAGCGGGTTTGGGGCGACAGACCGCCGTCGGGATCATCGTGTATGCCCACTAATATTCCCGGGCTTTTGCAGCCCCTGTCAAGCAGATGGTTCACCGCCAGCTCGGTACCCTTCCTGGAATCGCAGTACACGGTGCTCACTCCCTCGAACTCATCTTCCACAAGTACCAAAGACACTCCGCTGTCCTTGAATTCCTCGACAAAGGTGTGCCCGGGTTTCAGATTGACGGAAATCACCGCATCGGCCCTTCGGCCCTGTAATATTTTTTGATAGGTTTTTAATTTGCTGTTTTTGTCTCGTCGCGTCGAGTACAGCTGGATGCTGTACTCGCTGCCCCGGGCGTCCATCGCTTCCTCGATGCCCCGCATCAGTTCCATTTCAAAGCTTGAAGAAAAACTGGCGGCTACCACGGCGATGGTTTTGGAGCGGCCGTTGACCAGCGAACGTCCGAGAAAGGCGGGAAAATAATCCAGGGCTTCGACGCTTTCCAACACCTTCTGTTTAGTGTCATCGGTAATTCTCGGATCGTCGTGAAGTGCCCAGCTTACGGTGGTGTGCGAAACTCCCGCATGACGGGCTACGTCGTGAATCGTTACTTTTTTTGGCATCGTTTTTCCCCGGCAAATTTATTCTTTTAGAGACTTCTAACAGAATAAGAGCACCCTGTTCTCCTGTCAAGCTTGTTGCGATCTGCCGCCATCAGGGAATTCTTGATACTTTTACTTCGATAATCTATACTCTTGCTCCCTAATGAATTATCTTGCCCTTGCCCAGCAGGGAAGCGATTGTAGTAAAGAGGTAAAAATGTCAAACTCCGCAGCCAGAACCCGGGTGCATCATCGGGTCCTGGAAAACCGGCAGCTCACAGAGTCAACCTTTGTCCTCCGTTTTGAACGGCAAAATCTGTCGTTTCATCCGGGTCAGTATCTCAGCGTGGGGCCCAAGGGCGACATAAATATGAGGGAGTACTCCATTTACTCCCCGGCAGATGCGGATTACCTGGAGATTTTGGTTAAGGAAGTAGAAACCGGTTATGTCTCCCGGAGACTTAAACAGGTCAAAGCCGGAGACGAGCTCTATGTAGAAGGCCCCTTTGGCTTTTTTTTGATGGATGAGAAGATACGCTCAGGCAAGGTGTACTTCGTGGGAACGGGTACGGGAATCAGCCCCTTTCACAGTTTCGCCAACTCCTATCGCGAACTCGACTATACGCTGCTGCACGGCGTGCGGTTCGCCGCTGACAGTTTCGAGCTCGATCATTACAGCCGTGACCGGATTCTCCGATGCGTGTCCCGGGAGGATGGCGGTGATTACCGGGGGCGGGTAACCGACTTTTTGCGGGCTCATCCGGTGGAAAGCGATGCCGCAGTTTTTCTCTGTGGTAACTGCGACATGATTTATGAGGCCTACGATATTCTGTCGGATCAGGGCATTCCCCGGGACCGGATGTTCGCCGAAGTGTATTTTTAGTATCTCTCCGAACTACTGCGAGGAATTGCGATGAAATATCATTTAGTGCATCTGGGTTGCCAGATGAACCAGTCAGATAGCGAACGAATCCAGTCGGTGCTGGAGGCCATGGGGTACGTGGAAACTCCGCGGGAAGAGGACGCCGAACTGTTAGGAATCGTTGCCTGCTCGGTGCGCCAGAAAGCCATTGACAAGGTGTATTCCAAAATACATCAGTGGAACAAATGGAAGAACCGGCGAAGCCTGCTAACCTTCGTTTCGGGCTGCATACTCCCCTCTGACCGGGAGAAGTTCCTGGATCGTTTCGATCTGCTTTTTAGCATCAATGAACTGCCCCAGCTTCCGGATATGATTGCCCAGTACGGGGTGACCACCCCGTTTTCCGGGGGAAGCTTTAGTGCCGGTGGGCAGAATGAGCCGGTCCATCCTGCGGCAGAACAGCAACCCGGACCTGATAGTTCTTCGACAGATGGGGACCCGTCCAAGCCGCGCCGCCCCGTCGGACCCATGTGGCTCAAGGACCCCAAAACAAGCCCGGTGCTCCGCCTGCTTGAAGAAGAGCGCATAGCATCGGAAAGCGGAGTAAAGCAGCCCAAAATAGACGGCGCAGGCAACCCTCTGGCAAAAGGACCCTCTGAACAGCAGCGTTCCAATACCTTGGCGGCAGTCCGGGCCATGCAGGATGAAATCAAGAAACAGGGCGGCGCTCCACGCATACGAAAGCAGGTGACCGAGGAAAGCGCAGAGGGCGAGGATCCCATGGGCGGATTCTGGCACATCAAGCCTCATTACCGCTCGAAGTTTGAGGCGTTTATCCCGATTCAAAACGGATGTGATAAATTCTGCACTTTTTGCGCCGTTCCCTACACCCGCGGGAGGGAAATATCCCGGCCAAGCAGCGAGATACTGGCGGAGATAGAAAGCCTGATCGATCGGGGTTACCGGAGCATCACTCTTCTTGGTCAGAACGTAAACTCTTATGGTTTGGACCGGGGGTCAGATGAGATTAGCTTCCCCGAACTGATGAGGCAAATCGGCGACCTCAGCCGGCGTCTGAAAAAAGAAGACGATTTCCTGGTGTACTTTACCAGTCCCCATCCCCGGGACATGACCCGGGAACTCATCGAAGTAATTGCCCAGTACCGCTGCCTGGCAAAGCAAATCCATCTGCCGCTGCAATCCGGTGATGACAAGCTGCTGATAAAAATGAACCGCAATCACAGCGTGCAGCGCTACCGGGAAATAGTCGAGAACATTAGGGAACTCATCCCCGATGCCACCCTTTTCACAGACATCATTGTGGGATTCACCGGCGAAACCGAGGAGCAGTTCACCCGCACCCTGGAGGCCATGCGGGAGTTTCGGTACAATATGGCCTATGTCGCCATGTATTCGCCCCGGCCCGGCGCCGCCAGCAGCCGCTGGGATGACGATGTTCCCCAGGAAGAGAAAAAACGGCGGCTGCATATTCTGAGCGAAGAACTGCAAAAGAGTTCATATGAATACAACCTCTCGCTGGTTGGTAAAAGCCTCCGGGTCCTCGTGGAGGGCCGTGACCGCAGCGGCCGATACCTCAGCGGACGAAGCGAGGGAAAGCTTCCGGTTCGTTTCCTGTCTGATGATGACAGCCTGATCGGCAGCTTCATCGAACTGGAAATTACAAGCGCCAGTCAACTCAGTCTTGAAGGCCGCCCGGCAAACGCAGCGGTCAGCACTCCGGAGGCCGTCAGTGGCTAACAGCGCGTTGAGGACCGTCGCCTTTTCAACCCTTGGCTGTAAATTAAATCAGTATGAAACCGACGCCCTGGCATCCCGATTTATCAATGCGGGCTATCAGGTGGTGCCCTTCGACGGACCGTCTGATGTCTACATTGTGAACAGCTGCACGGTTACCAACAAGGCGGATCGCAAAACCCGCAACACCATTAACCGGGCGATCCGGCTCAGCGGTAAACTGGAATCGTTGAATATCGAATCAATAGGCAGTCCTGGGGAAAACCGCACGCCGCATATTTCCGCAGACCGGATTTTGTCACCGGAACAGCCGCGGACGTCGGCCAATGAACCCGCTGCCCTCCCCCACACCCGTTCAGGTGAATCCATGGTGGTGGTTACCGGCTGTTTTGTTGACAGCCACAAAGAGGAACTGGAAGCCGACGGGCGCAGCTTTGTTGTCGATAATGAGCGCAAAAACAGCATCTTCGAGCTGGTTGACGCCCACCTGAACGGCGAGCTCATACACCCGGATTCCCTCAAGGGCGACCGGTTTTCCTACGATGCGTCCCAGCAGGTCTTCCGCACCCGGGGCATGGTCAAAATTCAAGACGGCTGCGATAACTTTTGCTCGTTTTGCATAATTCCATTTGTACGGGGAACCGCAGTGAGCCGTGAGCCCGAGGACATTGTACAATCCGCCAGCCGCATGTTGGCCGACGGGTATAAGGAGCTGGTTCTTACCGGGGTAAACATGAGCCGCTATGAGCACGACGATACCCGGTTTTCCCAAATTGTTGAACGGCTTTTGAATCTTGACGGAGACTACCGGCTGAGAATTTCCAGCATCGAGCCCGATCAGCTGGATGAACGCTTCATAGAATTAATGAAACACCCCCGAATGACCCCCCATCTGCACCTCTGCCTTCAAAGCGGCTCGGAGAAAATCCTCCTGCGGATGCGGCGGCAGTACAGCTATGTCCAGTATCGGGATATCGTCGGAAAAATCCGGGAGCAATTGCCGGAATTCAACATTACCACGGACATAATCGTGGGGTTCCCCGGGGAAAGCGAAGACGAGTTTTCCGAAAGCCTGTCGGCAATTGAGGACATCGGCTTTGGACATGTTCACGCCTTTAAATACTCGGTGCGTCAGGGAACCAGGGCGGAGCGAATGGACGGCCAGGTGCCCGAGCGCGTCAAAAGCGAGCGTTCCGAGCGCCTGAGGCTCCTGGCCGTGAAACAGAAGCGGAAGTACCGGATGTCCATGCTGGGACGGACTCAAAAGGTTCTGGTCGAACGGGTGGAAGATGAACACGGCGTCCCGACAGCCCGGGGGCTCGGCGAGCATTATATTCCGCTGAGTTTTCCCCTGCCGCCCCACCGGGAGCCCCGGGAATTTCTTAATCAATACATCGATGTACTGGCACTATCATTAGATGAGGGAGATGATCCGGATCTCCGGGGCGAAATCCTGCCGTGATCGCCATTATCGCCGCTCAGGGTCCGCCCTGGCGCAAGCTGTTTTCCCTCAAAGAACGGCAGGTCCATCCCTCGGGCATACGGGAATCCGGACGGGATGATGTGCTGCTCTTCGAATACGGACTGGAATCTGCGCCGGCTGTTCAGGCAGGGTTTTTGGCCGGGCTCCTGTATGAGCGCAGCGGGGGATTTACCGCGCAGTGGCGGGGATGTCCCGTCTTGTTTCTACAGGACAAGGAAGACCCTATTTCCGGGCGAGAACGGTCTGCCAGGGGGGCAGAATCTGCCGGGGAAGCACAATCTTCCCGGCAGGCACAGGCCCCGGGGCACGGGCAATCCAATAAAAGCCCGGTTCTCATCCACAACCGAATCTTCATTAATGGGCGATGTGAGTATCCCGACATCGTCCTCGATCATGGCTTTCCCGAAACCACTTGTGAGCTGCATGAGGAAAACAGAATCTCCTTCATCATGGAATCGTTGGGCGGTCTGTTATCTCCCCATCAGCTCGTAAGCGCTGAACTGCATTTCCGCAACAGTTCACCTGGCGAGGATTGGCCGCGGCTTTTTCATCAGTCGCTGGATGGTCTTATTAGCTACTGCTGCGAGCTGTTCCAACTCGAATCGGCTAACCGGGAGGCTGATATCCGCTCTGCCCTCCTGGCGGACCGACTTTTACCCGATAAGAAAGCGGGCAACCGCCGCAACCGGCTCGAAAAA
This sequence comes from Salinispira sp., assembly GCA_965602015.1. GTDB lineage: Bacteria > Spirochaetota > Spirochaetia > DSM-27196 > Salinispiraceae > Salinispira. The sequence continues at coordinate 480,666 of OZ271918.1, read as the reverse complement.
GAAATCCGGCGCATTCACTTCGCGCGGCGGGAAATCACGGACAATGAACTGATTGCGGCCCTGGAGGCTGGCCTTGAATAGTCTTCAGCTTGTGCATCATTTCACAAGGGTTTTCGTCGAAGAAGAAATCCGTGACCTCCCGGCGGTAGGCGAAATTATTGGGAAGATACGGAGCGCCGCAGGTCAACCAACCGTCATTCCCGTTGCTCATTATAAAGATATTTTTACTCGTCCCCGGCAGGATTTCACCGTTCAAAAGCGCCAGCCGGCACTGATTCTCGCCAAGGAACGGAGCCGCTACCTGCACAAGGGCAGCGAACGGATTGATTCTTGGAACAATGAACAGCTGCATTACAATGCCCTGGTGCGCAATTGCGTCTACAACTGCGATTACTGCTTCTTGCAGGGAATGCATGATTCGGCCCACAGCGTTATGTTTCTCAACAACGCCGATTTTATCGACGCGGCCGATAAGGCCCTTGAGCATCACCCACTGTACCTGAGCATTTCATATCTCAGCGAAATTCTCGCTTTCGAGCCCCTCTACCCCTACTGCGCCGAGTGGATAGATTACGCCGCCGGAAAGACCGACATGGCGCTGGAAATCAGAACCAAAAGTGATTACTACCAGAGCATCGCCAATCTCAAGCCTGCGGAAAATGTGTTTTTGGTGTGGAGTCTCAGCCCGGAGGAAGTCAGCCGCCGACATGAACGGGGCTGCGCCTCTTTCCGCAACAGGCTCTTCGCCGCCGGCAGGGCCGCCCGCGACGGCTGGCCCCTGAAGCTGACTTTCGATCCTATAATCCTTTCTGAAAATTGGCGGGAGCTGTATAAAAACGCCATACGGGAAACTTTTTTGCGCATCCCGGCGGAGCAGGTTTCTGAAGTGAGTTTCGGCGTTTTCCGGATGAATCAGGGCTACCTCGAGCGCATCCGGAAAATCCGCACAGACGCCCCCCACCTGATGAGAACCTATCACCGGGAAAGCGCGGGCACCCTAGCCAGCTACCGGCCTGAAGAGATCGGGGAAATCAGGCGGTTTATGGAAGATCAGCTGTCTCGCCACCTCAGCGATGAGCAGATTTTTTTCGTCCACGGCTAGGACTCCCGCTGGCTGTGCCATGAATCGACCAGGGGTGAAATCGCCGGATTTCTCGCAGCCCCTTCGGTAATAAAGATTTCCAGATGATCCATCGCCCTGGTGAGGGCCACGTACATCAGGTTGCTGCGCTGAAGATCCCGATACTCCCGGTCCAGCCCCGAACCGCTGGAAAGGTAGGGCAGAAAAAGCAGCACCACCGGAAAATCAAGACCCTTGGTGGAGTGAATGGGCGAAAGCCGCACCGGACCGCCCTCGGCGCCGCCGATGGTAAAATCGAATGATTTATCCCGGATCGACACCCCGCGCAGGTCTCCTCTGTTCCGAAGAAGGTCGGCAAACCGGGCGACCAAACGGTTGTCCGGACAGATAATGCACACGTTTTGGGGGTCGTATCCCATCACATCGTGAATCAGCACCAGGCGTTCCATCAGCAGGTCTTCCAGCTCGTCCATGGACTCGGCGCTGTAGAGTCCCACCGGTGGTCCCTCCCTGAATGCCCGGGGTTTGCGGTTGGGGCTGTCGCCCTTATACCGCTGTTCGAGGCCCGACCGTTTTCGGTATTCCTCGGCCAGCTCGAGAATCGGGATGGTATTGCGAAAATTCTCGTTGAGCATATGACTTCTCCCCCGGATATCAAGGCCGGCCCGGGCGAACGGCGACTGAAGGCCGTATATCGCCTGATCAATATCGCCGGCCATCATTATGCTCCGGCTTTCACTCTTGAGGAACCGGAGGACAACAGGCGGTAAATCCTGAACCTCATCGACATAGAGCCGTGAGTAGGGGGAGGATGTGCCGTCAGTCGAGACCGGGTTTTCAAGCATTTCCAGAACCGCGAGATTGCGGGTAAATAATTCCTGGGCCGCAGCCTCGCGCCTCAGGGAATCCTGGATTTCCCAGAGCCGCTCCCGCTGAAGGGCATCGAGACGATGAGGCAAGCCGCTTCGGGGAATCATCTGATCCACATATTCATCGCGGCTAATACCGTAGCCCCAGATAAACTCATCGATTTCCCGGGCAGCCTCCGCGGAGGACAGTTCGGCAGGCGGGGAGAGTCCGAGATCGTCAATCAGATTTTCGAGAAAATCCCCGTATCGGATCTCGGAGCGGGGATTAGCCGAATGCAGGCGGCGGGAGACAAAGCGGTCCACAGTTTCAATGGAAAGACTGTCGGGACTGACCCCGAGAATTTGGCTGATATAGCGATCGTATTTAACCAGGGTGTTCGCATAGGTGAGCAGGGCAAAGCTGCCCTCGGCAAACAAGTCGTTTTGCGACGCCGTACGGCGAAGACTTTCAAGGAGTACGATTGTTTTTCCCGTTCCCGCGGCTCCCCGGACAAGAACGCTGCCGTCCGCCTGAATTTTTGCCAGAACTTCCTTCTGCTCTCCGCTGAGTCGAACGATGCTCCGTTCAAAATCCCTTTTTGTCCGGGTGTAATTCGAAAGCCTCAGCAGGTTTTCCCGGTACTGATCGGCAACGGCGTGAGTCCTGATGGTTCCCCGCTCGGTCTCAAGGCTGCGCTTGAGCTCGTTGCGCTCCCGCGTCAATGCTTCAATTATGTGCTTCTGTTCATCGCTGCCGGTTTCCAAAGCTTCGATGCTCTGTTCCTTGTCGGCGATAGCCTGTTCCAGGGCCTTTGCCTGCTTTTCCGCCGCGGATAGGCGGGCGAGCCGGCTGTTGAGATCGCGAATCTCCATATCCTTCAGATGGACGGAGAACCGGATTTTGCGCAGTTCATTAAAATGATCAACCGGGGCCTTCCGCTCTTCCCAGATAGCGAGATTATCCCGTATTTCCTGAAGACGGGGAGAGTCCAGGCCGCTGAGCCGGCAAAACTCCAGGAAGCTCCAGGTTCCCGCTATGGCCTCCTCAATGCTCACCTCGGCGAAATCATGCCTGGTCCGGTTGGTCAGATGATGCGCCTTGGACAGACTGTCGAGATGACTGATGCCCTTGAGCCGGGCAGCCGGAGGACCCGGCCGGGCATGCTGTTTTTTCTGCCACTCATTAAGCAGAAAACGGCGGTACAGATACATTTTATCAGCGAAGCTGTACTGTTCTCCGTCGAAAAACAGCTCCTGCACATCCAATGTCTGATTGAGAATCATCTCCACAAAGGAATGAAGACTTAGAAGGTAGAAGGCCGGATCGGACCCGAGCATCCGCACCAGACGGGCCAGCTGCCGATCCAGGAGCTGCTGTCTATTCATCGGCGGCAAGGCCCGAGGCCCCGGAAAGCCCTTTTACTATTGCGCTGTTTTCTTCTATGACCTGCTGAAGATCGCTGATGAACTGCTCGACTTCCTGCATGAGTTCGAGATTCCGATCCATAACCGACTGAATTGAAGCTGCCGCCGAGTCGAGCTCCTGCATTTTACCCTTAACCCCGGCGCTTTCCTCGGCCTGGGTTTTTGTGAGAAGTGAGACGTCGCGGCTGAGCTCAAGCAGGCTTGTCATGGCCTGCTGAATGTCCGCATTGCCCTGCTCCTGCTCGACCATGGCCTGGGAGATTTCAGAGATCAATCGGGAATTGGTCTGAACCGAGTTGTTAATGCCTTTGAAGCTCTCGATGGCTTTTCGCGTAGCCTCCAGTCCCGAACTGCTGGCGGCGTTCATTTCCTTGATCATGGCGGTTATGCCCTTGGCGGTGGCAGAGGCGGTTTCGGCGAGCTTACGGACCTCGCTTGCCACCACCGCGAATCCGCTGCCCACATCCCCGGCATGGGCGGCTTCGATTGCGGCGTTCATGGCCAAAAGATTGGTTTGTGCCGCTATTTTCGCAATTTGCCCGATGTTCTCGTTCACCTTTTCCGAGGAATCCGCTATTCCCTGTATGCCTATCATAAGGGCATTCATATCAGACTCGCCTTCGGCGGCCCGGGCGGTGAGTCTCTGAGTCCGTTCGAATGCCTCCCGGGCGTTTTTTGATACCGAAGTGATGTTGGCAACCATTTGCTCAACCGCCGAGGATGAACGGTTCACCGCCTCATTCTGCTTTTCGACATTGGAAGCAGAGTTGCTGATATTTTCGCCGAGCTCCGCTATCAATCGGTCCACCGCCGAGAGGGCTTTTTGCTGGGAAGTCAGCTGATCCTGCACCTGTGAAATACCGTTGCCGATTTCCGTCCCCAGATGTTCGGCCTGTGAGCTCATCCCTCCCAGCCGCCCGGAGAGCTGGCGGGCATCGCCGATCGATTGGCGGATGGTGGCGAACAACTCAGACTGCCGGTCGATAAAGCGGTTAATATGGTGAACCGCCTGCCCGAGTTCATCATCCCGCAATATGATCAGTTTTTTATCCCTGTCGGCCATCCCCGAAGCCAGTTCGGACAGCCGGGCCTGAACTTCGAACAGGCGTTGGGAAGCCGGACGGGATTCAACATAAATAGCCAGATAGGACAGGGCGGCAATGATAAGGCCTAAAACCAGCATTTTCCAGATGTACTCGGTCAGCCGGGGGACAATCTGCGGACTGTTCACCGTCAGGACCGGCGGGTTCCCCTCTATGGCGGAACGCCATAACTCGACCCGATAATCTACGCTCTCGCTGGCGGCGCTCCATGCATCGATGCCCCCCGGCGCCAGAAGTTCTTCCCGCAGGTAACCCATTCCCGCGGCGTACAGCAGCCCGAAGGCGAAGATCACCACGGTAAATCCAAGGGCGAACTGCCTGCGCCGCCATCCGTTTGGTTTGAATTCGTTCAGGCTGGTGGCGCCCCGTAAACGCTGGAGGGGAATACGGAACCTCTCGAAGAGCCTGATTTCCAAAAACAGGACATACAAACCAACTGAGAAGGAATAAATTATCGTCGTCAGGAGGTTTGCGCTGATTACCGGCTCACCGCTTCCCAGCGCCCGGATGGTAGATTGGGTTACCGGTCCGATGAAAAAAGCAATGAGATTGACCACAAGAATGATCACCGGAACGGTTTTTATTGCCCGATCCAGGCGACGATCCGCGTCGGCATCTATGGCTTCCCCGGATTTCAGGGCTTTTTCAGCAGCACCGATTCCCCGCATAAAAAAGAAGATATAGCCCACGGCGGTCACCAGGAGGGCTGTGACGATAATGATGAAACTGCCAAATCCCTCCCAGTACAGGGACCAGTTTCGCTGTATATAGAAGATATTGAAATTCCACTGAAAGAATGCGCCGAGGTAGGATAACACTATTATGCTCAGCAGGGTTTTTGATCTCACACTCATGCTGTCATTCTAATTGGATTACGATAAAAACACAAAAAAAACCAAAGCGGAAAGAAAATTCAGTAAGCTGGATACAGGAGGATATCAATGAAGCTTCCGGCATTTCGCTCACTGAGATTCCAGATCCCGATGCTGGTCGGGCTCATCGCAATCCTGTCCTCCGGAGTTTTTTTTGCCGTCAGTCTGGCGAGTGCCCGTTCCGCCCTACATAGTCAGTTGAAATCGGGGCTCCAGAACCTCAACCGGATTCAAAGCGCCAGGGTGAGAGAGTATCTATCCTCCCTGGAATCCCGGGTTCTTTTGGAGGCCGCCGACCCCTTTATCGCCGGGGCCATAGCGGAGTTCGGGGCCGCATACGCATTGCTCGAGACCGATATGCCGCTGCAATCAGGCCAGAGCGCTTCGGAATATCTGAGGCGATGGTATATCGCCGAAAATCCGCACCCTTCGGAGAGCCTGGATCGGCTGGAGTTTGCCGCCGACGGCAGCCTGTACAGCGCGGTTCACCGGGAAAAGCACCCGGTGTTAAGACGCCGATTGGCAAACTACCGCTATGCGGACATGCTGCTGGCGGATATCAACAGCGGAACTGTGCTCTATTCGGTCTCAAAAGGAGACAGTTTTGCCGTGGGGCTGGATAAAAGCAGACGAACCAACCAGGCCCTTAGCCTGATTATTCAAAGAATCCGGGAAAATCCCGAGGCTGCAGATTTTATCATGACGGATTTTATTACGACGGATTTTATTACTACGGACAGTGAAAGACCTGCGGGTTTGATAGGGGCTTCGGTCACCGGAGCGCGAGCATATATTGCTGCGCCGGTTTTTTCAGGGCGAACCGCCACCGGCATGGTGATTTTCCAGTTTTCGCCGGAAGAACTACGCCGTATTCTCGGCTCAGCAGGCGAGGGGAATGCGGATTCTATCAGCTACCTCATCGGCGACGGCTACCGTATAAAGGCAAGCCAGGACAATGACGACCGCCGCCGCAGCAGCGACTTTGCCGGCGACGCGATGACAAGTACGGGTACAATCGCGGCTACAATCGCGGAAGAACCGTCTTCACCAACGGCTGACCGCGACGTTCTGTCCGTCGAGCAGGTAATAGCGCTTCCCGGGGGAGGCGGAAGCTGGACAGTCGTCACCCGTGCAGAGCTGGAGGAAGTACGTGATGCCCTTCGCATGCTCGGCCGAAGACTTTTCATCAGCGGGATTGTTATGCTCGCCCTTATCCTACTGGCCGGAGCATTATATGCCGGGAGTCTGACAGCACCGATAGAGCGGGCCATCAGTAATGCCCGCATGCACAGTGCCCAGTATTCCGGAGTAAATCAGAAATCCGAAGCGGACAAAGGGGAGATTTGCCGGCTTATCAGGGTCCTGAATCATGAGTTGGGAGTCAGCCGGAGGATTCAGACAATACTGTCGAAGATTTCGGGGGAAAGCGGAGGCGTACAAGACCTTGAAATAAATGATGAAGACAAAAACGGAATTTCAGGTGAGCTGTTACTGTGGGCCGATTCTCTTTCGCAGGGTATTGGCCGGGTGCGAAATGCTGCGGCAGACGTTCATCACAGCGCAAGCCTGCTCATTGCCCGGTTTGAGTCACTTCATAATTACCCCGGGGGAAAGAAAGACAGTGATAATGTGGCGGCCCTGTTAGATAAACATGTGGAGAGGAACGAGAAGACCAGGCAAAGAATTATCCAGAGCGCTCGCCACGTCGGCGGCGCCGCAGAACATACGGGCCGGGCGCGGGAAGTTATAAGCGATTTAGCTGCGGCCTTCGATGAAATACTCGCATCGAGCAAGAGCATCCGAGGAATTGCAAAAATTATAGAAGACATCTCATTTCAGATAAACCTGCTCGCCCTCAACGCTAATGTCGAGGCGGCCCGGGCGGGGAAGTACGGACGGGGCTTTGCGGTTGTTGCCGATGAAGTAAGAAAACTTGCGAGCCGCAGCTCGGGCTCCGTCGGAGAGACAAACAATCAGGTGGACAAGGTGGCCATTGAGATAGAAAAGGGGCGCAGCCTGGCAGAAAAGGCGGCCGCAGAATTTGAGGCTCTTGAAGAGTGCGTTGCCCAGGCAGCGAAGGCCGTCGATGCAATTGCATTGGCAAAGCATGCCGATGATATCGGAGAAATACGGGAGCGGTTTACTGCTTTGCAATCTGCAGAATTGGCATCCGGGCAGCAAAATACGAATGAAGATACGCTTGTTTTCCAACTTCAGAACCAGCTTTCCGAGCTCCTGTTGCTAACGGAAGAACTGGGAATGGGCGATGGGAAAAAACGCCTTCCGCCTCCGGGACGCCCTCCCCATAGATAAACAGACAGCATACCAGGCAGCTGAGCAGACAGAGGAACAGAAAGTTGAGCAGCCAAGCGGGAGAATAAAAAGCGTATCCGGGTGGATTTACAAAACTTTGGACAGAAAATCCACCAGCCGGGGATGCCGGGGGGAATCAAAAAGTTGAGCCGGCGGGTTTTCCTCGAGTATTTTGCCGTCATCCATAAACAGGATTCGGTGGCCCACTTCCCGGGCGAAACCCATCTCATGGCTGACCACCGCCATGGTCATGCCCTCCCGTGCCAGGTCTTTCATAACTTCAAGCACTTCTCCGACCATCTCAGGGTCCAGGGCTGAGGTGGGTTCGTCGAACAACATGACGTCGGGGTTCATCGCCAGGGCCCGCACAATTGCGATGCGCTGTTTTTGCCCTCCGGAAAGTCGGGACGGATATTCCCGGGCCTTGTCGGGCAGTCCGACCCGGCGCAAGAGCTTCATGGCCTTGTCTTCGGCCTGCTCCCGGCTTAACCCCTTGAGGCGGATGGGGCCAAGGGTAATATTGCCCATCACGTCCAGATGGGGAAACAGATTGAAGTTTTGAAAAACCATTCCCATCTTCTGCCGCTGTTCATCGATATTGTTGCCTACGGAGGTAATATCGAGCCCCTCGAATTCAATGGCGCCTTCGGTGGGCTGCTCGAGAAGGTTAAGGCAACGCAGGAATGTGCTCTTCCCCGAACCCGAGGGTCCGATGATCACCACCACCTCCCCCTGGGAGATGCTGGCATCAATACCCTTGAGTACATGCAGGCTTCCGAAATACTTGTGTAACGCACGAACCTCAATCACCGCTGCTCATCCTCCGTTCTGCCACACCCAGAAGCTTTGAAATGCTGAAAGTCAGAATAAAATAAATAACCGCCGCAATGAGCAGGGGTTCCATTGGCCGGTAGGTCGCCCCCCGGACTATCCCCGCGTTGTACATAAGCTCAGATATGCCGATGACAGACACGATGGATGATTCTTTAATAACGACGACGAACTCATTGCCAAGCGCCGGCAGAATATTTTTTACCGCCTGGGGCAGGATAACAAGCCGCATGCTGTCCCGGTGGGAAAAACCAAGGCTGCGGGAAGCTTCCATCTGCCCCTTGTCCACGGCCTGAATGCCCGCCCGGATAATTTCCGCCACATAGGCGCTGGAGTTTATCGACAAGGCGATAATACCCGGGATAAACCTGGCGAGATCCACACCGAGGAACATGGTCTGCGGGATGTTAATCGGCAGGCCGTAATAGATGATAAATATCTGTACCAGGATGGGGGTTCCCCTGATGACCTCTATGTATGCCCGGGCGGTAAATGAAAGCGCCTGGGTTTTCGAGAGGCGCATCAGGGAAATAAAGAGGCCGAGGAGGGTTCCCATCAGCACGGTAAAAATCGCCAGAATGACGGTGTTCACCGAGCCAAAGAGAAAATAGCTCCAGTACCGGCCTAAAAAACTAAAATTCACAACGTGCCAGCCTTACAGACATTAGTTTGTGACGTTGAGCTCGTTGGCTTCCGCAACAAAGCGGTCGATGGAGCCGTCGGCAATAAGGCGTGCAAGGGTGTCGTTAATCGACGCAAGCAGCTCTTCGTTTCCTTTGCGAACCGCCACGGCTGAACCGCCGTCGACATCGCCTATTTGGATTGCCGAAATAGCAAGACCGGGATTGGCCTGCACGTAGCCGTTGGCCACCGGAAGCTCGATTACCAAGGCTTCGATCTTCTCATTTTGAAGCTCGAGAACAAGGTCGGGAATTTTACCAAGGGCAACCAGTCGGGATTCGGGCATTTCGTCTTCCACCAATCCCTCCTGAATCGAGGCAAGTTGGGCGCCGACCGGCAGTCCCGCTAATGCTTCAATGCTTGAATAGGTATCCGCATCTTCGCTTCGCACCAGTACAGCCTGTTGGGCAATGTAGTAGATTTCCGAGAAATCCACGCTCTGCCGCCGCTCTTCGGTGGGGGTCATGCCGGCGATTACCATGTCCACCTTCCCGCTGTTGAGAGCCTGAAGAAGGCCGTCGAAGCCGATGTCCTGAATATCGAGTTCGACTCCCAGGTCAGCGGCGATCACCTTTGCGATTTCGATATCGAACCCGACGATGGTGTCCTTTCCGTCAATGATGGTGTGAAACTCATACGGCGCATAGTCCGCGGAAGTGCCGAGGCGAAGCACTCCCCGGCGCTGAATCGCCTCGAGATCTTCCACACCGCCTCCGGCGACGAGCGGAAGGGCGCAGAGTGCGACAAGCAGAAATGCCATCACTATTTTTTTCATAATTCATCCTCCTTGGGTTAGCCCGATGCACAGTGCAACGGGCGTGGGTCAATGCTACCCGGAGCATCCCCTCGTATCAAGATTGTTTTGTATTTTTTTTACCAGTTTTTGTATATTCTTGCACTTTTGATGTAGCTTGTCCTTTGTCCGCGGCAGCCGCTATATTTAAGAGATGAAAGAGCATATCGACCGTCTCATTGACAATATCGCGTCGGTTATCTACGCCGATAGAAAGAAACTGGAATACATCATTGCCGCCATGATTGCCGGAGGCCATGTGATGCTGGCCGACACCCACGGAGTGGGAAAGACTTCCCTCGCCCGGGCCTTGGCAGGCAGTATCGGCTGGCCGGAAAAGACCAGAACCGTCGACGGAGTGGAGATTTCATTCTTCAACCGCATACAGTGCACCGTCGATTTGCTGCCCCAGGACATCCTCGGATTCAGCCGAATCGTGGGCAACGAGTTCGCAATGATGTTCAACCGCGGTCCGATTTTTTCGCATTTTATTCTCTGCGACGAGATCAATCTTTTGACCCCGAAGACCCAGGGGAGTTTTTTCCAGGCAATGGAAGAAAAGGCGGTAACCATAGAAGGGCGGACGTATCGGCTACCCGAAGTGTTCTTTCTGATATCTACCATGAACTTGAAGGGCAGCCATCTCTTCCCCCTGCCGGCCCCCCAGCTCGACCGTTTCATGCTGCAGATCTCCCTGGGATACCCCAACGAGGAGGATGAGCGGGCGATAATCGAGATGCACGGGCGAAGCAGCGCATGGGATTCCTTCGCTCCGGTGGTCAGCGAAGCCGAGCTCCTGGAATGGATGGCCGCCGTCGATCAGATGGAAATTCATCGGGACGTACTGGACTATATAGTCTCGGTGGTAAGGGCTACCCGAAACCACCCGCAACTGGAACTGGGCGCCAGCCCCAGGACCGGTGTGAAGCTTTCCCGGCTGGTTCGGGCCCTCGCCCTGGTGCGGGGCCGAAGCTACCCAAGCATCGACGACGTGAAGGAGGTGCTTCTGCCTGCGGTTGCCCACCGTCTCGAATGTTTTGATGCGGAGATCGATGAGAAGGACGTTCTTCGCGATATCATCAAAAACACCTCTGTGGATCCCAGCTACCGCGCCATCGTCAATTAATCATGAGCTTCTTTCGCCGTCTGACAACGCTGTATCCCCTGACCCTGTTCGGCAGCCTGCTGTTTCTGGCCGCCCTCCTGCTGTTGGGAAGCGGTCTGGCCCGGGGTGAAGCCCTGGCCACCGGCGGAGGTCTTTTGGCAATGGGCCTGTGCATAATCGCCGCCACGGTTCCCCGGTTCATTCCCACCGACGGTTTGCTGGAGGATGTCAGTTGGGACTCGGCGGCGGACCTCACCGCGGGGTTTCGGGCCTCCGGTCACCGGCTGAGCATGCGGCGCTGGCGGCTGCCGCCGTTCTACCGCTTCCATGCGGCAATACGCTATGAGCTCCGCTGCGGGGATCGGCTGACCTATTCCGCACAGGGTTTGTACAGACTCGAGGGTGTGGAAAGCTGCGACACGGATTTCCGCCCCCCCCTGCCCGGCACCCTGTACATGCATGCCAGTTTTTCCATACAGGATGTATTCGGCTTGGGCAGAAGACGGCTGGGGCAGATGAGAGACCGGCAATGTACTGTGCTGGCTTCCCGGCATCCCCTCGGCGATATCAAATTCATCGACAGCCGCACCAGCGAGGACGACAACGCCAAGGCGAAGAAATCCGATCAGGAAAAAATCTTCATCAGGGACTATCAGCCCGGCGACCTTGCCCGGGACATCAACTGGAAGGCTTCCGGCCGGATCAACAAACTTCTCACCCGGATTCCCCCGGAGTCCGAAGCCCGGACCCGGCTCGTCCGCATGCTGGTCCTGAGCGAGAGCGGCGGCAATTCGGCCCGCGGAGGATATCATTTGCAGCTCGCGGCGATAAAATCACTGGTATCCGGGCTCATCGACGGCATCCGGAGCTCTCACCCGGGCTACCGCATCGAGCTTTATCTCAATAAGCGGATGATATCAATTTCAGATACCGAGGATGAACGCCGGGCGTACAGGGCGCTGGCTGACTGGCTTCCGCCGGAACGAATGGACGACGACGCCCTGCCCCGAATTGACTCTTCGGTTATGGTTTTTAGTCACAGCCTGTGCGCGAATCTGTTTAAATGGATACGGGGGTATCGGTCTGAAGATTTGGACATGTATCTCGTTCAGGGAGTCGGCGAAGAAGACCGCCCCGGCAGCGAGCGGCGAAGCGCCGATCTGGCGGGTAAGTATCTACCGGCGGAAATTACTCCCGGAGCATTTTTTCCCCGTGTTCTGCCCGGGGAGCTTAATCCGCCGGCTCTCCGTTTCGACGGGTCTCATTGCAATCAGCTCCGCCAATACCGACTGAGGTGTCTATGGTAATGTCATACATTTTTTGGAGCCGCGGCGCTATTTACCTCCTGCTCATGGCCGTCCCGGCGTTTCTCCCGGGCATAAGCCTGTACTGGGAAGGAAGTTTTATTCTCCGCAGCCTGGTCATTGTTCCCGCAGGAATGCTTCTGGGGTGGTTCGGACCCCGGCTGGGAAAGCGCCGGGGAGTGAGCATCAGCCACATGATTATCATCGCCATGCCCCTGCTGTTTCTGCCCTGGACCGGCTTCAGCAGAACCCTCCTGGATTTCGCCCTGACCGGCTGGTACGCCTATTTCTCGACCTGGCTGATTTTCCAGAAGCGCATGGGCCGGCTGCTTTATCCGGAGCCGTTCTACTATGCGTGGATTTTATACCGCCTTATGGGATTCTCACGGGTCAGCGAAGAAGCCGCGGCCGCGGCAAGAGGGTTCAACAGCGTCATGTTTGTGCTGATGATTGCGGGTTTTGCCCTCTATGCCCTGCTGATTTACCGTTTCGAGTACTCATCCAGGAAAAGCCGTCCGGATCTTCGCGAGTCGATAATATCCGCAGCCCTGTTTATCGGCACCGCCCTGTCATTGGTGCTATTTATCCCCCCGGATTTCGTGAGCCGCCTGCAGGTCTTGAATAATCTCGACAATATTTTGGAACCCGAACTGAGAACCTTTGACAGCGACCGGGATTCCCCGGGAAACCGGGGCAACCTCGTCGGCGACGGAAACCCGACTGACCAGAGCGGAGAGGGAGACGAACTCGGTCAGCTATTAATGATGAACGCCGAGCGATGGGGACGGGAACCCCGTCCGGGCGACGGGCAGGGCGGAGCCATGCGCAACCAGTACATGGTTATGGTGGTCTCAAGCCCCCGGGAACCCGTATACCTGGCGGACGAGTATTACAATCTGATGGATCCGGTTCGGGGTTTCTACAGCGACCCGGATTTCGAGCTCAACCGCCTCATCCGAAGCCAGTTCCTGGAGAGCTGGGTCAATCCGGACCCCCTTCCCCTTCGCAACCGGGTGCCGGTATGGATCGATGTGTACTCGACGATTCCCGACAAGGTCAGCAGCTTTCAGCCCTTTAACCTGGAGCCCACAGTGTACGACCGTCGCTGGCACCCCCTGTCCTACACCTATCGGACCCGCAGCCTCATATCGAATATCAGCATGGGCGGACAGTTCCCCCGGCTGGGGCGGCTGACCAGCGAAGAGCAGGAACAGATGGCTCCTTACCTGGAAGTCGGACTCACCGAAGACTACCGCCGGCAGTATCAGGATTTCCTCGATGGAATCATCGATGATGGCGACGGCTTTATGGAGAGGATAGTCGCCATACTCCGCAACTTTTCCAGCTTCCAGTACGAGCTGGGCTTTACCGACAATGTCAGCATCCAGGCCATCAGCGCATTTCTGTTCGAAAACCGCACCGGCGACTGCACGGAGTTCTCCAACTCGGCGGCGATTCTCGCCCGCATGGCGGGAATACCCAGCCGGGTGGTGACCGGCTACCTGGTTTCCCGGGACCTACAAAGCCCGAATCACGTGATGGCCCTGGATGAAATTCGCAACCGCTACCCGCCCCTGGAAGGAGAGGATCCCGACGACCTGTTTCTGGTAACCACCGCCCACCGCCACTCCTGGCCTCAGTTTTATCTGCCGGTTTACGGATGGGTGGATTTCGAAGCCACCGCCTTCGCCATTCCCCCGGCGGGAGACATGAACCCCAACAATCTCAATGTGGTGATTCCCGATATCAGGGAACGCACCGTGGTTCAGCAGCAGATCGAAATTCCCTGGGGCCTGATTATCAGGATTGCCCTTTCTGCCGCGCTGCTTTCGCTGGCTGCGCTCTACGTTCTGCGATGGGAACGGATCATCCGTCTTGGCATAGTCTCCAAAAAAAATACCGAGAAGGGATACAAGGCCCTCTACCGCCTGCTGCTCATCAGGCTCTACGCCCGGGGCTATGAACTAAAAGAGCCCGACGCCACGGTGCGGGACTACGCCTCGAGCTATCCCGAATTGGCGGCTTTTGCGTCATTGTATGAAAAGCTCGTCTTCGGTTCCAAACCTGATAAACCCGGGGACGGCTCCATAGGAACCGATCCGCTGAACATCGAAGAGTTCAGGCAGCTCCGCGAGGAATACCGTCGGATAATCCGCATGCGAAGGGGACCGGGCATACTCTTAAAACAGGCGTTTGGCATAAAAGACCTGAGGTACCTGTGATGAATAGGCGGATGAGGCTGTCCCACGCTGCGCTGCTGTCTGCCGTTGCCCTGCTGCTGCTTACCGGCTGTTCCGGCCGCAGACAGTGGATAGAGTTCCGGGGAAACCGAGGTCTCGGACAGGCCAGAACGAGCATTGAAGCGCCCATAGCCGTGAGGTGGCGGCTTCTGCTGTCAAAGCAGCCCGACGATCGGCGTCACTTCAATCAGCCCCTGGTATTAGACAATACGATTTACTTCGGCTCGGCCGACGGGAATTTTTATAGCCTGGACCTGGGAAGCGGATACATGAACTGGACATTCCGCAGCGGAGGACCGATAAATTCCGTGGCCTATGTGGACCGGGAAAAAGTCTATTTCGGCTCCAGCGACGGGATTATCTATGCTCTGTACCGCCGCAACGGCGAGGTAGCATGGCAATACCAGGCCCAGGGGCAGGTAAATTCCACAATTATCCCCTATCAGGACATGATAGTGGCGTCCGGCGATGCCGATGCGGTGTACTTCATCTCCACCGACGGCGAGCTTCGCTACACCCTGGACAATGCGGTATGGTACCGCAACTCCTACCAGATTTTCGACGACATTTTGGCCTTTGCTCCGGGGACCCCCGAAGATCCGTTTAACCTTTCGGTTTACGATCTGGAAAGCCGGCAGTATCTCTGGAGTCTGAGCGATGAGCTCGACATATACTATTGGTACAGCTTTCCGGCGGTAAAAAACCGGCGCCTCTTTTTTTCCGTTACCGGCCTGGTAGAGCCGGGGCTTTGGGAGCATTACTTTGCCGCCCATGATGTGCGCAGCGGCGAGCTGCTGTGGGAAACCCGCGATCCGGCCCTGCTGAGCGCCGGCGGCGACCTGCTGCTGGCCCGGGACTACCTACTCAAGAATTCCCTGCTGCTAGATTACGGTGCGCCTTTGATCTGGCGCAATCAGGTGATTTTTGCCATGGGCGATCAGCTCCTGCGGTCCTACCGGGCGGGCGACGGAGCCGAGCTGTGGCGGCGCATGTATCCCACCCCCGTAAGCACCGCCCCCACTCTCTCGGGAGATCGCCTCTACTTCGGCCTTGAGGCGGTTGACGGAGTGGGCCGTCTGATCTGCGCCTCTCCACGGGACGGATCGGTGATCTGGGATATCGAGGTCGAGGGGAGCATTCTTAACACCCCGGTTATCGCCGGTCCGTGGATAATATTCGGGACAGACGAGGGAATTTTTTACGTCTTGGAGGAGGTGCTATAGGGTGAACGCCCCTTCGAATGCATCCGTCGAATGCGTCTGGAGCGGGCTGCCAGTATGATCAATGCCAGAGACGACCTCCGGATTATCGACATCGCAATGACCTGCGGATTTGGCAACGCCTCAGAGAAAGGATTAACCAGGGAGCCCTTTCTATCGGAAAAAAATCTCACCCACCTGGGTCTGGAGGTGGTCGATGAGGCCGGCCCTTGTTTCGAGCTGATGACTATGCCTCGGCAGAACGATTTTCAAAGACCCAGGTTTTGGGACAGCGCCCGTCGAGGCGAAGTTCAGGGCATTGCTGGAGTCCCTAAGGAAAACAGAAGTTAGTGCCCCCAAAACAGCTGATTGAATTGATGCAAATGCCTTAGGAACAAGAAGTAAGGGACTAATCTGAAAGTTTTTTGCCACTTCATTTGCATTTCAGGTCAGGATTGATACTTGGCGCACAATATCAGCTGTTTTGGGGGCACTTCAAATAGATTGCCTCGACAGGAGAAGCCATGAAAAACATAAACATCAACGGCCGGATTTTTACCGGAGTACACAATACGGAGAATGGCGAAGTGTCAGGCCAGACAAGATTTCACTATTTCCAGGACGGTCGAATGATCTGGGCGGATTACGGCGGGGGCGAGGTGGTGTCGGGCCATCTCATCGGGACCATTGACGATGAGGGCGGGCTCGAGTTTTCATACCATCACCTCAACAAGGACCTGCAGATAAAAAGCGGATACTGCCGCTCGACACCGGAGCAGCTGCCCGACGGCAGGCTGCGTTTTCACGAAAGCTGGCGCTGGACCAGCGGCGACAAGAGTTCAGGGACGTCGATAATCGAGGAAGTGTTGCAATAGCCCCCGCTCGGGTACATACTGCTGATATGAAATCAGCATTCAAGCACGTTATAGAGCCCCGAAGCCTTTCCTTCGACGGCTTCCCCGTTGGCCGGCTGCTCCCAAAGATCGGCGTGAAATCCGTCGGCCCCTGGGTTTTTTTTGACCACATGGGACCCCATTCTTTTTCCTCTGACGAGGGTATTGATGTCCTTCCCCACCCGCATATCGGCCTCGCGACGGTGACCTATCTGTTCGAGGGCAGCATTATGCATCGCGACACCATCGGAAGCATCAGGGAGATAACTCCCGGCGCGGTGAATCTGATGGTCGCCGGCCAGGGAATAGCCCATTCGGAGCGCAGTCCGAAAGACAGTCGCATAGCCGGGGAACGCCTGCACGGCCTCCAGCTATGGCACGCCCTGCATACTGCTGATGAAGAATGCGAACCGGCGTTCTACCATTACACCGCCGATCAGCTGCCCTCGGTGAGCACCGGGGGAGGGAACATCCGGGTGATGATGGGCAGGGCCTACGGAATGACCTCGCCTGTTGCGGCCCTCACCGATGCCCTCTACCTCGAGTACAAGCTGGAGGCCGGACGGAACATCGTCATCCCGGCGATGGCTGAGGAAATGGCTCTGTACCCGGTGGACGCGGACATGAAGGTGAACGGCGACCTGCTTGAGAAAGGCCGCATGGCTATTCTGGAGGAGGGAAGCTCAATCGTCTCAAGCGATTCCCCCGCCCGTTTCGTGCTTATCGGAGGAACCCCTCTGGGGAAGCGTTACATGTGGTGGAATTTCGTCTCATCCTCCAAGTCGAGGATTCAGCAGGCAATGGAAGACTGGAAATCCGGCAAATTCGGAGACGTGACCGAAGACAGCGGGCCCCGGGTACCCCTCCCCGACAGCGATAACTACTCGCTGATGAAGGACTGACCATGAGTTCAAACGTAATTTCCACCCAGGTCTACCGGTCTCCCGCGGGAGAACTGCTTTTGGGCAGCATTGATGGCTTTTTGGTTCTGGCTGACTGGCGGTATCGCGCAATGCGGAACCGGATTGATATGCGCATCAAAAGCGCTTTTTCCGCCGAGTACGCCGAGGGAGAAGACGATGTATTGAGCGAAACCATGAAGCAGTTCGGCGAATACTTCTCAGGCATCAGGAAAGACTTCGATATACCGCTCAAGCCAGCAGGCAGCGAATTTCAACTCGAGGTGTGGAGGGCTCTGCGTCAGATTCCCTACGGACAAACCGCCTCCTATGCGGATCTTGCAACCACACTGGGCAACCCCGATTCAGTGCGGGCGGTGGCAGCGGCAAACGGCGCAAATGCCATCTCCATTATTATCCCCTGCCACCGCATCATCGGCAGCGACGGCTCACTGGTGGGTTACGCCGGGGGCACCGCTGCAAAAGAAAAGCTCCTGGAGCTGGAGGGAAGCATGGTCTCCCAGGGGATGCTTTTTTAGAACTTCAAGGGTACTTCGGTCCCCGGTTCCTCCCTTTGGGGAAGTTGGCCTTGATATTTTTTCCGGCTTTTTCGGCTGTGGCCTTGATGCGCCGCATCCGGGTCTCCTCGGTTTTTGCGGTTTTTATCCATTCGAGTATTCCCCTTCTCGATGACGGGGGGAACCGGTCGAAGTAAAACCGGGCGGATTCGATTTCTGACAGAGCTTTGTCCAAGTCGTCGGGGACTATGAGCTGTTCAACGTCGTTCAAAAAATCCCAGGCTCCATTGGATTTGGCTACCCGTACGATCTGCTCTCCGGCTTCTGTCATCCTCCCCTCCTCCCGCAAGCGGAGAACCCGTTTTTTGTTAATTCCCGACCAGTTACTCGAGGGATTCCGGGGGGAAATTCTCAGCATGCTTCTGTCTTCGTCGAGCTTTTTTGGAAGACTGTCGATCCAACCGAAACACAGGCATTCGTCGACGATTTCATCGTAGCTCAGGCGGGCTTTTCCGCTCTTCTTTTTCCAGGTGACCAGCCAAACCGAGTTTTTCGCTCCATGATTCTCCTCGAGCCAATGACGAAGCTCTTCTCTGGTTTCCATCAGTATGCGGTCGTTCTGTATACGGTCGTTCTGTATAAGGTCGTTCTGTATCAAGTCGTTCTGTCTGCGGTTGTTGCCCAGGTTTTTCATCGCGCGGTCCTCCGGCACTTGCCATATGGAGAATTATAGCGGAAAGTATATCCATGAGACAAAAAACCCGATTATTTCTGTTTACCTTTCTGGCAGTGTTTCTTTCGATCCTGGCCATGGGAGTGGTGATTTTTCCCCTGGTTATTGCCGAGTTGGAGAATACCTACTTCGAATTGCAGGCCGATGTAAACGAGCGTCATGCCCGGGCAATGTCCCGTTTTGTCCAGGGACGGCTTGCAAGCGGAGCCGCACCGGATGTCGTTCTGGCGGAGTTTCAGGCTGCCATAGAGGGTACAGACACCGACCGGGGTTATGTCTGCCTTATCGACCAGGACAGTTCGCAATACCTCTGCCATCCGGACCTGGCCGCCCTGGGCATGTCCGCAGGGGCGAAAAACCCCCTGTTCGACGAAGATTTCGACGGAGAGAATCTTGTCGAATGGCTCGATCCGGTGCAAAGCGGACGAAGCGGATCCGGGCTATTGGTGTTCGAAGAATTGCAGATGCGCGAGGTGGTATTCTTCCAGGCTGTTGAAAATGCCAACTGGACAGTTTCATCGCATGAAAACACCGCCAGAATCGAAGCCGAAATCGCTTCAATTACCCGGCTGGTCATTATCGGCGCCATCGTGTTTGCCTTCGTCGTCGCCTTCCCGGTCTCCTTTTCCGCGCGACGGGTGGGAGCCCACTACGAGCGGAGAATAGAAAACGAGCGGCAACGGGCCGACGGGCTCCTTGAGAACATCCTTCCTTCCCAAATCGTTCCGAGAATGAAGGCCGGAGAGTCCCCCCTCGTCGAGCATTTTAACTCGGTGTCCGTACTCTTTTGCGATATCGTCGACTTCACCCCCCTCTCCCGGGGGATTAGCCCGGAAGAACTGGTCAGCTTGCTCAATTCGGTATTCTCCTCCTTCGATCAGCTCTGTGATAAATACGGAGTCGAGAAAATAAAGACCATCGGCGATGCATACATGGCAGTAGCCGGGGTTCCGTCATCAATGGCGGATCACGGTGAGCGGCTCGGGAAACTGGCCATCGAAATGATGAATGCCATCCGAGGGCTAAACGGCGACATCCGCCTTCGCATTGGACTTCATTGCGGCGAGGTGGTGGCGGGAGTCATCGGCACGCGAAAATTCAGCTACGATTTGTGGGGCAACACGGTTAATGTGGCATCCCGGCTGGAATCATCCGGCGAACCGGGAAAAATCCACTGTAGCGATGATTTCGCCGAAGCAAACAAGTCTTCTTTTGCCTTTACAAAACGCGGCGAAACCCCTATCAAAGGCGTGGGGAGCATGACTACCTGGTTCCTCACCGGCATGACGGCGAGCTAACAACCGCAGAATCGGAGGTAATTATGTCTGAAAATACCCGGGATGCAGAGCGGATTATCGCATCAATTGACAAGCCTGACACAAAAATGGGCGAACTCAAAAAGCTCGCGAAGGAAATAAAAACGGATCATGAGCTGGCAATGCACTTGTGGGCGTCGGGAAAATACTATCCCCGGCTTCTCTCTGTCCTGATCATGGACAAGAAAAAGCTGGACGAGACGGTCCTCTCGCGGATGATGAACGACCTGAGAGACAACAGCGATGACGAGCGGAATCGGGTAAACGAGTGGCTTATGGCAAACCAGCTCATGAAGGACAAGCGCTTGACCTCCCTGCTGCTCGGTTGGCAGCATCATGAAATTCCCGATTTCCGACGGATGTTCTGGTACCATCAGGGCAGGCTCCGCTGGACCGGAAAAGAGCCGCCGGATAACACCGCCGATCTGGTGAATGCAATAGATGCGGAGCTCTCAGGCGAGGCCCCGGAAGTCCAATGGGCAATGAACCTCGCCGCCGGCTGGATCGGCGTGTTCGATG
The DNA here is from genome assembly GCA_965602015.1 of Salinispira sp. Lineage (GTDB taxonomy): Bacteria > Spirochaetota > Spirochaetia > DSM-27196 > Salinispiraceae > Salinispira. The sequence goes on along the minus strand of OZ271918.1, from coordinate 459,993 downwards.
CCCGGTACAGAAGCCGACTGCTGGCAATCGGCGAACGGGAAGGGCTGTACAAGGGCATTCCGGTGCCAAAAAACTGCACGCCTGAGTATCTCCCGGAGTTCATAAGGATAGAAACCGAAAAAAGGGAAAAACAATGACAGAGTTCGAGCAGCTCATGACCGGCGGTCACCCGAATTCCCTTGGTCGAACCCTCGAGGTAGTTGAACAGGTAATGAATAACAGGGAACGGTTTAGCGAGTTAATCGACTGTTACCAAAGCGGCGATGAAGTCGTCCGGCTGCGAACATCAAATGCGGTCAAGCGGGTGACCAAGGAACATCCCGAATGGCTATTGCCATTTATGGACCGCTTTTTGAACGAGATTTCGCAGATCGACCAGGCGTCCACCCAGTGGACCCTTGCCAACCTGTTCGACTTCACGTCCCATTTGCTTGATGATGACCAAAGGTCGCGGGCACAGGAAATCATGAAGGCCAACCTGGACAGTCATCAGGACTGGATAGTAATTAACAACTCCATGCAGACTCTGGGGAACTGGGCCAAAGACGACGAGGAACTCAGACAGTGGCTTCTTCCCCGTCTTGAGCGCTTTACCGGTGAAACGCGAAAATCAATCGCCGGCAGGGCAAAAAAACTTCTCGCCAGCTTATAGATAGTTATGAATGGTGATCGATCGTTAAAGATCGGCGCTCAAGGGCAAAAATCCACCCATACAATGATGCTTTGAGCCCTTCAGTGTCAGGGTTCTCGGGGCGTTTCCCAACTTTCGGGAACAAACACCCCGTCATGAAACCGGGACTCTAAAAAACCCTGTTCGCCACTATACATAACTCCCGTGAACACAAGCAGCGTACCGGTGAGGCTCCTCAACGGTTCCTGGTAATCCGGGTGTACGAAATAGCTCAAAGCCTTCCGGGAACCTTCATTTCGAACCTCAATGGCAATGTAAGTTCTCGGCTCGCTGCCGTATACCGCGGGCACACCACGGAAACGAATACTAACATCCCTCGGTTCTGCCGGGGTATCACCGCCATCCTGACTGACTCTTTGGTCCGAAGAGACTTCCGCGCTTGGCGCGGAAGCTTCATCGGAGGCAAACCCCGCACAGGAAGTAAGCACAAAAGCTAGTAAAAGCAATGTATTCAGCTGCGTCATGTGTCTTATACTACTCATAAGCCCTTTGTTCTTCCCTCCAAAACGGTGCCGGCGAATCATGCGAAGCTCGAGCACTTACTTGATCATTATATACACTCGGACATCGTCGCTATCGGGTTTGAGCAGCTCGATGCTCAGGGTAGCCGATGAGAGATTCTGCCATGAAGCCTGGGACCACACCTGGAAACCGTATGGTCGTATGCTGTTTACGCTGGAGCTTCCGATCTGGAGGACCTGCGGCCCGGAGTCAACGGCGAACAGGTCGAAGGTCGCAATATTGTAGGTGGTCCCGTCATAGGTCTCGGTGAATCCGATAAAGTCCCGGCTGATTTCCGGATGAGCCGTAGGAAACACGTGAAGCTTTGTGTATTCCGCGACCACGTCATCGAAGGTTTCGCTATAACCCAGGGTAGAGAGGGCCATCTCGATTGACGCTATGCCTCCCGCGGCGTTGGTGGCCAGTTCATGGATTAATTCAGCTCCGCCGTAGTTCCTCGCCAGGAAGGCTCCGAACAGGTATGCGCTCGCATAGCTCTCCAGCACATCTTCTCCAGGTGCATTGTTCCAATCGACGATTCCCGAATTGTAGTATCCCGGATTGTACTGATTGATCCTTCCGCTGGGGTGGGATGAATAGAGGGTGGTTCCCAGGGTTTCCGACAGATAATCCTCGGCAAGCATGGAAAGCATTTCGTTGGTCCAGGCTGGACTGGAAACATTGTGAGCGAGGGCCTTCTGTGCGAAATGGATCATGTGCTGATACTCGTGGGCCAGGGTGCTGACGATGCCTTCAGGCCAAAAATCCGCAAAATGGGTGTCGATGTAGAAGATTTCAGCCTCGTTTGATTTAAGGTCGATGTTATTCCCATCAAAGAACGCCTGAGTATAGGCATCCTTTCCCCAGAAATATCCCAAAATTCCCCCGGTCTGATCGGCTGCGTAATCGTCGGCCACATCATACAGAAGAATGCTGATTCTTGAGTCCGAATCCATTCCCCCGTCTCCTCCGGGTCCACCCCCGAGCTCGTATCCGAACAGACTTGTCGCCATGGGATACAGAATTTCAAAGTTATCTCTGAGAAGCTCGGCCTGGGCCTGGGTAATCTTGTTATCCGTGCCGCTCGATGAAAGGGCGTCGTACGTGGCGTCATGAACCCATATATAGGAGTTGTCGCCGACGGCCCTGAGGGTTGCGGTAATCTGTTCCCAAACCCCGGGCTGACCGTTGGGTCCGTCATCAACCCAGAACGTTTTACTGTCTCCCGCCACGAACTCGAGCTTTTCGAGCCCCCGGAGGGAACGGCTCGGAGCGGCAAAATTGCCGGCTGATGCACTGCCGCCGGGCAGGTCGAGATCCAAAACATCACTGCGGTCCAGGATAAAGCGACCCGTCTGATCAACGTATCTCAGATTTCCTCCGGATACTTCATCTTCCGTTATTCCCAGTTGAGCCAGCCGTTGAGCAAACGTCGGCTCCCGGACTATTCCTCGCTGATGCGTCAAATCGCTGGGGCGGATATTCATCTGCACTCCCGCGGCCTCTGACGCTGCGTCAATCGAGTGATTCGCCTTGACCAGGTATACGGATTTTCCGCTGAGATCAAACAAATCCACCATTGCGCTTGTGTCCACCGGGTTGAAAATTACCGGCACAATGGCGGGCTGGACCGGAGTGCCGGTGAACTGTGCAGTGACTTCGGTAAAGGAAGTGACTGTAAGTGTCTGAGGATTCGCGCTGCCGCTGAGGGCTCCGGCCCAGGACAGGAACGCGTCGCTGTCCCGTGCGATTGCCGTGAGTTCAACCTCCGTGCCTTCAGGATAGGGTCCGTCGTTTAAAATGCCCCCGACCCGGCGCTCCACATAGCCGTTACCCTCAACGGTGACGGCAATATTATAGGAATCCAGTATGGGCAGCACCTTAATCCAGTGGCTTCCCGAAGCGCTGCCTCCCCCGTATTGAGTCGCCTGAATATAAACCTGGTCTTCCAGGGCCTCAAGCTCCAGGTACTCTAGGGAACCGTAGATATCTTGCTGCCCCGTTTGGCCGCCGGGGATTAGATAATTATAAGAGGTCGTTTTATCCTTTCGGTAGGCTCCCAATTCGTTGTCATAGCTTGCCGCTCCCGGAGCATCGGGGTGGGTAAAATAAGCATCATGGGTATGGATTTGGTAGATTTTGCCCGGTTCGGAATCAAACCTGAACCATTCGGATACAACGTTTTCCGGATTAGCTTGATGCCACTGCCCCAGGGTCAACGTGACCGGCGATTTTTCCCACTGTGGGTAGAGGGTGACATCCGCTGCAGGAATGGTAATGGTATCGCCGGGAAGATACTCAAGGCCGGATCCTCCTATATTGGTATTCCAGGCAATAAAGTCATAGCCGTCGCGTTGGAGGGTTCCCTGATCAGCAACCGCAACAAGACTGCCGAAATCATGCAAAAGGGTCTCAGGAGCTGTCCCTGTAGTACTGCCGCTATTTTCGTACACAAGACTATATTGATTGACCGCCCAGATTGCATACAGAATAAGGTCGGAATTTACGCTATAGATTGAACCTGTTTCATAGGTGATTCCGCTGCCGTCGGCTGCGGTGTTCCAATAAAGGAAGCTGTGACCGGTTTTCTCGAGATTTCCGCTGTTGCCGATCGCTATTCCCTCGTGCTGCAGCTTTATCTGTTCAGGGGGGGCGGTTCCGCCGGTATTGCCATTTCCGTCATAGCTGATCACATAGGTAGGCAGATCAGTCCAATGGGCATAAAAATCCGAATCTGCGTCAACGGAATACGTCGCGCCCTCGGCATAAGCCGTTCCGCCTCCGTTGGCCTGGGTATTCCAGCCGATGAAGGTATATCCCGTACGAGCAAGGCCGTTCTCATTGAATCTGAGGGTAACATCGACACCGTAATCCTTGGATTGGGAAGAAGGAACCTGCCCGGAATCGGCGCCATTGGCTAAATAGCGAATCAAATAGCTCTCGGCGGACCACTGAGCGTAGAGGTTCACGTCCTCAAATCCGATGTACTCTTCTCCTTCATCATAGGACAGCCCTGAGCCGTCAGGGGAGGTATTCCAGCCGACGAAACTGTAGCCGGTCCGGGCAAGTTCGCCGAAGTTATAGGCCAGGAAAATAGCATCGCCCACTGTTTCGGTTTGGCTAAAAGGGACAATCCCTGAGTCGGCGCCGTTCTCAAAATACGTAACGGTGTAAAAAGTCTCGAATAAAATGTCGCACGAGGAAAAAACAAGAATTGGAATCAGAGCGATGAGCAGCAAAGATTTGGATTTAATTGACACGATTACCTCCGGTTTTGGTACGGCTTTCTTGCATTCAACACTTTTCGGCCTTTGTTTATTTTCTCTATTAGCCCGAAAAATTGGTATCATACAAACATATCACATGGCCGGAAGTATTGTCGAGATTCAATGCCGGCAGGGCAAAAAAAACTTCTATCAACCCTATAAACCGAGTACCATTCGAAGTTTAGTCCAGCTCGAAGTGCTTTCCGCCCTGAAAGACGCTGATCTTGCGGGTGGATTCGGAAATCACCACGGCCACCGCTGAAGTGACGGCGGTAATTCCCAGGGCGGCGGCATGGCGGGACCCCAGGCCCGGCCGGTGGGAAGCGCTTTCAGGCTGGCCGGCAATGAAGGTTCCCGCGGATTCGATGACCCCATCACCGGTTATGAGAAACGCGCCGTCGATTTTGGCGAACTCCTTGATGGTTTCATCGAGTACCGGGTCGAGTATGCTTCGCTGCTGGGGTAGATAGCCTTTGAAGGGATTTATTATCAGTTGGCGGGATTTCCCGGCGACCTGCTGGTGATCGCCCACCACAAAAATTGCGCCGACGGGCTTACCTTCCCGGCCTTCCAAGGCCAGGCTCTCGGCAAGCTGCAGCACTTTGGCAAATACCGGGCGCTGAATATCCGACGGCAGTTCCAAATCCCGCAGGCCCGCATGAATGCCGATATCCCCCTCGACATCGAAAATGCGAATTGAATCGATGCGGTTCATATCCTGCCCGCCGCTGATGCATACCACCCGTTCATATCCGTCAAGGAACCCGTGGGAATGCAGGTACACCAACGCGAACTTTACATGTTTCTCGTTGTAATACACCGGGACCGGAACAAGCACTTTTTCCATATTCCCGTGGAAGGGAATGCTATCCAGCACTTCCTCGCTGGTTGCCGTGAGAATAATGTCCCGATCGTCGGGTATGCTCTTGAGCGCGGACAGGTCGGTAAAGGTGTCGCTGTGTATAACCGTCACTGAATGAGGAAAATCGTCGCGGATTCTGCATGCGTGGGCAATAATGCGCTCGCTGTATGCCGCGGGGTCCGCAACAGCCGGGGGTATAAAAACAGCATGGATGTCCGCCGGTGATTCGGCGGTGAGGAGCCGTTCGTAGTTTTTGCGATTGCGGAGGAGGGATACTACCATTGCAAGCGCCTCGAGATGGGCGGCCCGGCTTCCGATGAGCAGAACCATCACGTGAACCTTTTCGCCGTCCCCCGATGAATGCCAATCGATCCCCGGTTTGGATACGGCCACGGCCAATTCGGTCTTTGCATCCTCATCGAGAATCGCATGGGGAATTGCGATGCCCGGGGCGATTACCGTCGATGCATCGGCTTCCCTGGCCAGAATCAGTTCGACGACCCGTTGTCGTCGGCCTTCCGCCTCGCGGGGGTAGACGTAAGATAGCGTTTCAGCCACCGCCCCGGCCATGGTGTCGCTCGAGAGTATACTGCAGCTCTGTAATCGTAATAGTGCTTGTAGTTCCACAGGTCACATGATAGAAAAAGTTATGGGGGAGGACAAGTGAAGAATACCCGTATATTTGCCGGCGTTTTCCTGGTTCTATTGATTTCCCTTAGCTCCTGCGCCGGCATAACCAGATCCATGCTGTACTACCCGGGAAGTGATCAGAGAATCCCCCATATTGAGGGCGGCGAACTCATCGAAATAACGTCAGGCGGGAATACCTCCCGCGGTTTATTCGCGCCGGGCGGTGAAGATCTGGTGGTGCTGTTCCACGGCAACGGAGGGACATTCTACAATCAGGAAGGCCCGGGGCGACGCTGGCAGGAAGCGGGTTTTTCTGTCCTGCTGGTGGAGTATCCCGGTTACGGTATAAGCGCCGATTCCCGCCTTTCCGAAAAGGGCATATACCGGGATGCCGACGCACTACTGTCATATATAATAGAGGAACGGGGATTTACGTCCGGGCAGATCATTCTCAGCGGCCATTCTCTTGGTAGCGGTCCGGCAATCGAAATGGCCTCCCGTGGCTATGGCCGCAGTCTCATTCTTTTTACCCCCTTTACCAGCATTGAAGATATCGGCGCCCGTTCCATGCCCCGCTGGGTGGTGAGGATTTTGCTGACCGACCGATACGACAACGATGCAAAAGCAGAGAATCTTATCCATCCCGCCCTGATTATACACGGCGACGGGGACCAGGTGGTGCCGTTTGAGCTGGGAGAAAGACTTTCGGGAATTTTTACCGATGGCAATCTGATAAAACTGAACACCACGGAACATGGAAATATTTACGACGAGCTAAGCGACGGGCAATGGGAAAAAATTGTCGGGTTCGCGAAAAGCGAGGGAAGGAACCCCTAAATAGCGGTCCCTCCCCTGCGTATATTCGACGGATTAATTTCGGGCAACGGCGCCGGCGCCTTCCAGGGAAAGGGCGATCCATTCCTTGGCCGGCAAGTCGACGTCCAGTGTTTCCTTGAGGATTTCTTCAACGGTCTCGACGAAGATGAATTTCAGATCGGCGCGGACCTCTTCGGGCACATCCTCCAGATCTTTTCTGTTCTCCTGTGGCAGGAGCACCTTCGTAACCCCCGCGCGATGGGCGGCTATGACCTTTTCCTTGATGCCCCCGACGGGCAACACCGATCCCCGAAGGGTGATTTCGCCGGTCATCGCGGTGCTTCGGTCAACCGGCCTGCCCAAGAGCAGACTTGCCAGGGCGGTGAACATGGTCACCCCCGCTGAGGGGCCGTCCTTGGGGGTCGAGCCCGCGGGGACGTGAATATGGATATCCGACCGCGAGTAGTCGAAGTGACTTATCGATCCGGCAAGCCGGGAGCGCACCAGGCTCATGCTGATGGTAGCCGACTCCTTCATCACATCGCCCAACTGCCCGGTGAGGGTCAGACCGCCTTTGCCGGGCATGAGGGAACCTTCGATGAACAGAATGTCACCGCCCACCGGCGTCCAGGCCAGTCCGGTCACCACCCCGGGCACGCTCTCCTTTTGAATGTCGTCAAGCCGCACCTTCGGCCGTCCGAGCAAATCTTCGATGCGGTCTGAGTTGATGACGGTGGGCTCGGAAGACTGGTTTGCGACGATCTCCGTCGAACTGACTCTGACCAGCTTTGCCAACAGCCGGGTAAGTCCCCGGACGCCGGCTTCCCTGGTGTACCGCTCGATCACCAACCGCATGGCGTCTTCATCAATTTGCAGCCGGGATTCATCCAGACCGTGCTCTTCGAGCACCTTGGGAAACAGGTGCTTCATGCCGATGCGGGTTTTCTCCGGGTTGGTGTAGCCCGAGACATTGATCACCTCGGCCCGGTCGATGAGCGGCCCGGGGATGCCCTGAAGCGAGTTCGCAGTGGCGATAAAGAGCACATCGGACAGGTCGTAGGGTACCTCAAGGTAGTGATCGGCGAAGGTTCCGTTTTGCTCGGGATCCAGCACCTCCAGAAGGGCGCTCGCCGGGTCACCGGCATAGGACGCCGATATTTTGTCCACCTCGTCCAGGACGAAGACCGGATTCATTTCACCGGCTTTTTTCATCCCCTGGATAATGCGTCCGGGGAGGGCTCCCACATAGGTCCGGCGGTGGCCGCGAATTTCAGCTTCGTCGCGAACTCCGCCGAGACTCATGCGCACGTATTTCCGCCCCAGGGACTCGGCGATGCTGCGGCCCAGGCTGGTCTTGCCGGTGCCCGGAGGGCCGACCAGGAGCAGAATAGAGCCCTGCTTTTCCCGCTTCAATTTCATAACCGCAAGGTGCTGGATAATACGGTCCTTCACCTCGTCGAGACCGTAATGATTTGATTCCAGTATCTGCCGGGCCTTCTCGATGTCGATTTCTTTGGCGAGCTTTGTTTTCCAGGGAAGCGCCAGAAGGAGGTCAAGATAATTTCGAACCGTGGAACTCTCGGGATTGCTCTTTCCCATGGCCTCCAGTTTGTCGGCCTCTTCCTTTGCCACGGCCCTGACATCATCGGGCATGTCGCTCTGATCTATTCTTTCCCGATAATCGGCTTCCTTGCTTTTCTCACCGGAGATTTCCCCAAGCTCTTCCTGAATAGCCTTCATCTGCTCCCTGAGCATGGCTTCGCGATAGGTCTTGTTGTTGCGCTCTGAGAAACGCCGGGCCATCTCGACCCGCATGGAGATTGAGTCCTTCTGCTTGAGGAGAATGTCGATAAAACGCAGGCTGCGCTCTCTAATGCTGTCGAGTTCCAGAACCTCCTGCTTTTCCGAAACAGGAATGGAAATAAACGGCATGGCGTTGGCAATTATCGCATCAATGGAGCCGAGCTCCAGAAGCTGTCGGATCATCGGCCGCGCGCCTTCGAAGTTGGAACCGATGTCGCGCACGGTTTCCCGGATATAGGAGAGCATTTCCTCCCGGCTTTTTTGATCGAGATCGTCGATGTCGGGAATGATCTCCACAGAAGCGTACAGAGCCCCGCCCTCTGAGGCCAGCTCTCCGACGCGCACTTTTTTGTCCGACCTGATGCGGGCGACATAGCCGGCATCGCTGCGCCGCAGATCATCGATTACAATGAGGGTGCCCACCCGGTATAATCTTTCTCCACCGGAGTGTCCGGGTATTTTGGTCAGGGCGACGGCAATGCGCTCACCCTCCCGGGTGCCCTGTTCTATTTGCCTTCCGGTTTCGGCGTCGAGCTTCACTCTCGTCGTCGAGCGGGGAAAGATGACGGTGTCATCGATTTCGATTACAAGGTAGCTGCTTCTGTCGTTCTGCATAGCGGTTCCTCCACTCGGCCCTCTTTATTTCGAAGGTCATATATTTCGTGATTCGAAATATATGTAGAACGAAGGAAATAGGCAATTTATTTTGACATCATTTTCGCCAGGAGCTTAATGAGCTGCTGCTGCTCGCCGGGAGTCAATTTGGATAGGAGCTGTCTGCTCTGGGAGTAATAGGCGTCGGTGCGGTAGGAATAGGCTTTGCGCCCGCCGGTGCTTATGATGACTTCAACAACCCGGCGGTCGCGCTGGGACCGGACCCTCTCGAGCAGGCCCTTTTCAACCAGCTTGTCGATAATTCCGGTGAGTGTGCTCAATGGTAAACCGGTACGGTCGGAGAGGGAACGCATATTGAGGCGGTCTCCGCACTCGAGAACCTGCATGACCTGCAGCCCATTGTTGCCCAGTTCGGCGATGGGAGAATGGCTGCAGGCCTCGCGGGTCCAGCTTTTATGGGATTCGTACATGCCAAGCAGATATTGTGTCAGTCGCTTGACGTTTTCTTCCATGCTCACAGTCAGGCTCCGAAATATTTCGATGTCCGAAATATATTACAGGGCAGAGGCGCTGTCAACGATTCCCATGTGCTACACTCCCCGGCGAAACTCGCTGGGGGTGACACCCTCGAGTTTTCTGAACAGGGTCGTGAAGTAGGGGATGTTGACGTACCCGACCTTCGGGGCGATTTCTGCGATCTTCATATCCCGGTGAGTCAACAGCAGCTCCTTGCTTTTGCTGATTCTGAACAGGTTGAGATATTCTATCGGTCGGCAGTTCATGGTTTTTTTAAACACCGAACAGAAATGCTGGGGCGTCAAATCCACGGTTTCGGCCAGGTCGTCGATGCTCAGGGGTTTTTGGTAGGACGATGCTATCAAATCAAAAACCGGTTCCAGGCGTTCATGTTTATGATGAATGCTCTGGTCTTCCTGGGAGTGGGCGTGCCGGTATATTTCCATCAAAACGGAATATACCAGTACCGAACAGTCGAGCCCCTTGGAGCTGCGATGGGCCTGGAGGGTCAGCAGAGCCTGTTCGACCCGGGAATCCAGGATCTCCCCGTTGCTGATGGTATAAATGCCCGACTCGTGCACTTTGAGGGTGTGCAAAAGCTGTTCGAGATGATACCCGCCGAAGGTGAACCAGTGAACCTTCCAGGGCAGGTCGGAATCCGGCGAACAGCGGTAATCGTGGGCATCGCCGGGGAAGAGAAACATGGCCTGGTTATGGCCCACCCTGCCCTCTTTGCCGTTTATCGTCGCCAGTCCGCAGCCCTCAACAGTCTGGATCCACTGATAGTAGGGGTAGCCGAAAGGCCTTGCCACCGCCTCCTGTTCGTAGCGGTAGCCGGTCCCCACCAGATAATACGGCAGCTGTTTTTCGAATTCGCTTAAAAGAGAGAATGCGTAGTTAAGTGCCGACGGATTTTTTTCCTGCTTCATATCGTGAAACAACCGGAATTTCTTATAACTTCTATCAGAAATTTCTCCAATCTCTTGCTGTGCCGCTGATATTACTTTTGAGTATACCTTCATATTTTGAAATTCGCACGAAAATCTTCCGATTGACCGCATGATATGCTGAGTTAGACTGTCATCATAGACAACTAATACAGGAGGTTGTTATGAAGAAGTTGATGGTGCTGCTGTTGATGGCAGTCCTGAGCGTGAGCGCCTTTGCCGCCGGCGGCGGAGAAGCCGCCGTTGAAGATAGCGAAGAAGTAGTTCTGCGCTGGCGCACCCGACCCGACAATCAAGAGGAAATCGCCGTGTATCAGCAGATTTCCGATGAAATCAGCGCCCAGCTGGACGGCATTACCCTCATCTACGAGCCCGGCGGCAGCGAATCGTCGAGCTATCAGGATGTTCTCAAAACCGAACTGGCCGGCGGCAGCGCCCCCGATCTGTTCTGGATTCCCGGCACCGATGTTGCGGATTTCGTGAAGCGCGATTTGCTGCTCGATATGCGCGGTTTCGCCGATGCCGGCAATCACAACGACGGCGATTTTTATCCCGGACCCATGTTCCATCTCACCTACAATCCCGAAACTGGCAACAGCGGTGAAACCCTGTGGGGACTTCCCCGGGACGTTTCCACCTTCGCCCTCTATCTGAACCTGGACCTCATCGCGGAAGCCGGCGCACCGGATCCCCGGGAACTTGCGCGCCGCGGACAGTGGACCTGGGAAGCATTTTTCGAAGTTATGCAGGCCGTCGACGCCCTCGGCGATGACGTGTTTGGTTACGGCCAGAATGCCTGGTGGGGACCCGCTGGCGTATGGTCCCATGCAGCAGGCGGCGGCTTCTTTACCGCTGACCGCAGCGCTTCCAATATGCACACCGCAGCCTCTCTGGAAGGTCTGGCCTTCCAGCGCGAATTCTACGAAGGCGGATACGCCGTTCCCTGGGGCGAAGACTCCGAACCTCCCTTCCGGGCCGGCCGGGTCGGCATGTTCCAGAACGGGCGATGGGCGACCCCCGGAATGCGCAGCGGCGTGAATTTCGAATGGGACGTGGTTGAACTGCCTGCGGGACCCTCGGGTTCGGCTCGCAACTGGCTGTTCTGGGGCGCCTATGTGGTAAACCAGGACACCGAGCATCCCGAAGCCGCTTTCCAGCTTCTCCAGGCCCTTACCTCCGCAGAAACCCAGGCAAAAATCGCGGCTCTGGGCGCAAATATTCCCAGCCGGGTTAGCCAGGAAGCCCTGGATTCCTTCCTCACATTCTCTCCCCCGGCAAACAATCAGGCATTCCTGAACGGTCTGGCTGATAATCCCGTGGCAGAGGGACCCCTGTGGGAAGGCAACTGGCCCGAGTTCGACGCGGTTCTCGGAGCCCGCATGGCCGCAGTTCTCACCGGCGGCATCAGCCTCGATGAGTTCGCCAACAGCATTCAGGCAGAACTCGACAGGACCTTTGACTGATCCTACCCCCATTTCAGTCTGAGGATAATTCGCCTCAGGCCCTGTGAACGGGAACCGGAAGTCATTCCGGTTCCCGTTTTTTTCAATCGCGAGATCTCACGATGATCTCGGAGGACGGAACATGAAGCAGTTTATCGGACGTAATGTCCAGACCCTTCTTCGACTGGTTAGTCTCTGGGGTATAGTTCTCGCGCTGGCGGCAATCACCGGAACCGCGTTATTCATCATAAATCCCGGAGTAACGGGACCCCTGGCAGTTATTTTGCCCGCAGTACTGGCGCTGTACGCCGTTGCCGCCGTTGTCATGTCACTGCGGCTTTACGGCGGACATCCCCACGGGCGCTTTTGGGCTCTCGGGGTTCACTATGTCGGCTTTTTGGGTCTGATTTTGCCGGCAATCCACAGAATGGGCTTTTTTCTCATGCTCGACCGAATTGCGGCAAACTTCGCAAACGGATTTTTCACCACGATTTTCCTCGTAGTTCTCATCGTTCTGCGGCAGTGGATAGTCGGCTCCATTCGAAAACGATACCGCAGCGGCGGAATTACCAGCGCTCACATTCGCGTCGCATCCCTCACCTCCCTTGCGGGAGTGCTTCTTGTTGCCCTGGTACTAATGCTTCAGATAGGGGTATTCCCCGCCCTCTGGACGGTGCTTCTCAGCCTCGGCAACCTGGCAACTCTGGGGCTTTTTCTCGGCTCGGCAATCATGGGCCTTATCACCCTGCTGTTCATGAACGAAACGGTTCAGGATCACTTTTCCACGACTCATCAGCAATCCCAGGCCATCGCCGGTTTTTTCTTTCTCACCCCCAATGTCCTTGGATTCATAATTTTTTTCGCCGGGCCTCTGGTTCTCTCTTTTATAATGAGTTTTTTCGCCTGGGATGCCTTGAGCCCCGACCCCCCGGAGTTCATCGGACTGGGGAACTATCTCGAAATATTATCGTTGAGACTCGCCGTTCTTTCCGGCGCAACCCAGCCGCTGACTTCGGTAATGGACGGTCTGCGTTTCGCCGAGCTGACCCGTTTCTCCCTCTTTGGAACCTGGATTCTCGTCGGCGCCCGGGATCCGCTTTTTTGGATTTCCCTGGGAAATACCGTGCGCTTTGCCCTCATGGCGGTTCCCATGAGCGTCGCGCTGGCCCTGGTATTATCAAGCATACTTAACAGCGATATACCCGGCATGAAGCTGTTCAGGGTGATTTTCTTCATCCCCTCCATCGCGGCAATCGTCGGAATCGCCCTGATTTGGAAATGGCTGTACCACGGAATCGTCGGATTCATAAATTTCGGCCTCTCGCGGGTCGTGGACTTCATCAATATTTTCCTCGCCCAGGATCTGGTCTACGAAAACATCAATTGGCTCAGCACCCCGTCCATCGCCCTTTTCGCCATCGCCATAATGGCCGTGTGGCAAACCGTGGGCTTCAACACCGTGCTCTTCCTGGCGGGGCTTCAGAATATTCCGAAAACCCTGTACGAAGCCAGCACCATTGACGGGGCGGGTCCCGTGAGCCGCTTTTTTCGAATAACCCTGCCCCTCCTGGCTCCCACCACCTTTTTTGTGGTGGCCACCAGCACCATCCAGGCTCTTCAGCTTTTCGAGCAGGTGTATATCGCGACCAGCAATCCCGAAACCGTCAATAACGCGACCCTTACCGTCGTGTTCTATCTGTACCAAAACGGCTTCGAGCGCTTCAGCCAGGGATACGCTTCGGCGACCGCCTGGGTTCTGTTCCTCTTGATATTCGTCGTGACAATTTTCCAGTATCGGCGTCAAAAAGCCGCTGAATCTCTGTATTGAGGTGATTACCATGACTATAAAAACAAAAACCCGATTGCGAAACTACTCGGTAATTCTGCTGCTGATAATTGTGGCGTGGTTTATGCTTTTCCCCTTCACCTATATGCTCAGCTCCAGCCTCAAGACTCCCGAAGATACCTTCAGGGTTCCCCCCAGGCTCCTGCCCCGGGACCAGGTGCTGGTAAGCATTGAAGGCGCCGGTGAAGACCTGCCGTTGTTCGATTTGGCGGCCAGCGAGCGATTTACTGAAGACGCCCGGGGGGTATTGGTTCGCCTGCCGTCTGACTCGCAATCGCTGGAAGCCGCCCTGGTCGCCCGAAATATCAGAATCGGCGAATACCTCGATCCGGCCAACAGCGGGGTCCGCTATACCCTGTTCAGCGAAGAAATTGAGCCCCGGGGGGGATTTTTCGCAGATCAGGAAACCGTAATGTTCGAGGGTACGGAGTACGGTTTATGGGATGTAAATCTCGACGGTCAGGTGATTCCCATGATCAGGATTTCCCAGACTGCTGTCGGGGAGTTTGCGGTTCTCGATGATTCCGACCGCCGATACTATGCCAACATCAGGCTCTCGGTCCCCGTAGAACGCCTGGCTGCCCATCCGGAAAATTACGTCGAGGTTTTCGAACTTCAGGGTCTGTACCGCTCCTTGACGAACACCACCCTGGTAACCATTTTGGTGGTGGCCGGCCAGCTTCTGACAAGCATAATGGGCGGCTATGCGTTTGCCCGGCTCAAATTCCCCGGGAGGGACAAACTCTTTTTGCTATATTTGGCGACCTACATGATCCCCTTCGTGGTGCTGATAATCCCGCTGTACCAGGTAATGCAGGCCCTGGATTGGGTAAACACCACAACAGCCCTTATTGTTCCCTGGATTTTCACGGTGTACGGTACATTCCTCATGCGGCAGTTCTTTCTGGCCATACCAAAGGAGCTCGAGGAGGCGGCATACATAGACGGCGCTTCCCGCTGGCTTATGCTCCGCAAGCTCTTTATTCCCGCGGTCATGCCGGGAATAGCGACTCTGGCAACATTCTCCTTCCTGTACGCATGGAATTCATTCCTGTGGCCGCTGATAATCATAAAAATCGGCAGCGACAATTCGGTTCTCACCCTCGCCTTAAGTCAGCTCCAGGGCCGGGCATCGGATAAATTAAATCTCATTCTGGCCGGTGCGGCGGTGACGATTATTCCCCCGGTCATAGTGTTCATTTCCATGCAGAAGTATTACCTCAAGAGCATTATGTCCAGCGGTTTGAAGGGATAGCCACAATGCAACGGGATAAAAAACGCGGGTTCGCCCCCCCCAATGGCCTTCTCTACGGCGGCGACTACAATCCGGAGCAGTGGCCCAGGGAAGTGTGGGACCTGGACATCGAGCTCATGCAAAAAGCCGGGGTCAACTGCGTATCACTGGGGATTTTCTCCTGGGCCCTGCTGCAGCCCGCGGAGGACAGGTGGGATTTCGAATGGCTAGATGACATAGTCGAACGGCTTCACCGGGGGGGCATCAGCATCGATCTGGCTACCGCCACTGCCAGCCAGCCTCCCTGGCTGTCGGTGGCCTACCCCGATGTGTTGCCGGTAGACGAGTACGGGCGGCGGGTAAACTACGGTTCCCGTCAAAGTTACTGTCCGAACAACCCCGATCTCCGCCGGCTGAGCGGCGCGCTGGCCCGGCGCATGGCCGAGCGCTACGGCAAGCATCCGGCGCTGATACTCTGGCATGTAAACAACGAGTACGCCTGCCACACCGATGCCTGTTACTGCAATACCTGCCGCGACGAATTTCAGAGCTGGCTGAAAAACCGGTACGGCAGCATCGGCGCCCTCAATGACTCCTGGGGTACCAGGTTTTGGAGCCAGAGCTACGGAGATTTTAGTCAAATACCCGCGCCGAAGGTGAGCAGCGCCCAGCGGAACCCCGCCCATGTTCTGGATTACCGGAGATTCATGTCTCACAGCCTTCTGGAATGCTACCTCAATGAACGGGCGGTTCTCAAGGAAATAACCCCGGAAATACCGGTCACCACCAATTTTATGATGCGCTTCAAGCCCGTGGACTACTTCGCCTGGTCGCCCCACGTCGACGTTATCAGCTGGGACAGCTACCCCGACCCTGACTCCCATTACGACCCGGCCCACAACGCCCTGGACCACGACATCATGCGGGGACTGGGAAACGGGGCGCCGTTTATTCTCATGGAACAGGCTTCAAGCCAGGTGAACTGGCGGAAGATAAACCAGGTAAAGCCGCCGGGTATGATGGAGCGGTTCAGCTATCAGGCCCTTGCCCACGGGGCCGATGCGATTATGTTCTTTCAATGGCGGCAAAGCCTCCGGGGGGCGGAAAAATGGCACAGCGCAATGGTTGACCACAGCGGCCGGGATGACTCGCGGACCTTCACGGAAATCAGCCGGTTGGGGCGTCGCCTGATTGACCTGGCCGGGCTTTCGGGCAGCCGCTCGCATAACCGGGCGGCAATTGTTTTCGATTACCAAAGCTGGTGGTCGGCGGAATACGAACCGGGCCCCAGCACGGAACTCAGATATCTCGACGCCATAGACCGGATTTACCGGGGTTTCCGGGAACTGCACATCCCGGTTGACATCATTTCCGTCGACGGGGATTTTTCAGCGTACCCGGCAATTGCCGCGCCGCTACTGCATATGGTCTCACCAGAGGCTGCTCAACGCATTCGCGAGTATTGCCAGGCCGGCGGTCATTTTCTTGCCGGTCCCTGGTCGGGGATGGTCGACCCCGGAGACGGCGTGTACCCCGGGGGCTACCCCGGAGGGTTTGCAGATTTCTGCGGAATGCATTTCACGGAATTCTGTCCCCTGCCCGAGGGCAAAATGCTAGGTATAACTGCGGAGGGGAGAACCTTTAGTGCAAGCCGGTGGTTCGAACCGCTCACGGCTGACGGCGCCCGGGTGCTGGCTGA
This sequence comes from Salinispira sp., assembly GCA_965602015.1. Classification (GTDB taxonomy): domain Bacteria; phylum Spirochaetota; class Spirochaetia; order DSM-27196; family Salinispiraceae; genus Salinispira. The sequence goes on along the minus strand of OZ271918.1, from coordinate 443,125 downwards.
AATTAGCGAGGGACCCTTCGCGGGCCGGGGGGCCCTTACAGTTAACCCAGTCGGATCGGGGGAGTTCTGGTATTCCGGCTGCCTGGGTGAGGCTGATTGGAACCGATATCTGGTTTCCATTTTTTGCACGGCCGCAGGAGTCGAGTCGATAGTCTCGGATGTAGCGGGCACCGAATCCGGACAGAAAAAAGGCGATGTGGAGGTCCTGCTGCGCCGAGGTCCGGATACCGAGTATCTCTTCCTGATAAATTTCGGAGATGCCCAGGTCATCAGCCTGAAAAAAAGCGCTTTCAGCGAAGTTGCGGCGTTTGGGAGCATCGGCGATTGCCTGCATGACGACCATCCGGTTTCCGATGAAGGGAAGGTCTTGCTCTCCGCCGGGCAGACGAGAATTCTGGAGTATCCCCTGGGTTACCGGACCAGCTAAATGAGAATCGCGTACTGTGCAGCAGCAGTTGCCAGAGCAGATCGCCCCGGCAACAAGCAAATCAGACTTTCACCTGTACATCAATTGCCAGCACGCTTCCGCTCCTCCAGAAAATCTCCCGGCTTACTTCGCTCGGCACCTGGAGGATACTTCGCTTCATCCGGACGCCGTTTTCCCGGTGAATAACCATCTCGCTTTTATCACCGCGTTTGATGGTAACCGGCACTCCGCATATGCTGAAGCCTATGCGGCCCTCGGGCTCACGCCACTGATCATCGAGAATCAGTTCGGGGAGAAAAACGATTTTGCCCTTGCGGATCACAGCTCCGAGTTCCACGGGTCGGGTGAGCACTTCTTCCTTGACCTGGCCGGTCATTCCGGGCTGACGCGCGCCCCTGCCCCAGGGCGTGTGGGAATAGGGATCGGTGGGAAATGCTCCGTATTCTTTCGGATTCCGGACAAAACCCAGGCCTCTTCGAATATCGGCATAAGCCGACTTCATTCTCCCCAGCAGCTCCGGTTCTTCGCCGTCGAGCCGGGCTTCGACCAGGCGCTCCTGCACCGCCAACAGCAGCTTGGAAACCATATGCCAATAAATGCTTCCCAGACCCTCATAGGCAAAAAAGGTTCCGGACCGGCCGGTAAAGGCACTGTGGTGAAACGTTTCTTCAAAGAGCTGCTGTAATTTCCCGGCAAGCTCGCCGTCCATCCCGCGGGAATCCGCCTTCAGGTCTTTTGCGTTACGGTAATGGCCGGGGAAATGGTAGTCGCCCCTACAGTCCCTGGTCAGGATATGGGGAACAAGAGCTGATAGCTCATTCCGGTCAAAGTACTCCCTAATCATCGATTCGCGTATTCTGTTTTTGGACAGGAAACCCGGCAGGCGTCTGTTGGGATATAACATGTAGGATTTCTGGTCTTCGCGATACAGCGGACCGGATTTCATCTTGTCCAATATCCTCAAAAGAGCCTCGGGGTCTTGACCGTGGAGAGAAAGTCCTGCGACTTGACCTTCGAGCATGGGATACAGCCGTTCTACCATTGCCCGATCGCCTTCGAGCCGAAGAATCTGATATGACTCGAAGGTTCCGTCTTCCCTCATGCTGTGCGCAATGGTCTGGCCGAAGCTCCGCCGGCAATCGTTGAAGAAGGAGGCCATGCGCTCTGCTGAGAACTGCACCGCATTATCGGCGGATATACCCCCGTACGCCTGTTCTCTATATGCGGAGGCGGCCGTGCCCAAAGCGCTTAATACGCGGTAGCGGGCGCTCGGATCTTTGACGCTGTTCGCCTGGGCGCCTTCCAGTATCGAGGCCGAAGTCTCAAGCCATTCGGCGAGAATGCCGGGCAAACTGACGACCTCAAGCTCATCCATTATTTTGAGAATTACATCGATGTAGCTTTGCAAATAATAGAGGGTCACCATTGAGAGCCCCCAGCCCGCAAGAGCATTGTTCGCGTCATTCCATTCCGGCCGTTGGGTATTCATCCATATGCCGCCGCCGGGAACATAATTCCCGAGTTTGGCCAAAAACAGAATCAACAGCTTCGCCATACATCCCACTCGCAGGGGCACCCCTGATGCGTTTAAAAGCAGCTTGCCGTCGGCACCAATGGATTTGCTCCGCGCAATGAGCTCCCGGTGCAAATTCTCATCGAAGCTGATGGTATTATAGGGATCCTTTCTAATCGCCTGCCAGCCTGCGATTCGATAGGGCACATGTGGAAACACATAATTATCAGCGGCCAGGAGATCGGCCATGGTGCCGGGAAGGTAATGCTCGAGCTGCTCGAGCAGCCGGGAAAGGTAGACAATCTGATGATCGCTCCAATAGCCGATATTGCCCCAGGGGTCGTCGGGTTCGGGAGCTTCCCAGTCCACCCCGTGCTGGGATATGCGGTATGGATTATACCCGTCGATAGTCGTGGCATTGAGAAATTTCGTTATGATTTGGGGCAGATACCCGGGATAGCTTGCCGACAACGCCTCCCAATTCTGAAAAATATCCCGCCAGTTGCCCTGATAGCCGATCGCCGGTTTACCGTCGGCATCCATAGTGCGGATCGAAAACATGTTCCAGGGACGGCTGGGATCGCCGTGCCGGCGACTGAAGGTCAGCGGGAGATATTCCATGCTCAGCCGGTGCAGATCCGGATCACCGCTGTCCTCTGCGAAGCTGCGCAAGCGGCGGGTGCTGAACCGCAGGGGAAGGCCGTCGATGATTTTTTTATCCCATATTTCAGCCAATGGCGCATTCCAGTCTCTGACGAAGGCGCGAAAATTCTGCCGGCTAATTTTATAGCCTTCAGAAAAATAACCTCCGCGCATCAGATTAAATAGGATATTCGCTTTATGGTGCATTGCGCTTTCCGGACTGCCGACAATCTGATTCCCGTCGTGGGCTTCTATTATCTCAGCCAGCTTGGTGGATGAGAGGGCGATATCGGCCCGCAGTTCACCTAACAACGCCTCCCCATCGTTGAGACTATCGATAAGGGAAACAAGCTTGGAGTGATCAAAATCAACATCTCCCACCATGCCCCACTCGGCCTTGCCGCCCGCGTCCACTTGCATGCGTCCATTGATGATATACGCACCACGCTGACCCAGGATATCGGTCTCCGGAGTTAACGGGTAACCCTTGGAAAAAGCCGGGATCTGATCGTCGGAAAGCAGGACGAGGGAATCCTGCAGGCCATATGACCACAGCACGTTGGCCAGCAGCTTTTCGCTCGGCTCTGCCTGATCGGTAAGGGTAGCGCTGAGGGCGTATACGCCGACCCGACTGCTTTGCTCTAGTTCGCTGCGCTTGTATGCATCCAACAGATTGGAGTAAGATTCCTGGGTTCGGTATTGGGCTCCGGATGGCAGGATGTTGCGCAAACCGTCGAGATAGCTGATTTCCACAGCCGTATCGCTCAGGTTTTTTAGGCTGCAATGTCGAACAATCCCGAAGCGGGGGCTCGTCTCATAGCGCAGGCGAAAAACAAGCTCAAGTGAGCTGTTGATTTCCTCGAAAATCAATGCGTCACCGAGTTCAGATTTATATATATTACGGCTCGTCTCGTACAAGCCCGGGGTGTTCCATTGAAGCGGCTGCCACATTTTTTTCGCGTCTCCGACGAGGAACTGGGTAATGGAACCGCTGTGCACGTGACCGTCCCGAACCCGGTCATCAGTGGTATACGGGAATAGAGCATGGTCACGGTCTATCCGGCCTGCGGTAAACCCGCCGGTGCTGGAAATGAAAAACCACAGATTTCCCGGATTGGTCAATGTCATGAAGAAGGCTTCCATGGCATCGTAATTCGAGATGCGATACCAGAGTTTGCCGGCCTCTTCTACTATGGCCCCGGTGACCGAGGTTTTCCCGGCGATAATCGGGCAATTGCCGAGCTGTGTTGTGCTTTGGGGACGTTTCATGTGAAGGCTCCTGGTACGATTGGATGGTTATTAAGTTTACAAGAGAAACTTTACATTGACAAGCTGAGTGTAAGGGGTGATGATGAAAAAGTTGCTTAAAGAAACAAAGGGGGTATTATGCCGCTCCTGGATGTGAGCATCAATGCGACGCGAATCCTCCACGCCGTGTGGTCGAATGCCGGCATCAGCCGAATAGACCTATCCCGGGAATTAAACCTGAACAAGTCCACCATTACCAAAATAGTTAACTCCCTCCTTGAAGAAGGTCTGCTCATTCTCGCGGACCAGTCCTATGTCATTCAAGGCAAGGGTCGTCGGCCTACGGGCCTGTTCATTAACCCCGAATTAGGAGTGATCCTCGGCATTGAGATCCGGACGGATTCCTGGAATGCCGTGGCCGTCAATCCCGTGGGTGAGGTTATTGACCGGTACACCGGCAGGCCCATCGAACCCGGCAGCGAACTTGAGAACGTCCTCTGGGAAGCTATAGAGGAATGCTCCCGCAGCCAACAGGATCTGGGAAGGCGAGTGCTTGGCCTGGGCGTCGGGCTGTCCGGCCAGATTAATCCTTACGAGGGAGTCATTATCTCTTCCAATCCACTCAACATAAGAGAACCCCTGGACATCCATGAACGCTTGGAACACAGACTGGAGTTCCCGATGGTCATAGAGAATGACGCCAATTGCTGTTGCCTAAACGTCATAATGCAAAAGCGTACAAAGCATGACCGAAACTTTCTCTGCGTGCTGGGAGAATTCCGAAGAACCGGGATGGGAAAATCGGAGAACCAGAGCGATATCGAGGGTCTGGGCCTAGGCCTGGGGTTGGTAATCAAAGACAGCGTCCTTCACGGCGATAATTTCACCGCCGGGGAGTTCCAATCGATATTTAAAAATCCGGATAATCCCAATCCGACTCAATTGGGGATTACTGCCGAAGAGGTGAGCCGGCTGCACACCGACATGGATGTCTGGAAAAAAGCCATGCGTGAACTGAGCGGAAACCTTGCACTTCTGGTCAACACCCTCAACATCACCCATGTGAGATTCTTTGGGGATTTTTTACTCGATGCGGGTTACCTGCTCGATCAGCTAGCAGAGGCAATTCAAAGCAATTGGACGTATGACAGCCCGATAAGCTGTTCCATTGATTTCTCAGATGACGCGACACATGCGGTGGCCACCGGCGCCGCGGCCTACTTCCTCAACAGACTGTACTCCGTACCGGATGTCCATGAGGAATACAGCGGTAGTTACCCCTACGGCATTGAACTCTTGCGAATGACCTTAGAAGACGCATAATACCGCCGAAACCATACAATCCTGATGATTACTCTCCCCGCTCCCTGTACGCCCGTGAAATCGGTCTATATTGGAATTCTATTTGTTTTTTTGGGAAACTTATTCATTGACAAAGAAAAAAAACCGTGGGATGATCTTATTTAGTTGATTGCATCAACTAATCCGCTTCGGCGGCATACCACATCAGAAAGGGAGGTTTGCGATGAGGAGACTCATTTCGGCCACCGTTATCCTTTTTATCGGGATAACCATTTTATTTAGCGGCTGCGGAGGCGGAGCTGCCAGCAGCGACATCGCGGCATACGATCCGAACCAGGAATATGAAATCAGCATCGGTCTGTACGGCGACCTGGAGGCGGCTTATACCGCGGTATTCGCCACCGATGACTTTAAGGAAAAATTCCCCAATGTGACGATCACCTTCCAGACCAGCGATTTCGGGGGACACCACGACAGGTTGACCACCGTTTTGGCGGCTAAGGAAGCAACCAACGATATCGAAGCTCTTGAGGTGGGATTCATCGCCCAGTTCGTCGAAGGCGGCGGTCTCTCGGATCTTTCAGTGGAACCCTTCAACGGCGTCGAAGCCGGCGCAGATCTCGTTGATTTTGCCATGTCAAATGCGACCACCCGAACCGGACGCCTTGTCGCCATGCCGGTTGACATAGCTCCTGCTGTCATGTTCTACCGGGAAAGCCTGCTCGAAGCCGCCGGTGTTGATCCTCAGGACGTCATCGACGCCCAAAGCTGGGACGACATACTCGACATAGCGACTGAGCTGCGGGACGCCGGTCAAATTGCCTTCAGCCATCCGAATGACGTCGCGCTGGTGCCGCTCAACGGCGGAAAAGGCGACTGGTTCATAGATAATCGGCCGCTTGAGCCGAAGGAAAAATTCATTAACGCCCTTGAACTCGTATCGGCAATTCGCGAAGCCGGCGTCGATGCGGATTACGGCGCATGGTCTGGTCCCTGGACCGAAAGCTTCAAGAACGGCGACGTTGCGCTTATGGTGAACGGCGCATGGTTCGGCGGCGCTCTTCGCACCTGGATGGCTCCCGAAGTGGATGACTGGAGAATAACCTATCTACCGGGACGGTTTCCTGCGGCCCTCGGCGGAACATACCTCGGCATACCCGAAATGGTACCCGATGACCAAAAGGCAGTCGCCTGGGAAATCATCAAATACCTCACCACCAGCGAGGTTGCCCAGCTGACCACATTTGCCACCATTGACGCATATCCTGCGCTCACCACTACATATGACGACCCGATCATGAGCGAACCCGTCGCCTACTTCGGAAATCAACCGGTTCGGGAAATATTCGCAGATGTCGCGGAATCCATGCCCACCACCGTGGTTTCGGAGTTCGACGCCACTGCCCTCTCAATTTGGAACAATGCGGTAATCTCCGTAATCACCGGTGAATTGGGAATTGAGGAAGCGTATGACGAGGCTCGCGCTCAAATAATCGCCACAATTCAATAGTCCGGGCGCAAACACGGCCCGTTCACAACAGCTTACCGGCGGCGGGGCACTGCCGCCGGCGCTGTTCAGAGAGCCGGCTCGAAAGAGCAGCCGGCTGAGGGGGGAACATGAGTACCAGCAACCACAATACCGCTGTCGGGGCTTCCCCGTCGGTCACTGCCGGGGCAATCGGCCCTCGCCGGAAAAAGATCAACGTACGAATCGGAACCATAATCAAATACCTTTTTCTGGCTTTCATTGCATTTCTGTTTATTTTTCCGTTCTTCTACGTCTTTGTCCTTGCGACCCATGCGGTCCCGTTCGCTAACCCGCCGCATAGCTGGTTCGGCCCGTCATTAACGGCGAATTTTACCGCTTTGACCAGCCAAATACGTTTTCTCAAGTCGTTTTACAATAGCCTCGGCATTGCAGTACTTGCCACGACCACCACGGTATTCTTTTCAACCCTGGGAGGATTCGCGTTTGCGAAATATGATTTCAAAGGAAAAAACGCAATACTGATGTTCGTTGTTATGACCCTCGCCATACCTCCATTCTTGAATATCATTCCCTTTTTCCGGATGATGGTTGCCTTCGGTTGGTTCGGTACCTGGCTTCCTCTATTCGTGCCGGGAATGGCCAGCGCCTTTGGTATTTTTCTCATGAAGCAGTTTCTTGAAGACTCAGTTCCAACCGATCTGATGTTCGCCGCGAGAATCGACGGAGTGAGTGAGTTCGGAATGCTGCGTCATGTCGTCTTTCCCCTGGCAAAGCCCGCCGTAGCGATTCTCGGAACGGTAACCTTTGTCGGCAGCTGGAATAACTTTCTCGGCGCCCTGGTAATGCTTCCCGATACGAGGAATACGACCTTGCCGGTAGCCCTTTCCTCCCTGTTTCGCCAAAGCGACGGTAATTTTGGAGGGCTAATGCTGGGAACCGCCCTTTCCATACTGCCGCTCTTAGTCGCCTTTATTTTCTTTTCCCGGCAGATAATCTCAAATCTTGCCGCCGGCGCAGTAAAGGGATAGGAGGATAGCCATGAAAAAAAGTCTGCTGAGAAATCCAAAAGCCGCACCGTATCTGTTCGTCTCGCCGTTTTTTATTCTTTTCTTGATCTTTGGCCTCTATCCGATTGCATTCTCTTTCTACATATCATTCTGGCGATGGACTCAGGCAGGTCCGGTTGAGTTCGTCGGGTTGCGCAACTACGTGAACCTGCTGACGGTGGACGTGTTTTTCGGGAAATCCCTGATGAACACATTCTGGCTGCTGATTTTTGGTTCGCTGACTCAGCACTTCATCGCAATACCATTGGCGATTATGCTGAACGACGTGAGATTGAAGGGCAAGGAGTTTTTCAAAACCTCATTCTTTGTCCCCTACATCACCAGCACGGTGGCGGCGACCCTGATCTTCTCGCAAATCTTCGACAATAACTTCGGCTGGCTCAACTTTATCATCGAAAGATTCGGAGGCGAACCGGTTAAATGGTTTACCGAACCCATGCCGGCAAAGGTGATGATCGCGTCATTAATTAACTGGCGATTCATAGGCTGGAACACGATCATTTATCTCGCAGGGCTCCAGGCCATACCCCGCTCTCTGTATGAGGCAGCAGAGGTGGACGGCGCAGGACGCCTGAGAACTCATACGAGCATAACTCTTCCCCTCCTTATTCCGATTATTTTCTTTGGCGTGACGATGAGCATCATCGGCGGCATGCAGCTCTTCGATGAACCCTTCGTCCTCATGGGCGGGTATGAAGGTCTCGGCGGACCTCAGGAAACGGGACTCACCACCGCCTTCTACCTGATGTGGACGGGTTTCAGAAACGCGCGGTTCGGGAAAGCAAGCGCCATCGCCTGGCTCATATTCTTTATTATCGTAATCCTGACCATGGTAAACCGCTTCGTCATGAAGCGCCTTGATAAGCGAGGCCTCTAGTCTTTTGCGATTCGTCTCCGCCGGATCTGAATAGTTACGGGGAGACGAATCGCCGGCCTCGGACCGCCGGCGCGAATCCCCGGCACAGGCATTCACCTATTCACATTCACCATAGAAGGGGTAAAAGTGAAAATCACAACAGCTTTTCAAAGCCATAAAATTCCGGCCATAGCCATCGCAATACTGATACTCTCGCAGATCCTATTGTTCTCCTGCGGAAGCCGACCGCAGGCAAGCGTGGAAGACCCATCGCAATGGCGCTTAGTATGGAACGACGAGTTTGAATCTGACGGTGAACCGGATCCCGACCTGTGGTGGCATCAAATTCTTCCACCCGGGGCATTTAATCAGGAGCTGCAGGCATACCGGAACCAACGGGATAATTCCCGGGTCGAGGACGGCACCCTCATAATTGAGGCCCGCCACATCGAAGGCACCAGACGTGGCTACACCAGCGCACGGATGACAACCCAGTTCAGTCTTAACATGTATTTGGGACGAATCGAAGTGAGGGCAAAGCTACCATCTGCTCTGGGAACCTGGCCGGCCATATGGATGCTCCCGGTGAGCAGCGAAGGGCGCACAGGCTGGCCTCACAGCGGCGAAATTGACATTATGGAGCACGTAGGTTTTGACAACGGAGTAGTCCACGCATCGGTGCACACCTCAAAACACAACCATCCCTTGGGCAATCATTTTACATCGACCTTGTCGATCCCCACGGTAAACGACCAGTTTCATCTCTATGCAATGGAATGGACAGAGGACTACCTCGATTTCTTCGTCGACGATAAACTTGTCGGCAGATATAACAATGAACATAGCGGATGGGAAGCCTGGCCCTTCGACCGCCCGTTCTACCTCATACTTAATATCGCCGTCGGAGGCATGTGGGGCGGCCAGCAGGGAGTGGACCCGGAGCAATACCCCGCCCGAATGCTTGTGGACTTCGTTCGGGTATACGAGGAGCGATAGTTTAGTACGGATTCGGTTCCACAATACACACAACTGACTTTTGCTTCTGATATGAGTTTCCAATTGGAGTTTGAATTAATTCGGTACTGTTAAATAAATCAATTTCGCGACCTAACTCTGAATCAAAACGATAAATCTTCATTGCTTTTCCTTTGACTGCTTCAGAAAAGAAATCAATAGCAATCATGTAATTGAGGCACATCCAAAGCTTAAAGTCAGAAGGATATCGAATTTCACGAGGACGTTGACGATATCCTTCCAACTTTGCTTTACAGCAAACCTACTCCACCGTCACGCTCTTAGCCAGGTTCCGCGGTTGGTCGATTTCCCGGCCCAGCTCCAGGGCCACATAGTAGGCGAAGAGCTGGAGGGGAACCACCGTCAGGATGGGGCTAAGAACCTCATCGGTTTTGGGGATGCGCAGCAGATCGTCAGCTACGTCCTCCAGACGGGGGTCCGAGGAGTCGGTAATTACCAGGGTCTTACCCTTGCGGGCTCTCACTTCCTGGATGTTGTTAATATCCTTTTCCAGAGTATCGCCGTCCATGGCAACAAAAATCGAGGGCATATCTTCGGAGATTAGCGCCAGGGGACCGTGCTTTAAACCGCCGGAAGAGAATCCCTCCGCGTGTATATAGGAAATTTCCTTGAGTTTGAGGGCTCCCTCCAGGGCAATGGGGTACTGATTGCCCCGAGCCATAAAGAGCACGCTGTGATACTCCTTGTATTTCTTTGCCAGTTGGCGAATCCGGTGCTGGAGCCCGAGGGTCTGATGGATCTTGTCGGGGAGCTCCATTAGGGCATCGACGAGTTCCTTGCCCCGGCGCACCGGTACATCCCGCATCCTGCCCAAAAGAAGGGCGAGCAGCGCCAGAACAGTGGACTGACTGGTGAAGGCCTTGGTTGAGGCGACGGATTTCTCCGGGCCCGCATGGGTATATACCCCGCCCTCGGTGAGCCTGGCCAGGGTGGAACCTACGACATTCACGATGCCGAGCACCCGGCCGCCCTTGTTCTGAACTTCCTTCACCGCCTGTATGGTATCGGCGGTTTCACCGCTTTGGCTGATTGCGAGGTACAGGGTATCGCGCTGAACGATCGGGTTGCTCACCCGAAACTCCGAGGCGTCGAAAACCTGCACAGGTATCCGGGCCAGGTTTTCTATCATGCTTGCCCCGACGAGCCCGGCATAATATCCGGTGCCCATGGCGAGGATATGTATCCGGTTTACATCGAAGAAATCCCGTTTCTCGAGATTCAAACCGCCGAGCTTAGCCGTGCCGAAATCTTTGAGCAAACGTCCGCCTTCGCCCATTGCCCTTCGAACTGCATCGGGCTGCTCGAAAATCTCCTTCAAAAGGAAGTGATCATAGGAGCCCTTCAAGGCCTCGGCTTCCTCGATGTCCACTTCTTCAACCGGTTTGTCCACCAGCTGCTGCTGGCGGTTGACGGTCTTGTACTCCCGGGGGGTGATGACCGCCATCTCGCCGTCATCCAGGTAGATTGCCTGACGGGACATGCCGATAAACGCGGTGGCGTCAGATGCCAGAAACATCTCTTTTTCGCCGACACCCACAATGAGGGGACTGCCGTTTCGCGCTCCGATCAGGAGTTCGGGTTGGTCGCGGAAGAGCACGATGATGCCGTATGTACCCTGAATGCGCGACAGGGCGGTAGCAACCGCCGCCTCGGGCTCGCTGCCCGATTCGAGGTATGAATCGATGAGATGAGTTAGCACCTCGGAATCGGTTTCGCTGAGAAAGGAGTATCCCTTTTCTTTCAGTTCCTCCCGCAAATCGACGAAGTTATCGATAATTCCGTTGTGCACCACCGCAACCCGGCCGTTTCCGCTTAGATGGGGATGGGCGTTTTCATCGGAAACCCCGCCATGGGTGGCCCAGCGGGTGTGGGCTATTCCGATGGTGCTCGCCGATCTGGCGGGCAAAGCCCCTTCGAGGTTCGCCAGTTTTCCCTGTTTTTTTATCACATTGATGGCATCTCCCTGGAGCAGGGCTATCCCCGAAGAGTCATACCCCCGGTATTCCAGCTGACGCAAGCCCTGAATGAGCACCGGCATGGCCTTCCTCGGCCCGCAGTATCCGACGATTCCGCACATGGTTCCTCCCACAGCCCCGCCTCGATTTTTAGCGTCAGGCTGATAAAAATTTTTACCCGTAGATGATTCTGCGGATCTGACGGATGCTCAGATCCGGGGCGGTGAAACGAAACCGCAATAGCTCCTGCTTGACGGCGAGGTAGATTTCGTTGTTTTTCAAACCCTTCTTCTGAAGTTCAATATGTCGATTCCGGATAAACTCCGTCACTTCAACGTTAAAATACTCCTCGAGGTCATCGAGGAGCATTTCAAGGTCCCGGGAAGTCAGGGAGTAGTTTTGCAAGATGTGTGCGGCGAAATCTTCATCAATCTGGAGCATCTGCGGTTTCCGTTACCCTGACTATATATCAAAGTTCAAAATTCGACCAGATAAACTCTATATTTTGCCCGATTGCGGGTACATTTTACGTATTTTCCTAAATACCCAAACCACTGTTTCCCCAAGGGTGACCATAAAACCGATAAAAAAGATCAGGCCCACACCATTCCACCACGGAGTGGATATCAGCGCCCCACCTTCGCCGGACAACAGGGCCCGGTCCCATACAGGGGCGCTGCCGTACAGGGAGGGGAGAAAGGTAAGCAGGGCGAAGGCGAGCATTTCGAGGCCGGTAACAATAGCGGACAGGTCAATCAGTTTTCTGCTGCGGCTGCCCTGTCGGAGAACGAGAACCTGGATGCCCATCTCGGCGAGCCAGAATGCGGCAAGCACCCACCCGAACGGTCTGAATGCATCGGTCTGTATGTAATGGCCGAGCCGAAGGCCCGATCCCTCAAAGCCCCGCTCAATGAGCTCGAACACCTCGGGGTACAGCAACAGCAGCAACACCGAAATGCCGCCGAACACCAGACCGGCGATTGCCCCGGCGAGGCTGCCGACCTCTTCCTCAAGAGATATGGACTTCAAATCCTCAACGGTCCAGTCGTCGGCTCCCAGCTCCCCTGCTTTTTCCGATACCGCCCGGCTCAGAAAAATAAAGACCAGAGTTATTGCTCCGGTCGCCGAGAGGATGGCGCTGAAAATCTCCAGGGGCAGGTTGACGATGGAACCGATAATACCGGTGTCAGGGGCCGGACCGCTCCCAAGCTCGACGAAAAACACGACGGTCAGGGCAATCGTAAGGGCGGCGAAGACAATCTTGAGTATAAGAAAGTAGATATCACGAAATGCCTCGGCGATTACGCCGTTTCCGTCCCTGTAATCCGCCGCTACCCTAGCCGGTGATCCGTATTCTTCCAGATAGCTCTTGAGATCCTCTTCGCCGGGATCCTTCCCGAATCGCTGCTCAATTTCATCCAGCATCAGGGAGCGGAGCTCCCGGGTCACGTCAGTTCGTTTGGAATACGGCAGACTGTATGCCACCGAGCGAATATACTGTTCAAGAATTTTCATATGATATCTCCTTTGCTTGTTGCCGATTCCCCGTCGGTGCCGCCGGCGCCGATGATCCTTTCCATGCTGGCCGTCAGAACCCTCCATTGCCGGGTAAGTTCCCCGGCTACCCGCCGGCCTTCATCAGTCACCCGGTAGTACTTCCGGGGGCGTGATTCGCCGGTATCCCAGACACTTTCCAAGAGGCTCTGTTGCTCCAGACGCCGAAGCAGCGGGTAGAGGGTGTTTTGCTCGACGTCTATGCCCGATTCCTGCAGTCGGGTTACCAGGGCGTACCCGTAGGCTTGCTCCCCGGTACTCAAGAGCACTGCGAGAACCAGGGATCCCCGTTTGAGCTCCTGCAGCAGGTTCTGCATTATCTTTCCGTTCACTTCCATGACACACTCCTGTATGTCACAATATAGTGTGTATTACACAGTAATGTCAATAAAAAATACCGCGCGATTGCAATCACGCGGCACAATTTTCAATATAGGGTTCAAGCTAAATGTACTGCCCCCAAAACAGCTGATTTAAATCATCTTATCCGTTTGTGGAAGACGATTTACCCGCGTTTCACTGCAAGCATCGCCCAAGTTCAACCTAGTTGTTCTCACATAATGATTTATTACAGTAAAATCAGCTGTTTTGGGGGCAGTACCAAGCTAAACAGGGAGACGGCGGCCGTCAGTCCAGCAGGGCGTCGTCCCGGGCAAAGTCCTTTTGTGTTATCTGATGAAAGCGCTCTACCAGCCCGGCAACCGTCAGGCGCTTTTTTTCCTCACCGGCCACATCGAGGATAATCCGGCCACCATCCATCATAAGCAGGCGGTTGCCGTGGTCAATGGCATGCTGCATGTTGTGGGTTACCATCATGCAGGTAAGGGAGTGCTCGGCGATGAAGCGATCAGTGAGATCCTGCACCTTCGCGGCATTGCGGGGATCAAGGGCGGCAGTATGCTCATCCAACAGCACCAGCTGCGGAGTGCTGAGCACCATCATAAGCAGGGTTAGCGCCTGTCGCTGCCCCCCAGAAAACATACTCACATTCTCCTTCAAACGGTTTTCAAGCCCCATGTCGAGGTCGACCAGGCGGGAACGGAACTGCTCCCTCAGCCGCTCATTGAGGGAAATCCGAAGGCCACGGAACCCTTTTTTCATGGCTATGACCATGTTGTCTTCGAGGGTCATGTTTCCCGCGGTACCCATTGTAGGATTCTGAAAAATCCGGCCGATGTAGCGGGCCCTCAGGTGTTCGCTCATTGAGCTGACATCCCGATCTTTAAGGATGATTCTCCCGCGGGTAAGGCCCAGATTACCGCTTATGGCGTTGAACAGCGTGGTCTTCCCCGCGCCGTTGGACCCGATGACCGTAATAAAATCTCCGGGATTAACCGAAAGGTCTATGCCCTTGAGGGCCGCGTGTTCATCGGCGGTTCCGGGGTTGAATACCACAGATAACTTTTCAAGCCGTATCATTCCTCACCCCCGTTGCCGTCATTCCCGGTCAGATTGGCGGAGGCCGCTGCTTTTGCAGCCCGGCGTTGTTCCCGTACCCGGGTATATATCAGCAGTCCGACGATAAACAGCCCGTAAACAAGCTGGAGGTCGCTGGGTCTCAACTGGATAAACACCGCCCTCCTGGCGAGGAACATGAGCCCGCGGAACAGCACCGATCCGATGAGAACCCGGAGGGTAAGCAGCCATATTCGGTTGGAACGGAGAATTAGTTCTCCGATCATGACCGACGCCAGTCCTGCGATGACGATTCCCCTGCCCAGGTTTACGTCAGCCGAGCCCTGATATTGGGAAGCCAGGGCGCCGCTTAACGCAACGAGGGCGTTGGACATGCCGAGCCCGATGATTTTAACCGTTTCGGGATTAACCCCCTGGCTTTTTACCATTTGCTCATTGCTGCCAAGGGCGCCCATGGTCAGTCCCAAATCAGTGTGAAAAAACACATCGAGAACTAGCTTGACCAGCAGAGCAGCAAGGAGAAAAACCAGGAGAATGACCGCTGCCCGGGGCAGGCCGGGCAACAGCTCGGCGGCCCGATCAAGCAGGCTTTCATATCTGAGAAAACTGATGTTCGGCCGGTTTCCCTGAATGCGCAGATTGACCGAATACAGCATGGTCATGGTGAGAATTCCCGCCAACAGATGGGGAACCTTGAGTTTGGTGTGAATCAGCGCCGTCACCGTGCCTGCGGCGAATCCCCCGGCGAGAATGAGCAGCCCTGTCAACGGGCCGGGCACTCCGGCGATGAGGGCCGATGCGTATATGGCCGCGCCCAGGGGGAAACTGCCGTCGACCGTCAGGTCGGGGAATTCCAGGATGCGGAAGCTGATAAACACCCCGAGGGCCATGATCCCGTAGACCAGGCCCTCGGCAATAATCGTTTCTAACATGTAAACCCCAACGGTATCTTAGCGGTTTTCGACCTGTCCGCCCGAAACCACCGAACCCGCCCGTTCGATCAGGTCCGCGGGAATATCAATGCCCAACTCTTCAGCCACATCGAGGTTTAAGACCAACAGCAGATCTGAGGGATCGGTGAGAAATCTGGTTGCCATATCCGCCGGATCGGCCCCCCGCAGCACTTCGTCTATAAGCCGTCCGGTAGCCAGGCCCATGGCGTAATAATCAAAACCGTAGGCTGCAAGAACGTCATATTCGGTAAAAGACGAAGGGTCGGCGGTTACCACGGGAATGCCGTTGGCATTGGCCACGTCGATGAGGGCCGGGAGGGCGGAAAAAACCGTATTGTCCGTCGAAACGTAAATGGCGTCCACCTGGCCGGCGATGGCCTCGGTAGCCTGACGGACCTGGCCGGAATCCGCGATGGTGGTCAGCACGAAATCGATTCCCAGATCCATGGCGGCCTGCTGAAAAAGCTCGGCCAATCTAACCGCGTTGGGTTCGCCTGCGGTATACACGTGGCCGACGGTTTGCGCGCCGGTGAGCTCCACCAGGAGCTCGATTTGCTCGGCGACCGGCGTCAGGTCACTGACCCCGGTAATGTTGTTTTTTCCGCTTTCAAGGTCATCCACCAGTCCCGCATCAACCGGGTCGGTGACCGCAGTAAAAATGACCGGGATGTCGCTGATTGCCGTTGCCAGGGCTATGGCGGTTGGGGTGGCGATGCCAACGGCGATGTCCACCTCATCAAACAGGAATTTGCTTGCGATTTGTCCGGCGGTATTGATGTCCCCTGCGGCGTTTTGCACATCGAAGCTGATGTTTTCATAACCGAGAGCGGCCATTTCATCTTTTATTCCCTGCTCGACGGCGTTGAGGGCGGGGTGCTCGACAATTTTGGAAATTCCAATCGAAACTTCTGCGGAATCCCTGCCGCAGGCCGTAGCCAACAGCGCCGCGGACAGTAGGAGAATGGCGGTAATGCGTTTCATGGTGCCTCCGATACTCTGTATAGAATGTATAAAAATACAACGTATCGGAATAATTACCAAAGCGCAAGAGGCCGGTGCTCAGCCCGGCGCGCCGCGTAGCTCGGTTCGCCGCTCAGCCCGGTTCGCCGCGTAGCCCGGTTCGCCGTTCAGCTCGGTACGCCGTTCAACCGGACTCGGTCCCCTCAGTGTTGCCGTCCGCAAAATCCTCGTCCTCCGAGCTCTGTTCATCGGCGATGGAGAGGTCTGAAGTTTTTTCCGCAACGCCGGCAGTATCGATGGTAAAGACGGATATTTCGGCGTTAATCGTCGAGAGATAGCTCCGGTTTTGCTGCCCCAGTTCCGCGAGCTCCTGGGCCGACGAGGTTATCTCCCTAATGCCCGTATCGATCTCCGCAATGCTGCCCGAAACACTGGTGGACACGTCCCGCACAGTGCTGATATTTTTCTCAATATCCGAAGCTCCCTCGCTGAGCTTTGTGCTCTCGGCATTGACCTGATTGGACACTTCCGTCAGGCTGGAAATCGATTCGAGAATCTCATTGCTCCCCTGGGACACTTCGGCCATGCTTGCGGCAATCTCCCCGAAAGCCTGGGTGAACAGCTCCACTTCCCGCTGTATTTCGGTGAAACTCTCACCGGTGATATTGGCAGCCTCCATGGCCTGATTGATAAGATCGACGGACTCGGTAATGCTTTCGGAGATGACCATCGAATTTTGCCTGCTGGTCTCCGAGAGCTTGCGAATCTCATCGGCGACAACCGAGAACCCCCGGCCCGCATCCCCCGCATGGGCAGCTTCGATGGCGGCATTCATTGCCAGCAAATTCGTCTGGTCGCTGATCGCCTGAATAATGGAAACCGCCTCCATTATTTTGTCCGCAGCCTGCTGCACCCGGGAAATCACTTCCAGGGTGCTCTCCAGTTTTTCACCGCCCTCGCCGGTGATGCGCTGCAGTTCTATGCTGCGCTGCTGCCTGTTGCCGATTATACCGTTCACCGACTGAATCGAGGCAACCATTTGCTCCGTGGAAGAGGATGAGCTGTCAACCGCCGAACGCTGGGTTCCCACTACCCGGCTCAGGGCTGCCACGGTATCGAGTATCCCTTTTACCGCCTTGAAAGTGTCCTGGATGCTTCCGTCCAAACCGTTTACTTGTTCACCGATGGAGTTCAGGTTCTGGGAAATCTGGTATACCGCCGCCGAACTCTCCTCAGAACTGGCCATCAGGGTGTCTGAAAGATCCTCGGCCTGGCCGGCCTTCTCTTTTATTGCCGCCACGATGTCATGCAGTTTGGAGACAAAAATGTTGAAATACCCGGACATCTGGCCGATTTCGTCCTTGCCGGGGTTTCCGATGCGCACCGTCAGATCGCCGCTGCCCTCGGATATATCCTTGAGAATGTCCACGGTTCTTCCAAGGGGCTTTGTGATGCTCCGTCCGATGAGGCTGACAGCCGCTATCAGAAGGAGGAGCAAGCCCAGTGAAATAATACCGGCAAGGAGAATCAGTCGTCTCACACTTTCGGTGGCTTCAGCCACCTCCATTTCCGCCATGAGGACCCAGCGGACCCCCGGTATATCCAGCGGCGCGAAAGCGCTGAGCACACTGCGCTCGAGATAGTTTTCGGTAATCATGCTGCCGGTCTGGCCGGAGACCGCGGCATCCACCGCCAAATTACGCACGGAAACCTGGAGAATTGTCGTGCCGAAATTCTCGACCTGGGTGGCCTGTCCCCCGCGGAGAAGCTCTTCGCGCAACGCATTCGTAAAACCTGCGGAGTTTTCAAGGAACGGACGTACTTCCGACCTGAGAAGGCGGTCGGTTCCCAGCAGATAAGTTTCCCCGGTGAGCCCCATCCCCCCTTCTATCCAGTTTTGATCGCCGGTCATGGCGCTGATAATTCTCTCAATGGGCATCTGAAAGATTAGAACCCCAAGGAGCTCATCGCCGTCGTATACCGGGGAAGAAATAAAGGAAGCGGGCGCTGCGTAGCTTGGCAGATATTCATCAAAGTCGATGAGCACCGAGCTGCCGGCTTCAGCGGAAAGACCGCGCTGGAAGACCCTGCCGATGCCGGACTCCGCATAGGGTCCGTCGGTCAGCTCGGTGGCAAAATCCGCCTCCTTGAACACCGAATACACGATTGTACCGTTTTCCGGCTCGACAAGGAAAATATCATAGTAACCAAAACTTCTGAGAAACGAGCGGAATACCCGGTGGTAGCGCTCATGCACGGCGTCGTAGCCGTCTACTCCGGCGCTTGAGAGCTCGTCCTTTTGCCCGACGGGATTGGGATTGCTGGCCAGATAGCGGTACTGCAGCTCGAATCCCGCGTCATTGGAGGGAAGCAGACGGCTGGCATTTAATGGCCGTACAGTCTGGGGGATTCTCGGAAGAAACTCCCGAACCAAAAAAGCGTCAACCGCGCTCCGGTTGCGGGAAGGGGTATTCGCGCTTCGGGTTTTGAGGGCCTGAAATTCCTCGTTGAATTCCCGCATGGCCTGGACAACCATGAGATTCTCCGCCATGGTCTCCACCTGTGAAGCGATGGTATCGAAGTAGTCCTCCACCTGATCGGCCCGCACATCCCGAATTGCGGTGAGTTTTTCAATGCTCAGCTGGTTTTGAGCCTGATAGGAAACAAAAATGGTTGCAAAGGCAATGGCGGCAATAGACAACATGGACGCCAGGCTCAGGAAAAAAAGCCGGATTCTAATACTCACGTTCATACGCAACTCCAGGAACTGCCCCCCTCACCATCGGGTTTCTTGCGCAGATTTCACAATCGGCAGCGCAAGGGGGACAACGTTATGTACATTAAGAATACTACATTCCCGCCGGCTTGTGTTTCCCTGTCACAGCGAGGGCTCACGCCGGTCCATTATGGCTGTACACCCAGAGATTCCCCTGTGAAAGATCGGCATTAAAACGGTGGCCCCTAAACTCCGACGTCATAAGCGTCTCTACTGATGCGCCGGGATGGGTGAGAATCCAGCGGGCCGCTTCACCTCGTAGCTGCTTCGCGGTGGCGCTGACGCTTCGCCAGGCACCCCTGCGCCATTCCTTGAAATCGATCCGTATGACCGGAGCCAGTCCGCCGGGAATCAAGGGGGAAAATTCCCCCGAACTGAGGTCGATAAACAGTTTCCAGCACTCCCGGCTCAGTGAATCCCGGATGGTCTGTTTCCAGTAATCTAAAAGCGGAAGTCCGTCGATCTTCAGATCCCGATAGGAAAAATCAAGGCGATAGGCTCTCATGAGGTCCTCAGCTCTCAGCAGCCCGTAGAGCGCTGAAAGAATCCCCAGCCGCGGCCCCTCCGCCTGCGCTCCGTCGGCAATCGAGGGGTAGTCAAGTGCGGTAAACGCCGGGCCCCGGTAGAGAAATCCCGCGGGAATTTCCGGCATTGCGCTGCGGAGGCTCCAGCGCTCCTGGATTTCCCGGGCCTTTTCGTCTCTCAGATTTTCCCTGGAAGCAAAATACCCCGACGGCTTTCCCTCGAGCTCCGCCGATAGCCTATCAGCCGCCTGGGAAAACCGGGGTCGTTTCGGGGTGAAACCGGCGGGAAGCTGCCGGGGAGCGTGGGTGCTCTGGGTTTTCGACGGAGAAAGCAGCACGAGGGTTGAGACCGGGATTTTTTGCGGTATTTTCATTTGTTATTAGGTAACAGGTTTTCTATACTTTTGAAAGGAGATGCCAAAAAAGTCATGGATAAAATGACATTCGCACCCTCGGACGACAGCGCCCAACCGGGTGAAAACGTTGAACCCTGGACCATTGTAGTGGCTGATGACGAAGGCGACGTACACATGATTACCAAGCTGGTTCTCAGCGGTTTTCTTTTCGAGGGCAGACCTGTCGAGATCATCAGCAGTTTCAGCGGTCAGGAAACCATCGAAATTCTGAAAGAACATCCCGACACCGCCGTCCTGCTCCTGGACGTAGTGATGGAAAATTACACCGCCGGTCTCGACGTGGTGAACGCAGTGCGAAGAGAACTGGGCAACTCGGACCTGCGGATTGTGCTGAGAAGCGGGCAGCCGGGCTACAGCAATGTTTCCGCCATAATCAGGGAGTACGATATAAACGATTACGTCCGCAAGGAAAGCCTCCGGCAGCAGGACTTAAAAGACCGGGTTCTTATCGCCCTTCGGTCCTACCGCGATATTCAAAATGCCAGGATTGAAGAAGAGCAATGAAACGTCCCGGCGCACTTGTCATCGCCCTTCTCGCCACGGCGATAGCCTCGCAGCCACTATTAGGACAACAAATAACTGCGGCATTTATGCCCGATCTTCCGCCGTTTTCCTTCGTTGATTCCCAGGGGCAGCGGACCGGTTTTTACATTG
This sequence comes from Salinispira sp., assembly GCA_965602015.1. GTDB lineage: Bacteria > Spirochaetota > Spirochaetia > DSM-27196 > Salinispiraceae > Salinispira. Next base: position 422,338 of record OZ271918.1, on the reverse strand, counting down.
ATCTCCTTGAAGCTCTGGCCGACGACCTGGGGTTTGAGGTCAGCTATAATCAGGGGAGTTGGGGAGAAAACCTCGAGTTGACCAGACGGGGGGAAATTGATCTGCTCATCGCCGTAACCAGAACGGCTGAACGGGCGGAATTTCTGGACTATCTCGACGAGACCGTACTTGCGGCCTACACCCAAATTGTGGCTAACCGACAATCGACAATAGAGACAGTCCTCGATCTTGACAAAAAGTCCGTCGGCATAATGACCGGAGACCGGAACGGAGAAGCCTTTCTCGATTTCATTGACGAGTTCGATGTGCAAATTGAACTGAACCGCTATGCGGATTACACAGCCCTTTTGTCGGCTGTATCTTCCGGGGAAGTAGATGCCGCCGCGGTTTCCAACCTCATCGATTTGGAAGGCTACCCGCTGATTTTCAGAACCAGCATAATTTTCAACGCATACTCTACGACTTACGCCACCGCAAAGGGGGAAAACTGGCTCTTTATGCAGCAGCTTAATGCCCGGCTCGCCCGCTGGAAATCCGATCCGAATTCCCCCTACAACCGGCTCTTTGAGAGTTATTTCGGAGAAAGCGGCCGAAGGGTAATTCCTCCCTGGATTATAAGTAGTCTCATCGTGCTGATAATCGCCGTAGTGGCATCGGCGTTGAGCGTGAGCATTCTCACCCGCAAGCTTAGGGCAGCCAACGTAGAGCTCAAGAGCTGGGGCCAGACCCTCGAAGAGAAGGTAAAGCAGCGCACCCGACAGATGGAGGAATCCCAACGGCGAATGCTCGAAGCGGAGAAGACCGCGGGAATGGGTACCATGGTCGCCGGAGTCGCCCATGAAATCAACACGCCGATCGGAGTAGCGCTGACCGCCTCAACCCTGCTGGAAGAGAGCATTAATTCCATCGAATCGAAGCTAAAAAAGGACCAGATAAGCAGGGAGGATTTTCAGCGCTTTCTTGATACCACCAGGAAGAGTTCCGATATGGTGACCGGCAATATTTCCCGGGCGGCGGAACTCATCCAGTCCTTCAAAGAAGTCTCCATAGATCAGGTTTCGGAAGATCAGCGGATAATCAATGTGAGGGAATACTGCCGCTCGGTGCTCAGCAATCTCTATCCCCTTATAAAAGACAGCGGGCACAGCCATACCCTCGACGCACCGGATGCGGAAATCGAAACGGTTCCCGGCCTTATTTCCCGCATACTCGCGAATCTGTACGAAAACGCCATCCTTCACGGCCTGGCCGGGCGGGAAAACGGGCACATTCATATTCGGATTTCCCTCAGTGCCGGCGCGCCGGACACCGTATACCTGGATTTTTCCGATGACGGAAACGGTATTCCCGAGGATATCCGGGAGAGAGTATTCGAGCCCTTCGTCAGTTCCAAGAAATTCCAAGGATCATCTGGTCTCGGCCTGAGCATCGTTCACAACATCGTCACCAGTAATCTCAGAGGTCAAATACAGCTAGAGAAAAACAGCTCCACGGGAAGCCGTTTTATCATTACCTTTCCCTGCAGAATCATATAAAGAATTTCATATATTCAGGAGCAGACCGTATGAGCTATTACATCAGCACCACAATCGGAGGAGAATTCGACGCGGCAATCGCCCAGGTGACCGAAGCCTTAAAGGCTGAAGGATTCGGCGTTCTCACGGAAATCGATGTCAGGGCAACCATGGAGAAAAAACTCGATGTGGACTTCCGGAACTACCGCATTCTCGGTGCCTGCAATCCGCCATTCGCCTACGAAGCCCTCAAGGCTGAGGACAAAATCGGCACCATGCTCCCCTGCAACGTCACGGTTCAGCAGTGGCCGGACGGGAAAATCGAAATCGCCGCGGTGGATCCGGTGAGTTCAATGCAGGCCGTTCAGAACCCGTCGCTGGCGGGAATCGCCGGCGAGATACAGAATAAGTTGCGAAATGTGGTCAATTCTCTGAAATAATCGCGGATTGGAGGTCGCAGTTTTTCTCCGGCCGTTGTTGAGCGCATTATAATAGCTATGACAGCCGCAGGAAAAACGGCGGGAAGCCCGCCGGGAATCGGAGGAAACTATGGCCACACTCAACAACTTTACCGTACTCGGGGGAAAATCCCCGCAACTTTCGACAATCGCTCAGATTTTGTCCCATCAGGGCGTGGAGGCTCCGCATAACGGCAGTCCGTACAGCGAGGCCCTTCTTTTCGGAATTAGCGGCGGTGCGGCATTCGGGTACTTCATATTCGATTACCAGGGGCAGGATCCCCAGGTTAACATTCTGACCCGCAATACCTTCGGAGGCTATGGTTGGGATTCGGTATGCGAACGGCTTTTACTGCCACAGGAACTGATACGCTCGGGAGACGGCAGCAAGGCCGCTGTCAAGCTATCGGAAACAATCGAACAGGGCCTGGCACCTGCAGTGTGGGCCGACGTATTCACCCTCGGTTATGAACACAGCGAGCTCGGAGAGCAGATGTGGGCCATGCAGCCCGTAACAGTATTCCAGGCCCCGGGACCGGGAGAGGCCGGCGAGGTGCGCTTTGCCGATCGAAGCCGGGCTGAGCTGAGCTGCAGCGCCGAGCTTTTTGATAATGCCCGGGGCAAGATCAAGAAAGACCGGTTCCTTATGATCACCTTGGACGCCCCGGCCGCCGCCTCTGTTGGAGATGCAGTGCTGGCGGGAATCCGCGACAGCATCTCCCTCTTTTTTGAAAAGCCGCCCAAGGGCTCGGCCAACAACTTCGGCTACAAGGCCATGACCCGGCTCGCCAAGGACCTTAGTGATGAAAAGGGCAAGAGCTCATGGACACAGCAGTTCCCCGATGACCGGCGGCGTCTTGCTGCTATGATGAGCATGTACAAGTATTCTCTCCTGCATTGGAAAGACGAGAGCCTTCAGGGAGATCGGGGGCTGTTCGCCGATTTTCTTGATGAAGCAGCGGAAATCCTGGCTGAAAAGAAAATATCCGAAGTTGCGGATGAGTACCGGAATATCGCCGGTCTGTGGAAGGATCTCGCAGGGTTTATTCTGCCGGAGACCATCGGCGCCTGTGCAAAGGCCGCGGAAGTTCTAAAAAAACGGCATGGACTGTTCCTCAGCGACGGAACTGCAGCCCAGAGCGAACTGGAAACCCTGGACAGGGAATACGGGGCAATCCTCGACGATGCGTCACTCGGTGCGCCGGAAGCTTTGGGGGAAGCCCACAAAGAACTGGCAGCGGCAATTCTGACCATCAGGGACCGGGAAGAGGCCGGGCTCCGCTCATTGGCGGGTATCATTGATTACCCGGGACTCAGCTAAGGACAGTCCCACAAAATACCCTGCTCCCGCATTATCTTGCCCCCGTGACCCGGGGGCAGTATTTTCTCAAATATGAATGCAATTATGAAAATTGAGGGCCTCAGTAAATCCTTCGGGGATGTGAAGGCTGTCAACGGAATCGATTTCGAGATACCCCAAGGTCAGTGTTTCGGACTGCTGGGACCCAACGGCGCGGGGAAGACGACCACCATTGAGATGCTCGAGGGAATACAGGAACCGGACGGCGGCAGGATTCTCTTCAAAGGAGAGCCTATAGACGCCCGCTTCCGGCAAAAGGTGGGGATTCAGTTTCAACACACCGCCCTGCCGGAGTTCATCACCGTACGGGAAACCCTTGAACTATTTTCATCCTTCTATCCGGACCCCCGTCCGATTGACCAGGTCATTGAGCTCTGTTCCCTGGGAGACATAATAAACCGCGACAACAGAAAACTCTCGGGGGGTCAGCGCCAGAGAATGCTTCTGGCCCTGGCGATTATCCCCAAGCCCGAGATTGTGTTCCTGGATGAGCCGACCACCGGACTGGACCCTCAGGCCCGGCGAAATTTCTGGGATCTGATCCGGGGCATCCTAGAGGAAAACACCACCGTGCTGCTAACGACCCATTATATGGATGAGGCCCAGCTGCTTTGCGATACCATCGCGATTATGGATCAGGGACGTATTCTCGAACTCGATACGCCGGAACGGCTTCTCAGCAGCCACTTTTCCGGCGCGGTTATACACATACCCTTTAACGAGACCTTCACTGCTGAGGAAGCACGCCGCCTGCACAAGGATCTTGGGGGACGCAATGGCGAATCCGGGCTTGAAATAGAAACCGACGCCATTGACCGCAGCGTCAAGGATCTTCTGGACGCGGGAGTCGGCATAGACGGAATTAATATCCACAAGCCGAATCTTGAAGACCTGTTTATCAAATTGACCGGCACTTCACTGAGAGCATAAGGGGAAAGGCATGAATGCTTCATTAACAATTCGCTCATTTAACGCAATGGTAAAGGCCCGCACCATGGAGTTCCTCCGGGACCGCGGCACTTTTTTCTGGAATCTGCTTTTTCCCTTTCTTCTGGTCTTCGGCTTCTCCTTCGCCTTTTCCGGCGGGAACGAAGCGGTGTTCACTGTGGGAGTTTTCGGCAGCCCCCCGCCGGAGTTTACCCTTCTGGATACCGAGGGTCTTGAGCTTGTCGACTATTCGGCAAACGGCACGAGCCTCGAAGACGCCCTGGACAGCCTTCGGGAACATCAAATCTCCATGGTGGTTGATTTCACACGAGGAGAATACTATCTCAACAGCGAGGCCTCGGGCAGCGAAATCCTGCGCAGACTCATGGACGGCGCGGCGGCTCCGGCTTCCGCACCCGCGTCCAGTCCTGCCCTGCTGCAGGAAGCCACGGTGAGCGGGGAGCCGATCCGCTATGTGGACTGGCTGGTGCCCGGGGTCATCGGCATGAACATGATGTTCAGCTGCCTGTTCGGCGTCGGTTTTGTTATAGTCCGCTACCGCAAAAACGGCGTTCTCAAGCGCATGAAGGCAACACCGGTCTCACCCTTGAATTTTGTGTCCGCCCAGGCGGTTTCCAGGCTAATGATCGTGATTATTACCTCGGTATTCGTATTCACCGGAACGAATCTCTTCCTCCGCTTCGTTATGAAGGGAAACTGGCTCAATCTGCTCCTGTTAACCACAATGGCGATACTCTGCATGATCTCACTTGGACTTGTTTTCGCCTCGAGAATCAAGAGCGAAGAGCTGGCATCTGGACTGTTGAACCTGGTTACCTTCCCTATGCTGATATTGTCCGGAGTGTTTTTCAGCCTTGAAAATGCCCCGGCCTTCGTGGGCAGCCTGGCGAACATCTTCCCCTTGACCCATTTTATCAGCGGAGCCCGTTCCATCATGCTCGAGGGAGCGGGACTGCTTCAGATAATGCCGAATTTGCTGTATCTCGGCGCCTTGACCCTAGCATTCCTGGTGCTTTCAAGTCTGCTATTTAAGTGGGAGTAGGAGCCGCGGGTCACATCGACGAGTAGCGAACGACCCGGTTTTTGCCGGCTTTTTTAGCCCGCAATAGGGCGCTGTCCGCCCGGGATATCAGGGCATCGCAGTTCTTCAGGTCCGACAGCTGCATGGCCGCACACCCCAAACTCAGGGTTACCGGCTTTTGGCTGTCGGGAAACCAGCCGTGTTCTTCCATGGTCTTTCTAATCCGACCGGCGATTTCAACGGCGGTGCTCTCATCACCATGCGGCAGGATAATCACAAACTCTTCTCCGCCGAAACGGCATAGGGAATCGCTCATGCGCAGCATTTCCCTGGTGAGGGTGGTGACGGTCTTTAAAACCCGGTCGCCGAACAGGTGCCCGTAATTATCGTTGAGATCCTTAAAATTATCGAGATCAAACAGAATAACCGACAATTCCTGGCCGTGGCGGATGCTGAGCTCCATCTGCTGCTCCATAATTTCATACATCTGGCGGCGGTTGTAGCATGCAGTGAGGGGATCCCGGATGGAAAGGGCTTTCACGTCTTCGTACAGCCTTGAGTTTTGCAGGGAGATAGCCACGTGATTTCCAAAACTACCGGCCAGCTTCTGCTCATGGGTGCTGAAGCCCGGCTCTTGTTTACGGTCGAAGGTTAGAATGCCGATAAGCTCGTCCTTGCTGATAAGGGGAATACCCATCCATGCGGTAATATCGGGATTGGTCTGGGCTACAAAACCGGGAAACCGGGTGCGGATTTCCGTGCCGAGCATCAGCGCTTCCCGGGTTCGCACTACTTCCGAATTTGGATTATCCCCGGGTATGGGAAATGTCATCCCGGAGATTTCCGACGGATTAGCAAACCCCTTTCCGCCGACGATTTCCAGTACATCTCCTTTGAGCAGCTGGACGGATGCGCTGGAAAACGGGAGCACAAGCTTGGCCTGCTCGAGAATGGCGACAATGGTATGGGTGAGATCGAGCTGGGAATTGATGATGGCCGCAGCAGAGGAGAGGGTTTCCGCCTCCCTGGCCAGATGCTCTGCCCGTTCCCGGGCTTCCATTTGTTCGGTCAAATCGTAATCAAATCCAATGTATTGAAGCAGATTCCCCTGGGCATCTCTGGTGACCGTCAGGCTGGTCGAGTACACCCAACGCCACTGGCCCTGGGCAGTCTTGATGCGGAAAAGCACTGAATTGTACGGCTCGGCAGTGGTGTTGAGGTCTTCCACCGCACGGCGGACCTTCTCCCTGTCCTCGGGATGAACGAAATTGATAAAATTCCCGAAGACCATATCCTCTTCGCTGTAACCCCATGCACTCCACAGGGCATTGGGGTAGACCCGGTGATGCTCCAGGTCCTGGATGAACAGCCCGAGCTGTCGGAGTTTTGTAACAATAACATCGGTGTCAAGATTCTGAGGATTCTCCGATGTGCTTCCCGCTTCCCGGGCTACAGAACCTTCGCCATCACTCTCATTGTATTTTTCGGCATGCGTGGACGATCTCATATTCCATTACAATATACTGCGGAAAATTTCCGCTTTCCATTGCCCGAAGGCCGAAAAATATGCACTTTTTAGACATGAAAACCCGTCTTACGCTGTTATCAATATTTGTAGGATTCCTGATAGCCGGGATATCCGCTCAGAACATTTCATCAATCAGTCCTGCTCTTTCAGACCCGGGAATCCCCGACGGGGAGGAGATCCGTTATATCACCCGCTCGGAAGATGAAACGAGTTTTAGCACGACTCTGGTCACCCACGACACCAGCGAACTGGGCACGCTCTACATAGTATCTGACAGGGATGACGAACGGGAACGATTGGTGACAATTTCACGGCCCGGAATGATCCCCCTGTCCTCCGATTCCCTGTCCCGGGTTAACCAGGCTGCCTATGAGAGCAGGACCAGGCTGATTGAAGCGCCGGTTGTGGGAAACGATGAGATTTTCGCCCTCGGCAATGATGATTTGAGTTTTTTACTCCGGGGCTACCCCTTCGATTCCCCGAGAAGGTTGTCCCTTCACTTTCTCGGACAGAGCGGCGAGGAGTCCGGTTTTTCCCTGGATGTGGTACACAGAAGACAGGAGCGAATAGAACTGGAGAGCGGCAGCTATCAGGCCCATAAGCTGGAACTGGTGGCCAACCTTCCCGGGGCCATGTCCATTTTTCGGGCTGCAATTCCCAAAACCTTTCTGTGGTTTAACGCCGAAGCCCCCCATCAGCTCCTTCGTTTCCAGGGAAGCGCCGGTTTCGGCGACAACAGTGAAATCGTCACGGAGATGATCTCCTATCGGCGAATCAGCAGACAGTAATAACACGGAGAAAACAGTATGGAAGGACAGTATCTCAAAGAGGCACATCTCGATGTAAAACGGCGGTTTTCCGAGGCGGGGTACACGCAGAATTATTCCTATCGTCGGGCCATGCTGGCGACCCTGAAGGCCGCCATTAAAGAGCACGAAGATAAAATACTCGAAGCCCTTCGAGAGGATCTTGGCAAACATCCGTTCGAGGCCTATGCATCGGAAATTGGATTTGTCTATGCGGAAATCAATCACGCCATTCGGCACCTAAAAAAGTGGATGAAACCAAAACGGGTACCCACCCCCTTGGTTCAGCTGCCGTCGTCGTCACGGATCTATCCGGTGCCCAAGGGAACGGTACTGATTATTTCGCCGTGGAACTATCCCTTTCAGCTCATTATAGCACCGCTGGTGGCGGCTATGGCGGGGGGAAACAGCGTTGTACTCAAGCCATCCGAGCTCGCGCCGGCCACTGCCAGGGCCCTCCAGGACTGCCTTGAAGGCAGTTTTACCCATGAGTTCCTGTCGGTGGTCCAGGGTCCGGGGCACGAGGCTGTTCCCGAACTTATCCGGGGGGGCAACTTCGATCACATTTTTTTTACCGGCTCGGTACCCGTCGGGAAGCACATTGCGCTCTATGCGGCGGAAGTACACAGCCCGGTCACCCTTGAGCTTGGCGGCAAGAGCCCGGCGGTGGTGCACCGAGATGCCCATATAGAATCGGCGGCGAAACGCATCATCCACGGTAAGACCCTTAACGCAGGACAAACCTGCGTGGCGCCGGATTACCTGCTGGTCCACCGTTCGGCTAAGAACGAGCTGATTTCAGCCATGAAGCAGGAGCTGGAAGCCATGTATCCCGGAGGTACCGAGGGCTCCCCGAGCTACGGGAAAATCATAAATGAACGAAGATTTGATACTCTTGTATCGTATCTCTCCCAGGGGGATGTGGTAAGCGGCGGAGAGCACCATCGAGATACGAGGTACATCGCACCGACAATAATGGAAAACTGCGGGGATGATTCTCCTTTGATGACCGATGAGATTTTCGGTCCCATCCTTCCGGTAATCGAGTACCAGGACGTCGATGAGGTTTTTTCCCACATCGGGAAACGGCCGAATCCCCTTGCGCTGTACCTGTTCACCCGCGATCGGGACCTTGAACGGCGAATCATAAACCGCATCCCCTTCGGCGGGGGCTGCGTTAATGACACGCTCATGCATCTGGTAAACCCCGCTCTGCCTTTCGGCGGTGTGCGGAGCTCGGGAAGCGGGGTCTATCACGGCAAGTACGGATTTGACGCCATGACCCACCCGAAGGCGATAATAAAAACGCCGGTTTGGCATAATATCAAATTAAAATACCCGCCCTATGGAGAGCGGGGATTCAAGTTGATAAAAAAGGTGTTTTCCTGATATTGCCGGCTATGCCGGCTCGCTTCGTTCCTACAGGTAGGAGAGGTTTTTTGCCACCTCCCGGGCCTTGTCTGCATTAGCCATCAGCAGGGAGGTGCTGTCCCAGGTTCCTTCCATCAGTGCCTTTCGGCGGGTATCCGAAAGGCTCACGGTAAAACTCCTTCCCGCCGCGCGGACCTCCATCGACTGGAGATCGAGGGCGAATTCCGCATCCGGTTGGTTCCGGGCAATTTCCTGCATCGCCGCCACATCTTGCGGTTCGGCTGTAACCACAGGGGTGCCCAGCATGATGCAATTGCCGGCGAAAATTTCCGCGTAACTCTCGGCGATGATTGCCCGAATACCCCAGCGCACAAGGGACTGGGGTGCGTGCTCCCGGGAACTTCCACAGCCGAAATTCGAATTGGCAATGAGGATCCCGGCGCCCTGGTGTTCCGGCCGGTTAAAGGGATGGTCCTTCTGTCCACCCTTGGCATCAAAACGCTCGTCATAGAACGGATATTCACCCATTCGCTGGAACGTTATCTCCTTGAGAAATCTCGCGGGAATGATCCGGTCGGTATCGATGTCATCGCCGGGAACCGCCACGGCGCGGGCATTAACGCTCTGTATCTTTATCATTATCTGGCCTCCTTCATCATTTTCCTCACATCGCTGACCCGTCCGCTCACCGCCGCAGCGGCGACCATGGCGGGAGACATAAGCAGGGTGCGGCCGCTGGGACTGCCCTGTCGGCCGATGAAGTTGCGATTGCTGGAACTGGCGGAAATTTGCTCACCCTTGAGCTGATCGGGGTTCATTGCCAGACACATGGAACATCCGGCCGCCCTCCACTCAAAGCCCGCTTCCTGGAAGACCGTGTGAAGCCCTTCCTCCATTGCCGCCTTGCGGACCTGCATGGAACCGGGCACAACGAATGCGTGAACCCGGGGATTCACCTTTTTGCCCTTGAGAAAATCCGCCGCCGCGCGGAGGTCTTCAATGCGGCCGTTCGTGCAACTGCCGATGAAGGCCACATCTATCTCAATGTCTTCCGGTCTTTGGCCGGGCGTCAGTTTCATATGGCGATATGCTAATTCCGCGGTCTGGCGGTCGCCGGAATCCTCCATTTTTGCCGGATCCGGGAGCTTTTCTCCAATGCCGATGCTTTGTCCGGGAGTTATGCCCCAGGTGACCATGGGCCGAATTTCATCGGCGGAAAATTTCACAATTTCATCGTACTCGGCGTCGGCATCCGAGGCGAAGGACGCCCAACGGGCGACCGCCTGGTCCCACTCCGCGCCAGCGGGGGAATATTCCCTACCCTTGAGATAGGCAAAGGTAGTCTGATCGGGATTCACATAACCGGCCCGGGCGCCGCCCTCAATGGACATGTTGCAGACGGTCATGCGGCCTTCCATGGTCATAGTGTCAAATACATCGCCGGCGTATTCATAGACGTGGCCGATTCCGCCCTTCACCCCGAGGCGGTTGATGATAAACAAAGCGACGTCTTTCGGGGTGACCCCTTTTCCAAGACTGCCGTTGATTTCGATGCGGCGAACCTTGAGCGGATCCATGGCCAGACATTGGGTGGCCAGTACATCGCGGACCTGACTGGTCCCTATGCCAAAAGCCAGAGAACCAAATGCACCGTGGGTCGATGTGTGGGAATCCCCGCAGGCAATGGTCATTCCCGGCCTGGTCAGACCGAGTTCGGGACCCACCACGTGAACCACCCCCTGCTTGCCGCTTTGAAAATTGAAAAACTGGATATCAAAATCACCGGTATTTTTTTCTATTGCCTGCATCATGCTTTCCGCCTGGGAATCGGCAAACGGCCTGGCGGTGGAGTGTGTGGGGACGATGTGGTCCATGGTGGCGAAGGTTCTCTGGGGATATGCCACCTTCAAGCCCCGTTCCCTCAGCATGTCAAAGGCCTGGGGACTGGTAACTTCGTGAATCATATGAAGCCCGATGAAGAGTTGGGTCTGTCCGGTGGGAAGGGTCGCAACCGAGTGGGCGTCCCATACTTTGTTATATAAGGTTTTTTTTGCCATAGATGCCTCCGTGTCTGGCAATAATATATCCGATGGACTTATATTTGTAAAAGATATTATTTCTATAAATACGATAGGATTTGACTATGGAAATGCACCAGCTTCACTACTTCACCGCAGCAGAACAATATGGAAACTTTACCCGGGCCGCAGAAAAGTGCAATGTGTCCCAACCATCGCTGTCCGCCCAGATCTCCAAACTGGAAAAGGAGCTGGGGGGCATTCTCATAGAGAGAAGCCGGGGAGGATGCCGGCTTACTCCCAGAGGGGAAGTGTTCCTGCCCAGGGCACGGGAAATCCTCCGCCAGGCCGCTGAAGTCCGGCACGATATCAGGGAATTCGATTCGGGACGCAGCGGAGTAATCCGCCTCGGCTGCCTGCCGACAACCGGAGCGTATGTGCTCCCTCCCCTTCTTTCGGCATATCGGCGGGACCATCCCAATGTGCGCATTATCCTCAGCGAAGGATCAAGCCCGGTTTTGGCCCAACGCCTGGAAGAGCATCAGGTCGACAGTGCGATTATGGATCAGGCAGGCATGAACGAGAGCCTTTCAGGTACCATCCTGTTTTCCGAGCCCCTGTACATCGCCCTGCCGACCGCCCATCCCCTGGTCTCACAGGGCGAACTCGGGCTCGAAAGTCTGGCGGGCCAGAGCCTTATTCTCATGCGCAAGGGACACGGATTTAACCGCATCGTCACCGCTGCCCTCAGGCGGGCAGGGGTCGAACCACAGATCGTCTATGAATCGAGCGAAATAGAAACCGTACAGGCCCTGGTGCGGGCTGGGCTGGGAATATCAATTGTGCCCCGGATGATTTGCGTTCACGAGGATATCGCATACCGACGGGTTTCAGGGGACGCGCCGAGGCGAACGCTGCTTATGGCCAGACGGAAAAGCGCCAGCCAATCCCCGGCCGCAAAAGAACTGGCAGAGCTTGCAGCCCGGGACCTGGGAGCTTTATTCGGAGGGGAATAACATGTTGTTCCCCGAAATCAGCTGTTTTCGGGGCACCGGGTAAGCCTACCCACCATTTTGTACCCCCGCGGTAAAACTCAGGTTACAATGAAGCATAGCTCAAACCACAACGCAGCGATGTCAGTCACAGCGGCCGGCTTCGGAAAAAAAGCGGAAGGAGGAACAATGGATCATTTTCCCCGGTGGAAACGGATTGTATACGCAAACGGCAACATGGGTTTCTCCATCATGGACAATATCTACGGAGTGTACCTTCTGTTTTTCCTCCTGCCGCCGGCGGAAACCGGAATGCCCGAGCTGGTGGATAACCGTCCCTTATTGCTGGGTATTACTCTGGTAGGGCTGATAAATCTGTTCGGACGGGTGATAGATGCTCTGGCGGACCCTCTCATTGCCTGGTGGAGCGATAATGCGAGCAACAAGATGGGTCGGCGCAAGTTTTTTATTGTCACCGGAGCCCTGCCCTTCGCACTCACGGGTATCCTTCTGTACTTTCAGCCAATAGCTGCAGTGGCATCGGTCAACGCCTGGTACACCGCTCTCATGCTCGGGCTCTACTTTTTCTTTTATACCTATTACATGACTCCCTACCTTGCGCTGATCCCCGAGGTGAGTAGAAATACCGGAGAACGGATTTCCCTGACCGTAGTTCAAGCGGTTTTTAGTCTTGTCGGAGCGATTATCGTCCTCATTGGGTCCCCAATGCTCTGGGATGGTCTTCAAAACTCGGGTATTGAGCGGCGTGAGGCATTCCAGATAACTATGGCGGTTCTCGGAGCCGTCGCCCTGATCTCAATGCTTAGCAGCGGATTGCCGGTCAATGAAAAGCGGTATTCACGGGCCAGACCCGCTGGAGTCGGATTGGCGGAATCGGTTTTGCTTACCGTAAAAAATCGGCGCTTTATCATATATATGATAGGAACCATCCTGTATTGGTTTTCGTTTAACATGATCCGGGCCGTCATTGCATATTACCCGGTAGTATTGCTCAACCGGCCTGCGGAGTTCCAGACTGTTCTGATGGCGGCCCTCTTCGGCGTCGCCTTTCTCGTATTTATTCTTCTGCCGGGTTTGGCCAAGCGCTTCAGCAACAAGCAGCTTATGCTGGCGGGCATGCTCAGTTTTTCAATACTGATGGCCATGACCCCGATTATTCCCCTGACAGGATCCTCGGCTGCCCTTGCGGCTATAATCCAAATGGGTCTTATCGGTTTCCCCGTGGCGGTCTTACTGGTAATTCCCAACGCCGCGGTTTCCGACCTGAGCGAGCTGGACGGTTTTCGAAACGGAAAAAACCGTGAGGCCATGTTTTTCGGAACTCAAGGCCTGTTTATGAAGGTCAACTACGGGATCGCCCTGGCAATCACCGCGAGCCTGTTCGCATTTTTCGGTAAGGATGCGTCGCAACCCCTGGGAGTCATACTCACGGGACCCGTGGCCTCGGTTTTTGTCCTTGCGGGCTTTTTTATCTTTCTTCGTTACCCTCAGGATGACATAAGCCGGGAACTCGCCGAGTACCGGGCAGCCGCAGAGGCCGCTCCCGATGCATAATCGCGATGGATACCTCTGGTGGAAGCACGGCTGTATCTATCAGATTTACCCCCGCAGTTTTTCCGACTCAGACGAAGACGGCATAGGCGATTTGCGGGGAATAATCAACAGGATCGAGTACCTCGAGTATTTGGGAGTCGACGGAATATGGCTTTCGCCGATTTTCCCATCGCCCATGAAGGACTTTGGCTATGATGTGTCCGACTATAAAAACATCCACCCAATTTTCGGCTCCCTAACAGACTTCGATGAGCTTGTCAGCGAATCACACCGCCGCAATATCCGAATCATTCTCGATCTCGTAATGAACCACACCAGCAATGCACATCCCTGGTTTACCGATTCCGCCTCGTCAAAAAAATCAGAGAAGCGAAACTGGTATATGTGGCATCCCGGAATCCGCCATCTGGGGATAAGGCGGCCGCCGAATAACTGGAGGGCTGCATTCGGCGGGAGCGCATGGACCTGGGACCCGAACAGCCGGGAATACTATCTCCATCTGTTCCTCGCCGAACAGCCCGACCTCAACTGGCGTAATACGGATGTGGAATCGGCGATGTTCTCCCAGGCAAAATTTTGGCTTGAACGGGGTGTAGACGGGTTTCGGCTCGACGTGATCAACTACATTGTCAAAGATGATAAACTCCGATCGAATCCCTATCGGCTGAGAAAGGCACCGCCGAGACTCCACGATCAGCAGCTGCATCTCTACGATCGAAATCGTCCTGAAACCCATGAGATTCTCAAGCGTCTGCGAATGCTACACGACAAATACCCGGAGACCATGCTCGTCGGGGAAATCTATCCCAACGAGGGCCTGCCCGACCCCGCTTCAAGCGCGTCGTACCAGGGCAGCGGAACAGACGAGCTCCACCTGGCCTTTGACTTTTCTCCCATGTATGTGAAGTTCTCTGTCGAGTCCTTCCGCCGCATCCTCTCGCGCTGGTATGCAGTCTGCGGGGAAAATCGCTGGCCCTGCCACGTCCTGAGCAATCACGATCAGAGCCGGGCAATGACCCGGCTATGCGGTGGAAATGAAAGCAAGGCCCGACTGTTAGCCGCCCTGCTTCTGACCCAACGGGGAACAGCGTTTCTCTACTACGGAGAAGAAATCGGTATGGTAGACGGAAAAATCCGGCGGAAAGATATGATGGACCCCCTCGGCTTGCGGTATTGGCCCCTTCATCCGGGCAGAGATAGGTCGAGAACGCCCATGCAGTGGTCGGCTTCCGGCGGATTCACCGCCGGCGATAAGTCCTGGCTGCCCCAAAACCCCGATACCACCGAGCGCGACGTCGATGCCCAGAAGGCTGACGGAGCATCTCTCCTGTCCTGGTATCGGAAGCTGATATCACTTCGCAGAAGCCTTCCGCAACTCAACCGGGGAGACATACGCGATCTGCGGGTTTTCAGAGGCGTATTGTCATACAAACGAATATGGAAAGACCGCAGTCTTCTCGTGCTTCTCAATTTCACCTCACAAAACCGACGCCTATTACTGTCAAATACGGAGGCGGTAAACACGGAGGTGGCAAACACGGAGGCAGAAATACTCGCAGACAGCCTGTGCGCCGATCCGCTGAGGAGCACAGTCACCGGGGCGGTGAAACTTGAACCCCTTCAAGCCCTCGTTCTCGATACCTCGGGGATGAGTGCACACTGCACCGAAACTGGAAGATGACCAGTATTTTTCTTACAATTGTAACCAGATGAATTCCTGGAGAAATTACCACATGAAACTCGCAATTCTTGCGCTGCTTATTTTCGCATCACTCGGCACAACTCACAATCTCATCGCCCAGGAAGAACCGGGTCCTGACATCCGCTTTGAGCGGCTGGGCATTGAGGACGGACTGATAAACTCGAATGTCTCGGCAATCGTCCAGGACAACCAGGGATATTTATGGTTTGGTACGGTCTCAGGTTTGAGCCGGTATGACGGATATGAGTTCCGGGAGTTCATATATCTCCCGTTCAGCGAGAGCTCTCTACCCCATTCGCAAATCCAGACAATGCACCTCGATGATGACGGCCATATTTGGATAGGAACCTATGGGAGTCTCAGTCGATTAAACCCCGAAACAGAAACATTCAGGAATTACATAAGCGATCCTGATGTGGAAAACAGTATCAGCGATCCTCAAATCATTTCTATTCTCCGTGACAGCCGGCGTCGCCTGTGGGTGGGAACCGCCCGGGGATTAAATCTCAGCCTGGACGGCGGGGACAACTTCACTCGGTTCCAGCCCGATCCGGACGATCCCGCCAGCCTGGGAGACCGAACCATCAGAGCTATTTTTGAAGACCGGGAAGGCAGGGTGTGGATTGGCCATTATCGGGGGATAAGTATCTGGGATGAGGGCCAGGAGGGTTTCCGCAATATCCTTCAAGAACCAGACAACAGCTCAGGACTTCCGGGCACCTACGTCATGTCCATTACCGAGGACAGCCGAGGCCGGATTTTCGCCGGAATGTGGGAGGGTTACATATCCCGATATGATGCGGAAAGCGGCGAGTTCACCAGCTGGCAGCTCCCTGTTGAAGGGGTTTATCAACTGATGTTCGATTCCCGGGACAGATTATGGGTGGCCAGCTGGACCGGCGGCCTCTTCCTGATGGATCCGGATACCGGGAATTTTCACCGCTACCTCAATGAACCGGAGGATGAAAGCAGTCTCAGCAATGATCTGGTATATTCGCTGCTCGAGGATTCGGGAGGCATTCTGTGGGTCGGAACCAGGGGCGGGGGCATCAACAAGTTCGATCCAAAGAGAAACAGCTTTTTTGTGTATAAACCGGGCGAAGGACCTCAGAATGTTTCACCGGGCAACTACACCGCAATGTACGAAGACCATCTCGGAAACCTGTGGCTCGGCACCCATTCCTCGGGTCTGAATCTCATAGACCGGGAAAATGAGCTGGTACAGCGCTACGACAATGAACCTGACAACAACGCAAGCCTCGACGATAATTTCATTCGGTACATTTATCAGGACCTGGATAATCAGTTGTGGATCCTCACTCAATCGGGTCTGAATCGATACGACTACGAAAATGATCGATTCATCCGCATGGGAGAACCCTTTGCCGAACGGATAATGAGCTCGATGCTGCAAGATGACCAAGGCAATTATTGGTTCGGTACTTATAACAACGGGGTATTCCTGACAGACGCGAGTTTTGAGGACTTTCTGTACTTCGAAAATCGGGAGGGCGATACCGGGAGCCTCAGCAATAATCTGGTGTCAAAAATCTTTCAGGACAGCCAGGGCGCAATCTGGTTCGGAACAAACGGCGGCTTGAATCTCTGGAATGACGGTAAGTTCGAACACTTTAGGTACGATCCGCAAAACAGAAACTCCATATCCGGCAACCGTATCAACGTCATTTTCGAGGACAGTCTCAACCAGCTCTGGATAGGGACCAACAGCGGCGGCCTCAACCTGTTTGACCGGGAGAGCCGCGGATTCACCCATTTCACGACGGAAAACGGTCTACCATCGAATTACATCGCTGCCATCGTTGAAGACGACCAAAACAGGCTGTGGATCAGCACATCCAGGGGCCTGGTTATTCTCGATCCGTCTATCAAGGACTTTGTCATAATTGATGAAAACGATGGACTTTTGAGCTGGGAAATGAATCAGGCGGCGATAAAAACCCGGGACGG
The DNA here is from genome assembly GCA_965602015.1 of Salinispira sp. Classification (GTDB taxonomy): domain Bacteria; phylum Spirochaetota; class Spirochaetia; order DSM-27196; family Salinispiraceae; genus Salinispira. The sequence continues at coordinate 405,077 of OZ271918.1, read as the reverse complement.
CAGGTTGTATATCAGCGCTCAGGCGGGCATTCACCGGATCGACAGCATTGATTATATCAGCAATTTTCATCAGCCAAACACAGTAATCACCTCAGTGGAGATTTCCGGCGAGGAAATCGACGCTTTCACAGGACGGGAAGTGCTTTTAAACTTCCAGCAGAATTTCCTCAGTTTCCGCTTTGCCGCCCTGGACTTCACCGCGCCAAAAAGAAACAGCTTTCAATACCGCCTGCTCGGCCTAGATAATCAGTGGAGCGAACCAGAGCGAAGAAATCAGGCAATTTTTACCAACCTTCGGCCCGGACGATATACGTTTGAAGTTCGGGGTGCCAACAACGACGGAATCTGGAGTCCCGAGACTGCGGAATTTACCTTCACAATTCAGCCGCCCTGGTATTTCAGCCCGCCGGCCATTGCCCTGCAAATCATTTTTGTCACACTTTTCCTCTTTACCGTCTTCAATTTCTTCCGCATCCGTTGGCAGCTCAATCAGCAAAAACTCGAAGAGGAGAGCCGGATAAACAAGGTCCTTGAACGTAAGGTGCTCGAGCGCACTCAGGCCTTGAGCAACGCCCGGAAAAATGCCGAGGAGGCTCACGCCGCCAAAAGCCGCTTTTTGGCGAATATCAGCCACGATCTGCGGACCCCGTTGAACAGCATAATCGGGTTCTCTGAATTGATCAGGAAGAACAAGAGTCCGGAACTGACAGTGCAATACTCCAAGACCATTTATCATGAATCGAGCAAGCTCTTATCCCTCATCAACCAGATTCTGGACATCTCAAAAATCGAGGCGGGCAAAGAGGAGGCCAAGCTTGGCAGCTTCACCCTACGCCCCTTCATTCAGGAACTCACGGCATCATATCGTCAACACGCCGCCGACAAAGGACTGGTATTCACCACCGAAATAGATAGCCGGCTTCCGGACACCATCGTCAGTGACAAGCTCGCCCTTTGGCGGATTTTGGACAATCTTCTGAGCAATGCCCTGAAATTTACCACCGTAGGATACATTGGACTGTACGCCGGGCATGCGGAGGGGCTTGACGGTTCTCCGCATCTTGAATTCAGCGTCAGGGACAGCGGCATCGGCATACCCGAAGAGAAACAGAGAATGGTGTTTCAAAGCTTTGAGCAGGTCAATAAATCGCTGAGCCGCGAACACGGCGGAAGCGGTTTGGGTATGGCCATCGCCAGTCACCTGGTAAAATTGCTGGGCGGAGAGTCGATATCAATCAAGTCGGTCCCGGGCAAGGGCAGCACCTTCAGCTTTTTACTTCCGCTGCGCCCCCCGATCGCCCCGGCCGATGACCAGGATTACTCTGATGAAGACCGCCACGAGGAGTTACTTTCAGGAAGCCGCATTCTGCTGGTTGAAGACTACAAGCCAAATCAGGATGTAATAAAGGCTCTCCTGTCCGACAGCAGCGCCGAAATAGACCTGGTGGCCAGCGGAGAGGAAGCCATTGAGAAAATCAGGGAAGGCAGCTATTCACTGGTCATAATGGATCTTCATATGCCCGGTATGGACGGCCTCGAAGCAACCCGGATAATCCGGGGCATAAACCCGGATATTCCGGTTCTCGGGCTGACCGCAGACGTGGTAGATGAAAGCCGAACTGAATGCCTGGCAGCCGGGATGAATGATGTTATACACAAACCGCTGCGGCAGAACCAGCTCCGACAGGCGATTAAGCGCTGTCTGGAGGGCGACGGGGAAGTCTTACCCGAAGCCGCGAAGGATGAAACCATTCCACTAGACCACACTGATCCGGTTATCGACTTCCAGGCCCTTCTATCAGAGCATGAGCAAAACCGGGATATGGTGCTCTCATTGGTGCAGGGATTTGTACATGCTGCTCGGGAAAGCAACACCCAGATGCGGGAAAGCCTCGAGTCCGATAATCCTACAGAACTTCACCGGCTCAGTCACAGCGTCAAAGGCGGCGCCCTCAATCTTATGGCCTTTGATATTTCCAGCTGCGCCTCCGAAATTGAAAACTTGTCAAAGGCTCATATTCGGGACGAGAAGACCTTCTCCCCTGAAATCAGGGATGAGCTCACCGGGCTCCTGGACCGGCTGGACGGTCATATCCTGATTCTTTCGCGACGATTGGATCAATTGCAGGGTACGCAACAGGTATAAAAAAAGCCCCTCCACCGATTCGGCAGGGGGGCATTATTACCGTGATATTCGGCCGGCAGAGTAACCGGCGCCATATCAACTACCAGCGGTAATGGGCAAAAGCCTTGTTGGCTTCAGCCATCCGGTGGGTGTCTTCTTTCTTCTTAAAGGCTGACCCGGTATTGTTGTATGCGTCAACGAGCTCGGCGCTGAGCTTCTGGGCCATACTCTTTCCGCTGCGGCCCCGGGCCGCTGCAATAATCCAACGCATTGCCAGAGCTTCCCGGCGGCTTTCCCGGATTTCGACGGGAACCTGGTAGGTGGAACCACCGACCCGGCGGCTTTTCACCTCGATGACGGGCTTCACGTTTTCCAGAGCCTTCAGAAATACTTCCACAGGCTTGGCGTCGCTTACCTTGGCCTCTACGGTAGCCATGGCGCTGTACATCACCTTGGTTGCGGTCGAACGCTTACCGTCGAGCATCATGCGCTTGATGAACTTGGTAAGAACGGTGGATCCATAGCGGGTATCGGGCAGAACGGGTTTTTTCGGTGCGATTCTTCTTCTTGGCATTGTATTCCCCCTAGGCCTTCGGCTTCTTGGCTCCGTATTTGGAGCGGCCCTTGCGACGGCCGTCGACACCCAGGGTGTCCTTGGCGCCACGAACGATGTGGTAACGCACACCGGGAAGGTCCTTTACACGGCCGCCCCGCATCAGAACAACGGAGTGCTCCTGGAGGTTGTGGCCGATACCGGGAATATATGCGGTAACTTCGATACCGTTACTCAGGCGCACACGGGCAACCTTTCGGAGAGCCGAGTTCGGCTTTTTGGGGGTAACGGTCATAACACGGGTACAAACCCCGCGCTTCTGGGGGCAGGACTGCAATGCAGGAGACTTGGTCTTCTTTATTGTGGTCTTTCGCCCTTTACGGATAAGCTGGTTAATCGTAGGCATTTGAGCTTACTCCTTCTGTGCTCCCTGTCCGGGAAACGGGCAACGCCTCATTTGAACCCCGGTGGGCCGTCAGACTCAATCCCTTCACCACATGGACTCCTGCAATAGGAAGCCGGAAGGGCTGACGGATTAAAATTAAAACCGCTGGTGTAGATCGATGTGGGTAAAGCAGTAGCGGTCCGGTACAATAGCATTTGCACCTTACCTGCGTCAAGTGATGTCATTTCGCAGGGCATCTGCGGCGTAATCACCATTTTTCCACAAATGACCAGCGAAGCTATTTGAGCATCTTTTCGTAACCGAATCCGCCATGCTCTTCGCTCCGGTCGGTAGCCGGCGGGGGCGGCGGACAGATGCTGTCAAGGCGCTGGCCTACAGCGCCGTCCACCACATAGTCAGCTGCCGCCAGGGAATCCCTGAGCTGCGTTAGGTTTCTCGCGCCAATAATCGGCGCGGTGACGCCGGGCCGGCTTTTGGCCCAGGCAACCGCAAGAGTCGCGGGATGAACGCCAAGTTCCCCGGCGAAGGAGGTGAACTCGCCGGCCCTGCGATAATAACTTTCATCACCATAGCGAAGCCCATACATTTTATTGCTGGCAATGCGGGTTCCCGCAGGACGATCCTCGGAGCTGAATTTGCCCGTCAACAGGCCACCGCCCAGCGGGCTGTACGACAGGACACCCAGACCTTCGCTGACCGCCATGGGCAATAGTTCAACCTCTGCCTGCCGCTTCACCAGGCTGTACATGGGTTGAATGACATGTGGCGGAATCAGGTTCCTCAGTGCAGCTATGCCCATTGCCTTACTGACCTGCCAGGCGGCAAAATTACTCAACCCGATATACAGGGACTTGCCTTCCCGCACAATGTCGCTAAGGGTTTCAAGGGTTTCTGTCAAATCACAGGCTTCGTCGAATTTATGAATGAAGTAGATATCGATAAAGTCGGTTTTGAGTCGGCGAAAACTGTCCGCAATCGACAGGCGTATATTACGCCGGGATGCTCCTCGGTCATTAACGCCGTCGCCCATGGGAAAGTACGCCTTGCTGGTGATCACAAGATCCCGCCGTCTACCCTTCATAAAGTCACCGAGCAGCTCTTCCGAAACTCCGTTCTGATATACATTGGCGCAGTCAAAGGCGTTGATTCCCGCATCCAGACAAGCACCAAACATTTTCTCCGACTCTTGCCTGTCGGCATCGCCGCCGAAGCTCATGGTTCCGAAGCAGAGAGCAGAAATCTGTATCCCGGTGGTTCCTAGATTTCGATATTCCATACGCGAATTATACACAAATAAAAAGCCAGTGCCCCCAAAACAGCTGATTTAAATCAGCTGTTTTGGGGGCACTGAAAAATATAAAAAAAAGCGGCGCCGGTTGCCCGGGCCGCTGTACATCAGGTCTATGCCGAAGTAATTCCTAGGCCTGGTCCCCTCCGGGGCCCTGATCCTCTTCTCCGCCGGCGGCGGCGATTGCCGCCTTTTCCTTCTCGCGGATCTCCAGGATCTGCTGTACGTGGGCGTCGAGGTCGGAGCGGTTTTCATCGAAGAGCTTGATTTTATTGTACCCCCGCATACCGGTACCAGCGGGAATCAGGTGACCGATAATCACGTTTTCCTTAAGACCTCGCAGACCGTCGACCGACCCGGCGATAGCCGCATTGGTTAGGACTCTGGTGGTTTCCTGGAAGGACGCCGCAGAAATAAAGCTGTCGATGTTCAAGCTCGCCCGGGTAATTCCCAACAGGAGCGGACGGGCCACGGCGGGCTGGCCACCCTCTTTTTCGACCTTTCGGTTTTCTTCAGAGAACTTGTATTTATCGACCTGCTGACCGTAGATAAAATTGGTGTCCCCGACCTTGATGATTTCGACCTTCCGCATCATCTGACGAATGATTACGCCAATGTGCTTGTCGTTGATATCTACACCCTGGAGGCGATAGACTTCCTGAACCTCATTCACCAAAAAGCGCTGGAGTGCGTTTTCGCCAAGAATCTGCAGGATGTCATGGGGGTCAACCGCACCGTCACAAATCGGTTCGCCGGCTTCAACCAGGTCGCCTTCGCGGATGAGCAGGTGGCGGCCCATGGGCACCAGGTGCTTGAGGCGCTGGCCGAAGCTGTCCTCAACCATAATTACCCGCTTGGACTTCACGATTCCCTCGAAGAACACCGTTCCGCTGACCTTCGCCAGAACCGCGGGCACCTTGGGCTTCCGGGCTTCGAAGAGTTCTCCGACCCGGGGAAGACCACCGGTAATATCCCGGGTTTTCACCGATTCCTTCAGGATTTTAGCAAGTGAACGTCCGGCTTCCACCTTGTCGCCGTTCTCCACATTGAGGTATGAACCACCGGGCAGATAGTAGCTGGCAAGTTCTTCGCCGGCGTCATCTTTTATGATGATGCGAGGCTGGAGACTCTCGGTGGTAAGCTCGGTAATCTTCTTTTCGATATTCCCCGTGTCTTCGTTTACCTCTTCCTTCAGAGTGGACTTGTCGATGTCTTCGAAAAACACCGTACCGTCGAATTCCGCCAGGATTGGCTCGGAGAAGGGGTCGAAGGTCGCAATGGATTCCTCTGCGGGAACTATCTCCCCTTCCTTGACCAAGAGGTCCGCGCCGTTTCTAATTTCAATTTTTTGTTCCTGAGCGACGAGATACAGCTTCTTATCGACAATAACCGCATAGGCGTTTTCCTTGGCCTGCTCGGCGGTTTTGCCGTTTTGCACTATGTCTTGGCCCTTGACGATTTTATCGCCCTCCTCAACCAGGAGTTTGGTGTTCTTCCCGAGCTCGATGGTCTCAAGCACCTTGCTGGCCATAATAAAACCTTTTCGGGTGAACAGCCGATCGCCGTTTTTCAGGGTTACCGTGTTTCCGTGGATGCTGTTTATCATCACCGGATAATGGAGGAAGGTCCGGTTTTCCTCGCTGGTCTTGGTTGCCGCGCCCCCGATGTGGAAGGTACGCATGGTCAGCTGGGTTCCGGGCTGACCGATACTCTGGGCAGCGATGATTCCGACGGCCTCGCCGATTTCAACCGTGCGGTTGGTGGCGAGGTTGCGGCCGTAGCACTTCTTACATACTCCGTGCTTAGACTCGCAGGTGAGTACCGTTCGGATTCGCACCTGTTCTATACCCGCTTCCTCAATGGCTTCGGCGATTTCTTCGGTAATTTCTTCATTTACATCGACGAGTATCTCACCGCTGATGGGATGCTTCACCCGCTCAATGGTGAAACGCCCGATGATACGCTCGGCCAGGGTTTCGACGATCTCCTCGCCGTCCTTGATGGCGCTGTACTCGATACCGTTGATGGTTCCGCAGTCTTCTTCGTTAACCACCACGTCCTGGGCGATATCCACGAGTCGGCGGGTGAGGTATCCGGCGTCGGCGGTCTTAAGCGCCGTGTCCGCCAGACCCTTACGGGCACCGTTGGTGGAGATAAAGAACTCGATAATCGAGAGACCTTCCTTGAAGTTCGATCGAATGGGCAGTTCAATAATGTCGCCATTGGGCTTCGCCATAAGACCGCGCATACCGGCCAGCTGACGGATCTGAGAACGGCTACCCCGGGCTCCGGAGTTCGCCATCATGTAGACCGGATTAAATCCCTCCCGGTCGTTCTGCAGCTTGTTCATCATTTCATTGGTCAATTCTTCGTTGGTCTTTGACCATACTTCGACGACCCGGTTGTAGCGCTCTTCATTGGTGATGTGACCCTGGAGGTACTGATTCTGGATGTTGATGACATCGGTATTCGCCCTGTCGATCATTTCGGGCTTTACTTCTGGAATGATGATGTCATCGACGCCGATGGTTGCGCCGAAGAGGGTCGCATAGCGAAAACCCATATCCTTGATTGAGTCGAGCATCTGAACGGTGAGGTAAGGACCGTGCTTGGAATAGACCCGGGCAATTAAGGCCCGCAGCTCCTTGTCTCCCATTGCGTAGTTTACGTACTCAATTTCCTCGGGCATGGAGTCATTGAGAATCAGGCGGCCCGCGGTGGTTTCAACCAGCTCGCCGTTATGCGGCGCCTTGTGAACCGGCACCTTAATAAGAGTCTGGTAGCCTAGGTCCATATTCTCGATGGCGTAGATAACTTCGTCGAAACCCGAATAGCGCTTGCCGTGGCCTCTGCCGTTCTCCTGGTGGCGGGTCATGTAGTTGATGCCGAGAACCATATCCTGGGACGGAAAGACGATAGGCTTTCCATTCGCCGGGTTGAGAAGGTTTCGGGCGGAGAGCATAAGGGTCCAGCACTCGATCTGAGCAGCCTGGGTAAGGGGCACGTGAACCGCCATCTGGTCGCCGTCGAAGTCGGCGTTGTAGGCATGACAAACCAGGGGGTGAAGCTTGATGGCTTTTGAGTCTACGAGCACCGGCTCGAATGCCTGGATACCCAGGCGGTGGAGGGTCGGCGCACGGTTGAGAAGCACAGGATGCTCTTTGACAACCTCATCGAGAACCGCCCACACCTCGGGGGTTTCCTGTTCAACGAGGGTTTTAGCCCGTTTGATATTGTATACCACGTCTTTTTCGACGAGTTTCTTCATAATAAAGGGCTTGTACAGTTCAAGAGCCATTTTCGTGGGCAGTCCGCACTGGTGAAGCTTGAGATTCGGACCGACGACGATTACCGAACGGCCGGAATAGTCGACCCGCCTTCCGAGAAGGTTTTGACGGAAACGGCCCTGCTTACCCTTGAGCATATCAGACAGAGACTTGAGGGGACGGTTGCTGGCGCCTTTTACAACCCGCTTCTTCTTGCTGTTGTCGAAGAGGGCGTCGACAGCTTCCTGGAGCATCCGCTTTTCATTACGGATGATGATGTCGGGTGCATTGAGGTTCATAAGCCGCTTGAGCCGGTTGTTCCGGTTGATAACACGGCGGTAAAGATCGTTCAGGTCGCTGGTGGCGAAGCGTCCACCGTCCAGCTGAACCATGGGACGCAGCTCGGGGGGAATGACGGGAATGACATCGAGGATCATCCAGGCGGCTTCGTTTTTGCTGTCCCGGAAGTTTTCAACGATTTCAATCCGTTTCAACAGGCGCTTATCGGCCTTCTCACCTTTTTCGATCATGGTCGCCCGGAGTTCTGCACTCAGGCCGTCCAGATCGAGGGTTTCAAGCAGGTTGCGAATGGCCTCGGCGCCGATTCCCGCAGAAAAGCTCATGCCGTAGCGCTCTTTCGCCTCGGCGTACTCTTCTTCGGTGAGCAGATCCATTTTTTTTAGGTCGGTATCGCCGGATTCTATAACGATATATTTTTCGTAATAGAGGATGGAGCGCAGTGCGGCTACCGTGAGGTCGAGAAGAAGGCCCATGCGGCTGGGCACCGAGCGGTAATACCAGATGTGGCTTACCGGACTGGCCAACTCGATGTGGCCCATTCGCTCCCGGCGGACCTTCGGGTGGGTCACTTCAACACCGCAGCGGTCGCAGATCACGCCCTTGTAGCGAATGCTTTTGAACTTGCCGCAATAGCACTCCCATTCCTTGGTTGTACCAAAAATGCGCTCGCAGAACAGACCGTCTTTTTCCGGGCGGAGGGTCCGGTAGTTGATGGTTTCGGGCTTTTTTACTTCACCATAGCTCCACGCCCGGACCTGGTCCGGCGACGCGAGCTTGATCATAATATTGTCGAAATCTTGTATCTCTCGCACTATGTCCCTTCCTTAGAAATTGCTGCCCTGACGGTTAATCAGTTCTTCGTCCCGCTCGGTGAGGGGAATCTGCTTGCCTTTCGAGTCATAAATCGACACGTCCAGGGCCAGACCCCGCAGTTCCTGCACCAAAACATTAAATGATTCCGGCACGCCGGCAGTGGTTCCCGGTTCGCCTTTTACTATACTCTCGTAAATCTTCGCCCGGCCGTTCATGTCGTCGGACTTGATGGTCAACAGCTCCTGGAGGGTATTCGCCGCTCCGTAGGCTTCAAGAGCCCACACTTCCATCTCACCAAGACGCTGACCGCCGAACTGCGCCTTACCGCCCAAGGGCTGCTGAGTAACCAGCGAGTAAGGGCCGGTGGAACGGGCGTGCATCTTGTCGGTGACAAGGTGGTGGAGCTTTATGACGTACATATAGCCGACCATAACCTCGTTCTCAAAGGGCCGCCCTGTGCGGCCGTCATGCAGGGTGATCTTGGAGCTTCCGGGTTTGCCGCCCTTTTCGAGGGCATCGCGGATTTCCTGGCCGGTGGCCGACTGGAAAACCGGCGTGGTGTACCACTCTTCATTGGCAACTGCCGCCCAGCCGAGCATGGTTTCCAAAAGCTGACCGATGTTCATTCGGCTCGGTACGCCAAGGGGGTTGAGGCAAAGCTCAAGGGGCGTACCGTCGGCCATGAAGGGCATGTCTTCCTCGGGCAGAACCCGGGCGATTATTCCCTTGTTACCGTGCCGGCCGGCCATTTTGTCGCCTTCCTGAAGTTTCTTCTTGGTGGCGATTAAAACCTTGACCACTTCTTCGACGCCGGGGGAAAGGTCGTCTCCCTCGCTGCGCCGCAGGCGCTGTACATCAATGACGGTTCCCTCGACACCGTGGGGGACCCTGAGGGAGGTGTCCCGGACTTCCTTCGCCTTCTCGCCAAAGATGGAGTTGAGCAGTTTGAATTCCGGCGTCGTCTCGGTTTCGCTCTTGGGGGTTACCTTTCCAACGAGAATGTAACCGGAACCGACCTTGGCGCCGACCCGAACGATCCCCTCTTCATCGAGCTGGTCCAGGGCTTTTTCGCTGGTATTGGGAATGTCACGGGTGATTTTCTCCGGTCCCAGCTTGGTTTCCCTCACCTCGATGGTGAATTCCTTGATGTGAATCGATGTAAAAATATCTTCCTTGACCAGCTTTTCACTGATCAGCATGGCATCTTCATAGTTGTATCCGTTCCAGGGAACGAATCCCACCAGAACGTTTCGGCCCAGGGCAAGCTCGCCCTTGAATGTGGAGGGACCGTCGGCAATGGCATCGCCGGCTTTTACCTTTTGCTTGTAGGAAACCATTGGCTTTTGAACATAGCAGGTATCCTGGTTGGTTCTCTGATACTTGATAAGCTCGTACACGTCCACATCGCCATCGAATGCCGCCTTGGTCGGGGTGATTTCGATCCGTGAGTTGGTTACGTGGGTGACCGTACCTGCCCGCTTCGCCTTGACCAAAACTCCCGAATCGTATGCGGTCTTGCCCTCCATGCCGGTTCCGACACGGGGAGGTTCGGGGCTGACCAGGGGCACTGCCTGGCGCTGCATGTTCGAGCCCATGAGGGCCCGGTTCGCGTCGTCGTGCTCCAGGAATGGAATAAGGGCGGAAGAAACCGAAATAACCTGCTTGGGAGAAACGTCCATGTAGTGAATGTCCTCCGGCGGCCGGGTGGTGTAATCCCCCTGCTTCCGTACCGATACCTGTTCGTCGAGGAACTTGCCCTTGTCGTCGATATTGGCGTTAGCCTGGGCGATAAAGTACTTTTCTTCATCCATGGCCGACAGATACTCAATCTCGTCGGTCACCTTCCCTTTTGAAACCTTTCGGTAAGGAGTTTCGAGAAAACCGTAGTCGTTCACCTGGGTGTATCCCGCCAGTGAAACGATAAGGCCGATATTCGGACCTTCAGGGGTTTCGATGGGACACATTCGACCGTAATGGGTGTAGTGAACGTCCCGAACCTCGAAACCCGCCCTGTCCCGGCTCAAACCGCCGGGACCCAAGGCGTTGAGCCGCCTTTTGTGCGTGAGTTCCGAAAGGGGGTTGACCTGGTCCATGAACTGCGAGAGCTGGCTCGAGCCGAAAAACTCTTTGATTGCCGCAACTACGGGCTTGATCGAAATAAGGTCCTGAGGCTTGATGGTCTCGACTTCCTTGAGGCTCATCCGCTCCTTGGCAATGCGCTCCATCCGGCTGAAAGCGGTTTTGAGCTGATTCGCCAGCAGTTCGCCGACCGAACGTACCCGGCGGTTGCCCAAGTGGTCGATGTCGTCAACATTGGATTCGCCGATGTATACCCGAATCAGATAACCCATGGTGTTGACGATGTCATCTTTTGTAAGGATGTGCTCCTCGGGAGCGTCCTCGTAGTCAAATTTCTTGTTCAGCTTGTATCGCCCCACCCTTCCCAAATCGTAGCGGCGGGAAGTAAAGAACATCGAATTAAAGTCTTTTTCAGCGCTTTCCAGGGTGATGGGTTCGCCGGGCATGATGACCGCATAAACCGCAGAGAGGGCAGCCTCGTGGCTGGGCTCGTCTAGCCCCTCCTCCTTGGTGTGCTTGCTTTCCTCCCGTTCGAAACAGTTGAGGATTATATCGCTGTGCAGGCTCTCGGAGTTGCTGTCGTCAATTATTTCAATAGATTCCACGGCCGAGTGAATGAGCTCATCCACGTCATGGGGATGTATTTTTTCACCGGCTTTGTAGAGCTTCTTCTCTTCCTCGCCGTCTTTGATAAAAACCGCCCGTCCTAGAACCCGACCGCGCAGGTTTTCCCGAAGCTCGGCGGTGTCTTCGATCTTTACGGTGGTCAGCTTGTAAAACAGATCGATGATTTTTTCCCGGGTGTCGTAACCCAGGGCCCTGAGGAACAGGGTGCCGAGAATCCGTTTCTTCCGGTCGATTTTGGCGTAAATGAGCTCTTTTTTCTGATCGATTTCAAACTCAAGCCAGGAACCGCGGTAGGGAATAATTCTGGAGCTGTAGACGCCCTTTTCGTGGGAAAAAATAACCCCTGGACTCCGGTGTATCTGGCTGACCACCACCCGTTCGGCGCCGTTGTAAATAAAGGTGCCCCGGTCGGTCATGATGGGGATGTCGCCCATGTATATATCTTTCTGCCGGATTTCACCAGTCTCGGTGAACAGCAGGTTTATTTTCGCTTTGATAGGTACTGCGTATGTGTGTCCCTTGGCCTTGCATTCGGCCTCGGAAAACTTGATATTCTCTTCATCGAGGGTATAATGGTCATACTCGAGGACCATGTCCCCCGCCTGGCTCTCGATGGGAAAGATGGTTTGGAACACCTCTTCCAGGCCCTGCAGATTTGGAGCATTGCCCTGCTTCATCCATTCTCTCTGGAGAAATTTCTCGTAAGAAGAGAGCTGGATATCCACAAGGTTCGGCAATTCCATCACCGTGCCTCGGGATGTACCAACCTCGGTCCGCGTAATTTCGGTATTTCGATTAAACATCAGTTCCCCCGCACCAGGTTTAAATGTATATAGGACAGTAAAGTATACTAAATCGCAGCTTTACCGAACAAGGACGCTTCCGGACAGCCCGAAACGCACATCCTTTAAAGATACAGAATCACCGCGGTTCCGCACAGCCCTTGCCGGGCGAAACCAACGGTGAGTTCCGGTATTGATTAATGCTCAATGTCGACAGTATCGGACACAGTCCCCTTACTTAACTTCGACAGTGGCGCCAGCGTCTTCAAGAGTTTTCTTGATTTCCGCTGCTTCTTCCTTGGAGACATTTTCCTTCACGACGCCGTTGGACTCAACGAGTTCCTTTGCTTCTTTCAGGCCGAGGCCGGAAACGATGGTCCGCACAGCCTTGATGACGTTGATCTTCTTGTCACCAGCGCCGGCGATTTTAACGGTGAATTCGCTCTGCTCTTCGGCAGCCTCTTCGGCAGCACCGGCAGCGGGACCCGCAGCAACGGCTACGGGAGCAGCGGCGGTTACGCCGAACTTGTCTTCCATTGCCTTGACCAGCTCGGATACTTCGAGAACGGTCATGCCTGCAATTGCATCTAAAATTTCTTCAGTAGAAAGTGCCATATTATCTTCTCCTTTACTATTTAATTTTTATCCACCGCCACCGGCGGTGCCGGAAGCGGGCGGTTTTATGACGGCGATAGCATAGCACCCTCTTTTCAGAAGACTAACGCCGTTCATAGTCAATGCTATGGGATGAGACCGAAGCCCCTTCCCGAGGGTACTAATTCCCTGCTTTCTGGTCGGCCACAGCCTGAAGGGTGCGCACCAGCTTGGTGGACACGCCGTTGAGGGCGTAGACGAAGTTCTGCAGAGGGGCGTTCATGGTTCCCATCAGCTTGGCGATCAGCTCGATTCTGGTCGGCAGCTGGGAAAACTCGGTGACCTGAGCATCGTCGAAGACATTGCCGTTGATCAGGCCGCCCTTGACCTCAAGGGGCCAGTCCTTCGCAAGCTTCAACAGCTCCTTGGCAACCGGACCTGACTCATCCCGGGCCATCGCAACAGCAGTGGGGCCGACAAGGTAGTCTTCAACTTCGGGATACTCAAGGTCGCGGAAGGCGATCTTGGCGAAGTTGTTTTTAATGACATGATACTCGGCGTTTAATTCCCGGAGCTTGGTTCGAAGCTGGGTGATCTGCTCAACGCTGAGACCACGGTAATCGGTGAAGATAAAATCGTTCACCCCTTCGAAACTGTCCTTGATAGCCTGTACCGCTTCTTTTTTTCCGCTATTAACTTTCGTTACGTAATCAGACATGGTTCAATCCTCCCGGTTATTACTCGCTCACCTGAACCAGCTTGACGCCGGGACCCATGGTGGAGGAGATGGCAAGACTCTTGATGAAATCGCCTTTGGTGTCGGCCGGACGCTTGCGCTCTACCTCACCGATGACGATGTTGATGTTTTCCGCAAGGGCCGCGGGATCCATGGAAACCTTGCCCACCGCCAGGTGGATAACACCGGTCTTGTCAGAACGAAACTCGACCCGGCCCTTTTTCAACTCATTAATGGCCGCAGCCACATCAAAAGTAACGGTTTGGGTCTTGGGGTTGGGCATCAGGCCACGGCGACCGAGAATCTGACCGAGACGGCCCACATCCTTCATCATATCCGGAGTTGCGACAGCCACGTCAAAGTCCAACCAGCCGTCTTTTATTTTTGCGATAAGGTCGTCATCGCCCACAAACGCCGCGCCGGCATCCTTAGCTTCCTGGGCCTTGTCGCCCTTGGCAAAAACCAGGATCTTCTTTTCGGTTTTGAACTGATGAGGAAGCACCAGGGTATCCCTGATGGTGGTACTCTTCTTGACGTTGAGCCTCATGGAGATTTCGACGGTTTCGTCGAATTTTGCGAAGGCCATTTCCTTGACCATTTTTACCGCGTCTTCGGTGCTGAAGGCCTGAGCCTTGTCGTATGTGGCAACTGCGCCTTTATAATTCTTTCCGCGTTTCATCGATTAGCCCTCCACCTTGACGCCCATGGAACGGGCGGTGCCGGCAATGATATTGATGGCGGCGTCAATGTCGTTGGCATTGAGGTCGTTCATTTTTATCTCGGCGATCTTCTTCAGCTGATCCCGGGTTATGGTTCCGACCTTGACCTTGTGAGGTTCAGCAGAACCGGAAGCCAGACCGATCTCTTTTTTAATAAGAACGGCCGCCGGAGGACTCTTCATTTCAAAAGTGAAACTTTTGTCCTGATACACGGTAATTACGACGGGAACCAGAAGTCCAGCTTCAACATTTTTCGAAGCATCGTTGAACTGCTGAACGAACTGGGGTGCGCTTACCCCATGGGGACCAAGGGCAGGACCCACAGGAGGGGCCGGAGTGGCCTTCTGTGCGGGTACCTGGAGCTTGATCATTCCAGTGACTTTTTTCTTAGCCATATGTACTCCTCGTGGTCATAACGTCCCCGTTTTGGAGACTCCCACCAGCTTTTTGCCGCAGATGCGACAACGGCCCTATACCGGACCGACAAATATTTCAACAACCCGTTGCCGGGTCGCTACTTATACCTTTTCAACCTGCAGAAATTCAACCTCTACAGGGGTGTTTCTGCCAAAAATACCCACCATGACCTTCAGGCGGTTTTTATCGTCCTGCACCTCTTCAACGGTTCCGGTAAAACTCTCGAATGGACCGTCGATGATTCGCACAGACTCGCCCACCACAAAACTTTGCTTCGGACGGTAGGAATTGTCGCCCTTTATTTCGCCCATCCGGGCCAGCAGATTGCGGGCTTCTTCGTTGCTGATGGGCTGGGGCTTGGCATTCGAGCTGCTGCCCACAAACCCGGTGACACCCTGGAGGCGACGGATGGTGGAACATACGGGCTTCCAGCCCAGGTCGGGAAGGTCCATTTCGAGCAGGATGTAACCCGGAAGGACCTTTTGCATCCGTTCTTTGCGCTTACCGTCCTTGACGTCGACAACCTTCTCTGAAGGTACCTTTATATCAAAGACCGCCTCGCCGAGCTCGCCGTCTTCTATCATTTTTTTGATAGTGCGCTCTATTTTATTTTCATGCCCGGAAAATGTGTGTAATACATACCAGCCCTTGGCCATGGTACCCCCTCGTAAAATTCTGATGCGAAAGCTGCCGGCTATTGCCGGATGCAATGTGCCGCCGGAGCAAACCCCTGCGGTTTCAGTTCATCAGAATATCAGGTCTACGACGCTTGCCAGGACAAAATCCACCAGACCAAGCGCGATGGCAAACAGCGCAATGGAAACGAGAACTACCTTTGCATTACTGGAAACCTCTTCGCGGCTGGGCCAGACGACCTTTTTTAATTCAGCTATACTGTCCTTGAAAAATTGCACAATACGTTTCATGCTGCATCCCTTCTACAAAAAATCCCCGAAATCCGGTACAAATTATGCCGGGCCGGGGTTTTTCATCCAGATTTTGATACCCGTTGATTTCAATACAAGCAGGCCCAGTAGGAATCGAACCTACAACCTTCGGTTTTGGAGACCGACGCTCTGCCAATTGAGCTATAGGCCTGTGATTTTCTGATTGCCGCAGGAAACTCCCCGACGCCAGTACAATACCGGGGCCATGCTACTAAAGGCCGGCTATTGACCGGCCTTTTTCCCAGCAATCATTGAGCCTCCGATCGGACTTGAACCGATGACCCCCACCTTACCATGGTGGTGCTCTACCGACTGAGCTACAGAGGCATGGTAAAAAATGCTCGCAGAATGTAGCAAATTGCCCTTTATTTGTCAACCGAGGCCGATAAAAAACTTGTCAGCTCTTCTCCGCCTTGGCCCGCATCATGGAATAGATATTTCCGAAGGAGTTCGCCCGGCTCGGGGTAAGGTTCGCCCTGATATTCGTGGCCTCGCCGAAATGCTCTACCAACGGACGGGAGCCCTGAAGCAGATCATCGGTAGTCAAACCGCTCAAAGCCTGAATCAAGATGGAAAGATAGCCTCGCACAACCATGGCCTCGCTGGAACCCCGAAACCAGATTCTGCCGTCTCGGATTTCATGGGCGACATATACATTGGAAATGCAGCCGCGGACAAAGTTGTCATCGGTCTTGTCCTCTTCTTTAATCGACGGTATCTCATTTCCCACGTCGGTAAGCATCCTGTACATTTCCATTTGGTCCATGGCGGCCAGTGCGTTGAGTTCTTCAGCCATCTCTTCGAGGTATTCCTTGGACTCATCTATACTTTTTGTCTGCATGGATCATATGTACTAAAAAAAGCGCCCCGTGGCAATCTGCCGGGGCGCTATATATAAAGAGTGAAAGTTCGGCTGATTTATCAGAAATCTCCCCAGGTGAACCGCAGTCCCATTACCGGGTAGCGCATGATGCGGTCCGAGCGGTCGGACAAGGGCATGAGAAACTGCATACCGCCGTAGGCGCTCACCTGAAACCAGGGAACGATTGGGAATCCCAACTCCACATCAACCTGGGTCATAAGGGCGACGCCGCCTTCGGGAGGAAAGTATTGGGGCCATGAGAGACCGCCGACGCCGAGCAGGGCATTGCCGCTGAAACTGAAGGGTCCGAGGCGGCTGTAGCTGCCGAAGATCATTCCGCCGAAGCCTCCGGCGGGAGAATCGCTGCCGGACTCGTTAAAACTCATACCGAAACCTCCGATTTTGGTTCCGTCCCAATCAACGCCGTAGCCGTAGCCTCCGGTCATCTGAATGCTCATGGGGGTAAAATCAGCGGTGCTGTATCGGTTGCCGATGGCGCTGTTGGTTCCGTAGAATGCCCCGCCGCCTCCAAGTGCACCTAAAGATGCCGCCGCGGCGAAACATATCAGTGCGGTTATTGCATATCTTCCAATGGTTTTCATATGTGCTCCTTTGCTTTTGTCTATCCTTTCAAACACTCCGCACTGGCATATATGTCACAAAAGAGTATAGTTAGTAGTATGTCACGACCAGCCAGACGCATACGCCAGATCGGCACAATATTAATGAAGTACGGCTTCCGCGACTGGCTTTCCCATATTCATATCAGGCCGTCCAGACTTCGCCGGAAAAAAGGACAGGTCCTGGGCCAAAGCCGGCCCCAGCGCATCCGCCTGGCCATCGAAGAAATGGGACCGACCTTTGTGAAATTCGGCCAGATGCTTTCAATACGCAAGGACGTGATTCCGGAGGAGTACATCCGGGAACTCAGTCGGCTTCAGGACAATGTGAGCCCCCTCCCGGCGGAAACCATCGAGGTGCTCATCGAGCAGCTCCTGCCGAAAGACGCGAACCTGATTCACTTCGAAATAGAACCGGAAGCGAGCGCATCAATCGCCCAGGTTCACAAAGCCCAGATTTCTGGCTATGGCGAGGTGGCGCTAAAAATACAGCGCCCGGGCATCCGCGAGCTCATTGACGAAGATATGGAGATCCTTTTATGGATAGCCAAGCAGGTTGACCACTACATCCCGGCACTCAGGCCCCTTCAGCCGGTCAATCTCGTCCAGGAATTCTCCAAATCCCTGCGCCGGGAAGTGAATTTCCATCACGAAGCCCAGAATATGCAGCGCTTCGCCCGAAACTTTGAAGGGTCCACACAGGTCCTCATACCCAAGGTGCACACCAGGCTTTCAAACGAGCGGCTTCTGGTTATGGAGTTTATGCACGGGCGCAAGCTCTCATCCCTCCTGAGGGATCCAAAGCGCATTTCGGACAGCGAGCGCCGGCGGATCGCCAAACTGGGAACCCGCTCTATTATCGACCAGGTATTTGTCCATGCGTTTTTTCACGCCGATCCTCATCCGGGAAACATCCTCGTGTTAAATGACGGAAGGATTTGCTTTCTCGACTGCGGAATCATGGGGCAAATCAGCCCGGCGGAGATGGACAAGCTGCATCAGGCGATAATCTCGGTTTCGAGCAATGACTACGAACGGCTGGTTGAAATCGTATTAAGCCTGGTCGGCCAGAGAGGACCTATAGATATCGACGCCTTCCGCACCGATCTTTTCGAGATCATTGACCAGTACATAAACCTCCCCCTGGAAAATATTCAGTTTGCCCGGGCGCTCCAGGAGATTATGGCGATTATCAGCAATCACAATCTTATTCTGCCCAGCAAGTACTTCCTGATGAGCAAGGCCATCATTACCATCGACGGGGTGGGAAAACAGCTCGAACCCAGCTTCACCATCGGCAGCATAATGGGAATCGTGGTCCGCAAGGTCATCCGGGAGCAATTCAACCCCAAACGGGCCCAGAGAGCATTCGTTGAAGTGAGCAGCGATTATGCAGCCCTGGTCAAGGATTTCCCCCGGGAGACCCGGGAGATACTCCGTCAGCTTCGGCGGGGACGCCTGGGAATAGAGTTTAAAATTGAAGGTGTCGAGCCACTGCGGAAGACCTTCGACGAGGTGGGATCCCGGGTGGTCTACGGCCTCCTTCTTACTGCGGTAATGGTCTCTTCGGCGATGATTTTCAGCTCGGGCATTCCGCCGCTGTGGAACGGCATGCCGATAGTCGGGCTCGCGGGGTTCGGCGTCGCCGCCCTGATGACCTCCTATTACCTGTTTAATCTCATCCGCCAATATTTCAGGAACCGCTGGAAATAAGCCGCCGGTTGAATATACTAAAGGCTCAGGTGGTATACCTGACAGACGCCCCCAGTGATGATTTCAAAGGGCGCATTCCGGAGGTTTTATGGGTATTTTTGGATCACTACGAAGTCAGTTCAGATCGGTAATCGAATGGCAGAACCCCGCAGCGGATGTACTGTTTTACCGTTGGAGCGATAACGGGGACGAAATAAAGAACGCTTCCACCCTCATCGTGGGGCCGGGACAGGGCTGCATTTTTGTCTACGAGGGCAAGGTTGAGAGTGTGTTCCTCGAAGAGGGCAGTTATGAGCTGGACACCGACAATGTGCCGTTTTGGACGACTATCAGCAAGTTCATGCAGGGCTTTGTGTCGGAACACAAGGTGGGCATTTACTACTTCAAGCGGGGAATGATTGTCGATCAGAAGTGGGGCACTCCAAGCCTCATAAAATATCAGGATCCGGTGTACAACTTCCCCGTCGGACTGCGGGCTTTTGGCAACTACAGCTTCCGGATTCACAAGCCAGAGAGCTTCTTTGTGAACGTGTCCGGGGCCTCCCCGAGCTATGCCCTCTCGGAATTCCGAAAAACCATGGGCGGGCGTATCATCGGGCCCCTCACGGATTACTTCGCCGAAGCGGGATTCAGTTATGCCCAGATCGACCGCGAACGGGATGAGATTTCCGCGGGCCTCGAAGCGAAAATAAAATCCGATTTTGAAGAACTGGGCTTTATCCTCGAGGACTTCCGGATAGAGGGAACCAGTTTCGACGAAGACACTATGCGCAGAATAAACCGCATTGCGGATATGAGCGCCGAAGCCCAGGCTGCCTCAGCGGCGGGCATCAACTACGCCCAGATGCAGCAGCTCGACGCCATGAAGGCCGCCGCAGCCAATGAAGGGGGCGGAGCAGGCATGGGCATGGGCATGGGTGCGGGAATGGCATTCGGCAATATGATGTCCGGCCAGATGGGCCAACAGGCAGGGGCTCCGGCGGACGATCCGGTGGAAAAGCTCGCCAAACTCAAAAAAATGCTCGACGCCGAGCTGATTACCCAGGAAGAGTACGATGCAAAGAAAAAGGATATTCTCGCTCAGATGTAAGCGCATCTTTATACTGATTCTCGTTTTCCTGCTCGTCGGCGGAGGGGCCCTCCTCTTCGCCCGGGCGGGGGGCGCCGGGGGAAGCTCCTCCGGTCGAAGCTCATCGGGCGGCGGCGGTGGTGACGGCGGGTTCATCATATACCTCGTCTGGTGGATGTTCCGGGTATTGGGTCCCATTCCCACCATCCTCATTCTCAGCGTGGCGGGCATTATCGTCATTCTGAGCAAAAGAAGCCACGACCAGACCAGCGGCAATGCGTTCAGGAATATTCCGACGGCGGACCGGGGCTCAACCCCCGGCCAAAAACGCTTCATGACAAAAAACCCCGGATTCGACGAAGATGCATTCTCCAAAAAGGTCCGCACGGCCTTCCTGGCGATACAGGAAGCCTGGAGCAAACAGGATATTTCCGGGGTCCGCCGATTTATCTCGGACGGGGTCTACCAGCGCTTTACTACCCAGTTCGAAATGATGAGGCTTCTCAAACAGACCAATGAATTAAGCAATGTGACGGTGCATAAGGTATTCTTTGAGAGCTTTGAGGAAGACGGGGATTTTTCCGTAATCCATGTGGGTATCGATGCGAGCATCAACGACCGCTTTGTCTGCCAGGACCTACCCCAATTAAACAGCGGAGGTCATGAGCGATTCACGGAATTCTGGAGTTTTATTCGTCTGGGAAGGAAGGATGACGGAAGCGGAAGCGGCCAGCGGGAATACGACATGTATTCCAGCAACAACTGCCCCAAGTGCGACGCCCCTCTACCGGAAGACATGGGAGAACGGGGCAGCTGCCCCTACTGCAATGCTCTTGTTAACAGCGGAGAATACGATTGGATTCTGGCCGAAATCAGTCAGTCCGACGATTACGGTGCGGAAAAGGCGTTGAAGCGGCGATACAACATGACCAGCAAGGCCTCCCGTCTGAAATCGGTATTCCCCGACTTCAGCGTCCAGCACCTGGAAGACATCGCATCCAACACCTTCTTTCAGATTCAAACCGCGATCACCCGGGCAGAGCCAGCGCACATGCGGCGCTTCACCTCGGACAAGGCCTACAATGAAATCCGCTCGGGATTTCCCTCATCACCCTATATTTACAACCGGCTGTACCTTAATTATGCGGTAATGATCGGCGCCCATGAAGAAGGAGACTTTTTCAAGGCTTACGTAGCGGTTCAGTTCACCGCTCAACGGATTACCGTAAAGGACGGGCGGCTGCGCATACTCGATCCGTCCCTGATTTCCCAGGACCGCGTGCTGGTGCTCAAGCGGAAAATGGCCGGACAGGGCGCGAAGGGCTCGGTGCTCATGCATCAATGCGCCTCCTGCGGAGCCCCGATTTCCGATTCAACTGATGTTACCTGCCCTTACTGCGGCGCTGAATATAACTCCGGTGAGCTCGAGTGGGTCCTCGACGATTATCTCACCTGGGCGGATTATCAGAAGATGCATAGCGAACTGCCCAGGATGAAGGTCAAGATGAATCCCGCACTGCTGGAGAACCTCTACGACGTACGGGATTATGTAATCAACAACCTTCTGGTGATGGCCGCCGCCGACGGGGTTCTGGCGCCCGAGGAACGGGATTTTCTCGAGGAGAGCGCAAAAAAACTGGGGTATCGGCTGTCGAACATCGAGCCGCTGTTTGCCCAGGCCAAGAGCGGGAGAATCAGCATACGCATGCCGCTGGACATCGGAAAGCGCCGAAAGATCATCGATTTGATGCGGAAAGCCGCCGAAGCCGACGGCAATGTCAGCAGCGAGGAGCGTCAGCTTCTGGACGCCCTGGAACAGAGCTATTTGAGGGCTTTGGACGCCGGCCGACTTTTTTAGTCCCGGTGTCCCCGCCGCGCCACCCGGTGCTCTACTCCTGTTGGAGACGGCGCCGGCGGCGCAGCAGGTCGGCAATATTCATCACGACGCTGAGAAAGACAATGACCGCAAAGCTGATCATTGTCACATCATAGGTAAGCTGCCGCGGAGGATTTACACCGGTAATCTCCTCCACAAGAAACTGAATGTACGAGTAATGGTGAGGAGGATTTCCCAAAAGACTTCGCACCTGCCAATGCCAGTCGGTGCAGAAACAGTAGCCGAAACCATACCATATCCCCAGAACAAGCCAGGAAAACAGCGTCAGCGCGATGGTAATGATGTGCAGGCGCCGGGTGCTCCTCCAGATCCACCCCAAGACATTAAAAACCACAAACACTCCGTGGAAAATGAGAAAAAAGTAATCCAAAAACATCAGGGTTCCGGTGCTTAGCGACTCAAACATCATCGATCCTCACCGTAATGATAGGAGACCCGGCCGCCCGCATCAATGATCCCTCGGGCTCTTTTGGGCATCACAAGCCCGTCGCCTTTGCCGCGGCGAGTGCCGAGCTACGGTACCCCCCGCCGAACAGATTGAGATGATTGAGCAGGTGATAGAGATTGTAGACCTCGCGGCGACGCCCGTAATTTCCGTCATCGGGGATTACCTCCCGGTAACCCTCATAGAATTCCCGGGGGAAACCTCCAAAGAGCTCGGTCATCGCCAGATCAGCCTCCCCGTGACCCCGGTAGTACGCCGGATCGATCAGCACCGCCCTGCCGGCAGTATCAACCAGGTAATTTCCGCCCCACAGATCGCCGTGAAGAGGCGAGGCCGGAGGGCATTCGGGCAGCACGCGATGAATATGTGCGATGACATGACTCACCGCCGACTCAAGGACCGTATCCGCCCGCCCGGTTTTTTTTGCCAGGGCCATCTGAAATTCCAGCCGGAATTTCACAAAAAAATCCGGCCAACTCAGGTCGGAATCCGGACCGCCGTTGGCCTGGGGACTTAAGCCGATAAAATTGTCCGTTCCGCCGTAGGGCCGGTTCTTATCTGCCGTTTGATGCATAATCGCCAGGGCCCTTCCGAAGCGCCGCGGAAACTCGGATCCGGGCTTACCCCTGCTGATGTGCTCGATGATGAGGTATTCGTCATTGTAACCGATGGGCCGGGGAACCCTGAGTGACTCGGGATCAATGGCGGCAGCCTGTGCCAGGGATTCAAGTCCATGGGCTTCCGCAGCGAAAAACCCTGCCGGTGCGGCCCTTCGGTGTTTTACCACCACTTCACCAAAAACCGGAGATCGTACCAGCACAACCTCATTGATGCAGCCCCCGCCAAGGGAGCGAAGCGACAGTGTGCTTGGATCGACAGAGGACTGCCAATGCCTTTTTATTACATCGAGGAGGGCGTCAGAGACGGCCATCTTCAAGAGCCTCGAGAATGGAAATCGACGTTCGGTCCACCATGTCGTAGACCGTGTCAAAACCGGTTTGGCCGCCATAGTACGGGTCCGGTACCTCGTCGCTTTCGCTGCCCAGGGGATCGAACTCCCTGAACATGCGAAGCCGTCCGTCGAGACCCCCGATTCCATGGGCGGCGGCCATGGCCCGCACCTCGCGCATGTGTCCATGGTCCATCACAAAAATGTAGTCGTAGTTTCTGATATCGCTCAGGCTGAGGTGCCGGGCCGGATGGCTGAACGGCGTGCCCCGCCGTGACGCGGTGGCCCGCATGCGCTGGTCGGCATTCTCCCCGACGTGGTAGCCGTGGGTGCCGGCGGATTCCACCGTGAAATCCCCTTCCCGGCCCTGATTTTTGGCATGATGTTCAAAGAGGGCATGAGCAAGGGGACTTCTGCAGATATTTCCTGTGCAAACAAAGAGAATAGATTTTCTGTTCATGGACACCATAGTAGCAAAGCGCCGGCCACCGATCAAATGGGAACCGCCGCGATTGACCCGTCAGAATCGGACGATAACCAGCAGTCCCAGGTGGGGCGCCGCCAAGGAGATTTGGCTGGAGCTGCGGCGGATAATCCACCGGTTTGGGCTTTCAGCGCTGCTTCGAACCCCTTCGGGAGCCATCTGTTCGGAATCCCCGGAGCCGGAAAACAGTTCTTCGTAACCCGTCTGGGTAAACGAGACTTGCCGACCGATTTCGGGTACGGTAATTGCGCTCATTACCGGAGTGAGGTCCACAGAAAGGGGAGGCAATTCTCCCGAGGCATATCGCAAAGTCGTAGCGGGCGCATCAGCCGGAGCTAGGCCTGCGGGGTTCTCTACCCCTTGAGAAGAGGGAGCATTACCCCCGGCCGTTTGTCCCATCGCGCGGGTATCCCCCATACTTTGCTGATGGTCCTCTTCATCGATGCCTTCGGTCACCGCAGACAGCACATCGAAGCGGGGAAACAGCTGATAACTTTGGCGGTATCGCCGGGAGGATTCATACTCGCCGATCAACCCGGGTTCGCCATGAAGTTCTCCGGAGCGCATGTCGCCCCGGATTTCAAGGCTTGCCACCGGAACCGAATCGATGTACACCTCCGCCGGCAGCGTGACGTTTCCCGCCGGCGCAAGAATATGAAGAAGGAGTATAAGGGCATACCATATCGCCGAACTCACAGGCCCTCCACTGATTTATTGGATCTGGATAGGGCGGCGCATGGAGCTCCCGCC
Source organism: Salinispira sp. (assembly GCA_965602015.1). Taxonomy (GTDB): domain Bacteria; phylum Spirochaetota; class Spirochaetia; order DSM-27196; family Salinispiraceae; genus Salinispira. The sequence continues at coordinate 380,636 of OZ271918.1, read as the reverse complement.
ATCTCTGTGAGCCGGCTGTTGACTAGCAAATAAACACAGGCCATTGGTCCTCCTTACATGCCCGCCTCAGGAAAATTATAATTACTTTTTTCTCCGCTTTCCAACGCCTTCAATAAGGGCTTTGAGTACCTCGATGAGTTCTTCCCGTGGGCTCAGAGTACCGGCATCCAGCACCAGGTCGGCAAAACCGTAATCATCGTTGTCGATGCCGTAGATGGCCAAATAGCGCTGATGGTCTTCCCGGTCGCGCATGGCAGTGTGTTCCGCCGCGGTTTCCAAGGTCCAACCCTCCCGGGCGGCAATACGGGATACCCTTATCTGCTCGTCGGCGTAAAGATACACTGACAAATCCGCGTCTTTTTTTAGCCAGATGGCGAGTCTGGAGGCAAGAACACAGTTCCCCCGGCTGGCCATTTCAACCTGGCGGCGGTCGATGGTACGGTCAATTTCGTCATCCCGGCCGGCTTGTTCGATAATATCTTCCAGGGTCACCCCGCGTTCGACGGCCAGGTTGCGGAAGGTGTAGTTGATAAACTCCAGGTCGAGGGTTTTGGCGATGAGCTTGCTGAGGGTGGTGTTGCCGCAGCCGCTTTTGCCCGAAACCGCAATGCTGATCGGTTGGCCGGAAATTGCTTCCTTCGCCTTTCGGCTTAACTCGGCGATCCGGAGGTCATCCTCCCGGGCTTCCCCGCTTCTGGTTTCTCCAGATCGGGATTCCCCGTTCGGGGAATCGGCAGCCGCCGGCAGTTCCTCTGTGTTGCGCTTATTCATTCTATGTTCCTGAGCTGTTCCCGGATATTTTCCAGGGCATCCTTCATTTCGATGACAAACGAGGAGATTTCCGTGAGGAGATTTTTGGATCCGATGGTATTGGTTTCCCGGTTCATTTCCTGACACAGGAAATCAAGTCTCTTTCCAAGTGCGCCGCCGGCCTCGATTTCGCTGCGGAACTGGCTGATGTGAGCGCCCAGCCTGCTGAGTTCCTCGTTGATTGAATGTTTCACCACAAGCGCGGCAAGCTCGGTTAATACACGCTGCTCCTCAACCTGATCCCCCAGAACCTCCGCGAAACGGCTTCGCAGTTGGGAGTTGATATGGTTTTCAATATCCTTTTCCCGTCGTGAGATTCCGCCGAAGCCGTGTTCAAAGCGCTCGAGCTGGGCATTAATATCCGCCACCGTTGTCTCGCCTTCCCTCATCCGGCTCTGGCGAAAATCGTCCACGGCCTTTTTTATGCAGTCGGTAATCATCGGCCGGATGGCCTCGGGATCCCGGTTCTTTTCCAGGCGAATCAATCCCTCGAAATGCAGAAGATGATCGAGGGTGACCGGTCCCTTCGCGCCTGCTGCGGCCTTTAATGTGTGCAGGGCATCGGCGATTTCCCTGCCCTGCGAAAGGTCGACCCGGGCTTCGGCCTGAGATTCCGAGCTCTGCACCCGGATATACACCTCGACCCGGCCGCGGGTGAACTGTTCTTTAATCAAGGTCCGAAGTTCGTTTTCCATTGCGCCGAGGGTGGAGGGCATGGTGAGCTGGATGTCCAGATAGCGGTTATTGTAGCCCTTTATTTCTGCGGAGATATTGTATCGGTCATCGCTGTACTCTCCGAAGCCGTATCCCGTCATGCTTTGAATCATTTCCTTACTCCTGTGGCTCCGTCGAAGCCGCTGGCCCGGGACCCGGGTGTTTTGCTGCCATCACGGGCAAGAAGCTTATCGCGGAGCATGCGTCCGATTTCCCAGTTATTTCCTGCACCCATGGTGACAAAAACATCTCCCGGCTTGACTATGGCAAAAACCGCCGTGGCGGCCTCGTCGAAATCGGCAATGTAGCGGACATCCTCGTGATGCTCTTGTGCCTTACGGAACAGGGACTCGCCGCTTACCCCGCTATCGTTATGCTCCCGTGCGGAAGCGTAAATCTCGTTGAGAATGAGGATATCCGCGTCTGCAAACGCCCGGGCGAACTCATCGAGGAGGGCGGAAGTTCTGCTATAGGTGTGGGACATAAAATCGACGATGAGACGCCGGGAGCCGTAAAAGGTACGGAAACCCGCAAGAGTTGTCCGGATAGCCGTCGGGTGGTGGGCATAGTCGTCGATTATCCTCACCCCGCCGATATCGGCAACAATTTCATTTCGCCGGGTTGTTCCCGAGAAGCCGGCCAGGGCTTTCGCCATATCAGCGCCAAAATCTTCATCCATCTGTGAAGCGGACCGCCCGAGAATGGAGCCCAAAAGGGCCATAGCCCCGGCGGCATTCCTTAAGGAGTGGATGCCGGGATACGGCAATGAAAAGGTCTGCCGGTAACCCGAAAGACTAAAACGCTGTACGCCGTCTTCGGAAGCCAGGGCCTCCAGGCGGTAATCGCCAGCGGCTTCAAAGCCGTAGGGCACGGCAGTGACATCAGTTCGTTGAGCCACATAGCCTTCTACAGTTTCCTTGGCTCCGGGGTCATCAGCGCAATAGACCACCCGGCCGTCCGAAGGCAGAAGGTCCATGAATTCGCAAAACGCCTGCCGGACATCATCCTCATCAGAAAAATAGTCGAGGTGATCCGGCTCAATGCTGGTTATCAGGATATGATCGGGGGAGAAGTCCAGAAAATGCCGGCGGTACTCGCAGGTCTCGGCGACCATAAAGCGGTTGCCGTTGTTAAAGGTCGGACTCCCTCCGAAATTGCTCACCGCGGAGCCGACCAACACCTTTGCGGGCAGGTCCAGAGCCTTGATTATGGCGCCGATCATGGCGGTGGTTGTGGTTTTGCCGTGGATGCCCGAAACCGCCGCGAGGGGAAGGCTCGAGCTGTACTCTCCCAAAGCCTTTGTGTATTCCAGGGGGGCATGACCCAGGGCCCGGGCCCTCAGAAGCTCGGGATGACTGTGAATATCATAGGCGGGCGAGTAAACTACCAGGTCGGCATCTTCCGGAACCTGATCGGCGCGGAAGCCCTGGTTAACCGGAATCCGGTTTTTTTCAAGGATAGCGTCGGTGTAAAAGCGCTCCCCGACGTCGGAACCGCTTACCGCAGCCCCTTCCCCGGCCAGCAGCTCTGCAAGGGCGGACATTCCGGTGCCTTTTATGCCGATCATGTACACTCGGGCAGCATTAATCGCCCCGGACTTGAGCTTCATTGGGGCATATTACCGTCATGTCAGTGCTTTTGCAACAATCCGCTCCATTGCATCTCGGGCCTCGGGGCTGGAGAGGTACTCGCCGTCCCGGTTCCGGGGGGCATTCAGCTCGATGCTGTCGATGATTTTCGCCGGCCTCGAACTGAGAACAAGCACCCTGTCGGCCAGTAACAGAGCCTCCCTTGGGTCATGGGTGACCAGAACAAAGCCCGGCCTGTGCTCTTCGAGATATTTCATAAACCACTGATGCATGCCCCGGCGGGTGAGATAGTCCAGTCGGGAGAACGGTTCATCGAGAAGCAGGAAGTCCTGGCGAAACATGCAGGAGCGCATAAACGCAGCCCTCTGCCGCATGCCTCCGGAGAGCTGATCCGGATAATGATCGGCAAAACCCTCCAGTCCGAATTCCTCAAGCTGATCGTCGACCTGCTTCCTGGCGCGCCGGGCATCAATTCCCTTTATAATGAGGGGAAGGCAGATATTGGCCTCTACGGTTTTCCAGGGCAGCAGTAAATCATCCTGCTGCATGTAGCTGATCCAGCCGGGGCGGCCAGTCATCGATTTATCGTCGAAGCGGACGTCTCCGGACTCCACTTCCAAAAGCCCGGCGATTATGTGAAGAAGGGTGCTCTTGCCGCAGCCGCTTGGGCCAAGTATGGCCACTCCCTCACCGGGGCGGACACCGAAACTGATATCCTCGAGAACCGGAAGCCCCCCGTAGCGGTAGTACAGGGAGCCTACTTCCAGATTCTGCTTATTGGGGGAGGAAGTCATTGGTATAGCTGGAATCGACATCAAGTTCCCGGGGAATCAGGGAATTGTCGTGGAGCCAGTCGGCATAGCGCTGCCATACCTCTTCCCGCATATATCCCCACCGCGGCGCTTCTGCGACAAACTCATCCTGAAGAAACTCCAGACTGGCGGTCGCCAGGTCTGCGCTGATCTCGGGAACCGCTTCCACCAGAATGCCGGCAGCATCCGCCGGCCGGCTGATGGCGTATTGGTAGCCCCGGCTCATGGCGCGCAGGAAGCGCCGCACGGTTTCCGGTCTGTCCTCCAGGGTTTCCTCGCTGGCGATAATTACCGGGGTGTAATAATCGAATACCGGATCCAGTTCCGCCAGATCGAGATAGTTCAGCTGGACGCCCCGGATCTCCGCTTCGACCACGGTCCAGCCCTCGAAAACCCATGAAAAATCAACTTCACGGTCACTGGCGGCAAAGAAGTCCGCGGCACCGGTGTTGAGCACCCGGATATCATCAAGTCCGGCGCCCTCATTTTCCAGGAGGGTCTGCAGCATGGCGGTTTCCACCGGGGAACCCCAGCCTCCATAGATTTTGCCCACCAGGTCGGCCAGGGTCTCGATGCCCCGGTCCGCCGGAGACGCGAAGCCCGACGTGTTGTGCTGGATAACCGCAGCCAGGGCGACCACCGGAAGGGCATCTTCAGCGGTGCGGGCGAAGGTCACGGATTCCTGGTATGAATAGCCGAAGTCCGCACGGCCGGCGGCCACCAGGGTCTCTGCCGTGGCCTCGGCGGGTTGAACTATCCGCACATCCAGTCCCTCTTCGGCAAAATATCCCAGATCCCGGGCCACGTAGGCTCCGATATGGTTGGTATTCGGCACCCAGTCAAGGGTCAGAATCAGGCTCTCCGCCTGAGGATCTGCTTCACCGCTGCCGGCGGCAAACAGCCCCCCGGAAAGAACAATACTCCAGACAATTATCAATAAAAACGAAAATAGGCGTCTCATGTACGCACTCCTTTAAGTAAGTATCTTCGCAGGTATGCGGCCGGGCCGCCCCTACTTCGCTTCGGCCTTGTCCCGCCTGGCATAGGGAAGAAAAAGATATTCTCCGACCATCACAAGCAGAAAAAAACCGGCGCTCAGCACAATAATCATAAGAATGGCGGCGAACACCCGGGCCGCCGCAAAGGATTTTTGACTCCGGATAAGGTATACCCCTAACCCTTCGGCTCCGCCGAGCCACTCGCCGATGACCGCACCCATGATGGAATAGGTCGCGGCGATTCTCAGGCCGGCGAAAAACGAGGGCAGGGTCCCGGGAAGCTTTACGTGGCGGTAAATATCCGCCCGGGACGCCCCCATGCTCCTCATCAGCTCGACATACTCCCGGTCCAGAGACTGAAAACTCTTTAAAAGATTGACGAGGATGGGAAAGAAACAGACGAGAATCACCGCAAGAATCTTCGGAACCGGACCGAATCCGAACCAGAGGACAAACAGCGGCGCAACCGCTATGAGCGGGATGGTCTGACTGACCACAGCCAGGGGATAAAACACATCGTACAGCGGCGGAAACGCGTCCATCAGCACCGCCGATGCCAGGGCGAGCAGCAACGCGATGACTATTCCCAGGGCGGCGGCGTTCATAGTCGAAAGGGCGTGCTCGGCCATAATCGGGAAGTTCTGCACAAAAGCCGCCCCGATAGCGCTTGGCGCCGGAAGTATGTACGGGGGCAACAGCGGCGAAGCCAGCTGCCAGAGCAGGATTAGCCCAATCACGACCCCGGCGGCCGGCAGGTAACTACCGGTAACGGGCCATTTTTTCTTCATATTTCACACCGTGGGTCTTGTAATCGATTTTGACGAAGGAAATTATGCGCTCCGCTCCCGCTTCTTCACAGATTTTCTGGGCCTCTTTCACAATGTTAAGTAGTTCGCTCAGGGGTCCCTGGATGGTGGTTTCCATGGGTCCCACCCAGTGGGGATAACCGCTGGCGGCTATATAATCGATGACCTTATCGATGGTGGGATACAGCTCGGCCTGATCGACAGCCGGGAGAATCTGAAGACTCAGGTGCACATCGGGTTCCATACTAACTCCTCCGGCAACTCCGTCCGTGCGAGAACTCGCGGCGGGCTGCCTGTAAAAAAATACGGGGAGTCTATAACCGGACCGGATGGATATAAAAAAACCCAACTGCGCGCAAAACGGCGTTGGGGGAATGGTTTCCGCCGCAGGAGCGGCAAATATATTCCCTACGCTGGCATTATCCAGATCAGGTCGCGGGTCGAAGCGCGTGCTTCCTCTCAGCCGGTTTCCCAGCTCCCCAGGTTGTGTATCAGATAGTACGTCCGCCGGTCTCAAAAGTCAAGCGGGCTATCTCAGGATAAAAAGGAAACTCTTGGTCCGGCGAAGGGAAAGATCACTACCGACATAATTTTCGCGAATTTCCTTTACCGCTGGTTTTTTGTTGTGCAGTTTTCCGCTGGAGGAATTCAGAATAACGCTCTCAAAATCGTCGTAGAGAACCAGAGCAATCCGCAGGGGACCGTGGCCCTGCAATCGATGCTCCAGGGTGACATCGAGACTATCTCCCCGGGCTTTTAGGGTATATTCCACCCGGGTTTCATTTCCCCGGGTGTATCCCCGGGTGAGCCCGTCATCGCTGACATACCGGCCCTTCACGCTGCCCTTTGATTTTTTCCGCAGGATGACATGGATTTCGATGTTCGAAAGATCATTCTTATTGCTTTTCCTCGTGCCGGCCTGCAGAACAATGGCGCTGTGCTCCCGGAAAAACAGGGGCGTCGCTGTATGGTCCCGTTCGCAGACGATGTTGCGCCCGCCGCTTCGCCAGCGGCCTTCCGCGGCGTCGTACCAGCCGCCGGGCGGCAAATAGACATCCCGCTTCTGCTGTTCGGCCTGCACAAATGGCGCCTGCATTACCCCTGATCCCACCATAAACTGATCAGACGTATTGGGGCATTCGGACCAGACCTCGGGAAAGTGATACCACAGGGGCGTGAGAAGGGGTTCGCCCCGCTCCTCCTGCAGTATATGAAGGTTGTAGAGGTAAGGCAGAAAGCGGTAGCGCAGCCTGATATACCGGGTAATTGCCCGGCGCACGCTGCTGCCGAACTGCCAGGGCTCCTGATCGGCGGTGCCTAGACAGGAATGGTTTCTCAAGAAGGGCTGGAGGAAGGCCGACTTATACCAGTCGAGGGCAAGCTGACCGTCGGCATCTCCGGCGAAGCCCGGTACATCGGCGCCCCAGATGGCAATCCCCGAAAGTCCGAGGTTCATGCCGGTGACAAGCGCCTGGGCGAGGTGATGATAGTTGCTGACACTGTCTCCCAGCCACACTGCGGCATACCGGGAAGTACCCGGACTCCCCGCCCTGCTGAGGATAAAGGGGCGCAGATCCGGAGCGGCATTCTGGAACCCCAGATGAGTCGCCTGCTGCATTCCGAGGGCGTAACTGTTGTGAAAGTAGCCGTGAGGCATGCTTCCATTCCTGAAGCGCATTTCCATGGGATCGGCGCTGCCGGTGGCCGGTTCGTTCATATCAACCCAAAAACCGCGAATCCCGAGGCGGATAAGCCGGGCGACATGGGACGCCCACCACCGCCGCACGGTTTCCAGGGAAAAGTCGGGAAATACGGTTTCTCCCGGCCAAACATAGCCCACGTACTCGCCGCCGGCGGAATTTCGGCAGAAATACCCCTGTTCATGCCCCTCGTTATACACAGCATAGGCGGGATCGCGTTTTACCCCGGGGTCGAGAATGGGTATCACGTACTGACCCTCCGCCTGGATTGTCTCCAGGTCGCTTTGGACCGAGGGAAAGTGATCCGAATTAAACGTGAAGACCCGGTATCCGTCCATGTAATCGATATCGAGCCACAACCCGTCATTAGGGATTTTGTGTTCGGCGTAGCCATGGCGGACGGCCAGCAAATCGTCCCGGGATGCATAGCCCCAGCGGCTTTGATGATGACCGAGGGACCACAGGGGCGGTCGTTCGTGGCGGCCAAGAAGCCGGTATACGCTTCTGGTCACCTGAGACGGACTATCTCCGGCGATAAAGTGCAGCCGAGGGGTTCCGTCCTCGGCGGCGATGAAAAACTGGGCCGGCACATCCCGGTGTTCAATAAGTTCGATATGGGGGTTTGCGCCCAGGGACATGTGACTGCGGTACATGTTGTCGGAAAACACGCCGATCCAGCGGGTTTTGTCGCAGCGGATGAGGACATAAGGAATTGAAATGTACAGGGGGTCCGGAAGTCCCTCGGTTATCCATTCGCCTGGAAAATCCCCCATCACATCGGTATTCCAGAATGTGGTCTGACGGCCGCTGTGCTCCAGACTGCCGTTCTTTTCACCAAGGCCGTAGAATGAGTAATCAGGATTGTGGTGAAAACTCAGAATCCAGGAGCGGCCCTCGGGACCTCCAATGCTCAAACCGGTTGTTTGCAAGAGGGCCTCGCCGTTCCAGTTGATGGCGACTCCGCCATCTCCGGTATGACTGGGATAAATACCCGGCAGGACTTCGCCTCCCCCGTCGGGCTTCGGCGCACCCGTGCTCAAAGGAGCGGCCTCCGGCGCTTGCGGATCTGATGCGGTGGGTTCTGGCGCATCCGGATCTGATACAGCGGGTTCCGGCGCATCCGAGGGCTCCACCATTCGGTATTCCTGGCGGCCTTCCGGACTAAAATCCAGTAATCCGTCATCGGCGTCCCAGCGCTGGTTTCTGATGGTGAGCGCAAGGATGTTGTCATCCCGGCGGTACCAGCTGCTTTCGCTTCCATCTTCGCTCATTCCGACGGGTCGGTAATTATCCGGACTGGGGAATTTCGTAACGTACATGTGATGAGCATAGGTCAGCCCCGGGCCCGGGTCAAGGATGAAGGGCCGCACAGCAGCCGGTCCACGACTGGCTGTTGAAGTGCTATATTTAGGCGATGGACAACAGCTATGCCGCATTTATTGATAAATCCATCGCCGTGCTCAGCGGCGCGGGAATCAGCACCGATTCGGGCATTCCCGACTACCGGGGAGAGACCGGCCGCAGACGCCCTTCATCCCCGCTGACCATAAAGCAGTTCCTGAGCTCTCCGGATTTCCGACGCTATTACTGGGCCCGGTCGGCCATCGGCTGGCCCTGGATCAGAGACCGGGAACCGAACGAATCTCACAGGGCGCTTGCGGAACTGGAAAACCACGAGGTCGTCATCGGAATAATAACCCAGAACGTGGATCACCTTCACTACAAAGCGGGGAGCCGGGAGATAGTTGAGCTTCACGGCAGCCTCAGGCGGGTCGTCTGCCTGGACTGCGGTAAAATGGAAGACCGACAGGATTTGCAGGATCGGATGATCGAAAGCAATCCCGCTTGGACGGATCGCCTGGCGACCATCACCCCCGACGGAGACGCTATTATCGGCCGTGAGGAAAGCCGGGGCTTTCACCCTCCTTCCTGCAGGTTCTGCGGGGGAACGATAAAACCCGATGTGGTTTTTTTCGGTGAGAATGTGCCCCGGCCGCGGGTGGATCAATCCTATGCCCTGGTCGATGAAGCGGATGTATTGCTTGTGCTCGGCTCATCGCTCACAGTCCGCTCGGGGCTGCGATTCGCCGAGCATGCGGTAAAAAAGGGAAAGACTCTTGCAGTAATAAACCTGGGCCCCACAAGGGCAGACGACAAGGCTCATATCAAGCACGACGGTGCCCTGGCGCCATGGCTTGCGGGCTTGAAGAAAATCGTAATTGGAGATGAGTCCCTTACTGCCCGGGAGAATTGACAAGCACCAGCAGCTGCCGGATGGCTCCGAGATGCCATGCGCAGTGGGCCACCAGAGCCATGCTGCCCCGCCGTATGGGGAAAACATCGAGGTCAATTCCGCGCTTTAGTTCTGCGCTGATGTTGTTCACCGCCGATTCAAGTTCATTGAGGATGCGCTGCCACTCCGAAGGTGTTTTTTCACGGATTTTCCAGCTGCCGGTCCAGTCAGCCCCTTCATAAGCATTATCACCCCGATACGCCCGAACAGCCAGATTTACGAAAAAGCTCACATGCTGAACATGAGCTGCAATGCTGTCCAGGCCGGGAACCTTTTCGGAAAATGCCGCTTTCGCGCTGAGCTGACCCACCGATCCGAGAATGCCCGATCCCTCTTCATTATCGGTGAACCAGGTTTCCCTGGGATCCTCAGGGCCCACTGCGGCCTCCAAAAAAAGTGTGCGAATATCTTCGAGGATATCCCCCCGTGAAATCATTTCACCGCTGTTTTCCATTTCTGCGTCTCCTCATACCTCATTCTCGCTCCCGCCGGCGCTCATGGCAAGAGAGAATGCTCCGCACCGGTATTTGCCGCGGAAGGGACCTCGGCGGTACTTTCTTAAGCATGCCAGTGAATACCCGTCCAGAAAAAACCGGAGAGTCCTGCAGATTATGCGGCAGGGTCAAACCTCTTTCCTTTCACCATCTCATTCCCCGGACATGCCACAGGAATAAATGGTTCCGCAAGAATTTTGACCCGATGGATATGCGCACAAGAGGCATAGACCTGTGCAAGGACTGCCATGAACACATTCATCGGCACTTCAGCGAAAAAGAACTTGGCAGGCGTTTAAACACCCTGGATGCCCTTGAAGCCGAACCGGAAATCAGGAGATTTGTCAGCTGGCTGCAAAAACGGTGAACTGCCCCGAAAACAGCTGATTTGCGAGTGCTAAAACACGGTACGAGAATGATTAACCATAGTATTTACCTCTGCATGCGGTGGACAGCGGTTAAATCCTGTCTGATATAAATGTTAGAGGGTTTAAATCAGCTGTTTTCGGGGCATTATCTAAAAAACGCAGAACAGTTTTCTCCATCGCCGGAAGGGCAGGCCGTTGCAATCAATCTTGAACCCTGACAGACCAGAAGGTATATTCTTCAGCATGGAATATCGAGCAAGTCACATTCTGGTAAAAGACAAGAGCCTGGCCGAGCGGATTCTCAAGCAGTTGAAGGGCGGCGCCCGTTTTGAAGCCCTGGCGAAAGATTTTTCAACCTGCCCCTCAAAAAGCAAGGGCGGTGATTTGGGCTGGTTCGGCCCGGGCAAAATGGTCCCGGAATTCGAAAAAGCATGCTCAAAACTCAGTCCCGGCAGGCTGAGCGGCGTAGTCAAGACCCAGTTCGGCTACCATCTTATCAAGCTGACGGGGCGGAAATAACCCGCGAGAATTACCTCAGGTATGGACTCAGCCGGGCTGGCGGCAGATTGGGTCTCATTTTTTTGCTTAACTGCGGCGGTCCTCTATCAGACGCATCTCACTTTCTTCAACGGTGAACTCGGATATTATGGAACGGAGTTCCATAGCCTGGCTGGCAAGCTGCTCGGAAGCCGCGGCTGATTCTTCAGCACTGGCGGTAGTGGATTGGGTAGTTTCGCTAATCTGATCCAGACCTTTGGCCGCCTGGTTGATGACCTGCGCCTGCTCCTGACTTGAATCCATAATTTCCTGAAGCTGAATTGCAACTTTTGCTATGGCCTCCACAATTCCATCGAGCTGACGATCGGTGTTTTGGGTAGCCGTATTTCCGCGCTGAATCGCGGAAACCGTTTGCGAAACCATCTGCGCAGTGCTTTTTACCGCTTCGGCGCTTCGATTTGCGAGATTTCTGACTTCATCGGCCACAACGGCGAATCCTTTTCCGTATTTTCCCGCCCTGGCTGCCTCGACATTTGCATTGAGTGCCAATAGATTAATCTGAAAAGCGATGTCATCGATTATTTTCACCACCGAACTAATTTCCGCAGCCGATTCATTTATTTCAGACATGATTGAAAGAAGCTCTTTCATCTCGCTCAAACCCTCGTTAGCCCGTTCCTTGGCGTCGCTGGCCACTTTCATGGCTTCAGTGGCGTTTTTTGCATTCACACTGGCCTGGCTGCTGACTTCCGACATGGCGCTGGAAATCTCTTCTATACTGCTCGCCTGCTCGGTTGCGCCTGAGCTTAATTCCTGACTAGCCAGACTGACCTGATCGGACCCGGATGACACATTTGACGAGGCACTGGAAGCAATACCGATGAGATTTTTTAATGCTTCCAGCATATCCCTGAAGGATCTGCCGAGCTCGTCTTTCTCCGAACTTAATGAAACATCAACAACAAGATTTTTGGAGGCAATTGCCTTCGCGACATCCGATTTATTTCGCTGATATTCAATGAGCTCCGAAAACGCATTAGAGATTGAACCAATTTCATCCCTTCGTTTTCTCATTCCTGCGAATTTTTTCATGTCCACATTGCTCAGAGCGATATCGCCCTTCGAAAGATCCATCGCTCCCTTCATTAGCTGCTTTATCGGTGCGGACAAAGAACGGGAATACAGAACAGACAGTACTACGCTGAGCACTAAAACCATCAAGGCGGATATAATGATAAATCTCGCTGCCCGGAGAATCGGTGCCCGGATTTCTCGTTCATCGATTTCGGCCAAAATTGCCCAGGTGGTGTCGAATATATGGACGGGCTCGAATGACGAGAGTACGGGATTTCCGTTGTAATCAATAATAATGTCCCGAGCGGTTTCCTGATTCAAAGCCCTCAGACTTGCCTCTGTCCGCACAGATCCCAATGTCGGATTTGCAAATGATGCCACAACGCTATGATTTACCGGATCAAGAAAGGAGTCCGATCTCATAAGACGGTCAGACCCTACGAGGTAGGTTTCTCCGCTCTCGCCCATTCCGGTACGTTCCTGCATAATCTGATTGATTCTGGTAATAGACAGTTGCAGGGCAACTATCAGTTCAATTGATCCATGATGCATTAGCGGAATCGCAACAAACGCCGCTGGTTGATTTCCCGATGGCTCATAGGGACGAAAGTCCCCGAAGGCAATATCTTGTGTACTAATAGCTTCCGACACTGCGCGGTTCAGACTAGAATCCCGGTATTCTCCGGTTAAAATATTTGTTCCGTAGTCAGCTTCCTGTCCCACCGAGTAGAAAATGGAACCCGACGGATGAATAAGAAAGAGATCATAATATCCCTTGCTGTCAATAAAGTTGGTGTAGTAATCATCTGAGAGCCCCTCTATTTCCGCTGACAGCGCCTCTTCCAGATTATATTTCGTCACAATCCCGAGATTTATTCCCGAAGCCTCAACTGGCGAGTATTGAACCATAACCAGGGCACCTGAAGTGTCGGTAAAAACATCGGCACCGCTCTCGCCGCGTTGAATTTCACGAATATAGGAGGGAGCAATGTCCGTCAAATCATATCCCGAAACAAAGCTGCCGTTACCTAGGGTAACCAGGTTGCTTCGGAAGTAAATCCGGTCGCCTATGAACTCGACAATGTAGCTTTCTCCACTCACTCCCAAGCCGGTTCTGTCACCAAAAATTTCTGCGACTCGCTCGGACAATCGGCCTTCGGTTTGAAAATCCTCAGCGTTGAAGGGATTTTCCCTCAGGTGTACTTCCAGCAATTGCTTTTTAGCATTGTGGATGGCTTTCAGGGTTTCAAATGATTTTTGCTGCTCAAGACTTGTAACCACAGCCACAGTGGCAAGATCTTCCATGGCATTGCGGAACAATTCTTGAATCTGACGGGTTTTTATGGCCCTAACTGCATCGAGCTGATCGAAACTCATGCTCATTTGTGTCCGATTCGCATTGCTGAGCGTAATTACTGAAAGGGTGAGGATCGAAAAACTTAATAGAAGAACGATGATAATTGTTGTTTTTACCCCTATGGTTAAACGGTCTTTTATGGCTTTAGCCATAGTACATTCCTCCACTCTAATTATAGTTAAGGAATCGGAACTTTGCCTCATAGGTGGTTTCAAGATTTTGCTATAGTTTTTGTCAATCGCCTCTCACGCCGCCCGGTTTACTTCCATCCACAAATTCATCGACCAGCGATTTCCAATGAGCCAAAAGTGTTGCTCTGCTGGCCTGATCCGGCAGTTTTTCCTGATGGATGGCAAGCACTGACGAGGAAGGGCGCCGCGACGGGAGGACCCGCACCTGAAGGATGGAATGGGAAATCCAACGGGGATCCATCCATTTCATTCTGAAATGGTTGCCCTCGGAAAGGGTAGTCACCAGAGCAGACCCGCCCTCGGGAGCTTTCCACATCGCAGAGTCGGGGCCAGCCCGCCGCCAGAGCTCGGCCATGTCAAAAGGAAGGGTACGTCGTATACCGAGCTGAAAGCTGCCGTCGGCGGTTTGCCCCGTCGGTCGTCCGGATGATTCGCGGTTCATGGATTGTCCTCCCTGTAAAAAACATACATCTCACAGAGGAAAAGCGCAAATAATCAGCACTGCCCTGCCCGCTTGACAAGAATCTCCGGCTTCAATAGCATTCACTTCTAATGAGCGCGAAAACTACCCGAACCAATAATTGGATGAATCTCAGCAATACCGGAATTGCGGGGACGGGTAGATCGGACTGATTATAAACCAGACCGTCAAGGCCCCGCAAAATGCGGGGCTTTTTTTGTGTAGCGATACGCATCAATGCCCCCGCGGGGATTCCCAGGAGGAACAGATGCACCAGTTACGGATATGTCCAATGCACCATCGCTACCAGGGATACGCAGATATTGCCTTCGATGAATTCCGACAGGAGGGCATACCCTGCAGCCTCGACCCGTGGCGTTTTACCGGCGGAAGCCGCAGCAGGACCGGCGAAGCCGGTGATGAAATCCTGATTCTCATTGGAGGAAAAGAGTATGAGTCCGATCGCCTCCTTGTCGTCGAACCCGGAAGCCAGGGCGGCAGGCGAATGAGTATTGACCAGCTGATAGAGCGCTTTTCCCGTCCGAGGCCGGAAGTCGGAAACGGCGAAATATCAGCATGAAACGGCGAATTTATGAACTAAGACCATGCCAAGCCTGTTGATACTGATAGTTGTCGCAATCGGTCTCAAAATCCTCCTTAGTCTGCTGTGGTCGGCCATGCGCTTCGGCGTTGCCCCATCCCCGACTACACACAACGAAAGAAAGACCGTAGGGGACATCATTGCAGGTCTGCCCCCAGATTATGTTGTCATTGACTTGGGATCCGGCTGGGGCGGGATGCTGAGGTACCTCGCCAGCCGCTTTCCCGACCGTAACTTCTTCGGCATCGAAGGCGGGGCACTACCCTACCTTACATGCCGCGCTGGACAAATTGTCGAGCGGCTACTGCGCCCTTCCGCCTGCCGGCCAAACGTCGTATTTGTCAGAGGCAATTTTCTCGAATCAGGGCTGCAGGGGCAAAGAGTCTATATCGCCTATCTATCAGGCCCCGCAATGCGCCGGCTGAGGCACCGATTTGAAGAAGACCAGCCGGATAATGCCCGGTTAATCTCGGTAGCATTTGCCATGCCCGGATGGACTGCTACGGAGAAAAGAATCAGCGAGGGAGCTTTAAGTACTCCTGTCTATCGATACGATTTGTGACAGCTCCAAAGCCTTTTACCCTGTGGGCTGCCAGGGGATATTTTGATGGGTCCTTAAAAGCAGTGTACCGCCGGAAAATCAGCTGTTTTCGGGGCACTCGAGTCGAATAATGTATAATGGAGACGTGAATAATCGCGCCATCATTCGTACAAGCCTCTCAATATATGTACCCAACCTGCTTGTGCAGCTTGGCGCATCGATGACCATGGCTTTCAACCCCCTGTGGTCGCAAAAGCTCGGCGCGGATGTGGCGATGATTGGGTTGATCGCCGCGGGTAGCGGAATCGGACACCTTATTTTCGACCTTCCCGGCGGCTGGATCGCCGGAAGAATCAGGGAAAAGACATTCCTGCTCACCTCGCTGACCGGCATGGTGCTCTGCGGTCTGGCCCGGGCCGCTGCAACCGAGCCTTGGCAGCTTTTTATCATTTCGGCGGTGTTCGGAATGTTCGCATCGGCCTTCGGGATAGGCCGCACTGCTTACATCCGCCGACACGTTCCCCAGGAACTTCGAGGGCGCACCATGGCGTTTATGGGCGGGATTATGCGTATCGCCCGGGTACTAACTCCAGCCCTGGGTGGAGCCGTCGTGCAGTTTATGGGCTTCCGTCAGCTTTATGTGCTTCAGGCGATTTTCTTCGGCCTGGGAGCAGTCGCCCTGGGGCTGATGTTAAAGCGAGGGGAGACTCCGGGAAGTGTGCATCACCCACCGCTCGCGGTGCTGGGGAAAACGTTCCGGGAAAACGGCGGGAATATTGCCGCGGCCATGATCGGCATCACCGGATTGATGCTGCTAAGGATGAGCCGGAACCTCATCATCCCTCTGTGGGCCGACAGCATCGGCGTCTCGGCCCTGGCGCTTGGCGGAATAACCAGCGCCGGCGGCCTGGTGGAAACCGCCCTGGTTGTTCCCGCGGGATTGGTTATGGACCGGGCGGGCCGGAAATGGGCTGCGGTTCCCTGCACCCTCGGCTTCGCAGCAGCCATGGCCTTGATCCCCTTAGCGACAGGTCTTGCAGCCCTAACCGCAGTATACCTGCTTATATCCCTTGCCAACGGTTTGGGCAGCGGCATAAATATGACGATAAGCTCGGACCTCGCTCCACGGCATGCAGCATCGGAATTTCTGGGAATATGGCGTTTCGTCACCGACAGCAGCATGTTAAGCGGTCCGATACTTGCCGGGTATATCGCAGCCAGTCTGAGCCTGTGGGCCGCTCCTCTGGCAGCCGCGGGAATCGGGCTTGCAGCAGGTCTAGTGCTGCTTTTCGGTCTCAAGGAGACCCGGAAAGACGGCGTCGAAGTTCTTCCTCAAAGCGAAGATAACGCGGTTTCCCAGACGCGGTAATCTCCCGGGGAAAAAAGACAGAGTGTTATGAACTGCGGATGGTCATTCTCTGTTACCCAGCGGTTCAGCTCCCGGGTAATCAGCTCGGCAGCCTGCTTGGGAGGAAAACCATATACCCCGGTTGAGATTGCCGGAAAGGCAATGGAATGAATGTCACCCTTTTCGGCGGCAATGTGCAGACAGTTTATGTAGGCGGATGTAAGAAGATAGTCAGCCTCATCGGCACTGTGATCCGGGTAGACCGGGCCGACGCAGTGAATAACATACCGGGCACGTAGATTAAATCCCGGAGTCAACACTGCCCGGCCGGTGGGCAAACCGTCGGGATGCTTTTCGCGCCGAACTTCACGGCAGGCTTCGAGCAGCTTGGGGCCGGCGGCTCGATGTATGGCCCCGTCGACACCTCCGCCCCCCAGTAAGGAGGGGTTGGCCGCATTGACAATGGCGTCCACCGATAGGCTGGTAATGTCTCCCAATACGCAGTACAGACGATTTTTCACGGTCACCTCCATAAGCGAGTGCGAGCACAGGCCGAGATTTTTACGCTAATTATAGTCGAATATCCGCCCTCACAGTAGATTACAAGCATGAGCGCCAAACGCCTTCTTTTTATCCTGCTGTTTACTATTGTCATTATTCTGGCAATCGGAGTGGTTTTTATGTGGGGCATTGCCATGCCCCCCAGAAACCTCCCGGAGCCTACGGGCCCCTTTGCCGTGGGCAGTGTGGTCTATGATATTTCCGATCCGGATCGCGCTGAGTCCTATGCCCCAATTCGCGGTGATACACCCGGCCCCCGGACTATTCGGCTTCAGCTTTGGTATCCGACGGATGAACAGAGAAATACCCGTCGGATGCTGCGATGGATTCCCGAAGGCAGACGTCAGATCCGGGCAATTGTAAACACCCACGGCTTCCCGGGCTTTATCTGGAATCACACCGGATTTATGGCGGCCAACAGCATTGAAGGAGCTCATCCGGCGATAAGCCCGGAAGGGGAACGGTTCCCGGTTATCATCATTTCGCACGGCTGGGAGGGATACCGGGGACTTCACGTCGATGTGGCCGAAGAGCTGGCCAGCCACGGCTACCTGGTTGCCGCAGCAGACCACAGCTACGGTGCGGCAGCGGTGGTTTTGGAAGACGGCAGAATCATCCAATCCGGGGATGATATCCTGCCCCTTCGAGAGAATTCCCCGGATTTTCCCCGCCTGTCTTCCCGACTGGTTCAAACCTTCGCCGATGACAACAGATTTATCCTCGATCACCTGATGGACATTCAAGCCGGGTCTGAGCCGGGCGGACTTCAGCACCGTATATCTCTCGCGGGAAAACTGGATCTATCGCGAATCGGCCTCTTGGGGCATTCCACAGGCGGGGGAGCCATGGTGCGGCTGGCAATTGACTACCGCAGAGAACTCGAGGCTGCCGGTGAGCAATCAACGGATTATCCGTCGATCCAGGCCCTCGTCGGGCTGGATGCCTGGGTCGAGCCGGTGGGGCGGCCAGACTTGGAATCGGGGGAATATGAGCTGCCATCCCTTTTCCTTCGCAGCGCTCAGTGGGAGGGAGGAATCAATGACGGTTACCTTATGCCCTTTGTCTCCGCATTAGAATCACCGGTTGAGCTGTATCAGATCGAAAACATCACCCATCAGCAGTTCACCACCCTCTATATGTATGCCCCGGTAGTTCAATGGCTGGGTATGATCGGGTCGGTGAAACCTCAGGTCTTTATGGAATACCAAAGGCAGCAGATCAGGGCTTATTTTGACCACCGCCTGAAGGCTAAAGATTACCGGGTTCCCGATTATGAGGATTTGCGGGTGATAATATCGGATTTTGAGTGACGCCGGGATTATTTTTGAAGTGATGGTATGAAAGCGGTGCCTCCCCCGAGATCCTGCCAGTCAGGGTCTATATTAAATACCGGAGGAGGACAACCAAATGAGTAATACTATTATATCCCTCGACAGCCATAAACGGTATACCGTGGCTGCAATTGAGAACGAAAATGGAAGGAAATCCTCACAGCGCATAGAACATTCTCACGGGTGTATTCGTGATTTCCTCCAACAATTTGAGCCGGGACAGGAAGTCGCACTTGAAACGATCGGAAGTTGGTACTGGATCGTGGATGAGATTGAGGAGGCCGGCATGAACCCCTTGCTGGTTCATGCCGGTAAGTCAAAATTGATGATGGCCATGTTTAACAAAACTGACAAACTCGATGCTGAAGGTCTCAATAAACTTCAAAAAGCAGGCACACTGCCTACTGTGTGGATTCCACCAGGAGAATTGCGTGATAAACGAGAACTCTATCGAACCCGGATGCAGTTCGTTCAGGAGTTGATACGTGAAAAGAATCAAATTCATGCCGGGTTCGAGAAATATGGGTTTCGATTCAATGATGTGAGCGATCTGTTCGGAAAAGCAGGTACAGAAGCCATGAAGAAGGTAATGCCAAAACTCCCCGAGCATACCCGCAGCATGATGAAACTCAAGCTCGATAATCTCGCGTTTATTAAGCAATCTATCACCGACTGCGAACAACGAATGCATGAAGCGTTTGATGAAAATGCTGAAATGAAGTTGGTGAAATCCATTCCCGGGATCGGATTTATTCTCAGCGCAGTCATTGTGCATGAAATTGGAGACATACATCGCTTTAAGACCGCTGAACATTTTGCATCATACTGTGGTACAACGCCGCGCGTTCACTCGAGCGGAGGTAAAATCCATTATGGTCGAACATCGAAAGCATGTAATCGATACTTGAAGTGGGCACTTACTGAAGCAGCTAATGTAACCTGTCTTAATCAAAGAAATTGGGCGAACCGACATACGGTAAAACTCTACAAGAGAGTTCGTACTAAACGTAATCATAAGGTTGCAATAATCGCCGTGGCACGGCACTTAGCAGAAGCAATATTTTGGATATTGCAGAAAGAACAGCATTACAAAGATCCTGCATTAGCGGGTTTGTCCAGACAGGGGTAAGCGCGTTTTTGGGGCTACAGCGCGAATACGAGGCTGTGCAAAGTGATTGCGACACCCCTGGAAGGACATTTTCATGCCACGTAGATGGCGGAGATATGACTCGGACAAAACCGATTTGCAGAATTTTTGTAATAGAACAATGAAAACTCTTGCGGGGAGGCACCGCTTTCAGATATGCCCCCAAAACAGCTGATCGAATCAACATAACTCTTTTGCCAGTAGTCTTCTATGACACGATTACCGCTCATAGGAGATTACCATGGCATTTTACCCCCGATTCTGTCCGTACTCGGACTGCTCTCAGCATCATCGCGACAGAGAATCAAGCCGATGCTGGTTTGTCCGAAACGGCCACTATCACTGTCGCCGCCTCGGTTCTTCACAGCGCTATCGCTGTAAGCATTGCCGTCGATACTTCTGCGAAAGCGCGTTTCACCTCGATTATCGCGCACATCATCGCCTCGATTACCGGCGCATCTTCTCTTCGATCAACTCGGCTTCCGGCATCCGCGACATTGCCCGGGAGTTTTATGTCACCGACAAGGTCATTCTCAATCGGCTGAGCCGATTGTCCCGTCAGGCAATCGCTGCCATGGCCCAGTTATTGAATGATCATACAATCGATGAGGATATTGCCGTTGATGGGTTTGAAAGCTTTGTGCACAGCCAATACTGGCCGAACAACTTCACCCTCGCGGTGGGTTGCGACAGCCAGGTTGTCTATGCCTGCGACTATGCGCAGATGCGGCGCAAAGGGCGGATGACCCCCGCGCAAAAGCGCCGGCGCGATGAGCTCAATCGCCGGTATCCTATTGCAGGGGGACAAATTGCGCGATCTTTCCGGGATGTGATAAACACCATTCTTCCCAGGTGGAGGGCTTATTCATCGAAGAAGCCATGCTATCTCTTGAGCGATGAAAAACTCGAATACCGCCGTGAGCTGTTCGCTCACCGGGACTGGGCGGCGTTGGAAAATGCAGGGCGGGTTATCCATCACCGAACCTCATCGAGGGTAGTGAGGACCACTGAGAACCCCCTGTTTCCGGTGAATTACCTGGATCGGGAGATACGAAAGGATCAATCCTGTCATGTCCGCCAGAGTGTGCAGTGGTCAAAATCGGTGAACAACAGCATGGAGCGGATGATGATCTACATCGCCTATCATAACCTGCTCAAGCCGTATCGGATAAACGGACGTAACGATATCAGCCATGGTGAGGTTGCGGGGTTTGACCGAAGGCGGGTACTGATGTTGGTAAAACGGATGTTTACACAGCGGGCATTCGTTCATCATCTGGTGCTGGACATCAGCCAATGGAAGACCTGGCATCGGATCTGGAAGACACCGGTGAGTGCGCTGAAGATCGATCTTCCCGATTATGCGGTGGCCTGAGGAGGGGAAAATCAGCTGTTTTGGGGGCACTTCATATTATTTCCGGTCATTCAGAAAGGGGAATCGAGCCCGGGTCTCATCGACGAAGGATTTGCTGATGTCTGCCCAAACAAGCTCATCTTCTTCTCCTCCCTCTGCGCATATTTCGCCCATGGGATCAACAACCACGGAAACCCCGGGGTAACGGATTCCGTTGCCGTCCTTCCCCCGGCGGTTCACGCCAATAACCCAGGCCTGGTTTTCCACCGCCCGGGCGACCAGAAGGCTGCGCCAGTGGGCCATGCGTGACAGGGGCCAATTGGCCACGACCAGATAACAATCAACCTGACCTGCAAGCCTCCGAAAATGTTCAGGAAATCGCAGATCGTAGCAAATATACAGGCCGAAGCGCAGACCGCCGATGCTGAGCATCGAGGCGTCCTTCCCGGCCCGGTAAACCCGGTCTTCTCCAGAATAACTGAAGGGATAATTTTTCACATAATCGGCAAGCAACTTTCCGCTTGAGCTCCAGGCGCCCGCCCTGTTCGACGCCATTCCGTCGGGGTCCAACTCTCCGTATCCCGCCACCACTGCGCAGTTCAGTGAACGGGCACACTGGGAAAAAAAGCCCCGGGCATCCAACGCGATATCGGTCGCGCCGTATGTTGCGCTATCGGTCGCGCCGTATGTTGCGCTATCGGTCGCGTGATCAGCAACTGCTCCATCGGCCGAGCCATCGGCCGAGACAGTCGCGCCGTAAGTTGTCGCATCGGTCGTGTGATCAGCAGCTGCTCCATCGGCCGAGACAGTCGCGCCGGTCGCGGCAACAATTACGCCGTCAGTATCGCCGCTCGAGTCATCGGTAGAACTTTCAGCGGCACCGTGTGCATGAGGATTCATGGTAAACCCCGTGAGGCACATCTCCGGCAGAATTATCATATCCGCCGGCTGTGGGGACACCGCTGCAATCCCGGAAAGCCGGTCAACTAATGCTCGTATCCGTCTTCGGTTTTCTTCCGGGTTTTCCCAGGCGGGATCGAACTGAACAAGGCAGACGCGCACATTATGCTCCCTTTAGCGCAAGAACTGATTCTGCAGGATGGTCAGAAGCTCGAGCCATGCACGTATGGATGCGCCGGTATCCGATGACCGTACGGTCTGAACGAAGCCCGGGCGGGTTCCTTCATAGACGATCTGATCGAACTCCCGCCCTGCGCTGCTCATCAACGATGCAAACTCCGCCCGGTCCGTCAGCGAAAGGCGCTCATCGAGCTCGGCGTAAAACGCCGCTACCGGTCCGGCGGCGCCCACCAGTCCCAGCTCCTCAGCACTGGCGGGAAGCTCGCCGGGATAAAACAGCAAGGTAAGCGCCGGACGTGGGTCCTCCCTTCCCAGCGAAAGGGCGAGCTCGGCGCCTAAATCGAATCCCGCGACGGCGACCCGGGCAGGATCAACGAGAGGATCTGACAGGAGATCCCGCCAGGCCCTGCGTACCCGCTCGAGGAGCAGCTCATACGCGTTTGCCCGCCGGAGTATTCGGGTGGCCGGTATGCCCCGGGCCTGGCGTCCGTCATATAGATCCGGAACCCGGACAATGTAACCGAATGCATTCAGCTGTTCGGCCCGCAGGCGAATATTGTTATTTATCGAGAACTCATCGCTGATCAGAAGCACAGCCGGAAGGGCCAGACCCTGGTAGCTTCCCGGTTCAACCCCAGCGGGATACCATACCGGCTCATCCCGCCCATCCTGGAAGAAATCCGCAGTGGAACTGCCCGCATAGGCCTCAAAATAGGACGACGCGACGAACAAGGCCGCAGGAATGCCAAAAACCACGAGAATCAGAATGACGATTTGTTTGATTTTCACCCTATAGCCTCCCATATCAGAAAAGAACCGTATCAGCGGTAAAGCAAGCCGGGAAGTTCGTCCAGACTGCTTATCTGGTAATCCGGCACCGCTACATCCCCCGAATCAATACCCCAGGGATTGAACCAGCACGCGGGGATGCCGGCGCTGTTCGCCCCGGCGATATCAGAGCTCAAGCTGTCGCCGATTACCAGTATGTCCCGCCGCTCAAAAAAACCTATACGGTTAAGGGCATAATCAAAAAACTGGGCATGGGGCTTTGGAGCTCCGGCGTCCTCGGATATCACAATGTGTTCAAAATACTTGCCCAGGCCCGTCACCTCGAAACGGCGCAGCTGTGTGTCTCTGATGCCGTTGGTGATTACCGCCATTTTAAAATCCGGGGCGATGCGCTCAAGAAGTTCCCGGGAACCGTCGATGACGAAGTTCCCCTCCTGCAGCAATTCGAGGTAGCGGGCGCTGTAGGTATTTGGATCTCCGCTGATGTTCGCATTTCGCTGAAAGCGGGCAAAACGCTCCACCCTCAGTTTTGCGCTGCTGATAACACCCTTTTCCAGGTCTGCCCAAAGCTCCCGATTGATAGTGTGGTACAAAACGGCCCAGCTATCATCCCACTCTCCGGCAAGTTCCCGGCAGACCGTTTCGAGGGCATGGGCCTCCGCCGCATCGAAATCAAGAATCGTATGATCGGCGTCAAACAGAAGCCATGAATATTGTGCTTTCACGGTAACACTGTACACCGGGAGCCGATGTTTGTTGAGCATTCGCTTGAAAAATCGTCAACGGCCCTCTGAGCTGACCGCGTATCTTGAAGAATATCCGGTCATGCTCCATGCTGGGAGCACGGAACTGTCTATCCTTGTATTGCTGCGCGGGAGGTAAAATGAAGAACGGTACCCTTGAACCCATCGAAATAATCGCCGGAAAGGCGGGCATCGAGTCCAACGATCTGCTGCACTACGGACCCTACAAAGCCAAGATCGCCATGCCGGCGGTACATCGGATTCTGAAAAAGAGCCCCGGCAAACTGATACTGGTAAGCGCGGTCACACCTACTCCTGCCGGGGAAGGAAAGACCACCACCAGTATCGGCCTGACCCAAGGCCTGCGGCACAACGGGGTAAACGCGGTTGTCGCCCTGAGGGAACCAAGCCTCGGACCGGTCTTCGGCATCAAAGGCGGGGCTACCGGAGGCGGAGCGTCGATGGTCCACCCATCTGATGAAATCAACCTCCACTTCACCGGAGATCTCCACGCCATAAGCTCAGCCCACAATCTGATATCAGCCAGCCTGGACAATGCAATGCACTTCGATCCCGCGGGCAGCCCTTCGCCCGGCAGCTGCTACTGGAAGCGGGTGATGGATATGAACGACAGGTCTCTACGGGACATCGTCATCGGCCTTGGTGAAAAAAACGGTCCGCCCCGGGAGGACGGCTTTGACATAACCGCTGCCAGTGAAATAATGGCTATCCTCTGTCTCTCTTCCAGTTACTCGGAGCTCAAGGAACGGATCGGCAGAATACTGTTGGGCAAGCGGGCAGACGGAAGTCCGTTCACCGTAGCTGATCTCGGGGTGGAGCGGGCAGCGGCGGCTCTGTTAAAGGACGCCATGCTCCCGAATCTCGTACAAACCAGCGAAGGCGGACCGGCAATTATTCACGGCGGTCCCTTTGCCAACATCGCCCAGGGCGCAAACTCGGTTCTCGCCACCAATCTCGCCCTGCGTATGGGAGAAGTCGGGGTTACCGAGGCGGGTTTTGGTTTCGACCTGGGCGCGGAAAAGTTTTTCGACATCGTGTCGCCATACGGCGGTTTTGCCCCCGATATGGTGGTGCTGGTGGCTACGGCCCGGGCATTAAAGATGCACGGCGGCGTCGGCAAAAAGGAGCTGGATGTCGCTGATCTTGCCGCCCTCCGCAGGGGAGCGGAAAATCTGGTCAAACACCTGGAGAACATCCGGAAGTTCGGCGTCACCCCGTTAGTGGCCATTAACGCCTTTCCCGGCGACAGCAGCGAAGAGCTGGCTGCCATAGGGGATATATGCCGGGAGAACAAGGCGGAGTACGCCGTTTCCTATCATTTTGAAAAAGGCGGTGAAGGAGCCTCGGAGTTGGCGCACAAGGCGATAGAAATACTCAATGAAGACAGGGGAAAAGGCCGGCCGTTGTACGATTGGGAGGCGGGGATTGAAGAAAAAATCGAGACCGTCGCCCGGGAGATTTACGGCGCCGAGGCGGTCGACTTTACCTCCGCAGCCCGCCGTGACATAAACGCCATTGTCGACGGCGGGTACGGCAAGCTTCCGGTATGCATCGCAAAAACCCAGTCCTCCCTAAGCGATAATCCCGCCCTGCTGGGCCGGCCGAAGGATTTCCTGGTTACCGTGCGCCGCATCGTGATAAATGCGGGGGCCGGCTTTCTGGTTCCCCTCACCGGCGACATCATGAGGATGCCCGGGCTTCCCCGGGTTCCCTCGGCTCTTGCCATCGATATCGACGATGAAGGGACAATCAGCGGTCTGTCATAGAGCCCGGTAAAAAAACAGGCTCACAACCGGGGCTTTACATCACTCCACAATAATCTGCTGCCATTGATACAGGGGGCGGGGCAGCAGGACAATTTCGATTCTGCGGTTTCTCAGTCTGTTTTGCTCACTGGTGTTCGGCAATAGGGGGCGATATTATCCGAAGGAGACCGCCACAAGCCGGTAAGGATCGACGCCGGACCGGTTTCGAAAAACCGGAGAACGGTTACCGCCCGGGCCGCTCCGAGATCCCAGCTGGACGTGAAGGATATGTCCCTGCCGGTGGCCGTGTGGCCCTCAATTCTGATTATGCGCTCGGGCACAGAATTGAACACAGAAGCGATGCGACCGAAGATGGGCTCGTTACCGGTGCCGTCGCCGGCTCTTGGCAAAACCGCCGACCAGCCATCCGCTTACTGCGCCGACCCCGAACACAATCAATACCATGAGCGAGCGGGAAATTGTAATCGTCCATACGAGAAAGTCGAAATCCACCACCTGGGTATTTTGAAAAGAGAAAATCGCTATCACCACACCAATAGCTATCCCGAAAATAAATCTGATCATTGTCTCCTCCTGATTTGCCGAATGGATGTTCGGGTTTACACATTCACAAAAACCACATCTCTGTTAAGTATAGATCATTTGCCGTGTCGCGGCATTCTCCACTACAATGCAACCATGAAATCCGTAACGAAGTCCCGCTTTCTTCTCGACGTCATGATTTGCTCTCTTGGGGCCTACGGTGGTCCCCAGAGTCATTACGGGGTCTATGAGCATCAGCTGGTGAACAAGCGGAACTACCTCAGCCATGAAGAACTGATCGAGCTTATGTCCCTGTGCGCCGTACTGCCGGGTCCCACAAGCACCCAGACCATCGTCGCCGTGGGCTACAAAATGGGCGGACCGGTTCTGGCCGCTTTGACCATGCTGGTCTGGGCCCTGCCGATCGTTGCGGTGATGGGAGCATTGAGCCTTGCCTATGATATTCTGTCGCCCGGGGCCACCGGACTTGAAGCCCTGCGCTTCGTTCCCGCGATGGCCGTGGGATTTATCGCGGTGGCGGCGGTCCGCATCGGCAAAAAGGTGCTGGTCAACCGCCGCACGATGATTCTGTTTGCCATCAGCGCAGTGCTGACCTTTTTTTTCCGGGCTCCCTGGCTGTTTCCCCTCCTCCTTCTGGCGGGCGGCGGGGTTGAAATTCTCATACGACGCAGAGAAGCCAGCTGGACCACGCCGCAGCTAAAGCCGAAATGGGGATTTATCATCGCCCTGGGCCTCATTGCCCTAACGTCTCTCGTCCTGAGTCTTGCGGAAGCCCACCCGCTCATCATCCTGTTTGAGCGATTTTACCGATACGGCTATCTGGTATTCGGAGGCGGACAGGTTGTGGTTCCCATGATGTATGGGGAGCTGGTCGAACAGACCGGCCTGTTGAGTGGAAGCGAGTTCCTGGCGGGCTACGGCCTCGTACAGGGCCTACCCGGTCCGATGTTCAGTTTCGCGTCATTCGCCGGCGGGCTGGCGGCCAGGGGTTCTGGTAGCCTTTATCAGATTTTGGGATCAGCCATCGGAGCGGTCGGTATTTTTTTACCCGGCCTCCTGCTGATTTACTTTGTGTATCCGCTGTGGGACGCCATAAGGGCCGTGCCGGCAATCCGCATAGGGATTACCGGAGTCAACGCGGTCGCCGGCGGAATGCTCGCCTCGGCAGCGCTGGTAATTTTTTTAGCCGCCGGAGTTAATCTCGAGACCGCTGCGGTTGCCTTAATAACAGCCCTTGTGCTGGGGTTTACAAAAATTCCACCGCCCTTCGCCGTTCTTACCGCATTGGCAGCGGGTTTACTGCTCTAATTTCTCCATACACGGGACATTTAGATATACGAAATTTGGATGATGTCCCGGTCATTCGCCCTGGTCTGTGGGTTCATCGCTTCGGTGAACCTCGAACTTCACCCGGGCCATCAGGGCTGCCGCCGCACCGAGGGCTGCGAGCACCGGGGCCAAAAGGGTTAGCGCGCCGCCTACGAACACGCTGGCAGTGACGGGAATTTCAAAGAGCACCTTATCTTCTTCATTTTTAATGATTATGCGTCGGACATTGCCTTCCTTGATGAGATCTCTCACCCGTTGAACTGCTTCCTGTCCCCGTACCATAAATTCCTCAACAAACGGCCGTTTATCTGCCATGTGGGTCTCCTCGCATTTTGGCGTTCTTTTCCGGCTTATTTTCCGGATTCTCTTCTCGAAAAGAAGCGCTGTATGCCTCTGTATTCTCATCATAATCTCACCCGCATCAAAAAAAAAGACAGCCGCGGATTTTTCCCGCGGCTGCCGAGGCATACATCTGTGAGCTTCTTGGGCTTTACCGGGCGATGGCGCTCAGGGGGTATTTTCCATCACCCTTCAGAAGGCGGCGACCCAGTTCGATGAAGCTGTGTCCAACAGCCCGTCGGACGGATCGCAATCTTCGGGATACCCCGAATTCACCCTTATTGCTTACTTTTAGAAGTTCGTTGTACTTCTGACGGGACAATTCCATCATTTCATAGTCTGATATCAACATATCATCCTCCCAAATAGCGTTTCATGGTCTGAAACATCGTGTCGAATCGGTTCATGTTCAGGCTGAAATACTTGGACCGATCTATATTCCGAACTTTGATAAATCCGTTGGCCGTCAATTGCTTCAGGTGGCGGGATACGCTTGACTGGCTCAGATTCATACTGTCGATTATCTCCTGGCTTGATACTTCCCCGCGGTCCGCAATAGTCCTGAGAATGCGCAGCCGATGGTCATCGGCTATGGCCTCCAGTTTCATCAGAAGCTCACCCCTCACCAGTGAGGGAGATTTAATAACGGCTCCCTCGGGAATCCGGGCTCCATGGACTATTCTGATGATTCCGTCCCGGTTGTCCATAATCATGATGTAGGGACCGATATGAGCCGAGGGAATAAAAATGATCTGCCGGGCCTCGGCGAACATATTCATCAAGCCCTCGTCCATGGAACTTCGCTGAATTATTTCCAGCACGGCTTCATCGCGAAGTTTTGCATTGTAATCCACCGAGCTAAAAGCCCTGATGGAATCCAGAAGATCCTGTTCGTGAAGCTCCCACTCGCTTCGCAGGTACGCATCGTACATTCGACGGAAATGGGTAATGATAAATTCCCGTTTTTCCGCCGGGTGGGTTAACAAGTAATACTCATCCCTTATTACCTCCTCATCGACATCCATTTCATCGGCCTGCCAAAATGCCGAAATAAAATCCACATATGCCTGTTCATCATTCAGGAGCACCTGATCCTCAGGCATCTCCTGGGTGAAATTCTTAAATGTTTTGACCTTGGCCCGCAGATTATCGAGCTCGGAGGCCACCATTTCTTCGTCAGTAAGCTGACGGACATGGTTCAGCCAGTCTTCTACCGAATCCCAGCTTTTGCCGTCCAGAAAGGTGTTAGTCATGCAGAATTTCCGGGTGTTTCGAAGCTCTTCTTCGCTGAGTTTCTGACGCATTTCGTGAACCCAGGGATGAAGCCCGTCAACCGGGTCTTTGATTAAGCACAGGCTTGACTGCAGGGCATACACCCGTTCCAGGGCGAAACTAATTCCCTCTCCAGGCTCGGCCTTAATCAAAGACAGGTTCCGCATGACTACCTCCGTGTTATGCAGCGCTACACATCGTCGTGTAATGCCGCATGCAATTATGCAATAATTTGCATATCTGTAATATAGCATGGGCACCCGGGTAATGCAAGGTTTTTTCATGCAATTATGCAACTTTACGCATAAATGCATGATTTTCTTGCAAATGAGGATAAATCGGGGTTAAATGTACAAAGGAGCAAATATGTATAATTTCCCCGACGGGCTGTATTGCGATGTCCGCATTGAAGACGGATTTAAGACATCACTTGCCCTCACCAGCGGCAAGATTGAAAACATCAGCGAGAGAGAGTCTTTGGGAGCCTTTATCCGGCTCTACGACGGTACCCGCTGGTACTACTCGGCGACCAGTGACGTCAAAGCCATCCAATCGGAAATCGATCAGCTTTCCGGCATGGCCGATCCCCGGGGGCTCAGAACTTCTGACCCGGTAGTATCCCGGCTTCAGGCAAATACCGGAGAGCATTATCGGTTCACCGGTGGAAAATCCGTCCGAAGCAGAAGTCTTGCGGATAAGCTCGCCATGGTCAAATCCTATCAGCCACTGCTTGACGGCCGGGAAAAGGTCAAGGTCTGGACAGTCCGCTATGTGGATGAATCGATGACCAAGCATTTTTACTCAAGCAAAGGCGCTGACCTCCATTGGGATTATCAGCGGGTGGGTATCCGCGCCGGAATCAGCCTGGCCGAAGGCGAACGGCAGTTTGATGACTCAATTGATTTCTCCGGCAATGATTTCAGCTGCCTGGTCGATCCCGCCGAGGCCATTGAGCACATGTACGCCACGGCCCTGCGCTTCCTTTCCGAGGCCCGAAGCATCGAAGCAGGGTCCTACCCGGTTATTTTAAGTCCCGAAGCCGCCGGAGTATTCGCCCATGAAAGTTTCGGTCATAAATCCGAAGCGGATTTTATGCTCGGCGATGAAAATATGAAGGCCGAGTGGTCCATCGGGAAGTCAGTGGGTTCTCCGATTCTCTCCATAGTGGATACCGGTGAGGAGCTTGGTGCCGGTTTCACCCCCTTTGATGATGAGGGCAGCACGAGCACCAAAACGTATCTCATCAAAAACGGAAAACTGAGCGGACGGCTCCACTCATCGGTCACCGCAGCATCCCTCCATGAGGAGCTGACGGGAAACGGCCGAGCCATGAATTTCGAATACGAGCCCATCGTACGGATGACAACCACCTACATCGAGCCCGGCGACTCGAGCTTTGACGAGCTGCTTGAGGGCATCGAGAAGGGGGTGTTTGTTGAAACCCTTCGGCACGGCTCGGGACTGTCTACCTTCACCCTTGCTCCAAACCGGGCATGGCTGATTGAGAGCGGAAGAATCACCTCACCGCTCAATATTTCGGTGGTAAGCGGTTCGGTGTTCAAGACCCTCGGCGACATAGACGGCCTTTCTGACGGCAGGGAAATCCTCAGTTTCATTCTCGGAGGATGCGGAAAGATGGAGCAGTTCCCGCTGCCGGTGGGTTTCGGCGGGCCGTCGGTCCGAGTCAAAGCGCTGGATGTACAGTAAGGCTGCGAGGGAATAACAGGAGACAAAATGATCAAAGAACACTATGCAATAGAAACCCAAGAAATGACCCTCAGCATCGCCCAAAGCCGGGTGAGTTCAATGCGGAGCAAAACGATCCGAAAAGAAGCCCTGCGGCTCTACCACAACGGCCATATAGCCGTAGCCGGCGGCCTGGGAAAGCCGGATATGGCAAAGCTGGAAAAACGCGCCTCTGCGTTCCTGAAGATGAACATCCCTTACGCTCCGGAGCCCATGGGCCCGCGGAAGGAGCACCGTGACAATCCCGCCCAAATACCAGTCAGGGAGAACTTTCTCTCTGAGGTTGAGGAAGTTCTCGAAAAGCTGAGGGAAAGTCAGCCGGATTTCATTTTTTCCTATCTCGCCAGATTAAGAAAAACCGAGACATCGCTGCGCAACGACCGGGGTTTGGACCTTCGGGATACAAGCAGAATGATGGAGTTTGCCCTGGGCATAAAGGAACAGTCCTCGCCGAACATCATGGACGGTTTCTCGGAGATAGAGGGAACCAGGTGGGATGCCCCGGAATTTCTCCGCCTCACGAATGATATTTGCGAGGCTATGAAAAACCCTATGAATATGACCGGTGGAACCCGACCGGTGCTGTTCCTGGAAAACGACCTGGGTTACAAAATAAAGTTTCTTCAGGAACTGCAGGGACTTCAGTTCGGCAGCGGCGGGTCGAAGTGGTCAAGCAAGATCGGTGAAAAGCTGTTTCACCGGGACTTTACCCTCTATCAGAGCAGAAACCGGGCCGACGGCTTTCTCGAAGCATTTTTTGACAGCGAAGGGGTGGCGAACCCCGACGACCGCTTTGCCCTCATTGAGAACGGGGTCCTGGTGGCTCCCTACCTGAACCGGGAGTACGCGATGCAGTTCGGTCTGCCGCAAACCGGATGCGCAGGCGGTGATTTCGATGAGACGCCGGGAATATCAATGCCTCACCTCGCGATCAAACCGGGAACAAGAACGACCAGAGATATTCTTGGCGGCGAACCGGGAGTGGTGGTAGTAATCGCCTCGGGAGGTGATTTTACCCCCGACGGAGCCTTTGCCAGCCCGGTGCAGTTAGCCCTGTATTATGACGGCGAGCGTTTTATAGGCAGGTGTCCGGAGTTCAAGCTCTCCGGACATGTGAATCACATGTTCGGAGACGGATTCATGGGAGTAAGCTCCGATTCCCTCACCAGTCTCGCTCCCCGGCCCCTCATCGCCATGGAAATGAAGGTCGAGACCTGACAAAGATTCGCATTTTCCTCATTCTGCGGCTATAGTTAAGTAATGGACCCTGGGGTCCCAAGGAGGCATGTATGAAACTCGGTGCATTTTCCATCAGCCTGGCTGTTAAGGATATAAAAGCATCACGGGATTTTTATAAGAAGCTCGGATTTGTTGAGTTCGGCGGCGATATAGAGCAGAACTGGCTGATGCTCAAAAGCGGCGATACGGTAATCGGCCTATTCCAGGGGATGTTCGAAAAGAACATCATCACATTTAACCCCGGCTGGAATCAGAACGGGGAAAACCTCGACGATTTCACCGATGTGAGAGAGATTCAAAAGTCCCTAATCGCATCGGGCATTACCCCCGTGGAAGCCGCCGACGAGTCCGGAAGCGGACCGGCATCATTTACCCTGATAGATCCCGACGGCAATCCCATCCTTTTCGACCAGCATCGATAGAAGGTGATCAGCCAGCCCGCAGGGAGGCGAAAATGGAAAACGTGAATAAAAAGCTCCAGCTTAAAGACGCCCATCGATTACTGATACTTAATGCCCCGGAGGATGTCCGCAAGGCTCTGGAAAGAAGCGAAGCGCATATACCGCTGATATTCAGCAGGGATTATAGGCTGCCGGCGGACTATGTAGGCTCGAAAGACTGTGTTCTCGCCTTTCTGTTTGAGAAAGCGCATATCGACAGCCTTGCGGCGGCAATCAAGGCTGCCGATGCAGACCCAGCGGGCGATCCCCTATTCTGGTTCGCCTATCCGAAAGCTAGCTCCAAGAGATATACAGCGGATTTTAACCGGGATAGCGGTTGGGAGGCTATTCTGGACCTGGGTTTCGAAGGCGTCCGGCAAATAGCATTTGATGAAGACTGGTCGCTGTTGCGATTCCGTCACCGCTCGCACATTGCAAAGTATACCCGCAAGTCTCAAATCGGCAGATCCTAATTTCCTGAACGTCCCGCCGCAGGGAGTGATAAATGCCTCAGCCGTTTTTATCGCTGCAGCCTTCCTCGAGATCCTCGAGCTGAACGCTGAGGGCATCGACCGATATGCTCAGTTCCCTCAGCGACTGGGTCAGGGAAATTATCATTGAAATAAGACTCATGGCGAATAAGAGTTCCGAAGCGAATACTGCGCCGAAAAATACCAGGAACATGGTAATTACACAGAGGAGCAGAGAGAGCACTCCGAATATTTGCATAGACTTGATGAGCCGAATGCGCTTTTGCAAATTGCGAATCTGGGCTATGAGCTGTCCCGGCCCCCCGGATTTTAACTGATCGTGGAGTTTGCGGATTAGGTCCGCCAGGGTGAGGAAGCGGTTTGTATACGCCAGGAGCAGCAGACTCAAGGCGGGAAACAGCAGGGCTGGAGTTCCCAGGTTAAGCATGGTCTATCTCCTTCGGTTTTTTAAACATCCTCGTAAATGTTTTCAGCAGGCGAAGCGCCGATGCCAATCGTCGGGGACCGTGCAACAGGGTCAAAACTGATTGTAGTCCGCGATACAAATCCCCATCATAAGGAAACCACCACATCTGTCGGGGAGCAAAATCCAGGATGTCCTTAACAACGACCTTGGGTTGGGTCATTTCGTAAAACCCGAGTTTGGAGTGCGATCGTCCTATGGCCGACTGCTTGTACCCTCCCCAGGGAGTTTCCGGAAGGCCATGGCTCATGAGGTGATCGTTGACCGTTACCGCCCCGGCCTCCAGCGCGGAGGCCAACCGGTCGGCCCGTTTCCGGCTTTTTGTCCATACCGATGCGGTGAGCCCCAGGTATGAATCATTCGCCAAACGGACTGCCTCACGGTCATCGGCAAAGGGAGTCAGGGTGAGTACGGGACCGAAGGTTTCATGAAGCTGAACATCCATTTCATGGGTGACGTTTTCCAGCAGCACCGCCGGATGAGCGAATCCCGGCATGTTTGTGAGATTGCCCGCCGCGGCGTTCTTATGGCCATCCGAGGTTCTGTCGCCGAGCCCGCTCTGTGCCGATATGCGGGCGCCTTTCGCCACGGCCTGGCTGACATGGGCTTTGACGCCTTCCCGCTGTTTCTCAGTAGTCAGACTGCCCTGCTCATAGGCGTAGGGATCCTCGAGGCCGGGCCGGTAGTGGCGGAGGGAGCGAATCCGCCGGGCCAGGGTTGATGCAAATTCCTCATAGCGCGAGGCATGGACATAAATCCTCTCAGCCCCGCCGCAGGACTGGCCGCAGTTCGATAGTCCCGCCCACATTGCCCCGTTCACAGCCCGCTCGATATTGGCATCTTCGCAGACGATCATTGCGTCATTACCCCCCAGTTCCAGGGAAACTGGAAGCAGAACCCGCCCGGCTTCTTCGGCCAGTTTTTTGCCGACTTCAACCGAGCCGGTAAAAAAGAGTTTACCGATCCCCGAACCAATAAAGGCCGAGCCGGCTTCTCGGCCCGAGATGTGAAGCACGGCGAAGAGATCACGGGGGATGCCCGCATCGTAGAGAATTTCCGCCATGAGATCTCCAAGGGGCTGGCATTGGGTGGCAACTTTGAGGATCACCGCATTTCCAGCCATCAGGGCCATAACCACCTCCTGGAAAGGGATGGACCAGGGGTAATTCCAGGGGCTGATAATGCCGACTACACCAATGGGCTCCCGAAACAGGCGGGAGCGCTTATTAAAAAAGATGATGCTGCTGCCCGGTACCCGTTCGGAACGCAGGGATTTTTCTGCGCTTTTCGCGTAGTATGAAGCAGAGAGCACCGATGGCAAAACTTCGGTCGCCAGGGCATCCACTGGGGTCTTCCCCGTAAGCCTTGAGATCATGCGTGAAAGTTCATCGCTACGCCGGCTTATGATGATGGCGGCCTTGCGGATAATCTTTCGGCGGCCTCGGAACTCCAGGCCGGACCAGCCGGGCTGTACAGCTTTTCCGCGGCTAACCGCCTCCTTGACCAAAGAGGAATCGTGGGTGATTTGCTCCGCTACGGTCTCTCCGGTTGCGGGATTTAAAATTGACGCCATAAACAGCCTCCCCAATATTTTACAATCTGCTACAAGGCCTTCCACATAATGATATCCGGTTTTCCCCGGCCGTTGGCGTGGGGAATGATTCCAACAATACGGTATCCCTGCTTTTGATAGAACTCGAACGGGTGATTCGCCCTATTCGAGATGCTTTTTATCGCTTGGCCGAGATCATCGACCGTCGGATCGAAATCCGAGAGACTGGTTCCGTGGTACTCATCATCAGTACCCAGGGCGATATTGGCAACCCCTGCCCTTCGGGCGCGGCGTTCAAGTTCACAGAGCAGTTTCGCCCCGACTCTTCGCCCGCGCATTTCACGGTCTACAACCAGAGGATGAAGCTCCCAGGTGACGTCGCCGTACATGCTTTGAAGCCCACCCCAGCCGGCAAGGCGTCCATCGATTACCAGGCCGATAACCATCCGGGAATTTGAGCAGCAGTCTTTGACTTCCTTTATTGCCGACTCAATATCCGGCCATGCCGGGACCCCAAGAGCGGTGAAGCTCTCGGTAAGGATTTCGGCGGCGCTTCGGCGCAGCTCACTATCAGAACCGCAGAGTTCGACAAATTCTTCCATCAGGAATCGGCGGGAAGCTTTTTGAGTTCCGACAGATCAGCAGCGAGCCAGGACTTTTCATCATTGTCGGGCATAGACGCGAGCACCGCATCTGCAGCCTGGAGCTGCATTGAGGCTTCCTGGCTTTCGCCCCTGACCTGATGGGCCCGGGCCAGTGCTTCATGGGCATAGCCCAGATAGAACGGGGGAATACCTTCATTGCTGCTGATTTCAAGGCATCGTTTCGCCTGATCAAGAGCCAGCTCACCCATTCCGATTACCGCGGCAACCCGGGCATTCATCCATAAGGCCACAGAAATCTTGGTGTCGTCCACGTCATCTCGGCAGGTCCAGTGCCAATAAGAACTAAATGCGAGCCTGAGCATTTCCTGGTTCTCCGCGTCCCCCCGTTGGGGATTCTCCATCAGCTCCCAGATCCGGTTGAAGCACTGGGCCGAGAAATATTTATGTGCTTTGAGTTTTTCATCCTTCTCCATATTACCTCCATAGTAACCGCATGGTTCACAGCTATTATGCCATAAAATCAAGTTAACAGCCGAATCAAAACCAGGTTTTTTATGAAGTGTTTGTCAGCTCATCAGACAGCGCTCAACGCCCCGGTTTTCTAAAATTGCGCATGCTTTTATTGATGGCCTTCCATTTGTCCCGTTCCGCGCGAATTGCCTGCTCATTATTTCGTCGGTCGAGATAGGCCAGCTCTTTCTGCAGCTTTTGCCATGATTCGAATCTCCGGGGATCGAGTTCGCCGGCTTCCATGGCCTGGCGGACAGCGCAGCCCGGCTCTGCATCATGACGGCAGTCCCGGAAACGGCATTGCTCCGCAAGCTCAACGATTTCGGGAAAAACCTGAGCAAGATCATCCTCATCACCCCAAATCTTCAGCTCGCGAAGGCCCGGCACATCGGCGATCCACGGGCCAAACGGCAGGGGATAGAGCCGGCTGGCGGTGGTGGTATGCCTTCCCTGGTTATCACCTTTGCGCTGGGCTCCCTCTGCTGCAACCCGCGAGGCGCCGGAGTGTGTAACCGATGGGGCGAACGGGCTTGCGGATGCGGGTTCACCGCCACCAATGCTTTGCCGGTCCCCGCGATCAATACGGTGCAGGGCATTTACCAGCGCGGACTTGCCGACGCCGCTTTTTCCCAGCATGGCGATGAGCGGCGGGTACTGCCCCTTTCCGGCGATTTCCGCAGCAAGATCCTCCATGCCCTCCATACTATGAGCGCTTACCACGAAGACCGGAACTCCGAAGGCGATCCCCTCGGCGGCAGCTCGGGCTTTATCCCGGTCTTCCGGGGATGCCGCGTCGGCTTTATTGAGGACAATCACCGGTTTGGCACCGGAGTTCCACGCGGCCGTGAGACTGCGCTCAAGCATGGATTCGAGGAAGTTTCGCCCCCCGTCAAGGCCGAAGACCAGCAGGACATAATCGATGTTTGAGACGATAATCTGCTTTTCTGTTTTGATTCCGGCGGCAGCCCGGCTTAACGAACTACTTCGGGGAAGCACGTGGGAAATAAGGCCTGCGGCTTCATCTGTTTGGCTGTCCTGCGTTTTGGGAATACTGACTGCCACCCAATCGCCGACCACGGGGTACTCGTCCCGGTTTCTCCCCCGGGACTCATACCCTCCGGAAATCCGGACGCGGATTTTCTGCCCCTCAGGCTCCAGACAGGTATAGAGATGATGGTTTTGCTCAGTGATGCGGGCGAGCATAAAACCCGTGCTCTCGCCCTGCTCTTCAATCCAGCTTTCCCACATGGCCAAAATGCGGGGATCAGCGGAAATAATTGCGTTATTCAATGGTTTCTCCTGAAATCCAGTCGATATCTGTTGTTACTTACATACGTGAGATAATCGCGCTGTTCAGGAAGTGTACAGGAAGGGATTAGCCTGCTAGCAGACCCCGAACAGGGCGATGGTAGAGAACAAGCTCTTTCATACAGACCTCCTCGGGTTTTGATGTGATATCATATATCTACGGCAAACAGTAAATCAAGAGATGAATGACCACGAAGGACAAAAAAATCCCTATCTTTGATTCATGAAATCTGTGTCGCGAATGCTAATTCTGATCTTGTGCTGCGCCGGTTTTTTTTCGGCCTGCACATCAGCCCTGCCGCAGGCTCCGAGTGACGAAGTCCATTACCTGGCGCTGGGAGACTCGTATACCATTGGCCAATCGGTTTCACCGGAAGAACGATGGCCTGAACAGTTTGCTGGGTCGTTGGAGACCCGGCTTTCCCGAAGCATAGTGGTGGAGTATCGAGCCCGCACCGGGTGGACAAGCGATGAATTGATCTCATCTTTACGGAACACCGCTACAGACCGGCAAAGCTATGATCTTGTCTCCCTGCTGATCGGAGTGAACAACCAATTTCGGGGCTATGATTTTTCCCGGTATACGTCCGATGTCCCGGAGCTCATAGACAGAGCCTTAGAGTTTACCGAAGGACAGGCAGAACGGGTATTCGTGCTCTCCATTCCGGATTATGGATACACAGCGTACGGAAGCCGTATCGATCCCCAGGAGCGCGCCGCTATTGAACATGAGCTAAATGCGTACAACAGTTGGATGAAAACCTACGTGGAAAACCGTGGCATTGCCTTTTTTGAGATTACCGACATCACCAGACGCGGAATAACTAACCCGGAACTGATCGCAGATGATGGCCTTCATCCTTCAGGCGAAGCCTACCGATTGTTTGCAGAAAGAATCATTTTAAATTTCGATGTGGAAATCTTTCGGTAAGTTCAATATGTAGATACCGGCAATTGAGATAGGAATTACACCCAGTCTACTGCGCGTAAAGTCGAAAAACTAGGTTTATCATTCTCGCATGGTGTTTTACCACCAGAAAATCAGCTGTTTTCGGGGCAGTTCAATCTACACTAAGCCTGTGGGCTCCCGCGGATACTTCGCAGGAGCCCAAACGGCAAGTAAAAGCGAACACCTATTTAAACAGCGCGGAAATCTGATCGGCATATTTTCCGTCGATATAGTGCCGCTTCAAGTCTTGTTTTCCCGACAGTTCGGCTCCGACTTCAAAGGGTTCGCAAAGCAGGGTAAATCGGGAAATCTGCTCCCAGGTGCGAAACCCGTTCTTACTGCTCACAGCTTCGGCGATTTCCTGGCGAATGAGCCCTCTCAGGTCTTCACTTGCGCAGAATGCCTCCCAATCATCGGGATTCAGGCCGTTCTCCCTGGCCCATATGCTGACATTCTCCTTCTCTGGAACAATGAGCGCTCCGAGGAATTTCTGGTCCTGTCCCACAACCACAGCCTGATCGATATACATGCTCGACCGCAGCCGGGCTTCAATCGGCGTCGGCTCAATGTTTTCACCGCCCAGCAGAACTACGGTGTCCTTTGCTCGGCCTCTTATGGCGATTTCCCCGTCGTAGGTCATTTCAGCCAAATCCCCGGTGTTAAGCCAGTTCTCCCCATCGATTATCGCTTCGGTTAAATCATCGCGCTTGAAATAGCCCATCATCCGCTGCATTCCCCGGACCCAAAGGACCCCTTTTTGCCCCGGGGGAAGCACGTAGCCCTCATCATCACGGACCTGAGCTTCGGTGTACCGAAGCGGCGAACCGATGGTTCCCTGCACCGGTTTCCACTGGGTGCGGACGGAAATAACAGGGGATGTTTCGGTCAATCCGTATCCTTCCAACAACAGAATACCTGCGGCGCTAAAGAATTTATCGATGTACCCCGGCAGCGCGCCGCCACCGGAGATGCCCGCGACAAAGCGGCCGCCCAACCGCCCCCGGATCTTGCTAAAAACCAGGGCATTGCCAAGGGCATGGAGCGGCAGCAATAGAAGCCATGGAATTACCCCGCGGAGAAAATCCAGCACCCGGCTTCTTTTGGTAAAACGGGGAAGCAAACCGCGAACCAGGGCCTCCTGGTGTTTAAACGCCCCGCCTACCGCAACAAAGAAGCGGAAAAGCGCCCAACTGGCCCCGCCCTTGGTTTTGAGATTCTTGTAAATACCAGCCTGGAGACTTTCCCAGATGCGGGGAACCGAGGCCATCCACGTCGGTTTGACCTTGGCAAAATCCGCAAGCATTATCGGACCGACGGGTTTTGAGTAAGCCAGGGCCGTGCCGTTGGCCACAGAAATATACTGCATAACCCTCTCAAAACTGTGCCAGACCGGTAGCACGCACAACCAGGTGTCCCCCGGAGAGATTCCAATTTTATTGTCGATAAACAAGGCCTGGACAAGGAAGTTCCAGTGACTGATCATTACGCCCTTCGGTTCTCCGGTGGTTCCCGATGTAAAGATAATGGTGGCCAGCTCCTCGGGCTGTGCAGCTTCAACCCGGCCAATGAGCATTTCACGGTGTGTCTCGATAGCATTTTTTCCGGCCACACGTATCTTGTCAAAGGTTAAAAGTTTCGAGCTTTCAGGCAGGCGGCTTGTAATATCGTCCAGACCCTCCGCGGCGTCAGACGGCGGCGGATCAAGGAGTATCCAGGTTTTCAAAGCCGGTACTTCTCCTACCCGGGACAACACCTTATTAAGTTGAGAGGCATTTTCGAAAATGGCAGCACAAGCTTCTACGGTTTTGAGGATGTAGATCAGTTCGTCCGGCATGGTGTCGTTTCCCCGGGGTACATCGGCAGCTCCCAGGGCAAGCAATCCCAGATCTGCCAGGAGCCATTCCTTGCGGTTCTCCGATATCAGACCAACCAGGTCACCCCTTCCGATTCCGATTTCGTGGAAGCCCGCCGCAGTGATATACATTTCCTCTACTAATTGCGGAAAGCTGGTGGGATGAAAATCCCCGGAGCTGTCTTTGCTGAATTGGGCGACCGCTTCGGGCCATTTTTCCGAACTTAAAATCAATTGTTGAGGTATGGTTCGCTTTTCGTATTCCATCGCATCCTTCTTTATTGCAGTAGTTATATTATTGAACAACGGTTCATTATGGGCCCGGCGGGGCGAATTTACAAGCACAACAGAGGCATGGGAATTTTCGACTTCATTGCTTAGCGCAGTGGGACCCGGTATTATCTGCCCATGACTGAGAATAAAAACTCCGACCGGAGTTTCCGGGCGGCATTTATAACCAGCATTCCTGTTCTGTTCGGATATCTGTCCATCGGATTTGCATATGGGTTCCTGTTGGTGAAAGCCGGGTTTGCCTGGTACTGGGCACCGGTGAGCGGTTTGCTGATTTTTGCCGGCGCGGCGCAATTCCTGTCGGTGGGAATGCTGGCCGCCGGCAGGAGCATAGGGGAAATGTTTCTCGCCGTTTTATTCATAAACGCCAGACATATGGTCTACGGACTCAGCCTGTTGGATCGCTACCGGGGCTTTACGCGATTCCGGGCGTATCTCGTGTTCGGCCTCACCGATGAAACATACGGCCTGCTGACCACCATCGATCCTCCTATCGGCACCGACCCTGAACGTTTCGATTTTTTCGTCACCGCCCTCAATCAAAGCTACTGGGTGACGGGAAGCAGTCTCGGCGCGCTTTTCGGTTCGATGATTTCCTGGGATGCGGCGGGAATTGAGTTTTCAATGACCGCCTTGTTCACCGTTTTACTGGTGGAGCAAATGAGAACCCTAAAACGCCCCGGGCCGTTTATCACTGCCCTGATCATTTGCATCGGCGCATATGCTGCGGGACTGGGGGATCAGGCCCTGCTCGTCGGCATTCTGCTGTCTACTGCCGCAATGTTTGTTTTCCTGCGATTGACTTCCCGGTTCAGGAGAGAAAACCATGAGCGATACTCTTTTTTACATTGGCGGCGCCGTGCTCGCCATGGCCGCTGCGACAGTATTGACCAGGGCCTTCCCCTTTTTATTGTTTGCAAGAAAGCCGCCGCCTGAACGTCTCATCCGTGCCGCACGGCTTATACCGGGGGCGGTTATGGTGGTTTTGGTGTTCACCAGCTTGCCGATTTCTCCAGTGGTGACCAATCCGGCGATATGGATACCCTGGGTTTCCGTAGCTTTTACTGCGGCCCTTCACCTGGCAGCACGGCATCACCTGCTCAGCATCATCGGCGGTACCGCATTTTATATGATTCTTCTTCAGGTAATGGCATAAAAAAACCCGCGCGCTTGGCGCGGGTTGAACATTCAACGCCTTAAGACATGTTCCGGCGGCTATGAAAATACGCTACTGAGCATTGGTGAGGAAGCGGAAGTTCATGACCGGTTCGATGGTTTGTCTTCTGTTAGCTACCACATCAAGTTCCATCATGCCGACCAGGCCGCCGATGTCGAGCTGGAGCACATACTCGCCGGGCAACAGTTCGATGTTCTCCAGCAGGTCCCGTTCGGTTATCTGGAGATCGTCGATCGTGAGGGTAAAACGCCGAATTATCGGGGGCAACTCGACGGTAAGATAGCCAAACAGGGGGGTCAGCTCAATAGCAAGCCTCTGATCCTGAGTGAGATTGATGGTCTGGATATACTGCTGATGACCCGGGGCGGCGATCCGAATGACGTGGGTTCCCAGGGGGAGAACCATACGCGGGGAGTTTTGAAGCACATCGTTTACATAGATCAGGGCTGTAGCCACATTTGTCCGGACTGTGAGGGTTGCCAATGACGGCTCGAGATTGACACTAACCGTGCGGTTTCCATTGAGTTGGATATTCGCCGCATAGTCCAGGTAATTCGGAGCGCTGACCCGGAGCTGGTAGGTGCCAGGGGCGAGTTCGAAGGCGTTGCCCCGTTGGCGTGTGCCGTTGATAAAAATTGCCGCGTTGTCGACATTGACGTTTACCCTCAGGGTGAAGCTGGCCGGTGCCGAACCGCCGATTGATCCGCCTCGCTGAGCGAACAGGCCGGTGACCGGCAGAAGAAGCAAGGCAATGAGCACGATGAGCATTATCCTGGATTTTTTCATTCATCTCTCCTGATGATTCCCCGGCGATCCCGCAGGGGATTGGTTTCCTGGTAGTAAAAATATATCGCCGGTTCCGCTGTTTTCCGGCGGTCTGGTCCAAATGCGCCGGTAA
The DNA here is from genome assembly GCA_965602015.1 of Salinispira sp. GTDB lineage: Bacteria > Spirochaetota > Spirochaetia > DSM-27196 > Salinispiraceae > Salinispira. The sequence goes on along the minus strand of OZ271918.1, from coordinate 338,186 downwards.
TCGGCGCCTGTACTGACCAGACATGACATATAACACGCCGGAATCAGCTGCGTAACAACATACGGCGAAATGTCCGGTCTTTCATCTTCGGGCAGCCGAGTCTATCGCCTCTATGCCAACGGCTATCCATACACAAGTCTAATGCTCCGTTAGTTCTTTCGCCATAAAAAAACCCGGGGCGTATTGCCCCGGGTGAAATTACGCTTTGCGGCAGCGTCGAAATTAAAACTCAAACTCAAGTCGGATACCCGGCTGTTCCGCTTCGATGCTGTTAAGAATGGCGAATCGGTCCTGAATGCTCTGATCGATGGCATAGAGCACAAAACCATTGTTGAATCCAGGATCCTTGAGCCAATCTATTACCAACTGGGTTATGTTAACCGGACCGGCGGTTTTACGGTCGTTGAGCTGGAATTCGAAGGTGAACTCGCTGAAATTCTTATTCACGATATCTTCATAGCGAGGCGGACGCTGGGAATCCCACTCGTATCCTTCAGGGATGGCCTTCAACACGACGGCCAGGCGCGGCCATTCCCCGTCTTTTTCGCTCATCCTGAAGTAGTCGAAGAACAGCTGCGCCCCGAGAAGTTCGGAACCGCTCAGTCTTTCCTCTATTTCTCGATGGTCGAACTGGAACACCGCTGCGTAGCGCTTGTCACGGCCGATGCCGATAACAATATCCTTATTACCGTCCTCGGCATTGCCACGGTTATCCATGAACAGGTCGATCGCCGGATTTATTTCGGCGCTGACACCTCCGGTGCCGGAAATGGTGATTTTGGTATCGAAACTGTCAGAAAGTCCGTCGGTATCGGTGACGGTGAGGACTACCGCATAGACTCCGGGATTATTGAACTGATACTCAATACTGCCGATATCGGCGGATGAAAAAATCTCAACATCGGTTGCGGCATTGATTATCCGCCATTCATAGGCGGCTACATCCGAGACATTGTTTTGATCGACCGACTCGGAGTAATCGGTGAACTTTATAAAGGTACCCGCATCGGCCTCTTTGAGACTCGGTTCGAAGGAAGCTTTTGGCGGTGGATCGGAGTTGACCACCTGAATATTTACACTGTACTCGTCGCTGAGGTTATCGTTATCGGTTACCCTAAGGGTTACGGTGTACACTCCGACGGCGTCATACGTATGACTCACATCTCCCTGTACGGCGGAAGTAGACCCGTCGCCAAAGTCCCATAAATAACTGTCCGCATCAGGCAGACCGGCGGCATCCTCGAGGGAGGACTTGTCGAAGAAATCCACAACCCCGCTGACGGCGAGGTCAACCTTTGTCGGGCTAAAATCGAAGGCGGCGACCGGTGGGGGGTTCTCACCAATTGCGCTGACCACTACGGTTTTGCTGAAGCTGTCGCTCAGGCCGTCGACATCGGTGACTGTAAGCGTCACGGTGTAGCTGCCGGCGGCGGCGTAGGTATAGATCGGGTCTTCAAGAACGGAAGAGCCCAGCCCGTCGCCGAAATCCCAACTGGTGGACTGCCTGTCATTGACGCCGTCCTGGTCGAGGACCTGACTTCCGTCGGTAAAGCTCACCACGTCTCCGACTTTTACGGTGTTGGGGGCATAGCTGAATTGGGCAATAGGAGCCGGATCGCTGTTGATTACGCTGATGACCACATCGGGGGTGTTGCCGATAGTCGACCGTGACCCGCCGTCGTCTTCCACAATTACCGAAAGGTCAAACACCAGTTCGCCAACTTCGTTGGCGCTGTAGGTATGATCAACGCTTCCGCTTGTTTCGGTGAACGCTGGCGAGCCGTCGCCGAAGTCCCAGATGTAATTGGCAATTGTGCCGTCGGCATCGACGGCGGTGGCGATGAAATTCAGGGTAACCTCATTGTCTGTGGCAAGGTCGATGGTTCCCCGGGTGGTGCTGTTTTCCACGTCGAATGTTCCGACGGGCGCCTGGTTGTCATTGGCCGCCTCGGCCCGAATGATGGCCCGGGCCTGGGCTTCGTCGAAACCGTCGCTCACCGTCAGTTCTACAAGATACGTACCCGCAACATCAGGGGTGAAGCTGGTAAAAAACAGGTTGCTGTTTGATAGCACTATGCTCGAACCTGCCGGGGGAATAAGGTTCCAGGAAAAACTCAAGCTGTCGTTATCGGGGTCGCTTGACGCCGACGCATTGAGCTCGACCAATGTTCCCACAAGTACGCTCTGATCGCCTCCCGCATCGGGAACCGGGGGTTCGTTAACCACATCATCGATGGTTCCCAAAACGTCACAGGAGCTCAAAATAAAAAGTGCCGCAAAAAGCAGCAGTCCGACAATACGCAGTCTTTTCATACCCAACCTCTTTACAATAATCTTGAGTGATTTCATCGGTTATTTGGCTATTATAGCCCAAGGATTTCCGAAAAAAAAGTTTCCGCGCCGGAAAAAAGCATATTTGGGAATCATACGTGGAGTAACAAGAGCGATCCGCCGGTCTCTGTCTTTAATATATCCCAGAATGACCGGGGCTCCAAACGAAAGGCTCATGTTTTCCGCAAAATACCGGGAAACCCTTCTGTTTCCGCAAATGGTTCAGGTTTTTAAACCCGGATCTATAGTAATGAGGAACTCGCAGCCAGAATCACACTGGATATATCGGATTTCACCGCCAAGGCGGCGGTGTACCAGCAGCTGAGCGATATGTAGCCCCAGTCCGAGATGTTCTCCATTCCGGCTCATGCTTGAAAAAGGCAGGAATAGCCTGCCGCTAAGCTCGGGGGGGACACCTAATCCGTTATCTCTGTACCGGATACGAAGCACGCGGGTTGCTTGCCGGCGGGATGAGCCGTCGCCGACGACGCTTGTCATATCGATCTTAATCCTGTTCATTCCGGGACCGCCGTGTTCCGTTGAGTTGGTAACCATCTGGTTCAGGACTGTCAGCAGCGGGCGACGCTCTACTTGCCAGGAGAGCCCGGGTTCCAGATTAATCTCAAGCTGTATACCCGCAGCTTCCAGGGTCTGACGGTGAAGTAGGATGATCGCCTCGACAATTTCGGTCAGTTCTCCCGGCGCGGCCGAATCCTTGGCGTCCTGATCTGATAACTCCCGAAATGCGCCGACGATCCGGTTCATCCGTTCAACCGAATCCCGGGCCAGCTCGAGGTACTCCCCCACTTCTTTATTTGCCGGGCTGACGGCCGGTGCATCGCCTGCCGGGGGGACTTTGGCCGGTGCCAAAAGGTCCTGGGCTCCGCTCACCGCGGTGGTCAACACACCCAAGGGGGTGTTCAGCTGATGACCCAGGTCGGCGACCAAGGTGTTGAGATACTCGTGTTTCGCCATATAAATAAGCCGATCCTGATATGCCCTGAGGTTTTTTTCGCTGCGGCGGCGCTGACCCACTTCGCGGATGACTATCGCCGTAAGCACCGAATATCCGCCTATTATCACCAGCGCGCTGAGTAGCAGGGGAGCGAGCCAAGGAGGAGTTACTTCACGGGTGGCTACCGGTCCCATTGCATAGCTGTCGATTATTTCAAAGAACCGGGAACTACGGTCTCTCTTGAGCATGGAAAGAACATCATCGATCTCCCGAATCAAGGCCGCAGAATCCGGATGCCTGGGGAAGGCATAGTAAATGCTGCGGGGGTTGAAGTTCACATCGGTTCTGACAAGATCGTACTCCGCAGCCCGGGTGATGCCGAACAGCCGGTTTGCCACTGCGGCATCGGCCTGCCCGTCGGCAACCAGGGCGAACGCCTCTTCGTAGTCCGGAGTGAGAATGATGCTGGCGTCGATGGAAAACTGCTCAAGCAGGCTGCGGATTCCCGCAGAAGAATCGGTGTGCACCGACTCATCCATGCTGGCAACCCTTAGCCCTTCCAGATCATAAAAACTCCGGATAGGATTTTCCGGGCGGGAATACACCACTCCCCAGTTTACCAGGACGCTCTCCCCGTTAAAGAAGTATTTCTCCTCCCGTTCATCGCTGCGGGCTACATCGACCAGCATGTCGATTTCCCTCGCTTCGAGAAGATCGAGCAACTCGTTCCATTCACCGCTAATAAAAACCGGATTCCAGTCCAGGTATTGATCAAATAGAGTAAGGATTTCGCCGTGCAGTCCGCCGGGCCAGCCGCCCTCGGGAGAAACGGTAATTTTTGGAGGGTTCTGATACACGCCGATCCGCACCAATCCGAGTCCATCCTGGGCCGAGAGAGAAAACGAAGACATCAGAACTACCGCGGTGACAAGGATTCGGAAGACCACAACGCGGTTCATAGCCTGTTTCACCTACTATCCTCCGATAGCAACTATAGGCTAAGGCATCACAGAAGGCAAATTCCCGGCTCCTTGAGACGCGGGGATTTGCATTGTATATTTATGCCAACATCAGTATTATTGAACGCGATTCGCTTTTAAAAACAGGAGCACAGCGTTTATGAAGTTTGACGATATACAGGCATATCCCAGAAGAACCTTCCGCCGTTATTGGAGGATGATACGCAAAGACCCCCATTTTCAGTCCCTTCTTGACCGGGCCGGCGGGCGCATCGGACGCATACAGGCAAAGCTTATGTTCATCCTGAGCTGGAAACAGTTTCGGCGCACTATGGCCCGTCTCGTGGATTTTATTATTGATCACAGCACCGAGGGTATCAGCTATTCAGGGCTGGAAAACATTCCCCGTAACAGACCGGCGATTTATATATCGACACACCGCAGCACATCGCTGGATCCGATTTTGTTCAACCACATGCTATACCGTCACAGCGGCGAAACCGCATATAACGCCGCCGGGGACAATCTCCTGAAGACCCCCTGGCTGGGACACCTCATCCGCCTCAACCGGGGGTTTATCGTCAGGCGGGAGGTTCCCGACATTGAGGAGAAGCTGGAAGCCGCGGAAAAACTCTCGGGCTATATCCGTTCCCTCACCGACAAGGGAAAGTCAGTGTGGATAGCCCAACGCAACGGCCGTGCAAAAGACGGCCGGGATGTCACCGACTCCGCGGTGCCCGCCATGATAAAAATGGCTCATCGCGACAAAAGCTGGGAAGAGTTTACCAATGAGGTCGATGTCATTCCGGTTTCCATCAGCTACGAAGAAATTCCCCTCGATACCCTGCTTGTGGAAGACCGATTGGGTAAGCTCGACAAGAGCGACGAGCGCCGGGACAGCAGCCAGGTTGTCCAGGAATTGACGCAGAAAAAGCGCCGGATTCACATTCATCTATCTCCGGCGGTCCGGGCGTCAAAGCGCAGCGAGCTGGTGAAACTCCTGGACAGGAGAATCATACAGGGCGTCCGGCTTTGGGAATCAAATATTCATGCGGCGAGTCTGCTGGGTATGGTGGGAGACGGATTCAGCAACCGCCTTGATGAGCTGGGGCAGAAAATGAGCTCCGGCGGTGCCTGGATAGCCCAAAAACTTCACGACCTGAGACCGGAAATCCGGGAAAAAATCCTCGAACTCTACGCCCAACCGGTGGTAAGCCGGCAGAATATCGAGTAGTAAAGCCCGTGCGAATATAAAATTAGATAGTGATGGTATGAAAGCGGTGCCTCCCCCGAGATCCTGCCAGTCAGGGTCTATATTAAATACCGGAGGAGGACAACCAAATGAGTAGTATTATTATATCCCTCGACAGCCATAAACGGTATACCGTGGCTGCAATTGAGGACGAAAAAGGAAGGAAATCCTCACAGCGCATAGAACATTCTCACGGGTGTATTCGTGATTTCCTCCAACAATTTGAGCCGGGACAGGAAGTCGCACTTGAAACGATCGGAAGTTGGTACTGGATCGTGGATGAGATTGAGGAGGCCGGCATGAACCCCTTGCTGGTTCATGCCGGTAAGTCAAAATTGATGATGGCCATGTTTAACAAAACTGACAAACTCGATGCTGAAGGTCTCAATAAACTTCAAAAAACAGGCACACTGCCTACTGTGTGGATTCCACCAGGAGAATTACGTGATAAACGAGAACTCTATCGAACCCGGATGCAGTTCGTTCAGGAGTTGATACGTGAAAAGAACCAAATTCATGCCGGGTTCGAGAAATATGGGTTTCGATTCAATGATGTGAGCGATCTGTTCGGAAAAGCAGGTACAGAAGCCATGAAGAAGGTAATGCCAAAACTCCCCGAGCATACCCGCACCATGATGAAACTCAAGCTCGATAATCTCGCGTTTATTAAGCAATCTATCACCGACTGCGAACAACGAATGCATGAAGCGTTTGATGAAAATGCTGAAATGAAGTTGGTGAAATCCATTCCCGGGATCGGATTTATTCTCAGCGCAGTCATTGTGCATGAAATTGGAGACATACATCGCTTTAAGACCGCTGAACATTTTGCATCATACTGTGGTACAACGCCGCGCGTTCACTCGAGCGGAGGTAAAACTCATTATGGTCGAACATCGAAAGCATGTAATCGATACTTGAAGTGGGCACTTACTGAAGCAGCTAATGTAACCTGTCTTAATCAAAGAAATTGGGCGAACCGACATACGGTAAAACTCTACAAGAGAGTTCGTACTAAACGAAATCATAAGGTTGCTATAATCTCTGTGGCACGGCACTTAGCAGAAGCAATATTTTGGATATTGCAGAAAGAACAGCATTACAAAGATCCTGCATTAGCGGGTTTGTCCAGACAGGGGTAAGCGCGTTTTTGGGGCTACAGCGCGAATACGAGGCTGTGCAAAGTGATTGCGACACCCCTGGAAAGACATTTTCATGCCACGTGGATGGCGGAGATATGACTCGGACAAAACCGATTTGCAGAATTTTTGTAATAGAACATTGAAAACTCTTGCGGGGAGGCACCGCTTTCAGATATGCCCCGAAAACTACATCCCGAATTTGACGGAATGACTGGCTGAGGTCATAGTAGCAGGTAGATGAAATCACGATTCCTTATCTACTGCCGCTTCGTCCTCAAAGAGTTCGCCGATCCCCTCAATTACCTGTTGGCTGGGGCGGTGGGCATCTCCCTTAACGTACTCCAATCAGGATCCGCCTTTTCCTCCGCCGCACCCTTTTTGGTTCCGGTCCTGGTCCAGGCCTTTTCCAAATCCGCCGTAAAGTTTCGAAACCGCCAGCGGGATCTGCTGGTCCAGCTTCCGCGGGAGCGAAGGGACCCGGCATTCGTTATGGACGATGAGGGCCGGATTCTGGCCGCTACGGGCAACACCGCCCGCCTTTTCGAAGAACACGGCGTGAAGAGGATGACTGACCTGGCCTGTAAGGATCACTTTGCCGAACTGATGCTCAATGCCCAGGAGGCGAGCGAGCGCTACGTACATGAATGTCATTCGCCGGTGCTCGATAGATGGTATGCGGTGACGGTAAGCAAACCTGCGGCCCGGGGAGAATACCTGGTCTGGTTCGACGATATCAGCACCCGGAAACATCTCGATGCCAGCCTTCAGAGTCTTCGAAGTTTCAGTAGCGAGATACTCAGCTCGGTGGAGGAGCTTGCGGCTGAGGGAGACAGTTTCGCCAGGTTGGCCCGGCTTATTTTGGGTGACGATTTTAAGGCGGTGGTCATCACCCTGGAAAACGGTGACGGAATGCATTCCGGGAGAATATACGGCCCCGGAGAAAACGATGCCCTTCATTCGAAAGCCATACAGGTGGCCGGAGAATCCGCAGACCCCTTGCTGCTATCAAGAAAGACCTTTGCTATGTTCACCTCCTCCCAGGAAGAATTCTCCAGCCAGGAGCAGTTTTGCGAAAATTTCTCTTTTACTCCCTCGGTTCGAGACTTCCTTGGAGAGCCGGTTCATAATTTTATTAGCTACCACGAGGGGCCCATATCCCTCATCGCGTTCAACCGCCTGCCGGCAATCGAGGATTACGACCGGGTTTTTATCAAGACAGCAGTAAACACCGCACGGGCGACGAACTCCCTCACGCAGCTGGTTATAAAAAATGACAGAAAATTCGTCCAGAGCATCATGGGACTCTGCGCCGCCAGTGAGTTTTCCGATGAAATTACCGGCAGGCATATCTTCAGGGTGAACCTATACTCCGAGCTTATGGCGAAAAACCTGGGCATGGATCAACGGGCCATTCGGAGCATTGGACAGGTGGCGGCCATTCACGATATCGGTAAGGTGGCGATTCCCCATATTATCAAGCTCCCCAGGAAGCTCACCGATAAAGAGCGGCTTCAGATGGAGATGCACCCGGTCTACGGCGCCAGAATTCTCGATCAAATGATGGCATATGAAGAGGATCCGGACCCCCGCTTAAAAATGGCCTACCAGATTGCCCTCAATCACCACCAGACCTGGGCGGGAACCGGCTACCCCAGAATCATGGCGCCGGACGGCAGTGTTCGGCTCATCGGCGATCCCCGCGATCCAGCCTATATGGAAAACAGACCGCTGCGGGGCAATGAAATCCCGAAAGAAGCCATGATTGTGGCTATAGCCGATAAATACGACGCCCTGAGGGCTTCCCGGCAATACAAGGACGAGTTCAGCCATAAAAAGAGCCTCGCCATTTTGCGCCACGACGACCGCAGCGGCCTCAGCGGGGAGGAGCATTTCGGAACGGAGATATACCGGTGCTTCCTCGATTTGCAGGATGATTTTAATCGGCTCTACGAGGAAAACCGGGATCATGCTCATTCGTAGGGCAGGACCGATTCACACTCTACTGTCTCGCAACCGTTAAAGGCAGCAAACCGCTCGATCTCCTTATCAAGAGCAATTCGGAACTCCGGGTCATTTTGCTTAGAGGCCTTGAGGTATAGGGAGATGACATTAAAAACCCGGTTCTTGCGTTCGGCCTTGGCATCCAGGAGACCCGCAAAACCCCGTGGTCCAATAATGGGCAGGGTGAAATATCCGTAGCGCCGCTTGGCCGCGGGGACATAGCACTCGATTTGGTAGGTAAAATCAAAAAGTTCCGCAATCCAGGCCCTCTGGATTACCAAACCGTCAAAGGGCGAAACAATTCGGGCCCACATGTGGTCTGGGTGAGCACTCTGCTCCAGGGTTTGGGGACGGCAGTACCACAGGCCCCGGTCTTCTATGTCGACGGCAACGAGCAGTCCCTCCTCAAGCTGACGGTTCACCGCCTGGGGGATTCCCTCAGCCCCGTCCCTGTGCTGGGAGCGCAGATACTTCCCCCGGCTGAAAAGCTGATTGCGCAGTGTCAGATCGATGAGATAATCCGCCATTTCCTCCCGGCTCGGCGGGGAAGTATCCAGGTCTGCGGGTAATACCTGCTCCGGCAGGGCGTACTGTTTTTGGAAATTCTTCCGGCCGGCGATTACCAGCTGACCACGGTGAAACAGATGTTCCAACGCGATTTTGGCGGGCTTCCAGTCCCACCAGCCGCCACCGGGCCGTGTGGAATGGGCGAAATCCTTGCTCATCAGGGGCCCCTCGGTGCGGATCCGTCTCAGGACTTCATCTGCCAGAGCGGCATCGGCGTTTGGACCGTACCCGCCGCCCCTGCGCATCCGCTCCATTCGAGGAAGACAGTAGCGGTAACTGCTCATGGGCAGGTAAGCCGCCGCATGTGACCAGTATTCAAATACTCCGCCCCGTCGCTGGGCCTCATCGAGATCCGTCGGCTGGTAATGCTCACTTCTGTTGTAAAAGCTGTGGTGATGGGCACGGATTATCCGCGATATCGTGTCGATCTGAATGTACCCCGACTCTTCGAGAGCCCGCTGGGCCGAATCGGGCCCTCGGTCCATCTCTGCGCTGCGGCGGCGGCGATAGTCTTCAAGGATGATGCGGCGGGCGTGGGCGATGCTTATGCTTTGACTGCTTTTCACCGGGAAATAGTACCGTGGCCGTCATAAGCGCGACAAGTATGTGCGATTGGGCAATCTACCAGGATTCTCCGGCAAAAATCGTTCAATATATTGAATTACACGCTTTACAAGTGGGATTTTCGGGATATTATTAGGGCAGGAGGCCTGCATGAAAGCCAGGGCGTACCGCTCCGATGTTGATTTTATCATCAGGCTCGCCGGAGAAGCCGGCGAAGGGGTCATTAGCTGCGGCGAACTGTTCGCCAAAGCCGCATCCCGAACGAAATACCATGTATTCACCTTTATCACCTATCCGGCGGAGATGAAGGGCGGTTATTCCATGATCCAGATCCGGGTCAGGGACAATACCATTTACTCCCTGGGCAGCAAGGTCGACTATCTTGTGGCCTTTAACCAGCGGGGTTATGACCGGAGCATCCAGGATGTGAAGCCCGGGGGCGTGCTCTACTATGACCCCGATACGGTGGTTCCCGAAGAGCTGATAGATATTCAGTGCATTCCCGTGCCCTTTACCCGTCTGGCAAAGGAAGTCGCCGGGTCAGAACGGAGCAAAAACGCCGTGGCACAGGGGGTTCTGGGCCGGCTCTTCGGGGTCGACCAGCAGGTTTCGGAAAAGCTCCTGACTGAGCGCTACGGGAAAAAAGGCAGCGTGCTCATCGACAAAAACGTCAGCGCATTGCACGGCGGGTATGAATACGCGACCCGGGAAGGCCTGGAACCGCGCTTTGCCCTCTCGGCCGCGCCGCCGGCAAAAGAAAATTACATGTTCCTGTCGGGTAATGAGGCAGTCGCCCTGGGTGCCATAACCGCGGGCTGCCGCTTTGTGGCGGGCTATCCCATAACCCCATCCACATCGATCTTTGAAACCCTGGCCCGGCTTATGCCCCAAGCCGGCGGCAAGGCCTTGCAGATGGAGGATGAAATCGCCGCGATTTCGGCGATTATCGGGGCTTCATTCGGCGGGGAAAAAGTCATCGTGCCCACCAGCGGACCGGGCCTGCAGCTCATGGCAGAGCAGCTCAGCCTTGGCGCAATGATCGAAACGCCCATGGTGGTGGTTGATGTCCAGCGGGGAGGACCGAGCACCGGGCTTCCGACAAAAACCGAGCAGTCTGATCTGAAGTTTGCGGTGTACGGAAGCGCCGGCGAGTCACCGCGAATAATCCTTGCGCCGACTTCGGTTCAGGACAGCTATTATCAGACCATCCGGGCCTTCAACCTGGCAGAGCGCTATCAGCTGCCGGTGATAATGCTCCTGGACCAATCGATCGGATACCGCAAAGCCACGGTGGAAATGCCCGACTTCAGCCGCTTCGTATACAAGGACAGCACCCAGACCAGGGAGCACTTCAAGGTTCCGAAGGCGGACACGGTTCCCATCATTACCCGTCTGGCCCCCCGGGAACATGAGCTCGTGGATTTCAAACGATACGAAGACACAAAAGACGGCATGAGCCCCATCACCCGGCCCGGCACCCCGGGAGGCCAGTATCTGGCTACGGGAATAGAACACGATGAGTACGGCTATGCAGACCAGACCCCGCCTACCCATCTAAAGATGAGCAAGCGAAGGCAGCGCAAAATGTTCACCATCAGCAGGGATTTCGAAAAGAACCCCATTGAGTTCAACGGCGATCCAAACGCCGATATCGGAATCATCGGGTGGGGTTCAACAGAGGGGGCCATCAGGGAAGCCCGGTACATGGCCGAAGAACAGGGAATTCTGGTGCGCCATCTGCACCCCCACACCATCTGGCCCCTACCGGAGAAGCAGATCGGGCGTTTTTTGCTTCACCTGCGCTATCTGATTATCGTAGAGGAAAACCTTTCGGGCCAGTTCGCCCATCTAATTACTGCCCGGTTTAGGGTAAGACCCATCGAAGTGCACAAATGCGAAGGGGTGCCATTCACTCCGGAAGAAATATTCCGCAGCATTGAAAAAGTGGCGAGGATTGCAAATGAAGAAACCATTACCCAGCCTTAAAAAAGACGGTATAAAGCCGATTTGGTGCCCGGGTTGCGGCGATTATGCGGTGTACAATGCCCTGAACAAGGTATTGGAAGAAATGGCCCTGCCTCCCCATGAAATCGGCATGGTCTCGGGAATTGGTTGTTCCGGGAGATTCAGCCATTACTACAATGTGTACGCCCTGCACGGCACCCACGGCCGGGCAGTTCCCACTGCGACGGGACTCAAAGCGGCCCGGCCGGACCTGCATGTTATTGCAGTAGGCGGTGACGGCGATGGTTTAAGCATAGGCGGGGGTCACATCGCCCATGCGGCCCGGAAAAATATCGACATAACCTATCTGCTGCTGGACAACAATATTTATGGGCTGACAAAGGGGCAGACTTCCCCCACCACCGATGGGACTTTCCGCACAAAAACCGCACCTTACGGTCCCCAGGATGCGCCCCTCCATCCCCTGCCGATGTTCCTCGCTTACGACGCCAGCTTCGTCGCCCGTGTTCAGGTGCTTAACCAGCCCCAGCTGCGTTCGGTACTCCGGGCTGCCCTGGATCACCGGGGTTTCAGCATCGTCCAAATAATGAGTCCCTGTGTGACCTATCAGGCAATGCCATGGGAGGTGTTGAAAACCGGCTGGGAGGAACTGCCTGATGATTTCCCTGAGAACGACAAAATGCGGGCATTCGCCGCGGCGTACAGCGAGAAGCCGCGCTACTCGGGCATCTTTTTCCGGGAAATCAGGCCGACCCTGAACGATCGGCTGGATGAACTTCATGCCACAGCCATGAAAGCCCATGACAGAAAACCAGGAAAAACTCTGGATATCGAAGAAATTGTCAGGCAGTTTCATTGAGCTTGCAGTACATTTGCTCCGCTTGACCTGAGGGCAGGCCGTCGGGCATGGTAGTGCCATGAATGTACTACGTCCCCTTCGGCTCGCACTGATTCTTATCTCGATTTTCATCCTACTCGTCCCGTCGCTGACGGCCCAGGACCCGTTTCGAAGCAGCGGAGACCGGGGAAACACCGAAGCCCAGGAAGATGGGCAGATCGAAGATGGGCCTGCGGCAACCTACCGCGGACCGGTACCTGAGTTCTTTTTGAATTGGAGCCGCAACCTCCAGCAGGCCATCGCCGGCTACAGCAGAATGGTACGCGCAGGGGGAAATCTCGGCGTTGTGCTGCTATCCTTCCTTACCGCCGTGCTTTTTGGAATGATACATGTTCTCGGACCCGGTCACGGAAAACTTTTCACCTTCAGTTATGTCTCCACCCGCAACGCCCGAGTCTCCCAGAGCCTGGTTTTAGCTGCGGGAATAAACATCGTCGACAGCCTTTCAGCCGCCGCCCTGGTTTTTGGGGGCTACGGATTACTTTCCCTCAGCGTCGGCGAAATTCAAGGAGAAGTCAGCCGGATTATTCAGATAATCAGTTACAGCCTCGTGATTGTCCTCAGCGGCGGCCATCTTCTCAGCCACTGGCTCCCCGGAGGACATCACCACCATGGGGGAACTGGAGGCCATCACCACCATCATGATGGTCCGGATGATCATCACCGGCATTCAGAAGACCATTCACCGGGCCACGACCGGACAGCTAGCGACGGCACGCCTTCCGACGACCCCTCGGTGACCGGCAAACCCGGTCGGCGGCAAAACCCCCTGTGGCTGGCCCTGAGCATCGGCATCATTCCCTGTCCGGTCAGCACCGTTCTTCTCATTTTTGGTGTGGTTAACGGACTTGTGTTTCATTCCATAATTCTGGTCGCCGGCGTTTCTCTGGGAGGGTTTATCAGCATGGCAGTTCTCACTGTCGGTTTGATTCGGGGAAGGGAGTTTATCGTCAGGAGATTTTCCGGCAAGGTCGGCGCTGCGGCAGCCGAATGGGTGGAAGCCGGCGGTCTGGTTATTATAATAGTTGCGGCGGTTTTATTGCTTTTAAGCCAGATAGCGGGTTAGTGGGTATTTTTAGTAGTGCCCCCAAAACAGCTGATTTAAATCATGTAATCTGTTCACAGGATTGGAATTAAGCGCCGTCAATCGCGCGCTCGAGAAAAATGCCCGTTTCTGCTTATCATAGAGCATTTTACAGCCTGAAAATCAGCTGTTTTGGGGGCACTGAATATTATCTGCGAGAAATAACCATGGTTTGCAAGCCGTGGCTGCCCCAGATGTCAAAGTCGATGATGGTCTCCCGGAGAATCGGCCTCAGGCTCCCGTCCCCTTCAGGCCTGACTTCATTGGAAAAAAACGCGATGTAGTATTCCGGATCCACACATAGAGCCACCAGTTCGCCCCCGGCCGACACTCGTTGATTAAAGTCCATGGCAAATCGATATATCAATCGCCCATCGATAAAATCAGCGGCGAACATCCGCGGACCGGGAATATCGAGTCTCCTTCCGCGGTAAGTTATCTGGGTGAAATAATCGAGCTCATCCAATCCGCGAAACGCATTTTCGTAGATGTTCGCCACCTCCCGGGGATCGAAGCTGCGGTTACCGTCGGTATCGAAGTCCAGGAGGTACCCGGCGCTGTACCATTCATCGAAGATCCAGAGGATTTCCAGACTCTCCATGACGCCGTTTTGTATAGTCGGTCGAAACTCTACATCTATCCAGATATGGGGATGGGCGAACAGCGGAGACAAAATAAGTCCGAATAAAAAGAACGCTGCCGTCAGAATTTTTACTCTTTTCCAAGCAAAGGGATTAGCATAACAGATATTCATCGGCTATAAGCTACGCCTTTCTGACCGATGGTTCAATACCGGAGAGAAAACTTGTGATTTCCCCGATCTGCTGTTAGGATTCTCCTGGGATTTTATCAAGAAAAACAGGAGCAATATGCGATGTTCAATACCCGATTCAGTTCTAACCCGGTAAAGATTTTCTCCGCAATAATGGTTGCGGTATTTTCCACTGTGGCGATTTCCTGTGGACCCAGCCTGCCCCCGCCGCCGGAAGGCACCAGGGCCGGCCAGGAAATCGTTGAAACCCGCCTGGAGCCCTCGTGGATACAGGAAGGTCTTATTTACGAGTTGTTTGTCCGTGACTTTACTCCAGAAGGAACCTTTCAGGCGATCATTCCCCGGCTTGATGAAATTCAGTCCCTGGGCGTCGAGACCATCTGGCTGATGCCGATACATCCCATCGGCGAAATCGAGCGGAAGGGTCCTCTGGGTTCGCCCTATTCAATTACCGACTACTACGCCGTAGACCCGGCATACGGAAGCGATGAGGACTTCCGGACCCTGGTCGATGAAATACACCGCAGAGGCATGCATATCATCCTCGACCTGGTGATAAACCACACCGCATGGGATCACCCCTGGGTTGAAGAAAACCCCGAATGGTACTCACGAGATGACTCGGGAAACATGATGCCTCCGGTAGCCGACTGGAGCGATGTGGCAGACCTGGATTTTTCCAACGCTGAACTGAGGGAAGAACTCACCAATGTGATGATGTACTGGGTTTCGGAGTTTGATATCGACGGTTACCGGGTCGATACTGCCTCGATGATTCCCAGGGATTTTTGGGAGGAGAGCATCCCCCGGGTGAAGGACATCAAACCAGTGCTGTTACTCGGTGAAACAGGCGATGCAACCCTGAGAGACGCGGGCTACCAGCTGATTTATGCATGGTCAGCCTACGGGAACCTTAAGAATGTCTGGCGGGGCGGCGGAGCCAGCGTATTCGTAGCAAGCGTCGAAACCGAACAGAAGAATATCGGCGATGCGGGATATATGCGTTTTACCACCAATCATGACGAAACCGCCTGGGATGCCGCCCCGAGTGAGCTTTTCGGCGGACAGGAAGGCGCCATGGCGGCAGCCGTCGGCCATCTATTTATGCCCGGCGTGCCCCTCATTTACAACGGACAGGAAATCGGCAATGAAGACAGTTGGGCGTTTTTCGACAAATGGAACTACGACTGGGACCAGAATCCCGAAATCCGAAGCTTTTACACAGAACTCGGCCGAATCTGGCAGTCAAGCCCGGCTCTCCGTTTCGGGGATATCAAGCGGGTACGGCAGGACAACGGCCGGGCAGTACTATCATATGTACGGCGCGCTGAAGCGGAGGAACTGATGGTGCTGGTGAACAAAACCGATGAAGTCCAGCAGCTCACCCTGCCGGAAGAGTATCAGGGAGAATATATCGAACTGTTCAGCGGCAACAAAATGCAAACCGCAGGAACGCTTGATTTTGAGCCATACGAATACCGGGTCTACCGCTTGCGATAGAGAAGGCTTACCGGGGGCAGTCCACGGAGCTCCCCCGGCCCAGCCCGGAAGGCTGGAATTTAGTTGCGAAGAAGATTTAAATCAGCTGTTTTGGGGGCACTTCGTATTTGTCAGAGCTTCGCGGCGAAATCAAGAAGGGGGGTTTTCCGGGTAAAGGCCATTTCACCACAGGCTTTGACAACCGGCAGCACCAAATCCCGCGGCAGTTCCTTGAGAAAGGATTCGGCGCTCCGTTTGCCGTCAAACATTTCGGCGAGGGGCTGCAGATATTTCTTCATGTGGGTGGTGCCGATGTGCAGGTATATGAATTTTGATAACGGGCTTCGGTTAAGATCGAATGAACTTCCCTGTTTGCGCCCTTCAGCAAGCAAACGGAAAACCGTAGATCCGATTGCCGCACCGGCCTGCACTTTCAGTGGGGGCAGCATATTCTCAAACTTCTCCAGGCTCTCCTCATCGGAGATATCACCCATGAGAAGGGCGATGGGAACATCGCCTCCGGAGACATCGGCTATTGCCTCCAGAATTCCGGTGGTTAACAGTTTAATTCCCAAATAGTCCCGGGCAGCAATGACATTCCGTTTGGCCCGGGAATTGAGTTCCCCAAGCTCGTTTTCACCAGGCATTCCCTCAAAAGATGAAAAAATCAGCCCGGGATCGAGGAAGTTCATAAAGCCTTCCATTTTTTGCAGGGCTATTCGGTAATTTTTAACGGTGTACAGACCGGTTGTCCGCAGGGAGGGATTGGTTTCCGGCAGCAGCTTCCAGGTGTTATCCAGGAAGGCTGCCACATCTTTTTCCGCAAAATTCTCCACATCGGTATTGGCGAAGCGTACTGCCGCCTGGACGGTTTCGACGATGTGTTCATCGCTCAGCTCAAGACTATATTTATCGTTGAGCATGCGTATTCTCTCGGCCAGGGCCTCAGGCGGAGTTTGCCCGCTGTCATTTGGTTTTCTGAAGGGAATGGTCGCTTCAATATAGCTGATGACTTCCAGAATGTGGCGGTGGTTCATCATGTTTTCGAATTCATGGACGAACACCACTGCGGAAAGCAGCTCGTTCATGCCTCCGAAAGCCGGAAGCTTATCACCCGGAGCAAAACCAAAGACGCCGAGGACACCTCTAATACAGCTGGCCTCCGGGTCCAGATCATCCCGGATATAGACCCCGTCATCCCTCTCCTCCACATAGTTCATGAGAATTTCTTCGATCTCAGGAACAAAACCCTGATCAATCGTGTAGTAGACGATGTCGTGAAAGAGGGCCGCCATGGTTTGCAGGGGGTACCCCGGTCTTACCAAATTGAAAATATGCTCTGCAGTGTGAAAACTTCTGGCCTGAGTGGACATCGCCTTGTTGACCATAATTCCCACCCGTTCGATATCAGCCAAGGATGCGGGTATCGAGAGTTCGTCGACCGCAGATTTGAGGAGTTCTATGGTTCGCAAAAGTGTCCCTGCCAAATTACCCTGCCTTTTGATAGAAATTGTAGGCGTTTTTAATCAGCTTTGCCAGTCGCGGGTCATAATTTACACTGAGCAGAAATTACACTGAACTGAGGGCAATCAGGATGCCGGCCGCCACTGCGGAACCTATGACCCCCGCCACATTCGGCCCCATGGCATGCATCAGCAGGATGTTATCGGGATCCTCATCCTGCCCGAGCTTGCTCGCCACCCTGGCCGCCATGGGCACCGCCGAGACTCCCGCTGCTCCGATAAGGGGATTGATCTTTTCCCGGGACAGGCGATTCATAAGTTTGCCCAGAAGAACTCCGGCCGCGGTACCGACGCTGAAAGCGAGCAGACCGAGAACAAGTATGCCTAGTGTTTCGGCTTTGAGGAACTTGGCAGCCTGTAGCTTCGAGCCTACAGAGAGACCTAACAGAATTGTGACGATATTGATCATGGAATTCTGCATGGTTTCAGAAAGCCTGTCCACCACGCCGGCCTCCCGGGCGAGGTTGCCGAACATCAGTGCTCCGATAAGGGGAGTGGCGTCGGGAAGGAACAAGGCGCACAGAATAAGGACCAATACGGGAAAAATAATCTTTTCCCGTCGGGACACCGGTCGGAGCTGTTTCATTTTTATGCGCCGCTCCTCCTTGCTGGTAAGCATGCGCATAATCGGCGGCTGGATGATGGGCACCAGAGCCATATATGAATAGGCCGCAACGGCTATGGCCCCCAGGAGATTGTCCGCCAGCTTGTTGGCCACGTAGATAGCCGTAGGTCCGTCGGCCCCTCCGATTATGCTGATGGCCGACGCTTCGCGAATGGAAAACTCGACGCCGGGAATTATGTCCGAGAGCCCGAGAGCCGCGAGAAAGGTAAAAAATATGCCAAATTGGGCGGCTGCTCCCAGCAGCGCAGTTTTCGGATGGGCCAGAAGCGGTCCGAAGTCCGTCATGGCGCCTACCCCCATAAAAATCAGAAGGGGGAACAGACCATTGTCCACTCCGAAAGCGGAAATGATACCCAGAAAGCCGTCGGGACCGGCTATGTCCGCCAGGGGAATGTTTGCCAGCAATCCGCCGAAGCCGATGGGAATGAGCAGCAAGGGTTCGAAGCCCCGGACGATACCCAAATACAGGAGAACCAGGGCGATGACTATCATCACCGCCTCCCCGGGGAGCCATCCGAATAACATCATTGAGGATTGGGTAAAGCCGAAGGCCCCGGTTGATCGCCACAGCTCTCCGAGGGATTGCGCAATATTCATAGCAGCACTTATCCTAAAAAGGTAACCAGGCACTCACCGGTATTTACCTGCTTCCCGGAGTCCACCAGAACTTCCGCCACCGTGCCGTCCACCGGACTCTTGAGCTCGGTTTCCATCTTCATCGCCTCAATGACAAGCACGGTCTCACCCCGGTGCACCCGGTCGCCTGCGACCTTCATTACTCTGATAATTTTGCCGGGAAGCGGCGCGTCTATGCTCGCTGCGACTGCCGGGGAAGCGACGGTCGGACTGCCGCTAGGCGGAGCATCGTTGACAGGGCCGTTATGTGCGGGAACCGCGGTGCTGTGAGCTGAAGTAGCGGGTACCTGCGCCGCGTAGGGAGGGCCGGCGAGGTCTGCCGTACCGTCTTCCCTAACCTGTACGCGGTACTCGCGGCCGTCCACATTGACCCGGTATGCTGCCCCGGCGCTTTGCTGCTCGGTTTTGACAGGGGGCGAAGCGGTTTGGGCTGCAGGCGATGATGTTTCCTGCACTTTACCGTCGCTATGCTTTCGCACCCCCACGGTTGCTTCTCCTTTTAGAAACTGAAGTCCTTTTTCTTTGCAGGTCGCCGCTATAAAAATATTCTCATTGGTGACGGGAAGCCCCTGGGCCTCCAGCGCACGAACGGCGGCGGCAATACCTTTTCCAGGATCGGCGTCGTTGATCTCCACGACCCGGCGATCCGTGGGCTCCAGACCCAACTGCTCAGATGCAATCTTAACGATTTCCGGGTCGGCGGGAACCGGGGTTTTCCCGAAGTAGCCCAGAACCATTTTGCCGTAGCCCTTGGCGATTTTGGCCCAGTCTCCGAACATGGCGTTATTAAACGCCTGCTGGAAATAAAACTGAGACACGGGAGTTACGCTGGTGCCGAATCCGCCGAGTTTAACCACCTCTCTCATCTTGGCGATTATTTCCGGATACCGGTCCATAATCCCGTTATCCCTGAGCATCTGGGTATTGGCGGTGAGGGCTCCGCCGGGCATCGGTGAAAAAGGGATCAGCGGCTCGACGGCTTTTGATTCGGGGGGCAGAAAATAATCCTTCATGCAATCCTTTAGGACTTCCTCGGCTTCCCGCATTTTATCAATATCGATGCCCAAGTCGAACTCGGTTCCCCGCAGTGCATGCCACATGGAAATCACGTCGCTTTGGCAGGTGCCGCCGGATACCGGAGCCATGGACAAGTCGATACCATTTGCACCGGCCTCCAGTGCCGCGGTGTATTGGGCGATACAGGTACCCACGGTATCGTGGCTGTGAAAACGCACCGGTATTTCCGGGGGGAGCATGGCCTTCGCCTGCTTAATTGACTCGTACACGGTTTTCGGCGTCGAGGTGCCCGAAGCATCCTTGTAGCAGACCGAATCGAATTCCACCCCCGAATCAAGGATACGGCGAAGGGTCGCTGAATAAAACTCCGGCGTATGAGCGATATCCTCACCGGGGGTTCCCGGCGGCAGAGACATGAGGGTGACCGACACCTCATGTTTTAACCCGGCAGCCTTGATTGCCCGCCCGGAGGGAATGAGATTATTAACGTCATTCAGGGCATCAAAATTCCTGATTGTCGTCATGCCGTGCTTTTTGAACATTTTTGCGTGCAAATCAATGATGTCGCTCGGCTGGGAATCAAGGCCCACCACATTGACTCCTCTCGACAGGGTCTGCAGATTCGCCTCGGGACCTGCGGCGGATCGAAACCGATCCATCATGTCAAAGGCGTCTTCGTTGCAGTAGAAGTATAGGGCCTGGAATCGGGCGCCTCCTCCGGCCTCGAAATGGGTTATTCCCGCATCCCGGGCGGCTTCAATCGCCGGTATAAAATCATCGGTGAATACCCGGGCGCCGTACACCGACTGGAAACCGTCGCGAAATGCGGTAATCATCACATCGATATTTTTCATTGTATTTTCCTCTTTGAAGTACGCGTTTTATGATAATGAAGGGCTGCGACGATTGCGGCGCTGCGTGCACCTTCCTCGTCGGTTACATCTTCGCCGAGCGCTTGGGTCTTATTGGATTCCGAGCGCTCCCACAGGGCAACCAGCCTGTGCATGGCGTTCATGCTTATCACCAGAATCAGCAGAAAGGAGAACACCCCTCCCATGCCCACAAGCATAAAATTGATGCCCGTCAGAAAATTTCCCATCGTATATCTCCCGCATGTAATTCCACCGTTTCTCCCTTCATTGATTTCAGGAGCAAGCCGCCGCCCTCACCCAAACCGGCGAAGCGATACTCGTCTTTGAATCCATCGGCTTCTATGCGCAACGGTTTATCGGTAAACAGTAGCGCCTCCTGATATTCCCCGGCAAACGATGCGAAACCCTCCCGGCAAAAATCCGGATACAGGGCGCTATATTCTCCAAGAATACGGGGCAGAAACTGCTCCACGTCAATAGGATGATTTTGCCCAGGTGGCAGTAGATCGGCCACGCTCACCGCCCGGTAGGGACTATCAGCCGGAAGCACCGGCGCGCCAGCGAGGTTCAGCCCCAGCCCGATGATTACCCCGCGGACCCGGTCCCCGGAAAACCGTCCTTCACTGAGAATTCCTCCCAGCTTACCCGTTATTGCAGCCTCCGGCTGGCTCACATTCCGACCTACAGACCGGTGATCACCTGAAATTTTGCTTGCGGCAAAAATGTCATTCGGCCATTTGATGCCCGCCCTGACCCCTAAATTCCTTAGGGCCCTGACAGCCGAAAGGGCCATGAGCTGAGTGAAATTGGCAACTGCCGCGGCCTTGAGGACCTGAGGATCCTTAATCAGCAGGCTCATGTAAAGATTTCCCCGGGCGGAAGAATCCCACTCCCGTGAAAGTCGACCACGGCCGAGGGTCTGGATGCCCGCATAAATCAGGCTGTGGTGAGGCAGCTCGTCAAAATGCCGGGAAACATAAGAATTGGTGGAGTCGATCTCGTCGAAAAACTCTGGTAAAAAGCCCGCTAGCTCCATGGGGAAAATCTTAGCACGAAATCTCTGCTTGTCCAGTGGCAAAGGCCGTCGTATGATTATAAGCCTGACGCCCATCAGGAGGGTCCATGAATTTCAACTGGAACTTTTTTCTCAACGGAGGAATCATCGCTGCAGGTCTGCTTCTGGCCACCTTTATCAGGACCAGGGTCAGGTTTTTCCAGCGGTTTCTGATCCCCAACTCCATTATTGCCGGCTTCATTTTGCTGCCCCTGTATAATTACGTGTTTCCCAGCCTCAATATGAACACCGATGCTCTGGGAGAGCTGGCATATCATCTTTTGAGCCTGTCATTTATCGCCCTAACCCTGCGGGCGCCGTACAAGCAGAAGGGTCGGGGCAGAAACATTTCCGGAACTTCGATGGCGATTCTGTCTCAGTTCGGCATTCAGGCGCTCATCGGCCTGGGCCTGACCTGGCTGTTTATCCACAGCTTTATGCCCGACCTGTTTCATAGTTTCGGGCTTCTTCTCCCCCTTGGCTACGCGCAAGGCCCCGGGCAGGCGTTCGCAATCGGGGAGGGCTGGAAGATATTCGGTATTGATGATGCGGGGACAGTGGGTCTTACCTTCGCCGCCATCGGCTTCATTGTCGCGAGCTTCGGGGGGATTTTCCTTATCAACTACGGAGTGAAGCACAAATGGATCAGCTCGGCGTACATCGACAGCATAAGAACTGAAGGCGTTCGAACCGGCGTGTACCCCAAAGGGTCAGAGCTTCCCGTCGGTTCTTATCAGACGACCCAGACTGAGGCCATCGATCCGCTGACCTTCAACGCCGTCGCAGTACTGTTCGCGTATATGCTCACATTCCTGTTTCTCAGCGGCCTGGGAGTGCTTCTTGGGCTCTTAGGTCCGATGGGTAGCGAGCTGGCGACAAACCTCTGGGGGATCAGTTTTATATTTGCCGCTTTGATGGGGATGCTGGTCCGCAAACTCTTCAGCGTCTTCGGCGCGGATCACATTTTGGACAACCGGACCCTCAACCGGGTTTCCGGACTGTCGGTGGACCTGATGGTCACCAGCTCGATAGCCGCAATCAGTCTGGTGGTGGTCGCCCAGTACTGGATTCCCATAATAATTACCGCACTGGCAGCCGGAGCTATGACCATCACCATAATCCCCTGGATGGGAAGCCGGGTGTTCACCGATCATAAATTCCTGCGTTCCCTCCTGGTATTCGGCGTTTCTACGGGAACCCTGTCAACCGGTCTGGCACTGCTTCGGGTTCTCGACCCTGAATTTGAAACCCCGGTGGCCTCGGATTATACCTATGCCTCGGGAATGACCTTCGTTCTGGCAATACCCTTTATCCTATCGATCAACTTTTCAGCCAGGGCTTATCAGACCGGGGATATGACCTGGTTTGTCGCGGCCCTGGGAGTCGCCCTTGCGTACGCCCTGGGAACATTAATCTGGTATTTTTTCCTCGCGGGCAAAAAGTCCTTCGCAAATTCCTCGAAGGTGTGGTTTGAGGAGCAGACATGATTATCGATCTCCTGCTTTTCCTTCTATTATCACTGGGGATAAACACCCTGTTTTTTTCAGCGGCGATCAAACTCAAAAGCGACCTGTTTACCGACCTGACGTACAGCCTCAGTTTTATCGCCCTGAGCATTGCGGCAATCCTCCGGTACGGCGAAAGCGGGATGTTCGGAATCATACACGGGTCTCTGGTTATCCTGTGGGCCCTGCGCCTGGGCAGTTACCTATTCTTCCGTATTTTGAAAATAAAGGTGGATCATCGCTTCGATGACAGACGCGACAGTTTTGTGCGGTTTGGCGCATTCTGGCTATTACAATCAATCACCGTATGGATAGTCATGCTTCCCATCATTGGAATAATCCGAAGCGCCGGTACCCCTCCGATCTGGCTCACCGTGCTTTCCTGGGGCCTGTTCTTAGTTGGACTAGTGGTTGAAACCATTGCCGATATTCAAAAATACCGTTTTAAATCCCGGGAGCAGAATGCTGATCGATGGATGTCGGCAGGCCTGTGGAGCTGGTCCCGTCATCCCAACTATTTCGGGGAAATACTTCTGTGGTGGGCCCTCAGTATTCCCGGCCTGACGCTTTTTCACGGATTTGAGTACCTGCTGTACATCGGACCGGTTTTTATCAGTTTTCTCCTCATAAAAGTCAGCGGTATACCGTTGCTCGAAAAAAGCTGGGAAAAAAAATGGGGTCAGATATCCGAGTTCCGTGAATATAGGCGAAGCACCCCGCTCCTTTTTCCCATTCCTCCAGGCATTAGGAAGAAGGGCCGTTCGGATCATCAAGGGAAAGAGGAAGGCTGATAAAAAACTCTGTTCCGTCACCAGGGGCGCTCGAACAGCTGATGCTGCCCTTGAGGTTTTTTTCCACGAGGCTTTGAATGATATGCAATCCCAAACCCGTTCCTCCCCCGGTTTTGTTGGTGGTGAAGTAGGCTTCAAAAATCCTGCTGCGGATCTGGGAGTCCATCCCCATACCGTTGTCGGTAAATCTCAGTTCCAGAACGTCGGTTCGTGAGGAAACAGAAAGTTGAATGTGCTTCTGCCGCTGATCATCCGTGAAGGCATGGGTGAGGGCATTGATCAACAGATTGCTCATTATTTGGGACAGAATTCCGGGATAGCTGCGGATGGTGAGATTGTCCGGGCATTCGAGCGTTAATTCAACGCCGGCGCGGGTGAGCCGGGGTTTGAACAGGATAAAAACTGATTGCAGATATTCCCGAAGCTCTACAACTTCTATTTCCGGTTTTGCCTGATCATGAGCCACCTTCCGATAGCTCGACACCAGGTCAAGCACCCGGTTCACGTTGTCGGCGATAATAGATGAGGAATCGACGCTGCGTTTAAGAAAGTCCTGCAGCCCATTCAGACTCAGCGTGCCGTCCTCCGCAGCGCTCAGAATGTCCGATAGTTCAGTCTTTGAAGCGCTGTTTAGCAATATAACGTTGCCGAGAGGACTGCTGATTTCATGCGACAAATTCGCCACCAGCTGAGCAAGGGTCGCCCTGCGTTCGGAATTAACCAGTTCCCGTCCCCGCTCCTCAACAGTTTCTTCAAGCCGGGCGGCATAGCTCTGGATCTGAGCTTTTTGCCGCTCAATGTGAGCGAGACTTTGTGAGAGCTCATTCGTTCGTTCCTTCACCGCAGCCTCGAGATCCCTGTTCTGTCGGAGAATAAGCATCTCGCCCCGAACCTTGCTCAGGGCGGTCAGCAGTTGATCCAACATGATGCCTATCATATGCGAAACCTCACGGTTGTAGACTTTGTCATCATGATAGCCCCCGACAATAAGCAGGAGTGATATCTCTTCGGATTTGCCGGATGTAAAGATCCTTGAATGCTCTAGCCCCAGTTGGGTAGCCGCTTCGGCAGACAGGCTCTTATCCCTGTGCTCTCCTCGGGACCAGGAAGCAAATACATCCTCAAGAAATCGTAAGACCATGGCGTCATAGGCTTCACTACGCCTTGAACGGGGGACCAGAGATTCGGAAAAACATCGACGACCGTTATCAAACTCCGCTAAGACAGCGAAATCGAAGGAGTTCCCTTCGGCGATGAGTCTAACAGCAGCGGCGATCAGAGCGTGATAGCTCAGCATGTGCTCGAGCAAACCATACTGATCATAATCATGCTGACCTTCATTGCCGGAGCCGGAATGCGGTGGAATATCCATCAGACCAGATTCACTACGGAAGTCCGGCCGGCACTGAGCAATGCGCCAGAGTAGTACCATCTCATTTATCACCGAGGAAGATCCGCCGAGGTCAAACGCTTCGCCTTCACGCATGAACTGGGAGAGCAGATCAAAGTTTCGATAATTTCTTGCAGCATCAAACGATGCAGTAAGATCCCTGCGGGCTTCCATTATTTGCCCTGCCTGGTGATGTTTCCAGGAGCGGCACAGATAATAGGCCCCCTCAAATTTCCCCGCCAGAGAGGAGTCTTGTTCGAGGAGGGCGTGACAAAATTCCCCTGGAAAAGAATCAGCGCGATCATCAGCCGACGATCTTATTAAAAAGTCACCGGCAGCCGCCAAGAACCGGATTTCCGAATTCGGGTATCGACCTAACCCGCTGTAATTCCGGAGGATATCCTGAAATTCGTTGAGAAGCCGCATTTGCTCCATCTGGGAATTGAGTCTGCGCAAACCAGCTTCCTGTTCAGCCAGTTCGACAATAAAATCCAGGGGGATATCACCAGGCACGATGGGGGTGAAAACCTTTTCCCCTGAATCAGCCTCCATCGCCTCGAGGCTGATGAGAACATCAGGAAAACTGCCTTCAGGTATCAGCTCCCTAATGAGGGAGATTGTCCGCGCACAATCTTCTGTACGCCCCTGGAATTTATACAGGTCCGCAAGCTCGAAATACGCACGGATAACAAGGTAGGCCTCATCAACCGCTTTGCTTTGCTCAATGTCGATGACCTTTTCAAGCTCCCGCTCGCATTCAGCTATCCGACCCTCATATCGGGCCATTACCGCCTGAAAAAAGTGATAATACTCAAAGGTCGAGTATGTAGAGGGCGACTCGCATTCAGCGAGCACCATCCGGTGAAAGCGGTACCCCTTATTGATGTCGCCGGTTTTTATCGCACATATTCCGATAAGCGAGTAGATGATTTCCCGGCTGTGATACTGGAGATCACCAATTTCCAATGCATCCATTATTCTCAGCATTGTTTCGTAAAACGGCATCGCAACGGAGTACAGGTGCCGAAAAAAATTGATACTACCGAAATTGAACAACGAGCTGCAAACCTCTGCAAAATCCCGTTCACGTACCAGACCACGCAGCGCCTCATCGTAAAAATCCGCGGCGACAGAAAAATCACCTGCCGAAAAAAAGAAGTATCCCACTCCATTGCTCAAGCGATTTGCGAGCTTTTCATCTGACAGGCTTCTCGCCAGTTCAATAGATTGTCGATAGTAACGGGAGGCAGTATCCCGTTCAGCCAATGCCTGATACCCTATGCCCAGATAGTGATTAATGAGAGAAAGCCGATAAGAATTGCCGATCTCCGCAGCAATATCCAACGCGCGGAGTAAAAAATCGATGGTTTCTTTCACACCCTCATTTGCCTTGAGCATGGAGCTGATCATCGTTTCATTACTCAGCACGTATGCCAAAGCATTGCGCATACCGAGCTTGGCAAATGCCGGTTCCAGAATTGTCAGTCTCTTGCGTAAAAACCCGATGTAGCCCTTGAAGTACTCATTTTGAAACTGCTGCAGCTGAAAGCGAAGCAATTCTGCCCTGGCAATCAAGTCCCAATCATGGACCTGCATCGCATAATCATGAAAGCATTGGCAAAAATATTCAGCATCCCGCCGATCATAAAGGAGCAATGCACACTGGCTGAGATTTTCAGCGCACATCGCCTCCGCTGAAGCATCTCCGGAGTTTCGGAAAATAGAGAACGCCCGGAGATAGTGATCATGGGCGGCCCGGTACTGTCCGGAAAAACGATGCACCCTACCCAAAATCATTTGAAGCCTGCCCTGCTCGATCGCTCCTAGCCTAAGCTGAAGATCATCGCTGTAGCCGGGCATTTGCAAATCTTCAGCCTGAAGAACAGCCAGTTCGCTGTCAAAAAGTGCACAACTCTTTTCCAGTAAGTCGATCTTGTCCGCAAGAGACGGAGCATCAACAGCGGACCGCGGCGGTTGAGACTTGGAAAACCTCCTTGAAATTTGAGGTATCATGTTTGACTCGAAGATCGAGGAAAATGCCGACGCTGTGCCGATGCGAACATCGGGCTCATCATAAAAACCGCAAATAAACCTAATATTCCCCGGTTCCTCAAGAAACTGGCGAAAAACACCGACCGCAGAGCGGTGCATGTGCTCAACCCCAGCCAAATACACCAAGGTCAAAGTGTTTCCGATGGCTGCCCGGATCAGATCAGCGATTCCCTGCTGAAATTTCTGCCGTTCGAACGCAAGCTCAACGTCAAAAAGCGGATCCGTTCTGGAAATTGCAGTCCCTCGCAACACCGAGCAAAAAACCTCCTGTTGAGGTTGATAGCAATACCGCTGCACCATACGCTCCACATCATCCCGACTCTTGTAAAGCTCTTGAAGCAAATCAAGAAACGGAAAGTACGAGCTATTCCACAAACCATCAGCGGGAAAATCGAAAGCCAAAAACCCGGCACTTGGAAGCAGTTCAGCTAATGATGTGCGGATTTCTTCTGCTAAAAGCGAGAGATTGTTCCCGGTGACGCCAAGACAGGGCGGTCCAGGTTCAGTCTTGATATGCGTTTCCAGGGCATCAACCTTGACGCGGTCAGATGATGCATCTGCAGATGGGAAATTGCTGCTCTGCTGAATGTCATCCACCACAGTGTTTCCATTATCGGATTTTGAGCCTTCGGCATCCTGGTCACCGGGGGCGGATGGACTGAGAATCACCATATTCTTTAGAAAATCAGCCAGGTTTTGGATGGATTTGTGATTCATAGCCTAAGAATAGATTGCTCCACGGGGAATATCAATGAAGTGCCCCCAAAACAGCTGATTTCCCGCTCCTCAGGCCACCGCATAATCGGGTAGATCGATCTTCAGCGCACTCACCGGTGTCTTCCAGATCCGGTGCCAGGTCTTCCATTGGCTGATGTCCAACACCAGATGATGAACGAAGGCCCGCTGTGTAAACATCCTTTTTGCCAACGTGAGTACCCGCCTTCGGTCAAACCCGGCAACCTCACCATGGCTGATATCGTTACGTCCGTTTATCCGATACGGCTTGAGCAGGTTATGATAGGCGATGTAGATCATCATCCGCTCCATGCTGTTGTTCACCGATTTTGACCATTGGACACTCTGGCGGACATGACAGGATTGATCCTTTCGTATCTCCCGATCCAGGTAATTCACAGGAAACAGCGGGTTTTCAGTGGTCCTGACCACCCTCGATGAGGTTCGGTGATGGATAACCCGCCCTGCATTTTCCAACGCCGCCCAGTCCCGGTGAGCGCAGAGCTCACGGCGGTATTCGAGTTTTTCATCGCTCAAGAGATAGCATGGCTTCTTAGATGAATAAGCCTTCCACCGGGGAAGAATGGTGTTTATCACATCCCGGAAAGATCGCGCAATTTGTCCCCCTGCAATAGGATACCGGCGATTGAGCTCATCGCGCCGGCGCTTTTGTGCGGGGGTCATCCGCCCTTTGCGCCGCATCTGTGCATAGTCGCACGCATAGACAACCTGGCTGTCGGAACCTACCGCGAGAGTGAAATTGTTTGGCCAGTATTGGCTGTACACAAAGCTTTCAAACCCATCAACGGCAATATCCTCATCGATTGTATGATCATTCGATAACTGGGCCATGGCAGCGATTGCCTGACGGGACAATCGGCTCAGCCGATTGAGAATGACCTTGTCGGTGACATAAAACTCCCGGGCAATATCGCGAATGCCGGAGGCCGAGTTGATTGAAGAGAAGATGCGCCGGTAATCGAGGCGATGATGTGCGCGATAATCGAGGTGGAACGCGCTTTCGCAGAAGTATCGACGGCAATGCTTGCAGCGATAGCGCTGGGAAGAACCGAGGCGGCGGCAGTGATAGTGGCCGTTTCGGACAAACCAGCACCGGCTTGATTCTCTGTCGCGATGATGCTGAGAACAGTCCGAGTACGGACAGAAACGAGGGATTAATGCCATGCTAATCTCCTATGAACTGGTAATCGTGTCATAGAAGACTACTGGCAAAAGAGTTATGTTGATTCGATCAGCTGTTTTGGGGACACTTCATTCATAATTCAATGACCAGTCGTAATCATAACGGATAGCAACATTCTCCCGACTTCTCCCAATACCGGATAATAGCTGATCGACATCGCGGTATTCATCGATGAAATCCAGAATATCAGCCTCGTTCTCACCAAAATCTACAGAAAACCAATCGAAGATCGAGCTAATGACAAGCCGCCTGCCGTCAGCCTTGATACCTCGCGGATGGTTGAGGTATATCCGAGCACCTTCTTCCATCAAACGGTCTTGATTTTCAGCGGTCAGGGGGACGGGAGGGACATCAGGACATCCGATGCTTGCGCAGTTTACGACGAAATGCACTCGTGGATCCTTCCAGCGGGGACGCAGGATCCGGTGTTCGATATCGTCGAGGCTGAGTTCTTCCCCGGCAACCTGCAGCAGCTTTAGATCCCATGGACCAGGACTGGTAATTCGGGCCCCGGAGATTCGGCGGATGCTTGTTACGGGGTATTCCCTGAGTATCAACTGTATAGTCGCCGCGTTGTAGAGATTCACCCAAAATGCGTATTGTTCACGGGAATTGAGGGTATCAACCTCCACAGCTTGTAAATAATCTACATAGGTATCGAGGCTTCTGAGATCATCTGCGCTTACTTCATCATATCGAATGAGCGCCACCCCATTTTCACCGACATAGCGATACTTGCTGAGGAAATCTCCCCAAGGGCCGTGATCAAGCACTTCTTCGCTGGACTCATCTGAAAGAATCCAGCGGTCCCACAGTTCGGCTTCGCCGCCGGCCCAGAGGCTGGCAGATAGCACAACTGCCAGAAAAAAAGCAATCGTTAATGTTTGAAACAGGCGGTTATTCATGTCTTACTCCTTGGTGATTCTGTATTTACTTGGGAGATTTTTAAGGTTCTGTACGTGTGCAATCCGCGAACCACAAAGCCAACGATAACCAGTATGGTCATAGTTAGCGCAAGTTCTGCAAAAAATCGGGGCAGGACGATCATCAGGCTGAAGAACACGATAGTTTCAAATCCTTCAACCAGCGATCTCGGCATTTTCATGCTGGTGATTCTTCCGGTATTTTCAATCGTCTGATTCTGCCGTCTTTTTTCAAAGAGCGCTGAGGCGGTCATCCACACGGCGGCGTTTACATAGAATGATGCAAGAAGAAGAGCTGCAGGAATCAGTTCTCTTATACCGGGAGCCGCTGAATCCAACCACGGTAACTGGGATGTAAATGCGAGCAGTCCGTTTACCGGCAGTTCGGCTCTTGCCCGCATACCGACGATGGCCAAAACGATGGGAAATGCGGCGTACAGGACAAAATCGAGGGTAATATCGAGAAATCCTCCCGCATCGGTGGTGCGTCCCGAAACCCTCGCTACCGCCCCGTCCAGCCCGTCCAATATCCGGTTAGCATACCAAAGGATCAGGGCTAAGACTGGCATTCCTGACCCGAGAGCATAGAGGGATGCTACACCGAATGCGAATCCGGTGATGGACACTGCGGTCGGACTGGCGAACTTCGAAACTGCGTTGGCGACTGGGTTGAGCAGCCTGTCCTTGATGTTACGCAGTTCAATATCAAACATTCCTGTCTCCGGACATTGTTTGGCGGCTTTGCAGGGGTTTCCCAATTTTTCGCGGTGCTGGAACCACCGGTTCCAACAGGAGCCAATCGATTCGATTAACCCTAACATCATCATACCCAGGCAGACCAACGTTAATGCCCCTGGGATCATGTTCTTCAACACGTGAATAGGTTGCGAATATCCGATCCCAAATACTCAGGAAAAAGCCGTAATTGCTGTTTCGTTCGTCAATTTTTTGCGAGTGATGTATCCTGTGAACGTCCGGTGTGATCAAGAGCATCCGGAGAGTTCGGTCGAGCTTTGGGCCTAAGCGGATATTCGCATGGGTGTACATAGATGAGGCATTGAGGATGAGCTCAAAAACCAAAACCCCGGTAGCGCTCAAACCGAGCGCGGCTATCAAAGCTGTTTTGTATAGCGCACTGATAACTATCTCACCTGGGTGCATGCGAAAGCCGGTGGTAAAATCAATATGGGTATCGCTGTGATGCATGCGGTGCAGGGGCCGTAAAAGCTTCACCTGATGAAACAGCACATGCTGAAGATATATCCATCCATCGAGCACTATCACCGTGATAATGATGCTGAGCCATCCCGGAGCAAATGCCGAAAGTCCCCATCCGTGCTGTTGCATAGCGACCGCCACTGTATACGGCAATAATGGACCTAACACGCGTACCAAGAGATTTCCGCAGAGGATTACGAGGATATTTCCCGGCCAACGCTGTTTACGGGCGTGGACTGGATTGCGGTCAGGAAACAATAATTCGAGAATCGAGAGTATAGTGAATACCGCAGCGAAAACTGCCAACCGGATTATTGCTTGACTGTCCATATCAGCAATATAATATTAGCCGGGAAATTAGCAAGCTTAAAGGGTGTTCATGGAAGTCAGGATTAAAGATCTCAAAAAGGCCTTTGGGGAATGGCCTGTTCTTCGTAATCTTTCCATGGATATTCGCCAGGGTGAGTTTCTCAGCGTTGTAGGACCATCTGGTGCGGGAAAAACAACCTTGTTGCGAATCATCGCCGGACTGGACTCATCGGACGGCGGAGAAATAACCTGGCTGCCTGAAAAGGAAACCTGGTCTCCGGTGATCATGGTCTTTCAGGATTTTCTTCTGTTTCCCCAGCTCACGGTAAACCAGAACATCGCCTACGGCCTTCACAACAGGAGCAATTTTGCGCGACGTTTTCCGTCCTTTGCGGAGAATCGAAGCAGAAAAGCACGAGCTCATGCCATAAGTAAAGAGGTGGCTGACCACATCACCCATTTCGGCCTGGAAGGTCTTCAGAAAAAGTACCCGCGACAGCTGTCCGCCGGGCAACGCCAACGGGTAGCCCTCGCACGGGCAATGATCCTCAAGCCATCCCTTCTTCTTCTGGATGAGCCATTTGCAAATCTTGATCAAAATCTCAAAATGGAAACCGCTTTGTTTATTCGGAACATACAGGAAGAATATGGCGTCACTACCTTGGCGGTAACCCACGATCTTCCTGAAGCCTTTGCAATGAGCGACCGAATTGCCGTGCTTCTTGACGGCGAGATTGGGCAGCAGGCTGATGTTGAAACCCTCTACCGCTTCCCTGCGGATCACAGGGTTGGAAACTTTCTCGGACCGGTGAATATTATTCCCCGAAACTACATAAAATACTGCAGCTTCGACGGAAAGACTCCTGTAGAATTGGATATTCTCGTCAGAGCAGAAGCCATCGATCTGCTTCCCAGCGAAAACGGCCCCGCCTTCATAACTTCCCGTCGTTT
Organism: Salinispira sp.; assembly: GCA_965602015.1. Lineage (GTDB taxonomy): Bacteria > Spirochaetota > Spirochaetia > DSM-27196 > Salinispiraceae > Salinispira. The sequence continues at coordinate 305,412 of OZ271918.1, read as the reverse complement.
TCAGGGAAGCCTCATACGAATGAATATTGACCTCAATGGTCTGCCGCTTGAGGTATTTAGGCTCAACTGCAATTTACAACCTGGTCAACGAGTCCAGGTGAAAATTTATGATCACGTATATGTCGATCAAGAGGGGGCCTCGGATGCTCCGGGCGACACCCTTAACGACAATCAAAAGAAGACTTCCGCATCGGGCGGAAAGGAGTAAACAATGAACAAACCCGGGCCTGCGGCATCAGCCGTTCTGCTACTATTTACTGTGCTTATTCTGTTTTCCGCCTGCGGGAACAACGGCTCAGGTGATGAATCCAACCTACTCGAATCTGATTTCTCGTCCATCATCGAGCAAGCCCGAGGCACTGAGGTTCGATTTTACATGTGGGGTGGTTCACCGCTTATTAATGATTGGGTGGACACCGAAATGGCCCAACATTTGAAGGACGAGCACGATATCACCCTCACCCGGGTCCCGATGGACGCATCTGTTTTTGTGAACCGCCTTTTGACTGAGAGAGAGGCAGGACGTAATCAAGGCGTGATGGATATTTTATGGATCAACGGTGAAAATTTTAAAAACGCCAGGGAGGGAGAGATCTTATTCGGACCCTTCACCGATAGGCTCCCGAACTTCAACGCATTCGTCGATCCGGCAACCGCGGTGAGCGATGCAGGGTTCCCGGTGGACGGCTGGGAAGCCCCTTACGGTAGAGCGCAGTTCGTTATGGAATATGATTCGGCGGTGATCGCTGATCCCCCGAGCAGCTATGCTGAGTTACTCGAGTGGGTCAGGGAAAACCCGGGCCGGATGACGTATCCTCAGCCGCCGGATTTTACCGGTTCAGCCTTTATCAGGCAGGCTTTTTATGAGCTTACCGGTGGCCATGAACAGTATGCCGGAGATTTTGATCCCGCTCTTTTTGAGGCAAATGCTCCCAGGCTCTGGGAATATCTCAATGAACTGGAACCCTATCTTTGGCGGGAAGGTCAAACATATCCGGCGGATTTGGCACAGCTTGACGGTCTTTTCGAACGGGGCGAGGTGAGTTTTAACATGACCTTCACCCAGACCGGCGCAGCAAGCAAAATCACTCAAGGCCGCTATCCCGAAAGCGTGAGAACCTTCGTTTTTCAAAATGCCAGTTTATCAAATACCCACTACCTCGCAATCCCGTTCAACTCTCCAAACAAGGCCGGGGCCCTGGTAGCCATTAATGAAATCATCGGTCCCGAGCTGCAGCTATCCAAAAACGATCCGGCAAACTGGGGCGATTTTACCGTATTGGATATCGGGCGGCTTCCCAGGGAAGACGCCGAGCGCTTCGCCGCCCTTGATTTGGGTGATGCGACCCTGGCTCTTGATGTGCTAAGCGCCAATGCGGTACCGGAGATTTCCTCCGAGTATCTTGAAGCGCTAGAACAGGGCTGGGAGGAGCATGTCCTGGGGAACTAAGTCACAGGAGGCCTCCCTGCTTGCGCTAATACCGGCACTAACGGCATCGGTTTTGGTGTTGTTTGCCGGTGCGGCTTACGCGGGCATTAGTCTCCTTTCCTCAGGAACAGAAGTACTCTCGGAAGCTGGTTCCGAGGCTTTTGCCTCCCTGTGGTACTCCCTGGAAATCGCCGCAGTCTCGACGGCCATATCATTGCTGTTGGGCGGCGGCCTTGCTCTCTGGCTCTGGCAGCAGCCTCGGACCTTCCCGGTGTATTTGTATACCTTCCCGTTGATCATTCCGCATATTGTCGCGGCATTTTTTGTAATCGCTTTTTTTTCCCAAAGCGGATTGATCTCCAGCTTTCTATTCCATGTCGGAATCACACAAACCCTCGACAGTTTTCCGGTACTGGTATTCGATCAAAGAGGTACCGGCATTATCCTCGCCTATATTTACAAAGAAAGTGCCTTCGTCACGCTGATGGTCCTTGCATCGCTGCGCAAACTGGACCGCCGTTTGCTAACCACGGCAAAAATCCTTGGCGCAGGTTCGCTCAGACGCTTTACCACGGTAATTCTGCCTGCCATCAGCTCAAACCTCGCAGTTTCTGGACTGATAATTTTTCTGTATTCCTTCGGTTCATTCGATATACCTTTCCTGCTCGGCTCAACATCAAGACCGATGGCATCAATCCGGGCATACCGTCTGTTCTTCGAAGGAAGCCTTTCCCAACGCCCTCAGGCCCTTCTGCTTTTGCTTCTTGTATGGGTGGTTTCTCTGATAATTCTGGTAATCTTCGCCGTCCTGCGCCGAGGCCTCGGGGACATTATGCGCGGGAGCTCAGGAGGCCACCGATGAAAACCGGATGGAGGGTGATTTTTATCATTCTCTCACTTATTCCTCCTATTTACCTAATTATCAGGAGTATCAGCGGACTGTGGGCTTTTCCCGAACTGCTTCCCCGTCAGTTGAGCTTCAGGGCTCTTGAATTCATGGCGGACAATCGCCGGCCCCTCGTCAGGAGTTTGATTTCATCGGTTTCCTACAGTGGGGCAACGGTTTTCCTCTGCACACTTATCAGCATGCCTGCGGCTCACGTGCTGGCCCGAAGAGATCTGCGGGGAAAGGATATCATCGAGCTCATGATTCTCGCCCCGCTCCTGGTGCCGGCTGTGGTATTCGCATTAGGCCTCTATCCACTATTTCTTCGAGCGGGGATCAGCGACAGTTTTTTTGGGGTTGTACTGGTGCTCAGCCTCAGCTCCTTTCCCTACATGTTTCGCGCTTTATATTCAGGATTTCTTTCATACACGGAAGATTTGGAAAACTGCGCCGCCATGCTGGGAGCGGGAAGCCTCAAGCGGATTGTCAGCGTGCATATACCACAGCTTCTTCCGGCTCTTCTCTCAGGCGGCATGGTTGTGTTTTTAGTAGCCTTCACCGAGTACTTCCTGGTATTCTTAATCGGAGGCGGACTGGTACCGTCATACTCCGGATATCTGGTTCCCCTCATACGGGCATCGGATTGGACCATTAGCGCAGCATTAATCCTTATTTTTATCACCATCCCCGTAACGCTGTATGGCATCCTCGAGGGTGCGCTCAAACGCTATTACCGCAAACGCGGTTTATTCACAGGAGAATTCTAATGAAAAAAATAATCATACTCGCGGTAGTACTGGCAGTTGTTGTTGGCGGATTCTTTTGGGCGAGATCACAGGGATATCTCGATGCGATAGATCCCGGCAGGATCTACGAGGCCAGGGATCAGCTGCTCGAGCAGGTTAGCCAGCGACTGCTGTTATCTGCAATAGCATTTGTGCTGTTGTACTTTGTCACCGTCGCATTGAGCATTCCCGGTGCGACACTCCTGACCCTCAGCGGCGGTTTTCTTTTCGGTCCGATCCTGGGAACTCTCCTGGTAAACATTGGCGCGAGCACCGGCGCCCTTGCAATCTTTCTTGCAGCCCGATACTTCCTCGGAAGTCAGGTTCAGGAGAAATACGGTGAGAAACTCAGCCGTTTTAATCGTGAAATAGAGCAAAACGGCAGCTCATATCTGCTCACGCTCCGGTTTATTCCGATATTCCCGTTTTTTCTGGTGAACCTGCTTCCGGGCTTCACTACCGTGAAAGTCAGTACCTTCCTTTGGACTACTGTTGTGGGGATTATCCCCGGCAGTTTTGTTTACACCTATCTCGGGTTCGCCGGCACCACCCTCCAAGAAGGCGAGTCACCGCTGACCATTGAAATTCAACTCGCGTTAATATTTCTCGGGATAATCAGCCTGGTGCCGGTGCTCTACCGGAAGATCCGGGCGAAGAAGGACAAAGCTGAGCAGTAGTGGTCAAAACTTATTTCAATAGCTTAGACTTTACTTAGTGCCCCCAAAACAGCTGATGGGGATGGTGCAAATACTATCATGTAAAGAAATAATGTAATGAGCCGAACGTTCATATGTTGGTTCGCTTGTACATTTTTGCAAGAGCAATAATTAGGGAGTTTAAATCAGCTGTTTTGGGGGCACTATATTTCGCCCACCATAGGTTTTCTGCAGAGGTTTGAGCATGCTGAACAAATATCCTTATGCTACCAAACTCCAACTCAGCTTTCTTCCGCTAATAATCGCACCGGTGCTATTTATGACAGCCCTGATCTCCCTAACGGTCCCCAGAATCATAATCTCCTCCCGGCAGTCCGTGCTCGAACTACAACTTGACCAGGCATATCTCCTGCTCAGCGACGGCTATAGTTTGCTGGAATCCGCAGGAATTCAGAATGATGTTTTTTTTCGGCAAACCCGGCAGGCAAGAATTGTCGAAGCAATTCAGAATATTGATTTGCGAGACGCAAGCTTCGTTTTGTACACTCGGGAACGAAACGGCTTTCTCATCGCGCCGGCAGCTCCGGATGCGTTTCTTAGCATTCTTGATAACCGGGATTTAAGTCATTTGCCTATCGCTCAAGACCTATATGTTGTGCGTGATTCCAGGATTCTGCATATTTTCCGGTATTTTCATCCCTGGAACATGCTTGTGGGTATTCAGATAGATATTCCGGACCTGTACCGACCAGTGACTCTGTTGCTTATAGGATTTGGCTCTTCGGGTTTATTCATTATTGCCGTTTCAATTTTGCTAATCCGACTGTTCAGCAGGGGACTGACAACGCCAATCACGCGACTTGTGGAGACGGTCGGAGAGTTCGGTTCTGGTGATTTTCATCGGCGATTTACCTATGACGGCAGGGATGAAATTGCAATGCTCGGCGACAGCTTCAACACCATGGCGGATAGAATCAGTAACTTCGCCAGGGAACTGGAAAACCGGGTTGTGGAACGCACAAAAGCTTTGGAGTACAATATCGAGATGCTTCAGCACACTCAGCATCAGCTCATCGAATCGGAAAAGTTGGCAAGTCTCGGTTCGGTTGTGGCCGGCGTGGCTCATGAAATAAACACTCCATTGGGGGTGGGGATAACTTCGGCGAGTTTTCTTGGTTTTGAACTTCAGCAAATGGAGCAGAAGTTCCGCGCAGGCACCCTCACAAAAACTGAGATGGAGCAAATCCTCAAGAAATCCCGGGAAAGCCTGGATATCCTTGAAGGGAATTTGAATCGGGCTCAGATGCTGGTACAAAGTTTCAAGGAAGTCAGCGCAGATCAGCTCGTCGATGAAAAACGGGATTTTGATTTTTGCAGCTATTTGTCTGAGATTCTCAGCAGCTTATACAATCAGGTCAAACGCCACGTCAAAGAGATAGCGGTCGAAGGTCCTGAACAAATCGAGGTGCATTCTCATCCCGGGGCTTTCTGGCAGATTTTCTCAAATTTGGTCCAAAATTCCCTCAATCACGCATTCCCTGCCTCTCTGGAACGGGAACCACGTATCCATATTGCGCTGGAAGTTCACAAGTCGGATTTGAACATCATTTTTTCTGATAACGGCGTCGGCATGGACGAGGGTATTCGCAAAACAGCGTTTGAGCCATTCGTGACAACCAAGCGTGGCCGGGGCGGAACGGGATTGGGACTCAACATCGTGTTTAATATCATTCAGCGGCTGGGCGGCACAGTGAGCATCGAAAGCGGCACCGATGGAACTTCGATTTATATTCAAATCCCGGGGATAATCACATCTCATGAAAAGGAACAGGCAGCGGATACGTCCGGTGGCGAAAACTCATGATCAGTGCTTCAAATAATTTTTTTCATTTACAAACTAACAACAGCAGCTATATCCTCGGCCTGCTTTCAAGCGGGCACCCGACTCAGCTCTATTACGGACGGCGTATTTCTCCCCCCGGCAACTATGGGGATATGATAAGACACTTCGAGTTTATGCCCGGTGCGGAGACTGCCTACTCTTCCGACTATCCAGGAGTTAACCTTGAGACAAGCATGCTTGAGTTTCCCGGCGGCGGCAAAGGTGATTACCGCAGTCCGGCAATTGAGATACGCCGGAAAAACGGCGACCGGGTCGGCGATTTCATTTATGATTCCCATGAAATAATTGATGACATCCTGCCTCCAATCGCCCCCCTTCCGGGAACCCGTCCCAGGGTGAACCCGCTTCCATCGGCCGGAACCGGCGATGCCACCTTGATTATCAGGTTAAGAGATCGGTCCGGCAATCCTGCAATCGAGCTTATCTACCGGGTACTTGAATCCTGCGATATTATTACCCGTCAGGTACGGGTTGTTGCCGAAACCGAGGGCATCAGTCTTGAGCGTATTATGTCAACAAGCCTGGATCTTCCGCCGGATGATTACCGGTGGTACAGTCTTCCGGGAAAGTGGATAGCTGAAAAACAGCTGCAATGGGGGGAAGTGCCCTTTGGTCAGCTTCATTTTGGTTCAAGACGAATGAGCTCCGGTGCCGAACACAATCCGTTTGTCGCCCTATCCCGACCGGGGTGCAACGAAGAAAGCGGGGACTGCTGGGGGTTTTCCCTGGTTTATAGCGGTAATCATCAGATCCTTGTTGAGAAAAACTCGCACCAGCTGGTCCGTGTTCAGCTGGGAATCGCTGAAGATGACTTTTCCTGGAATCTCAATCCGGGAGAAATCTTTGCAAGCCCTGAAGCGATAATGAGTTTTAGTCACCGGGGATTTTCCGGTATGAGCGCTAATTTCCACCGGTATATCGGCGATTACCTGATTCATCCCGCATGGAGGGGAAAGCCCCGGCCCATCCTCTTTAACAGCTGGGAGGCCATGTACTTCGACTTCAATGAAGCAAAACTGATGAAACTCGCGAAGGCTGGTGCCGACCTGGGTATGGAACTGTTTGTGCTGGACGACGGGTGGTTTGTTGGGCGAAATGACGATACCAGTTCCCTTGGCGACTGGAGGGCCGATACGGACAAGCTCCCGGGAGGACTGGAATCTCTTTCGGCGAAGGTGCGCAAGCTCGGTCTGGAGTTCGGTATCTGGGTGGAACCCGAGATGGTTTCGCCGGACAGCGATTTATACAGATCGCATCCGGAATGGGCCATCACTGTACCTGGTAGGAAAGCCAGCCTGGGGCGCAATCAGCTCATTCTAGATCTCACAAACTCCGAGGTGATAGATCACCTCGAGCAAACGTTGAACGAGCTCTTCCAAACCTGTCGTCCGGCCTACGTTAAGTGGGATATGAACCGCGCCGTCTCGGATCATTTCTCAGCTGCCCTGGAGGCAGCATCCCAGGGAGAACTGGCCCACCGCTATATTCTGGGCTTGTACGAGCTTTTGGGGCGGCTCACCAGGGCCTGGCCGGAAATCCTCTTCGAGAGCTGCGCCAGCGGAGGAAGCCGATTCGACTGCGGCATGCTCTATTTTATGCCCCAGACATGGACAAGCGATAATACCGACCCCGGCAGCAGAGTCCGAATTCAGCACGGCAGTAGTTGGCTTTACCCCCAGCACTGCGCCGGATCCCATGTGGGCTCGGATCCTTCACATCAGGTATTGAGGAGTAACGACCTGGAAACCAGATTCCATGTTGCCGCAATCGGGGCGTTGGGCTATGAGCTCAATCTCACCAAGCTATCGCCTTTTGAGAAGAAGGTAATTGCGAAGCAGGTCGCATTGTACAAAGCCCATCGCACGCTGTTCCAGTTTGGCTCCTGGCTCAGACTGGCTTCGCCCTTCGAATCGAATCTGGCGATATGGCAGGTGATGGATCCCGATGGCCAGCAGGGTATGCTCCTGTACTTCCAGCAGATTCAGCATCCCGCTGCAGTCTATGAAACCATTCGGCTGCGCGATCTCGATCCTGATGCCAGCTACGAAATTGAAACGCTTCCCCACTACATGAACATTGCCCGTTTCGGTGAGCTCATCAATGACTACGTTCCCTTTGAAGTGCAGTCCTCGGGAATCCGCGGATTGGCACACAAGGTCATCTCCGACAACTATCTGTTTCCCGGCGAAATGCAGAAGGTCAAGGCAGGAGGAGATGAGCTGATGTATGCGGGTTTCAGACCGTATAATCAGTTCACCGGCACCGGATTCAATGAACGCGTTCGGATTATGGGGGATTTTAGCTCCCGGCTCTACCTGATACGGCGGCTAAGCGGCCGCTCGTAAAGGCGGTATCGTTTGCTCTGCCGCAATCCGAGTCGCTTTAGCGCATTGTTCATGGGAAGATTGTTTTCAAGAATCCAGTTGGCCTCCAGGCGGATTCCCTTGGGAGAAAGGCTCCGTGCGAGATGAACATACATCAGCGCATCCAGCCCCATGCCATGATATTCCGGCAGTACGCCCAACCCAAACAGCCGATATGTTTTGAGGGACCGACGCCGCAGAAGGAGCCACAACCACCCGAAGGGCAAAAGCCTACCCCTGATTTGTGAGATAGGCTCATTGACGTCGGGAAAACCCAGGGCATAGCCGATGGGTTCGCCGTCTTTTTCAACAAAAAGCACTGCTTCCGGATCGACGATTACTTTCAAACGCTTGACCATATCGAGAAACACATCACGGGGAACCGGCACGTATCCCCAGTTATTCGCGAGACTGTGGTCGGTTATCCGCCAAATATGCTCGGCATCCTCCATGAAGCGCTTTTGATCAATCCGACGGATGATAAACCGGGTGTTTCTCGAGCGAAAGCGCCGGTAAAAGTCCTCATACCGCTTATTCAATACATACCCATTTGAGCAGTCGGCTTCGTAAGCCAGGAGATCCATGGCTTTTTCAAAACCCGCCGCTTTGATACATGCGTCGGCTGACGGGGGATTCCAGGGGGTGAGAAAAACCGGCGGCGCCTCAAAACCTTCGACCAGAAATCCCCAAAACTCCGCAACAGGATGGATGGGTCCCAACATCCGCTCAGCTCCCCTCGCACGTAACCAACGTGCCGCTTCCTCGAGAAGCGCACGGTACACATCTGGATCACTTTCTGCATCGAGAGCGCCGAACAGCCCATCCATGACGTCAAAGTGCTCGTTCCAGCTATGATCCAGGTATACCAGGACGCGACCCACAACCCTTCCGCTGCGCCGGGCAAGTAAGAGGGTAAATTCGGAGTTAGCAAGGATAGGATTGGTCTTCTTTTTGTATCCCCGTCTCTCGTCTAACCAGATCGGGGGAACCCATGGGGTTCCTCGGTAGAGCTTTCTGGGTAAATACACAAAATCCATCATATCCCGGCGGGAGGTCACCGGATCGACTGTTACCTGCATAGGCTTCATCCTATGGCCTGAGGGCGCCGGCTGTAAAGCAGTTTGTAGTGCCCCCAAAACAGCTGATTTAAACAGCGTAATCCCTTTTCATGATGTAATTTATCTGTCATCCATTGAAGCCCTTGATAAAACTCCACTTTTTTATTTTCACACAAAGAGTTACACCGCACAAATCAGCTGTTTTGGGGGCACTACCATCGCGTCATTGCAAGAGGGCGTAAATCAGGTCAGAATACGATACATGACGATACTACCGGCGCCGAGCCTGCGCACCAAAGTCCTGTTCAGTCTAGGAGACCTGAGCATCTCCATTCCCCTTTCAATTGTGTTGTTTTTTCAGCTGAACTTTCTTACCGATGTGGCCAGGTTGTCCCCTGCTCTTGCGGGATGGGCCATTCTCGCCGGTAAGCTTTGGGATGCGGTTAATGATCCCCTCATCGGCATTCTGGCAGACCGGGTTGAAAGCCGATTTGGCAAACGGCGGATTCTGCTGGCATGGGGAGCCTTGCCCCTAGGCCTGAGCTTTATGCTGCTGTGGCTCGTGCCGGATCTCCCGGATTTCGGCAAGGCATTGTACTATACTTTTGCCATTATTCTCTTTGATACGGCGTTCACCACCGTGCACATCGCCTTTAACAGCATCACTCCGAGGTTGACAGGCGACTTCGATGAGCAGTCGGGTCTCCACGGTATCCGCATGTTCTTCCAGATACTGGGAAATCTGGGTGCGGTTATCGCGCTTACGGTAATCGGCTGGTATATCACCGATCGGGCAGCGCTGTTCCGCTTTGCGGGTGTGGTTCTCGGTGCATTGACGGTCATTCCGCCTTTGGTGGTCATCGGCGTCACCGGTCCGTATCGGGATAATAGGCCAGCGCAGGAAATCCGGAAAGAGTCCCTGGCTTCCCTGCTGCGGTCAAAGCCGTTCTGGATGATGATAGGCTTTTACCTGCTTTCCTGGACCGCGAGCAGCATCCTGGCATCTATGCTCATTTATTTCGTTCGATACAATATGGATCTTCCCGATATGACCGACTACGTCATTGTCGTCACCCAGGTTGCCGCAATGGCTGCAATACCCCTGGTGGTCTGGATCGCCAAGAAAGCCGATAAAAAACAGAGCTTCATGCTCGGTTCAGGAGCAATGATTTTCACGCTGATGGGCATCAGTCTGCTGCGGGAAGGCCAGATCGTTCTGATTTTTGCTCTCGCCCTCAGCTCCGGCTGGGGAATTGCAACATCGTACGTCGTGCCCTGGTCGATGATTCCCGATCTGATCGATCATGAAGAACAAAAAAGCGGGCGTCGTATGGAAGGCGCGTTTTATGCGTTCGCATCATTTTTTCAAAAGGCAGGTACGGGAATTGCTTTGTGGATAATCGGACAGGCCCTAAGCCTTAGGGGCTATATAACTCCTCCGGTTGGCTCGACAATAGTTCAGCCCCAGTCAGCCCTGCAGACCATCCGCTTTTTTATGGGCCCCTTTCCGGCGGTATTGCTGTTTTTCGCCATTCTGCTGGCAACGGCATATCCCATCACCAGGGAAAAGCGGGAAGAAATCGCTGCAGCCCTCGAATTCCGTCGCAAGCCCCACGTGGCCCAAGATTAATCGGTTCACAGAGGGGCACTGCTACGGCCCGATCATTTTTAATTGTCAGCGAACTTCGGCTGTATAATTTTTAGCTCGTTTGCTATCTGCTGTCGCAGGTCCCGGGCAAGCTCTCCCCGGCTGGTACCCCTAAGAGCCGGCGTCGGGTAGGAAATACAGGCGCTTACCCGGGGCATCAGAAGCATTCGGGCGATATGCACAAATATCGGCGTCCAATCCGCCCAGGCAACCATCACTGAAGCGTCAGGCCAGCCGGGAGACGAGAAAAATGCCAAGGCCGCCGCATGTACCGGCTGTTTTTGCTCAACAGCCTGCTGCAGCAGGGCAGAACTGAAGGGCAGCAACTCATGCCCGACGCTGGTATCTCCTTCGGGGAAAACCATCACCCCGTCTCCCCGATCCATGGCGGACAGGATCTTCCGAGACACCGCGCCGATATCCCGTAAGCTGCGCCTCCGGATAAACACGACTCCGAAACTGTCGACAAGAATCCCCAGAAAGGGCATCCGCCGGATTTCGTCCATGGCCACGAATACTGCAGCCGACTCGGCCATGAAAACAATGGAATCGAGCCAGCTTAGGTGATTTGCCACCAAAAAGAATGGCGCTTCAGGAGCCCTGCCCCGGCGTCGCAGTTTGACGCCCATTATTACCAGAGTTCCCCGGGCAATTATCCTGGCGACCCGGCGGCGGAGGCCCACACCCCGCTCTCCGCCAATGAGGCCGAACGCCCTCAGAAACGCCATAAAAAATAGTCCGACGGATAACCATACGGTCAAAGCAAGCAGGCGCAGACTCGCCCAGGGAAAACCGAGAAGCACCTGACCGGCCTTGAGGCCCGATGGGTAGCGAATGCCCTTTCTCGCGCTCACGAGACACTGCCTGCGTTTGGCGAGGAAGTACCCGGCACCTCTTCAGGCCTTAGGAAAGCAGTTCGGAAACCGCTTCGCGCTCGGAAAGAAGCTCCTCTGTGGTGACCCGCAGTTTCTCCTTGCCGAAATCGCCGTGATTCAGGCCCTGTACTATGCTCCAGTCGGCGCCATCACTTCGCACCGGAAAACTGAACATAATTCCTTCGGGGACGCCGTAACTGCCATCGGATGAGACTGCCAGGGAGAAAAACTCTCCCTCGGGAGTCGGGTTGACCAGGTTTCGCACCGTATCCACCACGGCATTTGCGGCGGAGGCGGCGGAGGAAGCTCCCCGGGCCTGGATGATTGCTGCACCCCGTTTTTGCACTGTCGTGAGGAACTCTCCTTCGAGCCATGCACTATCGTCGATAACTTCGCCGACCGGCTTGCCTGAAATGCGGGCGTTGGAGAAATCGGGGTACATTGTCGGTGAATGATTACCCCAAATCGCAAGATTGCTGACCTCAGAGACGGGAACTCCGGCTTTCTGGGCCAACTGGGTAACCGCACGGTTTTGGTCGAGCATGGTCATGGCAAAAAAGTTCCCGGGATCCATACCCTCGGCGACGGATTTTGCCACGAAGGAGTTGGTGTTGCAGGGATTTCCCACAACAAGGGTTTTGCAGCCCGGTTTCGCATGTGCCGCTATGGCCTTTCCCTGTCCGACGAAGATACCGCCGTTAATTTTTAGCAGATCGGCCCGTTCCATTCCCGCTTTACGGGGCACCGATCCCACCAGAAGGGCCCAATCGGCATCTTTAAATGCCACATTCATATCGCTGCTGGGAGTTACCGAGCGCAGCAGCGGGAATGCGCAATCCTCGAGTTCCATAACCACCCCTCGAAGGGCGGGAAGGGCCTGTTCGAGTTCGAGAAGGTTGAGATCTACTTCTGTTTCGGGACCGAACATCTGTCCCGATGCGATCCTGAACAGCAGGGCATATCCAATTTGACCGGCGGCGCCGGTTACTGCGACACGTACTCGATTCATAATATCCATCCAATTTGTATGTGATTTTTCCCGGCGGCTAGACAGGAACGTGCAGCGGCTTCGTCCGGACCGGGAATGCTTCGATTGTACTAATGGTTAGAGAAAAAATAAAGAATTATCTCGCGGGCGAAACATAGAGAACCGAGACTCGGCGCCCGCCGTGAGGGAAGTCACGTCGAAGCGACCGTCCAAGAAGCTCAGGAGGAATGCGGTCCCCTCCTTCCAGTGCGGGCCGGCCGGCTTCATCGAGGGGAATGATTATTATTGCCCTCCATTCCGGTATCAAATTGATAAGCAAATTCCACAGACGGGAATACAGACCGGGGCCTTTTTCTATGCGCCAGTTGTACGGAGGATTGGCCAGGATGATGCCTGGAGATTCGCCGCCGATACTGTCCGCTGCCTGACCGCCACGTGTCCGACTGATTATCTGATAAACCCAGGCAAAAAAATCGCAGTTGTGGAGACCCAATATCAATCCCGAATCGCTGATTCTCATCTGCAGATCATCACCGGATTGAAAGCTTGTGTGATCACCACAGCAACGGGATTTGAGGAATGCCGAAGCATTGGCTCGGAGCAAGCCAAAGATCTCGGGATCAATTTCAATCCCGTGGTATTCAGTACACCCAAGCGCTTCTATACGCCGGCAATTTTCGCCCATCAGTTCCCCGCGCATGTGTTCCCAGGCCGGAGAAGAGAAAACCGGCCAGGCGCATAAGGCAAAATCCCTGACCGGAGCAGGAGCCAGTTTTGCCGTGCTGAGTATCGACTCGAACAGCAGGGTGCCGCTGCCAGAGAACGCATCAACAAGAGATCCGGAAATTTCAAACGGGGCGGCGGCGAACATGGCCGCCGCAAGATTTTCCCGTAAAGGGGCCCGTCCCTGTTTCGCTCCCCATCCCCGGCGGTACAGCAGCTCCCCGGTGGCGTCCAGCGAGACTGTCGCCCGGGTTCCGTGGATTTGCACATAGATTTTTTGGGGGGCGAGAGAAACTGTTTTCGGTCTTTTTTGAGCTGCGTGCTCCAATCCCTCATCGGAAGCTTCGTCCGTTGCTTCGGTCTTTGTTACAGTCTTTGCTTCGGTCTTTGCCTCTGTCTTTGCCTCTGTCTTTGCCTCTGGCTTTGCCTCCGCATTTTTATATGCCATTGCATCGGCTGATCCCTCGGTGCTTCCACTGCTACCTGCCCCGCCCGCGCCGCGTTGTCCCGAATCCCCGGGGAAAAAATCCGCCATTCTGCCGGTGATTGCCTTCCAGACGCTTTGCCCGGCCCGTCCGTCGTGGTGGATGCGGCTTTCGCGGCTGGTGAGTTTTACCGAAAATGCCCGATCGGAACGAAGCCAATACTCCCAGCTGAATGACCGTAGATGGCGGAACAGATCTTCCCGGCTTCCGCAGCGAAAGGAAAGCAGGCGCACGCGGAATGATACGGGGATTCGGCACAGTAGATGTGCCCGGTAGACATCCGTAATTTTTCCGGTAAATATCAAAACGCCGGGCGATTCCCTTTCCGCAGCAAATCCGTGACCCGTGAGCTCCTCAAGCGCAAGATCGTCGATATCCGGATGACAGATCGCCGCTATGCGGTGATCCGCCGGGCGCACGTGACGCTTAATCCGCTTTTCCACATTGACCTTTGACATGTCTCCTCCGATCAGGGGGTTGGAACCCTCATATTCGCAAGTCCGACGGCGAGCACCGCCGCGTTTTCACTGCGCAATATGGCCGGGCCGAGTCCGGCTACAGTAAAGCCGCAAGCGGCCATTTCTTCGACTTCCGCGGCGGTCCAGCCCCTCTCCGGCCCAACGGCCAAGACCACGGGTCCGCTCCCGGAGGGTTCAAGAGCGTCGGGCAATCCGGGAGCCCCGGTCTGGGCATGAAGTACGATTCCCGGTCCGTGATCTTCACCACAGATATCCTGGAGACAGCGGTGGAGGCTGTAGTATTTGCCTATGCGGGGAGGGCGGCTCATGCCACCCTGTTCCAGGCCGAGGATTATTTGTCGCTCTATGGCGGTATCATTCCAGACCTTGCTTGCCAGGTAGCTCTTTTCTGTGAGTTCGCTTTTTACCCAGAAGATTTTGGCGATACCCATGGAGCATAGGTCCTTGAGCAGCCGCTGAAAAACCGGCGGCCGGGGGTGGCCTATTATGATGGTGATGTCCCGGCCGGTTTTCCTAATGAGGGTATCGATCGAGGGAAAGTCCAGCTCGAGATTGCCCGGGGACCGGGGATTTCCGATTATCCGGGCGGTCCCGACGCCGGTGCCCATCAACCCGCAACGCAAACTGTCCCCCGGTCCAAGGCCCAGAAACTCAACAATATGCTTCCTGCGCCGGTCATCAGGAGTCAGCGGCCGCCCCCATTCCCCGGGGTGGAACATACAGACGTTCATCGCCTATATCTGCTTCAGAAAAGCGCTGAGGACCTCCAGGGCCATTTCATTCATTCCCCCCTCGGGAACGATGAGATCGGCGAAGGCCTTGGTCGGTTCAATGAACTCATAGTGCCCGGGCCTCACAACTTCGAGATACTGGGTAATTACCGAATCCATAGTGCGGCCCCGGTCATGAATATCCCGGCGCATTCGGCGTATAAACCGGATATCATCCGGCGTGTCGACGAATATTTTCAAATCTATGAGATCCCGTACCCGTTTGTCGAAGTACACCATTATGCCCTCAAAAATCACCACCTTGCGGGGCTCGACGGTAACGGTTTCCTTGCGTCGACGGTGATTGACAAAATCGTAAATGGGCATTTCTATGGTCTTGCCACGCCGCAGGGCAGCGAGATGTTCGACAATGAGATCGGTGTCGAAAGCCGCTGGATGATCAAAATTAAATGCGGTTATGTTTTCATTATTTATGTACTCCGCAGAGCGGTAGTAATTATCCTGGGGTAGACAGACCAGATCGGGATGAACCTCGGATATTTTTTTGACGATGGTGGTCTTTCCCGATCCCGACCCGCCGGAAATCCCGATAACCGTAACCATGAGCTGTCCTCCTCTGCCATCAGCCCGACGACGGGCTCGAGACTGGCAGTATACACCAGCGCTCCGGTCTTCAAAAGGCCGGCCCGCCGGGCTTTTTCTTTGGCGGCCGCCATCCTCGGGTGTTACACTTATACAGTACCCCAAAGCTTGTTGAAATTGAATCGCAGGTTGGTTTTGTGCCGCAGGGGGTTTCCGGAGGCTTGATGAAACACGCAGAATTCAAACCAGTACTGGCTCGTTACCTGCTTACAATAATCCTTTCTCCACTGACGGTGATTTTTTTCGTCGGTTTCGTGGGAAGCAGCCTAAGCGAAGCATGGCAAAACGCCGTGGATTATCTGCTCTTAGGTGAGGAAGCCCTCTCCGCCTGGGCCATCCTCCTGGCAACCACTGTAATAAGTAGTCTTTTCCTTGCTCCGGTATTTCACTTCCTTCGCACAACCGGCTCGGGCCACAGGCATACCCGGCTGGAGGCCGAGAGGGCCGTGGCTGTGATTAACATGATGCCGCGTTTTATCGCCCTGCTTTCCGTGGGCGGGTTTTTTCTTGGAACCCTTGCGACATTGATACTGGATCCGGAGATCCGTTTCACCGGGCCGGGATCGTGGTACCTGCTCATCGAAGCCCTCTCAGCCGGCTTGTTCACCTCGACCCTGATCACCTTGAATCTCGACAGCGTCCTGTTCCCAGTAAAACGGGAGGTCATCCTCGCCGCCCCGGAGATTCCACAGCGCTACCGCACGTTTTTTATGACTCTGGTAAGCGCCATTCTCGCCATGCTCTTCTTTCTTATTATCCAGGTGATGGAGATCGCATCGAATTTCCTGCTTCTCGGCGAGCAGAATCTGCCTCCCATGGGGCTGAATTTCCTGGATACCAGAGAGTTTTTAAACATGACGGCGCAGATGGAGGCCCTCCGGGGTACCATGCAGGTCTTTATCATCAGATCCCTCATTTTCTTCGCCATGGCTGGGCAAATTATCGCCATGTTAAAGAGGCAGATAAGAGATCCTCTTATGACGATTCAGGAGCACCTAAAGGACCTCAACCGGAGGGATGCCGGACGGATCAGCAAGATCGACATCATCAACAACAACGAGTTCAACACAGTGTACCGGGAAATCAATACCCTCATTGCCCGCCAGCAGACCGAACTTGCCAGCAGCAGGCAGCGTCTTGATACGATTATTCACAATGCTGCCGATGCCATCATCGCCTTTGACGATGACGCCAGAATCTCCCTGTTCAACCCTGCAGCCGAAAAGCTCTTCGGCTGGGAGGAGGGGCATATGCTCGGCCGCGATCTCACCGAGTATCTCACCCCGACAGATTTCGTTCCCGGTTCCGGAGATTGCGGATGCCAGCCGTTTTTTGATTTTCTTGAACACGCAGACGCCGGGCTCAAGAGAATGCATATCCGAAGCATCACCGGTGAGATTATCCCCGTCGAAGCGAATTACAGCAAGAGCAACGGGGCAGACCGGGAGTTCTTCACAGTGGTTATCAGGGATATCAGGAAACAACTGGAATACGAGCAGGGCCTCACAGAAGCACGCAATGCGGCGGAAACCGCAAACCGGATGAAAAGCGAGTTCCTTGCGAACATGAGCCATGAACTGCGCACCCCGCTAAACGCCATTCTCGGCTACACCCAACTCATGGCTGACGACCGAAATCTTACGGATAATCAGCTGGGCAAAATTAAAACTATTTCAAACAGCGGCGAGCATCTTTTGGCGCTGATAAACGATATCCTCGATATTTCAAAGATCGAGGCGGGCAAATTCGAAATTAACGAGACGGTGTTCAACCTTCGGGACTTCGTCACGGATATGGAAGATATGTTTTCCATAAAATGCCGACAGAAGAACCTGTCCTTCTATGTGGAATATATAGGCGATTTGCCGCAAAACGTCAGCGGAGATTTGGGTAAACTGCGGCAAATCATGATCAACCTACTGGGTAATGCGGTGAAGTTTACCTCAGACGGCGGCATCGCCGTCGCGGTTGGAGTAGATTCCGGAGGTATACGGTTTTCCGTCAAGGACAGCGGAAAGGGCATCTCCCCGGAGGACCAGAAGCAGATACTCAAGCCATTTACCCAGGCCTCGGACAGCGACCACGAAGGCGGAACAGGTTTGGGCCTTGCCATTTCCAGCCGCTTCATCGAGATGATGGGAGGCACCCTGAGCCTGGAATCAGCCCCTGGCAACGGGAGCACGTTCAGTTTCAGTCTGCCGCTCAAAACAAGCAGCGGGGTCCCGAAAGCTCCGGTGGATAGCGGAAAAGTCGAGTCCGTGGCCGGCGGAAGGCACCCGAAAACCATGGTTGTCGATGACAAAACTGACAATCGCCTTATTCTCAAAGAGATGCTCGAGAAAGTCGGCTTTACGGTGATGGAAGCGGAGAACGGTGAGCAGGCGGTCCAGCGGGCTGTGGAACATCAACCGGAAGTGATTTTTATGGACATAAAAATGCCGGTAATGGACGGTTATGAGGCTGTCCGGGTCTTAAAAGACGATGCCCGGACCGCGGACATCGTCACCTTTGCCTTGACCGCCAGCGCATTCAAGCACGATGAGCAGCGGATCCGCGAATCCGGCTTTGACGGTTTTCTCGCAAAGCCGTTCCAACAGAAGCAGCTATTCAACCTGATAGAAGAGCACAGCGACATCCGATTCAGCTTTGCCAGGGAAGAGCTTGCCGAGAATATGGGGAAAACCGACCGTATGCTCAAAGCTGAAGATATCCGGCAAATGGCTGCGCTGATCCCCGATGAGCAGATACAGATTTTTTCCGATGCCCTGGTGATTAATGATTTTACCCGCATCCGTCAGTGGGTTGATGAACAGGACGCCCCAGGCGCTGAAGATCTTTTGAACCGAATTGGGCAGCTCGCTGGAGGTTTTAATGAAGACGGGCTTGTAAAAATTCTCGATCACATCGGGGGAGCTTGACTATGGATGACAAAAAGACGCGCATTCTGGTGGTTGATGATATTGAAGAAAACCTAAAAGTGCTTTCGGAAACATTGACGGAGAACGGATTTTATCCCCTTCAGGCGAAAAATGGCCGCCGGGCCCTGGAAATAGCCGAGAAAGCCCAGCCCGACCTTATCCTCCTCGATATTAAAATGCCCGAGATGGACGGATTCGAGACCATCGGCAAACTTAAAGAAAGGGAATCCACACAGGAGATCCCTGTGATTTTTATCTCCGCCCTCAGCGATACCGATGACAAGGTCCGGGGCTTTAAGGCGGGGGCCGTGGATTACGTTTCCAAGCCCTTCAGGGAAGAAGAGGTGATCGCCCGGGTCAGCACCCATGTGCGGCTTCGAAACGCCCTGGCGGAAGTGGACGCTCAGCGGGCGGCGGCGGAGCGCCTGCTACTCAACGTGCTGCCGTCGGAAGTCGCCCGCCAGTTGAGGGAATCAGGCAAGGCAGAACCCCAGCTCTTCGAAAATGTGAGCATTCTGTTCTCCGACTTCGTGGACTTTACGCCGGTTACCAACGGGCTGGATCCCCGCACCCTCATAGACGAATTGAATGATATGTACACGGCCTTCGACGAGATTATGGAGCGAAGGGGTTGCGAGCGAATCAAGACAATCGGCGACGCCTACCTTGCGGTTTGCGGCATGCACCCTCCGACGCCCGACCATGCCATCAGGCTTGTACAGGCCGGCAGAGACATGATCGACTATCTTTCCACACGCAAAAGCCCGGCGAACTGCAACTGGCAAATACGCATCGGCATTAACAGCGGAGACGTGATCGGCGGCATCGTCGGAGTGAAAAAGTATCTATACGATATTTTCGGCGACGCCATGAATATCGCCAGCCGAATGGAAGCCGGATCGAGCCCCATGAAGATAAATCTCTCGGAGTCTACATGGAAACTGGTCCGGGACGAGATTTCCTGCAGCCCCCGGGGAAAAACCGATGTCAAAGGGGCCGGATCGCAGGAAATGTACTATGTGGACTGAAGACTTTCCCCTCGCCCTGCCCCCGGATCCCCGACGGTTTGAGGCAGGTCAGGGTGAGATAATGAAGGCAGTGGTAACCCGGGAAGGCGGCGGATTTGACAAGCTGGAGTACCGGGATGTGCCGGTTCCCCGTCTCCTTCCCGGTACGACGCTGATTCGCGTGCTGGCTGCGGGGGTCAACAATACGGAAATCAATACCCGCCTCGGCTGGTACTCTTCCCAGGTTTCCTCGGGAACCGATGAAAACGGGAAGAGTAGGCAGAAAGGAGCCCCGGCGGACGGCGGCTGGTCCGCCCCTACGCCCTTTCCCTTCATCCAGGGGACAGATTGCTGCGGAGAAGTGGTAGATATCTATTCGGGCTTTAAAGCATCGGATGAGCACAGCCGGAGCCCAACCCCGACCAGCCCAGGCCGCCGACAGCCTCGCGTTGGCGACCGAGTTCTTGTCAGATCCTGCATGCGCAGCCGCGGGTTTGATTCTCAGGTTACCGTATGGATGGGTTCGGATTTTGACGGCGCCTTTGCCGAATATGTGCTGGCTCCGACAAGCGAAGTTTTTCCGGTGGATTCTTCATTCAGCAATGAAGAATTAGGCGCCATGCCTTGTGCCTGGGGGACCGCGGAAAACATGCTTCACCGGGCGGGACCCCGGGCAGGAGAAACGGTTATCATCAAAGGTGCTTCCGGCGGTGTTGGTTCTGCGGCCATTAGCCTGGCACTGCGCCGCAACGCCAGGGTGGTGGCAGTCACCAGTCCTGGTAAAATTGAATCAGTCCGGTCCCTCGGAGCCCACCGGGTAATCAGCAGGAATGAAGACCTCCTCGAAATCCTTGGAAGCGAGACCGCCGACCTGATCGTCGACAACGTCGGGGGCCCGGAATTTGAAAAAAACACTATGCTGCTGCGACGGGGCGGGCGAATGGTCAGTTCGGGTGCAATAGCCGGACCGCTAGTGCAAAGCGATCTGCGGGACATCTACCTTAAGGACCTTCGCATTATCGGCACCACCGCATGGGATCCGGAAGTCTTTCCCAATCTTGTCGGGTATATCGAATCGGAGGAGATCCGTCCCAGGGTATGCGCCACATTACCCTTGGAGCAGATTGTCAGTGCGCAGAAGCTACTGCTTCAGCGGGAGCATGTAGGAAAAATCGTCCTTATACCTTAGCCAGCACCAAGACTCTAAAAATCCACAGCGCGAATCAGGACTTTGATATTTCCCGGTAACTGTTCTCAAAATCCTCCAGGTAGCGCGATATGTCATCAAGTCCCCGGTGCACTTTCTGGATATCCGGAAGATGCTTGTCGATGGTTTTACTCTGATAGCGGGTAATGTCGAGATGTATTTGCCTCAAGGAATTGATGAGCGTCCTGCGCTGCAACTCGATCACCTCCAGCTTCCCGGCAAGGTCCTCCAGGGTCGATAGCTGTTTTTCCAGGGCTTCTATACCCCGGCGGTATTCCGCGGCGATTTCGGAAGGCGGTTGTTCTTCGAGGCTGGCCTGAAGCTCGCGGCGCTCCTGCCTGAGAGCGTCTATTGAGTGACTTGTTAACAGGCTCCTCAGCTCATCTCTGCGAATACCCAGATCATCGTAGCCTTTGAGGTAACGCTGAAGATCGGAAAGAATCATCTCACTGTCGACGGGAAAGCTCTCTGGTCGGGAACGTATTTGAGCGCTGATGGCATCTACCAGACGCCGGGCTTCATCTGTATCCTGCCCGCTCCCCGGCAGCGTCATCAGCTCGGGGATTCCCGCTCCCTGTTCGAGTTCTTTAAGTTCCATTTCCATTATTCTTCGCCGGTGGCTGGCAGCGCTGTGATGAATCAGCAGCCCCATTCCCATGGCTGCGCCGGGAATTAACCACCATTGAAAACCAAAGGGAGTGGTAATGGCATTGATCATCCCCAGAAAACCGGAAGTGGCGAGCACGGCGGTGGCGTGCTGCCTGAAGGCACCGCGGTTAGCCAGAATAGCCCTGACTTTTTTCACCGTCGGCTTCGAGAGATTTGGCAGCTTCGAAAAGACCTCCCAACTTCTCTTTAGATTGAGGCGGGAGGTAAAATGGTGGGCCAGGCCAATACCCCAGGCTCCGGCAGGATAGAGAAACCAGGGATGAATACCCGGAGTGAGCAGCCAGGTGAGGAAGAGCAGGCCGTTAACACCTAAAAAGGCAGTGAGATGAACCTTGAAGCTGCCTGATTGCATTCTCCTCTGCAGTTTTCTCTGGATCTTTTCCAAATATCGCGCATCTACCGCCCTGACTTCCTTTCCCAATGCAGACTCCTGTGTACTCGTGGCGTGCCCCAAAACTGGCGTGCCCCCAAAACAGCTGATTTTGCTCTCTGATCTTCGTACCAACGACGTTGTACCGCGTAAATACTCTATCAATATCCGATCCCGGGGCGTGGATGGGGCAATTGGCGACATTTAGCGGTTCCATGGTATTACAAGCTGGGAAAAGCATAGAAAAACTCGAGGGATCGCGCAAGCGTCGGATCGCCGTATACTAAAAAAACCGCCGCTCCGGAACCGGAGGGCGGTTGTAGGTGGTAACAGCAACGCCGGATTAACTCTCTCTGCCGCTGTTTTTGTTGCCGGTTTTATTGCCGGTTTTGGATATTGCAAAGGTGAGTCGGTCGATGACGATGGCCAGAAACACAATGCTCAGACCTGCTTCGAAGCCCCGTCCGACTTCAATGCGGTTGATGGATAAAAGAACTTCCATACCGAGTCCGCGTGCGCCGATCATAGAGCCGATTACCACCATGGCGAGAGCCATCATGGTCGTTTGATTGATGCCGACCATGATTGACGGTCGGGCGAGTGGCAGTTGCACATCCCACAGGACCTGCTTTTTCTCCGCTCCAAAGGCCTTGGCGGCTTCAACCACTTCTCGGTCCACGGTTCGGATACCGACATTGGTGAGCCGAATAACCGGCGGCACTGCATAGATTATGGTAGCGATGATGGCAGGAACCTTCCCAAGGCCGAAAAACATCAGTGCCGGGATTAGATAGACGAAACTCGGCATGGTCTGCATACCGTCCAACATGGGTTTAATGACAGATTCTGCGCGGTCGCTCTGGGCCATGGCGATGCCCGTGGGTACCCCAATGAGCAGCGAAAAGAGAACCGCTGCGGAAACCAGCGCGAGGGTCTGCATGGCCATTTCCCAATACCCGAAAGTACCGATTAATAGAAGCATCAACGACAGGACGATGGCGGTACGAAGGGTCTTCATCATCTTCCATGCTGCGAAAAACACCGCAATTATCAGGATGAACCAGGGAATCGTTGTAAAGATCGCCTCAAAGAGATTCATGACCTGCAGGATGACCCAGCCGATGGCATCGAAGAAGCCATCAAGATTCTGTAGAAGCCAGCTCATGATTGCATCGATTCCGTCGCGTAGGGGAAGGCGGATTACTTCCGGAAACTCAAACATTATCTTCACCTCCCATAGGACTGATGGTTTCGAAAATATCATCGGTTTTTACGATGCCCAACAGCTTGCCCTTTTCATTCACAACCGGCACGGGGTAGGGATGTTTCGAGACCATACTGAATAGGTCTTCCAAAACCGTGTCTTCGCTGACCGTCGGTATTTCCCTCACCACCGGGGAAGCGAGCTTGGCGCTTTTGTCGCTGTCAGGGTCATCGAGGTACTTTTGCAGGCGTTCGCGGTTGGCTGCGCCCAGCAACTTCCCTTCCTTGTTGACCACGAAGGCGCCTGGCCGGTTTTCCTGCTGAAGAATGGTGAGGGCCGTCGCATGGCCCTCCCAGGCGTAGAGCAGAACCTTTGGGCTGTCCATAATGCTGCCTGCGGTAATCACCTTGGCCGGTGAGGCATCCTGGACGAAATCCCGCACGTAGTCGTCTGCGGGCTTTGTCACGATTTCCTCAGGCGTACCAATCTGCACGGTTTCGCCGTTGCGCATGATGGCGATCCGGTCTCCGAGCTTGAGGGCTTCGTGAAGGTCATGGGTGACAAACACAATCGTTTTTTTCAGTCGATCCTGTAGCTCAACCAGTTCATCCTGCATCTGCCGTCGAATCAGGGGATCAAGGCCGCTGAACGGTTCGTCCATTAAAAGGATGTCGGGGTCGTTGGCGAGAGCCCGGGCAATTCCCACCCGCTGCTGCATGCCTCCCGAGAGACTGCCGGGATAATAATCCTCCCACCCCTTGAGGCCGACGGTTTCCAATGATGTCATGGCCTTAGCCAGCTGTTCGCCCTTGGGCAGACCCCGGACCTTCAGGCCGTACGCAGCGTTGTCAAGAACCGTCAAATGGGGCATTAGACCGTAGTGCTGGAAAACCATGCCAAAACGGTGACGTCGGAAATCGAGGAGTTCGGCCTCATTCATTGCGGTTACATCATCACCGTCGATGAGGATTTTCCCGGAGGTGGGATTTACCAGGCGGATGATATTGCGAATAAGGGTGGACTTGCCGGAGCCCGACAATCCCATAATGATGTAAAACTCGCCTTTCTTTATCTCGAGGTTAACTTCCCTCATCCCGACCACGCAGCCGGTTTTCTCCTGGATAAAGTCCTTGTCCTTGTCGCGGTATTTATCGCTGAGGATTCTTTTTGGATCCCGCCCGAATACCTTCCACAAATCCCGTATCTCAATAAATGAAGAAGGGGCGCTAGGCGCCCCTGTATCTGTTTTAACGTCGCTCATTGTCCGCGCCTTATGAGTTAAGTGCGCTGCGGACCCGGTCGGCGACCTCGTCGGAAACCCAAGCGGTCCACACATCTTCCTTGTTCTCAAGGAACCAGATGGCGGTCTGCTCGGCATCCCATTCGTTTTCTTCCATAACGGCGAGGAACTCGTTGTTGTCGTCAACACTGGTGCTGTATTCCCGCAGGAATTCCACGACGTCGGGAGCCCGCTCGAGAACCGAATCGTTAACGATGATATTTACATCGGCAGGATCGAATTCAGAACCTTCAAGTCGCACCATATCAAGCCGGCCGAGAACAGCGGTGGGCGCCCAGTAATATCCGACCCAGGGTTCGCCCTGCTCATATGCCCCTACCATGGTGGCGGCCAATGCGGCTCCCGAGCCGGGAACGCCCTGATTAAAATAATCGTCGAGCTCGTACTCCGCAAAAATATCTTCGGAAATGGTTGTGGCCGACCAGCCGGCGGTACCCATATATACGATGCCCTTGGAGGGATCCTCCGGGTCGGTGAACAGTTCGGCATAGCGGGGCAGGTCCGCGACTGAACGGAGGGTCGGCGCAAGAGCGTCATCACCCTCGATCAGATAGCGGGGAACCCACCAGCCCTGGGGAGCATCGGGCATGTTTTTGCCCAGATCCACCAGTGAGCCAGATTCCACACCTTCTGCATATACTTCGGGGAAGTTCGAGTGCCAGGATTCCATATCTACGTCGATATCTCCCTGAATGATTCCGTTGATGGTCACCAGAGTGTCCGCTGCCACGTACTCTATTTCATAACCGCCGATACCGTTCTCAATAATAAAAGAGGCGATCCTATTATGAACCTGGACACTATTCCAGGAAAGATCACCAAAGACGAGGGTTTCGGTATCATCAGCAGGCTGGCACGATGATAATAGAAATACTGTCAGAAGCACGACAGAGCTCAGTACAGTAAACACTGACTTTTTCATAAATTCTCCTAAGATTTTTGTAATCAATTATTAGTAATCTAAATATTTTTACAAGGAAATTCAAGGTAGGTAGCGAGAAACCAGGAGTAATCATGGCTTAATACGGGAAATATCCCGATATTTTTCCGAATTTCGAAAAATAATAATTTAGCGGCCTTACGATTATGGCTCTAAAAATCTGTAAGTATGATCAACGGCCGCAAAACATTGTAACGCCGCGGGCTCACATAATCCAAACGGTAGACAGCTGACGCGCTGTATGATTATAGTCTGGTAAGAGGCGATAGGTGGAAAATTACAGCGAACTCATATTGACTACCCTCAGGCAAATAATCCGCGCAATAGACCTGCATTCCCGAGACCTGGCGAAGCGGTACGGACTCACGGGACCGCAACTTCTGGTGCTAAAAGAGCTACACAAGGACAGTAGCAAAACCATCGGCGAAGTTTCAAAAAAAATCAGCCTCAGCCAGGCGACGGTAACCAGCATTCTCGACCGCCTGGAAAAACAGCAGATGGTACAGAGGGTGCGCAGTAGCGAGGACAAGCGTAAGGTGAGCATTGTGCTTTCAGAAGATGCCCTTGCCATACTCAACGCCGCACCGAATCTTCTGCAGGAAGACTTTACCGAGGAGTTCGAAGCCCTCCAAGAGTGGGAAAAAATGCACTTAATATCCGCGCTTCAGCGGATAGCCGCAATGATGAGCGCCGAATCCATCAAATCGCCTCCCATGCTCACTTCCGGGCCCTTAAACGCTACGGAAAGCGACGTTCGCAAATATCTTGAGGATAAATAACATAGTGATGGTATGAAAGCGGTGCCTCCCCCGAGATCCTGCCAGTCAGGGTCTATATTAAATACCGGAGGAGGACAACCAAATGAGTAGTATTATTATATCCCTCGACAGCCATAAACGGTATACCGTGGCTGCAATTGAGGACGAAAAAGGAAGGAAATCCTCACAGCGCATAGAACATTCTCACGGGTGTATTCGTGATTTTCTCCAACAATTTGAGCCGGGACAGGAAGTCGCACTTGAAACAATCGGAAGTTGGTACTGGATTGTGGATGAGATTGAGGAGGCCGGCATGAACCCCTTGCTGGTACATGCCGGTAAGTCAAAATTGATGATGGCCATGTTTAACAAAACTGACAAACTCGATGCTGAAGGTCTCAATAAACTTCAAAAAGCAGGCACACTGCCTACTGTGTGGATTCCACCAGGAGAATTGCGTGATAAACGAGAACTCTATCGAACCCGGATGCAGTTCGTTCAGGAGTTGATACGTGAAAAGAACCAAATTCATGCCGGGTTCGAGAAATATGGGTTTCGATTCAATGATGTGAGCGATCTGTTCGGAAAAGCAGGTACAGAAGCCATGAAGAAGGTAATGCCAAAACTCCCCGAGCATACCCGCACCATGATGAAACTCAAGCTCGATAATCTCGCGTTTATTAAGCAATCTATCACCGACTGCGAACAACGAATGCATGAAGCGTTTGATGAAAATGCTGAAATGAAGTTGGTGAAATACATTCCCGGGATCGGATTTATTCTCAGCGCAGTCATTGTGCATGAAATTGGAGACATACATCGCTTTAAGACCGCTGAACATTTTGCATCATACTGTGGTACAACGCCGCGCGTTCACTCGAGCGGAGGTAAAACTCATTATGGTCGAACATCGAAAGCATGTAATCGATACTTGAAGTGGGCACTTACTGAAGCAGCTAATGTAACCTGTCTTAATCAAAGAAATTGGGCGAACCGACATACGGTAAAACTCTACAAGAGAGTTCGTACTAAACGTAATCATAAGGTTGCAATAATCGCCGTGGCACGGCACTTAGCAGAAGCAATATTTTGGATATTGCAGAAAGAACAGCATTACAAAGATCCTGCATTAGCGGGTTTGTCCAGACAGGGGTAAGCGCGTTTTTGGGGCTACAGCGCGAATACGAGGCTGTGCAAAGTGATTGCGACACCCCTGGAAGGACATTTTCATGCCACGTGGATGGCGGAGATATGACTCGGACAAAACCGATTTGCAGAATTTTTGTAATAGAACAATGAAAACTCTTGCGGGGAGGCACCGCTTTCAGATATGCCCCGAAAACAGCTGATTTAAACCGACTAATCATTTTTCGGGACAGGAATTAGCTGCCGTTCATTTCGCTCATCGCCAAAAATCGTGTACATCATTCTCACACCTTGTTTTACGGTCATAAAATCAGCTGTTTTGGGGGCACAGATATCAGTCGCCCCCCCCGCCCTTGTACAAAGCCTTTATCAAAGCATTTTGGAAATCAATTAGCCTGAATGGTTTGCGCAGATACGCTGAGAATCCTTTTGCTACAAGCTCATCGACAGTAAAGCTTGGGCTGTGGCTGGAAGTATAAATTGCGATCAAATCCGGCGCGAGCTTTTTCATCCTTCTGAGAAGCTGAAAGACCCCGGGAATGTGATGTTGACTGTCCTCGAGAATAACCATGTGAAAGGGATAATCCGACTGAGATGCACGCTCAAAACTGTCGTAGGCGTGGGAGGGACTGGTGACAAAACTCCCCTGTATGCCGAGCTGGTACAAAAGCCGTTCCCAGATGTCCTGGATATCAGGGTTATCGTCAAGTATGAGGATTTTTAGTCCATCGGGTATTTGTCGTTGGACTCTAGACTTCTGCTGATGCCGATGAAATGGTAGATACATATGTACCGTTGTTCCTTTTCCGGAAGTGCTCTGGATTTCGATAGAGCCGCCGTGTTCCAGGGCGATATTTTTTGCGATAAACAGGCCCAGGCCATCGGCTTGGTCCTTCGTTGTAAAGAATGGCTGTTCAGCCCTGGCCATCAGATCCAGGCTCATACCGTCCCCGTGGTCGGCGATGCTGATCATGGCGTATTCTCCGTCGGCCCGAGTTACTGACTCGACGCTCACCGACACCTGGTAGGCTTCGTTTCCCGCCTGTACCGCATTTATCATAATGTTCTGGAGCATCTGCAGGATTTTTTCATAATCTCCGTGGAATGGAGGCAGGGGGTTCCCCATTATGATGTCGAGGCTTTTATTACTTCCGAGTATCGACTGTTCGCCAACCTCCCTCACCGCATCGGAGAGGGAAAACTCGCCGATGTTGCGTCGGCCGCCGTCGGTCATCCAGAGAATATTATCCAATCTGCCATTGCTTCGTTCGAGATTTTTGATAATTGAACTCAGGCTGTCTCTGATTTCCCTCAGCCGCTCGCTTTCGGGGCGGGAATCGTCCTTGATAAGCTCCAGGGCGAAATCCACATTCCCGTACATCACCGTCAGCCGTTCTTTATAATCCGCGCCGAAGCCCCTGATCAGAGGAAGCAGTCCCTGTATTCTCTGGACCCTCCGGTACTCTTCCTCCATTTGCCTGAGGCTCGTCACGTCTTCCAGGATAAGCAGGTACGAAGGAGTCTGGCCGTCATCCCATGCGGGCGACCGGCGCAGTTCTGCTCGGAAAATTCCCCGGCTAGACCAGCTGGTCTTGAGGGAAACCGCATACTCGACCCGGACATCCTCGTCTTCCCGGAGCGGAAACGCCAATAAACGGGCGAGCTCCCGGGCATCGCTTTCGCTCCAGGGGTGCAGGTAGTCGATGACTGCCTCGCCGCTTATGTCTTCAACGCCGGGTGTAAGAATCTCGCAGAGATTCGCGTTGTGGCGTATAACCGTTCCGGAATTATCGAGATATACTACAATCTGAGGCAGCGCCCTGATGAGGGCTTCGAGCTGTAGTTCACTGCGGCTATCCACAGTACCAGTGTAAGCCAGGGTCCCGGGCATTTCCACGCCCGGAACCCTGGTCTTTGATTCACAGAGAGGAGAATGCCCGGGAGAGGTCTTCTATTAGATCGTCGATGTGCTCTATTCCGACTGAGAGCCGGATGAGCTCTTCACCGATTCCCGAGCTTTTGTGCTGCTCCGGCGACATCTGGCTGTGGGTGGTGCTTGCCGGGTGAATCGCCAGGCTCTTGGCATCGCCAACGTTCGCCAGAAGGCTGAACAGCTGCAAGGCGTTAATAAACTTTTCACCGGAGCTGCGTCCGCCGCGAATTCCGAACACGATCATCCCGCCTGCGCCTCTGGTAAAATACTTTTCGGCGTTTTTACTGCTGCCTTCTCCGGCGGCATTTTTCGCGGCAGGCAGCCCGGGATATGAAACCCATTCAACTTCCGGCCGCTGTGCAAGATATTCGGCGATCTTTTGAGCATTTTCGCTGTGCCGCTCCATCCGCAGCGGCAGAGTTTCCAACCCCTGGAGAAACATCCATGCGTTGTCGGGACTCAACGCCGCGCCGAGGTTCCTCAAGGGAACCAGACGCATTCGCATGATGTAGCCCACCGGATTAAGGTCGCCAAGATCATGGGCATAGCGAAGGCCGTGGTAGGATGAGTCGGGTTCGTTCATGGTAACGAATTTAGGATCGGTCCAGTCAAATTTACCCGAATCCACCACGATACCGCCGATTCCCGTACCGTGCCCGCCCATCCATTTGGTTAGGCTCTGAACGACGATGTCAGCGCCATGTTCGATGGGCCGGAACAAGTAGGGTGTTCCGAAGGTATTGTCGACGATTAACGGAATCCGTGCCTGGTGGGCAGCATCTGAAAGGGCCGGGAAATCCGGAACCTTTAGGGTGGGGTTATCGATGGTTTCGATAAACAGCGCCCTCGTTTTGCCGTTTATCGCCGAGCGCACCTCGTCGACATTCATCGGATCGACGAAGCGAACGGTGATACCGTACTGGGGCAGGATGTCGTTAAACATGGTAAATGTGCCACCGTACAGATTGCGGGAGGAAACGATTTCATCTCCGGCGACGGCGATATTTATTATGGAATAGAATATCGCAGAGGTCCCGGAAGCAACCGCAAGAGCCGCTGCCCCCCCCTCCAGGCTGGCAACCCGTTTTTCCAGAACATCAGTGGTCGGATTCATCAGACGGGTGTAAATGTATCCGAGCTCCTTGAGGCCGAAGAGATTCGCCGCGTGTTCGCTGTCCCTGAACATGTATGCCGCAGTTCGGTGGAGCGGGACACCCCTCGAGGGGGCTGCTTCGGATATTTCCTGCCCTTCGTGAAGGGCCCGGGTTTCAAACTGATAACTCATGCTGTTCTCCTTTTGCCGGGGCTGCCCCGGAGCTGCTAATGTTCGTCGTATAACCAGGTACTCAGATAGCGTTCACCGCTGTCGCAGATGACCGTTACGATGCGTTTGCCGGAAAATTCCGGACGGCGCGACAGCTCGAGTGCGGCAAAGACGTTCGCCCCTGCCGATATCCCCGCCATCAATCCTTCGCCGGAGGCGAGCCGCCGGCTCTGGGCGCCGGCCTGCTCCGAGCTGACCCGTATCACCTCGTCGATGAGGTCTTTTTTCATTACCGCGGGCACGAATCCCGCGCCGATTCCCTGTATGCGGTGGGGCCCCGGATTCCCGCCAGAAAGCACGGGGCTCTCCGCCGGCTCAACTGCGACAAGATGCAGGTCGGGATTGAGTTCCTTCAGACGGCCTCCGGCTCCGGTGACGGTACCTCCTGTGCCAACCCCGGCAACAAATGCATCTATCCTTCCTTCGCAATCCTTCCAGATTTCTTCAGCGGTTGTTTCCCGATGCACATCGGGATTCGCGGGATTCTCGAACTGCCTGGTCATAAACGAACCGGGATTCTCTTTGAGGATTTCCTGGGCCTTATTCACCGCCCCGGACATTCCCTCGGAACCCGCCGTGAGCACCAGCTCTGCCCCGAAGGCTTTTAACAGACGCCGTCGCTCGATGCTCATGGTGTCCGGCATTGTGAGGATGACCCGATGTCCGGTAGCTGCTCCCACGAAAGCCAGAGCGATTCCCGTGTTTCCGCTCGTCGCCTCGACAATCGGCGCGCCCGGCTGCAATTTGCCATCGGCCTCCGCGGCCCGGATCATCGCCAGACCGATTCGGTCCTTGACGCTGGACAGCGGGTTAAAGCTTTCCAGTTTTACAAGAACTTCTGCGCCGCCGTCATTAGAGCCATTCAGCCGGAGCATGGGGGTATTGCCGATGAGTTCGGTAATACTCGAGTAAACAGCCATGTGGTCCTCCTGTAGTTATAGTTAACCTTCTCAATCTGATTTGTCAAGTTTTAAGCTGGTATTTTGCCCCAAGTGTCCGGGTATTTTAACAGAATTATTACAATCCGAGTGCCTGGAAGCTTGTTGCTGTCTAATTCTCGAGAATAGTGATCTCTACCCGGCGGTTCCGCCTCATACCCTCGGGACTGGTATTGGGGGCTACTGGCAGTTCGGCGCCGAATCCCTGATACATGATGTTTGCCCTCTCCCTGACACCGAGGGAAAGCAGATAATCCACCACCGCCCGGGCCCTGTCCTCGCTGAGTCTCTGACGCCCGGCAGCGGTGCCCGCAAGCGCCGTATGACCGCTTACGAGGATGTCCCGGTCGGGATACTGAAGCAGGATTCCGGCGATTTTTTCTATCTTGTCCAGCTCTCCCGGCAGCAGCCGGGCAGAGTCGGCTTGGAACTGGATGTTTTCAAGGGATATGGTGACTCCCCGTTCATCCTGGGTGACAACACTGTCTTCCACACCCAGCTCATCCAGGGCATCTTCGAGCTCGCCGAGCAGGGCATTTCGGTCAAGGTCCTGGCTTTCAATAACCACCGCCCTCGCACTGCCGGTGTAGCGCACGGTTGTTCCATCGCTGACATGAAGCATTATGTCATATACCTCGTCATAGGAATGGGGTCGTCCAAGCAGAGAGTCGAAGTAGTAGTTCTGGCGAGACATGCCGGTAATGAGGTAGGGGTACTGAAAAAAACCGGCGGGAACATCCTTGCGATGATACACATTATATTCGATTACGATATGCTGCAATTCAATTCCCTCGCGCATTACCGGACCGACATAGCGATAGGTAACCGGCATCGGGAAACGGAACACGTCTTGGATACCGAATCCGTCCCGTAAATCATGAACTTCGTACCCGTAATCCGACCAGCTTTCACCGGGCGACAGTTCCCGGTCGGGGAATATCGGCACGTCCCGCACCGTGGGCACAAAATACCCGGGATCAATTTCGTAGCGGCCCTGGGAATCCCGCCAGAACTCAGCGCTGTATTCCCTGTCGAGCTGATATGCGTCGACTCCGCCGGTTCGGCCTTCCACCGAGTGCTGATAAAAAACCTGTTGAAATCCGCGGCCGTCCCGAGCCTCGGTAACTTCCACCTGTATGCGGTTGAGCAGCTCGGCAGAGTATTGATACTGCTCGTTCACGTATACGTCCTGCTGTATTTCTGACAGGATCCTGTAGCGGTCGCCTTCGCGAAATCTGAATTGAAGGGTCTGCGTAAGCGCTTCCCGGTGAAATGCGAAAATGAGCAGGCCGGCCAGAAGGCTCATTCGGAAAAAGCCCCCGGCGGCATTATGTGAACTGCGGGTCTTGATCATTCTGTTACTCCCCACTACGGTATCGGTGAAAAAGCCTCATTCTTGACAAAGAAAATTGGCGCGGATATTCTTTAAAATACTTTAAATTTCCCATAGGAAAAGGAGGAACTCGGCAAAAAGATACAGCTACCCAGGTTTTTCCGTTTTCACATTAAAAAGGGAAGTGTTCATACCGGCAATATCCGGTTTTTTCCCGCTTGGCCATTTTTCAGTTAATAACCGCGTTGCGGTAAAAAACAGAGATCCCCTGCTTATTAGCGGGGAACAGCGGCGAGCGTCGTTTCGCAGGAGTCTCAGCGCAGATTCTTTTCGGATTTTTCACCGATGAAAGCCCAATAAAAAGGTATACCCTTAGCAATCCGAAAACTCGCAAGAGAACGCCGGAAACCGCGGAGTTTATCCGCTTTATATAGTCGCGGTATACCAAGGCTTTGCCCGCCGCCGAAAAGGGATGCAATCCCGAATTTCATGGCACAACCAATCACAGGAGCGCACAATGGCGAAAGACAATTATCAAATCGACGAAGAGCAAGTCCAGGATCAGCTCGATTCTATACTCAGCGGTATTCATGAGAACGAGGATCCCGCCGAACTTGATGAGTACCGCAGACTATTCAAAAAGTACGTTTCGGTTTTTAAGCGCGGCTATGCTGCCGCTTACATGCTGAAATATTTCAAGGAAGGCGGCCGTCCGACCCGTCGCCGAAAACCTCAGCCATCAAATAACAGATCCAACGACCGGTCCGGCGACAAATCAAATGATAACATGACCTCTGTGTTTATCGGCATTGGCCGTACCCGCCGGGTTTACCCCAGGGATCTTGTCGGGCTCATTTTAGATAACACCGGCCTTGCCCGGGAAGACATCGGAAACATTAAAATATTGGATAATTACTCATTTGCGGATATCAATATCGATAAGGCCAATGAGGTAATCGAAACATTGAACGGCACTGACTATCGGGGCCGGAGTTTGAACGTAAACTACGCAAAGAAAAAGAACTGATACTGCTGTACACGTAAAATCCCGCCCCGGTGGCGGGATTTTTTTTACCATGTCAAAATGATACCAATCGCACTCAGAACCACCACATCAGAACCACCACATCAGCAGCAACGCAAAAAGCAGCAACCCGTTGATCAACAGGCCGGCGGAAAAGTACAGAACGCTCATATACTCCAGTTGCACCGCCCGTTTCTGACTTTCCCGCGCCAGCTCCGAGGGATCGCCCTTGATGTATATCCGCTCCGCGAATGGGTCGCTGCTGTCAGGACTTGAAAAATACCAGACTAAACTTTCCGTCGGATCAACCGCCATGGCATGTCTGATCCGCATTTCCCCGTCATTTCTCAGATCTTCCGGCAGCCCCTCCTCAAGCCTGAGTGTGTAGCTGCCGCCGTCGGGAAGATCTCCCTGCGCCGCCTCTCCTCGGCGGTAACGCAGCGGCAGACGCAGAAGGTCCCGCTCCTCCCGATACTTCCGGGCTTTTTTCCAGGCACTCCGGTACAGGAAATATAAAAATATCCCCGGCGGTGCGAGGATCATTACCGGGATCAGCGCCAGGGGAACAAGAGCCAGCAGCAGCAGGCTTCCAGGATTAGCCTGCAGCAGGGACAGTATAAGGATCAGCTCGGCCATTAGCCCTGAGAGAAAGGAAAACGGAGTGAGTTCATTCCAGAATTCATTGCGCTGACGGCCGGTCTGTATGGCCCGGGCGAGAAACTGCTCCCGGGGCATATCATGGATGACCACCAGAAGCTCCTGTTTTTCGGATTTAACGAACATCGGCACCAGGGTGTCCCGTTTCATTTCTCCGGTGACGAAAAATTCCGTTCCCTCCGGAAGGCTCCCCAGGTTTTTCCACCGGGTAATGCGGGGGCTGTGGTCCGCCGAGGGGTTGGGATCGGTGAGTTTATGGCCCGGAAGGATATAGATCTCCGATGAGGAGAGGTCAACCCGTATCCGGTGAGTTCCGTCGCTCAGCCAGATTATGTCGCTGTCCTCGACAGCTTCGAGAATCCCGAAAAACCGGTATGAAGCTTCCGGTTCCCCGGACGCCGGCTGTGGGGTGTCCCCGGGAGTTTTGCGACCTATCCTTTGAGGATACAGGGGAAGGTAGGAAGAATCGACTATCCGTTGCCGAAACGAACGCCAGCGGCGCCGGGCAATAAAGGCTCCGAGTGTGGGGAGTATTATGTAAAAAAGAACCGCGGCGGCAATGGCCGGGACCAGGGGAAACATTATCAACTTGCCTCAATTCTGCTTTGTGATTATCCTAATCGATAATGGTAGAACGAATTATAACGGGCCCTCTTCATACTAATACATATATCTTCGCAACGGGAAGAAAATCCTGCATCCTCATCGACCCCGGCGTGGATGCAAAAACTATCTGGCAGAGTATGGAGCGGGTCAACATGACCCCTCATACCATTGTTTTTACCCATGGTCATATCGACCACACCGCCGGCGCTGCCGCAATAATCGAGCATTACAGAGAAAAGGGCTGCGAGATTACCGTTGGAATACACCGCAAAGACGCGGAGTACCTCAAAGAGGACGCAGCGGATGTGAACCGCTCGTTTCTCCCGCCGGAAAACAAGGAAGCCGACGAGGTTTTCCAGGACATGTTCGGACCCAGGCCGAAGCCGGATTTCTACTTCAAGGAAGGCGACACCCTTCCGGAAAGCGACTTGCAGGTAATTCACATTCCCGGCCACACTCCCGGGAGCGTGTGCTTTTTTTCCGAGACTACCAATGCCCTGTTTACCGGTGATTCGCTGTTTTTCGACGGACTCGGGCGCACCGACATTCAAGGCGGCGACGGGGATAAGATGCTGAAATTATTGGAAAAAAAAGTGTTCAGCCTCGCTCCGCAAACCGTCATTTACCCGGGACACGGTCCGCTTTCCACCATTGAAAGGGAAACCAGGGAAGACAGCTTCAAAACCGATCACGGAATGATATAGCCACCGGAAAACAAAACCGGCAGGAATCAATCCCGCACTTCACTGAATCTCGGTTCATGCGAAAATGTTCAGAAACATGGCGTTGTTGCCTTCGCTGATGCCAAAATCGGCGCCTTGGTCACGGCTAAGTCCCTGTGAACTTTGAGCTTCCAGCTGCTGGTAACGGCGGGCATATTCGTCGATGAGAGCATCGATGGCCTGGGAGTCCATGCCGCCGAGATTTGTACTTTGGTCCTCATCAATGGAATTTTCTTTGAGTTTGACGAGTCTGTCTATAAGCGTGTCGAGCATTCGCAGCCGGGATGCCGAGTATCCGGCTCCGTCGGCCGAAGGCATGGCGGTAATGTGCTTGAAGTGGGTGTAAACCGAAAAATCCCTGACCGACACCCCCACCTTGCCGCCTACATACTGAGGCCTCAGCATTTGATTCAGGGGGATTGCGGTTGAAGGCAGCCTTTGAAAACTGCCCGCGCTGGGAA
Organism: Salinispira sp.; assembly: GCA_965602015.1. GTDB lineage: Bacteria > Spirochaetota > Spirochaetia > DSM-27196 > Salinispiraceae > Salinispira. The sequence goes on along the minus strand of OZ271918.1, from coordinate 269,244 downwards.
GTGCCTGGACGGCGGCGCTCATAAACTCCTCCGGCTTCACGGGAAAATATCGGAACAGACTTTTTATGTCTTTCCATTAATATTTTCGGCACATGCAGCTGAAGAAATAAGAGGAGTTTAGCGGGCGGCTATCTGTTCCTCCGCTCTATCTCATTCTGATACTCAATGGTATACAGGGCGTAGGGGATGGCTTCGAGGCGCTCGGCTGGAATGGGTTTGCCGGTTTTCAGACAGTACCCGTACTTGCCGTTTTCAATTCGGGAGAGCGCAGCCTCGATGAGGTTGAGGCGCTTCACCTCCTGAGCCGACAACGTGCTCAGAAGTTTTTTATCAATATCGCTGCTGGCGGCATCCACCAGGTCTTTTTTGTCGTTTGACGAAGCCAGTTCAAGAAAATCCTCGTCTTCGTGGATGAGGTTCTGAATAATTTCAGCCTTCATCTGAAGCAGTTTTTCTTTCATCCGTTCGACGAAATCTCTGTCCATTACGAACTCCTAATTCCGGAGCATCCGCGGAAAATTGTCGGTAAAATGCCCTAATCAGATATAAAAGTCAACAAGTTGACAAAAAAAATTGATTTTTTTATTATTAGGCGATTTCTGGAGTCCTCTAACAGAGAACCCTATATACATTCCCATATGGAGATTTTGTGGCGAAAGAAGAAGCTATTGAAGTAGAAGGTATAGTCAAAGAAGCATTACCGAACACCATGTTCAGGGTGGAATTAAAAAACGGACATGTTATCCTCACCCATCTGTCTGGAAAAATGCGGAAACACTATATCCGTATTGTTCCCGGGGACCGGGTCAAAGTTGCCCTCTCACCCTATGACCTCACAAGAGGAAGAATTATCTACCGGGAACGATAAGATCCCGGTCGGCTCATAGATCGCGCAGCAATCATCTTACTTACCATCATTTAATCGCTACCCACAGAGCACCGCTCCCGCCCTCACTTCGCGGCGCCTGCCCGCGCATTCCAGCACGGGGGTGGGCATCGAGGATTTCCATTACGCGCTTTTTGAGAACCGGCTCACCGCGGCTGTGAAGACCCTTACCGTGAATAATCAACAGTTTGCGCTGATTGGTCCGCACCGCCTCGTTGAGGGCATTCTCAAGGCTTACGGAAGCCTGCTGCACGGTCATGCCGTGAAGATCTATTCGGCGGTCTACGGGCCAGTTTCTCGGATGACCCCGGTGAAGCTCATCTGAAGACCGCGAACTGCCGGTATTATCGGCGGATGATTCAGGGTGATCGCCGCTCTCCGGGGGGTAGCTGTCCAGCATTGATGCAAAATCATGCCGGGTTCTCATGCCGTCCCACTCCTCCAGAATTTTACCGAAGTCAGTCACTGATATACACTCCATCGACGGGTATCCACGCAACGATGCCGTAGGCGGTTTCTATCTGGACATAGCCGCTGTTCTCGACCTTGGTTTGCACGGTGGTACCCTCGGGCAGGAAGATCCAGTTCTCCGCGTCGGCGTCGGGAATCTTTTTCACCATGACCCCTCCTTCACGGATTACCGGAGTCTGATCGCTTATGTTCTGACGAAACATTACGCCCATGGTTACGGCGCTTATCACGGTGACCGTCATTACCACCATGGCGATCACCATTGAGGCGTTCCACCGTGGCCGGAAATCACGGCGCAATAGGGCGAATCCCGAAGTAATCAGGCAGGCCCACAGCAGCAGGAAGGCCCAGTCATCGTGAAGAATTCGGGGAATACCAAATTGACGGGTAAGCTCCATTTCCCCCTCGAGCAGCTCAAGAGCATTCCTCAGGGACGCAGCCATGGGAGAATTGCCCACAGCCCGTCTGACAAGCACCAGGCTTCGCGAAGTATTTCCCGCCAGATATTCGATTTGCGCAAGATGAAACAACAGGCGGTTGTCCCAGGGCCGCATCTCAGCAAGCAGCCTCCCGCGGGTAAGGTGATGAACCTGGGCTGATTCAACAGCCCGCTCTACAAAATCCTGCCGTTGGCTTTCAAGGCGGTCGAAATCGTAGAGGTTGAGACCAATCAGTGTTAAGAGTCCCAGCGATATAAGAATAAACACCGTCATCCCCATGCGCACCGCAAATCCGCTCTTCCGCTTGAGCAGAACATAGAGAAGCATGCTGAGAGGAATGAGAACGATAAATACCATTCCGGTAAACGAGTTTGAAAGATACAGGGGAAATATCGCTGCGATGCCCGTCGGCGCATCATACTTGAGCTCGGAGAACCTTGGCGCCCTCTCGCCATCGCCTTCCCGCTGATCGATGCGGATAGAGAAGTTCCGCGGACTTTGACTGCGGATCTCACCGGCCGAAGGATCGAACCATGTAAACTCCGGTACCCGGATTTGCATGGTTCCCACCTCATCCGGCCGAATCCGGTAACTTCGGCTCTGGCTGCCGGCATAGCCTTCTTCCGTCGGGCTGTAGTTTTCACTTTGATCCCGACCTTCTATGGTCCCGTTGAGAACTTCAATGTCGGGAAGCTGGAGCACGCCGAGACTGCCCCGCCCTGCTATGCTGAGCACGAATACCAGCTCTTCGCCCATTCGCATGTTCCTCGGGGTTTCTGAAGTACTCAGGGTAAAATCGCCTACCGCCCCGTTCTGAAGCCGCTGAGGTTCGCTGAGGGCCCGAACCGGCAGGGACTCCCGGGATACGACCCGCTCATACCCGCCAAAGATGACCCTGGCCGACGGAATGGACAGGTTTCCGCTGCGGAGAGGTGTGTACAGGAAGGTAGCCAGGGGAATTCGGTTAAACATCTCCCCGGCGAACTCATACTCGATCAGGGCTCCCAGCCCGGTGACCTCCTCGAGAATGGCATCCCTGGGGGTCTCGATGCTCAGGGTATCGGGAAACAATATTTCCTTCGCCCGGTGCATATCCAGGGAAATGTAGACTGTCTGTCCTTCGTAAACCGGGCCCTCAGGAATATTCCACTCCAGTTCCGGAGGGATGATATCTCCATCGGTACGGACCGGAACCAGGAGGGGACCGCTTTCGATGCGGGCTTCTGGCCAGGTCAGGGTGAGCCCGGGAAACAAAGTGAACCCGGCCACGTCGGGCATATAGCGGTAGCGAATCAGGAAATAATCCTCGGGGATCTCGTACTCACTGCTGCTGTATATAAACTCTCCGCCCCAGAAACGCATGCGATCGCTGTTCGGAGGCTGGGTAACCCGTAGCCCGCTTATGTATTCCCGGGGCATTTCGACGAAAATAGCGAACAGTTCGCCTTCGACTACGGGCTCGTTTTGGAGGAAGAGGCGGATGTTATCGGCGCTTTGCGCCGTTACGGTGAAGGGAAAAAGGAGGCAGAAAATCCCTATCGCCCGTCGAAAAAAACCGGTCATACGCTGCCTCCTACCAATCATTGGGCGCCGGGGAGTCCGGCGGCCGGCTTCCCTGCATCCATGTCTGCTCTTCTCTGCGCCGGATGTACTCGAACATGCGAATACTGTCCGCCGAGAGCTCTTCTTCTCCTGAATCATTTTCCACACTTCTCAGTTGTCCCCCGCCGGTCCGGTTGCCCTGCAGCTTCAAAAGAGTCAGCTCGAGATTGAGTTTTGCGCCTACATCGTTAGGTTCATAGCTGAGCGAGGTTTTAAAGCTTTCAAAGGCCTCTTCATACTTGCCCTGCTCGTAAAGCAAAATGCCCCGGTTAAAAAAAACCGCCGACAGAAGGGAGACGTCATCGGTCTCAAGGGCCTGATCCCACAGCTCAAAGGCTGCATCGAACTCTCCGAGAGAATGGTATACATTGGCGAGGTTGTAGCGCACCCAGGGTGTGTACTCCTCCTGTTCCAGGGCTTCCAGATAGCGAACGGTTGATTCCTGATAGTCTCCTCGCCCGAAGGCGTAATTGCCGCTGAGAACCGGCAGATGGGGTCCGCCGATACCGCAGCCCGTAGCGATGAGCAGCGGGATTACGGCGAAAAGCAGCCCGGTCAGTATCTGAATGCGTCGGCTGCGGGAAAAATAATTGCTCAAAACAACCCCCTGAATTTTAAGGATCGCACGATGAGGTAGGCGGTATAGCTTATAAGGGCCAGGGCCAGAAAAAGCCGGTAACGCGATATGCTTATAAGGCGGAAGCCGTCGCGGACCCGGTTTTCAATGAGATCCCTGATGGCCCCGTCCAGGCTTCCGAAACCCATCGCCGCCTCGAAATACTGCCCTCGACTCAGGCGGGCGATTTCTTCAAGCGCGCGGCTGTCCAGTCTGCTGACCACCGGCGCGCCCTGACTGTCCCGCAGCACATTACCGTCTCCCAGAGGAATGGTCGCGCCTTCGCCGCTTCCCAAACCGTAGGTATACACCGGTATGCCCTGGCGTCCCGCCTGAAGCGCCGGTTCGGTTACGTCCCCGCCAAGCTGTTCCCCATCGCTGAACAGAATTATGACCCGGTTGCGGTTAGATCCGCTTGGCAGCGCCCCGAGCGCGCTTCTCAGCGCGTCTTCCAGATTGGTCCCCGGAGTAGAAATAACCTCGGTATTGAGGAAATTCAGGGAGTTCTCCAGGGCATACGCGTCCTCAGTGGCCGGCAGGAGGACGGTCGCCTGCCCCTTAAATGCCACCAGGGCGAAGCGGGCACCGGTGAAATTTTCGCTCAGGCCCCGAATCACCTCCCGGGCCCGGCCGATCCTGCTGGGTTCGATATCTTCCGCCAGCATCGAATAGGAAACATCCACTGCGAAGACTATATCAATTCCGAGCCGGTCTTCCTCCACCGGTTCTTCTCCCCAACTCAAACCCGCTGCGCTGAGAACCAAAAAAACATAGGTGAGTATCAGTAGAAGTGCGGACAGAAACCATTTGATAAAAAAGACCGTCCTGACTTCCTCATATTCCCAGTACCCGCCGATTCTGATGAGGTCCGTTCGATTAAGCCGGTACTCCCTGACCTGGAAGAGCATCAAAAGCGGAATCCCCAACAGGAGCAATAACATTGAAGGGTATACAATCGTCATAGCAGCTCCCGAAGCAGCATTTTCCTGATGAGAAAATCGGCAAATATCAGAATAAAGGCCAACAGAATAAGCCGTCGGTGAACCGGCTCTTTGCGCACCTCCACCTTCAACCTGGTCTCGACCCGCTCGAGACTGTCTATGGCGAGCAGAACGCCATTGAGACTACCGGGATTCGTAACTGTGAAGTATTCACCGCCAGTGCTGCCGGCTATGCTGCGAAGCAGACCCTCATTCAGCGATCCCCGGTAGGTTGCCCGGTACGGCTTGCCATTGCGGGGATCGGTAAACTCCAGCAGCACTTCGCGGTCGCTGCCTATCCCGATGACGTACACCCGTATTCCCGCCTCGGCGGCGATACGAGCCGAGGCTTCCGGCAGAATCTCCCCGGCGTTGCTCTCACCGTCGGTGAGCAGCACCATCACCTTCTCCCGGGCTGTGGAGTTGCGCAGATGAAGGGCTCCGAGGGCTATTCCCATTCCCAGTGCCGTTCCTTCTCCCAATTCCAGAACCTGAAGATTGTTTACTGCGTTTTTAAGAAAGTCGTAGTCCAGGGTCGGCGGTACTCTCAGGGCGGCCTGGGTGCCGAAAATCGTCAAACCTATTGGATCATTGCGCCGCCGGTCGATAAACCTGAGTATGGTCTCCTGGGCGCTTTCCAATCGCGAGTCATCAACAAAATCCCGGGCTGCCATTGAGGGAGATATGTCAATGACGAACATGATATCGATACCCCGGGAGGTGAACACCCGCTCCCGGCTGACCCTGGATGGCCCGGAAAGGGCGATAATCATCAAAATGATGCCTGCCCAGGAGAGCAGGACCGAACCGAGATACACAAGGGCCGGCAAGGTCAACGGATTGCTGAACCCCTTGCCCTGCCAATTAGTGAACGCAAAGGTGAGCTTGCCGCCCCTGCGGCGCCATATATGGCGAATAAACACCAAGGGAAGCAATAGCGGCAGGAGGAGGAGAAATTCTGGATTATCCAGGGTCCACTGGGCACCGCTCATGCTCCCCTCCTGCTTCTGGATGGCTGACTGGAGCCCGCCGACCGGCCCTGTTCCTCAGCACCGCGATTCGACTCGATGTGCTGGAGCACCTCCTGAAGCTGTGTCAGGTGATCCATCCGGGATTTGAGGGTCGACGGTTGTGAGGCGAATTTCACCAGGTCGCCGTGGTGGAACAGCCGAACGATAAAATTTCTGTCTGCGGGATTTTCCACTTCCTTCTTTAAAGCCGACTCGAGTTCCTTTGTGGTTGCCGAACGGGCGTCAACCCGTATGCGGCCGCTGAGGTATTCCCTAACCAGGTCGAGCAAAGCAATGTAAAAATTCCGGCCGTCCATGGTTCCCGCGTTTTCCGTCAGCTCCCGCAAATTCCGTAGGAGGCGGCGATACGGCAACCCCGCCTGATACCGGCGAATGAGCAGCAGAAAATAGCTTCGCCCCCATTTAAAAATCATCAGCCAAAGCAGCGGGATACTAAAAACGAGGAGAATCCATAGAATAATAATCAACTGGGTGCCCGGAAGAATAAGCTGATCTCTGCCGGAAACCAAATCCTGTTCACTGGAATCCAGAATGGAAGAAACGAATATCGAAATGTCTGTGAGAAGAATCGGCCCCAGGTTTATCGAGGGAAGGGTCCGGGTTCCGGGATAATAACTGGTGAAGAGTATTCGGATATCTTTCTCGTCGCCCCGGTCAATTATCCGTATATCGTGTATTACCCCCCAGGACGGCTGGGGCAATTCCTGGGGCAGCTGGATTTCGTTGAGGAGACTGCTCCTCAGCGACAGGCGGAGTTCGACCCGGTCCCCCACATAATAGACCGAGGGGAGAAAGACCGTGCGCGATATGCTGTAATCTTGAGCGGCCGCATGGGGTACCGACGCCAGCCCCAGGAAAACCGCCAAAAGAATCACAGCGGCAACAGGTGAAAAACCTCTCATCGGCGGCGTTTCCTGCGCTGAAAAAACTGAAAGAGTTTTAATACCGGGTCCTCATTGCTGCGAATCTCGATAGGACTTACTCCCCGTTTGCGGCATTCCCTGAACCACTGTTTTCGCTGCAGGGCCCAGTACTCCTGATACTTTTTTCGAAATCTCCGGTTCGAACCGAGGCCGAGCAGGGTCTTGCCGGTTTCGGCGTCCTGCATTTTTATGAGGCCCGTGGCCGGGAAATCAACTTCCTCCGGGCTGGTGAGGCGAATCGCCAGCACATCATGGCGCTTGGCGAGGATGCTCAAGTCACGCCAGTACCCGCTGCTTTTAAAATCCGAGAGGATGACGCAGATCCCCCGGCGCTTCAGGGCTTCGCCGGTGGTTTTGATGGCCAGTCCCAAATTCGAGCCCTTTCCGCCGGGCTGGAAGCGGATCATATCCTGAATAAGACGCAGGGCGTGCTTCCTGCCCTTCATGGGGCTTACCCAATGCTCGATATCTTCGGTGAAAAATACCGCGCCGACCTGGTCATTGTTGTTAGCGGCTGCGAAGGTAAAAATCGTAAAAATGAGATCCGCGGTTTCCCGGAGTTTGTGGCTTCCGGCGGCGGAGAATACCGATGCCGAAAGATCGACAATCAGGAAGAGCACGATCTCCCGTTCCTCCCGGAAGGTTTTGGTAAACACCGAGTTCATTCGTCCGGTGACGTTCCAGTCTATTAGCCGGGGATCGTCCCCCTCTACATATTCCCGCACTTCGGAAAACTCAATGCCCGGTCCCTTGAACACCGAACGGTAGTTTCCCGTGAGCAGGCTCTCCACAAGCTTTGATGAGATCAGTTCGAGGTTTTTTACCCGTGCGAAGAGCCTGGCGGCGTTCATGGAACCGGCACCGCCGAGAGGAGATAGGAAATAACATCTTCCGTTGTCATGTCCTCGCTTTCTGCCTCATAGCTCAGGTTGATCCGGTGGCGAAGCACCATAGGGGCCACATATTTTACATCTTCCGGTACCACAAAACTTCTTCCCTCCAAAAGGGCCTTCACCTTGGAACAACGGTACAGATAGATGCTTGCCCGGGGTGACGCCCCGAACTCGATGAAGCGGGCAAAACTGTTCAGCCCCCGGTCATTCTGCCGGCTGGAGGCGACAATATCGACGATATAGCTCTCTATGCGTTCATCCACGGTTATGCTGGAAGCGGCTTCACGCAGGCGTTTTATATCGGACTTGAGAATTTGCCGGCTGAGGTGAATCTGCTCGCGCTTGCCCATGCGACGAAGGATCTGAAGCTCTTCTTCGGCGCTCGGATAATCAACGGTCAGCTTCAAAATGAAGCGGTCCAGCTGGGCTTCAGGCAGGGGATAGGTTCCCTCCTGTTCAATGGGATTCTGGGTAGCCAGCACAAAAAAGGGCTCGGGAAGCGGATAGGTGTTGTCGCCGATTGTGACCTGATTTTCTTCCATCGCTTCGAGCATGGCGGATTGCACCTTTGCGGGCGCCCGGTTTATTTCATCCGCAAGAATGATATTTGAAAAGACCGGTCCCTTCCGGGGAACGAATTCCCCGGTCTGCTGCCGGTATATCATTGTCCCCACCAGGTCGGCAGGCAGGAGATCCGGTGTAAACTGGATGCGTTTGAAGCTGGCGTCGATTACCTCCGCCATGGTCTTAATTGCGAGGGTCTTGGCCAGACCCGGCACCCCTTCGAGGAGGACATGGCCCCCCGCAAGGATACCCATGAACATTCCCTCGATCATGCTGGTCTGACCGACCACCACATTGCCGATCTCTTCCATCGCCTTGCGTATAAGATCGCGGGAACGCATGATCTGAACATCCTGTTCGTTCCGCTCCCTGCCTTTATTCTCCATCTGAGGCTCTCCTGTACTATGTCCGGTAGTCGGCGTTTTCCCGGACATATTCATGACCGAGATCCGACGCGAAAACCGCTACCTTGTGCGCTTTTTTCCCCCGATTCAGATCGATGCTGATTTCAACCGAGCGTTCGTTCTGCGGATACCCTTGAATCCGGGGGTTTTGTGATTGCTGGGCGAGATAGCTCGCCAGCAGCTCTTCTTTTTGACGGCTAAGGGAAAACACGCCGTCGCGGAACACCGTTTGATCCCCTATCCTGATTTCCAGCTCCTGAGCATGTATCGACTTTCCGAGATTCCCGGCGCAATCTCCGAGGGCCGAAAGGATTCGGCCCACATTGGGGTCGTTACCGTAAACCGCTGTTTTGACAAGCGGGCTGTTCCCTACAGCCTTGCCCAGGGCCTTGAGGTAAGCGGGTTCTTCCTCGCCGGACACGGTGATGCGGATTACATGGCCGGTACCCTCGCCATTGCGGACGATATCCTCACTGAGGTCCCTGCACATGCGGGCGAACTCCAGGGAAAAATCGGATAATTCTACCGGATATTTCTGGGAAGAAAAAGCCAGCACCATGTCGCTGGTACTCTGATCGCTGTCCACCGAGATGGCGTTGAAGCTGTCTTCCAGGGTTTGTGAGAGGATGCTTCTCAGATCGGTCCTGGATACATCCAGGTCTGTCATTATAAAAACCAGCATGGTGGCCAGGTTGGGTTCGATCATGCCCGCGCCCTTTGCAATAGCCATGATTTTCCCTTGGCCCAGACGGCGGGAGCGGATCTTCGGGAAACTGTCAGTTGTCATGATGGCCCTGGCAAGCTCAAGGGGAAGTTCGGGCCGTGAGGGATCCAGGGCCGTCGAGTCGCGAAGGCGCGGCATGGCCGCCATCATTTCATCCTCCGGAAGCTTCCAACCGATGATGCCCGTGGAACTGGGGAACAACAGATCGCCGGAAATGCCGAGCAATTCCCCGGCCCGGGTTGTGAGCCGCTGTGCGGTGGCCTGCCCGCCGCTTGCCGCCACATTTGAAATCCGGTTATTTACGAGGACTCCCTGCATGGCAGCTCCCTCGATTCTCTGCCGGGCAATAAGAATCGGCGCTCCGGGAACGGCATTTTTCGTAAAGGCCCCGGCGAAGGCGTCGGTGGGCTCATCCAGGACTATTGCCGACATATCCATTCGGTAGGGCTCGCCGCTGGGGCGTTCGTCGGGCATAAATGTGAGGGAACAGCTGCCTCCCCGGAATCCCGCTGGAAGCGGACCGTGGCTCCTAAGATGGTCGAAATACTCGCTCTGATTCGAAAAACCACTCATGCTCCTCATTTATAAATGAGGGTGGGAATAGTTGCAAGCTTCCCGACTACCGGCGCCCGGGGACGGTAAAGCAGGGCGACTCGCTTTTTTCACTTGCCAAAAGCGGATACACTGAGGTCCATGGCAATTAGCGGCGCGCTTATGTATATCCGAAGCAAAAGCGGCAAAAACGGAGAACAGATCATTCTTCAGGGCCGTTGTGAGGACGGGCGCAGCTTTGGCCTGGTTTGCAGCGATTTCTTTCCCCGCTTTTTTATCCGGACCGAAGATATCGCCGAGGCGCGCAGGCTTCTTGAGCATGCAAAAATCCCCTTCTCGGAGAGCGGGGGCTGGTCCCGGATGAACGGAGGACCCCTGCTTCGATTGGATTTCACCGTCCATCGGGAGATGAGCGCGGCCCACCGGCTTCTGCGGGGAGCAGGACTTGCCTGCTATGAGGGCGACATCAGTCCGGCCAATCAGTTTATGATCGACGGGGGCATTTCATTGCGGGTTGTATTCGAAGGCAATGAGGAAGACGGCGACCGGGTTGATCTGCGGATTCGAAATCCCCGCATCCGTGCCGATGGAGGCGGTTCGCCCATACCCCTGAGAGTGCTTGCGCTGGACATTGAAACCAGCCGCACGGGTGAAATTCGTGCGGTTTCACTGGTTCATTGCCCGGCTCCCGACGGCAGGATTTCCCCGGGGCAGGCTTCGCATTACCAATCCGTCATTATCTCCATAGACAAGGGAATCAATCCCGCTGCCGCGGGAACAGCTGAACTGAGACAACATCCCGACGAAACCCGTCTTTTATGCGATCTGAGAGATAAAATAGTGGCTATCGACCCGGACATCATTACCGGATGGAACGTCATCGGCTTCGACATGATGATGATCCTACGAAGAATGGCGGAGCTCGGGGTTCGAGGTGATTTCGGCCGCTCCAGAGAGTCGGCGGCATTCCTCCCCGGCAGCGGCGATATGCCGGATCACTGCGAGGTCCCCGGACGGGTGGTCATTGACGCCATGCGTCTTCACCGTATGTATCCCCGGCACTTTGAATCCTACAGCCTGGAATCCGTGGCCTCGGCGGTTTTAGGAAGGGGAAAGGCGGAACAGTTTTCCCCGTCGGGAAAAATGGATGAGCTGGACCGGCTGTGGAATGAAGAACCTTTGAGGTTCCTCAAATACTGCCTCGAAGACTCCCGGCTGGTGCTAGAGCTGTTGGCTGACAGCGGTTTGCTGGAACTGACTTTGCGGCGGGCCGCCCTCTGCGGCACCAGCATTAGCCGATCGTGGGCAAGCGTTCATGCGTTTGAGCAACTGTATACCAGCCGGCTTCACCGGGAGAGAATAGCCGCCCCTGATCACGGCGTGGACGCTCTGCCCATGAACGAGAGCCCCGGCGGAACCATTATTTTCCCCAGAAGCGGCCGTTTTCCCTATGTGCTTCTCCTGGATTTTAAAGGTCTGTATCCTTCGATCATCAGGAGTTTCGGCATCGATCCCCTTGGCCATGTCCGGGCGAAAGAACAGGGGACAACAGGGAAAGCCCAAGCGGGATTGCTCACATCTCCCAACGGCGCCCCATTTCTCCCCGATGATGGCATCCTTCCCCGAATCATCACAGATTTTTACCGGCTGCGCGAAGAGGCGAAGTCACGGGGCGACGAAACCGCCTCCTACGCGTATAAAATCCTCGCCAACTCCTTCTATGGTGTCCTCGGAAGCCCGGGCTGCCGTTTCGCAGGAAGCGATATCGCCACGGCCATCACCTCGTTTGCCAAGGAAATTCTGTTCTGGAGTCGGGATTTTGCCGCGGAGCGGGGGTTCTCCGCAATGTACGGCGATACCGACAGCCTCTTCCTGACGCCGCCTGATGAGGTAATCAATAGGGCGAATTTTCGCCCTGAAGATTTATTTTCCCTGGGCCGCGAACTGGTTAAGGACATCAACAGTCACATAGGCGTATGGGTCCGCCGGCGCTGGAACCGCGAATCCTTCCTGGAAATCGAATTTGAATACCTTTTCGCCCCCTTGTACATTCCGGCTCTGAAATCCGTATCATCCGACGCGGTGCTGCACGGCCTCCAGGACGCCGGACTCGAAGGCCCCCAGGGGCGGGCGAAAAGCTATGCAGGTCTCGGGTTTACCGGCGGTGAAATCGGGCCCGCAAGCGGTGAGCTGGTCATTAAGGGAATGGAAGCGGTGCGCAGCGACTGGACGCCCTTCGCCAGAAACGCCCAATCGCGGTTAATCGAAGCCTTGCTGCGCGACGCCGGCCGGGAGGAAATCGCATACATTCTCAAAGACATCCTGGCAGCGCTGCGAAACCCTGAGCATAACCGCCAACTGCTCATTTCCAAGCGTCTCAGCAAAAATCCTGAAGAGTACCGGGGGAACCTGCCGCCCCATGTGCGGGCTGCCCGGCTTGAAATGGAGTGGCGGCGCAAAAAATCCCGAGGCGATAGCCGGCGCTTGCGAAAAATCCGCTATCTGATGACCTCGGAAGGTCCCCGGCCTGCTATGAGCGAAGAGGATCTCGTATCTCTCATCCCCGACTCTTCCTGGTACGTCCAGAAACAACTGATCCCGGTTCTCCAAAGCATAAACGGCGCCGCCTCCTGGGACCTTGTTTCCCAATGTCTGGCGATTCACCCCCCTGACGGCCAGGGTGAACTGTGGTAGACAACCCTGCCGGGCCGGGCTATCCTTCCCGAATGAATCAGCTGGCTGAAGACCTCATTGCGATCAACTCAGATCTCAGCGCCGATCTGGGAAAACTGGAGTTCGCCCCGCCGGTACATACAGTGTACAATCCCCTGGAATACGCCGACGCAGTGTTTCACGAATACCTGCGGCGTTATGCCCAGCCAAACCCCGCTGCGCTTTTTATGGGCATGAACCCCGGTCCCTGGGGCATGGCCCAGACCGGCATTCCTTTCGGAGCCGTGCCCTATGTGCGGGACTGGATGAGTCTGGGAAACATGCCCGTCGGCAAGCCGCCTTTCGAACATAAAAAACGTCCAGTTGAAGGTTTTGACTGCTCCCGGGTGGAGGTCAGCGGGGATAGGCTCTGGGGTCTCATGTCCGGGCGTTACCCCGACCCCCGAGACTTTTTTGCCGATCATCTTGTAATCAATTACTGCCCTCTTGTCTTTATGGAGGAGGGCGGGAGAAACCGCACCCCCGACAAGCTTCCCGCCTCAGAGCAGAACAGCGTTCTCAGCCTGTGCGACGGCGCCCTCGTGAAACAAATCCGGGCGCTCAAGCCAAAAACCCTGATCGGCGTGGGGAAGTTCGCGGAAAAACGACTGAGCGCCGTGGCCCGCATGGGCAAGCTGGATATTCCGGTGTACAGCATTCTCCACCCGAGCCCCGCCAGCCCGGCGGCAAACCGGGGATGGGCGGAGCAGGCCGAAAGCCGGTTAATAGAAATCGGGATCTGGCGCAGGTAATCCGGCAAGCCGCTCTCGGCGGCGGCTCCCCGAATCTCTGCCTTGTCTGGTTTGACCGGCCCCGGGCCCTTTACCCCCGATAATACATTGGCGGGGTATATTTCCTGAAGGCTTTGCGGCTTGCGGGTTCCAGACTCCGGAACGCCTGGGGCGAAAGAATGATTTCCCCGCCTTTGGGTCTGGCGTAGTTGCCCCCTTCGGCACCCAGCCTGAAGGCCGTATTAACATCTATGCCGAAAATATCCGAACGCATTTCAGGGGGCATGGCCACCCGATAAATCAATCCGACATGGGCCTGAACCGTCATGCCGAGCCAGCTATGATCGAACTGACGCCGGGTCTCGACGACAAATGACTCCCTCATTTCTTTGAGAATGTTGATTCCCTTGTCGGCGTCGTCAGCGGGAAAGACCATCAGGCAGGCATCGCCGATAAACTTGATAATTTCACCGCTGCTGCCTTCAAGCCATCGGCTGTGATGGTTTGCGAGGAAGCTGAGGAAGCGCCCGAGCTCATCGGGCGTAGCGCTCCCGGCCAGCCGGGTAAAGGCCAAAACGTCGCTGACTGCAATGAGGGCCTTTTCAGATGGATAGGAATTTTTTATTCCTGCGGTTTGTGTGCTGGAAGTATCGGACATGATATACCCCGTTTACTCATTTTCCAGCCGGTCTCTACACCCGGCAGTATTGAGGGGGTCGCCGGCCCGTCGTCCGGCAGTTATTCCATAGTATAGGTTCGCTAGGGAAAAAGTTCCAGCAATACCGGCAAATGATCAGAAAACCCTCCGCTGCGGCCGGGACTCCAGCGGCGCGGCCTTCCCCCGCTGTCCACCAGGCATGGGTTGGAAACGATAAAAAACCGTGCGGAGCTAAAACATGTATCAAGCATAGACGGACTGATGAGTATTTGATCTATGAGCTCCCAGCTGCCGTCGTAGTGGTAGCTCCCCGAGGGGACTGACTCCTCCGACAAATTTTCAAGGGGAAGCAGAAAGCCCGGGAGGTCGATTGCATGCATTACAAGCGTGGACGGATCGGGGGCGATGCTGACCACCACCGGTTTCAAACCATCGCTGCCCGGCGAATCTCTCCATTGCCCATATTCCTCAAGTAATACTGTGGCGGTAGCATAGCGCAGGGATTCCCGGCCGGAAAAATCCTGAAGCGTCTCATTGAAGTCCCCGGCGATGATAAGCGGCAGGCTGTCTCCCTGCGCCTTGAGCGCCTCTATGCGACTGATGAGGCTATGGGCTTGAAGCAGACGCAGCGGCTCGGTCTCTTCTTCCGAGTCTCCCCGCTTACTTTTCCAATGAACTGCAAACAATCGCAACTCCCGGTTTTCCCCGAGGCGGATTTCCAGTTCAAGAGCCGGCCTGAGCGAGGTATCCGGATGAACCGCAGATACCAGTCTGCTCGAAGATATGGGGTGCCGGCTGAGCACACCGATTCCCATGGATGCACTTTTGCTGGCTCCCGCAGCCAGATCATGGTAGCCCAGGCCCCGAAGGAAATACCGGCGCAGATCCTGCAATACGGACAGATTTTCGATTTCCTGCAGGACAACGATGTCCGGCCCACCCGGGCAGCTCTCCCTGATTACCCGTGCCAGGTTGCGGAGACGGCCATGGTACTCCCTGCTGCCCCAACCATCCAGCGAAGGACGAAACTCGGGGAACTCATTCCCCTGCAGCACATCATCGAAGAGGGTCTGGGCATTATAGCTGAAGATTCTGACCGCTTGGTCTGTATCAGCCAGGGGATTGGAGCATGCACATGCCATGCAGGCAAACAGAGCGAACCCCCAGAGAAAAATCGGGCGCAACAATTGAGGGTATGGATTACTTGGGATTCTTTGGTACGACCTGATAATCACAGCTGCCTCCCCGACCCTTCTACAGTGCCGGGAAGGGTCGCTACAGGTAAGACCCTATTACTTCCAGTTCTGATTCAATATCTGAAAATACGGGGGAGAATTTTTCACCAGTGATCATTTCAAAGGCCTGGATATACTTCCATGCGAGCTCCCGGCGTACCTCCGGGGGAATTTCCGGAGCCTGGCCGTCGCCCATAAAGCCCTGCTCCATCAGCCAGCGCCGAAGGTACTCCTTGTCCAGTTTTGCCGGAGGCTGTCCGGTTGAGAAGGCCTCGTCGTAGCTGTCAGCCAACCAGTAACGGGAACTGTCGGGGGTGTGTATTTCATCAACCAGGATGAGCCGGTCTTCAAAAATACCGAACTCGTACTTGGTATCTACCAGGAGCAGTCCGCGTTTTTCCGCGAGCTCACGGCCCCGGGCAAATAATGCAGTTGCGGTCGTGACCACCTGGCCCCAGATGTCGGGACTGACCAGGCCGCGGGCCAGTATTTCCTCGGAGGATATTGGTTCATCGTGGGTGCCGACGGCTGCCTTGGTCGACGGTGTTATGAGAGGTTCATCGAAACGCTGATTTTCTCTCATGCCCGATGGTAGGCCGATGCCTGAAATCCGCCGGCCGGACTGGTAATCCCGCCATGCCGAACCGGTGAGATAACCGCGGACAACGACCTCTACGGGCAGGACCGCGGCGGGTTTAACAAAGACGCTGCGGCCGCCGGGAGCTTCGAGGATGTGGCTTTCTATGATATCCTCGGTCTGCCCGAACCAATAGAGCGAGATGCGGTTGAGAATTTCGCCCTTAGCGGGTATGACGTCCAGTATGCGGTCAAAGGCGCTGATCCGGTCGGTGGTTACCATGAGGATGCCCCGGGAAGTTGTAAAACTGTCACGGACCTTTCCGCGGTAGAGGCTTATTTCGCCCCCGGCAATGCGGGAAGCTGCGTCATTTGGCAGGTCAAGGGCGGGAATGCCGTGGCTCAGCCTCTGACCCGGCGGAGCAAAGCCGGGAAATACCCGGGTTTCCAGCGAGGGGATTTCCTCCCTGGTCACGCGTCGAGTTCCATCCGGTTTGCCACAACCTTCGAAATCAGCCCGTAGTCCAGACTTTCCTCGGCATTCAGCCAATAATCCCTGTCGGTATCCTTTTCAATCTGCTCGAGATCCTTTCCGGTTTCCTCGGCAATGAGCCTGTTGATTTTCGCCTTGGTTTTTTCAAGCTCCCTGGCATGTATTTCGATGTCGGTTGCCACCCCCCGCATTCCGCTCAGGGGCTGATGAATGAGATAGTGGCTGTTTGGAAGGCCGACCCTGCGGTCCTTGTGAGCCGCAAGAAGAATAAGGGCGCCGGCGCTGGCCACCAGACCCATTCCGATAGTGTAGACCTGGGGTTTTACGAAGCGGATCATGTCGAAGATCGCGTACCCCGCGTCGACGTCTCCCCCGGGTGAATCGATAAATACTTTTATGGGATCGTCCCCGTTCGCTTCAAGAATCAGAAGGCTGCGGATAACCCGCTCGGCGAGATCTTTGTTTACTTCACCGCTCAGTAAAATTGAGCGGGTCTTCATCATTTTTCCGATGAGGTTTTCAGATTCCTTGTTTTCTCCGCCGTCCTTTTCATCTTCGAGCCGAATCCCCGAATATACATTCATTGTGTTCTCCATGTTTGTCGTTTTTGGATGAGTCCGCTTAATATAGTGAAAATGTCCCCGTCGCGGCCATATTATACACTGCAATTCTGCTATGATTAAAGCATGAAAAAAAGCGCAATGACGGCAATCGTCGGCCGACCCTCGGCGGGAAAATCAACCCTGATGAATCTTCTCTGCGGAGAAAAAATCTCCATCGTTACTCCGGTCCCCCAGACCACAAGAAACCGGATCAGGGGTATTCTCAACGATGATGCCGGGCAAATCGTTTTTCTCGACACCCCGGGCTTCCACCATTCGGTAAAAAAGTTCAACCAGCAGCTGATGAGCCTGGTCACCGAAAGCCTTGAAGACTGCGACCTGGTGCTGTACATCATCGACGCATCCCGGGATATCGGCGCTGAAGAACTGGAACTCCTGGGCATCCTCTCCCGTCAGGCGGTTCCGGTCGTTCTCGTTTTCAACAAATGCGACCTCGCCTCTCCAGACGCCCTTGAAAAGCAAATTCTAGTGCAGTCGGAAAAAGATTTCGCATCGATACATCGTATCTCCGCAGCGACCGGCGAAGGCAGGCAGGCGCTGGTAGATTCGGTATTCGCCCTGGCCCCCGAGGGCGAGCCCATGTACCCCGAAGAATATTACACAGATCAGGAGCCGGAATTCCGCATCGCTGAAATCATCCGGGAACGGGCGATGCTCCGGGCAAGGCAGGAGCTGCCCCACGCTATATATGTGGAAATTCACGACCTGGAGATCAAACCGGCGGAAGGCGGGGAAACGGGAAAGGCCGATCAGCTCTGGATTCGGGCATCAGTGTGCGTCGAGAGCAAGAGCCAGGTAGGCATGGTGGTCGGACAGGGCGGTGCCGGCATAAAGGCCATCAGGGTGGAAAGCCAGAAAGAAATCGGACGGGTTTTTCCGTACCGGGTACATCTGGACCTGAGGGTAAAAACCAATCCGAAATGGCGCCGTAACGATCACCTAATCCGGCGGTTAATACAGTAAGGTACCGTAAATCCCGTCATTCGAGGAAAACACTATGAATACTCTCAAAGTCAAAATCACCGAGACCATGTCAAAGCGCGTTCTGCCTATTCTGACGTCCCTTTTCTTGGCAATGACAGCCTTCGGCGCAGGCAGCGCTGAACCGGCATACGCACCTGAGGTGCACTCGGTAACCATGTTTACCAACGGAACCTCCCTGGTCACTTACGAGGCTGTGGTGGATGGAGATGGTACGCTGGAAATGCCGGTTTCCGGTGAAGATATGCTGGATATTCTCAAAACCTTGGTTGTCCAGGATCTCGACGGGGGTACCGTCAGTTCCGCCGAATTTCCCGCGAAAGATCCCATAAACCGGACCCTGGGCAGGCTGTCCATTGATTTAAGCGGAAATCCGGGCATACGCGACCTGTTAATCCGCAGCCGCGGAATGGAAGTACGGGTGCAGGCCGCTGAATCGAGCATTTCCGGAGTAATCATGGGCCTGGAAAACCGCAGCTCACCTTCGGGAAGCGGGGAACACGTCAACCTACTGTCCCGCGGGCAGATCACCTCCCTCCCCCTCTCTGAAATTCAAGGAATCAGCTATCCCTCCGCACAGGCATCCAGCGATGTGGAGACGGCCCTCGAGCTCATCGGTGATTCCGGGGGGCTTAAAACTGTGGTAATCAGCTATAGCGGGCTGGGAAATCGACGGCTACGGATCTCCTACATCAGAAGCACTCCCGTGTGGAAACCAAGCTACCGGTTGTTCAGCGGAAACAGCGGTTCGACCATCCAGGGCTGGGCCGTCATTGAAAACACCGGTTCTGAAGACTGGCGGGACATAGAGCTCAACCTTTCAACCGCCAACCCCGTCTCCTTCGTCATGGACCTGTATACCCCTCGTTATGTCTCGCGGCCAAACCTTCCTCCGCCGGGACTCAGCGCGGCCCCGGTACCCTCGCCCATTGCCAGCGCGCCTCGCCGGGAAAGCGCCCGGTCCTTCGCCGGGAATGAGGCCGCTCAAGCGCCGATGCTCGCCGAAGCCCCGAGGGCTTATGACGGATTCGCCGACGACCATAGCGAAGAGTATTCAGTTGCGGATTCAGCTCCGGCTCGGGCTGATGGCCAAATCAGCGGTAGCCTCGCGTCGGTATTTTCCTATCAGATTGAGGGCCCAGTGAGTCTCGGCGCTCAAAAGTCAGCCATGATTCCCACAGTAAACGCTCCGCTGGACGTCGAAAGCTATCTCACATGGCGGTCCGACGCGAATGCGCCGGTATACCGGGCATTGAACATCGTAAACAGCAGCGGATACTTCTTTACCGCCGGCCCCATGGCCATATATGACCAAGGGGAATTTGCAGGCGAAGCCATTCTCGACTTCATGGCCCCCGGCGGTACCCGTCGGATCGAATACGCCCTTGAAGACCGGGTAAGCATTAAAAGCCAAAACCAGAACCGGGAAGACTCGATTTTCGAAATCCGGGCAAGCGGCGGGATTCTGGAAACCAGATATCGGCAACTGAGGAACTACCGCTACTCCATAGAAAACAACGGCAACGAGGAACTGGCTTTGCGGCTGCTTCACAGGCGCAGCCCGGGCTGGGAGATTTCAGGTGCTCCTGAATTCGACGATAACGAGGGCTATGCGGAATTTATCATCGATTTGCCGGCCGAAGAACAGAGCGTCCTGGAATTTCTGGAAACCCGCGAACTGTCGCGAAGCTACCAGCTGGTAAATCTGCAAGATGCCAATCTCGAACTGTTCATCGCCAGCGGCGTGCTCGATGAGCGTCAAACCGCAGTTCTTTCGGAAATTACCGCGTTGAGGAGGGCTGTTGATGAAACCCAGCAGTCGATATCATCGCTGCAGGGCGAACTTCGGAGGATCTACAGTGAACAGGACCGCATCATCCGCAACCTCGAAGCACTCGAAGCGGAAAGCGCTCTCTACCGGCGATATACCGAAAGCCTGAACTCCCAGGAGGACAGAATTGAGCAGATACAGGTTCTGCTAACTCAGCTGGAGGAAGAGTTGGGCCGCCGCCGTCGTCAGCTTGGGGATTATATTTCCGAGGTCGAGTTCTAGGCTGTGAAAATCAGCTGTTTTCGGGGCACCCGGTAATTCCCCCGGAATACATAAGTCTTTTACTCAGAATAAATTATTTGCATTGATTACAAATTTGGTCCACACTGTAAAGGTACCAATCTACCAGAGACAGGAGGATTACATGGCTAGTCTCAAAGGAACACGGACCGAGAAAAATCTCATAACCGCATTCGCGGGGGAATCCCAGGCCCGAAACAGATATACCTATTTCGCAATCAAGGCGCGCGAAGAGGGATATGAGCAGATAGCAGAGCTATTCGAAGAAACCGCCAATCAGGAACGGGAGCACGCAAAGCGCTTCTTTAATTTCCTGGAAGGCGGCGAGGTGAAAGTAGAGGCGGAATTCCCCGCCGGTCAGGTTCTCAGCACCGAGGAGAATCTCAAGGCCGCGGCAGCAGGGGAAAACTACGAGTGGACCACCATGTACAAGGAGTTCGCCGAAATCGCCAAAGAGGAAGGCTTTTCTCAGGTGGCCGCAGCATTCAATGCAATTTGCGTAGCCGAGAAACAGCATGAAAAACGATACCTGGCCCTCATGGAAAACGTGAAAAACGGCGAAGTCTTCAAAAAGAAGGAAACCGTGACCTGGGCATGTCTCAACTGCGGATATATCTATGAAGGCACCGAGCCTCCCAAGAAATGCCCCGCGTGCAGTTTTCCCCAGGCATATTTTGAACTGATCCGGGAAAACTGGTAGAATTTCTACCGACTCAATAGGTAACACCGACTGGAGTTTGTGCTCCCGTCGGTGTTTTTTTGTACTGCCCCGAAAACAGCTGATTTACGTACATCTTCTTGCCTCGCGGACATTTCTTCAGTAGTTTCATCACATACTGAAATATCACAGGAGAAACTAATGAAAAAACCTCTGGTAGCTGCTGGCGTCATTCTGCTGATAGCGAGCATTTCACTCTCGGCACAGTCCCAGACCGGCAGCTTCATCAATCTACCGGACAGTCCAGTCCAGGTTTTCGCCGACCTGGAAGGCGGAGCGGTCAAGGTAGTGAGCCACGTATTCCAGTCCTCGGCATCGGCGGATACCGGGAGCCAATTCAACTTCGTCACCCAGGGGGGACAGGAAATCCTTTTCCCCGTAAGCCGGGTCCGTCTCGGGGCGATTCTCGGCGGCCGTCACCAGATTAATACCCTCTACCAGCCCCTTACCATAAACACCCAGGTCACCTTCAGGGACGACGTCACCATCGACGGGGTTACCTTTGCTTCCGGAACTCCCATGGAACTGAAGTACGGCTTTCCCTTCTGGAGATTTACCTACGGATATGATTTTATCCCGTCGGATTCCCTGGACGTATACGCCGGAGCTGCCCTGCAATTCCGCAATGCGTCGATTGTCTTCAGGGAGGTTGGCGGCGGCCAATCAACCACCAACCAGAACCTCGGGCTGGTTCCGGCCCTGTTCACCCAGGTCAATTACCGGTTCGAGTCGGGGTTTGAACTGGGATTCGAAGCTACGGGACTGTACGCATCGGCGGCTTTTATTAATGGCGCGGATTTCGAATTCGAAGGGAGCATTTTGGACAGTTCCCTGCGCTTTAGCGTTCCTCTTCAGCGGGGCGTTTCCAGTTTTGTGAATGTGCGATTTCTTGGGGGAACTTCGAGAGGAGTCAGCGAGTTTGAAGACCGTTTCTGGACACAGGCAGTAAATGATTACGGCATGAACAACCTCGCAACCCTGAGTTTCACCGCAGGAATTACTATCCGCTAAACTTTCTATCCGGGTTGGGAAAATCAGCCAGCCCGGCTTCCACTCTGTTCTCAAGCCGCTGGATCATTTTTGAGCCGGCGGCTATCATTTTACTATGCGGGAATATTTCACCCGGCTTTCTGATACAGTGTACGAGATTCTCAAAGGGCAACCCGAGGGTATCAGCGAATACAATCTGATGAAGCTGCTTCAACAGCGGGGTGTACCCCCCTTCTCCGATGACCCGGAGGAAACCGAGGGTTCCCGCAATAATGCGCTGCTTCGAGTTTTCCGGTCACATTTTTTCTTGTTTCACAGCCTGTATGTGGTGAGGAATGAACTGCGGCGGACCAGGGGTTTGGACATCCATATCTTTTGCCTTGATATCCGCATTATGCCCTGGAAAACCCCGGGCGATCGGGATATAGCCCCGGCGGACCCCCTTGAAGAGTATTATCTGGACTGGAGAAACTTCGATTCCACCGGAGAAGAGGAAATACAGTCAATGCTGACCGATGCCCAAAACCGCATAGAACGATGGGTTCACCGGTCTGAACATCTCGAAACCCTGGGGCTTCGAGATCCCGTGAGCCGGCGGGAAATCATTCGCCGCTACCGTGAACTCTGTCTGATTCACCACCCCGACGCCGGGGGCGACCCCCGGGTGTTCGCCAAGATTTACTCAGCGGCGGAGGCTCTTCGGATTTGAACTCCGTCTTCAGTGCCGATGTATACCGCATTAACCCGCCGGGTGAACAGCCCGTTTTCCACGCTTCCGGGAATGCAGTTCAAACTTCTCTCCAGATTTGCCGGATCAAAAAGTCCTCCGTCGACTAAGCCATCGGGGGAGAGGATGTCCAGGATCTGGTTGCCGTTGTCGCTAACCACCGGCCCGACCTTTGCCTTGGCCATCCGAAGCTTGACGGAAAATCCCATGTTTACCAGCGATCGCTGCACGGCGACCCGGGCTTCGGGTATGACTTCGACGGGAATGGGGAATTTGAGGTTAAGCCGGTCAACCAGCTTGCCCTCATCGACAATGACGTAAAACTCCCGGGCATTATACTCGACGAGTTTCTCAAGGAGGTGAGCGCCGCCGCCGCCCTTGATGAGCCGGTTTTTGGAATCCACTTCATCGGCGCCGTCAATTGCGAGGTCGAGCTGGCCGCGGATCCTGCTGTCATTCATGCTGTATACCGGTATGCCCAGCTCCTGGCACAGGGTAAGGGTGCCAAAACTTGTGGCAACTGCCGATATATCCCTCAGTTCCCTGCTGGAAATGCGCTCGGCCAGTCGCTCAATGGCGAAATTTGCCGTGCTTCCGGTGCCAAGACCCAGCTTCATGCCGGATTGCACCACTTCGTCCACCACGGCGTAGCCGCAGGCTCTTTTCAAGTCATCGCTGCTCATCGCATTCTCCCTCTTCCGGAAATCTGAAACTCACGAGTGTCCCGGACTACCGTGCGCTTAATAGGGCTTCAGGATGCCCAATACCCGGTCGGGGCCAAGGGTCTTAAGGAAACCCGCAAGACGGGGGCCCTTCTCTTTGCCGATAAGCAGCAGGTACAACAGGGTGAAAAAATCCTTGGGCTCGATGCCGTTGTCCCGGGAGACCTGGTAAATCCGGTCCTGCAGTTCCTTATCGTCAATGTCGGCGATTCCGGAGGAGATGAGTTCCTTCAAGGCGCTTACCGCCGAACGCTGTTCGGAGCTTAACTCAAGGGGTTCTTCCCGGCCGGTTTTAACGCTGAACCGGAAGTCCTCGGGAGCATACTCCTGTATCCAGTTCCAGGCGCAACGGGCCCTGTCTTCGGCACGCAGCTGATCTTCTTGTGTGAAGGTCCCGGCGCTGCGGGCTTCGGCGACCCCGGGAAAGGAATCGATGGCCGCTGCAATATCTCCGTTGTGGATAAGAAGGAGGTTGCACAGATGCCTGAAGGGCAGCTGGATGATGGTTCCGGCAGCCGCTTCCTCACGAAGTTTCAGGGAGTCGGGGTCTATCTGGCTGAGCTCGTAAATCCGCCCCTCCTTGCCCCGGCGCTTTTCATTGGCTTCTTCCAGACCGAAGTAGATACGCTCGCAGCGGTCGTAGTCCTCATAAATCTTTATGACGTCAAGGTCAAAGCTTATGGCGAACTCCGCATTCGGCCGGGTTCCCGCAAAGAGGTAGCGGACGATTTCCGGCTGATAAATCTCCAGCACATCGGAAATACTCACCACATTTCCCAGAGAAGAGCTGATCTTTCCCCCCTGCCCCTTGATGCTGATGAAGTCGTATTTAAAGGTTACCGGGGCCGAATAGCCGTACACTGCTTCGGATATCTGCTTTGCGGTATCGAAGGATCCTCCGGCGCTGTGATGCTCTTTGCCGGCGGGTTCGAAATCAACCCCTTCGTACTGCCAGCGCATGGGCCAGTCTATCCGCCAGAACAGTTTCACCCCGGACGCATTCCTGATATCCAGGGTTTCTTCCCTGCCGCTGTCATTGCAGCGGTAGCTGATCCCCCACTCGCCGTCCCAGGAAAGGACAGTGGTCTCATCTCTTTGGGTAAATGAACTGAACACCGAGATAGGCCACCAGTTTTCCTCCAGGGGAGTGCTGCGGTGCTCATTGAGAATCTCCCGGATTTTGTCACGTTTTTCCAGGGCGCGACGTATTCCCTCGGCGTAGGTAGATGAACGGTACTTTTCCGCCTGATAGAGATATTCAGGGGTGATTCCCAGAAGTGGCAGGACCTTCTCCACCGCGACCTCATTGGCCCGGGCATAGCTCGACTCGGCTTCAAAGGGATCCGGTACATCCACGATGGGCCAGCGAAGATATTTTTCAAGGACATCCTGCTTTGGCATGTTTTTCGGAATTTTCCGGAAGACATCGTAATCATCCCAGCTGTAAATAAACCGGGAATTCACACCCCGGTCCAGGAGCGCCCGATGTACCAGATCGACGGATATAATTTCCCGAAAATTTCCGATGTGGACCGTACCCGACGGCGTAATGCCCGAGGCGCAGACATAGCGATTCTTCGGAGTGCCCTCGGGGGTCTTTCTGCTGCCGATAATTTTTTGTGCGTTCTGATCTGCCCAGTGGGACAGGTTTTCGTGATACTTAGCCATAATTGGCAGCAGTATAACGAAAAGTACCCTGTGATTAAAGTATGTTGCTGGGGTCCGACAGAGAGAGAAAATCCAGGGTTTCCCGGGGTGACTCGGGCGGCTCGGCGGGAAACTCAATAAGAATCCGTACGCCCCGGGGTTGAGCGGCCTCGAGAATAATATGACCGTTAAACACTCCGCTAACGATGTTTTGAACCAGAAACAGCCCCAGCCCGGTTCCCCCCTGGCCGATTTTCGAGCTGTAAAACGGTTCGAATACCCGTTCCCTCAAATCTTCGGGAATTCCTATTCCATCATCGCTGTATTCCAGATACACCATCCCGCCATTTTTTTTGCCGGAAATCTGAATCTCACCGGAATCCTCGGGGCCAAAACCATGAGCGAGGCTGTTGCTTATGAGGTTAGTGATTACCTGTTCCAGCGGACCGGGATAATTATTGAGTTTGATATCTCCCTCGACGGAATTGGTAATTTCTATGGGGCGGTTCTTGACCATGTGGAAGATGGTATGGATGACCTCCTCGGTAACTTCCCTGAGGTCAAACTCCCTGCGCCTCATGCTTCCCTGATCAACGGCCACCTGCTTGAGATCGCGGACCAGCCCCGCCGCCCTGTTGATATTCAGTTGAACATGAACTACTGCCTCTTCGATGTACCCGATGAAATTATCCAACTCGGTCCGGGTGAGATTCTGGGAGCCGACCCGATCGCGGAAATCAGTTATCGTCTGACTGCAATTGCTCACCAGAGTCACCGCGTTTCCCAGGGGTGTATTCATCTCATGGGAGAGCCCCGCCACCAGGGCGCCCAGAGAGGCGAGCTTCTCCGATCTTAACAGCTGGCGGTAAATAGCACTGATCTTGCGGTTGCGCTCGGCGATATCAGAGGACATCAACGAGAGCTGGCGTTCGAGCAGCTGAAGTTCATTACGACGCTCGAGTCTGGGGACAATCGGTTCGAGTTTGCGGTCGAATTCCGCAACCCGGTCTCGCATGGACAGAATCGGGGAGACAATGAGCCGGCGAAGGTAATAAAACAGGCTCATAGACAGGGAAATGGCAATAATCAGCGAAAGGACAAAAAAGACGATGATGATCCTGCGTATAGGCTGCTTTACCGATCGGGCATCCAGATGCACTCCGAGATACCAGGGCAGGACTGATACCGGTTCGAGAGCTGAAATTCTCCGTTCTCCATCCATCAGCAGGGTTTTTCCGGATGCTTCAGGGAGAGTCGCGCTTATTTCCTCCTCGACGGCCTGAAGAAGCCTTCTACGGTTCGGATGGACCACGTACTGACGCGACTCGTCAATGACGAACACCTCGGCCTGATCCCGGGTAAGGCTCGATGTCAGGACATCGATGCCAAAGCGCTCGAGATTAAACACTCCGAGCAACACTCCGATTACCTCTCCGTCCAGAATAACCGGCGCGGATATTCCGATAGACGGCGCCAGTCCTCTTGAAAGAACCGCCGCGGTTCCGATGCTGCTCCGGCCGCTTTCCAGGCTGGCCAAAAAAGAGGGGTATTCATCAATACGTTCACCTTCCATCCGCAGACTGCCGGACACCAGCACCCGGCCGTCGGGCCGAACGAGAACAATATCCTCAAGGTAGGCCGATGCCTCCCGGGCGAACCCAAGAAGGAAAAACGCCTGCCTGGTATCTTCGTCAATCAGGGCATCCCGAAGGCTGCTGTCGTAGGAGTAGGCATTCACAATAGCCCTTGTCTTGTCGATTTGCTGGGACAAATGAAGGGCGTAGGTTTGGCTTAAGGACGAAAGATAGTAGAACTCCCGGCTCAACAGGGCTTCCTGAGTCAGGCCAGCGCTGACGCTTCCCAAAATGAGCAGACTCAGGAAAACCATGGCGCTGATCACGGTGGCTAGCTGGTAATTTAAACGTTGGTGCCAGGCAAGCGTCGCACCGCCGGGTTTCGGAGGCTCTGAGCTCATGGATTAATACTACGATATTATTCAGGATAAGGCAAAATGGGTTGCCTAACGCCGCCAGAACTGGGGTGAAAAGAGCACCAAAACAGTGTACAGCTCGAGCCGCCCGAGCATCATGATAAAGCTGAGGTACCACTTCACGCCGGCGGGAAAAAACGCGTAATTCTGGCTGGGTCCGACGAGCCCGAATCCGGGACCGATGTTTCCCAGGGTCACCAGTGCGGTAGAAAAGCTGGTTTCCAGATCATATCCCCCGGTGGACACCACAATGGTCGTGAGAATCAGGAAAAACAGGTAGAGCACGATAAAACCGGCAATGGTGTACACCACGGATTTCCTGAGTCTGGCGCCGTTGAGCTTTACGGTGAACACACTCCTGGGGTGCAGCAGGTACTTCATTTCGGTAAAACCCTGTTTGAGCAGGGCGATGATCCTCACCACCTTGGGCCCGCCGCCGGTGGACCCCGCACAGCCGCCGATAAACATGGTAGCCAGAAGCAATGCCTTGCTCAGTCCGGGCCACAGGGCAAAGTCAGCCGTTGCGTAGCCGGTGGTGGTAATTATGCTTGCTGTTTGAAAGCCGGCGTAGCGCAGGGCTGTGGGAAAGCTCCCGTACACATTTTCCCGATAGAGATTCCAGGCCATGATCAGCGCCGTAACGGCGAAAATACCCAGATAGGCCTTGAGTTCCGAGTTCTGCCACAGAAGCTTGAACCGACCGGTTAACAGCCGGTAGTGCATAATAAAATTGGTTCCGGCCAGAACCATAAATACGGTTATGACATTCTGGATGTAGGGGCTGGAATAATGGCCCACACTGGCGTTTTTCGGACTGAACCCTCCGGTGGCCAGGGTCCCGAAGGTGTGGGTCAAGGCCTCAAAGAGATCCATCCCCCCGAGCATGAGCAGCAGGGTTTCCAGAACCGTCATTCCGAGATATATCAGCCAGAGGATTTTCGCTGTTCCGGTAATCCTGCTGGTAAGCCGGTCTACATCGGGACCCGGCGCTTCGGCCTTCATGAGCTGGAGACCGCCGATTCCCAGCAGGGGGAAGAGGGCAACAGCCAAAACCACGATTCCCATTCCACCCAGCCAGTGAGTAAGGGATCGCCAGAACAAAAAGGGGCGGGGCATGCTCTCGATGGCCGTGAGTATGGATGCCCCCGTAGTAGTAAAACCGCTCATTGTTTCAAAAAACGCATCGGTGTAGGAGGGAATAGACCCGCTGATGACGAAGGGAATGGCGCTGAAGGCGGAAACCAGGACCCATCCCAGGCTCACCAGGAGGAAACCGCTTTTGGGATTAATATCGCCCCGGTGGTTCCAGGTGGAAAGCAGGATGGCGCCGGAAAACACAATCGCTCCGAGGGCCGGCCAGACGAATGCCATAATATGCTCCGGCGTACCCTCAAAAACCGCCACCAATACGGGAAACACCATAAACAGGGCTACCATGAGCACGATGGCGGATAGAGCCCGGGTAATCGCTATTCCCTTCACGAAGTTTTCCTCTGCATGGTCACTGCCCCGAAGCGGAGTTGGTCACCAAATCTTCTATGCGGGGCACAAATTCCTTCCTTGCAAGAATAATGATGTGGTCACCGCTCTCAAGTACGCTGTTTCCATCGGGAATATAAGTGCGCTCCCCCCGGTTGATGTATAGAATGAGGGTCTCCGGCGGCAGACGGAGATTTTTTATCTGCTCTCCCACAATCCGGCTGCCCTGTTCGACCTGAAGCTCGAGAAACTCAACCAGTCCACGGCCCGCAGTCTGAATGGTGCTTATATTGCCCTTTAGCAGGTATCGGAGAATGGAATTGACCACCGTGTGTTTTAAACTGACCACCACATTAATGCCGAGTTCTTCGGCAATGTGCGCGTAGTTCTCAGAACGCACCAGGGTGATAGCCCGGTCTATGCCCATCTTGCGGGCATACAGTCCTGCGACGATATTCATCTCCGAGTTTTCCGTGGCAGTTATCATCAGGTCGCATTCCGAAAGCCCTTCTTCCTCAAAAATATTTTCTTCGGAGATATCCGCATTAATGACCAGGGCTTCCGGATAGTGGTCGCTGAGCATTTTGCACTTCTGGTAATCCCTCTCGACAATTTTGACGGTTCTTGAACTCCTGCGCCGGACCAGTCTGGTCAAGCGTTTGAAAAAGCCGGGGGCGCTCAGCCCGTCACCCAACAGGTGGTGAAGCACCAGCCGGCCGATGGTACCGCCACCGACCAGGAGAATGCGTTTGGCCTGACTTTCCTTCTCTCCCAGGACCTGGAAAATCCGTTTGACGTCATTCTCCTTTGCGGCCACATACATCTCGTCGCCTTCCAGGACCATGGTGTTACCATCGGGGATAATGATGTTGGAATCTCTTTGAATTACGGGAACAACAAAGGAAAAGGGAAGTATGGCGGGAAGCTGATGGATGGCCTTGTTGGCGAACGGGGAGTCGTCATCCACAAGAATGCGCTGGATGTGAATGTCCATGTTTTCGAAAACCATGACATAGTTGCGGGCCCCGGTATCCAGCTGCTGAATTATGGTCTTTGCGGCCTCGGTCTCGGGATTGATGACATAGTCGATGCCCAGGTAGCGCTGTTCGGTCATCTGGGTTTCCAGATATTCCACCGCCCGCACCCGGGCGACCTTATGGGGAACCTGGAACTCGGCGGCTACAAGGGAACAGCAGATCATGTTGATCTCATCGGAGCCGGTCAGGGCAATGAAGTATTCGGCCCGTTCGACTCCCGCGTGTCTCAGCACCTCAAGGTTGTTCCCCTGACCGGTAATAACCATACAGTCGAGGCGGGATGCGGCATATCGGGCCGCTTCTTCGCTCTGTTCTATTATGGTGACGTCTTTTTGCTCTTCTATCAGCCTTCGTGCTACCTGAAGGCCGACCACGCCGGCACCGACAATAATAAAACTCATACCATCCGTTATATCAGTAAGCATGCTCCGGGTCAAATTTCTCGGGAAACACTATACTGTAGTTATGCGTATTGGAACCTGCAGCTGGAAGTATCCTGAATGGACTGACATCGTATATTCCCCGGACTGCGAAAACTATCTTTCCGAGTACTCCCGTCTTTTTTCCACCGTTGAAATAGATCAGTGGTTCTGGAGCCTATTTGACGGGGGAACAAAGCTTCCCGACAGCGCAACGGCGCTGGATTACTCGGCAAGCGTGGGCGAGGATTTCCGCTTCACCATTAAGCTCCCGGACAGCCTGAGCCTCACCCACTATCGGGGATCCGGCGGTCCCCTGAGAATCAACCCGGACTTTTTATCCCGGAGTGTGTTGGAGGAGGTGTTGCGAAGACTCTCTCCGATAATTCCCAAAACCCGGGTGTTGATGTTCCAGTTTGAGTATTTGAATAAGCGGAAGATGACCGGCGCCGACAGCTTTATGAATCTTCTGGAGGATTTTTTCTCCTCACTCCCCGAAGATATCCGTTCGGAAAATGAACCCTGGTTCGGCGTCGAAATCCGCAATCCCCAGTATTTCAGCGGCGGATTTTTCCGTCTGCTCGACCGATACTCGATTTCACCGGTACTGATCCATGGGTATTACCTGCCTCCGGCATACAAAACCATTGAGAGCTTTATTGCAGATATTGGCACAAAGGCCCCCGTGGTGCTTCGTCTGCACGGGCCCGAACGCAAAGAAATGGACCGGCTCAGCGAAAAAAAATGGGGAAGAATAATCCGCCCCATGGATGACGACCTGATGCTCATAGCCAAGGCTGCCCGCATGCTCGAAGAACGGGGTATTGAAACGATTATCAATGTTAATAATCACTACGAAGGCTGTGCCCCCCTGAGCATCGGTAAGCTGCGGGAGCTGCTTTGATTGCCTCCCCGGCCTTTGTCAAATTGGTAGTGCCCCCAAAACAGCTGATGGAATTGATGCAAATGCCTTAAGAACAAGAAGTAAGGGACTAATCTCAAGGTTTTTTGTCACTTCATTTGCATTTCCAGCCAGGATTGATACTTAGCGCACAATATCAGCTGTTTTGGGGGCATATCTGAAAGCGGTGCCTCCCCGCAAGAGTTTTCAATGTTCTATTACAAAAATTCTGCAAATCGGTTTTGTCCGAGTCATATCTCCGCCATCCACGTGGCATGAAAATGTCCTTCCAGGGGTGTCGCAATCACTTTGCACAGCCTCGTATTCGCGCTGTAGCCCCAAAAACGCGCTTACCCCTGTCTGGACAAACCCGCTAATGCAGGATCTTTGTAATGCTGTTCTTTCTGCAATATCCAAAATATTGCTTCTGCTAAGTGCCGTGCCACGGCGATTATTGCAACCTTATGATTACGTTTAGTACGAACTCTCTTGTAGAGTTTTACCGTATGTCGGTTCGCCCAATTTCTTTGATTAAGACAGGTTACATTAGCTGCTTCAGTAAGTGCCCACTTCAAGTATCGATTACATGCTTTCGATGTTCGACCATAATGAGTTTTACCTCCGCTCGAGTGAACGCGCGGCGTTGTACCACAGTATGATGCAAAATGTTCAGCGGTCTTAAAGCGATGTATGTCTCCAATTTCATGCACAATGACTGCGCTGAGAATAAATCCGATCCCGGGAATGGATTTCACCAACTTCATTTCAGCATTTTCATCAAACGCTTCATGCATTCGTTGTTCGCAGTCGGTGATAGATTGCTTAATAAACGCGAGATTATCGAGCTTGAGTTTCATCATGGTGCGGGTATGCTCGGGGAGTTTTGGCATTACCTTCTTCATGGCTTCTGTACCTGCTTTTCCGAACAGATCGCTCACATCATTGAATCGAAACCCATATTTCTCGAACCCGGCATGAATTTGGTTCTTTTCACGTATCAACTCCTGAACGAACTGCATCCGGGTTCGATAGAGTTCTCGTTTATCACGCAATTCTCCTGGTGGAATCCACACAGTAGGCAGTGTGCCTGCTTTTTGAAGTTTATTGAGACCTTCAGCATCGAGTTTGTCAGTTTTGTTAAACATGGCCATCATCAATTTTGACTTACCGGCATGTACCAGCAAGGGGTTCATGCCGGCCTCCTCAATCTCATCCACAATCCAGTACCAACTTCCGATTGTTTCAAGTGCGACTTCCTGTCCCGGCTCAAATTGTTGGAGAAAATCACGAATACACCCGTGAGAATGTTCTATGCGCTGTGAGGATTTCCTTCCTTTTTCGTCCTCAATTGCAGCCACGGTATACCGTTTATGGCTGTCGAGGGATATAATAATACTACTCATTTGGTTGTCCTCCTCCGGTATTTAATATAGACCCTGACTGGCAGGATCTCGGGGGAGGCACCGCTTTCATACCATCACTTCATATTAAATTGACAGCGGTGGTGATTTTCTGATATAAAATCATACCCAATTCACTTCAGGATACACACCCGTATGACCAGGTTTACGCTCCCGCTGAGATTCATCATGAGGTCCGCCCTTATTGCGGCAATTAGTTTTGCGCTGCTTTCCTGCAATCCTTCAGAACAGGAAATATCCCAAGGGTATTCCTCCTCGTCCGATGCGGAACGCGGAATACGGCTGGGAATGAGTATTGATGATTTTCGTGCTCTGTACCCCCAGGCCCGGGTCAATGAGGGGGATCAGTTCATCCGCCAAAGCAGGGAGTTCGGCATTCCCGGCCGCTGGGTATATTCATTTCACGGAGACCGACTCAGCTGGTTTATGTTCAACGCTCACCAGACCGATGTGTCTGCAGATCTGTTCGAACGGACGTATCAGGCTGCCAATGATTTTATCAACAAGTACAGCGTGCTCTACGGTACGCCCTGGAGGGAAGATCAGGGTCATAATGAGTTCATCAATCCGGCCGAAAAGGCGCACCGGGGTTACAAGGTGAAGGAAGCCCAGTGGCGAATACCTGACGGAAGAGTTGTGGTCGATTTTTCATTTCTCGGGGAAGGCGGGGTGTACAGCCTGCTTCTTACGGTCCAGGCCAGCAGTTAGCGCGTTTTCGCCCGGCTATCGGGCGGGTGAAAGACTCTTGTCAAAGGCCCAGAAGTCTCGATATGCGTTCCCAGGCTTCCACCCGAAACACCTGATATGCCGCTCCATTGTCCTCATCGTCCTCAACGAATCTGATAAGAGCTTCAGCCATATTGTCCAGGACCATGTAGCTCTGAATCATTTCATTGACGACCATGCTTTCTTCAGGCGCGATGACATCCGAGTCAATGAGGGACTCGAGGGCGGATTTGGAGTTGCCGTTGAGAAAGATGGTTTCCAGGGCGATGCTCTTCGTGGTTTCCAGATCATAGCTTCCGCTGACAAAGCCGTCGGCTACAGTTCCCAGGACGAGATAGCTTAAATACAGATTCGAGGCCGATAGGGAACCAACCGCCACCAGGCTGGGGTCTGCCTCGCTGCCGTCCTGACCGTATGCCGCAGAGCACATCGCTGCGACTAATAAAAATATTGTTACTCGACGTATATATGCTTTCACCATTCACTCCCGTCGGCAGGCCGGCAGCCCGGCCAATGCCTCTTTTAATACATCGACGGCCTGCCGCAGGAGCATGAGGGTTTTTTAGTGCATCGCTGTTTGCCTGAGGTCGGGATAACGGGCAGCCAGGTCATTCGCGACGCTGCCGTCGGCGAGAACCGCGAAAACCGCGTCCCGGCAATTCTCGGAGAGCCGTTTCGCCGCGGCGAGCACATCGTCAAGGGTGCAGCCGATGAGCCACCTTCTTCGTTGCTGGCGAAGTTCATCGCTGATGCCGTATTTTTCCCGCTTGAAGCTTATCAGGCCCTGCTCGGCAGGCGACAGGGGGCGAAGCTCTTTGCCAGCAATTGCAATTTTTGCCAAGTCCAGAGTTTGCTGATCCAGCGCGCCGGCGGCGATAATCTCAAGACTCTCGGCATATGCCGCCCAGCTCTTTTCTATCGCCGGATCCCGGTAGCTGCCGAAAACGAACAGCCCTGATAACCCGTCGGGCACCGCAAAGGCGCCGTAGGCACCGCCCTCCATACGGATCTTCTCCCAAAGCAGTCCGGTGCGCAAAATATGGGCTAAAATCAGTTCAGCGACCTGCTCCCGTTCCCTCAGATGAGAGGCTCTCAGCGCCATGGCGGTAAAATTGACCTTTGTACTATGAATTATCAGCTCCCGGCCCGCGGGTTCCTCGTCGAGCAACCCGCCGATCTCAGGGAGCATCCCCCGAACCTCGGCGACCGGTAGCGTTGCAGCGGAGCGACTACTCAGGGAAGCGGCGTAGGCCGAAACCTGGGCTCTCAGCTGCTCGAACTGACCGGCTTCGCAGGTGACATTCGCAATCAACGCATCCGAGCTGAAAATCCAGTCTGCCAACTCCCTGAGCCTGGAGGACAGAAACAACATGGCCGAGCTCCGGTCCGCCATTGCCAGTTGGTGAAGGGCCTCCAAAAAGCGCTGCTGTATAACCCCCCGCCAGATATCATCAACATATGCCCTGGAGTTGAGGGCCCGGCTCACCCGGGTGGCCGGATAGTTGGTTCCCGACTGAACAATGCCGCTTCGCATGTCGTTGCGGAACTCGCTGAACAGCTCCCAGAGATACTTCAGGTCTTGAAAATCCGCGCTGCGGGTAACCTCCCCCACAAGGTCGATGCCCTGGTCGCTCATATCATCGAGGGTTTTTAGCCTGAGGTAGCAGTGCTGAAGATTGGTTTTCTCCACCGTTGAGGAATTTTCCCCGTATGCCGAAAAACCGCCGGTCTTCAAACCCCAGTCGAGATTGACTTCCTCGTAAGACCTCGAAGTACTCCCGATTTGGGGGAGCATGTGGGTGAGCAGGGGAACGAAGAGCTGATACTCCGGGGGGAGGTCGCTGATGGAAAATCCGAGGTCCACATAACTGATGCCGTTGGTAAATACCTCATGATAGTAAAGCGGCTGGGACGCATCGAGCCGGTGACGGCTATTGGGTATGCTTCTCACCTCGGCGGGAATGTCCTCTACCGTGAGAAACGGCAGGCTGGCAATGGCCTCCGGGGTATCGGGAGTGCCCTGGAAGCGGGCGAACTCTTCGGTCCATTGCCCCACGATGTTCTCGCCGTCTTTGCCGAGGGCCGCAAGTTTGGCGTCCACGCTTTCCCGTTCTGCCCGGGATTCCCGCTCATTCTGACTGCTGTCCGGGTATACCGTCAGCCGGCAGCGGTGGGTGTTATCAAGAAGGAGCTCGCGGATGAGGTCCTGAAGGTAACGGGGGTTCGTCTCCAGCTCCGCCTTGACCTCTTGGAGCACCGGAGCGAAATCCATGCTGTGGCGGGGCTGTTCGCCGTGGAGCCAGCTCCTCATGCTCCTGGAAAGCAGGCGCAGACCGAAGGGTCCCCCGCCTTTTATCTCCCGGCTGCGGAACTCGAAGCGGCGCAATGAGCCCTCGAGAAGGGAAGGATGTATGCCATTCTCCGCTGCATCGCGCAGCCCCCCCATTATCAGATCTTCCACGGCCTGCGCCCGTTCGGGCTTGGTGCCCCGCATGCCGACGGAAAAGAGCATTTGGCGGAATTCGTTCTCGTAGCCGCTGGTGCTGCTCAAATCTTCTCCCAGATCCGATTCATTTATCAGTTTCTGGATCGGACTGGCGGGGTTTCCCAGGAGCACATCACTGAGCAGCTCCACGGCCAGTGCGGTCTTTCGGTCGGAAACCGGCCCAAGGAGCCAGGTCAGATTCACCGAGGTTGCCCCGCCTCCCGGTTCATCAGCGGAAGCCGGATAGCTCACTTCCATGCTTTTCGGGGCATCCCAGGTTTTCTGAAGGGGTACTTCGACCTCTCCCCTGTTCTTGAGAGCATCAGGTGAAAAGCGGGAGAACAGCTCCCGGTCAAGAAAATCGAGATAGTCCCGGCTTGGAATGTTTCCGTAGAGAAAAATTCGGCAGTTGGACGGATGATAATAGCGGCGGTGGAAATCCAGAAAGTAGGAGTAGCGGAGATTAGGAATCTCAGCAGGATCCCCCCCCGAATCGAAGGCGTAGGGCGTGTCGGGAAAGACCGTCCTGAAGGTATGGTCAGAAGCTATGTCGTCGTGGGTTGAGTAATTGGCCTTCATCTCGTTGTATACCACGCCGGTTATCTCAATTTCACCTTCGGGGTTTTTCTCAAGACGGTGCCCCTCCTGTCTGAAGTGATCTTCCTTGAGAAGAGGAAAAAACACCGCGTCGGTATACACCGACATAAGGTTAAAAAGATCCCGGGGCACCGTGGAACTTGCGGGATACAGGGTCTTGTCGGGGTAGGTCATGGCGTTGAGAAAGGTCTGCATGCTTCCCTTGTACAACATAACAAAGGGGTCTTTTACCGGATATTTCTCCGAGCCGCAGAGAACCGTGTGCTCCAGAATGTGGGCTACGCCGCTGCTGTCCTCGGGAATTGTTTTGAAGTTATAGCTGAAGAGGTTTTCTTCATCTTCATTGACCACATGATATATTTCGCATCCGCTGTTTTCCTCTCGGAACAGCAGCCCGAAACTTTGATACTCCTCAAGGCGGTCTACGGACTCGAGGATGAATCTCCCGATGCGGGTGCCGACTTCGGGTATTGAGCTGCTGAGATTATTTAATGACATGTACACTCCTGGGGTGGGCGGTTATCGGGAGAATATACCCAGGTCAGGAGCATGGGGCAAGAGCGGCAGCCGGGCAGTGCAAGGCCACCAAGTGGCAGCCGCGCGGCAAAAGCTGTGCAACGTAAGCTACTGCGGGTCCAGACCTTCCGCCGCAAATTCAAAGCGGTCTTTACCGTCCCGTTTTGCCTTGTACAGCGCCATATCAGCGAGGTGGAGCTGCTTCTGCGGGTTGCCCCACAACGCCAGGGAAACGCCGGCGCTGCAGCGAAGCTTAATATCGTCCTGTTCAAACCGAACGAGGTGCAGTTCCTCATACAGCCGGGTGAGTATGTCCCGGGCCTCATCCTCTCCGGAAACCTTGACGACCGCCAGGAATTCCTCGCCCCCGTACCGTCCGGCGGCTCCCCGGGAGTTTATATGGGTCTTCAAAATGGCGGCAAAACGCTTCAGCACTTCATCGCCCAGCTGATGTCCGTAGTTGTCGTTCACCGCTTTGAAGTTATCCAGGTCGAACAGAATGGTGGCGGTGATTACCCCGCCGTCAGGATGAGCCGGGCCGGCAGGATGAGCCGCGCCGTCAGATGGTGGCTCCGCAAGCTGCTGGGAGAGATAGGAGACAATTTTGCGGTGAGTAAACACTTCCGTAAGACCGTCGTAATCGGCCATCTGCTGAAGGACCGCCTTTTTCTCCTGCAGATCGCGCATGAGGGTATAGACCCGAACATTCGTTTTTATCCGGGCCATAAAAATCATTGCGTCGAAGGGTTTGATAAGGTAATCGTCGGCACCCGAAAGGAGAACATTTGATATGGTTTTGGTGTTTGAGATACTCGACATGGCGATGATAATGGCATTCGGATAGCGCCGCCGAAGCTCGATTATCAATTCCTCGCCGGACATTTCCGGTAGAACCAGGTCTACCAGGAACACATCATAGGGATTCTCCTCGGCCAGCAGCTCCCGGGGGCTGGAGAAGAACCGGGCCTGCCTGACCGAGTTGAGGTGAAAAATATTCTGCACGATATTGAGGCCGACCTGGCTGTCGTCCACAATTGCGAAGCGCAACCTCCTGAGATCCGAGAGAAGTTCATCTCCCCGCACAAAGGTCTGGATATAACTGGAAAGCCGCTCGGTGTTCATATCCTTTTTGAGCATGTAGTCCACGACGCCGAGGGTGAACAGCCGCTGGCGGAGCTTTAGGCTTTCGGTTGCGGTCACCACGATTACCGGAATAGTCCTGAATCTGCTGCGGTTTACTTCCTCCACAAAATCTTCGCCGCTGCCGTCATCCAGTTCCAGGCCGGTGATTATCAGATCGACATTCATGCTTTCCAGAATGTTCAAAGCTTCGCTTTTGGTGGTGCATGAGCTGTAACTCAGTCCGTTGGCGGAAATGATGTCCCGCACGATTTTTTGAAAGAACTTGGACCGATCGATATGAAGGATAGACAGCATGATTTATCTCCTCAGGCCCCGAATCCGGGGCTTAACGGATCACCATTCGACATCAGTCATAAGCGTGAGCTTTGTCTTCGCCCGGGAATCCTCTGGGTTAATTTCCAGGACCTTTCTGAAGGCTTTGATGGCATCGGTGTTGCGATGCAGACCGTAGTATGACTGGCCGAGCATATACCATGCCTCGGCGAGCTTCGGGGTCTCCTCGAGAAGCTCTTCAAGAAGGGCAATGGCCTCATTAAAATGGTTCTTTTTTATTTTGATCTCGGCGAGAAAATAGTTCGCAATCATGGATTCCGGAGCTATTTCATGAAAATTCGTGAAGGCCGTATCGGAGACCTCGTCACGGCCCAAAAAAAAGTTGATAAGTCCGACAAAGTAGGAAGCCATGGCGTGGCTCTGGTTCTTTAAATCCAACACCTTGTTAAATGCCGCCAGTGATTTAACCAGTTTTCCCGCCCGGAAATAGGTCACGCCGATTTTATAGTAGGCGACTCCCCATTCAGGTTCGATTTCAAGGGCTTCTTCATAAAACTCTATGCTCTTGTTCAAGCGACCCATGGAATAATAGATATTCCCCAGGGTGAGCCGGATAAAGCTGCTCTCGGGATACTGCTCCTTCAAACCCAAAAAGGATTTTTCAGCGGCTTGCCAATCGCCTTCCATAAACTCCGTCATCGCGGAGATGTATGCCGGATCTGTCTGATTCAAGTGTTTCATGTATTACCGTCCCTTCTGCTTTCAGCTTAAACGCTGCGGAGCGTTTTCTCAAGAATTTTTAACCATCCCGACGGGATCGAGAACCTCATCGAGCTCGGCGGCATCCATCACCCCAGCTTCGAGAACGACCTCGCGGATTTTCTTTTTTTCCTTGTACGCCTTGTATGCAAGCCTGGTGGCCTCGTCATAACCGATTTTGATGGCCAGGGGGGTCACCATGGCAAGGCTCCAGTCGATCCAATGGCGGCAGCGATCCACATCCGCTGTGGTTCCCCTGACAGCCTTATCCGCAAGGGTGCGAATTGCATTGGTCAGTATTTCAATGGAACCCAATACCTCATACGCGATGAGGGGATTCATCATATTCAGCTCAAGGGGGGAATTTTGCCCCCCCATGGTAACCGACAGCACTTTTCCATGAATGTGGGCGGCAACCTGTATCAGCATCTCCGGAATAACCGGATTCACCTTGCCGGGCATAATGGAAGACCCGGGCTGGAGGCTAGGCAGGACGATTTCTCCCAAAGCGCCCCGGGGGCCGCTGGCCAGTATGCGCAGGTCATTGCCGATTTTCATCAGGGCAGTGGCGAGCACGTTTACCGCGCCCATAAACTCAACCTGGGCATCCCGGGCGGCAATGCCCTCAAACAGATTCCTGGCCGGACGGAAGGGAATACCGCTGTCCTTTGCGATGCCTTCCACCGCCAGGGCTGAAAAGTCGGGGTGAGTGTTCAGTCCCGTGCCGATTGCCGTTCCTCCCAATGGCAGCTCCTCGAGGTTTCCAAAGGTCCCCCGAAGTCGGGCAGCGCATTTTTCCATTTGGACCGCATAGGCGGAAAACTCCTGACCGAGGGTCATGGGTACGGCGTCCTGCAGATGGGTGCGCCCGAGTTTTATGACTCCTTCGAACTCCCGTTCCTTTTCACGAAAAGCAGCGGCCAGGTCGTCGATGGCCTGCACCAGCTGCTCCGCTTCAATGCGATTGGAGATATGAACCGCCGTCGGAATCACGTCGTTAGAGCTCTGTCCCCGGTTTACGTGATCATTGGGATGCACCGGATGCCGTTTGCCGATGGGCTCTCCAAGGATCTCGTTGGCCCTGTTTGAAATCACTTCATTGGTGTTCATATTGCTACTGGTGCCGCTTCCGGTCTGGAAGACGTCGATGGGAAAGTGTTCGTCCCACTTACCCTTGATTACTTCTTCTGCGGCCTGGACCACCGCATCGCCGAGATGCTTCTCAACCAGCCCCAGCTTCATGTTGGCAATGGCTGCATTCTTCTTTATGAGGGCGATGGACCTGATCATCGGAAGCGGGAGGGGTATGCCAGAAATTTTGAAATTTTCCACAGCCCGCTGGGTCTGCGCTCCCCAATACGCCCACGACGGAAGATTGATTTGCCCCATGCTGTCTGATTCGCTACGGTATTCTGCCATGTTTTCTCCAGATATTGTGTGTGGTATTAGATCGTCGGGCTTGGTTTCCCGCCCGGATTGCTTGTCGCCGGTCCTGCCCGGTCCGGTATACTATGTATAATATGACTAACGGGATATCTCAATGAAAAGTTTATCGAAGCAGTCAGTTAATAGCCGGGGATCTGCGCCGGTTTTTATTACCGCCCGGGCATCGGAACTTGAGTTTACTCCCGCAGCTCTAACGCAATTGATCTGCGCACAATTGCAAACCGATACTAATGGTCCGTCCGA
Source organism: Salinispira sp. (assembly GCA_965602015.1). Lineage (GTDB taxonomy): Bacteria > Spirochaetota > Spirochaetia > DSM-27196 > Salinispiraceae > Salinispira. The sequence continues at coordinate 228,839 of OZ271918.1, read as the reverse complement.
GTCCGAGGCGGAACGGCGCGTGGCTGCGGTACGCCGATCGGCGGAAGCGGGGGGAGCGGACCCGCTTTTCGCCTTCGCTTTAGAGGATATTCCGTCGGAGTATTTGGACCCGAAGGCCCCGGATCCCGGGGCCGCGGAACTTGTGAATCAGTCGACACTGTTGGGCTTCGCCTTCGCGAACTGCTGCTGCGGCCTGGAATCCGGCGGCGAGTACCTCTGGCTCAATGAACTGCATGTTGCCCGGAATGCCCGCGGGCGGGGCATCGGCAGCGGTCTTCTCACAACAATTGAATCCTGGGCACGGGAGCGGGGAGCGCTATATATCGCATGCCTCACTGGCTTGGAAAATGCGGCGGCACGGGCAATGTACGTCCGGGAGGGGTACCGAATCAGCGAGGTCAGCTGGGTGGAGAAATACCTGTGATCGGCGCCGTCGCCTATTTCAGCGGCACCGGGGGGACTGCATACTGCGCCAGGCTGTTGGCCGACAGAATCCAGGCGGCGGAGGGCAGCGCTTGCTGCCGACTCATCCCCCTGGACCTCAGCGCATATGGGAGAAGCGAAAAGTCGGTCCAAAGCATTGATGAAATAGTCCTTCCCAAGAATTGCAACCGACTGATTCTAATGTATCCCGTATACGCCGGCGGGCCGCCGGCTCCGGTGCGCCGCTGGGTGGAAAGCCTGGAACATCCCTCCGCCCCATGGCCTGATGCGGATGGCCGGCAGGAGACAAAACCGGTACTAGCCGCAGTACTGTCAGTCTCAGCCGGGGGGGCCCTGTGGCCGAATAATGACTGCCGCCGTCGGGTCATACGCGGCCTGGAGCTCAGAGGATTCGAAGTGGACTACGAGGATATGCTGGTGATGCCGTCCAATTGGACGGTATCAACTCCACCTAAACTGGTGCCCTTCATCCTCACCGCCGCTTACCGCCATATCGCCACCATTGCCCGGGAAATACACAACGGCACCCGCCGGCGAAGCGGCTTCGCGGCGGGCTCGGCGGCGGTCAGTTGGCTGGCTTCACTTGAGCAGCGGGGGGCAAGCCGCTTTGGCAGAGGCATCGAGGTTAATCACAGCTGCAGTTCCTGCGGCTGGTGCTCGAGAAGCTGTCCTGTAGGAAACATATCCATGGAGGAATCGAGCTTTCCCGTTTTTTCCGACAGTTGCGTGTTATGCATGCGCTGTCTTTACGGCTGTCCGGAGGGGGCCCTTTCACCCTCCTATATGAGCTTCTCAATGCTGTCCGAAGGATTTCGCCCTCCGGTCCGCCAAGAAATCAATGAGAGCACCGCGGGGAGCCAAGCAATCGGAGATAAAAAAAACCGGGCAATGATCAAATCATTGACCCGGTCGATTGTATGGTATGGAGTGTGGAAATACGTCCTCCGCTGGTTGAAATAGACCAAGACGCCAAAAGTGGCGAGTGCCATAGTGGTTTCAGCGTTCCGACAGGGGAACCACCTTCTTTCCTTCCGGGCCGGTGTATATCGCCGTGGGGCGGTAGAGCCGGTTGTCTTCCCTCTGTTCGAGAATATGGGCAAGCCAGCCGGCTACCCGGGAGGCAGCAAAAATCGGCGTGTAGAGCTTCTTGGGAATTCCAAGGAGTCCGTATACTGCGCCAGAGAAGAAATCCACATTCGGATAGACGTCTTTGTCTTTTTCCTTCATGTGGGCTCCGGCAACCCGCTCCACGGTTTTGAGGATGCGAAGATTGCTGTCGTCGCCCTTTTCCTTTGAGAGGGTCTCGAGAAAGTCTTCCATGATTACCGACCTGGGATCCTTCGCCTTGTAGACCCGGTGGCCCATTCCCATGATTTTCTGTTTATTCGCCAGGGCGTTATTTACCCAGGCTTCGGCATTCTCGGGACTGCCGATATCATCGACCATATTCATTACTTTTTCATTAGCCCCGCCGTGAAGACTTCCGTAGAGCGCTCCGATTGCTGCGGAAATGCTGCTGTAGCAGGTTGAGTTGGTGGAAGCCACTACCCTGGCGGTGAACGTCGACGCGTTAAAATGATGCTCCGCATGCAGGGTAAAGCAGGCATCCATGACCTTCCCCTCGAGTTCTCCCGGCTCCTCGCCACGCAGCATATACAGAAAATTCGCACCGAAACTCAAATCCTTCCGGGGCGCCACGTACTCGAGACCGTTTGTGATTCGGTGAAAGGCCGCGACAACCGTCGCCAACTGTGTAACCTGATGCAGGGTGGATGTACAGTGGCAGGTGGCGGAGTGAACAATCCGGTGATCGATGTATGCGCTCAGGTAGGCGATGCTCGACTGGAGAAGCTCCATTGGATGGCTATCCTTGGGGAAGTTCTTGATCATCTCCAGAATTGAGGGGTTAATGTCCCGTTGGCTCCGCACCTTCAAATGAAATTTCTCGTACTCCGCCTTGTTCGGCAGATCGCCGTACAGCAGGAGATATATCACCTCTTCAAAACTGACCTTTCGGGCCAGGGAAGAGATGGGGTACCCCCGGTAATACAATTCCCCGTTTTGACCGTCAATCCGGCATATGGAACTTTCGGCGGCCACCACCCCCTCAAGACCTTTTGAATACTCAACTGTTGCCATTCTATCCTCCGAGTGTATGTACTGATTACTGCCCCGTCTCAGCCGCCCGCGTATGCGGTATTGCCGGTCAGCGCAGCGAGTGTATGCTTCGTCCGTGAACCCCGAGGGCGGCTTCCTTCACCGCTTCGGGGAGGGTCGGATGGGCGTGCACGATGCGCGCGATATCTTCGGCACTTCCCTTCATTTCCATGACCGCGACAATCTCAGCGATTAGGTCGCTTGCCCAGGGGCCGACGATGTGGGCGCCGAGAATGCGGTCGGTAGTTTTATCGGCGAGAATTTTTACGAACCCCCCGCTGCTGCCAAGGGCCAGGGCCCGGCCGTTGGCTGCCAAGGGAAAGTTCCCCTTGTTATACTCCATCCCCGCTTCCTTGAGCCGTTCCTCGCTCCAGCCGACGGTTGCGCCTTCCGGATGGGTATAGACGACCCCGGGGACCGCGTCATAATCCAGGTGCGCGGGTATATCGTTCATGCGTTCGACGCAGACCACAGCCTCGTCTTCAGCCTTGTGGGCCAGCATGGGACCGGGAACCAGATCGCCGATTGCGTAGACCCCGGGCACCGATGTCCGGTAGTCCGAATCCACGGCAATCCGCCGGCGGTCCTCGCTGAGTTTGATGCCGGCTTCCGGAATACCTGCGCTGTCAAGGGCGGGCCGACGACCGACGGCTACCAGTACCTTGTCGACCTTTAGTTCTCCGGGATCCTTCTCAAGACTCAATTTTACCCCGGTTTTCAAAACCTTTGCGGATTTCACCGAATTATCAAGCAGAAATTCCACCCCGAGTTCCTTGAACTCCTTCATGAGGGTTTTGGCGATCTGGGAATCCCAGCCGGGAAGGATCTGCTTCATCATTTCGATGACCGTCACCTTTGCCCCCAGTGAAGCCCACACCTGGGCCATTTCCAGCCCGATAGCGCCGGCTCCGATAATCGCCATGGATTTGGGTATGTCGATAAGGCTTAAGGCTCCGGTGGATGAGATGACCGACTTACCGTTGAAAGGTATAAAGGGCAGCTCCACGGGTTGACTGCCGGTGGCCAAAATCACGTTTTTCGCCAACAAAACCTCTAGGGGCTTTGCTGATGCCGCTTCACTGTCGGACTTCTGAGCTGCCTGGTCAAGGCCGCCGATTGAACGCTCCCATAACGGGAGCGGGTTGTCATACACTTCCACCCGATGCTTACCGTCGCCCGGACGGAGAATGCCGATTCCCTGGTGGCGGCTGACCTTGCGTCCCTTGATAAGACCGGCGACCCCGTCGGTCAGCTTTTTTACCACAGCGGCCTTGCGTCCGATCATGGTCTCCATGTTCACGTCAGCGGCCTTCACCAAAATACCGTGCTCAGCAATGCGGTGCTGAACGCTGTGGAAATGGCCCGAAGAATCGAGCAGGGCCTTGGAAGGGATGCACCCGACATTGAGGCAGGTTCCCCCGAGACTCTCCATCTTTTCGACCAACGCCACACTCATGCCGAGCTGGGCCGCCCTGATGGCAGCCACATACCCGCCGGGGCCCGCGCCGATTACTATCAGATCGAAGTTTTTTTCGTCGCTCATTTTTCTATCCTCAGCTCAGTGCAGGCTCATACATCCAACAGCAGGCTGTTGGGATCCTCCACCGCATCCTTAATGCTCTTGAGAAAGCCAATTGCTTCCCGTCCGTCGAGAATCCGATGGTCATAGGTAAGCGCCAGATACATCATGGGACGGATGACGATTTCGCCGTCGCGTACCACCGGCCTTTGCTGGATGCTGTGCATTCCCAGCACCGCGGTTTGCGGCGGATTTGGTATGGGCGTGGAAAGCATGGAGCCGAACACCCCGCCGTTTGAGATGGTGAATGTCCCGCCCATCAGCTCGTCGGGCATAATTTTTTTCTTCTGGGCACGCTGAATAAAGTCCATGATGGTCGATTCGATGTCTGCAAATCCCAGATGGTCTACATCCCGGACAACCGGGGTCATAAGCCCCCGGTCTGATGACAGGGCAACACCGATGTCGTAAAAATCATTGTAGATGACATCGGTGCCGTCTACGAAGGCGTTCACCTCGGGATATTCCTGGAGGGCCTTTACCGCCGCCTTGAGGAAGAAGCTCATAAAGCCCAGGCGCACCCCGTGTTTTTTCTCAAAACTCTCCTTGTACGCCTTCCGTATATCCATTACAGCCTTCATGTCGACCTCGTTGAACGTCGTCAAATGGGCGGAAGTCTGTTTGCTCTCAACCAGTTTCTCGGCGATGCGCTTGCGGAGATTGGTCATGGGAACCCGACGCTGGCGCTGGGGATTAATATCGCCGCTGAGGGCTGGCTGTCGTTTTACCCCCGCTGAGCCTCCCGATGAGGCGCCTTTTACGTAATTCTGGACGTCTTCCTTGGTGAGCCGCCCCGAGGGGTCGGCGGCGGGAATGGCGGACGGATCGAGGCTTAGTTCCTCTACCAAACGACGGACCGCCGGGGAGAGATCGTCAAGAGTTCGTTTAGCAACTTTAGCCGCCGGAGCCGGTTTTGAGGCGGCGGATTTCGAAGGCGCGGGTTTTGCCGGGGCAGAATTTGATTCGACCGGTTCGGGCAAAGGCTTATTGGGCGCTTCGGGTTTTGGCACTGAAGAAGAATCTGCCGCGGCCGGAGGTTTGTTTGATTCACCGGCACCGGCTGCATCCGCTTCGGAGGCCTGGTCGGATTTACCGGGTGCTTCGGCGCTCTCGTCGATGCTGCCCACCGAAGCGCCGACTTCAACCTCGTCGCCCTCGGCAGCGCCGATCTTCACCACTCCGCTGACGGTGGCCGGCACTTCCATTGTCGCCTTGTCGGTTTCCAGCTCGAAGAGATTTTCACCCTCCGATACAAATGCGCCGTCTTCAACAAGCCAGCTCGCAATTATACCGCTGCTAACCGATTCTCCTACATTGGGAACCACTATGTCAGTCATGTTCCAACTCCTGAACTCAATCTATTCAAAGGCACTGTCGAGAAAATCCCGAAGTTCCTGGGTGTGCTGCTTATGCGACCCGGTAGCGGGACTGGGAGAGGGCCCCCGTCCGATGTAACGCAGTTCTTTTCCGTCGGGCAAAAAGCGCCGCTGTCGGTACTGGACGAACATCCAGGCGCCCCGGTTTTCCGTCTCTTCCTGGACCCAGAAGAACTCTTCGGCCTTGGGGTATTCGCTCACCAGTCTTGTAAGCTCCTCCTCGGGGAAGGGATGGATCTGCTCGAGGCGGACTATTGCCACGTCCTTTCGCCCCCGCTCGCGTTTTTCAGAGATCAGATCGTAATATACCTTCCCGCTGCAAAACAGAATGCGCGTTTCCCCGCCGCTGCGATCGGCGTCATCGATAACCGTGCGGAAGTGCCCTTCGATAAACTCTTCGACGGGACTGACACACTCTTTCAGACGCAGCAGGCTCTTTGGACTCATGATGATGAGGGGCTTGCGGTACTTCTGTTTCATCTGCCGCCTGAGAACGTGGAAGTACTGGGCCGGTGTCGTGGCGTTGATTACCTGCATGTTGTCTTCGGCGCACAGACTGAGGAACCGCTCGAGAAATGCCGAAGAATGCTCGGGGCCCTGCCCTTCATACCCGTGGGGCAACAGCAGGACCAGTCCCGACGAGCGGAACCATTTGGTTTCGCTGGCGGCGATGAACTGATCGATAATAACCTGAGCGCCGTTGACGAAGTCGCCGAACTGGCCCTCCCACACAGTGAGGCTGTTGGGAGTTGCCAGGGTGTACCCGTAGTCAAAACCAAGTACGGAAAATTCGCTTAACGGGCTGTCGTACACGGAAAACCAGGCTTGATCGGGATAGAGCGAACGGAGCGCCACATAGCTCTTGGGAACCGGACTGGCGATATCCCACCAGACCGCATGCCGATGGCTGAAGGTGCCCCGGCGGCAGTCCTCTCCCGACAGACGGATGGCGTGACCCTCGGCAAGCAGGCTGCCGAATGCCAGGCTCTCGGCAAAGCCCCAATCAATGGCGTTGTCGGTGAAGAACTGCTGTTCCCGGCCTGAAGTGAAGCGCTTTAGTTTCGGGTGAACATTGAAATTCTCGGGCACGGTGACAAGCTTGTGGGCAATATGCTCCAGGCGCTCCCGCTCCACCGCAGTATTCACCGGAGCAAAGGTGTAGGTGCGCTGAAAATCCCTCCACACATCGCCCTGGTATGCGTCGTTCATGCTCGGCTCATACCCGTCTTTTGCCTGCTGCAAATGTTCTTTTAATTGTCCTGTGTACTGCTCGGTGAACTCCTGCTGCTGTTGTTTGGACCACACGCCTTCGCTAAGCAAGCGCTCGGCATACAGCTGCCGGGCGCTTTTATGGTTTTTTATGCGCTCGTACATCCGGGGATGGGAGAAACTGGGCTCATCGGCTTCATTGTGGCCCAGGCGCCGGTAGCAGATAATATCCACAATAACGTCCTGGCCGAATTTCTGCCGGAAGCTCAATGCCAGATCCATCGCCCGGGTAACGCTTTCCGGATCATCCCCATTTACGTGAAAAATCGGAATGCTGATGGATTTCGCAATATCCGTGGCAAAAAATGTCGATCTGCTGTCCTGACTGGCCGTGGTGAATCCGATTTGATTGTTCACGATGATGTGAATGGTTCCCCCGGTGCGGTAGCCCTTGAGCTGGGAGAGGTTCAAGGTTTCGGCGACTATTCCCTGCCCTGAAAACGCCGAATCGCCGTGTATAAGGATGGGAATGACCTTTTTGCGGTGCCGGTCTTTTCGCCGGCGCTGAACGCCCCGGGCCTTTCCCTCGACAACGGGATCTACGGCTTCCAAATGACTCGGATTGGCAACCAACCCGATGTGCATGACCCTGTCGATGTCCGCGGGGGAAAAATCGACCGAGTATCCCAGGTGATACTTCACATCTCCGCTGCCGCCGTAGGTGTGGGGAGAATAGTTGTCAACGAATCGGGCGAAAATATCGACGGCCGGTTTGTTCATTGCGTTGACGAACACATTCAGCCGGCCCCGGTGAGCCATGCCGAGCACGGCTTCTTCTACCCCCTGTTTGGCCATGGCGATAAAGAGATGATGGAGCCCGGGTATCAGGGCTTCTCCGCCTTCCAGGGAGAACCGCTTTTGGCCGATAAAATTCGAGTGGATGAAGCGTTCGAACTCCTCAGCCCTGATGAGATCCTGCTGGAATTGGATCTTCGCCTCGGGCTGCCAGCCCTGGTGGGCTTTGGGGCCCTCGAGACGGCTGATGAGCCAGTTTCGCACCGCCTTGTTCTGGATATGAAGAACTTCCGAGCCCATGGTGCCGCAATATACCCGGCGCATTCTTTCCAGAATTTCCCGGAGAGTGAGGGTCTCTTCTTCAATGAAGCGGCCGGTGAGGAAGGGGGTGTCGAGATCGCTTTCTTCCAGACCGAATTCTTCCAGGGTAAGGGACTCATAGTTCCCCTCGACTGCGAACATCATGTACCAGAGTTCCGGGGTGATATAGCCTTTTAAAGGATTGAGATCGGCATACAAATAACCGATGTCCCGAAAGGCCCAGATCATCGCATTGACCCGGGATTGCTTGTAGGCATGGCTGTTCTTATCGATATGCTGATTGCCGTCCTGACCGGTGGCATGCCGGGCGCCCTTTTCCGGGTCGGCAACGCTGATCAGGCCGGAGGGATCCAAGACCCTGCGGCCGTTCGCGTGAGGATCGCGCTGTCCGTGACCCTCGAGAACCGGGTCCAGTTCGCCGGAATAAAGGCGCTCAAAATAGGCCCTCCAGTCGGAGTCCACCGATTCGGGATCTTCCTGCCACTCCCGATACAAATCATCTACAAAATCCGCGTTGCTGAGATGTAAGTAATTCCCAATCATCGCATGCGCCTCATACGCTCACCGCCGGTCGAACGGACCGGCGCAGCAGTCTGCGTCGGCCCTCGTACAGGATTACAGTCCGAGCTTCTCTTTTAATATAGCGGGGATTTCGCTCGGCGTGTTGGCAACCTTCACACCCGCTGCCTCAAGCGCTTGAACCTTGGCTTCAGGGGTGCCCTTGCCGCCGGAAATGATGGCTCCCGCATGACCCATGCGTTTTCCCGGAGGGGCTGTGCGGCCTGAGATAAAACCGGCCACAGGTTTTTTCATGGAATTCTTAATAAACTCCGCCGCCGCTTCTTCATCTTCTCCGCCGATTTCTCCGATCATTACCACCGCATCGGTGTCCGGATCTTCGTTGAACAGCTTCAGCAAGTCGATAAAACTGGAACCGACCACCGGATCGCCGCCGATACCCACGCAGGTGGATTGACCCATTCCGTTCGTGGTCAGGGCGTGCACCACTTCATAGGTCAGTGTTCCGGATCGGCTGATGACGCCGATTCGTCCCGGTTTGTGAATTTTTAGGGGCATAATGCCAATTTTGCTTTTACCGGGGCTGATAACTCCCGGACAGTTCGGTCCGATCATCCGCAAACCCTTGCTCTTCACATAGTGGTAGGTGTCGAGCATTTCGTTAACCGGAACACCTTCGGTGATGGCGATTATCAGCGGAACTCCCGCATCCGCCGCTTCAATTATTGCGGCGTTGGCGAACTTCGGGGGGACAAAAATCACCGTAACATCCACCCGGTGCTGGGCCATGGCATCCTGCACCGAGTTGTACACCGGCACGTCGTCCATTTTCTGTCCGCCCTTACCGGGCGTAACGCCGGCGACGATCTTGGTCCCGTCACCGATCATGGTCCGGGCGTGGAAGGATCCGTCGCGGCCGGTAATTCCCTGCACGATAACATTGGTTTTTTCATCAATTAGTATACTCATTGCATTCGTCCTTACAGTTTGATCTTCGCGGCGGCGGAGGCTTTCCGTGGAGCCGACCGGTCCGCCAGCGATGTGCGGGCCAGCGGTTTACTTAATGCTCGCCACCACGGATTTAACCGCTTCATTCAGGTCGGTTGAGGCCTTTAATCCCGCTTTCTCCAGAATCGCCCTCCCCTCTTCATCGTTGGTGCCGATAAGGCGAATTACCAGGGGAACTTCGAGCTTCACCTGTTCCATGGCCATCAGCAGTCCGTTGGCTATGTCGTCGCAGCGGGTGATACCGCCGAAGATATTAATGAGGATGGCCTCGACCTTCGGATTATTGAGGATGATTTTAATCGCGCTCACCATTTTGTTCGGATTAGAGCTGCCGCCCACATCGAGGAAGTTCGCCGGCTCTCCACCGAAGAGTTTGATAATGTCCATAGTGGCCATGGCCAGGCCCGCGCCGTTGACGATGCAGCCGATATTTCCATCCATGCTCACGAAGCTCAAGCCCGCTTCCTTTGCGTCCAGCTCGTCCTGGCTGTTTTCCTCGGGATTCCGCATGGCCTCCACATCGGCATGTTTGAACAGTCCGTTATCGTCGAAATTTACCTTGGCATCCAGGGCCATCAGCTTTCCGTCATCGACGATAGCGAAGGGATTGATCTCCACAAGGGTGCAATCTTTTTCCATGTATATTTTAAATAGCTTTTCGACATGATCCGCAGCCTGCGCGACATGCTCATCGCTCCCGAATACCTCTTTGAGCACGGGCTTGAGGGCGTCCCAGTCGATACCCTTGGCGGGGTAGATGGGAAACTTCTTGATGGCTTCAGGCTTGTCCACCGCGAGCTGTTCAATTTCCACTCCGCCTTCGGCGCTCATCATGAGAACCAGGTATTTGTTAAACCGGTCCATGGTAAGCCCCATATAGAACTCTTTCTTTATATCGGAAGCGGGAACGACGAGAACCTTTTCAACGGTCAGCCCTTTTATATCCAGGCCCAGAATATCCGAAGCCCGCTGCTCGGCCTCATCGGCGCTTTTGGCGACCTTTACCCCGCCGGCCTTTCCCCGGCCCCCGACCAAGACCTGAGCCTTCACCACGACGGTTCCGCCCAATTTTTCGTAGGCAGCCCTGGCTTCAGCGGCAGTGGTTGCCAGGTACTGGGGCCCCACATCGATACCGTAGGACTGAAACAATTCTTTTCCCTGATACTCGTGAATGTTCATCTAATACTCCGTTTCCTTCTTTATTGTTCCCGTGAAAAAACCGCGAACCCTGAGGTCCGCGGCTTGCGGGGTTTGATTGACTACCTAAGATTTTTCCTTGGCGGCTTTCCGGGCTGCTTTTTGAGCCTCATCCTGACCGTCGTCATTGATTGATTCGCCGCGTTCCTGACGGTACTTTTTGATTTGCCGCTTGGTCTGATTAATCAGCTTGGTGATGGGGATTTCCCGGGGACAGACCTCTGTACAATGGAAATTGTTTTCGCAAGGCCATACTCCGTTGGGCTGATCCAGAATATCGAGGCGGGGTTCCAGGCCCTGATCCCTGCTGTCATTGACAAAACGGGCCGCCTGAACAATTGCCGCCGGTCCGATGAAGTCGGGATTTTTATCGAGCACCGGACAGGCGGAGTAACAGGCCGAGCAGAGTATACACTTGGTCGGTTCGTCAAACAGCTCGCGCTCCTCGACACTTTGAACCTGCTCTTTTTCCGCCTTGAGCTCGTCTTCGACGGCGATGAAAAACGGCTTTACCGCCCGGTATTTCTGAAAGAAACCCGTTTGATCAACCATGAGGTCCCGCTGGACCGGTTGATGTTTCAGAGGCTCGAGGCGCACCACGTCGCCATCAGCATCCGCCACATCCTGCACCAGGGTCTTGCAGGCCAGGGTTTCCTTGCCGTTGATAAGCATGGCGTCGGAGCCGCAGACTCCGTGGGCGCAGCTCCGGCGAAACGCCAGGGAGCCGTCCTGATTGCGCTTTACATCGATGATTGCATCGAGCACCCGATCAGTGGGCTTCACTTCCACATCGTATTTCTGAAAAAACGGCGCCGCATCCTCTGCCGGGTTCATTCTCTGTATCTCAAGGGTTATTTTCATTCGGTCATTCCTCCGCATCGGATTTTCATCAGTATTTCCGGGGCTTGGGTTCCCAGATACTGCAGTCCACTTCCTTGTAGTCGATCTTCACATCATTGCCGTCGATATTCGCCAGGGTATGCTTGAGCCACTGTTTGTCATCCCGGTCGGGAAAGTCCTTCCGGCTGTGGGCACCCCGGCTTTCCTTTCGGTTCAGCGAGCTGGCAGCGGTCACCAGACTGAGGTCCAGGAGATTCTCGAGCTCGAGAATGCCGAGAATATCGGAATTGAATTCCGCCGAAGGATCTTCCACCCGCAACTCATGACAGCGATCGCGAAGCTTCTGCACGTCCTTGACGGCCTGCTCCATTTCACCCTGGGTTCGGTACACCCCGACATTCTTCATCATGCTTTCCTGCATTTCCGTGAAAATCGGGCCGGGATGGGCGCCCTTCTTTCCGTCTTTTAATCTGGCCAGTTTTTCCTTGAACGCGTCCTCTGCTCCCGAGGGCCAGGCAGGCATATCCGCCTCTTTTACGTACTGAGCGATATGCTGGCCCGCCCGGCGACCAAACACAACAAGATCGACAAGGGAGTTCGTTCCCAGGCGGTTTGCGCCGTGAACGCTGACACAGGCCGCTTCCCCGGCGGCATACAGTCCATGGTAGGTAACCGCACCGGTATTCACCACTCCGTCGACATTCGTGGGAATACCGCCCATGGCGTAGTGGGCCGTCGGTTGAACAGGCATTGGTTTCTCGGCGGGGTCGACATCCAGATATGTCCGGCAGAAATCGGCGATGTCCGGAATACGCTCCTCGACGACTTCCCGTCCAAGGTGAGTCGCGTCCAGATAGACATAATCATCAATCGCCTTATCGCCCCGGATTCCCCGGCCTTCGGCGATTTCGGTCATAATCGCCCGGCTCACCATGTCTCTCGGCGCCAAGTCAAGCAGGGTCGGCGCGTACTTCTCCATGAAGCGCTCGCCCTTGGAGTTGCGAAGTATGCCGCCTTCTCCCCGGACCCCTTCGGTGATCAGAATGCCCATTTTGTATATGCCCGTTGGATGGAACTGGAAGAACTCCATATCCATGAGGGGTATTCCCGCCCGGGCGACCAGCGCAGGGCCGTCACCGGTGTTTGCCAGGGCATTGGAAGTTGTTTTAAACATCCGCCCGAATCCGCCGGTGGCAAAAAGCACAGCTTTTGCGCGGAATATATGTACTTCACCGGTTTTTAGTTCAAGGGCGACGATTCCCGCCACCCGGGTTCCGTCGAGGATAAGATCAACGGCCTGAAACTCATCAAAAAAGGAGACGTCATTTTTAATGCACTGCTGATACAGGGTTTGGAGAATCATATGCCCCGTTCGGTCGGCGGCGTAGCATGAACGGCGTACCGCCGCCTCGCCGAAATTCCGGGTGTGACCGCCGAACCTTCTTTGTCCGATTTTTCCGTCGGGGGTCCGGGAAAACGGCAAGCCCTTGTTCTCCAAATCATAGACAGCGCGAACGGCGTCCTCAGCCAGTATCATCGCTGCCTGCTGGTCCACAAGATAGTCCCCGCCTTTCACGGTATCAAAGGCGTGCCATTCGGGCTTGTCTTCTTCGTAATTACCCAGGGCCGCCCCGATGCCTCCCTGGGCTGCGCCGGTGTGACTCCTTGAAGGGTAAAGTTTGGAAATTACCGCGGTTTTCGAACCCTTGCTGGCTTCCAGCGCCGCATAAAGCCCGGCTCCTCCGGCGCCAACAATCACTGCATCAAATTCATGTACCAAGACCTGCTCCTCAGTTTGTGCGGCGGAAAAACGCGCCGCATGTATTGCCTCTATATAAATAGAATAAGACTAAACAATGCGTAATGCCCACAAAAAAACCGTCAACGCCGTCTATGCCGCGGGCCAGATAAAAACCAGCATCAGCTGTTCACATCCAAAAAAAATTAACTGAACAATCGTTCAGTTTGGGCAAAATAACTATGTGTTTTAGTCAGCTTTCTTCACTATAGAGGCACATGAGAGATCTGGCAAACATAATTGTGATATTTTTTTATAAATACTTTAGTATCGATAGATTAATCAGCACAAACTGTGATCCACCGGGATCAATCACAAAAAACTGCCATAGATAATGTGTTTGCAGTTCGGGCAGCGGCCCGCATCAATATGATTATCCAGTACTCGCAGGCCGCTGCGGCGTATCAGGGTCAGGCCGCATGCGGGACACATTGTATGGCTGTACTCATCAATGCGGGCATTACCCAGGTACAGATGAGGAATCAGCTCACGCCGGCGGACTTCATCGAGAATCTCCAGCGCAAATGAAGCTTTGGTAGCTTGATAGTTGTCCATGCGGTAGGCCGGATGAAACAACGACAGGTGCCATACCCTCACCCCGGCCTCAGCAAGCTGATCCGCCAGGCGGAGAATCTCATCCGCACTGTGCTCGCCTTCGATTAACAAGCTGGTCACCTCCAGATGATGATCGTCCGACCCCGCCAGGGCAGAAATAGTGTGCATTACCGGCCCCTGACGCCCGGAAACCCACCGCTTATAGAAATCCTCGCTGCCCTTTAAATCGATATTAAAGGCCTCGGCGCTCTCCATCATTGCATCCAGGGCCGGATTACCGTAAAACCCGTTGCTTACCACGATGCACCGGCCGCCTTCTCCTCTCACCAATGCTGAAAACCGGTGGAGACTGTCCTGCCAGACTGCGGGCTCCGAATAGGTGAAGGCAACCGTCGGCTTGCCCGACTCCCTCCATAGGGACATCAGCTCGTCCTCAGACCGATGGCGATAATGGGCATCGCTGCGATAGACCTCATCAACCAGGTGGTAGTTTTGACAGAAATCGCATCTGAAGTTACAGCCGAAACGGGCGAGCGAGAAGGTCTGAGTTCCGGGACGGTAGTGGTAGAGCGGCTTTTTTTCCACCGGATCGAGGGCCGGACCCACGTATTTTCCTGCATGGCGGGTGCGCAACGTTCCGCCGGCATTCTCCCGCACCCCGCAGCGCCCGGTCTGCCCGTCAGGTATGATGCAGGCGAACGCGCAATAATCGCATCGCACCCCCGACGGCGTGTGTGCCGTGGTCCCGGGCTTGCCGGACCGGTCGACGGCTTTGGGCCTTCCGGATTGGGGCCCTCCGGCCTGGGACCCTCTGTCCTGGGGCCCTCCGGGCGGATTCAGCGGGGCTCTCACTCCTCACCTTCTGCAAAATGTACACTGGTAAAAACCCAAAAGCGGGCATCGTCCCGTCTCCAGGCCTCGGAAGGCAGGCCGGCTTTGAGGCTCAGGTGACCCAGGGTGGTTTGAAGGTTCCAACCCTGCTGAAATGCAACCTCAGGGAGGAAGACCGCCGAGGCTCCGCCGCAGCGCAAATATATTCCATGCCGGCCGATGACTATATGATCTACCCCTTCAACCTCTCGCATCGGGCTGAGAAGACTTAACTCCAGGCGAACTGCGGGCAGCTCATCCTCGCCAAGCGGAGGAAATCGGGGATCCTTCAAGGCGGCATCCAGCACCACCTCGGGCAGGCTTTCCCGCAACGGCCGGGTGCTAGTCATCCGTCCGATACAGCCTCTCAGCTGCCCCCCCAGATGAGGGAGTTTTAGTGTAACAAAAAGCCCGCATTGAGCAGACAGCACATGGCGCAGTTCCCGGTATCCGGATATGCGGCTGTAGTCTCCGGCGGATTGCAGGGTCCGGGTCGAGTGAGGAGTATCTGAACGGTAATGGTCTTCAAGAATCCCACGCATTATCGAGAGAAGGGTCCGACGCTGTTCCGAGCTCAGGGAATCCAATGCCTCGTTGGCGGGTTTCATCCTCCCCCTCCCTCTGACCAATACCCCAGAGTTCCGTATGCGACGGAATCGGCGCTTCCGTCATAGCTGCCTCGCATCTGGGAGGAACTATAGTAGGATAAAATCTCTCCCTTCCATCCGAGTCGGGAAGCCACCGCAGACTGAACCGCCAGAGGGACGATTCCGCAAATGGTCGGCGCTCCGGCCTGGCTCATTGTTTCCAGAGCCGACTCCCATCGCCCCTCGCATAGCGCAGCGGCGACATAAAGATCCCGTTTTTGTATTTCAAGCCTGGCTGAATCATCACTCAGGGGACCAAAGGGCTGATGGGAGAATCGGGGCCCGTAATGGGTAAAATCGCTGCTGGCCAAGAGAAACCATTTCTCTCCGTGAAAGAGTCTGCCTGCCAGGTCTATCAGCTGATCCGCCAACGCCTCGATCTGCCCGTGCCCCTCAAGTTGGGGAGTGAGCAGGGCGCACAGGGAGAAATCATGAAGAACTGCCGCCAGCCCGGGCAGAGTCAGTTCCACAGCGTGTTCCGCATCCGCCGCCCCCCGGTCCACTGCGATTCCCAGTGCCTCAAACTGTTTCCCGTCGTCGGCAGCCCGCACCCGGCGTATACCCGTTTCATAGCCGCCGTAAAGACCGGCGACAAAGGAGGAACCGCTAATCGCCCGATAGTGGCTCGGGGAAAGAAGAATAATATTTGACTGGTTCTCCGGAAGACGGGAGAAAAGCGCGGACTGTCCCTTGCGGGAGTAGCTCAGTCCCGCATGGGGCACCGCGCCCCCAACAAGATCGGGATCGGGCTGCCGGGGGAATGCCGCGAATAGCGCCTCGAGGTCTCCGGCATCGGCGGGATACCAGCTGCCGGCAAATTGTAATGGCCGGGTATCCTTCATATCTCTCATTCTAAACCCGCTTAAACAAGAGCGCAAACGGGAACGGTGGAATGCGGTTTACGGGCGCAGGGGCCATCAGCTGTTTTGGGGGCACACGTCAAGTTTTCCTGCCGGAATCGGGTTTTTTCGCTATATTACCCGGGCAGGGGCACAGCCTGCCCCATGTAAAAAAGGACCCAATTGATGCAAACACCAAATTTTCTTGCCAAAGATCCGGGTATCCCCAGGGATGAGCAGAAAGGCATGCTGCGCAGCCTCTTCGTCATTGCCGGCCCCATCATGCTCACCAATTTTCTTCAATCTTTGTACAATCTGACCGACACCTATTTTCTGGGCCAGCTCGGGCCCGCAGAGGTCAGCAGCCCCAGCACCAGCTTCAGCATTGTGTTTATGCTGCTGCTGTTCAGCGGTGGCTTCAGCCAGGCCGGCCGAACCCTTATAAGCCAAAGCCTGGGAAAGGGAGACAACAAGGCTGTTGATTTCTACCTCGGGCAGACGGTTTCCATTATGGTGATCCTCGGTCTCTTTCTCATGCCGCTGTTTCAACTGCTTGTGCCGGTAATCTTTCGGACGATGGCAGTCCCCTCGGAAATTCTCGGATCTGCCACCGGTTATCTCCGGGTTGTCCTGGCCGCAATGCCCTTCCTGTTCATGAGTTTCGCCCTCCAGGCGGCGCAGCAGGGGATCGGCCGCAGCGATATCCCGTTCTATATCAATCTGTTCACCGTCGGCCTAAATATTCTCCTGGACTGGCTGCTCATTTTTGGTATTGGCCCCTTTCCGGCCATGGGAGTTCAAGGCGCTGCCTGGGCAACCTTCACCGCCCGGGTTTTAAATGCGGTAATATCTTTGGCCGTGGTACTGCTGAACCGTCGAAGCGGGCTCAGGCTGCGCCTGGAGAATATGAGACCCGATCGGAAAGCTTTTGCCCTTATTTTCAAAATCGGCCTACCCACCAGTCTTGGTCAAAGCGCCTCCGCACTGGGATTCACGGTACTTCAGGGAGTGGTAAACAGCTACGGCACAGCGGTCATAGCGGCCTTCGGCGTCGGTAACCGGATAATAAACCTGTTTATGATGCCTGCCCTGGGATTCAGCCAGGCCACCGCAGTGCTGGTAGGGCAAAAACTCGGGGCCGGCGAGCGCAGCAGAGCCTTCCTGGCCGTCAGGCAGGCCGCCTCGGCGGTACTCATTATGATCACCGTGAGCATGACCATCACTTTTTTCTGGGGGAATCAGGTCACCAGATTTTTCGTGAATGATCCCGAGGTAATTGAATGGGGTGCAGTGCTGTTCCGCCTGGTCAGCCCCTCGGTTATCTTCTTCGCCCTGTTCACTGTTTTCAACGGAGCCTTTCAGGGCAGCGGCGATACCAAACCGGTGGCGGCGCTCAATGCTCTCAGGCTGTGGGGAATTCGGGTGCCCGTGGCATTTATTCTCAGCGTTGTGGTGGGGATCGGGCCCCAGGGAATTTGGATTGGAATGATCAGCTCCAACATGGTAACCGCAGGAGTTGCCTTTCTTCTCATGATCTACCGACCCTGGAGCGAAAAGCTCGATCCCGAGACGATATAGTTCGGAAGCCGTTTCCTGGATTCGATAAGCTGGCACATATTCTAAGAATGCCGGCATTGCCAAAAAAAATGCGAATGAAATCTTAGTGCCCCCAAAACAGCTGATGGGGATGGTGCAAATACTATCATGTAAAGAAATAGTGTAATGAGCGGGACGTTCATATGTCGGTTCGCTTGTACATTTTTGCAAGAGCAATAATTAGGGAGTTTAAATCAGCTGTTTTGGGGGCACTATAGAATGGAATAGACTAGTCGGTCATGATGGAATCGAGGGCGGCTTCATGGGCTGCCCGGAAAATCACGTCATTCCGATTATTACGCTTCACGGCGGGAGAGATGCCCGAAACCATGGGAATAATAAGCTTGCGCTCCTGACTGGTCATAACCGGAAAGCGGTAGTATTCATTTCGGTGTTTTAGTTCCTTCCCTTCCGCCAGGCGTTTCTGGACAAAGCTCAGATGCTCCTGAAGACGCTGAAACTGAAGTCCCAGCAGATAATCCCTGGATCCCACAAAATCCTCTTCGATATTTGCCAGAACCCGGGGATCCACCTCGTATCCGACTGAGGATCGGGCCGCCGAGATGGCCGCAAGGCTGGTTGTACCGGTTCCCAGAAACGGATCGAGAACCCTGTCGCCCTGCATGCTGAACATCTGAATCAGGCGGAGGGGAATTTCAAGGGGAAAGGCAGCCGATCTGGTGCGCATGAACAATTTGTCGCTTCGAAATTTTGGAATGCTCAGGTGCTGACGGGCGCCGCGAATTTCCCACAGGTCGGAGAACCAGGCATTTCGCTCCTCCCAGAAAAAGGCGGAACGGCGGCGAAGCTCTTTTGCTCCGGTGGTTGAAAACCGTCGGTTTCCTCCCTTTCGGGCGAGAATGATGTGCTCGTGCTCCAGGGTTACGTACGCGCCGCCGGGCAGCATGCCGCTCCCCATGAACTTGTTCGGCGCATTTGTCGGTTTGCGCCAGATAATTTGGGGCAGAATATGAAATCCCAAACCGCGCAAGGTTTGGACGATTCTGCTTTGATTGTGGTACAGCTGGAAATGCGCTCCCAGTTTGCGCGTCGCATCTCCAACATTAATAGCGATGATTCCCCCGGGAATCAGGACACGGAAGCATTCCTCCCAGACTGAGTCGAGCACTGCGTGCATTCGCTCAAATGCTTCCGAACCTTGGTTCCGTTCAACAAGTTCGTCGATATCGCTATCGAATCCGGCGAACTGTTCATCCCACATCTGAATCATGGGATAGGGCGGTGAAGTGACCACCAAATCAATGCTGCCGTCACCCAGGTCCGTCATGGTCAGCGAACTGTCATTGCGGACGATATGTTCTGTGGCGTCAATCATCTGATTTGGTCCTGGCTTCCGTCCCGACAGTGGCCCCGGTACAGCACCGGCACCTCATCTGCGGTATGGAGAACAGTATAGCTCCCGGGAATTATTATGTCTAGTTGTTTGAAAAAAGTCTAGCTGTTTTTTAGCGAGGCCCAGGTTTTTTGGGCATACGCTACATAGCGTTCTGCGCTGGCGTGTAAATCGGCAACTTCTTCCGGACGCAGATCTCTGACGATCTTCGCAGGAACTCCGGCAACCAGCGTACCCGATGGAACGGTAAACCCCGGGGTGACCACCGCCCCTGCGGCAACAAAGGACTCTGAGGAAACCCGTGCGTGATCCAGCACTATAGCTCCGATTCCGATAAGGCAGTGATCCTCAACGGTGCATCCGTGCAGGGTAACACTGTGGCCGACGGTAACCCCTTCTCCGATATTCAGCGGCGCCGTGTCGTGGGTGACATGAAGCATCGAGTTGTCCTGAATATTCGTTCTCGCCCCTAATCTGATAAAATGAACGTCGCCCCGTATCACTGTATTGTACCAGATGCTTGAAAGCGGTCCGATTTCAACATCGCCGATTATTCTCGCCCCGTCGGCAACAAAAACGTCCTCGGGAATCCGGGGGATCATATCGCCATAGGGAAGTATGCTTGCTGCGTTGGATATTCTACTCATAGAAACAGTATAGGATGGTGAAACCTTACGGGCAATCAACATAAGTACCCCAAAGCTTGTTGAAGCTATCGCTATGTAAAAAAAGCGGCGCCCTGCGGCGCCGCCTGTGAGACGTGCGGAAACATAGCTGTCAGATCAGCATCATACCTTATTTCGGATTTCCCTGGGCATCGATCATATATGCCGCGGGCTTTCCTGTAAGTTCGTTGCGACCGAGAATGAGGATGTGATCATCATCCACATACACCGGCGTTCCGTGATTAAAATTCCGCTCGCTGTTGCGAAGATATCCGTCGCCGGCGAAGGTCGTATCCAAATCTCCATTGGCATCCAGTTTGAAAATATAGTCATCCCGGGGATCAAGATTGTAGTCCGCCCCTCTCACATATGCGTTTCCCAGGGAGTCGATGCAAAGGTAGTGGGTGGAAGCGTTGTCGCTTCCGGTTCCGCCGGTGTCATAATAGGCTCCGCCGGTACCGTATGAGCTGTCCAAGACGCCGTCATTGCTGAATTTCACCACATAGCCCCGCTGAGTCGCCCCGTTGTTCGAAAGAGCGTCCCGGCCGGTGAGGTAGAGGGTACCGTCCGCTCCGAATGCGATATAACTGGATGCGTCTTCCCATTGACCGCTGGCAACGTCGTTATACGGCGGCCACATGGCCCAGCCCTGCTTGCCGGAGTTGGTGGCTCCGTAGTTCGTTGCCCCGGCGTTGGTTTCCCCAAAGCTCGTATCCAGACTGCCGTCAAGGTTGTAGCGAAGAATGCCCCCGTAGGCCTTGTCATTGTTGCCGTAGACGTATGAATAGACCGGATAGTACAGCATTCCTCCGTAGCAATAAAACCATCGTGAATAGTCTGTCCAGCCGTAGGCGTCAATATCAAGATATCCGCTTCCGTTGAAGCTATTGTCCAGGGCGCCTGAAGAGTTCAGGCGGATGATTCTGGCATTAAATGTTCCGCCAACTTCGCCGTAGGGCACATAGATGTTTCCGGTGGAAGGATCGCGGCAGATAAACCCGCTGGATGGCCTGGTTGGGTTATCTACCAGATAGTATCCGTCTCCGCCGCCGAAGGCTGTGTCGAGAGTTCCGTCGGCGTTTAGCTGAATGACCGTGGAATCGTTGTATGTCGATGATGTTCCCAGGTAGGTGTATGCTCCGAGGAGGATTTTCTGTACCACACCGGCGCTCTCTATCAGCTCGATGCTGCGCACGCTGTCCAGTTTATCGGCGCTGCCGGGAAAGATAAAAAATCCGCCGCTGCCGAAGCCGGCATCGGGAACTCCATCGGAGGAGACTTTCGCGACGAATATGTCAGCATGATCGGCGGTGACATAGGTTCGCCCCGCCATGTAGATATCTCCGTTTGCGGCGATATCCGCAGCGAGGATAAAAGAGTCGTCTCCAAGGCTGTCGAATTCCACGTAGAAAAGCTGGGCCGGCGGCGAGTATACACCCCGGAGTATCAAGGAAACGCTTCCCTCATCGGCGTCATCGCTTGTGATATTCAGCGCGGCCAAAGACTCCCCGGGCTCCGCCGGATCATATATGACCTCGACATCAGCCCATTCGCCCGGAAGTATGCTGGCAGGAGGAGCCGCGGTAAGTGAGAACTCATTGTAGGCGTCCCCGTCTATGCCAACGCCGAATAATGCCAGATCGCCGGTTCCCAGGTTCTCTATGCGGAAAACTCTTGCGGAACTCGAGTCATCGGTAATTTCGCCGAAAAAAACCGTATCACCGTCGGAGAGTACCGTCGCGCCAATACCCACCCGGATTTCAGGCACAGGATCCGGGGGCGTATAGTTTCCCCGAAGCTGCAGGACAAAATCAGGAGTGTCGGGATCATTGCTGCTGATGGTGGCCGTGGCCAGCGCCTCACCAGCGGCCGTCGGGGCGTAGTTCACAATCAAATCTATCGATTCCCCCGAAGCGATGAGAGCTTCCGACGGTTGAGCGGCAACGCCGAACTGTCCGGCATCGACCCCGGAAATAATGATATCCCCGTCGAGATTAAGATCAGCATTACCGTCGTTAGCCAAAATAAGATTATACCCGACTGTGCTGTTCGCCGTTGTAACGGTTCCGAAATCGATTTCATCACCGCTGGAAAACAGCGTGCCGCTGCCGGAACTCACTGATAGATTCGGCGCACCCGATGTTGATGCTTCCATGCTTCCGGTTAACGTAAAGCTGAATATGTTCAGAACAGGGTCGTTACAATAAAGGGTGCACACGGCGCTCATCTGACCGGCGTCCGTTGGGTGAAATTCTATGCTGAGGCTGCCGCTCGACCGAGGCGCAACGGTCGAGGCCGGTGCCTCGATGATTTCGAATTGCAGGGCATCGCTGCCGCTGATCTCCGGAGCCGCGGTAAAGCGTAGCTCGGCTTCCCCGAGATTTCGTATAGTCAGGACAAGCCGGCTAACTTCGGACTCCCCGACAGTACCGAAATCCAAAGTGTCGTTGCCGAGGATTTCCCGGTCACCGTGAAACAAATGAATTTCAGCCTCATCCCCAAAGGGACCGGGAAAAAAATCACAGGCAGCCAGGGTGAAAATGAGGGGCAGCAGAATAGCCGCCCGCGAGATTTGGTAGAGTGTTTTCATGGTACATGCCTCCAGAATAATTGCGGAGGACCGGGGCATGACATGTTGTGATGAGCAGCACAGTCAGTTAAGCGCAGTTAACCGCCTTCGCTACTGTTAGTATATATTCACTCTGCCTTCATTTCCATATATTAGGCGCTGAACCGCCGTAAAATCATACCCGTCCGGCCAATGCCCGGTTCTTTTCATAGGCGATGAGCTCGTCCCTGGTCAGTCCACCTTCATCGAACTGGATCTCGAAAGCATCGCTGAGTTTTCTGACGAGGACATCCTTGAACTCTTCAAGGCTGACCTGCGAACCGATCTCGGTCCGAATGCTCGTCATGGGTTCCAGCGCCCGTTCTTTTAACTCCGGAGGGATGTACAGGACCTTGAACAGTGGTCCGTTATCCATGTCCTTCAGGAAGGTAACGATGTTTGCCACGTAGAGGTTTTCGATTTCATTCAACAATATGGTGCCGAGCTTTTTTCCGCTTGCCCGGATTGCTCCGATGTGGCTGTACCAGGCTTCTACAACACCGAGACTGTGAAAGGTCTTCACCAGCACATCGCCGATGGCGTGGTAGGCTGCGTCAAAATTTTCAAACCTCGATTTTTCGAAAACCATCTGAATGTTCACCGAGGAGCCGGGATCGACGTAGACGAAGGTGCGCTGTCCCGTAATGATGACATTTTCAAGATCGGGGCAGTCCCGCTGAATTTCCTGTATGAGACTGGCGAAATTGGAAAGGCAGATGACCGCCCGTGCGCCGCTGTCCTGAAGGATATGGGTAATCTCCCGGCCCTTGTACATGGTGTTAAACGGCACTGCAACGGCACCGAGTTTTTGTATGCCGAAAAAACTGTAGTAGAACTCAGGAATGTTGGGGAGCATTATTGCCACCCTGTCTCCTGGACCGATTCCCAGGGATTTTAATCCGCCGGCGACCCGGCTAGCCTGTTCATCGGCTTCCTGGTAGCTCATTACCTGATTTTCGTATCGAATGGCTTCCTTGCGTTTAAACTGGGTGCTGATGGTTTCAAACATTTTCCCGAGTCCGATAGGCAGCTCCTGGACATCGGGCTCGTTCTTTCCGAATAGCTTAGCTTTGAACATGTTCCTTCCTCTTCGCAATAAGCCGCGCATCCTCCACATTCTGACGGAGCTCCCGTCTGAGCACCTTTCCGGTTGCGGTTTTGGGGAGACTCGGCACTATGCGGTACTCCTGGGGCTGTTTGTACAGCGCAAGACCGGTATCCGCATAATCCCTCATTTCACCGATCATTTTGCTGGCGTAGTCGCTGTTGTGAAGGGCTTCGGGGTCGATGTCCGAGGCTTCGCTGCCGAACTCTTCGGGGATGTTTCTGGGGACGATAAAGGCCACAACCACTTCGTCGCCCTTTGCGCTTTTGCGGGAAATAACCGCGGATTCCAGGACGTTTTCATGGAGATCCAGAACCTCTTCGATCTCCCTCGGGCTGATGTTATAACCGCTGCGGATGATGATGTCCTTTTTGCGGTCGGTGATAAAAAAGAAGCCGTCCTTATCGACATAGCCAAGATCACCGGTAAGAAGCCAACCGTCTTTTCTCAGCACCTGACTGGTCGCTTCGGCGTTGTTCCAGTATCCCTTGAAAATAGTGGTGGACCGGATGGCGATTTCCCCTTCGGTTCCGGCGGCTACTTCCTCGCCGTTGTCATCGAAAATCTTCATTTCGACGCCATTCCCCGGTCTGCCGATAGACCCGTCGCGGTATTCACCGTTTACCCCGTTGGCCGCCACCGCAGAGGTGGACTCGGTGAGGCCGTAGCCTTCCATGATGTTCGTATTAAACGTTTTGCCAAAATCTTCGTACAGGCGCTGACTCAACGGCGCGCCTCCGGAAATACAGTGGTTAAGGCTCTTGGGCACCACAGATTTGTTGCGCGCCATCCGGGCGGCCAACATGAGATGCTGATACATGGTGGGAACCGCCGGAAGTATTGTCGCCTTGTGTTTGTCTATTGTCTCCAGAAGTATCTGCGGAGAGTAGCGGGGAATCATCACCAGGCTTGCGCCAAAAAAGACAGCAGAAATCATGGAGTTCGCCAAGCCGAAAATGTGATACAGCGGCAAGGTTCCGATTACCCGGTCGCTGGACTTAAAGTCGAGCAGCGATGTGACAATGGTGCTGCACTGGAAATGAAAGTTCCTGTGAGTCAGCATCGCGCCTTTGGGCAAGCCGGTAGTGCCGGAGGTGTAAATCAGGACTGCCGGATCATCGGGCCGGGTTTCCTCGGCCTCAAACTTTTTCGATGATTTAGCCATGAGGTCGCTGAGTTGAATGGTTCCCACCGATTTGGCTCCGTTGCGGCCGCTTCGCGGGAGCCGGGCGATCTCGATGCCGTAGCGCTCGGCCTGGGAACGGTCGACGGTAACATCAGCTCCGGCGACAATTCCCGGCCGCTTTACAGCCTGAAGCACTACGGTGTCGGGGACCAGGGTGTTGGAAAGTTGATACTTTCCCGCAATGCGGCCCTCGGCTACCGAGGCGCCGTAGCTGGGGACGTCGTACACATCCCCTTCTGGATTATAAATCAGCCTCCAGCGCTTTTTACTCGTTTCGCTCACAACACACTCCTAAGAATTCGCTTTGCCGGCTGATTCGGCCTTGAGATAGGCGTCGACTTCATCAAAGAACTGAGATTCAATATCTTCGCTTGGCCGACGGGTAAAGAGGCTGGTGAAAATGTACACCAGGGTATTCACCAGGAGACTGGGAATAACCGGGTGCCCGATTACCAAAGGCCGTTCGCCGTTAACGACAATAACCAGACTGAGGACCAGGTAGATAACGCCGGCAAGGGTTCCCGCGATGGCTCCCTGCTTGGTACCCCGTTTCCACAGAAGCCCACCGACAAGGGCCGGCGCCCACTGGGCGAATCCCGGAACGCTCACGTCGGTAAGGTAGAGGGCCATGGCTCCCTGGTTTAAAAAGCTGACGATCAGGCTCAAGACAACAACCCCGATAACCGCCCAGCGGGCCCAGGTGGTAATCTGCTTGTCACTGGCATCGGGTTTAAATAGTCCCTGAATGACGTCCCGGCTGACAATGACGCTTGAGGTCATCAGCTGTACGGCAGCGGTGCTTACCGCAGCGGCGATTACTCCGAGCAGAACAAACACGCCGAACCATTCTGGCAGAGTGCGGCTGATAACCGTCTGAACCACCCGGTCAGCCTCTGTTTGAAGGGAAACCCCGTTGCTATTGGCCAGGGCCTGCAATTCCTCCAGGGGCATCGCCGCGGGAGCAACCAAGGATCCCCAAATAAAGGGAAGAATATAGAAGAACAGGCCTCCAAACACAAAGATCAGCAGGGGGAACCACTTGAACAGGCTCTTGTCCCGGGCAGTCATACAGCCGATAGCCACATGGGGCCAGCTGAACGCCAGAATCCCGACGACGAAGGTGCCTCCGAGGACAACCGGCGTGTAGGCACCCGCAGGGCCAGGGTCCGAAAGCAGTTCAGGTCGCGTTTGGGCGACGATGCTCGCCGCCTGGGCAAGACCACCGTCGGGGAACAGGACGTTTACCGCCCATAGCAGGCTCCCCAAAAGTGCAGTCATGTAAATGACTCCCAGAAAGATATTAACCCATGCCACAATGCGCATCCCGCCAAGCATTACCAGCACAATTAATATGACGGCGGTATAAACTGCACCCCAGACTGCAGGCAGGCCGGTGAGGGCTTCGAATCCCGCTCCAACACCCAAGGGCTGAATGCCGACGTAGGGGACGATGAATGCGAGAATACTCAAAGAGAGGATGAGCCGAAGGGTCTTGGACTGATAGCGCTCACCTAAAACTTCAACCGGAGAGAGAAAACGGTTTATCTTGGCCAATGCCCACAGCCGGGGACCAAGAAACATATAGAGCCCGGCAAAACCGACTACCGAACCCCAGATAAACATAACGTATCCTGGTCCCTGGGTATACAGAAGACCAGGAAATCCGTAGAAGGTCCAGGCTGAAGAAATCGCAAAGAGTACAAAAAAGAACATAACGACGACGCCGATGGTTCGACCGCCGAGCATAAAGTCTTCGGCAGTTTTGGCGCTGATTCGGTAACCGTAGGCCGCCATAAACACGATGACAGCCCCAAAGAGCGTGAGAGCAATAAGTGTAAAAGCCATGGGACCTCCTATCGGTACGGCCAGAAGAAAAAGAAGTAGATTATGTAGCTGACCAGCCAAAAGAGTACGAAAATGACTCCTATGAATAACTGAATGGTCATCCACCCGAACAGTAAAAAGGGTTCTTCACCCGGGGCGGTTTGGGTTCCGCCGATGGCCAGGAAGGTGATAAACCCGATTACCGACAATAGCAGGAGAAACAGGTAGATCCTGCCGGCATTGTGACGCGTCATTTCTTTCATAGGTATAGAATAATCACATATAGTGATTGTTTGGAGGGATCTTTTCATTTTCCTGAGAAAAATAGTCAGAATCTTTATTGGCGGCGTAAGAAAAAACTCAACAAATGTAGATATATTTGGGTTGTGCCCCGAAAACAGCTGATTTAATTCAGCTGTTTTCGGGGCACTGGGAATTATTCTCCAGGGGAACCTCCGCCGGTCTGTGATGCAGACCGGCGGAATCCAGAGAGCGCTTACGCCAGGAAAAAAGCCATAAAGGCGGCGACTGCAGCATAGACAACGAGGGCCCGGACGGTCCGGGTGAGGATGTAGCCTTCGCTTTTTTCCAGGGCCAGTACCGAACTGACGGCGACGATGTTATTTATGCAAACCATATTCCCCATTGCACCGCCTACCGACTGTAGCGCCAGAATGGTTGTCCTATTCAGGCCGAGATTTGCGGCGATGGAATCCTGGATGGGCCCGAAGGTCAGGTTGCTGACGGTGTTCGAGCCGCTAAAAAAGCTTCCCAGGACGCCGAGAAGTGCTGAAAAGTATTTCCAGGCTCCTCCGGTTGCCCCCGAGAGAGCCGATCCGATAAGCGCCACCGCGGAACCCTGTCCGCCCATCATCATGAGGTTGACAAAAACCAGGGCTCCCAATAGCGCCTTTGCGGGTGCGTTCAGCTGTCGGACCGAGTCACCAAACACTGAAGCCGCGGCTTTCCGGTCCATCCGAAACCAGAAGAAGGTCAAAACCGCTATGAGCCCAAAGGGAATTATGCTCGGCACATAGAGAAGTTTGTGGCTCCAGCTCACCGTCGTGCCGAAAATCTCCGACAACCCCAGGCTCAGTGCCGGGCTGAGAGAAAACTCGCCGAGGCTACCCAGGGCGAGACGCAAAGCCGGTTCTTCAAGGTTTAACAGGGCCTTGAGGCCGAGTTGGGGTATTCGGGTGATTACCAAAATGACAATGGTGCCCCATAAGGGAAAGGTTGCCCTCGCCAGTTCCGCAGGACCGGGAGCCCTGTCGGAGAGACCGACCCCGCCGTGGCCCTGGATCAACGACGGGGTTTCCGCATTGGAGGCCGGCAGTTCGCCCTGTTCCCGCAGAGTTTCAATCAGATGCCCTTCGCTTCGATCGAGTCCCCAGCCGAGCTTAGCGATGAGCACTGACAAAATGAGACCGATGCCTCCACCCACCAGGGCGGGAAATTCGTAGTTGAAGAAGGCTACCGCAATATAGGGGATGACGGTGACAGCTACTGACAGCAGGATAAAGCCCAGATTTTTCCGGATATGCCGCCACTTAACCAAAAACGAAAGGGCGATGATGGGAATTATCAGGCTCGCGGCACCGTGAATGAAGGCGGACTTCACCCCGATCTCCAGAATTTCCGCTGCGTTTAAATCTATTCCGGCGAATCCGAACCAGGTCGGTGTACCGACCGCTCCGAATGAAACCGGCACGGTGTTCATGATCAGGGCCATGATTGCCACCCTCATCGCGGGGAATCCCAGACCCACAAGTATCGGCGCGGCCAGGGCTGCCGGCGTACCAAACCCGCTGGCTCCCTCGATCAAAAAGGGAAATGCCCATCCGACAATCATTAGCTGAGCCACCTTGTTGGGGCTGACGCTGTTCAGCCAGCGCCGGATGCTATCCATGGCGCCGCTGGCTTCCATCGTTTTGAACAGAAAAATTGCTCCCCAAATAATAAGGATAGGCGTCCAAGCTGTGAGCAGCCCATCGAGAACATTTGCATGAACCAGGTTAGGATCACGGCGAAAGACCAGAAGCATAATGCCGTAGCTGATGAGAGCGGTGATGGGCAAAGCCTTTGCCGATGGAACCGCATCCTTTTTAGTCATCATCCATATCAGCAGAATTATGGGAAGGAAACTCACAATGGTTTCGAGTATCATTTTTGTATCTCCTCTAAGGAAGTCCCTTATTTACCGTAGGCTGATTCGGGCAGGACGGCATTTTTACACTCGCCCGCATTGTAAAGCTCTGCGAGATTCGCGACTGTGGTATCGGCGATATTGTCCACTGCTTCCCTGGTAAAAAACGCCTGGTGGGCGGTAATCAGCACATTGGGAAACGTCTGGAGCCGAACAAAGGTATCGTCCTGAATTACCTGATCCGAGAGATCCTCGAAGAACAGGTCACCCTCCTCCTCATACACGTCGAGCCCGAGATAGGCAATCTGTCCGCTTTTCAAACCGTTTATCACTGCGTTGGAGTCGATGAGAGGCCCGCGGCTGGTGTTTATAACCGTGACTCCCCGCTTCATATCCTTGATGGCATACTCATTTATTATGTGATAGGTCTCGTGATTAAGCGGGCAATGCAGGCTGATAATGTCAGACTGCTCGTACAGTTGTTTTAGTTCAACATATTCCACGCCCTTCGACTTGAGATCTTCACTGGGATACTTGTCGTAGGCCAACACCCGGGTTCCGAATCCCTGGATGATTCCGGCGAAAATCTGTCCGATTTTTCCGGTGCCGATTATGCCGACGGTCTTCCCATGAATATCGAATCCCAACAGCCCGTCCAGGCTGAAATTGCCTTCGCGTATACGATTGTATGCCCGGTGATAGCGGCGATTGAGGGCCAAAATCAGCCCTACGGCATGTTCAGCAACCGCATAGGGACTGTAAGCCGGAACCCGAACCACATGTATTCCCAGCTCGTAGGCGACCTTGATATCCACATTGTTAAAACCCGCACAGCGCAGGGCAATGGTTTTTACGCCCAGCTCGGCCAGGCGGCGCACCACCTGCGCATCCAGAACATCGTTTACAAAAACGCACACCGCATCGTGACCCGCTGCCAAACTGACCGTGTGAATGTCCAGCCTGGGTTCGAGATAGTTTAATTCGAGTTCGCTTGTGCCGACCGCCTGGTCGAACGCACTGCGGACCCAGTTCTTAGTACTGAACACTGCTAACTTCATATATTGTGCTCCCCGGTGCTTCCCGGCTTGGGATTTGCACCTTTTCTGTCATTTTTACTCAGGTTTATCGAGTATTGATAATTCTGTCCGGAAGGTCCAGCGATCCCCCGGCTTATTTATGAGTAAAAATGTATAGATATTTTTTTATCTAATCAAGTGTTTTAGGGAAGTTTTTCCCCGTGCCCCGAAAACAGCTGATTTAAATACACTAATCGGTTTTTGGCATAGGCACATGAAAACGCCTAATAATACTGAACGCCATTTGATTAAAAAAAGAAAATGTGCAATATTTTAAACGAAACTTGCGGAAGTACTGGAGAAATTACGATGGATAAAAAACGAATAGTCATAACCGGAATGGGAACCCTGAACCCCCTGGGCAACAATGTGGAAGACAGTTGGGAAAAGGTCAAAAACGGCGTGAGCGGAATAGACCGCATCTCCCACTTCGACCCCAGCGATTACGCTGCGCAGATCGCCGGAGAGGTTCGGGGCTTTGACTATGCTGAGCATTACAGCGAAGAGTTCCGCAAACAGGCGAAACGCTTGGATGAGTTTACCCATTTTGCCATGGCCGCAAGCCGCCAGGCTGTCGACCAGTCGGGCATCGATATCGCCGCCAATCCCTGGGATGTCGGTGTGGTTATCGGTTCGGGCATCGGCGGACTTCCCAGCCAGCAGTCTAATGCCATCAGTCTGGGCAACCGGGGTCCCCGCGGCGTCGGCCCCATGTACATTCCGGCAACCATCGGGAATATCGCCAGCGGTGTGGTTAGCATGGAGTTGGGTGCCCAGGGTCCGAATATGGCGACCCAGACGGCCTGCGCCACCGCGAACCACGCCTTCGCCGTTGCATACATGATGATTCAGCTCGGTTACTGCAGCACGGTTGTGGCCGGCGGTGCCGAGGATTCGGTTGTCGAGATCGCCGTCGCAGGTTTCAGCCGCATGCAGGCCCTGTCCACCAAATATAACGACACTCCGACCAAGGCGAGCCGCCCCTACGACAAGGGACGCGACGGCTTCGTCATGGGCGAGGGCGCCGGAATTCTTGTAATCGAAGAATACGAGCACGCAAAAGCCCGGGGAGCCAACATTCTGGCAGAACTTGCGGCAGTTGGCATGAGCGGTGACGCCCACGACCTCGTAGTTCCCCATCCCGAAGGGGTAGGCGCATTGTACTCCATGGAAATGGCGGTTAGGCAGGCGGGCATTGACCCTTCGGAAATCGATTATATCAATACCCATGGCACATCGACCCCATTGGGCGATATTGCCGAGAGCAAGGCGGTATACAAGCTGCTTAATGGAAACGAAGAGCGAGTTCATGTGGGCTCTACCAAGAGCATGCACGGCCACCTTTTAGGCGCCACCGCGGCCCTGGAGGCAATTTTAAGCATCAAGGCGATGAATGAAGGTATCGTCCCGCCGAATATCAATATTGATGACTTTGATGACGGCGTGGCCCTCAAAGAATCGACGATTAACACCGAACCGGTAGAAAAAGCCATAAACGTCGTCCTCTCCAATAGTTTTGGCTTCGGCGGACATAATTCGACGGTGGTGTTGAAGAAAATCTAATGATTCGCCTCAATCGCTGATAGTGAAAACTTTTCTGATCGCCGGACTCACCAATGTGGAAATCAATCTAAAAATAGAGAGATTTCCACTGGAATATTTTCCGGTGTGCTATCCCTTCAACGGCATAGATATTCATGCGTCGGGAGTCGGCCTCAACCTGGGTCTGGCGCTCAAATCCCTGGGGTCCGAAGTTAGTTATGCTTCTATGACCGGCAGTGATTATGCCGGCGACATGATGATGGCCGAGTATGCCGATTTGGGCCTTGAGGCCGCTGGAGTGTTGCCCCTTTTGGAAAAAACCCCGGTCTCGGTAATATTGCGGGATGAAAGCGGGCGCAGGCAGATTCATGTCGACTTAAAGCATGTGCAGGAAACCGAATATCCCAGGGAACGCTTTCTGTCGGCCCTGCCAGGATCTGATGTATGCGTACTCACTCCCATCAATTTTGCTAGACCCTTTCTTGCAGAAGCGAAAAAAGCCGGGAAAATCATTGCCACGGACCTTCACGTTCTCAGTAATTCCCGGGATGAATACAACCGGGACTTTCTTTCTGCCGCAGATCTGCTGTTTCTCAGTAATGAGGCCATTGACGGCAGGGAGGAAGAGTTCATTCTTGAACTTTCCGATCTCTATCAGTTTCATCTGGCAGTAGTAGGTATGGGAAGCCGCGGCGCCCTGCTGTGGCAGCGCAGCAGCCGCAGCTTTGTGAGGATACCGGCGGTTTTGCCGAGACCGATGGTGAACAGCGTAGGCGCCGGCGACGCCCTGTTTGCCTCCTTCCTTCATTTCTGGGCACAAGGCGTCGGGGCGGCTGCAGCCCTGGAAAAGGCCGTCTTTTTTGCCGGATGGAAAATTGGGGCAAACGGCGCCGCCAGGGGTTTTCTCAGCGCTGAAGAACTTGAGCAAAAATGCCCATCCTCCTGATACGGGACGACCTTGGAGAGCCCAAATCTCAGAGGTTTTGATGCCCGTCCTGATGCTTCGGCTCGATGATCACTGCCGCATATTTCTACCGTTTGCGAAATTTTTTTTGAATATTTTCCTCACTACCGGGTATATGATGTATCTGGTGCCCGGAAGCTTGTTGAACGCTGGACTTTACCGGGATATCCGGAGGTGATTACCGCCCCCAGGCGCCTAGCCTATGCACGAGAGGTTGGAGCAACAAGCTTCGGGGCACTCGGTACAATGCATAAAAAAGGGCACGGTTCCCTTCAGGAGCTTGCATGAATTTCAAAGGAGAGCGAATGACCAAACGCGCCGGGGTAATACTCACCCTGCTCATTTTTATTCCGATCTTCGCCGGTTTCGGATATCTGTATTTCTGGATTTTCTCCCAACCCGGTATGCCTCGATGGATTAGCATTCTCATCGTCATCGGAACCTTGGCTTTGCTCGCGGCGTTTATAACTGCTGCGGTACAGCGCTTCAAAGAGATCAATCAGGAGGATAAAGATGATCTTAGTAAATACTGATTTTGTCAGCGGGAAAAACATCCAGACGCTTCAAATGGTTCGCGGTTCGATTATTCAGTCGAAGAACATCGGAAAGGACATAATGAGCGGATTAAAAACTATTGTCGGCGGTGAACTCAAGGGTTACACCGAAATGATGAATGAGGCCCGGGCGATTGCGACAAAACGCATGGTTGAGGACGCCGAAGCTCTGGGAGCCGATGCAGTCATCAATATCCGCTATGCTTCCTCTGCGGTAGTTTCCGGCGCAGCTGAAATTCTCGCATGGGGAACTGCGGTAAAATTCGTATAATTCAGAG
The DNA here is from genome assembly GCA_965602015.1 of Salinispira sp. GTDB lineage: Bacteria > Spirochaetota > Spirochaetia > DSM-27196 > Salinispiraceae > Salinispira. The sequence continues at coordinate 195,787 of OZ271918.1, read as the reverse complement.
TTATTTCGCAAAAACAGCCCGCAGACCGGTAATTCGGCTGCGGGCTATTTTTTTGCCGTCGCGCTGCCTCGTCGGAATCGGCATAGGTCTGGCAAGTAGCCGGACGACAATCCCGGAAAGAAGGTCCGTCGCGCCGGCCATGTTCACCGGGTCTCAGGGGACCTACAATCTGCACCCTGCGGCGTTCAAAAGCTCGATGAGGTCGGAAACCGGTGAAACATGCATCTCACAACCGCCGTCAGCCGGCCCGCGGCACATCCCGGCTATGCCGGTTATTTCCGTTTGAATATCGCTCAGACGGGCCACGGCGTTCCGGGCGGTCTGTAGCTTCCCTCGGTTTGTCCCGATGCTGCAGGGGCCGTACAGCTCCCGTTTGAGCTCATTGTGAGGGTACTTTCGCTTTCGGCAGTCCACGAATCCTTGGCAGGCTTCCCAACGCCGGCTTACCTTCTGAAGCAGGCCGGCACCGTCCTTTCCACGGCGCACATTCACAGCCCGCGAACGGAGAGCGCTGTTCCAAAAACCCGGGTCCCGGTCGAGGAGGGTCAGGACTATGTCCTGTTCCAACTCCCAGGCCCGTTTCCGCTGAACCGCAATCTCCAGAGTGAGGAGCATAAGGATTATCATTGCGGGAACAAGGTCCGCGTCGGCAATCCCGCCCTCCGATAAGCCTCCATGCAGATCCATGATGTCGAAGGCCCTCATCCGCCCGTAATCCCTGCTTATCTGTATAAGTCCCGGGTCCACCACATATCCCGAGTGAATCTGAATCACCGGATCGATGTGGGCGGTTTCAAGCCGCCTTCCGCCGTGGACCCGTTTCAGGCTCGTTCGGCTGGCTACATTTATCTGATTCAGAACGATATCGATGCTCCTGCCGAGGTTTTCGAAGATCTGGACACCTTCTTCGCCGTCCCCGCGAAAATCCTTGTACTCCTTGTTTTTTGTTGTGGCGCTTATAGTGATCAGTTTTCGAAAATCCCGGGCAGGTGATGGAGGAATGTGCTTGTCGTGGTTGTCTTCGAAATGGTTCAACAGGGCGTTGATGGGAAAATTGAGACGCAATGCACCGTCGACCCCGTGTATTTTAATGTGTTTTCTGATGGGCGGCGCCGATATCTCTCGCGAGTCAGCCGATGAACCGCCGTCCAGCGGACGGAGTATGGCATTAACGGTTCCAAGGGCCAGGGGGATATTGGATGATCCGATAACCCCTGGCATAACCCGGTATTTTACCGGAATCTGGTCTCCATCACGGGCAGCATCCGACCAAAGTCTCAGATAGGCCGGATCGTAGGCGGTATTTTCAGCGCCGCTTTCTTCGTCATCCGCCGGGTGGCCGACTTCATCCTTTTCCACCAGCTCCGCATTTTCCGGACGCTGAAAGCTATCGGCAAATTTGCGGGACATTTCGTGATACACCGGCCTGTACCGGGCGATGATACGGGTAAAGTCATCGTGATTAGAGTACTTGTAGACGATACCTTCAGAAGAAAAGAGGTATTCATGACTGTCATTCAGGTTCGTCACCGGACAGATAAAGGGAATTGAAGGATGTTCAGCGCCGTATTCGTCCTCAATAGCGTCATACAGCATCTTCTGTATTGGCTGATGTGTCAGGGCTCCGAGAAGGTCGATGCCGTCATTATGAACACCCAGTCGCTTCACCAGACGCCAGGTCCGGGAGGAAATCAGGCTGCCGTGGGCCAGAATATACGAAGCGACTATAGTTAAGAGCGGACTTTTACCCTTGGCCTTATCGCGGAGCTTGGGAAAAGGGTTGAGCATGGACAGCATGTCCAGGGGGGACCGGCGCAGCAGGGGCACGGCGTTGGCGCCTTTCTGTATAGCCTGGATTTCGGGGTCCAGGAGAACGAAATGATCCTGACGCTTGATGGACTCCCATATCGCCGTGAGGCGTTTTCCGGTTTGCTCTTTGAAACAGGAAAGAGCAAGTCCGTTGATGGCTCCTACGGAGGTTCCGGCAATGGCATCCGGTGAAAACCTGGACCAGTTTGCCCCGCTGCCTGATGCGGCAAAGCCGTCAACCAGGTACTCTATGGCACCGAGCTGAAAGCTGCCCAGCAGGGCCCCGCCGCTGAGAACCAGCGCCAGTTCTTCCCCGCCTTCCCTCGCCGACCAGGGCTTCAGGGTCTCGGGGTCGCAGGCCGCGCCGCTGGCTTCAATAAACCGGGCCTTTAACTCCATCCTGCCCGCATCATCCGCCCTACGGTAATAATCGCCGTAGAGGGCAATTCCCTGGGAGAGAATATCCGCCATGCTGATCCGCCGTACTTCCATGGCATCGATTCGGCAATCCTCCAGCGAGACCGGCTCCTCGTCCCCATCATCCGACGGCCCTGGCGCAACGGTAAAATGCCCGCCCAGTACCGCGGTAAACAACTCCATCAGGTGCAGTTTGCTGATGATGGAAAAATCCTCCTGGCGACTATCCGCCAGACGGGAAATCAGGCCGGTGACATCGGGAAATGAAATGGGGGCTACCCCTGGTTTTAGATTGTCCATATGTATACTGTATTGGCTATTATGGAGGAAAATGCAAGAACAATTTCCAAAAGAAGGAAGCGTTCTTAGTCGAGGTTTCTGAGAAGATGCCGCAGAGCCATAAGGCTGTTCTCGCTTGCGATTGGAAGAAACTCGCTGAACTTTACAGCCGCACTTCCGTCGGATTTATCGCTGATAGTGCGAATGAGTAAAAACGGAATGTTGTTTACCGTCGCGCAGAGGGCCACTGCGGCGCCCTCCATCTCAACCGCATCGCCGTTGAGCTCCTTCCGCAAATACTCATAACGCGGCTCGTCGCGGCGGCTGATGAACTGATCCCCTGTGAGGATCCGCCCTTCCCGAAGAACCCCGGCGGCTGGAGAGAAGCTCATCATGGCGGCAACAAGGACCGGGTCTGCCGTAAGAAAGCGGTAGGGACTGTACGGCACAGTGCCCAGGGGAATTCCGAGCTCGGTGGCGTTGAGATCATGCTGGACGCAGTCCCGGGAGACTACCGTATCGCCAATTTCGTATTGGGGATTCAAGGCTCCGGCAAGTCCGGTGAACACCAGCGCACGGGGGCGCTTACCCAACGAAATGAGATACTCTATCATGCTCTGAGCGCAGAGGGCGCTCATCGCCTTGCCGACCCCCGATTTGCCCAGGGCAACCTCCCAGCCCTCCAGTGTTCCAAGGATGAGCCTGGTTCCGCTAATGCTGTGATGCGTTGAAGAGTTTGAGATGGCTTTCGAACAGGCGGAAATCTCCCCGTCCATGGCGCCGATAGTCAGGATCAATGTTCGATTCCTCCTGCGCTGGTGCTGGAAGCATCGGCAAAGCGGTATACGCTGCAGATGTAGTGCCCGCAAAACCCCAACCCCAGGTCAATGGCAATTCTCGCCGAACTGGGGTGTGCGGCATCCCAGCACAAATACTGATCATGAGCCGCCGCCATCAGCGACAGTGCGGCTCCTGCCCATCTGGCCAACCCGGATTTTCGTCGGTCGGGCTTCGTATCCACCTCGACTTCAATGGCATTTGTGTACCGGCAGAAACTTGATGCCCCGCATACCAGCTCATCGCCGTCGTAAAGAAAAACGCCCATGCCGTAGCGGGAAAACTCCTCAATGCCCCCCATGGCGTTAATCAGGTCGGCGCTCCAGGATTCCTGCAGCACCGCCGCGAGTTCCGCCTCCCCAAGGGCAGCACCCTTTTGCGGAGCGGCTTGGAGGGACGGTCCGAGCTGGGAGCCGAAAAATCCCCGGACGGTGATGCCAGTTCCGTCCCGAAGCAGGAAATCCACTGGCTGACCCGGAAAGCCCAGTTCGGCCAGATTCTCACTTCGATGATCCCCGGCGTTGCCGATGAACTCCATGCGGACATAATTTCTCCAGGTAAAATCACCGGTTCCCATATTCTTATAAAACGGACTGCTTCCCGGATTAATAGGCTTTCCGGCGCACAGGGGAGGAAGGAGATGGACGGCATTTATTCCTTCGTCGGACAGGAGCCGTCTCACAAGATCAGCAGTCGCCCGCCCGAGGGTTTCTTCATCATCAATGAGAGAAGTGACAAACAAAAAGTCGAGTATCAGGATGGCCCCCAGCGGCGAGTCGGCCCCGGGGAGGGCGTTTGTTTTCTGGGTCACGAAGCCCCTTCCCTGGTAGCCGGTGAGGAAGCTCTCTGGAAGGGTCGCAGGATATCCCCTGAGGGGGGTAATGTCCCGAAACACCGCAAAATCACCGGGCTCTTCGATTTCGGTCCAGATAAAACCCGAATCCCGTGCTTTCATCGTCCTAGCTCCTGAGTTTCAGAATTTCCCGAACCTCCGCGGGTCCGATATCCTGATGCTCACCGAGCATCCAGCCTTTTTTCTCGATATTTTGAGCAACCGCATCCGCGGCGCCGGCATCCAGCTCATAGCCCTTCAGGGTAGTGGGGACTCCGAGGCCCTCGAAAAACAGCACGGTCCGGGCAATGGCCTCATCGATTTTCACCTGATCATCCCCGATGCTGATATTCCAGACCCGCTCGGCGTACTGAACGAGCTTTTCTTTCTTCGCCTCCCGGCGCAGCTCCATTACTCCCGGAAGAACCAGTGCGAGGGTCCTCCCGTGATCAATGCCGTAGAGTGCGGTGAGTTCGTGCCCGATTCCATGGGTCGCCCAATCCTGAACCACACCGAGTCCGATGATGCGGTTGAGGGCCATGGTGGACGCCCAGAAAATATTGGCACGGGCGTCGTAATCCTTCGGGTTTTCCATCACCTTGGGACCTTCCTCGATGAGGGTTTTGAGTATTCCTTCGGCAAACCGGTCCTGCAGCGGGCTGTTTACCGGATAGGTGAGGTACTGCTCCATGACATGGACAAAACTGTCGACCACCCCGTTCGCGCTTTGGCGGGAAGGCAGGCTGAAAGTAGTCTCCGGGTCGAGGATGGAGAATTTCGGATACACTTGGTCGCTGGCCCATCCCCGTTTATCGCCGAGTTCGCGGCGGGATATGACCGAGTTGCTGTTCATTTCGGAGCCGGTGGCAGGGAGGGTCATTACCGCTGCCAGGGGAAGAGCTCTTTCGACCTTCACCCGGCCGCAGGGAATATCCCAGGGATCCTCTACTTCCATCGCTGCCGCTGCGGCGATAAACTTCGCCGCGTCCAGCACCGAACCGCCGCCGACCGAAAGAATAAAGCCGCAACCTTCGCGCTTAAGGGTTTCCACGGCGCGAACGCAGGTTTCGTACTCGGGGTTTACTTCAATACCGCTGAACTCGACCAGCGGCCTGTCCCCCAGGGCCTGTACTACCTGTTCGTATACGCCGTTTTTTTTAATTGAACCCCCACCGTACAGGAGCAAAATTTTAACCTCAGATCCGATGTGAGCCGATAGAGCCTCATCCAGTGAAGCGATGGTTCCCCGGCCAAAGCGTATTTCAACCGGATTGTGAAATGTGAAGTTTTTCATGTGATTCCCCCCTGGGTAAAAGTATCCGAGGCATTCAGCATAGCCCGGCCTCCTGCGCTTGTCCATTTAGAAGACAGTGATTTTTTCTGCCATTTTTCGTATGCTGTTTCAATGAATGAAGAAACACAAACGAGCAGTCACAATCTTGGCAGGCAGGAATTTGGATCGGCGGCGAACACCGGGCAGTTCCCGAGCCGGGACGAGGCCATCAAACTGATACATGATTGGGTTGATAACCCCCGTCTGCGGCTTCACATGGCGCAGGTCGGCGCCCTTCTGCGGGCCTGGGCGCGGGATCGTTTGGGGCTCGATGAGCGGGAACAGGAGAAATGGGAGGTCGCCGGAATTCTCCACGACGCCGACTGGGACCGTTGGCCCGATGAGCATTGCCGGAAAATCATTGAGCATCTGGAGGACGGCACGGATCCGGAAGTGCTTCACGCCATCGCATCCCACTCTCCGGCCTTTTTTGGTGTTGAACCGGTGAGTCCTCTGGACCACATGCTGTACGCCTTCGACGAATTGAGCGGATTTATCCACGCGGTGAGTTTGGTTCGCCCCGACGGGTATGAGGGCATGAAGGTGAAATCGGTAAAAAAGAAACTCAAGGAGAAAAGCTTTGCCGCCCAGGTGAACCGCGACGACATTATGGACGCATCATCCAGGATTGACAGCGAGCTGGATGAACTCATACAGTTCGTCATCGATCACCAATCGGCAGTACATCTTGACTGAAGAAAGAGACCGGCTCTGCTGCTTCAGGCCAGGCCGCCATCCATTCCCCCAGCCGGCGGCCACCGGAGGAAGACCGGCCCGGCGGGCAAAAGCTTGACTCTATATATAGATTTCATTATATATACATATAAGATACCAGGTGAAACATATTTCAGGAGCACTCATGAGTGATACAGTCGAAAAAGTCATCATCGTCGGCAGCGGACCCGCCGGGCATACCGCGGCGATTTACGCCGCCCGGGCGAACCTCAATCCGCTTATGTTCGAGGGTTTTATGGCCGGCGGGGTTGCCGCCGGGGGCCAGCTTACCACCACTACCGACGTGGAGAATTATCCCGGCTTTCCCACGGGCATAATGGGTCCCGAGCTTATGGATAATATGCGGGCCCAGAGCATCGAGCACGGTACCCGGATCATTACCGAAACCGTCGAATCTATGGACTTGAAATCCGATCCCAAGCGGGTCGTAGTGGGCAGCGGTGACAGCGCAAAGGAGTACTTGAGCGTATCGATTATTATCGCCACCGGCGCCACCGCAAAGAGGCTGCATATTGACGGAGAAGAGAGCCTGTGGCAGAAGGGTATTTCCGCCTGTGCGGTCTGCGACGGAGCCCTGCCCCTGTTCAGGGACAAACCTCTGGTGGTCATCGGAGGCGGAGATTCGGCCTGCGAAGAAGCCAGTTACCTGGCGAAATTCGGAAGCACGGTGCACATGCTTGTCAGACGGGACGAGCTGCGGGCCAGCAAAGCCATGCAAAAGCGGGTCTTTGACAACGACAAAATTGAAATCCACTGGAACACCAACGCCCTCGAAGCCCTGGCGGGCGAAAAAAACGCCTTCGGACAGGCTTTTCTTGCGGGTGTGAGGGTGAAGAACAACAAAACCGGTGAGGAATCCGTCATCGATGCTTCGGGCCTGTTTTACGCCATCGGTCATACCCCGAACACAGCATTTCTGGACGGACAGCTGGAAGTCGACGAGACGGGATACCTGATTACCCGTCCGGATTCCACAGCCACCACCCTCCCCGGAGTCTTCGCATGCGGCGATGTGAAAGACAAGGTTTACCGCCAGGCGGTAACCGCCGCAGGCTCGGGATGCATGGCTGCCCTTGAGGCCGAACGCTATCTCTCGGAGAGGTAATAGCTGAACTGCAGCGGAAACAGATGAGTAATCAGTCGCCCAGGAGCTGAGCGCTGGTTATTTCAAAAATCCGGTCGATCCCGCCTTCCCGGCGAAGGCGGGCTATCGCCCGTTCCAAAAGCGGCAGAAGTTTCTCATGCCGCCTGTTTAGCACATGATACAGCTCACTGCTGATAACCGGGGACTCATGAATGTTCAAAGAGCTGTATCCCAGCCGCCGAATCTCATACATTGAATTGAACCTCTCAAGAACCGCGGCGTCAATTGAGCCGCCCTGCAGCGCGATGATGGCTTCTGCGTTGCTTTCGAAAACCGCCGGGTTGTAATCCTTCAGTATCGGCTTGAGAGCATGGGCATTGCTTACCATGCCGATAATTTTTCCCTTTAGTTCGCGAATGTTGGACACCGCGGGATGGTCAGCCCGGGTTATGATTACTTGATCCAGGGTGTGAAGGGGATAGGGCGGAAAGCGCAGGTTCCCATACTGGCTGATAACGGCTGGGGCTCTGGCAATATCCCCGTCAATTTCCCCGAGGGATGCGAGTTCAAGGCTTGCGGCACCGGGAATCAGGCGAAACTCGATGCGGCGGTTAGCTTCGGCGTATACCTCGATAAGCAGATTCCGGATGAACAGGGAGGTAAATGCCTCCTGCCCGTAACCGATGACCAGCTTGCCCGCCAGAGGAGGCATAGAAGTATTGACAGCGGGAATAGCGGCGGGTTGGGAATCCGGCGCGGCGGTTATAGGATTTTCACCTCCGCTGCAGGACAGCGATACCATGAGGAGGATGGAAAACACCGACAGGCTCCAAAGCGCTGTCCCGCTCCCCCATGCGCGCTTTTCCCGATTCACAGCCTTCATGTAATCCACCCAGCCAAACGCGAAATCCCCTCCTCCAGAAGCTCCCCGGGGCAGGCGAAATTCAACCGGAAAAAGCCATCCGCTGTGGGGGAAAACAGGTAACCGGGACTCAGCCACAGCCCCGCTTCACGCTTCAGGCTTGCGTACGCCGTTTTCCCATCCATGCCCTTGCGGTGTATCACCGATCGTAGATCAATCCAATAAAGATAGGTTCCCTCGGGGGTCATCTGCCAGGATGAATCCGGAAGGACTCCTTTGAGAAAATCCTCGAGACGGTTCCGATTCCCCTCCAGCACGCGGAGGGTGGCATCAAGCCAGGGGCGGGATGCGCTGTATGCCTGCTGGGATGCGGTGACCGCCAGCACGTTCGGCAACTCCAGGCCTGCAGCGGCTACCGCTTTCTCAAGGAGCTTACGCACCCCGGAATCCGGGGAAATGATATGGCTGGACAAGAGTCCGGGAATGTTGAAGGTCTTGCTGGGAGCCTGAATTGCGATTCCCAGCTCCTGAGCTCCTGACTCTCTCAGCAGGGGAACCAGCGGTGTAAAAGTATTCGGCTGATAGATAATATCCGCATGGATCTCATCAGATATGATAAACACCCGGTTTTGTGCGCAAATATCCACCAGGGTTTTGAGTTCCTCTGCGCTCCATACTCGTCCAATCGGGTTGTGGGGATTGCACAACAGCAGGAGCCGAGTATTCGGATCCGCCGCCAGTTCCGCCAGGCGGTCAAAATCAAAGGTCCAGAGCTGCCGCTTCCCGTCAAAGTCGAGGGGCAAATCGTCCAGCCGCCGGCCCTTATCCTTGACCGCCGAAAAAAACGGATAATACACCGGCGACGGCACAATGACGCCCTCGCCTTCTGCGCTGAACTGCTCGAGGGCAAGGCGAAGGCCGGCCATTACCGAAGGACTGTAGGTCAGCCATTCCCGTCGTACGTCCCAGCCCTGATGGACGGCTACCCAGGTAATAAACGCATCAAAATATTCGTCGGGCAGTAATGAATAGCCCATGAACGGATGTTCCAGCCGGGAGCTTATGGCCTCGATGATTCCCCGGTCAACGGGAATATCCATGTCCGCCACCCACATGGGCAGGACGTCGGGTCCGGCCAGGTCCCACTTTACCGATTGACTGTTTCTCCTGATAAAATCACCGGTCACCCGAGCATCCTCCTTGACAGCTGGCCCTCGGTATGAGATGTGCTAGCTATGAACCGAGAACTCTACCGTATGCGCTCTAGCATTATACATGAAATCCGCAGCTTTTTTACCATGAGGGGCTTTCTTGAGGTTGATACGCCGATTTTAGCCGAATCCTGCATTCCCGAGTCGAGCATTCCGCTGTTCAAGACCCTTCAGCTCCATCCGTATGAAGACCCCCGGGTCCTTCAACTGCTCCCCAGTCCCGAGTATTACATCAAGCAATTGCTCGCCGACGGCTGGGGCGACCTATTCCAAATGGCAAAAAGCTTCCGGAACGGGGAGAACACCGGAAGGATACACTCCAGCGAATTCACCATGCTCGAGTACTATGCGGTGGAAAAGGATTATCTGCACAGCATACGGCTCACCGAAGAGTTGTTTTCCCACATAGGGGAAACCGTCAGACTCCCGGTTAGACCCCCGGAAGGAGAGTTCTCCAGAATCAGCATGACCGAGGCGTTCAAACAGTATGCCGACGTCGATCTGGCATATTTCTGCGGGGATAACTCGCCGGCGCCGGATGAGGAGGATGTGAAGCGCGCCAGCGGGATCTGCCGCTCGCTGGGTATCAGCGTGGCCGACGGCGATGACTGGGAAAGCCTTTTTAACCGTATCTTTTTAAACCTGGTTGAACCCCGGTTGGAAAGCCATGATCGGCCACTGGTCCTCCTTGATTACCCGAAGAAACTGCAGAGCCTGTCAAAGGAGGTGGCGAACAGCCCCTGGAGTCAGCGTTGGGAACTGTACTGGCAGGGAGTGGAACTGGCAAATTGTTTCACCGAGGAAACCGATGTCTCGAACATTCGGCGTTTTTTCTCCCACGAAATGACGGCCATGGGGAAGGCCCAAAGCGAAGAACTGCGCAGCATCGCCGACCTGCAATTTCATGAGAAAATATCCGGCCTCCCGGAAAGCAGCGGCACCGCCCTCGGCTTGGACCGCCTTATAATGCTGCTCTGCGGGGCCTCAAGTCTGAGGGAGGTAATGCTATTCCCCCTGGACCGCCTGGAATAAACCCGCTCGTGACCCTCGGCCCTACTCAGGTATGCGCACCAGGCCGTCTTCGATGAGCTGGCGGGCGTGATCGATGACCGAATCGCGCACCGAACGGTACTCGAGTCCGAGAATCTCCCGGGAGCGGGCGGTGTCGAGCTTGACGGGAATCCCATAGTTGTTGCGGGTATAGCGCCAGCTGAATCCGAGGAAGGGTCCGATGAGGTAAAACAGGGCCTTGGGAAGCCGGCTGAGCTTAACCGGGAGCCGACCGCCGAATTCCCTGTTGAGAATCTCGCCGACTTCGAAGAAACTCCGCTGTTCGCTCATTAGAATAAAGCGGCCGTCTGCCTTGGGGTTTTCCAGGGCGAGTATGTGCGCCCGGGCCACATCCCTCACATCGACCATTCCGAAATGAAGGTCGGGAATGCCGATTTTGAACTGGCCGGCAAAGAAGCTCGCAATGGTGCTCATGGAGGTGCCGTCCATGCGATTTGACCTGGACGGACCGATTACGAAGGAAGGATTAACCGCCACCATGGTCCATTGGTCCTGTTGCTTCGCGTATTCCCAGGCAGCATGTTCCGCGATGGTTTTGGAATAGGAATACGGCTGATAGTTGGCGTCGGAGCCGGTGTTCCATGAGTTTTCGTCGAGTACGCCGTTTTCCGTATCCATCCAGTCCCGGTTATCGCTATGGACCGCCGCCACACTGGAGGTAAGCACCACCTTTTTAATGCTTTGGCTTCGGCTTGCGGCCTGAAGCACGTTTAAGGTTCCCTCCCGGGCGGGTTTGAGAAGCTGTTCCTCGGGGTTTTGAATGTTGTTGATGATAAACGGACTGGCGCAATGAAAGAGCGCATAGCAGCCCACGGCAGCCCGGTCGAACGACCCAACCTTTCCCAGATCAGCCTCAAACAGTTCAAGCTGGTGGGGAAACTGGGCCTGCATTTCCTCAAGATGTGCAATCTTGTCAGCATCCTTTGTGCTGCGCACCGTCGCGGCGACCTCTACACCCCGAAGGAGCAATTCATAGACTATCCAGCTCGCGATATACCCGCTTCCTCCTGTGACCATTACCCGCCTGTAAGGAAAATCCGTTTTCATGTACCACCTCCGGTTTATGTAAAATACTATCGGGAAAACAGATAGTCTATTTACACAACAGACTTTTCCCGATATTATCCCATGTCTCCGGCAGCTCCGGCGATGGTGAAACCAATCCACTAAAAATGTAAGAAGGTAATAGATGATTAAAGCTGGTCAAATTTCAAAAGGCATGTGTCTCATTTTAAAGAACGATCCCTACCTTGTGGTCGAGCGGGAGTTCGTAAACCCCGGTAAGGGCAGCGCGTTCGTTCGCCTCAAGCTCAAAAATCTGGTGAACGGCTCCAGTCTCAAGGAAACCATGAAATCCAATGATTCGGTTGAAGAAGCCGATGTGTACGACAAACAGAGTCAGTTTCTCTACTCCGACGCAGAAGGTTACCACTTCATGGACGCCGAGACCTATGACCAGTATCACGTACCTTCCGAAGGTCTTGAGGATAAGGGACTGTACATGAAAGAGGGCGATTCGTACCGGGTGGTCTTTTTTAATGAAAAGGCCATTGATATCGAATTACCGACAAAGATGGTTTTTGTCGTAACCGAATCTCCCGAGGCTGTTAAAGGAGACACGGTGAACGGCGCAACAAAAATGGTAACCTGCGAGACCGGACTGACGGTGAAGGTTCCCATCTTTATTAAAGAAAATGAAAAGATACTGGTGAACACCGATACCGGTGAATACGTTGAACGGGTAAATAAGTAGCGGCCCTTCTTTCCAGGGCTTTTATTGAGCAAATATCACATTTCATGCAGGGCCTTCCTTCGGGAAGGCCTTTTCTGTGTGAATCGCTGACAATATATGACTTGCAAATTCAACAAAGGTAAAGTAGAGTTAAAAAATCATATAAAATTACATGGGTAAGAGTAGAACTTTATGAGAATAACCACAAAAGGACGCTACGCCCTTCGGGCAATGACAAATCTCGCTCTCTCGCCGCAGGACAAACCAAAGGCCATAAAGGTAATCGCTGCCGAGGAGGAAATTTCACCAGAATTTCTGGAGCAGATTTTCTTTCGTCTGAAAAAGGGCGGAGTTATCAACTCGGTCAGAGGTCCCGGGGGCGGATTCATCCTCAAGCTGGACCCAGAAGAGATCACCGTTAAGCAGATTTTCGAGGCGGTTGACGAGGGACTCGATCTGACCCCCTGCACTACCTGCAATGACGACGGCGATGTTGAGTGCACCAAGGTCGACACCTGCCTGGTGCACAATGTGTGGAAGGAAGCCAGCGATCACATCAACCGCTTCTTCGACGGCATCACGCTCGCACGGGTTATGGACAAGGACTCGACTTCGCCGGTCAGCAAAGCCCTTGCCGGAGAAGAAATCAAACTGTAATCCTATTCCCTGATGGCAGTAAGTATTTCAGAGAAATTGTACGGTTTTTGAATGACGGCCCGATGGTTCACCGAAGCCATCCGGGCCTTTGTTATATCATCGTCGGAGGCCGATATAAAAACAATTTCGGCCCTACCCTTCAAAGCCGCAGCCAGGTCAATGCCATCCATATCGCCGGCGAGGTATACATCGAGGAAAAGGAAATCCACGGGATCCGTCTCGAATGCAGCGAGGGCTTTTTCGGCGCTGACGAACATTCCAGTACAGGTGACCCCGTGGCGCTCGAGCTGCAGTTTTAAATCCAGCGCGGGGATGAGCTCATCTTCCACTATCATTACCCGCTTCTGTTCCACCGTTTCTCCTCTTTTACTACCCGGGCAAAATTGACGTTCACCGCGGCCCCCATATGATTTTCGAACCGGATTTCTCCCCCTAACTGGGTAGTGAGGAGCTCCATAATCTGGAAGCCCAGACCCCTGCGGCTGCCGTCCAGAACATCCGGGGGAAAGCCCGGGCCGGTGTCCTGCACCACGAGCTGGTAGTCATCCTCGTTCCGGTCAATCTTTATGATTATTTCTCCGGTGCCCGAGCTAAAGGCGTACTTGAAGGCATTGGTCACCGCCTCATTTAATATTAACCCAAAGGGAATCGCCGTATCCATATTGGAGAAAATATCAGCCGAGACGATCTCCACATCGACATCCACAGAATCGCCGGCATACGAACTTCGCAGTTGATTGACCAAATCGAGGCAGTACTCCTTAAGATTCACATTGCTTAAATCGCCGCCCTGATAGAGCCGTTTGTGCAACTCTCCCATGGCGTATATACGCATAGACATGTCCTGCAGATAGCCCGCTGCCCGGCGGTCCGCGATCTGCCCGGCCTGAATATTGATTAAGCTCGAGATGGTCTGCAGGTTGTTTTTAACCCGGTGATGGATTTCCTGCATCATGACGGTTTTCTCATCCAAATCCCGTTGCTGCCGGGCTTCGAAATTTTTGCGCTCGGTCACATCGTGGTTACTTCCCCGGAAGCCAATGCAGCGCCCCCCGGGGCCGAACAGCGCGACGCAATTATGCTCAATCCAGCGCAGGTCTCCGTCGGCAGTAATCAGGCGAAACTCGAGATGGCCGTGTTGCGCTTCATGCTCATGCACGTCCCGTATGCGATGGCTCAACCATTTCTCCCGGTCATCCGGATGAATAATCGAAGAGACAAAATTGCTGTCTTCATAAAAGTTTTCGGGAGCGTAGCCGGTCATCCGCTGGATTCCCGGACTCACATATCGGTAATTGTGCAGCTCGTCGGTCCAGAACTCCCAGCCGTATATGTGGTCCGCAATTGTCCGATACCGTTTTTCCTCCTCCAGCTGCCGCCGAAGATCCATGATCACAATCAAAGCATGGGGCTCGCCGGAGAGTTCCAAATTGCTTATGTGAACATCCACGGGAATTTCTTCGGAGCTTTCCCGGTTAACAATACCGGAAGTGATTTTTTGCGCTTCGCCGGTCGCTTCTCTCCTCAGGGCATCGGGTGGAAGGCCAGGCTCAAAGATATCGGACAGCCGGATTCCCGAATGATTCCCTTCGGGCAGTCCGATGAGGCGTCGGGCGCTGGGGTTCATTTCCTCAATCCGGGGGTTTTGCTCGTTTGGCAGGGATACCAGAATAACGCCGTTGCCGCTAGCGGAAAACATTACCGAGTACTTGGCCTCGTCGGAACGGATCCGGCGCTGCAGCTGTACGGTCTGAAGTCTGAGCAGCATGATAAACAGCACAGCCAGGGCAATCACCCCGCCGGAAACCAGGAGCGCCAGACGAACCCACGCCGGGGTTACCCGGACCTGACCGGTGGACAGATACTCGTTCTGGATTTCATTAAAACGCGAACCCTCTCGCCGTTTTTGATCCGCAAGCCATCGGTCGATGAGCTCCATAAGGCCCGGGAGATTTCCCGGATCGCTTATGAAATACACTGAGGTCGGGGAAAACACCACATCGGTCGGTTTGATGCGCTCTTCCCCGAGAAAGTACACACTGTAGAAAATGCCCGCGTCTACCTCTCCCATAAGGATGGCATCGGTAATTTCTCCGTGATTTTGATAATAGACGGGAGAAAAGCCGATATCGAATGCATTCATGGTCTCCAGGAAATTGATGCCGTTTTGTCCGCCGACCATCAGGCCGATGCGTAAATTTCGCAAATCGAAGAGGCTGGTGAATTCCCGTTCTCCGGCGCTGTACACCTGTCCCCAGGAAACCAGGAAGGGTTCTTCGTTGAACGTGTAAATGGCTTCCCGCTCAGGAGTTTTAATTGCGCCTCCCAAAATATCGATTTCGCGGCTCGCAATGGCTTCGATAGCCGAAGCGAAGCTGGGAAATTCGCGAAATTCCCAGGGAATCTGAAACTCGTCAAAAATTGCTTCCAGGGTGTCGGGGGCCAGCCCCCGAACCTCGCCGGAGTCCTCGATAAAGCTGACGGGATAGGCGGGAAAAACGCCGATGCGAACCGGACGGCCGAGGGCAATCGGATTTTGAGCGTGAAGGGAAGCGAAGGTGCAAACCGCGATGAGGCATAAAAAAACGCTGACCGGGCGGCGGATTTCCATAGGACCATTGTAGGTCAACACGGGCTTTTCTGCAAAATCCCGCCGACGGAAACGCGCTGCCGGTCAGCGTCACACATTATTAATTGCTTTGTTTATACGACGCCCTGGTCTATCATGGCATCGGCGACTTTCCGGAATCCCGCTATATTCGCGCCGACCACGTAGTTGCCTTCACTGCCCACCACCGCCGATGCGTCGACGCAACTTTCATGGATATTGACCATGATGCGATGAAGTTTTTCGTCCACCTCTTCCCGGGTCCATGCCAGGCGCATGGCGTTCTGGCTCATTTCCAGGCCGCTTGTGGCAACGCCGCCGGCGTTAGCCGCCTTGCCGGGTCCGAACAGGATTTTCTTTTCGATGAAGTAGTCCACCGCTTCAGGTTCGGAGGGCATGTTGGCGCCTTCGGACACCACAAAACATCCCCGTTTTACCAGCTCTTTGGCTTCCGCAAGATTAACCTCGTTCTGGGTGGCGCAGGGCAGGGCGATTTCCGCATCTGCCAGTCCCCAGGGCCGCTTGCCTTCATGGTATTCGCAGCCGTACTCGTCGGCGTATTCCTTGATTCTGCCCCGGCGGTAATTCTTGAGATCCATGACGAACTCAAGTTTTTCCCGGTCAATGCCGTCGTGATCGATTATCGAACCGG
Organism: Salinispira sp.; assembly: GCA_965602015.1. Lineage (GTDB taxonomy): Bacteria > Spirochaetota > Spirochaetia > DSM-27196 > Salinispiraceae > Salinispira. Next base: position 179,668 of record OZ271918.1, on the reverse strand, counting down.
TGGAATCGCTTAAGGAAATAACGGTTCCGCCCAGTTCCAGGACCTTTTCAAGGGCAAACTGTGCCACATTTCCCGAACCGGAGATAAGTACCTTTTTGCCTTCGAAGCTCTGACCCCTGGTCTTGAGCATTTCTTCGGCAAAATATACCGTGCCGTAGCCCGTGGCTTCCGGGCGGATGAGGCTTCCGCCCCAGCTGATTCCCTTGCCGGTGAGCACCGATTCGAAGGCATTGGCGAGTTTTTTGTATTGGCCGAACATAAAGCCGATTTCCCGTCCGCCGACGCCGATATCTCCGGCGGGCACATCGGTATTGGGGCCGATATGGCGGAAGAGTTCGCTCATAAAGCTTTGGGTAAAGCGCATAACTTCGAGCTCGCTTTTGCCCTTGGGGTCGAAGTCGCTGCCGCCCTTGCCGCCGCCCATGGGCAGTCCGGTCAGGCTGTTTTTGAAGATCTGCTCAAATCCCAGGAATTTAAGAATGCCAAGGTTCACCGACGGGTGAAAGCGCAGTCCGCCCTTGTAGGGACCCAGCGCCGAATTGAATTCAACCCGGTAGCCGTTGTTGACCCGGGTCTTGCCTTCGTCATCAACCCAGGGAACCCGGAACATAATGATGCGTTCGGGCTCAACGATCCGCTCCAGCACACCGTAGCGCTCATACTTGGGCTGATCAGCCAGTAGAGGTGAAAGAGATTGCAAAACCTCTTCCGCAGCCTGAAGGAATTCAGACTCCCAGTAATACTTTTTCTTGAGATTCTCAAGAACGGTTTCTGCGTATGTGTTCATGCAGTCAGTATAGGGCCAAATACAATTTTTTGTTCAATAAATTGAACAAGGCAAACCGGTTTTGTTACTGCTGTAGTGGTAAGTGCTAAACGTTCGTTAAGTGGTTAAATAAACGATTGACTCCCCGGTCTTGCCGGCCAGGGCCACCCCGAGCTCGTTTTGCGATGTAAAATGACGTATATACTTGGGCGAGTCTCCCAGTTCGCCGGTTTTTTCAGTGAACCCAGCGCTTGTGCTCAGGGCGTCGAGATTAAAAAAGCTCTTGCCCTTCAATCCGATATGGGCGTAGCCCACGTTCATGGCGATAATGTTATGCAGGAAATGGGAGCCCTGGCTCGCGTCAATATCGTACTGTTCGATTGCAAGCTCCACCAGTATCCTGGCCATGCTGATCTCCGGCCATTGCACCGGAACGCCCAGGAAGCGGTCCCGGCTTCCCCAGCGCCCGGGGCCGATGAGGATGTATTGTCGCGCCTGCTCCTTCATAAGCTGATTAAACGCCGCTATTTCCCACCGGATTTTTTCGGTTTGGAGGTGATCCCAGGCTGCGGGATCCACCAGAAGAACATCCCGCAGTCCTGACAGCCGCCCGTTGCCCAGGCTTTCATCGCTGTAATAGAGTATGCGCTTCCGGTCCACCGGCAGGTCATCGGGCATGGAATCTTCTGCGGCCACATTCAGAGGCCGAAACTGTAGCAAATAAAAGCGGGGCTTTTCCTCGCGCCGCCTGGGCATAACGACGGCGAACTCGATTTCCACATGGGTTCCCAAAGCCATCTTCAACATGTCGATGAGTTCCCTCAACACCTCGGAGAGGGGAATGACCTCGTACTCAAGAACGCCCCTGAAGTTGACCAGCCGCGGTCCCGGCTGGCTTAAGTCATCCCGGATGGCATTGCTGGCGCCGTCATACACAACCGCAAGGTGCTTCAAGGCTCCGGCCTCTTCGGCTTTACGCAGGCTTAGGCCCACAAGACTGCTGAATTCCCCCTTAATAATTTCATCGCTGCCGCAGTCCAGCTGAAGAGCGAAGAATTTTGACTGGGAGTATTTCAGCGAATCCTCCAGACTGTGATAGGGAATCTTGGGCCAGTCGGGACTGAACATAAAGCTCCTCGACCCCCCGACCACCATATGACCCAACCCCATGGCTATGGAGCACACCTTGTCGGAAGTACTCATGGGACCAACGGGATAGTAGTTCCAGCTCTGCCCTACTCCCGAGATATTGGGGTAGTAATACCCGCCGTGCTTTTCTCCCGCCAATTCCTGTATTACCACCGCCATTTTCTCTTCCTCGCTGGAGAAGCGGAGGTTTTCGATGTACAAAACCGCCTCGTTGAGGAAGGCCGAGGCGTACACCAGCTTAATGGCCAGTGCCAATTGCTCGAGCCGTTCGCTGATTCCGTGGGCGGCGTTTGGAATCATGTAGGTTTCATAGACGCCGCTGAAGGGCTGGGCCTGGCTATCCTCTAGAAGACTCGAAGACCGAACCGCCAGGGGCCGGGTAAACACCTTCAACAGCTGCTCGAGCTGCTGCTCAATGCGGCCGGGCAGCCGTGAGGAGGCGAAAATCATTCGGATTTCCTGATCGCTTCGACCGGCAAGGCGGCTGCGCACCAGTTCGTTGCTTTCGATGAACTCATCGAATACATCGGTGGCAATAATAAAAGTGCGGGGGACCAGAACTTCCATTTCTTCCCACAACTCATCGGGATTCATGGTCGATATCAGGGCGTTCATAAATGCCAGTCCCCGGCCCTTGCCGCCGATGCTTCCCTTACCCAAGCGCACGACAATATCTTTTTCATCGAGGACGTCGGGGGAAAAATCAACGATATTTCCGTGATTTTGCATGCGCCGGACCTTGAGAAAGCTGTCAATCAGAAAACCCCTGGCATCCTCCACATCCTTGTAATCGATATGCTTCTTCTGCTTTACCAGCCGTGCCACGTCGAATTCCCCGTGGGCCCGAAGCCAGGTGGAGAAATGATCCCGGCGGGCGTGATACATCAGCGATTCCCCGGGAATCGTGGGAATGAGCCTGACGAAATCCCTGACATTTCTGGCCCGGTCAATTTCCCGGCCGTCCTCACTGCGGAAGACAAAATCCCCGAATCCCAGGTTGAGCCGCAGGAATGCCCGAAGCTCCTCCCGTAGCCGGGGATCCTTCTTGCTGATAAACGGCAGATCCCGCTCGGCTGCGATGCTGCGGCCTTCGGGGTTCATGGATTGATAAAGTACCGGAAGCTGGGAGTCCATTTTGCGGATTTCCCTGTGCAGCCGGGCACCGGCATCGCTGACGATTCGGCCGTTTATGGGGAACTCGCCGTCGGTAATGACACCGAGCATGCTGCTGCCGAAGGTTTCCAGAATGACCATGGCTTCCTCAAAGCTTCTCGCAAGCAGGATCTTAGGCCGGGTGCGCATTCGAAGGTATTTTTTATGGTTATTCTGTTCATGGGCTATAAGGGCCTGAATCTGCTCCATCAGTTCGGTGTACAGCACCGGTAAAAAAATCGAAGAAAACTCGATGGAATCTTCAACCAGGAGCAGGACCCTTACCAGGCCCTGACGGATGTCGTGCCGGACATTGCGGTAGTCCTCGATATTCTTGATGATGGAAAGAAAAACCCTCGGCCCGCCGGTCCACAGGAAAATTTCATCAAACACCCCCTTCCAGCCCGTGATCATTTGCGGCTGAAGATCGGGTACATCACTCTCCGGTGAATCTGGCTGAAATTTTCCCACGGGGCTGTCCGATTCGATGGGGATGTCCCGTTCCCTGGGAGAATCGGCCCCCGACTGGTACATACGCCGCTCGATAAGGGGTATTTCCGTTTTATTCGTGAGCAGGAGAACAACCGGCATGTCCGGGTGCCGGTTTTTTATGTCCGCAGCCAGGTCGAAGCAAGAGATCTCTCCGGTCCTCATGGTGGTGATGACGATATCGAAAGTCTCCTTTTCGAGGATGTCCAAGGCGTCCTGGGCTGTGGGCACGGATATCATTCTGGGGATGCTGGTGAGGTTGAGCTGATGGTATTCCCCAACCAGCTGATCGGAGAGCAGCGAATCGTGTTCGAAAATATACGCATCATAGAAGGTAGAAATTAATAAAATGCGCCTGATGCGGTAGGGCATGAGGTTGTGGAAGTTGTCCTCGCCGAATTTAAACTTACGGTAGTAAAACGAGAGTTCCCTGAGTTTCATGTCTCAAGTGTAGACTCAGCCGGCCCGGCGGGCAAGCGGCAAGCGCCACAAGGCCAATGCTACTCGTTTCCGGTGTTCCGGTCTTCGATTCTCAAACCGCCGGGAATTCCCTCTTTTATGTAGAGATCCATCTGGGGATACGGAATGACGACGCCGGCCTTCTTGAACTGGCGCCAGGTCTCCATCCTCAACCAGGAAAGGGCAAAAAAGCGTTCGCTGCCCTCGGCAATGCGCACGATGAGCCGCATATCGATGCTTGAATTCCCGAAATTGATAACCAGCACCCGGGGCTCGGTCTTGCGGCTCCAGTAGGGGCATGAGCGGCCGACCGCCAGGAGAATTTGCTCCACCTGCTCCAGGTCGCTGTTGTAATGCACCCCAACATCCATGGGGATGGAAACCTGGGGGTCATCATAACTGTAATTGTGCACCGGAGAATTGATGATGTTGGTGTTGGGCACGATTACCGTTTCGTTGAGCAGGGTATTGATAACCGAGTGCAGCAGGCTGATGCGAACCACATGCCCCTCCACCGGCGATGCTGTGGATGCGGTCACCACGAAATCCCCCTCCTTGATCGGGCGGGTAATAATGATGATCAGCCCCGCAAAAAAATTAGCCACCAGGCCCTGCAAACCAAAACCGATACCGATACCGAGAACGGAGAAAATAACGATGAGACTGGAGAAATTAATGCCGATGATGCTCAGGCCGATTATCAGCACCAGCAGCATGACGACATAGCGAATAATATTGGCGATGCTGAACCGCTGTGAGGCGTCGACGGGTATACGCCGGAGGACCTCCTTTTCCACGATGATCCGGCTGGTCTTGCCCGCCCAGCTGGCCAGGAAGAACACCGGGACCATTGCCAGTAATGTGAGCACAGAAAGCTCAAGGTCGCCGCTCTTGAAGAAGGGCTGGTTGAGAACCGATCCAACAGAGCGCATCACGGACATAAAATTTTCGCCCAAAAGCGCGGCGGCTAACACCGTGAGCAGGACGAGGCTGAGAACCCGAACGGCAATCTTGAGCCAGCGGACGAGCCGCTCCCGGGTTTCCTCCTTGAGGCGCGAACGGTCGAGGGCCTTAATGATGCTGTTTCGCAGGATGCGAAGGAGAAACACGCCGAGAATCAGCGGCAGAAGAAAGCGAAGCCCCAAATCAAGCAGGGAAAACGGAAAAGAGAGCAGCTCACCCAAACTAAGCGGTGTGTCGATAAATTCTGACAGTGTGTCAATAAAATCATTCATAGGCTGTTAGCCGGACTATTGCCGGGCAAAATCCTCCATGGTCTGCCGCTGCTCTTCACTGATTATACCCCGGTCGCGGCAGACCGGCAGAAACTCGTGTAATTGGGCGAAGCTGAGAAGTTCGACGCCGGCAGCCTCCATATCGGCCCGTCCCCGGACGCCCCGCTCAATGAGCACCACCAGGTGTTCCACGACGAGCCCGGCTTCCCGAAGAATCTCCAGGGCTTCGATTTTGCTCTTGCCGCTGGTTATCAGATCGTCCAAAAGCAGGATTCTCTGGCCGCTCTCCCACCGACCTTCCACGGTATTGCCCGTGCCGTGGCTTTTGGCGTTCATTCGCGGGAAAATCAGCGGAATCCCCGTCTCGAGACTGACAGCCTGAGCCAGGGGAAGACCAGCCACAGGTATGCCCGCAATGGCGTCGAAATCGATGCCCCGGGACCTCAGTCCGCGGAGCAGACGGGAATATGCCCGGGCGGCATCGCTCATGAGGGCGGGAAACGACATGACCCGGCGCAAATCAATGTAAAACGGCGACAGCTCCCCGGACTTCAGGGTGAACTCACCGGTTTTGAAACATTCCGCATCGATGAGACCGTTGAGCAATCTGTTTTTTAGGGCATCGGACCCGCCAGCCGGCAATCCTGATGCTGCATCCGTAGCCGGCGAATCTCCCGCCGCCGAACCTCCAGCCGCCGAAGCTCCAGCCGCCGGCCGGGAGGAGAGCACCCGGTCACGGGCGCGGTTTAGCTGGGCGACGTAATTTCGGGCGGCATCGCCGGGGTCATCCGCCTGGGATATTCCCCGGGCAACCACCGGGATAATTCCCCCGCCCCGGGAGTTGATTCCGGCGGCGATTGCGGATTCCATATTGCCGCCTTGGGCTCCGATGCCCGGGCTGAGGAACCACAGTTCGCCGTGGCGCTCCCGGATCGCCCCCAGGGCCTGTTCGTCGTTGCCGGCCACCACGAGGCCGAGATTATCTCCCCAGCTGGCGGCCACGTCGGCAACCCGCATGTAAAGGCTCCTTCCGGCGGCATCCTCCAGGAGCTGTAGATCGGCGCCCCCGGGGTTACTGGTGCGGCAGAGCAGGAACACCGCCTTCTCCGCATGATTGATAAATGGCTCCACCGAATCCCGGCCCATGTAGGGGCTGAGGGTAATGGCATCTACACCGAGTTGAACAAAACTGGCCTGTTCGTATGCCAGGGCGGTAGCACCGATGTCGCCCCGCTTGGCGTCCAGGATAACCGGGATTTCGTCGGGAATAAACTCCAGGGTTACCTCCAGGGCCTGAAGACCGGGGGCTCCCAATGCCTCGTAGAATGCGATATTCGGCTTATAGGCCAAAGCCAAGTCAGCCGTAGCTTCTATGATGCGCTTATTCTCATCGATCATGCCCGAGAGACTATCCGCCGGGTCGGCTCCAGGTTGGACCGCATGGCGGGGGTCAAGGCCTACGCACAGCAGGCTGTCGATTTTATTGCTTCGCTGTTCAAGACGTTTGAAAAAATGCATTCCCACTCTCCCGGTTCGCCAGTATTGGCGACATATTATATAGTAAGGCATATTGGTGGCAATGGGCTGCCTTTCCGGAGGATTCATGGATGAAATAGCACGGGCTGCCGAGGCGATTGCCGCTGCAGAGCATCTTACAGCGTTTACCGGAGCGGGAATATCCGTGGAAAGCGGAATACCGCCGTTTCGGGGAGAAGGGGGTATTTGGGACCTCTACGACCCTGAGGTACTCGAAATATCCTGGTTTCTAAAAAACCCGAAAGAAAGCTGGATCGCGATTCGGGATATATTCTACATGAAATTTCATCAAAAAGAACCGAACGATGCCCATCGGTTCCTGGCGGCGATGGAGGAACGGGGTATCCTGAAACTGCTTGTTACCCAAAACATCGATGAACTCCATTATCGGGCCGGGAGCCGCAACATCGCCGAATACCACGGAAATGCCAGGAATCTGATATGCATGAAGACCGGGGAGAAGATTCCCTCATCGAGCCTGGAACTGCAGAACCTCTCAGCCGACGAGCTTCCTCCCATGAGTCCCGCAGGCGGTTTGTACAAGCCTGATTTTATATTTTTCGGGGAAGGAATACCCCCGGATGCCGCCCGCCGTGCGTATGAAGCCGCTTCTGCAAGCGATGTCATGCTGGTGATCGGATCCACCGGAGAGGTTTACCCTGCGGCAGACATACCCCGAATCGCCCGCCAAAGCGGAGCGACGGTCATAGAGATAAATCCCGAAGAATCATTTTTCACCCACAGAGTATCGAACTACCGCATCCCCATGAAGGCCGGCGAGGCCTGCGCAGAGCTGGCGGCAAAACTGGATTTTTCCCTCAGGCCAGAATCAGCAGACTGATACCTGCGAGGGCAGTCAGGGTGCCAAGCACAGCCAGGTAGTGGATCTTCCGCTTGAAGAGGATGCGTTCGAGGGGCAGCAGCATTACCGGAGTGGTTTGCATGAGCACCGCCGCAATGCCGACGGGAATATAGAGCACTGCGTAAAGAGCCCCGAGCACCCCCAATGAGGGACCCACCAACGCTCCAAAGGCGATAAAAAACAGCGCCCGGCGGTCCTTCATCTTGCGAAAATCCCCGGCAAACTCGCCTTTGGCCAGTAGAAAAACCGTAAAGGCCACCAGGCCGGCAACAAGCCGGACTACATTGACCTCAACAGGATGATCGCCGGCCATCAGGCTGTACTTGGAAAAAACGATACCCACCGCCTGGGCGAGGGCCCCGCCGAGGGCGATTATTGTCCCGACGATTTTCTCCCTGCGGCGCTGGTCGGCGTCAAGATGACCGTCTGCCGCCAATCCGCCCTGCGGGGTAACATCGAGAATCACCAAAGCCACACCGGCGAGAATAACCGCAGCCGCAAGCCCGGACATGGGGCTGAGCAATTCCCCGTAGAAAATCCAGGAAAGGAGGGCGGAAAAAATCGGACTGGTGGTCATCACCAGCATGGTGTCCCGGGGGCCGAGATGCAGGAAGGCCTGGAAGATCAATAAGTCGGCGATGAAGTATCCCGTGACCCCTGAAAGGGCGGACATCAGCAGGCTCAGGCCGCCGGAGCTCCCGGGAATGACTCTACCCAGAATGAGCAGGTGGATGAGCATGCTGATAGGCAGGGCGAACCACATGCGAATATGAGCCGTGGTCCGGGAACTCACCCGGCGTCCGGCAAAGGTGTAGACAATTGAGTTGTGAGCCCAGGCAGCCGCGGCGCCGAGCGCCATAAGAATACCCCAGATCATCGTTCCTCCACGGTTCATGGTTTGCCAGGGCATGGCTGTTTTGCATGCCCGTCCGGCTCAATAAATTGAGTAAACCGCACTGTACACCGTAGTCTGCGCGCCTGCAACAGCTGGGGTAATTGGACAATACTGACGGACTTCTATCTGGAGCAGGCCGCATCAATGGCGTATACTCTGTGAATCATGTCGATTCTCAACAGAAAAGCGAAAATCCGCCCGTATCATTCCGGAATTGTTCTGGCCGGCGGCGCCGCGCGCGGGGCATATCAGCTCGGCGTGTGGACCATCCTGAGAAAACACAAATTCGCCTTCGACGGATTTGCGGGCACCAGCGTGGGAGCGCTAAACGCCGCTCTCATGGCTCAGAACGATTACGACCTGGCTTGTGAACTGTGGGAGACCATGACCCTCTCCGATGTACTGGTTCTGCCCAAGGATATGACCCCAGCCGATATGACCAAAATGACCCTCAAAACCTTCCGCGGCCTGTACCAGGAAGTATTGCGCCGGGGAGGACTGGACTCTTCGCCCTTGCTGAAGCTCATATCCCGCTACACTCGAGAAGATTATCTGCGAAAGCGCAATATCGATTTGGGAATCGTCACCTTTGCAGTTCCCCAGATGAAACCTATCAAGCTATTCCTCGACGAAATGGAACCGGGAAAGCTCCCCGAGTATCTATACGCCAGCGCATCCTTTCCGCTTTTCAAGGCGGCGAAAATCGACAACCAACATTTCACCGACGGCGGGATGAACGATAACGTGCCGTCATCGATGATGCAAAACCGGGGATACCGGGATCTGGTAATAATTGATATCTCGTCCATGGGAATCGTCCACAAACCCGAACACGAGAACATGCGGATGATGTATATAAAAAACAGCAAACCCCTACCCCATATCATGGATTTCCATCCCAAAAGTTATCGACAGAGCCGGCTCATGGGGGAGCTGGACGCCCGACGCATACTGGGAGAGCTGGAGGGGAAAAACTACTATATCGATTTTTCAAGCGATTCGAACAACCTGCTAGACAAACTGCAACGTGACCAGGCCAGCTATAATCGGGAATCGCTGCCGGAGGGAATCCGGAACTACAAGAATAAAGCTGTGGGGATCCTCGAGGCAACCGGCCGCTGCTATGGAATTGATTCAGGCCGCTGCTACACAGTGGACGAGATGACCGAGGCCATTCGGAACAAGGACCGGGCCATAATGGCTCAAATATCCGAAAGCGCGGCGAAGGAAGACCCGGTAACCACCGGTACCATCGGCAATATCCTCATGACAATTCTCCGGGAGAAAATGGGGAATACCGAGCTGCTCCAGGATAATCCGCCCATACTGTGGATTCTTGCAGCAGGCAAACTTCTCCCCAAATATTCTCAGAGGATAGAGCAGGCTCTACGCATGCTGTACCCCGAATTGGTGATCGCGGAAAAATTTCGCGCACAATTCCTGTAACCCTGGTTTCTTTAACACCGGACGCACTGCTGCCGCCGCTGCGAGCTTGCCGTCAGCGGGGTTGGGGAACCGGAGAATCACCGCGTTTGTCCAGCACTGCGACGGTGAGCCGGGCCGAAGCTGCGGGCTTGCCGTCCTGGTTGAACACATCGATGTCCCAAATATGACTGCGTCGTCCCACATGAATAGTGCGTGCAAAGGCCCGGACGCTTCCGCCGGTTACCGGCCGCAGATGGTTGCAAATTATTTGCTGGCCCACAACGGTATAGCGCTGGGAGTCGATGAGTAGCCAAGAGCCGTAGCTCCCCAAGGTTTCCGCCAGGACGCAGGTTACGCCCCCGTGCAGGATTCCCCCTGGGCGTTTATGCCGGTGATCAACCGGCATGGTTCCGCCGATTCCCTCTTCATTTATTTCGTCGATTTCGATGCCCAGGGTTTCCATCGCGGTGTCAGTATTGGCTTCCTTAACGAAACCCAGGGGATCAGGGTGCTTCCATCTGGACATAGGTGTGCTCCTTCGTTGTACAAGATTGAGTAGATGTCACTGCCCCCAAAACAGCTGATTTAAAGTATGTAGTTCTTTTGCCCAACAGTAAAAATCTACACGTCTGATGAACTTCCAAAAAAACTCACCCTATTCGTTAAGAGCAAAGGCTTTACCGCCTTCATATCAGCTGTTTTGGGGGCAGTAGGTACAGAATACTCAGTTTGATAGCGCGAATACAGAATTTCCTCACTCCAAATGAAAATAAAAGAATCGTTAATGATTTTTTTGTGATCTTTTTCACATATAATGCCATTGTTGATACAAATAGTCACTTGCCATACGGCATGCGACGGTTTATTATGAGCTTGTACCAAGCTTTTACAAAGCTTAAAAATATCAGGTTTTATTCCCTGATTGCGCCACCAAAAACCACGAAAGAAGAGGAATCACTATGTCAGATAAAAAGATGGTGATTGTTGACGGCAATGCGGCGGTAGCCCACGTTGCCCATGCAACTAACGAGGTAATCGCAATTTATCCGATTACTCCTTCCTCCCCGATGGGAGAACTCTCGGATGAATTCTCCGCGAAGGGGAAGAAAAATATATTCGGAACGGTTCCCCACGTTGAGGAAATGCAGAGCGAAGCGGGAGCCGCCGGTGCGGTTCACGGAGCCCTTGCCACCGGTGCTTTGACGACCACCTTTACTGCAAGCCAGGGATTATTGCTGATGATCCCGAATATGTTCAAGATTGCCGGCGAGTTGACTCCGACGGTTTTCCACATAGCTGCCCGGGCAATCGCTGCCCAGGGACTGAGCATCTTTGGTGATCACAGCGACGTCATGGCGGCCCGTTCTACGGGGTTCGCAATGCTGGCTTCCAACAACGTTCAGGAAGCCATGGATAACGCCCTTATCGCCCAGGCTGCGACCCTCGAGTCCCGAGTACCCTTTCTGCACTTTTTCGACGGCTTCCGTACCAGCCACGAAGTTCACAAGATTGAAGAAGTGTCCTATGAAGTAATGAAAGACATGATTGACATGAAACTGGTTCATGCCCACCGCGCCCGGGGACTGGATCCCGAGCATCCCTCGATCACCGGTACCAGCCAGAATCCCGATGTCTATTTTGCCTCCAGGGAAACCGTCAACAAGTTCTATAACGCGACTCCGGAAATTGTTCAGAAGACCATGGACAAATTCGCGAAACTCACCGGCCGCCAGTACAAGCTTTTTGATTACTACGGCGCTCCCGACGCGGAGAGAGTCGTAATTCTGATGGGTTCAGCTGCGGAAACCGCCGAAGAAACCGTAGATTTCCTCAACAAACAAGGTGAAAAGGTCGGTCTTGTTAAGGTTCATCTCTTCCGCCCCTTCAGCACCAGGCATTTTATTGATGCACTGCCCGCAAGCGTCAAAGCAATCGCCACCCTCGACATGACAAAAGAACCGGGATCTCTGGGCGAGCCCCTCTATGAGGACATCAGAACGGCAATCGGTGAAGCTATGTCAGAAGGCAGCGCTCCGTTCAAGAACTATCCCAAGGTAGTCGGCGGCCGTCACGGCCTGGGTCTCCAGCAGCACGGAACCACTCCGGGCATGATGAAAGCGGTATTCGACAATCTAAAGAGCGATGCTCCAAAGAATCACTTCACAGTCGGCATCAATGACGATGTCAGCGGTACCAGCCTGGCATTCGACGAGCACTTTATCACCGAGAGCGATGACGTTCACCGCGCGGTGTTTTTTGGCCTCGGGTCGGACGGAACCGTAGGCGCGAATAAAAACAGCATCAAAATTATCGGCGGAGCCACTGAGAACTATGCCCAGGGCTATTTCGTCTATGATTCCAAAAAGGCCGGCACTACCACCGCTAGCCACCTCCGTTTCGGACCGAGCCACATCCGCTCAACCTATCTTATTCAGGATGCCAACTTCGTGGCCTGTCACAAGTTTGCGTTCCTGGAAAAAGTCGAAATGCTGGATATGCTTCAGAAGGGCGGAACCTTTCTGCTTGCCAGCCCCTATTCGGCGGACGAAGTCTGGGACAAAATGCCCGTCGAGGTGCAGAAGCAGATTATCGAAAAAGAGGCAAAATTCTTCGTCATCGATGCGGTTAAGCTCGCCGAGGAAATGGGAATGGGCAACCGGATCAACGTCATAATGCAGACCGCATTTTTCAAAATATCCGGTATTTTGCCTGAGGCCGAGGCGGTAAATCTCATCAAGGAAGCCATCATCAAGACCTATTCCAAGAAGGGAAAAGACATCGTCGATGCAAACATTCGCACCGTCGATGCGGCTCTCAGCAAGGTTGTGGCGGTCAATTACCCGAAGAAGGCTTCCAGCAGCATAAAGAAACCGGCTCTGGTTCCTGCTGACGCGCCGACTTTCGTAAGGGAAGTCACCGCAGAGATAATGGCGAACCGGGGACATAAAATTCCCCTGTCCAAGCTCCCGGTGGACGGCACCTTTCCGGTAGCCACCACCAAATACGAGAAGCGGAACATCGCCGAGTATATCCCCGTCTGGGATCCACAGGTGTGTATACAGTGCGGCGACTGTTCAGCGGTTTGTCCCCACGCGACCATCAGGATGAAGGCCTACGATGACGGCTTCACCCAAAAAGCACCGAAAACCTTCCAGCACTGCGATGCCAAGGGCAAGGATCTTGCGGGTATGAAGTTCACCATCCAGGTCGCTCCCGAAGATTGTACGGGATGCGGCGCCTGCGTAAACATCTGCCCGGCTTTTGCCAAGGATGATGAGGGCAACAAGACAGACCGGAAAGCCATCAACATGGAACTTCAGGCGCCTCTTCGGGATTCGGAGAAGGAAAACTGGGAGTACTTCCTCACAATTCCCAATATTGCCCGGGATAAGGTCAATAAAAAGACCACAAAGGGAAGCCAGCTTCTCGAGCCGCTGTTTGAGTTCTCCGGCGCATGCGCAGGCTGCGGTGAAACTCCTTATGTTAAACTGATGAGTCAGCTTTATGGGGATCGGGCGGTAATTGCCAACGCAACCGGATGTTCGTCGATTTACGGCGGAAACCTTCCGACCACCCCCTACACTACCCGCGAAGACGGTCGGGGACCCGCATGGTCCAACTCTCTGTTTGAAGATGCTGCGGAATTCGGATTTGGGTATCGTCTCACCGCCGATCAGCAGCAGAAATACGGTATGGAACTTGTGGCCGCAGCCAAGGACAGGAAAGACATTCCCCCCGAACTGGCCGACGCCATCGTCGGCAACAATCAGGAAACAGAGGAGCTCATAGAAGAGCAGCGCGTCAACGTTGCGAAGCTCAAGGAAATCCTCTCCAAGAAAAAAACTCCTGAGTCTGTTGAATTGGCGAACATGGCTGACTATCTGGTCAAGAAGTCCGTCTGGATTCTCGGAGGCGACGGCTGGGCCTACGATATCGGTTTCGGCGGCCTTGATCACGTCATCGCTTCCGGTAAAAACATCAATATCCTGGTTATGGATACCGAAGTGTACTCCAATACCGGCGGTCAGATGTCAAAGGCAACTCCCACCGGAGCAATTGCGAAGTTCGCCTTCGGCGGAAAACCCACGAAGAAGAAAGACCTGGGCGCCATCGCCATGAGTTACGGGTATGTATACGTCGCCAGGGTGGCCATGGGCTTTAACCGGATTCAGACAATCAAAGCCTTCCAGGAAGCGGAAGCCTATAACGGACCGTCGATAATCATGGCCTACAGCCATTGTATCGCCCACGGAATCCGGGACATGGGCGAGGGTATGATGCACCAGAAGGCGGCAGTCGAATCGGGCATGTTCCCCCTCTACCGCTACAATCCCGAGCTTGCCGATGAGGGCAAGAACCCTCTGCAGCTGGACAGCAAGGAACCAAAGATCGATCTGGAAGACTACATGTACAACCAGATTCGATTCCGGAGCCTCAAGGCCGCTAATCCTGAGGATGCAGCCAAGTATCTGGCCTATCAGAAGAAGACCATTGAGAGCGAATACAAGCAGCTCCGCTATCTTGCGGATCGCCCGTTCTAAACAGACCTTTACTATCTGCGGGACTCCTTTCAGGGGTCCCGTTTTTTTTTGCGTTCAAAGTGCCTGGTAAAAATCCCCACGCGCGATAATACTTAAGGCTATGAAGCATCCATTTCGCAGTTATCTTTACCAGGGCCCGGATTTTTCAAACTTTGGAAAACCCTCGCAAAAACGCGTGAGAAACGCCGAATACTTCGAGGGATGGTACTTCAAGCATGCGGGAACAGACGGCCATGTGGTTGCATTTATTCCCGGCATTAGCCTCGGTGACGATCCTCATTCGTTTATTCAGGTCAACGACTCGCGGGCGGGGAGCGACTATTGCCGATTTCCAATCGAGGAGGCGCGCTTCGCTAAAAACGAACTCGCCTTGGAAATTGCGGGCAACCGCTTTTCTCATTCCGGAATACAAATCGGCCTGTCCAGCGTCTTGGGAGAATACCGGGGCAGCCTTAATTACCATAACGTAGCGGCTCTCAAACCGCATATCTATCGGCCGGGCATAATGGGCCCATTCAGCTATATACCGGGAATGGAATGTTACCACGGTCTGGTTTCCATGGATCATGACATTGAAGGTGATCTCTCACTGGAAGGAAAACCCATCGGGCTCGGTAATGGACGGGGCTATATCGAAAAGGATTGGGGGAGCTCTTTTCCCCGCGCATGGATTTGGATGCAGGCGAACAGTTTTTCCGACGGAGCCTCCATTATGCTCAGTCATGCCCATATACCATGGGGCCGCTCAAGCTTCCCCGGTCACCTCGGCTTTCTCTATCATCCGGAGATCCTGCCCGACGCCCTGGTCTTTGGCAGCTATTCGCGTTACAAACTGCGGAAAACCGAAATACGCAGGGCCGGAAAAACCTTGGAAGTATCCGCAATAATCGCCGGCGCATCGTACCGTCTCGAGATTAGCGCATCGAGCGACGAGGGCCGCGATCTTATTGCTCCCAGAAAAGGCGCGATGGACAGGGTGATAAAGGAAACTGTGGCCGGCAGGATTTCCTGCCGACTGTTTATGCGCGGCAGCCTGGTATGGGAGGGCAGCAGCTCGGCGGCGGGAATCGAAGTGCAGGGGCCCGTTGAGGACCTGTTGTTATAGCAGGATCTTATCAGGCTGTAGCAAGCTCTTATTAGCTTACAGCACACACTTAATAGCGCTTAACGCCCTCGAAATTGAGACTTTTGGTAAACTCAGCTGGTTTCAACACCCCTCTTTTTCTTTCAAAATATTCCCCGATTCCCAAAATCCTGGATTCGCTCCATGGCCTTCCGACGATGGTCAACCCTACCGGAAGCGAGTAAATTCTGGTCATGGGGACGGTAAGCGATGGCCAACCGCTGACCGCCGCCAAAGTAGAGCTCCCCCCGGTTCCGTAATCACCGAGGAGCGGATCGATGAGCCATGCGGGATTGTTGCTGGGCATCAGCAGAGCATCGAGACGATATTCATCAAACATCAGTTCCAGGCCCTCTTTTACCGCAAGGGTTTGACAGCGCTCTTTCGCCGGAGCGTAGCGCTTGTCCCGACGCCCCTTTGTATCGGAAGCCATATAAAAGAGCTCCTGCCCGAAATAAGGCATTACCGAACCGCGATTACCAATATTGTACACGATCAACTCATTGAGGCTGGAAAAGCTCCCGTTGCGACGGTATTTCTCAAAATAGCTTTCGATGTCATCCCTGAATTCACAGAGCAGCACCTGGAATTCCGCATCATGTATCTCTTTCAGCTGAGGTATGCTGCCGATGTTTCTCAGTTCGGCTCCGGCTTCTTCCAGCAGGCTGAGGGCGACGTGAAACTCGCTCTTCACCGTGGAGATGAATCCGTCTCCCCCCTCGAAATAACCCAAACGGAGTGGCGCCAGATCTTTCATGCCCATATCGCTGAACAGTTCAGCCGACGTGTCCCTGCGCCGATCCGCGGTAGCGGGATCCATGGGGTCTTCACCCTCAATTGCTTTAAGAAGCAGCGCAGCATCCCGAACGGTGTTGGCCATGGGACCGGCGGTATCCTGGCTTTCAGCTATTGGCACGATACCGCCGCGGCTCACCCTTCCCATGGTCGGCTTGAGCCCGACGATTCCGTTCGTTGCCGCGGGGCAGATAATCGATCCGTCGGTTTCGGTACCGATGGCGGCGCTGACATAGCCCCCGGCTACCGCGACGGCTGAACCGGAACTGGAGCCGCAGGGGCTTCGGTCCATAACAAAGGGGTTCCTGCACTGACCGCCGGCGGAGCTCCAGCCGCTCATGGATCGGGTCGAGCGGAAATTTGCCCATTCGCTGAGATTCGTCTTTCCCGCAACCACTCCGCCTGCAGCCCTTATCTTGCGAACGAGGAAGGCGTCCTGACTCACTGCGACTTCCGACAGGGCAAGACTCCCGGCGCTGCATCCCAGATCTGCAGTGTCGATGTTGTCCTTCACCGCTATCGTCGCACCGCCCAGGGGCAGGGAATAGTAATCTATGGGCTCCTGGTTTTCCCCCGGAGCGAGTTCGATAAATGCGGCAAGATTAATATCCCGTTCCCGGTGCGCAGCCAGCAGGCGGTGCATTGCCTCAATTTCCGAACCGGGGCTGATCTCCCGATTCTTCATGGACTTGATTACATCTTCTAGAGTTCTGAGCATAATGATATGCTACTACACTTGTTGGGATATGGCAAAACTCCATGTGTCTTAGCTGTTGACTAAACGGTAGATAAAGATGCCTGCTGCAGTTGCCACATTCAGGCTGTCCACCCCGGCCTCCATGGGAATCTCCAGCAAATAATCCATTCTTGAAAGCATCGCCTCTCCCAAGCCGGTAAACTCATGCCCCAAAAATAAGGTTTGGCTCACCAAAGCGCTGCCGGCACGTTCTCTGCAGAACTCTTCAAGGGAAATCGCTCCTGCCTGGCTGCTTTCTGCGGCCAGCAGGGACCATTGGCGGGAAGCCAGTAAGTCTGCTGCAGCTTCAGCGCTTTCGGACCAGAATAAGGGAAGAGAAAACACCCAGGCGGCAGAAGCTCGCACAGCTTTTCTTGAGAACGGATCTGCAGAGTCGGGACCCAAAATGACTCCTCGGGCTCCCAAGGCCTTTGCACTTCGAATAACTGCCCCGAGGTTGCTGCCCTCCTGGATGTGCATGCAGGAAACCAGGAGTCCGGGTTCACCCAGGAGGCTATCCTGCTCCGCAAGCCGGGGAACCGACGGTCGGGGAACCGCCGCCAATACGCCGCGGTGAAACTTAAACCCGATGATTCTCTGAATTTCATCGTGATTTCGAAGGTATACCGGGCAGCTTCCTTCAAAGAGGCTCTCATAGATGTCCCCCTGCCCTTCAACACAGAGCAGTGAGAGGGGTGCAATACCTATTGCTGCAAGACGACGCACCAGGGTATGCCCCTCGACGATGCACGCCCCGCTGTTTTTCAGATCCCGGTCCTTGAGATTATAAAAAGGCTGCAGCTCAGCCATGCTCAGACAGGTCTGAGGGGATGGAAAGAAGGAACTCCATTCCCCCCTGCTTTGGCAGATCTACGCTTATTCCGCCCTTCATGCGATATCTGACCATGTTTTGCACAATGTGCAGACCGAGCCCGGTGCGTCCTTTCGCCCTCATGGTGGTGTAAAACGGCTCGAAAATCCTTTCCATATCGAGCTCAGGGTGCAGGTGTCCGTAATCCCGATACCGCAAAATGACTCTTTGAGCTTCTTTTACGACATGGATGTCCACGGTTCCCCGGGTTTCTCCGGAGTACGAATGGTGAAGACTGTTCTCCAACAACTGCTCGATGCAGAACTCTATAGCTTCCGGATCGTTTGTGAGCTCTATATTCTCCGGGCAGTCGCTTCGTAAGGTTAAGCGAAAATCCGGCAGATCGAGAAAGCGTTGAACGCACACATCCAGTACCTGATACAAAAAAAACCGGCGAACATTGTTTTCCGCGGGATCAACAGATAGCGAGCGAAAGGTTCTAATAAGCTTAGAACTCCGGTTCAAATTTCGCATAAGCGAGTCTGCAGCCTCCCGGCTCTGGGAAATAAACTTGGCAACTTCGCCGCCGGAGACACTGTCTTCTAACCGATCTTCAACTTCCCGTGCTCTGTCCGCGAGAAAGGAGGCGAGGGTGAGGCTTGAGCCGATGGGAGTATTGAGTTCATGACCCACACCGGCAACCAGGCGCCCCATCTGTTGCAGCTGCTCCACATTGTCCAGGGCGATTTGCATCTCCTGCAGGCGGGCAATCATTCTCTGCATTTCTTCCTGCTGTCGCTGAGAACTGCGAAAGAGCCGCCACCGGTGAAGATAGCCCGAGAGCTGATCCGCTATGTTTTCAGGAAAATCCAGCGCAACCTCGGAACTTGTGGTCAATATGTACCCGAGGCGCAACTGCTCATGCTGGAGAGGACAGAGATGAAGCCGGGGCCCGCTCGACCGGATCGCGTTAAAATGATCCTGGGGACACAGTACCCGGCCCTCCTCGAAGAGCTGGGAATCCGGTTCAAGCCTGATAATCTCGCCTGAAGGCTTCCTGATAAAACCGTCATCAAGCCGCAGCATTTTTTTATCGGGCATGGTCGGAACATCGGTATAGAGAAACACACCCAGGGAATACACTCCACATTCAGGCAAAATTTCCATCAAAGCAGGCATGATGCTTTTCAACCGCGGCGACTCAAGGAGCGCTTTGGTGAACATGCTTCTATAGGGCGCTTTTTCTTTGGAGCGCATGTCGAACAGGAGCATTTCCCTGGCGCGGGCAATCTGACGTTTCTGAAGCCGGTGACCCGTGGATTCCCTGAGGACGGTAAAGGCGGGGATGCTGATGATTTTGGTCGCGCGGGGAGCAGAGGATTCTTCGCTCTGCCTGATTATCAGCCTGGCGGCTTCGCGGCCCATCTCCCTGATGGGGAAATGGACCGTGCTCAACGAGGGATGCATTGCCGCGGCATACTCAAAATCGTCAAAACCGGTGAGAATACAATCCTTCGGGATGCGTATGCCCCGATCTTTGAGGATTTCAGATGCGCCAAAAGCCGACAGGTCATTACAGCAGATAATTGCTCGAGGAGGCCTTTTTCTGTCGTCCAGAACCGCACGGGTTAGTTCTCTGGCGGTATCGGAGGTGAAATCACCGGGAAGGATACGCGTATCGTCGATGCCTACACCCCGGGCGGCACAGGCATCGCCAAAAGCCCGCAATCGTTCGTCAGCTTCAAAATTGCCTTTGGGGCCTGCAATGAACACAAGGCCGTCGGAAACTGTGGTCCGCTGTGCCTCCGTCCGGTCTTGAAGGGACTGGAGGACCTCATCGACCAGCTGAAACATACCGTTATAGTTATCGGCATTAACGCAGGGCACCGGCGCATTGGCGGTTCCCACATTCACCACAGGAATTCCCGGGAGCGAATCAATGATATTCCGCAGATAGAGATCGCTGACGTCGTAGATTAATCCGCCGCCGTAGACAATTGCACCCGAAAGATCGATGCGGGGGATGAGGTCATAAATCCAGTTGCCTTGAGCGTCATGAGTGCGATGATCCGAAGACTTGGCAGCATCCTCGGGCTTTGCGGCGATATATCCCCCGGAAATACTTATCCAGGATATGCCGAGCGGTGAAAAAACCTCATCAATGCCGGCTGACAGTTCCATGGTGACATAAAAGGAATAGCCGGGAATAATGAGACCGACGGGATTTTCAAAACCGCTGAGTTCCATACATATCAGTGTACAAGGAACTCAACTCAACCGCAAATGGGCCGAATGGTGCTTACTCCATGAGCTGCGAGGGGTCCGGGCTGTCGGGATCCTCATCATCAGGGCTCTGTTCCTGTAAGACCTCCTGCCACAAATCCGGCAGTTCATAGAGGCCCTCGGGAAGAAAGGTAAAGCTCTGATCCATCAACTCCTCCCTTTCAGATTCGCTGGTCGAGGGAGCTTGACTTTCAAAGTATTCCGCGGGATTGTGAAACAGAATTACCGGGAGGGTCAGAGCTACCAGTTCCCCGCTTGCGCTCTGTTGCAGGTCTCCAGGCCAGTGATGGGTGGCGGTAAGAAACCCCTCGCACCACTGTTCAGTGCTGCAGCTCCGCCAATCGGCATCATCCCCGGGAAAGTAGGGTTTAAATCGCTTCTGATGCAGGGAATCGATAATCGCCTTTAATGCCTCGCGGAGTTCTTCCTCTGTTTCAACACTCCCCTCATGTGAACTTCGATTCATCACCGGGGCAATCCACTCCCGCTCAGGCACGGCGATGGGGCTGAGGGCGATGGCGCACAAATATCCGTGCCAGTATTCCGCCGGGATGGCTTCCTGATGGTACACTGAAAGCTGTTTGCTCAAACGCTCCAGATTGTCTTTTGTTATCCCGTAATCCTTTTCTGCCATAATTATCCTCTTTTTTCATATACATAAGCCGATATCAAATCTTCAAAATAGCCGGCTTTTAACTAAATAAGGAAAGCATCTGCTCCCGGGAAAGATGGCTGAGCAGACTGCCTCCGGCATTTATGATTTCATCGGCCAACATGCTCTTTTGGTTTTGCAGTTCGAGAATTTTTTCTTCTATGCTATCCCGAACAATGAGCTTATATGCCATGACCCGCTTGGTCTGTCCCATGCGGTGGGCCCTGTCGATCGCCTGCTGCTCCGCAGCGGGGTTCCACCATGGGTCGAAAATGATCACATAATCCGCAGCGGTCAAATTAATACCGACTCCGCCGGCCTTCAGACTCAGAAGAAAAACCTTTACATCCGGATCCTTCTGAAACCGCTCTACTTCCCTGCTGCGATCCTGGGTTTTCCCGGTGAGCAGCACCCTGTCCCAGCCCCGTTTTTCACACATGCCGGAGATAGCCTCAAGGCTCCCGATGAACTGACTGAAAATAAGGACCTTGTGATCCTCCTGAAGAATATCAGACATCAGAAGCTCGAGGGAATCAATTTTCGCCGAACTCACGCCGTGGTGAGCCCGGTCGGCCAGCGGCGGATGAATGGCCAACTGACGCAATTGTAGCAAGGATTTAAATACCAAAGTGCCCTTTAACGAAGCTTCGCTGGTAATTTCCAACTCTTCGAGAATTTGGTTTCGCTGAAACTCGTATAGCTCGCGTTGATCGGCCTCCATATCAACATAACGAACCATCACTTCCTTTCCCGGCAGCTCCTCGAGTACCTCATCCTTAGTCCTTCGAAGAATAAAGGGACGCACCAACTCCTTGAGCTCATCGAGAAGGTTTTCATCACCCTCGCGCTGAATGCCCTTAAAAAAGTCGGCATAGAACTGACGAGGGGTCCCCAGCAGCCCCGGATTCAGAAAATCCATCTGGGCAAACAGTTCCATTACCGAGTTTTCAATAGGAGTGCCAGTTAGGCTCACCCGGTGATTCGCTGAGATACTTCTGACGGTCTTAAAAATCTGGGACTGAATATTCTTAATATAATGAGCCTCATCCAGAATCAGAAGATCCCAGCGGCGTTCGACAAATATGGCCAGATCCATGCGTAACGTTTGATATGATACGAGCACCACATCAGCCGACACGAGTTCATCTACTGATTGCGCCCGGTTGTCACCCTTGTGAAGTACCACCTCAAGATCGGGAGTAAATCGGCGGGCTTCCGCCTCCCAATTAGCCATGGTCACCACAGGGCAGACAACCAAAGAAGTGCCGCCGGGGCTTTTTTCCCTTCGATTAAGCAGGAGACTCAGGGTTTGGATAGTCTTGCCCAGTCCCATATCATCGGCCAAACAGGGATTGAGGGAATTATCCAGCATATAATTCAACCAGTTATATCCGTAGTGCTGATAGTTGCGCAACCGGGTTGCCAGACCCACGGGAGGATCGTATACCGGGATCGAGCGAATATCATCGAGACAGGCCTTTCTCTCGAGTATCTGATTCACCGCGGCCCGGTCCTCAGCGGAGGTCTGCTGATATATCTTCTCGAGAAGCACCATATTTATTGAGGAAGCCGTGAGAAGTCCGTCCCCGCTCATTCCGCGACGGCTGAGATACTCGAGGCGCTTCAAATCCTCAGAGCGCAACAGGACAAACTGGCCATCCGCCTCAACCATACCCCGCGAAAGAGCGCCGCTATCCATCCTGGTAATCGGCAGCACCGTACTCCCGTCAACGCTTTTTACCGACGCCCGGATGCCCAACAGATCAAGATCGCTTTCAACGGTAAAAACGAGCTCCTTGTCGATACGCACCGGCCGGTTTTCTATGCGCACCTCGATACCCTCTGCGAGCAGTCGAGCCCCCTTGTCCATCAAAAATTCCTCGGGAGAGTTTCGTATCTGGAGATCCTGGAGGGGACCATCTTTGAAGAGATCGGCATACAAACCCCGTTCGAAAACAAGATCAGCGCCGATGAGTGAGCGCACGCGACTGACAAACGCATTCTCTGCCTCATGCTGACGTTTCAGGGGAATCTCATCGGCAGCTGTGTGATCTATCGATGGGTTCTCCGGTTCCCGCCAACCCACTTCGCCGTGGGGATACCTGAACCAGAACTCTATCCCCGTACCCTGACCAGTGGCCTGAATTTTCAGAAACGGCTCGACCCGTCCGATAAAACTCTGTTGCGGTTCATCACGTTCCCCGAAAGCCTCGGAAAACGGATCGGAGGACATATCCTTGCTTACCTGATCCCCGTCTGAATCGTCGGTGGAAACGACAACTGCTGGGGATTGTACCGCGAAATTCGAATCACCACGGCGGGAGGGTTTCGTACGGCCAGTATGCCGAGCAGCGATGCCGGATGGCGCATCATTCTCCGATGAAGGATGTAGGGGATAGGGCCTATCGTGCTTCTGCTCCTTCGTCGGACTTCCGGTGAAAAAAAGATCCTGTGCATCATTGCCGGCCCGCAGATCGCTTCCCGATGCTAACCCGATAAGCTCGTTTACCAGATCATCGAGCTCATACTCATGAAAACCCGGTAAAAGACCATGATGGAATCCATAAACCAAAAGGGCTGCCGAGTGAACGCAGGGCGGCCCGGACTTGCAGCTACAAGCAGGTAAAAACTCTCCGCCAACAAAGGAAAAATGCGGCGTGAAGGCCAGTCCATCGCTATCGAATACCCTTGCTTCAAGATCTGATCCTGCTACTACTGATAAAACCCGATTGTTTCTCAGTAATCGAAGGGTTTCTCGTCGTCCGGCCTGATCGACAAACTGTTCAGCTTGCCAGGGAAAATAACTGCTTACTGCCAAAGCGCTTTAACTCCGTCGAGAGAATGCAAATCAGTCGATAGACGCTCATTAACTACAGCGGCGAAATCTGCAGGAAGGGGGGCAAAAAACTCCAGACTTTCCCCTGGCCTAATAGGGGAATGTGATTTGAAAGAAATAGTCAGTTTCACACTATGCAGCGCCTGGTGGCTCAACACCAAGGTGCGTAGATCATCCTCATCGAGCCTGCCCTCAGAAAGCCGAATAAAAAGCAATTCATCAAGCCCGTAAATTTTATCACCCAGCACGGGAAATCCGAGGGAGAACAAGCTCGCTCGAATTTGATGAGTGCGGCCGCTGCCCAGGGTTGCCCGTAAAAGAGAAAGATCGCGGTTACCCGCCACCTTGAAAAATCCGGTGCTGCAGGATTGAGCCTTGGCGCCGTCGGGAAAACTCAGGTAAAACTTTCGCTTCTTCCGGATCTCGCTTTTATTATCGTGGCTGATCCAGCCGTCAGCCCGGAACTGACCAGGAGTATCGCCGTGAACAAGCACAAGGTACTCCTTCTCCAGCGCACTATTGCCAAGCTGAATATCCAGAGCTTTACGTCCCTTATCGCTCAGGGCGACGAGAATAATGCCGCTGGTCTCCCGGTCCAGACGATTAACCAAAGTAGCAGTGGGGTATTTCCCGACAAGCAGCGACCAGAGACTGTTCTCCCGATAAATACCGCCGGGGTGACTGGGAAGATTAGCCGGCTTGTTTATCAATGCAAAATCATCGTCTCGGTAAACAAAAGAGTAATCCTTGTTCACTTCCGGTTCATGAAGGTCTTCAGGCTCGAAAATAACACAGTCACCAGACTGAAGCTCATGACCTCCATCGCTCCGGCGACCATTTACCCTTACACGACCCTCGCGAATCTCAGCAGTCCATTGCTCTACGTCGAGATACCGAAAACGAGAAACAAGCCAATCAAGAAGAGTACGACCAGCGTCCTGCCTGTTGATTATTGATTGAAGAATACGTCGGTTACTCATCGGGGTGAAGAATGTAGCAGTTGTGCACCGTAAAGACAAGAAGCATCGGGTATGCAAAATATAATGTTTTTAGCATACAGTTATCCAAATTGCATAGCGTTATCTATCCGGAAGCATGCTCAGCTCGTCATACACACCCTAATTCATGTAAATTCTTAAAATTTGTAGATGGCACGGCTTTTGCATTATATAAGTGCAGTATGGGCATCCTCCACCGCATCCCCCTTTTGCCCAGCTGCCGCTATGGTAACCATAGCGTGTAAAAAAGTTATGTCGCTAGCCTCCAGCGACTTCCCCCAATCACCCTTGAAGCAGTCTCCTCTTCAAGGGTGGTTTTTATGAAGTGCCCCCAAAACAGCTGATTTCCCGCTCCTCAGGCCACCGCATAATCTGGAAGATCGATCTTCAGCGCACTCACCGGTGTCTTCCAGATCCGATGCCAGGTCTTCCATTGACTGATATCCAGCACCAGATGATGAACGAAGGCCCGCTGTGTAAACATCCGTTTTACCAACGTGAGTACCCGCCTTCGGTCAAACCCCGCAACCTCACCATGGCTGATATCGTTACGTCCGTTTATCCGATACGGCTTGAGCAGGTTATGATAAGCGATGTAAATCATCATCCGCTCCATGCTGTTGTTCACCGATTTTGACCACTGCACGCTCTGGCGGACATGACAGGATTGATCCTTTCGTATCTCCCGGTCCAGGTAATTCACCGGAAACAGGGGGTTTTCAGTGGTCCTGACCACCCTCGATGAGGTTCGGTGATGGATCACCCGCCCTGCATTTTCCAACGCCGCCCAGTCCCGATGAGCGAACAGCTCACGGCGGTATTCGAGTTTTTCATCGCTCAAGAGATAGCATGGCTTCTTCGATGAATAGGCCTTCCACCGGGGAAGAATGGTGTTTATCACATCACGGAAAGATCGCGCAATTTGTCCCCCTGCAATAGGATACCGGCGATTGAGCTCATCGCGCCGGCGCTTTTGTGCGGGAGTCATCCGCCCTTTTCGCCGCATCTGCGCATAGTCGCACGCATAGACAACCTGGCTGTCGGAACCCACCGCGAGGGTGAAGTTGTTCGGCCAGTATTGGCTGTACACAAAGCTTTCAAACCCATCAACGGCATTATCCTCATCGATTGTATGATCGTTCAATAACTCGGCCATGGCAGCGATCGCCTGACGGGACAGGCGGCTCAGCCGATTGAGAATGACCTTGTCGGTGACATAAAACTCCCGGGCAATGTCGCGGATACCGGAGGCCGAATTGATCGAAGAAAAGATGCGCCGGTAATCGAGGCGATGATGTGTGCGATAATCGAGGTGAAACGAGCTTTCGCAGAAGTAGCGACGGCAATGCTTACAGCGATAGCGCTGGGAAGAACCGAGGCGGCGGCAGTGATAGTGGCCGTTTCGGACAAACCAGCACCGGCTTGATGCTTTGTCGCGATGATGCTGAGAGCAGTCCGAGTACGGACAGAAACGGGGGTGAAATGCCATGGTAATCTCCTATGAGCGGGAATCGTGTCATAGAAGACTACTGGCAAAAGAGTTATGTTGATTCGATCAGCTGTTTTGGGGGCACTTTCAATTCAAGGACGGTTTAGAGCCGGTTTCACCCATTACCCAATAAATCCCGCCCTTTTTCTTGAGAGCTTTTCTCCAGCCCTCTTCCGGGTTGTCATTGAAGATAATATCTCCGCTTGATGGATGGGTTACCCAGGCTTTGAGATGTAGCTCCTGCTCCAGCTGCTCCGGAGCCCAGCCGGAGTACCCTGCGAAAAAGCGCAAGCTCGGTCGTTGGTGATACGGGAGGTCATCCCACCGTTCGCTTATGAAGTTTAGAACGGGCCGGACATCCGGTTCGAAGTATATGTTGTCCTTAATTCTGATTGCACCGTCACTGCGGTAGCTTTCCGGAAGTCCTTGCTGGACAAGGAATATGTACTCCTGCTGTACCGGTCCTCCGACGAAGAGCGGTATATGCGAGGCGCTGTGCTCTGAGAATTGCTCGGGAAAAACATCTCCGAGAGTGCTATTTGATGGCCTGTTAATTACCAGACCGAGGGCTCCCGAATCGTCATGATTAACGATGAGTACGACGGTGAATTGGAAGTTGGGGTCCTGCAGCTCCGCTTCGGATATGAGAAAATATCCTCCCAGATTTTTGTACTTCTTCTCAGAGCTGCGATCGTCTGATGTCATTGGCCCTCCCCTGTGTAGTCTACTGGATTCGGGGGGTTTTGCAACACGCTTCACTACTCTGTATGGGAATAGAAATATGTTCGCCCGTCATTCCCCCTTATATGGTAACCCTCCGGGCTGCGCTTCACTATACGATGTTCTTCAAGGATAACTTTGCCGCCGCCGTCGGGAAGATCGAGGGCATAACTCGGCATTGCAATTCCCGATAGGCGTTTTCGAAGTTCATCCATTATCTGTAGTCCCCGATCAATACTGGTCCGAAAGTGTCGGGTTCCCGAGGCCAGATCTCCCTGAAAAAGGTAGTAGGGTTTGACCCGCAGCTGAATCAGCCTCCGAAAGAGTGTCTCGAGGGTGTCGGGGGAATCATTTACTCCTTTTAATAGAACAGCCTGATTAAGCACCGGAATCCCGTTGTCAATGAATCGGGCAGTGGCCTGTTCGAATTGCACCGTCAGTTCCTGCGGATGATTGGCGTGGGTAACAACCCAGAGCATTCCCCTACTGGCTTCTTTTATTCGGTCTATCAGGCCATGGGTGATTCGGGATGGCAGAACCACAGGCATTCTCGTCGCCAATCGGAACATTATCGCTCTCTTGCCCGCGGCATCACGGAGAGTTTTGATTATCTCCGCAAGCTCTTCATCTGACAGCATGAGAGGATCACCGCCGCTAAGCAGTACCTCCTGAACTTCCGGGGTTTGCTTAATATACTCAGCTGCGGCGGCCAGTTCCGCCGGTGTTATTCTGCCGGTGGAGTTCCCGGTGAAGTGCCTTCTGAAACAATGCCGGCAGTAGGTTGCGCAGCGATCGTTTACCAAAACCAGTATGCGATCTTTGTAATGGTGTATCACCCTGGGCGCTACTGAATACCTGTCGTCGGACAGGGGGTCGGAGCTCTCGCCGGGAGCGAGATACTTCTCGGCTTCACGGGGCATATACTGGGCGGCGATAGGATCTGTCTCAGGATTTTCACTGGTTGCGAGTGATCGGTAATATCTACTCACGCCATAAGGGAGTCGGGTTGATGCATCTATTGAATCCAGGATTTCCCCTGGGATGTTGTCTTTCATGGTCCTGTTGTACAACGGATGGTCAGGGAAAACAAGGCAATGTCTTCCCTCTTCACAACCGCGGTTTGCACCTAAAGGAAAGCGGTCGTATACTGATTAGGGAAGGGTCAAAGATGTCGGAGAATCTGAGTAATCATCAAATTATCAAATACGCATTGGAGGGCAGTCCCGACCCCACGTTAGCTTTTTCCGCAGACGGTGTGGTTTTATATCTAAACAGCGCAGCCAAACAGCTTTTTCCGGAACTGGAAGAGGCGGCAAGCACGGTTCAGGAGTTATCCGATCTCCTCAAACCCGGTGATCAACTTATTTCGCAATTCAGTAAAGCGGCAAAAAAGGGTCGGGCTTTTGTAACTGAGGCAATGCCGTTGAACAGCAAGAGCCGGTATCGACGGCGTTTTATTCCCGTGCTAAATCAGCAGGAAATACTCGGCGTCTACCTCTATCTTCGAAGCGACGAGTTTGCAAATGAAGGGCAGTCGAAGCTGCTCGAAACAAATTCCCTTAACATTATGCTTGAAAATGCCCTGGATCATGGAAGCCGTGATTTGGAAGCCAGGAAGATTGCTCTTTTTATCATTCAGATTCGAAATCTCCGCGAAATTCAAGCGATGTACGGCTCTCAAATCATCGAAGTGATCATGGAACACATCACCATGACGATACGCAGCACTCTCAGGGAAAATGATATGATTTTCCAGCTCTCCGAGGACCGTATCCTCACGATGATAACCCGCTATGCCTGGCGCAGCGACCTGTTAATAATTGCTCAGCGAATTGAAGACCAAATCGCAGTGCCGTTTCATACAAAAGACACGGTGCTCCACCTGTTGCCATCAATAGGAATCGCGATGTTTCCCGATGACGGTGCGGATCGGGAAACCCTGGTCCGCAATGCTGAAACAGCTTTAGTAAAGGCCGTGAGCGATCAGCTTCCATATCTCATGTACAATACACGCATTCACAATGAGGCCATGGACCGGCTGATCATCAGGGGAGATCTGAACCGCGCTATCAAAGATCGGGAACTTCGTCTTCAGTACATGCCTATCTGCGATGCAAACGGTTCGATTCGCGGGCTGGAAGCCCTGGTCCGGTGGCAGCACCCGAGCAGAGGCCTGCTATTGCCCGAACAGTTTCTCCCCATCGCTATTCACAGCCGGATAATCGGGACCATCACCCGATGGGTGGTGTATCGGGTGATTGAACACCTGCAAAATGAACTGCAGTCATTTCCCCACTATATCACCATCAATATTTCCAGCAGCGATCTGAATGACAGCTTTTTTCTCGACAGCCTAAAATCAGCCATGGGCAAATCGGTGGATCCCCGACGATTGCGGGTAGAAATAACGGAGACAGAGATAATGTCGAATTTCCGTGAAAACCTGCGGCGCATCCGGGCAATACAAGCTGCGGGGGTCGAAGTAATGGTGGATGATTTTGGCACCGGGCATTCATCCCTGACGTACCTCAATGAACTTCCGGTGAAATATTTAAAGATCGATCGCAGTTTTCTCAACAACGTGCTCGGCAATCCGGATAATGTTGAATTTCTTCGACTCACCATAGAAATGGGTCATGTAAAGCACAAGGAGGTTGTCTTGGAAGGCATCGAGACCCGCTCTCATTGGGAAGCGCTTAAAACCTGCGGCGCGGATCTTTTTCAGGGCTTCTATCTGGGTCAGCCTATGGGGATTGACGAGGTTCTCTCATTCATCAGGGAAAAAACCTCGCGCTAGAGCCCAAGCTGCCATCATTATCTGATACACTTGTTTATTACAATCCGACGCAACCACGAGGACTTCAGGGGTTTTACATTATGAAAGGAAGTTTACGCAACTCAGGTGAGAGTACCGCTTTTTTGGTAGCCCGGGAAGAATACCGGGCAGAACTCCGTATCTCAATATTCCGCTGCGCCTTTATCGTGATCCTGCTCCTCTCCAATATCGTACAGGCTATTATTATGGGCATAAGTTTTTATGCTGAAGTTCTCCCTCTGGCGGTGTTGCTCCTCTTATCTATTTTTATGCTTATTGATATCTGGTGGCTCGGTCGCTCCAGGTTTTTTTCCCGCCTCTACCGGCCAAGCCATAAATACTTGATTATTACCTTAGATGTTTTCGGCTTCTCCGCCATGCTCCACCTTGCCTTCTCCAATGCGGAGCTCAGCAATCTGCTTCCGGGATTCGGAATTTCCGCGCCTACCCTGCTGGTAATAGGATTTCTTGCGCTCTTCGGTCTTTACATTATTTTAGATTTGCTGCGTTTTTCCGTCGGCTCCAGTTACTTCTCGTTATTCCTGTTTTCCATCGGGTTTGGCGTCACCTACTATTTTCTGCCTGAATCATTGCGGGGCCCAATGGATCCCGTGAATGTTGCA
This sequence comes from Salinispira sp., assembly GCA_965602015.1. GTDB lineage: Bacteria > Spirochaetota > Spirochaetia > DSM-27196 > Salinispiraceae > Salinispira. The sequence goes on along the minus strand of OZ271918.1, from coordinate 149,278 downwards.
TTCACCGCATCGATATTCTTTTTTCCCTCCCTGGTTATGACAGCACTGTCAGCCTATGTAAGCCGAAGAGTGGCTGATATGGTGCACCAGAGTAAAATTCAACAGCAGCTTGAGCGCTATCTTCCCCCGGCCCTTACAAGAGAGAGCATTGCCAAGAACTCAATCAGAATTGATTCCAGCGAGGGGCACCGCGGCCCTGCGGCGATTCTCTTTTCTGATATTCGTTCGTTCACAACGCTGTCGGAAGCGATGAATCCTGCCGAAGTGGTCGACTTTCTCAATGCGTATTTCAACGAGATGATCGACGTGGTATATCAGCACAATGGAACGTTGGACAAAATAGTTGGTGATGAAATCATGGTACTTTTTGGTACCCCGGTTTTCTCAGATAACTATTGCGATCAGGCGGTCCTTACGGCGCTTGAAATGGTTGACAAGCTCGACGCCTTTAATGATCTCAGAAATCTTCAGGGCCGGGAGCCCGTGCGAATTGGAATAGGAATTCACGAAGGCGAAGTGGTGTATGGAAGCATCGGAAGCCAGCGCCGCATGGATTTCACCGCAATCGGAGATCCGGTGAATACGGCCTCTCGCCTCGAGCGGCTTACCAGGAAACTGGAAAGCGATATAATCCTCTCCCAAAATGTGTATGACAGGCTTAGTAAAAAGACTCTACGCCAGCTCGAAATAACGGATTTTGGTCCCGCATCCATGCGTGGCAAGGCTGAACGTTTTAGGATTTACGGTATAAGAAGGAAGAATCAATGAACATCAAGCAGAAGATCTACGAGACCTACAGGGATGAACGGGTTACCGTCCAGCAAAAAGCCTTTACCTTATTTATCATCTGTCTCATCCTTCCGGTGACCTTCGCGGTTTTGGGAACCATACGTATTCAAACCAATCTTCTGATGGGATTGGGAGAGTATCTTGTTGCAGTCCTGCTCGCATCGGGCATAATCCTCATCCTCCGAGGCAGATTCAAACTGGTGAGCCATGGTCTTTTAATCGTTTTTTGGCTTGCAGCCACCCTCCTGTTCTACCTTGGTTTTAGAGATGTGGCCACACGCAATGTAAACTCGGTTTTCCAGTTGGCATCGTATCAGCTTGCGGTGCTGGTAACGGCTCCACTTTTAGCATATAGAAACCGACAATTGGTTACGCTGAATATTTCGACCATAGCCGTCAGCCTCGGTTATTTCTTTCTGTGGATTAATCCCAGCCTGCGTCAACTCGGTATGGATGATGGCCTGGCGTCATATTTTATTTCGGTAGTACTTGTGGGAGCAGCGGCATTTTTCAGTTTCGAGGTCTTTCGAAACCAAAAAGTCTCCTTTGTTTTACTCGAGACTCAAAGTGAGAAAGAAAACCGGCGGTTTGAGAACATGAACGCCCTTTTGAATTCCACCGCCCAGGCGTTTAATGTGGGTGAGTCTTTACGGGAAACCGCCGAAGAAAGTCTGCAAATCGCTGAAAATATTTCGCGAAATCTCGACACCGTTAAAAAAAATATGTCCTCCCTCAGCGCAGGAGTTACCGACAGCGAGTCGCGAAACAGCCAGATGCAGGATGCCAGTGAGACAGTGAAAAAAAGCATTGGCGTACAACAGGGCGCCATCGACCAAAGCTCAAGCGCATTGGAAGAAATAAGCGCTCAAATACAGAGCATGAGTCAAAACGCCGACGACAAAAGGGCCATGATTGAGGACCTGGTTTCTCTCAGCCAGTCCGGTATGGACAGCGTTGAAACTACCATGCAGGATTTCACGGAGATCACCCGTTCTTCGGAGAATATCCTGGAAGTCATCGAGGTTATCGAGGGTATTGCAAGCCGTACCAACCTGTTGGCGATGAATGCCGCCATTGAGGCTGCCCATGCCGGTGATGCGGGAAAAGGATTTGCCGTGGTTGCCGACGAGGTTCGGAAGTTGGCCGAGGAAAGCCGCGATAACTCACAGGTTATCCGGGAAACCCTTGAAGCCAGCAATCAGCGCATCACCGCAGCGGGAGAGAGCAGCAGTACGCTGAGGGAGGTGTTCACCCAAATCTCTTCTTCCATTTCTGAAGTCAACAGGGCGATTCTTGAGATTATCGCCGGGATGAAGGAATTAAATGCAGGCACAGGTGACATCACTGAATCCGTCACGCATCTGAAAGAAAGCAGCTCAAGCGTAAACGCAAGCATGAATACCATGGAAAGGGAGCTCCTCGCAAGCATCGAGCATACCGGCAGCATACGGATGATTTCCGGACAGGTGGAATCTGCCCTTTCCGAATTATCATCGTTAGTGGAACAGAGTCTCGATCAGAGCAACAGAATTACAGCAGTGGGACAACAGAACATCAGGAACTTTAAAGAGCTGGAAAAGGAAATCGACCAGATACGTTCAGAGCAAACCGGCAGCAGCATCACCGAGGAACTGGACACCGAGGACTCGCGCTGGGACTAAGCCCTCTTGATCCAGAGCACAGCTTTGGCCGGCAATGAGATTCGCCCATCGGTTTTGCTCAGAGCTTCATCCATCCGCTCGTACCCCTTTCCGGTTTCTCCCGACCAATAAAGGTAGATTTTTCCTGTGCGCTCCTTTAGGTCGACATTCGCCGGCTCGGTCGCCGAAAAATTGTAAAAAAGAGAGAAATCCGGAAGACTTCCCGAGTCGCCTTTTTTAACGATCTCCAGCAATGATAAATCCTCTGTCGCGATTATTTCTTCGCGGTGGCTTAAACCGAAGATTTCTGCATTTCGACGCCGCCGTACTGCCTCGGCCAGCATACACGCATGCCAGCGTGGGACATCCTTCAGAGCCGGATCGCTGTGGCAGTTTTCCCCAAGGGAAGGCAGCGCATCCCAATCGAGGGGGCCGCGCACGAGATTCCTGCTGTCGCTGTACCCCGTGTACTGCAGCTGTTTCTGCGCGAAATCTTTATTGTTCCCAACAAGAAACTCGTCACCGTAATAAAGCACCGGGTTACCCCGCAGTCCGAGAAGCAGAAGATGGGCAAACAGCACGTCCCTCGGCTCCTCGAATAATTCGGCAATCCGCGCAGAAATTCCCTCCCCTTGACGGAAATCCCATTCGGGACGGCGGCAAAGCCGGGAATGAAGAAAGCGCCGTTCTTCGGGACTCACCATCTCGAGGGTGAGCTCATCGTGGCAGCGAAGAAATGTGAACCACTGACTGCCGACAGGAATATCCGGGGTGATGCCGGGGCTCAACACGCTGCTTATTGCCGTTGGATTTTCCTCGAGGATCGCCTTGTACATTCTGGGCATCAGCGGGAAATGATATGCCCCCTGGCATTCATCGCTATCGCCAAAATACGCCACGACTTCCTTGGGCGGCTGACAGGCTTCAGCCAACAGCAATATATCCTTTCCGACCAGGTCGACCGATGCCCGAATTATCTTTAATATTTCATGAGTCTGAGCGAGATTCTCCGAAGTACTCCCCTCTTCCTTCCACAAATACGGCGCTGCATCGACCCGAAACCCCCGTATTCCCCGGCGTATCCAGTACAGCAGGGTATCGATTATTTCGCCGAGCACTTCGGGATTCCGGTAATTCAGGTCAGGTTGATGGGGATAGAATCGGTGAAAGTAGTACTCCGCACTGCGGTCATTCCAGCTCCAATTCGAATCCAAAAGGCCTTTAAAGATTATCCGGGCCTCCGAGTATTTCTGAGGACTGTCTGACCAAATAAAATAGTCCCGGTACTTTGATTTTTTATCCTCGGTCGCGGATTGAAACCAGTGGTGGTCGCTGCTCACATGATTAAGGGCAATGTCGAAGATGATGGAGATGTTTCTCTTGGAAGCCTCGTGCACCAGTTCGGAGAACACCTGATCGCGCTTTTCGTCATTAAAGTCGCCGGAGAACAGGCTGCCCCGTATTTTCCGATAATCCGAGATATCAAACCCTTCGTCACGCATCGGCGAGTCCAGAATCGGGAGCAGCCAGAGACAATTTACGCCTAGCTTCTCGAAATGATCGATCTTTTCGGTAATGCCGGAAATGCTCCGGTTGAAATGCTGGGGATACAGGGCATACACGACCAGATTTTCATACCAGCTACGTCCCGAGTTTTCCGGTGCAGGGACAAGTGCGCCTCGGGTTTTTTCTATTTCCTCCCAGGTCAGCCTGCAGCTTGATTCCCAGATCTCTTCGTCTGACACCCCGTCGTAAAGCCTCATCCAAAGATCGCGATATTCCGTGTAATTCACCCTTCCCGCCTTCGAAATAGATTTCCAATTGACAAGTTTGGATTATAGAGTATCATGTAAACTGCTTTTATGAAAGCACTTTCATACAGGTTAATTTTTGAAGACGGTGTTATGAAAAAAAACGCGACAATATATGATGTTGCTCATCATGCGTCTGTGAGCATAAGTACGGTAAGCCGGGTGCTCAATGCTCCGTCTCTGGTCAATCCTTCTACCCGCAAGGCAGTCCTCCTGGCAATCGAAGAGTTGCAGTTCCGTCCGAAGGCTGATGCAAAGGCCCGAGCACAAAAACATCTGCGTCGCATTGGCGTTCTCACCCCGTTTATGACTGAGGCATCATTTATTCAGCGCATCCGGGGAATAAGCACAACCCTGTCACCGGGAAATTTTGAACTCATTATCTACACGGTCAAGTCTGCGGAGCAGCTGGAGGAATATCTGGATATGCTGCCGGTCAGTGAACGCATCGACGGACTGATAGTTCTCTCCCTGAAAATTCCCGGACATCAACAGGGACGTCTTCGAAATTCAGGCATCCCCGTTGTGTTCGTGGAACATGCGCCGGATGGCTTTAATGCCGTGTTGGTCGATAATCGTCAGGCAGGGTACCTTGCAGCCAGCTATTTGCTACATCGGGGATTTCATTCAATCGGATTCGTCGGAGAATTTTCCGATCAGCCGTATACCGTCGATTCAACAGAGGACCGACTGCAGGGATTCCGGGAAGCCCTGAGCGCGACCCGCACAAGCGAAGTTGAAGACTGGATACGCCTCTATCACTTCGGAGATCCCCAGCTCATCGAGTGGTTGGACTCCATGTTCGACACAAGAACCCATCCGAGAGCCATGATGTGTTCATCCGACCTGCTGGCAGCGAAGGTCATCCAGCAGGCACGGAAACATGGCATCGATGTTCCCGGGGAAATTGCAGTTCTGGGCTTCGACGATCTCGATCTTGCGGAGTATCTGGATCTCAGCACGGTACGACAGGACCTTGATTACAGCGGCAGGCTCGCAGCGGAGATCATACAAGACCTGGTTATAAAAAAGGATTCAGACAGTATTCGAAAAATTTATGTGAACATATCCATTGTTGAACGGGGGAGTTGTTAATGGAAAAAACACGCGAATCCGCAAAAGCGCTGATGCTTCTGAAAGATCGAAATAAACGCGCCTTAAAAACCTTGGGGAAAGACGGAGCAGGTTTTTTCATTGATCGTCTGGAGGAAAACTTCCATAAACTTTTTGACGGTCTCATTGAACTCTACGGTGCTCGTTGGGATTTTTTCCTCCAGCTGGAGAACATATTTTTGGAGCTCATCAAGTCATTCGCCGAAAGATCCGAGGAACTGAGGCGCTTGGATGAAAGACGGGTAGAGAATCCCTCATGGTATCAGGATCAGCGCATGGTAGGCGGCATGCTGTACGTTGATCGATTTGCGGGGACGATAAAAGGGGTTGAAAAGCGAATTGAGTATCTCGATTCTCTTGGCATCCGCTACCTGCATTTGATGCCGCTTTTCGAAGCCCCAGCTCATAAAAATGACGGCGGCTATGCTATTTCAAGCTACCGGAACGTCTCGCCAAAACTGGGAACTATGGAGGAGCTCGAAGAGCTTGCTTCTGCCTTACGAGCCCGGGGAATTTCACTTGTTCTTGATTTTGTGTTCAATCACACGAGCAATGAGCATACCTGGGCGAGGGCGGCCCGCTCAGGTGATCACGACTTCAAAGATTATTACTACATCTTTGCCGACAAAGAGGAAATGGAATCCTATAATAAGCATCTCAGAGATATTTTCCCGGATGTTCGTCAGGGCAGTTTCACCTGGGATTCCGACGCCGGAGGTTGGGTTTGGACCACATTTAACTCCTACCAGTGGGACCTGAATTACTCAAATCCCGCGGTGTTCCGTTCGATGGTCGGTGAAATGCTGTATTTGGCAAACCGGGGAGCGGAAATTCTCCGGTTGGATGCCCTGGCTTTTGTATGGAAGGAGAAAGGTACGGGATGCGAGAATCTTCCCAAAGCTCACACCCTCATTCGCTGCTTTCGTGCTGCCGCCGCCATTGCCGCGCCGGCCTTGGCCTTTAAATCCGAGGCCATCGTCCATCCGGACGAGGTTGAACGTTATATATCAAGAGATGAGTGCGAACTATCGTACAATCCGCTGCTTATGGCTCTATTATGGGAGGCTATGGCTACCCGCGAAACCCGGCTGCTTCAACATTCAATGCAGAAGCGCATGGCGATACATGAAGACTGCAGCTGGGTAAACTACGTGAGATCCCACGATGATATCGGCTGGACCTTTGCTGACGAGGATGCCGCTGAGCTAAACATCAATGGTTACGACCACCGCCACTTCCTTAATCAGTATTACACCAATCGATTTCCCGCCTCCTTCGCCCGGGGAGTCCCGTTTCAGTTCAATCCTGCGACGGGAGATTGTAGAATCAGCGGAACCTGCGCCAGTCTGGCCGGAATAGAACAGGGTCTCAGCGCCAATACAATAGAGACGGCACGGGTGACCGCTGCGGAAGATGATTTGGAATTTGGAATCCGCCGTCACCTGCTTCTGCACGGGGTCCTGATGAGCGTCAGCGGCATTCCGCTTTTATACATCGGAGACGAGCTTGCCCAGCTCAACTGGTACGAATACCAGAACGAGGAAGCATTACATGAAGACAGCCGATGGATACACCGCCCGCAGTTTGACTGGGAACAGATTCCCACCAAAACAGGATCACTTTCCCACCGTGTATACACTGAAATCCGAAAAATGATTAGCTTGCGCGCTACTCATCCCTGTTTCTCCGGGGGACGAAGCGATTTCCTTAATTCTCCGCATCCCAACCTGTTGGCCTATACCGTCGGAAATACTCAGGAAAAACTTCTCATAATCAGCAATTTTTCAGAGAAGCCCGCTGTGTTGGACAGTAATGTCTTGAGAATTCACGGTTTTTGGCCCGAGTGGCAGATATTATACGGGAACTGCGGAAAGCGGAAGCGAGAGGAAATCGAAGAGGAAGGAAACGTCCGGATAGCCCCCCTTGAGCAGATTTGGATCAGCAGATCCTGATAGGTGACACTCTTTCCATTCTGCGGTGTTGAAAGGACATAGCAAAATCTGAAGTGTGGAGCAGTACATGAATACCAGTAAAACCAAAAAACCCTTGGAAGAGGCGCGTTATAGAAAATTCTCCTTAATGCTTATCATTTCTATACTATTCCTGAGCAATACATTGTCAGCCCTCGGTGGAACTGAGATACAGGATCGTCAGAGCTTTGTAAATATCAGCTCAATTGAAATCATCGTGCCCGACTGGGACGTTGAGCTAACCAGGGGAAGCGAAGATTCTACAGTTGATCTTGAAATAAAGCCCTATGATGAGAACACCTATGACGTAAGCATCAGTCAGCGGGCGGACAGACTATATATCGAAGTCAACGCAAAACCGGTGCTGGGAATTCTGTCTTCCAGATACCCCGGCATGATGGTCTCACTTCCGGAAAACATGGATATCTATGTCACAAGCTCTTCAGGAGATATCCGTCTGGAGACCAGGGTGACCGGCCTGATTCAACTAAACACCGCCTCCGGAAGCGTGCGGGCGGCAAACCCTACCGGCCGGATAAACATCGAAACCTCCTCCGGTGATATCCGCCTGGATGGGTTTTCCGGTGAACTTCAAGCCGAAACATCCTCCGGAGACATCCGCATTGACGGCGGCGAAGGTTTACTGTCCCTTGCAAGCAGTTCGGGATCAATCGAACTGCGGTCCAGCGTCGCGGCAATAGAAGCGAAAAACCTCAGCGGCGATATTCGCCTATACGACTTCCGCGTCTTTGATTTTGCCCGCTTCACTACCAATTCCGGCGATGTCAGCCTCGAGGTGCTCGGAGATCCCGAAGATTTTTCCTTTTTCACCAGGACAAATTCGGGAGATATCCGCATATTCAACCAAAGCGGCAATGAAATACTTGAAGCCGGCAGCGGAGCGATCCCTGTCACCATTGTGACCGGAAGCGGCGACATTAGAATATTCTAAGCTTTCGCACCCTCCCGGCGCCGGATTTTCGCCGGCACCGGATTATCTCCTGCGGATCACACTCCCCGCCAAATCACACCCCGGGAATTCTCAAGCAGGACGGGTACTTCCGGGCTGTCATCGGCCTGGGTGTCCGGACTGCTGATGATAAGCTTCCAGGTTCGCCGTTTGAGCTCTTCTCGGAGTTCGGGAGAGAATCCGCTGTCCATGGCGGAGAGCTTTTGAGGCGCGCCTTCCATGTTTGCGCACATGAGGTACAGTTCGTCCTTGCTCGTATTCTTTCTCAGGATAGACAACACCACAGCTCCCTCAGCTCCGGCATGACGGACTATCATTTCATCTTTATCAATATTGTCTATTAGCCAGGGCCGCTGGTTTCTGAAATGCCGTAGCTTCATGGCAAAATCCTGTCTTGTTCCTGAAGCCTGATCGTACCATCTGGTGACGCGGCAAATCTCCGCAACATCCTGCATCCATGTTCTGGCAAGGCCGGCCAAAATCCCGATATCCAGCGTGTCCGGTCCCTCCAGGGGTGGTTCGATCTTCTCCATCAGCTTCGCCGCGGCAGATGTGTCAAACTCTGCAATTGACAGGCATGAACCCAGACTTCTTAAGAATCGACGCAATCCGTCATATGAGCTAAATCCCGATGATTTCATGCCGGCGAATACCCAATCCCTGTTCCAATCTCCGGGACGAAGACACCAATCAATGAAATTGGCCTCCTCCGACATGACCTTGGGCCCCCATTTCCAGTCAGTATTCCGAATAAAACTCCAGGGTACCCGCAAGTTCGCTTGAAGGAAATCCATGGGGATACCCGGCATCATGACGTCGAACATTCGATTGGCGTAATTGTCATAGCCGTTGGCGAATCTCTCCGGCAGGTCCGCTCCAAGGTAGCTGTTTATCCGCGCTCCGGTGTCGACCTGAGTGCCTCTTCTGAGGGTGTCGTGATTTGCCGTACCGGTGATCCAATGAGAACCGTAGCGGGCAACTTCTTCGATCCTCCACCACTTAGTCGCCCAAAAAGTGAACAGGAACGGTGTGTTGTGGGCGAAGGTGAGGGGGCCCCACTGCACCACGTTGGGCAGCCGGCGGGTTATCTCCCGATAGGATGAGGCAAGTTCCCAATCCTCTCTCGGCCAGGGTCTACCGTCCTCGAAAATCATCCAGGGCCGGTAGCGCAGGTCGCCAACTTCGAGCTCAAGACTGTTTATCAGCGCGAGAAAATCATCATCATGCAATAACTTACCTTGTGATTCGTCGTAGACCTTGAAGTCCTGGGCGCCGTCGATACGTATACCGTCAACACCGTAGAGCGCCTTTCTGCGAAGCATTTCCATGATAAAGGTCCTGACCATGGGGTCCTGATAGCGGAAATCCTGACCGTACATATTCGGACCGGCGAAAAATTTCCTGTTCATCAGGTCCATAGATTGATTATCCAGATGACCATACACCACATCCAGGACCACCATGATTGGTTTGCCCGGAAAAGAATGCAGGGTCTCGATGAGATCAAGCAGTTCATGCGGCCGGCCGCTTCGCAGGTAGCTGGGCTGAGGCGCCGGCGAACCGGCTATCATACTGTCATAACCCCAGTTTATGCCGTCGGGCCGGCGAAGCCGGACCGATACGCTGCCGGTCTTGTCGCGTGCTTCCTCAATTGCCCCTGACTCCGCCAGATTAACCGGCTCCCAATAATGTGGACCGCCTTCATAGAGAATGGTCGGCTCAATGGGCATAAGCTGCACTGCATCGTACTCAATATATGCCTGCTCCCAGGTTTCCAGCTCCTGTCGGGCCTCTGTTTTTTTCGCTATTCCCCGATAAATTTCGTTCAGGCCTGCAAAGGTTCCGTCCGCCGAAGCGGTTCCGCTGTGGATTTCCAGCATGCTGGCGGGACTTTGCACCCTCGGAAGACCGTCTGATTCGACCTCGGTTTTTACAGACCTGCGAAAATACTCGTAGTCCTTTCGAGCGGCAAGAACGGCACCGGTGTCGTAGAGTTCCGAAGGCGCCCCGGCTCCAAAAGGCATTGATGCTGCGAGGGGGTCCGGAAAGGTTTTAGAACTTCCGTCGGAATACATCACCCTGTACTCGTACAAATCTCCCCACTGTTCCCGATTTCCGAACTGCAGGCCGGAAATGACAGCGAAGGCGAACTGTCCCCGATGTGACATCGTAAAATCAGTATAGCTAAATGAAGCACTCTCGCTTGAGACGTCAAATGCCTTGTCTGCGAAGCGATAGATTCGAAGAAGAACACGGGTTGCAGGATTGTGATCATCTTCCAATTCGGGTATCCAAAACAGGAATCGCCCGCCGTCCTCATCGTGAGGAAATGCGCCAAGTTCCGGCCCGAGTTTTAGGGCGGAATCGAGGTCTTCCGGTGAACTGGAACATAATTCCATTATGCTCTTTGCGAAATCGTCACTCAACTGCGCTTGTAAAGCCATCATCAGTAAATCTCCTTATAGAAAAAAAGCAGTGGACCAGGGGGTGGAGTCCACTGCTTAGAGGCATTTTTTACATGAATCGCATACCGCTGTGCTGTTACTATCCTTTTACAGAACCCGCCATCATTCCCCGAATGAAATATCGCTGCAAGGCAAAAAATACTACCAGGGGAAGGACCATGGAAACGAACGCTCCGGCGGTCAGGGTTTGCCAGTCCTGGCCCCTCGATCCGACAAGTTCCTGCAGTCGGGTTGTCACCAGGGTAATATTTCCTCTGGTCAGGAAAACAATTGCCACCAAAAGGTCGTTCCACACCCACAGGAACTGGAAAATTGCGAATGACGCAATTGCCGGTACCGAAAGGGGTAGAATAAGGCGGGTAAAAGTCTGCCACGGGGTCGCACCGTCGAGGTAGGCCGATTCGATGATGGAACCGGGAATACCCGAGATGTAGCCGTACAGAATGTAGGTCGCAAGGGGCAGACCGAATCCCGTATGCGCAAGCCAAATCCCAAGGAAAGAACCGTTCAAGCCTAGGCGAGTATAGATGCGCAATATGGGAATGAGGCTCATTTGCAGCGGGACTACTAACAGCCCGACTATGATGAACAGAGCGAGTTTTCGGCCAAACCAGTTCAGCCAAGCTATAGCATACGCGGCAAATGCTGCGATGGTAATTGGAATGACTGTGGAAGGTATAACAACGAGCAGACTGTTGAGGAACGCCGATGCCATTGCGCCTCCGGCGCCGGTCTCGGTGCCCAGGACCCGCTGATAGTTATCGAGGGTAAGACCCTGCGGCGGGGGGTTGCGGAACCGCGGCTCACCTTCGTCGTTCAGGCGTTCGGAGAAATCCCCAAGAACCTGCCACCAGCCGTAGTTTGCTATCTGCTGCGGCTGACGGAAAGAACTGACAAACAGACCGAAGCTTGGGAGGGTCCACAACACGACGAGAATGAATAACACCAGGTATATGGGTAGTTTTCCCAGTTTGAAATGCCCGTCTGAAATTTTTACTTTCTTTGCAAACGTACTCACATGATCAGACATGTTATACCCCCGATTCCCGCATATTGCGGATGTTTTGAATGACGAACGGCACGACGAAGACAAACAGAAGCACCGCCAGGGCGGAACCTACTCCGTAATTCCCCTGCTGGAATGTTTGATCATACATGGCGGATGCCACGACGTCGGTGTTATAGTCGCCGCTTGTCATCACGAATACAATGTCGAAGGCTTTTAGTACCAGGAAAAGAATGGTGGTAGACACCATTATCAGACTGTTACGGATATACGGAATTGTTATCTGGAAAAAGATTCTTACCGGCCCCGCACCATCGATTGTAGCCGCTTCATGAAGTTCAGCGGGAACGTTTTTAATTGCCGAAGACAGTATTACCATGGCAAAACCGGTCTGGAGCCAGATCATTATGATCATGAGCAGGAAATTGTTCCACGGTTCCTGGATTAGCCAGGCAATCGCTTCGTTTCCATTTGCAATGCGTATTGCATTGAGAATACCGATTTCATTGCCGAATGGGGCCTTGTAATAGACAAATCGGAAAATTACTCCTGCGCCGACGAATGAAATTGCCATCGGAAGGAAAATAAATGCCTTCACGATTTTTTCCGTCGTCGGATGGAGTTTATCCACCATTACGGCTATGAGAAGTCCGAGGGATACAGTGAAACTCGGAACAACAAGCACCCACAGGAGGGTGTTTCGAAGGGTGACGAGCATTTTTGGGTTGGTGAAAATAAACCCGTAGTTTCGCAACCCGACAAAGTTGCTGCTTGTCCGATCAAAAAAACTGAGAAATATCGTGCGTACCGCAGGATACACGAGGTAAACCCCGAGTATGAAAATTGCGGGAAAAACGTAAAAATACGCGACGATTTTGTCTCGCCTTCTTTCACCGGACACTTCAGCGACGTTGTTTCCGGCCCAATAAAACGCCCAGATTCCACCTATACCCACAATTAATACCAATACTGCGTTAATTGCGGTGGGAATCCCGCTGTCCCTGCTACCTATGAGGGTAAATGCAAAAATCAGTGCCCCCAGCACCATCACAAGTATGAGTATGGACAGCAATAATTTCGGTAATCGCGATTCTTGTGCGACCATGTTGCCTCCAAAAACATCCGGCGGCCACGTGTGCGGCCGCCGGGAATTGCTTCAATTTACGGATACGATGCGTCAATCGAGTTGAGAATAGCTTCTCTTCTCGCACCGCCTCCGTTGACATAATCTACCATTCCGGTCCAGAAGGTACCGGCGCCGACAGCACCGGGCATCAGGTCTGATGCGTCGAAACGGAAGGTATCTGCAGCAAGGATTATCTCCGCATATCCGCGCTCAATCTGAGAGGGATACCAGTCCAGAGATGCGTCGTTGTGCGCTGCTACGAAACCGCCGGCTTCAACCCATGCTTTGGTTGAAAGTCCGGTAGACAGGTACCTGATGGCGGCACGAACTTCGGGCCGGTCTGCCATGGGAGAATAGATATCTCCGGCGCCAAGTACGGGTTTTCCGTAGGCAGAGTCAATGGGAGGAAGATAGAAATAGTCTATCAGTCCCTGGGCGACCTCATCCCCACCCTGAGGAAAGAAACCGGTAATGAAGTTCGCCTGACGATGCATCAGAGCCGCAGGGGGATCCTGAAGCAGGGCATTCGGTCCGTCACCAAAAGGCACGGTCAGAATGGCATCGGTTCCGCCGACTACATAGTCTTCGTTGAAGAAGATCTCATCGAGATAATCAAGGGCGCGATTAACTTCGGGGCTGTTGAAAGGCAGCTCACCCGCGACCCATCGGTCGTAGTTTTCGGGGCTGGTAGTTCGAAGCATGATATCTTCGATCCAGTCAGTTGCTACCCAACCGGTTGCGCCTGAACTTTCCATGGTGATGGACCAGGGGAAATACCCGTCAGCGACCATTTGATCGGAAAGAGCAATCAGTTCATCCCAGGTTTCGGGAATTTCATAGCCTTCGTCTTCGAAAACGGGAACATTGTACCAAACCAGTGATTTGATGTTTGCCCGGTACCATACACCCGCATAGATATCATCAACCCGAGAAAGCTCAAGCCATGCATCAGAGTACTGCTGCTCAAGATAGTCTAATCCGAGCCAGCCCTCTACGTCCTCGATATATCCCTGACGAGCGAGGTCTGCCATCAGACCGGGCTGGGGGAATACAGCGATGTCCGGCGGATCGCCGCCTTCAGACCGCACACGAACCAGAGTTTCAAAGTCTCCGGAACCTTCGTACACGATATCAATTCCGGTAGCTTCTTCGAAAGGAATCATTGCAGCTTCGAATCGCTCGGCATCGACGTCAACGAATGCTCCAAAAATGTTAACCGTTGTGCCCGATAGATCCTGACCATCGGTGTACGGGTTATCCATGAACTCAGGATTCGCGGCAGTGTCGCTTTCCTGACCACCTTCAGCCCACACCGAGCCGACAAATACAACCGAGATCAATACCACCATTGTTAGTAATGACCATTTACGTTTTGGCATAGCCAACCTCCTATACGTTTGAGCTCAGTGCTCAAAGTTCCTAATGTAATTACCGGATCCGCCAGGGACCCGGATTCAAGCCGGATGGGAAACTGCACTAATGCAGGAATCCCGAATAACCAGTCCCGGCTTAAAAACTTTCTGGATGGGATCGCTGTCACCATCCTCATTTATCAGATCGTTTATTCTCAGACAGGCCTGATGGTCCATATCTTCAGTGGGCTGATGGACGGTGGTCAACCTTGGGGTTGTGTACTCCCCAATCAGAATATCGTCGTAGCCGACCACTGAAATGTCTTCCGGCACCCTGATCTCCAACTCCTTGAGCGCAGAGATAATCCCTAATGCGATAACGTCCGCCTGGGCGAAAATTGCGTCGATTTTATGAAGGATGCCGCGGCGCTGCATCACGAACTGACGCCCGAAATCGAAACTACATTCGCCCTCGACAAGCATCTGTTTATCAAAGGCAATTCCATGTGCTTCGAGGGCGCTCTTGAAACCCGCCGAGCGTTCCATAAACTGTATTTCTCCGCCGCCCTCACTGACTGACACGATGTTCCTGCGTCCAAGCTGTATGAGATGATTGGTGGCGAGATACGCGCCATGCTCATGATCAGTAAGGAAGTAGTTCAACCGGTCAAATGTGAAATTCTGGGGTTTGAAATGGAGTAACACAAAGGGAATTTCCTGCTGCACGAGAAACTCATAATCGGCGTAGCTGATTTCCGGATGCATCAAAATAAATCCGTCTACCTTCCCTGAAGACACCAAGCGTCGGATATTGTTCGTTCCCTGAATACTGCTTTGAGGAAAACTCACGATGTAATCGAGAAAGCTGTTTTGCTCCTCGTGGGTAATTTTTCTGATTAACGAATCGAGGAAAAAAGTCGTAGATAGGTTTTTTGTCGCAATTATTCCCACAGTACCGACCTTTCCTCCACGCAATCGCTTCGCATTCGCATTGTATTCGAACCCGAGCTCACGGGCGATTTTCTTTATCTGCTCTCTTCTTCCGGAGGATATGGAAGGGTGGTCATTAAGACTCCTGGACACCGTTGAATGACTGACTCCGGCGATCCTGGCGATATCCCGTATGGTGACTTTCACTCCTTATTCCCCCATAATGCAAAAAAAACAGTGCACACGTGTGCGTTGCGTGATAAATATCTTATGGCGAGATATGAAATCTGTCAAACACTTTTTATTTGTTTTATTGGAACGGTTTACATGCACACAAATTATTACGGCGAAATACTTTACAAGCTTTTTACGCACATGTGAGCATACTTTTTTTCTATTTAACTACGATATATAATCAACCATGAGCCGGAAAAATATACAACAAGTCCTTTTTGTGGTGACAATCTTAGGCTGGATCTATGTTTTTTCTTCCATAATCTACGGATTGCTAAACTCAAATTTCAACCATTGGTGGCCTCTCAGCGGCGGCATTGCAGGAGCGCTGGCAATACTCATCCATCTCCTTGAAATTCCGCATGCCTTGGGACATCACAACCATGAAGGGAAACCTCGGTTGCAAATTGTATTCCAGACCCTGGTGTTCGGGGCGATTTGGTGGATTGATGTGTGATATGGAATTCATACAGAAGGCAGCGACCAGCCCTGGCTTTATATTTTAAATCCCCTACAGGGATTTAAAATAAAAAAGCCTCCTTGCGCATCTTTCGGATGCGCTGCGACTGGTATATTGCTAGGCAATGAACACGGGTGTCGTTCGCTATGCTCCCGAACCACTTGCACGGTCGTCGCCAGGGACCTCTATATTTAAAACCCACGCGCCTAAGGCGGTGGGTTTTAAATAAAAAAAACCTTCTTGCGCATCCTTCGGATGCGCTGCGACTGGTACATTGCTAGGCAATGTACACGGGTACCCAGGCTTTTTTTATGCCCACCGTGTGGGCATAAAAAAAGCCTGGCGACGACCTACTCTCCCACGGCTTGAACCGCAGTACCATCGGCGCTGAAGGGCTTAACTTCCGTGTTCGGAATGGGAACGGGTGGGACCCCTTCGCTATAGTCACCAGGCAAATTTGCATTTGCTTATATCTTCATAGCAGCCTGAGCAACCATGAAGACTATACCGCCTGCGGCTATTGGACGAATGTCCACCCGGCCGCGGGCTCATAGGGCTCTTTCTCGAACAGAGAAAGAGCAGAAGGTTTGGAAGTGCTTAGATAGGCAATCTCAAACTTCTTGATGTTCCTCGACACTTCGTGCCTCGGGTACATCAAGGTAGAAAAACGATCTGATAGTCGGCGCGTTATGCGCCGTTTTCGCTAATAAGTAATCACCGAAAAATATGGTCAAGCCTCACGGGCGATTAGTACTGGTCAGCTGAACATGTTACCATGCTTATACTTCCAGCCTATCAACCTGGTAGTCTTCCAGGGCCCTTTAGCTATCTTAAAGATAGAGGGATATTTCATCTTGAGGAGGGCTTCCCACTTAGATGCCTTCAGCGGTTATCCCCTCCAGACGTAGCTACCCAGCGCTTACCGTTGGCACGATAACTGGTACACCAGAGGTCTGTCCACATCGGTCCTCTCGTACTAAATGCAGCTCCTCTCAAATATCCAACGCCCGTGGCAGATAGGGACCGAACTGTCTCGCGACGTTCTGAACCCAGCTCGCGTACCGCTTTAATTGGCGAACAGCCAAACCCTTGGGACCTGCTCCAGCCCCAGGATGCGATGAGCCGACATCGAGGTGCCAAACCCTTCCGTCGATGTGAACTCTTGGGAAGGATCAGCCTGTTATCCCCGGAGTACCTTTTGTCCGTTAAGTGACCGCGCTTCCACTCGCCACGGCCAGATCACTAAGACCTACTTTCGTACCTGCTCGACGTGTTTGTCTCGCAGTCAAGCTCCCTTATGCCTTTACACTTACACGCTGATTTCCAACCAGCGCAAGGGAACCTTCGCGCGCCTCCGTTACACTTTGGGAGGCGACCGCCCCAGTCAAACTGCCCACCTGACACTGTCCTCTGACCCGCTTCAGGGCCACAGTTAGAATCCTAATCAGCCAAGGGAGGTATTTCACCAACGGCTCCACCCATACTGGCGTACAGGTTTCAAAGCCTCCCTCCTATCCTACACATGACGGACCAAGATTCAGTGCCAAGCTGCAGTAAAGGTTCACGGGGTCTTTCCGTCTAACCACGGGTAATCGGCATCTTCACCGATACTTCAATTTCACCGAGTCTCACGTTGAGACAGCGCAAAAGTCGTTACACCATTCGTGCGGGTCGGAACTTACCCGACAAGGAATTTCGCTACCTTAGGACCGTTATAGTTACGGCCGCCGTTTACCGGGGCTTCAATTCACAGCTTCGCTTACGCTAACCGCTCCTCTTAACCTTCCGGCACCGGGCAGGTGTCAGTCCCTATACGTCATCTTACGATTTCGCAGAGACCTGTGTTTTTGGTAAACAGTCGCTTTTGCCGATTCTCTGCAACCTCCGTTAAACTTTGACATCCAACAGAGGCCATACTTCTCCCGAAGTTACGTATGTATTTTGCCGAGTTCCTTAACGTGAGTTCTCTCGCGCGCCTTAGAATATTCATCTCACCCACCTGTGTCGGTTTTCGGTACGGTCTCGCAATGCCTAACCTTAGAGAGTATTTCTTGGCACCTTGACTACACCCGCTTCGCTTTGCCGTAGCTCCACTCGCTTTCGCAGCTCACCTCATCCGGCGGATTTGCCTACCAGACTCAACAGCTTACATGCTTGGACCGGGACAACCATCGCCCGGCCGGGCTTCACCTCATGCGTCTTCCCTTCGAAACACTGCGAGGTACGGGAATATTAACCCGTTTCCCATCGACTACGCCTTTCGGCCTCGCCTTAGGAGCCGACTAACCCTAAGCAGACGACCTTTACTTAGGAAACCTTGGGTTTTCGGCGGACAGGGATCTCACCCGTCTTTTCGTTACTCATGCCTGCATTCTCACTTCTCTTAGCTCCAGCATGCCTTACAGCACACCTTCAGCGCCATCGAGAACGTTCACCTACCAATCTTACGATTCCGTAGCTTCGGTATAATACTTAGCCCCGTTACATTGTCGGCGCACAGCGACTCGACCAGTGAGCTATTACGCACTCTTTAAAGGAGTGGCTGCTTCTAAGCCAACCTCCTGGCTGTCTTCGCCGCTGCACTTCCTTTCCCACTTAGTATTATTTAGGGACCTTAGCTAACGGTCTGGGCTGTTTCCCTCTTGACCCTGGAACTTATCTCCCAGAGTCTGACTCCCGCAAAACATATACCGGCATTCAGAGTTTGTCTGGATTTGGTACCCTGTGACAGGCCCTAGTCCAACCAGTGCTTTACCTCCGGCACACTATTGCGAGGCTAGCCCTAAAGCTATTTCGGTGAAAACGAGCTATCTCCGGGTTTGTTTAGCCTTTCACTCCAACTCACAGCTCATCCCTGCCTTTTTTAACAGACGAGGGTTCGGTCCTCCACTACGTTTTACCGCAGCTTCAACCTGGCCATAAGTAGATCACCCGGCTTCGCGTCTACGTCATGAAACTAATCGCCCTATTCAGACTCGGTTTCCCTCCGGCTCCAGCACTTCAATACTTTAACCTTGCTTCACAACGTAACTCGCAGGCCCATTCTACAAAAGGCACGCCATCACCCCATTAAGAGGCTCTGACCGCTTGTAGGTCCACGGTTTCAGGTTCTTTTTCACTCCCCTCCCGGGGTTCTTTTCACCTTTCCCTCACGGTACTTCTTCACTATCGGTGACTATCTCGTATTTAGCCTTGGAGAGTGGTCTCCCCAGATTCAGACAGGGTTTCACGTGCCCCGTCTTACTCAGGTACGATACCGCCAAGTCACTGTCATTTCGCATACGGGCCTGTCACCCTCTTTGGGTGTCCTTTCCAGAACATTCCGCTATGACAATGATTTATCACTTGACCGGGAGAAGCAAGCCTCCCACGTATCGCCCTACAACACCACACACGCAACGCCTTGCCGCTT
>OZ271918.1:0-125000 GCA_965602015.1 Salinispira sp. | reverse complement strand
GATTGGCTTATGCCGCTTTGAAGCTCACTTACAAGGGCAGTAAGCGCCTGGGGATCGCTAATTGATTGAATGTCCCGGTCGAGTAACGCACCGTACTCTCCGGCCAATTGGGTAACCCGCCCGCCAATTTCTTCGCCCCGATTTTCCCACTGGGGAATCGCCAGTTCAATTTCCGCTGCAAAATCGCTGATTAACTCAGGCGAGTCTACCCTGCTTCGAATTTCCTCCAAAGCGGACTCCGCGCTGAGATTGCCGATAAGGGCCGCAGGGTCCCCGTCAACACCGTCGCCCTCAGGCAGGGCTTGGCCCTCAGTTGCGCCAGACCCTTCGCTGTCCTCGATTTCTTCATTACCAGAAGATGACTCGAGGGCAGCGCTCACTTCCCTTGCACCGCCCCAGCTGATATTTTCCGCTTGAGCCGCCGAAATCACGAAGGACCCCCGCATCAGGGCGGCAAATTCAAAACTGAGCTCGAGATTATCTAGTTCAAATAAATTCGTCATGGGACGCTGCTCGTCTCCCTGGATGATTCGCTCTATGCTCATCCCCGGTTGAAACGGCCGGAAATCAAGTCCGATGACCTCAGCATCCGCCTGGAAGAGGCTTTCAAGCCCCCTCTCCAGAAGGCGGGTGAGCATAGGATTCATAAAAAACAGCATGTAGACAGCAGCTGCGACCACCGGCACGCCGATAACAACCAACCTCCCCAGGCGAAGCAGCCCGCGGTTTTTCTTTACAATCTTTTTTATTTCAGCGAGGTTTTTTTGGTCTTCCTTACTCAACTCTTCTTTTAGCACCCGCGATCCATCGACGTTTTTATACATGCTTTCGAGGCGCTCGGCATGATGGGGGCTGTGAAGCCGCTTTTTCAAGGCTGCGAACTTTTTTTCTGTATAGCGTTTTTTTATCAGTGCCATGCCGCCTCCGCCGCCCGCGCAAGGGTTTCGAAAAAAACTACGACATATTTAACCAAGGGAATCTTTTTTAGCCATGGAATGAGCTTTGGTCTGATAAATCTGTCCCGGATGACTCTGCGGTACAGCTGAAGAAACAGACGGGACAGCACATATGAAATCAACCAGATAGGCAAACCGAAAGCCAGGGCTCCCATTACAAGGCTGTTATTAAACCGGGTAAATCCTGCCAGAGGCTGCCCTGCGAACCACGACCACAAGGGGTAGAGGGATTCGGCGGTGAGCAGGGCATAACCGCTGCGGTGAAGCAGCGGATCGATAAAACTGAGGAGCAGCGATGAAAGGAGGAGGCTGAGTAAAAACGCTCCTTTGTGTATTTTTACCAGCGCAAAAAGCAGGAAAAATAGCCACCAGAATAGATTACCGCCGGGAAGCAGGCCGAGAAAGACGCCGCATGCAAATCCCCCCGCAATTTCACCGGGCCGCTGATTTCCATTGATCCCCGCTATCAGTTTACCCAAGGCCTTGATCATGAAAACCTCCGTTCAAATACAGCTTAGGTGATGGGCAGTCTCAGGTCAATTGCAGTTCTTGACGGCTCAGAGGGCATTACCTATGCTGATGTCATGAAACAGAGATCCCGGCGGCACCGGCTCTTGCTGAATCTGACCCTTAACCTGTCCGGCCTCTTTATGCTGCACGGAACGGCAATAATTCTCATCGGGATATTCATCTCAGTGTCATTCAGCGATTTATTGGCATTCTTGGCGATTCTGTTTATTCACCACCTGCTCATCATGCTCATACTATCGAATATGCTGGATTTCTTCGTGCATACCCGGGACTCTTCAGCACTCTCTCGAATCAACATTCCGATTTTTATTACCCTGTTGAGAATAAGCAGCTTGCCGTCCATCGTTTTCCTGATAATCCTGCTTCCAAACCATCGGGTGCTCGTTCCCCTGATCAGCTACGTGTTCCTTGCGTTTATCACCGATTTCCTGGACGGAAATATCAGCCGCCGCCTTCATGAAACGACACAAATCGGGGCATATCTGGACAGCATGAGCGATTATGCAGTTCTTATTTCGCTTTCAATCGCATATATCATATTCGACCTGCTGCCCGATTGGTTTTTTATTGTGGTGATGGCGCGGTTGTTCTTCCAGTGGGCGGCTGCGGGAATTCTGATGATTACCCGGGGAGGCATAACCCCGCATCATTCCAGCCTTCTCGCCAAGGCATCCATCTTCCTGACCATGACTGTGTATGCCATCGCCCTGCTTCAGTTCGTCCCGCCGCTTCGGGACTTTTATCCGCTGATCAGCGGAATAGCAGAATGGATAGCTGCACCGGTATTGGTAATATCGCTCATTGAGAAAATTATTGCGTTTGTTTCAGACCTACGAAACGACGGTTAGAGTTAGCCACAGTGGAGTGCCCCGAAAACAGCTGATTTTCCCGGGGAGACGAGGCGACCATGCGACGATTTCTCAGGAAGTAATGCGGTCTGCCAGGTCGGCGCTGAGGATCTCCCGGCCCTTTTGCTGCATATCCTTGAAGTAGCTGTAGAGCACTTCATATTCCTTGAGCTTGACCTTTAGAAGACTGCGGATTTTCCGGTTTTTTTCTGTCTCGGAGATAAAATAATACTGTTTTTCCCTGCCTCCGTCAGGCTTGCTGCCCCAGCGGACAGTAATGGCATGGGGATGAAACAGCGACTGCTGGCGGTCGTCTATCGAATAATAGTAGAGATTGTTTTTCACTGTTTTTTTATAGAGTACGACCTGCATTCCACTATCCTTATCGGCAGCTATCTGCCCCCAGCGGGAAAAAATACCAATAAAAAAGCCCCGGCAGCGTTGTGCAATGCCGGGGCTAGAATCTATAACGGTCAGAAGGATGAATTCAATCAGAGGCCGTACACTTCGCCGTATTTTTTATTGAGATAGTCGACGAAGTACTGGGCATTGAGAGCCTCTCCGGTGACTTCGAGAGCGAGTTCATCAGCAGTTTTTGCGGAGCCATGCCGGTGAATTTTGCTTCGCAGCCAACCGAGAATCTCTGAAAAGTCTCCTGCAGCCATTTTCTCATAGGTATTCGGCAGGTCCTTCATCATGCTATTCCAAAACTGGGAGCCGTAGAGGTTACCCAGAGCGTAGGTGGGAAAATAGCCAAAAAGACCAAAGCTCCAATGGACATCCTGCAGACAGCCTTCCGCATCATTTGCGGGCACGATGCCAAGCATCTCCCGCATGCCCTCGTTCCAGGCTTCGGGAAGGTCTTTTACCGCAAGTTGACGGTTGATGAGCTTCTTCTCGAGCTCGAATCTAAGCATGACGTGAAGGCTGTAGGTGACTTCGTCGGCTTCGACCCTGATGAACGAGGGCTCGACCTTGTTGACCGCCTTCCACATACCCTCGACGTCAACCCCCTTGAGGTTTTCAGGGAAGATCTTTACGAGATGGGGCAGGAAATACTGCCAGAACTCCCGGCTTCGTCCGACCAGGTTCTCCCAGGTCCTCGACTGGGATTCGTGAATGCCCAGGCTGGTCCCGCCGGCGAGGACGTTGCCTCGGATATCTTCTCCCATGCCCAACTCGTACAGGCCGTGCCCCGCCTCATGGACGATGCTGTACAGCGACGAGTTAAAAAAGTCCTCCAGGTAGCGCGTCGTAATGCGGATGTCGTCGGAGCCGAGTTCGGTGGTGAAGGGATGAGCGGTGACATCCAAGCGCCCCCGGTCCATGGGGTAATTCAGTTTTTCAAGCACAAACAGGCCGAATTTTTCCTGCAGATCTGCGGGATAGTGCTTGGTAAGAAAACTGTTGTCCACCTGTTTCGCATCGGCGATTTTTTGAACCAGGGGAACCAGATCGGCTTTCAGGGCGGTAAACACCCGGTCCACATCGGCGGTCTTCATGCCGGGCTCGTACTCATCGAGCAGAGGGTCGTAGGGGTTGTCACTCCAGCCGTATGCGTCGGCGGTGCGGAGTTTTAGGTCTATGAGTTTTTCCAGCCAGGGCTGGAAGCTGGGGAAATCGTTGTCCTGCTTAGCCTTTGCCCAAACGGCCTGTGCCTGGCTTCTGGTTTCGGACAGCTCCTTGACGAGATCGGCAGGCAGCTTGGTTTCCTTGGTGTAATCCCTGTAGAAAACCCTGATCAAAGCCCGTTCCGTTTCGGTGAGGTCGGCGCAGACTGCATCGTCGCCCATGAGATTGTTTTCGTCTGCCCCGAGATTTTCCAGGAGTTTTCCGATTTCCGGGCTGGTGCCTTTCTCGTGAAGCAGACTGCTCAGTGCGGCCTGCTGTTTGCTTCTCTCGAGAACCGCCTTTTCGGGCATATAGGTTTCCTGATCCCAGCCGAGAAGCGAACCGATTCCGCTCCAAATCTTGAGTTCCTCGCCGATCTCTTGCAGTCTGCCGACTGCCTGTTTCGCTGTCATGTGTTCTCCTTTTCCTCGCTGTTGCCCGGTCTGGAATAGCCGGGAATTTCTGCGGGGCATAACACGCAGGCCGCCACGCTGTCAGCGGCCTGCAATCATCGGTAATTCTACAAAACCGCCTTGCTCGCAATTTTCTCCTCGATAAAAGAAATAAACTCCTCGAGGGGCATGCCGTTCATCTGCTCATTGGTTCTGGTGCGAACTGACACCGTCCCTTCGGCCAATTCTTTTTCGCCGACAATGAGCATGTACGGCACCTTTTGCTTTTGATGCTTGCGGATTTTTGCGTTCATCCGGGCGTCGCTGTTATCTGCTCTGACCTTCAAGCCCCGGGCGCGAAGCGCTTGGGCGAGCTTTGCCGCGCCGTCTTCGAAGGCTGGACCGACGGGAATAACCACCGCTTGATCGGGAGACAGCCAGACGGGGAAGGCCCCGGCATACTGTTCAATGAGGATGCCGATAAAGCGCTCAAGGCTGCCCAGAACCGCCCGGTGCAGCAGGACCGGGGCATGTTTTTCGCCGTCCTCGCCCACGTAGCTCGCATTTAGCCGCTCGGCGGACGGCAGCTGGTAATCGACCTGAATGGTTCCGCACTGCCAGTGACGGCCCAGGGCATCGACCAGGGTGAACTCGAGCTTGGGGCCGTAGAACGCCCCTTCGCCTTCGGCGACCTCGTAATCCAGCTTAGCCTGACGACAGGCAGCTTCCAGGGCAGCCTCCGCCCGATCCCAGGTTGCGTCGTCTCCGACCCGTTTTTCCGGCCTGGTGGAAAACTTGACGATGATGCTGTCGTCCCCGAAGCCGAAATCCGCATACATGTCCTTGAGCAGTTCGACGAAAAGGGTTACCTCATCGCCGATCTGTTCCTCGGTACAAAAAATATGCGCGTCGTCCTGGACAAAGCCCCTGACCCGCATGATGCCGTGAAGGGCTCCGCTTGGCTCATTGCGGGTACAGCTGCCGAACTCAGCTATTCTCAGCGGAAGATCGCGATAGCTTTTTAGTCCTTTCTTGAATATCTCGATATGACCTGGACAGTTCATCGGCTTTAGGGCGAATTCCCGCTTTTCACTCTCGGTGACAAACATGTTTTCCTTATATTTTGCCCAGTGTCCTGAACGGTCCCAAAGGGTCTTGGGCATAACCGAAGGAGTGTTTACCTCGCGGTAACCCTGGGCGCTGATTTTTCGACGGACATAGTTCTGGATTTCGAGATAAATGCTCCAGCCCTTGGGATGCCAGAAAATCTGACCCGGGTTCTCATCTTCGATGTGGAAAAGCTCGAGGTCGCGCCCGAGGTTTCGGTGGTCCCGTTTCTCAATCTCTTTGAGGTGATCGAGATACAGACGAAGCTGTTTGGGATCCTCCCAGGCGGTACCGTAGATTCGGGTAAGCATGGGCCGGGTGGAATCGCCGCGCCAGTATGCCCCGGCTATCCGCAGCAGCTTGAAGCTCTTCCAGTTGATGTCGCGGGTGTTCTCCACATGCGGACCGCGGCACAGATCGGTGAACTTGTCGACAGTGTAAAGGCTCACCTCGTCTTCCGCAGGAATCGCGTCCACCAGCTCCAGCTTGTATGGCTGGTCGGCAAAAAGGCTCTTGGCCTCGTCCCGGGTAATGACCTTTTTCGCCAGATCGTACTTGCCTTTGACGATCTCCTGCATCTCTGCTTCGATTTCCGCCAGATCCTCTTCCCTCAATGCCTGGGGGAGATCAAAATCGTAATAGAAACCATTATCGATCGGCGGCCCGATGGCGATTTTCGCATCGGGAAACTTCTTCAGCACTGCTTCAGCCATGATATGGGCCACAGTGTGTCGGATCCGGTACAACCGGTCCTCATTGTTCTGGGCTTCGCTCGATTTTTGAGCGACAACTGCCTCAGACATACGCACCTCCTGGAGATGTGCCGCCGGAGAACCGTGTGCTGACAGGGGAATACTCGTGGTATAGGCACCGCATCAGCAATTGTCCGCCGGACATTATTGCAGTATGTCATAAGGACGAAAGGAGCAACGTCCTTCCGCGGTACCACCTTACTTCCCGGCGTAGAGGCCGGGCACTCGTCCCCGGACGTTGGAGACAGCGCTCCTGATGCGTCGCATCCCGGGTCCGTTCCGTGACGGGGAAAACCGGCGGCCTATAGTTGGAGGACGTGAAGCTCATTACGCCGTTAAGCAGGGGAGCATTCCGCTTCCGTTCCAGGCCGCAGCTGTGAAGGGGTTTTCGTCGGCGGGCACCGGAAATCTTCCAGCCGGGGATTTCCTCTCTGTGGGAGCCCGTACCGATTACTCGTCTTCATTAGCGCCGTTGCCGATAAATATGATCTCATGTCTGCCTGTTGTCAAGTTCCGGAATCCCGGATAATTCAATATACTGTACACAACCACACAATACCCGGGGAGGAACTGATATGAAATTCATGATCATTACGGGCTACAGCAGGGGAATCGGAAGGCAGCTTGCGGAAGTCAGCGCCGAGAAACAGGGCGAACGCCTTGGACTCATCGCCATATCCAGGCGGGCCAATGCCGAGCTGGACCGGGAGCTCAATGCGTCCTGCCTGTGGTATAGAAGTGTGCGGGGGGACCTGGCGGATCACAGCATTTATCGCGCATTGACTGGCGAGCTAACGAAGTTGTGCGATCAGTTCTTCGCAAAGCACGGCACAGCTTCATCCGTTGAGCTGGTAAACAACGCGGCGGTTCTCGGCCCCCTCCAACTTCTCTCCTCCCTGTGGCGAGACGACGGCAGAATCACCGAAGCCGCCCACGCCCTCCAGGCGAACAGCCTTGCCCCGGCGCTGCTCAGCGGCTGGTTCGCAGGGCAATTTCAGCAGCTGGAAACACCGGCTAAGCGGATTATCAATATCAGTTCCGGCGCTTCTAAGGGGCCAATGCCCGGCGCAGCCCTGTACTCCATGAGCAAGGCGGCGTTAAACATGGCGAGTCTCAGCATCGCCGCCGAACAGAAAGAATCAATCTGGCCCGTTAAGGCCTATGCGATTTCACCGGGCATGGTTGAGACGAATATGCAGGAAATAATTCGTTCGAAGGAGTCCGATGATTTTCCGGAGGTTGAGTTTTTCCGCAATGCGTCCCGGGACGGCCAGGTGCGGGACGCCAGGCAGGTCGCCGAGGCTATTCTTTCCTTGGACTTTGAAAAACTGGAAAGCGGCGGGTACTACCACATCCGCGACCTGATTTCCGGGTCCGGTGCTAGCGGGAAATGAGGACAACCAGGGACCTGCTGCGAACCAGATAGTTGCTCAACTCGTCGACCCGGGGGGCGTCTTCTTCTTCCACCGCGTCCTGGGGACTTTCGAGACCCGTATCGACCACCCGGTACCATCGCTGGCCCGGTTTTGGCTGGATGATAAAGAAATCCACATTGTCTCCGCTGGCATTGAACAAAAGAAGCAGGTCGTTGTCATCCTGATCGGCATGGATTTCTTTTTGGCTTCCGTCTATGCGCACCGCCAGAATGTTGAGATTCCGACCCCAGTCCATGTCATCTCCGAATTCATTGAACCAACTGATATCCAACACCTGGTTCTGAGACAGGTCCCTTCCGGCGTAGAATTCCTGGCGCTGAAGGGCGGGATGGTTCTTTCGGAATGCGATAAGCATCCGGGCGAAGCGGTACACGTCGGGATGCTCGTCGAGCCGACGGTAGTCGTACCAGGAAATCTCGTTATCCTGACAATAGGCATTGTTGTTCCCGTTCTGGGTCCTCCGCAGTTCGTCCCCTCCCAGGAGCATGGGCGTACCGCTCGAGAGCAAAAGGGTGGCCAGCATGTTCTTCACCATCCGGTTTCGGATTTCAAGAATACCCGGGTCATCGCTTTCACCTTCGACGCCGTAGTTGTAGCTCAGGTTATGGTTATGACCGTCGCGGTTTTCCTCGCCGTTTGCTTCGTTGTGCTTGTCGTTGTAGCTTACAAGATCGTTTAGGGTGAATCCGTCATGGGCGGTTATGTAATTGATGGAATGAAAGGGCTTGCGTCCGGTCTGAAGGTACAGGTCCGAGCTTCCTCCGAATCGGGTGGCGAAGTCGCTGACCTTGTGCCAGTCTCCCTTCCAGAAGGACCGGATGTCGTCCCGGTAGCGGTCGTTCCATTCGGCCCATCGTCCTCCGGGAAAATTGCCCACCTGGTATGCCCCGCCGGCGTCCCAGGCCTCGGCGATGATTTTTGTGTCCCGGAGAACCGGATCGTGAGAAATCCGCTCGAGAACCGGAGGATTATCCATCAGTTCCCCCCTTTCATCGCGACCCAGAATTGAGCCAAGGTCGAAGCGGAATCCGTCGACATGCATTTCCTGCACCCAGTATCGCAGTGCTTCGATAATCATTCCCCGAACAACCGGGTGATTGCAATTCAGGGTGTTGCCGCAACCCGAATAGTTCATGTAATAACGGGGTTGGGGAGCGAGCATGTAGTAAATTCGGTTGTCGATGCCCTTGAAGCTGAAGGTATGGCCCATCTGATCGCCTTCGCCGCTGTGATTGAAGACGATGTCCAGGATGATCTCTATTCCCGCGGAGTGAAGCTCCCTCACCATTTCCTTGAATTCCCGGACCTGCCCCCCCAGATGGTGACTGTGGGCGTAGCTGGCCTTTGGCGCGAAAAAGGCGATGGTGGAATAGCCCCAGTAATTCTTCAGGGCTTCGCCGGTAAAGGGATTGCTGCGCTCCTCATACTCGAACTCGTCGAATTCCTGTACCGGGAGCAATTCGAGGCTGGTAACGCCAAGTTCCTTCAAATAGGGAATCATTTCGATGACGCCCCGAAAGGTTCCCGGATGTTTTACACCGAAACGGGAAGCAGCGCTGGGGTGCTGGGTCAGCCCTCGTACGTGGGTCTCGTAAATAACCGTGTTGCGAAGAGGGTAATTCAGAGGACGGTCGCCCTTCCATTCGAAATCGTCGTCCAACACCACACACTTCGGCATTGCCCCGTCATCCTGAATGCTCGAGAACGATAAATCGGCTTCTGGGTGCCCGGGAATGTAGGCGAAGGCCTCCCTCAAATCCCATCGGAAGCCGCCGGTCAGGGCCTTCGCATAGGGATCGAACAGCACCTTGTGCTTGTTGAAGCGGTGCCCGCTGTCGGGGTCGAAGGGTCCGTCCATTCGGTACAGATAGAGTTGCCCGGGTTTTAGCCCTTCTATCATTACATGCCAGCAATCACCGGTTTTATTGCACTCGGGCCGCAGCCTGATTTCATAGCGGGGAGATTCATCGGTTTCTTCGTCGTAGAGAAGAAGCCAAACATCGGTGGCGTTGCGGCTGAAAATGGAAAACTGCACACCGTGAGGAGTGGGCGTTGCGCCAAAGGGCATGGCTTTTCCCGGATGCAGGCGGAGATCGTCCACCGCAAAAAGACAGCCGTCTTCGATTTCAATAAGCCGCTTCATCCCCGGCCCTCCAGATTTATCGCCATAGAGTAACTCTGGCGCATTTAGTCGATAAAACTGCGCAGCGCACTCAACACCTCAGCGGGTTTTTCGGCATGCAGCCAATGACCCGCGCCGGAAATGGTTTCGATGCGCGATTCGGGAAACAGGGTGTTAATCGCATCGCCGTCCCGTTCGGAGTCGATGTAGTCCGATTTCTCCCCTTTGAGGAACAGCACGGGATTCGTCCATTGTCCGTCGGCGTCCCACCCAAGTATATGGGAATAGTCGGAAATTAGCACGTCGAGATTGAGTTTCCAACGAAAGTCCCCGGCCTCATCCCTTCTGAGGTTTTTAAGCAGAAAGGCCCTGAGATAGGCGTCGGGCAGGCGTTGTGCCAGATGTCTGTCGGCATCCGAGCGGCTTGCAATTTCACCAAGGGGCAAGGCGGCCATGGCGGCAAAAATCTCATGGTGCGCCGGGCTGTACTCCCGAGGCGCGATGTCCGCAACCACAATCCTGTCGATGCGGTAGGTTCCCGATGCGCATTCCGGCAGGCTGCCGGATATCAGCGCAGTTGTCATGACGAGCTTGCCCCCCATGGAATGCCCCAGCAGGGAAAACGCCGGTATTTCCGGATGGGCAGAAGCAATCTGGGCCAGGGTTGCGTCGAGGAGCTGCGCCGCGCGGTGGTAATCCGCAGAGTTAGTCCAGGGGGAATCACCGTGATTCGGCAAATCGATGAGAAACACCTGACGCTTGTCAGCCAGCTTGCGGCCCAATGTCATCCAGTTATCCCCGGAACCGAAAAGGCCGTGAACAAAAATCAATGCCGGACGGCTGTTTTCCCCTGGTGAGCTGATGTGGAGATAGTTCAGAACTGCTGACTCAGTCATCAGTTACTGCCCAGGGTCTTTAGCACTTCGGGATTAAACAGCATGTCTTCCTGGGGTTTTCGGGGCTGAATGCCCGCCTCGAGCTCTTCATGCTTCGAGGAAAGCTCCCGGTCACCGCCGGGCTTCGCCAGGGATACAATTGCCATAACTCGATAGTTTTCCCCGATTCCGAGCTTTTCCCGGGCCGTCTGGGGTTTGAAGCCCGCCATGGGATGAGCCACCAGGCCCTCGGCATGTGCCTGGAGAAAAAGGCTCTGCATGCTGAAACCCAGGTCCAGCATGGCATATTCCCGCTGATCGTTGAGCTGACAGCTGTCTTGAGGATCCGCCGCCGCGACGAGATAGGCTGGCGCCTGGTCGGCCCAGTAATTCCCCCCGACCAGGGCTTCGCGAATCTTAACAGCATCGTCGCCGATACAGAGATAGTATTTCCATGGCTGATTATTGCCGCAGCTGGGAGCCCATCGGGCGGCTTCCAGGACTCTGCGGATGGCCATGGGGTCGATTTCGTCGGGAAGCATTCTCCTCAGGGCTCTCCGGGTGGTGATCAGCTCCAGGCTTTCACGTGCCCGGCCCCGGGCTTCGTAATAGTCGGCGTGTGGGTTGGTTTCATGCATTGGATATCTCCTTTCGAACAAAATAGGCTCGGGAGGCCGCGGGGGCAATAAAAAAGGCCGCCCATATGGACGGCCCTTTTGCTAGGCGCTATGCAGCGCTCGGCATTTACTTTTTCTTCTTCCGCGATCGCTGCGCACGGATCTGCTCTCTGATGGCCGAACTGTCCACGGCAACGGTTTCGCTCTCGGCGCTGCCGCCGTCCAATGTCGGGGCGGCGATGCCGTTTTCCGGTTTCGCTTTTTCCTTGATCCTCCGGCCCTTGGTGAGGGCGATGAGAGTCGGGCTGGCGATAAAGATTGAAGAGTAGGTACCTACCAGTACACCGACTATCATGTTCAGGGCAAAGGCCTGAATCTGACCGGTGGTGAAGACGAATATGGCGGTGACCGCCAGAAGGGTCGTCAGCGATGTAATGATGGTCCGGCTGAGGCTCTGAGTAATAGAGACGTTGATCACCTGAATAAACGATGATTCGCTCAGGAGCTTCTCGTTCTCCCGGATACGGTCGAAAATAACGATGGTATCGTTCAGCGAGTAACCCATAATCGTCAGCACCGCGGCGATGGTCGCCGAGCTCACTTCGATCTGGAATGTTCCGATGAACAGAATCATAAACGCGATGTCGTGAACCAGCGCGGCAATGGAACTCACCGCATAGGCAATGCGGAAGCGAATCCAGAGATACACCAGAATAAGGGCGATTGCGCCGCTAACCAGAAGAATCGCGTTCAACGCCAGATCGGCGGCGAAGCGGGGTTCGACGTAATCTTCCCCGAGAATTTCGACTCCGGTAAAGGCCGCGCCGAGGGCATCGCTGATTTCCGCCCGTTTAACGTTGGAAAAGTTATCGACGGTCCCGTCGTCCTGAAGCCGCACGGAAAAACGGTTCAGACCGGGGTCGCCGAGCTCCTGGACCTGCACGCCGTCGAAGGTGGACAGGGCGTCGCGGACTTCGCCGGTTTCGATGCCGCTGCCGTCGAGCTCGACCTGAAGGCTCAAACCGGCCTGGAAGTCGATACCCAGATTAAATCCGCCCTGAACGAGGGTTCCCGCCAGACCGCCGGCAAGTAATACCAGCGAAAGGGCGATCATGACAAAGCGGTGTTTGGTAAACTGTATGGTTTTCTTCATTATCTGGTCCTCCAGCTGATGCTCAGCTTTTCACGGCCGAGACCCTCGGTGGAGATGGCGAAAAAGAGCCGGGTAATCCAGAGCGCGGTGAATACCGAACTGAAGATGCCGACGCTCAGGGTTACCGCAAAGCCCTGTACGGGACCGGTACCCAGGAAGGAGAGCAGGACGGCGGCGATACCGGTGGTCAGGTTGGCGTCCATGATGGTCCAGAAGGCTTTTTTGTAGCCCGCGGCCACCGAGGCAACCGCGCTTTTGCCCAGACGGTATTCTTCTTTTATACGCTCGAAAATGATCACATTGGCATCCACGGCCATACCGACGGTCAGAATAAGACCGGCGATGCTGGTGAGGGTCAGGGTGAGGTTAAACGCCGAAAGCAGGGAAACGATGATAAACAGGTTTATCACAAGGCCGATGTTTGCAATGATTCCCGCGCCTTTGTAGTAGGCGATCATGAACACCGCGACGGCCAAGAGGCCGAACAGTATGGCCTGGACTCCCGCCTCGACGGCGTCCTGACCGAGGCTTGCGCCGACCCGTTGCTGGTTTACGATGACCAGATCTACCGGGAGGGCTGCCGTTTGAAGAACCCTGGCGATATTTTGGGATTCTTCGGCGGTGAAGCCGGTGATCCGTACTGAGCCGCCTGCAATTTCTTCGCTGATGACAGCCGATGCCCTAACCTTTCCGTCCATGACGATGGCAAGGCTGGAGTTGACGTTGGCTCCGGAGAGCTGCTGAAAGAGCGCTGCGCCCTCGTTGTCAAGCCGGAATGTGGTTGTCGGCCGACCGGTAATGGGATCGGAAGCCGTCGCCGCTTCTTCGATGAAGTTTCCGTCGAGCACATTGCTGCTGTCTTCCCGGGTCACGATGTAGCGAACGACGAAGTCGATGTCGTACTCGTCCTTCTGCACGAAGGGGCGAATTGCGGTTCCGGCGGCGATGAACTCAGGTATCTCGTCCCTCTCGGGGTCCCAATCGATGTTGTTTTGAGCCCGGAAGTTATTCTGAAACTCAATAAGCTGGGCAGTAGCTTCGTCGTCGACGATTTGGAGCTTGAGGCTTCCGGCCCCCATGAGGAAGGCGTTGACCCGCTCGGGGTCGTTGTCGCCGGGAATCTCGATTTCAATCCGGTTCGAACCTTCCTGACGGCGGATGACCGGCTCGGTTACCCCGAAGCTGTCGATTCGGTTGTTCAGGATTTCAAGGGCCAGTTCGATGGCTTCGTTGAGCTCGGCGTCGCTGGGCTGTCGGCCGAGGCGCTCGACCAGACTGTCGAGATCGGCTTCCAGCACCACATTGATGCCTCCGCTCAGGTCCAGCCCCAGGTTGATGATGCGGTTTTTCTGGTCCTTGAGCTCAAGGATACTTTCCCGGTAGTAATCTTCCATGGTCCGGACCGCTTCATCCTCGCTTCCGAAAGCGGCGAGAACATTGGACACGGTCCAGGTTTGAGGCATATCCCGGTCGAGCAGGCGATAGTTCGCCCGCGCAAGCTCTACGGTGTAGCCGAGGTTTTCGGGAACCTCGGTGCCGCTGTCGCTGCGTACCAGGGCTGTCAATTCACCCAGATCGGCGGCTGCCTGCGCCTGGGCGTATCGTTTGATTTCTTCCCGGGTGCCGCTGGTAATGGTCTGAATATCTTCGGGAACCATGAAGTACCAGTTCACCGTCGGATATAAAAGCAGTCCCATTACGACGACCACCAGGAGAAGAAGGACAAATCGAAGTCGTTTGTTCATCATTTCATTCTCCGAACGAAGTCATTTAAACACAGAAAGACCACGGCGATCCTCTTGGGAAAAACAGCGGTCATCGGGTTTTCTGCGTTACTTTTCTTCGCTTTCTTTTTTAGTTTCTTTTTTTTCTTTTTCCTGGGTTTTTTCTTCAGGCTTGATGACGTTCGCGATGGCGCTGCGGACGAATTCGAGGTCGGTGTTGCCGTCGACGGTTACCAAAATGCTGTCTTCTTTGACGGTTTTGATGGTACCGCGAATGCCGCCGATGCTCTGGACTTTATCGCCCTTCTTCAGCTGCTCTAGCATTGCCTTGGTTTCTTTCTGGCGCTTGTTCTGGGGTCTGATTATCAGGAAGTAGAAAATCAGGAACACCATACCGAACATGACCAGGGTAGATATCAGCTGGCCGCTGCCCCCCGCGGGAGCCCCGGTTTGCAGCAGGTTAAGGGTCTGGAATAGGGAATTCATGGTAGTTGCATCCTTATGTGTGGAATTGAGATTTGGGGAAAAATACCACGTAGTCGATCAGCAGTCAAGGATTAGGCCGGACAGCCGGAGAACCGGGAAGTCAGACCTGCAGAACCCGGGAAACGTCCCCGGGATTCCGGCTGATTCCGTATATGCGGCGAAGGCGCTGCTCGTCGAAGTCCTCGGAAAAGTCGCCCTTCATTCTCTCTATAAGCCGGGTCAGTTCGGCGGCATCGCCCTGTTCGCTGGCGAAAACTGCGGACGCTACCGCAGGTTTGAGCAGACCGGCTTCGTAGAGCCCGATGGTGTCGAGATTACGGTAGCGCGCCTTGGTTTTCCGGTCGACTATGGCCTGGTCATCCTTATAACCTATGGTAAAAATGAAATTCTCTCTTTGCATGAGCTCAAGGTATCACAAATCAATATAAAGGCAAACGCAGCCGAAGCAGGGCATTTACCGAGGGGCTGTACTCCACGGAACCCCCGAGTATGCTCTCGACGATAAAGTCGATAAGCATCAGCTCCGAGTTGAGCCCCCGGGAAAGGGCGGGGTCACCGCTTGGACCCGCTGTTATAAACGATGCCTCATCGCCGATTAGGCGGTATGCGATTACCAGTTCGCTACCTTCAGTGAAAAACTCGAGTTCGGCTACCGCGTCCGAGAGGGGGTAGGGAGAAAATCGCTGGTAATCGAACATACTCTGAAGCAGCTGGGACAGTACATCCCGGTTTACCGCGACGACCAAATCGGAGGGGCAGCGCAGTTGTACTCTGCCGGAAACCTCAGAAGGATGCTCTCTTTTATATTCCCGGAGAATCCATGCCGCGAAGCGATCCAGATAAAACGCCCGGACATCGCCCGATTTTGCGCGAAGAGCTTCGCAGCTTGCCAAAACCTGAATCCCCCGGTTCATTTGGGCAATATCCTGCTCGAGGGCGGAAAAGTGGGAGACCAAAAGTTCGGTGAGGTCGCTTCCGAAGCGCAGACCCCTGTCCGCCTCGTCGAGAATTTGCCTGATATTGCGGGAGCCCGCAACGGCGTTGCCGCTTTTTGTGCTCAGCGGCCTGACCAGACTGAGGGTGCTTTGGGGTGAGCCCCCTATTCTGGTGGCGGCTCCGGCAGGCCTGTTGCGGTCCATCAGGTTCTGCCTCTCGAGCGATCTCATCCGGTGAGCAAAATATCCGAGTATCAGGATCAGGCTGGTGTACACACCTAAAATCTGAACGATATTTTCGGGTATCCAGCTCAGACTCTCGGAATTCACCAGAATTTGCAGGGCAAACACCATGCTGTACATAAGACCCTGTCCGACACCCATGGAGGGGAGCACCATAAATGACGTGACCAGGCTCAGAGCCATCAAGACCATGAGATCCAGGAGCAGCATCGGCTCAACGGCTCCCGCCATGGTGAGAATGACGTTGAGTCCCGCAATGGAAAACGAAAAGCCGTAGAGCACCGGCAACTGTCCCCGCCCCCGAATTCCCAGGGTAAGCAGGACAAACAGGGCTCCGACGGTGATGCTGTCGATAATATTCTCCGGATTCTGGAAAAAACTGCTGGTCAGGAATGCCTCCCGGACTGCGTCCTCCAGAAAGAGTACCAGCATTACAGCGTGAATCAACAGAAACAGCTGGGGACTGTAGCGGGGTAATATAAATCCATGTGTCGAATCGCTATTAGTTCGCATATATCGTACCAGTCTCTGCTCCAAGCGAAAGGCGGCCCGTCTTTCGCTAACACGGCTCGCCAACTCAAAAAGTATCGCCGGATTCCATTTTATCTCATTTTCTATAGCGATTGGGAATAAAAAAACCCCGTCGCCGTAAAACGGCGAACGGGGTCGGTTTTCTGTCTTGCGGATGCGAAAACGCAGCCGTGAACCGTACCTGACGGTCCTACATCATGGGCATTCCACCCATACCGGGAGCTCCGCCTGCGGGACCGGCCTCTTCCTTTTCAGGGAGATCGGTGATGGCGCACTCGGTGGTGAGAAGAAGTCCGGCGATGGACGCGGCATTCTGGAGTGCGGACCGGGTAACCTTGGCGGGATCGATAATACCGGCCTTGATCATGTCCACCCACTCCATGTTGTATGCGTCGAAACCAATGCCCTTCTTCTCGCTTCGGGCCTGGTTTGCCACGACGGCGCCGTCGAGACCGGCATTGATGGCGATCTGGCGGATGGGCTCTTCAAGCGATCGGGTGACGATCTTGAATCCGATGCGCTCATCTTCGGGGAGGCTGTCCAGGTCTTTCTTTTCCATGTTGGGAACGATCTGAATCAGGGACAGACCGCCACCGGGGATAATGCCCTCTTCGATTGCTGCCCGGGTAGCCGAAAGCGCGTCTTCAACGCGGTGTTTTTTCTCTTTGAGCTCTACTTCGGTTGCGGCTCCGACGTTGATAACCGCTACACCACCGGCAAGCTTCGCAAGCCGTTCCTGCAGCTTTTCACGGTCGTAGTCCGAAGATGTTTCCTGAATCTGGGCCTTGATCTGGGCGATCCGGTCCTTGATGTCAGAAGCCTTTCCTTCACCATTGATGATGGTGGTGTTTTCCTTGTCTACCTTGATGCTCTTGGCCTGACCGAGCATGGAAATGTCGGCGTTCTCGAGTTTCATGCCCAGCTCTTCGCTGATAACCGTACCGCCGGTAAGAATGGCGATGTCTTCGAGCATAGCTTTGCGCCGGTCGCCGAAACCCGGTGCCTTGACGGCACAGACGCTGATGGTTCCGCGAATGCTGTTGACCACCAGGGTGGAAAGGGCTTCGCCGTCCACATCTTCAGCAATAATAAGGAGGCTCTTTCCGCTCTGGGCAATTTTCTCCAGAACGGGGAGGAGATCCTTCATGCTGCTGATCTTTTTATCGTGGATCAGAATGTAGGGGTTTTCCAAAACGGTGGTCATGGTGTCGCGATTGGTTGCAAAATACGCCGAGAGATAACCCCGGTCGAACTGCATACCTTCAACGAAATCCACGGTGGTGTCGATGGTCTTGCTTTCTTCAACAGTGATGACACCGTCCTTGCCGACCTTTTCCATGGCATTGGCGATTTCTTCGCCGATTACCTTGTCGTTGTTGGCGGAGATAGCGGCGACCTGAGCGATCTCTTCTTTGTCCTTGATGTCTTTTTTGATTTTGCGCATTTCTTCGACTGCAGCTTCAACTGCGCTGTCGATACCGCGCTTCAGACCCATGGGATTGATTCCCGCGGCAACGGCCTTCAGGCCTTCGCGAACGATGCTGTACGCCAGAACCGTTGCGGTGGTCGTACCGTCTCCGGCTACGTCATTGGTCTTGGTAGCGACTTCCTTGACCAGCTGAGCGCCCATATTTTCAAAGGGCTCTTCCAGCTCAATTTCCTTCGCGACGGATACCCCGTCCTTGGTCACGGTCGGAGCTCCGAACTTCTTGTCGAGCAGGACATTCCGTCCCTTGGGACCGAGAGTCACTTTTACCGCGTTGGAGAGCTTCTCCACACCACGAAGCAGGCTTCTGCGTGCTTCTTCATTGAACTGCAACTGTTTAGCCATAAGAAAAATACCTCATCTTAGTTTTTTTTGAGACAGATTTGTGAATGTCAAAGATTGACCATAAATTACATAAGATTCGCTGAAACATCAATAAAAATTTATCCTGACCATTCATATTTTTTATGGTACAAAGGTAAAACCGCAAATAATCAGAGAGAGATCACCCTGCGGTAGCTGAGGAACCCATGGCCGAAACAACCCTACTGCTGGCATACTCCCTCTATCCCGGTAAAAAATCCCGAACGCGGGTAAACGCTTTGCTCGACGTTCTGGCAAATCATGAAGCAGGCTCTGGACATTCATTCGCAATCCGGACCAGCGCGTCATTTCTTGAGGACCTTGATCAGGACCTGATGCACCGAATGACCGCGTTTATCGAATCCCGAAGGCTGGGAATTGTGATAGACAGCCTGGACTATTCATTCCACGGCATTCTCAGCGAACGGGACCTGACCAAGGATATCAGTGAAAGCATAAAACTGGCCCGGCGGCAGTTCCCCACCCTCGAACCCCTGCTTATGCCCCATTGGCACGACGCCCAACGGCCCTCAGCTGCCCGGGCTTATGCAAACTGTCCTTCACCGGTGCTAATACCCGGGGCATCCCCCCTCAACCCATGCATGTTTATAGCGGATGCCGAGATAGAGCAGTTTATTCCCTCATTATATATAAACCCTTCGACAATAAACGTCCGGCGCAGTGAAGCAAAAATCCTTGCGGCCATACGCCGCATTACCCAGCACTACAATGAAGCCCTTGAGGCGAGACAGCTTAAACCGTCACCATCGCTTCCGGTGCTCATCCTGATCGACGAGGGATCCGATGAGTATTTTGAGCAGGTGCTTCAAGTACCCGGAATGCTCGCCGCTCGGGGAATGAAGTTCGAAGTCCCCGGAGGAGGGATTACCGGCCTCCGATTCGGAGAAAAAACCGGGCAAAATGAGGAATCATTGGTATCGCTGCCAGCTCCTCACTTCGGCCTGCCCCGCTTTGATGTACCAAAAATGACCCCATCCTTCATAGGCCAGCTCATGCCTGCGAGTTTTTCAAAAAGACTCCGCAAGGCAGAGATCTCCACCAGCGTTTTTTCCGAGCACGCCTCCCCTGACCAGCGAGTCGAAGAGAAACGGCCCCAGCGCGAGGTAACCAGCAGCATGCTCGGCCAGGCATATCTCAAGGAAGGCGAGCTCAACGTCTGGTTTACCGGAGGCAACATTACCCGATTGCAGGACGGGGCCGGAGACCTGAGTTTTTCCGGGGGGCTATCCTCTCGTATCATACTCAGCCGGGCCGGAAAAACGAGGAAGACCAGTTATGAAGTGGAGAGCGCCTTCGCCCTCGAAACAGCCATCGGCCGGGGATTGCGCCAGACCCTGAAGCTCGCCGTACCTGAAAGTCAAATTTCCGGGCGGATAACAAACGATTACCTCCAGCTGGAAGATATGACAGAGATCATCCTGGACAGCTACATTCAACATCCCTGGATCCGGGAGGAATATGAAATCGATTCGTATATTCCTCAGATGATCGAGCTCTGGGCCGATCTTCCCGCCCAGGAGCTGGTGGATCTTCGAAGCCGCAACTCCGACGGCAGCGGTCGAAATTTCCGCTTTCGGCCGGCGGACATCATCGGGGATGGGGACGAAGTGCTGCTTCTGTTGCCGGGCTGTAACTGGATACTCAATCGGGGTCCCCAGGGCCTGGGCATAGAGCTTATCCACGGCAATAGGCAAAAAATTGACCTTCCGTCGGCGGTTAAAATCTCAAAGCTCAAACGCGACCGCTTTTCCCTAAGCTTCCTTCCGACTGCCGAGTATGTGCATCCCGCCAGGGAGGAGATTAACGGTATTCTCGAGCACTACAGTCTGCGCTTCAAACCGAATCTGCGACGGAGCGAGGATTTGACGGAGATAAGCCGGAAGGTTCAAAACCACATTGCTCCGCCGTTTTGTATATTTTACTGATACAATGCCCCCCCGCATTTCCTTCAACGGTCCGAGAGGCTTTTCTCCCAACGGACATAGAGGTCATCCAGAAGTTTTTTTTCTTTTTCGAGCTTAGCCGACAACTGCCGGCCCCTCTGATGGTCTCCCTTCTCCAGGGCTTTCCGAATGTCAGACTCTAGTTTAACCATAGTGCTTTCAGTAGACTGGATTCTTCGCTCCAGCGCTGCGGCGTCCGGAACAGTGGAATGCGGCTGCCCGTTGTCTTTTCCTGCTGCGGGGGAACTCCCCCGGCCTGGTGAGGGAAAGGCCTTCCCGCCAGAACCTGGTGAAGCGGCGGATCCCCGCAGAATGTGATGATGGTACTC
Source organism: Salinispira sp. (assembly GCA_965602015.1). Taxonomy (GTDB): domain Bacteria; phylum Spirochaetota; class Spirochaetia; order DSM-27196; family Salinispiraceae; genus Salinispira. The sequence goes on along the minus strand of OZ271918.1, from coordinate 104,539 downwards.
GCTGAAACTTCCATTGTATAAAACGAGCTGTTTGTCGCGGATCTCCGCAATGTGATCCGCCACCCGATCGAGGAAGTAGCGGTCGTGGCTGACCACTATCAGGGTTCCCCGGTAATCATCAAGGGCTTGTTCAAGGGCCTCCCGCGACGGGATATCCAGGTGATTTGTCGGCTCGTCCATTATCAGGATATCGGGTTTTTCATACATAATTCTGGCGATCTGCAGACGGTTGAGCTCGCCGCCGGATAAATTGGCAAGAGATTTTTCCATATCCCGATGTTCGAAATTCATTGGCTTGATGAGGGCGAACGCCTGGTCACGGCTGAGCGCTCCCCAGCCGCGCACTTCGTCCTCCAGGCTCCCTTCGGTTGCAGCGGTTTCAGGGTGCTGCATAATGTAGCCCACTTTCAGACTGTCCACGATTTTTAGCTGATCGTCGTCCCAACTGGCTTTGGCGGTCAGTTCTTCCAGAAGACTGGTCTTTCCCGAGCCGTTGGGACCCATGAGAGCCGTTCTCATGCCCCGGGTGATCTCAAGGTCGGCATGTTCGAGGAGTTTTTTTTCTCCGCGGACAAGAGTAAAGCCGCAGATTCGCACCGCCACATCGCCCTTTCTCGAATCCATGCGGAAATCCGGACGGATCTGCGACCGGCTGATGTCCGGCCGTTCAACCGCCCGGTCCTCCTCCTGGGCAAGGCGAGATTTGGCGGCCCGGAGGCGTTTGCCCCAGGCGGGGTCGGGGCGGGAGGCGGCAATGACCGCGAACCTTCGCACCATCTCTTCGATCCTCCGGAGAGTCTGCTGGTTGGCCGCGTAGGCCGCTTGCCGGGCTGAAGCGCTCTTCAGCTGTTCGATGCGATAGGCCGAATAGTTCCCCCGGTAATGAGTCACCGTGCCCTGGGAAAGCTCAAGGATATCGGTTGCGACCCGATCGAGGAGGTAGCGGTTATGACTGACGGCCAATACCGCGCCGGGAAAGCCCGTCAGCAGTTCTTCCAGCCAGGCAAGCCCCCGATAGTCCAGATGGTTTCCCGGTTCATCGAGGATGAGCATATCGGGACGGATCAACAGGGCGCGAAGCAGCCCGAGAATATTTTTTTCCCCTCCGCTCAACCCATCCACCGGACTGTCCATCCGGGAAGCCAGGATGGATTGGCTCAGCAGGGTCTCGGAACGCTCCATTATGCTGTCCCCGTCGGCCTCATCCCAGGCGTCCCTGGCTCGTTGATAGCGCTTCATCGCCCCATCTATGGATTCAGGACCGGCCACGCTCAGCAATTCTTCCGCCCTTCTGAGGGCCGATTCCAGGGGCTCAACCACGGCCGTGAGCGCGTGTCTGACGCTGCTGCCCAGGGCAAATTCGGGAAACTGGGGCACAAAACCTATGGATAAACCAGGTTCAATAAATACGTTGCCCCTGTCGGCTTGGAGGTGCCCAGTCAGAATCCGCAAAATCGTGGTTTTGCCGCTGCCGTTTGCTCCGATGAGCCCGTATCGCCGGTTATCATTTATCTCGAACGTGACATCGCGGATTACAGCCTCGCCGCCGAAGCTTTTATGTATGGATGATAGGTAGATGTGTCTCACGCCGCTGCTCCGCCTTGTGTTTTTTCCGCTTTTTTCTGATTATTGGGGCATACCAGAATAGAGGATGGAATCATGGCCGATTACTGTGTAGCCTACAATACCCGGACCGGAACCACCAAGGACATCGCCGGGCATATCGCGGAATATCTTAGCACGCACAATGTAGCATGCGAGATAAAAGACCTGGGAGATTTGACCAATCCGGAAGAGTACCGGGGGATTATTCTCGGCACCCCAATTAACGGCATGAATGTGACACCGGCTTTTACGGAATCGGTCTCGGCACTCGGCGATCGCTTGCCGCCGGTGCTTGGGGTTTTCGCCTCATCGATAACCTACCGTCACGGCCGCAAAAACTGGGTCTCCGCAATCGACGCAAAAATTCGCGCCGCCGCGGCGGAAGCCTAAGACCCGGGAGGATTTAATACATGGAGCAAAACACCGTAAATAAGTTTACCGTACTCATCCTGGTATTCCTGGTATCAGCGGTCTTCACCGTAATGGTTCGGGGATACCTGATGACCCTCCTGTTAGCCGGAGTGTTCTCCGCCCTCTGCCAGCCCCTGTACCGGCGGATTCTCGGCTGGACCGGCGAGCGAAAAGCCCTGGCCAGCGCGTTGACCCTGGTCATTATCCTGCTCATCGGCATTATCCCCCTGGCAATAATCCTGAGCATTGTGGTCGCCCAGGCCGTTCAGGTGGGTCAAGCCGTTGGGCCCTGGATTCAGAGCACCATCTCCCAACCTGCGGCATTGCTCGAAGGTCTGGAGGCCCTTCCGTTCTACGAGTACCTCGCGGGGTATCAGGATGACATCATTACGGGAATCGGCAACCTGGTGAGCAGCCTCAGTTCGCTCCTGGTCAACAGCGTATCCCAACTCACCTCGTCTACGGTCCAGGCGGTTTTCCTTCTGTTTATTTTTCTGTACGCCGTGTTTTTCTTTATAAAGGACGGCGAGAAACTGATAAACATGATTCTATACTACCTGCCCCTGGAAGACGAACCGGAGCGAAAGCTGCTGGATCATTTTACTTCGGTGAGCCGTGCTACTCTCAAGGGAACATTGCTTATCGGACTGATCCAGGGAAGCCTGGCGGCCATCGGGTTCTGGGTCGCGGGGATTAATGCCGTGGTGTTTTGGGGTCTGGTAATGACCGTTCTGTCGATTATACCGGTGATCGGTTCGTCGCTGGTGTGGATTCCAGCGGTGATTATCCTCGGGGTCTCCGGGAATGTGGGGGCGGCGATTGCCCTCGGTTTATACTGCGCACTCATCGTCGGAACGGTGGACAACATTCTCCGGCCAATCCTGGTGGGCAAGGATACCAAGATGCACGAACTGTTAATTCTCCTGAGCACCTTGGGGGGCATCGGACTGTTCGGGATTTGGGGAGTGGTTATCGGCCCGATTATCGCAGCGCTGTTGGTGAGCATCTGGGACCTCTACGGCAAGACCTTCGCCGAATACCTTCCGGAAGTGGTACTCGCCGGGGCAATACGCAAGAGCGACGATGTGGAAGAGGCGGAAGAGGCGGAACAAGAAGGCAAAAAAGATATAGAGGAATCAAAAGAGCCAAAACTGAATGGAACAGAGTAATGGAGAAAGTCAGGAACTATTATAACGAGGGAGCCCTGCACGAGTGGGACCGCCACGATCGGCATATGCTGGAGTTCCCCGTCACCATGCACTTCATCTTGAGGGAATTACCTGTCCGGCACCCGTCAACAGTCCGAATTCTGGACTCGGGCTCCGGACCGGGCCGATACTCCCTTGATCTGTCTGCCCGGGGATTTAAGGTTAACCTGCTGGACCTGTCTCCTGTACAGATTGAGCTTGCCGAGGCGAAAGCGAGATCGGCCAATGTTTCTTTTGAGTCGGCACGAGCCGGTGATGCCCGGGATCTTTCGGCCTGGAAAGACGAGGCCTTCGACGCAGTACTTTGCCTTGGCCCCCTTTATCATATATTGGATGAAGCAGACCGCCGCTGTGTCCTTAGGGAATCAACCCGGGTATTAAAACCCGGAGGACTGCTGGCAGCAGCGTTTATCTCCCGCTATGCCCCGGTTTTTGACCTGGCCAAGCGTTATCCTCAGAACATTGCCAAAGCCGGAAAAAAGATGCGCGAATATTTGGATTGCGGCATCCACATCCAGGAAGAAGGGAATCCCGGTTTTGTGGACGCCTGGTTTGCCGATCCTTCGGAAATAGAAGGCTGTTTTTCCGACCTCCCTTTGCAGAAGATCACCCTTTTCGGCGCCGAGGGGGGCTTGGCGCAGAGCGAACCGAGCCTGGTCTCTTTGGACGAGGAGGACCGTCGTCACTGGATTGATATGGCCATCAGCCTGGCCCCCGGCCCTGCGGGGATTTTCGCTTCGGAACACATCGTGTTTCTGGGACGTAAAACGTGACCGGCCCGATTCAGCACAAAACCGTAGAGGATTTTTTGAATGATTTCCGTGGCGATGACAATATCCGCAGCGTCATTCTCACCTCTTCCCGGGCCAGGAATGACTCGTCGGTAGACCGGCTATCGGACTACGATATTGAGCTGTACGTGACAAGCCTCGAGTATTTCCTCCCAAAGCCCGATGACATAAAAGACCCGGATAGCTGGTTCGAAAACCGCGGCGATGTGCTGGTAAAATGGCCCCTGATTGCCGCCGCCGATGGAAACCGGCTTACCCGCCTTGTGCAGTTTGCCGACGGGCTGCGAATCGATTTCCAGATTTATCAGGGACCGCCGAGATACCACGAGACCTTCGATGCTGGCTATATTGTACTCATAGACAAGGACGGGGCTGCCGCCGAGATAAAGGCGCCGGAAGAAAAGAACCTGCTCATCTCAAAACCAAACGAAGCGCTCTTCACAGACCGGGTAAATGCCTTTCTTTGGGACAGCCTGTATGTGCCGAAGGCCCTCCTGCGGGGGGAGGAGTTTTACGCACTTTCCATGATGGCGGACCTGCACCTGCGCTTCATCCGAAATTTTACCGAATGGAAGATCGGAGCCCGATCTGACTGGAAGGTCGGCGCCAACAAGCAGGGCAGATGGTTCAGAGCCCACCTGTCCTCCGACGAGTACCGCGAGCTCCTAATGGTGATAGACGGTCGGAGCTTTGACTCGTATTGGAGTTGGTTTGACGCGACCATGAAGTACTGCCGGGAACTGCTCGTCGAGCTTGCCGCCCGCCTGGGCTTTCCCTTTCCCGAGACCCAGTACGGGCATGTTACACAGTACATTGAATCGATGGCTCAGGACGGCGAAATACAACGCCTTTGAGCCGACCATCCCCGCTCCCCAAAGAAACCCCAACAGATGGGTAAAATCCGGGTATAATTATTGGCAGCGAGGTCAATGATGCCGGTAATTTTAAACAAGACCCACAAACTTATTTCTGATTTCGACAGCTTCCTTGACGCCATCGGGCGCTCTGCTCTTATTTTCAAAGCGCTCATGGTTGACTACCTCAGAAGTGACAGCGCAGGAATGAGCCGCCACATTCAGGAGCTTCGAAGCCTCGAAGCGGACTGCGACCAGCTGCGCCGGGAAATCCGCTTCCGTCTGTATTCCCGGATGCTCATTCCGGAGAACCGGGGAGATGTGCTGAGCATCCTGGAAAACGCCGACCGGATTATCGATACCACAAAGAAGGTGGCGGTAAAACTGGAAATCGAAGAACCGCAAATTCCGGAGTTCCTCCGACAAGGCATGCGCGACCTGAGCGACTCGGTGTCCGGCGCCGTCGATTTTACCGTTCAGGCTGCAAAGGCATACCTAAAAACCCCCGGCTCGGTACAGGACCTATTAAGCAAGGTGCACTTCCACGAGCACGAAGCCGACGAGCTGGAAGACAGCTTGAAGAGGGCGGTCTTTGCCGACCAGGAGGAGAAACGCCTCTCGGCAAAGATGCAGCTCAGCCTGCTGATTGAGGGAATCTCCAGCATTGCCGATACCGCCGAGGATGTGTCCGACCGGATATCCGTGGCGGCAATCAAGCGGGAGTTTTAATCCGTGGACCCCTTAAGCGGATTGCTGCTTCTCAGTTCCGGACTCTTTCTCGGGTGGAATCTCGGGGCCAATGACGCGGCGAATATTATGGGCAGCGCCGTGGGCAGCCGGATGCTCAGCTTCAGGCGGGCGGCAGTCATCGGGGCGGTATTTGTGGTACTCGGTGCCGCGGCCGGCGGATTCGGCGGCAGCGAGACCCTGGGAAGGCTGGGGACCGTGGGAAGTCTCGGGGGCTCCTTCGCCGTCGCCCTGAGCGCCGCGGTAACCCTCTTTCTTTTCACCCGCGCCGGATTGCCGGTGAGCACCAGCCAGGCCATCGTCGGGGCATTGATCGGATGGAACTTTTTCTCCAACGCTTCCACAGACTGGTCGGTGCTGTCTTCCATCGCCCTGAGCTGGGTGTCCTCACCGTTGCTGGCAGCGGTGTTTTCCTGGCTGCTCTTCCATCTCATGCGGGCGGTCATGCGGAGGCTCGCCATTCATCTGTTTCACTGGGATGTGATACTTCGTACCCTGCTCGCCTTGGCGGGAGCCTACGGAGCCTTTAGCCTGGGAATGAACAATATTGCCAATGTCATGGGGGTCTTTGTCCCCGTGGCGCCGTTTCCCGAGGTGGAGCTCATGGGAATCCTACTCACTCCGGCGAGAGTGCTGTTTATCATAGGGGGTATATCGATCGCCGTGGGCATTCTGACCTATTCCCAGCGGGTCATGGAAACCATCGGCAGCGACATCGTCCACCTGTCCCCGGAAAACGCACTGGTGACGGTGATTTCCGTATCGACGGTACTATTGCTGTTCAGCTCCCGGTTTATGCCCCAGGTGCCGGTTTCAAGTTCCCAGGCCGCGGTTGGCGCGGTTATCGGTATCGGCATAGCCAGGGGGGCTGGGGGGATCCGCTATCGGCGGCTCGGGAGCATCGCCCTGGGCTGGCTCCTGACCCCCGTTGGTTCGGCTCTCTGTTCCTACGTGGTGCTCAACGTGCTGGCTAATGTGTTTTTATTTGCCATTTGAGCCCGGGGGACGCCGGCGATTCTGTGGACAATAGCAGACAGGACATCAACAGGCGGGGCGACAGCGGACAGGAACTCCGGCCTTCAAAGGTCTTCCACCAGGACTTTTCCGCTGTCCGCATCGGGGCGGAAGCGTTTTTTTGTCAAATCCTCCGATACGGTCAGCTCCAGCCTTCCGAAGCGGATGACGCAGCCGGCAAACACCGTCCCCTGCACTTCGAGGACGGCCTCCGGATCCGGCTGGGTAGTCTCCATTAACGCGCCGATTTCATCCTGCATCCTGCTTATTTCTTTTTCCAGGACAGCCAGGGCTTTTTGATGTTTGGAATCCCGGTCTCGTTGGAATCGCGATGATATCTCCTGATGCCGTCCGCTGAGCTCCGCAAGATGTTTTTGACAGTGTTCGAGTTTGCGCACTTCAACGAAATTGACCCCGCCGATAACCACGGTCCTGACTCCCGCCCGGTTACCCAAGATTTCGGCCTTGAGCACCCTGGCAAAACGGATCTGCCCGCCGATAATTTTTCCCTTTGTACACTGTATTTCGCTGTTGCTGTTAACCCGGGAATTGAGGATGGCGTTTTTTATCCGGATGGTGCCGAATACGTCGGCCCGGCAATTTTCGATAAATTTTGCTTCCAGGTTGCCCTTTACCCGAATTACCCCGTGATTTCGGCCCAGGATTCCCTCGCTGCACAGGAGATCGCCCTTGCAAAAGATCTCAAAGGCGTCGATTGTCGCCTTTGAACGGATGTCGCCGCCTGACCAGATGCGGAATCCGTCCTGTATCTCGCCCTTGAGTAAAACATTGCCGGGAAAGCGTATATTTCCGGTGGCATAGCCGACTTCTCCGCTGATTTCTATATTCGTATCAACGCCGAACTGCTCTTTGTCCCAAACAAGACGCCCGGCGGCCATGGAGATAAAACTGTTTTCCCGTTTTTCCACGTTGAGTCCCGGTTTGAGCTGTTTTATTTCGATGGTTGCGAAGGGGATTTGCTCGCCTTTGACGTTTGTTCCGAACTCTCCCGGCCGGCGCGGCAGCAGCTTGGCGAGGACCTGACCTTCGTGTATTACATGTATGCTGTTTCGCTCCCGGTGATCTACCCTGCCGCCGGTCTCTTCGAGATCCTTTTCGTGGAGAGCTTCTGATTGCTCCTCGCCCGGGGGGTGATATCGGCCCCTGCTGTCGACCTGGCGGAAGATTCGGCTCTGGCTTTGAATGCCCGGGGAAAACACCGGGGTCTCGGGAAGCTCCGGGCGGGATTCAATGCCACGGGCAATGAGCACCTGGCTGACGGTCTTATGCTCATTGTTGCAGAGGTAGAGGCTTTCACGGATCCGTTCCCAGTCGAGGCCGTGAGTGATGCCCTCGGCGTCGATTATCGATTCAATGTCGCTTAATTCCAGGGGCCTCCCGCCGGTGGCCGGCGGTTTAAACGTCGCCCAGGCCCGCATGGCATCTTCCGAGAGAAAAATGGAAAGTTGACCGTCGCGAATCATGTCTACTCCGTCAATATCAGTATCGGCAGCGGACACGGGTTTTTCAATTTCTCTGTTTTATGTTCATTTTATTGAACGATTGTATTGCATATTTTCTGTATAAGCCCTATGTTTATGCATAAGTATGGTATATTTATTTATCGAGGGGATGACGTGAAAGAACGGACGCAGCGACTAAAGGCCATCAAGCGGATAATCCGGGGCCATCGGATAAACAGCCAGGAAACCCTGCTCAATCACCTTGTTCGCGACGGGTTCAACGTTACCCAGGCCACCCTTTCCCGGGATTTAAAGCTTCTCAAGGTCGGAAAAATCTCCGAAGGGGCAGACGGGTATTACTACAGCCTCCCCAGCGACGAGGAAAGAAAGGAATCCGAACATTCCTATATCCTCGATTTCCAGCGGGGTTTTGTCTCCATCGATTTTTCCGGCAATATGGGCGTCATCCGCACCCTTCCCGGTCATGCGGGCTCTGTCGCCCTGGCTCTTGACAGCATCAACTTCGAGGATATTTTAGGCACCCTGGCCGGCGACGATGCGGTTTTTATCGTCGTCAGGGAGGGAATAGGACCTGATCAAATGCTCGCCCTGCTCCGGGAAAAGTTTCCCGATCTGGACGAATAAGGCGGGATATCATTTATGACCGTAGCAATTCTCGGTAGCACAGGCTACATCGGTCAGGTGCTCCTGCGCCTGGCGCTCTCGCACCCCTACATAGACCAGGTCCTCCCGGCAAGCTCATCATCGGCGGGCAAAGAGGTACTGGAATGCGATCCGGGGCTGTCTCCCCTGTATGCCCCCAAGCTTGAAGCCGCCGGCGGGCGGTTTTTGGATATCAATGCAGTCGTCGGACTCAAGCCCGACGTGGTATTCGCCGCCCTTCCCCATAAAAAATCCGCCGAACTGGCCGAGCCATTTTTCTCAACCTCGGTCGTCATAGACCTTTCGGCGGATTTCCGCTTTTCCAGCGCCGACGCCTACCGGGCGGCCTACGGGGTGGAAGCCCATCGGCCGGACCTCCTTGAATCGGCGGTGTATGGGTTGAGCGAATGGTACGCCGATGAGATCCGCAGCGCAGGACTCATCGCCAACCCGGGCTGCTACCCCACGGCCACCCTGCTTCCGTTGATTCCCCTCCTTCGGAAAAACCTCGTCGCCGGCCCGGTCATCGTCAACGCACTGAGCGGCATATCCGGCGCCGGCCGCAAAGCAAAAGAACATCTCTTGTACACCAGCAGGACCGAGAACGCCGCCGCCTACGGTCCGGGCAAAAGCCACCGGCACTGGAACGAAATATCGAACCAGGCCAAGTCCCTCGGGCAGTACCCCGGCGAACTGTATTTCACCCCTCATCTTATTCCGGTACATCACGGCATGGAGGTGACCACCAGTCTCACGCTCAGCCGTGACTGTGCGGACGAAGAGATTAACGCCATTTTCCGGCAAGCCTACGGCAACAGCCCCTTTGTACGGCTGCGCAGCGATATTCCCGAAACCTCCCAGGTGCGGGGGACCAACCGCTGCGATTTCACCTTCCACCGGGAGGAGCGTCAGCTGTTTCTCATTTCGGTAATCGATAATCTCTACAAAGGCGCCGGGGGCCAGGCGATCCAAAACATGAATATCCGGATGGGTGTCGACCAAAGTATCGGTCTGAATCTCCATGGCGAGATATAGGATCTGCCCGTGAAACACCGCGAATTAATATTGATCAAAATCGGCGGCCGCCCGGCCCAGGAGCCTGCCGTGCTAAAGTCCCTCATTGCCGAGATATCCCGTCTGTCCGGCGAACGGCGTTTTGTGCTGATTCACGGGGGCGGAAGCGAAGTGAGCAGGATATCCCGGGCATTCGGCATTGAACCAACGTTCATCGACGGCATCCGCCAGACCAGCGAAGCCGAAATGGCCATTATCGACATGGGTCTGGCAGGCCGGATGAATACCATGATTCTGCGGATGGCCCTGGCCGCCGGATTGCCCGCCGTTGGCATCAGCGGGGTAGATGCCGGCCTGTTTACCGGCGAACCCGTCGCTTCGGATAACCGGACGGGCTCGGTGACAGAAATCCGCCCGGCTCTAATAGACCATCTGCTCTCCGGCGGTTATCTGCCGGTGATAAGCCCCGTAAGCTCGGACGGCGACGGCGGCGGCCTAAATATCAATGCGGATGACGCCGCCATGGCGCTTGCACAAGCCCTGGCGCCCGGGACCGTGGTCTTTCTGTCCGACATACCCGGGGTGCTGGACGGGCCTCCGGATTCCCCAAAAAGCGCGGTTATTTCCCGTCTCGACGAGTCCCGCACGGAAACGCTTATTTCCGACGGCGTCATTGCCGGCGGCATGATACCCAAGGTTCGCAACTCCCTGGAAATCTTGAAGTCGGGCGCCGGACAAGTCATCATCGGCGACATGGGCGGGGAAGCAAGCCTTGAAGACCTGCTCTCGGGCCGCCGGGGCAGCCGATTCACTCGATAGCACACATCAGCACATAATCACGGGAAAAGGAGGAAACGTGGATACCACTGGTCACGGCGAACAAGCCTATGCGGACAAGCATCACCTGCCCAGACAGTATGCCGAAAAGCTGCTCATAATAGAGGAAGGCCGGGGCGTACGGCTGCGAGATGCCGCGGGCAAGGAATACCTGGACTTCGCGTCGGGCATCGCGGTTAATGCCCTGGGCTACGGCCGGAAGGATTTCGCGGACCTCATCTCCCGACAGGCGGGAAAACTGGTCCATATCAGCAATCTGTTCACCACCCGGCCCGCCCTGGATTTGGCGGAAAAGTTTTGCAGCTCAAGCCCCTTGCCAGAGGATCAGCCCTGGAGCAGGGACCGGAATCCCGGTTACTTCGCCTCGGTCCACTTCGGCAACAGCGGCACCGAAGCCAACGAAACAGCCATTAAATACGCCCGGGGATATCAGCATAGAAAGGGAAAAAACCGCCCGGGAATCCTGGCCTTTGCAGACAGCTTTCACGGACGGACCATGGGCGCCCTGTCGGTTACCGCGACGAAAAAATACCGCACGCCCTTCGAGCCCCTCATTCCCGGAGCCCGTTTCGGGGTTTTTAACGACGTTGCGGATCTGCGCCGCAGGCTTCGGGGTTGCCGGGGACGTAAAACCGGCGTTGTTATCGTGGAACCGATTCAGGGGGAAGGCGGCATAATCGCCATGAAGCCTGATTTCGCCCGGGCCCTCAACGAGATATGCGCAGAGCGGGACATCGTACTGATTGCCGACGAGGTTCAGACCGGGCTGGGGCGATGCGGTACCCTCTTCGCCAGCGAAGGCGCCGGGCTGAGGCCGGACATCATCACCTTAAGCAAACCACTGGCCGGCGGCCTTCCCCTGTCCGCCACCCTGGTGAAAAAACGAATTCACGAAAGCATTAAACCCGGCGACCACGCCAGCACCTTCGGCGGGGGACCGGTAACCACCGCCGCCGCAGGCCTGGTCTGGGACGAGATAACCCGGCCGGGATTCCTCGAGGGGGTAAACGCCACGGCGGACTATCTCGGACGACGTCTGGAAGCCATCCGCGACGACCACCCCGGCTTCTTCATAGCCGGTGAAGCTCCCCGGGGCCGGGGCATGCTCAGGGGACTGGCAGTCCGGGACGGAGAGGCCCTTCCGGGTTTTATCGCCGAATGCATGGAAGAGGGCCTGCTTGTTTTGCGGGCCGGGACCAACATTCTGCGCATGGCGCCGCCGCTGGTTATCGAAAACAACGACATAGACGAACTGGAATCAATACTTCGCAGAGTTTTGAAAAGGAGAACCGCATGAAGTCGGAGAAAAAAAGCCTCAAGAAAATAGTGCTCGCCTATTCGGGCGGCCTCGATACCTCGATTATTATCCCCTGGCTCAAGGAACATTACGATAACCCCGAAATTGTCGGGGTCTGCGTAAATGTGGGCCAGAGCGAGGACTGGGAAGCCATGGACGCCAAGGCCAAGGCTTCGGGTGCCAGCAAGCTGTACATCATCGACGCCCGGGAAGAATTCGCCCGGGAATACCTGTGGCCCTTGCTCCGGGCAGGGGCGATTTACGAAGGCAAGTACCTTCTGGGCACATCTATCGCCCGTCCCCTCCAGGCTAAGCATCAGGTGGAAATCGCCCTCAAGGAAGGCGCTGACGCCCTGGCACACGGATGCACAGGAAAGGGCAATGACCAGGTGCGTTTCGAATTGACCTACAAAGCTCTGGCGCCGGAACTGGACATCATCGCGCCGTGGAGGCTCTGGGACATTACCAGCCGCGAGCAGGCGATAGATTATGCCCAGAAACACGGCATACCGATCGGGAATATCAGCAAGCAGAACATTTACAGCCGGGACTGGAATATCTGGCACATGAGCCACGAGGGAGGAATCCTCGAAAATCCCTGGAACCGTCCCGAGGCGGACATGTTCCAGCTCACCAAAGATCCAAAGGACGCCCCCGATCAGGAGGCAGAACTGACCTTGAAATTCCAGAAGGGATTTCCGGTGGCCCTGGACGGAGTGGAAATGAGCGAAGTGGACATGCTCGAAGCTCTCAATAGGCTCGGCGGCGAACACGGTGTCGGCCGGGCGGATCTGGTTGAAACCCGCCTGGTCGGAATGAAAAGCCGGGGAGTCTACGAAACCCCCGCGGGCACCATCCTCCACAAGGCGCTGCGCGAACTGGAAATGATCACCATGGACTTCGACACCCTCTCGATGAAAAACTCCCTGGCTCTGAAATACGCCGACATCGTCTATGCGGGCAAGTGGTTCGGACATTTCCGGGAGAGTATGGACGCGTACATGGAAGAAGCGACAAAATACTGCAGCGGCGAAGTGCGTCTCACCCTGTACAAGGGGAATATCACCATTGTGGGCCGCAGAAGCCCCTATTCGTTGTATATTGAAGACCTGGCGAGCTTCGGCGAGTCGGGGTACGACCACAGCGACGCCACGGGCTTTATCAACCTGTACGGGCTCGCCACCGGCGTCCAGGCCATCATCCACGACAAGAGAAACGCGAAAGACGGCCCGGCGGCCCAAATGCGGGCCATGGCGGGTTTCAGCGAGAAGTAAGGGCGCGACCCGGTCCTCCCATCCGGGGCGGCAGCCCGGGGGGACTTATGAAGAAACTCAGCAGATTCATCAGCACCATGTTCATCGGGGGAGTGGCGGTCATTTTCCCGGTGGTGGTGCTGATCTTTTTTTTCAACTGGCTGTATTCGGTGACCACCGAAGCCCTTCGGCCGGTCTCACTGTATCTCAATCAGCTGATGGGAATTTCCGTCAGTCTGGCAGCCGTTCTTTCGGTCATCGTTATTGCTGTGGGATGTTTCGTCATCGGGCTGATCGTCCGGACCAAGGTGGGAACCTTTGCGCATCAGAGTCTGGAACGCCACTTCCTCCGCCGGATTCCCGGCTACTCCCTCATCAGGGAGGCTGCGCGGCCGTTTTTTAACACCGATAAACGAAGCCAGTTGTTTACCCGGCCCGCGCTGATCCGCCCGTATGAGAACGAAACCCAGATGACCGCATTTATTACCGACGAGCACGATGAGAGCGGCATGTACACCGCATTCGTGCCCACGAGCCCGAACCCCACCAACGGCCTGGTGTTTCACATAACAGCGGACAGGGTGCAGTTCGTCGACGCCAGCTTCGAGGAGACCATGCGCTCCGTCGTTGCAGGAGGCGCGGGAACCCGCATACTAATGGATAAAAAGCGAAAATCATGAACGGCAATCATACAAAGCAAGCCGGCACATCCGGAACAGCTGGACTGACGTTGGGAAAAACCTTGATTGCCGACGACGGTTCGGAAAAGCTGGTATTTGTACCGGCGGGCCAGGTTGAGGGGCAGCAGCCCGGCCTGGAAGCGGTTCTGCTGGTCAACGACAAGGGACGGGCCACCGCCTGCCTGTCCAGTCAGCTGGGCTGCGCCATGGGCTGCCGCTTCTGCGCCACCGGGCAGATGGGCCTGCTGCGCAACTGCAGCGCCGATGAGATAATCGCCCAGTTCGACGCGGTAAAGGCCCGGGCTGCAGCCCGGAACCTGGATCTCACCAACGCGGTATTTATGGGCATGGGCGAGGCCCTTCACAACCTCGACGCTGTGCTGGAGGCCGTGGGCATCCTGACCGATCAGAAAGGCCGGAATATCTTCCCGCGGAGAATTACTATAAGCACTGCGGGCTACCTTCTCGGAATCCGCCGGCTGGCCGCACATCGGCCGGCTCTCGGCCTGGCCTTCAGCCTGATCTCCGCCCGTGAGGAAATCCGAAACCGGCTGATTCCCGCCAGCGGCACCGGGTTCCTGGGTCTGGCCAGGGCAGCCCTGGACGAGTATCACCGGGAAACCAATAAGCGCATCATTCTGGAAATGGTTATTTTTGACCGAATCAACCACGATTCGGCGGAAGCCGACGCGGTCGCGGATTTTTGCCGCGGCCTGGATTGCCTGGTAAACGTCATACCCTGGAATCCCATAAGTTCCCCTCCGCTGGTAAACGCTATGACTATGGCGGTTCCCCATGATAACGCGGTTCACGGCTTTGCCATGATGCTTTCCGAAAGAGGCGTTGCAAACACCGTCCGCCACACCAAGGGCCGGCAGGTTTTGGGCGCCTGCGGTCAGCTCGGTGACAGGGGATAAACGAAGGCCTGCGAGATTTGGCGCAAAAAAAACTCCCGGTGATGTAACACATCACCGGGAGCTGATCCCATGGCATTGCAGAACACTGCAAAACCGAAAAAGGTAGCACGACGTAGTCCGTCAAATGTACCGGTCACGAATATCCGGAGTCTGAATCCGCCGTATTGCACAGCAGAGCCCTTCCCGCAAAGCGCTCTCCTTCGGCCGGAACAAAACACCATAATCCCCGGGTCATAAAACTCTGACCCGCCGGAAATCCGTGCAGATTGTGTATCCCCCAATCTTGGAGGGAATTGTAACACGGGCTTTAAGGGAATAAAAGAAAAAGATATCGGTTTTTTGAATGGCTAATCGGCTATATGCTGCCAATTCTTAGGATTAGCCGGGAACCAGCACCGTCGGTATGCTCAAGCCTTTTAGCACGTCCTCGGCGACGGATCCGGACATGAGGTGATGCACCGCGCCGTTTCCGTGGCAGCCCATCACCATCATCCGGGCGTCGTGGATTCTCGCTTCCTTGATAAGAACATCCGCCGCCCTGCCCGAGGGCGTTGCGCAGGTCGCAGTGAACCCCTGGTCTTCAAGCTTGGCGCAGAGCTTGCCCAGCCGGGCGACCTTCGTCCGCCGCTCGAGGGAATCGGCCTTGCGGCCCGAGTGGGCCCGGTTGGAAATTACCGCCGTGGGCACCAGCGCCCGTTCGCCCTGGGCATGCACCAGGTGAATGCGCAGGTTCATGCAACGGGCCATGCCCTTTGCGGTGTCGATTAATTTATCGGTCAGTGGGGAGAAATCGATACAAACAAGCAAACATGCCATAAAACGCTCCTCGTCAAGGACATACGGTTGCCGGATCAGCCACGGGCGCGGGTACCCGTGTTTTAATAATGATATTATTTTATCGATAATAAATTAACTTATCAAGAGATATGCGAAATTATTTTCTCTGTGCAAACGGAGCGTGGAGATGCATGTGCAATAATGTTGATAAAAGCGCAAAGCTCTGCTACAGTTTGGCTAACTGAAATCCGCTCCTGTAGCTCAGCTGGATAGAGCAGCTGCCTCCTAAGCAGCAGGTCGTGCGTTCGAATCGCGCCAGGGGCAACTTTTCTTTTTGACGTTTTTCCAAAATATCTATTATAATTTTATTTTATAATAATAAAATAGACTCTATCGTAGTTATATTGTCAATTTCATGATATTCTACAGTTCAGTACCACTTTGCAAATAAGAAATCAGGAGACCTCAATGCGTAAGACCATAGTTTTGGCTGCGGTGATCTTTGTGCTTGTTCTTTCATTGAACAGTTGTCAGCTGCTATCGCTGCTATTCAACTCGGCACCGCAGGCTGTCGCAGGCTTTGTCGATACTTCAGAAACCCGCATCACCGTTGTAACCGGTCAAACGGTAAATTTTACCGCCGAGGAAAGCCGGGATGATGGTGAAATAGTTGCCTATGAATGGGACTTCGGTGACGGAAATACTGCCGATGAGGAGAATCCCACACATTCCTATGCTAATGCAGGTTCTTTCAGAATCACTTTGAAGGTAACCGACAATTTAGGCGCGTCCTCAAGAGACTGGCTCAACATTACCGTCGAAGCGCTAAGCCCGGGGAACACGGCCCCCACGGCTAATGCCGGTGGAAATCGACTTGCTGCGGTTGATGAAGTTATTACTTTTGATGCATCGCTTTCCCACGATACCGACGGCAGCATCGTTTCGTATTCCTGGGACTTCGGCGACGGCGCCAACGGAAGCGGTGTCACCCCCAGTCACAGCTACGCAGCAGCCGGAACATATACAGTCAATCTCACGGTAACCGACAATGACGGCGCATCTGCAAGTGATGTCATCGAGGCGACAGTTGAGGATGCAGCCGTCAATCCCGTTGCAATCATTGATGCTCCGGCCAGCGGATTGACGGGCGAAAGCCTCATTTTTGATGCAAGCCAGTCATACGACAATGACGGCTCAATTATTTATTACCAATGGCGTTTTGGTGACGATAATTTCGCTGAACAAGCTGTTGCCAGTCACAGCTTTGCCGAACCGGGAAGTTACCTGGTAGTTCTCGCTGTTCTCGACAATGATTTGAATGAAGGCGTCAGCTTCCTCGAGGTTGTCATTACCGCCGCCCCCGTATCCAATGACCCGCCGTCCGCAGCCATAGCAGGACCGACTGTCGGATTTACCGATGAAGTCTTGAGTTTTACAGCAGCGGCCTCGACGGACAGCGACGGCAACATCGTTTCGTATGCCTGGGACTTCGGCGACGGGGCAAGCGGAAGCGGCGTCAACCCGAGTCACAGCTACGCAGCAGCCGGAACCTATATGCTCACCCTGACTGTCACCGACGACGGCGGATTAAGCGACAGCGCAACTTTTTCGGTGACCATCAGCGACGAGGTAAATACCCCGCCGACCGCAGGATTCACCAGCAATCCGGTTTCACAATTCTTCGTGGATGAAAATATCGACTTCAACGCATCGTCAAGCTCCGATGCGGACGGAAGCATAACGAACTACCACTGGAATTTTGGAAACGGTCACAGCGCACAGGGCATGAAAGTCAGCTATGCCTATGCAAACACCGGCGACTACACCGTCACCCTAACAGTAACAGATGATGATGGAGACACTGACCAATTATCCGCATCAATTACCATCAGCGATGTTTCCGGAGGAATAGATGTACTTATCGACTGACAACACAAAATTTCACGGCGGAAAAAAACCAATCGCCGTGCTTGCCCTTCTCTTCTTGGCTTTGGCGCTTACCAGCTGCGATTTTATTTCATCCATGATATCGCCTCTTGAGCTTCCGACAGACGATGAGTCGGATAAAAATGTGGAGATACGCATCCAAATGCCCTGGATTTCACCGGCATTACTAGAAATTACCGAAAAATTAGCTTCAACCTACAACAGCGAAACCGCCGATGAGCCCGTCGGAAGATCGCTGAATCCCCAATCGCGGGCTATGTTTATGACCGACAAACTGGTTCTGGAATTGTATGACAGTTCCGATCAGCTGGTTGCCACGGTAACGACAGAATTATCAGAATCAAATTTTTACGATTCTGCAACCGCTAGCCTAACGGCTGCCCCGGGCAGCGGGTACTACCTCATAGCATACGCCTATAATACTCCGACCTCAGAATCCGAACCCGGACTGTCGGGAACATCCGAACCCTTTGATGTAGTACAGGACGGAAGGACACCGGTTCATATTCGATTGCTGCCGGTCAACCCCGTGGTGCTCGATAACGGAATTCCTTCTGCTGCAGTACATATAAGTCCTACCTATTTAGATATAAATAACAATGGCGCGCCGGCTGCAATTGGCGGTGAGCGCTGGTACAGCTTTGTACACCAGGGTCCAATCACAGAGCTCACCTTTATTCCTGAATTTAGCCCGTCTCCCCACGCATTGATTTTTTTCAACGCTGCCGGCGAGGATTATGGCGGAATATACCCCTTCCAAGAATCTAAGTATTATGGCGGAGAACCCCTCAGCTATTACTTAGATGATGGATTTGTGGTCGGTGAAAAATATTATCTGTGCGCCGTGAATTTTATGCCAGTTGACGGCACCACAGAATTGGCAGTGGACGGCTCCCTGTCTATTCGGGTGAGCTCGTTGGACATATTCACCGACGGCAACGACAGCGAGACAGATGCTCTTGAAATCCAATTAGACAGCCCTGTTTCCGTCGATATAGGCAGAGGGGACGACATTGATTATTTCTTCTACGAGAGTGATGGCTCCACCCAACTCGTCCTCCAACTGACCGGAAGCGGAACAAATGGAGGCACTATTCAATATCCCGGTGGTGGTGATGACTTTTTTTCTCTTAACCAACCGGTTCACATCGGATCAGAAGTCGGCACCTATCGCATAGAGGTAGAAAACAGCTATTGTGGTACAGCCGGAGTGTACGTACTCAGCGTTTCGGAGTACATCCCGTATAGCGACGACAGCGATGCTGCGGCGGATTCCGATGCAAACCCCGATTATCAACTCAGCATTGGCGGTGGGACACATTCCGGAGATTTCGGCGCATATGACGATTCGGATTGGTTCGTCCTGGAAACCCTTGGCGGTGAAAATTTCAGCGTGAGCTTTAGCGGACCGGACACGGCAATATACTATGTATACGATGAGGGGATGTCACGCATCGACTTTAAATCATTTACTGCTTCGAATCCATTTTTTGCCTTAGATGCCCCGGCGGGCAAGTACTACTTCGAGCTTATGGCCAGAGGTCTTTCCGGGTCGTACGAGATAGCCATCGATTCGTTTACTCCTGCTGACGACGGCAACAATGATTTTGCCTCCGCCGACCCCATAGCCATCGACGGTGGTCCATTGAACAGTGAAATATCGAGCTTCGGCGAAGAGGATTACTTTGTATTCAGCGCAGAGACCGGTGACGATTTTATTATAGAGATTTCAAGTTCGGGCTCTATGAACTACGAGGTGTTTGATGAGAATCAGATTTTGATTGGATGGGGAGGTGATTGGGATCCGTTCTTTCAGGCAGATTCACCGGCCGGAAGTTTTTACATCGTGGTTTCCCCAAGGGGATCAGAACTGGGCAGCTATGAGCTCTCGGTGGACTCTTTTACCACCGCCGCTGACGGAAATGGTGACTACGGGAGCGCTGAATCCTTGCTTACCGACGGTTCAACTGTTACCTCCGATCTTGAATCGCTTGAAGATGAAGACTTTTTTACATTCGACGCTGTCGCCGGGGAAAGCTACCGCATCGTTCTCGAAAACATCAGTGTTGGTGGTGGCATAAGGCTTAGGTTGGAGGACGGCTCCTATTTTTCCGTAGACTCATTGTATCAATATAACCTGGGCTCAGGCGTCCTTCAGTTCACGGCCTTCGAAAGCGAACCGTATTTTCTCAAAGTCTCCGCAGAAAATCAGGGGACGGGAAATTACGCAGTATCCGTCGAGAACTATATACCTTTGAGCGACGGAAACGACAGCTTCGCCGAGGCGGTTCTCCTGACCGTTGGAGCCGGTGGGAATAACTATGCCTTCGAAGAATCAAATGACAGAGATTTCTACCGAATACCGGTAACTGCGGACAGCAGTATCACTATTGAAACCTCAGGCACCGGAGGAATCGACAGTGATACCTACATAATTATTTATGACCAGAATGAAGACTATTTAGGTGAAGACGATGACGGTGGCAGCGGGTTGTATTCACGCTTTGTCTACACGCCTCCGGCAGACGGCTTTGTATACGTGGAAGTATACGAGCTTTCGGGAAGTGTAGGAGATTACGCGATTGTAGCATACTGATATCAAAATCCCCTGTTTTGACAGAGAGCCCGGCCGAAAGCCGGGCTGTGTGTCTTTAGGCTCGGTACTCCTGAGTAAACACCGGCAATACCAAACACATTCCCCCCATCGGCATTGTCTGAGCAATTCCATCGGGATAGAATTACAGATGGGGGACAACCATGAACCACACTGCGCTTTTGCTCAAAAAAAGCATGGTCCCGGTAATAGCCTTATTCTTCTCTTCGTTTTTCATCAATGGCCAGGACGCATCGCTCAATGACTATTATGCCTACCCGCTCTCATTCGGCGCGGGTTATGCCAGTTACTCGCCGCTCACGGCGGACAGCCGGATTTCATCGGAACGGATGATCACCGGAGATTTTCGGGTGCCCATACCGGGCCTCCCCGAGCTTCAGCCGGCGCTCAGGCTCGGCTATACAACCATTGACGTCAACGATGAGATTTTTCCCGCCCGATGGGACCACAATCAATTTTCAGTTATGACCGGCGCTTCCTGGACTAACCGGTTTTCAAAGGATTTCGAACTCGGACTTGCCCTCCTCAGCGGATATAATCAGGCGGTGTTTTCCAACATCGGCGAAGAAGTATTCGGGGTCTCCTATTGGGACAGCATTCTCGAGGGTATAATAGCCTTGACCCCTTCGTATAACCTGGCGATTGATGTAAGACCGTCGCTGCGCTACCGGACCGGTTCCTCGGAATTGACGGATTTTAACGGTTTCAGCGCAGGCATCAGTTTCTCCGCCCATTACCGACTTGGTAACGATCCGGACTCGGCCAATGCAATTTTCAGAAGCATCCGCTTCTCCGCTGCTGAAATCGAATCGGTGTTCGCCGCAATGCAGAGCTACTACCCGGAGAACCCGTTTGGAAGCGTTAATCTCACCAATGTGGAACGAACGGAGATACGCGATGTGGTTATTTCCTTCCACCAGCCGGGCTATATGGATGCACCTTCAATAGTCGCGGAAATTCCCGTCCTCGGACGGGACGAAACTCGTGAAATCGGTCTCACGGGATCGTTCAATGACGAAATTTTCGCGGTTGAAGGGATAGTGCCGCTGACCGGTCAGATTATTGCGGAATACAGCGTGCGGGGCCGACCGGCACGGCAGGAATACTCGGTATCCTATGACCTCTATGACAAGCGATCAATCGTCTGGGACGACGACCGCCGAGCCGGCGCCTTTATCACCCCGAACGACGGAGCCATCCGCAACTACGCAAGCTTCTTGCGTCAGAGCATAGAACGGAATATGTACCCCGGCTATTACCGGGAGTTCCAATACGCCATGCAACTCTATAACGGCCTGCCGGTCATCGGCTGCGTGTACCAGAGCGACCCGGTGGCTCCGTTTACCGAGATGCAGAACAACCGGTTCGCAGTGGACTCGGTAAGCCTGCCCAGAGAGACCCTGAAGCGGGGCACCGGTGACTGCGACGACCTCACCGTTCTCTACAACAGCCTGCTGGAAAGCCTGGGCATACCAACGGCCTTTATAACCACACCGGGACACATCTACTCGGCGTTTAATACCGGCGTCGCCGCCAAGGATTTCCGCTTTTTCGGCAGCGACCGGTCCCAGTTCATCATAGTGGACGGCGAGTTGTGGATACCCGTCGAAATAACTATGATAGGAAACGGAGATTTCCTCGAGGCCTGGGCCCGTGGAGCCAACGAGTGGAACCGCTATGAAGGCGATTCGGAAAAAAGAGGATTCTATGTCACCGCAGATGCCCAGAGGCTCTTCCGGCCGGTGGGTCTTCGGGAAACCGATTTAGGACTTTATTACGGCGACCCCGCGGTGCTTCGTCAGAGTTTTATTTCCGGCATAAACGACCACCGCAGCCGGGTACTGTCGGGAATCGAGTCAAGAATAGGGAACAGCAACCGCCTGCTCAATGTGTACGGCATTGCCTTGGCCCGCTTCGGGGATTATGCCGGTGCGCGGAGAATTTTCGAACGGAGCATGAGAAATGACCCGGATTTTATCAATCCGGTGGTTAACCTCGCAAATGTGGCCTATCTCACGGAAAACTATCCGCTGGCACTGGAGAGCTACACCAGGGTTGAACAGCTGCTTGAAAATCGGGGCGAGCTGCAGACCCCCGCAGGCCAAACCATCCTCATAAACATTTCCCAGACCTTAAGGGAACTGGAGCAGTTCGAGGATTCCCGGGCCTACTTCGCCCGAGCCGAGGAAATCGACCCCGCCGGTGTCGCGGAATTTGCCCACCTGGGAAGCGGAGGATCATCCCGGGCGTCCGGCGTGAACGATTCGGTAATTTTCATGGGGGAGGAATAACATGAAAAACCTGCTGCGAGTAATCTGTCTGGGTTTTTGCACCATCTTTCTGGCCTCCTGTCTCCAGCCGCTGGAGAGCGAACTGCTGACCAGGTTAAAAGACGACGTGATTCCCGTGCTGGAGATCCTCTTGCCTGAGGACCGCACTGAGTACCGGGAGAGTGTAACGGTGACGGGAAGAATCACCGGAGAAGCAAACGTCTCGGAAACAATTTCGTCCCTGACCTTTAGCGTATCGAATTCTGTGCAGACCCTCATTGAGGAAAGCCCCGTGAGCTTAGGCGGAAGCGGCGGCTTCGACTTTAGTTTCGAAACCGTCGGCTTCAGCGGGGATGTGCGGGTAACGGTTCGTGTGACCGACTGGAACGAGAACAGCAGCGAACGGGAAATCGTTCTCGAAGACCCGGGAACCGTCCTGCCGTCCTTCAGAGTCAGTTCGGGCAACCGCAGCGCCCAGGTCAGCTGGACAGGCATATCCGACGCACAGCGATACCTGCTTCGCTATACCACCGACGGCGCCCTTCCCACCGCGGTGTACGGCATTGAGCAGGAAATTGCCGGAGGTGATCAGAACGAAATCGAAATCACAATTCCCGATCTGGAAAACGGATCAGCCCATGTTTTCCAGCTCATCAGCGAAATGTCTGACGGAAGCAGTCTTATCTCGGATTACCGCAGTGCCCTTCCCCTGTCACCCTTGACTCTAATACCCCGTATCGAAGCGGGGTACCGGCAGATTTACCTCGAATGGACTGATATTCCCGGAGCCCCGGAGTACGAGGTGTGGCGCAGTGTCGGAAACGAAGATAACTACACGAAATACACCGAAGTCGGTGACAGCCACTTCCTGGACGAAGGGGTCTTCGAAGGGGCGGACTATTTTTATATGATACGCCCGGTGTTCGAAGGGGCCATACTCAGCGGTTCGGCCTGGGGTACCCCGGATGTGTTCCCTGCCGAAGCGGGTTCCTTTGACCAGATCGCCGGCTACCCCCTCGGCGGCCAGCTGGTTCACATTGAGGAATCCGAAGGCATACTGGCCGGAGTGCTGTCCGAAGGGGAAATCGTGCTGATGGATGTCAACCGTCCGGATTCCCTGCAGGAGCTCAGCAGGATTTCATTCCCGGACGTACACGATATAAAAATACGGAGCAATAATCTTTTTGTGATTTCAGAGAACTCCGCTATCAGCAGCTACGACATCGCCGATCCGGCGGCGCCACTGTTTCTCGCGAGCATGAACATCGATCCGGCAATCGACCCCTCGGGTTGTGAGATAAACGACTGGTACCTGTTTATTCTGGATACAGGCGGCGTGGTGCACTTCATCGATATCCGCAACCCCGCCGCCCCGGTTTACCACGACAGCCTGACCCCTGAGGCTCCTTCGGGAACAACGTCCCAGGCCATATCGATTGCGGTACCCAACGCTACGACGGATCCGCAGTACACGTTTTTCCACGCGGGACTCTTCGGCCAGGACGACACAACCTTCGATTCCCGGGGACACGTACTTATCTGCTATGTTTATCATCCCGACGATCCCCGTGCACCGGGCTATACGACGAACACCTCGGTCATAGTCGACGGGGATTTTCCCGACCGGCTTGCCTACAGCGATGACGATCAATATCTTTTCGCCACCGCCTCGGCTGCGGCAATAACCGAATTGCCCTTTTTTGATTTCCTCGTAATAGATCCCCTGTCAGTGGGTCCGGCGATTATCGGTCAGACTCCCGGCCATGTCGACGGGAGTCCAAGCAACCCCCGTGCCTACGGAAACACGGTATACATAAAAGACGGTTGGGGTTACGTGACAGTTGATATTACCGACCCGGCGAACCCGGCCTTTGTCAGCGGCGGAGGCTGGGACACCCCCGGCCCCAGCCGCGACCTCGAGGTAAACAGCAGGTCAATATTTATCGCCTCCGGCCCCATGGGACTTCAGACCGTGAGCAACTCGGCGTTGCCAGCCCTGCAGGTGGACGGTGAAATTACCGGCATCAATGCCCTCGCGACAGCGAGAAAGGGCAGTCTATTATACGTCGCCCGGGGCAGCACCGATGATTACTCCCTTGCATCCTACGACATTACCGATCCGGTTTCACCGGTTTTGCTTCACAGCGTTGATCTGGAAATCACCGGCACAAAATTCGAACTCTTCCTCACCAAGGCGGGAAATAGCCTTTTGGTATCCGACGGCGGACCGGTTCTGCGTATCGTCGACATCAGCCAGCCTCATTCCCTGGCGATGACAAGCTCGCCCGAGCAGGGCTATGGTTTTGCTAGGACCGAGATCCGGGGAGAGGTGCTTTTTACCATCAACAACGACGGGCTTACCACGTTCAACATCGCGGACCCCCTGAACCCGGTTTTTCTGGGATTCAACGACAAACAGTTTTCCGCCAATGACTTTGCAATCAAGGATAATCTGCTGTACATCGCCGACGCCGCATACTTCCGGCCCTCAGATCTCATTATCTACAACATTGAAGACCCGGCGACGCCTATCAAGGTCGGCGAGATCTCGAATATGGGAGCGGAAATCCACGACCTGTATCTCCAGGGCGATATGATGCTTCTCCAGGACAGCTTCGGCCCCGGGGGCGGCACCATGTACCTGAGGGATGTGGACCCCGATTCTTCTTCATATCTGGAAGGAGCCGGGACCCCTCCTGATCATTACGGGATTCACTACGGCATCGATATCGAAGCCCAGGGCATATACATCTTCTCCATAAATGAGGAATTCGATTTTGAAGTTCTTGATCATTCTGCGGCCACCAAACCGGTCCAGGATCAGGCCTTGACCTGGACCGATTTCGACGGAATCGAGCTTCGGGTTCACGGGGGGTATGCGATTATTGCCGACAAGACTAACGGGGTGAAAATTATCAAACTGGTGGATTGATCGGTAATTATGTCCATTGCCGCTGGAAATTACCCACAGGCCTTTGTACCTTGTACACATACGCCATAGCTTAGGAGGCCTGTGTGTACACCGGTAGAGGATTTACCCGCTCCGAACTCGGGGACGTGGATGTCATTGTCCATAAAGGCGAGTTTCACCTGTTTCATCTTGTATTGCCCAATCACGACTATATCGCCCATGCGGTGAGCAAGGACGGCTTTCTCTGGCGGCGGGTGCAGAATCCGTTGTTTATCGGAGAGCCGGGAGAATGGGATGATGATATGTTGTGGACCATGCACGTCAGCCCCGACCCCGACGGCACCAGCGCCTTCCGCATGCTGTACACCGGGCTGTCCCGAAAGGAGAGCGGCAAGGTTCAGCGCATCGGCCTGGCCCGCTCTGATGATTTGTACAGTTGGCGCAAGGTGAAAGATGAAAACTTTCCCCTGTCGATAGAAGGCCCACATTATGAAGACTCCATCGACCAGGGACGGCACTGGGTAAGCTGCCGGGATCCGTTTTTTTACCGGGAAGGGGATACCCGCCTGATGCTGGTGAACGCTCGGGTTCCCGACGGTCCGGTTATTCGCCGGGGTTGCGTCGGGGTCGCCCAGGAGTACGAACCCGGGAAGTTCCGCTGGAGGGAACCATTATTCTACCCTCGAATGTACGACGATATTGAAGTACCCGGCCTCTTTCACATCGGCGAGAACTACTACCTCCTGGGCAATATCCGGGAGGACATCAAAATCCACTACTGGCACAGCCCGGAGATTTTCGGCGTCTACCAGGCTTATGCGGACAATGTCCTGCTGCCCAGGGGCAACTATGCATCCCGGCTCACCAAGGACGACAAGGGCTGGCTGCTGTGGAATTTCTTTTCTCACGACGCGTCGGCGAGCCGGATGGCCATACTTCCTCCCCCGACCCGGTTGGACGTGCAGGAAGACGGTCAGCTATTTGTAAAAAGCTACGAGGGCTTCGACAAGAAGGTGAGCGAAAAAGTGCCGGGGGAAACCCTTAGGCCCCTGCGGATGGTGCTGAACAATCCCAGCGCGGGCATAAACAAGGATGATGAAGCCCTGCATCTCTGGTCGGTCAGCGGCTATGAAATCTTCGCGTTTGACCGGCGCTGCCGGGATTTCCGCTTTTCAGCCACACTGCATTTGGAAGGACTTGGAAAGACCGGCCTGGTGTTTCGACAGGATCCCCAGGGAAACGGTCACTACATCAGTCTCGACCTCATCAACGGCATAGCCCAGGGGAGATTCTGGAGCGAGCGGCACGACGGCGATATTGAGAACGCCTTTGATTACAACATCATTCAAAGCAACCGCTTTCCCGGCTCGAAGCAGCCGAACCTCTCAATCGAACTGGTGGTGTTCGGCGGGTACGTGGAGCTGTCAATCGACCGCCGCATTGTGCTGCGCTATGTGGATATCAGGGGAATGGATCAGGACATTTTCGGCATCTATGTCGAGAGCGCCAAACTCGCGCTAAGCGGCGAGACCCTGGAAATTCTCGACGGGCCGGAGGAGGAAGACCATCAGCTCTTCTGATTGATGGTCTTCCGGTTCAGTGCATTTATGCCGCGGACTTTTTCTGGTTCTTGAGCTCCCTGGCCGCCAGGGCATAGCCGCCGTTGCTCGCGTCGATGAAGTGTACATCGTCGCCGGCTTCCACGGTTGCGATGCAGGTCATGTGAGCCTCGGCGCTGGTGTGAATCCCGTAAAATACCGATCCGGCGAGGCGTTTTTTTTCAAGCCGGGCGCGCAGGTCTTCGAGCTGGGAATCATCGAGGGCGACGATCATTTTGAGAGCGCCTTCGTATTTTCTGAAGTCCGAGTTCTCGATATTCTGTTCCCGGGCTTTGCCCAGGTTATATATTCCGTACTGCAGGGGGATGCCCAGGGTATACATGATCCGGGCGACGAATATCTCGAACCATCCCCAGGCAGCCATTATGAAATAGGCAAGGTTTTTCCGTCCATGACTCTTTGCCAAAAAGGGTGCAGTCCACGCGGACTTGGCTCCGCCCATCCGCATGTTGTCGATTCGGAGGGGATGGTAATCGCCATCGGCTCCCAACACCTCTTCCATGATGCCGAGTATTTCCATGGGATCCTGATCGCCCCGGGGTTCGACGATAATCGCCGCAGTGATGCCGGTGTGACTTGGGACGTCGGCCCAACGGCAGGTAAATCCGTCGTAGTTTACGGTTTCCCGGTCCGTCGCGGGAGCTATTGCATAGCTTTCACCCTGATCGCCTTTTAGCATTTCTTCGGCCATCAAAATCCCCCCACCGTGAAAAAATGCCTGGACGTACTGGCTGCTGACCCGAACCTTGGAAATCATGAGCTGGGCATCGCGCATGTGAAGCTGGGATGCGGGAATGGCCGCAGCGCGCATTTCCAGACCGTACAAATCGCCGATATCCCGCAGGACCCGGGATAAAACAAGCCGGACCTCATCGATATGCTGGGGATCTACAAGAAATGTCATCCCGTCCCCTCCGAAAACGAAGGGCCGTTTGAGAGTCCCGTAAATTCGGGCTATGGCGATGATGGGAAGGGCCCCGGCGATGTTGACTGTTTTGTACCTTCCGTTCTCAATGGCTTGTGTGGACGAGACCACGTCGGTCATCACCACATACCAGTCGTGAGGCAGGGCGGCAGATTTTCCCTGGAGTCCCCCGGCGAAACTGTTTATTTCAGGTAATTCATCATAGAAATCCCGATAAGATTGGGCTGTAGTATTGTATTTTGACATGCCTTAATAATACTGCCGCAGCTGTTCCAGAGCAATTTCATCTTCCAGTTCGCCGAAGTTTTTCTCCGCCTGCAATATCGCCCGGCTGAGCAGCGGACTATCGGGGTAGAAGGCGATTAGCTTCGCCGCGGCCATTGCCGCCAAGCGGATTTCCCCATCCTGCCGCCAGAGCGCTTCAAGCGCCATGAGCACCCGGTCCCCGGAGACCGGCAGATTCGGCGCCTTGAGGTAACGGTTTGCCGCCGCCACCAACTCCCGTCGCAACGAGCGATCGGTCAGCCGGACAGCCATTTCGATTACCGCCGGGAAGTCCGTCTCTCCGGCGGCCAGGGCGTTCATGGTTGACCAGAGCTCCCCCCGGTCGCTTTCCCATGGCATCTGGGAGGGATGGGAGAGTATTTCGATCCCCAGGCCCAGGAGAGTCTCCGGACGGGTACCCTGCGGAATACTCAGGCCCTGCAGCACCAGAGCCATAGCCCGGGCCGGCTGGCCCTCGCCCAGTTCGATTTCCGCCAGGTAGCCGTATGCTTCATGAGGATCCAACAACGGAGGATTCTCGCCATAATACCCGCCGATGAGCTGCCACAGGCGGGAGCGCAGCCAAAGACGGCTCATCGGATCGTCCTGTTCCCGGTAAAACCGTATGACGTCCGAATCCCCTTCTCCGGTGTTCCTCATTTGAACTGAAATACCGTGGTGATATATCACCCAGTTCCGTTCCTGCACCGAGACGTGATACGCTCCCAGCACGTCCAGTCCCCACAACAGGAAATTCACCATGGCGCCGGAGCCGAAGAGGAATCCGTTGACCTTAAGGCGTTGCCAGTCCTCCGAGCTGATTTCCGCGCTGTCCCAGATATCGCGGAAATCGTCCCACTGGCGGACAAGCGCCGTAGCCATAAGCCCGTATCCGGCGAGTCTTCCGGCGAGAATCGAATATCCCGCCCCGGGACGCTCAACCGCAAAGTATCCGTAACCCGGAACTATCATGCTCATGCCGACGGTAAAAAAATCGATGTTGCGGTTTAGCTGGCTGAATTCCTCAAATGTCATATCCTCGGGAAGTCCCTGCTCGATTTCCGGCGGTATATCCCGGAAGATAAACGGCAGCAGGTCCATTTGCGCCGAAAGGCCTGCGGACATAAATACAAGAATGAACACCGGTAATGTGAGATACGGGATTTTTTTCATCGGGATATCCGTCGGTCTACCATTGGGAGTGTTTTGCGTCGAAAATCAGTGACCGATTACCGGCACGACGTTCAAGCTCTGCAAGTTCGGCTTCATCTAACGGACGGTACTCGGATTCCGCGCGGATCATCCACTCAAATAACTGGCTGTCCCCCGGGCTTACCGCGGCGCACACCCCCTCCATGCCCAAACTAAAGCGCAGACCCTCGAGGGCTTCCCGGTAGCTTTCAACCGGCCAGTACCAGGTTTTCTCCCTGGGGCTTTTTTCTCCGTCGGGAACCGCGTGTTTGGCCAGGGCTTTGAGGGCGAGCACCGTTACGCCCTTTTCCCGGGCTGCGGGAAGGACCTTCTTCCCGAAATCTCCTGCGAACCAGGTCGTCCAATTAACCGGGAACAGGATTGAATCAAAGTCGTAGGCTTCGAGGAGGGCCAGCGCGGCCTCCTCGCTGTGGGCTGAAAATCCAAGGTGACGGGCAAAGCCGTCCCGTTTCGCCCGGTCGAGGGTCTCCAAGGCGCCGCCCGGGGAAAGAATCTCTTCGACATCTTCCCTGCTGGCCACGGCGTGCAGCTGGTACAGATCGAAGCAGTCGGTCTTTAATAGCTTTAGCGACTGCTCGAGTTCGCTCCGGGCACCGTCGGCGTCCCGGATTTGGGATTTGCAGGCTAAAAAAACATCTTTCCGATACGGGCTGAGCGCCGGCCCGAGCATGC
Source organism: Salinispira sp. (assembly GCA_965602015.1). GTDB lineage: Bacteria > Spirochaetota > Spirochaetia > DSM-27196 > Salinispiraceae > Salinispira. Next base: position 74,574 of record OZ271918.1, on the reverse strand, counting down.
TTTGGGCGTCGCCGTAATTGGGAGCCACATCGAAATAGTTAATGCCTGCGTCGATGGCCATGCCTACCGCCCGGTCCGACTCGGCGGCGCTCTCGTTCATGACCCGGATGCCGCCGAACCCCACTACCGAGAGCTCAATGCCGCTTGATCCGTAAGGACGTTTATTCACGGAAAACCTCCAGGCTGATTCTTAATCAGGATAAACCCTGTATCTAAGCCTAAAGCACAATCCTCGTTTTAGCCAGAAATTTCGGCATTCTTTTGGCTTTGATGAAAACTATCCTTCGCCGAGTCTAAGGATGTGTTCCGCCATGGCCGGGGCCCCGGCCTCGCTACGGATTTTTTCGCCAAGGTCCGAGGCGGCCCTGCCAATGGCGGACTCGGCGCTGGCTTTTATTGCCCGGACCAGGTCGGCGGCGTTTATCCGTTTTACCCCAGGCAGAGCACAGCCGACTCCCAAACGCTGGACTGCCCGGGCCCAGGCGAACTGGTCGTTGCCGTGGGGGATAATGATGGACGGCACTCCGGCCCGCAAGCCCGCTGCTGTGGTACCAGCGCCTCCGTGGTGTATAACCGCGGAAACCCGGGGAAAGAGCCAGCTGTGGGGTGCAGACTCGATAAACAGCACATCGTCCCCGGTATCCGAATCCAGTTCCAGTCCGCCGTAACCCCCGGCGATGAGCAGACGTTTGCCGGCGCTTCTGGCGGCGGTAAGCAGAATTTCGCCGGTTTCCCGGGCCCGGGCGGGATTCCCTACGCTGCCGAATCCCGCGTACAGGGGGGGATCACCGGATTCGAGGAAGGCCTTCAGGGCCGCCGGCGGTTCGAACGGTTCGTCATCGACAAACCAGAAGCCCGTCGCCACGGATGGGCGTTCAACGGGAAAGACGTAGTCGCTGCTGGACACAAATACCGGCTTGCTGCCCAGGAGGGGATTCTCCGGACGCCGGGTTGATATAAGCCCCGCTTCCCTGGCAACCCGGACTCCGCTGCCCCCGGTGGCACACCAGAATGCCCGAAGGAAGAGCACATGGGTTAAGCGATTGGCGAACCGGGGCAGCGGGAGGCGCGCAAAGAGCAATGAGGGGTAGTTCGCGGTGGGGGTCAGGGGAAAGGGCGAGGCAACATATGCGGGAATTCCGGCGGCCCGGCCGTACATGCTGCCGATTCCCGCCCCCGGGTGGTGCAATATCAGCTCGGCCCCTTCGCAGGCAGCCAAGAGGTCTTTGCTCGCTCGGTCGAGCAGTTCGGCAAAACGCCGATCATTCAGCGCTTTTAAGGCCTTGACGGGATTATCGGCGTTTATCGCATTGCTGAGCTCGCCGCTTTTTATCAGCTCGCTTACGTCTCCCCGGACCTTGTGGAAATCCATTCCGAGGCCCCGGCACCATGATTCATATCGGGACGAAGTAGCCAGGGTGACAGAGGCACCCCTCTTGGCCAATTGGGCGCCGAGGGCAGCTAACGGCTGCATATCCCCCCGGGAACCGGTGGTTAGTATGGATATTTTCACTGGGTATCTCCTGTGCGGCATGCGCCGAAGCGGATTATCTCAAGAACTCGTTGACAGGCAATCGGGGCCTCGGCGTAAGCCAGCTGACCGTCAATCACCGACCATAAGAGCCGTTCGACTGATTGCAGCGCAAGCTCGACGGCGGTAATCGCAAAGCTGACATCGGTGGCTTTAAATGAATCGAGATTCATTGCGGAAAGCAGGGCGAGGGGGTCGGGTTTCTGCGGGTCGTGAGATTCGCCCCGGCTGATGGCGTCCATCCGGGGAATAGACAGGTTGCGCAGCAGATCGGCGAACCGGGGATTCTCTAGTCGTTTGAGTTCCCGGGCAAAGAGTTTTTCGATCGATGCAAAAATATCGCCTTGGCATTCTGCCAGCATCGCCGTCAGCTCCGCGAAGCGCCGAGCCCCCATGTCCTTGAGAAGCGCCTGTTCCGCGTCGGCTGTGCCGTCGAAGTACTGGTAGAAGCTCCCACGGGCGATTCCCGCACGCTTCACAATGTGTGAGATTCTGGCGTCGGCTGCGGGAACCCGTGTGAATTCCTCAGTGAGGGCATCGAGTATAGCCCGTTTTTTTTTCTCCGCTAAACGGAAAAAGGTCTGATGTATCACCGCATAATCCTCTATGACATTTTGTCCTATATTAGTGATGATACGTCACATGATCAAGGTATAAATTGCCCCATCATTTGCTCAAAATGGGAATGCGTATTTCATTTACGCTGTGAAGGGCGTATAATCTCAGCCCTATGAGCAACGGTGAAGATAAAAAAGTTATTTATTCCATGTACAAGGTGAGTCGGCACCACGGAACCCGGCAGGTAATAAAAGACATCAGTCTCTCCTATTTTTACGGCGCGAAAATCGGGGTTATCGGTCTCAACGGCTCGGGTAAGTCCACCCTGCTGAAGATCATGGCTGGAGTCGATCAGGATTACAACGGGGAAATATCCGTCAGCCCGGGTTTCTCCGTGGGGTACCTCGAGCAGGAGCCCCAGCTGGAAGCCGGCAAAACCGTCAGGGATATTGTGGCCGAAGGGGCTCAGGAGACCGTCGATCTGCTGGCGGAATACGACGCAATCAATGAAGCCTTCGGCGATCCCGACGCCGATATGGACAAGCTTCTTGAACGTCAGGGGGAAGTACAGGAAAAACTGGACGCCACCAACGCCTGGGATCTGGACAGCCGGCTTGAACTGGCAATGGATGCCCTGCGCTGTCCGCCGCCGGAGCAAACCGTGGATACCCTTTCAGGCGGAGAGCGCCGCCGGGTAGCCCTGTGCAGGCTTCTTCTCAAACAGCCGGATATTCTCCTGCTGGACGAGCCCACCAACCACCTGGACGCCGAGTCTATCGCGTGGCTGGAACGGCATCTCCAGCAATACCCCGGAACCATCATCGCCGTTACCCATGACCGCTACTTCCTGGATAACGTTGCCGGCTGGATTCTCGAGCTGGATAGGGGTGAAGGCATTCCATGGAAGGGCAATTATTCCAGCTGGCTCGACCAGAAGCGGCAGCGCCTGGCCAAGGAAGAGAAAAGCGAGAGCGAGCGGCAGAAAACCCTGCAGCGGGAGCTCGAATGGATCAACATGAGCCCCAAGGGCCGCCACGCCAAGGCCAAGAGCAGGATAACCAACTACGAAAAGCTCCTGTCCGAGGGCGGGCGGGAACCGTCGGCCAGGGACCTCAAGCTGTTCATCCCTCCAGGCCCCAGGCTCGGGGACATCGTCATCGAGGCCGAGGGGGTGCGCAAAGCCTTCGGCGACAAACTGCTGTACGACAACCTTAGTTTCACCCTGCCTCCCGGAGGCGTTATCGGCATCATCGGACCTAACGGCGCCGGAAAGACCACCCTCTTTAAAATGATAACCGGAGACGAAAAACCCGACGGAGGCAGCATCAGGCTCGGCGAAACGGCGAAGCTTGGCTTTGTGGACCAGATGCGCAGCGACCTGGATCCCGCAAAAACCGTGTGGGAACAGCTCTCCGACGGTCAGGACATCATCCGCCTGGGCGAAAAGGACATAAACAGCCGGGCCTTCGTGAGCTGGTTCAATTTCAACGGATCCGACCAGCAGAAAAAAGTCGGCGATCTGTCAGGCGGAGAGCGCAACCGAGTGAATCTCGCCCTCATGGTGCGCAGCGGAGCCAACGTTATCCTCCTCGACGAGCCAACCAACGACCTGGACGTCAACACCATGCGGGCCCTTGAAGAAGCCCTGGACCGTTTCGCCGGCTGCGCCGTTGTCATCAGCCACGACCGCTGGTTCCTTGACCGCATCTGCACCCACATCCTGGCCTTCGAGGGGGAAAGCCAGGTCCGGTGGTTCGACGGGAACTACAGTGAGTACGAGGAAGACAAGCGCAAGCGCCTGGGATCCGACGCAGACCGGCCCCACCGCATTGTGTACCGGAGCCTTACCCGGGACTGAGGCTAGTGCCCTCTTATGCTCGCTTCACCGGGCATAGAGGGCAGGCAAGCGCGGTTTCGCACTAGTGGGTAATTCTCAAATACAGATTGCTCAGCCGTTCGGGCAGCTGCTCAACATCGTTAAGGATTGAGTAGCGGAAGTCGCCGTAGAGCCGGGGAATATACTCCCTGGCTTCCCGGTCGATGGTGAGGCAGTAACTGTGAAGCCCCGCCTGCCGGGCTTCCAAAACCGCCTTTCTGGTGTCTTCTATCGCATAGGATGAGGTTTTATCGCCGTCCCTGCCCCCGTAACCCGGATCGGCGGGGATGCCGTCGCTGAGCATCAGAAGCAGCCGGGTTTTTTCCCGGCGTTCGGCCAGTTTCGCCGCGGCATGCCGGATTGCGCAGCCGTCCCGGTTTGAATCGGAGGGCACCACGCTCGCCAGGCGGGAGCGCACCGGATCGTGCCAGGTCTCCTCGAAATCCTTGACCACGTTAAAGTTCACTTCCCTCCGTCCACGGGAATAGAATGCGTAAATACCGAACACGTCCCCGATGGACCACAGGGCGTTCCCCAAGAGGATGACGGCGGCCTTTTCGATGTCGAGCACCGACATGCCGTCCAGCTCGGCACTGGTGGAGCTGCTGGTATCGATGAGAAGGGCAACGGCAATGTCGCGGATATTCCTCCTGCGGCGGATAAATATTTTCTGATCTCGGGACTCGCCCCGGCTGATATCGGTCTGAAAATCAAAGGTGTCGCCCATGTGTAGCTCATCGCCGGCTTCCCAGCGCCGGCTGATTTCCAGATTCTCGGGCTGGAGCATAAGAAATCGCTTCTGTATGCGTTTTTGAAGTTGCTCATACCGCCGGGCGAGCATCTGAATCTCAGCGGGGTTTCCGGGAAGAAGCTCCCGCTCATACAACAGGCAGTGACCCGGAAGGTACTCGCCGCGGCCGCTGTGATACTCCCGGTAGCGGTACAACCGGATGTCCTCGGACAATAGCCTGCTTCGGGCGTCCTGGCGGCGACGGTTTTCCACGGCCATGGATGTGAGGTCTACCGCTGCCCCTTCCTGCTTGGTATCGGTTTCCAGTCTGCCGGGAGCCGTCTCGGGAATAAGGTCGGGACTCACGTCGAATACGATTTCAGGGGCATAGCCGGGGTGAACTGGAGAGTCAAATGACTCGCGGATATCCCGCCTCTCGCAATAGGTGATGACCGGGTAGCGCTCGTAGAGCTGGTTGAACATCAAGAAGCAGGCCCGGGCGCTGTCGGCAACCGTGGAACCGGGCCGCTCAACCAGATGGAGGGCCTCCCGGATGTGGAGCATGGTGGTCTGGACGGCGCCGGAAAGCGAGCTGTCAAAGGCCTGCTGCACCGACAGCTGCACGATTCCCGCGAGGATGAAGTGGAACTGCTCCTCCCTTTTGGCCTTTGCCGCGGCCACGGGGTCCCAAAGCCGGGGAAAGCCCTTTGCCATCAGAGAAAAATCCTCATCGAGTCCGGGGTAGCGGCTGGAAAGTGACCAGCGGATCCGCCGGTTTTCCGCGACACGGAACAGCTCTCTGGCAAGGTCCGGGGCGGGAAACATGTAGAAAAATTTCTCCAGAGGGGTTTCGAGGACCGTCACCGTCCTGCCGCCGGGGTAAATGACATCAACCTCGCCGCTGGGCCGCTCCCGGATTGTCTCTGCCCTTTTTGCATACTGCCGGCGTATATTATCCATTATGTCCGGAAGAACAGTGGCGTAGCGCTCCCTGATGTCGTTTATGAACTCCAGGGCGTCGAGCCTCAGGGCAAAACTGCCCATGGAAATGCTGGCAGCCTGCATCGCCGCCAGTGCGGAATAGACCCGCTCGTTAATCCGCCGGTCCCGGTACAGGCTGATGCTTTCCGGGAGAAATATCGACCGACCATCGCTGTAGGGAATCTGCATGCCCGCCGCGCTGATCTCGAGGGAATGGATGGACATGCTGCGTCCCGCGACGCTTGTCGCGTATATCCTCAAGGAGCGCCGGATGTCCCCCAGCACCACCGATTTTATTCCCAGCATCCATCGGCTGTCGGGGCTTCGAAGCCGGAGGAAATCCACGCCTTCTTCAATTCTCCCTGAGGTGATCAGGTCGACTCCCCGGTACAGCCAGCGCTCCATGAGCTCAGGCCTGATTTTCCGCAGACGGCTGTGCATCAGGTTATACACTTCCATCATTGCCTCGGGAGACGCCCGCAGAATGGAAACGAAGGCTTCAAGGAGCTCAACGGCTCGACGCGAGTCCGTTTGGGCCATTATGAAGGGAATCACCGCATGAACCGTCACCCCCTTCTCCCGTCCGAGGCTGTCCAGCGCCGCAAGCCCGGATTCCAGCATTGCCGCCGGAACCCCGGTCACCGGATAGGCGTTGATAAAGGCGCCGGCGCTTCGGCTTCCCGAAAGGGCCGCGCAAATGCGGGACACCGGCGTCAGTTCTCTTCGGCGCCAGGCCATGGCAATCCAACCCGGCGCCAGGTACTGGTATCGGGACGCCGATGTAAGACGGGCGGCGGCAGCCATTAGCTGTTCATCGGGGGGTTGCAGCGAGGTGAGTAGAGCGCTTATCTCCTCATAATGTCTTACCAGTTCCGGGCTGGTTTCGCTGAGTTTCCTGAGGGTTTCCCGATAGTACTCGGCATACTTCATCGGAAGATCTTGTCGATGATCATCTCGATAGCGTCGATCTCTTCCCGCTCGTCGGACACCGCCTGAGCGATGGCCAGGGAGCATGCGCGCCGGGCAAGCATTCCCCGTTTGATAAGCCGTCCCGCGTGCACCAGGCTGCGGGTGCTTACCCCCTCTTCAAGATCGATGTTGGAAATATTCCTGATATCGCTGGCTAATAGCACCAGCTTTTCGGCCACGGCGGCGCCTATTCCTCCCTCGGTCTCCACTATCTTTGCCTCTTTTTCGGGTGGGGGATAGTCAAAATCAAGGGCAATAAAGCGCTGCTTGGTCGAGGGCTTGAGATTTTTGCGGATGCTTTGATAGCCGGGATTATAGGAAACCACCACCATAAACGAAGGAGGGGCCTTTAACTGGGTACCCAGGGTCTCGATGGGGAGGATGCGCCGGTAGTCCGTGAGCGGATGTATGACTACCGTGACGTCCTTTCGGGCTTCAACCACTTCGTCCAGGTAGAGAATCGCTCCCTGGCGAACCGCGCGGGTGCCCGGACCGTCGACCCAAACGGCCTCTCCCCCCTTCATAATGTACCGCCCGGTAATGTCCCGGGCGGTCAGATCTTCGTGGCAACTGACGGTGTAGAGCGAACCGATGCCCTGCTGTCCCGCCTTGCTGTTCTCACCCTCGGGATTGTACTTCTGCCCCAGCTTCCAGGCCATGAACTCCACAAAACGGGTTTTTCCGCAGCCCGTCGGCCCCTTGAGAAGGAGTGGAATGCGCTCGCTCCAGGCTTTTTCAAAGGTTTCCACCTCGTCCTTGATCGGCAGGTAATAGGGTTTTTTGCTGATTCTGAAGTTATCCACGCGGTTTTGCTCCGGCTGTCTGATTTAGCGCAGCGGGAGGCATGAAGCCCCCGCAGATTAAGCTTAACCCTCCTGGCGGCTGAGAATCCAGTCCGCGATATCTTCAAGCACTTGAGGATTCATGGTTTCGCTTATTGAGCCATATTCCGAAGGCAGCCCGGTCTCCGCAGTTTGAAAAAGATGGTTGAGTCCCGGGTAGACGCGCACTTCTATGGTCTCGGAGCGAATCGGCTCGCTATTAGCCCTTGCATCGACCTGGACGTCCAGGCCGCCGAACAGGGCGAGCACGGGCATCGTCAGGCTGTTGATCTCCGCTGAAGGATCGTAGCTCAGGAAAAACCTCATCCAGGAGCTTCTGAGCCCCGCAGCCTGCGCACGGGCATCAGCCGCCGAGAGGCCGGCGGAAAGCATAACATCGGTCATCCGGCTCACAATCTGATCTTCATCGCCGTCGACCAGCGCAAGATCATATAGTCTACGGTTTATAGCGCTGTTTGCCTCTATTTGAGCGTCGCTTAGGCCGCTGGCGCGCATGAGCAACTCATTTTGAAGAATGAGCTGCCGGTCGCCGGGAAGCACCGACGGAGCCAGCAATACCAAAAAGGAAATATCGGGGTTTCGCTCGCCGAGATAAATTCCAATTAGCCCGCCCTCACTGTGACCTGCAAGACCGGTAAGGCTTTCATCGGTTTCAGGTCGGTTTTTAAGATAGTTAAGGGCAGAGAGCGCATCGCCGGCAAAATCTTCGCTGCTTGCCGATGCGAAATCCCCCTGGCTGCGCCCGACGCCCCGGTCATCGTAGCGGAGAACCGCTATACCCCACCTGGTCAGGGCATCTGAGAGCACGAGAAACGGCCGGTGCCCAAGAATTTCCTCGTCCCTGTTTTGGGGGCCGGACCCGCTGACCAGCACCACCGCCGGAAAGGGACCGTCCCCTTCCGGAATACTAAGAGTGCCTTCAAGGATAATCCCGGCTTCCGGATTTTCAAAGTTCACTACCTGGGACCGGTAGGGATAGGGAGGCACCGGGTCCTGAGGCCGGCGCAGACTCGCGGACTCTTCATCGCTTCGAATAAGAATCAGGGGAAACTCCAATCCCGCCTGAACCCATGAGCCCTCAATACTGCCTTCGGCGTTTACGGCACCTTCGAAGTAGCCCTGGGCGCTTGGTACGGTGAAACGGACTGTGCTGGAGCCCGACAGCTCCAGTTCGGCGGGAATTCCACGAACGCCCTGCTCTGGGCTGTCCATGACCCACTGTCCATCCTGAGCCGTTCGGAAAACCAGGGGCAGCGAATCACTACCGACAGCAAGATTCCCGGTCCAGATGCCGGACAATTCCGCCGGCGAACGGTCCTGAGCCCCGGAGTTCGCGGGATCGGTTTCCTGGGACTCTTTACCTGATGATTCATGTGCGTCTCTAAGATCGGGTGCGGCACCGCTTGTATCAGCCATTCCGGCGCAGCCGATGAATGCAAGGCTTGCAGCCGCGACCAGCGCAAACGCTATGTTAGTGATTTTCATATCTGCCTCCTGTGGGCCCGACGGCCTGGGAATACCCACAGGTACAGGCGAGGCGGGATAATATTCGAAAATCCCCAGCTAGCGGTACAGTTCCAGTGAAATGAGGTCGATGGAGACCGGACCGGGGGTCTTTGTTGCCACCAGAGCGATTGAGTTTACCAGGTCAGGCCGCAGTTCCCTCGAAGCCCTCGGTTCGCTGGAAAATGCCTCCCAGGGAATTTCGCTGATGAGTTCGCCCGGGCGGTCCGAAGCAATGTGATTTTCCGCCAAACTTCCGGCAAAATATGCCCAGGGCAGCCGGTTACCCCGGGTGCGCAGATGAATATAATAGTCCCCGTCGAGATTCGGTCGATACCGGATGCGAACCCCGGAGTAGGATTCTGCGGAAAGCTCATTGCTGTTGAGGGGGAGACGGACTTGAACGAATCCGCCGTTGTTTTCCAGAGACACATCCCCTTCCATGCGCAGGACCCGGTTTCCGGCGACTTGCACAAAGCCGGCGCGCATGTCCGATCTGCCTCCCATAACCCGGTCGGTAAAACCCTGCCAGGCCGTACCCGTCGCCGCGATTCCGTCATTCCGGGAAAAATCATCAATAAGCAGGGAATCAGCTGATAAAGGAGACCCGGAAAATAATGCAGCTATAAAAATAACAATCGCTGGAAGTATAGATTTTTTAGTCATGATGAAGCCGCCTCCCCGGTACCGGCCCGTGCCAGGCTTCGTTCACGAAGGAACAGAAAGAAGGGCAAACCGAAAGACAGCCCCACAACCATGCTGCCGATGAGGGAAATCCACCAATATCGTATCCCATGCCTCCGGGTTTCAAAGATAAGAAAGGGAATAAATGCCAAGGCCGCGACCGCAAGGTCCCAACCGAAAAACGCGGTCTCGGGACTGGAGTAGACCGCCGCAAAATGATCAATGAGGGAGTACTGCCCATCCTCAAGCATGGCGGGAAGTTGGCTGTATGGCATAATCACGCCGACAACGGCGAGAACGAGAAAAATCAGCGCGCGAAAAGACATTTTTACCTCCGGTATTTTTTTCATACCGGGTAAATATACTCACGCCGAGAATTATGGACAAACACGCCGGGGCACCCCCGCGCCGGCAGTTATTGGCGTGCCGAATCGCCGGGGGTAGTGCCTCCTGGCGACAGATCCGCCGGCCGGGCGGCTATTGGCGTGCCGAGCCGCCGGCTGGGCAATTACTCGCCAGCTGAGTCGTCGCCGGGGGAATCCTGTGAATCCTTGTGTTTTTTGTCGCTGTCGCCGCCGAGCCGTTCGGACAGGGTGTAGAGGAAACGCCGGATCTTTTTGGTCGGCGTTTTCTCAAACTCTTCTTTTTGCTCGATTACCCGATGGAGCCGGGAAAAATTACTCAGCTGTTTGTTAACCTGTTCCTGGATGTGTTTGAGATACTCGCTGATATCCTGGGGAATGTGCGACGCGTTCTCCGCCAGGCTGTCCAGCGATTCGGCAATGGCCTCGTAATTGAGATGAATGCGGGCGACGATGGAGGTATCTTCCTGATACACCAGCGATTCTTCGACGAACTCCATGTTATTAATCAGCGATTCGATGGCCTCAGGGTAGATATTTTCACCGCTGGGGCCAAGGATCATGTTTTTTAATCGCCCGCGGATGTACAAATACCCGTCCTTGTCGAATGAACCCAGATCGCCGGTGCGGAACCAGCCGTCTTCGCTCAGTACCTCCCGGGTCTTTTCCTCATTTTTGTAGTATCCCTGCATGACGCTGGGGCCCTTGACCACGATTTCGCCGACCCCTTCTTCATTCACGTCATCCAGCCGTACTTCCAAACCGGGGACCAGGGGGCCGGTGGAGCGGTATCGGGACTTTTTGGCATTCGCTCCGGCAATGAGCGGCGAGGTTTCGGTGAGGCCGTAACCGATCGCGTAGGGGAATTTTGCTTCCCGTAGAAACTGCTCAACCTCCGGATCCAGGGCCGCGCCGCCGATGCCAAAGAAAAACAAGCGGCGGCCGAACATGCGTTTTAGTTTCTTTCCCGCAAGTCCGTTGAGGATCTTTCTGAAGAAGGCCTTTTTGTACAGGCGCCCAACGAGATTGTCTCCGGAAAATCGGGGCAGTACAGACTGGCGATATATTTTCTCGATGAGCAGGGGCACTGAAAGCATCAGGTGAGGCCGAACATGAGCCATGGCGGGCAGCAGAACAGTGGCGGAGGGCGGCCGCTTTATATAATGCACATGGGCGCCGGAAATCATGGGAAGTATCATACCCAGAGTACATTCGTAGGTATGGGAAAGAGGAAGAATTGAAAGCATGCGGTGTTTGCGATGGATCGGCGGAATATCCTTGGATGCGCAGGCATTCCACACCAGGTTTTTATTGCTGAGCATTACGCCTTTCGACTGACCTGTGGTTCCCGATGTATAAATGATGCACGCAGTGTCGTCTTCCTTCACCACCGGCAAACCCGCAGGCAGGGGAGCCGCATCAACTGCGGCAAGCTCTTCTATATCGAAAACAGCGCAGTCTGCGGGGGCCTCTTCCACCCTGTTCGCCAGTTTCGCGCTGACGATGACCATCCGGCTTCCGCTGTGCCGGAGGATATTTTCAACATCTCCCGAAGGGAAATCCGGCAGGATAGGAACAATAACCGCGCCGACGCTGTTAATAGCGAAATAGGCCATAACCCATTCGGGCCGGTTTTCCGAGAGCAGGGCAACCCGGTCTCCGGCGTTGATCCCCCGTTTTTTCAAAGCGGCGGCAATGGATGCGATCCGCTCTCCAAGCTGGGCGTAGCTTATCTGTTCTTCGTCCACAAAACCCAGAGCGGGCAAGTCGGCGAACTCTGCAGTGAAATCTTTCCAGGCCTGTTGCAGCGTAAACGGCGTAACGGTTTTCCTCATTCGGCAATTCCTCCGGTGGCTGAATAATATCATATTCCGGGAAAAAACGGGAAAAAAGCCGCCTGCCGCCCTCGATTCTGCCTATGCCCACAGTAAGCCAACGGGCGGGACAGGTGAAATTTTTCGCTGAACAAGGAAATTCGGGGTACAATGGAGATAGAGGTCATTTTTATGAACACCACAGTGCCTGTAGGAAATTTCAGCGAACCGCCGCAAAAACAGAGAAAGAGGATGCACCATGAGTTATAAAACCGGCGAGTTCAATCCGGATATCCGATCCACCCGGGATTTTATGGAACCCATCGACCTGGACTCCAAGGATCCGCATGATGCCGAACTGCTCAGCGACTGCCTTCATAAATACGGTCTGGCTCTGGTAAAGAGCCAAGCCTTCGACAAAAAGGTGCGAACGCGCTTTCTCAAGGCAGTGCAGGATTACTACTGCTCCGCAGTCCAGATTAGGGGAGGAGATGTGCGCATAGAAATCCCCGACGACGACCTCCGCAAGGATTTGGGCTACCAGTACGGCCCGACCCCCATCGGCGAAGAGGTCGCCCTGTGTTCCCAGCACGACAGCAGCGCCGCCTGCCGAAAATTCGTCGACCGGCTCAGCGAAGGCAACCTGCCCTTCACCATTCCCGGAAGCGATTACCCGGACCACAAAGGCCGCTTCATGGATCACCTGATAACCCGTACCGGAAGAAAACCCCGGGAACGGGTCGGGGTTCTCCAAGCCGACGGCAAAACAAGCGTCGTCGCCGATGAGCGGAACATCATTCCCGCTCAGCTATCGGCTAAGCTCAGAGATAGCTGGCGGGAAATCATGAACGAGTTCGGCATTATGATGCTCGAGCCGGTGACCCGGGTTTCCCAAATGCTCGCCAAGGGGCTGGGGCTCAGGGAAGACTATTTTACATCCCTGATGAATGACGGACATCACAAAATCGCCCCTACCTATGCCAGCTACTGGGAAGACCGAAAACCGGGAACCGTCCAGGCTGCCCTGCACCAGGACATCGATGTCTTCGCTATTCATGCCCAGGGCACCCACTCGGGCCTTTTTGTATACACGGAAAACGGCGAACGCCTTGAAGTCCGGGTACCCCCTGGCTGTTTCCTGGTGCAGGCCGGCAGACAGCTCTATTTGAGAATGCGTTCAATGGAACGGAAGGGAGAAATTACCACCCGCCCGATAAAGGCCGGCTGGCACGAAGTCGTGGTAACCCCTGACGCCGTCGAAAAGGCTTCCGCCGCAATAGACGAAATTCACTCGGTGCTTGGAGACTACGACCTCAGCGACAGGGAAAAACTCAAAAAGGTCCGCCGTCTGTACCGCGAATGCCTGAGAATATCATGCACCTTGTTCTACCACTTCGGCGACGACACCCAGATAGTCTACGGACTGGAAGACGGCTTCCGGGAAGAAGGCCTGTTCCCCGAGGGCACAAAAACCCAGGAGTATATCGGTCTCGAGTTGGGATTTATCAAATTACAGGAGTAAGCGCGAGAGTGAGGCGATAAAAAATATGTACTGCCCCGAAAACAGCTGATTTAAATCATCTTATTCGTTTGTGGAAGAGGATTTCCCCCCGTTTCACTGCAAGCATCGCCCACGTTCACTCTAGTCGTTCTCACATAATGGTTTATTGCAGTAAAATCAGCTGTTTTCGGGGCAGTACCAAAAAATTACGCTGCTGCCCCACTCTCATTACAGAATCACAATAGTATTCAGGAAAAGAGGGATTCATCCTTCTCAATAATTTTCAGGCTGCCCATAAAGATGCTGCCGGTTATAACAATTTCAGCCGCCGGATGAGAGTTGGGGTTAATGAGCTCCCGGGATTCTTCGCCGCCGAGAAAACTGCTGATGATGCCCTTCACCTGCCGCACAAAGCGGTTGTCCCCCCGCTGCCTGGTCACGTCACCGAGAATCGGCGTGACTTCCACGCTGATTCTCAAGCCCCGGGGTATGATGATTTTCACGTCGCCCATAATAACCCGCAGGTTTACCGTTGTCCGGGGCCCCAGAACCGGCCGCCGGAAATCGCAGGTCATGGAGCCCATTATGGCCCTAAGCTCAACATTCTCGTTGGTAAGCCAGTTGCCGTCGTAGTGCTGGCTGGCGAAATAGGTCTTGAGGTAGAGATCTCCCGCAGCTGGGTAGAGGCTCAAGGCCTTTGCGTCCTCGTTAAACAAGGGACGGAGGTCCGCCGCCAGGGCGTTTAGCTCGGGAATGCTGCTGAGCTCGTGAGCCTTACCCACCCGCCGCTCGTATTCCTCGGTATCGATCAGATCCCGGGCGAAGGCATCGGTAAGCACATCGATCACTTCTTCCCGGCGTTTTTCGATAAAACCTTCTGCCATGGACCACTCCCGGTTCGCGTATTCCCGGCAAGTCTACTCCGATTTGCCGCTCTTTGTCTTGCGCGGAGGCCGGGATTCGGGCTCATCAAAAATCAGGGTGGTTCCCTCGATTCGAATGACATCCCCGGGACGAAGCCGGGTCTTGGTAACCGGCTGGTTGTTTACCATGACGATTTTTCCCGACTCGAGGCGGTAGGTTCCCCGGTCATCCCTGACCACCGTGGCATGCTCGGCCTCCACTGCGGGATTTCCCGCCAGGGTCAGTCCGGCGGCGGGATCTGAGCCGATGGAGGTGACGTCATTGCGCAACACCGCGGTGAGCCGGCTGTCCACCTGGCGAAGCTGGGCAGCCTTCGCCGGCCCCTCAAAGGGGAACAGGAACAGGATTGCGGTTCCCCCCGCGGCGATGGCGAGAAAAAGGATAATAAGCGGCCAGGCCGTCGGCTCCTCGCCGCGGCCCGGAGCGAAAATTCGCGGAATGTAGTAGTCTGCGCGAATCTCTCCGCCGTCGTATCCGATTATCAGTTGGCGGTCGCTGCGGTCTATTGCCGGCGCCAGGATCTCCAGGCGAAGCTCGTTGAGAATGTCGTTCCGGATATTTTCATAGACCCGGGCCAGCTCGCTGCCCGACCGCGCCCGGTACACCGCGCCTCCGGAGGCCGATGCAATCTGCGCCAGCCCCGGATCCTCATCGTCGGAAAAATTAACCGCATACAGGGTGACCCCCGCCTGCAGAAGCGCCCGGGAAACATCGCCGGCCAGGGGCAAACGCTCGCCCCATGTGGGATTGGGCTCAGCTTCGGACAGCAAATACGGCAGGTTCCTGCCGTCGGACAAAAGGATGATGGCCCGCCGTCCCGTCAGATCGGCCATGTCGTCCGCGCTGTCCAGCAGGGCATTATAGAGCTCGGTATAGGCATCCTGCCGCTCAGGCCGTCTGAGGGTTTCCAGGGTGCGCAAAATATCACGGTGACGGTCGCCGGGCAGGGCTACCGGTGTAAGACCTGTGTCGAACAGGGCCATGCCCATCCGGTCCCCGCTTGCGGCCGTGAGTCCGGTAAAATCCCTGATGGCGTCGACGGCTTCGTCAATCCTCCGCCGCCCGTTGAACTGTTCGTCGTACATGGAACCCGAGTTATCCAGAAGCATCAAAAACGATATTCCCTCTTCCCGCAACACCCCGCTCTCCGCGGAAAGCACTTCAAGGGGGCCGGCGTCGCGGTCCCGGACTCGAAAATCACGAACCGAAGGAGCTGCGCCGCGGCTTTCCGAATCCTCTGCCCCCTGGGCGCCGTTCTGCGCCGGAGTTTCACCCGATTGATTCTGCGACCTCAGATACACCCTTATGCTTCCCGCGGTGAGAAGGGATGAACTGTCGACCTGGGTTATCTCCCAGTCATCGGCAAATACGCCCGGACTGAAAAGGATGCCGCAAGCCCAGACAAAAAGCATTGTGGAAAGCTGGCGCACCCGACGCCGTGTACTTGTTTGCATTATTCGCTTCATATAATCCTCCGGATTCTTGCCTTAACGGGGGAGATACAGCAGCCGAAGGCCGCCGGCTTCAAGGACGTCGCCGTAACGAAGCAGATGGCGTTGGTCGATTTCCCTGACATTCAGCGAAACCGGGCCCGACTGTTTTTCAATAAATACGTCGTCGCCCTGGCGGTGCAGGATGGCATGCCTGGGGAGCAGGTCATCGTAGCGGGAAAATGCCAATTGATCGCCCTTGCCGCTGCCGAGGCTGAGCCTGCGGTCGACCAGCAGCAGGTCCCGATTTTTAGCCGCTCCGCTGAGTACTTTGAGCCTTCCGTAGGCAAACCGGGCTTCGAACCAGCCAAGGGCGAACCCCAGTGAGACCCCCATGAGGACGAATCCCGCTGCCCTCAGCCAGATATTTGCCGGCATCAGGATTCCCGCCAGCTCCATAACCGCCCCGCCGAGAAAAGCCCCGGCCATGCCGCCCAAAGCCCCTCCGGCAGCCCGGGCGGGACTGCGCCGGATAAAACCCTGGGCGGCGCCGATGAGCCCGCCGGGAATCATCCAGGCGAACCCCCGAATCTGGGCGAAAATCAGCGGAGTATTGCGAAACCCCGAGCTGCCAAGCCCGGTAAAAAGCAGCAGCAGCTGGGCTGAAAGGAGAATGGCCAGGGCTGCGCCGCCGGTTCCCGCCGCCATGGTCAGCAGAGCGGCGGGAAATCTCACCGCTACTTCCGGGCGCTTTAAGGACGAGAAGAAAAATCCGTCGCATAATCCGAACACCAGACCAAAGGAGGCCCCCATCACCGCTCCCTGGAGAATGGTGGAGACTGCATAATTTCCGATGGCCGAACGCAAAACCGACTCCACGGCGCCCAGGGCCAGTATTCCCGCCAGGACCCCTGCAAGAACATAGATTAATCTTCGTATCGTTAAGGTCATATCACATTCCTTATTGGTTTTTCGTCTTTGGCCTATCTCAACTCAGCCGTTGAGGCAGCCGGATTGATGAAAAGAACCCGGTTCTCGCCGGACGCCAGCTCCAGTTGGATGCTTTGCTGCCACCCGTCTCCGGAAATGAACAGTTCATAGTTTCCGGGAAGCAGGGGATATCGGTCCCTGGCCTCAAGATTCAGCTCGGTTCGGCGGACTGCGCCGGCTTCCACGATCATCGCCCTGCTGTCACCGTCGATACGGAACAGAAAATCCCGGTTCCCCACGGGAAAGGCGACCCTGAGCTCACCGGGCAGGGGCACCATGTCGGCCCGCAGCACCACATCCCGTTGTCTGGTGTCGATGCGCAGCACAAACTCCTGGGTAAAATAGCCCTCTGCGCGGATGCGAAAATGGTGCACTTCTCCGCTCATGAGAGATTCAGCCCGATCAATGGGAATAAAGGCTCGGCCCTGCAACACCTCGGTTATGACCTCCACGTTAACCCGGCCGCCCCGGCTTATATCCGCCGCCTCGGTGCGAACCGTTAATTCCCGGGCGACGGGCTCTTCGGCGGCAATAAACACCCTCCTGCCTTCGCTCCTGCGGGCCGCAGAGGGCAGGTAAATGCTGTTCCACACCACCCGGTCCCCGCTTTCGGTTTTTATGCGGTACTGTCCCTCGGGCAGAACCAGGGGAAGGGAGACCTGCCAGTCGCCCTGGGGAATAAAACGGACCGTCGCCGGCACCGGGGGTATCTCCCGGCCGTCATCGACGAAGATGCTGCTAACCGGCGCGCGGTTTCCCTGAAACTCTATTCGAAGCCTGCCGTACTCCCCGGGAAAGAGCAGCACGCGATGGACATCGGTGATTGCTGCGTATCCCCCGATTAGGCCGGCGAGCAGGAGGACCGCCGCCGCGATTCCCCAGCGAAGAAGGGGGCGGGGCCGGCGCCGCCTGCCGAGGACCGTCGGTTCCTCATTGCGAACCAGGGCACCGAGCCTGCTCACCACAGCTTCCCCGTCGTAGGCGCTGAGAAAGCGCTCCAGACGCTCCTGAATCCGTTTCATGTGGCTCAGGCGCCGGTCCTTGGACGGCAGCATGAGCTGCCGTATGAGCTTTTTGATCACCCGGGGAATGGAAGGGTTGTGTTTTCCCGGCCGAATATAGCGTCCCTTTTGGATGGCCTGAATTACTTCCGGTGTAAACCCCCCGGGGAACGGCTTCTGCCCGCAGAGCATCTCGTAGAGCATGACCCCCAGGGAGTACAGGTCGGCGCGGAAGTCAACGGTTCGGGAGTTGCTGAACTGCTCGGGTGCCATGTAGGCCGGCGTGCCGAGGGTGGCGCCGTCGCTGGTGAGGGTTTCATCTCCCCCGCCGCCGCTGGCGATGCCGAAGTCCGCGAGCTTGATTTCCCCGTCCCGGGATAACAGCACATTCGCCGGTTTGATATCCCGATGGACCACGCCCTTGCGGTGAGCATACTCCAGGGCCCGGCAGGTAATCAGGGTGATGTACGCCGCTACCGGGGCGTCCAGATAGCGCTGGGACTCGATGAGCTCCTTGACCGACATGCCGTCCACATATTCCATGACGATATAGTGCGATCTGCCTTTTACGAAGTGATCAAACACATCCACGATGTGGTCGTGCCGGAAATCCATCAGAAGCCTGGCCTCACGCCGAAAGCGTTCGGTAATGGACTTGTCTCCCGAGAGGGTGAGTTTCTTGAGAATAACCGGCCTGTCGAGGGTTGGGTGGCTGCCCAGGTACACGGCGCTCATGCCGCCGCTGGCCACCTGCTGCTTGACCGGATACTTGTCTATCTGGCTCGGAGCCGTTGCCATTATTGACCTCCGAGTATCCGGTAGATCTGGGTCTCCGGATCAAAGGTATTCATTGTAGAAAATCTGGCGACCACATGATTGTCCGGGGTGTTGATCTGGACGTACTGGCCGTCCTGCCGCAGATCGTAGCGGTCGCTCACCGGTCTGTGGCCGCCGAAAATCCGCCCGTCGGCCCCACGGCCGATGATGTTTTCCAGGGTTTTCCGTACCGAACCGGGTTCGGCTTCGTCGTTTCCCACCCAGGTGAGAAGGTAGATCACCTCGGGGTTCCCATAGGCGTCTATGACCTCGTTCCTCTCCAGGGCCCTTCCGGGCTCAGCATGGGTCACCAGGAAATCCTCCCCGGCGGCCATAAGCGGCAGGGATTTTTCCCAGCGGTATATCAGGTCGGGCACATCGGGCCCGGCGAACATGTCCATCCATCGCTTGACCATGTCGCCCTCCCGGACGAACTTCATAAACGGATAGTTGCCCTCACCCCGTTCATTGGCGATGTTCTCGTGATTACCCTTCAGGAAATGAAAGCTCCGGGGGAAGGCTCGCTTGACCATGGCGATCATTTGAAGGAGGCCGAGGTTTTCGGCCATTTCCTCATCCATGTGCCTATGCTCGGCGAACTCGTTGATGTATTCACCAAACGCCGCCTGCCAGCGCTTCAAGGCCCGGCGCTCCGAGTGAAACGCATCGCCGACGCAAATCACAACCGCCCTGCCCTCCGCAAGGTCGGCGAGCACCGAATTAACTCCGGCGGCGCGATGCAGTAAAACCTGGAGGAAAAAATCCTTCCTGGCGTGCAAATCGGGAACCACCAGGTAATACTGGGCAACCGGCAGAAGGACGAGGCCGCCGGGCAGACCTCTGCGGTCCGCCGGGCGGAGATCCTCGGGTTCCGAATTGAGTATTCCGTTCACCTGGGCCAGCAGCCCGCCCAACTCAACCCGGTCGGGAAGCCCGGAAAGTCGGGCCCGTTCCGTCAGCTGCTGCTCCAGTTGATTCAATTCGGCTCGTTCCACGGCGCATCACTCCTGAATTATCGTTTTATTGATTTCAGCGAACTCATCGCTGATTATCCTCGTCATCTCTTCGAGCTGTTCCAGGGCTTCTTCTTCACCGGCGTCCACCGCTGTGGCAGCCATGGCAAAAATCGGCGAACTCTTGCTGATAGGTCCGGCGGTAAACTCTACCGGCCTGCCGCATTCGGGGCTTGCAGCGAAGCTCACCGCCTCCCCGCTGATAGATTCGGGCACATCGCTTCGAAGCCCGATGCTGACGTAATCGACCTTCCGGCCGTCATCGGAGTCCGGGCCCACGGAAAGCAGGGAACCGGAGTAGGTAAGCATCAACACCCCCCTGCTGTCATCCACCTCCAGGCGATCCAGAGCCTCCATATTGCCTTCAGCGGTTTTCCCGCTGAACTGCCGAAACTTTTCCTGCCAGGCGTCGGCGAGCCGTTCGATCATTTCATCTCCGCCGCCGTTTTGCTTGGCGAGGGTCCTGATGTGACTCTGAATTTCCGGGGCAAGCTCGTCAAATTGTACACTCATTTTTTCTCTCCTGATACCGTGTGATTGCAGCTGCGATGGTGATTCTATCGCCCCTTTCCATAAAGTTCCATATTTTTCGGTATCTTTTGAAAAAATTATTGAAAACACTGCGTTTTCGAACTATTGTTAGTGTCGGGAGAGCATAGTATGTCATATGAAAAGCTATCTGGAGAAATACAGCGGCAGTTGACGGCCCTTGCGGCGGACGCGGGAAAACAGGGCGACAGGGACTTTCTGGAACTGATGGCCGGAGTCTGGCAGAGGAAGGAATCCCTCTTCGAGCTCCACGCACGGCAAAGCGGGCTGGAAATCTGCGATGTGCTTCCCGCCGGAGACAGCAGGGGCTTTATGGCCCTGAGCTATTCGGGCTCCCTGCTGGCCGTCGGACCGGACAACGACGACACCGCCGGCAAATGGCTCGAATACTCGGCCATTAAGCTTCGCACCGATGTTCCGGATATAATTGCGGACCAGATGATTTCCCTCCCCGGCGAGGTGCGCTGCGGCCACCCCATAGTTTTCATTAACTCGAGAATAAGCACAACCAGTCCGGTGTACCGTCTGGCGGTCTGCCCGGAAGATCTGGAAAAGGATCAGCAGGACCGGCTCATACGGGAAGGAAGCATTTATGTGACCACCGGCTTTATGAAATTCAACAGGGATCTGTCCGAAGGCCAGGAAAATATTCCCGATCAGTTTACCATGAAGTCCATGACCAGGTATCTGGCGAAAAAGCACGGCCTGACGGGAAACCAGGCCCGGCTCATTGTCGATGACTACCTCACCATGGTTGAAACCGGCATGCTCATGGGCGAGTCGGTGCCCATGGGAAAAATCGGAAGGTTTTACCGCAAAATACGCGAAGCCCAGAAATCGAGAACCGTCAAACACCCGGCAACCGGTGAAGAGCTGCGCATCGAGGCGAAGCCCGCCAAGGGCGTGCCGAAAATCAGCTTCAGTAACTACCTCAAGGACCGGCTCGCGGCAATAGACGGCGAATGTTTATGAGTCCAGCCACCTGACCGCATCGACCTCGCTGTCGAATGCCCTGATCTCCCGGCCGGTAACCATTTTCACCCCTGCCACAGCGACTTTGATCATTCCCTTGGCTCCCACCACCGCGGATTTTTCCACATATGGTCCCGCGGCCTTGGAAAACTGACGCTGCTGGTGGTTTTTAACATGGTTCGTTTTACCGCCCTCTTCGATCACCGTGAGGAGATTGACCTTGCCTTCGGCCATAACTTCCTCGAGCCGGCGATCCAGAAGTTCTTTTTGCTGTTCGTCGGTCATTTCTTTGAAATAGAAAATCCTGATAGTTTTCATCACATATCACTATACAATTGAATTCCTGAACGCTCAATCAAAGAAAATTTCCACCGGCAAAACATCCCGGGCAGCCAGCCAGGTCAACAGGGGCAGCTCGATCAACAGGACGTCTTCCATTTCCAGCACGGGGAGATCGGCGGGCTCGCCGTCTATTAGTATTCGGCTTATGGAGTGTCGGCCGGCGCTCTTTTGAATCAGCATGCGGTATTTCGAGGATCCGAAAAACATTGCGGCCATCTCATCCATTTCACCGGCGTCGTCGTTGGGAGGCAGAAGTATCTCAATGCGCTTTGCCTCGACCAGGGGGAAAAATGCCCGGTCTTCCGCCGACAATGATGTTAAATTTCCGGCGGTATAACTGGCGTTTACCAGGACGCCGATATCCGAATCATTATTCACCTGAACCACTTCAACCTTGCCTCCGGGAATTACGGTCTGAACCAGGCCGTCTTCGCCGGTAAAATCCGGGAGATCGCTGTAATCCGGCTCTTCGCCGGACATCGCCGCCCCGCCCTCAATCAGCGCCTTGCTGAAGGTGATTTTGAGCTGGGTTGTGGTGGTGTTCCCCTGGGTTTCGATGGTTTGCACAACATCGAGGCAGGATGCCGATGCCAGGATAAATAGCGCGATGCCCATGCCCGCCGCAAAGCGGCTAAGCCCCCGAGCCATTGTGGTATTTCTCATATGCCCTCCTGCCCACAGTATGAGGTATTGCCTAGGATTTTGCATGGACCGAGGCAGCGGCGGACTCCCCGGCCACCCAGGCGCTGGCCCAGCAAAGCTGAAGGGAAAAACCGCCGCTGGGACGGTTAATATCGAGCATGTCGCCGATTACATAGAGTCCCCGGCAGCGCTTGCTTTCCATGGTCCGGAAGTCGACCTGGTCGATGGGAATGCCCCCCCGGGAAACGATGGCATCTTCAGGAGGCATGCGTTTTTTGAATGTAAGGGGAATACCTACGCAGGCCCTTGCCAGGACCCGCCGGTCCCCCTTCGTCAGGTCGGCGGCTCGTATTCCAAGGATCCGGGAAAGGTCGTCGCCGAACAAAAAATGATATCTGCGGTGCAAAAGCCGCCCGGTGAGATTTCCCACGAGTTTTTTCGGATGCTCTGCGCAGAGTCGGCGAATCTGGGCATCGGCCTCATCCTCGCTCAAGTCCGGGTTGGGATTGAGTTCGATGACCAGGCGGGCGCCGGCGGAGAGTTCCCTGCGCCATTGCTGCTCGAGTTCTCCCAGGCGGCCGCTGAGATTCAGGATGCCCGGTCCGGACAGGCCGAAGTGGGTGAACAGAACCTTGCCGCGGCTGCGTTCGAGCACCCGGGCGTCAGCGGAGGGGTCAGCTCCGGAGCACAGCAGGACGCGGATGCCGCAGTCCTGAAGGGACACTCCCATGAGGGAAGAAATCGTTTTTTCCCTGACGGCGACGGGAACAAGCATGGCGTCCGGACGGTTGATGCGGTGCCCGAGGCTCTCGGCCAAGGCGAAACCCGAACCGTCGGAACCCGTATCCGGCCGGGCGAACCCGCCGGTCGCCAGGATTACCCGCCGGGCGTTCACAGTTCGCACACCCGGGCCATCCGCACTCGAACCCGCCTGCGGACTGCCTGCCCCCTGACTGCCCGCACCCGGGCCATCAGCGCCCGGGCTGAACGCGCTCCGACTATCTCCGCCCTGAAATTCCAGGCAAAAATAATCCGAAGCCCCGGAGCGGGTAATGGAGCGTACCCGGGAAGAAGTCACCGTGCGAATCATGGGATGTTTGCAGTATTTCATCAGGGAAGCGAGCACAGATGCAGCCGAGTCATCCACGGGGAATACCCTGGACTCAGCCTCGACCTTGGTCTCGAGACCGAGACGGGAAAAAAATCTTCGGCAATCCTCCGCGCTGAATCTGGTAAACGGGGAAATCAGAGCCCTTCCCTCGCTGCCGAAGCGCGAAGCAAGCTCACGGGGGTCGCCCCCGGCATTGGTTATATTGCATCGACCCCCGCCGGTGAGCAGGAGTTTCTTGCCGGGAGCAGGATTCCCCTCGATGAGAAGGATTGACGGACCGGCAGCGGATGACGAGCCGGATACGCCCTCGGCGTACTCAGCGCAGCGCCCGGCAGCCGTAAGCCCCGCGGGGCCGCCGCCGATTACTGCGATATCGTATATCACGTACTTTTGGGATCGTAATTATCGTACTTTTTCGGGGCCCAGAGGAATCCGAACGACTCGGAAGGGTAACGCTCCAGGGTTTTGTGATGGTCCCTGTGTGCGTTGATGATGCGCTTGAAATACGGTTTATTTCGGGGAATCTTTATCCACTTTATCCTGCGATGGAACATGATATCGTGAAAAAGCGTATAGCCGATTCCGTAAAGGGTTATGCCGATGCCCGCGGATATCAGGGGCCATATCATCTGATTGATGCCGATAACCAGAGCCGCAACCGCCGGAGTGGCGAACCAAATAACGAATAAATCGTTCTTTTCGAATTTCCCCTTGTGAGGATGATGATGATCCTTGTGGAGTGACCACAAGGCGCCGTGCATAATGTACCGGTGGGTAAACCACGCGACGAACTCCATGCCTACGGCAGCGCCAATTACAATGGCGAGATTTATAAGAATGTCGAGAATCATGCGACTGCTCCTGTATAGTTAACTGTGGTAAAAGATATCAAATAGCGTATTATATCGCCAATGAAATTTACAAATAATCCGGATGTACTTTTAGACATATCTCATAACTCGCCATATAATTCCCACATGTAAAGGAGATTTTAATGAAAAAAGCATTATTCTTTATAATAATACTAAGCTTAATTGTCGCTATCATGGCTTCATGTGACCTGCTTCCACCGGCGCCCATTGACGACAGCGAGCCGAGCAGCTTCCCCCTAAACTCCCGGCTCGATATTGAAATTATCACCATCGACGACATCACTCCAGCCGGTCCGATTACCCTTCGGGTCACCAATGATGGTGATGACCGGATAATTGATGTCGAAATGGAAGCCGGAAATTCGAATGTCACCGGTACCACCGAGTGGAGCGCCTGGGTCGATCTCAGCGCCTACGGCAGCAACACTGTCACCTTGGACTTTCTAAATTCCGCAGGCGATTCGGCCCTCGGTCTTATAAAGGAAGTAGAGCCGTGGTATCGGGAAGTGAATATGGACACCCGCACGCCCTACGAAGTAGTCGATGAGGTCAACAGCATTTTTCTTTACCGGGAAACCATCAGGCACTGGGAGAGCGGTTCCAATGGGCGGTCTATTGATTTCAGCGGAACTGCCGTCGATGATCAGGGAAATCCCCTTGTCGACTACAAATTTCAGATAACCGCCTATCATCATGTGAATCAAAACTCCTCTTACGGGTATACGGTTTATAATTCGCCGGACAACCTGTCCGCCACCGGTTTCACAGAAACCCTCGAAAGTATTCATACCATTGAGAGAGAAGCCGATCTGCCCAACTCCGATTGGTTGAGCTTTTATGTGAAAAAAAATTTTTACAATGAAGGCCAGGAAGAAATTGAATATGAATCCCTGCATGGCCAGAACAGCGTAGATTTAGGTCAATTTAATCTGTATGCAAACCGCATTATCGGTTTTAGCTTCCTCTCTTCCGCCGACGGTAATTTCTCCGCAGGAAGCGGTTTTTCATCGGGCAACGAGATAAACACTGTCAGCCGCTACGATTTTACCGATTATAATTTGGCCGATTACTATTATGACAGCATTGGCGACCCGTATTTAGCCGACAGACTCAATGAGTATTACTTCGATTCGCAGCAGGAAATCGGTTTCAGAATGAATAGCTACTACGACGATTTCACTGCGAGCTTTCGAACCATGGCGTACACAGTTGGAAATGCCGGTCGGATTATGGACCTGACTGAGGCAGGCATCAGTGACCCGCTGACCGAAGATTTCGATTTAAGCTCTCAGTTAATTGAGGCTGCCTACGGCTGGAACTGGGGTGTCACCCTCGAGGCGGTTCCCGGTCAGGTGTTCGGAGTCCGGACCGATTACGGATATGCGCTCATCAGGATTGAGTCCATTACGGAAATGACACAAACTCAGATGGAAAATATCGAAGCAGAGTGGCAAGCGACGTTACCTTGATATTGCAATGAGCACTTTGATTATGCAATGAGCGAAGCCGGTTCGGATTTACGGTTTTTATTGTCCCATCTGAGGGTGAAGGGTTTTACCCTCAGACATACTCCTCGAGGGTAAATCCGAAGCGTTCAAACACCGGTTCGAAGCGCCGGCGGATTTCATGGGGATCCAAATCGTCTATCTCCAGGCTGTGAATCTTCGGCTTCCATGTGCGCTTTGCCCGGGCTTTTTCGTGAGACAGGGTATCACGGTACTCGTCTGGCATGGGTTCCCCGATAAACGCGTATATGGACTCCACAGTGTGAAACGGGTCGCCGACCAGATCATCGTAGGCGACGATTTTTACCTGATCTTCGGGAATAGCTCTCAAGGCTTCCAGGGCATCGACATACCAATGCTCGACGAAATCAACGACAAAATCCCGGAACGGGAAGCGGACATTGGGCTTTTCTATGCTGTTCCACACCTGGGTGAACCAGTTCATCAGCGACGGTATGACATCCAGGGGATGACGGGCCAGATAGACAAAGCGGGCGTCGGGGTACAACTCGTACAGACTCAGGAACCGGGAACTAAACGTCGGGCTCTTAGAAAGATACCGCTTTGATTCCGGGTGGGCGAACATGTGACGCTGTATCATTCCGTGATAAAAATCCATATCCAGCTTACGCTGGTGCCGGTCAACGCTGCTGTCAAAGCGGTAGTATTTCAGCGCATCCTCCAGATATGGATTCACGAACAGGAGGAAGCAGCTGGCGTAGTTGTGGATGAGAAATGCTTCATCCTCCTCATGGTGTAAAAGACCCATTTTGTGAGCGGATTTCTCGTGAAACACCTCGCCTTCGGCGATGTACAGCAATCTTCTTAACGGTTTGCCCAGCCATTTATCGACGGTAAACAGTCCCTTTACCAGCTGACGCTGAAGCACCGACGGCGCAAACATCATCTCCCAGGTCGTGCCCGATGAAAAGGTCTGTTCATCCATCCCCATAAGGCGCTGAAGGAAGGTTGATCCGGAACGGAAGCTCCCGATAATATACACCGGTTTCTGTATTTCCAGGCTCTCAACGCCTCGCCTGAATATCCTGTCGAGATATAAAAAGGTCCAATTCCATATCTGAAAAACTGGGAAGCCAAAAACCTGAACCAGCGTCCACGTCGTATGGAGGCGATGGCTCCGTATCCGGGTATCAGGGGCGCAAAAGAGATTCCGCAACGTATGCTTTATGTAATCGCGGTAATTAAAGGCTGAGGGATTCATGCTGTGAAGCTTACCGGATCACTATGCTTGAAGCAAGGTCCTCTCACTTAGCGGCAGCCAGGGCCTTTTCATAATCCGGCTCCTGTCCGATATCCGGAACAAGTTCGGTGTATGTAACGGTTCCGTCGGCGCCGGCCACAATAACCGCCCGGCCCATGAGTCCCGCTAATTTGGTATTGGTCATTTCCAGCCCGTAGCGCTTGGCAAAATCCGGATCCCGGAAGGCCGAGAGGCTGAGGACGTTTTCAATTCCCTCTGCGCTGCAAAACCTCGCATGGGCGAAGGGCAGATCCTTGGAAATGCACAGTACGCGCACATTATCGCCGAGGGCCGCAGCCCGCTTGTTGAACTCCCGGACCGATGCTGCGCACACGCCGGTGTCCACGCTGGGGAAGATATTGAGTATAAGGGTTTTACCCGCAAAATCGCTGAGCCGGTGATCCGCGAGAGAACTGTCGGTCAAATGAAAATCCGTTAGGGCATCCCCCTTGCCGGGGAATGTGCCGCTGAATTGAACGCCTTCTCCGTGAAATGTAACCATAATTGCCTCCATCAGGTTGTGAGATGTTTCTCTATCTCATCCCAAAATACGTATTCCTGTATGGGTTTGGCAATGATTCCCTGAAATCCCGCTTTCTGCATTGCATCCTGATCTTCGGGATAATCCCTGCCGGTGACCGCAACCGCAGGAGCGGCAATGCCGGCGAGGCGAATTTGAGCAAGCAAATCATATCCGTCCATATCGGGCAGACCAAGATCCAGGAGGAGAAGCTCGTACTCGCCCCCCGTAACCAGTTCGAGGGCTGCCTGGCCGCTGGCAGCCTCCCGGTAGCTGATATTCCTTCGGTGGAGCAGGGAACATATATACATTCTGTTTATTGCTTCATCTTCGGCGACGAGAACCACGCGGCTACCTTTTGATTAGTATTTTAGGCTATAAGTATTATACAGAAACAGCGCTTATGCCAGCCTCGGCGCTAAGCAAAACCCCAGACAAAAGGAGGCGAATTATCATTGTACGCCGCCATAAAGCACAGGATTCAGGCACACGCGCGGAACTGCCTGTTATAGCCGGGGAAGCGTTTGTCGGAGCATCTTGGAGCCTGACAGGCCTGTTCTCCCTTCGTTACCTCACCGACGGCGTTGGAATCAGCGCCCATATTTCCGGGATTATTGCAGCTTTGGCCATGTTGTGGAGCCTAGGCGCGGACATCATGCTGAGGTCTGCAATCCGCAGCCGCCGCGGCAACATGCTTTCCGGCACGTACATAATGGCCGCCGGTGCCCTCCTCATACCGATTTCGTTTCTCCTCTTGGCCCTTCCTGCAGAAATGTCCAGTTCGACAGCACAGACAGTCACGGCATTACTGGCTTTCCTGTTGTACTCAAGCGCGTACTCAATGGTGACCACGCCGTACCTGCCATTTGGCAGGAGCATGCATACCGGCGGCTTAACGCAAACCTTCTTTGTCAACGGCAGGCATGTTGTACGCGCTCTATCAGCTATGTTCACCGCCGTTTTTGCCTGGCGTATTCTGTCAGGCTTTCAAAATGCGCACGGCAATCTCCAGCTTCCGGCAATACTCATCGGCGCACTGTTGGCCTTACCCTTTCTGGTTATTGCCGTTTTACCTCAGAATAAAGGGTATTCCCGGATACCTGGCAGCAGAGTCCGCATGAGGAGCCTGTTCGAGCCATTCCGCGTAAAGAGCTTCAGGCTGTTTGCCGGAATACTGGTCTGTATCTCGCTGATTCACATGCTCACTTCCTCGGTCTTCACGTACTATGTGCAGTGCTCGCAGGGACGACCGGATAACGTGGAACTTGCCCTTGGAGCCTTGGCACTAGGTACCGTGTTGGCAGCGGCGCTATCTGCTCCGTTGGCGAGCAAATTGGACAAGCCTGAGACCTTGGCGGCCTTTTTACTTATCTGGCTCGCCGGTATATTCGCCCTCTCGAGAATTAATTCCCAGTGGCCGTCATGGGCGGTGGGCGGGGCAGCAGCCCTGGCAGGCTTTGGCAGCGGCGGGACTATTTCCCTGCCCAATCTTATGTATAGGGATCTGGTACGCGTGTTCTCATTGACGGCTCAAAAACGAATACCCCGCGGCCTGACCGTATTGATCCGAACCCTGCGCAGAATATCCCGGGCTGGCGCCGTGCTTGCTGCGGGACTTACCCTCCACCTATCCGGTTACCAAACAGCGCAGAGCGGGGCAAATGTGATAAGCCCTGCCACGGGTGCCATAGCACAACCGTATAACGCCATAGGCGCAATTCAGGCTCTCATGATTGTCATGCCCATAGTAATCCTGGGGATGCTGTATTTCCTCATCAGGAAGTATCCGCTAAACAGGGACAAGCTTTCCCGTCTGTCCGCCATCATACAGAACGAGAAAAACGGTCCATCGCACGATGAATCGACCGAAGTCGAAAAAGAACGGCTTCGCCGTGAGCTCCTGTAATCATTCTGGCGATCGCCGTCGCCCTGAACTATACTTGGTTTAGCCAGCACACCGGCCGGGAACAGATTACCGACGCCTGGTGAACGGTGAGTGGTGAGTGGTGAGCTCAGGCAAAGCGGGAGGACGATTATTATTTTTAATCAGGCATTTACCGTCCTCATTGTTGATGATGCTCCAGATGTCATAGAACTGATAAGGGTTATCCTCCAGGATCAGGGCATCGACTGTAT
Source organism: Salinispira sp. (assembly GCA_965602015.1). Classification (GTDB taxonomy): domain Bacteria; phylum Spirochaetota; class Spirochaetia; order DSM-27196; family Salinispiraceae; genus Salinispira. The sequence continues at coordinate 45,139 of OZ271918.1, read as the reverse complement.
AAGCGCTCCGGACGGAGAACGGGGGATCGATATAGCCGTTTCGGGCAGCGTCGATCTCATTCTTCTGGACATCATTCTCCCGGGAAGCGACGGGTTCGAGGTATGCGCGCAACTCAAAAAAAACTCCGCGACAAAAGACATCCCAGTCATTTTTATAACTGCCAAGGGCGATGATGACTCGGTGGCCCGGGCATTCGAACTGGGAGCCGTTGATTACATTCCCAAACCGTTCAGCAGATACGAAATGCTCAGCCGGGTCGAATCACATCTGCGGATAATCGCCCAGCGCCGGGAGCTGGACAGTCAAATAGGAATCAAGGACCGGGTCCTCTCAATAATCGCCCATGAAATACGCAATCAGTTCTCGTCCCTCATTTCTGTCTATGAGCTATTCAACGACGATGTTAAGTCAATGAACCGCGAAAGCCTTGCGGACCACCTCAGACAGTTGAGCAGCGGGCTAACCGAGACCCGCGAACTGTTCGACAACCTCATTACATGGTCGAAGAACCAGCGGGGAAAACTTAAGATCCGCAGTCAGAAGCTTCATCTGTACAGTCTGGCCCAGGAGATTCTCAACAGTATGTACCATACCCTGGAAAGCAAAGAGCTCACTCTGGAAATCAACATCGATCCCGCGGTTTTTGTGCAAAGCGATGAGGTTCTCAGTTCCCTCATTATCAGGAACTTTGTCAGTAACGCGGTTAAATTCTCATTTCGGTGCGGTAACATCGAGATATTCGACCAAAAGCGCGACGGCGGCCTGGCGGTGTGCGTGAAAGACCGGGGAATCGGCGTAGATCCTTTGGTCAAAGATGATCTCTTTGATATCGAGAAAAATCCGACCACTCAGGGAACCGAGAAGGAGAAGGGAACGGGAATCGGGTTGATTATCTGCAGGGACTTCGCCAATGAGCTCGGGGCTGCCGTGGAGTTCGAATCAGAGCCCGGAAAGGGGGCTGTTTTCTCCCTTCTATACCCCGGGACTTTGGTACTCTGATTCGAAATCGATGTCGAGGTAGGAAGCAAGCGCCGAGCCGCTGTTATGAAGCTCAAGGGCATCGGTGGAGTCTTCAAGGGTCAGCTTGCCGGCCAACCGTCCGGTATTGTCCTCAAGCCGTTCAAGGTCGATCCTGACCTGCAGTTTGTAAATTCCGGGATTCTTACGGCGGGGAGAAAAACTGTTGAATTCAACCCCGGTTACCATAACACGCATGAGGGCTGAAAGGGGAATATCGACCCTCTTCAAGCGCAGGCCAAGAAAACTGTGGGTAATAGTCAGGCGGCCTTCGCTCCCGGAAAAGCGGTACACCTTGTTCTCTCCGGCATTAAACAGGGTTGCCAGGAAGATAATGCCAAAAATAACTATTCCCGCATTGCTGATTGATTCACCATTTAGCAGGGCGAGCAACACCGCAATACTGAGCACAAGAACCATGGCTCCGTTAAAAAGCCTGCCGAGCAATTTTCTTTGAATCACGAAGTCGCCGTTTTTACTGTGAGCAGCGGCGATGCGGCTGCGTATTCTGATCATGGCACTATAATACGAAAAAACGGCCCCGAAATACAGGGCCGTTTATATAAAGTCGCTCAACCGTTCGGCGGGTTATGACAGGCTATGCGGTGTCCGTCCTGATCCTTTTCAAGCGTGGGCGTCACCTCTTTGCAGACATCAGTCGCATAGGGGCAGCGGGTGTGGAAGCTGCAGCCGCTCGGCGGATTCACCGGACTCGGCACATCGCCGGTCAGGGGGGTGTTTGCGCTTTGCACCGTAGGGTCGGCGACGGGAACCGCAGACAACAGGCTCTGGGTGTATGGATGCCGGGGATTACTGTAAAGCTGTTTGGAAGTGGCAGTCTCGGACATCTTGCCCAAGTACATAACAGAGACCCTGTCGGAAATATACTCGACCACTGACAGGTCATGAGCGATGAACAGGTAGGTGAGGTCAAAATCCTGTTGCAGTCCGATAAGCAGGTTTAATACCTGGGCCTGGATAGATACGTCCAGAGCTGAAACCGGCTCGTCGCACACAACCACGTTAGGCGTCAGGGCCAGTGCCCGTGCTATGCAAATACGTTGACGCTGCCCGCCGGAAAATTCATGTGGGTAGCGGTTTGCCGCGGCCTTCGGAAGGCCCACCCGGTCGAGAAGCTCCATAACCCAGCCGTCAAGGCTGCTGCCCCGGTGAAGATTGAACTCTTTGGGTCCCTCGCCGATGATGTCTTTAACCATCATATGGGGATTCAGGCTCGCCCAGGGATCCTGAAAGATCATCTGAATTTGGCGTCTGGCAGCCTTTAAGTTTTCACTGTTCATGGTGAGAAGGTCGGTTTCCCGGGCTATCTCATCAGCCTGCTTCTTGAGGCTCTTCATTTTGCCCTTAAGCGGCCGCAAGGCGGCGGCACTTTCGCCGTCGGCAAAGCGGGTGTTGTATTCGTCCCTGATGGTCAGTCGCTCGAGGTCAAGGGCGTCGACCTGATCCACAACTGAGCTTTGGGGATTGAGATACACCCTCCCTTCGTCGGGATCATAGAGGCGCAGGACCGACCGGCCCACGGTTGTTTTTCCGCAGCCCGATTCGCCGACAAGCCCCAGGGTTTCTCCTCTGCGGAGATCAAAATTGACACCGTCGACGGCTTTGAGAATGAGGCTCTGATTTGAGAAATACGAGGCCTTGACGGGGAAATACTTCTCCAGCCGCTGAACCTTCAGCACCGTATCTTTGTATGCGTTATCCGTGCTCACGACCGGGCCTCCGATTTTTTCTCTCGTTTTTTCTCCTGGCGGTCGTATTCGTTGCGCCAGGCCCGCCCGCCGAAATCCGTAAGCGTATCGATATCAGTAATGGACTGACTTTCCCTCACCTCGTCGCTGTAGAGGTAACAACGCACCTTACGGCCGTTTTCAACCTCAACAAGGGCCGGTTCGGCTTCCCAGCACTTCGGCATTGCCTTGGGACAGCGGGAAGCGAATTTGCAGCCCTTGGTGAGCTGACGGGTGTCGGGGAGACTGCCGGGAATCGCCTTGAGGAGCTTGCGCTTGCCCATTTCATCCCTGCTGCCCTGTCCGAGAACCGGTATGGAACCCAGAAGTCCCTGGGTGTAGGGATGCAGCGGCTTTTTGAAGATTTCCATGACCGGCGAATCCTCGACTATTACCCCGGCGTACATAACGACCACCCGTTGGGTAAAACTGGCGATTACCGCAAGGTCATGGGTAATAAACATGGTGGCCATGTTCTGCTCTTCAGTGAGCTGCTTCATCAACCGGAGAATCTGTGCCTGAATGGTTACGTCAAGGGCCGTGGTTGGCTCATCGGCGATCATCAGTCGGGGCTGGCAGGCCATTGCCATGGCGATCATGACCCGCTGTCGCAGGCCGCCGGAGAGCTGGAAGGGATATTCCTTCAACCGTTCTTTTTCATCGGAAATGCCCACCAGCTTCAGGAGCCGGGCGGCCTCTTCCATTGCGTCCGCCTCGCTCATATTGCGGTGAAGAAGCAGGGCTTCGGTAATCTGAAAACCGATGGTGAACACCGGGTTAAGGCTAGTCATGGGCTCCTGGAAAATCATGGAAATATCATTTCCCCGGACCTTCCGGTACTCCTCTTCATCCAGCTTCGTAAGGTCGCCACGGGTTCCGAAGTTTATTTCACCGGAAACAATTCGACCCGGAGGAGAGGGAACCAACCCCATGACGGACATGGAGGTCTGGCTTTTGCCGCAACCCGACTCACCGACTATTCCGACGGTTTCCCCTTCATGGACGGTGAGGGAGATACCGTCCACTGCCCGGACAACATAGCCGGGCATAAAGAAGTAGGTCCGTAAATCTTTTATATCCAATAATGGTTTCATAATAAGGCCTCTTAGTGTTTGCTCTTGGGGTCCAGGGCGTCGCGAACGCCGTCGCCGAAGAAGTTCCACGCGAGTATCGCCAGGAAGATGAGGAATCCCGGAAAAAGAACCCAGGGAAAATCCCGGACAACTCGGAAGTTTCGCGCGACTGCCAGCATAAGTCCCCAACTGGACTGGGGTTCGGTAATTCCGAGCCCCAGGAGACTCAGGGCGCTCTCACCCAGAATATACCCGGGTATGGAAAGGGTCAGCTGGATGATCACGTAGCTCATGGTGTTGGGCAGGACGTGCCGAACGAGTATTTTGAAACGGTTCAGGCCCATGGTTCGGGCGCTGAGCACGAAGTCCTCGGTTTTTATGGACAGTACCTGCCCCCGGATAACCCGCGCGATGGTCGACCAGCCGGTAAGGGACAGAATAATGACGATAATAAAATACACCGAGGTACTCGGCAGGTCCGTCGGAAGCGCCGCCCGAAGGGCGAACAGAAAGTAAATACTGGGTATGGAGATCAACACCTCGGTGAATCGCATCAGGATGTTGTCCACCACTCCGCCCAGATATCCCGCAAGCCCGCCAATCATCAGACCGAGGGTGAGAGATATCAGCGAACCGAAAATACCGACGGTCAGGGAGATTCTGGAACCGTGCAGCAGGCGACTGGCCATATCCCGGCCGGTTTTGTCAGTGCCGAGGGGGAAGTAGCCCCCGGTCCTCGATCCGAAAAAGTGAACGTTGCTTCTCACCCCGTCCATTCCCAGGAAGCGGTAGGGAACGCCACGGTAGAAGAAACTCAAGAAGTTCTTGTTCCCCTTGGCCAGGATGATATTCACCGGTGTGGGAACGTTGTTTATAACGTTTTCTCCGAGTTCGAGCACCCGTCTGGCGTTGGGATCCTGATCAGCTTCGATGTCCCGGATGGCCCGCCGAAGCTCATCGACCATTGGGCTGTCAGTGGGAATCCGGTAATGCCTGAGAACGCCGGCAATTATTTCCGATTCCCTTCTGGTCGAGGATTCCGAGAGGGCGAATACCCTCATTTCGTTTACCCTGACCCGGTCCTCGATTCCGATTGCCCGGAGTGAGTGGGAGGGAATCGGCTCGTAGGTCCTCAAGGCCATATTCGTTATGATTTCTTCATACACATAGGGCCTGAAGGACCGGCCTTCGCCGTCTGGGGACTCAGCGATAAAATTAATAATGCTTGGTCCGTGATAGGGCTTGGTCTTGTCGCCCCACACCATGGTGTACGGTGAGAAAAAATCCGCAAAGAGTGCGAGGAAATAAAAGAACAGAAGAATTACCAGCCCGACCATGCCCAGCTTGTGTTTGCGAAAACGGCGGACATAGTTGGACCACATGGATTCGGGTTTCTCCCCCATACCCTCGCGCTGCATGGTCTTGTCGGCCACCATCTGCTGGGCGCCGCTGGGAGCCTGGTTATCGGAGTCGCCCTTGTCGGCGGCGAACAGGCTCCGGGGAAATAAAAATCGTTTTAACATCAGCCTATCCTCACTCGCGGGTCGGTGACGGCCAACAGAATATCGGCCATAAGATTACCGACAACCAACAGCACCGTCGAATAAATCAGGGTCCCTATAACCAGGAACATGTCCTGGGCCAGGATGGCCTGAAGAACCAGCTGCCCAAGTCCCGGCCAGCTCAATACCGCCTCGGTCAACGCGGCGCCGCCGAGAATGCTGGCAATTTGGAACCCGAGGATGGTAATCATGGGGTTTATGGCATTGCGCAGGGCGTGCCGAAAAACAACCTTTTTCTCGCTCTGGCCCTTGGCCCTGGCGGTTACAATATATTGCTGGTTGAGGATTTCAAGCATATTGGCCCGCATAATACGGGTGAGACCGGCCATGGCACCGGTACCTAGTACAAAAACCGGAAGTATCAGATGGCGGATAATATCGAGCCGCTGCTGAATCCAGGTCATGCTGGAGTGGTCGATGCTCGTCCGGCCGCCGATTGGAAGCCAGGTTCCTTGTATGCCTCCTGATGTGGCGGTGACAAAGTACAGCAGGAGAAATGCCAGGAAGAAGTTGGGAATTGCCAAACCGATAAAGGCGAATACCGATATGGTCTGGTCCTGCCATTTATACTGCCGTTGGGCGGCGAAGACGCCCATGGGAATACTCAATCCCCAGGCAAAAACCAGAGCGGATAGCGAGAGCTCCAGGGTGGGTATAGCCCGTTGGCGAACCATTTCGAAGACACCGATTTTATATTCCGCTGAGAACCCGAAGTCGAGCTGGAGAACATTCCAGATATATCTGAAAAACTGAACGTACCAGGGCCTGTCAAGGCCGAACTGGGCGCGGAATGCGTCGATTGTTTCCTGTCTAATATCCTGTTCCAGGTAAAGCCGGGTAAAACTGTCTCCCGGTGCCAGCTGGAGCAGTAAAAAGCCTATGGCGATTACCATAAGCAAAATGGGAATCATATGAAGGAATCGCCTGAGGATGTAGCGGAGCATTGCCGGACTTATCCAGAACAGGCGGATGAGCCACATAAACAGCTCTGTTATCAAGAGGGCGCCGAAGATCCCTGTACTTGTCGCGAATACGAGAAAGAGAAATAAGGCCGCATCGACAATAAAGGTTAGGCGCCAGTCAAACTGTGCATCACTTTTCATAAATAGCCTCTATTGAGGGACGGAAGGATGGAGCTGTCCGCTCAATCAAAGATAGATCGCGCCGGCTGCAGAACCCGGATGGGAAGCAGACCGGCGCGGTCCGTTAAACAGAGTCAGGACGGAGACAGATCTCCGCCCGGACATTGATAATTACTGTCGGCGGAACAGGCGGTCGGAAATACCGGTTGCGCCGTATCCGTTGATGGGCTGGGGATATACGTTGCCGAAATCTGCGTCGTATGCAGCCAGGATCAGCGGGTTGTAGGTGTACACCCAGGGAAGGTTCTCTACCCATTCGCGCTGAATGATTTCGAAACCGGCAACCCGGTCAGCTTCATTAGTGGTCTCGTTGGCCTGGATCCAGGCAGCATCAACCCGGGCTTCCCACTCGCGGCGGGGAGATTCCTGGTTGGGCTCGATCATGTGAAGGTTACCGCTGGAAGGATACACGTTGGAACCGCTGATGGGGTCAACAGAACCGGTCAGACCGATGAGGATCATTTCCCAGTCGTAAGTCGCCACCAGCTGGGTTACCAGCTCGTTGAAGTCCACGGGGCGGAAGTTGATTTCGATACCAACATTTGCCGCGTCCTGAGCGAAGGCAGTACCGATGTCTTCCCGCACCCGGTTACCCGCATTGGTGGTCAGGTCCAGGGAGATTTTGACGCCGTCGCTGTCTTCACGGAAGCCGTCGCCGTCGTTGTCGACCCAGCCGAGTTCGTCGAGGATTTCAGCGGCCCGTACGGGATCGTATTTCGCAGCTGCTTCATCAACGCCGTCCCAGTAATAGGGGCTAAAGCGGGGGATGAAGGAGTACTGGGGATAGCCGAAACCGAATGCGATGTTGTTGATGTAGGTTTCGCGGTCAATCAGGTGAGCCATTGCCTGGCGGAATTCGAGAGTGCTGAGCCAGGTCAGTTCGGGCTCGGTGATACCAGCGTCTTCCTCGCCGTCGGGACCGTCTTCATCGGGATTCTGGTTGAAAGTGATGAAGTTGGTACCAGTGTCGGGGCCGACTTCATACATTTCGAAACCGAGATTCTCTTTTTCTTCCACGAGAACAGCATAGTCCTCACCGCGCACGCCGTATACATCTACGGTGCCTGCAAGGAACTGCTGGAGCAGGGTGTCGGTGTCGGGAGTGAAGATAAAGGTCATGCTTTCCAGATAGGGAAGCTGGGTGCCTTCTTCATCGGTCTTCCAGTAGTTGGGGTTCGGAGCAAAGGAAATCCGCTCGTTGGGGCGGTATTCGCTGATTACCCAGGCGCCCGCCGAGGGAATAGTGGTAGGATCGGCATCTACACCCCAGAGGTTGAGGAAGCCGTCAATACCTTCTTCTTCGATGATGGGCTCAATGACGTGCATGGGCATAACCTGAATGGTGCTCATGTTGAGCAGCCCGGCGTACACGCTTGCCACGGTGATCTGAAGAGTAGTTTCGTCAAGGGCTACCCACTCGGACAGCTCGCCGCCAACGGTGAGGGAGTCACGGGTGGAAGTCTGAACCGCTTCGTTATAGATAAGCTCGTTAACGGTAAACTCGAAGTCATACGCAGTCAGGTCATCGCCGTCGGACCACAGGAGATCGTCGGGGAGAGTGTAAGTGATGGTTCTCTGGTCTTCGGAAATCTCCCAGCTCGTAGCGAGATTGGGAATCCACTCGAGGGTGAACTGATCACGGGTTACCAGGGCGGAGCCTAGGAGGTTGGTGATATCGGTGGAGCTGGTTTCTTCAGCCAGAACAGCATTGAAAGACTTGGGGCCGGTACCGAGCTGACCGAGAACAAGTTCTCCGCCCTTCTGACCGATTTCCCAACCGCTGTTGCGGTTAATAACAGTAAGTCCCGGAGCAACCGCCTCAGCGGTTTCTTCGGTAGTCGCAGCTTCGGCACCGCCGCCACAGCTCATCAGCACAAGGCTGAAAACCGTTGCGAGTACCAGAAGCGCAGCAAGAAGCTTTTTCATATTTCCTCCTTACAGAAATGTTGCCTCATCGTTGAGATTAGCACAGCTCTGACAACTGGGCAATATTATTAGAAGTATTTCTGTCAAAAATGTTGGAATTAGGTAATCGACCTACAGGAATGTAGGAATATACTTGAACGAAGTTCAACATAGCTCCTACGGGGAGAGCGGTGAATTATATTGACAAGCAAAAAAAAATTACTGATTTTTCCGCCATGACTTTTGCCCAGTTTCTGTCAATTGTAGAGATCCGCACAAAAATCGTTTCGGTTTCCACGTTTCTCATTTCTTTATTGTATGTATATCTCCAGGGGGGGCAGCCGGACATTGCGGCAATCCTGCTTTTTGCGTCCGTTTTGATGGTCGATATGGGCACCACAGCTTTCAACAGTTTTTTCGACTTCGTCAAAGGCGTTGATCACCAAAGCCTGAACAGGGAGAAGGAAAAGGTACTGGTGCATCAGAAGGTTCCTGCAGGCGCTGCCCTGATCAGCGCGCTCGGCCTGTTCGCCGGAGCCGCTGCCATTGGCGGATATTTCATCATTACCAGAGGATGGCCGGTATTGCTTCTCGGCGCGGCAAGCCTGGTCGTGGGTATGCTCTACAGCGGGGGAAAGCGGCCCATTAGCCATACGCCCCTGGGCGAACTGTTTGCCGGGGGCTTTCTGGGCAGCGTGCTCTTTATTGTCGTACAGTATATCCTTATGTCAGAAGCCGCGCCCCGCTGGGGATTGTGGCTGCTGCTGTCCCTGCCTTCAGCGTTGGTAATCGCCTCCATACTGACGGTAAACAATAGCTGCGACCTGGAAGCCGACAAGGCTGCCGGAAGACGGACACTGAGCATTGTAATAGGGCGGACTGCCTCGGCCGGGGTAGTCGGCGTATTAATCGCCGCGGCATTTTTGCTCTTGGCCGTCCTGGCTATGGAGAATCTGGGGGGGCTTCATCCCCTGGCATCGCTGCCGGCTCTGATACTGCTGATTCCCGCAATGCAGCGCTACCGTAAAATGCTGGCGATGGGACTGATTCAGAAAAACAAAGGCCCTGCCATGGGCGGAATCAGCGCGATATTTTTGCTCTTCAGCGCCGCAGCAACCTCGGGCCAGATTCTAAGCCTCATCATCGCCCAATAATCGTCAACTGATCATCCCATAAGCGCCTCCCAAACGCGGCACGTGAACTCATTGTGTCTGCTTTTCGGCAGTCCCACCGGCACGCTTTGCCGGCAAAGACTTGAGCACCATGCATGGACCTAAACCTGCTATTCCAGGAAGTCCCGAATTTCATCCCGGCTGAACTCATAGGACGAGGCGCAGTTGTCGCAGTTCACCACCACCGGCCACGGACCCTCTTCATACATGGATTGTAATTCTGTTCTTTCCAGACCGCGCACATAGGCAGATATTTTTTCCCGGCTGCATCCGCAACTGATAAGCCGCTCTTCGCTGCTGAGCCGGGTAAGGGAAAAATCCGACGCGAGAAGCTTATCATCGGCAGTGAGAACGGCATTCAGCCGGGGAACCAGCGCCTCGAAGTGCTCTTGCAGGAGTATTTCATCGGGCGTATGCTTTTGCGTACCGGCATTACCTCCGGTATCCGGCAAACGCTGAATCATGGCGGCAAAATCATCGGCAAAATGGAAATAGCTTTCCCGTTGCTCCGAGGTAGAATAATGACTCTGGAGGGCGGATGCCAGATTAAACCCGAAAATGCTGCCGTAGCCCGTATACCCCGGGTGGGAACCGATAAGGCGTATAAGTGCCATCGTTCCCCCGAGGACCTCATCGCTTTGAAATTGCTCCTCGATTTTTTCGGGATTCCTGGCGTAGCCCCTGATATGTCCCTGCCAGCCGGCTTCCACCGACAATCCACCATCCGGCCATTTAATCTGCAGGACCTGACGCATGGTTTGCTTGAGGTCCGCAGACTGCAGGGCCGCGGCATGCACAGCCTGAACAAACAGGGTTCTGAAACCGTCCCGCAAACCATGAGCATCGGCAAGCGCTGGCCCGAGGGCTCCTCCGGCCAAAATAAGGAGGCGGTACCGACCCTGCTGGTCGATGAATCGCTGTAAATTCGTCCGCGACTGGGGAAATTCATTTTTCATAGTGGTGGAGAATATACTAACAACGCTGCCGTTCTTGTAGTCCCGACGGGGATTGGCTACAATATAATGGTACTGCCCCGAAAACAGCTGATTTTACTGCAATAAACCATTATATGAGAACGACTAAAGTGAAGGTGGGCGATGCTTGCAGTGAGACGGGGGTAAATTGTTTTCCACAAACGGATAAAATGATTTAAATCAGCTGTTTTCGGGGCAGTACACTATATAATCCACAACTCAAACGGAGGCTCAATGTCCAGCAAATCACACAGAACGAATCTTTTGATACTGACAATCGCCCTTGCGCTGTTTTTTATCATCACCGGTTTTATCTCGATCATGAACTACGATAACCCGGCGAATCAGCTCGGCAGAGCCATAAGCTCCATAGTGGGCCGCGGGGGAAACAGCACCTTCGCCCTCATCGTCGCCATAGCCCAGCTCATTATCGGCGTGGTGCTGCTCATCGACGTATTCCTTCCAATCCGCGAAAACACCATGATGATCGTCAAGCTGGTGATTTTCGGCGCTTGGGCTGCCTACGTCGTTATGACGCATTTCCTGGGGAATTTCATGGAGCCGGACTTCCTAAACTGGTTCGCCCCTCTCACTGAGGATGCAGTCATTCTGGCCGCATTGTGGGTAATAAAAGACACCAGGGCATAAGTCCGGTCTGGCGCCTTTGGTGAAGTGGGTCGGGCAAACCATAAGCAGCAGGAACCTTCGCGGCAGGAATCATAGTTACAGAAATCAGCTGTTTTCGGGGCACTCCATAAGAATCAACGACGGGCAAAGCCAAGGCTTTGCACAAGGTGTTCCGAAAGCTCCTCATCGGGATTCGGCGGGAGAAGTATTTCAACCCGTGTTCCCCGGTCCGGAGAGGATGTAATGCGTATGCCGCCCCTGAGCTGATCGATGGCTTCCAAAACCGACACCATTCCAATGCCGCTGCCGTAGGGCTTGGTCGTTTTACCGATCTCAAAGTGCGCGCAGTCAATACAGTTGCCCGAGGGGCATTCCTGGCAGAAACCGATTCCCGGTCCGTTGTCTTCGACTGCCAACAGCACGCCCCCCTCAATCCGCCTGCCCTCTACCCTGACCTTTCCGTAGCGGCTTTGCTGGGCCAGCAGCTGTTCGATGCTTCCCGGCGCCTCATTATCTTTATGTCCATCAGAACCGGCCTGGTCGTCCTGATCATCGACAATTGCCTCGCAAGAGTTCCGAATGAGGTTTTCAAGAATCTGTACAAGCCGGTAACGCGGGGCGGTGATGACCGCGTCCCCCTCCAGCAGCTCCTCGAATACGATGCGATCCTTGAGCTCGCTGGTGAGTCTGAATGGATACAGGGCGGCATTTATCAGTTTTGACACGGCAATGTTTTCCGCTTCCCGGGAATTTCCTGCGGTCACCACGAATTTTATAGTATCCACCCGCTCGCTGAGCCGCTGGATATGACTGTCCAAATCATCGATATCGGCGGCGCTCACAGGCACCTCTCCGTCTATTTTCTTTCTGAGCAGCTGCCTGCTTGAATCAAGCAGTCCGATTTCATTTTTAAAGTCGTGTACAAGACCGCTGGTGTTCCTTCCAAACACGACAAACGGCCGGTTTACCTCGTTGATCTGTTCGGCCTTTTCCTTGAGGGTTTCCAGCTCGACCTTTTGCTTTTTGACTGTCTGATAGGAGGCGTACAGACTTTCGGCGAGGTTTTCCAGCGAGTGCCGGTAATAGTACATGGCAACTGAATACCCGACGATGATTATGGAAAAGAACACCAGATCATCCATCATCCTGCGGTCCTGGTACACCAGGGTGATGGTAATAAAAAAGACGAGATTGACGGTACCCACCGCAAGCGCCATGTATTTGCTAACGGTAAACGCCGCCAGGGAGGCGAAAAGCAGGGAAATAAACGTGGTTATGGCGATCTGAAGCGAAACGTTTCCGCCGGCGCTGCTGTTCACAAAGGCCGACAACTGAAAGAGGAAAATCGACAGGATGAGGAGGGTGGCCATCGCGGTATTCCTGCTGACGACCCCGGCAATGACCAAAAAAAGCAGCAGAAGCTGAATAAAAAGCACGATGAGATCCGCCAGCCCCAGGGGTATGAAAAAATTTGCGATGTCTTTCGCGGTGTATATTATCAGGCCGACAAAAACGAAGAGGTTCGTGAGATAAAAAAGGACTTCGCTGACTTGGAAGAAGTGAGAGACGTTTACCTGTTGCTGAATGCTATTCTTCCGCAATTCTCCCCCGCACTTATTATGATATAATTATCGCCGAAAACACAAGTAAGTCCTTACCGAGGAATGCCATGATACGCAAGCCGGCCGGCGGAAGACGCAACGCACTCGTTATTTTACTACTACTGATAAGCTCCGGCTTGTTCGCAGCCGGGCTTGCCGAAAGCCCGGAGCTCATCCCTGAGGCTCTCAAGCCCGAAGCCCGGGAAGGAGTGCTGGACCTGAGGGATTTTTCTTTCACCCGGCAAGCCATGGCGGAATTACGGGGTGAATGGGAGTTTTTTTGGGAGGCCTTTGTCCAGCCGGGACACTCAGGACTCCCGGACGGGTATGTTTCCAGCGGCTCCAACTGGAACGGCGGGGGAGCCAACCCTCCCAGGGGGTTCGCCAGTTACCGGCTGACCCTTTTATTGCCGCAAGACCCCCCGCGGACCGGCCCATTCGTTCTGCACTTCAGGGAAATCGGGAGCGCAGCACGGATTTACTGGAACGGCGAGCTGGTGGCCCGCACCGGTAGAGCGGCATCAACTGAAGAATTCGCCCAGGGTGAATGGCGAAGCGGCGTTACCAGCGATCTTCCCTGGAGCCAGGAAGTTGAAATCATCGTTCACATTTCGAACTACGACAATATAAACGGCGGCCTGGTCGACAACCTGATTTTCGGGACAAGCTCCGCAGTTAGAAACTACTACGAGTCCACCCTGACGGTGAATTTCTTCGTACTCGGAATACTGCTGATAATGGCGGTGTACCACCTCTTTATGTTTTTTATCCGAAGCAGCGAGGAAGCGCCGTTTTGGTTCGCCATGGCGGCCCTCTTTCTCGGTCTGCGGGCAATGGTGGTTGATACCTTTCCGCTGACTGTAATATTGCCCGGTATATTAATAGAGCCGGTTCTGCGGCTAAACTACCTGAGTTTCACGGTGCCTCTTCTTTCGGTGACGCTCTTCGTCCATCATTCTTACAAAAGCGATTTCGGCCGGCTCCTCAGCTGGATAAGCGCCGTCGGTTCTATTCTCTACAGCGGACTGATTGTGTTCGCCCCGCTCCCCGTTTTCACCGAATACCTGGTGCCATTTCAGCTTTTCGCCCTGATTATCGCCCTCGGTCTTCTCGCCGTGGTTCTCTGGGCGGTGATCAGCCGCAAGCCCCTGTCCGGCGCGTTCTTTATGGGCTTCTTCGCGATTATGGCGACGGCGGTGTTCGACATCATCAAAACCATGCTGGTTTTGCCGTTTCCCAGCCTCACCAGCCTGGGAATGGTTCTGTTTATCGTTATTCTTTCCATGAACCTGAGCAGGAGAACCACCCACGCCCTGGTGCAGGCCGAAGGCCTATCCCGTCAGCTGCAGAACATCAACAATGCCATGGAGCGCTTCGTACCCCGGGAATTCCTCAAGTTCCTGCACCGCAGCGAAATAACCGAGGTGGAGCTGGGTGATCACTCCGAGGAATTTCTCACCGTGATGTTCGCCGATCTCAAGGACTTCACCGCAATAGCGGAAAACAGCGAACCCGGTGAGGTTTTCAGGCTTATTAACGATTTCCTTGCGGGGATGGCGCCAATCATCAGAAAAAACAAGGGCTTCGTCGATAAATATCTGGGCGACGGGATCATGGCGCTGTTTTCCGGCAATTCTTCCAATGCGATACAGGCGGCAATTGAAATGCAGCAACAGCTCGATCATATAAACCGGGAACGGAACGAGGGCGGCCTCAATGAGCTGGCAATGGGAATAGGGATACACACCGGTTCCTGCATGCTCGGCACCATCGGAGAATTTCAGCGCATGGACGGAACGGTAATTTCCGACGCCGTAAACCTCAGCTCACGTCTGCAGAATCTCACCCGGCAGTTTCGCAACCGCATACTCATCAGCGGCGAGGCCTTCGAACATGCCATGAACCCCGAACGCTTCTACCTGAGAAACATCGGCAGCTTCAAGGTGAAGGGCCGGGGGGAGTCGGTGGACGTCATAGAAGTCATGAATGCCGATCCCCAGGACATCTGGAAACAGAAACGGGGCTGCCGCAAGGACTTCGAGCGGGCGGTGTACTATTACCGGGAGAGCCGGATAGTCGAGGCCCGGGAACTGTTCGCAATCTGCAGGAAAAAGGCTCCGGGCGATCCGGCGGCAGCCTGGTATCTCAAGCAGCTCGGATAAAAAAAGAGCGGCCGGATATCCGGCCGCCTCGCTCAATGCGGCACCTGCCGCACCGCTCTGCTCGTTTCTGTGGCGGCCGGTGCACCACCGTTCGCGCCGCCACATGCTCGGACGACCGGCACCGTGACCGGGCCCAGGCCGGGCCGGGGAACGCGCTGCTAACCACGCTAGCGCGCTGTCGACAGCGTCCCGGAAAGACGGCGGCTTAAATTACGAACTTGCCCTTGCGGATAATCGGCAGTTCGCTGCCGTCGGCACCGTAGCCCGTCACATCGGTGTTGTCGTCGCTTATCATAAAGTCGGTGTGGAGCATGCTGACGTTGCAGCCCGCAGCCTTGAGGCTGTCGGCGTCTGTGAGCTCGTCGGCATTAGATAGGGCCGAGGGATAACCCTGACCAAGGGCAATGTGACAGGACGCATTTTCATCGAAGAGGATGGAACCGAAAACCAGCCCGCTTCGGTTGATGGGTGAATCCACATCGACCAGGGCTACCTCGCCGAGGAATGAAGCGCCTTCATCCATCTCGAGGAATTTCTTCATGATCTCCGCTCCCTTGTCAGCACCGAAATCCACTACCTTGCCCTTCTCGAACGTGAACCAGGCGCCTTCGACCATGGTTTCCATGACCTTCACGGGCTTTACGATTTTGACAAAACCTTCAGTGCGGCGGTAGTCCGGGGTGGTAAATACTTCTTCAGTGGGAAGGTTTGGCTCGTACCATCGGCCGTCGGGAAGCTGGCTTGGTCCGCCGATCCAGGTGTGGGTTGGGGCCAGGGCGACGGTAAGGTCCGTTTCTCCGGAAACAAAGCGCACCCGGTCGAGCTTGTGGGAATCGAGGGTTTTGCCCCTGTTCGCCAGGTTTCGCCCGTGCTCCTTCCAGACCGCCACCGGATCATCGGCATCGAGGCGAAGAATGGAGGCATATACCATTTCCAGTTTCTCCAGGGCCGCATCAACGTCGGACTGGGGGGCGTCGTCGGCGAGTCCGTACACCGACTTGGCCCACTCGGGCCCCGGGGCCGCAAGGACCAGCCAGGGATGCTTGTGGCGCATGAGCTGATCCGATACGAATTTCAGTTTGCTGCGGGCGACCCGGGTCATGGTGCTCAATGCGTCTGAATCGACGCCCTTGAGCACATTGAGCTCTTCGGTGCTGTCGATGCGGATCCGCGCCCAGCTTTCGTCGAGCTGCATCTGACCGGTTTCGATATTGTCACGGGGAAAATACTCCAGGTTCTCCGGCGTGCTGTGTTCCGCACGGCTTTTAGTCAGTTCGTTGTCGGTGACGACAATGCGCACCAGCCGCCCACCCATTTCATAGGCTTTTTTGGCGATTTCACGGGCATAGTCGTAGGTGCCTATGCCGGTGCCGATCTGCAGGCACTGGTCTTTCTGAAAATCCAAACCCACCTTGAGGGCGAGTTCCGCGAGTTTTTGTTTAGTATTGATATCCATAATCTAAAGACAATACTGCCAAAGCATTGAACTGTCCAGTTTTTGACGCTCCGCTTGCCCACCGGACCGCAGCCGCCATATACTGCCGCCATGATCGAATCCGCTCCGCTACTGGCTTACCTGATTCTCGTTCTCGGCGCATTCGGCGCGGGTTTCGTCGACTCAATCGCCGGAGGCGGGGGAATGATAACCGTCCCCCTTCTGCTGTTCACCGGTTTCTCTCCCCTCCAGGCAATCGCCACCAACAAGCTGCAGGCGAGCTTCGGCAGCCTCACCGCAACCCTGCGCTACCGCAGCGGAGGACTGGTGCGCCTGAGAGAGGTCCTGCCGGGAATCGCCTTTACCTTCGCCGGAGCATCCGCCGGAGCCCTGGCTGTTCAGCTCATCAATCCGGACATCCTCGGGCTGATGATTCCGATTCTGCTTAGCCTTCTTTTTGTATTCATGCTGATAAAAAAGGATTTGGGAAGCGTGGAGTCAAAAGAGAAAATCCGTCGGATGGCATTTTATGCCCTGTTCGGATTGCTGATAGGCTTTTACGACGGGTTTTTCGGGCCGGGGACCGGCAGCTTTTGGACCATCGCATTTATTACACTTGCGGGAATGGATATAAAGCGGGCGACGGGGCATACCAAGGTGGTCAACTTCACCAGCAACATCGTTTCCCTGGGCATATTTTTATTCAGCGGGAACATACTCATAATTCCTGGAATCCTGATGGGAGCAGCTCAGATTGCCGGCGCCTGGACCGGAAGCCACATGGTGTTAAAGCGAAACAGCTCCTTCGTCCGGATCGTGTTTCTCCTCGTCCTGGCGGCGAGCATTATCTATCTCGGCTACCAGGCATACTTCGCCGGTCCCTAGTCCGGCCGGCAAGAAAAATCCGCCAGTTCTTCATCGGAAATCGGGAACCCTTCATCGGCCAGCCAGGTTCGGGCGGACTGCAGGTCGGAAAAGTATCTGCGCCGGTAGCGGGGACCGTCGGGGGAGAGGTTTCCGTCTATTATACTGGTCATGAGTTTGCCCGGGGTAATGTGGGCGCTGCGGACGAGCCCCTTTCCAATGCTCCAGCGGTTGAGATCAGCCAGAACCTCTGAAGCATCGGGGGTAGCAAAGCCCCAGCGGCGGCTGTCTATGAGATTCGCTTTTCGGGGTGACTTTTCAAGAAGGTCCCTGACGTTCCGGTCCAGTTCCCTGGCGGCCTCATAGTTAAAACTGCTTGTGAGGCTGCAGAGAATAACGTGCTCGCAGAGCACGAGACGGAAACTGCCGTGGGCTTCGAACTTCATTCATTATATTATATACCGAGGTACGCCTTTTTTACATCTTCGTTGGCCGCAAGGCTTTTGGCGTCGTCGGTCATGGTGATGGTTCCGGTTTCAAGCACATATCCCCGATGGGCAATTTTAAGAGCCATGTGGGCGTTTTGCTCTACAAGAAATATGCTCACCTTGCTTTCCCTGTTGATCAGGGTGATGATTTCGAATATCTGCTGCACCAGGAGAGGCGCCAGCCCGAGGGAGGGCTCGTCCAGAAGGAGCATTCTCGGTTTTGCCATCAGCGCCCGGCTAATGGCCAGCATCTGCTGTTCACCCCCCGAGAGAGTTCCCCCCGCCTGATTACGCCGCTCGGCAAGCCGGGGAAACAGTTCAAAGACATACTCGACGTCTTTTTCAATGGCTTTTTTATCCCTTCTCAGGAAGGCTCCCATGTCCAGATTTTCCTTTACGCTGAGCTGGGGGAAGATCCTCCGGCCTTCGGGAACCTGAACGACGCCTTTATGGACAATCTCGTCGGGTGAAAGCCCGGTGAGTTCCTCGCCGAGAAAACTGACCGAACCTCCGCTCACCGGTACGACGCCGGAAACCGACATGAGGGTGGTGGATTTTCCCGCACCATTTGCCCCGATGAGGGTGACGATTTCCCCCTCGTTTATTTCAAGGGAGACATCCTTCAAAGCGTGAATATTTCCGTAGTAGGTATTGATCTTATCAATCTTAAGCATCGACTTCCTCTCCGAGATAGGCTTTGATGACCGCCGGATCCTTGCGGATATCCGCAGGAGTACCCTGGGCGATGAGCTGTCCGTAATCCATCACGTAAATCCGTTCGGAAAGAGACATTACCAGGTTCATGTCGTGCTCGATGAGCAGAATCGTCATGTCTTCCTCGTCCCGCAAGCGCTTAATATCTTCGTTGAGAGCGGCGGTCTCCCGGGGATTCATCCCCGCCGCCGGCTCGTCGAGGAGCAGCAGGAAGGGTTCGGTAGCCAGGGCCCTGGCAATTTCCAGCCGGCGCTGATCTCCGTAGGAAAGGTTTTTCGCCAGGTCATTGATATGCTGCTCGAGCTTCATCACCTTGAGAAATTCGATGGCCTTCTCGACGGATTCGTCCTCCTCTCGGAGGAAGGTCGGAGTCCGCAGGACCGAAGCGAACAGTCCCTGCTTGAGGCGAAGATGATGGCCGATGAGGACATTTTCCAAAACGGTCATGTTTTGAAACAGCCGGATATTCTGGAAGGTCCGGGCCAGGCCGATGTTGGTGATGTGGTTGGGCTTCATGCCGTTCAGCCGAATTTTCTGGCCGCCCCGTCCCTCTTTGCTGTCCTCGGGCACATTGACAAAAACGTCTCCCTGGGTGGGCTTGTACACCCCGGTAACACAGTTAAAAAAGGTCGTCTTGCCGGCGCCGTTCGGTCCGATGAGGGCCACGATTTCCCCGGACCTGATTTCGAAATCAACCTGGTTGACCGCTCTCAGTCCGCCGAAATCCATGGTGAGTTTTTCAAGTTCGAGAAGTGGTTTGTTACTCATCGCCGCCTCCCTGGAGAACCTCATCCTCCTTGAGGAGAAACTTCTTCCTCACTTTGATTATCAGCCCGTCGGGTTTAAAGACCATCATCAGCACCAGCACCGCTCCGAAGACCAGCATTCTGAACTCACTGAAGGCCCGGAAATACTCCGGCAGCAGCTTCAGCATAAATGCCCCGAGAACCACCCCGGGAATAGAGCCCTTGCCACCCAGGATGACGATGCTGAGTATCATTACGGACTCCATCAGATCGAAGGCGCTGGGGGTAACCTGGGTAGTAAACCCCGCCATAATGACCCCGGCGATGCCGGCGAAAAACGAGCCCAGGGCGAAGGTAGTCAGTTTGGCGTGAGTAATGTCCACTCCCATGGACTCGGCGGCAATTTCATCTTCGCGCATTGCTTCCCAGGCCCGGCCCCAGCGGCTGCTTTCGATGCGGCGCATGATAAAAATGGTGAAGAGCACCGCTCCAAGCGCGATGAAGTAGGTATAAGTGATATTGCCCTGGAGCCGCATATCGATGCCGAACAAGCCCGGACGGGGAATTCGGGCAATGCCGTCGGGTCCACCGGTGATATCTCCCAGGTTATTCAGGACGATACGGACGATTTCGCCGAATCCAAGGGTGACAATGGCAAGATAATCCCCCCGCAGACGCAGCACGGGGAATCCGACGATGACGCCGGCCAGGGCCGAAATTATGCCTCCCAGGGGAAGGGCCAGCCAGAATCCTATTCCCAGGTACTGGTTGAGCATGGCGTAACTGTATGCCCCGATGGCGAAAAACGCCGCGTAGCCAAGGTTCAACAGCCCGCCCCATCCTATGATGATGTTCAAGCCGAGACCCAGAATAACGTATACCAGGGCTGTGGTCATGATGCTGGTGTTATACAGGGAGACCACGAAGGGATACAGAAGAACCGCCAGTGCCAGGGCCCCGAGCATTCCCGTTCGGGCCTTCCGGTCAGCGGCAAGCCTGGCACCCCACTCTTTGAGAGCCTGCATCCATGCCGGGTGAGCCAGCGAAAGCTGTTTCCGTTCAAGGCTGCTATACCACACAAAGGCGGCGACGAATCCCCCGATTACCATGGCGATGAGGCCAACCCAGCGCCAGACAATCTGACCTTCAATTCGGTCGTCGCGCATAACAACGAGCGGAAAGGTCAGCAGGGCAAGCCACAGCATGGTAAAAAATGACCGTCGGAGCCGGGAGGTCAGGGTCGATTTGTTTTGAACATCACTCATGATTTACACCTTCTGCTTTTCGTTGCGGCCGAGAATACCCGAAGGCCGGACGGTCAGCACGAGGATGAGAATGACGAAGGCGAATACATTCTCATAGTCCGAAGATATATACCCGGCTCCGAAACTTTCGGACAGGCCGAGGATAAAACTGCCGAGCACCGCTCCGGGAATCGACCCGATTCCCCCGAGCACCGCCGCCACGAAGGCCTTGATACCCGCGAGGAACCCGATCTGGTAATTGATTTGCCCCGAAAATGTGGCGATGAGCACACCACCGAGGGCCGCGGTAGCCGAACCGATCAGGAAGGTAAATGAAATGACCCGGTTAACGTTTATACCGAGCAGCTTGGCCATAGTCTGGTCCTGACTGGTTGCCCTCATAGCCTTGCCGATTCGGGTACCCTTGATCATAATCCAGAGAGCGAGCATCACCACTGCGGTAACGATAAAAATCACCAGCTGGCGGGAACTCACCAAGCCTCTGAGCGGTTCAAGGAAGGCGAAATCAGGTATCAGGCGCGGAAAGCGCAGAAAGTTTTCAGTTTGAACCAGCAGAACGTAGTTCTGCAGGAAGGTGGACATGCCGATGGCGCTGATGAGCGCGGAAAGCCGCGGAGCGGTTCGGATAGGCCGGTATGCGATGGTTTCCATCGTCACGCCGTAACCCGAGGCGAACAGTATCGCCATAGTGGCAGCCAGAAGCAAAACAGCCCAACCCGGGAGTCCCAGGTAGGTAAACAGGCTCGCGAAGATCAGCGCGGTAAACGCGCCTATCATGTAAATCTCTCCGTGAGCGAAATTGATCAGCTTGATAATCCCGTACACCATGGTGTAGCCCAGGGCGATGAGGGCGTAAATGCTTCCCTTTGTGAGCCCGCTGATCAGGAGATTAAAGAAGAATTCCATACGTGTAAGCCATCCCCGTACCGGAGGAGCGAACCCCCGGAAAAAAACAAAAACACCGGAGCGGCAAGCGCCCCGGTGTAGCCAATTCTCAAATCAGGTAATCAATCGACCGGCCGGTAAACGCCGTTCTGAACCTGGAACATGGTGAAACCGACGCCTTCGGCATCACCAATGCTGTCGAAGGAAATCGCTCCGACGGAGGTCTGCACGGTGTCTGCCCGCAGGGCTGCGGTAACTTCGTCGTAATCAGTGCTTCCGGCGGACTCGATGGCGGCCATGAGCGCCAGGGCGGCGGCATAGGCGTTGTCGAAGAATGAACCGGGCTCCTCGCCGTATTCGGCGATGTGGTCTTCCCGGGCGCGGATTGCGATGGCGTTTTCAGAGGTGTCGTTGGGACCCGATGCGAACACGCCTTCGGCTTCTGCGCCGGCGATTTCGATGAAGGTGTCATCCCGGACTCCGTCGCCGGAGATAAATACGATGTCGAGACCGGTTTCATTGATCTGGGAAACCAGCTTTGATGCCTCGGGATGGTAGCCGCCGAACATAACCGCATCGGCGCCTTCGTTGGCGATTCGGTTGATTACCGCGGTGTAGATGTCGGCGCCGACTTCGATGCCCTCGAACATTACTACTTCCATGCCGTCGGTCGCTTCGATGTAGCCGCGTGCGAATTCAGCGAGACCGAGCCCGTATGACTGACGGTCGTGGAGAATCGCGATGCGGGACAGACCCAGGCTCTCGGCGAAATTGACCTGAAGAGCCGCCTGCGCATCATCCGGCGCAATGGTCCGGAAGAAGTTGGGGTACTCGCCGCTCTGTGTGAGGGAAGGATTGGTTGCCGAAGGGGAGATGATGGGAATCTCTTCCTCGAGATACACGCCCAAGGCAGCCTCGGTGGCTCCCGAACAGATATGTCCGATGACGCCCACAACGCCTTCGCCGATCATTCGGGTGGCGACGGTGGGACTCAGGTTGGTGTCACACTCGTCGTCGAGGATGATCAGTTCGATAGTCCGGCCCAAAAGGCCGCCGGCCTCATTCTGCCGGGCAACGGCGAGCTCGACCGCATTGATGGTCGGGATACCGAAGGAAGCCAGGTCTCCCGAATGGGGACCGGCGACACCAATTTTGATGGTTTCAGCTTCACCCCCGCAGGAACTAATGGCGACAATTAGCAGCACTGCAACTGCCATAACAATCAGCTTTTTCATGGTACGCACTCCTTTTACAAGCCGGATTATAGCCAAACATTATAAAAAGGGCGGTTAACTTTGTATATAAAACCATGAAAAAAAATACATGTTTTACGAAAAAAGTTGATAATTATTCAATATATTGGACGGTCACCCGGTATGGGCCGCAGTCTGGATGGCAGCCACAAAACCCTGCAGGGCTTCCCGGCCTTTCTTTACCGCCCGGCGGTAGCTGATCCGGTAGAGAGCCCGGCTCCCCCAGAGTCCCAAACCCGACGCTCCGGCGGCGCCGGCCCAGGCAGCAAGGGCGGGAAATGGAAACAGCAGCCCGCCGGCCACAAGCACCACCGCGCTAAAACCCGCCGCCAAACCCAGGCTCACCTTGTAATTGAGGGCCAGGGAATGATCCATGGGAGCCACGATGACCACATCGCACTCATTGTCTGCTTCGCCGGCCGGTGGGCGGACGGTGATCAGTATCCGATTGATATCGAGGGTCAGCATTCTGGTTACGAAGGGATTGGTTCCCAGGTTCGCCTCGATGCTTTCGTATCCCGTGGTCCGGAACACCATGACCCCGTCGCGAATCATATCATCGCCGAAGATCGACTCCATGGTCATTGCATAGCTCTTGCTTTCCGCCGTGCGCCGGATGAGCCCCGGGGCTGTGGAAGCCGGGCATTTCATGCGGAATGCCAGGCGTATGACACGCACGTTGGATCCGAGTGCCAGTTCGGCCTTGCGAAGGAGTTTTTCCGAATGGGCTTTGTAGCCCGGCGCCTTCTGCTCGGCCGCGGCAATAAGCAGATCTTCCCTCTGAAGCCCCACTTCCGCACCGGCTTCCTGCAGAATCTCCAGACTGAGTCCCTGAGAGCCGTCTTGAACCTCATGGGAACCGGTCTCCGGCAGCGCGGTCCGGTCCTGTCTGCCTCGCTCCGCCTGAATCTGGGCGGCGCGATCGAGTATCCGTCGGGCTTCATCGTCGGCAATCATACAAGCTCCTCAAGTCTTTGGTTAAAATACTCCCAAGGAAGACTGAACGAACAGGGACAAATCGAGAACGATGCCGGCGGCTGCGTGCAGAAGGAGAACCGGAATGATGGAACGGGTGCGAAGCACGATGACCGCCGACAGGATGCCGAAGACAATGGTTCCCAGGCTCTCGGTCGCCGGATGGGCGAAGTGGATGAGAAGGGTCGGCACGGTCTGAAGGGAAGCGATACCCAATAAGGCCGGGTTCTTCCAGCTGTTGACGATGCTCTCTTCATTGCGGGTCTGGATCAGGGGAACCCGGGTCAGTCCGCGATTCCTGGCGCCGGCATTCACCCGGTTATTGCCCAGGTCCCGGTGCTCCAAATGAGCGACCAGGGGAAGAATCATCAGACCGCGGAACAAAAGCTCCCAGGGCAGGTAATAAAACAGCAGGTAAGCCAGGGAGTGGATAAGCATAAACAGAGGACTCACCTCAATGCTTATCTCGATCATGGTTTTCGAGAACGGATAAAACTGCCGCATGGAGTCGTTAAAGGAGCTCGCGGCGATGATCAGCACAAAAAGGGGCAGCATGATCCAATAAGCTTTCCAGCGGAACATCTTTCGGTGGTAGACTATGCCCAGATCCGCAGGTCCGTAGCCAAGAAGCAGCGCGGCGGCAAAGGGGATTAATCCGAAAAATGCTGCGGACAGGGCAAAGCGGGAAACGTACCAATCAAGGTCACCGTACAGACCGAGGGGCAGCAGCGGCGTAGAGGCAAGCGGGGGATTCAGATACATATATGCCGTCAGGCAGAGGCTGACAATAACGGTCAGTATTACCGCACGGTATCGCTTAATCTGCTGCATTACAGTCTCCAGGTGAATCAAATTCCGCCGGCTTTGATTTGCAAGCGCGCCGGACTTGGAGTGAATGTAGCATGTTTTTTTCCGGGCGGGTAGCCGGAAGTATTTTACGCCCTTCACATTACCCCGGCCTTCCCGTATTCTACACATATGAACATACTGGTAACCGGAATCTCGGGCTTTATCGGATCCCACGTTGCGGCAGCTTTGGCCGCCCGGGGTCATGCGGTAACCGGCACATATCGGTCTCATGAGCCCCGAAGCATCAAACGATACGACGCGGGCTTCGACGGAGTAAAAAAACCCGGCGGGTCGCTGCGAGCCGTCAGGGCGGATATCAGTAATCGCGGGGAACTGGTGCCCCTTTTGGAAAACGCCGAAGCGATTATCAATATTGCCGGTTTCGCCTCGGACTGGGGCGGTGAAGACCTGTTTTATCGGGCCAACGTACTTCCGGTAGAATACATCCTCGACTGGATGTCAGACTCGCAGAATCCCCCGTCGGCATTCATCCAAACCTCGAGTATTTCAGTTCACGGCTTCGGTCGCCAGAAAAACAGCAGCGAGGAAGGTCCCTACTATCCCCTCATCAGTCATTACCAACGCAGCAAATTGGAGAGTGAGGAGCTCATCGCGGCTGCCTGCGAAAAAAGCAAAAGCTTGCCGCCTACAGGCATTATCAGACCGGGAAATGTGTACGGACCGGGAGATACCACCACCATGTATCCCATGCTCGATGCCATAAAACGGGGCAAAATGGGGCTGGTTGACCGGGGGCTCCGGCTTACCTGCCCGGTGTTTATTGACGATCTGGTCTCGGCGTATGTGACGCTGCTTGATGTGCTCACCGATGAGCAGCCCGGTTCAGCGCTGAGGCTGTACAACATCACCGGCGACGAACTGATCAACTGGAAACAGCTAACCGAACACTGTTCCCGGGCGGCGAATCTCCCGCCGGTGAAGCTGGCAGTACCCGCCTGGCTTGCCCGTATAGCCGCAGGACTCATGAGCGGGGCATTTCGCCTGGCCGGCAGCAAAAAAGCGCCGGACCTCACCCCGTACCGGATCCAGCAGGTCAGTCATGACTACCACTTCATCATGGATAAGGCCCGCCGGGAACTCGGCTGGGAACCCAAAACCGATTTCGCCGCCGGTATTGAGCAGACTGCGGCAGCATGGGGAAGGTCGCGATGAATAACGGCAAACCGGTACGCTTATTTTTTATTCTTGCGCTTCTCACCCTCCTGGTAATCTGGATTCCGGTGCTTCAGCAGTTGAGCCCGGGAGCCGAATCGGCATTCAGCCTTGAGAGCTGGCTTCTGTTGAGCGCCCTGGCGAGCGTCGGCGTAATGCTGCTTTTCGCCCTCCTCTATTTTATAAGCCGCAGAAGATAAGGTCATGAAAGACCTCTCGGTCTACGTTCACATTCCCTTTTGCAGCAGCCGCTGCCATTACTGCGATTTCTATTTCGAAACCGGATGGAGCCCGGCGGTGCTCACCTCGGTGCTCGACGGGATACTCGCGGAAGCCGAACTGCTGGCATCGCGCTACAGCCTACCCCGGCTTCGAAGTATGTACCTGGGCGGCGGCACTCCCAGCGTAATCCCCCCGGCGCAACTCGAATCGTTTTTGCGGCAGCTACTGGACCGCCTCGGTGTCAGCGGCCAACGGCCCCTTGGGGAACTGGAAATGGAAGCGAATCCCGAATCCTTGAGCGACGGGCTCCTCGACGCTCTGGCATCAGCAGCAGCCGGACGGGCGCGCGGCATTCGTATCAGTCTGGGCATTCAAAGTTTTTCCCCTGAGAACCTGAGAATCCTCGGGCGGCGGGGAACCCCACGGCAGGCAGAAGAGGCCTTGAATCGAATGCGGCGATTTGCCGCCGAAAGTGAGGTACCCGCCTCTCTCAATGCCGATCTCATCTATGGACTGCCCGGGCAGGAGCCCGCAATGTTCTCCCAGGATCTCGAGCATCTGATAAGACACCGACCCGAGGGGATAAGCCTCTATCAGTTAAGCGTCGAACCCCGGACGCTGCTTGAAGCCAGGATTACCGCAGGCCGGCTGGCGGCTCCCAAAGAAGAGCAGCAAGACGAACTGTGGCAGCACGCCCTTGAGGAACTGACATCTGCGGGTTACCGAAACTATGAAGTGAGCAATTTCGCCCTGCCCGGGCGGGAAAGCCTGCACAATTTTGCCTACTGGCGCCTCAGGCCCTACCTTGGTCTCGGCCCCGGCGCCGTGAGCACCCTCCCCCATCCGGACAATCCCTTTGAAACAATACGGACGACCAATCCGGATATCTTTGCCTATAAAAAACTGGAAAACAAATATCCGGGAGGCAGGAAAACTGAGCACATAAGCCCTCAGCAGCATTTTACTGAGCTATTTATCACCGGCCTTCGGACCATCGCGGGCGTCAGCCTGACCCAGATTAAAAAAAGTTTCGGAACACCAGGTCTGGTGGCCGCCGATGAACTGGCAGAACTGTGGCGGAATTACACCATACCCCATGCGAAAAGAATCATCTTGCAAGACCAATACCGATTCACCATGGACCGGCTGATGGACCCGGTTATAGAGCAATCCCAAATCCGGGATTTAGCAAAGGAATACCGCGGAATCGCCCGGTAACACCGGTAACACCGGTAACCCCGGCAGCCCCGGTAATGTCCGGTGATGCCCGGTAATGCAGGGTTAGAATAACAGCTCGCGCCGTACTGAGTAGATGCTCTTGAGCTCCGCGATTGTCTGCACCGTACCTGATTCGGTGGTTAGCAACACCGCGATGGTCCACGCAATACAAAAGCCGGCGGTGGATAGCACCGCGATAGTTTTCAGCAACACATTTTTCTGCAGAACCGCGATGGTCCACTCAATACGCAATCCCGCGGTGGATAGCATCGCGATAGTTTTAAGCAACACATTTTTCTGCAGAACCGCGATGGTCGACGCGAAACATGAGGCGGCGGTGGACAGCACCGCGATAGTTTCCAGCAAAACTTTTTTCTGCAGAACCGCGATGGTCGACGCGAAACATGAGGCGGCGGTTTATTCCTGTTCCTCGGTGCGGCTCTGTTCCTCAGTACGGCCCGGTTCCTCTGTGCAGCCCTTCTTATCTGCCCCCACCTTATCGAGAAAGGGATCGTCATCAGGTGCTGTTATCCCGAGGGCATCGAGGACCGCGGGTATATCAGGCTCTGCGAAGCAGGGAAAATACTTTATAAGATTCCCAGCTGAGGTTATATCGCCCTTGCATAGGAAGTTAAGATAGATGTTAAACATAAGCTTGAGCATGGAGTTAAGATCCTGGCGGTAATTATCGATGACCGCTTGTTCTTCCGCCGGAAGGCGGATAACCCCATTGAGAATGTCCTTATGAACCGCTTCCGATACCTGCTCTTCAGCTATCAGATCGCAGTGCACCAACGTCAGAAATTTTTGGTTCTCGACTTTAGCTTCAGCAGGCATATCAATTCTCCCCGATTCTGTCGGGAACGACTGCAAGCAAATTGAGAATTGCCCTGGCTTTCCGCCGGTCCTCCATTTCAAGTGCCTGGAGATACATACGGATGATAATCCGATGAACCGATACTTTCCGGCCTTCCGCCGCCTGTGTAGTATTCCACATAATATCCCCCTGATGCATGTGGATTAATTCTAAGTCTGAATTTTATACCGGAAAAAATAAAGACCTGCTTCGACTGAAACGAA
This sequence comes from Salinispira sp., assembly GCA_965602015.1. Classification (GTDB taxonomy): domain Bacteria; phylum Spirochaetota; class Spirochaetia; order DSM-27196; family Salinispiraceae; genus Salinispira. The sequence continues at coordinate 16,988 of OZ271918.1, read as the reverse complement.
AAAATTTTGGGATTTTTTGGAAGTGCCCCCAAAACAGCTGATTTCCGCCCCTCAGGCCACCGCATAATCGGGAAGATCGATCTTCAGCGCACTCACCGGTGTCTTCCAGATCCGGTGCCAGGTCTTCCATTGGCTGATGTCCAGCACCAGATGATGAACGAAGGCCCGCTGTGTAAACATCCTTTTTGCCAACGTGAGTACCCGCTTTCGGTCAAACCCGGCAACCTCACCATGGCTGATATCGTTTCGTCCGTTTATCCGATACGGCTTGAGCAGGTTATGATAGGCGATGTAAATCATCATCCGCTCCATGCTGTTGTTCACCGATTTTGACCACTGCACACTCTGGCGGACATGACAGGATTGATCCTTTCGTATCTCCCGGTCCAGGTAATTCACCGGAAACAGGGGGTTTTCAGTGGTCCTCACTACCCTCGATGAGGTTCGGTGATGGAGTACCTTCCCTGCATTTTCCAACGCCGCCCAATCCCGGTGAGCGCAGAGCTCACGGCGGTATTCGAGTTTTTCATCGCTCAAGAGATAGCATGGCTTCTTCGATGAATAAGCCTTCCACCGGGGAAGAATGGTATTCATCACATCCCGGAAAGATCGCGCAATTTGTCCCCCTGCAATAGGATACCGGCGATTGAGCTCATCGCGCCGGCGCTTTTGCGCGGGGGTCATCCGCCCTTTGCGCCGCATCTGCGCATAGTCGCACGCATAGACAACCTGGCTGTCGGAACCCACCGCGAGAGTGAAGTTGTTCGGCCAGTATTGGCTATACACAAAGCTTTCAAACCCATCAACGGCAATATCCTCATCGATTGTATGATCGTTCAATAACTCGGCCATGGCAGCGATCGCCTGACGGGACAGGCGGCTCAGCCGATTGAGAATGACCTTGTCGGTGACATAAAACTCCCGGGCAATGTCGCGGATGCCGGAAGCCGAGTTGATTGAAGAGAAGATGCGCCGGTAATCGAGGCGATGATGTGCGCGATAATCGAGGTGAAACGCGCTTTCGCAGAAGTATCGACGGCAATGCTTACAGCGATAGCGCTGGGAAGAACCGAGGCGGCGGCAGTGATAGTGGCCGTTTCGGACAAACCAGCATCGGCTTGATTCTCTGTCGCGATGATGCTGAGAACAGTCCGAGTACGGACAGAAACGGGGGTGAAATGCCATGGTAATCTCCTATGAACTGGTAATCGTGTCATAGAAGACTACTGGCAAAAGAGTTATGTTGATTCGATCAGCTGTTTTGGGGGCACTCTTTACTTGATCAGCCTGTCGAGCATGGCAACAGCTTCCACGCCTTTACGAGCAAAAGCATCAGCATGAATCTTTTGCCACAATTCAGGGTCGGCTGCGAAGGCTTGGCCGCCGACGAGAATGAGGGGTATTTTTTCTGAAGACTCGTCTTTTAGAATTGAAATAAGCATCTCAGCCGAATGGACATTGTAGGGCATGGTAACCGACAGTCCGACTACGTCGGGCCGGTAAGTCTTAATTGCATCGGCGGCTTCGGGACCCGGAAGATATGTCCCGAGATACATGACATCCCAGCCTTCCATGTACATGTAATCGCAGACCATCATGAGGCCGATGCCGTGCATTTCTCCGTTGACAACCACGCCGAGGAAGCGTTTCCCGTTGGACGGTTTGCGCTTCATAAACCCGCGCAGAAGCCCCATGCAACTGATAATGCTCTGGCTGACCGCATGTTCCTGATGGATGGCCAGCTTGCCCATGGCCCACAGTTCGCCGGAGCGCACCAGTACCGGCTCGAGTATTTCCCGGTAGATCCGGTTAACCGGCACGCCCAGCACCGCAAGCTCGTTTACCCGGTTGATTGCCACAACCGGTTCGCCGTTGATGACGAGGTTGATGTAGCGCTCCCGCTCCCAGTCGCCGTCTACTTCTGAGGGGTCATCGTATTTTTCCAGGGGAGGGTCTTCGCCGCGAATCGCCGGGTCGGTTTCCAGGTGGTGCTGGTACGCCGATACCTGACCCATTTGGTTTAGAGATGCGGTTTCGCTTTGAGCGCGGGGGGTACCGTTGTCCCTGCCGAGCAGGGCATCCACCGACACGTCGAGTACTTCGGAAATGCGGATGAGCCCTTCACTGTCCGGGCTCCTGTTTCCCTGCTCGTAATTGGCTATGGCTGTTTGTCCGAGACCCAGTGCCTCGCCGAGCTGCTTTTGGGTGAGACCCCGTTGTTTTCGCAGATGTTTAAGCCGTTCAGCGAAGCCATTCATATCGCACAATATACTACAAAAAATCACACAATGTGAACAATTTCATCAAAAAGCAAAACTATTTCATCATGAAGTATCACTATATGAATGGCCTGTTTTTGGCATTAACGGTTTGCAGCATTGAATTTATGCTATAATCCGGGTAAAAACTTGCATCGAATCGTTTCCTTTGGAGTACACACATGAGCATTAGAACTAAGCTCTGGATTCAGACCATCCTGAGCGTGCTGTCAATTTTTCTCGTCGCCGGAATGTTCTTTTTTTCCCAGTTCACCCTGGGGCGGATTCAGAACCTCATCGGTTTCGGGTACCGGGCCATCGACAGCTGGAACCGCTTCTCCCACTCCACAAAGGAAGTGCTCATAACACCCCAGACCATCGCCAAAGCTTCCTCGGTCTGGAGAACAAACCGGGAAAATGCCCTGGAAGCAATGACTGACTTTCTCAATCAGCCCCTTTTCTCGGTTACCTCGGGCCAAACCCGCCAGAATATCGATCAGCTAAAAAACCAGCTCGATACCATTTCATCGACCTCTCAGCGAGCCATCGCCCAACTGGACGCCTATCAGGCGGCAATAGATGCCGACCGGGATATCGGCGGAGGGCTCAGCTACAAGCTGGGTTTCTACCAGGGGAGCAGGGATATAGCAAATCCGGTTTTCGTAACCGGCCGAGCCCTTGAGCGGACCATGCTTAATCTGCAGCCCCTGACCCTCAATTTCGAAGGCGGATTGAGCACCCTGTTCGGCACCCTTGAGGAACAGGCTCTTGAAACCGGTGCGCGGATGCAGCAATTGATAATTATCGCCCTTTCCCTGTTCGCCCTGGTGATAATCGGGCTGTCGGTGCTCATAGTCCGGAGCATCATCAAATCAATCGCCGGTCTGCAAAAGGGTGTTAACCGGGCGGCTGAGCTGGATCTGACGGTGCGCTTCATTGAGCGAAGGGACGAATTGGGACAGCTGGGCAGGGAATTAAACGGCCTGTTTGACAACTTCCGCAATGTAATTAGAGATCTGCGGGGCTTTGCCCTGAGCAGCCAGGGAAGCGACGCTCGGCTTGAAGACAATGTTAACAGTATGAAGACCCTTCTTAATACCAACCGGGAACACATGCACAACCTGGAATTTTCGGCCATGAGCATGCGTGATCAGATCTCACAGGTCAGGGAAAAGACATCTTCCATCGCGCAAAGCATCGGCACCATCAGCGATTACACCGAGGATCAGAGCGCCGCCGCGGACCAGAGTTCATCATCAATAGAAGAGATGGAGGCCAGCCTCCGGCGCATCGCCGAAATTATCTCTACCCGTCAGGATGATCTCAAACAGTTGTCCGATGCCACCCGCCAAAGCCAGGAACAAGGAAAGCTCGCAACCGAAACCATCAGCTCGGTCGCCGCCGATATCGACCGGTTGAACGAAATACTTTCGGTAATTGCAACGGTTGCCAGCCAGACAAGTCTGTTGTCCATGAACGCCGCAATCGAATCGGCTCATGCCGGCGACGCAGGTCGGGGTTTTGCGGTTGTCGCCGAGGAAATCCGTAAGCTGGCGGAAACCACCACCGAACGCTCCAAGGAGATCAGGCAAAACCTCAAAACCATCATTGGAAAGATAAAATCCGCCGAAGAAGTCAGCCTGCAGAACTACAGCTACCTTGAAGATTCGGCGAACCGGCTGGACAGTTTTGTCCTGGCCATGAATGAGGTGCAGCAGTCCACCGCCGAAGTGTCCACCGGCAGCCGGGAAGTGCTCAGCGCCGCCAACGAACTCAGCACCAGCGTAAACCGCAGCCGGGAGAGCAGCCAGGAAATCCTCAGCGCAATTCAGGACATCGAGGGAACCGTTCAGGGCGTCACCGAGTTTTCCGAAAAGCTCAACACGCGGGTGTCCCAGATGCTCGAACATTCGGGAAGCATCCTGAGCACCGTCGATCAGGTGGCCTCGCTTCAGCAGACTTCCAGCCGGGACATTAGAGCCCTGGGCGCCAAGGTGGACAATTTCCACACTGAAGAGGAAAGCGACGCTGCAAGCCCAGATACCGGCTCCGACGCGGAAGGAGAATAGGATCGGTGTGGAAAGTGAGTGGACCCGCCTTTAGCGGATGGTAAACAGCATTTCGCTATATGCGGTGACTTCATTTGCATCAACCACATTATCTTTATTTACTCTTGATTCAAGGATAATTCTTGCTTCCAATCCCAAGTTGGTTTCGGGAAAACGGTATTGTCCAGACAATTCAACCTGAAGCATCCGCTCAATACTGAACTGATCCAAATCCCAATCGAGAAATGAATACCAAATATCACGGACGCTTTCGAAGCCCCTCAATTCACGTTCAAAGGTCCAGTCCGGCGGGTCGTCAATGGTTCCCCTGCCGTCGAACATCAAAAACGTTGAGAAGTTGAGTTCGAAATTCCTGCTGAGGTCATAGTCCAGAAAGATTTCTCCCGCGATGGAATTCTGATCCATCGTGTGCCCAAGATGACTGTCGAAATGTGTGTAATTATTGAAATTATGTTCTACTCCTGCAGAAATATCAGTACGGTGAGTATATATCCAGTGACTCATATACGTCAGTTCGAAAGCCGCATTGAGATCCGGTATAACATTCACCCATTCAATACCGCCGAGGAATGCAAACTGATTATTGAAGTAGTTGAGGCTGAATATCCTGCTGAACGTCCAATCATCGACAAAGAATGATCCATAAAGATGTATGGGTGAAAACCTGAAATGCAGATCAATTCCACCGAGTTTGTTATCGTAATCCCCCAGACGCACTTCATTAAGGAAATATAAACCGATGGGATTCAGGTAGCCGAGTTCAAAACGATTGCTGTACAACACGGTTTCGTAAATTGATACTGTCATAAAGCTCAAGGGCTGGAATTCTAGTCGATGGGCATTCATCATCCGCTTACCGTCAAAATCCGAACCCAGGGGCATGTCTTCCTGGAGGAAACCGGTCACCCAGGAAAATGAACCCACATTGCCAATTGGCAATATCAGAGAAATATTTTCGTACGGCTTGCTCGAGCCGGACAGATGTACTGCTGCCCGTTTTCCAGGCCCCCAATTAAGATTGCTTCGCCCGAGGTTCAAAATACTATCCAGAATTCCTATGGTTACCTGGCTCTCTTGATTGGATGCATAGAACACATGCTGATCGCCGGGATTATGAAAGGAATTCGTGTTTGAGAACTGTGAACCATCTTGTAAATTCCAGCCATGAAAAACATTATCGAATTTCACCGGCTCCTGGAGATGTGCATAAGGCAGATCATCCCAGGCCCAGAGCTGAAATATTTGCATCTGATCTACGCCGATATACAAATTACTCCCGAACTCCAATGAGAATTTAAGAGATTGAGACAGGCTTGGAATAGTGTTTTTGAATCCGGAGGTATTTGCGGCTACGCCTAAGGTAACGGGACTTGAAATGGCGAGCCTACTATTGTCCTGTTCCACTTCTATAAAGCCACTAGAGTCAGCGGATAATTGATCTATGTAATATTGCCGGAGTTCGGTTTGAAGATCAGTCAATGCTGCTGTCTCCATTTTGGATAGCAAATCAATAGTTTGCCGCTTTGTATATGGCCGGGCCATCGAGACAAACGGGAGGGCATCCAAGGCATAGGCCTCATCAATTAACTCATATGCTCCATGGTTTAGATTAACGTAGCCCAGACTTTGAGCGGTTAATCTGGTCATGAGCAGAAAAAGCAAGATAACGAAGGATACAAAGAGACGTTTTCTCATTCAGTTTTTCCTAATGTATTTTTAATTAATTCAACCGGATCTATCTCGACGCCAACACTCATCTGCACATCCGATTGCGTTTCATCTGTCTGGTGCAAATAATTCTGCACATTGTACCAGGCGATGGTTCCAGTTAGGCGCAAGTACTCAAGCGGCTCATATTCAGTTTCTATAAAAGTGAGGTATGTTTTTTCTGCAACGCCAGTCGGTGTCCGCAGTTTCACCGCTTCATCGCCAGTGGCAAACGGAGAAGAGACAGTCTTCTCACCATTGGCAATATATCGAAAACCGAGACTCGCGGCAAATGACAGCCCTGAACGATAACCAAGATGAACATCAATTACCCTTGCATCAGGACCATACTGATATCCCATAGGCTCTGTCACAATACGAATTATTCCATTTCCTTCAACATTGGAAAAAACTCTGCGACGCCAATGGTAGCTGATAAACGGGGATTCCCGGACATATAGCCATGGATCAGTATGGGCAAACTCAACTCCTCCAAAAAAGAGATTCGATAAATTGTCACTGAAAGGAACAACAACCCTGAAACCTCCCAGGTAACCCATTGCATTGGGCATGGCGTCATCTTCATAGACTTGGGTTTCATAACTGAGCTGAATCTGATTCATGACAAATTCCGAGTATATCTCGATCATGGGGAACGGCGTGACATTAAGCGCAAGTGAAAACAGACTGCTGGCATTGGTCCAATCGGTGAAGCTGTGAAAAATCATCAACGGATTGAGATGTTTAAGCTCGACATTAATTCCGCCAAGGAGTGTACCTTCGGTAACGGTTAAATGAACACGGTCATCAAAAAATAAAAAATCGAATCTATGAGCAAGAAATGTCTTCTTGCTTTCCGGTCCATCTGATTCTCCATCGAGCAGCAAGGGCTCCATATTGATAAGGAGATTCGTATACATAATATCCGAAGAGTACAGCTGCCACCGCAAATATTCGTAGAAATGAGCACGCTCGGACAACACGAGGGAGCCAGAGTTTCCGCTCACCCATTCCTTGCGCTCCCTTCCCAGCGAGACGTTCCAAAAATCACCCCCGACTGATCCATAGGCGTGTATCGGAAGCTGAAAATCAAAGTACCCAAAATCAGAGGGAAGATTTACATTTGGCCAACCATCTCCATTCACGGCGAAATACTCTTCTCTTAGCTCGTAATCGGCGTAAAGATAGACATAGCTTCCGGCAATCAAGGCTGTACTGAAATTTATAACAGGAAGGCGCTCAATGTAGCCATGGTATAGAGATCCAAAATCAGGATTGCCTCGGGCATAGGTTTCCAGGCCCAGCACTGGTTTAATTCGAGCCTGTAATCCACTGGCATTATTGTAGTGAAGATCGTTTGACTCTCCCGGCCTTTCCTCAATCCAGAGGTTCAATCCAGGAGTGTCATCTATTTGGCTGATCAATTGGTCATAGGTTAAAGGCATAGCATTGAGAAGCCCAACCCTTCCCATCGCAACGAGCTGAAGCCTGCCAAGGCTGAGCTTTGGAGAGTCAAATGGGACATGTTCCTGAGGGTGTTGAGCGTGTAGACAAAAAACAACGAGGGCAAAAGCTATAGCTGCGGCAATTTTTTTACTCATTCAGGCTCCTCCTCACAAGCAAGAACAGCGCCTCAAAAATCTGCTAATGGGCAAAAGACGGTCACGGGCAATCAGGATGTACCGGGGGGCAAGAGTAATAAAACTCACTTAGTTCGATGCTGAAGCCCGGCTCTTGCGCCGCCGGTTCGCGTAGTGAAGCCAGATTGAGAGGGCTGCAGCCAGGGTCCAGGCCGCGATGAGTATGAGGTCGCCGGCCACCTGAGCGCCTCCCGACGCGTTGTTTATTGCCCAGGCGATAACCGCAACGGCCATGGCCAGATTCACCGAGTGAACAATGGCCAGAATTTGAGCTGTGGAAAAGCCAAAGCCCAGAAGCTTGTGATGCAGATGTTCCTTGTCGGGGTGATGTATAGGCTTTCCTTCCCTCAGCCTGCGCAGAATGGCGGATATCATATCGATAATGGGAACGATGAGCAGGGTAATGGTCAGCACAAAGCCCGCAAGAAACTGATCCACTCCGTTCACCGCCTCATCCGCCGCTCCGTCGCCTCCGATAAACACCAGTGCGCCGAGAATAAATCCCAGGAACAGGCTGCCCGAGTCGCCCATAAAAATCTTCGCCCGGGGTCGGTTGTAAAACAAAAAGCCCAAAACCGCTCCGCCAAGAATGAAGCTGTACAAGGCCCCGATAAAGTTGCCGAGGATGATGTGGACCGCGCCGATGGCCAACGCCGCAATAAGCGACGTGCCCCCGGCCAAACCGTCCAGCCCGTCGATCAGATTCACCGCATTCGAAATGGAAATAATCCAGAACACCGTAACCGCCCCGCTGAAGGGGCCAAGGGGAATAACCACGGAAATCACCGGAAGGTAGATTCCGTCCATAAGAGCGCCGCCAAGGGCCATCATTATGCCGGCGGCGATTTGGCCGACCAGCTTGTATATGGCCCTTATGGGGCGAAAATCATCATACAAGCCGAGGCCGTGTATCAGCGTGAGCCCGAGAAACAGCAGGAGATTCCGCCTTAGCTGAATGCCCCGCAGCAATAGCTGCCCGGGAAAAACCAGCTGAAGCACAATGATAACAAGCACCGTAATAATAAAACTCAGGAAAAACCCGACGCCCCCCAACCGGGGAGTTTCTTCGGTGTGGATTTTCCTGTCGTCGAAATGGTCAAACCACTGCTTTTTATGGCTGAGCCGAATGATAAATCTGGTGAGAATCAGGTTAGTTGTAAAGGCGATGGCCGCCGCAATCAGTAACATACCGGTCCAAAAATCAATGAAAGTTCGATACAAAGACTATATCAGACCCGGCGGTCATTTACCATCATTACTCATCGGATATCTATGAGCAGCCCTCCCTCAGACTCGCCGGGGTACAGTTCCCCGGGGCTCAGAGAGTCTATCCGCCAGTCCGCTCCATCGTGATTATCAGTTAGGGGATAGTTGCGGCTTACCCCCAGCGCCTCGGCGCCGGGAGTCAGGGGGTTGCCGTACCAGCGCCCGCCCGCCGGCAGAATGAAGCTGTCATTGAGAAGCAGGGTGTCAACCGGCGCAGACCCGCCGTCCTCCAGATAGATCCTGGCGCGGTAATTGCCGTAGAGAGTCCAGTTTTTGTCGCCGGCAAGAACAGGCGCATGCCCAAGCAGCAGTTCGTCATCAAAATCAGCCTCGGTCACCACAAGGCAGCTCAAAGGCGCCAAAACCGTGCCGCCCGGCAGGCTGATAATACTGTGGCTGCTCTCGCTTCGGTAAATGCCGACGGTCCATCCTCCGATGCTCACCGGCGACAGGGTCGGGTTGTGCAGTTCAACGGCATCATCAAAAGAACTGAACAACAGCTCGCTGATAATAATCGTGTCTATCCCGCTGTCTTCGCCGATGCGGATGGTTTTCTTGCTTCGGGACGCCGCCCCCTTGCTGTCTGTGCAGGTGAGGCTGACTGTATAATTGCCTGAATCGGCGTAGCTATGGTTCGCCGTAATGCCCTCAGAGCTGGCGCCGTCGCCGAAGTCCCAAAACCATGAAGCAATGTTGCCGTCGGGGTCGCTGCTCTCCTCGGCGGAAAACGCCACCCCGGTTCCTGCATATGCGGCCGGCGGCATGTTCATGACAGCCGTTGGCGGCAAGTTGTCCGTGAGGGCGAAGCGCAGGTCTTCAGCAGGCAGGGCGGACGTCAGCAGCCCGGGCCCCCGAAAATCGGTGCCCGCATTATTCTTCAATCCCGCCGCCAGCTCTTCCCCGGCCGGCAGGGCCTGACCCGGAGTCCGGTAGCGAAGTTCAATCTCCCCGGAGGCATACACAACCACCTGACCCGATAAGGAGATATCAGGCTGGCTACGCAGTCTGACACTGTCGAACTGTATGGTGCAGCGTCGGCCGTCCCCGCTCCCGTCGAACGCACAATACCCCTGAAAACCCCGCTCAAAATCTGCCACGAAGCTTCCCATAAACAGCGCGATAAGGTTCACCGGATAATCCCGGGCGGAAAAATCATCGGCGTCCACGGAGCTATAGATATTTTCGCTTGTGAAGGCGATGTACCCGTTGGAGCTGACAACAAGCTCGTCATACCATGCGCCTCCGAAGGGGAAGGAAAAATCCAGGGAAATCGTCGAAGTGATGTGATTGGTCGAACCATCCCGTCCGGGCCAAAGAGCCTGGGCGCCGGAGTTGATATCGGTAAAACCCCCGGCTCCCACCTCCGCGCCGATGTAATACGGATCAAACAGCCGGCCGGGATACTCATGCCAGGTAATTTCAACGGTCATGGCCGAAGCTCCGGGGTTGCCCAGAGCGCAGTACAGTTCATCCCCGGTTTCCGCCGACAGCACCGCATCGGTCCCGGCGCTTCGCTCCTCCAGGCGAAAATCATCGGTCATTGTGCCGTCAGCATGAATAAGATACACATCCGGCCGGATATCCGAGTCAACGGAAAAGGACCACAACCCGCCGGTTTCCGCCCCGCCCGCCGGTGTGCGGAAATACATCAGTACTTTCGCTCCGATGCTCTCCATGCGGGGAGCTCCGGTCTCAAGGGGTACGCATACGTCCGGGAGGAGACATATTACCGCCCGGGTTACCACCGAGGGATGCACCGCGATCTGTGCGGCGCCACTTCCGAGTATCCCGCTGTCCTCATCCCTGGCGGTGACCTGAATGAAGCGGGCATCTCCAGCGGGTATTCCCGTCATTTCCAGAACCACCGAACCGCCGGCGTCCTCCGGCCCGATCTGGGCAGACAGGCTTTTGTCCTCCATGTCGGCTCCGGAAACCACAATTTCCAGGGAGGCGCAGCGGGGATCGATGAATCTGGCGGCGGCTCCCGGTCGGTAGCGACCCAGATCTTCGGGAATGCGGACCGTGAGGCCTATCTCCCCCAGGACCGCCGGCCTGACCACTTCAGGGGGCAACTCGGGCTCGAGGGTCTTCATTCTGCAGGAAGCCCCGGCGCAGACCGCCACACACATCACAAACGCCCCGACCGCCATCAATTTCCCGGACAATCTCCTCCGGACTCTACTCATCGGCAACTCCTCACATAGTGCTGTGACTATCTCACTGAAAAAAGTCTCGAACCACTTCGAATTTCCATAAAAAATCGAAGCAGCTGAACTGATCTGCGGGTAGTAGTTGTGAGATGGAAAAATGCCGATGCACATCAAAAACCGAAGAATTGCGGGTGCTGTTGGTCACCAATGAAGATCCCGGCCGGCGGCTTGGCGGCGCCGGGGAGTTCATCGGTCAGATGGCCCGACAGCTCCGCAGGCTGGGAGCCGACGCCCGGGTACTGCTTCTCCAGTACCGCTGGGATGCTCCGACTCCCTCGGATCAGGTCGATTACTGCCTGTCACCCGGACCGGACATCGGGGCCTCGGCCACCGAGAGCCTGATTTTTCGCACCGGGTACCAAATCCTGGCCCGGTCGATTCCCCTCTTGAAGGCGTTTGATCCTCACGTCATTCACTGTAACGACCGCCAGGCATACTATCCCTTCAGAGCCTTGCCGAACCTGCTGTTCTCCCTGCATTTCGCCTACTCCGACCTGGTCGGCTTTCCCCAACTGGATGACGTGTGGTTTCAGGAATATAAAATTGACAGGCATGCCCTGAGAAACTCGCCGGTGAGCCTGGTGTACTCCCGCTACATGGCCGAGAAGGCCGCCGCAAGCATCAGTCCCGGCTGCAAACCGCGGGTGCTGCCCCTGGGCGGGGGAGAACTGGTTCCCAAGCCCCAGGCAAAACCCCGGGCAGTTCCCCGGGTAATCAGCTTTTTCGGGCGTTTTGAGCCCCGGCACAAAGGCGTAATCGAGTACCTGGAAGCCGCCCGGACGCTGGCCGAAGAAGAGTCGTTTGCCGGCATAGAGTTCCGACTGTACAGCGAAGCTCCGCCTGACATGGCCGGGCGCTACCCCGCAGTCAGGTTTATGGGGTTCGTCAGACGGAACCAGCGAATCAAGGCATATGCGGAGAGCGATGCGGTGGTCATGCCAAGCCGCTACGAACCCTTCGGGCTCGTAGGACTGGAGGCCATGGGCGCCGGCTGCCTGCTCCTGGCTCCGACGGGCTTGGGCATGGATGAATACCTAAGGCCCGGAACCAACGCTCTGGAAATAGAATCCCACAGGGAACGCATTGCGGAAGTACTGCGCCGGGCAGTCGGCGACTGGAAACGCTGCGCTCCCCTGGTGGAACAGGGAATCAGCGACGCCAGGCAATTCACCTGGCGCAGGTGCGCCCAGGCACATATCGATGTGTACCGGGAGTACCTGCCCAGAAAACGCTGTAAGAGCTGCAGCTGCGAGCACAAGAATACCATAAAACAGGAGATCAGCGTATGAAGCAGACCACCCTCACCCTGCCGGAGCTCACCCCGGAAGAAATGGCGGAAATCCGCGGCGGCCATTACTCGTCGCCAACCAGCTACAAAAAACCGAGCACACCCGATAACGGCCCGGATGATGATGACGACCCGGACATCAGCGCCTTCAGCAGCTGGTACAAAGGCGACCCGGGGCTCAGCGGCGGAGGCGGCTCAACCCCGTACAAAGGCCCAAGCTCATATTACGACGACACCAGCTACCGCAAACCCCCGAAGCCCAAACCCCCGAAAGACGACGAAACCGATCCGGACCCCGACCCCCTTGATCCCGACAGCCTCGGCAGAGATCTGGATGCCGAACTGGGCGACGGCTTCTGCTTCGTCGCCTCGCTCATCAACCAGTACATCGCCGCAGGCTATGACATCAGCTTCGACGAAGCGCTGGAGATTGTGGAGGCGGGGATGAGATCCGATAATGGAAATCCCATAATTGAGAAAAACGGGTACGTAAACAATCCTCAGAAATTGATGGAGGTGATCGGCGAAAAACTGAGCCTGTCTTTAGATGACTATCTATCAATAGATAGCTCCGATGATCTTCCTTTCTTCACCGGCGACAATTTGGAGAATTACAGCGACCTCAGCTATTCAAATGGCCAGAGCGTTTTGAATCAATTTCGCGAGGCAAATGACTACGGCGATGTAAGCGGCGTAATTGTGAAGCTTCAAACGCACAACGGTGCCACCCACTTCGTGTCCGTGAGCGGCTGGGACTGGGATACCATGATGGATCCCCATTCCGGCAAAGACCGCTCTGACTATCAGATTGTCAGCCTTCGGGTAATCGAATAGGGATGAGAGCATGAGAAGAACCATGATTAGCTGTTTTTTGATTGTTTTGTGGACCTTACCTGTCGGCTGTCATTTCGAGTCAACTAAGGCCCGACATGCGGAAAATGAAATCGCCGCCGGCTTGCCAACCGTTAGTAATCTAGACACAGCATGGTTTACTGAGGGAGATGTCCCAACCATTCCCCCTTTTCACGACCGTCAATACATCCGGGTTGAAAGCGCGCCAGGAACGCTTCAGCAGTTCCAGGTTGGGGAGCTATCTCTGCGGCTTCGTCATACCGTCAATGGCCACACAAAATTAAAATTCCACGAAGCTGTCATTCCCGTCGCCTCCTGCTGGATGGGGGAAACAGAGGTAACCTATGTACTATGGGAAACAATACACAGCTGGGCGACTGCGGAAGACCGGCTGGAAAGCCGTTACCATTTTAGATCTCCCGGGCAAATGGGCATGGGTATAATGTCTGATGAAAGCCATAGTACGGAAATCCCTCCAAACCTCCTGAACGAACGTCACCCGGTGACCCACATAGACTGGTTTAGCGCAGTAGTCTGGACCAACGCGCTGACCGAATGGGTGAATGCCCACAGCGGCAGTGAACTCAGCCCGGTATATCGCAGACGCGACGGAAGCGTAATACGGGACGCGCGCCTGGCAAATGCTGGTAGAAGCAGGACAAACGATGTGCCTACAGATATATTTATTCCGGTGGAAGCGGACCTCTACCAATATGTAGATGAAAAGCTTCATTACCTGCATGACGGATTTAGGCTTCCGACTCCGTCGGAGTATGACGTCGCTGGCTGTTGGCTCGATCCTAATCGAATTCCTACTCCAAAATACGAGTGGAATCAAAGGATGGAAGGGCAATACTATGCATTTCATCTTGCCGCCAGCGGGGCCATGTACATTCCCGAGGATGACCCCGAACTAAATGGTGAATTTGCCTGGTACATAGAAAATTCCAACACCAGCGGTATAGCCTGGCAAACCCATGAGGTAGGAACAAAACGACCGAATCACTTGGGTATATTTGATCTTTCCGGTAACAATAATGAATGGCTCATGCACGAGGAGGAAACTAACTGGGAGAATCGTCGTAGGGCAATGAACTACGATAGTTTTCGGATGTACTGTACATCTTCCTTTTTCGGTGGGTCACCGTCCATAAGCTCCTTCAAAAGAACCCCGTACCTCACCGGCGCGCGAGGCCTACGTATAGCCCGCACTCCCCTCGTCCCTATTAACGAACCGGTAAATCCGGAAAACCAGGACTCGGACAGGTCTGCGACAGTGGCTGAGAACCAATCTGACGAGGAAACTCCGTGATGTTCCGATTGGTTCGTCAGAGGGATGAGCAGGATTGCGGGGCGGCATGTCTGGCAATGATTTGCCGGTTTCACGGGGTGCTGCATTCCATGGAACAGATTCGCCGGCTGGCGGGCACCGGGCTGCGGGGGAGCAGTTTTGCCGGGATGGCCAAGGCCGCCGGCGAACTGGGTTTTTCCGTCAGGGCTGTACGGGTAGAATCCGGCCAGTTTCGGGCAGCTGTTTTTCTGCCCTGCATTGTTCATATTGAGAGCCGCCTGGGGGACGGTGGTCACTTTGCGGTGTTATATCGCACGGGGTCTCGAAGGTTTTACCTGGCCGACCCCGGCGAGGGGAAACGCCGGCTTTCCGCTAGGCAGTTCGAGTTGCTGTATCAGGGCGCGGCAATGATTCTTGAGCCGGGAAGCGGGGTTCTGACCGAGACGTCGGCAACACCGGGCCTTGCGGGCTTTATCAAACTGCTACGTCCCTTCACCGGATCATTCGCGATGGTCGTGATGGCTTCGGGGATTCTCTCTGTCATCAGTATCCTGCAGTTCATCTACTTTCGGTTTCTCGTTGATTCGGTAATCCCGGGGCAGCTCGGACTGAGTCTCTCGGTTATCTCACTGGTCGCCCTTTCGCTGGTTGGTTTCAGGGGGATTTTATCATTCAGCAGACAGTACATTCTCTCGGCAATCGGCTGCAACATCGACCTCGAGTTGATGAACCGCTATATGGCGAAAATGATGAAGCTGCCGATGAGCTTTTTCGACTCACGGAAAACCGGTGAAATCCACACCCGGTTCGACGACATCAGACGGATACGCAGTGTGCTTTCGGGCAGCGTTATGGCATTATCGGTGGACAGCATGATGGTTATCGGCGTCGGAAGCTTTCTGTTTTTCCAGGCGCCCAAACTCGCCCTGATTATGATGCTGATAATTCCCCTGTCCGCGCTGCTGGTACTGGGGATGCACAAGACCTTCGAAAAGCAAAACCGGGATTACATGACGCTCTACGGTATGTGCAACAGCAGGGTGATAGAGGCCCTGTCGTCCATGGGACTTATCAAGGGCAGCCGATATGAGGCTACATCCATGGAAATCAGCCGGAAGCAGTTCGGCGACCTGACAAACACCCATTTCAGTCTCACAAGGCTCGCCGCCGTTCAGCAGGAGCTCCTTTCAGCCTTCGAACTCATTCAGCGAATCATTCTGTTCTGGGCGGGGAGCCGGATGATAATGGCCGGAGAGCTGAGCTTCGGGCAGCTCATCAGTTTCTCCATGCTGAGCGGCACATTCTCCGCACCCCTGAACAGGATCCTCACCATGCAGCCCGCCATTCAAAGCGCCGATATCGCTGCCCGGAGAGTCGGGGAAATACTCGAGCTGCCTGACGAAGAGCCGGAGAATGATACCCAACCTGAGAAAATTCACCCGACAAGCATAAAAGGTGAAATTGAATTCTCGGGAGTCGAATTCTCATATGAAGCAGGGCGGCCGGCGCTGGAAAATCTTGAGGTAAAAATACCCGCAGGAAGCCGGGTGGGGATAGCCGGTGCGTCGGGATGCGGAAAATCGACCATGATGAAACTGCTCTTTCGTCTCTACGAGGCGGACAGCGGTTCAATCAGCATCGACGGCATCAACATCAGGGACCTGGATTTATCATGGCTGCGCAGCTGCATCGGGTACGTGTCCCAGGATGTACAGCTGTTGAGCATGTCGGTCTATGAAAACCTGATTATGGGTGAAGAATCCGTCGGCATCGGAGACGTGCTGGAAGCCTGCGTTAAAGCCCAGGCGCTGTCGGTTATCTCAGGCCTGCCCCGGCGCTTCGACACCATCTTGCAGGAAGGCGGCCGCGATCTTTCCGGCGGCGAGCGCCAAAGAATCGCCCTTGCTCGAACACTGATCCAAAAGCCCTCGGTACTGCTCCTCGACGAGGCAACCAGCGCCTTGGACAACGCTTCCCAGAAAGCCTTCAACAAAACCCTCGATTCGCTCAAGGAGCAGGGGGTCACCTGCGTAGTGGCAGCCCACCGCCTGCAGACCCTTGTGGGCTGCGACTCTATCCACCTCATGAAAAACGGCCGAATCATAGAGTCGGGCAGCCACGACGAACTGATGTCCGACGGAACCGGAGCTTACCGGGAGCTCTGGCAGGCCCAGTACGTCTAAACCCAAAGCTCAGAGTTTTGGAGATGTAAGTCCCGATTCCGACTGCAAAGGTATCACATGCAAATAAGATCGAAGCGCTGGACGAAGGTATCTACCTGGAGTTCAGTAATCTTTACGCTGTTCCTGGGAATCGGCCTCTTTTTCCCGATTGATGATTCACTCAACGCAGCAGCCATCATCCGTCCGGCGGAGTCAGTTAGCAGTGTTCGGGTGCCGGTTACCGG